>NZ_JAGRRC010000001.1:2130540-2460140 GCF_018122705.1 Ciceribacter sp. L1K23 | reverse complement strand
ATATTCGGGCCTCTGGGCGCAATCGTCGGGCGGGCGGCGGGGGCGTTGGCGGGGAATGTGCTGGATAGGGCGCTGCTCGGGGGCGGGAATACCGTCACCGGGGCGCGGCTTGCGGTGGCGCGGGTGCCGGGTGCCTCGGAGGGCACGGCGATCAACCGGGTCTACGGCACGGCGCGGATCGGCGGCACGCTGATCTGGGCGACGCGGTTCGAGGAGGAGGTGACGGTCGAGCGCGTCGGCGGCAAGGCGGGCGGGACCAAGGTCGAGAACTTTCGCTACTTCGCCAACCTAGCGCTGGGTCTTTGCGAGGGGCCGATCGCGGGCGTGAGACGCGTCTGGGCCGACGGGCGGGAGATCGATCTCACCGAGATCGAGATGCGCGTCTATCGCGGCACCGAGAGCCAAGAGCCCGATCCGCTGATCGAGGCGAAGCAGGGTTCCGGGGCGGGAGGAACGGGCGGCGCGCCGGCCTATCGGGGGCTCGCCTATGTCGTGTTCGAACGGCTGCCGCTCGACGGGTTCGGCAATCGCATTCCGGTGCTGCAGTTCGAGGTGATGCGGCCGGTGGGCACGCTGGAGGGGCAGATCCGGGCGATCACGATCATTCCCGGCGCCACCGAACATGGCTATGCGACGGTGCCGGTGAAGGAGAAGACGGGCGCGGGTGCGGCGCGCATCATGAACCGCAACGGGCTGACGGCGGCGACCGACTGGGCGGCCGCGATCGACGAGTTGCAGACGCTCTGTCCGAACCTCGAACGGGTGGGGCTTGTCGTGACCTGGTTCGGCACGGATCTGCGGGCTGGCGAATGCCGCGTCGTGCCGGGTGTCGAGGTGCCGGCGCGGCGGGACGAGAGCCGGCCCTGGTGTGTATCAGGGATTTCGCGCGGGGAGGCGCATGTGGTGAGCCTGCACGACGGTTCGCCAGCCTATGGCGGCACGCCCGACGATGCGAGCGTGGTGGACGCGATCCGCGACCTGAAGGCGCGGGGGCTCGAGGTCTATCTCTATCCCTTCGTGATGATGGACGTGCCTGACGGTAATGACCTGCCGGACCCCTATGGCGGCGGAGAGCAGGCGAGCTATCCCTGGCGGGGCAGGATCACCTGCCATCCGGCGCCGGGACGGCCGGGATCGCCTGACAGAACGGCGGCGATCCGCGACGCGGTGGAGGCATTTTGCGGCGAGGCGGAGGTTTCCGGTTTTGGCGTCGGCGGGACGAGTGTCGCCTATGCCGGGTCTGACGAGGGCTATCGGCGGATGGTGCTGCATTATGCGCTGCTGGCCGAGGCGGCGGGCGGGGTGGACGGGTTTCTCATCGGGTCGGAATTGCGCGGGCTGACGACGCTGCGCGATGAAGACGACGATTTTCCGTTCGTGGCGGCGCTGGTCGATCTGGCGGCGGATGTGCGCTCCGTGCTGGGGGCGGGCACGAAGATCACCTATGGCGCCGACTGGAGCGAGTATTTCGGGCACCAGCCGCCGGACGGGTCGGGCGACGTGTTCTTCCATCTCGATCCGCTGTGGGCGAGCCCGGCGATCGACGCTGTGGGCATCGACAATTACATGCCGCTCGGCGACTGGCGCGACGACGATCTCGGGGCGGAGAACCCTGATGGCTTCCGGACGGCGGACGATCCCGATGGGCTCGAAGGGCAGGTGGCGGCGGGCGAGGGGTTCGACTGGTACTACGCAAGCGAGGCGGATCGGCGGGCGCGAGAACGGTCGCCGATCACCGATGGCGGAGCCGGCAAGCCCTGGGTCTACAGGTACAAGGATATCGAAAACTGGTGGGGCAACCGGCATTACGAGCGGACGGGCGGGGTGGAGAGGCCGACCCCGACGGCCTGGCAGCCGGGAATGAAGCCGATCTGGTTCACCGAACTCGGCTGCCCTGCGGTCGACAAAGGCGCCAACCAGCCGAACGTCTTTCCCGATCCGAAATCCGCCGAGGGCGCTAGGCCCTATTTCTCCAGCGGTGCGAGGTCCGACTCGGCGCAACGGCGCTTTCTCGAAGCCCATCACCGCTACTGGCGCCGGTCGGCGCGGCCGGCGGGCATGGTGGATGCGGATCACATGTTCGTCTGGGCCTGGGATGCGCGGCCCTATCCGGCCTTTCCTTTTGATCGCGACCTTTGGGCCGACGGCGACAACTGGCGGACGGGACACTGGCTGAACGCGCGGCTGGGGGCCGGCACGCTCGCAGACACGATCGCGGCGATCCTCGAGGATCACGGCATCGACGACGTGGATGTCTCGCAGGTCTCGGGCGATCTGACCGGCTATGTGCAGGGCACGGTCGCCTCGGCCCGCACGCTGATCGAGCCGCTGGCGGAGGCCTTCTCGCTCGATTTCTTCGAGCGGGGGAGCGGACTCGTGGTGCGCTCGCGCAATGCCGCGAGCCTGCCACCGCGGGCGGTGACGGTTCTGGCCGATCTGGAGGGTGAGGCGTTGTGGCGCGAGACGCGCGGGCATGATGGCGACCATGCCGGCGAGGCGATCCTGACCTTCTTCGACGAGGCGGGCGGCTACGTGGAGGCGAGCGTGCGTTCGCGGCGCGTGGACGCCGGCACCGACCGGGTGCTCGGACGCGATCTCGCGGCCGTGTTGCCGGAGGAGACTGCGGCGCTATCGGTCGAGGCCATGCTGCGCGATCACCGGCTGTCGCGCTTCCGGCTGGAGCTGTCGCTCGGGCCGGACAGGATCGACGTGGAGCCCGGCGACGTGCTGACCTTTCCCGACGGCCCCGTTGGTCGCTTTCTGGTGACGCGTATCGAAGATGGCGCGGCGCGGCGCCTCACGCTGACGAAGGTGGCGCCGATGGCCGGGCGTCCCGTTCCGGCCGTGACGCGGCCGCCGAAACCGGGAGGCGGCGGCAGCGACGGGTTCGCGCCCGAGATCGTGTTCATGGATCTGCCGCCCTACGAGACGGGCGACGTTACGACGTTTGCCCGCGTGGCGGCCCTGACGCGGCCCTGGCGGCGGATCGCGCTGTCGTCCTCGGTCGATGGCGAGAGCTATGCCAGCCGCCTGCTGCTGGAGCGCCCGGCGACGATGGGCCGGCTGACGGCGCCTCTGTCAGCGGGTCTGACGACGGAATTCGACCGGGCGAATGCCGTGGAACTGGACCTCGATTTCGGGGAACTGTCCTCGGCAAGCGAACTGGCGGTGCTGAACGGCGCGAACCGGATGGCCGTGCTGGCTGCAAACGGGGCCTGGGAGGTGCTGGGGTTCGTGACCGCGACGGAGATGGCGCAGAACCGCTGGCGGCTGACCGATCTGCTGCGCGGCCTCGGCGGCAGCGAGGGCGCGGTGGCGGCAGGGGCCGCTATAGGCGCGCGGGTCGTGCTGCTCGATCAGGCGGTGCGGCCGCTGGGGCTTCGCGAGGATGAGATCGGCTTGCCGCTTTTGTGGATCGCCGAGGCTGTCGGACGGACGGGGACGGCGACGGCGCCGGTCGAGTTCATCGGCGGCATGAGAGCGGCGACACCGCTTGCGCCAGTGCATCTGAGTGGCATGCGGCAGCCGGACGGTAGCGCGCGGTTCGAGTGGGTGAGGCGCGGACGGGTCGATGCCGACGGCTGGCAGGCGAGCGAAATACCGCTCGACGAGCCGTTCGAGCGCTACCGGATCGAGATCCTCGACGGCGGGGTCGTTCGGCGAAGCCAGGAGGTAACGCAGCCAGCCTTCGACTATCCGCTAGCCAGCGAGCTCGCCGATTTCGGCGCGGTCCAGCCGGCGATCGAAATCCGGGTGCGGCAGATCGGCCGCAGGGTCGCCGACGGATTGCCGGCCGAGACGATCATCGTGTTCTAAAGCGAAGAAGGAGAGACGACATGCAGGATGACAAGGAATGGTATCGGTCGAAGACGGTGTGGGGCGGGTTGATCGCGGTGGCAGCACCGCTGCTCGACCTCGCGGGCTTTCCGATAGACCAGGCAATGCAGGCGGACCTGTCCGACAAGCTGGCGCTGCTGGCGGCCTCCGTCGGCGGATTGCTGGCAATCTGGGGGCGGTTGACGGCCACTTCCACGATCCGCTGAGGATCGGCGGATCGTTTCGGCCCTATTCATTTGCCATTCAGAAGGGCTCCGGTACATAGTGCCCATACTGATTTCCTCGAAGTTGAAGAGCGAAAGCATGGCATTCTCAGTGACGACGGCCGCATTGGCCGCCATGATGGCATTGACATCAGCACCAGATCTTCCGGCGATTGCGTCGGAGGCGCCTGTCGTGTTTGTGCAGGCCTCGGGCGACTGCAGCGCCGCCGCGGCGGCGGCCGTGCGGGAAACGGGCGGCAAGCTTTTGTCGGCACGCCCCGTCGGCGGCAACAAGTGCGAGATCATCGTGCTGGTGCCCGGCAAGGGCAAGGATCGGCCGGAACGCCGCAAGGTGACCAAACCGATGTAATACGCCGTCCGCGATCATATCGCGGGCGGTTCTTTGGACGACAGGGGCAGGAATTTCGATGCGCATTCTCGTGGTGGAAGACGACCGCAATCTCAACCGGCAGCTCGCCGAGGTGTTGCAAGAGGCGGGCTACGTGGTCGACACCGCCTTCGATGGCGAGGAGGGTCACTTCCTCGGCGACACCGAACCCTATGACGCTGTTATTCTCGACATCGGCCTGCCCGAGATGGACGGTATCACCGTTCTCGAAAAGTGGCGCGAGGCGGGACGGGTGATGCCTGTGCTGATGCTGACGGCGCGCGATCGCTGGAGCGACAAGGTCGCCGGCATCGATGCGGGCGCCGACGATTACGTGACGAAACCCTTCCATGTCGAGGAAGTGCTGGCGCGCATCCGCGCCCTCATTCGTCGCGCGGCCGGCCACGCTTCGTCCGAACTGGTCTGCGGTCCGGTGAGGCTAGATACCAAGAGCTCCAAGGCGACGGTCAACGGAACCGCGCTGAAGCTCACCTCGCACGAATTCCGGCTGCTCTCCTATCTCATGCATCACATGGGGGAGGTGGTGTCGCGCTCGGAACTCACCGAACACATGTACGACCAGGACTTCGACCGGGATTCCAACACGATCGAGGTGTTCGTCGGACGGCTGCGCAAGAAGCTCGGTGTCGACATGATCGAAACCGTGCGCGGTCTCGGCTACCGGATCCAAGCGCCGGCCGATGCGGGTTAGATCGCTTACCGAACGGGTTCTTTTGCTGGCGACGCTGTGGTCGGCCGTGGCGCTGATCAGCATCGCGGTGGTGATTTCCGCGCTCTACCGACAGGGCGCGGAACGGTCGTTCAACAATCTGCTGCATGCCCACCTGTTCAACGTCATCAATGCCATATCGATCGGGGCAGACGGCAATCTGTCCGGCAATGCCGAACTGGGCAATCTGCGGTTCTCGCAGCCGGCCTCCGGGTGGTACTGGCTGGTCGAGCCGCTCGGAAGCTTCGCCTCCGTGCGGCTGACCTCCACATCCCTCGGCGTCAACAGTCTGACGGTCCCGAGCGTCGTCGAAGCGCCGTTCGACGAGAACTACGAGCGATACTATGAAATCGAGGATTATGCCGGGAACCGTTTGAGGGTGGTGGAGACGGAAGTCGTGCTCGACGGGGAAAACCACGCCGCGCGGTTTCGCGTCGCCGGTAACCTCACCGATGTCGAAGAGGACATCGCCGCCTTCCAGAGCCGCCTCTATATCGCGCTGGCGATCTTCGGCCTCGGCGGCCTCTTGCTCAATGCCTTCGCCATTCTCTACGGGCTGCGTCCGCTTGTCGGCGCCAAACGGGCGCTCGAGAAGATCCGGGCCGGCGAGGCAGCGGGGCTGGAGGGCGATTTTCCGCGCGAGATCATGCCGCTCGTCAACGAGGTCAACGCGCTGATCGAATCCAACCGCCGCATCGTGGAGCGGGCGCGTATGCAGGTCGGAAATCTCGCCCACTCGCTGAAGACGCCGATCGCCGTCCTGCTCAACGAATCGCGGGCGCTTCCGGGACAGAAGGCCGACGTGGTGCGCAGTCAGGCGGAGGCTATGCAGGCGCAGGTGACTTCCTACCTCAACCGCGCCCGGATCGCCGCCCAGCGCGAATCGGTGCTGGCGCGCTGCGAGCTCGATCCGGTGGCCGAGCGGCTGACGCGCGTGATGCGAAAGCTCAATCCGGGCATTGCCTTCGACTTCCGGCCGGAGCACCCGGGTCTGGCGCTTGCGATGGAGCAGCAGGACCTGGAAGAAATCCTTGGAAACCTGCTGGAAAACGCCGGACGCTATGCCCGCGAGCGCGTGTTGGTGACGGCGCGACCGATGCCGGACGAGGAGCCGAGCGCGGACGCCGTGCGGCGGCTCTGGATCGAGGTTCTGGTGGAGGACGATGGGCCGGGACTCGAGCCGGACCAGATCACCGAAGCGTTGAAACGCGGTCGAAGATTGGACGAATCCAAGCCTGGAACCGGGCTCGGACTTTCCATCGTCAAGGAAATTTCATCGGAGTATCAGGGAACCTTCTCACTCTCCCGCGCGTCTCAGGGCGGGTTGCAAGCCCGGCTTAAGCTGCCGGCGGTAACCCGCGAAAGCGCATGAGGGGGATTTCCATTGCTGACCGAACATGGCCATAATGATGCCACTTCGACTCCGCATCCGGAAAGCGGATCGATAATTGGCGATAAGCGACGGACGGGAAGAATGGCAGGAGCGATGATCAAGCAGGGGACGGTGATCGTTGCGGTGGTGTCGGTGCTGTCTGCCTGCACCACCTCGAGTGGGTCCTCCGGTGGCGGACTGCTCGGCGGACGCACGAACAAGAATTCAACCGTCTACATAACCGCACTGCAGGGCGGCATCGTCCAGCGCAGCGGCGTGCAACTGTCGTCCTCGGATCGCCAGCGGGCGCTTGAGGCCGAGTATCGCGCGCTCGAGGCCGCGCCCGGTGGCCAGCCGGTCGTCTGGAGCGGCGGAAACGTGCGCGGCGAGGTCGTCGCGGCGGCGCCCTATCAGGTCGGCGCCCAGAATTGTCGCCAGTACAGCCACAAGGTCACGACCGGCAGCCGGCTCGCGGAAGCCCGTGGAGCCGCCTGCCGCAACAGCGACGGAACCTGGACACCCTTGACTTAAATCAAGGTTGGTATTGTCTGGCAGGCCTAGAGGTCGCGTTGCGGCCAAACGCCTCAAATCTCCGTCAACGGGCGTTTGTCGATTGGAATGCCGCGCCCGTTACAGTATTTGAGCTCATGGTGTTCTGGATACTCTCTGCCGTCCTGACCTTCGCGGTCGCTGTTGCCCTTCTGGTACCCCTTTGGCGCGGGGCGGGGAGCCGTGTTCCGGCCGTCGCCGGCGAAACAGCCGTCTATCGAGACCAACTGCGGGAACTCGACCGCGACAAGGCCGAGGGTCTCATCTCAGCCGAAGATGCCGACTACGCCCGCGCCGAGATCGCGCGTCGGCTGCTGGCGGCTGCCGGTAGCGATGAAACGCAGCGGACAGGCAAGGGCAGGCACCTTGCGGCCCAGACATTCGTTCTTCTCTGTCTTCCCGCCATCGGGCTCGGTCTCTACCTCGAGACTGGCAGCCCCGGCCTGGAGGCGCAGCCGCTCGCCGCCCGGCTTGAAAACCCGGGCAACGACCTCGAATTGCTGGTCGCCAAGGTCGAGCGTCATCTGGCCCAGAACCCTGACGACGGCTCCGGCTGGGATATACTCGCGCCGATCTACGTGCGCATGGGCAGGGCCGAGGACGCCGAGCTCGCCTATCGCAACGCCATCCGGCTGGTTGGCCTCAGCGCCGAACGCCTGAACGGGCTGGGCGAGGTTCTGCTGGCAAAAAGCGGCGGCATCGTCACCGACGACGCGCGTTCTGCCTTCGAGGGCGTGTTGCGGCTGAGCCCCGGCAACCCGCAGGCGCAGTTCTATCTGGCGCTGGCACTGGAGCAGGGCGGCAAGCGCGAGGAAGCGAGGGCGGCCTACGAGGCGCTCGCCGCAGCGTCGCCCAAGGACGCGCCCTGGCTTGCCCTGGTCAATGAGCATATTGCCATCACCGGCGGCGCGCCTCTGGCGAATGCCGTTCCACCCGCCGGCGCACCGGCAGCGGGTTCCCCTGCGGCGCCGGGAAACCCGACCGGCGAGGATATCGCGGCGGCACAGCAGATGTCGGCCGAGGATCGCGACCAGATGATCCGCGGAATGGTGGAAAACCTTGACGCGCGGCTGAAGGAAGACCCGAACAATTTCGAAGGCTGGATGCGGCTCGTGCGCTCCTATGCCATGCTGAAGGAACCCGACCGCGCGCTGGACGCGCTGCGGCAGGGGCTCGCCGCGTTTCCGGCTGACGGAAACCAGGGCGGTCAGCTGGTGGCGATGGCGCGCGAACTGGGCCTGCCTGTGGAGGAAGCGCTGAAATGACCCGCAAGCAGAAACGTCTCGCCGTGATCGCCGGCGGCATGAGCTTCATCGTCGCCGCCGTGCTGCTGGTGATGTTCGCCTTCGGCCAGACCATCGCCTATTTCTACGTGCCGGGCGATCTCGCCAAGGTGCAGCTCGAACCGGGCACCCGCATTCGGCTGGGCGGCCTGGTCGAGAATGGATCGGTGAAGCGCGGCGAGGGCTCGACCGTGAGCTTCACGGTGACGGATACGCTGAGCACCGTGCCCGTGACCTATACCGGCATCCTTCCCGACCTGTTCCGCGAAGGGCAGGGCGTGGTTGCCGAAGGAAGCTTCCAGGCCGGCAGCTCCGTTTTCGTCGCCGACACGGTGCTCGCCAAGCATGACGAGACCTACATGCCGAAGGACGTGGCCGACCGGCTGAAGGCGCAAGGGGTGGAACTCTCGGGCAAGGAAGTGGTCAAATGATCATCGAACTCGGTCACTATGCGCTGGTTCTGGCGCTCGCCGCCTCGATCGTGATTTCCGTTTTGCCGGTGATCGGTGCGCGACGCGGCGACATGGCGCTGATGACGACGGCGGTGACCGGCACCTACGCGCTGTTCGCGCTGATCGTTCTGTCCTTCTCGGTGCTGACCTGGGCCTATGTCGTATCGGATTTCTCGGTGCGCAATGTCTGGGAAAACTCGCATTCACTGATGCCGACGATCTACAAGTTCTCCGGCGTCTGGGGCAATCACGAGGGATCGATGATGCTCTGGCTCTTGATCCTGACGCTGTTCAGCGCGCTCGTTGCCTACTTCGGCGCCAACCTGCCGGACCGCCTGCGCGCCAACGTGCTCGCTGTCCAGGGCTGGATCTCGACCGCTTTCCTGCTCTTCATCCTGCTGACCTCCAACCCGTTCGCGCGGCTCTCGCCGGCACCGGCGGAGGGGCAGGACCTCAATCCCGTCCTGCAGGACATCGGCCTCGCCATCCATCCGCCGCTGCTCTATCTCGGCTATGTCGGCTTCTCGGTCTGTTTCTCCTTCGCGATCGCGGCCCTGCTCGACGGCCGTATCGATGCCGCCTGGGCACGCTGGGTGAGGCCGTGGACGCTCGCGGCCTGGACCTTCCTGACCGCCGGCATCGCCATGGGCTCGTACTGGGCCTATTACGAACTCGGTTGGGGCGGATGGTGGTTCTGGGACCCGGTGGAAAACGCCTCCTTCATGCCGTGGCTTGCCGGCACGGCGCTGCTGCATTCGGCTCTCGTCATGGAAAAGCGCGAGGCCTTGAAGATCTGGACCGTGCTGCTGGCGATCCTGACCTTCTCGCTGTCATTGCTCGGCACCTTCCTGGTGCGCTCCGGCGTCCTGACATCGGTGCATGCCTTCGCGACCGATCCGTCGCGCGGCATCTTCATCCTTGGCATCCTGACCCTCTTCATCGGCGGCGCGCTGGCACTGTTTGCCCTGCGCGCCCCGCTTCTGAAAGCCGGCGGCCTGTTCGCGCCGATCTCGCGCGAGGGCGCGCTGGTGCTCAACAACCTGATCCTGACGGTCTCGACCGGTACGGTATTGATCGGCACGCTCTATCCGCTGATCCTCGAAACGCTGACCGGTGAAAAGATCTCGGTCGGCCCTCCGTTCTTCAACCTGACCTTCGGCCTGCTGATGGTGCCTCTGCTGGTCGCCGTTCCCTTCGGCCCGATGCTTGCCTGGAAACGCGGCGATCTGCCCGGCGCGCTGCAGCGGCTCTACGCCGCCGTGGCTCTGGCCTTCCTGACGGCACTGGTCGTCTACTACATCGAAAACGGCGGCCCGGTGATGGCGGTTCTCGGCATTGCGGCCGGCTTCTTCCTGGTCTTCGGGGCCCTGTCTGACCTCTGGTACCGCGCCGGCTTCGGCAAGCAGACGCTTTCCGTCGCCTGGCGGCGATTCAAGGGACTTCCCCGCTCGGCTTACGGCACGGCACTCGCCCATCTCGGACTCGGCATAACGGTGCTCGGCATCGTCGCGGTCACCACCTACGAAACGGAGACCGTTGTCGAGATGCAGCAGGGCATGTCGGCCGATGCCGGCGGCTACAGCGTGACCTTCGACGGAATGAAATCGGCGATCGGTCCGAACTTCACGGAGGAGCAGGGCCATTTCACCATCAGGCGCGCAGGCGTCGAGGTGGCCGATGTCTGGTCGTCCAAGCGCATCTACACCGCGCGGCGCATGCCGACGACGGAAGCCGGTATCGTCACCTTTGGCGTCAGCCAGCTTTATGTGTCGTTGGGCGATCCCATGGACACGGGCGGCATTGTCGTGCGCATCTGGTGGAAGCCGTGGATCCTCTGCATCTGGTACGGTGCTGTCATCATGATGGCTGGCGGCTTCGTGTCGCTCTCCGACCGCCGCCTGCGCGTCGGCGCGCCGACGCGGCGGACGAAGACTGTGTCGGCCCCGGCACTGGGGGCGGCGGAATGAGACGGTCACCGGTGGCGATCCTCAAGGCCCTTCTGGTTACAGTGCTGCTGTCGCTGTCGGCGCTTCCGGCTTTGGCCGTCAATCCTGACGAGATCCTGGCCGATCCGGTGCTGGAGCAGAGGGCGCGCGACCTGTCGGCGCAACTGCGCTGCATGGTCTGCCAGAACCAGTCGATCGACGATTCGAACGCCGAGCTGGCCCGCGATCTCCGGGTGCTGGTGCGCGAGCGGATCGTCGCCGGCGACAGCGATGAGGACGTGATCGACTACGTCGTCTCCCGCTACGGCGAGTTCGTGCTGCTCAATCCGCGCGTTTCGGCGAAGACCTATCTGCTCTGGGGAACGCCGGCCGTGCTGTTTGTCCTGGGGGCGATAGCGGTGTTCGTCTACACCCGCCGCCGTCCCGAGCCTGGTTCCGCCCGTCTGACGGCGGAGGAGGAGGCGCGGCTCGAAGCGTTGCTCAAGGACGATGCCGGGCGCGGCTGAAGCGGTCAGCCGGCCTGCCGGAGGTGATGTGCCGCATTGCCGGCGGCCGCGAGCTCGCGAGCTTCCAACGCCGGCATCGGGCGCGTGAAGTAGAAGCCCTGGACCCAGCGGGCGCCGAGCGTCCGCAGGACCTCCAGTTCCTCCGCCGTTTCCACGCCCTCTACGACCGCCTCGATACCCATGTCGGCGCAGAGCGCCAGCACCGACTTGACGATCTTGCGGCTCGGCTCCTCGGTATGGATGTTGCGCACGAAGCTGCCGTCGATCTTGATCTTCGACAGTGGCAGCCGGTGCACGTGGCTGAGGCTGGAGAAGCCGGTTCCGAAATCGTCGAGCGAGACCGACGTGCCGAGATGGCGCAGCATCTGGGCCGAGGCCTTGGCCTGGGCGAAATCGTGCATGACGGCGGTTTCGGTGATCTCGAAATTGATGCGGCGCGGATCGATGCCGCTGACGCCGACGGCGGCGATGATGCGCATGGTGCCGTCCTGCGTGGCCAGATCGTGCGGCGACAGGTTGAACGACAGATAGACGTCAAGCGGCCAATGCTTGGCCTCCGCCAGCGCCTTGTCGAGCAGGATGCGGGTGATCAGCGCGATGCGGCCGGCATGTTCGGCGATCGGGATGAACTCGGCCGGCGAGACGCTGCCGATCTGCGGACTGTTCCAGCGCGCCAGCGCCTCGAACCCGGCGCAGCGGCCGGTCGAAAGATCGATGATCGGCTGATAGGCGAGGGAAAGTTCGCGCGACAGGTTGGCCGCGAGCAGCGCTTCCTCGACCACCTTCTGGCGCGACAGCTCCTGAGCCTGCTTGTGATTGAAGATCACGGTGCCGGCACGCTGGTGGCGCTTGGCGGTGTAGAGCGCGTAGTCGGCGCGCTCGTAGAGATCCTGCCCGTTGCTGCCGACATCCGGATAGATCGCTACGCCGAGCGATCCCGTCACCTGGACGGTGGCATTGGAAATCTTCATCGGTTCGGCGATCGCGTCGCAGATCGAGACGCCGAGCGACATGATGTTGGTCTCGTCGACGTCGCCGATGATGATGAGAGCGAACTCGTCGCCGCCGAGACGGTGAACCTTGAGGCTCTCGCTCTCGAAACTGCCGAGACGGGCGCCTATCTCGACCAGCACCTTGTCGCCGGCGGCATGGCCATACATGTCGTTGATCGGCTTGAAGCCGTCGAGATCGATGACGCCGACGGCAAGGCGTTCGCCGGTTGCAGCAGCGCCCGAGAAAGCTTTTTCGAGATTGTGGAAGAAGCTGCGGCGGTTGGGGATCTGCGTCAGGCTGTCGAGGTTGGCGAGCCGCAGGTTCTCGTCCGACAGCGCCTGAATCGCCGCATTGCGCTCCTGCAGTTCCTGGCGGGAATGGCCGAGCTGGCGGAAATCGCGGTAATGGGTCAGCAGCACGACGATGAGCGCGAAGCTGACAAGGAGGATGTTGAGACCGGTGGCGACGAATGTCTCCTCGCCGGTCATCAGCATGGCGACGAAGAAGGGCACGTTCACCAGTACCGTCACCATAAAGGCCGCCGAGCGCAGGTGCATCAGGCAGAAGATGATGCCGATGACGGTGATCGCCATGTAGAAGGCGACATGCGCCTGCTGGTAGGCGTTTCCGGTCGGCAGCAACGCAAGCGACCAGCCGACGCACACGATGGCGATCGGCGCGGCGAGCCGGTTGGTGGCGGTGAGACCGGCATAGGCTTCCGCCGGCGTGACCTGTCGGTGGCGTTTGCGCAGCCAGCCGAGGCCGCGGATCAGGAAGATCGAACAGAGAGCGCCGGGAATGTAGAGGACAAGCGTGTCCGACGCGACGTTGCGGTGGGTCCAGGCGACCGACACCGTGTTGACGAACAGGATGAAGTAGAGCAGCGGTACCTGCTTCGAGAACGCCTCGAACTGGGCGAGCGTCAGGGCCGGGTTGTCATTGGGCACGCGCAGGAAATTCAGCGCGCGCCAAAGCCAGCTTTTCGGTCTGTCGTGTTCCGGCATGCGTGCATTCCCCCGGATAACCCGTCCCCTCGTTTGTGCTGTTTTAGCAGGCATTGAGTTAAGGATGGGTTTGGCCAGAAGAGCCTCTCTCCGGCCTTTTTTGGGGTGTTCACGCGGAAATGATGCCGTTGAAAATCTTCCGCACCGCCTTCGAAAGTCGTTTGACCTCGCCTTCCAGCGTCTTGAGATCGGGGCAGTCTCCGGCGCGGCAGACGAGGTCGACGAGGCCGGCAGGCACCGTCGGCGGATCGAAGGGGCCGTCGATGCAAAGCCGGGTGACCTGCGACAGTTCGGTGTAGAGCGAGAGTGCTTTCAAACAGGTGTCGAGATCGTTGCGGTCCATGAGGCGACCGCCGAGCTGGCGCAGGCTTTCGGCGGTGCTGACGCCGGACGTGCTGAGATCGACTCCCCGGCCGGGACCGACCAGCGCCAGGAACTGGGCGATGAATTCGAGGTCGATTAATCCGCCGGGGATGAGCTTGAAGTCCCAGATGTCGCGCGGCGGCTTTTCCTTTTCGATCAGCGCGCGCATTTCGCGAACGTCCGTGGCGATCGCCTTTTCGTCACGGGCTGAGCCCAGCACCGCGTTGAATACCGTTTCGGCCCGTTCGATGAGCCCGGCATCTCCCGCGATCATGCGGGCGCGGGAAAGCGCCATGTGCTCCCAGGTCCAGGCTTCTTCCCTCTGGTATTTCTCGAAAGCATTGATGCGGGTCGCGACGGGGCCCTTGTTGCCGGAGGGGCGGAGCCGCATGTCCACCTCGTAGAGCACGCCTTCGGCTGTCGGCGCCGAGAGTGCTGCGATCAGCCGCTGGGTGAGGCGGGTGAAGTAGCGCACGGCGTCGAGCGGCTTTGGACCTGTGGATTCAGCTGCGTGGGAGTCGTAATCGTAGAGCAGGATGAGATCGACGTCGGAACCGGCGGTCAGTTCGAAACTGCCGAGCTTGCCCATGCCGGCAAGTGCCACCTCGCCGCCCGGATAGAGGCCATGGGCACTTTCCATCTCGTCCCGGACGGCTTCAAGCGCGGCGCCGATGACGAGACCGGCGAGGTCGGTGAAGGCGTGCGCCGCCTGGGTGCCGCCGATCGAGCCGGTCAGCAGGCGGATGCCGATCAGGAAGCGCTGCTCGGCGGCGAAGATGCGCAGCCGGTCGAGGATGTCCTCGTAGTGCGTGGCACCCTGCAGGAAGGATGAGAGACGGGCCGACAGATAGTCCTTCGTCGGTATCTCGACCATAAGCGCCGGATCGAGCATGCCGTCGAAGACGTGCGGGCGGGCAGCGATGATGTCGGCAAGCCGTGGCGCCGACGACATGATCACGACCATAAGGTCGAGCAAAGCCGGGTTGTTGCCAAGCAGCGAGAAGAGCTGGATGCCGGCCGGAAGACCGGAGAGGAAGCTGTCGAAGCGCAGAAGCGCCTCGTCCGCGCGCCGGCTCTCGCCGAAGGCCTTCAGCAGTTGCGGCGTCATTTCGGTCAGCCGCTCGCGGGCTTCCACCGATTGCGTGGCGCGGTAGCGTCCGTAATGCCAGGTGCGGATGACGCGCGAGATGTCCTCCGGACGCTCGAAACCGAGCGAAGCGAGTGTCTTCAGCGTATCGGGATCGTCCCTCTGGCCGGTGAAGACCAGATTTCCGGTGGCCGACGACAGTTCCTCCTCCTGTTCGAACAGGCGGGCATAGCGCTTCTCGACGGTCCGGAGCACCTCTTCCAGTTCCTGGGAAAAGGCGGCGGTGTCGGCAAATCCGCTCATCAACGCGATGCGCTTGAGTTCCGCTTCGGTCGAGGGGAGCAGGTGGGTCTGCTCGTCGTGGACCATCTGGATGCGGTGTTCGACGTCACGCAGGAACCAGTAGCAAGCCGTCAGTTCCCGCGTCGTCGCCTCGTCGATCCAGTTGGCCTTGTTCAACGCCTTCAGGGCCTCCTCGGTGGCGCGGACCCGGAGCTCCGGCATGCGCCCGCCGGCGATCAGTTGCTGGGTCTGGGCGAAGAACTCGATCTCGCGGATTCCGCCGCGACCGAGCTTGACGTTGTGGCCCTTGACCGCGATGGCGCCGTGACCCTTGTGGGCGTGGATCTGCCGCTTGATCGAATGGATGTCGGCGATCGCCGCATAGTCGAGATACTTGCGGAAGACGAAGGGCGTCAGTTCCTTGAGGAAGCCTTCGCCAGCCATGAGATCGCCGCCAACGGGTCGCGCTTTGATGAAGGCAGCGCGCTCCCAGTTCTGCCCACGGCTCTCATAGTAGAGGAGGCCCGCCTCCATCGGCACGGCGAGCGGTGTCGAGCCGGGATCGGGCCGCAGTCTCAGATCGGTACGGAAGACGTAGCCGTCGGCGGTGCGCTCCTGGAGTATCCGCACCAGCCGACGCATCATGCGGCCGTAGATTTCGGTGCCATCATCGGGATCGGGCAGGATGCCGGAATTCGGATCGAAGAACACGACGAGATCGATGTCGGAGGAATAGTTGAGCTCGCGGGCGCCCATCTTGCCCATGCCGAGCACGATGAGGCCGCTGCCGCGCGACGGCTCGCTCCGGTCGGCGAGCCTGACCTTGCCTGTTTCGTCGCCGGCAAGCAGCAGGTGGTCGATAGCGGCGGCGACTGCGGCGTCTGCCATGGCGGTCAGCCAGTCCGTGGTGCGCCGGGCATCGAAAAGGTGGCCGAGATCGGCGAGCGCGACGAGGAAGGAGAGGCGACGCTTGGCGACACGCAGACGCGTCATCACCTGCGCCTCGGTCGGGACTACCTCTCCGTCTTCCGGCTTCCAGGCATCGCGCGCCGATGCCACGAGGGTTTGCAGGACAGGTTCCAGCGGCGCGGACAGCGCATCGGCCAGAAGCTTCGTTTCAACACGGGCCGTATCGCGCAGGTAGGGCGAGAGAGTGAAGGCGGCGGCGACAAACTGCCTGAGCGGGCTATCTCCTGCCACGAGCGCAGCGAGAGCCGGCTCGGCTTTGGCCAGATCCTTGAGAAGCGAGTTGACCGTCTTCAGTTCCGTCTGATTGTAGGGCCGGATGACCTCGGCCGGGACGTCCTCAAGCCTCGTCTCCCTGTCATCCGTCATCGTTTCCTCCCGAATCATTCCCCCGGTCCCTTATAACAAGGCCGGACGTCCGCCTCACCCCGCCAGTCGATGACGGATGATCGCGGCGGCTTCAGGCGCTGGGCGGAAAGACCATGGTGACGGTGAGCCCGGGGAAGTCGGTTGAGGCTTCATCGGTGGCGGAGAGTTCCAGCCGACCGCCGTGCAGGTCCATGACGGCCGATACCAGCGAGAGGCCAAGGCCCGTTCCGGGCTTGGAGCGGCTGGCATCGAGGCGGACGAACCGCTTGACGACGTCCTCTCGCTTATCGGCGGGGATGCCGGGTCCATTGTCGGCAACGGCGATCGCAATTTCCCCACCCCGGCGATCCAGCGTGAGGCGGATGAGGCGCTTGTCCGTGCCATCGGCATATTTGACGGCGTTGTCGATCAGGTTGGCGATGGCCTGTCCGATGAGTTCGCGATTGCCCCGGACGGAGAGGCCTGGCGCGATCCGGCTTTCCAGCGTGAGACCGGCATCCTCCGCGACGGGCTCGTAGAGTTCGACAGCGTCGGACGCGACAGCCGAGACGTCGAGATCGGTGAGTTCGGCGGCGATCGATCCGGATTCGACGCGAGAGATCATCAGCAGCGCGTTGAAGGTTCGGATCAACTGGTCCGACTCGGCGATGATGCCCTCAAGCGCCGTGCGTCGCGATGTCTCGTCGCTTTCCGAAAGTGCATCGGCGGCCTTGTTGCGCAGGCGCGTCAGTGGCGTCTTGAGGTCGTGGGCAATGTTGTCCGAGACCTGGCGCAGGCCCTCGTTGAGTTTCTCGATGCGGCAGAGCATCTCGTTGAGGTTTTCCGACAAACGGTCGAATTCGTCGCCGGAACCGCTGACGGGGAGGCGCTGCGACAGGTCGCCGGCAATGATCTTGCGGCTTGCGGCGGAGACCCGGTCGATGCGTTTGAGCGCATTGCGGCCGATTGCGAACCAGATGATCAGCGCGCCGCCGCCCATGATGGCGAGCGCCACCATCAGCGCCTTGCGCACGAGAAGCCGGAACTTGGCCGGCTCTCCGAGATCGCGGCCGACCATGATACGCAGGCCGTTGTCGAGCTTGAAGATGTAGGCAATCGCCAGATGCGGACGTGTGTCGCCGTTGTCGGTGAAGCGCTCATAGCGGAAGGGCGGCATCGTCCAGCCCTCCTTGTCGAACACGCCCGGCTGCACGGAGGCGACATTGCCGGCGAAAATCTCGCCGACCGGGCTCGCGATGACGTAGAGATTGGCGCCGGGCTGGCTGGCGCGGCGCTCCATCACCCGCATCAGGGTGGTCATGCCGCCACGATTGTAGGCCCGCTCGATGTCGGAGACTTCCGTCTGCAGGCTTTCGCGCGTCTGCTGGTCGAGCAGGCGCTCGGATAGGGCTGTGACATAGAAGACGAGGAAGGCGGCGCAGAGCGCGAACAAAATGATATAGAGCGCCGAAAGGCGCACCGCCGTGGATTTCATCACGGTACCAAGACGGCTGGCCAAGATCAGCCCTCGTCCTTGATCATGTAGCCGGCGCCGCGCACGGTCTTCAGAAGCGGCTTGTCGAAGTCCTTCTCGATCTTCGAGCGCAGGCGCGAGACGTGCACGTCGATGACATTTGTCTGGGGATCGAAGTGATAGTCCCAGACATGTTCGAGGAGCATGGTGCGGGTCACCACCTGGCCGGCGTTCTTCATCAGATATTCGAGCAGACGGAATTCGCGCGGCTGCAAGAGGATGTCCTTGCCGGCGCGCTTCACCTCGTGGGAGAGGCGGTCGAGTTCGAGATCGCCGACCCGGTAGACCATGTCCTGTTCCGGCGCGCCCTTGCGGCGGCCGAGCACCTCCACGCGGGCAAGCAGCTCCGAGAAAGCGTAGGGCTTCGGCAGATAGTCGTCGCCGCCGGCGCGAAGGCCGGTGACGCGGTCGTCCACCTGGCCGAGCGCCGAAAGAATGAGGACGGGCGTGTTGACGCCGCGCCGACGCAGCTCCGAGATCACCGACAGGCCGTCGCGGCGCGGCAGCATGCGGTCGATCACCATCACGTCGTAGGAATTCTCCGAGCCCATGAACAGGCCGCTTTCGCCATCGCTGGCGTGGTCCACCACGATGCCCGCCTCGCGAAAGGCTTTCGTCATGTAGGCGGCGGCTTCAAGATCGTCTTCGATTACCAGTATCTTCATGCGCGCGACATTACCGCCGTCGATCGGGGCGGCACAACCGGAATCGGTCGGGGCGTCGATGTTCTGCGATGGCGTCACGTGTCTTACTCCACTCCAAAAAGAAAAGGGGTGCCGCGGGCCTGGACCGCGCGGCACCCTCCAATGGCCCGGCGCAGGCGGGCGCCGGGTAAAGGATGCTCCGAAAGGATCAGCCCTGATCGAGCGGAAGCGCCACGAAGCGGTTTCCGTTGTCGGTCTGGATCAGCACCAGAACCTTGGTGCGACCGGCTTCCTTGACGGCTTCGATGGCCTTCTGCGCGTCGGCGACCGAGGAAACCTCCTCGTTGTTGACGGCAGTGATCCGGTCCCCGGCCTTCAGGCCGAGGTCGGCGGCTTCGGAGTCCGGATCGACGGAGACGATCGCGAGGCCCGAGCCGTCATCGGACGGCTGGACATCGAGGCCGAGGCCGGCAAGCGCCTGTTCGGTCGACGGTGTCGGCGCGGCCGGCTCGTCCTGCTGGTTGCCGGCCAGCTGCTGGTCGGTCGGGAAGGTGCCGAGTTCGACCGTCTTGGTGATCGACTTGCCTTCGCGCCAGATCGACAGCTCGACCTTGGTGCCGGGCGTCATCGTGCCGATACGCTTGGCCAGATCGCGGTTGTCCTTGATCTGCTCGCCATCGACGGCGACAATCACGTCACCCTGCTCGATGCCGGCCTTGGCTCCGGGCGAACCGTCCTGCGGAGCGACGACAATGGCGCCGGCAGCCTCGGCCAGGCCGAGCGAGTCGGCGATGTCCTTGCTGACGGCATCGATCTGGACGCCAAGCCAACCGCGTTCGACCGTGCCTTTCTCGATCAGGTCGTTGACGACGTTCTTGGCAAGCGACGCGGGGATCGCGAACGCGATGCCGACATTGCCGCCCGACGGCGAGAAGATCGCCGTGTTGATGCCGATGACTTCGCCGCTGAGGTTGAAGTCCGGACCGCCGGAGTTGCCGCGGTTCACGGCGGCGTCGATCTGGATATAGTCATCGTACGGACCAGAGCCGATGTCGCGGCCACGGGCCGACACGATGCCGGCGGTCACGGTGCCTCCGAGACCGAACGGATTGCCCACGGCCACGACCCAGTCACCGATCCGGGCGCCGTCACCGTCGGCGAACTTGACGTATTTGAACTTCTGCTTGGGTTCGTCGACCTTGAGGACCGCGAGATCCGTGCGGCTGTCCTTGCCGACCAGCGAGGCCTTGAGTTCGGTGCCGTCGTTCATGACGATCGTAAAGGCTTCGCCGTCGTTGACGACGTGGTTGTTGGTGACGATGTAGCCGTCTTCGGAGATGAAGAAGCCGGAGCCCTGCGAGGTCGGACGCAGCTTGCCCTTGCCGGCATGCGGCGCCGGACGCTGCTGACCTTCTCCGTCTGGCATCGGAATGCCGAATTCGCGGAAGAAGCGCTTCATCGGATGGTCGTCCGGCAGTTCATCGAAGCCGCGGCCACCCCAGCCAAAGGAAAAGCCGTTCCCGTCAGCGGCGGCCGGCTGAACGGCCGATTCGACACGAACGGAGACGACGGCCGGTGAAACAGCCTCGACGACATCGGCAAAGCTTGGAATATTCGGCGCCTCGACGCTGACGGGCTCGGCATAGGCGGGGGTAATGATCGCCGGAACGCCTCCCGCGACGATGGCGGCGGCGAGCCCCATGGCGGTGGTGCTCCTCAGGATTTTTGCCAGACGGTTCTGTCCAGTCACGCGGTTGAACATGGTAGCTCCCTTCGTCTTCAGTGTTTTCGTCACATCGGAGGTCGATGCGAGGCGGTGGATGGCCTTTGATATAGAGGGCGTCAGCTTACGATGAACTGTCCGGGGGATGAATTCTTGGTAATGTTCACCGGTCGCGTGTGGACCGATTACGGGCCGTTGACCAGCGCCAGGATAAGGCGCTGCACATTGCCGCCATTGGCGAACTCGACCTGATCGAATTCGCGCTGCTTCTGCCGCTCGGCGCGGGAGATTTCTCCGAGCACAGGCTGCATCTTCTCGCGAATCTTGCGGCATTGCGGATCGTTTGGTTCGGCAAGCCCGATCGTCGCCTTTTCGATTTCCTTGACCATCGCCTTGATGTGATCACCGTGCACGCGCTCGTGGGCTGTCACGCCGTCGATGAAGGTCTGCCAGCTTTGCTGCAGGGGGCCGGAAAGAGGCACTGCCGGTTTCGGCAGGACGGTGGTGATGACGAGCGTCGGCACGGCGGAGGCGAGCACACAGTCAGTGCCGCGGGTCTGATAGTCGCGCTTCCAGGTGAGCCGGAAGGAGGTATGCGCGATGGTGCGGGCGATGCCAAGCTTGGGACCGTTTTCGCCGATCGAGGCGTAGAGCTCGGCGCCCGTGCTGCCCCTGACAGGATAAGTCTCGACCTTGTCGATCGCCTGCCATTCGGCATTGGCCGACGTCACTGTCGCGCCGACCATAATGCCCGCGCTAAACGCAGCCTTTGCAAGTTTACGCAGTCTTGTCATCGTGGCGAACGCTACCGGTTTGAACCGGCATTGGCAATGCGCTGCCAAGGCTCACGCCCGCCGTCTCGCGGCCTCCGGCTGGTGCGGGATGACCATCTGCACCACGGTGCCGCAGCCCTCGCGTGAGCGGATCTTCAGACCGCCGCCATGGAGCGCCACCAGCGACCGGGAGATGGCGAGCCCAAGGCCGGAGCCGCCCTTGCTCTTGGCGTACTGGCTCTGCACCTGCTCGAACGGCTGGCCGATCTTGCCGAGCGCTTCCGAGGGGATGCCGATACCGGTATCGGCGATCGTCAGCGTCACGCCTTGTTCGCACTGGCGCGCCCGCAGCATCACCCGCCCGCCTTCATTGGTGAACTTGACGGCGTTCGACAGGATGTTGAGCAGCACCTGCTTCATTGCCCGGCGGTCGGCACGGACGGAGAGATCGGGCGCGATGCGCTGCTCGACGCGGATCTTCTTTTCCTCCGCCGGCATGGAGGTCAGTCGAAGGCTTTCGCTGATCAGCGTCGACATGTCGATGCTTTCGCAGCGGATCTTCATCTGGCCAGCCTCGATCTTCGACATATCGAGGATATCATTGATGACGTTGAGCAGATGCATGCCGCTCTCGTGGATGTCGCGGGCGTATTCCTCGTATTTCGGCGATCCGATCGGTCCGAACATGCCGTTCTGCAGGATATCCGAGAAGCCGAGGATGGCATTGAGCGGCGTCCGCAGTTCGTGGCTCATATTGGCCAGGAATTCGGATTTCGCCTTGTTGGCGGCTTCCGCGCGTTCCTTCTCGGCCTGGTACTTGGCGTTGGTTTCGGAGAGCTCTTCCTTCTGCCGTTCGAGCTTCTTCTGCGAGGCCGAGAGATCTCCGATCGTCGCCATCAGGCGGCGTTCCTGGTCGCGCAGCCGTTCCTGGTTCCGCTTCAGCTGCGAGATGTCGGTGCCGACCGAAACAAGGCCACCGTCACGGGTACGGCGCTCGTTGATCTGGAGCCAGCGCCCGTCGGCGAGTTGCACCTCCGTTGTGCGCGAATTGCCGCTCTGGTCCGGATCGACGACCCGGCGCTGGACAATCGGGCGCACCGTGGCGGCCAGTACCAGCGCGCGCTCGGTCCCCGGCACGAGCACGTCGTCCGGCAGGCCGTAGACCTTCTGGAAATGCGCGTTGCACATCACCAGCTTGTCGTTCTTGTCCCACAGCACGAAGGCTTCGGACGTGCATTCGATCGCATCCGCAAGACGCTGGTCGGCTTCCGCATAGCGCTGCGCCAGGCGGTGCTGCTCGGTGACGTCCATCGCGATGCCGATGACGTGGGTGCGGCCGGTCGACGAACGCAGCACCTGGGCGCGCGCCCGCATCCAGACGAAATGGCCCTTGTGATGGCGCATGCGGAAGACATGGTCGATGTGGCGGCTTTCGCCACGGGCCAGCTTGCGCGCGATGGCGTAGAGATTGCCGTCCTCGGGATGCATCATCCGCGCGGCGTCGCCGAAGCAGAGCGACTCGCCGGAGGGCTGCATGCCGAGCATTTCATACATCGAACGCGACCAGTAGAGACGGCGCGTGCTGAGATCGAAGTCCCAAAGACCGCAGCGTCCACGCGACAGGGCCGTTTCGACCCGAAGGTTGGACTCCATGAAGATGTCGTCGCTTTCCCGGGCGCGTTTGGCCTGCAGGAAATAGGCGTAGACGATGATCAGCAGGATCATCGAGACGCCGGCGAACAGCGTGACGTTGAGCGCCACTTCGCCGCGCCAGAAGTTGGCGACCCCCTGTAGCGAGTGGGCCGCGACGATCATCGCGCCGCTGTCCATCTCCTGGAACACGGCATAGTGCGGCGCACCGTTGATATGCGTTTCGACTGCGCCGGTGCGATCGGCAAAACGACGCACGGTTGCGACTTCCGGGAGCAGTGCCGTCAGCCTGTAGCCGACGAAGCCGCTCGCCGAGGTCGAACCGGCGAATACCTTGCCCGTTGTGTCGATGAGCAGCACGAAGGCCTGCGCGTCGAGACGCGCCTGCGGCAGGAACGATTTCAGCAAAGTCTCGGCCGCCTGTCTGTCGGCGGCGGCGAAGACCTCCTGTCGTTCGGCAAAGACGGCGGCTGCCACATTGGCCGACAGCGCGGTCGACTGCCTGACGGCGCCCTCCATACGGGCATGCTCTCCCAGGATGCCGATGGCGCGCGCCGTGGCGAGCACGACCAGGAACGCCACGATGAGAACGGGGATAGCCCTTCGGAAGAAAACCTCCGCCCGCCGCGAACTCACGCTACCCTCGGACACAAACTCGTCGATGTACCCAGATACCCGTGAAAACACCAGCCGCAGCCATTCGTCGGCTGCGGTTGCCCGCCGCGCGTTCGCCATTGTCCCGCCTTGTCCCTCGTGCGATTCAAGCGCCGCTCGCCCGAATCTGCGGTCAATGAATCAAAGGTGATTCGCCTTGTCCAGACCGTACGGGTGAACAAAATCTTAAGTGCTTAATCCGAATCGTCTTTTTTTCTCGGCAGCGCGGCAAAGCGTTGAATCTGAAAGAAAAGATTAGGCGATAGCGGCTAGTCTGGGCCAGTAGCCAGGGGCCGACGAAGGGGGCATGCATGAGATTTCGAAACGCGGCGGCGTGTCTTGCGCCAGTGAAGATGCTTATCGGTGCGACTGCGCTGTCGCTGGCCGCCGCAACCGCCGGCGCGGTCGAGCCTGAACAGCCCGAACTCTACGCCGAACTTTGGGACGAACAGATCGAGGAGGCCAACCAGTTCGTGATCAATACGGCGATCGCGACGGTCTTCCACGAGGCCGGCCACATGCTGGTGTCGGAGCTCTCGCTGCCCGTGCTCGGGCGCGAGGAGGACGCCGTCGATGGTCTGGCGACGATCCTGCTTCTGGAGGCCGAGGACGAGGAGCTCAATGTCGTGGTCGAGGACTGGGCGAATGTCTGGTTCCTGACGGCGGGCGCGGCCGACGAGGACGAGGAGCTGGCGTTTTGGGACACGCACGGGCTGGATGAGCAGCGCGCCTACAACACGATCTGCATGATGATGGGAAAGAACCGGAAGCGGTTCGAGGAATTCGCCGATTCGGTCGAGTTTCCGGACTATCGCAAGGAGCAGTGCGTCTACGAGTACGAAGGCCTGAGGACGAGCTGGGGAAAGGTTCTTGAGCCGCATAAGGCGGGCAAGGGCGACAGCACGGCATTCAAGATCGAGTACAAACCGACCACCGATCCACATCTTGCGTACTTCCGCGACATGATCGTCGAGGCCGGCCTGCTGGAAATGGTCCGCGACGTGTTCTCCGGCACGTACAAGCTGAAGGACGGCATCCGTCTGACAGCGACCGAATGCGGCGTCGCCAACGCCTTCTGGAGCGCCGGCGACCGCGAAATGACGCTCTGCTACGAGGATCTTCTGAACAGCGCCAATCTCGACGCGCAGTGGTACATCGACAATCCCGACGAGGATGAGGCGGCGGAAGGTGAGGAATAGGCGCCGGCGTCTTCAGGACGTACCCACGTTAAGCGCCGCGGGGGGGCTTCTCCCCGCCTGAGCGGGGAGAAGGAATAAGGCTTCGTCAGGCCTTCAGCATGCGTTCGACGATGTCGCGCACATCCGTCGAAAGGCTGGCAGCCGATTCGATCCGAACCAGCGCAGCGCGGGCCTTGTCGGCGCGCGACGGCTCCAGGAGGCGCCAGGAGCGCATCGAGGTCAGCAGACGGGCGGCAAGCTGCGGGTTCTTCTTGTCGATGTCCAGGATCTGCGACGCCAGCAGCTCATAGGCCGCGCCGTCGGGGCGGTTGAAGCCGGTGGCGTTCGAGAAGGCGAACGAGCCGATCAGCGAGCGGACCCGGTTGGGGTTGTCAGCCTTGTAATGCTTGTTCGACATCAGGGCGACGACACGGTCGAACGTGCCGGCGCCCGGAATGGCGGCCTGGATCGCAAACCACTTGTCGATGACGAGCGCGTTTTCGGCGAACCGCTTCTCAAACGAGGCAAGCGCTTCGGTGGCCTCTTTCGAGTCCGGGAAGTTGTGCACCAGGATCGTCAGGGCCTGGGCGAGATCCGTCATGTTGTCGGCCTCGGCGAACGCCTTTGCGGCCAGCAACGGTGTCTTTTCCGCAAGCGTCAGATAGGAGAGGGCGGCATTCTTCAGCGCTCTCCGTCCCGCACTCGCCGCATCCGGGCTGAATGCCCCCGTGGCGGATGACAGTGAGGCGAAGAGCCCACCGAAGATGTCCTTGCCGGCTACGGCAATGGCAGTGAGCACGGCCTGACGACCGTCGCGGATCGCATCCGGGTCGTTGTTCGCACCGAGTTCGCGAGCGACGTCGGCTTCGCTCGGCAGGGCGAGTGCCTGGGCGCGGAAGGCGGGCTCCAGAGCCTCGTTGCCGGCAATGTCGAGGAGTGCCTTGGTCAAGGCTTCGCCGACCACGACGGGCGCACCGTTGCGGACATTGGTTGCCGCCGCTGTGAGAGCCGGCAATGCGAGATCGGTGATGGCCTGCCAGCGGGCGAAGAGATCGCTTTCGTGGCGGGCGATGAGGCCGAGGTCGTCATCGCTCTGCGCGAAATGCAGGGTGACCGGGGCGGAAAAGCCGCGATTGAGCGACAGCACCGGACGCGAGCCTATGCCGGAGAAGACGAGTGTCTGTGCGCGATCCGTCAGATGCAGCACATCGCCCGTGACTTCGCCGCCCTCGATACCGCCGGGCGACATTTCCGATCCGTTGTCGGACAGCAGCGCGAACTTCAGCGGGATGTGCATCGGCTCCTTGGTCGACTGGCCAGGCGTCGCGGGCACCATCTGCTCGAGCGAGACGGTGAACGTCTTGGCCGAGGCGTCGTAAGCGGTGGAAACAGTGATCTGCGGCGTGCCGGCCTGGTGGTACCAAAGCGAGAACTGCTTGAGGTCGCGACCCGTCGCATCCTCGAAACTCTTGACGAAATCCTCGACCGTCGCGGCATCGCCGTCATGACGCTCGAAGTAGAGATCCATGCCCTTCTTGAAGCCTTCGGCGCCGAGGATCGTGTTGATCATCCGGGTGACTTCGGAGCCCTTCTCGTAGACCGTCGTCGTGTAGAAGTTGTTGATCTCGCGATATTTCGTCGGGCGAACCGGGTGGGCGAGGGGACCGGCATCCTCCGGGAACTGCTCCGAGCGCAGATGACGGACTTCGGCGATGCGCTTGACGGCGCGCGAGCGCATGTCAGCTGAGAACTCGTGGTCGCGATAGACGGTCAGGCCTTCCTTCAGGCAGAGCTGGAACCAGTCGCGGCAGGTGATGCGGTTGCCGGTCCAGTTGTGGAAGTATTCATGCGCGATGATCGCCTCGATATTCGCGTAGTCCTGGTCGGTTGCGGTTTCGGGATCGGCAAGAACGTACTTGTCGTTGAAGATGTTGAGACCCTTGTTCTCCATGGCTCCCATGTTGAAGTCGGAGACGGCGACGACCATGAAGATGTCGAGATCGTATTCGCGGCCGAAGACTTCTTCGTCCCACTTCATCGACCGTTTGAGCGCGTCCATGGCATAGGCCGCGCGGGCCTCCTTGCCGTGCTCGACGTAGATTTTCAGCGCGACTTCGCGGCCGGACATGGTCGTGAAGGTGTCTTCCACGATACCAAGATCGCCAGCGACCAGCGCGAAAAGGTAGCTTGGCTTCGGATGCGGATCGAACCAGGCGGCAAAATGCTTGTCCGGACCGAAGCCGGCGCCGCCGAGGAAGTTGCCGTTCGACAGCAGGAGCGGGTTGGCTTCCTTGTCGGCGATGATGTTGACCGTGTAGACGGACAGCACGTCCGGGCGGTCGGGGAAATAAGTGATGCGGCGGAATCCTTCGGCTTCGCACTGCGTGCAGTAGATGCCGTTGGAGCGGTAGAGACCCATCAGCTGGGTATTGGCCTCCGGATTGATCATCGTCACGACGGTGATCTCGAACGGTTCGGTCGCTGGCAGGTCACGGATGACGAGGCTGTCCGCGGTCGCGGTATAGCGATCGGTCTCCATCTCGATCTGGTCGAAGAGCAGGCTGGTCATCGTCAGGTCGTCGCCATCAAGCACCAGCGGCGCCGACGGATCGGCACCTTCACGCCGATGGAAGATCAGACGCGCTTCGACCTTGGTCTCCGTCGGGTCCAGCTCGAAGGTCAGATCGACCCGTTCCAAGACAAAGTCGGTGGGTCGGTAGTCTGCCAGATGAATGACCTGGCCCGTATCTGTTCGCATCGTCTGTCCTGATTATTTTAAGCTAGGTCCCTAGCTTCGTTCCGCCCCTGGAGCCAGTCTCCCACGAGGCCGGCAAGTCTAGGCGATGATTGCATCAATTTCTGAACGATTGTTAAAACACGCGACAAGTATTCCCGATTTTGCCCGCCGGAGCGGGCCTTTTTCGGACTTTGGCGCGGGTGCTTTTACTTGATGCCGAGGCTGGTGCGGACGGTTTCATCCGATTCTGTCTGCTGCACGATGACGCCATACCAGCCAAGCCCGTCATAATCTTCGTATCCAAGTGTCCGGGCATAGGCGACGATGCTGCCATTACTGTCGTAGTAGCTGCCGCGCGGCGCGCTACCCGGATTGTGGAGCGCGAAATGGGTGAAGCGGCGGGCCGGGTTACTGGCGGCGATGACGCGAAGATTGCCGTCGAGCAGCATCACCTCCGTGCGCGCGGCGACCGATGGCGGGAGGTTCGCTTCCTTCTCTACGATCGCGCGGCCCTGCTCCTGCCAGTCGAAATAGACGCCGAGCGTGCCGAGCAGAGCGCCATCGGTGCGGCCGCCCTCGCGGATACCGGTGGCGTAGACAAGGATGTCGCGGTTGTCGTGCAGGCTGCTCGATTTGACTTCGTCCACCACGTAATCGTCGCCGCTATTGCAACGACGGGCGGCCTTGAACCAGCTGTCGTCGGCGAGGTTGCGGTCCTTGAGCCCCCGCTGGTAGCGCGGATTGGCGGAGGCCACCACCTTGCCCTTGGCGTCGGTCATCACAAGGTCGAGATAGACGGTATAGAAACGGTTGATGACGCCGAGTCGTTCGGCCGCGTAGTCGGCGGCGGTTTCCGTCGGCTCCTGCAGCGCCTGCCAGAGTGCCGGGTCGGTCGCCCACCAGCGAACGTCGGCGGTTCTTTCGAACAGGTTGCGGACGATGAACTGGACGAGCGTCTGCGCCAGATCGGTCAGGCGCACGCCCTCCATCTCCTCGACGAGCGAGTCCGCCATCTCGCGGCCAAGCTCGATACGGCCGACGACGTTTTCCTGGAACCGCGCGGCGATATCGGCGGCATTCTGCGCCAGGCGCTGGACTTCGTTGGCGACCACCGCGAACCCCTTGCCTGTCTCGCCGGCGCGGGCCGCCTCGATCAGCGCGTTGATGGCGAGCAGCCTGATCTGCCGCACAACGTGGCGATTGTCTTCGCTGAAGCGTCCGACATCGGTGCCGATGCCTTCCGTCACCAGTCGCATCGCTCGAGGGGTCACCGGAACATCTTCGGTTAACTTTGCGACGGCCTGCTTTTCGGTCATGAAACTACTTTCGCGATAAAGCTGATGGAAGAAAGGGCTTGTATAAATCGGCGGATTAACTTGAATGGCTGGATAAAATTTATGATCTCTTGGTTTGCAAACCGTTAAAATCCAGCGTTTCCGGGACTTTTAACGGTTTGAATCGTCAAAAAAGTCGCCTTTTTGGCCTCTGATGGTGCGTCGCATCATCGACGGCTTTGGCCTTGCCTCCCCAAGGCCGGCATGCGAGTCTATCGCTCGTCGAACGTCTGCTTCGTCGAGACCAGCGGCTAAAGCCGCCCCGCCCAGCCGAATTGAAGGCCGCCAGCCGAGTGAGCATGCCACCCGATCAATCCAATCCGCTGCGGGGGATCCTGATGAAGGTGACCTCGATCGTCTTCTTTCTCAGCATGGCAACCTGCATAAAGCTTGGCGGTGTCGGCGTTCCGCCTGGCCAGATCACGTTCTACCGCTCCGCCTTTGCCCTGGTCCCGATCGTTGCGTATCTGGCGTGGCAGGGAACGCTGCGGGCCGGCATGCACACCAACAACCCGCTCGGCCACTTAAAGCGCGGGATGATCGGCATCTGTTCGATGGGGGCGGGCTTCTATGGCCTCGTCCTGCTGCCTCTGCCGGACGCGATCGCCATCGGCTATGCCATGCCGCTCTTTGCCGTCCTGTTTGCGGCCGTCTTTCTGCGCGAGACGGTGCGGCTCTATCGCTGGACGGCGGTGATGGTGGGGCTGGTGGGCGTGATGATCATCTCCTGGCCGAAGCTCACGCTCTTCGAGGAGCAGGGCCTGCAATCGACCGCCGCCGTCGGTGCTATATCGGTCCTGATCTCCGCCACGCTCGGTGCCGCCGCCATGCTGCAGGTTCGGCAACTGGTGCGAGAGGAGAAGACCCCGACGATCGTGCTCTACTTCTCGCTGATCGCCTCGCTGTTGTCGGCGCTCACCTGGTTCTTCGGCTGGGCGGTGCTGTCATGGGAGGCGCTCGGGCTCATGGCGATGGCCGGATTCTTCGGCGGCATCGGGCAGGTGCTTTTGACGGAAAGCTACCGTTACGCCGATGTCTCGACGATCGCGCCGTTCGAATACACATCGATCATCCTCGGCTCGGCGATCGCCTATGTCCTGTTCGACGAGGTGCCGACGCTGACGACGGCGGCCGGCGCCGCGATCGTTGTCGCAGCAGGCATCTTCATCATCTATCGCGAACACAGGCTGGGCCTCGAACGCCGCGCCGCGCGCAAGGCCTCGACGCCGCAAGGGTGATGTTCTCGTCTTTGTCGCAAGGCGCTGGCCGAAGCGGAACGGTTTCGGCTGCGAATGCTCTATCGGCTGTCCTCGGGGTCGCTCAGCAGCGTGTTCGGTGCGCCGGCGGGGTCCGTTCCAAGCACCGGGATCGGCATGGCCTGGAAGTCCGCCTTGTCCGACACCTGGCCGACACGACGCGTCATGCGCCAGCCGGAGTAGCCCGCATAGGCGGCAAAGGCAGCGGCAAGGAACCAGATGAGGCCGAGCGGACCGAACCATTCCATCAGAGTGCCCGCCATCAGCGGACCGGACACCGTGCCGAGGCCGTAGAGGATCATGATGGCGCTCGATATCGTCACATATTCGTCCGGCTCGGCCAGGTCGTTGGCATGCGCGGCATTGAGCGCGTAGACGGGGTAGAGAACGGAGCCGACGAAGAATCCGGCGATGTAGACCGGAACGGTGCCGACGCCCTGGAAGGCCGCCATCACGGCGCAGGAGAGGAAGCCGAAGGCGCCGGAGAAGATCATGACGTAACGGCGATCGATCCGGTCGGAGATACGCCCGAGCGGCACCTGCGCGATGGCGCCGCCCGCCAGGAAGGCCGAAAGCAGCGTGGCGCCCTGGGCGGTGTTCATGCCGATCGCCTGCGTGTAGACCCCGCCGAGGCTGCCCCAGGTGCCGGAGAGCGCGCCCGACAAGAGCGAGCCGATGAAGGCGACCGGCGAGCGGCGATAGAGCCGCATCAGGTCGAACCGCGCCTGGGCGATCGGAGCCGGGGATTGCGCCGTGGAGAGCGCCGTCGGGAACAGCGCCAGCGAGAAGATCAGCCCGCACAGGATGAAGAGTTCGAAGCCGTCGGGATTGCCGAGCGGTACGAGATACTGACCGCCGATCGAGCCGACGAGGCAGGTGACCATGTAGAACGAATAAAGCGCGCCGCGATTTTCGTTGGTCACCCGTTCGTTCAGCCAGCTCTCGATCACCAGATAGGCTCCGGCGATCGCGAAGCCCGCGATGCCGCGGAACAGGAACCAGGCCCGCCAGTCGACGACGAGCGCGCAGGACAGGATCGACACCGTCAGCAGGGTGATGAGCGCGCTGAACACGCGCACATGCCCGACGCGCCGCACGAAAATGGGTGTAACGATGCACGACAGCGTGAAGCCGAACGTGTAGCCGGTGGCGATCACCGAGATCGTGAAGGTCGACCAGCCCTCGGAAATGGACCGAAGCGGCACCATGAAGTTCATCAGTCCGAAGCCCGCCATCATCAGGAGGGTCGACAACATCAGTGTGGCGATCGAGGCGAAACTGGCGAACATCGGTGACTTTCCGGAAGCAGGTTTTTCAGCTTGCCCTTAATCGGTTTTGCATGGGCTGTCGATTGCGACACGCCAAGGCTTTCCTGCGGCCGCAACGTTGCCGCACGGGGAGGTTCTGCGGCAGCGCAATCGCAGCCGGCGGTAGAAAATTTGATTTAAGTCGTATTCTTCTAAACTTCCGCTTGCCAAGACACCGCGAGATACCGAAAATGGGCCAGAGTTAGCGGGGGCTGGCGAAGCTGAGTATCATGGGACGTGCGTTGGGTTCATGCCTGCCGGATCGCCTTTGGTTCGGCCTATCTGATCGGCCCGGTTGCTATGGTCGAGAGAATTATCTGCCGGGGGATCTGACATGGCATTGACAGCGACGGAGCTTCAGTCCTCGCCGCGCTTCGTGACGGCGCTGAAAGGACTGGCGACGCAGCTTCAGGGACAGTTCGACGGCAATCCGAAACTGTCGCGCTTCATGGCATCCCACCAGCGCTGGCTGCTCAGCCAGGCAGCATTCGCGCTGCAGCTCGAATACGATCCCGCCGTTGGCGGCAGCGGACTGACGACCGGCCGGCTCAAGGAGATGATCCTGACGGTCAAGGCGGCGAGCCGCAACACGGTCCTGAATTTCTTAGATCAGCTGATGGCCTATCGCTACATGCGGCGGGCCGACGACGGGGGCAGGCGGCCCCGTCGCTTCGAGGCGACGGACATCAGCACGCAGGCGATGTACAACTGGTTTCTTGCCAATCTCGCCGCGCTCGACTCCGTCGACGACGGCAACCGGGTCGCCGAGGCCGTGGCCGAGCCACGCATCTTCCGGCTTGCCCAGCCGCGCATCGCGAGGCACTGCATCGCCGACGACCGCTGGCGCGAGCCGCCGCCGCGCGTCGCACTGTTTCTGTGGACGGAATCCGGCGGTCTGGTGATGGACGAGATTGTCAGCCGGATCGAGGTTGGCGTCGACGAGGACCGTTTCGACCTCGGCCGGATCGATGCCCGCGCCATGGCAGGGCGGTTCCTGATGTCGCGTACGCATTTGCAGCGGCTGCTGCGCAAGGGCGTGGAGCTCGGCTGCCTTGCCTGGCACGACGAGGCGAAGAAGACGCATATGTGGATGACTCGCGACTACCTCGACGAATATTGCGGCTGGCAAGCGGTCAAATTCTCGATCGTCGACGAGGCCTTCGACTGGGCACGGGCCGAACTGAAGTCGCGCGCCGAACCGCAGCCGGCCGAATGAAAATGCAAAACGACCGCGCCGGACTGGCCGGGCGGTCGTCTACCGAGTATCTGAACCGGCGCCGCCGGGCTGCTATGACCGCTCAGAGCGGGATGAATGAACCCGACTGACCGAGACGGGTGTGCAAGACCCCGTTGCGGCGATCCTCGGCCGCGGCGCGGGTATATTCGGCCGAGGCGCTGACGGCGAACCCGATCTGGTCGAGCGTGTTTCGCAGCGCGGCGAGGGGGCGGAATTTCTGGCTCATCTCTGCAATTCCTTCATGGCTCGTTGGGTGTCGAGTTGCCGACGCGATCGCGCTGCGGACGTCGAGATTGTGCAATGCACAACAGGACGGCAGGTGCGTTTCGGCTTTAGAGAACGCGGGCGAGACCGGCGACAGGGCGGGCCACCCGGGTGGAATGGCCGGCTGCCATGGCCGTCATCTGCTCGTTGGTCGGAGAGGCGAAAGCGCGGCGTCCATCGCCCGGACGCATCCGCTCGCCTGCATGACGCAGACCGCCGAATTGGCAATGGATGGGACGGAAACGGGTGGTCACGACAAGGCTCCTTGCTACGTTGTCCTCCCGACACTGCCTATATTGCGCTGCAACATCGATTCGGCAAGCGGAGCGAGCGCGGGTCAGCTATGCGTTGAGCGCAAGCCTCTGTCATTTCGCTGACATGTTCTGCCGCTTTTTCGATCAATTGCCGCTGTCGATGCGCCGACGGAAGTCGAGCAGGTCGCGCCAGGCGAGCGCCTTGCCCGCCGGCGCGGCGAGGAGCTCCAGCGGATGAAGGCAGGCAAGTGCCGGCACGGCATGGCTGCCGCCGGCGATGTCGCGCCACTGGCCACGCAGGCCGTGGATCGTTTCCTGCGCGTTGAAGAAGAAGCGGGCGGTAAAATTGCCCATCAGCAGCACCAGCCGGGGCTCGGCGAGTTCGATCTGGCGGTCGATGAACGGCCGGCAGATGTCCGCCTCGAGCTTGGTCGGCGCCCGGTCGCCGGGCGGCCGCCAGGGGATGACGGTCGTCAGCACGATCCCGCTCCGTGCAAGGCCGATTGATGCGAGCATGCGGTCGAAAAGCTGGCCGGCGCGTCCCGAAAAGGCTTCGCCCTCGCGGTCGTCGTCGGCGCTTGGCATGCCGCCGATCACCATGATGCCGCCGGCGGGATCGCCATTGGCGAAGATCGTAGAGCGCGCACTGGTCTTCAGATTGCAGCCGGCAAAACCTTCCAGCGCCGTCTTCAATTCGGATAGCGACCGCGCGCTCTCGGCGGCGAAGCGCGCATCGGTGACGGCGTGTTCGTCCGGGATCGCCATGGCCTGTATGCGCTGCGGTTCGGCGGGTTTTGCGGCCGGACGCTCGCGGGCGGGCCGGTCGCGGGCTATGGGCGCACCGGCAGCGCCGGTCGCGTCCGCCACGCCACCGCGCGCGGCATCCACCAGCACCGTCTTCGCCTCTCTCTCGGCCAGGAAGGCTGCCACCTGGTCGACCGGCTCCTCCTCCACGAGCCACTCCACGCCCGCATCCGCATAAAAATGCAGAAGCGCGGCGAGCTCGGCAGGCGTCATGTCGCGGGCAGGGATCATGGCTTCGTTCTAGAGCAGAGCCGGGAGGAAGGAAACCGTTTCGTTATTAAACGCATCGGGGACCAGCGCCTGCATCTGCGCACTACCGAGTATTTCCGCGATGATACGAGGAAGCTCTGGCATTGAATGTAAGAACGGGATGCACACCGTTGAGGTGGAAAAGATACTCTCAAAACTTGTTAGTGGCTCAATATTGATTACTATAACATGTAGGAAAGCGTAATCGAATGTCATTGCAGGGCAGGAGGAGAGAGGAAATTGGCGTCGCATCCATATATTTCAGGCGCAGGCAATATTGCGCAGATGATTGGCTTTCTTCGCAAGAATTTCCCGGCCACGGTGAACTCTGAGACTGTGAAGAAATTTGGGCTAGCTTCAAACAACGAAAGCTATGTAATCAACGCGCTGCAATTCATCGGAGTGCTTGATTCAGAAAGCAAGCGTACGGAAAAAGGGCATGACGTATTTGTCTTGGACGATAGCCAATTTCCTAGTGCTTTCGAGGGATTGATCCGGGATGCGTACAAAGACCTCTTTGATTTGCGCGGCGACGATGCGTGGTCGCTCACCAAAAGCGAACTGACCTCATATTTTAGAACAACTGACAAGACGAGCGAAGCAATCGGTAGCAGACAAGCCTCTGTTTTCATAATGTTTCGAGGGATGGCAGGGCACGAACAGGCGGCCGACAGGGCGCCCTCCGTTGGGGCAAAGGCTCCATCCACACCGAAGGCAAAACCAACCGCGCAGAAGAAACCGGCTGTTGCTGAAGTAAAGGCGCCACAGTTGCGAAATGAAAATTCGCCCCCATCAGACGGTCGTAAGGATGTTGCGTTAACTGTAAGAATTGAAATAAATTTGCCCGCGAACGGATCTCAGGAAACGTACGACGCCATTTTCAAGAGCATTAGAGCCAACCTCATCAATGAGTAACGCCTTAACTAATTTTGAGAAGGTTGTCAGACTGGCCGGGGTGCTCGGAGTTGAGCGGCCCGAGGTGGAGCAGATAGCCGAGCAAACGCCGTCTCACCCCTTCGACGAGCGCAACATACATCCAAGCATCAGTTCGGTGTCGTTAAAGCTCTTTGATGACGGGCATTACGCCCAAGCTACATTCGAGGCTTTTAAGTGTCTTGATAACAAAGTAAAGTTCCTCTCTGGCATCAATGATAGCGGCTACAAGTTGATGATGTCGGCATTCGCAGAGGCCAATCCAAAAATAAAACTAACTGCCCTATCAACGCCTAGTGAGGTTGATGAGCAAATGGGGTACAAATTCATTTTTGCGGGCGCGATGTCAGCAATTCGTAATCCACGTGGCCACGACAACATTGTTGATCCAATTGAGCTTTGTTTGGATAATCTAACAATTGCCTCAGTACTAGTGCGCCGCCTAGAGAAGACGGTGCCCTGATATCCTCAAAGATTGGAAACGAGTCCACAATATCACCGACTGGGTGTGCGGAAGCAGTTCCGGGGGGGTAAAAAACAAGGATGGCGGGAGCCTGCTAGTCCCCTTGGGTGTAGAGGCCGGCGGAACCGCCTTCTCCGACTTAATGAAACATGTCAAGGCGATGAAAGCGGCGCGGCGCTAGGGCGGTCCGTTACCGCCGGCGGCGGCGCTGGAGGAGTTCGGACCAGACGAGCAGCGCAAAGCCGCCGACCAGGGCGGCTATGCCCCGGCCGATCCATTCCGATTGATCGACCACCATGGTCGCCCCGGACACCGGATAGTTGCCGAACCCCTGACCGACCCAGATGAACCCGATCAGGAGCGAAAGCGACCCGAGCACGATCAGCCCGAGTTTCGCCACCACCATAAGCCCGCCTCTCCTTTAGCTAAGGCCGAAGGATAGGGGGGAAGCGTTAAAAGTTCGGATGCATGCGACCGATGCCGGGCTACGGTGACGGTCCGATGCGCTCAGACCGTCCATTCGCCGATGTCGTCGCGCTCGCCGATCAGCGCGAGACCATGGGCGATGGAGACGAGTTCGCCACCGCTTTCGATGCGGGAGCCGTCGAAGCGTTCGGAGAAGATCCGCCGGACGGCGGGCACGAAGGACGTGCCGCCCGTGAGGAAGACGCGGTCGACATCGGCCGCCGTCGTCCCGGTGCTTGCGAACAGGCTGTCGAGGGCCGTTTCCATCTCGGCGAGGTCGCCGGCGATCCACCGTTCGAAATCGGCGCGCCTCACCATCTTGTGGCCGGCGGCACCAAGCGGTGCGAAGCGGAACTCCGCCTCTTCCGCCGAGGAGAGCGCCATCTTGGTCGCCGAGACCGCCTGGTAGAGCGGGTATCCCTCGTCGTTCTCGATCAGGTCGATGAAGAGCTCCAGCTTGTCCGGCTCCACCGCCTGGCGCACCAGCGATTTGAGGTCGGCATATTCCTTCGACGTCTTGAAGACGGACAACTGGTTCCAGCGCGAGAAGTTGATGTAGTAGTTGCTGGGCACGTCGAGCAGCTTGTCGAAGCTCTTGAACAGGCTGCCCCTGCCGATCTCGGGCGCCACGAGATGTTCGATGATGCGGGCGTCGAACTGGTCGCCCGCGATGCCGACGCCGGAATGGCCGAGCGGCCGGGCGGAGAGCCGTCCCGCCGACTTCTCGAACCGGATCAGCGAATAGTCCGTCGTGCCGCCGCCGAAGTCGGCGACCAGCACGGTGGCATCCGTCTTAAGCGTGCGGGCAAAATAGAAGGCCGCCGCCACCGGTTCGTAGACATAGTGGATTTCGGGAAAATCGAGGCGGGCGAGTGCGGCGTTGTAGCGCTCGACGGCGAGCGCCGGATCGGCGTTGGCGCCTGCGAAATGGACCGGCCGGCCGGCCACGACACGCCGCATGCCCCCCGGCCAACCGTCGCCTGCATAGGTTTTCAGCCGGTTGAGGAAGACCTCCATCAGGTCCTCATACTGGAAGCGCCGGCCATGCACGATCGTGCCCTGGAACAGCGGCGAGGCGGCGAAGGTCTTGATCGACTGCAGGAAGCGGCATTCGCCGGGATTGTCGATGAAGGCCCGGATTGCCGCCTGTCCGGCCTCCACCTTCAGCGCGCGGGCGCCAAGCTGCGGGTCCTTCAGGAACGATAGCGCGGTGCGCATGCTGTCCGTGGTGCCGGCCGGCGAGGTGAAGGCGAGCGACTGCGTCTCATCCGCACTTGCCGCGAGCGACAGCACCGTATTCGTCGTGCCGAAATCAAGCCCCAGCGCCTCAGCCATGACTGCCGCTCCTTCTGTCCGTAATCGTCGATGAACCGGCAAGGCCGGCGAAAGGCGGGCATCAAGCCCTGACTGCGAGGCCGGCCTTTTGGCATGTCGATCCGCCGGTGGCAAGGGCGCGTTCGGTTTTTGCGGGGAGCCTCGTCAGGTCGCCGACTTCACCCCTTGCGCGGCATCGTCGAGCCAGTTGCGGAAGGCGGTCATGGCTGGTGTCTCGGCCTTCGACTTCAGTCGCGTGAGCCAGTAGCAACCGGTCGCGACGGCGATCGGAAAGGGCTGTATCAGCGTTCCGGCGGACAGATGTCGGGCGAACATCAGCGGCGGGGCAAGCGCGATGCCGATGCCGCTCAGCGCGGCCTCGACCATGAGCGAGGAGGAATCGAAGACCGGCCCGTGCACCGGCGGAGCGACGCTGCCGGCCGCCGCAAACCACATCGGCCATTCGTCGCGGCGATAGGAGCGCAGCAGCGTGTGGCGGGCGATGTCGTCGGGCCGTTTCAGGCTCTGCGCAATCGCCGGAATGCAAAGCGGCGACAGCGGCGCCTCGAACAGGGAATGCGCCTCCGTGTCGTGCCAGGCGCCGTTGCCGAAGCGGATGGCGAAGTCGAGCCCTTCGGCCGCGATGTCGACGCGGTTGTTGTTGGTCGAGAGCCTGAGATCGACATGCGGATGGCGGGCGCGGAACTCGGCAAGGCGCGGCAGCAGCCAGCCGACGGCGAACGTGCCGACGGCGCCGATCGTCAGCACCTCGCGCAGATGCCCGCCCTCGAAGCGTTCCAGCGTCGCTGCCATCCGGTCGAAGGCGTCCTTCAGCACCGGCAGCAGAGCCTGTCCCTCCTCGGTGATCATCAGCCCGCGCGGCAGGCGGCGGAACAGGCTGACGCCAAGCCGCTCCTCTAGCACTTTCACCTGATGGCTGACGGCCGCCTGGGTCACGCAGAGCTCGATCGCCGCACGGGTAAAGCTCAGGTGCCGGGCAGACGCCTCGAAAGCGCGCAGCGCGTTGAGTGGCAGGTGCGGACGAACCATGACATTCCTCAAGCCCTAGAAAAATTGATGGCTCGCCGCAGATATCATCGTTTGTCGCCAGCAGCCATCGGCGATTAGAGAGGAGCGGCATTCAACGCGGGAGAGCAGCATGGTTTTGCGAAGGAAGTTTGTGGTGGCGCTTGGAATGGCCGCTTTCGGGGCATTTTCATTGCCGTCGGTCGCCTCTGCGAAGGATATCATCCATTGTACCGTTATCGCCGATCTCGACAGCGGCGACGTCCTGCACCGCGAAGGGACATGCGACAAGGGTTTTTATCCGCAGTCGACCTTCAAGCTGCCTTTGGCCATGATGGGTTATGACGCGGGCATCCTGATCGACGAGAAGACGCCGCGCTGGGATTACAGGCCGGAGTTCAACCGCTCGAAGCGCGAGCAGAAATCCGTCGATCCGACGATCTGGGAAAAGGACTCCATCGTCTGGTATTCGCAGGAGATCACCCGCAAGCTCGGCGAAAACCGCTTCGCCGACTATGTCCAGCGGTTCGGCTACGGCAATCGCGATGTTTCCGGCGGGCCCGGCTCCGACAGCCTCACGGAATCCTGGTTGATGTCCTCGCTTCTGATTTCGCCCGACCAGCAGGTCGATTTCCTGCGGCGCTTCCTCACGGGCGCGCTGTCGATTTCCGATGCGGCCCTTGATTATACGAAGGCGATCACGCCCCGGTTCGAGGCGAAGGACGGTTGGACGGTGAAGGGCAAGACCGGCAGCGGCTGGCTGCGCGACAATGCGGGCAAGACGGACCGCAACCGGCCCCTCGGCTGGTTCGTCGGCTGGGCCGAACGGGATGGCCAAACCCTGGTCTTCGCCCGCATGCGCGTCGCCGACCGGCCGCAGGAGGAACCGATCAGCTTCGGCACCCGCGACGGCCTGATCGCCGACCTGCCGAAACTGGCGGAAGACTTCTGAGCTAGCGCTGGAAGCGGCGGGAGACGAACATCAGAACGATGCCCGCCGCAGCCAGGAGGATGCCGTAGAGAACCCACGGCGCCTGGTTGATCATGAAGCTGGAGGCGGGGTAGGGGAAAAGTCCCGTGCCCTGGCCGACCCAGACAATGCCGATGATGATCGCCAGAAGGGCGACGATGCGGATGAGACGTCGTGCGATGGTCATGGAGCGCTACCTTCGACGGGCGGTGCCCGTCTGGACGGTCGCCGCATTCAGTGGATGTGGTTGCCATCCTTGCGCAGCAGGCGCCGGGTTGCAACCAGCACCAGGAGACCGAAGGCCGCGACGAGCGCGCCGTTGATCACCCAGACACTTTCCTTCGAGATGAAGCCGGTGCCGGGAAGGCTGATCGCGCCGGTGCCATGGCCGACCCAGAGCAGGCCGACGACGAGAATGAGACCGCCGATCACGGTCAGGCCGAAACGAATCTGTTCCATGTACTCCTCCGGTGGAGCGATTTGTCGCACCACTATAGCGCAGCTTCACCGTTTCACCAGAGGAATTTGCGACAACCGGTCGCAGGGCGGTTGTCGTTCAGAGCGACTTCGCCGCGCCGCCGTCGACCCGGATCATGCTACCGGTGATGTAGCTTGCCTGCACCGAGCAGAGGAAGGCGGCCGTCGCGCCGAATTCCTCGACCCGTCCCAGACGTCCCGTCGGGATCGACTTCAGTGCGTTTTCGCGGATTTCCTCGATCGGCGTGCCGGTCCGCTTCGCATTGGCGGCCTGGAGTTCGTCGATGCGATCTGTGTGGATCGAACCGGGCAGCAGCATGTTGGCCGTGACGCCATAGGAGGCGACTTCGGTGGCGAGCGTCTTGTTCCAGCCGACCAGTGCGCCGCGCAGCGTGTTGGAGAGCGCGAGATTCTGGATCGGCTCGAAGACGCCCGACGACGCCACAGTGACGATCCGTCCGAAGCCCTGCGTCTTCATCAGCGGTACCAGAGCATTGGTGAGCGTGATCACCCGCACCACCATGGACTGGAAGAAGGTGTAGAGCTTGTCCGCATCCATCTCCTCCGCCATCCCGGGCGTCGGGCCGCCGGTATTGTTGATCAGGATGTCGATGCCGCCGAGCTTGTCGTGCACGGCGTGGATCATCTGGTCGGCGAAATGCGCGTCGGCGATGTCGGCGACGACATAGTCCGCCTTGCCGCCCGCGGCCCGCATCTCCTCGACATTGGCCTTCAGCTTTTCTTCCGTACGGCCGCAGATCAGCACCTGGCAGCCTTCGGCGGCAAGCGCTTTTGCAATGCCGAGGCCAAGCCCCCGCGAGGCGGCCAGCACGAGAGCGCGTTTGCCCGACAGTCCGAGATCCATGGCGATTTCCTTCCAGAAATGATTTGCATTGGGCGGACCCTAGCAAGGGCGAGGGGCAAAAGAAAAGGGCGGGTGCGACCCGCTGTCGTGTTCTCGACAGGCAACGTCCTCAACCCGTTATGTTCTTCCCGTCACGGCGATGCTAGACGAGGATGAAAAACAGAGGGGGAAGCCCACCTTGGACAGCCGCAAGCCACTCGACATACGCGCCATCTCCTTGATGCTGCTGATCTGCTTCATCTGGGCGATCCAGCAGATCGGCCTGAAGGCGACCGAACCGCTGGCGGGGCCGGTGCTTCAGATCGGCATACGCTCGGGCGTCGCCGCGCTCTGTGTTTGGCTGCTTGTTCGGTTTCGGGGCGGCCATATCGCCTTTACCGGCCGGACGGCGGCCATGGGCGCTCTTGCCGGCCTGATCTTCGGCATCGAGTTCCTGATGGTCGGCGCGGCGCTGGAGCACACGACCGCCTCGCACGTCGTCGTCTTCATGTATACAGCGCCGATCTTCGCCGGCCTCGGCCTGCACTGGAAGCTGCCGTCGGAACGGCTGGCGTCCATGCAATGGTTGGGCATCGGCCTTGCCGCATGCGGTATCGCGATCGCCTTTCTGGGACGTGAGGGCATGGCGGCGGAAGGCGTCACACTGCGAGGTGATCTGATGGCCCTGCTCGCAGGCGCGCTCTGGGGCTCCACCACGGTGCTGATCCGCTCGACCAGCCTCTCCCGCATTCCCGCCACCCACACGCTGTTCTACCAGCTCGTCGGCGCCTTCGCGATCCTTGTGGGCACGGCGGTGCTGACGGGCAAGGCCGATATCGTGCCGACTGTGGCACTCTTTGCCCATCTTGCCTTCCAGTCGCTCGTCGTCGCCTTCTTCTCTTTCCTCATCTGGTTCTGGCTGCTGACGAAATATATGGCCTCGGCGCTCGGCGTCTTCTCCTTCATCACCCCGCTTTTCGGCGTGACGCTCGGCGTACTGCTGCTCGGAGATCCGCTGACGCCGCCCTTCTTGGCGGGCGCGGCGGCCGTGATCGCAGGTATCCTGATGGTCAGCGCCTGGCCGTGGGTGCGGATGAAACTGGCACGGTCATCCTGACCATGCGGTCGGGCACGGAGACTGCGGTGCGGAAACGGTGATGACTATCCGGCCGCTTGACCGGCGATCGACGCGACGGCGCGTGGCGGCTGCGCCTTGCCGTGGAGATAGCCCTGAAAGCGCACCGCCCCGGCAATGCGAGCGCAGGCGTGCTGTTCTTCGGTCTCTATGCCCTCCGCAACGACGGACATGCCGAGCGCCTTTGCGATCTCGCCGACAGCGGTGACGAAAACCTGGGATATCTTGTCGGTTTCGAGCCGCTGCGTATAGCTCTTGTCGATCTTGATGAAATCGACCGGCAGGTCGCGCAGCAAGGCAAAGGAATTATTGCCGGTGCCGAAGTCGTCGAGGGCGATCAGGAAGCCCATCGCCCGCAATTCGCGCAGCGTGCGCAACACTGCCGGCGTGGCCCGCAGCACAACCGTTTCGGTGATCTCAAGTGTGAAGCGCGAGGCGTCGCACCGGGTCTCGCGCAAGACGGTCCGCAGCATCGGCACCAGCCTGTCGTTCTTCAACTGCGCGCCGGAGACATTGACCGAGACACGTGGAAAATCGACCGCCTTGAGATCACGGCAGGCGCGTCGGAAGACCCACTCGCCCAGCCTGTCGATCATGTCCGACTGTTCGGCCACCCGCACGAACTTGTCCGGCGGCACGTAACCGCCGACATTGTTGCGCCAGCGTAGGAGCGCCTCGACGGCGGCGAGTTCGCCATCAAGACCGACGATCGGCTGGTAGTGAAGTTCGAGTTGATCGAGCAGCAGCGCCGCCTGAAGATCACGCGCGATCTGGCGCTGCTCGGCATGCTCGCGCTCCATATCCTTGTGGTAATATGTGATGTTGCCGCGACCGTTGCGCTTGCCGACATAGAGCGCGACATCGGCCTTGTTCAGCAGGTCATGGGAGTTGGCGGCATCGGCGGGGGCGCTCGCGACGCCAATCGAGACACCCTGGTATCCGCGCGTCTTTTCCTTGTCTCGAAGCTCGGCCGCGAGTTCCTGACAAAAGCGCCGGATGCGGTGATCGAGCGAACGGTGATCGGTGTCGTCCACGATGATGGCGAATTCGTCTCCGCCGAGGCGGCCGGCAGTCCAGCCGGACTCCGCGAGCGCCCGCCGCCCGAGTGCCCGTAGCACGTCGTCGCCGCTCGCATGACCGAAGCCGTCATTGATCATCTTGAAATGATCGACGTCGATCAGCAGCAGCGTCAGGTCTTGCGTTTGCTGTCTCCTGATCTGCCGGGAGGTGATGTCGGAAAGCCTCTGGTCGAGGATTTCCATGAAACGGCGGCGATTGAGGCAGCCCGAGAGATCGTCGATATTGGCGCGGCGTTCGGCCTTTTCCCGTTGTGCACGAAATTGTCGCCAGATCGAGGTGAAGGGCAGGACATGGGAAATCAGGGCGGCGCTGGCCAAGGCGCTGCAGAGCGCGGCCGCCGAAGCGAAACTCACGTCGGCCGTCGTCTCGGCTCTGGGCCCGATCAGCGCCATGAGGCCGAATCCGACGGCCGTGGTCGAGAGGCAGGTCGCGCCGACATAAGCGATGCGAATTCGGTGTATCACGCTTAGAACGTCGCGCACGCTCGCTTACCCGGTTGCTGGCCGTAACGTTGCCGTGAAGCGCGATCTGGATCACCCTTCCTCGGTCACGACAGTAGACCGAGTTCCGTTTCGGTCCGGTTAATCGACCATCAAAAAAGGATCTTGCGGGCTTGGTGGCAGCGCATCGGTCTCAAGACGGGGAAGGCACCGTCACCGCGTCCTCCGCGTTTGCCTTAGCACTCTTTCGCGGTTTTGGCGGCTTGCGGTCGAAGTCCCTCAGCTTCGTCTTCACAGCAAATGCCAGGATCGTGTTGAGCACGTTCCGATCGATCAGCTTCGGGTCCTCAAGGCCCAGAACGGCGGCGCGCAGGATCTTTCGCGCGGATGCATTCGGGCAGCGCTCAATGATGTAGCTGAAGAGGTCGCGGTCACTCCGCCCTTCCGTTGCCCCGTCGACCATCGCGGCATAGATGTTTTTTCTCTCCCCCAATGGGTGCTCCTGTTGCTGTCTGTCACAAAAAATTCATATAACAGAACCTGCTGATGGAAAAGCCTGAAACGGGAGGATACGCTCTCTGGCGCGCGTCTAAAGCTCCGCCGGAAAGCCGGGCGCTCGCAGATCGGTGCCGACGGCGTCCTCCAGGAGCTTCACCACCTGGGACGACCAAGCGTCGCCGCCGTAAACGGAACGGGCGCGGATGAAGGTTTGCAGGGCGTGGGAGGCGAGGTCGAGGGGGACGCCGAAGTCACGGCCGAAGCCCATCGCGAAGCCCAGGTCCTTGCAGGCAAGGTCCATGGTGAAATTGATGTTGTAGCTGCCGTTCAGGATCACCTGGCCCTCGGTCTCGTGCACGAAGCTGTTGCCGGAGGACGCCTTGATGATGTTGAAGGCGTCGGTGAGGTCGATGCCGCCCTTCTTGGCCAGCATCAGCGCCTCGCCGGTGGCGATCAGGTGGATGAAGGCCAGCATGTTAGTGATCACCTTGATCACCGCCGCCTTGCCGAGCGGACCGGCCCGGAAAATGCGTTTGCCCATGGCCTGGAAGGCCGGCAGGTGCAGGGCGTAGAGGTCTTCGTCGCCGCCGATGATCACGGTGATCTCCGCCGTCGCGGCGAGATGGACTCCCCCCGTCACCGGCGATTCGACCATACGCACGCCATGCTCTGCCGCGATTTTTGCAAGACGCAGCACCTCCTGCTCGTCGAGCGTGCTCATCTCGATCCAGGTGCCGCCGCTTTTGAGCCCTGAGAGGATGCCGCGCTCGCCGGTCAGGACCCGCTCGCTCACCTTGGGCGAGGGCAGGCAGGTGATGACGGCATCGACGGCCTCGGCGACCGCCTGCGGATCATCGGCCCAGCGGGCGCCTGCGTTCAGCAGGTCTTCCGCATTGCCACGGTCGAGATCGTTGACCACGACCGAAAAACCCGCCCGCACCAGACTGCCGGCCAGATGCCGGCCGAGATGGCCGAGGCCGATGAAACCGTATGTAATCGTCATTGCGCCGTTCCCCGTTTCTTGTGCCGGGAGAGTGCGCGAAACCGTGTCAGGCTTCAAACGGAGATTACGGTTCGGCTAGGTGATTTTTGGGGAGAGTGGACGCGGAGGTTGCGCGCCCTAGAAGGGTACTTTTCCCGGGTTGAAGAGACCCTTCGGATCGACCGCCTGCTTGACCAGCCGTGCCAGATCCCGCTTCGTCTTCGGCACGTTGGCCTCATAGGCATGCCGCTTCTCCAGCCCGACGCCGTGTTCGGCCGAGAACGAGCCGCCCGCCGCCTGCACCCCCGAATAGATCGCACCTTCCACCGCCAGCAATTCGCGCTCCGGTAGCGGTCCCGGCTTCTTCAGCGTCAGGTGCAGGTTGCCGTCTGCGATATGGCCGTAGACGTAGAAATCGTAGGACTCATCGATTGCCTTCAGCCGTTCGGCGACCCCCGCCACATAGGTGTCCAGATAACTTGGCGGCACGGAGATGTCGAAAGAGGGCGCGTTTGGGATTTCGGCGTAGTAGAAGCCTGAGTCTTCTCGGATGTCCCAGAATTTCCGGGCCTGGTCGAGCGACTGCGCGAGGATCGCGCCCCTGATGCCGACCGGCTCCCAGAGAGCCTCAAGCTCCTCTTCCAGAGCGGCAGAGGCGGCCTCCTCGGTCCCGGCCGAAACCGAGACCAGCAGGGCTCCTGCATCATCGCCGTCCAGCCACGAGAGGTCGAAGCCCTTGAGCGCCGCGTGGTCGCGGATATAGCGCGGCCACATCAGTTCGGCACCCTCCAGCAGGATGCCCGATCTCGAGCGAAACTTTCGAATGACGGCCAGCGCCGAAGCAGCGTCACCCACGCCGACAAAGGCTGTCGCGCGATGCGGTCGGATAGGCTCCAGTTTCAGCACGATCTTGGTGACGAAGCCGAACGCGCCTTCGCCGCCGATGAAGAGATGTTTGAGATCGGGGCCGGCGGACACTTTCACCACGCGCGTCAGGTCCGAATAGATCTCGCCCGACGGCAGCACGGCCTCCAGTCCCAGCACCTGATGGCGCATCACGCCGTTGCGGAAGGCGAGGATGCCACCGGCATTGGTGGACACCATGCCGCCCACCGTCGCCGTGCCGCGCGAGCCGAGATCGATGCCGGTCGTCAGGCCGTGCGGCAGCAGCGCCTGCTGCAAGGCTTCCAGCGCGACGCCCGCCTCGACCTCCACTGTCATCTCGTCGGCATGCACCGCAACGATGCGGTTGAGTCGCGACGACGACAGGATGACCTCGCCGGCGTGGCTGATATTGCCGCCGACGAGCCCCGTGAGTCCGCCCTGGGGCACGATTGCGACGTCGTTCTCACGGCACCAGCGCACGAGCGTCGCGGCGGCCTCCGTCGAGGCTGGCTGTGCCATGACGCCGCCCGCGAAATTGTCCGGATGTTCGCCCGGATGGCGCGACCGCAGGACCTCGGGTCCGAGGACGGTGAGATCGGGATGAAGATCGGCAATCTTTTCGAGGATATCTTCGGGCGTGAGAGGGGGGAGGGGCATGGGTGGCTCCGCTGGAAGAAGATCGAAAATCTGTAGCTCCGGCGGAGACCCTAGACAATCGGCGTTAGCTCTCGGCACAAAACGAAACCGCCGGCGCTCGCTTTTCGCGGACGCCGGCGGTGATGGTTGACAGGGCTAGCCTCAGGCCGCCTTCATGTCCTGCTGCAGCGGGATCTCGACGTCGATCTCCAGAACCGAGACGGTCGGGCCGCGATCCATCGTGACGACCACCTTCTCAGGGTCGATGTTGACGTGCCGGGCGATGACCGCGACGATTTCGCCGCGAAGAAGCGTCACGAGGTCGGACGGGTCGCCGGCGAGGCGTTCATGCGAGAGGAGCACTTGCAGACGTTCCCGAGCGGTTGGCGCCGAGCTTTCCCGGCGGAAAATCCGGAATATGTTCATGCCGCCCTCCGGCCGAAGAGCTTGTCGAAGATGCCGCGCTTGTCGCCAGGCATGGTGACCGGCACGTCCTCGCCGGCAAGGCGGCGGACGGCTTCGCTATAGGCCATGGCCGGAGCGGAACGCGGATCGGCGAGCGTGACGGGCGTGCCGAGGTTCGAGGCGCGCAGTACATCGGTGCTTTCCGGGATCACGCCGAGCAGTGGGATCGACAGGATTTCGAGCACGTCGTCGACCTTCAGCATGTCGCCGCGCTCGGCGCGGTTGACGTCGTAGCGGGTGAGCAGCAGGTGCTTTTCCATCCGCTCGCCGCGCTCTGCCTTCTGGGTCTTGGCGTCCAGCAGGCCGATGATCCGGTCGGAGTCGCGAACGGAGGAAACTTCCGGATTGGTGACGACAACGGCGGCATCCGCATGGCGCATGGCAAGTGTGGCGCCGCGCTCGATGCCGGCCGGGCTGTCGCAGACGATCCAGTCGAAATAGCGCTTCAGCTGTTCCATGACATCATCGACGCCTTCGGTCGTCAGTGCGTCCTTGTCGCGGGTCTGGGAGGCGGCGAGCAGGAAGAGGTTGTCGAGCCGCTTGTCGCGGATCAGCGCCTGCGGCAACTTCGCATCGCCCTGGATGACGTTGATGAAGTCGTAGACGACGCGGCGTTCCGCGCCCATCACGAGATCGAGATTGCGCAGGCCGACGTCGAAATCGATGACGACGGTGCGTTCGCCGCGCTGGGCGAGCGCGGCCCCGATGGCGGCGGTGGTCGTGGTCTTGCCGACCCCGCCCTTGCCCGATGTGACGACGATGACTTTGGCCATGTTCTTCTCCTCTGGTCCGGCCGCTGACGGCTCAGGCAATGGTTTCGGCAACGATCGATTCTCCGTCGAGCCACAGATGCGCGGGCTTGCCGAGCATTTCCGGCGGCAGGTCTTCGGCCGTCTTGTAGATTCCGTCGACGGCAAGCAGCTCCGCCTCGAGCTTGCGGCAGAAGATCGCCGCGCTGGGGTTGCCGGACGTGCCGGCGAGCGCGCGTCCGCGCAGCGTGCCGTAGACGTGGATCGAGCCGCCGGCGATGACTTCGGCACCCGAGGCGACCGAACCGAGCACGGTCACGTCACCCTCGGGGAAGATCACGGTCTGGCCGGAGCGCACCGGCTCGCGCAGCACCAGCGACGAGGAACCGTGTACCGCAAAAGCGGGGCCGGACTTCTCGGCGGCCTTCTGCACGGCGGCCGGCTTGCGTTCTCCTGCATTGTCTTCCGGCACTTCGATCTCGGCGCCTTCGAGCCCGCCCTTGAGCTGAGGCGGCATCGTGGCATCGAACAGCGACGGGCGACCACCCTCGATGCCCATGATCCGGACATTGCGGGCGGCGAGCTCGTCGATCAGCTCCCGCAACTCGGCACGGCTGATGTCGAGCTCGGCGATGTCGAGCACGACGGGGCGCGAGAGAAAGAAACCCGCCGAACGCGCGGCGAGGTCTTCCAGCCGGGCCAGCCAGTCTGCGACCGGCAGTTCCGGGGTCAGGACGACCGCGAGGAAGGAGCGGCCCTTGATGCGGATTGCACGAGCTTCTGTTAGCACTTTGCTCATCTCGGTTAAGAAATCATTTCGAAAATAGCTATCTGCGTCGTGGTTAACGAAGGGTTAACGCAGGCCATTCAAACGGCCCGTAATTTAAATTTCGTTCACACATGGTGAGGTGTTGCCGCGATGCATCGCAGGCGTGACGGGTGACTTGGGCGGTTTGGCAGATTGACGCGCGAAAATGTCCCTCCCGCGTTGGCGCGCCATGCCTCTTCCCGGCATGAGTGTCTGCGTGTTCATTCGCTAACGACAAGGACAAGGCACCATGCGCATCGCTCACCTCTTCTTTTCCGTCGATCCCGCTCGCCGCGCGGAGGCACTCGCCCTTCTGGTGGCCGAAGCGCCGGCCATACGCGCCATGAAAGGCTGTATGGCTTTCATGCCCTTCGCCGATCCGACGACCGAGACCGGGCTGGGCGTGCTGCACGAATGGGAAACCGACGCCGATTTCACCGCCTATACGGGCTCCGAGATCTTCGCCGAGACGGGACGGATGCTCCGCCCGATGATGTCTGCGGCGCCCGTCAGTCGCCGCTTTGACGCCGAACTCGTCCAGACGGTAAACTGACGGCATGGAGCCGGACGCCTATTGCTTTCACAGGAGCTTCGAACCCGCTGGCCCGACCGAATTCCGGACGGACCGGCATTATCTGCTCTATGCGCTGGAAGGCACGATCCGGCTGGAGGCCGGCGGACGGCGGTGGACATTGCCGCCAGCTCGCGCGGCCCTGATTGCGGCGGGCGAACCCATCACCATCTCGATCCTGTCGAAGCTGGTCTCTGCCTCCGTGCTGTTTTCACCGAGTTTCATGCCGGCGCCTGCTCGCGCGCTGACCGTCTTCGACGTCTCGCCGCTTGCCCGCGAACTCATCGCCGAATGCCGGCAATGGGGGCAGGAGACCAGTTCGCTCACGTCTTACGCCCGCCAAATCTTCAAGACACTTTCGACCGTTGCGCTTCGTCTCGCGGAAACGCCAAGTCCCTGCGTCCTGCCCGCCCCGGCAAGCGAGGGGCTGGCCCGGGCGCTGGCATTGACGGAGGAGAGGGCGCGCGGCGAGCCTGACTTCGACACAATCGCCCGCGACAGCGGCCAGTCGCCACGCACGCTCGCCCGCCGGTTTTCGGAGGAAATGGGCATGACCTGGCGCGAGGCGCTGCGCCGCATCCGCATCATCCGCGCCGTCGAGGCGCTTGCAATGACAGACGCCTCCGTCACCGATATCTGCCTCTCCGTCGGCTACACCTCGCTCTCCGCCTTCAACGCCGCGTTTCGCGACCTGACGGGCAAAACGCCCACCGAGTACCGCGCCAGCTTTCGGGCGTGAGGCGCCTTGTTTTTCGATCTTGTTGACGTTAACGTAAACGTAATTTCGCGCGCGACCTCTCCGCTGGAGATGAAATAGGCCATTGCCTGTCGCGTCGTGGCTCGACAAGCGGGCTTCGTTTTGCCAAGGAAGGAGGCAAATCGGGGCACCAGGAAAGAAAAAGGTGAGGATATGACCGAGGCGATGGAACTGCCTGAGCGCGAGAGCATGGAATTCGACGTGGTGATCGTCGGCGCGGGGCCGGCGGGCCTGTCTGCCGCGATCCGTCTCAAGCAGGTCAATCCGGACCTGACGGTCGTCGTGCTCGAAAAGGGTGCTGAAGTCGGCGCCCATATTCTCTCCGGGGCCGTGGTCGATCCGATCGGTGTTGACGCGCTGCTGCCCGGCTGGCGCGAGGAAGAGGGCCATCCCTTCAAGACGGAAGTTACCGACGACCACTTCCTGTTCCTCGGCCCTGCCGGCTCGATCCGCCTGCCGAACGCCTTCATGCCGCCGCTGATGAACAATCACGGCAATTACATCGTCTCGCTCGGCAATGTCTGTCGGTGGCTTGCGACCAAGGCGGAAGAACTTGGCGTCGAGATCTATCCGGGCTTTGCCGCATCCGAAGTGCTCTATAACGACGAGGGCGCCGTGATCGGTGTCGCGACCGGCGACATGGGCATCGAGAAGAATGGCGAGCCGGGTCCCAACTATACGCGCGGCATGGAACTGCTCGGCAAGTATGTTCTGATCTCGGAAGGCGTGCGTGGGTCGCTGGCCAAGCAGCTCATCGCGAAGTTTGATCTGTCGAAGGACCGCGAGCCTCAGAAATACGGCATCGGCCTCAAGGAACTCTGGCAGGTCAAGCCGGAGAACCACAAGCCGGGTCTCGTGCAGCACTCCTTCGGCTGGCCGCTCGGCATGAAGACGGGTGGCGGCTCCTTCCTCTATCACCTCGAGGACAACATGGTCGCCGTCGGCTTCGTCGTGCACCTGAACTACAAGAACCCCTATCTCTACCCCTTCGAGGAATTCCAGCGCTTCAAGACGCATCCGGCGATTGCCTCGACCTTCGAGGGCGGCAAGCGGCTGTCCTACGGCGCCCGCGCCATCACGGAAGGCGGCTACCAGTCGGTGCCGAAGCTCTCCTTCCCGGGTGGTGCGCTGATCGGCTGTTCCGCCGGCTTCGTGAACGTGCCGCGCATCAAGGGGTCCCACAACGCCGTGCTGTCGGGCATGCTGGCGGCAGAGAAGATCGCCGAGGCGATCGCCGCCGGCCGGGCCAATGACGAGCCGGTCGAGATCGAGAACGCCTGGCGCTCCACCGCGATCGGCAAGGATCTGAAGCGCGTGCGCAACGTCAAGCCGCTGTGGTCGAAGTTCGGCACCGCGATCGGCGTCGCGCTCGGCGGCCTCGATATGTGGACCAACCAGCTGTTCGGCTTCTCCGTCTTCGGCACGCTGAAGCACGGGAAAACCGATGCCGAGAGCCTGGAGCCGGCGGCGAACCACAAGCCGATCGACTATCCGAAGCCCGATGGCGTGCTGACCTTCGATCGCCTGTCGTCGGTGTTTCTCTCCAACACCAACCACGAGGAGGACCAGCCGGTTCATCTCAAGGTGAAGGATATGGACCTGCAGAAGCGCTCCGAACTCGGAGTCTATGCCGGCCCTTCGACCCGCTACTGTCCGGCCGGTGTCTATGAATGGGTAGAGAAGGACGGTGACGAGGTTTTCGTGATCAACGCCCAGAACTGCGTCCACTGCAAGACCTGCGACATCAAGGACCCGAACCAGAACATCACCTGGGTGCCGCCACAGGGCGGCGAGGGGCCGGTTTATCCGAATATGTAAGACTCAGTGCAGGTAAACCGGCGCGGCCACCTTCAGCGTGGTCGCTATCCGGTGAAGTCTCTTGTCGCGCGTCCACAATTGATGTTCGGGAACTAGGTTCACGGAAGCGAGAAGGTGTGCATCCACATAGCCTATTCCTGTACCGAACAGGCTTTTGCTGCGGATGAGATGACGAACCTCGGTGTCATGCGCGGTAGCTATCGTGGGAAGGTCGGCCAGCATGGTCATGATCTGGTCGTATCGGGGAATATGCCCGAGCGACAGTTCCCCAATCACAAAGGGATGAATGATCACCTGTTCGCTGTTCAGCAGGGCCTGCAGGCCAGGGTCGACCGATCGCAGGTGATCGATCCAGATGGAACTATCCGCCAGGATCATTCAGTGTCCACGGGATCAAAGCGACGCCTTGGCGGGGCTTCTAGGTCGGGTGCGGAACCTCCCAAGAGTGCAAGGCGCCGTGCCGCTTCCCGCTGCACCAGGGATTGCAGCGCCATGCGGACAAGTGTGGGGGTTTCTTCTATTCCCGTGTAGTCGCGGGCTTTTGCAAGCAAATCATCGTCGATGGTAATCGTCGTTCGCATCCGCGTTCTCCTGATGCATCAAAAATAGCATCACCTGATGCGGCATTCAATGCGGGCTGCCTCGCGCTCGTGGCGAGATTGTCCTTTGGGCGCACCTCTAAAATGCCTTCCTCTGGGCGACAAAATCCTCTCGCCACGCGACCGCAACCACTGGACAGATACGCCCGCACGTTGTTTTCTTCCGGGATGACGCGGCGGCGGAGGTTGCATGTCCGGCATGAGCGAGCACCCGGCGCCCTTCCGCGCCCAGACCATCGAACTGTTTTTCGACCTGGTCTTCGTTTTCACGATCACGCAGATCACCCACCTCGTCGAGCACGCCCATGGGGCGGTCGACTACCTCTATGCGCTCTCCGTGCTGATGCTGGTCTGGTGGATGTATGGCGGCTACATCTGGCTGACCAATCACGCGCACACGCCAAAGACCATGCGGCTGGTACTGGTCGCGGCGATGGCGGGTTTCCTTGTCATGGCGCTCGCCATCCCCGAGAGCCATGGCGATGGCCGGCTGGTCTTCGGTCTTGCCTATCTCTACATCGTCGCCCTGCATTTCCTGGCGTTTTTCTGGCAGGGCGGCAAAGCTGCCGCGCGGGCCATGCTGCGCATCGTGCCCTTCAACATCGCCGCAGCCCTGCTGGTGATCGCCGCCGGCATGATCGAGGCGGACTGGTCCTGGATCCTGCTCCTGGCACCGGCGCTCCTCTACGTCGTCGTGACAATCGCCAATACGGGGGATGGCTTCGCGCTCGATGCCGGCCACTTCGTCGAGCGCCACGGCCTGCTGCTGATCATTGTGCTCGGTGAGATCATCATCGCCGTCGGCAGCGGCTTTGGTGGCCTGCCGCATGACCTCAATGCCTTTGCCATGCTTCTCCTGGCTGTCGCGCTCGTTGCCACATTGTGGTGGAGTTACTTCGACCGTGACGATGCGCTGGCGGAACACCGCATGCTGCAGGCGGACAACAGGAAGCGGACGCGCATCGCTCTGTTCGGTTATAACGGGGCGCATCTCTTCATGATCGCCGGATTGATTCTGATCGCGGCCGGGCTGAAGGCGGGCACCGCCGCGCTCGCGGTTGCCGACGCGGCAGGGCACGGTGCCGATGCGGCTCACGGCTCCGACGCCATCCTGCTGTGGGGCCTGGCGCTTTATCTCCTTGCCGATGCCGCCTTTCGCGCGTTCGCCGGTCTAGGTCCGCTCGTGCTCCGATTGCTCGGAGCGATCGTCTTCGGGGCGCTGGCCGCGTTCGTTCATGGAATTCATGGCACGCCCCTGGTGGCGCTGGCGCTTGGCATCCTTCTTCTCCTGCTCGTGGTCGAGGCCATGCTATCGCGGGGCAAATCCGCGATCGCGTGACTGTCAGAGCCCGGCGCGCCCGGCCTTGGGGCTCGTTCCCGTCAGCCGCCGGAACATGGCAATGAACGCCGATGGATTGCCGTAGCCGAGGCGGCGCGAAATGGCCTGGACACTGTGACCGTCCTCCAGAAGCGACAGGGCGGCCAGCACGCGCAACCGCTGTCGCCAGTCGTTGAACGACATGCCAAGCCTCTCCTGGAACCTGCGCGACAGGGTTCTCTCCGTTTTCCCCACAAGCCGTCCGAACTCCGCCAGTGATCTCCGGTCCCCGGGGTTCTCCTGCAATTGCAGGAGGATTGGTGCGACGAGCGGGTCGTCGGAAACGGGCAGATAGTGATCGAAACGGCGCGCCGAGCGGATGCGGTCGACGATGACCATCGCCAGCCGCAAGTCCTCCTCCGTTCGGGGATGCCGGATACCGCGCTCGGCGAAATCCGCATGGATCGCCTTTAGAAGCGGCCCAAGCTCCAGCATGCATGGCTTTTGTGGCAGATCGTGGCAGAGGTCGCGCGCGACGTAGGTGGTGACATAGCGGATGTCGCGACGGTTGCTGGCATCATGCTCGGCGTCTGGCGGAATCCAGATCGCATATTGCGGCGGCGACAGATAGCGAACGCCCTCGACCGTGATCTCTGCAACGCCCTGCAGCGCATAGTTCAACTCGCCCCAGACCTGCCGCTTCGGCGGGAAGACCATGCCCGCCGGATAATACTCGGTGCGGAAATAGATTGGCTCCGGAGGCTCGCCATCAACTCCACCGTACTCGATGACCATGACCGGACTCCGTCATATGATTTCCGCTATTCGCTATATAACGCGTTTTCGACAGTTGCTAGAGGAGAGACCCGAAGCGCGGACGGCAGGAGCAGACCAATGGTGGATACGGCAATAGGTGAAACTCGGCCTGCCGCTTTGGCCGATGCTTTCTACCCCATCGCCACGATTCTGATCTGGTCGGGCAACACGATCGTTACCAAAGCATCCGCTGGTGTCATCGCGCCGGAATCGATCTCGTTCTATCGCTGGGTGATCGCCCTTGCCGTGCTGACTCCGCTGGTTGCTCCGAGCGTCTGGCGCCACCGAGCGCTCGCTTTCGCGCACCTGCCCAAGCTTTTCGTGCTGGGCATGCTCGGCATGGTCATCTACCAGTGCCTGGCGTATGTGGCGGCGGAGACGACAACGGCGGTCAACATGGGCGTGCTCGTTGCGTCGATGCCGCTGATCTCGGTGCTGCTGGCGTCGGCGCTCGCGGGCGAGGGGCTGACATCCCGGACGATTCTCGGCGGGCTTGTCTCGCTCGTCGGTCTCGTCTTTCTCGCCGCACGCGGCGATCTTGAAGAGCTTGTGCGAAGCGGTTTCCATATTGGCGACGTACTGATGCTGGTCGCCATTGTGGCGAATTCCTTCTACGGCGTGCTGTTGCGGCGCTGGTCGCTGGCGCTTCCGATGTGGCCGCAATTGTGGTGGCAGATCGGGTTTGCGGTTCTGGTGCTCTTTCCCCTCTGGCTGATGAGCGATATCTCGCCGGTCACGGCGGAGAGCCTGCCGCTGGTGCTGTTCGCCGCGCTCCCGACCTCGCTGCTGGCTCCGTTTCTGTGGATGCAGGCGATCCGCAAGCTGGGAGCGGCACGCAGCGCGCTTTACATCAACCTTGTCCCGGTGTTCGTCGCGACGCTTGCCTGGCTGGTGCTGGGCGAAGCCCTCCAGGGCTACCATCTCCTGGGCGGCGGTTTGGCCTTGCTCGGCGTGGCGGTCGGGGTGTCGAGCCGCCGTCCGATGGCGAAGGCTGGCTGAAGCTCCCACATTTTCGACGCATTGATGAACGCATTGCGACCTGCATTAGCAGTTCATTAACCATAAAATCCTTAGTTTGCGTCAACTCCGACGCATTACCAAGGATCATCCGATGACGATTTCCCGCCGTGGCCTCCTGATTGGCCTGCCGCTGTTTCTTGCCGGCTGCCAGACCAACAGCGATCACGCCAATTACGGTCAGGTTGAGGACAATGGCTACAAGATCGCCAAGATCCCGCTCGACAAGTTCGACAAGGACCTGCGCCGGCAGGAAGTCGCCTACACCACCTCGCACGACGCCGGGACGATTGTCGTCGATACGCCGGCGCGGCGGCTCTACTACGTGCTCGGCGGTGGACGCGCCATGCGCTACGGCATCGGCGTCGGCCGCAACGGCTATGCGCTGGCCGGCACCGCTTATATCGGCCGCAAGGCGGAATGGCCGAGCTGGACGCCGTCGCCGAACATGCTGCGCACCAATCCGGAAAAGAACATGAAATATGCCGGCGGCGTGCCCGGCGGCCCGAACAACCCGCTCGGTGCCCGCGCGCTTTACCTCTATCGCGGCGGCAACGACACCATGTTCCGCATCCACGGCACCAACCAGCCCTGGTCGATCGGTCAGGCCATGTCGTCCGGCTGCGTGCGCATGATGAACCAGGATGTTATCGACCTCTACCAGCGCGCCAAGGTCGGCGGCAAGGTCGTCGTCCTCCAGGCCTGAGGTCGGCCGGCGCTGACAGTTTGGAAAACCCCGTCGGAGTGAAGCCACCGGCGGGATTTTACATTCATGCAGTATGTATCTAAGTTCGCCGCGATAGAATCCCGGTCGACAGAAGCACACCGACCCCGGTGATCATCGCGGCCGTGATCGTCGCCCAGCCGAGTGGCTCTCCGAGAAAGAACGCGCCCCCAAAGGCGGCGGCGGCCGGCGTCACGGCGGTATAGGCGGCGGCCTGCGTGCCTCCAAGCGACCGCACGGCGGCTCCATAGAGCACGGTCGCGGCGAGACCCGACAGCAAGCCCTGCGTCACCACCTGCAATCCGATTTCGGCCATCGGTGCCTCGTGCAGGTGCGTGCCGAGGAACGGCAGAAGCAGGAGGTTGATGACCGTCGACCAGAAGCAGATCAGCGCGCCGCCCTCGAACGCCGTCAGCCCGGAATGGCGGAAGGCGTGGGTGTAGACCGCCCACAGCGTCGCGCCGATCGGCAGGATCACGAAGCTTTTCCACGTCAACCCGGCATCGGCGGAGCCACCGAACAACAACAGCAGCCCGCCGGCGAGGATCGCGAGAATGCCGAGACGGCGCAACGGATCCGGTCTTTCTCCAAGAACCAGAATGCCGATGAGGGCCGCGGCGAGCGGCATCGTGCCGGGAAGCAGGACGCCCGCCGCCGATGCCGGTGTTGATTGCATGCCGAAGCCGACGATCTGGAAGAAGAGCGCACCCGATCCAAGAACCATCAACACGAGTGGCAACTTCTTGACCCGCTTCGGCCAGATGCCTGTCCGCATGAGAACAGGCGTCAGCACGATTGCGGGAATGCCATAGCGCAAGAGGCTGAGGTCAAGTGCGGTCAGGGAGGTTCCGACGCTGTGACGCGTCGAGACCAGCCACGCGGCCCAGATGAGCACCACCGAGAGTGCGGAAATGGCGCCAAGGCCGGCGGACAGGGAAGGGGAAGCGGCGGGGGTGGCTGCGGTCATGGTCGGGTCTCCGGAAGCGCTTTGATAATACCCGGTGCTGCACTGACATGTCCTTGCCATTTCTGCCGCATAATCTTATCTGGTTGGCAGAATATTGCGCTGATGCGGCTTAAAGGTGGGGCTATTGCCAAAACTCGATGAATTCGATGTCGCGATAATAGATGCTCTGCAGGACAATGCGCGGGCGACCAATGTCGAGATCGCCGAAAAGGTGAACCTCTCCCAGTCCCCATGTCTCAGGCGCATACGGGCATTGGAGGAGCGCGGTGTGATCAGGGGATACCGCGCCGACCTGGATCGTCAGGCGGTAGGGCTCGAGCTTACCGTTTTCGTCGCCTTCAAGGTGATCCGCCACAGCCGGGAGAACGCACAGGAGTTTCAGCAGGCGCTGATGGAAATCCCGGAGATCGTCTCCTGTTACATGATTTCCGGCGATCTCGATTTCCTGGCGGAAGTCGTGGTCGAAAACCTCGCCGCCTACGAACGCCTGCTGACCGAGCGCCTGCTCGTCCTGCCCCAGGTGACAGATATCCGCTCGAACTTCGCCATCCGCTCGGTGAAGACCGGCGGCCCGCTGAAGCTGCCGCCGCCGAGGGGGTAGATTATCCGTCCTCGCCGAAGTGATTATCGATATCGCGATGCCCTTCCAACACGGCGACAACCTCCAGCACATCGTCGACGTAGCGAAAAAAGATCACATAACCGCGATGAGCGAAGCTTCTGACATCGGTGCGAAGTTCGGGTCGAGGACGGCCAAGTTCTCCGGGCAAACTGGCAAGGTTCCTGCACTGCGCGCGCAGTCTGTCTACGAAGCTGCGGGCCAGAGCCACATCGCCGCTCTGGCTGGCAATGTAGGTCATGATGTTCAGCAGGTCGGCCTTAGCGCTCTCGAGGTAGCGCAATCGCCGCATTTCAACGAGCCTTTTGCCCAAGCTCGGCGGCCCTGACATCGAGAGCGGACGCAAGGTCTTCGTCGTCGATCGAGCCACCGGTTTCGATGGCGTTGTTCAGGTGGCTTCTGAGCGCCAGGAGCCTTGCCTCCCGCTCCTCCAACAGGCGCAAGCCTTCGCGCACGACTTCGCTCGCTGAGCTGTAGCGCCCGGTTCCGACGGTGTTTTCGATGAATTTTTCCCAGCGTTCGCCGATCGATACGTTCATGACCATCATCCAACAGACTGGCTGGAGGATATCATCGATAACATAAAGGGCGCAATTGTTGGTGTTGACCGGCGGACCTGAAGCTGCCGCCGGCCAAGGTCTAGGCGCGATCAGAAGCCTTCCAAAACGATCTTGCCACGGGTGCGGCCGGACTCGACGGCCGCGTGGGCCTTCTTGAGGTTCTCGGCGGTGATCGTGCCGAAGGTGTCGGCGAGCGTCGTGCGGACTGTACCGGCGTCGATCATATCGGCGACCTTGTTGAGAAGCCGGTGCTGCTCGATCATATCAGGCGTCTGGAAGACGGCGCGGGTGAACATGAACTCCCAGTGCACCGACACGGCCTTGCGCTTGAAGCGCATGATATCGAAGCCACCCTTCGGATCGTCGATGATCGCGATCCGGCCCTGCGGTGCGATGATCTCCGCGAAGGCATCCGCATGCTGCTCGCTCTGCGTCAGCGCGTAGATAAAGGCGGGCGCGCCGATGCCGGGAGCGGCATATTCGGCCGCCAGCGGCTTCGAGTGGTCGATGACATGATGAGCGCCCAAGGCCTTGACCCACTCGGCGGTCTCTGGTCGCGACGCCGTCGCGATGATCGTCAAGTCGGTCAGTTGTCGGGCGAGCTGGATCGTGATCGAGCCGACACCGCCGGCGCCGCCCGTGATTAGAATCGCATGATTGGCCCCCGGTACCTTGTCCTCGACCCTCAGCCGGTCGAACAGCGCCTCGTAGGCGGTAATCGTCGTCAGCGGCAGGGCGGCAGCTTCGGCGAAGCCGAGGCTCTTCGGTTTGAAGCCGGCAATCCGCTCATCGACGAGGTGCAGTTCGCTGTTGGTGCCGGGGCGTGCGATGGAGCCGGCATAGTAGACCTCGTCGCCGGGCTTGAAGAGGCTCACATTCTCACCCACCGCCTTCACGACGCCGGCGGCGTCGAAGCCGAGAATGCGGTATTCGCCGTCGACCGGGGCCGCGCCGGAGCGGACCTTTGTGTCGACCGGGTTGACGGACACGGCCTTCACCTCGACCAGCAGGTCGTGGCCGGATGCGACCGGGTCAGGCAGGGTTATGTCGACGAGTGACTCGGGTGACGTGATGGGGCCGGGCGTCTTGTATCCGACAGCGCGCATGGAAAGCTCCTTGGTTGTTTGCACCCGATCCTGTTGATGCATATAATCGCATTACACAAGAATGCACATTTTTTGAATATACCGACAATTTCTGTTGGTAGTATCAAAAAGGATACCGTGAAATGTCACGCCCTCGCGCGAAGCTGAGCAGCAATTTTCCAGGCTGCCCCGTCGAATCGACGCTGAGCCTGCTCGATGGCAAGTGGAAGGGCGTGATCCTGTTCCATCTGTTTAAGAGCGGTACGCTGCGCTTCTCGGAGCTGCAACGGAGCCTCCCGAGCATCACGCAGCGGATGCTGACCAAGCAGTTGCGCGAACTGGAGGACAACGGCCTGGTCGAGCGTAAGGTCTACCCGGTCGTGCCGCCCAAGGTCGAATACAGCCTCACCCGCATCGGGCGCAGCCTGGAAGATGTGATCATGGTGCTGGCGAAATGGGGAAACACCCACGTCATCTGCGAGGACGGACGGAAGTATGTGAGCTTGCCGGACGATCCGTCCTCGATGCTGGAGCTGCCGATTTCGGCCGAGCGCTCAGCGGCTGCCTGAGGCCCGCTTCTCCGTTGCGATCGAGATCAGGAAGATGATGAGGCCGACGGCCGAGAAGCCTGCGCCGACAAATCCGGTCGAGGCATACCCATAGCCCCAGGCGATCGCGAGCCCCCCGAGCCAGGCGCCGAGCGCATTGGCGATATTGAAGGCCGAATGGTTGGAGGCGGCGGCGAGTGTCTGCGCATCTGCCGCGACGTCCATGATCCGTATTTGCACGGCCGGGCAGGCGGCAAAGCCGAAGCCGGTCAGGAAGACGCAGACGAACAGCATCACCGGGTTGTGCGCCGTCAGCGAGAAGACCGACATCATGCCGATGTTGAAGGCGAGCATTCCGCCGATCGTGCCCTTCAGCGACCAGTCCGCCAGCCGGCTCCCAAGCACGTTTCCGACATTCATGCCGATGCCGAAGAGCGCCAGGACGAGCGCCACCGTCGTGGCGGGCAGACCGGCCGTATCCGTCGTCGTCTTGGCGATGTAGCTGAAGATCGCGAACATGCCGCCGAATCCCGTCGCGGCGACGGCAAGCGTCAGCCAGACCTGCAGCCGGCCGAAGGCGCCCAGTTCCCGGCGGATGCTGGCGCCGGCGGCGACCTCGTCTCTCGGCAAGAACAAGGCGATGAGCACCACCGTCAGCGCACCGACGCCGCCAACCAGGAGGAAGGCGGAGCGCCAGCTGAGCATCTGCCCCAGGAAGGTCGCGATCGGCGTTCCGATGAGCGTGGCGATGGTCAGGCCAAGCATCACGCGACCCACTGCGCGCGCCCGGCGATGCGGCGGAACCATGGACGCCGCCACCAGCGCGGCGACACCGAAATAGGCGCCATGCGGCAGCCCGGTGATGAACCGCAATGCCGTGAAGCTAAGGAAATCGGGCGCGATTGCCGAGAGCGCGTTTCCGAGAGCGAAAAGCCCCATCAGCATCAGCAGGAGGGTCTTGCGCGGCAGCTTGGCGGCGAGCGCGGCGATGACAGGCGCCCCCACCACGACGCCCAGCGCATAGGCGCTGATGACGCGACCGGCTTCTGGAACGCTGACATCATAGGCCGTCGCGACCTCCGGCAGCAGGCCCATGATTGCGAACTCCCCGGTACCGATGCCGAAGCCGCCGACCGCGAGTGCGACTTCGATCAGGATTGCGAGCGAGGGCGAGATCGCCGTGTCAGGACGCGCCGGCTCGGCTGCGGACGGGGAAAGCGCGGTCATGTCGGTCATGTGACGTCCTGGAAAGAGCAGGTCAGCGCTGGTTGATGGCGCCGCCAAATCGGTTCGGAAGAATACTTAGCATTTATCATCCTTTTGTGCGTCGCCGCAAAGCAAAAGCTTGAAATGGCCCCACCCTCTCCCGATTTGTGGAAGACGCGGTGAAACAACGGCGGACGCCACGCGTTTGTGTCGCGCTGTGACCGGTCACCGAAATGAAGATCGAACGAGGCATCATGAAGCTGAGAGCAGTGCTGAACCGTGACGGTGGCACATTCCGCACCACCGACATGGCCGATTTCTGCGCCCGGACAACGGAGGCGTTTGCCCGTGCGGACAAGGAGCTTGAGTGCCGGATCGTGGCCGGCTCCGAGGTTGTCGGCGCCCTCGAGGAGGCATGCGCCGATTCCGGCCTCGACGGCGTCATCGCCGGCGGTGGAGACGGAACGATTTCTGCTGCTGCGGGGCTGGCTTGGCGTGCGGGCCTTCCGCTTGGCGTTATTCCGGCGGGAACGATGAACCTCTTCGCACGCGCGCTGAAGATGCCATTGGATATCCACCAGGCGGTCGAAGCGCTGGCGACCAGCCCTGTCCGATCGGTCGATATTGCGACAGCTAATGGCCGCCCTTTCGTCCACCAGTTTTCGGCCGGCATGCACGCCCGCATGGTCCGTATGCGCAACCAGATGGAATTCGCCAGCCGGCTCGGCAAGATGCGGGCGAGCTCGCAGGCGATTCTCGGTGTTATTCTCGACCCGCCGCGGTTCGAGGTTGCATTCGACCTTGACGGTGACGGAAAGCCGGAAAATCGCGATGTATCGGCAATCTCGGTATCGAACAATCCGTTCGGGGCGAACGCTCTTCTCGTGCAGGACGATCCCGCAGGCGGCAAGCTCGGCGTCTATTTCGCCGCGCCCGTTCCGTCTGCAGGTGTCGCAAAGCTCGCCTTCGATATCCTGCGGGGACGGCTGAAGGACAATGAAGCGGTCGATCATGGCACGGCGCGGACGGTGCGGCTGCACTTTCCGAAATACCGGAAGGGAGCTCTCTGCGTTCTGGATGGCGAACTGCTGCGCATGCCTGAATATGTGGAGATCCGTCAGCATCCCGGAGAATTGCGGGTCATCGCTCCGGCGGCCGTCGCGACTTTGGCTCAGGCTGCCGGATAAATCACGCCCTTCCGCAAAATCATGTTGGCATAGAGCGCCGGCTCGCTGGTGTGCACCACCGTGTGGGCAGCCTTGACCCGGTCATAGAAGGCGGCGCCGACGAGCGGGGTGATCGACCGGCCGGGCGCATGGCGTTCGCATACCTCGATCATCTCATGGTGAATGGGATCAAGGCGCTCGGCATCCGGCCCGACCGTCGACCGGAAAAGCGCCTGATCGACGAAATCGTCGACCGGCAGCACGCTGAGGATCGCGTCGAGAACCCGCACGATTCCATGGCCATCGGCCCGGATCAACCGCCGGCCATGTTCCAGTGCCGGATAGTTCCCGTCGACGACGGCGATTTCGTCGCCGTGTCCCATGGCCCGTAATGTGGCCAAAAGTTCCGGTCCGAGCAGCGGGTCAAGCCCCTTCAGCATTCTCGATCTCCTTGAAAAGCACGGTCTGGTCTATGTGGTAGCGGTTGAAGATCGGCAGGCTGGCGCCGCCGATCGCGCGCGCCTGGGCGCCAACCTGTCCCTCGACGATGTCGGGCACGACGATGCCCTGCAGGTCGAGCTTGTTCAGCTCCTCCACGGTCGCCCGCACCAGCCGTTCGCGCACCCAACCGGGAAACCCGCCGTCGATCACGGCGGCGGAAAAGTCGATGATCGATGATGCGGCGACGATCGCCTGGGCAAGCGCGGCGGCACTGTCGCGAATCCAGATTTCCAAAGGCTCGCCGAAGTCGATCCACTGGTCAGCCGCATACCAGAGCGGCTGCGGGTCGATGCCCCTGTCCCGCAGCAGCCGTTCCAGCACGAAGATCGACGCGATTTCGAGCAGCTGCCGGGTCTCGCCGTGTTTGTTGCGCACCGGCAGCGGGCCGATCGCGCCGGCTGTGCCGGTGCGGCCGACGAACAGCGCCGAATTGAGCACGATGCCGCCGCCGATGAAGGAACCGACGTAGAAATAGACGAAATCCGGATAGCGCGGCCCGATGCCGAAGACGAGTTCGGCCCCGCAGGCACTGGTCGCGTCGTTCTGGAGATAGACGGGATAGGGGAGACGGGCCGCGACCTCGGCCTGAAGGTCGAAGCCCCGCCAGGCATCCATTGCCCCGGCCGGCGCTCCCACCTCGGGTGCCCAGTTCCACAGTTCGAATGGCGCGGATATGCCAACGCCGGCGATCGCAGCACGCTGCGTCGTCGAGAGCTTTGTCTCCAGGTCGGCAATGCCGCGCGTCACGAAATCGATGATGCGTCTGGGATCGGGGTAGGGATAGGTGAAGTGGCGGTTGAGACGGATCTCGCCGACGAAATCCATCAGCACCAGATCTGCGCTGCGGCGGCCCATCTTCAAGCCGAAGGAGTAGACGGCATCCGGATTGAGGCGCATCGGCACCGAAGGCTGCCCGACGCGTCCACGCGTCGGCTCGCCCCGCATTAGGAGGCCGTCCTTTTCCAACGACCGCATGATGACGGAGACCGTCTGTGCCGACAGTCCGGTAAGTCGGGCGATCTCGGCTTTGGAAACGCCCGCATTGCGTCGGACGAGCGACAGCACGAGCCGCTCGTTGTAGGCCCGCACGCGCACCTGGTTCGCACCGCCGCCGGTCGTGGTGACCAGCGTCGAAGCATCGCCCGCGCCGGGGATGTTGTCCGAGAATGTCATGGCCGCATCCTCCCTCGATCCGCCCGGCCCTTGTTAGCGGATCGGCCGTAGAATGTCACAGCGAATTAATAATTCAACTGGATTTATTTATTGACAATCAGAAAACTCTGATGTTCATTCTGGGCCGTGGAGGAGAGGCGAGCCGGGAAGCTCGTCGGCCGGCGTGGAGGCGCCACAAAGCCACGTGAAGGGTCCGCGGGTGCGGATCTCTAACGCCATTTCGGGAGGAAAATCATGAAGAAGTCCCTGTTCGCAGCATCCATGGCAGCGCTTGCGCTCGGTTGCGTCTTTGCCGCTCCGGCAAGCGCCGCCGACGTTTCGGCCTGCCTCATCACCAAGACCGACACCAACCCCTTCTTCGTCAAGATGAAGGAAGGCGCGACCGCCAAGGCCGCCGAGATCGGCGTGACGCTGAAGTCCTATGCCGGCAAGATTGACGGCGATTCCGAAAGCCAGGTTGCGGCAATCGAAACCTGCATCGCCGATGGCGCCAAGGGTATCCTGCTCACCGCATCCGACACCAAGGGCATCGTACCAGCGGTGCAGAAGGCCCGTGACGCCGGGATCCTCGTCATTGCTCTCGACACGCCGCTCGAGCCTGTCGATGCCGCTGACATGACTTTCGCCACCGACAACCTGCTCGCCGGCGAACTGATCGGCAAGTGGGCCGCCGCAACCCTCGGCGACGCCGCGAAGGATGCCCGGATCGCCTTCCTGAACCTGACCCCGTCGCAACCGTCGGTCGACGTTCTGCGCAACCAGGGCTTCATGAAGGGCTTCGGCATCGACGTGAAGGACATCAGCAAGATCGGCGACGAAGATGACCCGCGCATCGTCGGCCATGACGTCACCAACGGTAACGAGGAAGGCGGCCGCACCGCCATGGAAAACCTTCTGCAGAAGGATCCGTCGGTCAACGTCGTCCACACCATCAACGAACCGGCTGCCGCCGGCGCCTATGAAGCGCTGAAGGCCGTCGGCAAGGAAGGCGACGTGCTGATCGTCTCGGTCGATGGCGGTTGCCCGGGCGTCAAGAACGTTGCCGAGGGTGTGATCGGCGCGACCTCGCAGCAATACCCGCTGCTGATGGCATCGCTCGGCATTGAGGCGATCAAGAAGTTCGCCGACACCGGCGAGAAGCCTGCGGCCACCGAAGGCAAGGACTTCTTCGACACTGGCGTTGCCCTTGTCACCGACAAGCCCGCGGCCGGCGTCGAATCCATCGACACCAAGGAAGGCATGGACAAGTGCTGGGGTTGATCTGACTTAGCCCGTGAAAGACTATGAGTGGCGCGGTTGGTTGGTCCTTTCCGCGCCGCAACGGGCAGCGACCGATCGCCTGGGCGGACGGGAGATCGGTCGCTTTTTATTTGCACGGGACGGATGCATCAGGGAGGACGAAACATGCAGCAAGAGGTGAAAGCCGCGGGGCCGAGCCAGGAGTTCGAGAAGGTGCTGGGCGGAAGCTCCAACCAGGTCGCCTCCTTCGAACGGAACAAGTCGGTCATAGAGCGCTTCCAGCATTTCCTTCATTCAAGCCCGGCGGCGGTGCCGCTGATCGTGCTCATCCTGTCCCTGGTCGCCTTCGGCGCGATCCTCGGCGGCAAGTTCTTCTCCGCCTTCACGCTGACGCTGATCCTCCAGCAGGTGGCGATCGTCGGCATCGTCGGCGCGGCCCAGAGCCTTGTCATCCTGACCGCAGGTATCGATCTTTCTGTCGGCGCGATCATGGTGCTGTCCTCCGTCGTCATGGGGCAGTTCGCTTTCCGCTACGGTCTTCCACCTGAAATCGCCGTCCTGTGCGGCTTCATCGTCGGTGGCTTTTGCGGCTGGATCAACGGCGCGCTGATCGCCTGGATGCGCCTTCCGCCCTTCATCGTCACGCTCGGCATGTGGCAGATCGTGCTGGCGTCCAACTTCCTCTATTCGGCCAATGAGACCATTCGCGCCCAGGATATCGAGGCCAACGCGCCCATCCTGCAATTCTTCGGCAACAACATACGCATGGGCGGAGCGGTCTTCACCTATGGCGTCATTGCCATGGTGCTGCTCGTCGCCCTGCTCTGGTATGTCTTGAACAGGACGGCTTGGGGCAGGCACCTCTATGCGGTCGGTGACGATCCGGATGCGGCGGAACTGGCGGGCGTCAACGTCAAGCGCATGCTGGTCTCCGTCTATACGCTGTCCGGCCTCATCTGCGCGCTGGCCGGCTGGGCCCTGATCGGCCGTATCGGTTCGGTCTCGCCGACCGCCGGCCAGTTTGCCAACATCGAAAGCATCACGGCCGTCGTGATCGGCGGTCTCTCGCTCTTCGGCGGGCGCGGCTCGATCCTCGGCATGCTCTTCGGGGCGCTGATCGTCGGTGTCTTCTCCCTCGGCCTGCGCCTCATCGGCACCGACCCGCAGTGGACATACCTCTTGATCGGCGTGCTCATCATCGGCGCCGTGGCAATCGACCAGTGGATCAGAAAGGTAGCAGGCTGATGACCAGGGAACCCATTCTCACCGCTCGCGGTCTGATCAAGCGCTACGGCCGCGTGACCGCCCTCGACCAAGCCGATTTCGACCTCTACCCGGGCGAAATCCTCGCCGTCATCGGCGACAACGGCGCCGGAAAGTCCTCGCTGATCAAGGCGATTTCCGGTGCCGTGACACCCGACGAAGGCGAGATCCGCCTGGAGGGGCGGCCTGTGCATTTCCGCTCGCCGATCGAGGCCCGCAAGGCCGGGATCGAGACCGTCTACCAGAACCTCGCGCTGTCGCCGGCGCTGTCGATCGCCGACAACATGTTCCTCGGCCGCGAACTCCGCAAGCCGGGCGTAATGGGCAAGGTTTTCCGCAGCCTCGACCGTCCGGCGATGGAAAAGTTCGCCCGCGACAAACTGTCGGAACTGGGGCTGATGACGATCCAGAACATCAACCAGGCAGTGGAAACCCTGTCCGGCGGCCAGCGCCAAGGCGTTGCCGTCGCCCGCGCCGCTGCGTTCGGCTCGAAGGTGGTGATCCTCGATGAACCGACAGCTGCGCTTGGGGTCAAGGAAAGCCGCAAGGTCCTCGAACTGATCCTCGACGTGCGCGCCCGTGGCCTGCCGATCGTGCTGATCTCGCATAACATGCCGCACGTGTTCGAGGTGGCGGACCGCATCCATGTCCACCGGCTCGGCAAACGCCTCTGCGTGATCAATCCGAAGGACTACACCATGTCCGACGCGGTCGCCTTTATGACCGGCGCCCGCCCGGCGCCTGACGAGGGTATCGCTGCGTGACGCCCACGCCTGACGCCATCGCCGATGACATCATCAGCCGGGCGGGCTCCGCCCGGCGTTTTCTCGTCGCCATCGCCGGTCCGCCGGGAGCCGGCAAGTCGACGCTCGCCGAGCGGCTGCGGGACATCCTGGTCGCCCGTGGCGAGGCCGCCGTTGTGCTGCCGATGGACGGTTTCCATATGGACAACGCCATTCTCGAAGCGCGCGGGCTGCTGCCCCGCAAGGGTGCGCCTGAGACCTTCGACGTGCGCGGCTTCGTCGACATCGTCAAGGCGGTCAGGGCAGGGGGCGAGGTGCTCGTACCGGTCTTCGACCGCGACCGCGAGATCACCATCAACGCCGCGCGGGAAATTACACCCGGAGACCGGATCATCCTGGTGGAGGGTAACTACCTGCTGCTCGACCGAGACCCCTGGCGGCAACTTGCACCACTCTTCGACTTCACGATTTTCGTCGCCCCGTCGATGGACGAACTCACACGCCGACTGACCGCCCGCTGGCAAGGCTACAACATGGATGCCGACGGTATCGACTGGAAGCTGAACGGCAATGACCTGCCGAACGGGCGGCTGGTGATCGAGGAAAGCAGCAAGGCGGATGTGATGCTGGAGAGTTTCGACGATCAGCCCAGTTCGAGCGTCGTCACTCCGTAGACGCCGGCAAGCGCAACAACCGGCGCCTTGCCTCGATACATCCGCGCGGTGGTGAAGCCGGGCGCAAAGCCCGCGTGTTCCAGCGTTTCCGCGAATCCGACCTGATGCTGGGGGACGTCGATCGCGAGCAGGCTGTCGGGCCGACTGGCGAGGCAGGCGGCGAACAGGTCCTCCGCCGTATCCTCGTCGGTCGCGAACAGCGGGCCTATCTTGGCGCCGTCTCCACAATCGCGAACCACGGCGAAGCCGGTGATCTGGCCATGCGCCTCGCGGACGAAAGCCGAGCGTGGGGCCGCAAGCCATGTCTTCAGGAACCCCGTCCTGTCCGCCGGAAAATGGCGCCGGTCGAGCTGGGCGAGGGCGGCAAGGTCGTCATCGGTCGCCAACCGGACGCTCTGCGGCGTGGCCATACTCTTAGGTGCCACGCCCGACCAGCGCACGGTCTCGTAGAGCGGAGCAAAGCCCATGCTGGCGTAGTTCCCCTGCTGCTCCGGCACACCGTCGAGACCGATGACGCGATCGCCGAGATAGCTCATGCCGGCATCCCAGACCCGCCGGCCGAAACCTTGGCCGCGGAACATGGGTCGACAGATATAGAGGCCGATGAAGCCGAAGCTCGTGTCGTAGGCGATGGCGGCGATACCCGCGGCCAGTTCGCCGTTGACGAAGCAGCCTATGAAACCGTCCGGATCTGCGGCGCGGAAGGCCTCGGCATCCCCGAGACCCGGATTCCAGCCTTCGCCGGCCGCCCAGCCGACAAGGTTCGTCACCTCGGCCGGCTCCAATGTCCGCACCACAACGCCGCCCATGTCACGCCGTCCCTATAGCAGCCGGGGAAAACGGTTCCAGCGCTCCGATATAAGGCTTGTGGATCGGCGAGGCATAGGCGCCGCGCTTTGCGGTCGAAAGACCCAGCGTCACGAGGCTCTCCGCCTGCTTGACCGCCGCCGCGACCCCGTCGATGACAGGCACGCCGAATTCACGTCTGAGCTCGAGCGTCAGGTCCGCCATGCCGGCACACCCAAGCACGATCGCCTCGGCCTTGTCCTCCCGCAGCGCGGTCGCGATCTCGTTGCGCAGCCGGTCGCGGGCGTTGGATTGCGGGTCCTCCAGGGAAAGCACCGGAATGTCGGCGGCCCGAACCTTGACTTTGCCGGTCATGCCGTAGCGATGGACGAGATGTTCGAGCGGCAGTCGCGAGCGTTCCATGGTGGTGACGACGGTGATGCGCTGGGCGATGAACGACGCGGCCGACAGCGCGGCCTCGCAGATGCCGAGAACGGGAATATCTGCAAGCGCACGGGCTGCATCAAGCCCGGTATCGTCGAAACAGGCGATCACGGCGGCAGAGGCGCCGTTGCGCTCTGCCCTCGAGATCTCCAGCAGAAGGCCGGGCAGCGCCAGCGCCTCGTCATAGTAGCCTTCGATGGAGACCGGCCCCATGGATGAGGTGATCGCGTCGACGGTCGTGGTGTCGCTTGCCACCCTCCGGGCGGCATCCGCGATGGTCGCGGTCATGCTGGCCGTGGTGTTGGGATTGATGACGGCGATTTTCATGCTGGATCAACCCCGGCTGCGGCGACGATTGATGCCGATGAGCAGCGCCAGGGTCCCGCCGATCACCAGGAAGGAAAACAGCGTGGTCACGGTGCCCAGCGCATAGAGCACCGGCGTCGTCACGTTCGTGGTCATGCCGTAGATTTCGAGCGGCAGGGTGTTGTAGGTGCCGGATGTCATCAGCGTGCGGGCAAACTCGTCGTAAGAAAGCGTGAAGCCGAACAGGCCGACGCCGATCAGGCTCGGCAGGATCATCGGCAGCACCACATGGCGGAAGGTCTGCCACGACGTCGCGCCAAGATCGCGGGCCGCTTCCTCGTAGGACGGCGAGAAGCGGTTGAAGATCGCGAACATGATCAGCACGCCGAAGGGCAGCGTCCAGGTGAGATGCGCGCCGAAGCCGGAGGAATACCAGGCCGGCTGCAGGCCGAGCTGTGAGAACAGCACGCCGATGCCGAGCGAGATGATGATCGACGGCACGACGAGGCTCGCGACAGCGAGATAGAAGAGCGGCGTGGCACCGATGAACTTGCGGCGAAAAGCGAGCCCCGCCAGCAGCGACACGATCACCGTGACGATCATCACCATCAGGCCGAGCGCGAAGGAGCGGCGGAAGGAACCGCCGAAATCTCCGACCGCCTGCTGTTCGAAGAGGTTGAAAAACCAGTGCACCGACACGCCGTTGAGCGGGAAGGTGAGGCCGCCGTTCGGTCCCTGGAACGAGAGGATCAGGATCGCCGACAGCGGGCCATAGAGGAACAGCACGAAAAGGGTGAAGAAGATCGCCAGAATGTAGAATTCGCGGGAGCGTTTGTCCGAATTCATCTCAAAGCTCCTTGCGGATGTCGACGACGCGCAGAATGGCGGCGACCATGAGCAGCACGAGCACCAGCAGCACCACGGCATTGGCGGCCGCCGCCGGATACTGCAGCAGCGACATCTGGTTCTTCATCATCAGCGCGACAGACGCGCTCTGGCCGCCGGACATCACCTGCACCGTCGAAAAGTCTGCCATGACGAGGGTGACGACGAAGATCGTGCCGATCGCCATGCCGGGCTTGGACAGCGGAATGATCACATTGGTCAGGATCTGCAAGCCGGAGGCGCCGGCATCGCGCGCGGCCTCTACCAGCGAACGGTCGATACGCATCATCGTGTTGAAGATCGGCGTCACCATGAACAGCGTGTAGAGGTGCACCATGGCAAGCACGACGGCGAAATCGGAATAGAGCAGCCATTCGATCGGCTGGTCGATGACACCGGCACTGACCAGCGAGCTGTTGACGATGCCGTTTCGCCCGAGCACCGGGATCCAGGAGATCATGCGGATGATATTCGATGTCAGGAACGGCACGGTGCAGACGAGAAACAGCACGCTCTGCATGGCGGCGGTGCGAATGTGGAAGGCGAGGAAATAGGCGACCCAGAAGCCGATGAAGAGTGTGATCGCCCACACCATGAAGGCATATTTCAGCGTGTTGAGATAGGTTTTCCAGGTGACCCAGGAGCCTAGCGTCTCGGTGTAGTTGAAGGTCACGAAATCGGGATACATCTGGGCGAAATCGTAGTCCCAGAAGGAAACGGTCGCGATCATCAGGATCGGCAGGAGCAGGAAGGCGCCGAGGATCAGCGCCAGCGGCGTCGCCTGCAGGTAGGAGGCAAGCCACACCGGCAGCCTGATCTCGCGCTTCGGCCGAGGCTCGCCGGCGCCGATAAATCGCACTTCCACCATGGCACTGCGTCTCCTGTGGTTTCCGAAAGAACCGGACCGGGGAGGTGGCCCCTCACCCGGCTGCCGCCACCTTCTCCCCGTGGAACGGGGAGAAGGGACTTGTGGCACTGTCGGCGCTCCATCCCCCTTCTCCCCGCTGGCGGGGAGAAGGTCCCGGCAGGGGGATGAGGGGCAGGCGCCTCAGCATTACGCCGCGATGAACTCGTTCCAGCGGCGGACCATGTAGCGGTCCTCGTCCATGACCGAGTTCCAGCAGGCGACCTTGCCCATGCGTTCCTCGAAGGAACCGCCATCGCGGACGGCTCCGGCCTTTTCCATGACCTTGCCTTCCGGAGACATGATGTCGCCGGTCGCCGGCTTGCCCTCGATCCAGTAGCCCCATTCGTCGGCCGACATGAATTCCTTGGCGGTTTCCATGCAGGCAGAGTAGTAGCCCTGGCGATTGAGGTAACCGCCGACCCAGCCGGACGTGTACCAGTTGATGTACTCGTAGGCGGCGTCGAGCTGAGCGCCAGACAGGTGCGACGCAAGGCCGAGACCGCCGCCCCACGAGCGGTAGCCTTCCTTCAGCGGCTGGTACTTGCAGGCGATGCCCTTGGAGCGGACAGCGGCGACGGCCGGCGACCACATCGACTGGATGACCACTTCACCAGACGCCATCAGGTTGACGGACTCATCGAAGCTCTTCCAGAAGGCGCGGAACTGGCCCGCCTGCTTGGCCTTGATCAGGAAGTCGATCGTTGCATCGATCTCTTCCTTGGTCATGTTGCCCTTGTCGGCATAGGTGATGTTGCCCATCGCCTCCATGATCATCGCGGCGTCCATGATGCCGATCGACGGAATGTTGAGGATCGAGGTCTTGCCCTTGAAGGCCGGGTCCATGATGTCGGCCCAGGTGGTGATCTCGCGGCCGACCAGGTCCGGGCGGATGCCGAGCGTATCGGCGTTGTAGATCGTCGGCATCATCGTGAAGAACTCGGTCTCGCCCGATGCAAAGGTTTTGGCGTCCTTGCTTTCGACATAGCCAACCGTATGCGGCGCCGTGCCCTGCGCGATCACGCTGTCGGGCAGCAGTTTGCCTGTTTTGAAGAGCGGCACGACCTTGTCGTAGTATTTCAGCTTCGAGGTTTCCATCGGCTGGATCACGCCGGTCGGATAGACCTTCTTCAGGATCCAGTACTCGATGTCGGCGATGTCATAGGAGTTCGGCTGCGTGACGGCGCGCTGGGCGGCGGCGTCAGAATCGGTAGCCGTCATCTCGAGCGTGATGCCGAGGTCGGCCTTGCACTTCTCGGCGATGGCATTGATGTTCGACACGCCGGTGCCGAACTGGCGAAGCGTGATCGGGTTCTGCGCCCAGATTGTCGGGAAACCGGTGATGGCACCCGAACCGGCGGCGAGTCCGGCGGCGGCAGAAGCGGTCTTCAACAGGCTGCGGCGGGTGATCCCGCTGCCGGCGGTGGTGGTTTTCTTCTTGGTCATGTCCCAGTTCTCCTCAGAGGTTTGTTGGTTTCGGGCATGCATGCGCGCGATCAGATCCCGGAGGTGCCGAGAACGATCACATCCGACGCCGCCCAGGAGAGCGGCACGGCATCGCCGACCTTGACGGGCAGCGCGAAGTATTCGGCGTCCGTGAGGACGACCGTGAAATCCTCGATGCCGGCCCCGTTCACCGCGATCTTCACGGAGGAGCCGAGATATTCGACGTTCGAGACGACGCCGTTGAAACCGAGTAGGGGCTCGGGTTGGGTGCCGATGTGGATGCGGTCCGTGCGGATCGCGAGATCGAGTGGCGCGCCGACCTCGGCCGGCGACGGTCCGGCAGCGAAACGGCCGCCACCGACGACTTCGATGATTGTGGAGGTCTCGCTCTTTTCGGCGACCTTGCCGGCTATAACGTCGTGGTTGCCCATGAAGCGGGCAACGAAGGCCGTTGCTGGCTGTTCGAATACGGTTCGCGGGGTTGCCGCCTGCTCGATCCTGCCGCCGCTCATGACGACGATCAGGTCGGCCAACGCCATCGCCTCTTCCTGGCTGTGGGTGACGTGGATGAAGCTGATGCCGAGCGACGTTTGCAGCTTTTTCAGTTCGGCGCGCATGCGGATTTTCAGGAACGGATCGAGGGCCGAGAGCGGCTCGTCGAGCAGCAGCGCCTCCGGCCTGGTGATCAGCGCACGGGCCAGCGCGACGCGTTGCTGCTGTCCGCCCGAAAGCTGGGCCGGCCGACGGCTGGCATACGGCTCCAACTGCATCAGCTTGAGCATATCCAGCGCCTGCGCCCGGCGCGCCTCCTTCTCCGCCCCCTTCATCTTCAGGCTGAAGGCGACATTGTCGACGAGATCGAGGTGCGGGAAGAGCGCGTAGGACTGGAACATCATCGCCGTGCCGCGGGCGGCTGGCGGCAGGTCGGTGACATTGGCGTCGCCGAGCAGGATGTCGCCGGACGAGACGCTTTCGTGCCCCGCGATCATCCGGAGTGTTGAGGTCTTGCCGCATCCCGATGGCCCGAGCAGGCAGCAATAGGTTCCGGCAGGTATCTTCAGGCTGATCGGATGGACGGCGGTCGTCGTTCCATAGACCTTCGATACGGCGGCAAGTTCGATATCGGCGCTCTTCGTCATGACAGGCTCCAGTGCTGGAACATGTCATGCATAAGGCGTGCCATTTTGCTGCGGCGCACCTAACTTACTGAAAGATTAAGGTTTCGACGTGGTTGTTGAGTTGCATACGTATGCTACGCAATAGTGCATGCATAAAAATCACGCGAACGCATACAATTTATGTGCAACTTTGTCGGCAATGTGAGTGGATCGGATCTTAGGGTGCTATTTCATTTGTCCGGCATCAGCGATACAAGAAGGCAACTGGAGCCAAAGATGAGAGCTGTTTCCAAAGCCGTGACCGTGTCCGACATGCCGCAGGAGGACCGCGCCCGCGCCATTCGCGATGCCCTGCGCGACGCGATCGTCGATCGACGGCTGGCGCCCGGCACGAAGCTTTCCGAAGCCGAGGTCGGAACACTCTTCGACGTCAGTCGCACGGTGGTGCGTGATGCCCTGCAGATGCTCGCCTTCGAGGGCCTGGTGAAGACGGAGCGAAACCGGGGCGCTTTTGTATCCAATCCTTCGCCGGAGGAGGCGCGACAAGTCTTTGCGTCCCGCCGGCTGATCGAGCCGGGGATTGTCGCCGCCGCAGCCGAACGCCTCACGCCTGCCGATATCCAGCTGTTTCGTGAGCACCTGAAGGAGGAGGCCCGCCACAAGAGCGAGCGCGGCGCCAATGCCCGGCGTGCCGAGATCAAGGCGTCTGGCGATTTTCACCTGTTGCTCGCGAGATTCTCCGGCAATGCCATTCTCGAAAAGTTCATGGACGAACTCGTCGCGCGTTCATCGCTGGTGATCGCGCTTTACGGCCGCACTGGGATCTCGAGCTGCGGCCATGACGACCACACCGAAATCCTCGACGCGTTGGAGCAGGGGGATGTGGCGGCTGCGACCGACCATATGCTGCACCACATCGCCCACATCGAGTCGGATCTAGACCTGCGCGAGGTTGAGGCAATGACGCTGAAGGACGCGCTGTCGCTTTGACGGACGGCTGCCGCGTCAGATGCGTGGCAGGTAGGTCTGGTAGTCGAAGCTGGAGACGGTGCGAAGGAACGCCATCGCTTCCTTGCGCTTGGTGTCGCCATAGATGCGCTGGTACTCCGCCCCGAAGATATCCCGGATGAAGTCCGAGGCCCGGAAGCGCTCGACGGCTGTCAGGAAGTCGTAGGTCAGCATATCAGGATTTTCCGGCGCGCTGTCGGGGCTCGTCACCGGGCCGGGATCGAGATCCTCATCGAGACCGAGCAGAATGCCGCCGAGGATAGCGGCGAGCAGCAGGTGCGGATTGGCGTCGGCACCGGCGACTCGATGCTCGATACGCGCCGCCGGGCCGTCCTTGTCCGGAATGCGGATCGCCGTGCCACGATTGCCGAAGCCCCAGTCGATCTTGTCGGGCGCGAAAGAGCCCGGCTGGAAGCGGCGGTAGGAATTGGCAAACGGCGCGAAGATCAGCTGCGCCTCCTGCATGCTCTTCAGCATGCCGGCGGTGATCGATTTCAGCTTCGCCGGATCACCGCCCTTGGCATCGAGGATGTTCTTGCCGTCCTTGTCTATGATCGAGCAGTGCACGTGCAGACCAGAGCCGGCATGGTCGCCATAGGGCTTGGCCATGCAGGTGGCTTTGAGGCCATGCCGGCGGGCGGCGAAATCGGCGACGCGCTTCAGGTAGATACAGTCGTCGGCGGCTGCCATCGCATCGGCCTTGTGCAGCAGGTTCACCTCGAACTGGCCGGGGCCGAACTCGGCGGTGGTCGCATCGGCCGGCAGGCCCATGTCGTCGCAGTAGCGGCGGATGGTTTCGAGATAGTCTTCCATCGCGGCTGTCGCCCGCATGTCGTAGAGCTGGAAGCCTTCGACCTCGCCGTTCATGACCAGCGCCTTCGGTGGCATTGGCTTGCCCGTGTCGCGAAAATCCGGCTCGACCACATAGAATTCGAGTTCGGTCGCAACGACAGGCGTCAAGCCCTTGGCCTCGAAGCGTTTCAGCACGTTGGCAAGGATTGCTCGCGGGCAGATCTCGTGCGGCTTGCCATCCAGCTTATGCATGGTGGCGAGAACCTGCTTCGAACCTTCCGGACCCCAGGGCAGGGTCGTCAGCGAGTTGCGGTCGGCGACGCAGATACCGTCGGGATCGCCGAGTGTCAGCGATATCCGGGTGATGTCGTCGTTGTCGTCGCCCCAGATGTCGAGCGACTGGGTCGAGGCCGGCAGACGCACGGTATTTTTCCAGACTTTGTCCTCGGCCTTTATCGGGATCATCTTGCCGCGCAGGTCGCCGTTCATGCCGACGAGGAGAACTTCGATACGGGCTGACGATGCGTCGGCGGCCACAGGCTTTTCAGTCATGAAACGGCGTCTCACTGGCTTGTTTTAGAGATACTTGGCCGCAGTGAACCGCTGGTCGGTGCCCTTGCCAAACGCATCCGGGAAGGTCATGTTCGTAGCCGATAACCAACCGCCTTTCAATCAGGCACGGGTAAGGACCACGGAGAGGGAGATGGGCCCCTGTCCGCCGGTTTTCTTGCGCTTGTCTAGGAGATACCGTCATGACCAAGACTGCAGCATTGTCCAATCTCGCCGCCATCGATGCCGCCCATCACCTGCATCCCTTCTCCGACATGAAGAAGCTGAACGCGGCGGGCACCAAGATCATCAACCGCGCCGAGGGTTGCCATATCTGGGATTCCACCGGCAAGCAGTACATCGATGCCTTTGCCGGCCTCTGGTGCGTCAATGTCGGCTACGGCCGCAAGTCGATCGCCGATGCGGCCTATGCGCAGATGCAGGAACTGCCCTACTACAACACCTTCTTCGGCACGACGACGCCGCCCGCCACCCTGCTCGCCCAGAAGATCGCCAGCCACACCGGCGGCAAGCTCAACCATGTCTTCTTCACCAATTCCGGCTCGGAAGCCTCCGATACCTGGTTCCGCATGGCGCGCGTCTACTGGAAGGCGCTTGGTCACGAGACGAAGACCCAGGTGATTGCGCGCAAGAATGCCTATCACGGCTCCACCGTCGCCGGCGCCTCGCTTGGCGGCATGAAGTGGATGCATGAACAGGGCAACCTGCCGATCGACGGCATCCACCACATCGGCCAACCCTACTGGTATGCCGAGGGCGGCGACCTGTCGCCGGAAGCATTTGGCCTCAAGGTCGCGAAGGAACTGGAGGATAAGATCCTCGAACTCGGCGAGGACAATGTCGCCGCCTTCGTCGCGGAGCCGATTCAGGGCGCCGGCGGCGTCATCGTGCCGCCGTCGACCTACTGGCCGGAAATCAAGCGCATCGCCGCAAAGTACAAGATCCTGCTGGTCGCCGACGAAGTGATCAGCGGCTTCGGCCGGCTCGGCACCTGGTTCGGCCACCAGTACTACGATTTCGAGCCGGACCTCGCGCCGATCGCCAAGGGTTTGTCATCCGGCTACCTTCCAATCGGCGGCGTGCTTATCTCGGAACGGGTTGCCAAGGTCATGGTCGAGGAACTCGGCGATTTCTACCACGGTTACACCTATTCCGGTCACCCGGTTGCCGCGGCGGCCGCGCTGGAAAACCTCCGCATCATCGAAGAAGAGGGACTGGTCGAGCGCGTGCGTGACGATGCCGGTCCGTATCTCGCCAAGGCGCTCGCCTCGCTGGCCGACCACGACCTCGTCGGCGAGGTGGTCAGCGTGGGCCTGATGGCCGCCGTCCAGATCGCCGCCGACAAGTCGACTCGCCGCCGCTATGCCAAACCCGACGATATCGGGACGCTGGTGCGCAACCAGTGCGTCGACGCCGGCGTCATCCTGCGCGCCACCGGCGACCGCATGCTGTTCTCCCCGCCGCTGATCATCTCGCACTCCGAGATCGACCAGGCTGTCGAGACCCTGCACAAGGGCCTCGACTGGCTGAAGGACAATCACCGGGAATAGCTCTCGTTCGAAGGCGCGTCTCCCGATTGGGAGACGCATCTGAGCCGCGTTGCTCAATAATATGTGTTATATAGTGGCGGTCTCACCTGAGGGTCGCCATGAGAATACGTGTCGATATTCCGCGGTCCCATCTGGACGGGCTCGATAGGCTTGCGAGCGAACGCAAAGTGTCCCGCGCCGCGCTTATCCGCGCAGCAGTCGATGAATTGCTCAGTAAAGAGAGGACCGAAACCGTCCGCGACGCCTTTGGTCTTTGGAATGGCGAGCTTAACGGCCTCGCATTCCAGCGAAAGCTGCGTCATGAATGGTGATGATGCTGTTCTACACCGACGTGCTCATCAACTACCTGAACTGGGTATGATCATTCGTATGCCTCACGGCATGATCTGCCCGCCATTGACGTCGATCGTCTGCCCGGTGACGTAGCCCGAGAGCATGTCCGACGCCAGGAAGAGATAGGCGCCGACGCAATCCTGCGCCGTTCCCGTCCGTTGCAGCGGCACGCTTCCCGCGACGGAATCAAGCTGGCCGGGCAGGGCGTACTTGTCCTGGAATGGCGTGGTCATGACGCCGGGCGCCACGGCGTTGACGCGGATCTTGTGCTTGCCGAATTCCAGCGCCATGCCCTTGGTCACCGCCGCGACGAACGCCTTGGACGAACCATAGACGCCGGAGCCGGCCGTGCCGCCCGTGCGCGCCGCGACCGAGGTCGTGTTGGTGATAAAGCCGCCTTGTTTTTTCAGGTAGGGCAGGGCCGCGCGGCTGGTCGAGATCACCGAGCGCGCGTTGACGTCCATGACCTTGTCGTAGTGCTCGTCGGTCATCTCCTCGTAGAGCACGCGCGCGATCATGCTGCCGGCATTGTTGATGACGCCATCAAGCCGTCCGAAGGTCTTCGCGACCTTCTCGACCGCCGCCACCATCTTGTCCGAAATCGCCGCATCGCCCTGCGCCAGCACGACAGCGCCGCCAGCCTGCTCGATATCCCGCGCGATCGCATGCGCCGCTTCCGTGTTCGAGTTGTAGTGCAGGCCTATGAGAGCGCCTTGCGCCGCAAACGCATAGGCAAGCGCCGCGCCGATCCCGCTCGACGCGCCTGTGATCAGCACGGCCTTGCCGCGGAGGTCGGGGATGATAAGGGTGTCGGTCATGGGGGGCTCCTTCCGTTGAACGGAGACTAGCCCATGTCCGGTTGTCTGACCACCCGCGTGGAGCAGTGATGCAGCAGCCGGGCATGAGGCGTTGGCGCGTCCCCTACAGTACGGCCAGCCAGCGGTCGAAGACGGGCCGATCGGACGACGCCGTCAGCAGGGTCGACCGGTCCCGTCCGCCGCTTGCCCACGCGTGGCGGGCTTCGCTTGGCGAGCAGTCGAACAGCGTCCGGAAGGCACGGCTGAACTGAGCTTCGCTGGAAAAGCACAGTGCATCGCTGATCTCGCCCAGTCGCAGCTGCGGTTCTCGTGACAGCATCCTGGCGGCCTCCCGAAGCCTTGCCTCCCGGATGCAGCTCGCGACACCGCCGCGCGGTTCGAACAGACGGTAGAGCACGGAGCGGGAGATACCGATGGAGCGCGCGACATAGTCGGGATCGAGTTTGGGATTGTGGAGGTTGGCATTGATGAACGCCCTGGCCTTGTCGAGCGCGACGAGGTTCAAGCCGCCGCTGGCGAGTGCTGCGTGGCGCTCCGCAGGGTTGAGGCAGGCTGCAATGACGGTGGGGGTCAGTGCCGTGATGGACTCGATCGATCCCGCATCGAGATTGGGCCCGTGCCGCATCAGCGCCGCGACATGATCCGCAAGAACCATGGCCGAGCCGTGGTTGAGCGACAGCGCATGAAAGTCGCTCAGACGCCCGCTGTCGCTTCCAAGCATGCGACGCGGCACCACGAGAGACAGGTTGCGGCCCGGCGTGATGCTCTCCTCGGTCACTTGCGCCAGATCGATGATGCGCAGGGAGGCCGGTCTCTTCATGTCGTCGAGATCGACCCTGATCAGCAGATGATCGAGGAAGTCTTTCAGGGTGCGCCTGCGGGACCGGCTGTGGCGAAAGCTCCGGCTTTCCATCGAACTGACAAGCATCGAACCGAGATGCAGGCTGACGATTTCCCCGGAGAAAGACTGACTATCCTCGCGCTGAAGCGCTTCCATGTCGAACATGGTCCCGATCCGGGCGCGGAAGGCGTCGAACCGATCCTCGGCTGCATGAGCATCGGTGGAAAAGCGCTGTGTCGCGACGAGTCCTGGTCGCATCGTCCTCCTCCCAGCGGTCGATATCTGAACTTCGGGACGCAGACGCAAGGCTGCGCAGCCGAAAGGGACACCCTGCTTAGGCGAATTTGGACGCCAGGGCTATATCCCGCTCCATCCATTTTGGGGCGGAAGGGGAGATCCGATGAGAATGCTGATCCTGTCTTTGCTGGTCACCGTCGCCGTTTTGCCGCTCGGCTCGCAAGCCGTTGCCGGCGATGTCGCCGCTCTGTGCGATCGCTTTGCGGCAAGCCCGAACGACCGTGATCTAGGCGCCGCCGGTATTCCTCTGGGGCAAGTGGACGGACTGAAGGCGAAAGAGGCCTGCGAGCCGGCGTTAGCCGCCGATCCTATGAATGCGCGTCTTGCGTTTCAGCTCGGGCGGACCGAGGAAAAGCTCGGCAACTATAAACGGGCCCGCCAGCTTCTCGAGCAGGCATCGGCCGGCGGTTATGCCCTGGCGGACATCGAACTCGGTATCTTCCACGAGGATGCGCTGGGCGGGCTCGAACAGGATTATGCGAAGGCGATGCAGTCCTACCTCAAGGCATCGGCCGCCGGTTATGCCGTGGCCGACAACAATATCGCCGTCCTCTACGAGAACGGATTGGGAGTGTCTGCGGATCCGGCAAAGGCACTTGAATGGTACCGCAAGGCCGCAGCCGCCGATTATATCTCGGCCGTGGGCAATCTCGCCTGGTTGCTGGAGCACAATCCGGACCTGTCAAAAGATCCCTCCGAAATGGTGGAGGCCTACAAGCGCGCTGCTGCGGCCGGTATCGACTATGCGCTGACGCGGCTTGGCGTCTTTTATCGTGATGGCCTTTTCGGCGTCGAACAGGATGCCGGCAAGGCGGTTGCGGCCTTTGAGGCGGCTGCGGAAAAGGGTGACGGTTGGGCCGAGCTCTATCTCGCGCAGGTCCTGCTCTCTCCCTATCCGGGGGTGGCCAATGCCGTGCGCGCCCAGGACATACTGCAGTCGCTGTCCGACAACGACGACGCGGCGCTTCGCGCGGAGGTGCTGGTCACACGGGCGATGGCTGTGCTCCGGAATGGCGGAACGAGAGCCGAGGCAAGGGACCTCGTGAGGCAGGCGATAGAGGCGGACCCCGATAGCGCGGCCGTTCATGCCGCCAGAGCTGAGGTGTTGCGGCGGGAAAGCGACCTTCATGCGGCCGACGACGCCCTCGCGGAAGCGATCGCTGTCGATCCGGGCTTCAAGCCTTTTTATGTCGCCAGACAGTCCGTCTTGCGGGAGCTTGGGCGCGACGAGGAAGCGGCTGCTCTTGGCAAGGATATGGAACACGCCCGATATGGCGCGTTCTTTGCCGGTCTGTGACCTGTCGGCAGTGGTTTTGCGGAGTCGGAGCGTCCTTCATCGGAAGGGCGCTCCCGGTTTCATCTGGCGGATTTAAGCCGCCTTCCAATCTAATGGCAGCGGTGCCTCGCGGAAGGCGAAGCGGTCGAGGTGGCTCGACACCACGCCCTTCATCCGCTCCAGCACCTCAGCGGAGACCGCTTCGAGTTCGACGGTGAGGGCACCGGCATCCGCCGTCATCACGGCCGTCGCCTCGAGGAATTTTACGATGCCCCTCGGCTCTTCCAACTCAACGTCGAGCTTGTGGGCCCAGTGCTTGCAGAGTTGCTGCAGATATTTCCAGCCGTTTTCGGTCGGCACGGTCGCGATCGCCTTGGTCATGATCAGAGCCTCTCGATCTTGCCGACGGCCTCGTCGAGAATGCGGGCGACCTCGAGCTGGATATCCCGCGTCACGCCATCCTGGGACAGGCGTTCGTGGAGCGCCGTCTTCAGGTTCTGCATCGCCCGGCGGACCGGCGCAGCGTCGGTGCGTTCTGTCACCTTCGCCAAGGCCGCGAGGCGAGCCATTGCCGTGTGGACCTCATCCGCACGCTCCACCAGATGCTGCCGTCCGGCCTCGGTGATGGCGAGCAGCTTGCGCGGCCCGTCGGACTGCTGTTCGTCGGCAAGCCCCATGTCGATCAGCAGCGTCATCGTCGGATAGACGACGCCGGGGCTCGGTGCATAGGCGCCGCCGGTCCTGCTCTCGATCTCGCGGATCAGGTCGTAGCCATGCCGCGGCTGTTCCTCGATCAGTTTCAGCAGGACCAGGCGAAGCTCACCCCCTTCGAACATCCGCCGGCGCTCGCCGCGTCCGCGTGGTCCGCCGCCAAAGGGGCCGCCGAGGAAACCGCTGCGCATGGCATGAATCGCCTCCCGAAATTGCTGGTGGCGGGCATCGCCACAATGAAAATGTCTCATGTCTATCTCCGTTCGCTTTAAACTGCATCTAAGATATATCTTAATGTTATCTTTTCAAGCGCAGGTGAGAAGTTTTTCCGTTCCACGCCGACCTTGTCTTGGAGAGGGCGGGCGGCTTGACCTATGGTTTGAAAAAAGGACTCAGCACCGGGAGAAACGCCATGTCTGAACGCAAGCACGAATACAGGGTCACCGTGCGGTGGAAGGGCAACCTTGGTACCGGCACGTCAGGTTATAGGGCCTACAGTCGCGATCATGTCATCTCGGCTGCGGGCAAGCCGGATATCGAGGCATCTTCCGATGCCGCGTTCCGCGGCGACCCGGCGCGGTGGAACCCCGAAGACATGTTCCTCGCTTCGCTCTCTGCCTGTCACAAGCTCTGGTATCTGCATTTCTGCGCCGTCTCCGGTGTCGTCGTCATGGAGTACGAGGACAATGCCGAGGGGGTGATGGAGATGGACGAGGAGGGCAGCGGCCGATTCACCGACGTGGTGCTGAAGCCACGCGTGACGATCAAGGCCGGCACCTATCCGGACATAGCCCGCGAACTGCACGAGGATGCGCATGAGAAGTGCTTCATCGCCAATTCGGTGAACTTCCCGGTCCGCTGTGAACCGGTGATCATCGAGGCCTGAACGGTCGGGTTACTCCCTCAGGGCGGCGATCAGCGCACGCAGAGCCGGCGGCGATTGTCGTCGGCTCGGATGATAGAGGTGAAGGCCGGGAAAGGGCAGGCACCAGGCGTCGAGCACCTGCACCAACCGCCCGGCCGCGATGTCGTCTGCGACCTCTTCTTCCATCATGTAGCCCAGTCCCGCGCCGGCGCGAACGACCGCCGCCATCAGGCCGCCATCGTTTGCAACGAATTGGCCGGTGGTGCGCACGCGAAATTCACGGCCGCCCTCGTCCATGTCCCACGCCATAAGCGCGCCGCTCTTCATGCGGAAGTTCACGCAGACATGGTTTGACAGATCGGCCGGCGTCCTGGGTGGTGGGTGCCGTTCGAAATAGCCGGGCGTGCCGACGACAATAGTGCGCAGCGGCGGACCGATCGGGATCGCGATCATGTCCTTGTCGACGGACATATGAAAACGGATGCCGGCATCGAAGCCCTCGGCGACGATGTCCGCCAGACGATCCTCGACGTTTACCTCCACCTTCACGTCCGGGTGGTCGAGCAGGAAACGCGGCAGTTTCCGCATCAGCACCGTCTGCGCCGCATAGGTCGAAGCGGTGATCCGCACGGTTCCGGAGACGCTGTCGCGCCAATGGGACAGCGCGGCGAGCCCATCCTCGATACTCGCCAGCGCCGGGTTGATCGAGTGGAGCAACCGTTCACCGGCCTCGGTTGGCGCTACGCTGCGCGTTGTGCGCGCCAGTAGTCGGACGTCGAGCCGCTGCTCTAGATTTCTCATGGCATGGCTGAGCGCCGAAGCGGAAATTCCAAGCCTGGCGGCAGCCTTCGTGAAGCTGCATTCCCGCGCGACGGTGGCGAATGCCAGAAGATCGTTGAGTTCGTTGCGCTCCATTCATGCAAATTTCTCACAAACCCATACGGCCGGCAAGCGCTAATCCCGAGCACACGGGCGCACTAACTTCTGTCCTCACTCAATAAAAGGAGCGACCACATGAGCCTCACCCAATATCGCACACTTGGCCGATCCGGTCTTATCGTCAGCCCGCTGGCTCTTGGCACCATGACCTTCGGAGCCGGGCGATGGGGGGCCGGCGAAAAGACGGCGCGTGCTCTTTTCGATGCCTATGTGGGAGCCGGCGGCAACTTCATCGACACCGCCGATATTTATTCCGCCGGTCGCAGCGAGGACATGCTGGGCGATTTCGTCGCCCACAGTGGCCAGCGCGACCGGTTGATCATCGCAACCAAGTCAGGCTTCCCGCGTGGTGAGGGGACGCCACTCTGGGGCGGAAACGGCGCAAAGAACATTCGGCTCGGGATCGAAGGCTCCCTGAAACGCCTGAAGACCGACTACATCGACATGTACTGGATGCACGTCTGGGACCGCGTCACGCCCGCCGAAGAAGTTATCGATACGCTGGCGACCGCCCTGCGATCCGGCAAGATCCTGCACTATGGCTTCTCCAACACGCCGGCCTGGTACGTGTCGAAGGTCGCAACCCTAGCCGCCGCCCATGGGCTCCCGGCACCGGTCGGCTTGCAATATTCCTACTCGCTGATCGAGCGTGGCGTCGAGCTGGAAGTCCTTCCCGCCGGCGAAGAATTGGCGATGGGTCTGGTGCCTTGGAGCCCGCTGGCCTTTGGTCTTCTGACCGGGAAATACGGCCGTGACATGCTGGATCATGCCAGCCGGGCGACCGAGCTTCCCAACAAGGACGGCGAGGTTACCGAGAACGATAGCGACGGTCGCCTGAACGGCGACAACCCCTATGGTGGCATACTCTTTACCGAGCGCAATTTCAATATTGTTGACGTTGTGAAGGAGATCGCCGGCGAATTGGGCCGCTCCCCTGCGGAGGTGGCGCTCGCTTGGGTTACCAAGCGGAAAGGCGTCTCGTCCGTCCTGATCGGAGCGAGCCGTGTTGAGCAACTGACCCAGAACATCGCGTCGCTTGACATCACCTTCGCCGACGACCAGCTTCGCCGGCTGGACGAGGTCAGTACCCTGCCGCTGCTCAATCCCTATTTCATCTTCCAGATGCCATCCGAAGCGCTGTTCGGTGGCTCGAAGGTGACTGGCTGGCGGCAAGGTTAAGCGGTTTGACGGCGATCCTGCGGGATCGCCGTCAATTTATTGGAATGCCGTCTCGTAGAAGCTGCGCAGCTTGCGGGAGTGAAGCTTCTCCGTCGGCATTTCCGAGAGTTTCTGCAGGGCCCTGATCCCGATCTGCAAATGCTGGCTGACCTGTGTCTTGTAGAAGGCCGTCGCCATGCCCGGAAGTTTCAGCTCGCCGTGCAGCGGTTTGTCGGAGACGCAGAGCAGCGTGCCGTAGGGAACGCGGAATCGGAAGCCGTTGGCGGCGATGGTTGCCGATTCCATGTCGAGCGCGATGGCGCGCGCCTGGGAGAGGCGCTTGACCGGGCCACGCATGTCGCGCAGTTCCCAGTTGCGGTTGTCGATCGTGGCGACCGTGCCTGTGCGCATGATCCGCTTGAGCTCGAAGCCCTCGTAGCCCGTGATTTCCTCGACCGCATCCTCAAGCGCGAGCTGCACTTCCGCAAGCGCCGGGATCGGCACCCAGACCGGCAGGTCGTCGTCGAGAACGTGGTCCTCGCGCATATAGGCGTGCGCCAGGACATAGTCGCCAAGCCGCTGGCTGTTGCGCAGGCCGGCGCAGTGGCCGAGCATCAGCCAGGCATGCGGTCTGAGCACCGCGATATGGTCGGTGATCGTCTTGGCGTTCGAAGGACCGACGCCGATATTGACCATGGTGATGCCGCCGTGGCCGCGCATCTTGAGGTGATAGGCCGGCATCTGCGGCAGGCGTCCGAGCGGCGTGCCGCTGTCTGGCGCGCTCGCGCCCGCCGGCGTGATGATGTTGCCGGGCTCGACGAATTCGGTGTAGCCACCGCCGCCTTCCGCCATCAGCTTGCGGGCATAGTTGCAGAATTCGTCGACATAGAACTGGTAGTTCGTGAACAGCACGAAATTCTGGAAATGCGCGGCGCTGGTCGCCGTGTAGTGCGACAATCGGGCCAGCGAATAGTCGATGCGCTGCGCGGTGAACGGCGCAAGCGGGTGCGGTTCGCCGGGACGCGGCTCGTATTCGCCGTTGGCGATCTCGTCATCCGTGACGGTCAGGTCCGGCGTATCGAACACGTCGCGCAACTGCATGTCGACGAGGCCGGTCGCCTCAGCCTCCACATGCGCGCCCTCGGCGAAGGCGAAATGCAGCGGGATCGGCGTTTCCGACTGTGACACGACCACCGGAACCTGATGGTTGCGCATCAGGTGGCCGAGCTGCTCGACAAGATAGTGGCGGAAAAGCTGGGGCCGGGTGACGGTGGTCGTATAGAGGCCGGGCGCGGTGACATGGCCGTAGGAAAGGCGGGTGTCGACATGGCCGAAACTCGTCGTTTCGATGCCGACCTGCGGGTAGAAGGCACGGTAGCGTCCGGTGACCGGGGCGCCCTTCGCCAGCGAGGAAAACGCATCGATCAGGAAGGTCGTATTGCGCTCGTAGAGGCTCGCAAGCGTTTCGACTGCGGCCTTCGGGTCATCGAAGACCTGAGGCTCGAACGGCTCGGGGCATATGAAATTGACGGGGGTGAGGGGAGAGATTCGCTTGTCCATGCGCCATTATATATGGAAGCTTTTGACAAGCAAACGACGGCCGAGAAGCGAAAAACGGCCGCCGAAGCGACCGTTTTCCTCTCCCGGAGCGATATGCGGCGACAGTTTCGCCCCGAAAGCCCTGAAAATCGCGAGGGCTCAGCTCATCGACTGGCGCTGGAGGCTGACGAAGAGAACGAGGCCGGCGCCGCGCTTCTCCATCGCGATCACGTCGGACTTGGCGATGGCGAGGGCTGCGACCGGGCCGAGCATGATGCCGGCGAGCAGCAGGAGCCGGAGACTGGAGGCGGCGGCGGAGCGGATCGTTGCGGTCATCGTCTTGTTCCTTCTTCGGTCGTGTCGTTCACAGTGCCGCAAGGCACGAGAGCGATGATGTGAGCGGGCAGTGGACTGCGGCGGAAAGGCCGCGCGTCTCCCGGTTGACGAGGGCGGAGACCGTGAAGGCAAAGATCGTCATCGTCAGCGTGAGGATCGTCAGTCGCCGTGCGATCTTTGCCATGTTGCCCGTCCCGTCGTCTTAATCGGTGGATCGATGATGACGTTATGAAGGATCCCGGCTGAACCTTCTCTGAGACGGGAGTTCATTTGGCGTTCAGGGTTGTTAACGGCCTCCCGCAGGCGGTCTCGGGAACGAAGATCAAGTCCGACCGTTCATCGGTTGCCATGAAAGAGCCGGGGACGGATGATGTTCGACACCTTCAAGCTGGAGATGATAGACCTTCCCGAGACGACTTTGCGTGTTCGCCATGGTGGGGCCGGTCCGCCGGTTCTCCTCCTTCACGGTCATCCACGGACGCATACGACGTGGTATCGGGTAGCACCCCTGTTGGCCGAAAGCTTCACGGTGATCTGTCCGGATCTGCGCGGCTTCGGCATGTCGGCCAAACCCGATCCCGATGACGATCACGCCTCCTCCAAGCGGGCAAAGGCGCGCGACTGCGTGGCGCTGATGGAGAAACTGGGCTTTGAGCACTTCAGCATCGCCGGTCACGACAGAGGCTGTTATACGGCCTTCCGCACGGCGATGGACCACCCGGATCGGGTGCAGAAGTTCGCGGCGCTCGACGGCGTGCCGATTTTGGACGCGCTCGAGCGCTGCGACGCCCAGTTCGCTTCCCGCTGGTGGCACTGGTTCTTCTACGCTCAGGTCGACAAGGCCGAGCGCGCGATCCTGGCCGATCCGGAACGCTGGTACGGCGGACACACGGAGGCCATGGGCGAGGAAAACTATCAGGACTTTTGCGCGGCGACCCGCGATCCGTCGGTGGTTCGCGGGATGCTCGGCGACTACCGCGCCGGCCTTCGTGTCGATCCTCTCCATGATCAGGAAGACCGCCGGCTCGGACGGAAGATCCAGTGTCCCGTGCATGTGTTGTGGTCGCGCAGGGACGATCTGGAAGAGCTCTATGGCGATGTTCTCTCGATCTGGCGTCCCTGGGTCAAGGGCGATCTGACCGGTACAGGTATCGACAGCGGCCACCACATGGCCGAGGAGGCTCCGGACTTACTCGCAGCGGAACTGTCGCGGTTTTTCGACTCCTCTGCCGAAGATCTCTGATCACCGGCATGGGCGACCCTAGTCGTGGTCGCTCACAAGCAGCCGCACGCTCCTGTCGACGACAAGGCGGACGCGGCCACGTTCGGGACGCTCGAGCCGAATATTCCCTCGCCGCTCGTCCAGGCGACGCGTCAGGAGAATGAGCCTCGTCTCCAGATTATCCTTGTAGTCCGGAAGAAGCAGCGATTGATGACGACGGATTTCCTTGTTGAAGAAGTCCGTTGTGCCGCTTTCGGTGAACGCTTGGAGGAAGTGCCGGAAAAGCCGACCGGCCACGCCCCTGATCAGGTATTCGTCGTTCAGAAACACGGACCCGTCGCGCGGATAGAACCGAACCCGCAAGGTGGGTGGGGTGGCTGCCGCAGCGGAATAGCTGCTGACGCGCCGTGGAAAAGGACGAGCAAGGGGGACGGGGTTCCCACGGGAGAACCAGAAATTTAAATCGAACATGACGTGAATCTCAATCAACCATGGCTATTTGAAGGGTGTTCGGCGAGAGGGCGGGACGCACGCCGTCCGTGCGTCCGCCGTTGCCTGATCTCAGTCGATCGGCGGTCCGACGAATTCGATGCCGTTACGATTGCAGAGCGCGAAGAGCCTCTGCTGATCTTCGGGTGCGAATGGCACCTGCGGAGGGATTTCAGGGCGTTCGGCTGCAACAGACGCTTCGCGGACCATGCTTTCGAAGCGCCCGTTGGTGATCGTGAGAAAGCGGCCACGCGGTGACAGCACCTTGAAGGCGTGCGTCCTGCCGCCCTTGACGTGCAGCGTTGCGCCGCTCGCCAGTTCCGAGATCTGTCCATCGAGCATGAAGCGGAACGAGCCTTCGAGAATGTAGAAAGTCTCGTCTTCGTGGTGGTGGACGTGAGGCGGAACGAAGAAACCGCCAAGCATGTCATGCTCTATCAGCGAAACGCCTGCGGCGCTTTCCGTCTGCGAGAGCAGGATGTTGAGATATGCATTCATAAACCAGCGACCGTTGTCGGACATGGCGAAAACCTCTGATAACCGGTGCCGCCAAGGCGACACACTCTGATGGGGGATAGGATAAGCAATCTTCACATCGCGAGACTTGCTCGCGCCGGTCGACGCGGCCGTCGTCGTCGGGTGACGCTTACCTAGCCAAAATCGGGGGACTTGATAAGATCAATGATCACGCATCACTGTTCGGATAATCTACCATGAAGACTATCGACCCCCTCTCGGGTATCGCCGCGTTCCTGAGTGTGGCCCAAAGCCTGAGTTTTACGAAGGCGGCGGAAGAGCTGCAGATGTCGCGCGCGACGGTCAGTGCGCAGATACACGACCTCGAAACGCGGTTGGGCACCCGGCTGTTGCAACGCACGACGCGCGCCGTGTCATTGACGGAAGCCGGGACGGCGTACCTACAGGCGCTGAGCGGTGTCCTGCCGCAGATCAGGGAAGCGGAACGTGCGGCCGCGTCGTTCCAGCAGGAAGCGGTGGGACGGATGAGGATCTCCACAGCGCCGGATCTGGGGCCGGATCACGTCGCGCCCGCCGTCGCGGCGTTTCTGAAGCTCAATCCCGGGCTTTCTATCGATCTCGACCTGTCACTCGACACCGTCAACCTGGTGGAGGAGAACTTCGATCTGGCTATTCGCGGGACAATATCCCTGGAGCCAAATGTCATCACGCGGCAGATTGGATCGTCACCGGTTGTCGTGTGCGCTGCCCCCGATTATCTCGCGCGTCATGGGGTGCCCAGCCATCCAAACGATTTGACGAAGCATGCATGCCTGCACTTCTCGAAGCTCAGATGGGGAAGGGTGTGGCACTTCAGCCGTGGGGAGACAAGTCTGCGTGTACCGGTGCTGCCGAGGCTGGAATGCAATGACGGTCGCACCCTGTTTGCGGCGGCGGTGGCCGGCGCTGGCATCGTGCTGGAACCCGCCTTCGTGGTCGGGCCCGCGATCAGGGAGGGAAAGCTGGTGGCGGTCCTGCCGGAGTGGTCGATCACGACAATCCCCGTCCACGCCGTCTATCCCGCCAACCGCCATATAGCCATGAAGGTGAAGTCCTTCGTATCTTTCCTCATTGACCATTTGTCCGGCCACCCCGACTTGACGTAGTCGGAGGTGACAGTCGGTTCAGAGATCGGCGGCGGCAAAGATGCCGGCAACCCAGTCGAGGAAAACACGCACCCGGGCGGATGTCTGGCGGTTCTGCGGGTAGAGCGCGGTCAGCGGCGTGGGCGAGGGTGGGTAGTCGATCATCACCTCCACCAGGCTGCCATCGGCAAGGTCGCGCTGGAGCCGGTAGCGCGGCGCCTGGATGAGGCCGAAACCGAGGCGGGCGAGGTCGCTCATCGTGTCGGAATTATTCACTGTCACGCGGCTTTTTACAGGGACCAGCCTGACCTTCCCGGCCTCCATGAACTCCAGCGGCATGACCTCGCCCGTGCGGGAAGACACGAAGCCGACGCAGAGATGGCTGGCGAGATCATCCGGACGTTTCGGCAGGCCATATGTTTCCAGGTAGCCGCGACTGGCGCAGGTGATCTCCGTGATCGTCGCCAGCCGCCTGGCGATCATGCCGCTGTCCGGCAGGTCTCCCGCGCGGATCACGCAATCCACACCCTCCCGCACCAGATCGACCAGCCGATCGCCCTGGCCGATATGCAAATCGAGTTCCGGATAGCGCGAAAGGAATTCCGGCAGGTGCGGCAGCAGGAAAGTACGTGTCAGCAGCGGGTGGGCATCAATCCGCAGCAGGCCACGCGGGCGCGCATCGCGAAACGCGTTATCGGCCTCCTCGACCTCCGACAGGATCGCGACGCAGCGCTCATAATAGGTCCGTCCCTCCAGCGTGGTCGTCACATGCCGCGTCGTGCGCTCAAGCAATCGAACGCCGAGATCGGCTTCGAGACGCTTGATCGCTTCCGTCGCCGTCGAGCGGGAGAGCCCGAGATCGGTGGCCGCCGCCGAAAAACTCCGGCGGTCCACGACGCGGACAAAGAGGGTCATGCGGTCGAGACGGTCCATGGTAATTGTTCGTCACAGACGAATTGAGATGTCAATTACTGGATGATTGTTTTCAGAGAGCGACACGACATTTTATGTCCAGACACCAACGGAAAGGACAAAATCATGTCAGACACACCCAAAACCGCCATCGTCACGGGCTCGTCGAAGGGGATTGGTGCCGCCATTGCCAAACGCCTTGCGCGTGACGGGTTTGCGGTCATCGTCAACTATGCACGTGGCGCCGATGCCGCCGAGGCGGTGGTGGCCGATATTCACGCCGCCGGTGGACGCGCGGTTGCCGTCCAGGCCGATATCGGATCCCCCGAGGGATTGAAAACTCTCTTCGACGCAGGGGAACAGGCCTTCGGCGGCGTCGATGTCCTGGTCAACAATGCCGGCATCATGCAACTCTCCCCGATCGCCGAAACGGCGGACGAGGACTTCGAGCGGCAGGTCTCCATCAATCTCGGCGGCGTCTTCCGCGGCGCGCGCGAGGCGGCCAAGCGGCTGCGGCAGGGCGGTCGCATCGTCAATTTCTCCTCCAGCGTCGTCGGTCTCTACCAGCCGACCTACGGTGTCTACGCCGCCACCAAGGCCGGCGTGGAGGCAATCACCCATATCCTCGCCAAGGAACTTGGCCCGAAAGGCATCACCGTCAATGCGGTGGCTCCGGGACCGGTCGAGACGGATCTGTTCATGACCGGCAAGCCCGAGGACCTTGTGAAGACCATCATCGGCATGAACCCGCTGAAGCGCCTTGGCCAGCCGGAGGACATCGCCAACGTCGTGTCTTTCCTCGCCGGTCCGGATGGCGGCTGGGTCAACGGCCAGGTCATCCGCGCCAATGGCGGCGTGGTGTGAGGGAGGTAGCCATGGAAAAGACGATTCTGATTACCGGCGCGTCGAGCGGCTTCGGCGCGATGATGGCCCGCACGCTTGCCCGCGCCGGTCACCGGGTCTACGCCTCGATGCGGGACCTGAAGGCCCACGACGGCAAACCCGTCGCGGAAATCGAGGCGCTGGTCGCCGCCGAGAACCTGAAACTGCTGCCGATCGAACTCAATGTGACGTCGGATCATTCGACTGAGACGGCAATTGCGCGGATTACTGAAGAGGCCGGCGGTCTTGATGTTCTGATCCACAATGCCGGCCATATGGGTTTTGGCCCTACGGAAGCCTTCACACCGGAACAACTGTCCCGGCTCTACGACGTCAATGTCGTGGGCGCCCACCGCATCAATCGTGCGGCACTTCCGTCCATGAGGAACCGCGGCAAGGGACTGGTCGTGTGGATCGGCTCCAGCAGCACCCGCGGCGGCACGCCGCCGTTCCTCGCCGCCTATTTCGCCGCGAAGGCCGGCATGGATGCGCTGGCGCAGAGCTACGCGCTGGAACTGGCGCGCTTCGGTATCGAGACGACGATCGTCGTACCGGGCGCCTTCACCAAGGGAACGAACCACTTCGCCCATGCGATGCAGCCGGCCGATGGCGTCCGTGCCGACGCCTATTGGAACGGCCCCTATGCAGGGGTCGACAAGACGGCGCTCGAAGGCCTAGCGAGCCTGGAGCCGGCCGATGCCGATCCCGAGTCGGTTGCACGTGCCGTTGTGGAGATTGTCGCCATGCCGCACGGCAAACGTCCGTTCCGTGTCCACGTCGATCCGTCGGAGGATGGCGCCGAGATCGTCAATGGCGTCGCCGATCGCGTCCGTGCGCAACTGCTCGAACGCATAGGCCTCCGAGACCTGCTTCATCCCGCAACGAAGTGAAAGGAAAGACCATGCCCTTCGTCAATATCAAGACACCCGAAGCCGCCCTCACCAGGACGCAGAAGGAAGAGATCGTCCATCGTACCACGGATATGCTCGTGGAATATTTCAGCGAAGCGGCGAGGCCGCATACCATGGTGTTGATCGAGGAAGTGAAGGACGGCGGCTATGCGCGCGCCGACGAGGTCTTCATCCTGCCGGACGCATATCGCGCCGCCGATTGACGACGAGAAACAAGAAGGCCACCCCCCCAGGCGAACAGGCGGGTGGCCTTCACGTGCGCGGCCCGGTACCCCTGCCGCTCCGCGCGCGCTGTCGCTTAAAGCCGCGTCCAGGTCTGGCTTTTGCAGAAGACGGACATGACGCATCCCTTCATCTGCAGCGAATTGCCTGACACGCTGCCAGAGCCGGAATAGGTCTTGTCGGCCTCGGGATCGGTGATCGTTCCCTTGTAGGTGCCGCCGCTGCCGGCCATCTTGCCGATCTGCTTGCCGGAATGTTTGCCGGACTTGAGTGTCACGCAGTAGCTGCCGCCGCAGGGCGCGATCTGCGCCGTGGCGCCGCTCGCCGTTTTCCAGTTGCCGACGATCGGCTCTGCCGACTGGGCGCTCGCCGCCGTGAATACCAGCGCTGCCGCAAGTAGAATTGCTCGCATCTTCAGTAGATCCTCCCGTGAAAGCCATATCTCGCCGCCCCGGTCATCCGTTTGCGGCTCTCCGGTGCGCGCGTCGCCTCCCGCGAGGCCGTTCCGGAGGTTAAGAAATATCTTACGCAAACGTAAAGGTAAATGGGTTTCACAGACCAAATTCCACCGAAGCAAACGTGGAAGAAGCCGGAAAATAAAGGCTTTCGGATTTTGCGAGTGTTTTTCGTGGTTAGCAGTCGGTTTACGGCGCCGCATGAATATTGCGTAAATTTTTCGATGAATTCCCGCAATTGCAGGCAATGTAGTGCTTAACGGAATCCGAAGTTTACGAACGGTTTGTACTTTGTTTTCAGCAAATTAATCATGCATTTTAAGCGAGCGTTGAAAGCTGTTTGGCATAGTTGGTCCATCAAACGAGCAGGGAAAACCTGCCGGGCTTAAAAGGTTCAAAGACAGTCGCGAAAGACGACAAGGACCTCGAAGGCAGCTCCTCAAGGGGCAAAACAGGGATAGACGAGACAACAGGCTAAACAGGGACAAAACCAATGGCACGCTTTGAAATGCACAATTCCGAAATGGCCACCATGGGTGGCGAGACCAAGGCTGATGTTTTCCGCGACATGGGCCTCATGTATGCGACCGGCCGTGGCTGCCAGGTCGACCTGGTCTCCGCGCACAAGTGGCTCAACATCGCCGCGATCAAGGGCTGCGACCGCGCCGCCGAGCTTCGCGCCGATCTCGCCCAGACCATGTCGAAATCCGAACTCGCAGAGGCGCTGCGCGCTGCCCGCGAATGGATGACGATGCACTGAGCCGACAGGCACAGACAAGTTTCTAGGGCGCCCATGACGGGCGCCTTTGGGAGGCAGAAGAAGAACCCTCTTGCGAGGGGACCGTGGTGGGGGACCTTTGGACGGGGCCATTGCCAACACATCGAAAGCCGCGACCGGCAGGAACAAGGCCGGCGCGGCTCTTTCTTTGGGCGATGCGGGGATAGTCAGATGGTCGGCAGCGTCTGCCGGAAGCTGTCGCGGGTCGTCATCCGTTCCCACCAGCGAACAAGCCCCGAATGTTCAGCAAACATGTCGCGCCCTTCCGGGACCTTCAGCAAGTAGTCGATCATCGGTGCGACGTGCAGGTCGGCGAGCGACAGGCTCTCCCCGGCGAACCAGGCCTTAGACCCTACGATGTCCGAAAGAGCTTTTAGGCAGACTGGAGCAAGTTCACGCGCCCGCTCCAGGCGGGCGGTATCCGGCAGTTCGCCGCCCTCGGCCTTGGAGACCAGTTCGACATAAAGACCCCAGACGAGATGTGGATAGAGATAGCCGTCGGCAATGCTGATGACCTGGTTCATCCGCGCGCGCGGCTGCGGATCCGACGGCTGCAACGCCGGTCCGGCAAAGGCCTCATCGATGTAGCGGGTGATGGCCCCGGTCTCGTAAAGCCGAAAACCGTCATGCTCGAATACCGGAATCTTGCCGAACGGATGTCGCACGAGATGTTCGGGGGATGGACCGCTTGGCGGGAACACGTCGACCGAAATAAGGTCATGATCCACGCCCTTTTCGTGAAGGGCAAGACGGGCACTGCGCACATAGACGCTGTAATCGGCTCCGAACAGTCTCGGCTTGTCCATCGCTAGCCCTTCAGAGGCCTTTCAGCACCTGTGGAAGCGCCGCCTCGAACAGCGCCATATCGGCATCGACGCCGGTTGAAACGCGGATGCAGCGGTTGAGCGGAGCGACACCCGGCATGCGGATGAAAACGCCAAGCTCCATCAGACCGTCGACGATGCGTTTTGCATGGTCGCCGTCGCGGCCGCAGTCGATCGCCACGAAATTCGTCGCGGAGGGAAGCGGCTCAAGCCCGTTGGCGCGGGCGATGGCGGAAATCCGCTCGCGCGATGCATGTATCTTCGCGATAACCTGCTGGAGGTAGGTCTGGTCTTCCAATGCGGCGAGCGCGGCGATGACCGACAGGCGCGGCATTCCGAAATGGTTGCGGATTTTGTCGAAGGCGGACACCGTGCCGGGCGTGCCGATCGCATAACCGACGCGCGCCCCGGCCATCCCGTAGGCCTTCGAGAAGGTGCGCGTGCGAATGACGTTCGGCAGGTCAATAAGGGTTAAAAGCGATGGAACCGATCCCTGCGGTGCCGTCTCCGAATAGGCTTCGTCGAGGATCAGCAGCGTGGTTTCCGGAAGAGAGCGTGCAAACGCCACGATGCTGTCGGCATCCCACCAGCTTCCCATCGGATTGTCCGGGTTGGCGAAATAGACGAGTGGGGCGTTCTCGCGCTTTACCGCCGCAAGCAGGCCGTCGAGGTCTTCGCGGTCGTTGACGTAAGGCGTCGTCACCAGCCGTCCGCCGAACCCGTTGACGTGAAAGTTGAACGTCGGATAGCCGCCGAACGAGGTGACCACTGGCATTCCGGGCTCGATGACCAGCCGTACGATGAGGCCGAGAATGTCGTCGATGCCCTCACCGATCGCGAAATTCGACGGGTCGAGAGCGAGATGTTCCGCGAGCGCCTGCTTCAGCGCGAAATTCTCCGGATCGGCATATCGCCAGATGTCGCCGGCGCGGTCGCGGATCGCCTGCAGGACGGACGGTGCCGGCCCGAAACCGCTCTCGTTGGCGCCGATGCGGGCCTGCACCTTAAGCCCGCGATTGCGCTCGATGGCTTCGGGGCCGACGAAGGGGACAGTGGAGGGAAGGGCGGCGATCAACGGCGTGAAGCGCGAAAAACTCGACATGGCAGGTCCTGGCAGTTCCGAAAGCGACCCACAATAGGACGGAAAATCCCCCGCGCAAGTTCACGCGGGGGGCGTTCCTGACGTATTCGCGGAAGAATTTTTCAGTAGTCGCGTCGTGGCGCCCGGCCCATGCCCGGCGGGAATCCGATCGTCGGCCCTGGTCGTTTCTGTCTGATGTCGTCGCCTTCCAGGAAGTCGGCACGGATGATCCGGTGCAGCATGTCTTCCGGGATCGGCGCGATGAATTTTACGCCGACGCGGCTGCCATTACGGTAGATTTCCGCACAGCCGATGCGTCGGGCAAGGCCGATGACCTCGAGATAATAATGCTGCGTCAGGCCGATCGTGGTCGACATCTCGATCCCGGCGCCGCCTTGCGAAATATCGAGAAGCTCGCAATTGCGCATCGAAATGCGGCTCAGGCAGGGGCTGACCGCCATGATGCGAGCCGGACGTCGCACATGGAAGCGTTCCCACTTCCGGGTGTACATCTCCGAGTCGATTGCTGCCAGATGCGTGCCTTGCATGGTCTTCCCTCGTTTGACCGCGATGGTGCACGTTCAGGCTCGCCTAAAACTCTTCCATTGCGGTGAAGGGAAACGCTAAAGCTTTAGCGTTTCTTAAAAAATGCGGAGCTCCTCCTGATTTTGCGGGCTTTCGCATCTCGCGATGCGGATCACCGTGTCGCCACATGGATCGATTAAGCTGTTGGAAACGTTAGGGAGAGGCAACGTCAACCAGAAGGGAGAGACGCATGAAGTTCAACATACCCTGGAAATCGTGGGTGATCGTCTGCGACGGCGCCAAGCTGCTGCTTCTCAGGAATGAAGGCGACACAGAAATCCTTAATCTGGCTGTTGTCGATCAGGACAACCAGCCGAACCAGCCGGACCGTGAACTTGCAGCCGACAAGCCCGGGCGGAGTTTCGCGTCTCACGGAACCGGACGGAGCGCGATGGAAGAAACCTCGTTTCATGCACAGGCAGAAGAAGATTTTCTGAAGGGCGTGGCCGAGATGCTGAACGCGAAGGTCTATTCGAAGGAGATCGAGCGCTACGTCCTGGTGGCGCCGCCCGGCGCTCTCGGTATCCTCCGCAAGTCCCTAAACCAGGGCGCAATTGACGCCATGAGCGCGGAATTGCCGAAAGACCTCGTCAAAATGCCGGTATACGACATTGAAAAGCATCTGAACGCGGCAAAGGCCGCCTGACATTCGGCTGGCGGGACAGCGTGGTACGCTGGGCCGCCGGCCGCTCAGTTATGCAGTTCGAAGGACAGCCTGACGACGTGGTGCAGGTATTCCGGATCGATCAGCATATTGAAGCCGACGGTGAGCTTTTCGGCCTCGCGGCGGATCACCGTGCAACCGATTTCATCGCGCATGCCGAGGATTTCCAGGAAGAAATTGCTCGGCACCGGCACATGCGGGCTGACCTCGATTTCGGCGCCATGCAGCGAAATCTTCCTGATCAGGCAGCGCATGCTGTTTTTCGTGCTCAGATGATGGCCGACGAAGATGATCCGACCCGGCCGGTCGATGGTGAACTTCTCGTAAATCTGGTCCGGCGGGATCTTGTCTTTTGCGTCCCTGTAAACCTGCAAGGGCATGGCGCCCTCCCTAGACTTGTTATCAGGGTCTCATAATAGCTCAGCTTCCCTGACGAAACCTGAAGATGGTCGTTAAAGTCCGAGTGAAGCGCGGCGCGCTGTCGCAGTGTCCAGCGCTGTTGACAGCTGGAGGTAATGCTCCCATATGTGCGGCCGGTTGAGGCGCCGGCCGCCCGCGGGTGAGAACCCTTGGTGAAGTCCTCCTTGTTCATGACAGACCCGTTGCGCGCATGCGTCGATGGGGCAATGCGGGCCCCCGATTGTGAATACGCATGCCACCAAAATGGAGGCTGCCATGACCATGGCCCATGTAACGACCGATGACCTGAAATCCCAGGCACGACGGCTGCGCGACGCGATGTCCGCTGCCGGCACGCCGTTAACGCATAGTGCCGCCCTGGAGATGATCGCCAAGAGCCACGGCGCCCGCGACTGGAACACGATCGCGGCGCAAGCGAAGCGCAATGATAATGCACCCATGCCGCCGGCTGTCGTCGGTGCGACCGTGACCGGGGAATATCTGGGTCAGCGGTTTCGCGGCAAGGTGCTCGCCCTGTCCAAGCTGTCTCAGAGCGAATACTACTCGGTTACGCTTCATTTCGATGAGCCGGTCGATGTCGTCACCTTCGACAGCTTCTCCGCCTTCCGGAGCAGGGTCAACGCGACGATTGACGGTAAGGGCGTGTCGCCCCGCCATACCTCGAACGGCAAGCCGCATCTCGTGCTGGACCACGACTGAGCCTGGCGACGAACAAAAAAGACCGCGGCGATTGAAGCCGCGGTCTTTGCCGATGTCTTGGAAGACTTACTGGAACGCCTGAAGACCGGTCTGTGCCCGGCCGAGGATCAGCGCATGGATGTCATGTGTGCCCTCGTAGGTGTTCACGGCTTCCAGGTTCATCACATGGCGGATGACGCCGTATTCGTCGGAGACGCCATTGCCACCGTGCATGTCGCGCGAGACGCGGGCGATATCCAGCGCCTTGCCGCAGTTGTTGCGCTTCATCAGCGAAATCAGCTCCGCCGGCGCCCGATGTTCATCGAACAGCCTGCCAAGGCGCAGGCATCCCTGGAGTCCGAGCGCGATGTCCGTTTCCATATCGGCGAGCTTCTTCTGGATGAGCTGGGTCGCGGCGAGCGGCTTGCCGAACTGCTTGCGGTCGAGCGTGTATTGGCGTGCGGCGTGCCAGCAGAACTCGGCGGCACCCATGGCCCCCCAGGCGATGCCGTAGCGGGCGCGGTTGAGGCAGCCGAAAGGTCCCGCCAGGCCGGACACGTGCGGCAGCAGGTTCTCCTCCGGCACGAACACCTCGTCCATCTGGATCATGCCGGTGACGGAGGCCCGCAGAGAGAACTTGCCCTCGATTTTCGGCGTCTCGAAGCCCTTCATGCCTCGCTCGAGGATGAAACCCTTGATCTTGTTGTCGTGCGCGTCGGACTTCGCCCAGACGACGGCAACGTCTGCGATCGGCGAATTGGTGATCCAGTTCTTGGCACCGGAGACGAGATAGCCGCCATCCACCTTCTTTGCGCGGGTGATCATCGACGACGGATCGGAGCCGTGGTCCGGCTCTGTGAGGCCGAAGCAGCCGACCCATTCGCCCGAAGCGAGCTTCGGCAGGTATTGGGCGCGCTGCTCGTCCGTTCCGTAGGCGAAGATCGGGTGCATGACGAGTGATGACTGAACGGACATGGCCGAGCGATAGCCCGAATCGACCCGCTCGACCTCGCGCGCCACGAGACCGTAGGATACGTAGTTGGCGCCGACGCCGCCGAACTCCTCGGGGATCGTCGGGCCAAGAAGGCCAAGTTCACCCATCTCGCTCATGATTTCGCGGTGAAAGATCTCATGGCGGTTTGCCTCGGTCACCCGGCTCATCAGCTTGTCCTGGCAGTAGGCCCGGGCTGTGTCGCGAATCATACGCTCTTCATCGGAGAGCTGATCCTCCAGCATAAACGGATCGGCCCAGTCGAATGGCGCCATCTTGGCGCGGGCCTGTTCAGGTGTTGCTGAGTGATGCTCGCTCATGGGTTCGTCCTTCCCGGAATAGCTACGGCGTTTGACGCTATAGCTACACCAGGTTTGGATCGAGGAAAAGCCTTGTGATGCAAGGTGTTTAAGGAAAAATAATCGGCTTCGGACGGACTGAGGTCATTCCATTTTCGAATGATCTTGTCGCTGCCCTTGTCAGAGAATGAAATCGCCCGAACTCATGGAGGTGAGACCGGAAACCTTGATCTGGAAGTCGGAGACGCCATCGCCGTTCACGTCGGCGAAAAGCACGCCGCCTGAAAAGCGCAATTCGCCCGCGTCCCCGCTGAAGCTGGACCGTCCGATGAAATCGAACGCCTGATTGCCGCCGCGTGTGGTATCCGCATCGATCGCGGACAGATCGATATAGTCATGCTGGCTGCGGCTGAAGTCGGTGATCGTGTCACGCTGGCTGCCGGGACGCGAGTCCGACAGGGAAGTGAAGATGAAGGCGTCGCTGCCGGAGCCGCCGGACAGGCTGTCGCGACCCGAGCCGCCGACGAGCAGGTCATTGTTGGCGCCGCCCGACAGGGTGTCGTTGCCCGATCCGCCGTAGAGGCGGTCGTTGCCGCCGTAGCCGCGCAGCACATCACTGCCGCCATCGCCCCAGAGGCGGTTTGCGCCATCGGTCCCGAGGATGGTATCGCCATAACCGGTTCCGACTGCATTTTCGATGCTGATCAGCGTCTCGTCTTCTTTGTCGGTAGCCGTTGCGAAGCCCTTGTAGAGGTCGACGTACACGCCGTAACCGCGCAGGTCGCCGTCATCGTCCTGGATTTCGTAGCTGATCGTATCGGTGCCGCTGCCGCCGTGGAACGTGTTCGCCCAGCCGACGGAGAAGAACACGTCGTTGCCGGACTCACCGTTATAGATGCTGTGATAGGTTTCGGCGTAGATGGTGTCGTTGCCGGTCCCTGCATTGATGGTGTCGACATAGCTCGACGCGGTGGAATAGCCACGACCGTAGTAGACGTCCGCACCGTCGCCCAGGTAGATGCCGTTGCCGCCTTCGAATGTGTTGTAGACACGGTCGTTGCCGCTGCCCGCCGACACATAATTGAAGCCGCCATAGCTGCCGATATAGATCCGATCGTTGCCGCCATAGGCATAGATGTTGAGGTCCGCGCCGTAGTCATACGCGTCGATGATGTCGGAATAGCTGGTGCCGTAAACGTTCAGTGCCATGGGTCAGCCTCGTCGGGTTCATGTTCTGTTGATGGTCATGAAACAACATCGTGCCTGAATGGTGGCTGAACGGTGGTATCGTGTTGATTTTTCCGTTTCTTGACGGGAGCCATGGGCCACGCTACCGCTGCAATCGTCCTTTGAATCCTTTTGGATATCGAGTGAATCAAGGAGTGTGGCGTGACCGGCAGGCTAGTGATCATCGGAGCAGGGCAGGCGGGATTCGCGCTTGCGGCGAAACTGCGTGCTTTGAAGGACGCACGCCCGATCACGATCATCGGCGGCGAGGCTGAATATCCCTACCAGCGACCGCCTCTCTCCAAGAAATACCTGCTGGGCGAGATGAGCTTTGATCGACTGCAGTTCCGCACGTCCGACTGGTATCCGGAAAACAATGTCGAGGTGTGGCTGTCGACCTTTGTCGAGGCGATCGACAGGCAGGCGAAGTCGGTCCGCTGCGGCGATGGCCGCAGCCTCGATTACGACACGCTGGTCATTGCAACGGGATCCTCACCCCGTCGGCTCCCCGACGAGATGGGCGGTTCGCTCGGTGGCGTTTATGTCGTCCGCGACAAGCAGGACGCCGATCGTCTGGCCGCAGAGATGAAGCCCGGTCGCAAGCTTCTCGTGATTGGCGGCGGTTACATCGGTCTCGAGGGGGCGGCCGTCGCGCGGCATCTAGGTCTCGAGGTGACCGTGATCGAAATGGCCGAACGCATTCTCCAGCGCGTCGCGTCAAAGGCGACCGCCGATGCAATGCGGGCAATCCATGAAGCCCACGGCGTCTCGATCCGCGAGAAGACGGGGCTGACGCGCCTGCTGGGTGTCAATGGTCATGTAACGGCCGCAGAACTGGCGAGCGGCGAGGTGATCGATGCCGATCTCGTTATCGTCGGCATTGGAGCGAGCGCCAACGACGCGATCGCCACGGCGGCCGGCATCGAGACCATGAACGGCATCGTCGTCGACGAATTCGCGCGCACTTCGGACCCGAACATCTTCGCCGCCGGAGACTGCGCGCTCCTGCCGTGGGATGGCGGTCGTGTCAGGCTCGAATCGGTTCAGAACGCTGTCGATCAGGCGGAGGCAATTGCCGCTATCCTTGCGGGCGGACACGACCCTTATAGGCCGAAGCCGTGGTTCTGGTCCGATCAGTATGACGTGAAGCTGCAGATCGCCGGTTTCAATCTCGGCTATGACAGGACCATCGTTCGGCCCGGCGCCCGCGAGGGCAGTCAGTCGATCTGGTATTACAAGGACGGCATTCTCGTCGCCGTCGATGCGATCAACGACGCCAAGGCCTATGTCACGGGAAAGAAACTGCTGGAATTGGGCCGAAATGCCGATCCGGCCGTCGTCGCCGACGCCTCGTCCGACCTCAAGCAACTGATTGCCTGAGGCCGGGGAGGGAGGTTTAGTTGAGGCTCGACTTGTCGACGCTGCGTTCCAGGATCGGAACGCACATGTCGAGATCGTGCGACGCCAGATGCGCGTAGCGCATGGTCATCGAGAGCGTCTGGTGGCCGAGCCACATCTGCACGCGGCGGATGTCGATGCCACCCTGGACCAGTCTCGACGCGCAGGTATGACGCAGCACGTGCGGCACCACATCCTTGTCGTCGGAAAGCCCGATCTCGTCCTTGGCGGCGTGCCAGGCGATCCGGAACTTCTGCTGGTCTATTCCGGCGAACGGTCCGGCGCGACGCTTGTCGCCCGTCTCGATCACCTTCTGTGCTCTGGCCGTTAGCGGGACAGAGCGGCTGCGGCCGGATTTGGTCACCCAGAAGGTCACGCGTGATCCCTGGATGTCGTTCCAGCGCAGTCCCAAGCCTTCGCTAAGCCGGGCTCCGGTATCCACGAGGAAAACACAGAGCCGGTAGTAGTCTTCCGACTTCGCCCGGATCGTGGAGAAGAGTTCGAGTTCTTCGTCACGGTCGAGGAAGCGGATTCGTCCTGCTTTCTCCTTCTGCCGTTTGAATTCCGGCAGACTGTGAATGTCGCCCATCTTTAGCGCCTTCCGCAGCAACTTGCTGAGCGCCGCCATCTTCCGATTGATGGTTGCGTTGCTGTTACCGCGCTTGCGCAGAGCGCCTATCAATGCGTCGAGCATCTCCTGGTCAAAGGAGGAAAACTCGCGAGGGACGAGGAGATCGTTCAGCTCCCCGATGAAGTTCGTCACATTGTATTTGTGACTGCCGTTGGTCCAGAGGATGTCGCCATACTTCTGAAACAACTGCTGGAGGGATGTATCCCTGACGACCTTGAACCTGGACGTTTGTCCATAGTGATAGTTCAGATTGTAGACCGGAATCTCGACGTCCCTTTCGAAATCCTGTCTGCCGTCTATTAACGCATTGCTCAAACTCAGTTCCCCTCAGATCGGTCCAGCCTTCCTGGCTGATCACCATGAGTGTCAGAGCAAAAGTTATATATGAAAACTAATTTTGTAAACAACAATTATGATGGCAACAATTTCCCTTCAGCGGCACGCGTGTCATGCGTCCCTCTGTCTGATTGATAATGCCCTGCCAGTGTTGAAACGAGAAAGCCCGGTCGAGACCGGGCTTTCGTGGATCGATGTTCGATTAGAACGAACGCTGCAGGCGGAGGAAACCATCCCACTGGCTGTCGGCGTCGTCGACGTCGGTGTACTGGATGCTTGCCTTGGTGGTCAGGCCTTCAGCCAGCTTGTAGTCGAAGGTCAGACCTGCGCGCCATGCGCTCGGGCCGAAGTAGTCACCATCGGCATCGTAAACGATGTTATCCCAGTACTGGGCGCCGGGGGTGATCGTCAGACGCTCGGTAGCCTTGATGGCGTACGAAGCAGCGATCGACCATTCCGAGAAGTCCCAGTAACGGCTGGCGCCGGACGACCATACACCAGCAACGCCGAGAGTGCCCGGGCCGAGTTCGGCGGTGAGCATAGCGCGGACTGCACCGTCTTCGAAGCCGAAGTCGTAACCGCCGTTGATCGACAGGTTCACGCCGCCGAAGGTGGCGCCGATCTTGCCTTCAACGCCGACGTCGTCGCCTTCGTTGGTCTTCCAGCCGGTGCCCGAGTCGAAGTTCGAAACGGCAGCAGCAACCAGGAAGGCGTCAGAGCTGTAGGTGTAACGGATCGTGTCGTTCAGCGTGTTGCCGCCGACATAGTCGCCGCCCGGCAGGACGCCAGCTGCGCCAACCGACGAGAGCGGGCCGCCGTCGAACATATCTGTTTCGCCGTTCAGACCTTCGTCCCAGAAGTTGTAGAAGTAACCAACTTCAAGGCCGCCAACGGTGATGACAGCGGTGTCGATGAATGCGTTGGTGCCGTTGCTGCGCGAGTCAGCTTCGAGAGCAACGTAAGCGCCGACGGTGCCGAGCTCGGAGTCAGACTTCGCGTCGAACTCGAGGTAAGCGCGGCTGTTGGTGCGGTAACCGCTGTCGAGGAAGTCGTTCTCGCCGCGGAAGTCGATCTGCGTACGGACGTAGCCGCCGATCTTGAGGCAGGTTTCGGTGCCGGGGATGTAGAAGTAGCCGGTGCCGAATGCGTCGCAAACGCGAACGTATTCCATCGGCTCGGGCTCAGCAGCGACGATTGCGTCGGCAGCCTGAGCGCCGGAAACTACTGCCAGAGCAGCAGCGGAGCCGATAAGAAGGCTCTTGATGTTCATATTGACCTCCAGTCAATTATAAACCCGAAAGCCCGGAAAACCGGGCTTTTTGGGCTGGAGGGGCAAAATGACCGTCGGTTTGCGGTGGCGCACGGCAATCAGGCCTCGCGAAGGGTTAGGGAGGCCACCTCGTATGGCGGGCGCCGTTTCGCTTCGGAACTAAAGCGCCTGGTACGCTGCGATGATGATCTCGACCTGGTCGGGCTTCATCACCTGGACCTGCTCCAGCGTCAGCGCCAGCAGTTGCGCGCTGCCAAGCCCGGCGATGTGATCGGTCGAAAGTCCCGGTATCGCTTTGGTGCTGATCGCGGCGATATCGTCGGTCGAGAATGCCTCGATATCCTCCATCAGCATCGCCGCGATCTGCGCGGAGGTCAGTGCGCCTGTCTGCTCGGTCGAGAACGCGGCGATCTGGTCGGCGCTCAAAGCCTGTATCTGATCGCTGGTCAGACCTGGCACGGCCTTCAGCGACAGCGCAACGACTTGATCCGTGTCGAGCGCTCCGATCTGGTCCGACGTCAGTGCCGCCACCTGCCGCCCCGTCAATGCGGCGATCTGGTCGGTTCTGAGATCGACGATCTGGCTGTCGGTGAAGGCGGCGATCTGCTCCATCGTCATCGCCGCGACCTGCGCTGTGGTCAGGGCACCCATCTGCTCGGAGGTCAGCGCCGCGATACTGTCCGTGGAGAGACCGGAAATCGCCCGAAGATTGGTCGCCGCGATGTCCTCGGTCGAGAAACTGCCGATGTCGTCGGCGGCCATGGCGGCGATCTGGACCTTGTTGAGCACCGCAACCTGCTCCGACGTCAGCGCCTGAACCTGATCGACGCTGAGCGCCACGATCTGGTCCGACGCCAGGCCGCTGAGCGCCTTCGTGCTCAAAAGCCCGATCTGGCTCGTCGTCAGCGCGCCGAGTTGATCGCTCGAAAGCGCCCTGATCTGTCGGGCAGTCAGCGCGCCGAGCTGATCGCTGCCGAGGTCGGCGATCTGCGTTTCGGACAGCGCTGCGATCTGATTGTCCGCAAGTGCGGCAATCTGCTTGGTCGTCAGCGCGGCAAACTGGGCGGTCGTCAGTTCCGTGATGATATCTGTGGAGAGCCCTGAAATGGCACGGACGGAGATGGCGGCGATGTTGTCGGTTGAAAACGCGGCGATATCGTCGCTCGACATGACGGCAAGCTGCGCTGAGCTGAGGGCCGCGGTCTGACTGGTTGAAAAGGCGCCGATCTGGTCCACGGTCAGGGTTGCCACCTGCTCTGTGGACAATCCGGAAATTCCCTTGGTCGCAATTGCCGACACCTGGTCGGTTGTCAGAGCCCCGATCTGGTCGGAGGACAGAGCGGAAATCTGCCGCGCCAGCATGGCGGAGATCTGGCTGGTGCTGAGTTCTGCAATCTGTCCGGACGCCAGTGCTGCCACCTGCGCCGTCGTCAGAACGGCGATCTGGCCGGTCGAAAGTGCGCCAAGCTGATCGGTCGAAAGTGCGGCGATGCTTGCGGTCGAAAAGCCTGCGATTGAGCGAGGTGCGGTTGCCGCAATGTCGGCTGTGGAGAACGATTCGATGTCCTCGACCGCCATCGCCGCCAGCTGGGCCTTGCTGAGAACGCTGGTTTGCGTCGTGCTGAAGGTCTCGATCTGCTCGGCGCTGAGTGCCTCGATATGATCCGATGTCAGGCCCATGAGGGCCGTTGTGCTGAGAGCCGCGATCTGGACGGTGGAGAAGGCCGCGACCTGCTCGGTCGACATCGCCTTGATCTGCCGGCCGCTAAGCGCGGCCACTTGTGTCGTATTGAAGTTGCTGATCTGGCTATCGCTGAAAGCGCCGATCTGCAGTGCCGTGAGTGCCGCGATCTGCCCGCTGCTCAACGCGCCGAGTTGCGCGTTCGTAAGGGCTGAGACGCTGTCGCTGGAAAGTCCTGACATTGACTGCGTACCGATGGCGGCGATCTTGTCCGTCGAGAAGGTAGCGAGATCATCGTCGCCAAGGGCTGCGATCAGAACTCGGCTCAGGGCGGCAATCTGGCTGGTGCCGAGAGCAGCAACCTGCGCCGTGCCGAGTGTCTCGAGCTGCGCCGATGTCAGTCCGGCGACCGCGTCGGTGCTGAGCGACGCGATCTGCTGCGTCGTCAGCGCCGCTATCATATCCGTCGAGAAAGCCTTGATCTGTCGTCCTGTGAGAGCCGAGATCAGGTCGGTGGGAAGTGTCGAAACGATCGATTCCTGCATTGCGCCGAGCGCCCGCGGGCTCATCACGGCGATTTCGTCGGCCGACATGGCCGCAAGGTCGTCTGCGCTCATGGCCGCGACCTGTGAAGAGGTGAGCACCCGGACCTGGGCTGCGCTAAAACCCTCGATCTGGGTAGAATTGAGGGTCGAGATCTGGTCGCTCGTCAGGGCGGCGACCTGCGAGGAGATCAGGCTCGAGATTCGCGCGGCATCGAGAACTGCGAGATGCGTGGCTGTCAGTCCCTTGATTCCGTTGGCCGACAGCGCCCGCAGCTGATCGCCGCTGAGGGCCGTAATATCTTCCGCTTCGAGCGCGGAGACCTGCGACGAGCTCAGCACGCGGATATGCGCGGTGCTCAGCTGGGATATTTCCTCGCTCGACAGCGCGGTGATCGCCGATTCGGAGAGCGAGCGCATCTGGCTGACGGTGAGTGTGGATGTGATCGACGTCATGAATTTACGCTCGCGAAATGTTTCCTGCCTCGCCACCACGCATCTGTCGTGGTGATGTAATCGGACGGCTCAATCCGTCACCGGCCGGCATCCTGGCGAGATCCGCTTTCGCGGGCGATCGCCATGGCAAGTTTTTGAAAAGCATGGCTTCTGTAAGCCTGGCCGCGGGTTGCGTCATGCAGACGAAGAATCCCCCGTCTCCCGGCCTCGCTACGCCGTCGGTCCCTCGGTACCGACGCAATCAGATCACTCGTCGAATCGTCATCCTGAACAACGGCCAAAACCGCACCGACTTTCCGCAGTTTCGGATGTTATTCATTGGGATGGCTGGTAAATTTTGAGTTAACGCCGAGGTCTTTCCTGGCGTTTGGCCAATCTAGAACCAGTTATGGTCGCTCCAGCCGGGACAGCGTAGGCCTGGCCTTCCCCCCAGACGAGCCAAACCGCAGGCGAGCGAATAACGCTCATGACCACGAGGCTGCTTGAAAAGAGTGGTTCGGACAAAGGGAGAATGGCGGAGAGGAAGGGATTCGAACCCTCGATACGCTTTTGACGTATACTCCCTTAGCAGGGGAGCGCCTTCGACCACTCGGCCACCTCTCCGGTGCCGCCTGATTATTTGCTTGAATCACCGATTGCAAGGCTTTTCCGCACGCGCTCCCCATTTCGTTTTGGATGGCTCTTCGGTTGATTTGACTTGATGCCGATCAGCGCGTCCGCGTGCGGATATCGTTTGCCGACGATGACGCTGTGCGAATCCGTTCCGAATCGGCACAAGCGGAATCAGTGGCTTGGGCGCGAAAAAGGCGGCGTGATTGATGTCGACGCGACGCCTCGGGCCTTCAAACCCATCGCCAGCTGCCGCGCTGAACCGCCCGCGTACGTATATATATAAGGCTGAACGACCTATCTCCCTTGCTAAGGGCATACCGCAATGCCGCTGGCGCAGACCGTCTAAATGCAGCAAACAAAAGGATTTTCTTAACAAAGGGTAAAGCAGCGGCGCGGGCCGGAGGCGTGTTTGTGTCCTTTCCGCAACACGACCGGGGGAAGGCAGCCTGAATTCAAATCATCCGACTGTTTGGTGATTGCATGACCGGCGGCGTTTTGTATTTTCAACCCCGGAAGCGAGGCGGTGGATCGTCCGTCTTCTGAAACCGACGGGGATGGGGCAGGGAACGCTGTCCTTCAGCCAAAGAACCCAGACCCAAATTAAACTTGACTGGAGGTCAATATGAACATCAAGAGCCTTCTTATCGGCTCCGCTGCTGCTCTGGCAGTAGTTTCCGGCGCTCAGGCTGCCGACGCAATCGTCGCTGCTGAGCCCGAGCCGATGGAATACGTTCGCGTTTGCGACGCATTCGGCACCGGCTACTTCTACATCCCCGGCACCGAAACCTGCCTCAAGATCGGCGGCGAAATCCGTGCGTCGGTTTACTTCGCTGATCCGGACTTCGTAAACGACGACAACGCTGACGATAACGGTCCGTGGGAATCGGAAGTTCGCGCTCGCGTCACGATTGAAGCCAAGAACGACTCGGAAATCGGCACCATCGGTTCCTATATCCGTCTGCAGGGCTACGGCGACCTCGACTACAGCGACTCGTCTGGCGCCTTCTCGCTCGACCAGGCCTACATCACCGTTGGCGGCTTCAAGGTCGGTTACGCTCTGGCATTCTGGGATGACGTTGGTATCTCGGGCGAAAACGACGCCTTCACGAACGACACCAAGTTCAACCTGATGAGCTACACCTACTCGTCTGACGCCTTCACCGTTGGCCTCGGCATCGACGACCTGAGCCCGTCTTACCTCGACAACAACGTCGGCGTTGAAGCCATGGTTTCCGCTTCGCTCGGCGCTGCCACCGTTTCGCTCTATGGCGTTTACGACTTCGAAGCTGAAGAAGGCGCAATCGCTGGTATCCTGTCGGCTGACGTTGGCCCGGGCACCTTCGAACTGTACGGCGCATACGCTTCTGACGTGAGCGTTTACGCTAACGTCGCTGAGTGGACCGTTGGCGCTGCTTACGGCTTCAAGGCTACCGACAAGCTGACCATCACTCCTTCGGTTAACTACTGGAGCGATGTTGGTTTCGTCGACGGCGACGCTTGGGGCGCAGGCATCCTGGCCGAGTACGCTCTTGCTGAAGGCCTGACGGCTGCTGCAACCGTTGACTACTTCGACGCCGACGGCGCCGACGACGTCTGGACCGGCTTCGTTCGTCTGACCCGCTCGTTCTAATTCGATCGCGAGATCGGTTAGAGGAAGCCCGGCCATTGGCCGGGCTTCTTTCGTTTGAAGAACCTGGAAGCTTGAGCCCAGAGCCTGGAGGCGTCTCAGGCGTGGTTCCGGAGGAAGTCCCGGATCTGTCTTTCCAGTCCGCCGAGATGAAGGATCGGCGCGTGTCCCTGGCCGGTCGCCGTCACTGCCACCAGCTTCGGGTGGCGTTCCGCCATCTCCGCAACGGTCGCCTTGCTCAACAGTCGCGAATGCTCGCCCCGGATCACCATCATCGGTACCTTTCCGAACGCATCGAATTGCGGCCAGAGGTCTGGCAGTGGTTGGCTGAAATCGGCTGCCGCGAACTGTTCACCGATGGCCGGATCGTAATCGGCGACCGGTCTTCCGTCCGTTTCGCGGTAAAGAGCCCGCGCCATCTCGCCCCAATCGTTGTCGCCCAGCAGTGGGAAGCTTGCCGCATGGTCATGTTTCACCGCGGCGACGGCCTCGTCCCAATCGCGCGGCGGCGACCGTTTTTGCCCGAGATAGGCCTGGATCTGCTGTAGTCCCTCCAGATCAAGCACCGGGCCGACATCATTGAGGGTCACGCTGGCGAGAAGCGCAGGCCGCAGACCAGCCATCAGGTGCAAAAGCAGGCCCCCGCGCGAGGTGCCAATGAAATGTGCGTGTTCGATTTCAAGATGGTCGCAGACATCGAGGACATCATTGGCTTCGACCACGAGATTATAGCGGCTCTTGTCTTTATCGCGGTCGGAAAGACCGCGCCCGCGCGAATCGATCGCAACGACCCGCGCGCCAAGACCCAGATCCGAGGACAGAAATTCCGCCAGTTGGTGAAAGTCGCGCCCGTTGCGCGTCAGGCCTGCAAGGCAGACGACCGTACGCGCCGCACCCTCGGGTCCGTAAGACCGGGCATGAAGGGTGAGGCCGTCACTCGTCTTGATGAAAGTCTCTTCGAACGCCACGGCCGCCACCTCTTGTCTTTTACGTGCAGTCTGTATCTAAGACGCGGCCGCCGCGACGAAAACCTCACCGCCCGTATCGCAGATCCTTCTCGATCTCCGCCGTCTGTCCGAGCCTCGCCTTGTAGACCTGATAATTCTCCATCACCCGCTGCACATAATTGCGTGTCTCGGGGAAGGGGATGCGCTCGATCCAGTCGACCACCTCGTCGATCGGCAGGCCGCGCGGGTCGCCGTAGCGGGCGATCCATTCGGGCACGCGTTTGGGCCCGGCATTATAGGCGATGAAGGTCAGGATGTAGGAGCCGCCGAAGCTCGAGATCTGCTCGCCGAGATAATGCGCGCCGAGCGTCGCGTTGTAGCCGGGGTCCGTCGTCAGCTTCGCCTCGGAATAGGCAAGACCATGCCGCGTCGCGACGCCCTTGGCCGTTCCGGGCAGGATTTGCAGCAGGCCGCGCGCGTTTGCCGGCGAGACAGCCGCCGGATTGAAGGCGCTTTCCTGCCTGGCGATCGCATAGGCCAGCGCCTTGCCGGAACCGGCAATGTCGGCATTCCCAGGGATGACGCCGACCGGAAAGGCCAGCGCCGGCACGTCGACGCCGCGGCCATAGGCAATCTTGCCGATCTGCAGCGACAACTGGTGATCGCCAATGCGTTCGGCTTTGGCGGTCAGCAGCGCCAGTTCGCCGGGGCTGTCCAGCTGCTGGGCCAGTGCCCGGTAGAGACTGCCCGCCCGCCAGCCGTGTCCCGCGAGTTCGAAACGGTCGATCGCCTGCACCGCCTCGCGCGCGGCAAACCGCTGGCGTTCGCTCTCGGAGGGCGAGGGGTAGCGGATATCGAGGAGATTGCGCTTCAGCCGTGCTGCGGCGAGCTGGCCATAGAATGTGCTCGGGAAATTCGCTGCCTTGACGAAATTCTCCTGCGCGAGCGTCTTGTCGCCGGCGGCCTCGGCCGTGCGCCCCAGCCAGTACCAGGCGCGGGAGACGGACAGCGGTCCGCTGGAGACGCTGAGGATTTTGGCGAAGTGCCGTTGGGCGACGTCCGGCTTCTTAAGTCCGCGCAGCGCATACCATCCGGCGTGGAACTCGGCATCGACCACATCGGTCGGTTCGGTCGCCACATGCTTGGCGGCAATCTCGTAGGACTGCGCAAACTTTCCTCGATCCGCCAGCCCGCGCGCCACTATGCGCTGCTCGTTCCACCATTCGCCGGCATTGATCAGTTTCTTTTCGTCCCTCGGCGCCTCGGAGAGTAGCTTGGCCGCCTCGGCATATTTGTCCTTCTGCCTGAGACGCTCGATGCGAATGAAAAGGTAGGCAGGATCGGACGCCCAACTCTTGTCGACCTGCGCGATCAGCGCATCGGCCTTGGCCGAGCGAGCATGTACGGCGGCCCAGGCATTGTAGAGCGACTGCGCCTCGCCGAGGCTTGAAAACCGCTTCGCCTGGCTCACGCGCCCGCGATACATCAGATAGTCCATCCGCGCCTTGTGATCGGCCTTCGAGAAAAGCGCGGAAAAATCGGCGAGGATCTTGTCCTCGGTCCCGGTGTCGAGCGCCTCGCTGTGCCAGAACTTCCGCAGCGAGCGCCTAGCGTCGTCAGTATGTCCGCCGGCCATCTGGGCCTTTGCGAGCGCCATGGCGCCTTCGACCGTCTCCGGCAGCGTCTCGCCGAAGGCGGCGATCACCTCGCGCGCCGGCGGCGCCTCGCGATAGAGCGCCCGTTCGGAATTGGCGCGGAAGGCGGAAAGTCCCGGCCATCCCTTCAATTCGCGCTGGGCGGCGGCGATTTCGGAGGAGGGGACGTCCCGGAGGCCCGACATGGCGATCGACCAGGTCAGCATGTGCCGGTCGAGCGATTGCGGCATGCGGTTGCGAATTGAGATCGCCCGTGCCGCATCCTTGTCCGACAGCGCATCTAGCCCGGCCTTGAGTTCGCTGGCGGCGGGAACGACGCGCCCCATGCGCGGAATGGTCCCCGTCACCTCCATGGTCGGCGCAACGGTGCTCTCCTGCGGCAGTCGCGGCTTCTTCATCGGAACCGGCACGGCCTCGGCAACAGCGCCGGACACGCCGGCGAGCAGCAGCGCGGCCGAAAGACCGAGAACGGAGATGGAGAGACTGGACCGCTTCATGCCGGATGCCTGTTCAGGGATGGTCGTCCTCTACATTAGTTTGGCGTCAGATTAACGAAACCTTACCGAAACACCACGAATTGGAATGTTTCCTGGTCCGATTCCGTCACGAATCCGTCAGAGACGCGCTTGTCGCGCGAAAACGGGCAAAGTAATGTGCCGCCGTCATAATAGAGGAATACGGCCGAAGCGTGAGCGGGGTCGTCAGGAGTTTTTGCATGTTCCAGGGATCCATTCCCGCGCTCGTCACGCCGTTCACCGATCAAGGTGCGGTCGACGAGGCGGCCTTTGCCGCCCATGTCGAGTGGCAGATCGCCGAAGGATCGACCGGTCTCGTGCCGGTCGGCACCACGGGCGAATCGCCGACTTTGTCGCATGACGAGCACAAACGGGTGGTGGAACTCTGCGTCGAGGTGGCGAAGAAGCGCGTTCCTGTCATCGCCGGCGCCGGATCGAACAACACGACCGAGGCGATCGAGCTTGCCCAGCATGCCGAATCCGTCGGCGCCGACGCGCTGCTGGTGGTCACGCCGTATTACAACAAGCCGACCCAGAAAGGCCTGATGGCGCACTACGGCGCCATCGCCGATGCCGTGAAGCTGCCGATCATCATCTACAACATTCCGGGCCGTTCCGTCGTCGACATGACGCCGGACACCATGGGTGCCATTGTCAAGGCGCACAGGAATGTCATCGGCGTCAAGGATGCCACCGGCAAGATCGAGCGGGTCTCCGAACAGCGCATCACCTGCGGCAAGGATTTCGTCCAGCTCTCCGGCGAGGATGCGACGGCGCTGGGCTTCAACGCCCATGGCGGCGTCGGCTGCATCTCGGTGACCGCCAATGTCGCGCCCAAGCTCTGTGCCGAGTTCCAGGCGGCGACGCTATCAGGCGATTACGCCAAGGCCCTCGACTATCAGGACCGCCTGATGCCGCTGCACAAGGCGATCTTCATGGAACCCGGCCTCTGCGGCGCGAAATATGCGCTCCACCGCATCCGCGGCATGAACCGCACCGTCCGCCTGCCGCTTCTGCCAACGCTGGAAAGCGGCACGGAAGCCGCGATCGACGCGGCGCTCAGGCATGCGGGGCTGATGAATTGAGGGAATGAGGAAAGGCCGGCGGAGACGCCGGCCTTCTTGCTTTCAAGGCGGTGAAACCCAGTTCCGCATTTCGCTCGGTGACAAATCCTCTCCCATCGATGCATCCGCTCGCCGACGACGCGCGCAACGGTCCACCACGCAAATTCTCTGTAGCTTTTCAGAGGTCCCGCGCTACGCGCTACCGCGCATGTTGGCGTCGAAAAAAGCCCTCTGCATGGAACGGTATCCGGCCGGAAGGCGTATAGGCCGGTGAGAAATGCGCCATGCGCATTGCCCCGCATGGTCGAGAGCGTGTTCTCCGGCCATGCCGAGACGCTGAAGAGAGAGGAATGCCGTATGACAGTCGTGCTTGCCACCGCGTGCAAAGATGGTGTGGTTTTGGGATCGGATTCGCAGATCACCGACAAGGGGCGCGGCATGACCTATCCGGCCGAGAAGCTGCATCCTCTGGGCGAGGCCGCCGCCTGGGGCGGCAGCGGTGCAAGATCGGTTTTGACCGATGTCGAGCGCTGCTTCAATGAAAACAGCGCCGCGATCCTGGAAGCCCCCGATATCGGCCGCGCGCTGCAGGGCCATGTCCTGCCGATCCTGCGCCACCACTACGAGACCTTCATCCCCGATGTCCCGGGCGAGGAAGGCGGCGGCACGCCCTCGGCCTATGTCATGGCCGCCGGCTGGCGGAATGGCGAGCCCTGGATCGTTGAGATCACGCCCTCGGGCATGATCGGCCATTATGCCGATATCGGCTTTCACGCGATCGGCAGCGGCGCGCCCATGGCCCAGCAGGCGGGTGCGCTTCTCTCCCACTTCCACCTGACGGAACGCTCCACCCGCTTCGGCTGCGCCGCCGTCCTGCGCGTGTTGCAGGCGCTCGACCTCACCTCGGCCAGCGTCGGCAAACCCTTCAGCCTCTGCCGCATCGACGCCGACGGCGCCCATCACCTGAGCGACAAGGAGATCGAGGAGGTCGCCGGCATCGTGCGCAAATGGGAGGAGGCGGAGCAGAAGGTGATCGGGGATATTTTTGATTGATGCGTGGTGCAAAGCGGCGCCCGCGGATGCCGCTGTGCGAGGGCGATCTTAATGGAGCCCGGCCTCTTTGGGGCTTTAGGGATTGTTTTCGCGTGCCTCAGATTTTCAGGAGTGTCTATTGTTTCGCAGAAGCTTTGGCCAAGAGATAGCGAAGATATCTGGATTCACTTCCATCGAATATAGTCCTTCGAAAGCTGTTTGAAGTCGGTACTGTCAACGCAAGCCGAACTGTCAGCAATACGGTCGATAAGATAATCGAGGCATTCCGCGATCCTCTGGTTTATCACCACACTGCGAACTATCTGGAGCGCATCCTTCGCGTGAGCACGACAACGGCTATTTCCGAAGCGTGCCTTTATCTCGTAGTGGGCCAGTGCAGCCATTACATGCGGAGCAAACTTATCACCTGCGATTCCAAGGATTTTATCGTAGTAAAGTTTTCCGCCTGGAGACACACCGGACTGATATGTGACACCATTGCCGATGCGGCAAGTCAAGATCACCTTAAACAAACGGCTAGCTTGGTTGTCAATAATGGAAGCTTGGTCAGGAATAAATGAGTATAGCTCCGCTGCTATCGGAGGTTCATGATGAAAATTGTCCCAAGCGTTGTGCGTATTAATAAGATTTGTAAGAAGGTTGTCGACTATTATCGCACGCTCGGTTGGCGACCGGAAGGCCTGTCCGCCTACGACGTCGAAAAATTGACACCCTAATTTATGCTTATCTTGGTATAGGTTGACATTGTATCCCTCCAGCAAAATTCCTAGCTTGAATCGTGTTTCATCAATACATGCATCCCATAGCTTCGGTGCGAATAATGAAATATTCTTCCGAACCAAGGGATCAGTATCGTTGGCAACATAAATTCCGAAGACAGTACGAAGCAGGTTTCCGCACAAATGTGTAGGTAGTTCGGTAATTTTATTCTCAATGGACTGCTTAGTTGTGCTGTCAAGTGGGGTCGTTAAAGACTTCAAGTTCGCGATAAAGCCTTGGATTTGCAGTGCTGCCGCCGTTGGATTGTCATTCAGCACATCTTGGACGCAATTCTGCAGATATCCGAGCAGTTCAAACGCATTAATAGAATAATTGGTTGGGTGCGAAATACCTGTGTCGTTTCGCATGTCCAAAATATGTTTAAGTTTCTTATAGGTAGTGTCTGATATTAATTCTAGTTTTCGGCATGTATCAAGTAATACCGAATCCTTAAGAGATGACAAGTGTTCTTCAGTGGAGTAAAATTCTCTTGCCTTGCTGCCGCCAACGGCGGCATCATAAAAGATATCAAGGCCATACATTACAGCCTTTGTTCTCAGGTTGAGAACGACCTCGTTCCAAATTGCATTCAGAGAATAGTCAAATAGGCCAAATCCAGCCCCAACCACAAATTTTGAAAGATAAACTGCGTCTTTGCGATGCTCTAATGGGATTGAGTTTATGAGGCTTTCTAAGTTGTTACCGATGATGGAGCGCTCGCTCTGGTCGGCAATGATGTTGTGCGTAGGCAATCCCATGTTTTGGAGGAAGTCAACGATCAGCTGCGCTTGTGGGTCAATGAGTTCGTTTGCCTTTACGATTACGATTTCTGACATGCTGTCCTCAATTGCATTGGCCAAAGTACGCCTTTAAGGTGTAAACTTCAGAGATTTGGAGCGGTTCGTCAACAGCCTAGGCGAGAAATCTGACTTGTCTCACGTGTCGAAGTAGATGATAGGGAAATCGGCCGGTTTTGCTGGTTCGTTGTGCCACAGCGATAAGGGCGGCATCGATATAGCCCACCCACCCCCATCTTTATTTCCCCCCCATCCTCCATTACATACTGATGACAACCGCCACGCCCTGCCCGGGCGCTAGGCGACACACGACAAAATCACGGGCGAAACGGAAGAACAGGCCATGGCCCCCAAAGGCTCACAGCGCGTCGTCAACAAGATCGTTGCGGAAAACCGCAAGGCGCGCTTCAATTATGAGATCGTCGACACCTACGAGGCAGGTCTGGTTCTGACCGGCACGGAGGTCAAGTCGCTGCGCGAGGGCAAGGCCAACATCGCCGAATCCTATGCCTCGGACGAGGGCGAGGAGATCTGGCTGATCAATTCGCATCTGCCCGAATATCTGCAGGCCAATCGCTTCAATCACGAGCCGCGCCGTCGTCGCAAGCTGCTGCTCTCCAAGCGCGAGATCAACCGCCTGCGCGCCTCGATCAACCGCGAGGGCATGACGCTCGTCCCCTTGAAGATCTACTTCAACGAAAAGGGCAGGGCGAAGCTGGAACTGGCGCTCGCCAAGGGCAAGAAGCTGCACGACAAGCGCGAGACCGAGAAGGAACGCGACTGGAACCGGCAGAAGCAGCGGCTGATGAAGACCGCCGGCTGACGGCGGTTCATTCCGCCGCTTCGGCCGACCTACCTCCCGAAAATTCGACGGCATGGCTCCTCAGAAGCTCGGCCACGCGATCGATCATGGTGCGCACCTCCGGCCTTGAGCGGTCGTCGTCATGCATGGTGATCCAGAGATCGGCCGAGAGTTCCTCGATCGGCGCGTCGACGCGCACGAGGCCGGGCTCCGCATCGCCGATGAAGCAAGGCAACACGCCACGGCCGCCGCCGGAGCGCAGAAGTTCGAGTAGGGTCGGTGTCGTCGTCGTCCAGATGCTGATCCATTTGTCCGGCTGCTTCGAGATCCACCGGTCGGCCGAGGTCGAGGCCTGTTCGCGGCCGATGGAAATCCAGCGCTCTGATGGCTCCGCCGCCACCTCCGGCGTCGCATAGGCGGCAAAGCGCATGCGCACCGACTGTCGTGCCGCGAGATTGCCGGCGACCGGCCGGCGGGTGGTGAGCGCGATTTCCGCCTCGCGGAAGATGAGGTCGACCTCCTGTTCCGACGCCTTCACGCAGAGCCGGAAGGGATCGTCCGGCGTCCAGAGATGCGCACGGTTTCGGGCGAGAAACAGCGAGAGCCAGCCATCGGAGGCGATGGAGACGATCGGCTGGCAATAGCCGTTTTCGTTCCAGCGGCGGATGGAAACGGCCTGCGCCTCCATGGCTTTCACGTGCCGGAGCAACACCTCGCCATCGGGCGCCAGCGTGTATCCCTTGGTGTGGCGCAGAAACAGGCTGTGTCCCGTGGCGCGCTCCAGCGCCAGCATGCGCCGCCCGATCGTCGGCGCGCTGATCCCGGTCTTGTCCGCCGCCCCGACAAGGCCGCCCTCGGTCGCCACGTGCAGGAAGAGCCGAAGGTCGTCCCAGTTCTCGTCTTTCATGGCTGAAACGATCCTTTCATTCTCGCGTCTACCCGCTGCAAATCCAAAGGCTTACCTCTCGTAAGACTACTGCATTCGAGAGGAAATGGCGATGTTGCTGAACTGGCTTCTGATTTTCGAGCATGCCCGCAAGCGGCAGGGCGCTCGCCGCGAGCATCCCTTGGCCGATCCGCTGGAGCGCCCGGAATGGCAGGGTCTCGGCTGGGTGGTGGCGATCTTCGCCCGCGTTTCCCGCCGGCGCAGGACGGTGAAGCGCGCCGCGCCGGAGCGCGCTTGCGCGCCGGTCGAGGACTGTCACGTGCCGGCGTAAACCGCGCGCGCAGCGTCCGTGATCGCAGCCATGGCCTTGCGGTAGGGGCCAGGGCCATGGCTGACGCGGGCGACGCCGAGTTCGCCGAGGCGGGACAGTGACGGTGTGCGCGTCATCGCCATGATATTGATCGGCAAGGGGACTGCCTCGCAGACCTGCGCAATCAGTCCTTCATCCGAGAGACCGGGGACGAAGAAACCGCTGGCGCCGGCCTTGGCATAGGCGCGGCCTCTATCGATGGCATCGGCGAGATGATCGGCATGTCTGGCGGGATCGCCTTCGATCAGGAAGTAATCGGTACGGGCGTTGATGAAGAGCGGAACACCTTCCGCATCGGCCATCGCCCGGATCGCCTCGATGCAGGCGACCTGTCGCTCGACGCTATGCATGCGGTTTTCGCCGATACCGTCCTCGAAGTTGATGCCGATCGCGCCGGCCTTCACGATCCGCCGGACATTGGCCGCGACGTCATCAGCCTCCCGCGCATAGCCGCTCTCGAAATCGACGCTAAGCGGCAGGTCGACCGTGGCGCTGATACGCGAGACGATGGTTTCCAGAAGCTCGAGCGGGATTGCCTCGCCGTCGGCATAGCCATGCGCGGCCGCCACCGACCAACTGCCGGTGGCGAGCGCCGCAGCACCGGCATCCGCGACGGCCTTGGCGGAACCCGCATCCCAGATATTGTAGAGGACGAGCGGCCGCCCCTTTTGGTGAAGGGAGGAAAAGGTTTTGGCTTTCTCGGCGGTCATGCGCGTCGCTCCTGCAAATCCGTGGTGGACGTCTCGATGTTGGCGACCATGCGTTTTTCATGCTCGAGAAGCCAGCGCTTGCGCCACAGACCACCGCCATATCCTGTCAGCAGACCGTTGGCGCCGAGCACCCGATGGCAGGGGATGACGATGGCGATCTGGTTGGCGCCATTGGCGCGCGCCACGGCTCGCACCGCACTGGTCCGTCCGATGGCGCTGGCCTGTTCGGAGTAACTCCTGATAGAGCCTACGGGAATGCGCCGCAGTTCGTCCCAGACCACGCGCTCGAATGGTGTGCCATGGCCCGCGAGTTTCGTGGAGAAGCCCTCGTCGTAGCCGTCGAAATAGCGGCGAAGTTCAGCCTCGATCTGGTCGGTCACGGATGTACGGCCCATCACGATGCCGCAGCCGTTCGTCTTCTGCAGGCGCCGGATCTCGGTTGGCAGGGCAGGGCGGTCGATGAATTCGAGGAGATGAAGCGCGTGACCGCAGGCGATCGCCATCATCGGCCCGATCGGGGTCTCGATCCAGTCGGCTTTCAGCAGCGTTTTTCCGCGCAGGCCCTGCGGCGCTTCCCCGAACAACTGGGTGATCGCGGCGCGGAAGCCGCTTCCCGATTCGAAGCCTGCGTCGAGCTGTGCCTCGATCACATCGGCGCCCGTCACGAGGCTTTCGACCGCAAGGCCGACCCGTCTCTGGCGGGCAATTTCCAGAAAGCTCATGCCGAACTGCCGCTTGAAGGCGCGCCGTACTGTGGAGAGATCGAGCCCCAGCGCTTCGATATCGCTCTCCCGCCACCGGCGCTGCGGCTCGCGGTCCAGCGCGTCGAGCAACTGCGCCACCGTTGGCTCGTTGCCCTTCATCCTAAGCATTGGTCGGCAGCGCTTGCAGGCCCGGAATCCGGCATCGAGGCATTCCGCCGTCGTTTCGCGGAACACGCAGTTCTCTTTCTTCGGCTTCCGCGCCGGGCAGGTGAACCGGCAGAAAATGCCGGTCGAGGTGACACAGACATAGGCGAAGCCGTCATAGGCGGCATCGCGGCGGATCAGGGCGTCATAGTAGACGTCGTCGGAGGGGCGTTCGAGCAACATGGCGCCATCCTAGCGCAATGTGAGGCCGCCGCCGCCGAAAAAGAGGCGCCTATTTTTGGGAAGGCGCCTCTCTTTTCATCCAGTCGCTTAGGCGGCGCGCGCGTTTCGGTGCTGCGTCGTCGTGCTAGCCCGGCGCCCGACCTTGAACCGCTGCACCAGGCCGATCAGGTGTTCGGCGACGCCGCGCATGTTCTGCGTCGAGGCATTGGTCTCCTCGACCATAGCGGCGTTGCGCTGGGTCATCTGGTCCATGTTGTTGATCGCCGAATTGATCTCGCGCACGCCGGTCGACTGCTCTTCCGACGCCGTCGCGATCGCCGCGATATGCTGGTTGACCGCCTCGACCTGGTCGCCGATCTTGCGAAGGGCCTCGCCGGTCCTGTTGACCAGCGACACGCCGGTTGCCACGTCCTGCGAGGATCGGTCGATCAGCTGCTTGATTTCCTTGGCAGCACTTGCGGACCGCTGGGCAAGCTCGCGCACTTCCTGGGCGACCACGGCAAAGCCCTTTCCGGCTTCGCCGGCGCGCGCGGCCTCGACCCCCGCATTGAGCGCCAGAAGATTGGTCTGGAACGAGATTTCGTCGATCACGCCGATGATCTGGGTGATCTTGCGCGAGGAGTCCTCGATCGCGTCCATCGCCTGCACGGCGTCCTCGACGATCTTGCGCGAACGCTGCGCTTCCTGCGCCGAGACGCTGACGGCGTCGCGGGCTTCCTTGCTGCGCTCAGCCGTCTGATGGGTGACGGTGGTGATTTGCTCAAGCGCGGCGGCGGTCTCTTCCAGTGCCGAGGCCTGCTGTTCCGTACGCTTCGCCATGTCGTCGGTCGCGCTCGACAGCTGCCGTGCTTCGCTGGCCGCCTGGTTCGCCTCGTGCACGATGTCGGCGAACGCGACGCCGAGCGCGGCAACCGCATTGTTGTAGTTCTGGCGCAACTGTTCGAACTTCGGCGACAACGGCACGTCGATCTCGGCCGTCAGATCACCCTGCGACAGGGCCGAAAGCGCCTGGTCGAGAGCTGCAAGGGCCTGCTCCTGCTCCGCCTCCAGCGCTTCGCGGGCGCGCTCCGCCTCGGCCCGCTGCTCGGCCTGGGCTTCCAGGTAGGTGGAGATCGAATAGTCCATGTCGAGCATGGCGGCCTTGACGATGACCGAGAGGTTTTCGCTGAGCCGCGTCGCCTGCTTGTCCTTCAGGAACCCCTTGAGCTCATCCTTGACGATGGATTTGATCAGTTCCTCGACGATCAACGCGTAGCCGCCGATATACCAGCGGGGCTCCAGACCGAGTCTGGCATGGGTACGCCCGATGGTCGTGACGGCCTCGACATAGCTGTCGTCGATGCGGCCGGAGCCGAGCCGCTCCCAGTGGATTTCCTGCCGCTGCTTGGCGTGGCGGATATGCGCATCGCTGGAAAAGAACCGCGCCGTCTGCGGATGACTCTTTGCCTTGTTGTAAAAGACGTCGAGGGCAGGCGAAATCGACTTGCGGACAAGCGGCGACAGGGCTTCCAGCTTCGCCCGCTGCTCGGGATCAAGGCCAAGGAAGTTCAGGCGGTCGTGAAGATCATGCGAAGTTTGCGACGGGCGGTTCATAAGCGGCACCAGAAATCGATAGCTGAAATTGCACCGACATTAGCCCCGGATTTCGAAGGAGCGAGCCTCCGATCCGAACAGGGTTAATGCCTCGCCATCGATTAGGGTGCGACGTCCTAAGAAAGTGATAAAGATCAAGCAGGCAACCAAAACGGCAGCCCGGCTGCGCCGAATCAGAACAGCCAGCTCAGAGCGACAGGCCGAGAACCGGACCGATGACCGCCGTCACAATCAGAAGCTGCGCGTGATCAACTGTCGGCGTCCGCCTGGGCCGTATCCACCGCCGCGCGAACGGGGCGGTCGCCGGGGTCTCGTCCGATTTCCGCCTTGAGACTCACGAGATCGATGAAGTGATCCGATTGGCGACGCAGGTCGTCGGCGATCATCGGTGGCTGCGTTGCCATCGTGGACACCACGGACACCTTGCGTCCGCGCCGTTGCAGCGCCTCGACCAGTGTGGTGAAATCGCCGTCTCCGGAGAAGATCACCAGATGATCGACAGTCTCGGACTGTTCCATGGCATCGATCGCAAGTTCGATATCCATATTGCCCTTGACCTTGCGGCGTCCCATGGAATCCGTGAATTCCTTCGCCGGTTTGGTAATGACCTTGTAGCCGTTGTAGTCCAGCCAGTCGATGAGCGGACGGATCGAAGAATATTCCTGGTCCTCGATAAGCGCCGTATAATAGTATGCCCGAAGCAGATAGCCCCGCTTCTGGAACGCCTTGAGAAGTTTTCGGTAATCGATGTCGAAACCCAGCGACTTCGATGCAGCGTAAAGATTTGCGCCGTCGATGAAGAGGGCAACTTTTTCCCGTGGGTCGAACATTATGCAAATTTCCTCATATTCATAAAACGAAAAACTAGGCGCAGGAACTGACCGATCAAGAGTGTCACTTACATGGGCAGCAGACCCTGGTAAATTATGATTTCGTCATATACGAATGTGTTTAGGATAGGTTTTGGTTTATTCCAAGCACGCACAGGTTGTGATGGCGCTGAATTGGAGCAAAATTGAAACTTTCGCAGCACTAAAATTGGTACGTGACAGGAAAAACTTGAATTTGCTGCCCGTTGATTGTATCGGGCACGTTAATCCCCCACGAGAACGTGATTGCAAAGGACAGGCAATGGCCCGTGTCACAGTTGAAGATTGCATCGACAAGGTAGACAACCGCTTCGAGCTCGTTTTGCTCGCCAGCCATCGCGCGCGGCAGATTTCGCAGGGTGCGCAGATCACCGTCGACCGCGACAACGACAAGAACCCTGTGGTGGCGCTTCGCGAGATCGCCGACGAAACGCTTTCGCCCGGCGACCTGAAGGAAGACCTCATCCATTCGCTGCAGAAGCACGTCGAGGTCGACGAGCCGGAACAGGAAGCAAGCGCTGCTCTTGCAAGCACGCTCGCGACCAAGGAAGACGACGAGGATCTGCCGGAAACCCTCACCTTCGACCAGATGTCGGAAGAGGAGCTTCTGGCCGGCATCGAAGGTCTGGTGCCGCCGGAAAAGAGCGACGATTACTAATCGTCAAGCTTTTGCGGCCTAGTCTGGCCGCAATGAGAGTTGATTGTGCGCCAATCCCTGCGGTTGGCGCGCTTTTCGTTTGAGGAGCTGTTCAGGATGATGCGGCAATACGAACTCGTGGAACGGGTTCAGAAATACAAGCCCGACGCCAACGAGGCGCTCCTGAACAAGGCCTACGTCTACGCCATGCAGAAGCATGGTCAGCAGAAACGAGCGAGCGGCGACCCCTATATCTCCCATCCGCTCGAAGTCGCCGCCATCCTCACCGACATGCATCTCGATGAATCGACCATCGCCGTCGCTCTTCTGCATGACACCATCGAGGATACGACCGCCACCCGCCAGGAAATCGACGAACTCTTCGGCGAGGACATTGGTCGTCTCGTGGAAGGGCTCACGAAGCTCAAGAAGCTCGATCTGGTGACCAAGAAAGCCAAGCAGGCGGAAAACCTGCGCAAGCTTCTGCTGGCGATTTCCGATGACGTGCGAGTGCTTCTCGTCAAGCTCGCCGATCGTCTGCACAACATGCGCACGCTGGAGCACATGCGCGACGACAAGCGCGCCCGTATCTCCGAGGAGACGATGGAAATCTATGCGCCGCTGGCCGGCCGCATGGGCATGCAGGACATGCGCGACGAACTGGAAGACCTTTCCTTCCGCTACATCAACGCCGAAGCCTATGAAACGGTCACCCGCCGGCTCGAGGAGTTGTCGCAGCGAAACGACGGACTGATCAAGAAGATCGAGGACGAGCTGCAGGACCTGCTGGTCGCCAATGGCCTTCTCGGCGCAACCGTCAAAGGGCGGCAGAAGAAACCCTACTCCGTCTTCCGCAAGATGCAGTCGAAGTCGCTGTCGTTCGAGCAGCTCTCCGACGTCTATGGCTTCCGCATCGTTGTTGAGGACATTCCGTCCTGTTATCGGGCGCTCGGTATCGTGCACACACGGTGGCGCGTCGTGCCCGGTCGGTTCAAGGACTATATCTCGACGCCGAAGCAGAACGACTATCGTTCTATCCACACCACGATCGTCGGCCCCTCGCGCCAGCGCATCGAGCTTCAGATCCGCACGCGTCGCATGCACGAAATCGCCGAATACGGTATCGCGGCCCACGCGCTCTACAAGGACAAGGAAAGTGACGGCGATCTGCTGTCGCCGGAAAGCAATGCCTATTCCTGGCTGCGTCATACGATCGAGGCGTTGGCCGAGGGCGACAATCCGGAAGAGTTCCTGGAACACACCAAGCTCGAACTGTTCCAGGATCAGGTGTTCTGCTTCACGCCCAAGGGCAAGCTCATCGCCCTGCCGCGCGGCGCGACCCCGATCGATTTCGCCTACGCCGTCCACACCAATATCGGCGACACGACCGTCGGCGCCAAGATCAACGGTTCGATCATGCCGCTCGTCACGCGCCTGTCGAACGGCGACGAAGTCGAGATCATCCGCTCCGGCGTCCAGGTGCCGCCGGCCGCATGGGAAGAGATTGTGGTCACCGGCAAGGCCCGCGCCGCGATCCGCCGCGCAACGCGCTTGGCGATCCGCAAGCAGTATGCCGGCCTCGGCCACCGCATCCTGGAACGCACCTTCGAGCGTGCCGGCAAGATATTCTCGAAGGAAACGCTGAAGCCTGTGTTGCATCGGCTCGGCCAGCGCGACGTCGAGGACGCGATCGCCTCTGTCGGTCGCGGCGAAACCTCCTCTCTCGACGTGTTGCGGGCGGTTTATCCTGACTATCAGGATGAACGGGTGACTGTTAAGCCGGCGGCCGACGATGGCTGGTTCAACATGCCGAGCGCGACCGGGATGATGTTCAAGCTTCCGGGCAAGGCAAAAGGCGGAGAGGGCAAGGATGGCGAGGCCCCCGAGCCGCTGCCGATCCGCGGTCTGTCCGGCAATGTCGAAGTGCACTTTGCACCGGCCGGCGCCGTGCCGGGCGATCGCATCGTCGGCATCCTCGAGGACGGCAAGGGCATCACCATCTATCCGATCCAGGCGGCGATGCTGCAGCGCTACTATGACGAGCCGGACCGCTGGATCGACGTCCGTTGGGATCTGGACGAGGCCAACAAGTCGCGCTTTGTCGCGCGGCTGATGCTGAACGCCATCAACGAGCCGGGAACGCTTGCAACCGTTGCCCAGACGATTGCCGGTCTCGACATCAATATCCGTACGCTCAGCATGGTGGGCGTCGCCACGGACTTTACCGAAATGGCGATTGATGTCGAAGTCTGGGATCTGCGTCAGCTGAATCAGTTGCTGGCGCAGCTGAAGGATCTGGAGTGCATCTCGACGGCGAAGCGCGTCTACGATTGAGATCATCGCGGGCGGCTGGACGATACAACGTTCAAATGCTGATATGATCCGGCAGACGAGCTTGGAGATCACAATGCGCCGCACGATCCTGATTGGCGTTTTCACCATGGCATCCTGTGCCCGCCTGGCCGCCGGGGAGGGCGATGAGAACCTCCTCTACGGTCGACCTATCGGCGCAGACGAGATCGCGTCCGCCTGCTTCTCGCGAAACTACCGTCCTGCTCATCTCCGAGCGCATCCGGACCAGAATGTCACGAACGTAAAAATGCTCGCCTACCGACCCGTGTGGGAGCATCGGGTCAGCGTCGTCAACCTGGAGTTCAGGTTCCGCGGGGTGGTCGAGCCCGTGCGCCTGTCGGGAGAATGTAAGCCTGCCGGAAAAGGCGCGAACACGATTGAGTGTGGTATCGAATGCGACGGTGGCCGGTTCGCGGTCATGCGGGGAGCGCAAGGTTCGCTGCTCCTCGATGTGCCCGAAGGTTTGTCACTCTGCGATGGCGAAGAGGCACTGGATTCCGTTCCATCTTTCGGTCTCGACGACAAGCGTTTCCGGTTGAGCCCGGTCGCGGCTCCGGATTGCTCGGAACTGGTTTTCGATGACGAGCTTCGTGATGTTCTGACCAAGTGAGCGCTATCCTCCGCGCTTTGTGCATTCAAAACAGGCAAATTTGATCTGAATCACTCAGAGCATTGCGTTTTGCGCATAGCTGCGATCATGCTCTGTCTCTGGTTGTTTGTGCGTCGCACAATTATATTCAACACAACCAGAGAGAAAGAAAGAGAGACGAAAATGTTCGAGCCCATCAGAAAGATCGCCCGCGCCCTCCGTGCGCCCAGCCGCGCCGAACGCGAAATGGCCTACCTCAACGACGCCCGCGACTGCGTGGACCTGGAGTACCGCCAGCGCCAGATCGATCGCGGCCTGTTCCGCGGCTGAAGCAGGACCGGTTTAAAGGCGGGTTGGGCAAAAAGCAGCCTTGTCGTGTGTCGGTGACCTCTTGGCCCTTGTCAGGGGCGAAAACGATCCACTACATGTGACGCATGCCGTTTCGCCGCAGGACGCCAGCCCGGTTTAAAGACAGATTGCGTGGCCTGATCTGGCCGCGCGGTGGACTGGCGAGAGTATTTCGCTACTTCAAGATTCGCATCGTGCGCCTCACGGCGTCGCCCCATGCAATCGCCGCCGGTGTCGCAGCCGGAATCATGGCGTCCTGGACGCCGTTCATTGGCTTTCATTTCCTCCTTGCGTTCGCAATCGCTTTTCTGCTCGCCGGCAACATGGTCGCCGCAGCACTTGGCACCGCTTTCGGTAATCCGCTGACCTTTCCGTTCATCTGGGCCGCGACCTGGGAAATCGGCAATCGCATCCTGGGCGAGACCGCCAGGCGGGGAGGTCGACATCTCGATCTCGTCCGCCTGCTGGAGCACGCGGACCTGAAACAGGTATGGGACCCCGTGTTGAAGCCGATGCTGATCGGCTCCATTCCTCCGGCATTGCTGAGCGGGCTCGCCATCTATCTTCTTCTGTTTCTTGTCGTTAGAAACGGCCAGGCGAGACGCCGGCGACAGTTGGCCGCAGGCCGGTCAAAAAGCGCATAGAGCTCGGCGGCCGCAAAGGAGACAGCTTTTGATCATCGGCATCGGCAGCGACCTGATCGACATCACCCGGATCGAGAAGTCGATCGAGCGCTTTGGCGAGCGCTTTGTCCAGCGATGTTTCACCGACGTCGAGCAGGCGAAATCCGATCGCCGCGCCAATCGGGCGGCCTCATACGCCAAGCGGTTTGCCGCGAAGGAGGCTTGCTCAAAGGCGCTCGGCACCGGGATATCGGAAGGCGTCTTCTGGAAGGACATGGGCGTGATCAATCTCCCGGGTGGCAAGCCGACGATGAAGCTGACTGGTGGAGCCGGCGAGCGTCTTCTCGCTCTTATGCCTTCAGGCCACGAACCGGTTATCCATCTCACCATCACCGACGAATACCCCTACGCGCAGGCCTTCGTGATCATCGAAGCCCGACCGGTCCCTGGCTGATCCATGGTTTTGCTTGCCTAAACCGTTGCTCGCGGACTGCGAAGCGACTAGGAAGGTCGGGAATTGCAGGAAAAGGAAAATAAGGCGTGACCGATACAGCGGAAAAGAAGCAGAGCGCGCTCTGGGAAAACATCAAGGTGATCATCCAGGCGCTGTTGCTCGCCGTGGTCATCCGCACCGTGTTCTTCCAGCCCTTTACCATTCCCTCGGGCTCCATGATGCCGACGCTGCTCGTTGGCGACTACATCTTCGTGAATAAGTTCTCCTACGGCTATTCGAAGTATTCGCTGCCGCTGTCGCCGAACCTGTTTTCGGGCCGTATTTTCGGTAGCGAACCGGAGCGGGGCGACATCGTGGTGTTCCGCTTCCCGCCGAACCCCGACATCGACTATATCAAGCGCGTAATAGGTCTGCCTGGTGACCGCATACAGGTGATCGATGGCGTGCTGAACGTGAACGGCCAGCCAGTGCCCAAGCAGCCTGACGGCACCTTCACGTCCGACTATCGCCTCGATCCCGGTTCCGACGTTCCGGTCTTCCGCGAGACGCTCGACAATGGCGTCACCTATGACACGCTCGACCAGTCGCCGAACTCTCGGGGCGACAACACCCGCGAGTTCATCGTGCCGGAAGGCCACTATTTCATGATGGGCGACAACCGCGATAATTCGCTCGACAGCCGTTTCGATGTCGGTTTCGTGCCCGCCGAAAATCTCGTGGGCAAGGCATCCGTCATCTTCTTCTCGCTCGGCAACGACACGTCGTTCCGCGAGGTCTGGAAGTGGCCGACGAATATGCGCTGGGATAGGCTGTTCAAGAGCGTCGAATGAGCAAGAAGAATGTGGCAGCGGAGATGAGGGAGCGTGCCGAGAGCACGCTCGGCCACGTCTTCGCCGATAAGTCCCGGCTCGACCGGGCCTTGACCCATTCGAGCGCCCGTCCGCAGAAGGGCAGCGACTATGAGCGGCTTGAGTTTCTTGGCGATCGCGTGCTTGGCCTCTGCGTCGCGGAACTTCTGTTCAGCACCTTCCGCAACGCCACCGAGGGAGAGCTCTCCGTTCGCTTCAACCAGCTCGTCAGCGCGGAAACCTGCGCTGCCATCGCCGACGAACTGGAACTGCACCGCTTCATCCGCACCGGCTCGGATGTGAAGAAACTGACCGGCAAGGCCATGCTGAACGTTCGCGCCGACGTCGTCGAAAGCCTGATCGCGGCGATCTATCTCGACGCCGGGCTGGAAGCGGCACGCGCCTTCATCGTCAGGCACTGGTCCTCAAGGGCCACGCGAGAAGATGGCGCGCGACGGGACGCCAAGACCGAATTACAGGAATGGGCGCACGCGAAATTTGCGACGACGCCGAACTACCGGGTTGATGACCGCAGCGGACCGGATCATGATCCGCGCTTCACGGTGACGGTCGAGATACCCGGACTGCCGCCCGAAACCGGTGTGGACCGCTCCAAGCGGGCCGCCGAACAGGTGGCGGCGACGAGACTGCTGGAGCGCGAAGGCGTCTGGCAGACATCCCCCGCAGATTGATTGGACCGAGAATGAGCGACCACGACGAAATTCCTGCCGAAGGCGAAGAGGCCTCCGGCGCCACCGAGACCCGTTCCGGCCCGACCCGATCCGGCTTCGTCGCATTGATCGGTCCGACGAATGCGGGCAAGTCGACGCTGGTCAATCGTTTCGTCGGCGCCAAGGTCTCGATCGTCAGCCACAAGGTGCAGACGACGCGGGCCGTCATGCGCGGCATCGCGATCCACGACAATGCCCAGATCGTCTTCATGGACACCCCTGGCATCTTCAAGCCGCGCCGCCGGCTCGATCGCGCCATGGTCACGTCGGCCTGGGGCGGTGCCAAGGATGCCGACCTGATCCTGCTCCTGATCGACAGCGAACGTGGCCTGCGCGGCGATGCGGAGGCAATCCTGGAGGGGCTGAAGGAGGTCCACCAGCCCAAGATCCTCGTTCTCAACAAGATCGACCAGGTCAATCGCGAGCAACTGCTGAAGCTGGCTTCCGCAGCCAACGAGGCAGTCAAGTTCGAGCGTACATTCATGATCTCGGCGACCACCGGGTCGGGGTGTGAGGACGTCATGGATTATCTGGCCGAGACCCTGCCCGAGGGGCCGTGGTATTATCCGGAAGACCAGATTTCGGACCTCCCAATGCGCCAGCTCGCCGCCGAGATCACCCGCGAAAAGCTGTTTCTCCGGCTGCACCAGGAACTTCCCTATTCCTCGCATGTCGAGACGGAGAAGTGGGAGGAGCGCAAGGACGGGTCAGTTCGTATCGAGCAGGTGATCTACGTCGAGCGCGACAGCCAGAAGAAGATCGTGCTCGGCAAGGGCGGTGATGCAATCAAGTCGATCTCGACCGCCTCCCGCAAGGAACTCTCGGAAATCCTGGAGCAGCCCGTCCACCTGTTCCTGTTCGTCAAGGTTCGCGAGAACTGGGGTGACGATCCGGAGCGCTTCCGGGAAATGGGGCTCGAATTCCCCAAGGGATGACGTCACTTACAGCCCTGATGGTTCAGTCTGCCCGATCCTGCTGACGACGAAGCGCGTGAGCGATGGCGTGATCAGCAGGACCAGGATCAGACGCATGGTCTGCAAGGCCATGACGAAGGATATATCCACATCGGTTGAGGCCGCGATAATCGCGATCGAATCGAGCCCGCCGGGGCTGGTGGCGAGGTAGGCCGTCAGCGGATCGATGTCCATCAGCCACCAGAGCAGGAAGGCAAGGCCGCCGCAGAAGGCCATAAGGACCGCGATGGAGCCCGCCACCTGCGGCAGCGCATGCGCGGCGTGGCGCAGAATGCGGCGGGTAAAGCCGAGTCCGATGCGCCAGCCGATGATGCCATAGGCGAGCGCCAGCAGCCATTCCGGTAGCTCAATGCTAATCAGGCCGGCGAGATGCATTGCGCTTGTTGCGATCAGCGGCAGCAGCATCGTTCCGGCCGGAATCTTGAAGCGTGCGCCGATAAAGGCCGCCACGAAAGCGACGGCAAGCGTCTTGGCCAGTTCCAGCGCATCCAGTGGCGGAAACCATGCGACGCTGCGGGCGGCACCTCCCGGTGTCGAGAACACGAAGGCCGCGATCAGCGAGGCGGCCGAAGCGACACAGACGACCCGCAGATACTGCATGAAGGCGACGAGCCGCGCATCCGCGCCATGCGCCTCGGCCATCAGCATCATCGCCGATGCCGCCCCGGCGGATGTACCCCAGACCGCGGTGGTTCCGGGCAGGATCTGTGAGCGGGCCATCAGATAACCCAGCAGGCTGCTTGCGCCGATCACCGCGACCACGATGGCGAGGAAGACCGGCCAGCCGCCGATCACCGTCTTCAGCGTGTCGAGGTCGAGGGCCCCGGCGATGACGCAGCCGATCATCGAATGAGACAGGATATAGGGCACCTTGGGGACGCTGAGCCGCGCCCCGTTCGTGGCGACAAGGATCGCCGCCAGCATCGGGCCGATCAGCAGAGATCCCGGAATATGAGCCTCGTGTAGTCCCCAGGAGGCCAGCACCGAAAGTGCCGCCAGCAGACCCCAGCGTGCTGGTGCCGGCAGGTTCGTCAGCAAGCCGGGCGGTGGCGGGTTGCCGGTTTCGGTCTGCGAAGCGGCGGAGGTCGCTGCGATGGAGTGTTCTTCGCCGGCGGAGAGGGGAGTGCTCATGATAGGTGCCGCGGTTACCGGCCTGTCGGAGGGGACTGGACGAGGCCTCGTTTTATGAGATAAGTGAGGCTGTCCTCACAAAACGGTTTTATGAGAGTGTCCTCGCAAAAGTCAAGTTCGGCCACCCAGCCGGTCGCGAAAATTCCGACGCGAAAGCGAGGGATCGAGCGTGTCGCAAAGCTGTTGGACGCAGCCGCCGCCGTTTTCGCCGAGAAAGGTTACAAGACGGCGACAATGACCGAGATCGCCCAGAAGGCAGGGGCGCCGATCGGGTCACTATACCAGTTCTTTCCCAGCAAGGACGTGATCGCTGACGCCCTGGTGGCCCGATACATGGAGCATGTCGGCGGCGAGTTGGACGGCATTCGATCGGCTGCCGCAGGCCGATCCGCCCAGGAACTCGCCAACCAGCTTCTCGACGTCTTCATCCATCACGCTCACGAACGCAGTCTGGCGCTCAGCCTGCTCGATGCGCGCTGGGAACAGCCGGGGCTGCGACCGGGAATGCTGCGATTCGATCTCCGTGCCAGCATTGCCGGAATCGTCCGCGCGTGGCGTCCGTTGCTTGATGACGGCGATGTCCAGCTCTTGTCGGTCTTCCTGCTCCAGACGATGAAGTCGCTCGTGCAACTCCATGATGACAAAGGTTATCCGGGTCGCGAAAGGGTGCTGAGCGAGTGGCGGCGTTGGGTGGCAGGCTATCTCGCGGAGATCGGCCACTGATCCTGCGTGATGGCGTCGGCCCGCACAATGCGCTAGAACCTGCTCCATGCAATGGACCGACGAGGCAATCCTTCTGGGCGTGCGCCGCCACGGCGAAACGAGCGTCATCGCCGAGGTGATGACCCGTGATCGGGGACGTCATCTCGGAATGGTGCGCGGTGGCCGTTCGCGGTCGATGCAGCCTGTCCTTCAGCCCGGCAACCGGTTCGATGTGACCTGGCGCGCGCGACTTGACGAGCACCTCGGCGAGTTTCGCATCGAGCCGGTGAAACTGCGGGCCGCCCAATTGATGGAGCGCGCGCAGAGCGTCTATGGCGTCCAGGCTCTGGCCGCGCTGGTCCGGCTCCTGCCCGAGCGCGATCCCCACCCGCATCTCTACGAGGCGCTCGATATCATTCTCGATCACCTGGATGAGCCAGCGGCGGCGGGCGAACTCTTCATTCGGTTCGAGCTCGCGGTGTTGAACGATCTGGGTTTCGGGCTGGACCTCGACCAGTGCGCGGCAACCGGGGAGCGGCGGGATCTGATATACGTGTCTCCAAAATCAGGTCGCGCCGTCTGTCGCGATGCGGGTCGGCCCTATGCCGACAAGATGCTGGCACTTCCAGGTTTCCTCTCTACGGAGACCCGGGTCTCGGCGGATCGAGAAGGACTATTGGAGGGCTTCCGGCTGACCGGGCATTTCCTGGCGCGGCATGTCTACGAGCCGCGCGGGATTGAACCCGGCGCGGCGCGCGAAGGCTTTCTTCAGGCCACGTTGAAGGCCTTGGCGACCTCTGACCTTGCTGGACCGGCACCAGCAGCGAACGGCTGAGATGCACCGGATGTGGATTGCATGTGCACGTGTATGGCACGCTGCAACTCCTCGATATTGCCATAGGTGGCGCCGTCAAGATCGATGACTGGAAACTTGACAGCGATGAACTTGATCCTATCACCCTCGGCAACCGAAATCCCGACAGGGATGCCGGCATATTCCACGACTTGCTTTTCCATAATAAACTTCCCCGCCTGTGCGCTGTCGCACCGGGCCTGAGCTTTCGAATTTTGATGTGTCGCTAAACTTCGATCAGGTCACATTCGACAGGTTTTTCGCCACATGGCGTTCGACTCGTCGAGCGGGATAAGATGCCAGGAGCACGTAGCTTGGCGGGATACATCGCGCATGTCGCTAACCTCCTTCACGGCGTTATTTCCAAAAAAGCCGCGCTGTTGCGTCGGCTTGTGTCTGCGCTTGTGCCGGTTCAATCCGGCGAGATTAAGGTAGGTAGTCGCCTGCCGGCCGTCAACGGTCCAACTTGAATAAATAAAATCATTTTCTGTGACTGCCTGTCACATAACTGCAATGCAGCAAAAAACCTCCCTGAATATAGGGAGGTTGAGATTCATGTTCGAATGGTGCTCAGGCGGAGGCAAGCATGGGACGGTCGACGGCGCGCTCCCGGATCGGCCAGTGAACGACGGCCGCGAAGAGGCCGAGCGCCACGCCGAACCACCATACGCCGTCATAGGACCCAAACCGGTCGTAGAGTTCTCCGCCCATCCAGACACCCAGGAACGATCCGATCTGATGGGACAGAAACACGACGCCGCCCAGCAGGCCAAGATGGCGCGTGCCGAACATGATGGCGACAAGCGCATTGGTGGGCGGAACGGTCGAGAGCCAGAGTAGACCCATGACACCGGCAAAGATGATCACAGAAGCCGGGGACTGCGGCAGGAGCAGGAATGCCGTGATGGCGATAGACCGGCCGATATAGATAAGCGCCAGGAAATAGGGCTTTGAATAACGCTGCCCGATCACGCCGGCGGCTAAAGAGCCGATGATATTGAAGAAGCCGATCAGTGCCATGGCGATCACCGCGTATCGCGCCTCGATCCCGATGTCGCCGAGATAGGCCGGGAAGTGGGCGGTGATGAATGCGACCTGGAAGCCGCAGACGAAGAAGCCGCTGATGAGCAGGACGTAGCTGCGGTGCCCGAGCGCCTCGCGCAACGCCTCTGATACGGTCTGCTGGACGCTTGTCTGTGACTGGCTGCCGGAGTTGGCATTGCCGCGTAGAGGGATCGCAAGCAAAGGCACCAGCAGCATCAGGATGCCGAGATAGACGAGGCTGTCCGACCATCCGAATGTCGAGATCAGGCCCTGGCTCAGCGGTGCAAAGAGAAACATGCCAGCCGACCCGGCCGCGGTGCCGATCCCGAAGGCGAGTGAACGCTGCGCCGGTGTTACGTTACGGGCGAACGCGGACAGGATGATGCCGAACGAACCCGAGGCGACGCCCAGGCCGACCAGCACGCCGCCGCCAATGTGCAGCCAGACCGGATCGGTCGCATGCGCCATGATCAGCAGGCCGCTGGAGTAGAGGACGGCCGACAGCGCCAGCACGCGGCCGGTGCCGTACCTGTCCGCCAAGGCACCGAAGAACGGCTGTCCAAGACCCCAGCAGAGGTTCTGTATCGCCATCGCTAGCCCGAAGGTGGAGCGATCCCAGCCGGTATCGGCAAGCATCGGCAATTGGAAGAAGCCCATGGCCGATCGCGGCCCGAAGGTCAGCATCGCGATCAGCGAGCCGGCGATGATGATGAGCCAGGGCATGGAGGCGCGTGCGGAGGCGGTGTTCATGGCGGAGTCGTCCCTTTATCGTGGGAGGACGATAAAACGACACCCGCCGGCCGACCAGCGCATTCTGGTGAACGGTGGATCAGCCGAATTGATGATGATCAGGCCGGGCCTTATCGTTGCTTGAACGCCCAACCCTCGGGCCGTTCCGCGACGACGCGCACGCTGTCGCCGATGGAAATCCGGCCGGCCCCCTGCGGCACGGCGTTCCAGCCGAACAGCGGACCGGGCACCCGGCGGTCGGCAGACATGCGGATGCGGCCCATGGCGGGCATCGGGTCGGCGCCGTCCCTCAATCCGGTCTGCTGGTCCTGCGTGGTCATGATGCAGCGCGGGCAGGGTTTGACGAGGTCGAGCCGGAGGCCGGCAATCTCGATCGCCGCCCATGTATCCTCCGCCCAGGGTTCATCGTGTTCGATCACGATGTTCGGGCGGAAGCGGTCCATGCCGACACTGCCTTCTCCGTGGGCCGCCATGTCGGCGTTCAGCGCTTCGAGCGATCCCGTGGTCGTCACGAGAATCTGGTATCCGTCGGAGAAGGTGACAGGGCTGTCGGCGCCGGCCCATTCCGCGCTTGCTGTTCGCTGCGCACCGCCGTCGAAGAAAACCAGCCGGACCTCCCGTCCGAACCATTCCGATAGCCTGGCATTGACGGTATCGGCCGCGACGGCGGCGTTGACGATCGACTTCCAGATCGCCACATCCATTCGCCGGTCGGGATGCGGCGGGGCCACCATGATCTCGCGTCCGTCATCGAGCCGCAGCGTCAGGGTCGCATTGCCCGGGATCGCGGTCAGCCGCGCCAGGGCGGGCAATTCGCGCTGGGTGATGAAGTGGCCTGACGGGTCGACCAGCATCATCCGCCGGTCGCCGAGCAGGCCGCGTGCGTCGACCTCGGCGGCGGGAATTGCAATTCCACGTGCGCTCTTGAAGGGGTAGATATTAAGGGCGCTGACCTGCATGGTTTATCCTCAGATTTCGTCGAGAAAGAGCTCGAGTATCGTCTCGAGCCTCTGGTGGCGCTCGCGCGCGATAATCCGACCGGTGTCGGTCTGGAAGCCATCCGCGAGCTTGAAGAGCTTGGCGGGAAAATGATCGATTGCAAAGGTCTTGTCGTCTAGTGGACGGTTCTCGGCCTTCGGGTCGAACGGGTCGTACAGCGACGAGCCCATACGTCCGGCGATGTAGAAGCACCGGGCGGCGCCGACCATCCCGATCGCGTCTAGTCTGTCCGCATCCTGCAGGATTTTTGCCTCGATCGTCTCAGGTCTAATGCCGGCGGAGAAGCTGTGTGCGGCGATCGCGTGGGTGACGGCCTCGACGTCTCTCGCGCCCCAGCCGAGTTCCGCGAGCAGCTGTCGCGCCTTCTCCGCAGCCAGCCTTGAGGCCTGGGACCGTAGCGGCGAATTCTTTTCCACCGAAACGCAATCGTGCAGCAGCACCGCTGCCGCCAGAATGCGTCCGTCTCCGCCTTCATTCGCATGAATTCGCATGGCGTTACGGAACACCCGGACGAGGTGGGCGAGGTCGTGTGCGCCGTCATCGGCGGAAAAGGCATGTCCGAGCAGGGCTCCGGCAAGCTCTTCGAACGGCGCGAATGCCCGTGTCGCTTCCATGTCTGTCACGCCTTCTTCCGGAATCGTTGCCTGCATCCCTCCTTACTGGCACGGAGTGACGGCTGCAAACACGGCAGATGCCGTTTTGCGCGCCAGTTCCATCAAGAATAGTGGGCATGAACCTAATTCTAGTGAACAATTATTCGCGTTTTGACCAGTCGCCGGAATCTCCGTAACTCGGTCTAGCCTTCAGGAGTCCGAGTAGGAGGGCGATTCTTTTTCAAAATCCTTTTTCAGGAGGTATGCATGACTAGCATCACTTCACTGCCGGGTTCGGCTAGCCTGAATTCCACGCTGGGTCTCGACCGCAACGGCGACGGCGTCGTCAGTGCGGAGGAGCAGGCGGCAGCCGGCGACACCGGCGGCAGAACCCAGGATCCGACGGTTCTTGTCGAAAATGCCGCTACCGGAGCCTCGGCGAAGATTTCCTCGTTGAGTGTCACGGATCCTCTCGCTACGGGGGCGGCGAGTGGCGACGATACCGTCAGTCTGTTCGACGTGCTCGACCAGATTGCCGTCATCGTCGACAGATACCGCACATTCGAAGAGACCGGCGGCGACGCGTCCGGGGAGGTCTCTTTCAATCTCTGACGTCTTCTGTTTGCAGAAGGGCGCCATAGGCCAGGGGGGCGGCGCCCTTGCAATCTGTCACAAAACTTTCTAAATCGAATGCACCGGCGATCGCCGGTTTTCTTTGGAATAACTTATACTCAATTTGAGTATAAGTTAGGGAGTGAGGTTGATATGGCTGGAAACCTGAGCGCACGTGTGCGCGAAAACACACCTTCCGCCGCCGGCCGCTTCGGGGTTCTCGAACGTCCCGATCTGCGCTACACACCCGCTGTCGCCAAGGAAACCGAACATCTCTACGAACGCGTTCGTGATTTCATTCCCGCCATCGAGTGGCCGGTCTTCGCGCCCTATGTGCACGCCATCAACCGGCTGAAGAAAGAGCGCAACGCCGTCATCCTCGCGCACAACTACCAGACGCCGGATATCTTCCACTGCGTTGCCGACATCAAGGGCGATTCGCTGCAACTCGCCCGCGACGCAACGCGGGTCGATGCCGAGATCATCGTCCAGTGCGGCGTTCACTTCATGGCCGAGACCTCGAAGCTCCTCAATCCGGACAAGACGGTTCTCATCCCGGACAGCCGAGCCGGTTGCTCCCTGTCGGAATCGATCACGGGCGCCGATGTGCGTGCCCTCAAAGCCCGTTATCCAAGCGTTCCCGTGGTGACCTACGTCAATACGTCGGCCGACGTGAAGGCCGAGACCGACATCTGCTGCACCTCTTCCAATGCCGTCGCTGTCGTCGACAGTCTGGAGAGCGACACCGTCTTGTGCATTCCGGATGAATATCTGGCCATGAACGTCGCCCGCCAGACCAAGAAAAAAATCCTCACCTGGAAGGGGCACTGTGAGGTCCACGAGCGGTTCACCGCCGAGGAACTGCTCGCCTACAAGGAGGCCGATCCGTCGATCGAGATCGTCGCCCATCCGGAATGCCATCCAAGCGTGCTGGAGGTCTCCGACTATGCCGGCTCGACATCCGGCATGATCGACTATGTCCGGACAAAGCGTCCGGGCCGCGTGTTGCTCGTCACGGAATGCTCCATGGCCTCCAATATCCAGGCCGAAGTTCCCGACGTCGACTTCGTGAAGCCTTGCAATCTCTGTCCGCACATGAAGCGCATCACGCTGCCGAAGATCCTCGACAGCCTGCTCAACATGACGGAGGAAGTGACCGTCGATCCAGCCATTGCCGGTCGGGCTCGCCTTGCGGTCGAACGGATGATCAACCTGAAGAACTGATGTGCCGGCAGCCGCCGGAGAAGTGACAGTCCATGGCAACCAATATCGAATCCATCCGGCCGCAGTCCTGGCAGGGCATCGACGACATCGTCATTGTCGGCGGCGGCCTTGCTGGCCTGTTCTGCGCCCTGAAGCTCGCGCCGCGTCCGGTAACGGTGCTCGCGGCCGCGCCGATCGGTCATGGCGCTTCTTCTGCCTGGGCCCAGGGCGGCATTGCTGCGGCGATGAGCGAGGGCGACAGCTACGACAAGCACCTCGCGGACACACTGACGGCGGGCGCCGGCATTGTCGACGAGAAGATGGCGCGTCTGATGGTGTCCGAGGGACCGGAACGGATCCGCGACCTGCTTGGTTACGGCGTCCCGTTCGACAAGGACCTTGAGGGACACCTCCTGCTGTCGCGGGAGGCAGCCCATTCGGAGCGGCGCATCGTCCGGGTGAGGGGAGACATGGCGGGCAAGGCGATCATGGAGGCGCTGATCGCCGCCGTCCGCAACACGCCGTCGATCCGGGTCATGGAAGGCTACGTGGTCGAGGAGATCATGACCGAGGGTAAGTTCGTCGCCGGCGTCGTCGCACGGCCAGACGCCGGCCAGTCGAAGACCCGCGTCGCGTTTCCCGCCCGTGCTGTCGTACTCTGCTCCGGCGGCATCGGCCATCTCTATCAGGTCACGACCAATCCGGCCGAGGCACGCGGTACCGGTCTCGGCATGGTGGCTAAGGCCGGCGCCATGATCGCCGACCCGGAATTCGTGCAGTTCCACCCGACCGCCATCAATATCGGCAACGATCCGGCCCCGCTCGCCACCGAGGCCTTGCGTGGTGACGGTGCGATCCTCGTCAATGCCGCCGGTGAGCGCTTCATGGCCGCCCTTCATCCGGATGCCGAACTCGCCCCCCGTGACGTCGTCGCCCGTGGCGTTTTTGCCGAAGTGGCGGCCGGGCGTGGCGCCTTTCTCGACTGCACGAAGGCGATAGGCGCCCGCTTCGCCGAACTCTTCCCGACCGTCTATTCCTCCTGCCGAGCGGCCGGCGTCGATCCCTCGTCGGAACCGATCCCGGTCGTGCCGGCGGCTCATTATCACATGGGCGGTGTCCTGGTGGATGCCGATGGCCGCACCACGATCGACGGTCTCTACGCGGCCGGCGAGGTGACCTCTACCGGCGTCCACGGCGCCAATCGTCTGGCCTCCAACTCGCTGCTCGAAGCGGTCGTCTTCGCAGCTCGCATCGCCGAAAGCATCAAGGGCATGCTGCCCGAAGCAAGCCTCTACGAATGGCCGAAGACGGCCGGGGAGAATGACGAACTGGTGACGCTGGAGGACAGTCCGCAACTCAAAGAGCTGCGCGCGGCCATGTCGACCCACGCCGGCGTTATCCGCAATCGCGCCGGCCTGTGCGCACTGTCGCGGACGATCCTTCGACTGGAAAAGGAAAACGGTCGTATCCGCTTCGCGGCGATCGCCGCGACCGCGAAACTCATCGCCGCCGGCGCTCTTTCGCGTGAGGAAAGCCGCGGCGGCCATTACCGCTCTGATTTCGCCGAACCCCGTGATATCTGGCGCCACCGGACATTCATGACACTGAAGGAAGCCGATCGCATTGTCAGCGAAGCCGCAGGCTGACACGCCGATCAAGGAGTAGACATGACCACTGAACCGCTTCGCCCCGTTCTCCCGCCGCTGATGGTCGAGGATCAGGTGCGCGCCGCCCTCATCGAGGACTTAGGTCGGGCCGGTGATATCACCACCTATTCCACCATTCGCCCTGAACTGACGGCGACAGCCAAATTGAACACGAGGGAGCACGGAGTCGTCGCTGGCATCGAAATCGCCCGGACGGCATTCAGGCTCGTCGATGCAGAGGTTTGGTTCAACGCGCTGGTGAAGGATGGCGATACGGTGACCCCAGGCCAGCCGCTGGCGGAAGTCAGCGGACCGGCAAGGTCGATTCTCTCCGCCGAACGCGTCGCTCTGAATTTCCTTATGCACCTGTCCGGCGTCGCGAGCTACACCGCCCGTTTCGCCGCCGAGATCGCCCATACCCGCGCCCGTGTCACCTGCACTCGCAAGACACTGCCGGGTCTGCGCGCGCTTGAAAAATATGCCGTGCGACTTGGTGGCGGCTCGAACCACCGCTTCGGCCTCGATGATGCTGTCCTGATCAAGGACAACCACATCGCCGTATCCGGTGGTGTGGCGAGCGCCGTTCTGGCCGCGCGGGCCTATGTCGGGCATCTCGTCCGCATCGAGGTGGAAGTCGACAGCCTCGACCAGATGCGCGAAGCGCTGACGGCCCGGCCGGATGTTATCCTGCTCGACAACATGGGGCCGGACCTCTTGCGCCAGGCGGTGGAGATCAACCGCGCGCATGCTGGACTTTCCGAGGTGGATTATGACGCCGCGGCCTCGCGCGTTCAGCTCGAGGCATCCGGCAACGTCAACCTGCGGACCATCGGCGCGATCGCCGAGAGCGGGGTCGATTACATCTCGACATCGAAAATCACCATGGCGGCACCAACACTCGACATAGGCCTCGATGTGGAAATTGCCTAGACGTCGACCTCTCGCGGGCGGGCATCCTCCTCGCGAGGCGGCTCGATCTTGGCAGCCAGCGCGCCGCTGTAGGTAACCTGCGGGAACGGGATGGAAATGCCGTTCTCGTCGAAGGCGATCTTCACCGACTTGATCAGATCGCGGGATGTCGGCCAGAAGTCCGCCGCGGCGGTCCAGTAGCGCAAGGTCAGCACGACGGCGCTGTCGCCGAGTTCGAGAACAAATGTCTCCGCTGCCGGATCGGCAAGCACGCGCGTGTCGGCATTGGCGAGGTCAAGCATGATCTCCTGAGCTTGCGAGATATCGTCCTCGTAGCCGATGCCGATATTGAGATCGAAACGCCTGGTCTTTTCGCGGCTGAAATTGGTGATCGGCACGTTCCAGAGCGTCGAATTCGGCGCCAGCCGATACATGCCGTCGGGCGTCTTGAGTTCGGTGGCGAAGAGGCCGATCTCCCGAACGATACCCGAGATGCCACCGGTATCGATGTATTCACCTACGCGGAACGGGCGGAGAACCAAGAGCATGATCCCTGCGGCGATGTTCTGCAGCGTTCCCTGGAGCGCAAGGCCGATCGCCAGGCCGGCCGCGCCGAGCGCCGCGATGATCGACGCCGTCTGTACGCCGAACTGGCCGAGAACGGCGATGAAGACCAGGATCAGCAAGGCATAGCGGATGAAGTTGGCGAAGAAGGCAGCCAGTGTTTCGTCAATCCCTCTGACTCGCGCCATCCCGCGTCTGGCCCAGCCGGCAATCAGAGAAGCGGCCGTCCATCCGATGACTAGAAGCAGAACCGCTCCGATGATCGAGAATGAATATTCGACAGCCAGCGCACTGGCCTGACTTAATGCTGCGCGAGTGGCGATAAAGAATTCTGTGGCCTGATCTTCCATACGGCGGGAGCTCCTCGTTGTTCCGTCTGGCGACGGTGAACGGGTGCGCGCCTGTGGCTTTCTAGCGACTGCCGACCTTGAGGCCGGGGGCGGGGCGTTCCTCGAGGATTTGCCGGCGAAAGCGGAACAGCGCGGCCGGTCGTCCACCGGTCGCCGTTGTCGAAACGCCTGTCGGTTCCACCAGTTCCGCGCCTTCCACCAGCCGGCGGAAGTTCTGCTTGTGCAGGTGCCGCCCGGAGATCGCCTCAACGGTCGCCTGCAACTCGGTCAAGGTGAACTCGGGCTGCATCAGTTCGAAGACCACGGGACGGTATTTGATCTTGCCGCGCAGGCGCGCGAGCGCCGTGGCCGCGATGCGTCGGTGGTCGAACCGCATAGCAAGCCCAAGCGGCGGTGATACCTTGTCCGCCTCGACCCGACCGTCGGCGACCGCCTCCTGCAGAAGACCCGCCTCATAGAGAAGTTCGTAGCGCTCCAGTACTCTTTCGTCATCGAAGGGAAAGTCATCAAGCCCAAAGGCGAGGCGAATGCGGGCTCGTCTCGATGCGGTCGGCTCGCGGCTTGCCGCCGTCGCCGGTGTCTCAGCCCATGTGGCAAGCTGGGGAAGGATCACACTGTCCAGCAGGTCCGGACGGCCCTTCCGCCAGTCTTCCCAGGGTAGATAGGCATACCAGTCCCGCCAGTGGACACCTGATGTCAGAAGGCGACTGCTCTGGTCGGCGTCGCCGCGCGTCAGGGCCAGATAGCCGACCGAAACGAGGTGAGGACCGCTTTCGCCCGCCTGCCGGTATCGCCCTCGGTCACCGAAGGTATAAAGTTGTTCTATGTAACCGAGATGGAGCGCTGTCTGCGCCTCCACGGTTGCGCGCAGAGACATTTCCATCGTCCTGTGCCGCTCCGGATCGAAAGGACCGAACGGCAGGCTGCCGAGGTCGCCAGCGTCACCCACCACCAGTATCTTCGGGCTCTTCTCGCTGACCGCGACAATTGCCGCATTAAGGCCGATTTCGATTTCCGGACGGGGTTGGCCGCTCATGCCATTGCCGGCGTGTAGAGCGGCAGCACGAAAGGCGCGTCTCCATCCGCATCAGCACCGCGCCCCATCGCCTTCACGGCCGCGATCAAGCGTCCCTGGCGTTCCAGACGGGCATCAGCGAATGCGATGAGGCGCGCGTTCGGCGTCGCGAACGGTGAGGCTGTCCTGAGACGCTGAACGAGTGCCCCGTCGTCCTCGTCCGGAGAAATGGCAAGCGAAGCGATCAGGGCCGCTGCCGGCGAGCGAGAGACGCCCATCCAGCAATGGATGAGCAGCGGCGTCTCCCGGTCCCAACTGCGGGCGAAGGCGATGATCTCATCGACATGGCTTTCGGCGGGCGCGATGAGATCGCCGGTTCCCGCAAATGCGATGTCGTTCATGCCGAGCTTCAGGTGGCGCTCCGCGCGGATCACCGCCGGCCGATGAAAGTCCTGTTTCTCTGCCAGCAGGCTGATCATGTCGCGGGCGCCATGACGCACCGCCATCTCGGCGATCCGTGACAAGGGAGAAACGATGATCGCGCTCATCTTGCGGACTTTCCCTCCTGTGCCCGTTCGTCCTCGATCTCTGTGAATCGTTGGGCGAAGCGCGCCTGTGCCTCCGGTGCCGCCATCGGCTCGATCGGCAGCATATCACGGGTAAAGCCGCGCGGCTGCCCGAAGAATTTCCGTGCTTCGGCTTCCGAAAAGCCGGCAAGTGCGGTCGCTTCGAAATAGGCCGCGATCTGGTCCGCCTTCTTGATCTGTGCCTTGAGATCCTTGCCCGGATGCGCCGGCAGGCCGAAACGAAGATGAACCGCCGCTTCCAGTCGCTTCTCGACCGTCTTGTATCCGCCGCCGACCACGGCCTTGAATGGAGAAATCATGTCGCCGATGACGAATTCCGGGGCGTCGTGCAGAAGGGCCATCTGCTTCTCGTCCGCAGTCCCCTTCGGATTGCAGTGGGTAAAGATCATTTCCACAAGAAGCGAATGCTGCGCGACGGAAAACGCGTGGTCGCCATGCGTCTGTCCGTTCCATCGGGCAACGCGCGCGAGACCATGGGCGATATCGGAGAGTTCGACGTCAAGCGGTGAGGGGTCTAGCAGGTCAAGCCGCCGACCCGACAACATGCGCTGCCAGGCCCGCACGCTCGATTGAGGCGCATCCGCCATTGCTCACGCTTCCTCGGACGACGTCGGAAAGGAGAGGCCGGTCCAGCTCGGAAGCATGGCATCGACTGGCGTGTCGCCTGCAAGAACGGCCGCGCCGCTTGCCAGGGCTTCTCCGGCCCGGTCGATCCTGACGATTGCAAGACCGCGCGTGCCCGCCACCGTGCCCAGTTCCCCGATCGGTTTGCCGGCTGCGGTGATGGTGGTTCCGGCGGGTGGCAGAGGTGCTTCCGCTGACAGGATGACGGTCCTGCGTCGCGCGGTTCCCCGATGCTGCATTCGCGAAACCACCTCCTGGCCGACATAACAGCCCTTCTTGAAGGAAACACCACGATTGAGATCGAAACCGATATCGTGCGGGAAGGCATCCTCGAGCGTAAAATCATGGCCCGATTCAACGATACCCGCGAGGACGCGCAGGGCCTCGTAGCCATCGCGCGGGTGCTCGCCATGGCGGCCCGGCAGGCGCGCCACCGGAATGCCTGCGGCGGCGAACCGTGCATCTTCCACCGCCCCATCCGGATAGGTGTCTCCCCAGATAACGGTGACGCCCGGATCCTCTGCCGGCGTGATCTCCACTTTGCTTCTGAGCTTATACATTGTCAGCCGCTTGATCAGCCCATCCCGCTGGCTGTCGGTCGTATCCAGCGCGAAACCATCTCCCTCGCGCCATACGATGAAGTCGAACAGGATCTTCCCCTGCGGTGTCAGAAGCGCGCCGGGCACGGCCTCTCCCGTCGGCAGGCTTTCTACGTCGGTGGTGATGAGGTTCTGCAGGAAGTGTTCTGCTTCCGGGCCGGTGACCCGGATCAGCACATGGTCGGGCAGGAAGGCTGCGGGCATTGTGTGAGCATCCGATTGGGTGATGAAAGAGAAGTAAGTCTTTGATGTGACATGGGCAAGTCATGCACATCACAGCCCGGTTCGGCGAGGGCCGAATTCGTCGATTCTTTCAGTTCAGTAAACAGAATATGTAGATCTGCCGAAGCATTTGTAAGGTCAGGGAAACGGGACAGGGCATCTGAAAATGTAATCCCTGTCAGTGGTCCACTGCAATCCGCGAAAGCTGCAGAAAACGACGATCTGGATGCAGCACTCAACTGTGGATAACCTGCCGGCGGAACGATACCGCGCCGCCACTGCTTCAAGATCGAAAACCGACGGCAACAGTCGCCGGGTCTAGTCCCCGGCCGTAAAGAATTTCCATTCGCCGTCGGGTGTGATTCCAACGCGGAAGAAATTGTAGTTGCCATACTCCTGCATGCCCTCAAGATCACCGGCCGTGACGATTCTCAAGAGTTCCACCTTTTCTGGTGGCGTCAGGTTGCCGATCTGCTTTTCGGCAAAATAAGGCCAGACATAGACTTCGTCAGAGGTTCCCGCATCGATCCGCACGAAGCCGGTCTGCAGGATGTCGAGCAGGATCGCCAAGATCTCCACCCCGTCGGAATCGCCAGACAAGCTCTTCAGCGTCTCGACCAAGTCTTCCTGGTCGCCGATGACGGGAATCTGTGTCTGGTTCGGACCAGGGTTCAGAAGCGGGCGGATCCGCTCAATGTCGCCGGAGGCGGCTGCCTCGACGATCAACGCGCGCATGCGCCGAACCGGCTCAGGCGCGGCCTCGATGTCGAAGAGGTATTCGACAGTGGGATCAGAGGTGGAAACATCCGCTTCCTCTCCGGGCACAGTCTCACGATTGACGAGTGGATCGGGATCAGGAATTCCCATGCCTTCGGCCGGCAGGTCGTCTTCCTCAGGCGCCACGGGTACGACAGGTGAGGTCGGCGGCGACGCCGGTGTCTTGGTTGTGGAGCCTGGATTCAGTTCGGAGAGAGCGTGCGAGGCCGGGGCTTGCATGACAGCAAGCAGCGCCGCCAACGCGACAGTTGGGAAATACCGGTTAACCCGTCCTGCGGGAAGCAGAAGGTTTGCGGCAAGCCAACGCATGGAGCGTCTACTGAAGCGGCCGCGTTGGCGAAAACTCTCCGGCGAGCAGCCGCTCCCGAAGGGATTCCAGAATGGCTTCAGCACCGTCTTCACCGTGGATCCGAATGGTCTCGCGCATGGCGAGAGCAAATGCGGCATCGGCAATGATTTCCGGCTCGATGCCATCAGCCACGCCGTCTGCCCATGCCTCGTTCTGGTATTCGAGCGCCACTTGCATCTTCTCATGCACGATCATGTCGTCGATGTCGTTTCGGCGCGGTTCCATACTATTTCCTCGCATGATGCGGTTCTTACTCACCTGTTAACAACATTAACAGCCTTTTCCTAAAACGACACGGCCAGCCGCCGAAACCGGTTAATTATTCGCTAATTTCCGTATCTGCCCGTTATTTCAACGGCGAGTGTTGCGCCTTCGGCACGGTATTGCTCCTCGGCCGAGATGGCGGCTGGGGTGCAGACGGAGTGGGTGGCGGCGAACGATCGATAGCCGCGATTGAACGCCGCGACGAGACGCGCTCGGCGTGCCGGCTCGCTGGCGGTCTCCGTGTCGAGCAGCTTTTGCGCGGCCTCGCGCCAGCCTGGTTCCTCGTCGCCATTGCAGAGATTGCGCAAATAGTGAAGCGAGCCGAGTATTTCCGACAGGCGCGCCAATTGCTCGTCGTAGGGTGCCGGTTTCTCTGCTGCGGCTGGTGCTTCCTCGACCACGGACTGAGCCACCGCAATGCCGCTTACCAGAAATGAGAGCGTTACGAAGCCGAATATGAAAAGGCGCTGCGTCATGTCAGGGTCTCCTGCCACTCAGTTCATCTGACAGTCGCCCAACACATTCGAGCACCGAGGCAGGGACGGGAAGAAGAGGGATGTCTTCAACGGCGAACCAGCCCGCTTCCAGCGCGTCATCGGCCGCCATCACCTCACCGCGTTCGACCATCTCGACCCTGAAGACGGACAGGAAAAAATGTGTCGATTGCCCCGGCGCATCGCCTTCGCCCTTGAGATCGTAGACCGCAAAGAGGGAGGGGCTGTGTCCCCTGACGCCGGTCTCTTCGAACAGTTCGCGCAGCGCCGTCTCCTCTGGTGTCTCACCGGGTTCGGACCGTCCACCGGGAAATGCATAGAGATCGGCAGCGGGCGGATTGCGGCGCTTGACGAGAAGCAGACGCCCATCCTGTTCCACGATGGCGGACGCGGCGGCTTGCGGTGGAGGGGAAATGGATGAGTGCATCGTTTCGGTTTGCTGGAGCAGTCTCTTTCGAGTCACTATAGACCGAAAACGGCGGCGGTGGCAGCCGGAAGCTGAAGACGTCGAACGAGGAACAAGACCATGTGTGGCCGCTTTGCGCTGACATCGACACCGGAAGAGGCAGCAGAGTTCGCCGGCGTGGCGTCTCTCGAGGCGTTTCCGCCACGGTACAATATTGCGCCCACGCAGCCGATCCTGACGATCGTCGCAGCCGACCCGCCCGGGCCGGGAAGCAATCTTCCAACCCGTCGCGCGCTCCTGACCCGATGGGGCCTCATACCGGGCTGGGTGAAGGATCCCCGTGACTTTCCGTTGTTGATCAATGCGCGTTCGGAGACGGTGATCGACAAGGCCTCGTTTCGCGCCGCGATGCGTCATCGGAGGGTGTTGATTCCCGCCTCCGGCTTCTACGAGTGGCACCGGCCGGGAAAGGATAGCGGACGAAAGAGCCAGGCCTACTGGATCCGGCCGAAGCACGGCGGACTGGTGGCGTTCGCCGGCTTGATGGAAACCTGGTCCGCCGCAGAGGGATCGGAAATGGATACGGCTGCCATCGTTACCTGTGGCGCCAACGACAGTATCGGCCGCATCCACGACCGCATGCCGGTCGTCATCCAACCCGAGGATTTCGCCAGATGGCTGGATTGCAAGACCCAGGAGCCCCGTCAGGTTACGGATCTCATGCGACCCACCGACGAGGATTTTTTCGAAGCGGTCCCGGTGTCCAACCTTGTGAACAAGGTCGCGAATATGGGGCCGGAACTGCAGACAGCCGTCGCCGAGGACAAGGCATCAACGCCCCCTGCTGCCAAGCCTGATGCCGGTGGTGGACAGATGTCGCTGTTTTGAAATCAGAACTGCAGGCCGCCGATCCCTCGGCGGGTGCGGCTTCCGTCAGGCCGCTGCCTTCGCCTTCGTCGGCCGCTTCAGCATCAGCGCCGCTGCGAGCACAGCCTTCAGGCCGAGAGGTCGGTAGTTTGACGCGAGATCGGTTTTTGCCGGTTGGGGGGCGTTACTCTTCGTCGACATTGACGGCTTTCCTTGCTGTTTCCCGTATTTTTTCTTGGACATGCGTCCGTTCGGCGCTGTCTCGCCGCAGATCATGACAAATCCGTGACGGACGCAAGTCAAATTAAGAAAAAATCGAGCACAATTCGCGAGCAGGGCCCGGAAGTTACTTCCAGAGGATCAAATGCCACGATCCATGTCGCTATCGTTGGCGTCGCTGGGCTCTTCGTCGACCGTCAGCGTGCCATAGCGGCGGTGCCAGGATCGGGCGCCAAGCGGCAGGGTGGCGAGATAGAGAATCACCGTCACCACGAGGACCTGCCAAGTGAAGCTCATCAGCAGCGCCACGTAGAGCACGACCGCAAGGATCATCGGCAGAACCAGATCGCGGCGAATCCTCTGGCTGTCGGATTTTCCGGACCAGACGGGAAGGCGGCTGATCAGAAGGAAGGCGATCAGGATGGTGTAAACTGCGCCGGCATAGGCAAAGGTCTCGTTGAGCTCCATGCCGAGGAAACCGACATAGACCGGAAGCAGGACGAGGAAAGCTCCGGCAGGGGCGGGAACGCCGACGAAATATTCCGACTGCCACTTTGCCTTCTGCTCGCGCTCCGCCATTACGTTGAACCTGGCAAGGCGCAGACCGGCGGCGATGGCGTATATGAGGGCGGCGATCCAGCCCAGCGATCGCGCCTGATCCAGAACGTAGACATAGAGAACCAGGGCGGGGGCGACGCCGAAATTGATGATGTCGGCGAGCGAATCCATCTGTGCTCCGAATTTGGAGCTCGCCCGCATCATCCGCGCAACGCGCCCGTCGATGCCATCGAGAAACGCCGCCGCCAGAACCATAGCAACGGCCAGTTCGTAACGACCTTCGAAGGCGAGCCTCACACCTGTGAGGCCGGCGCAGATCGCCAGAACGGTGATCAGGTTCGGAACGATAAGCCGGAGAGGAATTTCTCGGAGCCGCGGTCCCCGGGCCTCGTCATTGCCGCTACCGATATCCGACTTGGGCGATTCCATGCTGGCCTCCCTGTTGCGTCAGCTGCGGCGGCTGAGGACCGGTCCCTTCGCGGAGCCGAACTCGGCAAGTACGGTTTCGCCGGCAATCGCGGTCTGGCCGAGCGAGACGCGTGGTTCCGCACCGGCTGGCAAAAACACATCGAGGCGCGAGCCGAAGCGGATCAGCCCGAAGCGCTCGCCTGCCTCGACCGCGTCGGACGGGTTGGACCAGCAGACGATCCGGCGGGCGACCAGGCCGGCGATCTGCACGACGCCGATATTGCCGTGAACGGTTTCGATGACGAGGCCGTTGCGTTCGTTTTCCTGGCTGGCCTTGTCGAGTTCGGCGTTGAGAAAGCTGCCCTCGCGGTAGACGATGTTGGAGATGCGGCCGCGCATGGGCGCGCGGTTTACATGGCAGTTGAAGACGTTCATGAAGACCGAAATCCGCAGCATCGGCTGGGTGCCGAGATGGAGTTCTTCCGGCGGAGTGACCATCTGGATCGACGAGACCCGGCCGTCGGCGGGGCTGATCACCAGATCGGTGTCCTGTGGCGTCACGCGCTCCGGATCGCGGAAGAAGTAGGCGCACCAGGCGGTCAGGATCAGGCCGATCCAGAACAGCGGTTCCGCGATCCAGCCGAGCAGGAACGATCCGGCAAGGAACGCGGCGACGAACGGATAGCCTTCCTTGTGGACGGGAACGATCGTGCTGCGGATGCTGTCGAGCAGGCTCATGAACCCTATTCTCCATTGCTTGTATCGAGGCCTGACTACAGGGAAAGTTGTCGCGGGGCAATGCCGCAGTCGTTCCGTGCCACTGGCCTTTAACGGCACGTTCACCACAATAAGCCGACACCGAAAAAGGTCCGCTGGATGGGTGTAACAGTTACCTCCATGGTAATGCTCTTCGGGCCAATTTCATGGCGCCCGAAACGAGAACAGAGAGGTTCGCCATCCCGATGCCGGTGTCTGGGTTACCCGTCCGTCCCGATATGCCGCAGATCGTCTGGTACTCCAGCCGGGCGGCCGCGCCGCCAGCGGTGTTGGAAGCAACGGTCGGGGTGATGACGGACGTGCGTTCGCCGCTGGCTGCGCCGGGGATCTGCCTCTTGGACGTGGCGGATATGGAAAACGGCGGGACGGCTGGGACCATCCGCCGCACCGTCTGCTCCGAAGCCTATCTCGTGGGGATCGTCGATGACGGAGGAAGTCGAGGCATACTGCCTGCGCTCATCGACAGCGGTCTGGACGATGCCGTGTTCATTGGCGACGAGGACGGTCTGAGGGCCGCGGTGGCACGCGGCCGCCGCGTCCTCGCGGACCGGAAAGTGTCGCATGCCCATCGCCAGAGGCAGGATCTGGAGCGCGAATATTTGCAGGCCTGTATCGACAACCTGCCGACGCCGATCTTCTTCAAGAACGGGCGGGGCGTCTATGTCGGGTGCAACACCGCGTTCGAGGCCTTTATAGGTCGACCGTCGGAGGAAATCATTGGCCGCACCGTCTGGGAGATCGCTCCGCCAGAGCTGGCCGCCGCCTATGAAGAGGCTGATCGGGCTTTGATTGAGCGCGGCGGTGTCCAGGTCTACGAGGGGCAGGTCTGCCGGGATGCCGAGTTGCGGCGCGATGTCAGCTTCCACAAGGCGGTCATCGTCGATGGTCAGGGTGCGGTCAGGGGCATCGCCGGTGCGATGCTGGATATCACCGACCGTAAGATGCTCGAGCGCGATCTGAAGCGCGCCGCTGAGCGGGATCCCCTGACGGATCTCTATAACCGTCGGAAATTCTTCGACTATGCAAGCGCCTTGACGCCGGCAACCCCTGAGGCGTTCGCGCCGACATCTATCGCAGTGATGGACATAGATCACTTCAAGGCGATCAATGATGGCTATGGTCATGCCGTGGGGGACGAAGTGCTCCGGCGGGTTGCCGCGGAAATGAAAGCAGCCTTCGAAGATATTGGGATCGTTGCCCGGGCCGGCGGCGAGGAGTTTTACGCGCTGCTGCCGGGGCTCTCGCCCTCTGCGGCATCGGCGCATCTCGAGGGTCTCCGCCAGAACATCGCGGAGATCAACATCGATGCCGATGGCACCCCGATCGGTGTCACGATCAGCATCGGCGTAGCCGGGTTTGACCCGCAGCGGGAAGCGCCTTCAGAAGGTTTGAAGCGCGCCGACCTGGCGCTTTATCGCGCCAAGAATGCCGGTCGAAACCAGCTGATGCGAGCTGCCTGAAGCTCTAGTTGGCCGGCGGCTTGCGGACGATGATGCCGATATCGTCGCTTTCCCTGACCTGTCGCAGATGTTCCTCTGCCTCGGTCGCTTCGCGCTGACGGTTCCACATCGATGCGTAGAGCCCGTCGTGTTCGAGCAACTGGGCATGGGTCCCGCGCTCGGCGATCTCGCCGCCCTTCAGGACGATAATCTCGTCGGCACCGACGACGGTCGACAGCCGGTGGGCGATGACGAGCGTCGTCCGGTTTTTCGATACCACGTCGAGCGCCGACTGGATTTCGTGCTCGGTGGTCGTGTCGAGCGCGGATGTCGCTTCGTCAAGGATAAGGATCGGCGGTGCTTTGAGAACCGTCCTCGCGATTGCCACGCGCTGCTTTTCGCCGCCAGACAGCTTAAGGCCGCGTTCACCGACCATCGTCTTGTAGCCCTGCGGCAGTTCGCGGATGAAGTTGGCGATCTGTGCGACCTCGGCGGCCTGCTCTATATTGGCCTCTGAAGCGTCGGGTCGGCCATAGCGGATGTTGTAGGCGACAGTGTCGTTGAAGAGCACCGTGTCCTGCGGAACCATGCCGATCGCCGCACGAAGGGATTGCTGTGTCACGTCGCGAACCTCCTGACCGTCGATCGTGATCGACCCGCTCTGGATATCGTAGAAACGGTAGAGCAGGCGCGAGATGGTCGACTTGCCGGCACCGGACGGTCCGACCACAGCAACCGTCTTTCCGGCGGGCACCTCGAACGAGACACCCTTCAGGATCGGCCGCTCGGGGTCGTAGCTGAAATGTACGTCCTTGAATGCGATCGCGCCCTGGGCGATCGCAAGCGGCCTTGCGTCGTCCTTGTCGACCACCTCGGGCCTGACCTGAAGGAGATCGAACATCTCCTCGATGTCCGTCAGACCCTGGCGGATTTCGCGATAGACGAAGCCGATGAAGTTGAGCGGGATCGACAACTGCATCAGCATGGCATTGACGAACACGAAGTCGCCGATCGTCTGCGTGCCATTGCGAACCGCGAGCGCGGACATCACCATGATGACCGCGGTACCCACGCCGAAGATCACGCCCTGGCCGAAGTTCAGCCAGCCGAGCGAGGTCCAGACCTGAGTGGCGGCCTTCTCATAACGCTCCATCGACGAGTCGAACCGCTTCGCCTCCATTTCCTCGTTGCCGAAATACTTCACGGTTTCGAAGTTCAGCAGCGAGTCGATCGCCTTGGTATTAGCGTCGGTGTCGCTGTCGTTCATGGCGCGACGGATGCCGATGCGCCAGTCGGACGCGCGGATGGTGAACCAGATATAGGCCCATACGGTGAAGGCAGTGACCGCAAGATACGAAAAGCCGTAGGTCCACCAGAAGATCACGGCTGTCAGCAGGAACTCTATAAGGGTCGGCACGGTGTTGAGGATGGTGAAACGGACGATCGTTTCGATACCCTTCGTACCGCGCTCGATGATTCGCGAAAGCCCACCGGTCTTGCGTTCGAGGTGGAAGCGCAGCGACAGCTGGTGCATGTGAACGAACGTCTTGTAGGCCAGCTGCCGCACGGCATGCTGCCCGACACTCGCAAACAGCGCATCCCGCAACTGATTGAGACCCACCTGCAAAACGCGGGTGAGATTGTAGAAGATCACGAGCGCGACGGCACCGAGCAGGAACGCCGGCAGCAGCCCGACCATGTCCAGCTTTCCATCAAGCGCATCGGTCGCCCATTTGAAGAAGTAGGGCACGAGGATCAGCACGAACTTCGATGCGATCAGGAAGACGGTCGCCCAAACCACGCGCATCTTCAAGTCGAAGCGGCCTTCGGGCCACATATAGGGCCACAGGTTGACGAGCGTGCCGAGCGGATTGCTGTCGTCAGCCGAAACGGTCTTCTTTTTGTCTGCCATTCTGTTGCCCCGGACGCTTTGCATAAAAAAGGCCGGCGGTCCTTTCGGGACCGCCGTTAAGACGCAAATAGAGTTTCCGGCGGCTCAAGACAACGGGCCGTCCCCGAACACACTGTTCGTGTCAGTTCAATGGTTGGCCCCTCAGACGCTTGCGGTGTATCTCTTCCGCATTCGGGAGGGCATCCGTCGGCACCTTGAAGATCTGCCCCGGTTCGATCAGGTCGGGATTGATAATCTGATCCTCGTTGGCGAGGTAAATGGTCGTGTACCGCACCCCCTGACCATAGACGCGACGCGAGATCTGCCACAACGTGTCACCCCGGCGGATGATGACGCTGTTGTCGCTCGCCTCGAGCGGAGCCTGCTTGATCGTCGGCGATGACGACTCGGCAATAGCGGGCTCGGACGCTGCAGGTGTCTCGGTTGCTTGCTGCGCTATCGGTGCGGCCTCTGTCGGCAAAGCGGGCGCGGCCTTGAGCACGGCATCGATCAACGACGCCAGCCGCGGCATAGCTTCACGCACCGCCTCGACGTCACGCGGCAGCGCCTGGATCGTGGCCAGCGCAGTCTTCGCAGCAGCTGCCGTTTTGCCGACAGCGTCCGTCAGCGGTGCGGACGCGCCGTCCGACAGGCGGAAGTCGGCGAGGGCGCCGAGCGCGATCTCCGTTGACGACCGTGCCGCTGCGACATCATCCATGGATGGCTTGCCATTGTCAGCGAACAGCGACTGAAGGATTCCGAAGGCCTTGGCCAGCGTGTCGCGTTGCTTGTCAAACGCGCCACGCTCCAGCGGCACCATCGTTCCGTTGGCGGCATCGGCCGGCGGCGCGACGACCGCAACCTGAGACCCCTCCGGCCGGTTGAACGGTACCGAGGCGGCGACGATGATGTTGCCGTCGGCACCCACCAGTTCGACCCGTATCGTGTGGGCGCCGACCGCAAGCGCCATCTGCCCTTCCACGACAAAGTTGCCGGCACCATCGATTGCCGCTTCGCCCACGGCCTGCTCGTTCACGAGCGCGCGAACCGTACCTTTCGTTGAGGCGGTCCCCGCAATGAAGATGCGGTCATTCTCGATTTCGACCGCCGTAACCTGGATCTTTTCCGTGACTGTCTCAGCCGTCGCAATGTCAGTGGAAACAGCGCTTTCCGTCCCCGCGGCAGCGTCGGCTCCAATCGGCGGCGCGGCTGTCAGCGCGGTGGATGCGGCCGGCAAGTCCGGTAATGCCGAGGATGGATCTTCCGCGGCAATGCGCGGCTGCTTATCGGCTTCGTTGACGGTTTCGGGCATTGTCACGATGCGGCTGGGTTCGCCGGGCTTGCTCACCATAGCCAGGAGCTTGCCGTCGGGCGAGGCCGGCACCGAAACGCTGGCGACCTCCTCGGAGACGACGGGAGTGCCATCAGCGCCGGTGGAACGCAGCGCAAGGGCGTGGTCTCCTGGAGGCAGAGGTGTGTCGAGCACGGCCGCAAAGTCTCCGCTCGGGCCGGCTTCAACGGACGCGATGACGGTTTCTCCGTTCAGAACCTCGATTTTTGCGCCAGGGGCAGCATTGCCGGCGATAACGGTCGAGCCATCCGGTTCTACGCGAAGAACGTCGAATTTGGGCATGATGGAGGCGGAGTTGGCGTCGGCTGCAGGCTGCTCGGCAGCAGGTGTCGCCTCCGCAGGCGCAGGAGCGTCAGGCGTCGGTGAAGGCGCTTCCTCACCCTTCAGCGCGCTGACGATTCCAGCAATGGCAGAGGCTGCCTGCTGCGGGTCGGTGGGCAGGTTGCGGAGGAGCGAAAGCGTTTCCTCGGCGTAACCGCGGACAGTCGTCATCTGCTCTTTGATCGCCGAGTCCAGAGCTTCGGGTATTTCGAGTGCCGCGAGAGCCGAAACGGCGCTTTCTGCGGTTGCGCGTGCGGCTGCGAATGCTTCGGTCGTTGGTGTCTTTCCATCGGCGAACAGGCCAGACAGACCTTCCACCGATGACGTTGCCGTGGTGACAAGCCGTCCCATCTTCTCGAGCGCCGCCGAGCCGTCTGAAATTGTCGTCTCGATCGGCGGTGCAATTGGTGCTGTTGCCTCCTGCTCCGGCTCGGATATCCGAGGTATGACAAAAAATACCATCAGCAGCGTCGCGATCACGAGCACCAACAGAGCCAGCCAGCCGGCACGGTTTTTCATAATCCATCTCTCCGGGCGGAAAAGCCGCCATTTCCCCTTCGAATTGCTAGCGTTATCCTTCCGGATGCACAAGCATTCTCGGCCTCTGGCACCACTCGTAAACAGGGTTTTCCGTCAATTTTGTTGACGTGAAAGCGCGAACGTAGTCTGTTGATTTCCATGCTCGAAAATACATCCGTGAAATCAATCTGCGTTTACTGTGGCTCTCAACCCGGACGTGATCCCGCCCACATGGCCGCCGGAAGAGCCCTCGGTCGCTCTATCGCTGTACACGGGCTGCGGCTTGTCTACGGCGGAGGCACGAAAGGGATCATGGGCGCCGTTGCCGCCGGTGTGCTCTCCAACGGCGGTCAGGTCACCGGGATCATCCCGGAGTTCCTGATGGACATGGAAGCAACCCGCCATTCGCTCGGCCAGCTCAACGAGCTTATCGTGACGAAGGACATGCACGAACGCAAGCACAAGATGTTCGAGCGCGCCGACGCCTTCGTGACCCTGCCGGGTGGGATAGGGACATTGGAAGAGATCGTCGAGATCATGACCTGGGCGCAGCTCGGTCGTCATGAGAAGCCGATGGTCTTCGCCAACGTAAACGGGTTCTGGGATCCGATGCTGGAACTGGTGAGCCACATGCGCTCGCAGGGTTTCATTCACACCGCGCACCGCGTTCAGCCGATGGTGGTCGACAATGTCGAGGACATCGTTCCTGCAATCGTCGACAAATGGCAATCGGTCTCCGATCCAGAGGGTATGGACGAAGTCATCGCACGGCTTTGAACGCCGGTAGAGCGCTCAGCCACCCAGATACTGGAAATAGGCCCAGGCGGCGACGAGTGCTGCGATCACGCCGAGGATGACAAGCAATCTGGTTCGCTTCGGATTCGGCGGCTTCGGCTCTTCCGGTTTCGGGGGACGCTTGAACTCGACGACGTTCGACACTCTGGCACGTCTCCTTGCAAATCGCTGTTCTGACTTGAACTGCGCTTATATTAGCGCAGTCGGCAACCCGCAACGCCTAGTTCGTCCGGGTGTTATCCCATCTGGAGACGTGTCTGCCTGACGTCGGCTGGAGTTAGTCGACGACGAAAAGCACGGCTCCCACCTGTGTCGAGGATCGGTGAGGCTCCGCATTGTCGGCGACCTGATAGCTCATGCCGGGCTTCAGCACGAAGACGCGGCCGTCTTCAAGCTCTGTGGTAAGCTCGCCGGAGATGCAGAAGAGAATGTGCCCCTTCACGCACCAGTGGTCCGCAAGATAGCCGGGCGTATATTCCACCATACGAACACGGATGTCGCCGAAATGCTGTGTACGCCACGAAGCGGTACCTGTTTCGCCGGCATGTTGCGTGGGACCTCGCTCCACTCGGTGGTACCGAACGGAATATCTGTCATTTTCATGGCGCCAGCCTCCTCGGTTCGGTGCGTTGTTTGGGTCAGGACTTCCGCAGGGCGCGCAGCATCGGCCACGAATAGATCACGAGCGCCGCCCAGATCAGGGGAAAGGCAATCGCCCGCGCGGTGCCGAACGGCTCCCTGAAGATGAACACGGCGATCAGGAAAATCATGGTCGGCGCGATGTACTGCATGATTCCGATTGTCGACAGCCGGAGCAGCTTGGCGCCGTTCGCGTAGATCATCAGCGGGCCGGCGGTGATGATCCCGCTTGCCAGGAGCAGCAGCGTGTCATGGTTGTTGGACAGGAAGTGCGCCTTTCCGCTGGCCTGCATGTAGGCCATGATGCCAAGGGCTACCGGCGTCAGCAGGAGCACCTCCAGAAAGAAGCCCTGGTTGGGGCCGACCGGCAGCGTCTTGCGGAAGAAGGCGTAGAACCCCCAGGAGAACGTCAGGGCCAGGGCGACCCAAGGCAGGGTCCCGGCCTCGATTGTCAGAATCGCGACGGCGATCGCGGCCAGAGCGATTGCGGCGATCTGGGCCGGCTTCAACGGTTCTTTCAGCAGCACCGCGCCCAGAAAAATCGAAAATAGCGGATTGATGAAGTAGCCCAGCGCCGTATCCAGCGCGCGGCCCGCCCCGATCGCCCAAACATAAATGCCCCAGTTAACGCTGATCAGCGCGGCGGTGAGCCCTGCCATTAGCAGCGTACGGGGAGACCGAAGCGCCCGCTTGACGTCGGCGGTGCGCCCGAGGATGAGCAGAACAACGCCCGCGATCGGCACCGACCACAGAATGCGGTGTGCAATCACCTCGACCGGAGAGATGTGCGCGACCGCCTTCATGTAGAGCGGCAGGAAACCCCACAGGAAATACGCCGTCAACCCGAAGGCGAAGCCGCGCGGCGTATCCTCGTTCTTGGGCACCGACACCGCGTCGCTATTCGCCATGATTGTTTCCTCGTTTTATTATTTAGGCGAGCGATAACCCACGCCGGAGAAATGAACAAATTCATTCCGGTGAAGCATTGCTTCCGTAAGTTGAGGGGTCCTGCGATCGTACAGGCGGCTATGCGTTGCAGCGAATGACTGTTCGACGCGTCACTCCGCCGCGATCTTCCCCGCGAGGCTGCGGTTCTTCATCAGCTTGTAGACGATCGAATCCATCAGCGCCTGGAACGATGCGTCGATGATGTTTTCCGAGACGCCGACGGTCCACCAGCGCACGCCGGTGGCGTCGGTCGATTCGATCAGCACCCGCGTGATCGCCTCCGTGCCGCCGTTCAGGATGCGCACCTTGAAGTCGACGAGTTCGAGGTCGTCGATCTCGTTTTGGTACTTGCCGAGATCCTTGCGCAGAGCAAGGTCGAGCGCGTTGACCGGACCGTCGCCTTCCGCGACCGACATGATACGCTGGCCGTCGATCTCAAGTTTGACGACGGCTTCGGAAACGGTCTTCAACTGGCCATTGGCGTCGAACCGGCGTTCGACCATGACGCGGAAACCCTCGATGCCGAAGAACTCGGGCACAGAGCCAAGCGTGCGGCGTGCCAGGAGTTCGAAGCTCGCATCGGCTCCCTCGTAGGCATAGCCGGACGCCTCCCGCTCCTTCACGATCGAGATCAGTTTGTCGAGTCTGGGATCGTTCTTGTCGACCTCGATACCGCGGCGCTTCAACGCGTTGATGAAGTTCGCCTTGCCGCCTTGGTCGGAGACCATGACCTTGCGGAAATTGCCTACACTCTCCGGCGTGACGTGCTCGTAGGTGCGGGGATCCTTCAGGAGCGCCGAAGCGTGAATGCCGGCCTTTGTCGCGAAGGCGGAGGCGCCGACATAGGGCGCCTGATGGTCCGGCGAACGGTTCAGCAACTCGTCGAACGCGTGCGAAAGCCGCGTGAGATCCACAAGCTTTTCCGTGTCGATAGAGGTCTCAAAGCGGGAAGAGTAGCTCTCTTTCAGACAGAGCGTCGGGATCAGCGTCACGAGGTTGGCATTGCCGCAGCGCTCGCCGATCCCGTTCAACGTCCCCTGGATCTGACGCACACCGGCCTCGACCGCCGCGAGCGAGTTGGCGACCGCCTGTCCGGTATCGTTGTGGGCGTGGATGCCGAGCGACGAGCCCGGCACGCCGGCGGCGATCACCGCAGCGACGATCTCGCGGATTTCCGGCGGCTGCGTCCCGCCATTGGTGTCGCACAGCACCACCCAGCGGGCGCCCGCGTCATAGGCGGCCTTGGCGCATGCCAACGCATAGTCCGGATTGGCCTTGTAGCCGTCGAAGAAATGTTCGCAATCGACCATCGCCATCTTGCCGGCGGCGGTTGCGGCCTCGACGCTCTCGCGGATCGAGGCAAGGTTCTCCTCGTTGGTGCAGCCAAGCGCGACCTTCACATGATAGTCCCAGCTCTTGGCGACGAAACAGATGGCATCGGATTTCGACTGCAGGAGTTCGGCGAGGCCGGGGTCATTGGAGGCGGAGATGCCGGCGCGCTTGGTCATCCCGAAAGCCACGAAAGCGGCCTTCTCCGTCCGCTTCTTTGCAAAGAAAGCGGTGTCGGTCGGGTTGGCGCCCGGATAGCCTCCCTCGACATAGTCGATGCCGAAATTGTCGAGCATCGCCGCGATCGCGATCTTGTCCTCGACGGAAAAGTCGATGCCGGGGGTCTGCTGACCGTCCCGGAGCGTCGTGTCGAAGAGGTAGATCTTTTCGCGTGTCATGCTGCAATCCTAAAAGCAAACGGCAGTCTTGGGAGCGCCTTGGGCACCATCATCATTGCTTCCCGGCAAACCGGTCCGTCGCACGGATCAGCTTGTCGAGGATGCCGGGCTCAAGGAACGCATGTCCGGCGCCCTCGATCAGGTGGAAATCCGCCTTCGGCCAGGCCTTGTGCAATTGCCAGGCATATTTGGCGGGGCAGGGCATATCGTAGCGACCGTGAATGATGACGCCGGGGATGTCCTTGAGCTTCCAGGCGTCGCGCAGCAGCTGTCCTTCTTCAAGCCAGCCGGCATTGACGAAGAAGTGGTTCTCGATGCGGGCGAACGCGATCGCGAACTCGTCCTCGCCGAAATGGGCGGCATAAGCGGGGTTGGGCAGAAGCGTGATCGTCTCGCCTTCCCAGGTGCTCCAGGCGATGGCGCATTCCAGCTGCTTCTTGCGGTCGTTGCCGGTCAGGTACTTCCGGTAGGCGCCCATCATGTCATGGCGTTCGTTTTCAGGGATCGGCGCCACGAAGCGCTCCCACTTGTCGGGGAACATTTCGGAGACGCCGAACTGGTAGTACCAGAGCAGTTCCGCCTTTGTCAGCGTGTAGATGCCGCGCACCACCAGCTCCGAGACCCGGTCAGGGTGTGTCTCGGCATAGGCGAGCGCCAGAGTGGAGCCCCAGGACCCGCCGAAGACGAGCCATTTATCGACGCCCATCATCTCCCGCAGTCGCTCGATGTCGGCGACGAGATGCCAGGTGGTGTTTGCCTCCAGCGAGGCATGCGGCGTGGACTTGCCGCAGCCGCGCTGGTCGAACAGCAGCACGTCGTAAAGTGCCGGATCGAACACGCGCCGCTGCGTTGGCGTCACAGTGCCGCCGGGACCGCCATGCAGGAAAACAGCGGGTTTCGCACCCTTGGTGCCGACCCGTTCCCAGTAGACGGTGTGACCATCGCCGACGTCGAGAAAGCCTGTCTCGTAGGGTTCGATCTCGGGGTAAAAGCCGCGCAGGTCGTTGTTGTGTTCATGGGTCATCGGATTGTCCTTTGCGCCGCTTGATGACGGAGCCGCCGGAGGATGAAGCTTGAAAGGGTCGCCGCCAGCAGCAGCAGCGGTATCAGCAGTTCGAGGAACTCCTCGGCAAGCGCCGCCTTGGCTGCCAGGGCGGGATCGATGGAAATGCCGAGCGGCGCGAGTTTCCGATCGATGCCGTCGAGAGACGTCGAGACGACCCCGAGAGCGATCGCAGCGACGACACCCCACGCCCACGGCGTGCGGGACCGAAGGGCCTCAATGAATATCCCGGCATTGTATCGCAGAAGCCTGACGACGATCGTGATCGTGACGGCGATGACGACAATGCCGAGGATGCGTTCCATCATGGGCGCTTCCGCTGAGAAATAGAGCTTGCTTTGCAGAAGGCCGATGGATGTCAGTTTCTTGTCGAGGTCGAGCTCACGACCCATCATCATCAGCATCACGGCGGGCAGCTGCCAGTGAACGCGCCACTCATCGCCGGATCGGGTCCACAGCCAGACGACAGCCGTATAGCCAAAGAGCAATGCCGTGGCCAACTCCAAGCCGCCCGACTCGCGAACGAGCGAGCTGTCGATCTGCTTTGTCATCACGTCGATGAGGATAAGGACCACGCTTCCAAGGACGGCCGCGAGAGCAAAGCCCCACGGCCGTTCGTATCCGAGCTTGTCGTTCGCATAGGCCAAATCCAAAATCCTCCCGTTCATGGTCTTTTTAATTCTTCGGTATTCGGCCGTTCGCGCCTGCTTCTGGCCGAACACGCCTTTCCGTTCCGTGGCGGCGTCTATCACTGTTCCTCCGCCGGGGGCCAGACTTTTGTGTCGTGATCGGGATGCTGGAGGGAGACGACGGAAGCATGCAGATGCTCCATGCCGGTGCTGGTAAAGGTCGGCTTGTCCAAAAGGGTATCGATCCAGGGCAGCCGTTTGTGATGATTGACCTGCACCTGCGGCTCGAAAAGCTGAGGGTCGTCCAGCGTGCCTATAGCAAGTTCGATGCCCCCTGTGTGCCGATAGGCGAGGGGCGTGCCGCACCGATGGCAGAAGCCCCGTTCGGCCACGTTGGACGAGCGGAACCAGTTCGGCTCATGACGCGGAAAATGAAGGTCGCCGTCATAGGCGGTGATGAAGGCGCCGAAGAAGCTTCCGAACTGCTTCTGACACATGCGACAATGGCAGATCGACGGACGACCAAGCTTCGTTGCCTTGAACCGCACGGCCCCGCACTGGCATCCACCGGTAAATTCGCCCTCGAACATGGTCTCCTCCTTAGCCGAGCGTTACGTAGGCAACGACACCTGCGGTGATCAGCGCAATCAGCGCACCCTTGGCAATCAGGCCGTACAGGAGCCACTTCGGCATCTGCGTGTTCGGATTTCTCTCAACCATCGTCGTTCTCCGTTGGCCAGCCGTCGGTGTCATGATCCGGATGCTGGTAGTTGACGAGGTTGGTCAGAAAGGGAGCCGAGTCGATGTCATCCATTGTCACGTGCTGCGGCAGCGTGTGCAGCCGGTCGACGAAACCGATCTTGCCCTCGACCCCGTATTGCACGACCGGCGGCAGGCGGGACGGATCGTCGAAAGCGCCGGCGGCAATCGCTATCCCGTCCGGTGCCTCGTAGGTGAGCGGCGTGCCGCAGTTTTCGCAGAAGCCGCGAGACACGTAGTTGGAGGATCGGAAATGCTTCGGCGCCCCGCGCGTCCAGACAAGCTCCGCCCCGCGCGTCGAGACGAGCGGCGCGTAATAGGCGCCGAATGCCTTCTGGCACATGCGGCAGTGGCAGATCGAACTGTCCTTGAGTTCGCCTGAGACACGGAAGCGGACCGCGCCGCACTGACAGCCGCCGGTGTGGATCGTCATCTCTTCACCTCCCACGTCGTCACCCTCTCGCCCGTCTCAGGGTCCTTGCCATCCTTCAGCTGAATGCCCTTGGCAGCGAGCTCGTCGCGCACCTTGTCGGCCTCGGCGAAATTCTTCGCCTTCAGCATTTCGAGCCGCATGTCGACGAGGGCTTGGATGGCGGAGGAGAGGTCGTCGGTCATCGACGAAGCTCCCACGTGGTCGCCCGCTCGCCAGTTTGCGCATCTTTGCTGTCTTTGAGGTGTACACCGGATGCTGCCAATTCATCTCGAATGCGGTCTGCTTCCGTAAAGTTTTTAGCCTTGAGGTATTCTAGACGCTGCGAGATGCGCTCACGCACAAACCTAGTATCTAGATTTAAGTCGGTGAGCCCTGATTTTGGGTCTGCCGATTCCGCACTTCTTTGAAAAACAAGGTGCTCTTTATGGAGGAACTCAGAATCAACGAGCCCAAGAAAGTCCATGCCTTCAAGAAGCCGTCTGCCATCCTTTAGATCGTATGACTTTCTGAGGTCTGTGATCAAACTCCACGTGTCAAGATCGTCAGCCAGATAGCGAGCAAGTTCATCAGTGTTCCCTGTTTTGACGGTCGGATCGGTGTTTCCGTCTTTGAGAAGTTCATACCACTTGACCAACTCGTTGCTCGACTGAGCAAAGCGCTGTGCAGTCCAATCGATAGGTTCACGGTATTTCGTCTGCAGCATCGAATAACGTGCTGCAAGTCCGTTCCATCGCCGCTTCAACGTAGAACTATCAAAATTGCTTTTGGTGTCCGCCATCAAAGGTACTGGAGTTTCCAGCAACTCGTTGATCGTGACGAAATTGCCCTCCGACTTCGACATCTTTCGGCCTTCGACCTGCAGGAAGCCGTTGTGCATCCACACGGTCGCCATCAGGTCGTTGTCGAAGGCGCAGCAGGATTGGGCGATCTCGTTTTCGTGGTGCGGGAAGATCAGGTCGAGCCCGCCGCCGTGGATGTCGAACTGGTGCGGCTTCGCCTTGGCCTTTGGCGACAGGCGATCCTTGATCTCTTCCCAGAGATAGCGGTCGGCCATGGCCGAGCACTCGATGTGCCAGCCGGGCCGGCCGTAGATCGGATTCGCCTTGCCCTCGAAGGTGAAGGTTGCGGCCCAGCCCGGCTCCGTATCCGCGGACTGCTTCCAAAGCACGAAGTCGGCCGGGTTCATCTTGTGGCCTTCAACGGCAACACGCGCACCGGCCTGCTGATCCTCAAGCTTGCGCTTCGACAGCATGCCGTAATCGGCCATCGAGGCGGTCGAAAACAGCACCTCATGCCCCTCCGAGCCTTCGGCCACATAGGCATGACCCAAGTCGAGCAGTCGCTGGATGATCGTCTTCATCTGATCGATATTATCGGTCGCACGCGGCTCGTGCGTTGGCTTCAGGCAGCCGAGCGCGGCCACGTCCTCGTGGAATTGGCTCTCCGTCTTGCCGGTGACGGCACGGATCGCCTCGTTGAGGCTCATCGAGCCATCGGCAATCTTCGAGCCGAAGTCCCTAAGTGCCCGGGCGTTGATCTTGTCGTCGACGTCGGTGATGTTGCGGACATAGGTAACCTTGTCGGCCCCGTAGAGGTGTCGCAGCAAACGAAACAGCACGTCGAAGACGATAACGGGACGCGCATTGCCGATATGGGCGAAATCGTAGACGGTCGGGCCGCAGACATACAGGCGCACATTGTCGGGATCGATCGGCTCGAAGTCGACCTTCTCCCGTGTGAGCGTGTTGTAAAGCTTGAGGCCGCTGGCCATGTAAAACTCCCAGAATGATGTACCCGGCTGGACCGGGTCGTTTGTCATCTGGGTCTGTCAGGAGACGAAAACGGCCGGGCCAGCGCTTGCGCTAGCGAATAATGATCCCGCAAATGATGCAGAGGCTCGTTTTCATGGGCGCTGTTATGGCGTGCGTCGCGATTTTGGTCAAGGGGCGGCAAGCGATGCTGCAAGCCCGCGAAACCCGCGCTCAGGGATAGACGTAGGTGTAGAGCGCGCACATATCGTCATTGCTCTGCGGCGGCTCTTCCGTCTCGAAGACGGCGACCATCGTGACGTCGCCATCGAGCCAGGATGCGAGATAGGTGACGGGTGCGGTGCCGCACAGGCGGTTGTCGTTGAGCAGGACCGGCGAGCTTGGATTGTCGATGCTGTAGACCGAAGCGGGCACTTCATTTCCGTCGACGACGAAGCTGTCGGCGATCAGATCCTTGAAGGCCAGGCTCTCGCCATTCTCGAACACGATCTCGTAGTCGTCGAAGCTGATGTCGCCGGTGATCGACATGGCAGTGTTGCTCAACGCGGCATAGTCATCGGCATGCGCGGTGGCGGTGGCACAAAGCAGCGAGAGCAGGGCAAGGGCATATCGGAGAGTGGTCATTGTCGAATCCATCAGCAACAGGCGGGCGTCGTCGCCAGCGCCGATAGCTCTTGCACGAAAGCCGTGCGTCGGCCATCGGCCTGCGTACCTTTGCCCAATTATGGTCGTGGAGGAAAGGTCGGCTCAGTGCGAGATTGTCTTGGAAAACACGTTGACGATGACGATCCCGAGGATGATCAGCGCGAGCCCGATAACCGCAGGCATATCGAGGCTCTGGCGGAAGACGAACAAGCCGATCGCGGAGACGAGGACGATACCAAACCCGCTCCAGAGCGCATAGGCGATCCCGACCGGAATGGTTTTCAAAGCGAACGACAGCACATAGAAGGCGATCCCGTAGCAGAGCAGGCTGCCGATCGAGGGCCATAGCCGCGTGAATTGCTGCGTCTGCTGCAGGAGCGTCGTTGCGACGACCTCGAACGCAACGGCGATGGCGAGTGCTGCGTAGGTAAAGGCGAGGGGGCTCATAGGGATGGCTTTCGTGTGAGGGCCCGCAGCCGCTCCATTGTTTCTCTCGTCTGGCGCTCCTCAAGCCCGCTACCGGTAATGGCGGCGAGCCAAAGCCCGTCGGCGGCCAGCCGCGCCAGGCGCAGGTCAGGATCGTCCGCCTCGCCATGATCGGCAAGCTGGCCATCAAGCCATTCACCCCAGTTCGCCCGGAGTTCGGCATCGGTGAGCGCCGACAGGCAAAGAGCTGCCCATAGCGGCTCGCTTCCGGCCTTTCCCGGCGCGACAACGGCTTCGACATAGGCGCGGCTGAAACGACCGAGTGGTTCGATATCCGCCGCCATATGCTCCGCCAGTTCCGTCTCGAAACGTTCCAGAAGGTCGGCAAAGACCGCATTCACGAGGCTCGCCTTGCTGGGAAAATGGTGGAAGAACGCGCCCTTCGTCACGCCGGCCTCCAGGCAGACGGCATCCACGGTGACATCGGCGATCCCGCGATGCGTCGCGATCCGCGCCGCAGCATCGAGGAGGGTGCGCCGAACCTTTTCCGGCTGCTTCTTGCGCTGGTGTGCATTCATGGAAAAAAGATACCAACTGAACGGTATGTTTCAAGTGGAATCGGCGACGCGTGCGCCGATCTTCATTGCGACTTCAGTCAGGCGACCCGGCGTCGCAGAGGCAGGAGTCCGAGTACCATTGCGCATCCACCGATGATGACGGCCGCGCCGACGATCTGGATCGCCGTCAGGTCTTCGTGCAGGACGAACGCGCCGACGAGAACCGCGACCACCGTCACGGCGAACTCGACGCTGATTGCCCGCGTCGGACCGATCCGCCCGACAAGCCAGAAGTAGACGACGTAGGTGAGTGCGCTCATCAATGCAGCGAGCGAGACAAGGTAGAGATAGTCGATCGGCTGCGGCGTTCCCGGGACCGGCACGAGAAGCAGAAACGGAAGGGTCATCACTCCGCCGGCGAAGAACGAACCGATCGTTACTTCCCAGGGGCTGGCTTTGGTCAGGAAGCGAGCGGCGTAGTTGGAGCCGAAGGCGGCCGAGAAGGTGGAAAACACCATGCCGATACAGCCAAGCACGAATGTCGTATCCACCGGCACCGCCGGAAAGCCAACCAGCATGATGATCCCGACAGTACCGAGCGCGATGCCTGCAACGCGCGGCGGTGTGATCCGCTCCATGCCCCAGAGCTGGGCGATGACCATGGAAAACATAGGGATGGTCGCGACGAAAATCGCGGCCATGGCCGTGCCGATCAACGGTGTCGAATAGGAAAGGCCGATCAATTGCCCGGCAACGGTCGTCGCGCCAACGGCGACATAGTGCCACCACTTGGCCTCGAAGGCCAGCCGCCGGCGTGTGAGTCGAGCGGCGGCGTAAAGCAGCAGCCCGGCGATCAAGCACCGGAACGTCACGGCCCCGATCCAGCCAAAGCCGTCGACCACCTTTAACAGAAGCAGAAAAGAAAGCCCCCAGGCGAATGCGAGGAAGGTGTAGGCGGTAATTTCGCGAGCTTGCATGATACTCTGATAACGTTTCGGATGCGATGTTCTCTAAGGCAGATGCGATGAGCGCAAGTCCTATGCGCGACAATATTTCGTCTTCAGGCAGGTTGTCCCGCTTGCATCCACTCCTGCATCGCGTCGATCACGTCCACGGTGGGATATTGGCGAATATCGTCGTCGGACGCCCCTGCCGCTAATTCGCGCATCCAATACCATTGTTGAAAGACGACATATTTGCTTTCAATAAGTGTTGCGCCGAAATTGGGCGCGGCAGCTTGTCGTATGAGCCACCCACGAACCTTTCTGATGGCTTGTTGATAGTCCGCAGCGTGCGCCTCAATGTCCCATCCAGCTATATCGGAAAGAGTCCTTTGATAATCGTAACGGCTCTCTTCAAGGACAAGTAACGACTTGTTGGCTAATTGCCCGGTGCCGAAACGTTTACATCCGTAATCAACGCCGAGTTCAAAAGGCATGTTCATACGTGCGAACTCGCCGATCGACGAAGCTTTGCAACGGCTCAAATCATGGATGCCGTATTTTGAAGTCCTGATGATTTCCTCGATCCGGCTTAGGCGATTTGCTGCGTTGTCGGCATTTTGCGGAGCCAGACGAGGGGAGAAGCCGAGATATATGACACAAAAGGCAATCGCCTGAAGTATCGGCGCATAGTCTTCATCAAATGGGCAATTTATGAAGACCGACCTGTCAAACATGGATGGAGTCAGCCCTTCGGAGGCAGCGGATCGCTTCCATAGGTATTCCGCTCCCGGATGCGGCCATCCTTTCCGTGAATGTAGAGTTCTGTCTTGTGAGACTTAGCGATCTGCCTAGCGGTCTCGATGGCCTCCGATTGCGTCAAATGAACGCTGCTCGCCCTCGACGCGCCGGATGTAAGAACTCCCCACTTACCAGATCTAGGTACTACATGCTGAGCTTTTGACTTGGACATCTTCCGATCCCCGTAGATAGTGCAATATAGTTGATCTGCTGTAAGACCACCAGAGCCTGCGTCGCCCCAAGCTCACTCTCATTCCGGCAAACGGTAATCCTTGAGCTTGTCCTCCCGGACCACATAGAGCTTGCCCGTCTCCGTCAACTCTGCACCGCAGAGCGGCAGGAGCTTTGCGGCAACTTCGGAAGGGTGCGGCAGCGTCTCCGGATCTTCGCCCGGCATCGCCTGGGCCCGCATGGCTGTCCGCGTGGCGCCCGGATCGATCGATACGATCCTGAGAGGCAGGCGCTGTGTCTCGGCTGCCCACGTACGGGCAAGTGCTTCGACGGCGGCCTTGGAGGCCGAGTAGACGCCCCAGAACGGGCGGCACTTGTGAGCGGCGCCTGACGAGAGAATGAGGGCGCGGCCCTGGTCGGACTTGACGAGCAGCGGCTCGACGGAGCGGATCAGCCGCCACGTCGCTGTGACGTTGACCGTCATTACCTTCTCGAACACCTTCGCCTCGATATGTCCAATGGGTGAAATGACACCCAGCATCCCGGCATTGGCGACGAGGATGTCGAGTTTGCCCCAGCGCTCGTGGATCGAGGCGCCGAGCGCGTCGATCGCCTTCATGTCGGTGAGATCGAAGGGAACGAGCGTGGCCGAGCCGCCGACCGCCTTGATCGCGTCGTCGAGTTCCTCGAGGCCGCCAACGGTACGGGCGCAGGCGATTACGTGGGCGCCCGCCTTGGCGAGTTCGATCGCGGTGAAATAGCCGATGCCGCGCGATGCGCCTGTGACCAGGGCAATCCGCTCCTTCAAGTCGATCGTCATTGTGTCGATCCTGTCCACGAGATGTCGTTTGACGGCCAAAAAAAGAAGGCCGCGTTTCCGCAGCCTTCTAGAGTGTTTTATGCGGAAGGCAAATGCTTCCCTTCGTCTCAGCCGGTGGTGGCGAGCAACGAGACCTTGCGGCCGACATCCTGTTCGCCCTGCTTGTCCAAGAGACGGGTCGGGTAGTCGCCCGTGAAATAATGGTCGGTGAACTGTGGGTTCGCAGCATCGCGAGGCTCGCCGCCAACGGCGCGGTACAGGCCATCGATCGACAGGAACGCGAGCGAATCGGCACCGATGAATTCGGCCATCGCCTTTTCGTCGGCATACTGGTTGGCGAGAAGCTTGTCGCGATCCGGCGTGTCGATACCGTAGAAGTCCGGATAGAAGATCATCGGGCTGGCGACCCGGATATGCACTTCCTTTGCCCCGGCATCGCGGATCATCTGCACGATCTTGACCGAGGTCGTGCCGCGCACGATGGAATCGTCCACCAGCACCACGCGCTTGCCCTCGATCATGGCCCTGTTGGCCGAGTGCTTCAGCTTGACGCCGAAGGCGCGGATTTGCTGCGTCGGCTCGATGAAGGTGCGGCCGACATAGTGGTTGCGGATGATGCCGTATTCGAACGGGATACCGCTCTCCTGCGCGAAGCCCAAGGCCGCCGGTGTGCCGCCATCCGGAACCGGGACGACGACGTCTGCTTCCAGCGGCGATTCCTTGGCGAGGTTCACCCCCATGTTCTTGCGCGTCTGATAGACGTTGCGACCCGCCACGACGGAATCGGGACGTGCGAAGTAGACGTATTCGAACAGGCAAGGACGCTCGGGCTGCGGGCGCGCCGGCAGTCGCGATTCAATGCTGATCGAGCCATCGGGCTGGATTTCGCAGATAACCACTTCGCCGTTCTTCACATCGCGGATGAACTTGGCGCCGATGATGTCGAGCGCGCAGGTTTCCGAGCAGAAGATCGGCTTGCCATCGAGCTCGCCCATGACCAGCGGGCGAATGCCGATCGGGTCGCGGGCGGCGATCAGTTTCGTCCGGGTGAGCGCCACCATGGCATAGCCGCCTTCCATCTGCCTGATGGCATCGATAAAGCGGTCGGTTGTCGAGGCGTGGCGCGAGCGCGCGATGAGATGAAGTACCACCTCGGTATCGGAGGTGGACTGACAGATCGCGCCGGTGGCGATGATCTGCTTGCGAAGCGTCAGGCCGTTGGTGAAGTTGCCGTTGTGCGCGACGGCGATGCCGCCTTCCTCCAGCTCGGCGAACAGTGGCTGCACGTTGCGCAGCGCGACTTCACCGGTCGTCGAATAGCGGGTGTGGCCGATCGACATTGCACCGGGCAGCTTCGCGAGCGTTGCCGGGTCTGTGTAGTGATCGCCAACGAGCCCCATGTGTTTTTCGGTGTGGAAGTGTTTACCGTCGAACGAGACGATACCGGCCGCTTCCTGCCCCCGGTGCTGCAGGGCGTGCAGGCCCAGAGCCGTCAGCGTCGCCGCGTCGGGATGGCCCAAAATGCCGAACACCCCGCATTCCTCATGCAGGGTGTCGTCGTCGAGACCGCATTCGGAAACGGCTGAATTACTCTGGTTCATCGAGGTTCGCCTTTGCTCGCTCGGGAGATCAACAGGTGGAATTGTCTTAACACGACAGCGCCGGTCTGTCCCGATCCGGCCGCCGCCTCAGTCATATAGGAAGCGCGGCGGCGCGCCGCATCCCCCTTAGTCGCCGGCTGCCGGCGCGTCGGTCGGAGCCTGGGTCGGCGGCGCCAACTCCGCCGGTGCCTGCTCCGCGGGAACTGGCTCGGCCGCGTCGTCTTCCTTGCCGAGAATACGGGCGCGCAACTGCGGCTCGATGTCATCGGGCAGGACGCCTTCGAGCTTGAGGACCAGCGCGTCGAGGAAAGGCTTCGACTTCGCTTCGTTGACCCAGGTCGGGCGATGCTTCGCGTCGATCAGCCAATTCCAGAAGGCAACGGCCACGACGATCAGCAGCAGGCCGCGGGCCGCGCCAAACAGGAAGCCGAGCGTCCTGTCCAGCGCGCCGATGCGGCTGTCGATGATGAAGTCGGCGATCCGGGAGGTGATGAACGAGATCACGATCAGTGCGATCAGGAACACGATGCCGGCGGCGCCGGCCATCGCGATCCGATCGTCCGTCGTGTAGTTCTTGATGTAGGGCAGGATAAACGGGTGGAGATAGTAGGCCGCCGCGACAGCACCAACCCAGCTGGCGATCGACAGCACCTCACGCGAAAAACCGCGCACCATGGCGAGCACGGCTGAAAACAGGACGACGCCGATGACAATACCGTCGAAGATCGTGATGGGCATAAATTCAGAACTCCAAGTCCGGGCCGCAGGCCGCCGGTTTTCCGCCGCTTGCGAGGCGCCATCCCTTTAAATTCCCGTCCCGAAAGACGCAAGGATCAATGCTCGTCCGCCTCCGAGGAAGCGCGCAATCGCGAGCCCGCAATCATCGCCACAAGATCCGGCAGGCTCCCGATCTCGCTCAGACGTCCCATCGCACCTTTGGGCAGGTCGGCTGATGCAGCCGGCAGCACGGAGGCGGAAAAGCCGAGCTTTTCGGCTTCTTTAAGGCGTTGCGCGGTGTGAGCCACCGGCCGGACGGCGCCCGACAGGCTGACCTCGCCGAAATAGACGCAATCCGCGGGCAGGGCAAGCCCGGCGAGCGATGAAACCAGTGCGGAAGCGATGGCGATATCGGCAGCCGGCTCGGAGATGCGGTAGCCGCCGGCGACGTTGAGATAGACATCGTGCTGACCGAGCCTGATTCCGCAGTGCGCTTCAAGGACAGCGAGGATCATCGCCAGTCGCGACGAGTCCCATCCGACGACTGCGCGGCGTGGCGTACCAAGTGAAGTCGGGGCCACCAATGCCTGCACCTCGACAAGCACCGGCCGCGTCCCCTCGATGCCGGCGAAGACGGCGGCGCCGGGCGATTTCTCGTTGCGTTCACCCAGAAAGAGCTCGGAGGGATTGGCGACCTCGCGCAGCCCCTTGTCCGACATTTCGAACACGCCGATTTCGTCCGTGGGTCCGAAACGGTTCTTGACGGTGCGCAGGATGCGATAGTGATGGCCGCGATCGCCCTCGAAATACAGGACCGCGTCGACCATGTGCTCGACCACGCGCGGGCCGGCGATCTGGCCTTCCTTCGTGACGTGCCCGACCAGCACCATGGTGGCGCCGGTCTGCTTGGCGAAGCGGATCATTGCCTGCACGCCGGTCCGGACCTGGGTCACGGTTCCCGGAGCCGAATCGGCAGTATCGCTCCAAAGCGTCTGGATGGAGTCGATGATCACCAGATCGGGGCGCTTGCCTTCCGAGATCGTGGCGAGGATGTCCTCGACATTGGTTTCCGCGGCGAGCAACACGTCCGTTTCTGCCGCGCCAAGGCGTTGGGCGCGAAGACGCACCTGCGCGACCGCTTCTTCTCCCGAAACGTAGATCACCCGGTTGCCCTTGCGCGACAGCGCCGCGGCCGCCTGCATCAGAAGGGTCGATTTGCCGATGCCGGGATCGCCGCCGATCAATACCGCCGATCCGCGCACGAAGCCGCCACCAGTTGCCCTGTCAAGTTCGCCCATCCCGGTCGGGATGCGTGGCGCTTCCTCGATCTCGCCTGAAAGAGAGGTGAGGGTGACGGCGCGTCCCTTCTTCGGCACCTTGCCTGGGCCGGAGCCGATGCCGCCCATCGGGTCCTCCTCGACGATGGTGTTCCATTCACCGCAGCCGTCGCACTTTCCGGCCCAGCGAGAGTGCACCGTGCCACAGTTCTGGCAGACGAATTGGGTTCTGGTCTTGGCCATGAAGCGCTTCTCGGTCATTGTTCCTGAGCGGAACAAAATGTGAATCATGCGTCACAGATAGGCGGAACGATACGACCAATGCAAGGGTGGCGTGGGTTCATTCTGCCGCGTCGACGTAGAGCCGCTCGTATCGAAGCCCGAGCCCGGTCAGCATCTCGTAGCCGATGGTGCCGGCCGCGCGAGCGGCTTCGTCCAGCGAAACATTGGAGCCGAAGAGCTCGACATAGTCACCGGTTCGCACTGCGTTTTCCGGGACGTCGGTCACATCGAAGATCGTGATGTCCATTGTCACGCGCCCGGCGACGGGCACTTTGCGCCCCGCGATGAAACCTGTTGCTCCTGTTATTCCGGTTTCCCTCAGAGGTACGCCGCTGCCCGAGAGGTTGCGCATCCAGCCATCGGCGTAGCCGACCGAGGCGACCGCTAGTCGGCTGTCACGGGCAAGCTTGAGCGTGCCGCCATAGCTGACGGTTTCTCCGGCTTTCGCCTCGCGCACCTGAAGAACGCGGGCTTCGGCCTTCACCGCCGCCCGCATTGGATTGGCCACCCCGTTGACCGCTTCTCCGCCGTATAATGCGATACCGGGACGGGTGAGGTCGAAGTGGTAGTCCGGGCCGAGGAAGATGCCGGCCGATGCGGAAAGACTTGATTCAATGCCTTCGAAAGCATCGCTAACCTGCCGGAAAAGCTGGAGCTGTCGTCCATTCATCGGTGACGAGGGATCGTCACCGCAGGCGAGGTGGCTCATTACGAGCACTGGCGAGAAACTGGCGGGGCGCGACACGTCTGCGGCAAGCGCCAGCGCATCCTCGAGCGGCAGACCCAGCCGGTTGAAGCCGGTATCGATTTGCAGCGCGCAAGGATAGTCGCCTCGCTCGGCGATCACCGACATCCAGAACGCCAATTGCTCCTCCGAAGCGATCACCGGCACGAGATCGTTCTCGAAAAATATTTCCTCCTGCCCCGGCCAGATCCCGCAGAGGACGAAAATCCGTGCTTCGGGCGCGTAGGCGCGGAGCGTTGCTCCTTCGGAGGGCACCGCCACGAAGAAGTCGCGGGCGCCTGCATGGTAGAGCGTTTGCCCCACGTCCTCGATGCCCAGTCCGTATGCATCCGCCTTGACCACCGCAGCGGCGCGCGCCTTGCCCGAACGCTTCGCCATGTCATGCCAGTTATCCGCAATCGCGCCGAGGTGAACGGTCAGGCGGAGGGGGGCAGAGGCGAAAGCGTCCTCGGGTTCATGATAGGCGGCGAAGTCGGTCATCGGGGAGGTCCAGTGGAGGGTAGACCCCATCTAGCACGTCTTTTTGGTCGCTGTTGAGGCAAACAATTCAGAAATGGCCGACCTTGCCCAGATTTCGCAGGTTATCGCCTACTGCTTCGCCAGCTCCGCATCGAGCACCTTCAACTTCTCCAGCGTGAGAAGATCGGAGTCGACGACTTGTTTGACGGTATTCCTGTCGAAGTAGAGCAGTTCGCAGCGACGGTTTGCTGTCATCAATGGCTGCTCCCCGCGGAGAAGTCCAAGCGCCCGGCCGAAACCGACATGGGCCCCGATCGAGAGCCGCCGTGTGATCGTGGAGGGCGCCATCGACAGGAAGCGGGTCTTCTCAGGACCGTTCTCCATGTGGCTGGCAAGCGCAAGGTAAAGCAATCTCGGGTCGCCAGTCCGTCGCGCGTAGCTTTCCGCCAACTCGCGGGCGTAGGGGCCTATGACCATGGTGGCGCTTTGGCCGACCTCGTCGAGAAGCGCAACCGGCATCAGGATCGGGGCGTCCGGATCTTCTTCCATGCCCACGAGCTCCGCCAGACGCTCGCGTTCGACATTTTCGTTGTGCGGAAGCTCCTCCCGCGCCGATCCGAGAAGAATGACGGCCGCGCCACCATCGAGATCGATCGTTTCACCGGGCCCGTAACGCCGCCGCTGACCGCGAACCGCCAGATCGTCCGATATCGGCAGACCGTTTGTCACATTGCTGGAGGCGGGGGCGGCGATGAATATGCCTTCGCGCGAGAGCGCATACCAGAGCCTTATCTGCAGCTGTGACTTAATCGTGTCGCGTTCTGCCCAGTCGGACGAGGAAAAGCGCACACCATAGGAAACGCATTTATTGTCGGCGTCAAAGCCCAGCAGTGTGGCATCCGGGCGGGGCTCTTCGAGAATGCCGGGAAAGCCCTTCAGCAACTCGTCCTCGATCACGGCCAGCACGTTCATCGGCGGCACGTTTGCATCGACGGTAAAGGCGATGGTCAACCGTGGCATATCCCCGCGGCGGACGATCTCAAATGCTTCCGTGCTCAGTACGCTGTTGGGCAGCACGACGGTGCTGTTGTTGTCGGTGCGCACGAAGATTGAACGCCATTTGAGCGCCACGACTTCACCCGACACACTGCCGCAACTGATGTGGTCGCCGACCCGCAACTGGCGCTCGATTTCCAGCGACAAGCCGGTGAAAAGATTACCGAGCGTGGCCTGGAGCGCGAGACCGACGATCACCGTGGCGACAGCCGATGTTGCCAGAAGTCCGGAAACATCAAGGTCGAAGGCGTAGTGCAACCACAACATTACGGCCGCGGAATACAGCACAAGGGACAGCATGGTGTGCAGCCGGTCCGACCTGCCGCTCCGCGCCGAGCCGCCGGCCACGAGAATGAAAATCTGCTCGACGAACCGCGCAAGCGAGATTGCGCTCATGCCGGTCGCCATCATGAACAGGGCCGATGTGCCGAATGCGGGCTCGCCCGGCGACGTGAGCACCAGCAGCCAGCACAACGCCGTGATGGAAAACAGCGCCAGCGACATCATCGGCTCATTCCTTGTCCGGATCCGGCTTCGTGGCGCGCGTCGCGCCGATGGCTTCGTTCAGGCTCTTCTTCAGCCGGAGGATCGCGCGTTCGAGATCATGGAACTGGCCGTCCAGCTCTAGACCGGTTTCCACGGTTTTGCCGCCCGATGACAGGCTGACGTCATGGGCAACCTCCGTGATCGTTTTAAGTGGGCGGGTCACGTAGCGCCGCAGCAGGAAGAGGAAGATGGCACTCGTCAGTACGAAGACGCAGGTCAGCGACCCGACGGTCGTCACGACCCCCTTGATGGCGCGTTCCGTGATAGGGCGGAGCGGCACTTCCACAATCTGCATGCCGATGACATCGCCGAGTTTCCAGTTGAAACCACCGCCGGTGCCATATTTGGCGATCATTGCTTTCGGTGCCGCTTCCGGGGTCGAGTGGCATTGCAGGCAGGCGGGATTAGTCATGCGCAATGGTCGGCTGACATAAAAACGTCTCTGGCCCAGTTCGCCAATTTCGCCGTTTAATTCCTTCAGTTCCGCATTTTCCTGAAACTGCCGCAGCAGGCTGACCTCGAAGTCGTCTGCCCGATCCGCGATATTGGTCGGGTTCAGGGAACGCTCGTGATAGCTGTAGTCGGGGAACTGTGTCTTCAGTCCCCGCAGCGTTGTCTGCGCGCCATATGAAGGAACGATCTCCGGGTGGAATTCGCTGCCATCCTGCAAGCGGTTGATGATCGGCGCGATCTGTTGCCCGGTGTAGTTCCGGATCGATAGCGCGATCGACAGAAGAACATTGGCTTTCTCCGTCACCTCTTCACGCGCCTGCCGAAACTCCAGCGTGAAAGAGATGTAGCCGGCGACCAGCACGCCGAACAGGAAACAGAACGCGAGGATAATACCAAAGCGGGCTTCGATGCGCATCACGGTACCCGGGGAGTGGGAGAGGATGAAAGGCGAGATTCGGAAAACCCTTAAGCAGCTGTCATGTTTTCCACAACGACGCTTTTTGGGTGTATTTCGCCTAGGGGGTTGATCCCCATGATCGGTATCCGCAGCCTGTCACTTTTGTTCAAGACGCTGACCTTTGCCGGCGATATGCTGAACGGATGCACAATGTTTCGCAGGAACAGGCCACGATCGCCATGCCAACGCGCCCTTCGGAGCGGACGCGCTTCTGGCGCGATCGGCGGTTTCGCCACATGGAATGCATGGAGGCGACGTTCGTTACGCATGAATTCGCGCCGCATTCGCACGATACGTTTTCGATCGGGGCAATTGAAGCCGGGCGGCAGGTCGCCATGATCCGAGGCGAGCGGGAGCACACAGGTCCTGGAGCGCTTTATCTCATCAATCCGGGAGAGACCCATGACGGGCAGCCCGGGACGGAGACGGGCTATAGATACAGGATGATCTATCCCGACGCCGGATTGTTCACTGAGATCCTGGAGGAGGCGACTGGCCGGGCCTTTCATGGCTCCCCAAGTTTTTCCCGGCAGTTGTTGACCGACCCGCATCTGGCGGATGCCTTCATCCGCGCGCATCGCAAGCTCGACGATGGCTCCAGTGAACTGGAGAGCGAGGAATCGATGTACTCGGTGCTGTCGGCGATGTTTGCCCGCCACGGCAGCGCGATCATCGTTCCGCGCGATCTTTCGGAACCGGTCGGAGTGCGGCGGGCGAGGGATTACATAGACGCACATTTCAGCGAGGAGATCGGACTGGAGGCGCTGGCACGTCAGGCGGGTCTCAGCCGTGCCCACCTCATCCGCGCCTTTCGAAAACATTATTTCATCACCCCGCACGCGTATCAGACGGATCTGCGAATCCGCCACGCTCGCCACCTGCTGCGCATCGGTACGTCGCTGGCCGATGCGGCCGCGGGCTGCGGTTTCGCCGATCAGGCGCATCTGACGCGGCACTTCAAGGCGCGGGTCGGGCTGACGCCGGGACAGTTTCGGCAGTCCTGATCACTTTCGTTCAAGATCGGTTCCTTGCGTTTGAAGTATCTCCCTCCCATCCTTGAGGAGAGAGCGCTGCCAATGTCCTGGAATGTCTCGGAAATCACCGCCGGAACGCGGGCGATTGCGCCACTCGTGGTGGCGGTTGTGCCGATCGGGCTGGTGTTCGGTGCGGTCGCGGCGACCAAAGGGCTGTCACCGGCGGAAGCGCTGCTGATGAGTGCGCTGGTCTTCGCTGGCGGCTCGCAATTTGTCGCCATGGACATCTGGACCCATCCGGCAAGCGTCGCCGGCCTCGGCATTGCCGCGTTGCTGGTGAACATCCGCCATACGCTGATGGGCGTTTCCCTTGGCACGAAGCTGGACGCGTTTTCGTCGTCACAGAAGATCGCTGCCATGCTGTTCATGGCCGACGAAATCTGGGCCGTCGCCGAATTTAGGGCGAGGGCGGGAAGACTGACGCCTCTATGGTACCTCGGCGTCGTTGCGCCGTTTTACTCGGCCTGGGTTTTGTCCGGTTTCACCGGTGCATTGATAGGGGCATTACTGGGAGATCCCGTCGTTTACGGTCTGGACTTCGTCTTTCCGGCGATTTTCATCGTGCTGGTCATGGGGTTTTGGAAGGGCAGCGAAACGGGTGCGGTTCTGGCGGCCAGCGCGGCAGCAGCGCTAACCGTGAACCACTATGTTCCGGGCGTCTGGTCCATCTTGGCAGGGGCTCTTGGCGGCCTCGCAGCGGCCACAGTCGCAGTCCTCTGGTGGCCGGGAGCTGGCGAATGACCGTCGATTCAAATACCCTGCTGGCCATAGTCGCTATGTCTCTCGCGACTGCCGCAACGCGCCTTGCCGGTTTTGTCATCCTTCGGGCCTTCACGCTGTCGCCGGAGGTCCAGCGCGTCCTGCAGGCCATTCCGCCGTCTGTGCTGATGGCCGTCGTCGCTCCCACGGCCCTTGCCACCGGCTGGCCCGAAACCATCGCCTGCGCCACGGTTGCAGTCTTGGCGCTCCGGTTTCCGATGCTTCTCGCGGCGGCGACCGGAGTCGCCGTTGTCGCCGTTTTGCGATCGATAAGTTAGCCGGTTGAACGCTTCAGCGACGATCCGCGGGAATCACTGCGGGTGAGCGAGTTCACGGGCTTCCGCGAGGAAGCGGGTGCGGTATTCGGTTGGACTGATGCCGATCTTTCGCCGGAAGTGGTGTCGAAGGGTGTGCGCTGAACCAAATCCCACGGCACTTGCGACATCGTCGATCCGCGCGCCGGCGCCGCACAGAAGATCCTTCGCTATAGCCACCCGTTCTGCCGTCAGCCATTCGCCTGGCGTGGTGCCTGTCGCTTCCGCAAAGCGGCGCAGGAAGGTACGCTCGCTCATCCGGCATCGATGCGCCATTTTTCCAATCGTCCAGTCAAGCGCTATGTCCGCTCGCATCGCGTCGAGCAGGGGAGATATCTCTGAGCCTTCCCGCTGGGCGACCGGACGTTCCAGAAATTGTGCCTGTCCGCCGGTCCGGTGGGCCGGCATCACGAGCCGGCGGGCCACCGAATTGGCCGCGGGCGCGCCGAAATCCTGCCGGATGATCTCGATCAGCAGGTCAATACCGGCGGCACTGCCCGCCGCCGTGAAGATCGCATCGTGCGACCGGTAGAGCGACGCCTCATCCACATCTATCGAAGGAAATCTGTTGCGGAGAGCGTCCGCATAGCGCCAGTGCGTCGCGGCAACGCCCCTATCCAGCAACCCTGTCGCCGCCAGAACGAAGGCCCCGGAACAGAGAGAGACAAGACGGGCGCCGCGTGCGTGGGCATCTCGCAACCGTTCACAAAGGTTTTCGGGTACAGGGCTGTCGATGCCGCGCCAGCCGGGTACGACGATGATCTCGGCCGCGTTGAGCCGCTCGATCTCGCTGTCGGCCGAAACCGTGAGGCCGCCGTGTGCCCTGAAAGGACCTTGCTCTATGGCGACGCTTTCGAACCGGTACCATCCGCTTCCCATCTCCGGGCGCGAGAGGCCAAAAATCTCCGCCACGATGCCGAATTCGAACGTGCAAAGCCCGTCATAGACGAGTGCCGCGACGAGAGGGCCGGTAAGGTAAGAGGATTTTGTCATGATCTTTACGTCTATTGTCATTCACGCCAATTTTCAACAGCGGTTCTCCGTTGGATTATCGATCCATCAACAAGGAGACAGCCATGCCGACTGCCGTAACGACCGTCAAACCCGCGCCCAGCGAGGTCGCTCGCGAACACTTCGCCGCCGAGTTCGAATTCGAGACCGATTGCTGGGATGTGCATGATGCTCTGTCAAAGGGACCTGACTTCGTCCTGCTGGATGTGCGCGGTCCCGCGCTCTACGCCAAGGGCCATGTGCCAGGGGCGATCAGCCTGCCTCACGGGAAGATCACGGCGCATCGCATGTCAGCCTGGCCGGAAGATACGATATTCGTGACGTACTGTGCCGGACCGCATTGCAATGGGGCCGCCCGCGGTGCGCTTCGCCTGGCCGAACTCGGGCGCCCCGTCAAAATCATGGCGGGTGGAGTGACAGGTTGGATCGATGAGGGTTTCCCGCTCGCGACCGGCGAGTAGCCGGAAAACGAAACCCGCCTTTGAGGCGGGTCTCATGCTTAGTGTTCTTCGTACTGGGTGAAGCTCGGATCGGCGAGGTCCGCAAAGCGCGTGAACTGCGACTGGAAGGCGAGCTTGACGGTGCCGGTCGGTCCGTGGCGCTGCTTGGCGATGATGACGTCAGCAGTGCCGCGCACCCGCTCCATATGGGCCTCCCATTCCGGGTATTTCGGGTCCGACATGTCGCGGGGTTCCATGCCGAGCACGTAGTATTCCTCGCGGAACACGAAGAGCACGACGTCGGCGTCCTGCTCGATCGAGCCGGATTCACGCAGGTCGGAAAGCTGAGGACGCTTATCCTCTCGGCTTTCCACGCCACGGGAGAGCTGTGATAGCGCAATGATCGGGACGTTGAGTTCCTTGCCCAGCGCCTTCAGCCCCGTGGTGATCGCGGTGATTTCCTGGACGCGGTTTTCCCCTGATTTGCCGGTGCCGGTCATCAGCTGGATATAGTCGACCACCAGGCAGTCGAGGCCGCGCTGGCGCTTCAGACGGCGTGCACGCGCCGACAGCTGGGCGATCGAGATACCGCCGGTCTGGTCGATGTAGAGCGGAACCTTCTGCATCGTCTGGGAAAAGCCGACCAGCTTTTCGAATTCATGCTCGGTGATGTCGCCGCGACGGATCTTCGAGGAGGACACTTCGGTCTGCTCGGACATGATACGCGTGGCAAGCTGTTCGGATGACATTTCGAGGGAGTAGAAGCCGACCACGCCGCCGTTCTTGGCCTTGAACGATCCGTCCGGAAGCACCTCGGGTTCATACGCCGCGGCAATGTTCCAGGCGATGTTGGTGGCGAGCGAGGTCTTGCCCATACCCGGACGACCGGCAAGAACGATCAAGTCGGATCGCTGCAATCCGCCCATCTTCGAATCCAGCGATACGATCCCGGTGGAAATACCCGAAAGGTTGCCGTCGCGCTCGAAAGCCGCGCCCGCCATGTCGACGGCAAGCGCCACGGCATCGGAAAACGCCTGGAAGCCGCCATCATAACGACCGTTCTCCGCCAGCGCGAAGAGACGCCGCTCGGTATCCTCGATCTGTGCCTGTGGCGGCATGTCGAGCGGCGCGTCGTAGGCGATGTTGACGACGTCCTCGCCGATCTGGATCAGCGCCCGCCGCAGCGCCAGATCGTAGATGGCCCGGCCATAGTCCTCTGTGTTGATGATCGAGACGGCTTCCGAGGCAAGACGAGCAAGGTACTGTGCGACCGTGAGGTCGCCGACCTTTTCATCCGCGGGAAGGAACGTCTTGATGGTGACCGGATTGGCGGTCTTGCCCATGCGGATGATTTCCGACGCGACCTCGAAAATCTTGCGATGCAGCGGTTCGTAGAGATGCTCGGGCTTGAGGAAGTCCGACACCCGGTAATAGGCATCGTTATTGACGAGAATGGCGCCGAGAAGGGCCTGCTCCGCCTCGATATTGTTCGGAGCTTCGCGGTAAAGCGGCTCGGCGGCCTGCGGGGGCGTCATCTTGCGAACGGCATCGATCATGGTCACAACGGTCTTTTCAGTTTCGGCTGGATCATCCGGGTTTGGCCACCTCGGCTCTCGCAGTCAACAGCCATGACCCCTTCATTCGGCTTTTTCGTGTTGTCCACGTCTATCAACAGGCCGCTGAATGGTGGGCTTGACGGCAATCGAGGGAATCATGCCGGAGAAGCCATTCTATGCTGTGGGATGATTCTCTAAAATAGCAGGAAAAGCGTAGCGGCGGGCCGAAGCCGCAAAATACAAGAGACCCGGCCCGCAAGATGCAGGACCGGGCCCCAGATTGTTCGTTCGATGAACGAAACCGCGGTTAGCGGTCGTCGTCTTCGTCTTCGGCTTCCGGATTGAAGAAGTCTTCCGGACGCAGCGCATCTTCGTCGACGCCGTAGATGGCGTCAGCCGAGGTGAGGCTTTCGCCCTTGGCCTGGCGCTCGGCTTCTTCAGCCGAACGGGCGACGTTGAGCTCAACGGTCAGTTCGACTTCCGAATGCAGGTGCAGGGTGACCTGGTGCAGGCCGATGGCCTTGATCGGGGTGTTGAGCTCGACCTGGCTGCGGCCGATGTTGAAGCCTTCGGCGGCCAGGATGTCGACGACGTCGCGAGCAGCAACCGAACCGTACAACTGGCCGGTTTCACCAGCCGAACGCACGACGATGAACGACTTGCCTTCGAGGGCTTCGGCAACCTTCTGGGCTTCCGACTTGCGCTCAAGGTTGCGGGCTTCGAGCGTGGCGCGTTCCTTTTCGAAGCGGGTCTTGTTGGCGGCGTTGGCGCGCAGCGCCTTGCCCTGCGGCAGCAGGTAGTTGCGTGCGAAGCCGTCGCGAACCTTCACGGTTTCGCCCATCTGGCCGAGTTTGGAGATGCGTTCAAGAAGAATGACTTCCATTGTCTTGTTCCTTTCAGTCTTGTGTTTCGTTGTTGTCTGATTTCGTGTCGGCCTTTTGAGCCGGCGTGAGGGCCACGGTCCGGCGCGCATCGGCCAGTCCGAGAATGAGAATGATGAAAGCCGGCAGCAGGAAAAGAACCGACAGGTATGCCAGCACGAGAACCGGCAGGCGCCAGTCTTTGCCGCGGGTCCGCAGATGCAGGGAGGCAAAGCCGGCCATCAGAAAACCCGCGCCGAATGTCCCGCACACAGTGACGCCAACAAGGCCGATCGGGCCGCCGACGAAGGCTGCGAGCAGGCCGGCCAGGAAGATCAGCATCGCGTTGCGATTCATGCGCAGCGCCGACGGCATGTCCTCACGAGGGCGCTTGGCCCGGCCGGATGCCGTGACGATGCGCATGGCGAAGTAGTAGGTCGCGGTGAGCATCATCACCCACATGCCGCCCTGAACAACGGGCAGAAGCACGAGCATCAGCCGTTCGATCTGGGCGATGTCATCCGCAGTCGGCTGGAACGCCCCTTCCTGGGCGGTCGCTGCCGTCATCACGGCATTCACCAGTTCTCGAATGAACTCAGGGCCGTAACCGATCATGACGCCGAGGAACATAACCGCAAGCGCGATGAGCGCGCACAGGTGCATCAGAATGTCGGAGAGCGGATACCAGGCGATGAGATGATCGGGACCGCCAATTTCAGACGCGGGACGCGCGAGGCTGGCGAGATGACTGACCCAGCCGGCCGGCAGCAGGGTGAAAATGGCCATGGAAGCCGCGAAGAGCGGCGACACGGCGATCGAGCCAAGCGCTGCTGCGGTAACGATCGCGGCGATTGCCGCGACATTGCCCCAGCCCAGGCCGGCGATCAGGATCGGCATTGCGGATGCTGCATATAGAAAAGACGACAGAGACGGCTGCGCGTTCGCCGCCAGCACCAGCAGTGCAGCGGTCAGTCCGGCGAGCATGCCGGTGGTCAGCAGTTTTCCGTCCAGTTGTTTCACGTTCGCTGTCCTGCCGTTCAAGCAGTTAGGGGATTGCCCGGACCATTTCCGGATCCCCAACATGGGATTTTCCGGTCCCCGGCGCGTTTCGTGAACGGCTTGCCGGAGGCGGGGTGGTGTTCCGATCCGCGCCCAACGCGGAAGGGGAGGCGGGCAGCCGACGTTAACCGGCGGCCCGCATGGTCATTATGCTACGACGTACGGCAGCAGGCCGAGGAAGCGGGCGCGCTTGATCGCCTTGGCCAGCTCACGCTGCTTCTTCTGCGATACGGCGGTGATACGCGACGGAACGATCTTGCCGCGCTCGGAAATGTAGCGCTGCAGGAGACGAACGTCCTTGTAGTCGATCCTCGGAGCGTTGGCGCCGGAGAACGGGCAGGTCTTGCGACGGCGGTGGAACGGGCGGCGAGCCGCGGACGATGTTTCAGCCATTGTCAGTTCTCCTTATGCACGATCTTCGCGCGGGCGGCGCTCGAAGCCACCTTCACGCGGGCCACGGTCCGGACGCGGTCCACGATCGCCGAAGTCACGGCGCGGGCCACGGTCATCGCGCGGACGGTCATCGCGGTCGCGCTTCTGCATCATAGCGGACGGGCCTTCTTCGTGGGCCTCGACAGCAATGGTCATGTAACGAAGAATGTCTTCGTTGATGCGCATCTGGCGCTCCATTTCATGGACGGCAGCTGCCGGAGCGTCGATGTCCATGAGGGCGTAGTGAGCCTTGCGGTTCTTCTTGATGCGGTAGGTGAGGGACTTCAGACCCCAGTTTTCTACGCGCCCGACCTTGCCGCCGTTAGCTTCGAGAACACCCTTGTACTGTTCGACGAGGGCATCAACCTGCTGAGCGGACATATCCTGCCGGGCAAGGAATACATGTTCGTAAAGAGCCATTGTAGACTTGCCTTTCTTGCGGTTGTCACACCCGGATCCGGCGCTAAGCCTCAACGACTGCTCCTGATCGGATGAACCGAGGCAAGAAAAGCGTTGTTCGAGACGGTCGAGAGCGGAGACACGGGAGACCGGAACCCTCTGGTTCCTGCGGCTTTCACGACGAAAACCAGCCCTCCGTTCAGCCACCAGCCAAATGACCGGGTGTTGTGAACAGCGCGCTTATACGGATTTTCCGAGGAAAGGCAAGGGCTTTGCGAACATCGCTGCGCCGCTCAGGTCGCGGGTCTTCCTACCGGCGCACGGACGACTTGCGGCGTGCCACTGCCTCGACCTTCTTCGGCGCTGCTGTGAACTGCTCGACCGGCACGGGGCGACCGACATGGTAGCCCTGCAGGTGGTCGATCTTGTACTCTTCCATGAGAGCCTGTTGCTCTCCCGTCTCCACGCCTTCGACCAGGATGGTACGGGTCCTGTTCCGCAGCAGGCTGATGATGTCCTGCATCATCGTCCGGCCACGCTTCTGGTCGCAGTCATGCAGGAAGGAGCGGTCGATCTTCACCGTGTCGAAGTCGATCAGCCTAAGCCACGAGAGACCGGCGAAGCCTGTGCCGAAATCGTCGAGCCAGATCTGGACGCCCATCTTCTTCAGGTCGCTGATGCAGCGCAGGATATCGGAGTTCATCTCCATTTCCACGCCTTCGGTTATTTCGAAAGCGAGGCGCCCGCCGGAGACACCGGTTTCGGCGAGGATAAGGGCCACAGATGCGGCGAAACCGGGCATCTTGAGCTGTATGGGCGAGACATTGACGCTGACGACCTGCACGAGGTCCTTCGCCAGAAGGTCGACGCAAACCGTCCGGATCGCCCATCGCCCCAGTTCGATAATGGCTCCTGTCCGTTCCGCGATAGGGATGAACACCGCCGGGGACACGGGCGCTCCGTCCAGCATCTTCAGCCGCATCAGCGCCTCGGCAGCTTCTATCGTGCCGCTCTGCACGCCGCGGATCGGTTGATAGACGAGCGACACAAGCTTTTGCTCCAGGGCGATCTTCAGGATCGCCGCGATATGCTCGCTTTCGTCGCTGCTCTGCGGGTCGTCCGGATCGAAGAGCTTCACCCCGTTGCGGCCGTTGGCCTTGGCCGTGTAGAGGGCACGATCGGCCTCGTGGATGATCTTTTCGAGCTTGACCGACTGGCCACGCGTCAGGGACGCACCGACGCTCACGGTGACGATCGAAATACCGTCGCGGCGCTGTCCGTGCGGCAGCGCCATTTCACGTACGGACCGGCATATGGTCTCGGCAAGGTCCGCGACCTCTTTCTGATCCTCGACCCGCGCGATGACGATGAACTCCTCGCCGCCATATCGCCCGATCGCCGCGTCATAATGGGATATGGCGTCGTACAGACCTTTCGCCACGGTGGTGAGGCAGCGATCGCCTTCCTGGTGTCCATAGCAGTCGTTGTAACGCTTGAAGAAGTCGACATCGACAAGCAGCACGGCGAACATCACGCCGTTTTCCTGCCAGTCCTGCCAGCGCGTGCGAAGTCGCTGATCGACCGCGCGTCGATTTTCGAGCCCGGTCAGTGGATCGGTGTTCGAGAGCCTGAGGAGCGCCTTGCCCCGTTCCTCCGATGCATTCTGCTGCAGGCGGGCCTCGAGCGCGTTCAGGAAGACCTTGAAACGCTCACGGTTCAGTTGGAGGTTCACGTAGGACGTAAACACGAAGCAGGATATGCAGAAGGCGCCAAGGATAAGTTTGTAGATCAGATCCATGGGCATGTAGGCGTAGAGCGACCCGAGGAAGATCGCCATCGTCGTTGTCGAGGCGGCGAGTGCCACCGGAAAGCGGAAGCTGAAAAACAGGTTTAGGCTCATCATGAAGATCGCGCCAAAAACCATGTAATAGGAGAATGACGCCGTCTCCGCAGTGTTCCAGCCGGTTAGAAGCCAGACCACGTAGCCGCTGAGAACGGCGGTGGCCGCCAGGACGTCCACCAGATTGGCGCTCGCCCGCAGGCGCAATGTCAGTTCCAGAAGGCAGAGCGAAACGATACCCACCGCAAACCGGCCCGCGACCGTCTGCGCGGCGACGTCTCGCAGGAACAGGACGTCTGTGAGGGAGTAAAGCAGGTATGCTGCGACAGCGATCCACAGACCATGCCGAGTGACCTGCTTGCGCTTGCTTTCACTTTCGCTGTCGTAAAGCGAGCGCAAGGATTCCGGAGCCGGCTTCATCGGCTCGCTGCGAAAGTCGGTCTCGATCATATCGGCCAATACATGCGTCATGCATTATCACCACCAGCCCTACGCCACCTCGCGAGAAACCTGCGTCTCGGGTGCAGCCGCCGCACTAACTCAAACCCTAAAAATTTCGTCTGCGCCGGCCGTTCAAAGGCCCTTTATGTGACACACACTACCTACATCGCGTTAACGTTTTCCAAATTCATTGAAATTGTAGGGGTCAAATTGGGAATTAACCAATCCTTGCGAATTCCAAGGCCCAAGCTGGCGTCGCTGGCAACTTTAGGGGTACAGTTAACTGTATATTAACCAGTGAGGCTCCCATGGCTGAACTCAATTTTGCACTTGATGGCGAAAGCCTTATTACCCCCCAGTCTGTAAGCAAGGAACTTTCCTCCTCGTCTTCCGTCGACCAATTTGCCGAGCAGCTTCCCACTGCGAAGGCCGAGCTTGCGCTGATCATGCGCTTTGCAATGCAGCGTATTGAAGATCGGGTGGACCCCGCCCAGACTGTCAAATGGCTCATCGGAGCCCTTCATGACATCCGCCACAAATTCGGACCTGCCATCTGGATGGAACTCATCCCGATCGTCCAGGCCCACCCTTCGGCCAGAATTTTCCAGCAGTGCCCGTTCACCCGCTGGTCTTTCGAAAAGCCGAGAGGCTACTCGGGCGATGCGAGCCTGATCGACTTCATCTACGGTCATCAGGATGTGGCGCACGAGGTGGCGAAGTCGACACCGCTTGGTCTCGGCATCTTCGAGTACACGATTAACGCGCCCGGCCCGGTTGCCGTGCGTGAACGGCGGGATATCCTCACGCAGTACGTCGATGACATCGCCGCCGAGAAGGGGCCGGATACGGAAATCCTGACCGTTGCCGCCGGCCATCTTCGCGAGGCCGAAAAATCGGTCGCGCTTCGCAATGGCGGCATCAAGCGCTGGGTCGCTCTTGATCAGGATCCGATCAGCATCGGCACCATCTCCAGCCAGTTTGACGGCACCTGCATCGAGGCGATCGACGGCTCGGTGCGTGGGCTTCTAGGAAAGAAGCACCAGATCGGCAAGTTCGACTTCATCTACGCGGCCGGTCTCTACGACTATCTGGCCGACAAGGTGGCGATCAAGCTCACCCAGGTCTGCATGGAGATGCTGAAGCCTGGCGGTGTCTTCCTGTTTGCGAACTTCACCGATGAAATGGCCGATGATGGCTACATGGAGTCCTATATGAACTGGGAGCTCCTGCAGCGTTCGGAGGCGGACATGTGGCGCGTGATCAACTCCAGCGTTGAACGTAACACCGTGGACGCCCGCGTGTGGTTTGGCGACAACCGCAACATCATCTACGGAACGGTCCGCAAGCGGTCGTAAAGTAGTGGCAGATTAGAAGTCATGGCCCGCCATTGGCGGGCCATTTCATTTTAAGGCACTACACTTGCAGAGTGTGCTGGCCCAGGTCACACCTGAACCAGCGCGACCGTGTAGGCACCGTAAAGCACGAGCATCGCTGCGGCCACGAGCCTTTTGACGCCCACATGCGTGAGGAGCAGGGCGGCGAACCCGAGCGTCACCACAAGCATCACCGGCACATCAAACATGCCGAACCGCGGATCGACGCCGATCGGCTGTATCACCGAGGTAACCCCGAGGATGAACAGGATGTTGAAGATATTCGATCCGACGATATTGCCGATCATGATGTCGGAGTGCTTGCGCAGCGCCGACATGACGCCGGTTGCAAGTTCGGGCAGGGAGGTGCCGACGGCGACCACCGTCAGGCCGATCACCGCTTCGGAGACGCCGAAATCGCGGGCAAGGCTTGTGGCGCCGCGCACCAGAAGCTCCGCGCCGACAAAGAGCGTGGCAAGACCGCCGAGAATGAGGAGCGCCATGAATCCCGGACCAAGCGTTTCGTGGCGAACGTCCTCATCCGCCGCACCCTTGCCCTGCACATACGCATAACCGAGATAGGCCGCCAGAACCGCGACCATCGCCAATCCGACGATCCGGCCAATCTCCCCGAACTGAACCAACCCCAGCAGCAGCAGCGATGCACCTATCATCACATAGGTGTCGCGCTTCACGCCTTTGTCCCAGTGCGTAATCGGGAAGATCATCGCGCAGGCGCCGATGATCAACAGGATATTCGCCGTATTCGATCCGACCACGTTGCCGATCGCAATATCCGACGAGCCGGAGAGTGCGGCGCGGACGGAAACCAGAAGCTCCGGCATGGATGTGCCGAAGCCGACGATCACCAACGAGACGATCAGGGTGGGAAGGCCGAGTTTTTGCGCCAGCGCTATTGCGCCGCGCAGCAGCCATTCCGCACCAAAATAGAGACCGACCAGGCCCCCGAGAACCAGCACATAATCCAAGAAAATCCCCTTCTATTCGGGCGCGGGCGCCCTGCATCGACCGGAGAGCAGGTGGTAATCGGGTGTGTGTCTTTTCAAGAGCGACACGTTCACGAAAATGTTGGTCCGTGCTGACGGTACCTCTCAGATGGCCATGGGATACATGCGGTGCACCTTGGCAATCTCCCGCAACACATCCTCGGACAGCGTCATATCGGCCGAGCCGATGTCGATCTTCAACTGCTCCATGCTCGTTGCCCCGATGATGACCGAGGCCATGAACGGACGAGTCAGGCAAAAGGCGAGCGCCATCTGGGAAGGATCGAGACCGTGATTGCGGGCGATATCCACATAGGCCCTCGTTGCCGGTTCCTGCATCGGCTTCAATCGCCCGCCGATGTCGCCGTTGATCGACGCTCTTGAGCCGGCGGGCTTTTGCCCGTCGAGATACTTGCCGGACAGGATACCGCCAGCGAGAGGTGAATAGGCGAGAAGACCGACCTCCTCGTGATGCGAAAGTTCCGCCATGTCGAGGTCATGCGTTCGGTAGAGAAGATTATATTCGTTCTGCACCGTCGCCACGCGCGGAAGCCCACGGCTTTCGGCGAGCGAAATGAATTTTTGTGTTCCCCACGTCGTCTCGTTAGATAATCCGATCGCACGGACCTTGCCTGCCTTGACGCAGACATCGAGCGCTTCCAGCTTTTCCAGCATCCCGTCGATCGCAGCCTGCCGGTCCTGCGTCGAAGGATCGTATGTCCAGACCTGCCGGAAGTGGTAGTGGCCGCGGTTCGGCCAGTGAATCTGGAAGAGATCGATGTAGTCGGTCTGCAAACGCGTCAGGCTCGCATCGACCGCCTCTATGACGGTCTGGCCGGTGATTGGTCGCCCTTCCCGAATATAGGACCGCCCCGCGCCGGCGACCTTGGTAGCAAGCACCACATCCTTCCGTTTGCCGGTCTTAGCAAACCAGTTGCCGATGATCTTTTCGGTATGAGTGTAGGTTTCCGGGGAAAGGGGAGTGGTCGGATAGAGTTCCGCGGTGTCGAAGAAATTCACGCCGTTTTCCACGGCATAATCCATCTGCGCAAAGGCCTCAGCCTCGGAATTCTGCGAGCCCCAGGTCATGGTGCCGAGGCAGATTTCGGACACGGAAATGCCAGTGCGGCCGAGTGTGTTGTGTTTCATAGGGAGTCCCGATGTTGGAGCCGGTCGAAGGCCTTGGGAGAGGCGAGGCAAATCTAAGGCGGTTTTGAAAGAGTGCAAGCGGCGATCAGCGTCTTGATACGCTGAATTCGCTGTATGGCTTCCGAGGGTGAAATCACACGTTGCGGAGGTAACTCGTCCTTCAATGTTGGCGTCTAAGGGCTGGGAGCGGATATGCAAGGTGACGGGAGTTGAGCCGTGGATCGCGCGAGTGTTGCAACTAATATTTTCGCGCTGCTTTGCGCGCTATCGCTCTCCTGGCTGATGCTGGACTCTATGATTGCAGATAAGAACTCCGCAGAACGACTTCTGGAATTCGGAACGGTGACCCAAACGACGGTTTTCCGAGAGACGAACAGGCGAAGGAAACGATGTTGGCACCGCGTTGCATATTCCTTCCAAACACCAGACGGCCATATGATAAGCAGGATTGCCTCGTTTCCTTACGAACGAAACGGATGGACGCCCTTCTCAGGGTGCATCCCGCTACCCGACATTCTGGAAGTCGTTTATGAAGAGACAAACCCATCCAACTCCCGTTTGGTGTTGGAGGCCGAGAGCGATTTGAATCCACCCTTCTATTTGCCTCCAGTTATCTTTCTCGTGACATGGATATTTCTGTACCACGGGGCGCGGCGGGCAATCGCCTGGGCTATGACGTTACCTTAACGGGCTTTTCGTCGTTGCCCCTGGGCGCGGCAAAGCTTCTCCCCTTGACTCACAACGCCCGAATGTGAATTGACAGGTAAAAACCAAGGGAGAAATGCCCCATGTCAGTCGCATTCACGTTTCCAGGCCAGGGCAGCCAGGCCGTCGGCATGGGCAAGGAGCTCGCCGAAACCTACGCCGAGGCCCGCGCCGTATTCGAGGAGGTCGATGAGGCGCTCGGTGAGAAATTGTCGGCGGTGATGTTCGACGGGCCGGAAGAGACCCTCACCCTCACCGCGAATGCCCAGCCCGCCCTGATGGCCGTTTCCATGGCCGTGATCCGCATTCTGGAGGCGAGGGGCCTCAACCTCAAAGACAAGGTCTCCTTTGTTGCCGGTCATTCGCTTGGCGAATACTCAGCACTCTGCGCTGCCGGAACCTTCTCGCTAGCCAATACCGCGCGGCTCCTGCGCATCCGGGGCAATGCGATGCAGGCCGCCGTCCCGTTTGGTGAAGGCGCCATGGCGGCGATCATCGGCTTGGAGCACGGTGACGTAGAGGCCGTGTGTCAGGAGGCGTCCACCGCCGGTTCATGCCAGATCGCCAACGACAACGGCGGTGGCCAGCTGGTGATTTCCGGCGCGAAGGCCGCCGTAGAAAAAGCCGCCGCGCTTGCGTCGGAACAAGGCGCAAAGCGCGCTATCATGCTGCCGGTCTCCGCCCCCTTCCATTCCGCGCTGATGGCGCCTGCCGCCGATGCCATGCGTGAGGCTCTTTCCAAGGTCGAAAAGAAAAGCCCGGTCGTGCCGCTGATCGCCAATGTCTGCGCCGCCCCGGTAACGGACGCCCAAGAGATTGCCGCATTGTTGGTGGAGCAGGTCACGGGTCAGGTTCGCTGGCGCGAGACTGTTGAATGGTTCGGCGCCAATGGCGTGACGACCCTCTATGAGTTGGGCTCCGGCAAGGTGCTAACCGGCTTGGCCCGACGCATCGACAAGACCGTCAATGGCATCTCCGTCAATACGCCGGCAGATATCGACGCCGCTCTGGCGACGATGCTCGGCTGACCACGTTCGAAAGAAAAGGATAGGAACATGTTCGATCTTTCAGGCCGCAAGGCCCTTGTGACCGGCGCGACCGGCGGCATCGGCGAGGAGATCGCCCGCCAGTTGCACGCGCGTGGCGCCATTGTCGGCCTGCACGGCACCCGCGTGGAAAAGCTCGAAGCGCTCGCCGCCGAGCTAGGCGAGCGTGTGAAGATCTTCCCGGCCAACCTGTCGGATCGTGACGAGGTCAAGGCGCTCGGCGAGAAGGCCGAAGCCGAACTTGAGGGTGTCGACATTCTTGTCAACAATGCCGGCATCACCAAGGATGGCCTTTTCGTCCGCATGTCCGATGCCGACTGGGATGCGGTGCTTGAGGTCAACCTCACCGCCGTCTTCCGTCTGACGCGTGAACTCACCCATCCAATGATGCGTCGTCGTTTTGGCCGTATTATCAACATTACATCTGTCGTCGGCGTCACCGGCAATCCAGGCCAGGCCAACTACTGCGCTTCCAAGGCTGGCATGATCGGCTTCTCAAAGTCCTTGGCGCAGGAGATTGCCACCCGCAACGTGACCGTCAACTGCGTCGCTCCGGGCTTTATCGAAAGCGCGATGACCGGCAAGCTGAACGACAAGCAGAAGGAAGCCATCATGGGTGCCATACCCATGAAGCGTATGGGCACCGGTGCCGAAGTCGCGTCCGCCGTGGTTTATCTCGCTTCCAACGAGGCCAGCTACATGACAGGTCAGACACTGCATGTGAATGGCGGCATGGCAATGATCTGATCCGCCTTAACCACCTGCAAAATTGGGTGTTGAGCGGATCGAACACGCACATTTTCTGGCTTTGCGACGGGAGTAAACCGTGTTAAGCGGGCCATGACTGTGAACAGTCGCCCCTTCAAGGGCATACGGCAATTGCGTTTTTCCACGATGTTGCCGAATGTGGACGGGGCCGAACGGGTTTGCCGGACGATAGGCAGAAATGCGTTGTCCGGCTTTGACAGGCAAAGGGTCCATCATGGACCTTTGTGATGATTAAAGGTCGAGGAAACCGACATGAGCGATATCGCAGAACGCGTAAAGAAAATTGTTGTAGATCACCTGGGCGTTGAAGCCGACAAGGTCGTTGAGAGCGCCAGCTTCATTGATGATCTGGGCGCGGATTCGCTCGACACGGTCGAACTGGTCATGGCGTTCGAAGAGGAATTCGGCGTCGAAATCCCGGACGATGCTGCTGACTCGATCCTGACCGTCGGCGACGCTGTCAAGTTCATCGAGAAAGCCCAGGCCTGATCGAGCGCGATCCGAAATGGAATGGGCAGTCGCTGCCCGTTCCCTCTGGCCCGCTTAGTGCGGGCCTCTCTGTTTTGAGTGGCATCTGCGAATAGGTGGGGTCAGCCGACGATGAGACGTGTCGTTATCACCGGGACCGGGATGGTATCCCCCTTGGGATGCGGAACGGAAGTGACGTGGTCCCGGCTTCTGCAGGGGCAGAGCGGTGCTCGCCTCGTGACGGAATTCGAGGTCGATGACCTCCCCGCCAAGATTGCCAACCGCATTCCGGTCGGCGATGGAAGTGACGGCACGTTCAATGCCGATGACTGGCTGGAGCCCAAGGAACAGCGCAAGGTCGATCCCTTTATCATTTATGCGATCGCGGCCGCCGACATGGCGCTGGCCGATGCTGACTGGCACCCGCAAACCGATGACGACCAGATTGCCACCGGCGTTCTGATTGGCTCCGGCATCGGCGGAATCGAGGGCATTGTCGAGGCTGGTTACACGCTGCGCGACAAGGGCCCCCGTCGCATATCGCCATTTTTCATCCCGGGCCGCCTGATCAACCTCGCCTCTGGCCAGGTTTCGATCAAGCACAAGCTGCGCGGTCCCAACCACTCCGTTGTCACCGCATGCTCGACGGGTGCCCACGCCATCGGTGACGCCAGCCGTCTGATCGCTCTCGGCGATGCCGACGTGATGGTGGCCGGAGGCACGGAGTCCCCGATCAGCCGTATATCGCTTGCCGGCTTTGCCGCCTGCAAGGCGCTGTCCACGGCCCGTAACGACGAGCCGACCAAGGCGTCGCGTCCCTACGATCGCGACCGTGACGGGTTTGTCATGGGCGAAGGAGCGGGCGTTGTGGTTCTTGAGGAACTCGACCACGCGAAGGCACGCGGCGCGAAGATCTACGCCGAAGTCGTCGGCTACGGACTGTCGGGCGACGCGTTCCACATAACCGCTCCGTCTGAAGACGGTGAGGGCGCCTACCGCTGCATGACGATGGCGCTGAAGCGCGCGGGTCTGGGCGCCTCCGACATCGACTATATCAATGCCCACGGTACTTCGACCATGGCCGACACGATCGAGCTCGGGGCCGTTGAACGCCTTGTCGGCAATGCCGCGTCGAAGATCTCGATGTCGTCCACGAAGTCCGCGATAGGGCATCTGCTCGGAGCGGCGGGGGCGGTCGAAGCCATCTTCTCTGCGCTCGCGATCCGTGACAATGTCGCTCCTCCAACGCTCAATCTCGATAATCCCGACGTCGAGACGGCGCTAGACCTTGTCCCGCATGTGGCGCGCAGACGCGACATCAATGTTGCGCTGTCGAACTCCTTCGGCTTCGGCGGTACCAACGCTTCGCTCGTGTTGCGTCGTTACGAAGGTTGACGAGCGGCCTGCGGGCCGCGCCGGATTGTGGATCGCTCCCGTCGAGGCTGGCCGAACCGGTATTTTGCCGCAATGCTCGGCGAGACAGCGGAGCCGATTACTTTGAGAGGACTGCCGTGACCGATAACAGTCAGAACGATGGGATGCAGTTTGGCCGAACCGGTGATGCACCGCGGCCTGCGAGCGGACCCATCATTCCGAAGTCGCCGACAGAAGCGCTCCGGCCGGAACGCGTTCCGCAGCCGCCGCGTCGCTCCCGCAAGGCGCGCAGCCAGTTGGTCATTTTCCTGAACTTCCTGATGACCTTGGCGGTCGCCGTGTGTGTCGTGGCCGTCGCAGGCTTCTACTATGTCATGTCCGCCTATCAGGAGCGCGGACCGCTCCCGACCAATGCCCACTTCGTCGTGCAGAATGGTGCCGGCCTTGCGGCCATCGCCAACAGTCTCGAGCGCAACGGCCTGGTGTCGGACGCGCGTATCTTCCGTTATGTCACGGCGACCTACCTTCGTGACGGCGAGACGCTGAAAGCGGGAGAGTACGAGATCAAGGCGAATGCCTCCATGAAAGAGATCATGGAACTGCTGAAATCAGGTAAGTCGATTCTGTACGCCTTCTCGGTGCCCGAGGGACTGACTGTGAAGCAGGTTTTCCAGCGCTTGGCCAACGACGAGATTCTGGAAGGTGAGGTGCCTGAGGACTTGCCTGCGGAGGGCAGCCTGCGTCCCGATACCTACAAGTTCTCCCGAGGTACCACCCGCGGCGAAATCGTCCAGCAGATGCTGGCGGCGCAGCAGCGGCTTGTCGACGACATCTGGGAGCGGCGCGATCCGGATCTGCCGATCAAGACCAAGGAAGAGTTTGTGATACTCGCCTCCATCGTCGAGAAGGAGACCGGCAAGGATGACGAGCGCGCCCATGTGGCGTCCGTCTTCATGAACCGCCTGAGCAAAGGCATGCGCCTTCAGTCGGATCCCACCATCGTCTACGGTTTGTTCGGCGGTGACGGGAAGCCTTCTGATCGTCCTATCTATCAGTCGGACCTGAAGAAGGAGACCCCGTACAATACCTATGTCATCAAGGGTCTTCCGCCAGGACCGATCGCCAATCCAGGCAAGGCCGCGCTTGAGGCTGTGGCGCAGCCGTGGAAGACCGAAGACCTGTATTTCGTGGCTGATGGCACCGGAGGGCACGCTTTTGCAGCGACGCTTGACGAGCACAACGCTAACGTCCGCCGCTGGCGCAAGATAGAAGCCGAGCGCGGCGTCGACCCCGATGTGGTGGTCGAGGCCGGGAGCGAAGACGCCAACTGATACGGGAAGGGAACCTGCCATGACGCTGCAATCCATGACCGGCTTTGCCCGCAGCGAAGGCACCAGTGGGCGCTACCGCTGGGCGTGGGAGTTGCGCTCCGTCAATGGCAAGGGTCTGGATGTGCGGCTTCGCCTGCCGTCCGGCATGGAAGGCTATGAAGCCGAGGCCAAGCGTCTCGTCTCCGAGAAGTTCTCCCGCGGCAATCTGCAGGTCTCGTTGACCGTGTCCGTGGCCGAGACCAGGATCGAGGCGGTGCTCAACCGCGACGCGCTGGCGGCTGTCCTGGCGCTGCGCGAGGAAATCGGACCAGAGCTTATCGATATGGCGCCGATGAAGCTGGACACGCTCATGGGCATTCGCGGTCTCGTCGAGTTGCAGGAAGCTCCGGACAGTGACGAAGCCGTCGAAGCGCGAGAAGCAGTGATCCTTGCAGGCCTGGCCGACGCAGTCGATTCTCTGCGCCTGATGCGTGAAGGCGAGGGCGAGGCATTGAAAACCGTGCTCGCCGCTCATGTGGATCGCATCGAAGAACTGACGCGCACCGTCGAGCAGGATCCATCCCGCACACCTGCTGAAATTATCAGGAAGCTGGAGAGCCAGATATCCGCCCTGATCGACAGCGCCCCGTCTCTTGATCGTGACCGTCTCCATATGGAGGCGGCTTTGCTCGCCACCAAGGCCGATCTGCGCGAGGAAATCGACCGGCTCAATGCCCATGTTTCTGCCGCACGGGAACTCCTGGAGAAGGGCGGGCCGATCGGGCGCAAGCTCGATTTCCTGGCGCAGGAATTCAATCGCGAATCGAATACTATCTGTTCCAAGTCGAATTCTGTCGCTGTCACGGCGGCCGGCATCGAACTGAAGGTCGTGATCGACCAGTTCCGCGAGCAGGTTCAAAATCTGGAGTAGTTATGGCGACGGGGCAGATGGGGGCGATCGAGGTCGCCAGGCGGGGACTGATGCTGGTGATTTCCTCCCCCTCAGGGGCGGGAAAATCGACGATTGCGCGCACTTTGCTTGAGAAGGATCGCAACATCGGCATTTCAGTCAGCGTCACGACGCGCGAACGGCGCCAGAGCGAGATCGAAGGCGTGCACTACCACTTCGTCTCCAAGCGGGAATTCGAGCGCCTGAGGGATTCCGACTCGCTGCTCGAATGGGCCGAGGTGCACGGCAACTTCTACGGCACCCCGCGTGAACCGGTCGAACGGGCCATGTCGGACGGCCGCGATATGTTATTTGACGTCGACTGGCAGGGTGCCCAGCAGATGCAGGACAAGATGGGAGCGGACATTGTCTCGATCTTCATCCTTCCGCCCACGATGGCCGAGCTGCAGTCCCGCCTTCATCGTCGTGCGGAGGATACCGAGGAGGTTATCCAGACGCGCCTTGCAAATTCGCGGGCGGAGATCGCCCATTGGCGCGAATACGATTACGTGATCATCAACGATGATCTCAACAACGCCTTCGACGCCGTTCAGTCGATCGTAAAGGCCGAGCGCCTGCGCCGGGATCGTCGGCATGGGTTGTTCGATTTCGTAAACGACCTTGTAAAATAGCGCACAAGACTAGCCGTCAGGTTGTGGCTGAATATTTTTCCACCTGTAAAATTCAATTTAACTAAAGTTAAACATAATACGCGCACAGATTGTGTCGAACTTATCGCTCGACCTGATGGGGGACAACGTGCGCCTTATCGATATTCCCGTGAAGTGGCGGTTGCTGGCGGCGCTGGCCGTGCCTTTGGCCGCTGCAGCGACTCTTTCCTATCTGCAAGCCGTGACGACGTTTCAAAGTTACAGAGATGCGAAACATCTGCAGGATGTAGGATCCGACTTGGCGGTTATTGGCGATCTCGTCCACCAATTACAGGGCGAACGCGGTATGACCGCCGGCTTTTTGAGCTCCAAGGGACAGAAGCTCGGCAAGGAGATGATGGCCATGCGCGAGAAAGCGGGCCCACAACTCCAATCGATGAACACGGTGATCGACCACATTTCAGCTGAGGGAGAACCGGCTCTCATCCGTCATGTTGACACCATCCGTACCGAGCTTGCCATGATCGCTGACATTCGCGGACGGATCGACAGACTGGAGGTGGAACGCGGCGAAGCCTTTGCCTACTACACCGGAACGATCATCCACCTCATGAATCTCTCGCGAGAGTTTTCCCTGGCAGTAACGTCCAAAAGCGTGACCGGCAAGCTGGTCGCCTACAGTCTGCTGATGAACGCTAAGGAGGTGGCCGGCCAGGAGCGTGGCATGGGCAATGGCTATATCACCGCCGGCGCCTTCGACGCGAAGACCTATCTCCAGTTTATCGGTCTGCACGGCGCCCAGCTGGCGCTTCTGAACCAGTACATAGAGCTCTTGCCAGAAGATGTGCGCCCGCAGTTCAAGGCCGAAATTGAGAGTGAGGATGCGAGGAAAGTTCAGGAATATCGGAGCCGGATGCTGTCACTCGAAGCATCCAGGGATCTTTCCGGGCTTGATGCACGGGAGTGGTTTGACTTCACCACCCGGCGCATCGAACACCTCAAGGAAATCGAAAACGAAACGTTGGCCGGTATCATAGAGGATGCCAAAAGCTTGGCCGATTCCGAGTTGCGGCACCTTCTTGTTGTTGTGTCGATCGTCGGCGGGGGTTTCGTGCTTGCGTTTCTCATGACCGGCTCGTTGACCTATACCGTGGTTCGCCCTCTTGGCATGCTGACGGACGCTGTGCAGCGGCTGGCGGCGGGAGAGGTTGACGTGCATCTGATCCACTCCGAGGGCAAGGACGAGATTGGTCGCATGGGACAGGCGATCCGTCAGTGCATCGCGAACTCGGAGGAACAGGCGGCGCGCGAACGTGAGGAGGAGCTTCGACAGATCGCGGCGAAGCAGGCGCGTGAGCGGGAAGCCGAGCAGGAGCGGGCCCTGCGCGCCGAACAGATCAGCTTCGCTGTGGATCAATTGGCCGGAGGCCTGGACGCGCTTGCCGCCGGCAATCTCGGTTACCGGGTAAACCGCTCCTTCGCGCCGGACCTCGACGCATTGCGGCAGAATTTCAACAGTTCCATGGACAGGCTGCTGGACGTCATGTCGACTATCAGCGACGGGACGCGGACAATTCACGGTGGAACCAAGGAACTGCAGCAGGCAGCGAACAGCCTCGCTCAACGAACTGAAAGACAGGCCGCCGCCCTTGAGGAGGCATCCGCCTCGCTGGGAGAGGTTACCGGCACCTTGAGAGACTCCGCCAAGCGTGCCGAACAGGTCGGTATGCTGGTCGGGCGGGCGACCGTGGATGCGCGTCGATCCGCCGAGGTGGTGGTGAGCACGGTAGAAGCCATCGGCCAGATTGAGCAGTCTTCAGGCCAGATCAGTCAGATCATTGGCGTCATCGATGAAATTGCATTCCAGACCAATCTTCTCGCGCTGAACGCCGGCGTCGAGGCGGCTCGCGCGGGCGAGGCAGGAAAGGGATTTGCTGTCGTCGCCCAGGAAGTCCGAGAGTTGGCCCAAAGATCGGCCAGTGCCGCGCGTGAGATCAAACAGCTCATAGAGCGCTCGGCGCGCGAAGTGAAGGCAGGCGTTGATCTCGTTGGCGAGACGGGCCAGGCCCTAAAGGGGATCGAGGAACATGTTGCGCGCATCAACGATGAAGTGTCCGCGATTGTCCGCGCCACGCAGGAACAGTCGGCGGCACTCGGCGAAATCACGGCCGCGATCAACCAGATGGATCAGGTGACGCAGCAGAACGCGGCGATGGTCGAGGAAACGAACGCCTCAACCCATGGGCTCGCGACGGAGGCGGATCGTCTGAAAGAGCAGATGAGCGTGTTCGACATCCGGACCGCACCGCCTTCGGCGCAGGCTGCCTGAGCGAAGTCTATGTCGAATGTCCGCAGAACGCCGTTGGTCAAAGTAGATTGGCGAGCCTTACGAACTCTTCGACCGAGAGTGTTTCCGCCCGGCGCGCCGGATCGATGTCCGCCTTGAGGAGCAACGCCTCGCCGCCGAGCGGTTTCAGGCTCTGGCGGAGCATCTTGCGGCGCTGGCCGAAGGCGGCGTGCGTCACTCTCTCGAGCTTGCCCGCGTCGCACGGCAGTGGCGAGGGGCGCGGCACCAGATGGACCACGGTGGACGTCACCTTCGGCGGCGGCGTAAAGGCCTGAGGCGGAATGTCAAATGCCATGTGCGCGTCCGTTCGCCAACCACAGAGCACCCCGAGGCGGCCGTAGTGGTCGTCGTCCTCGCGAGCAACGATGCGCTGGCCTACTTCCTTCTGGAACATCAGCGTCAAGGACTGCCAGAAAGGTGGCCACCGACCGGGAAGGAGCCAGTCGATGAGCAATTGCGTGCCGACATTATAGGGGAGGTTCGCGATGATCTTCACCGGCTCTTCGGCTGGGACCAAGGCTGCAAAGTCGGTTTTAAGAGCGTCGCCCTCGATCACGTCCAGCCGTCCCGGATAGTGACCAGCAATCTCGGCAAGCGCCGGCAGGCAACGGCTGTCGCGCTCGACAGCGACAACCTTCTTTGCACCCAGTGCCAGAATGGCGCGCGTCAGCCCACCAGGACCGGGACCGACCTCGAATACCGTCACGCCTTCCAGCGACCCGGCGGTGCGCGCAACCTTTTGCGTCAGATTGAGGTCGAGCAGAAAATTCTGGCCGAGCGCCTTACGGGCGTCGAGCCCGTGCCGCGCGATGACATCACGCAGCGGCGGCAATCCATCGAGCGCCGCCATCAGGACGTTGCCACTGTTCGACCGGTGATGCTGTCGGCCAGCTTGAGCGCCGCGATCAGGCTGTTCGGTCTAGCTATTCCCGTTCCCGCCAGGCCAAACGCAGTGCCGTGATCGGGCGACGTGCGAACGAACGGCAGGCCAAGCGTCACGTTGACCGACTCGTCGAAGTCGAGTGCCTTGACCGGAATGAGCGCTTGATCATGATACATACACACGGCGACGTCGTAACGTCGGCGGGCATCATCGTGGAACATCGTGTCCGCAGGTAGCGGCCCGAATGCGTCAATGCCGAGATCGCGCACCTTCATAACGGCCGCATGGACGATATCTTCGTCCTCGGTCCCGAGTGCGCCGCCTTCACCCGCGTGGGGATTGAGACCCGCGACCGCCAGCCTTGGAGAAGCAAGTCCAAAACGGGCCTTGAGATCGGCCGAGACAATGCGGCAGGTTTCGACAATCGCATGCTCCGTCAGTGAACCCGGCACATCCTTGAGAGGAATATGCACGGTCACGGGAACAGCCCTGAGCTTGGGCCCGGCCAACATCATCACGGGTCGATAGGCTTCATTCGTTCGCCGGCTTGCCAGATCCGCCAGAAATTCGGTGTGGCCCGGAAACTTGAAGCCGGACTCGTAAAGGACGGATTTTGCAATAGGATTGGTCACGACGCCGCGCATCTTGTCCTCCATGCAGAGGGCAACCGCCGTCTCGATCGCAGCGATAGTGGTTTTTGCGGTGGCCACATGCGGCTGGCCGGCGACCACGTCGATACCGCCACGTAGCGGAAGAACGGGCATGGCACCGTCAAACACGGCGGTCGTTTCGTTTACGTCCGTTTCGTGGATCGGCACATCCAGCTCCAGCTGGCGGGCACGAACTGCCAACACTGCAGGATCGCCGATATAAATAAAGGGCGGGATCGCCTTCTCCCGCCTCTGACTCCACGCCACCAAGGCGATGTCAGGGCCGATACCTGCGGGGTCCCCTTGGGTGAGGGCGAGGGGACGGTCTGAGCTGGCGGCCATATGCTGTCTTTCAGTCGACGATCAGCGATACACGATCTGCGCTTTGCTTCGCAGTTCTTCGATATACTTCTCGGAATTCGGATCGTCGCCCTTTTTCTCCTTGCCGATATCCTCGGCACGGAACACTACCTCTGCCGCAACATCGTCCGAGACCTGGCGCTGATTGCAGATCGCCAGATACTCGACGCCTTTTTCGGTGACGCGCGTGGCGGTCGTGCCGTTCGACGCCTTTTCGATCAGCGGCTTCCACTCGTCCGGCAATTCGGGTGCCATCACGCGGCCGAGATTGCGGATCGAGACATCCAGGTAATTCCGGGCAAAGTCCATGGCCCCGTCGCAGCCGGGAAACTTGGAACGCGATGCTTCCGCCTCGGCCTTACGTTTGCCGGTGATCGCATTCCGTTTCGATGCGGGCACGACGAAGATGACCTGCTTGAGGAAGTACTCGGTCGTCACTGGCTTCTGCTTGTTCTCAAGCATCTTGGCAATCACGTCCTGCTTGCTCAGTCCACCCGCCCGTCCGCCGTAGCGGGCATTGACGAGGCGAGGCCAGCTCATCTGCACCGCGAGGAATGACTTGAAATGCTCCACACCGACACCAGCCTGTCCGAGGATTCCTGCCATCTGCTTTGGAGAAAGCTTGTTGGAGGCGGCAAAACGCTCGAAAGCCTTGTCTACTTCGGTGACACTGACGGAGGCGCCGACACGGGCGATCTCCTGCCGCTTCAGCGCTTCGGTGACAAGTTCCTCCAGCGCCAGCTTGTTCAGATTTCCGCTCCGGCGCTGCAGGCGCAGGAATGCTGCGCGCTTCGCCACGTCGCCGCTCGTGATCGCGGTCTTGTTCACAACCGCCCTGATCTGACTCGCAGCCACAACAGGCGTCGGTACGAACGCCACGGAGGAGGCGACCGACACGGCCAGGAAAGCGGAAAGGATCGCCGCGCTCACGCCCTTGCGTCCATTGATCATCGAAAACCCCTTGCATTGCGTGCCAATTCACTGATGAACGTCATCAGCCGGGCACGGCGAGTATAATGTCACTCTCCGATTGCACAATCCTTTGGGCAAAACAATGACATGTGACCCTTAAGGCGTAACGCGATCGATCAAGCCTGTATCCGCAGCCGGATCAGCCGTCGAAACCGTCAATATCCGGGCTCCCGATCTGCACGTCGCCGAGTGTGCGGAAGGTGAGGCGTGCGCCGATCGACCAGTCGCTTGCTGACTCGTTCGTGATGTCTCGCTTGCTGCTGTAACCGATCGAGAAGATGGTGCATTCGTCGGCATAGGAGATACCAATTCCGTGACGGTTGATCACGGCATTATTGATGTCCCAGGTCATGGAACCGAAAAGCGACCAGTATTCGTCCACCTTGACCGAGCTCGATGCCTGGAGTTCGTCGTTGTCAGACGTAAAGCCATACTCTGGCTGAGCCGCGATCTGCGTGTATGTCAGATTTGCCTGCAGGTCCTCGTTTGCAAACGACAACGTGGCGTCTGTCCGCCGCAGTGACAGATCGTCCTCGTCCAGACGCGCGTTCGCCGCCAGAGAGACACCATTCGGCAAATCAATCGCGGCCATGCCGACGTAGTCCGAGACGTCTGTCTCAAGTCCTGAGTCTGCGCCGACCATCACGAGGTCGTCCGTCGCGAATGAGTTCAACCCTGCAAGGTGATAGGACTGACCGACAATGCTGCGGAGACCTATTCCGTTGTCGAAAGAGCCGGTGTAGCGGATACCGACATTCGCCCGGGTGCCGCCCTCGACCCTGTCGAAGCCGGAAAATTTGTCCCGTTCGAAAAGGTTGGTGGCATCGAATACAAAGCTCTGAGCATCCTCGTTCGGCAGGCGTCCCGCCAGCCGCTCGTCGTTGCGCGCGTAGACCTGCGCAATCGGCTCGAAGATATGGGTGCTGTTGTCAGTGGTCACGAGCAGCGGGTACCGCGCCTCAAGCCCAGCGGTCAGCATGTAGCGGGAGGCGGTGTCTTCTTCGTAGTAATTGCCCGTATATCCACCCGGATTGTCCATCGCCAGGCCATAGCCGTCCCCACGCGCGGCGAGCAGAGGGGTCAGTTGCAGGCCGCCCGGCATATTGATGCTGCGCTTCCACTCCGCTTCTGCTGTCAGGCGGGTGACGTTACCTTTCAGGCCGCGATAGCGCGTCAGGTCGTCGATACCGTCGCCGTTCGTGTCGACACTCGGATCGTCGGTCTTGAAGCGGGAAACCGACGTAAAGTTGAACGTCGCCGACAACTGTCCGCCTGCCACCGGCTCCGGAGCATAATACTCGTAGTCAACGACTGGCAGAACGGTCGGCTGCTGCTTCTCCGCATTCTCCTCGGGATCGGCATCCTGCACGTCGAAATAGTAACCGCGCATGTCGAACGAGTTACGTTTCCCCAGTCCTGTCAGGTAGATCTGGTTGGTATGCGTGGTATCGTCGAGGCCATCGAGTTCGTAGGTGCGCGCGAAGTTGTTGTCGGTTTGCGCCATCACGTCCCAGCCGAAAGACCAACGCGGATTGATCTTGAATTCGCCCTTGGAGGACACCATCCCACGCCAGTCTTTCTCGGCGTCGCTCGTTCCCGCATCGAACTTGTCAGGGTTCATCTGGTTGATGCCGGCGATGCGTAAAGAGGCGCTGCCCTTTTCGAAGCGCTGACGTATCTCGCCGTCGAGAAGCACGCCCTGCGAGGTAAAGCCGGTCGCGCTGACAGTCGCGTCCATGTGGTTGGAAATGGCGTAATAGTAGGGGATGGTGATGCCGAAGCCGATGTTTTCGGCCGTCCGCATGGTCGGGAACAGGAAGCCCGACTTGCGCTTGACGGTATGGTCCGGAACTTCGATTGCCGGAACCGTCGCGATCGGTCGGCCGAACAGTTCAAAACGCGCTTTCTCGAGCCGGACGGTGTGCTTCTCGCCGTTCTGAATGACGCGCTCGGCCTTGACCTGCCATAGCGGCGGTTTCTCCGGATGTTCGGCGCAAGGCAGGCAGGCGGTGTAAACCCCCTTGTATAGAATCAGATCGGTTCCGTTGACCCGTTCGCCCCGCTCAGCCGCCAGGCGGGTGTTGTCCGTCGTCTCGATCCGCAGCGCACTGACGAAGCCGTCAGCGAAGTTGTCGGTTACATCCAGCGTATCGGCATACATGCGGTTGCCGTTTGGCTCGACCAGCTCGATATCGCCATAGGCCATCATTCGGCCGCTCTTCTGGTCGTAGACGACGCGGCGCGCGACCATCTGGTAGCTGGCGTAATTGATCTGCACGCCTCCGACTGCGGTGATACGCTCTGCATCACGGTCGTAGAGCAGCTCGTTTGCCGCAAGTATGAGCTTCGCGTCGGCCGGAATGGTCGGTTCAAGCGCGCTAACCGAATTGTTCTGCTGAGCCATTGCAGGCTGATACGCAGGCGCGACAAGAAGCGCAGCCGTGCTTGTCAGCAGAGCCGCGAGGAGCCGCCTGATCGTTTTGCGATCACCTGCTGCCGCCACTAACCGTCCTCCTGATGAAGCAGAATCGTCGCCCCGAGCGAGAGCGCTACGACCACTGGAACCCAGGCCGCCACGAAGGGCGGAACGACGCCACTGCTTCCGAATGCTCTCACGAGCACCGAAACGACATAAAGCACGAAGCCGGATAGGATTCCACCCAGAATCACCGAGCGGGATTGGTTGAACCTGCTGAATTTCAATGAAACAGTTGCGGCAATAAGTGTCATGGCCACCAGGAGTAGGGGCAGGGAAATCAATGAATGATACTGTGTCTCAAGCGCCTTTGTCGACACACCGAAAGATCGTGCAACTGCGATTTTGTTAGAAAGATCATAAAATGCAACGGTTTCCGGCGTGGCCAGGCGCTCCTGAACAAATTCTCTTTGTAGATTGGTATCGACCTTGGCTGTGGCGAGCCTTGTGGGAATTTCACCCGGCCGAGTCTCGGTCACGTCGTTAAGGAGCCAGTAACCCTCTTTCAACTTTGCCGAGGCGGCGTCCTGTCGGAGGATGATTCGACCGTCCCCGTCGAAGTGGATGAGAACCGCGTCGACAAGAAGCGTTCCTTCTTCCATGACGGTTCTCGCCCCGAGAATGACGTCCTGATTGCCGCTGATCTGTCTCAACCACGGGATTGATCGGGAGCTCGCATTGTTTCCGGATTGGCGCCATTCCGACTGCGTCTGCAGGGCCTGTCGCTGTCCCCACGCGGCGAGCGGATTGAGCGCGAATGTTGTGACCAGACCCACGACGAATGCGCCCAACACAAAGGGTGTCATAAACTGCCACACCGAGATGCCGGCGGCTCGCGCCACGACCAGTTCCGACTTCCGGTTCAGCGCGATCAGTACCGTCATACCCACGAAAAGCGTGATGAATGGCACCGTCTGCTGAAAGATAAGCGGAAGCCGCAGCGCCGTCAGATAAAGCGCGCCGGCAACCGTAAACCCGTCGAGGTCCGAGAAACGTCCCGTTGTCTCGCTGAAATCGATCAAGAAGGTGATCGAGGCCACGCCAAGGAAAAACCACAAGGTCACCACGACGTAACGCTTCAGAAAATACCGGCCGAGCGTCGTGATCATCGCGGCCCACCCTTGGGGTTGTCGATCCCGTCGATCCTTGCCTGCACGGCGCTCAGCCACCCGGAGCTGTGTCGCGTGAAGGCTGCCGGCATGCGCAGGGCTCGTCCGCGCAACAAAACAAGAAGCGCGCCACCACCAGCCACCAGTGGAACCAGATAAGGAAGCGGCGTGTAGGCGGGACTGCGCTCAACAAGGTTCACGGTGTAGCTTGAAAGCCAGTAGAGACCGAGTGCGGTTGTCAGTGTGATCGCCATCGGATGGAGCCGCGCTTCCCGATGCGAGCGAGCATCTCCCGCGATGACCAGCGATATCAGGGCGACGACCATCGGCATAAGCCAGCCTGTCAGCCGCTCGTGAAACTCAGCACGATATTCACCCGGTGATTTGATAACGTCAGGGTCCGTGGGGTCCGGCGACAGAAGAAAGAAAAGATCCCGATCATTGGCCTTGTAACGAGCCTGGCCGCGAGTCTGAGACAATTCCGAAAGATCGAAGGAGTAGGAATCGAAGCGAACGACCGACACGTTCCCGTCCGGCGCCTTCCGCTGAACTTCACCGTCCCGCATCACCAGAGCCTTTCCGCTTTCGTCGACGGCCCCTTCGCGTGCGTAGTAGATAAGGTCGAAGTTGGGATCTCGCGAATCGGCGACGAACAGCCCCTTGAGGATGCGCCCCGACAGCCGCTCGGAAATCTGGACGTAAAGGCCGTCACCAACCCGTCGAAATGTCTTTTCCTCGATGACCGAGGAGAGAAGGTCGGCATAGGCCGCCGCGATCATGTCACGCGCAGCCACCCTGAGCTTCGGTTCGACGAAATTGCTCAAGGTGAATGAGAAGGCGCAGAGCGCGGCGGCGAGAACGATAACGGGGCGGTTGATGATGCTTCGTGGCGCTCCGGCCGCGTCGATGACCGGCAGTTCGGAGTCGTTGTTCATGGCAGTCAGCGTCTGCGTGATTCCGATGACCAGCGCGAAAGGCATCACGGCCGGGATGAGCGTCGGCAAAATAAGACTTGCGAGCTTCATGAACGAACCGATCGACTGCCCGCTATCGGTCACCAGGTTGATGCGTGCCAATACCTGGGTCGTCCATATGATCGCCAGCACAGGCAGCAACGCGGTCAGAAACATCTGCCAAACGCGTTTGAGAACATAGGCTTCGAGAAGCTTCATCCGGTAACCTGATTTGCCCAACTGGGACGATAACATCCAATTCGACCGGCTTATTACGCTGTCGAAACCGTTTTGGCGACAGGCAACATGAACGCCAGAACATCCTCCCCGTCGGTTCCTCGGACACGCGGCAGCAAAGACACAGGACGCACCGACGGCCGAGTGCCCTCGCTCTTTCACCGGGATTGAGGCGATAATCGGAACAGTCGCGCAGCGCGGTGTGCCCAAGCCCATGCATCAAGGGGTTGGGAAGTAAAATGTCGAACCGCTCTTGCCTTGCCGGCCGAAACCGACATGATCGCGCCTGACAGATAGCATACCTGATGGAGTGATCATGGCTGCCAAACTCGATATTTCCTTCGCTAAATCGGCACGTCTCGCAGGAGCGACCGCGATCCTTCTTCAGACGGCGGAGGCAGGCCCGGCAGGATTGTCGGACGCTGATCCGGCCGGCGTATACGACCGGGCTGCGACTGTAAGAAAATTCAAGGCGAAGGCCATCTCGACCCTCGATATCGTGGCACCCCACGGCTCCGAAGCCGACCGGATCGTCGTCCTGGGCCTTGGCAAGGGCGACGTGCTGAAGGCGCATGATTGGCTACGTGCGGGCGGCACCGCGGCGTCCGTTCTCAAGGGCTCTGAAAAGGCCATCGTCTACACCGACGCCCCCGGCGCAAATGTTTCCGCAAACGCTGTGGCTGACTTCGCGCTTGGCATGCTTCTGCGTACCTACAAATTCGATACCTACAAGTCCGCCAAGAAGAATGACGAGGACGAGGCCCCCTCAAAAGAGAAGACGTTAAAGGTTACCATCGTCACAGCCGATGTCGCCGCCGCAAAAAAGGCCTTTCAGGTCGCGGAAGCAGTCGCCGAAGGCGTTATCCTCGCGCGCAATCTCGTCAACGAGCCGGCGAATATTCTTGGTCCTGAAGAGTTCGCGGCGAAGGCGCGCGAACTGGAAAAGCTGGGAGTCGAGATCGAAATTCTCGGTGAGAAGGAGATGAAGAAGCTCGGCATGGGCGCCCTGCTCGGCGTTTCCCAAGGCTCGGTTCGGCCGCCACGTCTGGTGATCATGCAGTGGAAGGGCGGCAAGCCCAAGGACAAGCCGCTCGCTTTTATCGGGAAGGGAGTCGTTTTCGATACCGGCGGCATCTCGATCAAGCCCGCCGCCGGCATGGAGGACATGAAGGGCGACATGGGCGGCGCGGCCGCCGTGACCGGACTGATGCACACGCTCGCCGCGCGCAAGGCGAAGGCGAATGTCATCGGCATCATCGGTCTGGTCGAGAACATGCCTGATGGGAACGCCCAGCGTCCGGGGGACATCGTCACCTCGATGTCGGGGCAGACGATCGAAGTCATCAACACCGATGCCGAAGGCCGGCTCGTGCTCTGCGATGCGCTTTGGTATTGCAACGACCGGTTCAAGCCCGAGTTCATGATCAACCTTGCCACGCTGACCGGCGCGATCATGGTCGCGCTCGGCAGCCATCATGCCGGCCTTTTCTCGAATGACGACAGGTTGTCGGACGCGCTGCTGAAGGCGGGTATGACAAGTAACGAACGCCTCTGGCGCATGCCGCTCGGCGACGAGTACGACAAGATGATCGATTCCAAGTTTGCCGACATGAAGAATACCGGCGGCCGCTACGCCGGCTCGATAACCGCTGCGCAGTTTTTGAAGCGCTTCGTCGGATCGACGCCGTGGGCGCATCTTGATATCGCCGGCACCGCGATGGGGTCGCCGTCGGATGAGATCAATCAGTCCTGGGGTTCCGGCTTCGGTGTCCGCCTGCTCGATGAGTTCGTTCGCGCCAATTACGAAGCCTGAGAGGGACGTGGACGGTCTTGGCCGAGATCCTGTTTTACCATCTGACTGAATCCAAATTGGAGAACGCCCTCCCGCCCTTGCTTGAAAAAAGCGTTGAGCGGGGCTGGAAGGTTGCCGTGCAGACTGTCGATGAACCGCGGCGGGATGCGCTCGACGCGCATCTGTGGACATGGCGTGACGAGAGTTTTCTGCCCCATGGGACCGACGCAGCACCGGATGCCGAGGATCAGCCGATCCTGCTGACGACGGAAACGGACAATCGTAACCGCGCCACCGTGCGCTTCGTCGTCGACGGCGCGGAGCCGCCGCCGACCCTTGACTATGACCGCGTGGTGTTCGTCTTCGACGGACATGACCAGAGCCAGCTTGAAGCTGCGCGCGAGCATTGGAAGCGGCTGAAGGGCGCGGGGCACGCGCTTACCTACTGGCAGCAGACGCCAGAAGGGCGATGGGAGAAGAAGGCCTGATTGTTCACGCGAGACCGGTTCTGGCTGCTTGCCGTTGCAAGCGTCTCATCCAGCCATTGCTTCCTCGTACTCGGTCGACAGTTCTAGCCATTCTTCCTCGGCAGCCGAGAGTTTTGCCGCTGCCTCGCCACGCTGCTTCGCTTTTTCCGCTGCCTTGGCGGGAGCCTTCTCGTAGAGAGCAGGATCGGCAAGTTCGGCATCAAGCGCCTGAATCAAACTCTCCAGCTTCTTCGTCAACGTCTCGATATCGTTGATCCTTTTCCTGAGCGGTGCGAGCGAGGCACGCTTGTCGGCGGCGGCCTTGCGCTGGTCGGCCTTGTTGACCTGAAGTCCCGCGTCGAGCTTCTCCTCGGCCTTTTTCGGCGAAGCGACGACAAGGCTGCGATAGTCCTCCATGTCGCCCTCGAAGACGCTGACGGTCCCGCCGTTGACCAGCCAGAGCCGGTCGACGGTCGCCTCGATAAGGTGCCGGTCGTGGGCGATCAGGATGACGGCGCCGTTGTAGTCGTTGAGAGCCTCGATCAGCGCCCGGCGGCTGTCGATGTCGAGGTGGTTGGTCGGCTCGTCGAGGATAAGCAGGTTCGGGGCATGAAATGCCGAAAGCCCCATCAGCAGACGCGCCTTTTCCCCACCGGACAGGTCCTTCGCCGCCGTCGCCATCTTCTCCGTCGAGAGCCCCATCTGCGCGACGCGGGCGCGCACCTGCGCCTCGCCGGCCAGCGGCATCAGCCGGCGCACGTGGTCCACAGGCGTTTCGTTCGGAATGAGATCGTCGAGCTGGTGCTGGGCGAAGAAGCCGACCGAGAGGTTCGGGGCCAGCTTCATCTCGCCCGCCTGCAATTGAAGTCTACCGGCAATCAGCTTGGCGAAGGTGGACTTGCCGTTGCCGTTCGAGCCGAGCAGCGCGATGCGGTCGTCGTTGTCGATCCGCAGGTTGATGCCCTTCAGGATCGGCTTCCCCGGTGCATATCCCACCGCGCCGCCGTTGATGGCAACGATGGGGGAGGCGGGCTGCTTCTCCGGCTCCGGAAAGGAAATCGGCTGGACGTGGTCCTCGATGACGGATGCCACGGTCCCGAGACGTTCCAGCGCCTTCACGCGGCTCTGCGCCTGCCGGGCCTTTGACGCCTTCGCTTTGAAACGGTCGATGAAGCTCTGAAGATGCTTGCGGGCCGCTTCGTTCTTGGCCTTTGCCTTCATCTGCAACTCGTCGGCCTCGGCCTTCTGCCGCTCGAACTGGTCGTATCCGCCGCGATAGAAGGTCAGTTTCTTCTGGTCGAGATGGATAATCGAGTTGACGGCGGTGTTGAGAAGGTCGCGATCGTGGCTGATGACGATGACGGTGTGCGGATAACGTCGCACATATTCTTCCAGCCAAAGCGTACCTTCAAGATCGAGATAGTTGGTGGGTTCGTCGAGCAGCAGCAGGTCCGGTTCGGAGAACAGCACCGCCGCCAGCGCGACGCGCATGCGCCAGCCGCCGGAAAAGGACGAGGCGGGCCGCAACTGCGCCTCGTGATCGAAGCCGAGACCAGAGAGAATGGTCGCGGCGCGCGCTTCCGCCGAATGGGCACCGATATCTGCGAGCCTCGTCTGGATTTCGGCGATGCGGTGCGGATCGGTGGCCGTTTCGGCTTCCGCTAGCAGGGCCGCCCGTTCCTTGTCTGCGGCCAGCACGATCGAGATCAGCGAGTCTTCGGTTCCCGGCGCTTCCTGGGCAACCTGGCCGATGCGCGCATTCTTCGGGATCGACACGGCTCCACTTTCGGCCGCAAGGTCGCCGGTGATGACACGAAACAGCGTCGACTTTCCCGCTCCGTTACGGCCGACCAGGCCGGCTTTCGCCCCAGCCGGCAGTGACAGGGTCGCATGGTCTATGAGAAGGCGCCCGGCGATACGGGCGGAAAGGTCGGTTATCGTAATCATGTCACGGCTTTTGCCCCAAGGCCAAAGCCAAGACAAGTGTCTGCTGACGAGATCAGAACGGCGGAATGCCGACGTTTAGGCTGTAGCCACGCACGGCCGTCAGGCAACGGCTTCGACGTTGCCCGTCGGTCTAGCGTCCGAAGCGCATGATCGGATTACGGCTCTCCTGGCGCGCGCCTTTCAGTGCATGCTCGGCCTGTGCCAACAGATCGTCGGGGCGTACCGCGTTATCGGCGAGGGAAAAGCCGACGGCCAGTTGCACGCCGCCGCCGTTCAGTTCGTTTTCCGCGGCGTAGATCAGGTTCGTTTCGACGGCGTGCCGCAGCCTTTCGCCGATCGCCACGACGTCATCCTGACCTACTTCGTGGAAGATGAAGAGAAACTGGCTGTCATCGTTGCGCGCGACGAAATCGTTCTTCTTGATCGTCTTTCGGAAGATCGCGGCAAGTCGCTTCAGCATGCGGTTGGCGGCATCTTCGCCATATTGGCGGCGGATCGAATCCAGATCGTCTGCTTCGGCCGCGACAACGGCGATACGAGGCTGGGTGGCGGCGCTGTAGATATCCTCCAGCCGACGGGTCATCGCCACCCGGTTGGGCAGGCCCGTCAAGCGGTCGCGCAGGGCTGCTTCGTGAGCCTGTTTTGCCGCCTTCTCGGCCGTTTCGATCTTTGCCAGTCCCGATTTGAGCGTCTCCGCAAGGTCCAGCTCGGCCTGGCCGAGTTCGGTCGCCGATGCGTTGAGGAAATCCAGCTCGTCGATCAGGCTCGCCAGGCTGCGCTGCTCGTCCTCGCGCAGCGCGTTAGCGATCATGTCCAGAGAGCGGACGAAAGTCTGTTTTCGCTCAATACCGCTCGCGAGCATGTCGGACAGGTTCTTAAGGATTGTCACCGCATCGCGCTGGATCTTCTCTTCCGCCAGTCCGCAATGGCTGACGAGACGGTACTTGAGGCCCAACTGGTCGAGGTGGAGCTGAGAGGGACGGCTGCCGAGCGCCTCAAGGTCACGGCCGAGCGCCGGATCGTGCCCAAACATCGATTCGTAAAACAGTTCGTAGTTGCGCGGCAGGCCGGCCACCTGGCGTCGCGCCATGTGCTTGGCGACCTTCTGAAGCGTTTCGATGCCAAGGCTCGGCGTATGTTGATCCGTCCTGGCGGTCTTGCCTCTCGTCATAACATCCATTTTTTTCACCAAACCATGCCAGCGGGCTGGCTCTAAAAGTCGTTTTCAAATCGTGCCTGGAATACTCCCGTCAGGTTCTTGAAATTTATATAAAATACGAGTTCACGGCGGTTCGGCCGGATGCTTTCGGAACTCAGGGTTAATGCACGGTTTCCGCTTTGCAACCCGCTGTCTCTCACCCAGATGGCAATTAAGACATTCTTAGCGCCGCACTATTAAATTGCTGAATAGGGAAGAATACGTTCGATCGAAGTGTTCGGACGCAGGAGGGTGGGCTTGACCCGGCGGGCGACAATTTCTCAACCGAGGGTGCGACCGGGGGAGGCGGCGATAGACAAGAGGGTCGTCGCCACGTTTTTCGTTTTATTTCTCATTCTGGTTCTCGCCTTGTGGTCATCGCCGAGCGGGCGTTTCGTCCTGGTTCTCACCAGTCCGGCGGCGACAGCCAGTGACACCCTGGAGGTAATTGGCTCGGCAGGCGGCTCCTTCGTCTCTGCCGGGCGTCTTCCCTGGATGGCCGTAGCCTATTCTGACGCTGACGATTTCCCGGCCCGCCTCATGCAGGCGGGAGCGATGCTGGTCCTTAACCACCAACTGGCCGTAGGCTGTTATCAAAGGAATTTGGAATGAACTCCCTAGCAATGCTACGCCAGAAGGCGTCAGTTGGCATCATAGCGATCTTGTGGTTGAACTTTGCTTTAACGTTCGCTCGCGAAGTATTCCGGGCCGATGGCTTCGACTACATGACAGTGCTGGCGAGTGCCATCATCGTCGGTTCGTCCTCGCTTCTGTGGGCTAAGGACCGTACGGGTCCGAACACGCGCGTGGTGACATCCATGGCGCATGCGGCAACCGTTGCGCTGCTGGTTTATGCTTTCCAAGGCTCGCCGCTCCAGATCGATATTCATATGTACTTCTTCGCGTCGCTCGCGATCTGTTCGATCTGGATCGATTGGCGCGCACTCGTCGGCTATGCCGCGTTGGTCGCCGTACATCATCTGCTTCTGTATTTTGTCATGCCGCTCGCCGTTTTCCCGGGCGAGTCGGACTTCTCGCGCGTCGTGCTTCATGCCGTCGTTCTCGTGCTGCAAACAGGCATCCTAATCGCACTTTCCTACGCCGTCGTGAGAGCTTTCGTTTCCTCTGACGCAGCCGTGGAGGCTTCGACTTCCGCTGAGCGAAACGCGACCGATATGGCCGACCGCGCGCGCCAAGCCGATCGTCAGGCTACCGAACAGCGCGAACTGCGTGAGCAGGAAAAGGCGCGTGAGGCCGCTGCCGTACATGCGGCCGTAAGCGAGCTCGGAGATGCGCTGTCGGCGCTCGCCAACGGCGATCTCGCTTACCGAATTGGGAAACCGTTCGAGGGTGAGCTGGACAAGCTGCGAGGCTTCTACAATGCCTCAATGGAGAACCTTGAGGCTGTTCTCGGCAGGGCCGGCCAGGTCGTCGAGACGATTCGCGCTGGTGCTGGCCAGATCAGCCACGCCAATGGTGACCTCTCTGCGCGAACCGAGCGTCAGGCCGCTTCGATCGAAGAGACAGCCAGTGCGCTTGGCTTGGTCACCGGCACCGTCAAGGAAACCGCTCGCGTTGCCGAGGAAGTCGGACGTCGGGTTTCGCATGCCCGTGACGGCGCGGAGAAATCCGGAGCGATCGTAACGAGTGCGGTCGAGGCCATGAGCAAGATTGAAGCCTCTTCACGCGAGATCAACCAGATCATCAGCGTGATCGACGAAATCGCGTTCCAGACCAACCTGTTGGCGCTGAATGCCGGTGTCGAGGCCGCACGCGCAGGTGAAGCCGGCAAGGGGTTCGCGGTCGTTGCGCAGGAGGTGCGCGAACTGGCTCAACGTTCGGCCAAGGCCGCGAAGGAGATCAAGGCGCTGATCGGCGCCTCGGCTGATCAGGTGAAGAGCGGTGTCGGTCTCGTTGACCAGACCGGTGAGGCGCTGCACGTCATCGCCGAAGAGGTGAAGAGCATCAGCGCCGAGATCGAGAAGATAGTCAGCGGCGCGCGCGAACAAGCCCAAGGCCTGGTCGAGATCGACAGTGCGATTGGAGATATAGATCGCAACACCCAGCAGAATGCGGCCATGGTGGAAGAGTCCACTGCGGCGATTACAACGCTGGCCGCTGAAGCCGCCGCGCTGGAAAATCTTATGCGGCGATTTACCTTCAGCCAGGTCAACGCGTCGCACCGAAAAGCGGCGTGAGACGACAGAGCAAGGTCATCAGGAAATCGGTGCGGCGCTCATGAGGCGCCGCGCCACGATTCATAGCCATTCCTTGCCATCGCTCCTCAGGAAGTAGATCAGGTCAAGGCTCAGGCTTGGTTTGCCGAGCGCCGTCAATGTCGAATGGCATTGGCCACGGTGATGGGTCTGGTGGTTGAAGAAATGTGCCACCGCGGGAGCGAGCTTGTGCGTGATCGGCGTCGGATTGGTCACCGGCGTGTAGGTGAAGGTCTGCGAAAGCTGCTCCGGCGTCAGCGTATCCGCCCATCGGATAATGCGCTCGTCTTCCGCCTGGCGGGCGATGGACAGTGCCCCGAAATCCGCAAATGGCTTCTCGTCAAGAGTCCGATGTACCGGGCCTTCGCCCGTGAACCGATGCATCCATAGTCGGTCAGCGACCACAAGATGCGTCAGCGTGGCGAACAAAGAGCCGAAGAATGCGCCTTTGTCGGCGTGCAATTCCCCGTCCGACAGGCCCTCGGCAGCTGTGTAGAGCAGGCCGTTGGCCCAAGCGTTATAGGCGGCGAACATGCGATAGTGTTCCGTCATCATGCGATCCTCCGGTCCTTCATCTTTGCGTCGAGATTTAGCGGAAGTCGTCGTGATGAGTCTCATGAATTAAGCTGATTTGATCTGCCCGCGATCGGCGGCGATAATGCACGCTGTTTGACCCAAGGAGTCCCGATGTCCATCACCCTCTACTCGCTATGCGGCGCCGATCGCGGGCGCCCGTTCTCCCCGCATTGCTGGAAAGTGGTCATGGCGCTGCGGCACAAGGGACTCGATTACGTCGAGGAGCCCCTGGCCTTCACCGCCATACCCACGATCGAAGGCGGTGCGACGAAGACCGTGCCCCTTCTGCGCGACGGGGACCGACTGGTTGCGGACAGCTTTTCGATCGCAGACTATCTCGATCAGGCCTATGCGGATCGCCCGACCTTGTTCGGAGGGGAGGCGGGTCGTGCTGCCGCGCGGTTCGTGGAGAGTTTCTCCCAGTCTGTCGTCCATCCTGCGATCACCAAGATCGCCGTCATGGACATCCACGACATGCTGGACGACGTGGACCAGTCCTATTTCCGCGAAAGCCGTCGCCAGCGGCTGGGACGCGACATCAGCGAATTTGTGCCGGGCAGGCAGGCGGAGATCGAAGCCTTCCCCGCAAAACTGCAGCCGCTTCGCGTAATGCTCGGCCATCAGCCGTTCATCGGCGGCGCTTCGCCCCTCTTCGCCGACTACATCGTCTTCGGCGCGCTGCAGTGGCTCAGGATCACGACAGGGTCGGTTCATCTGCCTGGAGACGACCCGGTCCAGTCCTGGTTCGAGCGGCTGCTGGATCTTCACGAGGGTGCGGCGCGCAAGGTTGCCTGATCGCGCCTGTGCCTTCCATTGTGACGCCTGCGTGAATTTCGCCGATCCCTCTTGTCTTCGTGATTCGGGGCGGGTAGATACCGCCCACTTTCCCTGACAGACAAAAGGATGAGACTGATGGCGATTGAACGCACCTTCTCGATGATCAAGCCCGATGCCACCAAGCGCAACCTGACCGGCGCCATCACCAAGGTCTTCGAAGACAACGGCCTGCGTGTCGTCGCTTCCAAGCGCGTCTGGATGAGCAAGCGCGAAGCCGAAGGTTTCTACGCCGTTCACAAGGAACGCCCCTTCTTCGGCGAACTGGTTGAAGGCATGACCTCGGGCCCGACCGTCGTTCAGGTTCTCGAAGGCGAAAACGCCATCCTGAAGAACCGCGAGATCATGGGCGCCACGAACCCGGCCAACGCCGATGAAGGCACCATCCGCAAGATGTTCGCCCTGTCGATCGGCGAAAACTCGGTTCACGGTTCGGACGCTCCGGAAACCGCTGCCCAGGAAATCAAGTACTGGTTCGCCGACACCGAGATCGTCGGCTGAACTGATCCTCGCGGTCTTTCCGGCGATTGACGATGAATTCGAAACCGGTGCCGAAAGGCGCCGGTTTTTTGTTGTGCCCTCCCGTTCCGTCAGGAGCGGCATTCATGCAAACTTTGGTCGGGATTTCGCGGCGGTTTCTGCTAAAGCCTTGGGCCTTGCAAAGCGATCCCGGAGGCAACATGACTTTTTGTACCCGCTTACTTGGCGTCTCTTTGGCGATATCGACCATGCTCGTTCCCGTCGTCGCTGCCGCCGAGTCGATAAGGCTCGCGACGCAGTTCACCGGCACCGGTTCGGTCATGCAGGTTTGGACCGACGGACCCTTTCAAGGGATGGCGCAGATGGTGCCACGCAATGGCGACCGGGGTCAGAACTGGATCGTGACATCAGAGCCAGAGGGGGATTGGGTGCGTCTCCGCAACGAGGCGACCGGCAACGGCATGTGCCTCGATGTTACGAATGGCGGTGATCCCGCTTACATGGTCAGGATGCAGCCATGCGCCAACTATTCGGGCCAGCTCTGGCGGATTTCCGGCGCCGACGACAAGATGCGATTCACGACGCAGTTTCTCGGCGAAAGCTACTGCCTCGACGTGGTCAATGGCGGTATGATGGACCGGTTCCTGCTGATGGCGCCGTGCGGCAATTATTCCGGTCAGCTGTGGAACTTGAACCCGTAAACGTCACGTGCTGGTATCGACGGCGGGGCAGTCGCGGGCCGGTGAATAGTCGGCCGTCCCGTCGCCGGGATAAACCTCGGGGTTCGGCGTGTAGACCGGTCCGACAACAAGCGGCTTTGCCGGCAGGATCGTCTGGTCCAGGCTCGAGGTGACGCTGGTTTCGATTGTCTGGATCGGCTTTCCGTTTCCATCGCTGATCCGGATCGACACGGCGTAGGGACGATCCCGGACGATGCAGTGGACGGCCGGGCTTTCGAGCGCGATCTTCTCCCAGGTCGGGGAAATCCGAGTGTGTGTGACGAGCGGCGGACCGCCTGCTGGATTCTCGAAGCTGGTTTCGATGACGCTTTCGTCCGGCAACTCGCCCTTGCGGGCAAGGGTCAGGACATAGGTTGCCTCCGCGACGCGGTAGTTGAAGATGAAGATGCGGCCGGATACCGCCAGTGGACCTTCGTCCTCGCGCTGACATCCGGTTGTCGAAAGCGCCATGGTGGCGACCAGCAAGACTGTGGTCGCGGCTCGCGTGAACGTCATCATGACGCCGTCTCCTTTTTCCGTCGATAGTGTCTGTTAGCTTTGGTTCGGTTGCCGCAGACGGACATGTCGCACCAGGTCCGGCTTCGGTTCTTGCTCCGGTCGAGAAACAGCCAGCCGCAATTACCGCAGATTTTCATTCGCCCGGGTTCTGGCTCGGCGAGTAGTTTCAGCGCCGAGCGGGCGGTAGAAACCGCGAGATCCGACTCTTCGGAGGCGCTGCGAAGGCAGGTGGCTGCTCGTTCCAACAGCCGCGCCAGTCTGATCCTATCGTCCAGACCCAATGTCCTGCTGCGGAAATAGTCGTCGATCGCTTCTCTCAGGGCGATAAGCGCCGGGCGGCTCTCCTCTCGCACAGGCTGAAACTCGCCAAACAACGCCTTCTCAGCACAGAAAGCGTTTGCCGCGTCGGCGAAATCATCCATCTGCGACGCGATTGCAAAGCGGTCGACGCTGCGAGACGGATCGAAGCGCAGGATGACGCTGTTGGCGACATCCAGAGCCAGGGCTCCGCCGGAAAAGCGGTGAGGGGTCCAGGAAAAGGTCATACGAAAATTATAACTGGTAAAAGCCTTTTTGCTAGTTATAAAAGCAGCAGGAGCGACCGATGGCCTATTTTCTCCAGCAACTCGTCAACGCGATACCGATCGCCGCGCTCTACGCGGCGCTCGCCTTCGGATACTCCGTCGCCTTCGGCATGACCCGTCGCGCCGATATCGTGTTCGGTGCGCTTTTTGCCTTTGCCGGCCAGATCTATTTGCTTTTCACCGCCATGGGCTGGAACGCTTTCATCCTGGTGCTACCTGCAGCTTTGGCCATGGGTGGCCTCGTATCCCTTGGCTACACGCTCGCCGCCGGGTACTGGGTCGGAAAAAGCGTCATGCTGCCTCTCCACCGGCGCTCTCCGAATGCCGTGATCGTAGCGTCGCTGGCCGTTCTTGTGGTCATTTCTGAAACAGGTCGGCTTGCGCTCGACAGCAGGGGATTGTGGCTGCCGCGATTCCTTGATCATCGCGTCATCTTCTGGCGCACGGCGGGCTTCGACGTCAGTCTCACGCTTATCCAACTCATCAATGCCGCGCTGATGGCGGCGATCGTTGCAAGCGGACATGCGATCTTGTCGCGCACATCGGCCGGGCGGATCTGGCGCAGCGTTTCAGACGATCCGGCGGCTGCCGCGCTGTGCGGCGTCGATGCGGGACGGGTGTTTATACTCTCCTACCTGGCGGCAACAGCGATCGCGGCCATCTGCGGCATCCTTGCCACGTCCTACTACGGAACGATGGATTTCGGGGCAGGGCTGATGTTCGGCCTGAAGGTCGTGCTGATCGCCGCCGCCGGTGGCTATGGCGTCCCGCTTCGTTCCGCGCTTGGTGCTGCGGCTATCGGGGTGGCCGAGACCATGTGGAGCGGCTACGCCCCGATCGTCTGGCGGGATCTGGTGGTCTTCGGCGCTCTTGTGATGGTGTTGGTGATCAGTCGCCGCGAACGCGTCGTGCCGTAGACGGTGTCAGGTCCACCTGTCCCGAGCACGATCGTCCGCATCTCTTGCGGCAACCCAGTCACCCGCCGAGCCGTCCGTGCCGTGCTCCTTCTTCCAGAAGGGGGCGGACGTCTTCAGGAAGTCCATCATGAAGCTGGCGCCATCGAATGCCGCCTGACGGTGAGGAGCGGAGGCGGCAACGAGTACGATGTTCTCGCCTGGCGCGATCTTGCCGAAGCGGTGGACTGCCACCAGCCCACGCAGGCCGAAGCGCGAAATGGCTTCCGCGCCGATGCGCTGCATCTCAGCTTCCGCCATGCCCGGATAATGTTCGAGTTCCAGCGCTGCCAGTCGACCGCCGTCATCCCGGCAAAGGCCGGTAAAAGTCACCACCGCACCAATGTCCTTGCGGCCGCCGCTCAAGTGGCGCACTTCCGCGTTCAGGTCGAAATCCTCCCGCTGAACGCGGATGACGGGAGCGATGTTCATTGCTTCAACCGCCCGTCATCGGCGGAAAAAGCGCGATCTCGCGGGCGCCGGTGATCAGCTCGTCGTGCTGCACATGCTCCTGGTTCACGGCGACGCGGATGGCTGTTGGAACACGCAGCGCATTTTCGTAGTCCTCGCCAAGACCGCGGAGATGCTCGATCAGGTCGCCGGCTGTCTTCACGTCCTCCGGCAGGTCGAGCTCTTCCTCACCCTTCCCGATCCGTTCGCGCACCCAGGCGAAATAGACGAGCTTGACCATTAGCCCTCCTCGACAATGTGCTTGGCGCCGGCCTTGAAGTAGTCATAGCCGGTATAGAAGGTCAGGATCGCGGCAATCCAAAGCAGCACGATGCCCAGTTCGGTGGTGTAGGGAAGCACCTTGTCCCCTGCCGGGCCGGCAAGCAGGAAGGCGATGGCGACCATCTGCACGGTAGTCTTCCATTTGGCAATCCGCGTTACCGGCACGCTGACCTTCAGCGCGGCGAGGTATTCTCGAAGCCCCGATACGAGGATTTCACGGCAGAGAATGGTGATTGCGGCCCAGAGCGACCAGCCGGCGATCGTGCCGTCGGCTGCCATAAGCAGCAGTACGGACGCCACCAGCAACTTGTCCGCGATCGGATCCAGCATGCGACCGATATTGGAGGTCTGATTCCAGATCCGCGCCAGATAGCCATCGAAGAAGTCGGTGATGGACGCAATCACAAACAGGGATAGCGCCGTCCAGCGCGCGAAATCGGAGCTCTGCAGCCGGCCCTCGAGGAAAAAGCACAGCACGATCAGCGGCACCGCAACAATACGGCCGTAGGTCAGGAGATTTGGAATGTTGTATGCGCGGGAAGCCATGATGACCTGTCTTGGTAAGGTTGCGGGTAGATGACGGTTTTCACCGGCCGCCGTCAACACCCACGGTGCCAGAATCAAATAGACAATTTTCCGGTCGCGGCGCCCGAAGACACGTCATTCGGCGCCGTTTTCGTGAAAATGATTGTAAACAAGCCGCGCGACGGCTTCGGAAATCCCTTCGACGGCCATCAGATCGCTGACGGCTGCCCGTGACACGGCCTTCGCTGTTCCGAAATGCTGCAGCAGCGCACGCTTGCGCGTCGGGCCGATCCCGGCGATCTCGTCGAGCGGGTTCTTGACCATTTCCTTCTTCCGCCGCGCCCGATGGGAGCCAATCGCGAAACGGTGCGCCTCGTCGCGCATGCGCTGAATGAAATAGAGGACCGGATCGCGCGGCGGCAGCGTGAAGTCAGGCTGGCCATCGACGAAAAAGCGCTCGCGCCCCGCTTCGCGATCCACGCCTTTGGCGACGCCGATCGCCGTGACGCAGTCGCGAATGCCCAGTTCGTCGAGGATTCCGCGAACAGCCGTCATCTGACCCTGACCGCCATCGATCAGTATAACATCGGGCCAGGCCGGAAAACCGGCATCGGCGTCGTCCGGCGCCGCGTTGGAGCGGTCCGGCTTACCTTCTTCCTTCAGAAGGCGGCTGAAGCGGCGCGTCATCACCTCACGCATCATGCCGAAGTCGTCACCGGGTGTGATGTCGGTGGAGCGGATGTTGAACTTGCGATACTGGTTCTTCACGAAGCCTTCCGGGCCAGCGACGACCATGCCGCCCACGGCATTCGTGCCCATGATGTGGGAGTTGTCGTATATCTCGATCCGGCGCGGCACATAGGCGAGCTTGAACGTTTCGGCGAAACCGGCAAGCAGCCTCGCCTGCGATGAAGTCTCGGCAAGTTTGCGCCCATGCGCCTCGCGGGCATTCGAGACCACGTGATCGACGACATCCTTCTTCTCGCCCCGCTGCGGTACGAGAATCTGCACTTTGTGCCCGGCCTTTTCCGATAGCGCGGTCGCGAGCAGGTCCTGCTCATCGATAGTCTCGGACAGCAGGATCTGTCGCGGACACGGCTTGTCGTCGTAGAATTGCGCAAGAAAGGCATTCAGCACTTCCGCGCCCGTCATTTGCGGATCGGCTTTCGGGAAGTAGGCACGATTGCCCCAGTTCTGTCCCGTGCGGAAGAAGAACACCTGGATACACGTAAGGCCACCTTCGTGGTGTACGGCGAACACGTCGGCCTCTTCGGTGCTCGACAGGTTGATGCCCTGATGGCTCTGGACGTGGCTGAGCGCCGCGAGCCTGTCGCGGTAGACCGCGGCACGCTCGAAATCGAGGTCTTCCGCCGCCTCGTTCATCTGGCCCGCGATTGTCGCCTTCACCGCCTGGCTCTTGCCGGAAAGGAAGTCCTTCGCCTCGTCAACCAGTTCATCATACGCCGCATCGCTGATCTCGTGCGTGCAGGGACCGGAACAGCGCTTGATCTGGTAGAGCAGGCAGGGTCGGGTGCGGGTTTCGAACACACTGTCGGTGCAGGTCCGCAGCAGGAAGGCGCGCTGAAGCGAGTTGATGGTGCGGCCAACGGCGCTCGCCGAGGCGAAGGGGCCGAAATAGTCGCCCTTGCGTGCACGGGCACCACGATGCTTGTAGATGGCCGGCGCCCGGCTGTCGCCGGTGATGAGGATGTACGGAAAGCTCTTGTCGTCGCGCAGCAGCACGTTGAAGCGCGGGCGGAGGCGCTTGATGAGGTTGGCTTCAAGCAGCAGCGCCTCGACCTCGGTTCGCGTGGTGACGAACTCCATGTGGGTCGTCTCTCGCACCATGCGTCCGAGACGGTTCGAATGCACACGGCCCTGGGCGTAATTCCCAACCCTCTTCTTCAGGCTGCGGGCCTTGCCGACATACAGCACGTCGCCATCCGCGTTCAGCATACGGTACACGCCGGGGGCGTTCGGAAGCTTCTTCACGAATTCCGCGATCAGCTCGGCACCCTTCAAACCCTGCGTTTCGGCGCCGCCTTCGCTCCAGTCGATGGATGGGACGGCAACGGGCAGGGAGGGTTCGGAGACGACGTCGTCATCTTCTTCCTCCGTCTCGTCGTAAAGTACGCCGCCATCGGTGAGCTTGCCGCTCGTCATTCATTGATCTCCGCTTCGCCGGGAAGGCGCCAAATCAGATGTTGCCCCCCGTCCAGGGCAATCATTTGGCCCGTGATCGACGGCGTGTCAAAAAGAAAGCGGACCGTCCGGCCGAACTCATCAAGAGACGGCCCACGTCCGAGTGGCAGGCTGTCGATCTGTGCCTGAAAGTCAGCCTCAGCCTGCCGTTCGCTCCGCACCGAAGGGCCTGGTCCAATCGCATTCACGCGTATCCGGGGGGCGAAGGCTTGCGCCATCGTCCGCGTCATCGTCCACAGCGTTGACTTGGAGAGCGTGTAGCTGAAGAAGCGTGGTGTCAGCGCCCACACTCTTTGATCGATGATGTTCACGATCAAGCCTGGCGTATCACGCGGCAACTGCCGCGCCAGCGCCGCCCCTAGGATCATCGGAGCCCGGACGTGCAGATCGAAATGGCGCGAATAGGTCTCGGCGTCGAATTGATCTGCGCCATCCTCGGCAAAAACGGATGCATTGTTGACCAAAACCTGGATCGGGCCCAGCAGCGCTGCAGCCCGCTCAACAAGGGTATCGACGTCCGGCGATTGCCGCAAGTCGGCCGAAACGGCGACGGCCCGGTATCCATCCCGTCGCAGCATCGCGGCATGCTTCTCGGCCTCCTCCAGTGAGCCGTTGGCATGGATCGCAACCCCATATCCCTCACGCGCCAAGTCATCCGCAATGGCCCGACCTAGCCGTTTCCCCGCGCCGGTTATCAGCGCATTGATGTTTCTCGTGTCCAAGATCGTGTTCCCCAACCGCCAGCCCTTGAAGCGGGGGATATAGCTCGCCGGTCGCCATAAAGAAGGGGAGGGCTAACGCTCTGCTGCCAAATCATGGCCAAATTCATATTCGCATACGACATGAACTAAATTGCGTTAAGATATTGAACAGAATTATCATTTCGTTAGGGTTAATGCTTTCCCTGTCGCATTATAGCAACATCGAATTTTCACCATCTGGCCGCCGCAAACATTTCACATTTTGGCTCTTTCGAATCCGCATTTGAATTCCATCTTCCGGTGGAACGGGCAGGGACCACAAGCGTTCTGGTAGCCAAGCCGCTCAGCGGCACACCCGGACTGAAAAGGAGAATTATAATGCGTAAATTCATGCTGACCCTCATGGCCTCCGCGGCTGGCGTGATGGCCTTTACCTCGGCTCAGGCAGCTGATGCCGTCGAGCAGATCCCCGAAGCTCCGGCTGCGACTGAAACCTACACCGCTCCGCCGCAGGGCTGGACCGGCGCCTATATCGGTGGCGGTGTCACCTACGACTGGGGTCGCATGGGCGGCGGTGACCGCGACATCGACGGCATTGGTGGTACCGTTTATGGCGGTTACAACTGGCAAAGTGGCCCGATCGTGTACGGTGCGGAAGCCGACGTGTCTTATAACGGCGCAGATGGTGACGCCGGAGCAGGTCTCACCGGCGAAAACGGAGTAAACGGCTCTATTCGCGGTCGTATCGGTTACGACATGAACCCCTTCCTGATCTACGGTACCGGTGGTCTGGCGGTCGGCAATCACGAGCTGTCGGATGGCACGAACTCTGACGACAAGACGGCGCTCGGCTATACTGTAGGTGCTGGTGTCGAAGCCTTGGTGACCGACAACATCACCGCACGCGTTGAATATCGCTACACCGACTATCAGTCGAAGGACTTTGACCTCGGCGGCACGACCTACTCACGCGGTTTCGACGACCACAGCGTCAAGGTCGGTATCGGCATGAAGTTCTGATCCGAACAAGCCAGCAACAAGGAAGCCGGGCCACTGTGCCCGGCTTTTTTCGGTCAGGCGCGCGGCTTTAGGTCATGAAACGCAGGGAACCGCTTCGAGAATTTACCGGTCCATGCGGCAAGCGCCACCCGTCCGTCCTCCCATTGCCCGGGAAAACGCAGGAGAAGATACCCGATCATCGCAGCCATCGAGAAGTGGCCGCCGTGTAGAGTCTTGCCTGTCTTTGGGAGGTTCGCGTCGAGCCAGTCCAGTCCGCGCGTCACCTTTCGCCATTGTTTATCGATCGCCGGCTGATGGACCTTGTCCTCAGGCCGAAACCGCCGTTCGTAGACGATGGCGACGAGGCTATCCATGATGCCGTCGCACAACGCCTCCAGAACCTCGGCCTCGGTCCGTTTGCTGTCTTTGCGCGGGTAGAGTTTCCGGCCGGAGTCCCGATCGAGAAAATGCATGATCGCGCGGCTGTCGAAGATCGTGTCTCCTGCGTCGGGAATGAGTGTTGGAATTTTCCCGAGCGGATTTGCGTCCGTGAGCAGTGAGGGCTCGTCGGCCGTCGCCACCTGAATGAGGTCTAGCGGAATGCCGAGATAGGATGCCGCCATCACGACCTTGGCGGAATAGGGGGAACTGGGCGAATAGAGCATTTTCATAAGTATACCCTGCGGGTTGTTCGAGCGAGCTAGCGAATGGGCGGGAGCGTGAGGCTGCTTGCCTTGCATCCCGCAGTGTCGACCTGATGGCATTCGCGGAACCGCAGGTCGCTGGTCAGGCATATCCGGACTTCCTTGACCCGCTGACCATCACAGGCCACGGCTATGCCTTCGTGCAAAAGCCCGGGATTTGCGGCGACAAACAGATCCTCGATTTCTGTAGCACCGATTTCGTCGCCGTGGCTGCCTTGCCCTAGAAGATTCTCGGGCAGATTTAAGGCTTCGAAAGCCCGACGCGTCGTTTCCAGATATTGTTCTTGGCTGAGCCCCGAGCAGGTTCCGTGCTTGCGCCATTGATGGCCGATCAGCCCCATGCTGGGCATGATATCGAAAAAGCGACGTCCGAGGCTGTCGGGCACGCGACCGGGATGAGGGCTGGTGCAGAATTCTGGATAGCCGCGCTCGTACTGTGGCCACAGGCCATGAACCACGAAACCGTGCCGTTTGGTCAGCCCGCATTGCTGCCTGTTGTTCTGTCCTTCCTCCGACAGGCAGTACGTCGGCGACCATGACAGCGAGAGCACGAAGAAATCGAACAGGTCCTCTCGGTGTTGGTCAGCCCTCACCGGAAACAGGAAGACGAAAAATGTCGCAAGTGTCGCAATTAGGCGCCGCAAAGGTTGATCGCTCAAGGGCAGGACCTCTAAGGTGATGCTTCGAACGCGGCCCCCCGAGGAAGTCAAGGTCGCGGGGAGACAAGAACGGCAAGACGCATGGGATTCAAAAAATACCTTTGGCCCGCCGTGGCGACGGCGACCATAGCGGTTTCAGGTTGGCTTCTCTACAAGGAATTGCGGGGATTATCGGTCGGGGAACTGGGCGACAGCCTCGGGGCCATCACGCCGGGAGGCTGGTTCCTGTGTGGGGTGTCCGCGGTGATATCCTATATGGCCCTCGCCGGATATGACCGGATAGCCCTGACCCATCTGGACAGGCATGTGAACTGGCTTTTCATAACCGTCTGCTCCTTCACCACGTACGCGCTCTCCCATAACGTGGGGGCATCGGTTCTTTCAGGTGGCGTCGTCCGCTACCGGGCCTATTCGTCGAAGGGGTTGAACGGCGCTGAAATCGGCATTCTGATTGCCTTCTGTTCCTTCACGTTTGCTCTCGGAACCATCCTCCTTGCCGGCGTGGTGCTGATCGTCGATCCGTCGATCATGGAGCGTTTCGGCGACGCTCTTCCATTGCGGGCCACTGCGGCGACAGGTTACGGGCTGCTGACGCTCGTCGCCATCTACTTCGTGGGCAGCTTTCTGAAGGTCAGGACGTTGACGCTCGGTCCTGTTAGGATGGCATATCCGGCGCCGCGCATCATACTGTCCCAACTCCTGATCGGGCCGCTGGAATTGATCGGCGCCGCCGGAATCATCTATTTTGCTTTGCCGGAGGCCGGGAATCCTGGTTTCGTCATCGTTTTGGGGATATTCCTGGTGTCCTTCTCGGCGGCGTTGATCAGCCATGTGCCCGGAGGGCTCGGCGTTCTCGAGCTGATTTTCATCATGGGCCTGCCGGATATGGACCCCGCCGACGTGATCGCTGCACTCTTGGTGTTCCGTCTGTTTTACCTGATCATACCGTTTGCAATGGCGCTCGGAGTTATAGGATTTTTCGAGCACTCGCAATTCCGGCTAAAGAAAAAGACGCAGTCGGACGACGTTTCGAAAAATTAGAGCGTCATTCCCCGCGCAGCCAGAAACAGCGTTGCGAGGCGTAGCGATCTTGCGCTAGCACGGCCTTCAGTTCGGGCAGGAGCAGATGCAGTTCGTCCTTTAGGGTGAAGGGTGGGTTGACAACGATCAGACCGGAGCCCGAAAGACCCGTCGTGTCGCGGTCGCTCTTGATCGAAAGTTCTGCACAGAGCATCTTCGGAATCTCAAGCGCCTTTAGAGCCTCGTGGAACGGCGCGATCGGTGCACCTTTCTTGATCGGATACCACAGGCAGTAGACGCCCGTCGGAAACCGTCGGTAGGCCTTCGCAAGACCGTCCACCAATCGCTCGTATTCGTTCTCGGCCTCGAACGGCGGATCGACGAGAACGATTCCACGCTTCTCCTTCGGCGGCAGATGAGCACCGAGCGCCAGCCAGCCGTCAAGCTCTGTGACGCGCACCTGGAAGTCGCCCTCGAACAGCCGGGAGAGAATGCGGTAATCCTGTGGGTGGAGTTCCATGGCAGACAGTCGATCCTGCGACCGAAAGAGCATGCGGGCAAGCTTCGGCGAACCGGGATAGCGACGGATCTCGCCATCGGCATTCAAGCCCCGCACGGCATCCAGATAGGGAGCGAGCAGCGCGCTGGCCTTTTCCGACAGGTCAGCCTTCATCAGGCGTCCGATGCCGTCGATCCATTCGCCGGTCTTCTGCGCCTCCTCGGACGAAAGATCGTAAAGCCCGATACCCGCATGAGTGTCGAGAACCCGAAAGGCTTTGTCCTTCTGCTGCAGATAAGCGATTAGCCGGGCCAGAACGGCGTGCTTGAGGACATCGGCGAAATTGCCCGCGTGGTAGATGTGGCGGTAGTTCATGACCGTTCCTGCCGATGGATGATTTGTCTCAACGGGCCTTTTGGGCGTGCGGCGCATGTCCTATAGAAAAGGCATGAACATCGCCACACCCCCACGCTCCGCTTCCATCGGTCATACGGTCTGTCCGCACGACTGTCCATCGGCCTGCGCCCTCGATGTCGATATCGGCGCGGACGGCCGCATGGGCAGGGTGAGGGGCAGCGCCGACAATACCTACACCGCCGGCGTGATCTGCGCCAAGGTCGCCCGCTATGCCGAGCGCCTCTATCATCCCGACCGGTTGTTGGTTCCGAAACGGCGGAAAGGTGCGAAGGGCGCCGGCGACTGGCAGGATATATCCTGGGAGGCCGCGCTCGACGAGATCGCCGACGCGTTCGTCAAGGCCGAACAGATGCATGGCTCAGAGGCCGTCTGGCCGTATTTCTACGCCGGCACCATGGGGCAGGTCCAGCGTGACTCGATCGAGCGTCTTCGCCATGCCAAGCGTTATTCCGGTTTTTTCGGTTCGATCTGCACCAACATGGCCTGGACCGGCTACGTGATGGGAACAGGGGCCCTGCGCGGCCCCGATCCGCGCGAGATGGCCGTTTCGGACTGCGTCGTGATCTGGGGCACCAACCCTGTCTCGACCCAGGTCAACGTGATGACCCACGCGGTCAAGGCGAGAAAGGACCGCGGTGCGAAGATCGTCGTCATCGATATCTACGATAATCCGACGATAAAGCAGGCCGATATGGGTCTGATTGTCCGCCCAGGCACGGATGCGGCGCTTGCATGTGCCGTCATGCACATCGCCTTTCGCGACGGCTACGCCGATCGGGCCTATATGGAGAAATATGCGGACGATCCGGCCGGTCTCGAACAGCACCTGGCGGCCAGAACCCCGGAATGGGCGGCCGCGGTCACCGGGCTGTCGGTGGACGAGATCGAGGCGTTCGCCCGCCTTGTGGGTACGACGAAGAAGACCTTCTTCCGCCTCGGTTATGGCTTCACGCGCAGCCGCAATGGCGCGGTGTCCATGCACGCGGCCTTGTCGATCGCCACCGTGCTTGGGTCCTGGCAGTACGAAGGCGGCGGCGCCTTCCACAACAACGGCGAGATCTTCAGGCTGAACAAGGCGGAACTGTTGGGGACGGCCTATGCCGATCAGGACATCCGCATGCTGGATCAGTCGCAGATCGGCCGTGTGCTGACCGGCGATGCGCAGGCACTTCGTCATCGCGGTCCGGTCACCGCCTTGCTGATCCAGAACACGAACCCGGTCAACGTGGCTCCGGAGCAAAGGCTCGTGAAGCAGGGTTTTCTACGGGACGATCTCTTCGTTGCCGTGCATGAGCAATTCATGACCGATACCGCGTTACTGGCGGACATCGTTCTGCCGGCAACCATGTTCGTCGAGCATGACGATCTCTATCGCGGCGGCGGCCACAGCCACATACTGCTCGGCCCGAAACTCGTCGAGCCCCCATCAACCGTCCGGACGAACCTCTTCGTCATCGAGGAACTGGCAAAGCGTCTCGGTGTCGCCGACCGTCCGGGTTTCGGTCTCACGGAGCGTGAACACATCGACCTGATGCTGAAGCCGAACGGGTTGCCGGGATACGACGAACTTCTGGTCGACCGCTGGATCGACTGCCAGCCGCCGTTCCGGGAAGCGCATTATCTCGACGGCTTCGGACACGCCGGAGGCCGCTTCCGCTTCAAGCCGGACTGGGAGAATGGCCGTGCGCCAAACAAGCCCCCGGCCTCGATGGGGGTTCAGGGACCCGTCGCAGAGCTTCCCGTGTTTCCGGATTACATCGAGACCATAGAGTTGCCGGATAGTACCCATCCGTTCCGGCTGGCCACGTCGCCGGCCCGCAATTTCCTGAATTCGACCTTCGCAGAGACCCCGACATCGCGTCAGAAGGAGGGCAGGCCGGAGGTGATGATCAGCGCTGAGGATGCCGCCCTGCTCGGGATCGGAACCGGCGACATCGTCCGGATCGGAAACCTGAGAGGCGACCTTCGAATTCATGCCAAAGTGACCGACGCCGTCAAGCTAGGTGTCTTGGTGGCCGAGGGGCTTTGGCCGAACTCGGCACATCTTGATGGCGAGGGGATAAACGTTTTGACCGGCGGCGACGCCGTGGCTCCGCACGGTGGTGCGGCTTTCCACGACAACCGCGTCTGGCTGGAGCGCCTCGGTTCATGACCAAATTCGATCGTACGAAGATCGCCGTCGTCTTGGACGAGACGCTCTGGAAAGGCTGGAGCCATCTCCGTCGTCTCACTTTCGATTACACAAGCGACGAGGGTGAGACGAGCCGACTGACTTGGGAAGTCCTTGATCGGGGCGAGGCGGCCTGCGTCCTGCTGCATGACGAGGGCCGCGACTTTGTCGTACTGGTCCGCCAGTTTCGTGTGCCCGCTTATCTGAAAGGCGATCGGCCGTTCCTCCTGGAGGTGCCCGCTGGCGGGCTTGAAGCCGGTGAGGATCCCGCCGAGGCGATCCGCCGAGAGATTCTGGAGGAAACCGGGTATCAGGTGGGTGAATTCCGCGAGCTCTTTTCGGCGTACATGTCGCCGGGCGCTTTCGCGGAAAAGGTTCACTTCTTCCACGCGGCCGTGACCCCCGACATGAAGGTATCCGCAGGCGGTGGCCATGCAACGGAACACGAGGATCTGGAAGTTCTGGAGGTTCCAGTCGCTGATGCCTTCGCGATGATCGAAAGCGGCGACATCGTCGACGGCAAAACCATCATGCTCCTGCAGTGGCTTGCCCTTCGTAGAAAAGAGTGAGGCCACGGCCGCAATCGTGACCGTGGCCTCGCGAGCGACCCGAAAGTCGCTCGCCGGGGTTCTGCGGATGCTTGTGCGCGATCCGCCCTTTTCAGAATGTGCCTTTGAGGCCGAACGAGATCGACATGGCCTCGAAGGTGGCGCCCGCACCGTCCTCAAAATACATGTCGGCGGAGCCGCCGGTCGTGTCCACGATCTTCACATCACCGTAGGAATGGAAGACCTTGTCCCAGGAGCCCGTCAGGTAGAGCGATGCGCTCTGCGTCAGGGCGTAATTGGCGGTTACGGATGCGCCGAGCATGGGAGCCATGTCCATGCTGTCATAGAAGCGCAGGTCGCGCGCCCAGTGATCGTCGATGTCCTCGATGCCGAAGCTGACGCCACCGCGCAGGCCACCGCTGAAGGTAAACTGGCCAACCTTGTGCTCGCCGCTGACAGCCAGGTAGCCGACCGGCACCTTCTGTTGGTAACTGATGCCCTTTTCGCCGTCTGGGAAATTGCCGACGTCGTCGCGGAATCCCTTGTAGCTGTAGATGTAGGAGCCACCATAGGCCGTCCATTTGACGTCGCTGTAGGTGAAGCCGGCGCCGATGCTCACGGCAGAGGCGTCGTCCTTGAAGACCTCACGATCGATCTGGATATTGGCGCTGAAGTAATGGTCGAGACGGGTATCCGGATGAATCGAACGGTCGCTCCATTCGTCGGGAACCACCAGCCAGTCGTAGTCGACCATGTGCCCGTCGCCGCCCGTACCGATATCAAGGTCGCCTCGGATCGTCCAATCCTTGTCCAGCTCTGCTTCTAGGCCAAGAGTGAAGATCGAAACCCATTTGCTTTCCCAGTTGAGTTCGCTGAGCTTCGATCCGCCATCGTAGACGAGTTCGTCGGCCTTGATGTTGGCAAGGCCGTATCCGCCGTAGATTGAAAAGTCGGGGCCGAATGCGTCTTCAGCGAAAGCCAGCGCTGGACATGCAGCCAGTGCGCCTGCAAGCAGGCCGGTACGAAAAATGCTCATCTAGGAACGCCCCCTTGTTCACCGTGAATTCGGGGTGAACCTACTCAAGGTGAAGGCTTTGCCAACCGTCAGCATCGTCCAGAACTGGGCGGTTCCTCGACCATATCTGGTCGCAATTCGATTAATTGGCGGAAAACGGCTGAAATTTCAGACTATTCGAACCGGAAGGCCAAGCGCTTGCCGGTGAGTTTCGCCAGTTGCTGTAATCTCCCGTCCAGACGTTCGCCTGCGAGATCCTGATGGATCACCGGAACGACGAATTCGAGATCCGTATCGGCTGCGGTGCTTTGCGCGAACGTCAATTTGTTGATGATGCCCGGCATCGAGGCGGAAAAGAGATAGACGACCCTCAGCAACCCGCCGAGCAGTTTCGCGCGCTCCAGAAGCGGTTCTGTGGCGATCGCCGCGAGTGGCCCGGTCCGTCCGTCATCGTATAGGCCTTCGAAGCGATAGTAGTTCGTCAGTCCGATGAAGGCTCGACCCGGATGGGTAATGCCGACGAGCGAGGAATGCGCAATGATGTTGAGCGCCTGCAATCCTCTGTAGTCCGGATGCGCGCGCCAGCTGATATCGGCAAGCAGGCATGCGGCCCGGCGATATCGGGCCTCTTCCTCGGTCTCTGTGACCCCGAAGAACGGCATCATCCGTCCTGTCCAGTCGGCCAGTTCACGTGCATGTTCCGGCGAACGCGCCCTCAGAATTGCGAGTTCGTCGGCTGCCGTCAGGAGCGGATCGAGCGCCTTGTCCTGGTCCGAGAGCAGCGAATAGAGATAGCCTTCGCGCACGCCCTGCGCCGAGAAGCAGACATTTCTGGGCCTCATGGCGACCAGCACTTCCCGCATGGCCACAGCACCGAAGGGGATGAGCGCGCGGCGGTTCTTCGAGATCGTCGACCAGGCGGGATCCTTGGCATTGGCGCCGGAAATGATGTCACCGAGAAACCTGACAATTTCATCGTAGGACAACTCGTACCCCTGCATCATGTGCAGCGGATATCCGCGCATCTCCATGTGCAGTTTGGCGATATTGCGCCAGGTTCCACCGACCGCATAGAAGGTCCGGTCCTTCCCCCGTTGCAGCAATTGAGCTTTGACGATCAGTCTGCGAGCGAGTTCCTGGGCCTTGGGCAAGGCGCCCGCGGCGCTTTCGGAAAGTCTCAGCCCGCCCAGCGGCAGGGTGATGCCCTTGCCGACGCTGGAGCCTTGGATGTCGATCAGTTCGAGCGAACCGCCGCCCAGATCTCCGGCGATACCATCGGGCTCATGAAAGCCGCTGATCACGCCGAGCGCGGAATAAAGTGCTTCCTGTTCGCCACTGAGAACCAGAACCTTCTGCCCAAGGATGCGCTCCGCTTCTTCGATGAAGGCTGGACCGTTGCTGGCTTCGCGGGCTGCGGCGGTTGCAAGCACGTACATCGCCGTCGCCTGCGCCTGACGGGAGAGCGCGGTAAAACGGCGCAAGGCCGCCAGTGCTCGCTCCACCCCGTCTTCGTCCATGCGTCCGCTTCCGGCGAGACCCTTGCCGAGCCCGCAGAGAACCTTTTCGTTGAAAAGGACGGTTGGCGCTCGCGACAGTCCCTCGTAAACCACGAGGCGGATCGAGTTCGATCCGATGTCGACGACGGAGACAGGAGCAATTCCGGGAAGGCGCCCCTGTGCTTCAGATCTTGTCATGAATGTCCAGTTATCGTTTCCGACCGGAAATCACTCCGGCGATCAGCTTTGGCGCGCTCGATTTCAAGGCTTCGCCGCGGCCCGAGAGGCTCGGATTGGTCATGAAATATTGCTGCGCATTGAAAGGTTCTTCGCCTTGCCGCACGTCCATCCTGCGGGAGGTGCCGTCGGCCAATATCTCGTAGCTTTGTTGGTTGTCAATCAGATTGCCAAGCATGATCTGTGAAAGCACCTGCTCATGCACTGTCGGATTGACCAGCGGAACGAGCGTTTCCACGCGACGATCGAGATTTCGCGGCATCATGTCGGCAGAGCCAATGTAGACGAGGGCCTTCTCCGACGGCAAACCATGGCCGTTGCCGAAGCAGAAAATGCGGCTGTGCTCCAGGAAGCGGCCGACGATCGACTTCACCCGGATATTGTCCGACAGACCGGGCACCCGGGGTCTCAGGCAGCATATGCCGCGGATCACCAGATCGACCTCGACGCCCGCGCGGCTGGCATTGTAAAGCGCATCGATGATTTCCGGATCGACGAGCGAATTCATCTTCATCCAGATGGCAGCCGGCCGTCCCGCTTTCGCGTGCTCGATTTCCTCGCCGATATGCCTGAGAATGCGCGGACGAAGGGTGTAGGGTGACACTGCAAGCTTCATGCTTTCCTCGGGCTCGCCGTAGCCCGTGATGAAGTTGAAGATGTTCGCCATGTCGTGAGCAATCTTCGGATTGCAGGTGAAGAACGACAGGTCGGTATAGATCTTGGCGGTGATCGGGTGGTAGTTGCCCGTCCCGAGGTGGCAATAGGTCCTGAGCTTGCCGTCTTCCCGACGCACCACCATCGACATCTTGGCATGTGTCTTGAGTTCGATGAAGCCGAACACGACCTGCACGCCGGCGCGCTCGAGGTCGCGCGCCCAACGGATGTTGGCCTCTTCATCGAAGCGGGCTTTCAGTTCGACCAGCGCCGTCACCGATTTCCCCGCTTCGGCAGCATCGATCAGAGCCCGGACGATCGGGCTGTCATTGGAGGTGCGGTAGAGTGTCTGCTTGATCGCCAGAACGTCCGGATCGCGGGCTGCCTGCAGCAGGAACTGCACGACGACGTCGAAACTTTCGTAAGGGTGGTGGACCACCATGTCCTTTTCACGGATCGCCGCCAGGCAGTCGCCGGCATGCTCGCGCACGCGTTCGGGGAAACGGGCATTGTAAGGTTCGAAACGCAAATCGTCGCGCGGCGCCTTGGTGATTTCCGAGATGGTGTTAAGTGCCAGCAGTCCGGGTAGAACCGCAACGCGGTTGTCCGGCACGCCCAGTTCATGGACCACGAATTGTCTGAGGGCGGCGGGCATTTCCGAGTCGGTCTCTATCCTGATCACGGAGCCGCGTCGCCTGCGCTTCAGGGCCGTTTCGAAGAAGCGGACCAGATCCTCTGCCTCTTCCTCCACCTCGATATCGCTGTCGCGGATGATGCGGAACGTGCCGAAGCCGGTGACCTCGTAACCGGGATAGAGCCGGTGGATGAACATGCCGACGGCGTCTTCGAGCGTGATGTAGCGAATCGCGTTCTTGTCGTCCGGCAGGCGGATGAAACGGTCGAGTGTGGGCGGCAATCGCAGCAGCGCCGTCATCGGCTCGCGCGTACGTTTGCTTTCCAGCTGCAGCCCCATCGAGAAGCCGAGGTTCGGGATGAAGGGGAAGGGATGCGCAGGATCGATGGACAACGGCGTGAGGACAGGAAAGATCGCCTCTTCGAATTCGTTTTCCAGCCACTGACGATCCTCGGCCGACAATGCGGCCGGCCGGACGATCAGGATATCCTCCCGGGCCAGATATTGCTGAAGAACCGCCAGAGAAGCCTGCTGCTCCATCTGCAGGTTGTCGATTTCCTTCAGGATTTCCTCGAGCTGTTCCGCCGGCGTCTTGCCGTCAGGGCTTCGGACAACGATGCCCTGCCGGACCTGTCCTTCGAGACCGGCGACGCGCACCATGAAGAATTCATCGAGGTTTGTCGCCGAAATCGACAGGAACCGGACGCGCTCAAGCAGGGGGTGGGCGGTGTTCAGTGTTTCTTCGAGAACCCGTCGGTTGAACTGGAGCCAGGAGAATTCCCGGTTGATGAAGCGCTCCGGGCTGTTCATCAGATCCTCGGGCGCGGCCGCGTCGATACCGTTGGTCGGCTGCCCCTCGATTGCGCCCGTATCCATGCTTCGCCCCCTCGTTCTCTCAACGCTTTCGGCAATTATAACAAATTCACGACGTTACTGTGACAGCTCATCCTGTTGTGAAGATTGCGCTAAAATGCCTTCTATGGCCTCCCCGGCGAGTGACTTCGACACCTTCGCGCGCCGCGAAAGTGCGAGCCTGTCGATGTTCTCCACCACCATTTGCGCGGCGCTGAAAGACCGTTCGATCCGGGTCATGATATAGGCGACGATCTTGTCGTCCACATGAAGCTGGCGGTCTGCGAAGAGCTTTACGATCAGTTGCGACAGGTGTTCCTCATCAGGCTCGCCGATCTCGATCATCGTCGCCGCGCGCAGGCGGGACTTGAGATCGGGGAGCGAAACCGGCCAGGCCAGCGGCCAGGTTCTTGCAGTCATCAGCAGAGACGTCGAGTTCTGGCGAACGCTGTTGATCACATGGAACAGTTCCGTCTCACTGAACTCGCGGCGGTCCGCGTCTTCCAGTATCACAGGCCCTGCGGCTGCAATCAGCGACGCCTGGCCGTTTTCCCGGGCGTCGATATCTGTGGCGCCGCTCGCATCCCGCCATATGGCCGCCAGATGTGATTTTCCAGAGCTTGGCGGCCCGGTGATAATGACCACCGGCGAAGGCCAGTCCGGCCAGCGATCGATAAGACCGACGGCGGCTTCCATGCGTTCCGACACCAATAGGTCGTCACGCCCCGACGACGGCGGATAGGCAAGGGCGAGCGGCAGTTGCTCGGCCTTTCGCCGTCGCGATGCCAGCTTTTTCAACTCACTCATTTACGCCTCGGGCAGACGGTCCGTCGATGTGATCACTGTCGACGACCGTTCGTTCTCGTAGAGATCACTTTCAAGATACCGGCGCAGCGCGAAGCGGACAAGAACACCGATCGCCGCCGCAGCCGGTACGGCGATCAGGACGCCGACGAAGCCGAACAGGGCGCCGAAGGCAAAAAGGGCGAACATCAGCCAGACGGGGTGCAGTCCGACGCTGGAACCGATGAGCTTGGGTTGCAGGATATTGCCTTCGATGAACTGCCCGGAAAAGAAGAAGGCGGCCACGATGCCGACCTGCACCCAGTCTGCCCCGTATTGAACCAGCGCCACGCCAACGGCGAGCAAAAGGCCAACGGTCGAGCCGACATACGGGATGAAGCTGATGAAACCTGTGAAGAGCCCGATCAGCAGGCCGAAGTTGAGACCGATCAGCGATAGGCCGATGCCGTAATAGATGGCCTGGATCAGGCACAGCGAGCCTTGCCCGCGCACGAAGCCGGCGATCGCATTGTCCATCTCGGTCGCGATCTCACGGACATCGCCGAGGTAGCGACGCGGTACCCAGCTATCGACCTTGGCGATCATGCGGTCCCAGTCGAGAAGCATGTAGAAGGCCACGACCGGGGTGACCACAAGCAGCGAGGCGATGTCGACGATCGCCTTGCCGGAACTCCAGATCTGCGACAGCAGTGTGCCAACGAAGCCGATGCCCTCCGAAAGATAGCGCGAGAAGTTTGACTTTATCGTATCCATCTGCCCATCCACCCAGTCGGGCAGCCAGGCTGCATTGGATTGTGCGACCAGGTTCTGGAGTTGCGTCACATAGTCCGGAACCCGCTGGATGAAGTCATTGAGCTGTGAGGCCAGGAGCGGGATGATCAGCATCAGCGACAGCACGAAGACGACGACGAAGCTGACCAGGATCACGATCGTTGCCATCAGCCGGTTGAGGCCCCTGCGTTCCAGCCAGTCGGCCACCGGATCGAGGAAATAGGCAAGGGCCATCCCGGCGACGAAGGGCAGCAGGATTGTCCGGAACACCATCAGGAATAGAATGAAAACTGCCAGCACGCCGAGCCAGAACAGGAACTGGCGGCGCAGGCCGGAAGCGCTGATGTGTGACATTTTCTCTTCCTCTGGTCCGAAAACGGGAGCCGGGTACGACGAAGCCTTTGTTGACTGACGAATACGGCAGCGGACTCGGGCCGGTCAAGCGCGGCGCTGGTCCAATGCTGGCCGGAGTGGCTGACATTGGATACTGGGGAGTAAAGCTACGGACATTCGGAATTAGCGTCCAAAACGGTCGCTTTTCCGGCGCCGGTCTTGCATCCTTGCACGCGTCATGTAATGGCGAGCCGCAAAAATACCCAGCCATGGAGAGCTGATATGAACCAGCAAGACCGCAACGGCCTGACCTACAGCGACGCCGGGGTCGACATCGATGCCGGAAACCTGCTGGTTGAGAAGATCAAGCCCGCCGTGCGCTCCACCCGTCGCCCAGGTGCCGATGGAGAGATTGGCGGCTTCGGCGGACTCTTTGATCTCAAGGCCGCAGGCTTCAAGGATCCGATCCTCGTTGCCGCCAACGATGGCGTCGGCACCAAGCTGAAGATCGCGATCGACGCCAATATTCACGATACTGTCGGCATCGACCTCGTCGCCATGTGCGTCAACGATCTCGTGGTTCAGGGCGCGGAGCCGCTTCTCTTCCTGGACTACTTCGCCACCGGCAAGCTGGACCCGGAACAGGGTGCGGCGATCGTCGAGGGCATTGCCGCCGGCTGCCGCGAGGCGGGCTGCGCGCTGATCGGGGGAGAAACCGCCGAAATGCCGGGCATGTATTCATCCGGCGACTACGACCTTGCGGGGTTTGCCGTGGGCGCCGCCGAACGGGGGCAACTCCTTCCCACTGGCGATATCGCCGCAGGTGACGTGATCCTCGGTCTCTCCTCGTCAGGCGTCCATTCCAACGGTTTTTCGCTCGTGCGCAAGATCGTCGGGCTCTCCGGCCTCGGCTGGGATGCCCCGGCACCCTTCGCCGAGGGAAAGTCGCTTGGTGCGGCTTTGCTGACCCCGACCCGCATCTACGTCAAGCCGCTCCTGAAGGCGATCCGCGAGACCGGCGCGCTGAAGGCGCTCGCCCACATCACCGGCGGCGGCTTCCCGGAAAACATCCCGCGTGTCCTGCCAAAGCACCTCGCCGCCGAAATTGATCTTTCGTCGATCAAGGTCCCGGCCGTGTTTTCCTGGCTCGCCAAGACCGGCGGCGTCGCCCGCAACGAGATGCTGCGCACCTTCAACTGCGGCGTCGGCATGATCGTCGTCGTTCCTGCTTCTGAAGCCGATCGCGTATCGGCGGTTCTGTCTGCGGAAGGCGAAACCGTTTTCACGCTCGGCCGCATGCTCGAGCGTGGCGAAGGCGCATCTGGAACCGTTTACACGGGTGAACTCGCCCTATGATCCGCAAGCGCGTCGTCGTCTTCATCTCGGGCAGCGGCTCCAACATGATGGCGCTGCTGGCCGCGACGCGCGCACCTGATTTTCCCGCAGAAATTATCGCTGTCATCGCAGACAAGGCGGAAGCGGGCGGGCTTGCCAAGGCTGCCGCAGAAGGCGTCGCGACCTTCCATTTCGAGCGCAAGGCTTACGCCGGCAAGGCGGAGCATGAGGCGGCAATACTTGCCAAGCTCACTGAACTTGCACCCGACCTGATCTGCCTCGCCGGTTACATGCGGCTATTGTCGGCGGACTTCATTCGGGCCTACGACGGCCGTATCCTCAACATCCATCCGTCGCTTCTTCCGCTCTTCCCCGGCCTCCACACCCACGCGCGGGCGATCGAAGCGGGTATGCGCGTGAGTGGTTGCACCGTGCATTTCGTGACGCCAGGCATGGACGAAGGGCCGGTGATAGGTCAGGCGGCGGTTCCTGTTCTTCCGAGCGACACCGCCGACGCGCTGGCTGCCCGCGTATTGACGGTCGAGCATCGCCTCTATCCGGAGGCTCTGCGTCAGGTGGCCCTCGGCGCGGTTTCGATGAGCGCCGATGGCCGGGTGGTATCGATATCTGCTTCGACCGACGCCAGCGCCTTTATCGTCTCGACCTAATCCGGGCCCGCAGACGGGATTTCCTTCGATGTAGCCTCACGAAAAGGCGAGAAAGACGTTTTCAGTCAGCCGGGTCACCGCTCGCTCGGCTCATGAAGGCCTCGGCGCCCTTTGCCAGCACGGCACGTGGAAGTAGCCTGGAGACGAGGGCGATCATCTTGTTGAACGGTCCGGCGACGACATTGTGGCGTCCGCGATCCAGCGCCGTGAGTCCAATCTCTGCCACCGGTCCGGGCTGCATCAGCATGCGGGCAGTCGTCGGATTGAGCCTGTGCTTGGCCCGCGACCAGAAATGCGTCTCGGTTGGACCGGGGCAGAGCACCGTGACCACGACCTTCTTGCGGCGCAATTCCTCGTGCAGGGCATAGCCGAGCGACAGGACATAGGACTTGGTCGCTGCGTAGACCGCGTAGCCGGGGATGGGTTGATAGGCGGCGGTGCTGGCGACGAGCAGGATGCGACCGCCGCCGCGTTCGGCCATATCCTTTGCAAATACGTGCGTGAGTTCCGTCAAGGCACGCACGTTGACGTCGATCATGGCGGCTTCCCGCTCGGTCGGCTGTTTTATGAAACGCCCATGGATGCCGAAGCCCGCGTTGTTGATGAGTGTGTCGATGGCAATGCCACGCTGCTTGATGGCGGCGTGCAACCGTGCGCCAGCGCCGACTTCTCCGAGTTCAAACGCCTCGCTCGCCACCTCGATGTGGAAGGTGCTGCTCAGCTCGCCTTCCAGCGCTGCAAGGGCATCCTTGTTCCGAGCGGTGAGCAGCAGATTGTAGCCTCGCTGCGCAAGTCCGGCGCAAAACGCTCGACCCAAACCGCCGGTGGCGCCTGTTACCAGGGCCCATTTACCATTGCGTTCTACCACTGAGCTCTCCCTGCTATCCGGCGGCAATGTCACCGACAGAGTGATCCCCTGCAAGGCCTGTTGATGCGAAAGCCGGGCAAAGTTTAGCTCGTGTTAACCGAGTGCGGATCGGCCCGCTTAGGCCCAGAAACGGACGTTGTGTGTCCGTCGCGTGGAACTAATGTGCGGCTCATCGGAATTCAGAAAGGATTTTTATATGACGGAATACAAGCTCGATATCGAGTTCTCGGGGGATATTATCCAGACGATCGGGGGCGGCCAGAAGCTGGTGATTGCAAAGCCGGTCAGCGGCGATGCAGCCGGCAACTCGGCCTGGTTAACGCTGAATCCCTTCGATCAAAACAAGATTGACTGGACCGAGGACTACAAGATCTATTCCGAGCAGGCCACTGGCGCGCAGTCCGTTAACGTCAGCGATGTCGCTGCACAACCGCCTATAAACCTGACCTTCGACGGCGATTTCTTCATCGCTTGAGGACGTGGCCCGCGACCTTTCCGGTCGCGGGTCGTTCCGTTTTTTACTTCGCCGACAGGAACTCGCCGACTTCGAGCAGGACGAACTCGTTGTCGTCGGCCTTGTCCAGCGCGCGGCCGGCCGAGAAGGGCAGGTTGTTGTCGTTACCGACGACGATGTGTGTCGGATCGATTACGTCGACATTCTCGATGGTGACGAAGGGCATGTCGTAGAAGCCTTCGCCGCCGCCCTGACGCTTTTTGTTGTCGGGGTCGTCGATCTTCATAAGATCGATGTAGCCGATCTTGCGCACCGCCTTGCCGGCGTTCTCGTCTGTCATCTCGATCTTGTATATCCGCTTGTGCTTGGCCGGAACCGCAAAGCAGTCGGCGGCCGGTGCCTTCGGGTCGGCGCAGGCCTTGTCGGCCGTGCCGGCGCCGTTGTCGCGCTCGATGACGAGGGCCGTCGTTTCGTCGATCATGTTGAAGTCGCCAATCGCTTCGCCGCCTTCGGAGAGCGGATAGAGCCAGCTCTTGCCGGTCCAGGTTTTCGAAGCCACGTCAAACTCGATGACGCGCAGCGCCGTCAGGCTGTCGGCCTTCTCGACCGAACCGTCCTCGAGATAGAGCGGACCTTCCAGCATGCCATAGAGCTTGCTGCCGTCCTTCGACATGGCGAGGCCTTCATAGCCGCCCGAACGCTTGAGGTTGAAGACCGGCATCTTTGCGGTCGGGTTGGCGGGAACAACGAGGGTCGGATTATCGGGCGACTCGACGTCGATTTCACCGGCCTTCGTGGCGATCACGTCCGTCAATTTGCCGTCGGGGCTGAATTTCAGGAGGTAAGGGCCGAACTCTTCGCCGATCCAGAAACCGTCAGCAACGGGTTGAATCGATTCCACGTCGAAATCCGCACCCGTCAGATAGCGCTGCTCAGCACCTTCCATCACGATCGGGAAGGGCGCCTTCTTGTCGGGATCGGAGAGGAACAGGGTCTCCAGGACTTCTACCTTACCGGCCTCCCAGTCGAACTTCACATGATGCAGCATCAGCATCGAGTCGGACGAGTTGATCTTCGAACCGAAGCCGTTGTCGGAGAGGCTCCAGAACGTGCCGTCCTCCATGGTCTTGATGCCGGAGAAGCCCTGCATGGCTTGGCCGTCGAACGGCATGGAAAGCCCGGTCGGACGCACGCCGTCCTTGCCTGGTACGGTGCCGAGACCTTCAGCCCGCTTGCGGTCAGCGGTCGTGAATTTCGCCGAGGTCTTCAGGTGTTCCGGCGCATCGGCGGGTGCCGGGATAATTGTGTTGGCCGGCAGGATGGCGTGGCTGACAAGCTTGGCGGTAAAGACCTTTTCTTCTGCAAGCGCGGGGCTGGTGGAGAGGACGAAAAGAGCGACGGAGGCGAGGAAATGTTTGTGCATGGGTCACCTTCTTCATGGAAAAGGGATTGGGACGAGGCATGCATAAGCACGCCCCGTGTCACGTCCGTTGCTGTTCGATGAAGTTTCGGTGACTGTCCTCAGGTCGATGAAAGCGCCTGCCAGCGGCCTGGCGTGATGCCGTAGGCGCGCCGGAAATGCCGCGTGAAATGCGCCTGGTCGGCAAAGCCCGCAGCGTAGGCGGCATCCGCAAGTCCGAAGCCTTCCCGGATGAAGCGCCGGGCGGTATCGAGTCGCCGCATCACCAGATAACGATGCGGGCTGGTGCCGAAGGCGCGGCGGAACTGCCGGGCGATGGTGTAGCGGTCGAGACCGGCTATCTCTTCGAGTTCTTGGGAAGGAACATCACGGACGACGTTGCTGGCCAAATGCTCGCGGCACGCGATCATTGCAGCGGACACTCCACGCTGGACCCTTGAACCCGGATCGTCGCTATGGCGACGCAACCCGTCGGCGATCATCGCCAAGATTCCATCGACAGCAAGCTCAGATGGCTCCTCTTCGAGAGACGCGAGCGCTCCTCCGAGTTGTCCGCGAAAGGTTGCGTCACTGACGACAGGATCGGCAACGAAAGGCAGCACGCCGCAATGCCCCAGGGCATCGGCAATCTTTTCCGGCGCCACGTATATCATCCGGTAGACGAGGCCGCTTTCCGTGCCGGCGGCTCCGTCGTGCAGTTCGTCGGGGTGAAGCACGATGATGTTGCCGGGCAGGCTGGCTCGGCGCGAACCGCGATAGCTAAAGGTCTGGACGCCCGACAGCGTGACGCCGATGCCGTAGGTGTCGTGTCGGTGAGGTGAAAACCCGTCGCCCCGGAACGCGGCCTCAATGTGTTCGAGCCCCGACAGACCGCCCAGCAACCGCAAGCGGTCGCCCGTCATGTCGCTGCACGATCGTTCAAGACCCTTCGAAGGCGCTTTGGCTATAGCCGCGTCCGGGCCGGTTTCGCCCACATAGCCACGAAGGGAATTGTCGCTCATGTTCGGTACCAAGATCGTCGTCGTCCTCAGGGAAGACCTGGCCAGCTGGCAGAAGCTCAACGTGACCGCGTTTCTGATAAGCGGCATAGTCGCGCAGGCGCCGTCGGTGATCGGTGAACCTTATAGTGATGCCTTGGGCAACGTCTACAATCCCATGGCCGGACAGCCCATCGTCATCCTCTCCGCCGATCAGGAGGTCTTACGCACTATTCACCGACGCTCGCTCGAACGCGAGGTCACGAGTTCGCTTTACATCGAGGAGATGTTTTCGACCGGCCATGACGCGGCGAACCGGGCCGTGTTTGCGGAATTCGGGCCCGACGACGCGAAGGTCGTTGGCATCGCGCTGCGAACCGAGAAGAAGGTCGCCGACAAGATCACGAAGGGCGCCAGGCTTCACGCATGAAATCGGCGGCGAGTTCGATGCCGACCGGTGCCAGAATGATCGCGGCACCGATCGGGGTGGAAAAGCCGGACAGCAGGAACGCAGCGATGCTTGCGGCAAGATAGGTTGCCCATAGCCACCGCTGCCGTGTCCTCAGACCCGCTACACTGACGGCGAGATTCGCCAGCGCCAGGGAAACGGCGATCGCGAATGCCGGCGCCGCCTCAACGAGGTCGCGCTGGCGCAGATCGCTGGTCAGCAGGGCGAGCGCGGCTATGCCAAGTACGAAGACCAGCAGCTTTTTCGAGGAGATCACTCCCGACAATCACGCCTCCAGCGCCAGAACGGCGAAACTCGCCAGCCAGTGTTCACCCATGTAGTCGCCCGCGATGTGGGGCAGGGCGGCGTCAAGGTGTCGTTCCGCCGCCGACATCATCGCCGCATTTCGCGGATCGCCATCGGGCAGGGCGGTTGCCAGGGACCGTAAGCACCAGGCCCGGCTGAGGTTCAGCCCGTCCAGATGCGCGATCTTTCCGTCGGAGCGATCGGAGACATTTACGGGCGTGAAGATTGTCCGGGGCTGTTCTTGGTGAAGATCTGGCAGAAATCGATCGAACCAGGGCCGAAAGGCGTCCGGCGTGAGTAGCCGCCGCATGCATTCCGCCTCAATCAGCGTCGATGACAGGAAATCGTCGCCGGATGGCTCTCCCCAGGCTGGGCAGTCCGCGTCTGGCCCGTACCAGCGCACTGCCGTCTCCCGCAGAAGGGCGAGCAAACGCGCATCTTGGACCCCTTCGGCATAATCGGCGGAAAGTCGCAGCGCGAATGCCGTGTTGAAATGCGTGCCGACACGAACCGGATACGCGGCGATCGGCAGGAAGTCTCGGAAGCGCTCGACAAACATTCCGGAGAGCGGCGATAGGGCATCGAACCATCTTTGGTCGCGACAGCTAACTAGTTCGGCGGAAAGTTTCAGCAGCCAGCCCCAGCCATAAGGTCGTTCGAACCCGCGTGCGGTCGGCGCAGCGAGATAGCGGCATTCGGCGTCGATCTTATCAGGCACGAGATGGTCATCGAACAGGCGCTCGATATCGTCGGCGGACGGCAATCCCGGAAAGCGGTTCAAAAGACGCGCCAGCATCCAGTAGCCATGCACGCAGGAATGCCAGTCGTAGCTGCCGTAGAAGACGGGATGCAGATCGCGGGGCGTGCGCGCATCCGCGTCCGACAAGAGCACGTGGCCGGGCTTGTTGGGATATTCCCGCGTCACATGGGAAAGCGCGATACGCGCGAACCGCTCCGCTGTTTCGGCATCGAGTTCATGGCGCGTCGCCATCGGCTGCCTCCATGTCGATCGCGTCACCCCAATCGGCCCGTCTTGCATGCCGGAACAGGTCGCCGTCGCGCCGGCTGACGGTTACATCCGACGCCGTGCCATCGGTCCGGCAAAGCTTCACGCGCGCCACGCCACTCGCAAGCTTCGGCGGCGCCAGCACACGCGCCGCCGGCAACTGCGCCGGCTGACGGGAGGCGGCGATGAAAATGTATTTTTCGTCCTCCCACGGCACCTCGCCACGCTTGGCCAGTCGATGGACACGTGATCGCGCCACCCGGCGCGAGAAATGGCACCAGTCCGGCGAGACGATGGGACAGTCCATCTGGTGAGGGCAAGGGGCTACCAGATTTGCGCCGAGGGTCAGCAGCGCCTGCCGGACTGCCAGTATACGCTTCCATCCCGCCGGCGTACCCGGTTCGACAATGATGATGGTATGGCCCGTCAGCCTCCAAAGTCTCTCCACGACATCGTGGAGACTGCTCTCCGGCAGTTCGTCCAGCACGTAGCAAAGTGTCACGAGATCGGCCGGTGCAAGTGTCGGTGGCTTGAGGGTAACGTCGCCTTCGAGCCAGTGACAGTCGATGGAAGATGCTAAAGACAGCTTTTGCCCGACAGAGCGGATCGCCGCGCTCGCCTCGATCATGGAGGCGGTTTGCAATGTGGACCAGCAATCGACAGAAGCCCAGAGCGCCGTTCCCGGTCCGGCGCCGAAATCGGTAAGGCTGACGGGCAGAAAATCTGGCGAAGCGTCCGCTACCATCTCCATCGCAGCCCGAACGGCGGCAAAGGTCGCCGGAAGCCGCGTGGCCAGATAGGCCTTGGCGGCCAGTCCGTCATCGATATGGAAACGTCCGTCGCGCACCTCGCGCCTGTAGCGATCGGAAAGCCGTTCGCCGGCGCGGGCGAGTTTCTCGATCGGCTCACCCTCGAGCATTCTGTCTACGGCCTGTCGGAGCGGGGCGGGAAGTTCCACGGCTTTATCCCGCGCGCGCAGCGGCCCATTCGGGTCGCAGGATCGACATCATGATGAGATTGCGCCGGGTGTCGTCCGGCAGTAGCGCGGCTTCGCGCTTGACGCCTTCGATGCTGAAACCGCATTTGCGATACAGTTGGACAGCCGAGGCGTTTCCGTCGATCGCGTGAAGCCAGAAACGGTGCGCAGACGTGTTTTCGAACGTCCATTCGATGATAGCGGGCAGGATTTTTGATCCGAGACCTTTGCCTGTTTCCACCACGGCCAGCCGCTTCAGGCAGACATTCCCATCGCGACCGCCAAGTTCGTTCAGGATTGCAAAGCCGCACTCGGGAGCGATGAGATAGGCCCAACTTGGATCTACCAGGAGCCGTTGATGCTCCGCTTCATCGAAGCGGCCGACAACCTTGTCATATCCCGGAAGCCGTTCCGTCCGCATGATGAAAGGAATGTCGTGCGCGGTCGCGGCGCGGAGACCAGGCACGCTAGAGTTCCACCGCCTCGATGCGCTTGCCGGCGAAGCGCAGCGCAATGCCGCCGCCGATCAGCTTCAATGCCGCCTCGCCAAACAATTCGCGGCGCCAGCCATGCATGGCCGGTACGTTTGCCTGTTCACCCTCAACCGCAATCTTGTCGAGATCGTCGCTGTTGGCGATCATCTTGGCGGCGACACCGTGCTTTTCGGAGATCAGGCGCAACAGGACCTTGAGCAACTCCACGGCCGAGGCGGCGCCATCGGGCGTGTGGCTGTGCCGAGGTACTTGCGGCATGTCGGCCTTGGGAAGCGCCAGCGCCGCATTCACGGCTTCTACGATCGCAGATCCGGCCGACGAACGCTCCCAACCCTTCGGAATGGTCCTGAGCCGACCGAGCGCTTCCGTATCCTTCGGCTGCTGCTGTGCGATTTCGAAGATCGCATCGTCCTTCAGCACGCGCGAGCGCGGCACGTTGCGCGAACGGGCCTCGCGCTCCCGCCATGCGGCGACGAATTTCATCACCGCCAGTTCCTGCGGCTTGCGCAAACGCATCTTGAGCCGCTGCCACGCATCATCGGGATGCATGTCGTAGGTCTCTCGCGATTCCAGGATCGCCATTTCCTCGACCAGCCAACTGGCACGGTCTTCGCGTTCCAGCTCTTCCTTGAGCTTGAGGTAGACGTCGCGCAGGTGTGTGACATCAGCCAGCGCGTAGTCCAGTTGCTTTTCCGACAACGGCCGGCGGCTCCAGTCGGTGAAGCGCGATGACTTGTCGATGTGCACACCCTTCACTTTCTGTACGAGCTGGTCGTAGGAAACGCTGTCGCCGAAACCGCAGACCATGGCGGCCACCTGCGTGTCGAAGATCGGATGCGGAATGAGATTGCCGAGATGGAAGACGATTTCGATGTCCTGCCGCGCGGCGTGGAACACCTTCACCACAGAACTGTCGGCCATCAACTCGAAAAACGGCTGGAGGTCGATACCCTTGGCGAGCGGGTCGACGATCACTTCGAGGTCGGGGCTGGCCATCTGGATGAGACAAAGCTCCGGCCAGAAGGTCGTTTCCCGAAGGAATTCGGTATCGATCGTGATGAAATCGGATTTGGCAAGGATCTGGCAGGCTTCCGCCAGAGCGTCAGTTGTTTCGATCATTTCGGCTCGACTAGGTGGAAAAGACGTATCGTCCTTCCTTTCCCTTTAGGCCCGACATGTCAATACAAAGCACCTGCAACGATGCTGCCCCATGTCCCAGCAGAGATATTTCTGACATTCTTGTTGTTGTCGTGCGTCAGTGACCGTTGCCACGGTGGACTAGATCACTCTGACATAACTCGTCATGCCCGTCTTCTGGTGTTCGATGATATGGCAATGCAGCACCCAGTCGCCGGGATTGTCAGCGACCAGAGCAAGCTGAACCTTCTCGTCAGGCAAAACCAGATAGGTATCGCTCGGCAGCTTCGTCACCACCTGCTTCGATGAGGAGACCGGCACGAAGTTCATGCCGTGCAGATGGATCGGATGGGCATGCGGAGTGACGTTCTCGAGGTTAATGAGATAGGTCCGGCCGAGTTTCATCTCCGCCAAGGGCGCCGTCGGATCGTCGGTGTCGCCGGGCCAGGGCTTTTTGTTGATTGCCCAGAACGAATATCCGAGCGTGCCACAGATGGACTCGGCCGACGCCTGTTCCGCCGTGGCGCTGAGAACGAGAGGTATCTCGGTCGCCGAGGCGAGATCGTACTCGACCGGCGCGTTCGGTGCGAGTGGAGGGACATCCGCAAGCGTCCGTGTCAGCGAAGCGCCGGTCGCTCGGAAGCGCGCCACGATCTTAGGGGTTGAAGGGCGCACGTCGACAAGTTGCGCGACGCTTCCTTCGCTTCCGGGCATTCGGACCACCAGATCGAGCCGCTGTCCGGGTGACAATGTTGCCATATCGAGTGCAGCGGGTGAGGGGAGGGGCTGACCATCCAGTGCCACGATGACGGCGTCTGCGCCTTCCAGTCTCAGATTGTAAAGCCGAGTAACGTCGGAGGCGACCAGCCTCAGCCGGACGAGCCCTCCCGTGGGAGCATCGAAGCTTGGCTCTATCGTCCAGTTGGCGGTCCTGACGGTGCCGAAGGTTCCCGACTTGGCGGCGTCACGCGCCTTGAATTGTTCGATGAACTGGCCGTCACCTCCGAGCCGCCAGTCGCGCAGGTTGAGAGCAATTTCCGCGTCGAAAACCGGATCGGCAGCATCCTCGACGATCAGTATCCCTGTAAGACCGCGACCCATTTGCGTCAGCGTGTTGCAGTGCGGATGATACCAGAACGTTCCGGCGTCCGGCGCGCTGAATGTGTAGTCGAAGCTGTCACCGGGGTAGATGTAGGGCTGTGTCAGAAAGGGGACGCCATCGACGGCGTTCGGAATCCGCAGGCCATGCCAGTGAATCGTCGTCGGCTCGTCGAGACGGTTGACCAGACGGGCGGAAAAGGGTTCGCCACGCTTGATCCGGAGCGTCGGTGGCATCAGATCCGCAGAAAGGTTCGATGAGCGGTAGGTCATGGCCTTTCGTGTGGCATTGGGTGCCATGATCGGCACATCGGCGAACGCTGTCTCGATGATAACCGGCTCGGATGCGGCACGTGCGGTGCCACGAACACCTGACAGGCCGAAGCCGACGCCATAGGCACCGACAGCGGCGGCCCCACCTGTCAATAAGGTACGTCGTGTTAGCATGGCGACGGGCTCCGCGCGAAGAATTGGCTTTCCCTGGCCATAAACCTGACGACCGAGGTCATCAATATCCAACTGTCGCGCATCTTGCCGCAGGTTCGATCTATTCCGCGCCGTCACGACCCTTGCCGCTGCCGGCGAGTTTGGCGAAGAACGTCGATGTCCTCAGCAACGAACGGAACCGCATCCGGCGCTCCGAGGTGGGGACCGCCTCGCGAACGTTCATCCGGAGGATCGTGTAGGCCATGAAGCCGCCGAGCACGACAACCATATAGATGAACAGAGCATGCGGTCCGAAAATGTCGATCATCACGGAGGCGAAGAGCGGGCCGATGATGGCGCCGATCGACCAGAAGAACAGAGTGCCCGCAGACACCAGTGCATGTTGTCCCGGCGCCGCATGGTCGTTGGCGTGGGCGGAGCACAGCGAATAAAGGGGCATGGCGAACGCGCCGAAGGCGAAGATGCCGATATAGTTCAGCCAGATGTTCTCACCCGCGCCGAAGGCGATGAAAAGCCCCGCCAGGAAGGAGCCGAGGGTCGCCGCGAGGATGATCAGGCGCCGATCCAGTTTGTCGGAATAGTGCCCCAGGGGATACTGAAGCACGACGCCCGCGAAAATGCCGACACTCATGAAGGTCGCGATTGACGTGACGGACATGCCGATGCCGTCGGCATAGATGGGGCCGAGGGAGCGGAAGCTGGAATTGGTGAAGCCGACGACCATGCACCCGACCGTGGCCAGCGGCGAGACTTTCCACAACACCCGCAGATCGAAGCGCACGTGTTCGGGAGCGGCCGGACTGGATTTGTCGGTGAGCGAGATTGGCACCAGCGATAGCGTCAGCGCCATGGAGATGATGACGAAGAGCTCGAAGCCGCCGATGCCGACCGCCGGAATGACGTACTGCGCCAGCGTCACCGCTCCCAGGTCGACGAAACGGTAGAGTGACAGCGTCCGCGCGCGCGTCGCATTGGTCACCTTGGCGTTCAGCCAGCTTTCCACCACGGCGAAGAGACCGGCGAAGCAGATGCCCTGCACCAGCCGCATGACAAACCACGACGTTGGATCGATGAAAAGCAGCATCAGGATCGAGCCGGCCGAGGCTATGGCGGCCAGCGCCGAGAAGGTCCGGATATGGCCGATCGCCCGGATGATCCGGGTGACGTAGATGCAACCAATGGCAAAACCGATGTTATAGCCGGTCCCCACCACGCCGATCATCGAGGGCGAAAACCCTTCCTGAAGCGCGCGCAACGAGATGAACGTCGCCTGCAGACCGTTGCCGCCGATCAGGATGCCGGCGGTGACGAGCAGTGGAACGAGCGGGCGTATGGACGACATCGTGTCTCGGCGACTGGCTGGACCACGGAATCGTTCCGTGTGGTCCAGCCGTTTTACCGATCATCTCTGGTTGAATACAGGGGGGCGTATCGATGGACCCATCACAAAATGCGATTGGATCAGAATTGGGTGGCGCCGGACCTTAACCCGTTAGAGAAACGGCTGTCCGTCGATGGCCTGAAAAAACGTCAGCGCGACGACCACGACGCTGGCAATCGCGCCGGCAACAATTCCCGGTCTTGCCATCGCTGGGGCGGTTCGATCGAGGATCAGTCCCAGAATGGGCAGGGCCTGCATGATATGCGTGGCGAAGAAGTGCGGCACCCTCAGGTCGCCGCCGGTGCGCGACCATCCGAACAGGAAAAGCCCGCCCGCATCGCTTCGGACACCGCCAACCCAGTGGCCTGGTCCGTCGATCTGGCCGCTGCCGAGCGTGAAGGCGGTGACAAGCGTCAACACGCTGCCGAGTATGAGGCCCCAGCCGCCTCCCAGTCTTAGGCCTGTTCCTGTTCCTGGCGCGGGTCGAAGCAGGATATAAAGGCCGATAACCAAGCTCGATAGGACGAGAAAAGCCGCGCCGAAACCCATGAGATTGTAGGCGAGCCGTTCGGCATCCGTTTCGAAGTTGAAGTGTGACGCTCGCCCGCGCGCGGCCTGAAATGTTATGTAAACGATTTCCCCGGTGGACGTCACTGCCGCGGTCAACGCCGCTGCGAGAATGCCTCGACCGTGTCGGGCTGTCGCGTCGATCCTCGGCAGCAGGAGCAATAGTGTTGCAAGCATCACGACCAGCGAAGCCTGGAACTTGAGCGGTTTTACCCACACGCTGATGTCGTTTAACAGCCGCTCGTCCAACAAGAAGGCGAAGATGCTGGGGAAGGCAAGCGCCAGCTGGAAGCCGATGGCAACGGTCAGAATGTGTTCCGGCGTCGAGGATCTGCTCGGGGGGGCGCTGGCCGACTGCGCCAGGGATTGGGGTCCATCAATAAGGAGCGTCATGAGTCAGGCCCTTTTCCGCGAAAGCACCATCTCGGTGACGCGGGTGATGTAGAACAGGAGAAGTCCGATCGGCCCGAACATGAATGTGCCGATCAGCATTGGAACCTGGAGCAGCCGGTTGTAGCCGCGCCGGTCGGCTTCGACCGCGATCCAGGTTCCGATGAAGAGATCGAACGCCAGATAATGCACCCAACCCGCAACCAGGCCGCCGTCGCTTAGAAACAACGCCCTCACTTCGGCGATGGAGCCGAAACCGCCACCCTCGATCCGAAAGAAGTAGACGAAGATGAGCACCGCATAGGTGAGGCTTAGCGCGCCGATCAGGCCGAAGCGGAGCCCCGCGATCAGCATCGGCCACCGTGGCAAAAGGATCAGGGCGACCCAACCGATTATGGCTGCGGTGCTCGCGAGGGAAAAGACGGTATCGAACATCGCAACCTCATCTTGACGGTGACAAGATAAGAATGGAGCGAAACTAGGCAATGTCAAGATGCTTTTGACAGAGGCGTCACGTGGGATTATGAAGACCCATGACGCTGCGGAAGGCATATCATCACGGAGACCTCAGGAAGGCGCTTGTCGAGGCCGGCCTGTCGATGATCGAGGAGTTGGGATCCGAGGGCCTTTCACTACGCAAGATCGCCGCCCGGGTCGGCGTTTCCCATGCGGCGCCCGAACATCATTTCCCAACCCTGCGCCACCTGCTGACCGCGCTTGCCGCCGAAGGTTTTCGAAGCTTTCGGCAGGCGATGTTGACGGCGATGCAGTCGTCTCCCGGAACGCCGCCCGAACAACTGCGGGCGGCTTTGGAAGGGTATCTCGCCTTCGCCCGTGCGCAGCCGCATCTGTTCCGGCTGATGTTCGACAAGACCAGACTGGATTGGGAGGACCCGGCGCTCGGCGAGGCGGGGCAGGCTGCCCGTGACGTGCTGAGCGACATCTGCCGCCCGGCGGTGGTCCGCCTCGGACTGGACACGCCGGCCGGCCGGCTTTCGGTCGAGCATCTTGTCTGGTCATATGCGCACGGCTATGCGCATCTCTTTATCGACAAGAAGATCGAAAGCGATAGCGAAAGGATCGGCATCGCTGTCACGCCGCCTCTCGATCTGGCGCAATTGCTTCTCCCGGATTGAGGCTTGCGGGCGCGATAAAAAAACGCCCCGGACAGGTGTGCATCTGTCCGGGGCGCATTGGTCGAGGGTTCGCGGGGGAGAGTATGAACCTCGACCAAATCGGTCTCAGAACAGGAAGTCTCCCGCATTGAGGTTCTTGATGGAGACGTGTTCGAGGGTGATGGAGTGACCCGAGGTGATGTCGATCACGACATTGCTTCCGACCTGATGCATGTGGTTTGCCTTGAGGTCGGAATAGCTGGTGATAGCGGAGACGGCCGAGAGGTCGAGGATGTCGTGGTCCGATCCGGTGGCATCGAAGTCGGTGATCCTGTCCTTGCCGTCGCTGTTGCGGAAGACGAAGCGGTCTGTGCCGGTTCCGCCCGTAAGGATGTCGTTTCCGCTTTGGCCGTAGAGCGTGTCGTTACCGGCCCCGCCGCTGATCTTGTCGTTACCGGCCCCGCCGGACAGCTTGTTGTTTCCGCTGTTGCCGGTGATGGTGTTGGCGAGCGCATTGCCGGTCGCGCTGATATTGGCCGAGCCTGAAAGCGAGATGTGCTCGACATTGCCGAGCTTGGCGATGGAGTAGGAGACGGTGGAGATGATCTTGTCGGTTCCCTGGCCGTTGCTTTCCTTGATGACGTCGGCGGTGGTGTCGACATAATAGGTGTCGTTGCCGGTCCCGCCGGCCATGGTGTCGGCTCCCTTGCCGCCGTTCAGCGTATCGTTGCCGGCGCCGCCGTTGAGAACGTCCTTGCCGTCGAGGCCGTAAAGCCTGTTGTCGTTACCATTGCCGGTGATAACATTGTCCAACGCATTGCCGGTGCCGTCGATCTTCCCGCTGCCGGTAAGGGATAGACGCTCGACCGAACCTTTGCCGGTGAGGTTGAAGCTTATCGAGCTTTTCACGGTGTCAGTGCCCTGTCCGACCATCTCGCGAATGACATCACCGGCCGAATTGATGACATAGGTATCATTGCCGTAGCCACCGATCAGGGTGTCGTCGCCGCCGCGACCGTCCAGCACGTCGTTGCCGCCATAGCCGACAATCGTCTCATCCCAATCGGTACCGCGCAGGCTCTCGCTCTGGCCGCTACCGCGAATATCCGGTGCAAAATGGCGCTGATAGATCCCATAGGACGAGCCGTCTTGCCCGAACGACACCCACGATACGACCCAGCTTCCGTCCGATAGAGCGGAGAGGACGGGCGAATACTGGGCGTTCGCTGTGGTGACGCTGATAAGCGTCTCCGAGCCGACCGCACGTCCCTCCGCGTCGTAGCGCTGCATATAAACGTCGTTGCTCGCATCGTCGCTCGGCTTGTTCTGCCAGGCGACCACCCAGCCGCCATCGGCAAGGGCCACGGCGCTGGAGTTGAACTGGTCGCCGGCAATCGTCGAGTTGACCGTGAGTTGCGCTCCGTCGGTGCTCCCGTCGGCGGCGTAACGCTGCTGATAGACATTGTAGCCTTCGGTGCCGTCGTCGGATGTCCAGGTGACGAGCCAGCCTCCGTCCCCGAGCGCGATGGTGGTGGGAATGAACTGCGTCCGGTCCGTTCCGATATTGATGCGGGTTTCGGCTCCGATGTGCTCGCCGTCGGATCCGAAACGCTGTTGAAACACGTCGTAGGAGGTGTCTCCCGCGCCGACCCAGCTGACGACCCAGCCACCATCCGCAAGACCGGTCACTGTCGGCGAATACTGGTGACCTGCACGGGTGGTGTTGGCGATCGTCTCGCCGCCGACCTTGTTGCCCGAGGCGTCGTACCGCTGCATCGAAACGCCCGAGGACGAGCCGTCGACCTCCGGGCTCTCCCAGGCGACAATCCACCCGCCATCCGCGAGGGTCGTGACCACCGGCGTGCGCTGGTCACCGGTGCCGAACTCGTTGACCAGGGTTTCCGTGCCGACCTTCCGGCCGTCTGCGTCAAAGCGCTGCTGGTAGACCTCGCCAAAGTTCTGCGCGTCGCGGCCGGCCCAGGTGACGATCCAGCCGCCGTCGTCCAGCGCGGAGACGCTGGTTTCCTGCTGGCTGCCGATGGTGGAGGTGCTGATCAGCGTTTCCCCACCGATCGGCTGACCATTGGCGCCGTAGTGTTGCTGGTAAGTCCCGTAGCTCGAGCCGTCCTGGCTCTCGGAGGACCATGTGACGATCCAGCCACCATCGGCGAGGCCGGTGACGGCCGGCCAGGTCTGCGCGCCCGAGGTGAATGTGTTGACGCGTGTTTCTGCGCTGCCGGTTGCAAGCGTGGTCATGATTTTGCTCCTTATCCCTTTTCAAATCGCAGGCCGTAGCCGGTACGGTTCCGGATTCCGCGTTGCATTGGGTTCAAAAAATGAAGTCTCCGGCATCGAGGTTCTTGATGGAGACGTGTTCGAGGGTGATGGAGTGGCCCGAGGTGATGTCGATGACGACACTGCTTCCGACCTGATGCATGTGGTTTGCCTTGAGGTCGGAATAGCTGGTGATGGCGGAGACGGCCGAGAGGTCGAGGATGTCGTGGTCCGATCCGGTGGCATCGAAGTCGGTGATCTTGTCCTTGCCGTCGCTGTTGCGGAAGACGAAGCGGTCTATGCCGGTTCCGCCTGTAAGGATGTCGTTTCCGCTTTGGCCGTAGAGCGTGTCGTTTCCGGCCCCGCCACTGATCTTGTCGTTTCCAGCTCCGCCCGACAGCTTGTTGTTTCCGCTGTTGCCGGTAATTGTGTTGGCGAGCGCATTTCCGGTGGCGCTGATATTGGCCGAGCCGGAAAGCGAGATGTGCTCGACATTGCCGAGCTTGGCGATGGAGTAGGAGACAGTGGAGATGACCTTGTCGGAACCCTGTCCGCTAGCCTCCTGGATCACGTCGCGGGAGGAATCGACATAGTAGGTGTCGTTTCCGGTTCCCCCAGCCATGGTGTCGTTACCGGTACCGCCGATCAGCTTGTCGTTGCCGCCGCCGCCCTTGAGGACGTCGTTTCCGGCGCCGCCGTTGAGGGTGTTTGCCGCATTATTCCCGGTGATCGTATTGGCAAGAGCGTTGCCGGTGCCGTTGATGGCCGACGACCCTGTCAGGACAAGGTTCTCCGTCGCGCCCGCATTGGCTAGGCTGTAGCTGATCGTCGAACGAACCGTATCCGTGCCCTGATTGGCGTATTCGAGAACCTTGTCGCCACTGCTGTTGACGTAATAGGTATCGTTCCCCGTTCCGCCATACATTGTATCATTGCCGCTGCCGCCGGACAGCGTGTCGTTGCCGGCGTAGCCCATAATCTTTTCGTCCCAGTTCGTTCCGCGCAGCGTCTCGCTTTGGGCGCTGCCAAGGATGTCCGGAGCAAAATGACGTTGGACGATATCGTAGTCGCCCGTGCCTCCAGTGTCGGAGCTCCAGGTGACGACCCAGCTTCCGTCGGACAATGCCGTTACCACCGGAAGTTCCTGAGCATTGGCGTGAACGGCGTTGACCTTCTCTTCTGAGCCGACGGTTCGTCCGAAAGCATCGTAGCGTTGTTGGTAGATGTCGATGCCGTCATCGTTGGCATTAGCGGTGGATTGCCACACAACCACCCATCCGCCGTCGCTTGTTGCCGCCACCTGGGCGTAACGTTGCAAGCCGGGGATAGACATGTTTACCCGGGTTTCGCCGCCTTCTTCGAGGCCGGCCTCAGTGTAGCGTTGGAAATAGACGTCGGTTCCGCCGTGAACTGGGTCGGTGGAGTGCCAGGTAACAATCCATCCGCCGTCTGCCAGCGCCGTCACTGCAGCGGCGGACTGGTTGTCGTCTGTGGTGCTGTTGACCTGTATTTCGTCGCCGACGCGCTGGCCTGAAGCATTGTAGCGTTGTTGGTATACGCCGCTGCTGTCGCCGTCCTGACTAAAAGATTCCCAGGCAATGACCCACCCCCCGTCGGCGAGCCCGGTTACCGCCGGAAACGCCTGAGTGCCGGCATGGTAGCTGTTGACGATGTTGATCGAGCCGATTTTACCGCCGTTGGCGTCAAAGCGCTGTTGGAAGACTTCCTGTCCGTTCGACCCACCTTGACCGAACCAGGTTACAATCCATCCACCATCGGCCAGTCCGGCGACCACCGAGTAATCCTGATCGGATGAGCCGTTGGAGACGAGCGTCTCCGTACCAACTGGGTGACCGTTTGCGTCATAGCGCTGCTGGCGTATCTCGTGCCACGTTCCGTAGTGGGTAAAAGTGACAACCCAACCGCCGTCGTTCAATGCGGCGACAGACGCGTCTTCCTGGAAGCTCGACGTGGTGCTGTTGACGATCTGTTCGGCGCCGCGGGCATTGCCCCTGGCGTCGTAGCGCTGTTGATGAATGCCAAAGCCGCTGTCGTCCCAACCCATCCACGTCGTGACCCAGCCACCATCGGAGAGAGCGGTCATCTTTGGAAGGTACTGGGCGCGATCGGTATCCGTATTGACGAGTGTTTCGTCGCCCGCTGTTGAAAATGTCGACATCAATCCCTCCAAAATATCTCCGGCCCGTTCGGCCTTGCCGCGCCAATTACGATTCATATTTATGAGACTTATGTCTCATTAAGTGTTCCCCTACATGCAGGGTGTGATAAGGTCAATGCGTTCGTGAGACTTAAGTCTCAAAAAAGATATGCGGCGAACTCGAAGTGACCCTGGCTCCACCGCGCAGCAGGGTGATTTTCTTGCGCCCCGGACAGGTGTGCATCTGTCCGGGGCGCATTGATCGAGGGTCCGCGGGGGAGAGTATGAACCTCGACCAAATCGGTGTCAGAACAGGAAGTCTCCGGCATCGAGGTTCTTGATGGAGACGTGTTCGAGGGTGATGGAGTGACCCGAGGTGATGTCGATCACGACACTGCTTCCGACCTGATGCATGTGGTTTGCCTTGAGGTCGGAATAGCTGGTGATGGCGGAGACGGCCGAGAGGTCGAGGATGTCGTGGTCCGATCCGATGGCATCGAAGTCGGTGATCTTGTCCTTGCCGTCGCTGTTGCGGAAGACGAAGCGGTCTGTGCCGGTTCCGCCTGTAAGGATGTCGTTTCCGCTTTGGCCGTAGAGCGTGTCGTTACCGGCCCCGCCACTGATCTTGTCGTTTCCAGCTCCGCCCGACAGCTTGTTGTTTCCGCTGTTGCCGGTGATGGTGTTGGCGAGCGCATTGCCAGTGGCGCTGATATTGGCCGAACCGGAAAGCGAGATGTGCTCGACATTGCCGAGCTTGGCGATGGAGTAGGAGACTGTGGAGATGACCTTGTCGGTTCCCTGTGCGCTCGCCTCCTGGATCACGTCGCGGGAGGAATCGACATAGTAGGTGTCGTTTCCGGTTCCCCCAGCCATGGTGTCGTTACCGGTTCCGCCGATCAGCTTGTCGTTGCCGCCGCCGCCCTTGAGGACGTCGTTACCGGCGCCGCCGTTGAGGGTGTTTGCCGCATTGTTGCCGGTGATCGCATTGGCAAGAGCGTTGCCGGTGCCGTTGATGGCGGAACTACCTGTCAGCGTCAGATTCTCCACCGAGCCAAGGGCTGCCAGGCTGAAGCTGATAGAGGAATGGACCTTGTCGACGCCCTGATTGGCCAGTTCCTGGACGCGGTCACCGCTGTTGTCGACGATATAGAGATCGTTGCCGGCGCCACCGATCAAGGTGTCGGCACCTGCGCCGCCGTTCAACTGGTCGTTGCCCCCGTGGCCGATGATAGTTTCATCCCATGCCGATCCCGTCAGCACGTTGCTGAGGCCGTCGCCTTCGATATCAGGCGCGAAATGGCGTTGCTGGAGTTGGTAGCTTCCGTTGGCGTGATGGGTGATCCACGTCACGATCCATGTGCCGTCCGCCAGCGTCGTGGTTGAGCCCCGTAGCATTTGACTGACGCCTGGCTGGCTCAGCACGGAGGTTTCTGTTCCCACTTTCTGACCGTCAGCGTCGAACCGCTGCTGGAAATGTCCAGGCACACCGTCGCTATCCTGGCCAGCCCATACTACGATCCAGCCTCCGTCCGGCAGGGCGCATACCGAGGATGTGATGTATCCTGACGACGCGCTGTTGGCGAGAACCTCCTCGCCAACGGCCTCGCCATGACGGTCGTAGCGCTGGAAATATATGCCGTCCGGCGTTTCATCATTGGCATTCAATCCCCATGACACGACCCATCCGCCGTCGCTGAGCGCGGTGACCGACGGTTCGCCGAAAGAACCGTTGGAGCCAGCGGTGATATTGATTTCTCCGCCGGATGCTCGCCCGCTGCTATCGAAACGCTGCTGATAGATATCCAGCGACATGCCGGCATGCTTGTAGGTCACAACCCAGCCACCATCGGGCAAAGCGGTGATCGTCGGAGCGTATTGGGCGCCGGCTGTGGTTGTGTTGACGCGGCTCTCGGTGCCAACGGCATGACCGGAGGCATCGAAACGTTGCATCGCAATATCGATACCATCGCCGTCGGGCTGGCCGTAGGAGTGCCACAACACGACCCATCCGCCATCCGCCAGGGCCGTGACCTCGGGGAAATACTGCTCGTCGGCCGTGAACGTGTTTATTTGTGCTGCCGAGCCGATGGCGACGCCGTCCGCCGAAAAGCGCTGCTGGTAGATTTCGGAGGTCTGGTCGTCCAGCGATGCGCTCCAGGTCAGCACCCAGCCGCCGTCGCTAAGCGTCGTGGCCTTCGCGCCCTCGATATACTCGAAATGGCCGGCGGAAACAGTGACGCGCTCTCCAACGGGTGCGCCTCCAGCAGCGAAGCGCTGCTGGTAGAGCGCTGTCGTGTCCTCACCTTCGACCGTCCATGACGTGATCCAGCCTCCGTCTTGGAGGGCGGTTGTCGAGGTGTGCCACAACATGGCGGTGCTGGAATCGACAATGAGGAGGTCGCTTGCGGTGGCATTCGATGACATTTCGCTCTCCAGAAATCCGCGGACGTTTCACGCGCCGGGGATATGATCGGGTTTAAATTAAGGGGCAGCGCCACGAGTCACGGCAAACAAGGGCGTCATGAGCTTTGCAGGCCGATCAAGTGGCTTGGCTCTGCGTCGCTCGCGACTGCACAGGCCTAGCTTTGCGGGCACCGATATGAAAGCTCGCAGGAATACGCTTCCTAAAAATAGCCTAAAGACCGCTCTCTTCCCGGTCGATTCCACAGTTCATCCGTGCGTCAGACGTTGCCCGGCGCACCGCTTCTTCTCGGTGGATTGGGGGGAAGGATCGACGAAGGGCCGAATGCCTGTGGCCTGTCGATGACCGTGGATGCGCTTCTATTTCAGGCGGCAGCGCCCGACAATCACCGCCTGTGGCATCACGTTATGCGCGAATGCATAATGCACGCGGCACCTTCTCGTACCTGTCGGACCTCGTCCTACCTGGGGGATCAGCCTTGACAAATTTGGTTCGCCGTGCGCTTGTCCGCGCGATTTAAAGTGCCCGCAGAATCCGTGCCCTTGCCGGATCACCATCAAGAAATATGCAGGATAAAACCATGCACCGTTACCGCAGCCACACCTGCGCCGCCCTTCGCAAGTCCGATGTCGGCTCCACCATCCGCCTGTCCGGCTGGGTTCACCGCGTTCGCGACCATGGCGGCGTGTTGTTCATCGATCTTCGGGACCACTACGGCATCACGCAGGTGGTCGCTGATCCGGACAGCCCGGCCTTCAAGACGGCTGAAGCCGTACGTGGCGAATGGGTCATTCGCATCGATGGTCTGGTGAAGGCGCGTTCCGAAGACACGGTCAACAAGAACATGGCGACCGGCGAGATCGAACTCTATGCTCAGGAGATCGAGGTTCTCTCGGCCGCCAAGGAATTGCCGCTGCCGGTCTTCGGTGAGCCTGATTATCCGGAAGACGTGCGCCTCAAGTACCGCTTCCTCGACCTGCGTCGTGAGACGCTCCACCGGAACATCGTCAAACGCACGCAGATCATCGCCGCGATGCGCTCCGGCATGGCCGATGCCGGCTTTGCGGAATATTCCACGCCGATCCTGACGGCATCCTCGCCGGAAGGCGCCCGCGACTTCCTCGTGCCCTCGCGTATCCATCAGGGCAAGTTCTTCGCCCTGCCGCAGGCCCCGCAGCAGTACAAGCAGCTGTTGATGGTTGCCGGCTTCGACCGTTATTTCCAGATCGCGCCGTGCTTCCGCGACGAGGACCCGCGCGCCGACCGTCTTCCCGGCGAATTCTATCAGCTCGACGTCGAGATGAGCTTCGTTACCCAGGAAGACGTCTGGAACACGATGGAGCCGATGATGACGGCGGTGTTCGAGAAGTTCGCCGACGGCAAGCCGGTTACCAAGGAATGGCCGCGCATTCCCTACGACGTCGCGATCCGCAAGTACGGCTCCGACAAGCCGGACCTGCGCAACCCGATCGTCATGGAAGGTGTGACCGAGCACTTCCGCGACTCGGGCTTCAAGGTCTTCGCCGGAATGATTGCAGCGAACCCGAAAGTCGAGATCTGGGCGATCCCCGCCAAGACCGGCGGTTCGCGCGCGTTCTGCGACCGTATGAACGCATGGGCCCAGCAGCAGGGCCAGCCTGGCCTCGGCTACATTTTCTGGAAGGAAGAAGAGGGTAAGGTCGGCGGCTCCGGTCCGCTCGCCAAGAATATCGGCGAGGAGCGTACGGAGGCGATCCGCCAGCAACTCGGTCTGGACGCGGGGGATGCTTGCTTCTTCGTCGCTGGCGAACCCTCTAAGTTCTACAAGTTCGCGGGCGAAGCCCGCACGCGCGCCGGCGAGGAACTGAACCTCGTTGATCGCGACCGCTTTGAAATGTGCTGGATCGTCGACTTCCCGTTCTACGAATGGAGCGAGGAAGAGAAGAAAATCGATTTCGCGCACAACCCCTTCTCTATGCCGCAGGGCGGCCTTGAAGCGTTGACGACTGAAGATCCGTTGAGCCTGAAGGCCTATCAGTACGACGCGGTGTGCAACGGCTTCGAGATCGCCTCGGGCTCGATCCGTAACCAGTCGCCGGAACTGATGGTGAAGGCGTTCGAAAAGGTCGGTCTGTCGCAGGCCGATGTCGAGGAGCGCTTCGGAGGCATGTATCGTGCCTTCCAGTACGGCGCGCCTCCGCACGGCGGTTGCGCCTTCGGCATCGACCGCGTGGTCATGCTGCTGGTAGGTGCCAAGAACCTGCGTGAAATCTCGCTGTTCCCGATGAACCAGCAGGCCCAGGACCTCCTGATGAACGCGCCTTCGGAAGCGACGCGGACACAGCTGCGCGAACTGGCGCTGCGGGTAATCCCGCCGCAGAAGAAGGACTGACACGTCTTGCTGTGAAGCATTCGAAAAGCCCTGCAAAGCATCTGCTTCGCGGGGCTTTTTGCTATCAGCTCTTCGGCAGCGCGTTGTCGAGGAAGAACCATTGATCCAGGTGTTGCCGGATCACGGCCTCGATCGCATCGTTCAGCAACTGGATGTCCTCCAGCAGGCGCTCCCCGGATTTCTGTTCTGGCGGAAGCGTGATCGGGGGCAGGGCTCGGCAGACGAAACGGAAGACGTCTGTCCGCAGATTGTACCACGGGCAGATCGTCGCGCCTGTCATCCGCGCGAGACGGATCGTCATCGCCAGATTTCCTTCCAGATGCGGTTTTCGCCCAAACAGAGGTCCACGGATTTTGCCGTTCACGCCCTCATCGCAGAAGGCCGAGACGATGCCGCCGCTCTTGAGAACCCGCACGGCCGGCCGAATCCCCTCCAGGCCCGGAGGCAAAAAGTTGAGGCCATTCTTCCGACGCACGCGCTCGGAAATCCAGGCCTTCGCTCGACCCGGTGGAGGCGTGTAATTGATATAGGGGACGAGACCGGCGCGCTGCAGCACAAGCGGGCCGATCTCCCAGTTTCCCAGATGCATGCCGACAAAGATGACAGGACCGCGTTTGGCTGCCTCGGTTACCCATTCGAGGTGATGCACCTCGATCCGTTCGGGATGGGTTGCCAGTCGGTTGACCACGGAAAATTCCGTCATCAAACGGCCTTGGGTGCGGCAGTTCTCGACAAACAGCTTGTCCTGGTCGGCTTTGGAGAGGTCAGGACGCAGCTTGGCGATCGTCGCACGCGCCCGTTTCTCAGCCGATTTGTGAAAACGCGGGATCGCATAGACGCCGAGCTTGGCACCAAAGGCGGAGCAGGCGTCCATCGGCAGAAGCTTGAGGCCGAAATGCCCGATGAGATGCAGTGCGTTCCAGACATTATCGGAGACCCAGTAGCGGACAAACCGGCCGGAACGTTCGCCGCCGGCGAAAAGGTCTGCCAGACCCGGAGCGGCTTCCTTTTCGTAGACCCAGGCCTTGCGCTTTGCGAGATCGATCGTCTTCGGGGTCTTCTCGTCTGCCATGGGACGTCCTTTATCGACGGGGATGCAGGGTGACCGGCAGCCCGCCCTTCGGCCGCAGCGTCAGACGGCACTGGGGTTCCACCTTGTGCTCGTCGGGAACCCTGACGACGAAGCGTTGCGCGAGTATGGCAAGGCACAGGATCGCTTCCGTGAGCCCGAACTGCAACCCGGGACAGACGCGGGGACCCGCCGCGAACGGCACATAGCTGTAGGGGATTGGCCTTTTACCGTCGAGGAAGCGTTGCGGCAGGAAATGATGCGGCTTTTCGAAGAGGCTGGCCGTGCGGTGCAGGATCCACGGCACGATCAGGACCAGCGAAGCGGGCTTGACGTCGATGTCGCCGATGCGGTCCGCCTCCTTCGTCTGACGGGCAAGGATCGGCACCGGCGGATAGAGACGAAGCGTCTCCTCGATCACGGCGCGGCACCATTCAAGTTGCGGAACATCATCGATCGTCGGCGCGCGTTTTCCGCAGACCCGCTTGATCTCCGCATGGATTTCCTTCTCAACCCAACGCGCCTTGGAGAGCAGGTACCAGGCCCAGGTCAGCGTCGCGGCCGTCGTCTCGTGACCGGCCATGAAAATGGTCGCGGCCTCGTTTCGCAGCGCCACCATGTCCAGGTTGAGTTCGGGGTTCTTCTGCTGCCGGCGGATCAGCAACTCGACCATTGAGTTATGGTCGCCTCGACCCGCAAGGTGATCTTCCACAACCTTGTCGATGATCTGGTGAATGCGTTTGACCGACCGGCGGAGAGAAGGAGTTCGCAACACCGGCAGACCTTCGTCGAATCCCAAAAAGTAGCCGATGTTGATGGAATCGATCAGCGCCTGATAGCTGGTGAAACTGTCAGTCACCGCGTCGGCACTGTCCTTGCCGAGATTGTTGCCGAAGACGCTGCGGGAGATGATTTCCGCCGTCAGGCCCGCCATCTCGTGCAGGACGTTCACCTCCGCGCCGGCACCGAGAGAGGACCATCTCTGCACAAGTTCTCCGGCCGTCTGCTCCATGACGGGACCAAAGGCGGGCACGCGGTTCTTGTGGACGATGTCATTGACGAGCGAGCGTCGCTGCTTCCAGGTCTCGCCATCCGAAATGAACAGCCCGTCGCCCAGTAGATACTCCAGAGCCCTCCGCATCTGCGGGCTCTTCCGCTCGAAATTCTCGTGGCGCTTTGCCACGACATATCTGATCGCATCCGGCGAATTGACGACGACAAGCTGCCGTCCAAGGAGTTTGTTCGACGCGACGTGGTCGGTATAGTCACGCTTGCGCCAGACCGAAAGAAAATCCGTACGTGCCTGCAGGATAAGGCTGAGTGGATTGCCGGATTTCTGCCTATAGTAGGCTGCGTGCGCGGGAACGAAATTCCGACCGCGCAACTTTTCTTCGATTTCGACGGGCCGGTTAAGCCAGGAGAGCATATTTCATCCATTCGTGGGCGCTTGCCGCTTCGGTTTAACGCCTTCCACGTGTGGGTCAAGTCGAGGTTTCCGGCTTCGGCGTCGCACCGTCGATCGAGAGGTGCGCCCCGCAGGACGGGCAATGAAAGCTCCCGCGGGGCGCATCCGGAATGGCGGCTTTTTATTCCTCGTTTGCCGTGACGGTAACGCCGAGCAATTTCGGAAGCGTCTCAGGTGCACCCATGCCGGCACCCATGATCATCGGGAAGGGGACAGGCTTTTCCGGTGCCAGGCTGATCGTTAGGTTCTGCGGATCGTCGACATAGGTATTTACGGCTGCCGGTACTGTCGCCTGCAGTTCGGCGAGCTTGAATTGTCCAAGCAGCACCGGAACCATGGCCTTGACCATCTGCGCCATCTGCTCCCCGCTGGTGCCCTGCTGTTTGCCGGCAAAGTCCAGCCCGCGCTTTGTGATGCCGTCATCATCGAAGCTGATTTCAGCGCTGTTGAAGGACATTTGCTGCATCAGGCCCAACATGGCGAGGCCCGCCGCCTGCTGTGCCTGTTCGTTGCCAGGCTGCGACTGCATCTGTCGCGAGGTTTCCTGCAACTGCTTGATCAGGTCCATCGTGTAGCCCGACAGGCTGAAAGCGAGGTTGAGGGTGCCGATATTGGCAAACTCGAAGGCGTATTCTTCGACTTCGATCGTGCCCGTCGGCACTTCCCAGCTGCCGGCCATGGTAACGTTGCCGTCGATCGACTCCAGTCCCAGGGCTTGAATGGTTTCCTTGGCCTTGGCGTCCTCCACTGTGGAGAGGTCAGCCTTGATGCCCGTGATGTCACCCGCGAAGGACAACGTCGTCTCGTCCTCGCTGGTTTCCATTGTGCCGGTAGCTTCCTGCATGGAGAACACCTCCTTGCCGTCGACGCTGATGGAGATCGGACCGCTATGGGCTTCCTCGTAGATGGGGAGCGAATTGATGTCGCCCGTCGTCACGTCGCCGGGAATCCATATTCCCGAAAGGTAGAGATCGCTGACCTTGATGGACGCCTTGTCCTGCGTCATATCGATGTCCGGAAACTCGAGCAGGCCGATGTGATAGGCACCCCCATCCTCTTCTGTTACGTCCTGGAGGGTCAGTTCACCGATATCAAGCGGCTTTGCGTCCGGTCCGACCGGGGTGATGCTGACGCCCTTGAGGACCACGTTGCTGCCGTCAACCTCGACGGACTGGGCCTTCACCGTCCCTCCATCGGGACCGTAGATCGCATTGATCTTGTTCAGCAGATCCTGTCCGTCCAGCGCAAATGCGGGTGAAAGGCTTCCAACAAGCGCGACGCTTGCAAGCAGGGCGGTGACTTTTGGTGCACGGATCATAGGGCTGTCCTCTGTTGATCGGCTGAACTGTTCTATCTGGCGCAAGCAATATACTGGCTGCTTGTCGACTTCCACCGCTTTTGAAATCACCCCATCGTGCCGCCATTGTGGCTGTGACGTCTGGTACACCCTTCATCCACAGGGCGTTTGGTCGATTTTCTTGCCGTCTGAAGGCTTCTCGGCTAGGCAGGAATCATGGGAAAAAACCTTGAACCGCCGGGCGAGGGCGGAGACAATATCGAGCCGATCAATCTGCGGGCCGCGCTGGAAGAGCGCTATCTGGCCTATGCGCTGTCGACCATCATGCACCGGGCGCTTCCGGACGTTCGTGACGGCTTGAAGCCGGTTCACCGACGCATCATTCATGCCATGAGCGAGATGGGCATCCGGCCCAACTCCGCTTTCAAGAAATGCGCGCGTATTGTCGGCGACGTCATCGGTAAGTTCCACCCGCATGGCGACCAGTCCGTCTACGATGCGCTGGTGCGACTGGCCCAGGATTTTTCGCAGCGCTACCCGGTCGTCGACGGTCAGGGCAATTTCGGCAATATCGATGGCGACGCCGCTGCAGCCTATCGTTACACCGAAGCCCGCATGACCGATGTTGCAGCGCTTCTTCTGGAAGGTATCGACCAGGACGCTGTCGATTTCCGGCCTACCTATAACGAGGAAGACGACGAACCCGTCGTCCTGCCTGGTGCATTCCCGAACCTGCTGGCGAACGGCGCGTCAGGCATCGCCGTCGGCATGGCGACCTCTATTCCGCCGCACAATGTGCACGAGATCTGCGACGCCGCGCTTCATCTGATCAAGAATCCGGACGCGCCGGTTGAGGAACTCTTGTTCGACCCCGCAAACCCGCAGCGTGGCGGTATCGAGGGACCGGACTTCCCGACGGGCGGCGTGATCATCGAGAGCCGCCAGAGCATGCTCGAGACCTACCGCACCGGTCGCGGTGGTTTCCGCGTGCGGGCGAAATGGGAACTCGAGGATCTTGGCCGCGGTGGCTACCAGATCGTCATCACGCAGATTCCTTTCCAGGTTCAGAAATCGCGCCTGATCGAAAAGATCGCCGAGCTTCTCATCGCTCGCAAGCTGCCGCTTCTTGAGGATATACGCGACGAGTCGGCCGAAGACGTGCGTGTCGTCCTGGTTCCGAAGAGCCGAACGGTCGACGCGACGCTCCTGATGGAATCGCTGTTCCGGCTCTCCGAGCTTGAAAGCCGCATTCCGCTGAATATGAACGTGCTGTCCCAGGGCAAGGTGCCGAAGGTCATGGGCCTTCGCGACGTGCTCGTCGAATGGCTCGGTCACCGCAAGGACGTGCTGATCCGTCGTTCGAGGTTCCGCCTTGCTGCGATCGATCGCCGCCTCGAAATCCTCGGCGGCCTGCTGATCGCCTACCTGAACCTCGACGAGGTGATCCGTATCATCCGCGAGGAAGATGAGCCGAAGCCGGTGATGATCGCGAAATGGGATTTGACCGACGTACAGGCTGAAGCGATCCTCAACATGCGGCTGCGCAATTTGCGGAAGCTCGAGGAGTTCGAAATCCGCAAGGAGCACGACGAATTGTCTGCCGAAAAGGCTGAGATCGAATCGCTGCTCGCCTCGGATGCCAAGCAATGGCAGACGATCTCCTGGGAAATCGGCGAGGTGAAGAAGAAATATGCCAAGGCGACCGAACTCGGCCGCCGCCGCACCGCCTTTGCCGATGCGCCCGAGGCGGACGTCGAGGCCATCCAGCAGGCAATGATCGAAAAGGAACCGATCACCGTTGTCGTGTCCGAAAAGGGTTGGATCCGTGCTCTGAGGGGGCATCTCTCCGACACGTCGAGCCTGACCTTCAAGGAAGGTGACGCGCTGAAGGTCGCATTCCCTGCCCAGACCACAGACAAGATCATCCTCGTGACGACAGGCGGCAAGGTCTATACGCTCGGCGGCGACAAGCTGCCCGGAGGGCGCGGCCATGGCGAACCGTTGCGCATCATGATCGACATGGAAAACGATCAGGACGTGCTGACGGCTTTCGTCCACGACCCGAACCGGAAGCTGTTGATGGCATCGACGGCCGGAAACGGCTTCGTTGTGCCGGAAAGCGAGATCGTCGCGAATACCCGCAAGGGCAAGCAGGTCATGAACGTTGGCATGCCGGACGAAACGAAGCTCGTGGTGCCGGTATCGGGTGATCATGTCGCGGTCGTCGGTGAAAACCGCAAGCTGCTGGTGTTCCCGCTGACGCAAATGCCCGAGATGAGCCGCGGCAAGGGCGTCCGCCTGCAGCGCTACAAGGACGGCGGCATCTCCGACGTGAAGTGCTTCGCGATGGCCGATGGGCTCACTTGGATCGACACCGCCGGTCGAACGTTCTCGAAGACGAAAGATGAACTGCTGGAATGGATGGGCGACCGTGCCTCGGCAGGGCGAGCCGTTCCGAAAGGCTTTCCGCGCAGCGGCCGTTTCGACGGCTGAGATAGGCGTATTGGTGTCCTGAGCCGTGTGTGGTCACGATTTGACCAAGGTCATGGCGATCTGTCTCGCGGCGGCGCATTTTTGGCTGCGCGATGCGGGCAAAAGGACAGGACATGCCGACGAGACGAGCTTTGTTATCGGCAACGGCTGGGGTGTTGGCGCTGGGAGTGGGTGGAACGGCTGTCTTGGCGAGCCGTGAAAGTCAGCGATACAGCGACTATGCGGCGGCTCTAAGAGCACCCCTGGACGGAAGTGGCATGGCGGGTTTTATCCGCTACGCCTGCCTTGCTGCCAATGGACACAATACGCAGCCCTGGCTGTTCTCAATCAAGGGAAACACGATAGATATCGTTCCGGACGTTGAACGCCGGACTCCAGTCGTCGATCCGGATGACCATCATCTCTATGTGAGCCTCGGCTGCGCCTTGGAAAATCTCCTGCTTGCCATCGAAAATCGTGGTCTTTCGACGACGGTAAATCTGCTGGATCAGGGGGCAGGTGGTGTATCGGTTGTCCTGGAGGATACCAGTGCGGCGATCGATCCGCTCGACCAGGCGCTCTTTGCCGCCATCCCGTTCCGGCAATCAACGCGATCCGTCTATTCCGGTGCGGCCGTCAGTACCGAACGCCTCGCCACGCTTGGACGCGCTTCGCGGATCAACGGCGTCAGCCTCTCGCTCCTGACTGACCGGGCACGCATCGACCTTGTCCGTGATCTCGTCATAGAGGGGAACAATCGGCAGATGGACGACCCTGCCTTCGTCCGAGAGTTGTTGCATTGGCTCCGGTTCAGCCCCTCCCATGCGATGTCGGCGGGTGATGGGCTCTATTCGGCAACGACTGGAAATCCGTCTCTTCCTGAGTGGCTTGGGCCACTCGCGTTCCGCCTTGCTTTTACAAAGTCGGGTGAGGCGGACAAATACGCCAGACAGATGGACAGTTCCGCCGGCGTCGCCGTTTTGGCGGCGGAACAGGCGGACCCGGCGGGCTGGATTTCTGTCGGACGATCTTGCCAGCGCTTCTGCCTTGCGGCCACTGCCCTCGGCCTGAAGACGGCCTTCGTCAACCAGCCCTTGGAGGTCGCGGAGCTTCGCCTCGCTCTCGCCGAGATGGCCAGATTAAGGGGGCTCCGACCCGATGTCGTCTTGCGGTTCGGGTATGCGGATGTGCTTCCCTTCTCCCCACGCCGGCCGGTGGCGGACGTGATTCGCACCTAGGCAAAGTGCAGCTATCAGGTTTTTGGAGCGCTATTCCGCTTCGACGCCGTCGGCCATCGCCTCGTCCGGAAGGTAACGTTCCCATCCTTGCATGGTGAGATGTTCTTGCGGCAAGAAGCGGGTCTTGTAGCCCATTTTCCGCGAGCCGTTGACCCAGTATCCAAGGTAAACGTGGGGCAGACCGAGGTTGCGGGTCCGCTCGATGTGATCGAGTACCATATACGTCCCCAGGGAGCGCTTCGTGAGGGTCGGATCGAAGAACGAATAGACCATCGACAGTCCGTCGCCCATCATGTCCGATAGCGCAACCGCCACCAGTTCGCCCTTCTGGTCTATCGGGGAATCCTGTGGTCGGCGCTTCCGGTATTCGATCACCCGGGTCTGCACATGCGTATCCTCGACCATGATCGCATAATCGAGCGCCGACATGTCTGACATGCCGCCCGTTTGGTGCCGGTGGTCGAGGTACCGACGAAACAGCGAGAACTGCTCTGTCGAGGGCTGCGCAGGGTATACCGTGGAGACCAGGTCGCTGTTGTCGGCAAGCACCCGACGCATTGATTTCGTCGGTTCGAACTCATCCGCGAGAATCCGGACAGACACGCAGGCGCGACACAATTCGCAGGCCGGCCTGTAAGCGATGTTCTGTGACCGGCGGAATCCGCCCTGCGTCAGCAGGTCATTCATCTCGTTGGCACGTGGACCGATCAGATGCGTAAAAACCTTCCGCTCCATCTTGCCAGGCAGGTAGGGGCAGGTGGCTGGTGCCGTCAGGTAGAACTGCGGAGATAGCGTCGTTTGCGTGTTCATCGGGCTCCGGTCGGCATCATGGATCGCGCCTGATCTGACAATACCATGGAGCAAGATAGCAAAACGTCAACTGTGTCATTACAGGCGTGGTACTTTTGATGCGGTCGGTACGCCGTACAAAAGACTAGTACGTCCGCGCCATGGCTGTTCCAAGCAAAAGGTCATGAACCAGCCGGGAGCGTTCGATGAAGAGACCCGCCAGCAGAATCAGCGGCGTCAGCACGGAATTCAGTATCCAGAAGAGAGCCAGATGCGCGATCGCCGTGATGAAGTCCAGCTTTCGTCCGTCGAGCCGCACCATTGCAATCCCCATCGCGCGCATGCCCGCTGTCGCCTGCGAGGGGCCGGCAAGGGAAACGCCGAAGTAGAGGCCCGCCACGATGAAGAAGAGTATTGGATAGAGCATCCAGCCGAGGCCCAGCGTCAGAATGCCCAGAAAGAACACGACCACTGCCGCCGGTACCCAGAGCAGGGCGACGATCATGTAATCGATGATGAATGCGAACACGCGCCGCGACAGTACTCCGCTATAGGCGCGCCAGTCGTCGGGTGCGGCATAAGCAGGATTGGGGTCGAGGGCCATCACTATCTCCTTCTCGGTTTTCTCCGATATGGTGGGTGGCCGGCGTCCGCGCAATGCCCGAGCCCCGCTCCGTCGCTATTTTGCCAGCAAGCGCGCCACGGCCGGCGCGAAATACGTCAAGATGCCGTCGCATCCGGCGCGCTTGAAGCAGAGCAGCGTTTCCATCATCGCGCGTTCTTCGTCCAGCCAGCCGTTGGCCGCGGCCGCCTTGATCTGGGAATACTCTCCGGACACCTGGTAGGCATAGACCGGTAGACCGAATTCTTCCTTCAGGCGCCAGCATATGTCGAGATAGGGCAGGCCGGGCTTGACCATCAGCATATCAGCGCCTTCCTCGACATCGAGAGCGGCATCACGGACCGCTTCGGTGCCATTCGCCGGATCGATATAGTAGCTCTTCTTGTCCCCCTTGAGCAGCCCGCCGGTCGATATGGCTTCACGGTAGGGCCCGTAGAAGCCGGAGGCGAACTTCGTCGCATACGACATGATGCCGACCGACTGGTGACCGGCTGCATCCAGCCCGCGACGGATGGCGCCGACACGACCGTCCATCATGTCCGATGGCGCGATGATATCCGCACCCGCGTCCGCCTGCGTTACGGCAGCTCTGACGATCTGGTCGACCGTCTCGTCGTTGACGATCTCGCTGTCGCGGAGGATCCCGTCATGGCCATGGCTCGTGAAGGGATCAAGGGCGACGTCGGTGATGATGCCGATATTGGGCACGGCTTTCTTGATCGCCGCCGTCACCTGATTGATCAGATTGTTGGCCTCAAGGATGTGGGACCCCGTTTCGTCGCGCAACTCCATCTCGATGTTTGGGAAGGTGGCGAGGGCCGGGATGCCGAGATCGGCCGCTTCCTTGGCCGCCTCGACCGCCTTGTCCAGGCTCAGACGGTTGACGCCCGGCATGGCGGGAATGGGATCGACGATATTCGAACCCGGCACAACGAAGATCGGCCAGATCAGATCATCGACAGTCAGGCGATTTTCCTGCGTCAGCCGACGTACCCAGTCTGCCTTTCGGTTGCGGCGCATCCGCCGATGGCCGGTAATGTCGTCGACCAGATGAGTCTTGTTCATGGTGACCGTCCTTGTGCACTGTCCTTGGGAACGGTGCATATCACGCGGCTCCCGCTTTCCAAAGCCGAACCACCCATCTGGCAAGGCGTGGGAAGCGCGCCTATTGTCGCGGCATGGACGATGATTCTTCACACCTTCCGCAAGCGACACTGACGGGAAAGCTCTTCCTGATTTTTCTGCGGGTCGTCGCTGTCACGTGCCTGTGGTTCGGCTTGCAGTACTGGGCGATGCTCGTCGGCTATTCGCTCGGCGGCCATGGCCGCTTTGATCTCCTGACCGTTCCCTGGCAGATCGCGAGCGCCAGCCTCGCCGTCGTCTTCCCGGTTGCCGCTCTCGGGCTCTGGCTTGCCGGCTCTTGGGGACCCGTGATCTGGGTCCTTGCGGCGGGCACGCAGATTGCCATGTACGGTTTCTGGACGGACATCTACGGTGTCAATCGCCTGGTCATCGTCATGCACTGCGTCGTCGCGATCGTCTACATCATCTTCCGGGCCGCGATTTGGCTCGAAGGACGGGAGCGCCCGCAACTGAATAAGGTTTGATTTACCGTGATGAAAGAGCACGCCTCGGTAAGGTGCTGTTAAGCCTAGGTTTTAAATAGAATTTTATCGGCATTCGATAAGGTCTCTCACAAGGCGGGAAGAAAAAACAACCGCCACAACAAACAGTGAGGCAGACCGATGAACACCAAGATCAAGCCGCAGGCGGCAACGCTTGACCCGCAGGAAGAGACGATCCGTTCGCTCTATCTCGAATCCCTTCACCTCGTCGAGCGGCTTCACCGTCGCCTGCTCGACGTCATCAAGGACGAGTTCGACCGTCAGGGTCGTTCGGACGTCAACGCCGTTCAGGCACTGTTGCTCTTCAATATCGGCAATTCGGAGCTGACCGCCGGCGAGCTGCGTTCGCGTGGCTACTATCTCGGCTCCAACGTTTCCTACAACGTGAAGAAGCTGGTCGATCTCGGCTTCATCAATCACCAACGCTCGCGCATCGACCGCCGCTCCGTTCGCATCAGCCTGACGGACGAAGGCCAGAAGATCGCCGAGACGGTTGCTCGTCTCTACGAGCGTCATATCGGTTCGATCCAGAAGGTCGGCGGCATCGGCCAGAATGAATTCACCGAGATGAACAAGCTGCTTCAGCGTCTCGACCGGTTCTGGAACGACCAGATTCTCTATCGCCTCTAGGCGGTCCCTTTAAGAGGGAGGATGGGCCGGGTGCGCTTTGCGTGCCCGGCTTGCTCACGTTTCTCCAGCCGGCGCAACACGCCTTCGTGAGTCTCGTCCAGGTGACACGAATTGGCCATATTGCTATGAGAGCCGCAGACATGTGTTTGGTGGGGACAGCCCTGCCAATGCCAAGTCGTAAAACGGTCGCGGGCCAATGCGTTGTTTGTTAACCACGCCATCTTATGGCTTGGGTCTCACTGCTCGGGAAACGGTAGGAAATATGTCGCATAAGTTCGAACTCGTCGCCTTGTCGCGTCGCTCTTTGCTTCGCGGAGCCGCAACAGCCGCTATGTCGGCCGTCGCCGGCACCGCAATGGCTCAGACCGCAATCGACGAAGTGATCAATGCGCCGCGTCGTGGTAATTGGGACGATCAGTTCGATGCCAAGGCATCTCGTGTAACCGCGGCAGTCAATTCCAACACGCCGATCCTGAGTGAAAGCAACCAATTCAATTTGCTTCAGGCGATCGGCGACTATCAGGCGATTGTCGCAAATGGCGGTTGGCCTCAGGTCAACCCGGGTGTCAAGCTGAAGATCGGTGTGGTCGATCCCTCCGTCCGTGTCTTGCGTCAGCGCCTGATGATATCGGGAGACTTGGCTCGGTCGGCCGGCGTCTCCGACAGCTTCGATTCTTACGTCGATGGCGCCGTGAAGCGCTTCCAGGCGCGCCACGGTCTGCCGGAAGATGGTGTGCTTGGCGAGTTCACGCTGAAGGCCATGAATGTCTCGGCTGACGTCCGCCTGCAGCAACTCAACAAGAACATGCAGCGCTTCCAGGAAATGAAGCCGGACCTCGGCTCTCGCTATGTGTTGGTCAATATTCCCGCTGCCTATGTGGAAGCCGTTGAAAACGACCGTGTTGCCCTGCGAAACACCGCGGTCGTCGGTCGCATTGATCGCCCCACGCATGCCATCAGCTCGAAGATCTACGAAGTTATTCTGAACCCGTACTGGACCGCCCCCCGCTCGATCATTGAGAAGGACATCGTTCCATTGATGCGGAAGGATCCGACCTATCTGACGCGCAACCAGATCAGGCTGTTTGACGGCAACGGTCAGGAAGTGGCGCCGGAAACGGTCGACTGGAATGCGGAGAAGGCTCCGAACCTGATGTTCCGCCAGGATCCGGGTAAGATCAACGCGATGTCCTCGACGAAGATCAACTTCCACAACCCGAACAACGAGTACATGCACGACACGCCCCAGCAGGGGCTGTTCAACAAGCTCATTCGTTTTGAATCCTCAGGCTGTATTCGAGTCCAGAATGTCCGCGATCTGAACGTCTGGCTCCTGAAGGAAACACCCGGCTGGTCGCGCCAGGAGATGGAGCGCGTCATCGCGAGCCGTGTGAACACGCCGATCACGCTTGCGCAGGAAGTTCCTGTTCATATCGTCTACATCACCGCGTGGTCCGCCAAGGACCGTGTCGTTCAGTTTCGCGACGATATCTATCAGCTCGACGGCTACCAGGAATTGGCGCTGCAGACGAATATCGGTGTCGAGCAGATTTCCGGGTCCGTGGAAGACGATCTCCTTCCTCAATAAACGCGCGAACATTCCCAAGTTGACGGCGTCCGAGAGGGCGCCGTTTCTCGTTGTGCCGCCATCATATGCTTCTTGAGCCACGATCGGCTTAGGGATATCGGCAGCTCTCGTCTTGCCGGGCGGTGGTCGTTCTGCTTGATTGCCGTTCGTTGCGAAACGGAGGATGGCGCGTGGGCGTGAGAGGTTGCGGCTTTGGATCGATGTCGGCTTTGTCCCTCGCACGGGGGATGCTTTGCCTCATCGCTGCGCTGACGGTCGTTCTCGCACAAGCATTTGCAACTGAGGATCGTCAGGCGAAGTTCGAGGCCTGGGAGCAAACGGCCCAGAGGGCCGAAGAGGCTCTTCAGAGCGGCATGGCATCAACGCAAGCCTTTGAAATACTGCGGGCTGAACTGGCCGGACAGAGATCTGAAGCCGAGGCGCTGGCCAACAGCGGCAGCATCAGTGTCCGGACAATCCGTGCGCAACTTCTGACGCTGGGAGCGCCACCTGGAAAGGATGGAAGCGAACCCGCCAACGTGGCGAGCCGCCGCGAGGCACTCACGAACGCGCTCGCTCTGGCGGAAGACCCCGTTCTTTCGGCAAGGCAGGCTTATGCCCGTGCCAACGTGCTGATCGAGGAGATTGACAGGCTCGTCCGCTCCCGCTCGGCCTCCGATCTTCTCGAACGCGGACCGTCTCCACTCGATCCTTCGAGCTGGACGTCGGCGGGCGCCGACCTCGCCCGTTACATGGAGGGCATTGCGGTCGACACCCGTCGCAGCTTGCGGCTCACGGGAACGGATGTAGATTTCACGTCGGAGCGACTGATTCCGGCATTGCTTCTCATTGCCAGCGCCATACTGTTTCCGCTTTGGCTCGGCCACGTCCTGCTCGTTAGGCTGGAGCGGGCGGTGAGGGGACGGCCTGGTTCGGGCCGCTTTTTTCTGCACGCTGCACTGGTTCACCTTCTCCGGCTCGTCCTGTCGACCTCGGGCGCCGCTTTGTTCGTTGTTGCCGTCGTTCTTCTGGACATCGGCCCTACCACCGCCGTCAATTTGACAGGCGGGGTACTGGCCGGTGCCCTGGGCCTAGTGTTGATGAACTGGATCGCCAATATCCTGTTTGCGCCCAATCAGCCTTCGATCCGTCTGGTCGAACTGAGTGACCGCCTCGCTCGAACTTGCTACTGGCTGGCTATGGTTTTTGGGCTCGCGCTGACACAGGAAGCCATCGTCGACGGTGCGGCTGAAGACTTCGCCTTCGCTCCGGCCAGTATATCGGTGCTGAAGGGCTTCAGCATCCTTGTCGGCTGCATCGTGTTGGCTGGCTTGTCGCGTGTCTTGCTTGCGGTTGCAGCTGAGAGGCGAGCCGCCGTACAAGCGGAGGACGATACGCCCCTCGGGCCCGAGTTCCTCGCGTTCCTGGCAAGAGTGATACAGGCATTGGCGGTCGTCTCGCTTTTGGGAGCGTTGATCGGCTACGTTCCCGCCGGAAGCGAAGTTATGTCTCCGATCATTGGGACCCTGGCGCTGGCGGGTCTCGCTTACATCGTGCATCACGCGCTCATGGTCCCTGTTCGCGTGGCGCTCGGCGACACGAACTCCACCGCAGGACTGGTCTCGGTCCTCCTCGGTTTTGCCCTGACCGTAGCGGTCATCCCGCTGCTTGCACTCACGTGGGGTGCGCGGGTGTCCGATGTGTCGGAAGCCTGGCGCATCGTCCGCGAAGGTTTCGACCTCGGCGGCGTAAGGCTTTCGCCGGAGGTCCTTGTCGTTCTGGCAATCACGTTCCTCATCGGCCTTTTCATTACGCGCTGGATCCAGCGGATCGTGGACCGAATCGTATTGCCGAGGACGCGGATTGATCCCGGCGGACGCAATGCAATCAGGACCGGTCTGGGCTATGTCGGCATTATTGTTTCTGCCCTATTGGCCATCTCAACGGCTGGACTTGATCTTTCCAATCTCGCGATCATCGCTGGCGCCTTGTCAGTCGGCGTCGGCTTCGGCATGCAGGCCGTCGTCTCGAACTTCGTGTCTGGCATTATCCTTCTCGTCGAGCGGCCCATCAAGGAGGGCGACTGGATCGAGGTATCCGGGTTTTCGGGCATCGTGAAGAAGATCGCCGTTCGTTCCACGCGTATCGAAACCTTTGATCGCCACGATGTCATCATACCGAACGCCGATCTGGTGGCCGGAACGGTGAAGAACATGACGCTGAGCTCGCATGTCGGGAGAATGATTGTTCCCGTCGGGATCGGCTACGGCAGCGACGTCGGGAAGGCGAGGGAACTCATGCTGAGTGCCGCAAGGGAACATCCGGCGATCCTGTCAAAGCCAGAGCCGCAGGTCTTCTTCATGCGCTTCGGCAATAACGCTCTCGAGTTCGAGTTACGATGCTTCCTGAAGGATGTCGGAACCGAAATCGGGACCCGATCGGATCTCCTCTATACTCTACACCGCGTGTTCGACGAGAACGGTATAGACATCCCCTTCGCGCAGAGCGATGTCACGATCCGCAATCTCGATCAAATTGTCGCAGTCCTTGGCCGACACGGTGACACCAGCGGCGTGGACCAGGACGGAAAGCCGTTTGCCACATGACGTCAGGCATTGTCGTTTGCGACATCGTTCTTTGATCGGCAAATGTCGCGTCCCGTATTGCCCTCCAACGAACGGAACGCTAAGACCCCTCAGCATCAACCCTTCGAGGAGCCTGCGACATGTCGAATTCCGATGCCTTCTTCTCCCGTCCGCTTGCCGAATCCGATCCGGAAATCTTTGGCGCGATCGAGAAGGAACTTGGTCGCCAACGCCACGAGATCGAGCTGATCGCCTCTGAAAACATCGTTTCCCGCGCCGTGCTCGAGGCTCAGGGCTCGATCATGACGAACAAGTATGCGGAAGGCTATCCGGGCAAGCGCTACTATGGCGGCTGCCAGTTCGTCGACATCGCGGAAGAACTCGCGATCGAGCGCGCCAAGAAGCTCTTCGGCGTCAACTTCGCCAACGTGCAGCCGAATTCGGGTTCGCAGATGAACCAGGCGGTCTTCCTGGCGCTCCTGCAGCCGGGCGACACCTTCATGGGCCTCGACCTGAACTCGGGCGGTCACTTGACCCACGGTTCCCCGGTCAACATGTCCGGCAAGTGGTTCAACGTCGTCTCCTACGGCGTTCGTGAAGACGATCACCAGCTCGATATGGATGACGTTGCCGAAAAGGCCCGCACCCACAAGCCGAAGCTGATCATCGCCGGCGGTACCGCTTACTCCCGCATCTGGGACTGGAAGCGCTTCCGCGAGATCGCTGACGAAGTCGGCGCTTACCTGATGGTCGACATGGCCCATATCGCGGGTCTCGTCGCCGGTGGCCAGCATCCGTCGCCGTTCCCGCACTGCCATGTCGCGACCTCCACGACCCACAAGTCGCTGCGCGGCCCGCGTGGCGGCATGATCCTCACCAATGACGAGGATCTGGCGAAGAAGTTCAACTCGGCCGTATTCCCCGGCCTCCAGGGCGGCCCTCTGATGCATGTTATTGCTGCCAAGGCGGTTGCGTTCGGCGAAGCGCTGAAGCCGGAATTCAAGGAGTATGCAGCTCAGGTCGTGAAGAACGCCAAGGCGCTGGCCGAGACCCTGATCAAGCAGAACCTCGACATCGTTTCCGGCGGCACCGACAACCACCTGATGCTGGTCGACCTGCGCAAGAAGAACGCGACGGGCAAGCGCGCAGAGGCCGGCCTCGGCCGCGCATACATCACCTGCAACAAGAACGGCATCCCCTTCGACCCGGAAAAGCCCTTCGTCACCTCCGGCATCCGTCTCGGCACGCCGGCCGGCACGACCCGCGGCTTCAAGGAAGCGGAATTCACCGAAATCGGCAACCTGATCGTCGAGGTTCTCGACGGACTCAAGGTCGCAAATTCGGACGAAGGCAATGCCAGCGTCGAAGCAGCAGTTCGCGACAAGGTGGTAGCGCTCACCGGCCGCTTCCCGATGTATCCCTACATGTGAGGGTCTGAAGCAATATGCGATGCCCGTTCTGCGGCTCCGACGATACGCAAGTGAAGGATTCACGCCCGGCGGAAGACAATACCTCCATCCGCCGGCGGCGTATCTGCCCGGACTGTGGTGGCCGCTTCACGACTTTTGAGCGCGTTCAGTTGCGTGAACTGATGGTGGTCAAGAAGACGGGGCGCAAGGTTCTCTTCGATCGCAACAAGCTTGTACGTTCATTCCAGATTGCCCTGCGAAAACGGCCGATCGACAATGAACGCATCGAGCGTGCGGTCTCCGGGATTGTCCGTCGCCTGGAAAGCTCGGGAGAGACCGAGATTTCCTCCGAGGAGATCGGCCTTCAGGTGCTGGAAGCACTGAAGAGCCTCGATGACGTCGGCTTCGTGCGCTATGCATCGGTCTATCGCGACTTCTCCCACGCCGAAGATTTCGAGAACCTGATCAAGGAGATCAGCGCCAAGATCTCGCGTGACAGCGGGATTGAGTAGGCGTGAGCGTGCGTCCTGAGGACGAGCGTTTTATGGCCGAGGCGATAAGCCTGTCTCTTGAACATCTTGGCCAGACTTCGACCAACCCCTCGGTGGGATGTCTCATCGTCAGCCATGGAGAGGTCGTGGGTCGCGCGGTAACGGCGGTCGGCGGTCGTCCTCATGCCGAGACACAGGCACTCGATGACGCCGGCGAAAAGGCCAGGGGAGCGACGGCCTATGTCACGCTTGAACCTTGCTCTCACTACGGTCGGACACCTCCTTGTGCAAACGCGCTGATCGCGGCCGGCATCAAGCGCGCTGTGATCGCGCTGGTCGATCCGGACGAGCGCGTCGCCGGACGGGGGCTGAAGCTGCTCATTGATGCCGGCGTCGAGGTGACCACCGGTGTTCTGGAAAAGGAAGCGCGGCGTGCGCTCGCCGGCTACCTCTCGCGCCAGACGAAAAAGCGCCCGCAAGTGATTCTGAAGCTTGCCGTTTCACAAGACGGCATGATCGGCCGGCGCGGCGCAGGGCAGGTAGCGATCACCGGCCCGGCCGCGCGTGCCGAGGTTCACCGGTTGCGATCGGTCAGCGATGCTATCCTGGTCGGCATTGGCACCGTGATTGCGGACGATCCGGAGTTGACGGTTCGGCTACCTAGTCTTGAAGACCGATCCCCCGTCCGGATCGTACTCGACGGCCAATTGCGATTGCCGCTGTCGTCGAAGCTCGCCAAGAGTGCCCGACAGGTGCCGGTCATCGTCGCTTGTAAGCCCGAAGCCGCCGGCACCCGACAGCACGCCGACCTGCAGGCCGCCGGGGTCGAGGTGTTGCCGGTCGCCGATCTTCGTTCATTGCTGGGCGAGCTGGCCGCGCGTGGTCTGTCGACCCTTATTGTCGAGGGAGGTGCGTTCGTTGCACGAGCCTTTCTCGATGCGGATTATGTTGACCGGATCGATCTTTATACCGGTTCTGTGTCGCTCGGTGCGGGCGGGATTGAATCGCCGGTCTCGCGGACCAATATTCCTGCCGGCTTCGAGCTTTTCCATCAGGAAAATCTCGGAGGGGATATTCTCCAGCAATATGAAAGAGCGTCCTGATGTTCACCGGAATTGTCACCGATGTGGGAACGATCGAGTCGGTTACACCTCTCAATGAAGGTGTGCGCCTGCGGGTCCAAACAGCTTACGATCCCACAACTATCGCCATGGGAGCGTCCATCGCCCATTCCGGTACCTGCCTGACGGTAACCGCGCTCCCGGCTGAAGGCTCGAACGAGCGTTGGTATGAGGTGGAGGCGTGGGAAGAAGCCTTGCGCCTCACGACCATAGGCTCATGGACGAGCGGAACGCGCATCAACCTCGAGAGATCGCTGAAGATCGGCGACGAGTTGGGTGGTCATATCGTGTCCGGTCACGTCGACGGCAAGGCAGAGATCATATCTGTTGTGGCGGAAGGGGATGCGACGCGCTTTCGCCTGCGTGTCCCTGAAACGCTTGCGCGATTCGTTGCCCCGAAGGGATCGGTCGCGCTTGACGGCACCTCGCTGACCGTCAACGCGGTTGACGGTTGCGACTTCGACGTCTTGCTGATCCGCCATACGCTCGACGTTACGACGTGGGGCGAACGAAAGGCTGGCGATATGGTAAATTTTGAAGTGGATACGATGGCACGCTATGCAGCCCGCCTCGCCGAATTTCCAGCTTCAAAACGGTAGTGCTTCTGCGTTTTTAGCGCAGGAAAAGGAAATAGAGCACGATAACGATCGGAAGTGGAATACCGATCAGCCAGAGCAACAATCCTCGAAACATATAAGCCTCCTGTCGTTAAGTGACACCCGCAGGTGTTCGCCGCCCTAACAACAGTCGATGGAAGGATTTGGTTCCGTCAGAGACGGCAACACCTCCCCGGATGTGCCGGGGAGGCGCGGTTATTTTATCTGTGTGTCCGGTTTCAGCGAACGTAGAAGGTCAGGCCGCCGTCAGCTGCCTCCTCGGCGCCGACGATGTTGCCAATCTCCACCTTTTGCGCCTTCAACGCTCCGCTGAGCTCTTTGTTTGCGATGATCGAAGCCTGCAGTGCGTGTGCTTCCGCCGATGTCGGGCTCTTCGCTTCAAGAGCCACCCTGTCCGGATTGTTCCGGTCAAGGCTGTCGACAGTCTCGACCGTGAATTTCGGGCTCTTCATGTGGGCGATCGTCGCATCGAGATTCTGCGCTGCGTTGGCGGCGAAGCTTGCTCCGGCGATCGAGGTTACGCTGATGATGGTAGCGGCTGTGAATTTTGCAAAGCGGTTCATTGTCTTTCTCCTTTTCAATGAAGCCAGTGGGAGGCGCATCAAGGCGTGTCCCGCTTGCATTGTTGAGATAGCGCCGCGGATGCCGCGTTTTTAGGGCGTAACAAGCTGAAATATAATTAAAAATTGTTCATTTGGCGTGCCCGGAATTTGACACGTTTGTGGCGGACCTGGACCTCGGAAAACCAGGCGTTCAGGGGGCTTTGGATAAGGTTAAGGCTTAGGCCAGCCGCATTTGGCCGCGCGGGGCCTAAAAACACTTGCCATTCATGGCCCGCCGTGGTTTGACCGCGATCTCTCCGGGCGCCGAAGCACTCCGTCGCATGTTCGAAAAGGTCTGGTCATGCCGAACAGAAAATCCGCACCGCATCTCCTGATCGTCGAGGCAAGGTTCTACGACGACATGTCCGATGCACTGCTCGAGGGGGCGAAGGCCGCGCTCGATGAGGTCGGTGCGACGTATGACATCGTCACTGTTCCCGGGGCACTCGAAGTGCCGGCCGCGATCTCCATGGCGCTTGACGGTGCGGACAACGGCGGAACGGAGTATGACGGGTTTGTCGCCCTCGGCATGGTGATCCGCGGCGAGACCTACCACTTCGATATTGTCGCGAACGAATCCTCGCGTGCCCTGATGGACCTCGCCGTGTCGGAGTCTCTGCCGATCGGCAACGGCATTCTCACGGTCGAGAACGACGAGCAGGCCTGGGCGAGGGCGCGCCGAACCGATAAGGACAAGGGTGGGTTCGCGGCCCGCGCCGCGTTGACAATGATCGAACTGAAAAAGAAGCTGAGCGGCTAACCATGAGCGGCGATGACAAGAATTCCGGCGTGAAGCCCGCAAACCAGCGCGGTGCAGCCCGATTGGCAGCCGTGCAGGCCCTTTATCAGATGGATGTCGGTGGAAGCGGCGTGCTCGAAATTGTAGCGGAGTACGAAACGCACCGGTTGGGACAGGAACTCGACGGCGACACCTATCTGAAGGCTGATCCCTCGTGGTTCCGCTCGATCGTGTCCGGTGTCGTGCGCGACCAGAAATCCATCGACCCCTTGATCAACCAGTCCCTCCAGGACGACTGGGCGCTCTCGCGCATCGACAGCACCGTCCGCGCGATCCTTCGCGCAGGCACGTTCGAGCTCCTGGAGCGCAAGGACGTGCCTGTGGCTGTCATCGTCACCGAATACGTGGATATTGCCCGCGCCTTCTTCGAGGAAGACGAGCCGAAGCTGGTCAACGCGGTTTTGGACAGGATTGCCAAGCAGGTTCGGCAGGGCTGACAGGACGGCACGAATGGCGACTGCGGATCAGACGGGTATGGACGCGCGCTTCGGCGAAGCGCGGCGCAACGTGGCGATTCTGACCGTAGCGCAGGCCATCCTCGGCTCCGCCGCTCCAATGGCGTTTTCCGTCGGCGGCCTGGCCGGCTTCCAGCTCCTTGGCGCTGACAAATCGCTCGCGACTGCCCCGCTCACTGGGTTCAATATCGGCGTCGCCCTCGGGGCGATCCTTGTAGCCGCCACCGCGCGTTTTTTTGGCCGCAAGCACGGTTTCATGTTCGGCGCGCTGATGGGTGCGCTCGGGGGGATGCTGGCCGCATTTGCCCTGTTTCAGGGAAATTTCTGGGTCTTCGCAAGCGGATTGGTGCTGATCGGCCTCTCCGGCGGCTTTACGCAGAAAATTCGCTTTGCGGCTGCGGATGCTTCGCCGAGTTTCTACAAGGGCAAGGCAATCTCGTGGATCTTGGCCGGCGGTATCGTCTCTGCGATTGTAGGCCCCCAGCTCGCGATCTGGCTGAAGGATGCGATGGCCCCGGTCACCTTCGCGGGGGCCTTCGTCGGTCTTGTGCCGCTGATGCTGCTTGCCATCGGCGTGCTCTCGTTCCTGAAGCTTCCCGCCAATGTCACAGCCGGTTCAGCCGATGGTCTGCCCAGCCGGTCTCTTGGGGAAATCGTGCTGACTCAGCGGTTCATCACGGGGATGATCTGCGGCATAAGCTCCTATGCGCTGATGACGTTCATGATGACTGGGGCACCGCTGGCAATGGTGGTTGGTTGCGGTTTTTCCAGCGAGCTCGCCACACTCGGTATCCAGTGGCACGTGATCGCCATGTTCGCGCCGAGCTTCTTCACCGGCATGCTGATTTCGCGGTTCGGAACCGAGAAGGTCGTTGCGATGGGCCTGCTCATCCTGATCGCTTGCGCCATTGTCGCCCATATGGGCGTTGAGCTATGGAATTTCTGGCTCGCCCTGATCCTGCTGGGGGTCGGCTGGAACTTCGGCTTCATTGGTGCGACCGCCATCGTAGCTTCCAGCTATCGTCCTCAGGAGGCAGACAAGGTTCAGGGCTTCCACGACATCATCCTGTTTGGCACTGTCGCTCTGTCGTCGTTCTCCTCCGGCAAGGTCTTCACCGCTTACGGCTGGTCTGTCATGAACCTCGTCATATGGCCCGTGGCCATCACGTGCCTTGTCCTCGTCTTCCTCCAGATGCGTGCCTCCACACGCAAGGCAGCCGCTTGACCCCCTTCTGATCGGTTCGCTGGGCAGGGCTTGACGCAAAGGAAACCGCGACGCAATCTCGCCCCCGTCCGGCGGCTTCTGAGGGGGAGTCGGGTCCGGATAAGTTCGCCCGCGATGAGTGAGGCGCGGGCAATACGGGAGGGTATTGCGAATGACGATTACCTTAGGCGTAATCCTGTGCGGTTTGCTATCGGTCGTGTACGCGATCTGGGCGACACGATCGGTTCTTGCAGCCGATCAGGGCAACGCGCGCATGCAGGAGATCGCGGGTTTCATCCGCGAAGGTGCGCAGGCTTATTTGACCAGACAATATATGACGATTGCCATCGTGGGCGCGGTCGTGTTTATCGCGGCATGGGTCCTGTTGTCCGCCACCGCGGCTTTTGGCTTCCTGATCGGAGCGGTTCTTTCGGGCGTCGCCGGTTTTATCGGAATGCACGTCTCGGTGCGGGCCAATGTGCGGACGGCACAGGCAGCATCACAGAGTCTTGCAGCCGGCCTGGATATCGCGTTCAAGTCCGGCGCGATCACGGGCATGCTGGTCGCGGGCCTCGCGTTGCTCGGCGTCTCAATTTATTACCTCATCCTGACATCTGTGCTCGGCCACGCCAGCTCGTCTCGTGAAGTCATCGATGCGCTCGTTGCGCTCGGGTTCGGCGCTTCGTTGATCTCGATCTTTGCTCGTCTCGGCGGCGGCATCTTCACCAAGGGTGCGGATGTGGGCGGTGACCTTGTCGGAAAGGTCGAGGCCGGCATCCCCGAGGACGATCCACGCAATCCCGCCACCATCGCCGACAATGTCGGTGACAACGTCGGCGATTGCGCCGGCATGGCGGCCGACCTTTTCGAAACCTATGCGGTATCCGTGGTCGCGACGATGGTTCTGGCGGCGATTTTCTTCGCCGGTACGGCGGTCGTCGAGACGGCGATGCTTTACCCGTTGGCCATCTGCGCCGCGTGCATCGTGACGTCGATCGTCGGCACCTTCTTCGTCAAACTCGGCGCAAATGGCTCGATCATGGGCGCTCTATATAAGGGCCTGATCGTCACCGGCCTCTTGTCCATCGTGGGATTGGGTGCGGCAACATCGCTGACCATTGGCTGGGGCTCCATCGGCATCGTTGGAGAGACCGACATAACCGGCTGGAACCTCTTCTTGTGCGGCATCCTTGGCCTTGTCGTCACGGCGCTGATCGTTGTCATCACGGAATACTACACCGGAACCAACAAGCGGCCGGTCAACTCCATCGCCCAGGCATCGGTCACCGGTCACGGCACCAACGTCATCCAGGGTCTGGCTGTTTCTCTGGAATCGACAGCCTTGCCGGCAATCGTCATCGTCGGCGGCATCATTTTCACCTATCTGCTGGCAGGCCTTTTCGGCACGGCGATTGCAGTGACCACCATGCTCGGCCTCGCTGGCATGATCGTCGCGCTGGATGCCTTCGGTCCCGTGACGGATAACGCCGGTGGTATCGCCGAGATGAGCCACCTGCCGCCAGAGGTGCGCAAGTCGACCGATGCGCTCGACGCTGTTGGGAACACCACCAAGGCGGTGACCAAGGGCTATGCGATTGGTTCGGCAGGCCTCGGCGCGCTGGTGCTGTTTGCCGCCTATTCCTTCGACCTGCGCTACTATGCGGCAAATCCGGCGGACTATCCGTATTTCGCTGACCTCGGCAACATCTCGTTCGATCTGTCGAACCCGTATGTCGTCGCGGGCCTGATCTTCGGCGGATTGATTCCCTACCTCTTCGGCGGCATCGCCATGACGGCGGTCGGCCGTGCTGCGGGCTCAATCGTCGAGGAGGTTCGCCGCCAGTTCAAGGACAAGCCTGGAATCATGCAGGGCACCGAACGGCCAGACTACGGTCGTGCGGTCGATATGCTGACCAAGGCGGCGATCCGGGAAATGATCATCCCGTCGCTGCTGCCTGTACTGGCGCCGATCGTTGTCTACTTCGGCGTGCTGTTCGTGTCCGGCTCAAAGGCGTCGGCCTTCGCGGCTCTCGGAGCGTCGCTTCTTGGCGTGATCGTCAACGGCCTGTTCGTGGCGATCTCCATGACCTCGGGCGGCGGCGCCTGGGACAATGCGAAGAAAAGCTTCGAGGATGGCTTCGTTGACAAGGACGGGGTGCGCCATCTGAAGGGCTCCGATGCACACAAAGCCTCGGTGACCGGTGATACGGTTGGAGACCCTTACAAAGATACGGCAGGTCCTGCGGTGAACCCGGCGATCAAGATCACCAATATCGTGGCTCTGCTGCTGCTGGCGATCCTCGCCGGCTAAGGCAGGAAAACGGATCAAAAGAAAACCGCGGATTTTGGTCCGCGGTTTTTTTTTGTGAGCAGATATTCCGCAGACCGTTTAGCTGCCGCCAAAAATGTTTCTCACCGAGCTGGCAGCGCCACCACCGCCCGACAGAATTTGCTGAAGGAAAGTGAGGTCCTTGCCGCCGGTTGGCGTCGTGCGCGAAATGTTGTCGAACACCTTTCCGTCCTGGAGCGTGTAGTCCGCCCGCTGGCTGACGACGCCATCGTTGTCGAAATAGATCGCCAGGATATGCTGGTCGACCAGGCGTTGCTTCATGAACGCGACGGAGCGTTTCCGGGTCTGGGAAATGTAGTAGAACACCTCGCCTTCGCCGTCGAAGGTTTGCGTCGTCGACGGCGTGCCAAGCGATAGGACGACCTGTTCGCGGCTCGAACCGACGGGCACGAGCGCCAACGCCTGTTCATCGACCACGTATCCGTTGTGGAAGGTCTCGCTCATCTGCAGCGAATTGCTGTTGCAACCCGCAAGGGCGAGCCCGGACAAGGTGAGCGCAAGTGCCGTAGAGCGGAACGCATTATTTTTGGGGTTGAAATACCGCATTATCAAGCACACGTCTCCCATGATGCACGAAGGCCAAGGTCCGGCCTCCGCTTGTTGCGCATATCATTATGGCCTTTCCGGGGACGCGCGATCGCCATATTCGACCGTGTGATCCGGATGCCGCAATCTGCGCGTCGGCTCTGGCATTGCAATTCACGCCTGCTTCGGTAAACCAGCTTTCGCAATCATGCAACAACGCCATGGGGACGGGACGGCCGTCTGTCAGCCGGATTTTGGGTTCCTCGATGATTTTTGGGTTTCTACGGCAGAAAAAGAACAACCGCATCATCGTCGATCGTCAGTACTCGGCGCTGACCTCGATGGCGCGTGATCCTTTCTTTTACACCGACCTGAACGTTCCGGACACCGTCATGGGCCGTTTCGAGATGCTGTCTGCCGTAATGATCCTGTTTTTTCGCAGGACCCGAAGCTCGGAGCGCAGCGGTCAGGAACTGGCGCAGGAGATCGTCGACGCCTTTTTTCAGGACGTCGATCATTCCATCCGCGAGCTCGGTGTCGGCGACCAGGGCGTGCCCAAGCGCATGAAGAAACTGGCCGGAATGTTTTACGGCCGGCTCGAAGCCTATGCCGCTGCCCTCGACACGGGTGATCGGCCAATGTTGGCAGAGGCGCTCCGGCGCAATATATATCCCGAACCAGGTGCCGACGCCCCCGATATGCATGGTTTGGCGGACTGGATGATGAAGATGGACGGCTACCTTGCCAGTCGGTCCGAAGATGATGTGACGGCAGGCAAACTGTCGCTTTTGCCTCCCCGGAGCGCGTAACGATGACGAATGACAATATCCCTCACGACAGGGCGCCTTTTTCCTATCTGGTGAAGGTAGGACATATTTCGGCCAATCCGGTCCAGGTGCGAGTGGAGGCTGATGAGCGGGAACGGAACGCTCTGGCCAAACTATGGAACATCGAAGGGGTCAACAGTCTTTCGGCCGAGCTGCAGATTGCGCGCTGGAAGAAGGATGGCGTGAGAATTCGCGGTCGCGTTTCCGGAGAAATCGTTCAGGCCTGCGTCGTTACCTTGGATCCCGTTGTCTCACCCATCGATTCGGACATAGATCAAATCTACGTTCCGGAGGGGTCGAAACTGGCGCGCATCGTTACGGAAGAATCGGCCGAGATGGTTCTAGATCCCGACGGTCCCGACCTGCCGGAGCCCTTTTCGGGAGACACGATCGACGCCGGCGCGCTTGTCAGCGAATTCGCTGCCCTCTCCATCGATCCCTATCCGAAGAAGCCGGGTGTCGAGTTTGCAGCCCATGTCGAGGACGACGCTGTGGAAAATCGCAAACCCTCGCCATTTGCCGTGCTGAAAGACTGGAAAAACGACTGAATGGGGCGGAGAGCTGCCGAAAACCGGTGACAAAGCGGTTGTGTGGCATCTGAAAACGGCTATTTTGGCCGAAATTTCGCCCACGGGGCGACGCAGGAGGATCAGGCGAGCGTGATCAGAATTTCTCTCGACGCAATGGGCGGTGACTTCGGCCCGGAAGTCGTCATTCCAGGTGCGGCCAAGGCTCTTGAGCGTCATCCCGACGTTAATTTCCTGCTGTTCGGCCAGAAGGCCAGATGCGAGGGTATCCTTGCAGCCTATCCAAAGCTGCGGGAGAAATCGGTGTTCCACGACTGCGAAGTCGCCGTGGGTATGGACGAAAAGCCGAGCCAGGCACTAAGGCGCGGCCGATATGTGTCCAGCATGTGGCGATCGATCGAGGCCGTGAAGACCGGGCAGGCCGATGTCGTCGTTTCTGCCGGCAATACCGGTGCGCTGATGGCGATGTCGAAATTCTGCCTGCGCACGATGGCCAACGTCGAGAGACCGGCGATCGCAGCCATCTGGCCGACCTTGAAGGGCGAGAGCATCGTTCTCGATGTCGGGGCCACAATTGGTGCCGATGCCCAGCAACTGCTGGATTTCGCCCTGATGGGCGGCGCCATGGCGCGAGCACTGTTCGATCTTGATAGGCCTCTTGTCGGCCTTCTCAACGTTGGTGTTGAGGAGATCAAAGGTCAGGAAGAAGTCAAGGAAGCCGGGCGCCTCATCCGCGAGGCCGGCCTCGATACCATGGATTACTACGGCTTCGTCGAAGGCGACGACCTTGGCAAGGGAACCGTGGACGTGGTCGTCACCGAAGGCTTCACCGGCAATATCGCCCTGAAGACGGCGGAGGGAACCGCGCGCCAGATCGCCCAGTATCTTCGCTCCGCGATGTCGCGGACGCTTCTTGCGAAGATCGGCTATATTCTGGCCAAAGGTGCGTTTGATCGCCTTCGCGAAAAGATGGATCCGCGCAAGGTCAACGGCGGCGTTTTCCTTGGTCTGAACGGTATCGTCATCAAGAGCCATGGGGGTACGGACGCGGAAGGGTTCGCGGCCGCCATCGACGTTGGCTACGATATGGCCCGTAATGGCCTCACTCAAAAAATCGAAAATGATCTGAAAAAATATCATGCCCGGCACCCGTCCAATGCGGGGCCGGAGGCTGCATGATAGACGAGGTATCAAAGACATGATCCGCTCTGTAGTGCGTGGTTTCGGAGCAGCGCTTCCGAAACGGGTGTTGAGCAACCGTGAACTGGAAAGCATGGTCGAGACATCCGACGAATGGATCGTGCAGCGGACAGGTATCCGCCAGCGTTATATAGCCGGTGAGGGCGAGACGACCGCATCGCTTGGTGCGGATGCGGCTCGGGCCGCTTTGGCGAACGCTGGTCTGTCCGCCGAAGATGTTGATCTGATTATTTGCGCCACCTCCACGCCGGACAATACCTTTCCGGCCACCGCGGTGAATATCCAGAACAGGCTTGGTATTACGCACGGCTTCGCCTTTGATGTGCAGGCTGTCTGCTCCGGCTTTGTGTATGCCGTCGCCACGGCCGACCTCTATATCCGGGGTGGCATGGCGAAACGTGTCCTGGTCATAGGTGCGGAAACGTTCTCCCGCATTCTGGACTGGACCGATCGCACCACATGCGTGTTGTTTGGCGACGGGGCGGGTGCGATTGTTCTTGAGGCTCAAGAAGGGCAGGGAGGACTTGCCGATCGCGGAATTCTCACGTCGCAGCTTCGCTCTGACGGCTCTCACAAGGAAAAGCTCTATGTCGACGGCGGGCCGTCGACCACGGGGACGGTCGGCCACTTGAGGATGGAAGGCCGCGAGGTGTTCAAACATGCCGTCGGAATGATTACAGACGTCATCGAGCAATCGTTCGAGGCAACCGGGATCAGCGCGGCGGACGTTGACTGGCTCGTGCCGCACCAGGCGAACAAGCGCATTATCGATGGATCTGCCAAGAAGCTCGGCATCCCGCCGGAAAAGGTCGTGGTGACGGTCGACCAGCATGGGAATACGTCCGCAGCGTCCATTCCGCTCGCTCTTGCCACTGCTGCCGCGGATGGCCGCATCAAGAGGGGTGATTTGGTGCTGCTGGAGGCCATGGGTGGAGGCTTCACCTGGGGCGCTGTGCTGTTGCGCTGGTAAGGGTGCGGAGTCGAAATTAAGGATTTCGAACAAGCGCTTGACCGTCCGCTGCAAGGACAATACTCTCACAGCGCTTTCATACGATCACCTTTATAAATACGGGCGGAGAGCAATGGCCGGGAAGACAGTGACGCGGGCAGATTTGGCGGAGTCCGTCTTTCGCAAGGTAGGATTGTCCCGCACCGAATCGGCGGAACTGGTTGAGACCGTCATCGACGAGATCTGCAACGCGATCGTGCGTGGAGAGACTGTAAAACTGTCCTCCTTCGCCACGTTTCAAGTCCGCAGCAAGAACGAGCGTATCGGCCGCAATCCCAAGACCGGCGAAGAGGTTCCGATTTCTCCGCGTCGCGTGATGACCTTCAAGGCGTCGAACGTCTTGAAACAGCGCATCCTGCGTGCCCATACGGCGCGAAAGGCCAAGCAGAAGCCACAATCCCCGACAAGTTGAGGGAAACCTCCTCTGAGTGTGATGCGTGACTTGAATTACCGCCGGTAAATCGTTGAAATGATGCCGTGAGTCGCAGGAGTGCGACCGTCTTTACTCGCATCATCGAGGTCAGCAGCGTGGACAAGAGCCCAGACGCGTTTAGGACCATCAGCGAGGTTGCTGACGACCTCGACCTGCCGCAGCACGTATTGCGCTTCTGGGAAACTCGCTTTCCCCAGATAAAGCCGCTCAAGCGTGGCGGTGGCCGCCGTTACTATCGGCCAGACGATGTCGAACTCCTCAAGGGAATACGGCATCTGCTCTATGATCAAGGGTACACGATCAAGGGCGTGCAGAAGCTTCTGAAGACCAATGGAAATAAGTTCGTGATGGCGATCGCCAGCGGCGACCTTGCGACTATGGAGGCACTTGTCGCGGCAACGCCAGCTAAGGTCGACGAGCCGCGATTGGCGACGGGTCCTGAGGATGACCAGATTGTCGGTCGAGCGAAGGCAAAGGTCAGTGGACGTTTCTTTGGCTTCGGCAGTGGCAACAATGAGGATGACAGCTTCGTTGCGCCGCCGGCAGGCCAGGCCGTGGGCAGAGAAGACAGGGCACTGCTTCAGGAGGCCCTCTATGATCTTCTCGAGTGCAAACGTCTTCTCGATCAGGTGCGCTGAGACTTCAATCCAAGAACACGGTGTCAGACATCCAAACTCCGACGCGACACCATCCGACCGCTAAGCTACGTCAAGGCGACCATTTTCGGAAGTAAATGCTTTACAGAGTTGACATGCCCCGCTGTCCCCGAGATGTATCCGGTCGGCAAGTCGGGAGATGGTCTGTCTGTGAAAGTGAAATCTGAAGTTCTCGGCTTCGTGCAACGTGTTGCTGATGCCGGTGGGGAAATGTCTGTCACGGAAGACGCCCTTGACCATGTCGTCAGAGATGCGGAAAACCAGGGCTTTCTATTGATATCCGCGGATAGCGGTGGGTGGGGCGTAAGCGTTGGCGTCGAACTGACCAATGCCGGACGTCGACTGGTGGGGCTCCATGTCATAACGCCTGATATCGAGCGCCGTTCTTTTGGGGGAATGCTACCCGCGAGGCTGAGGCGTCTTCGGGCTTTAAGAAACTGAAAGTCTACTAAGTTGAAAAAGCAAGTTTCAACGCGCATCGCACTTCGACGCGGTCCCCGGTGGTTAAGTTCATGTGTGACTGGAATATCAAGATTTTAATGGTCGGGGCGGCGGGATTCGAACCCACGACCCCTTGACCCCCAGTCAAGTGCGCTACCGGGCTGCGCTACGCCCCGACCTGCTCAAAGAGCACGATCCACTTAGTCTGTTGACCTTCGTGGCGCAAGCGCAAATTTTTCATTGTCCTCAAAAAGGGAAGCCCCAGCGGCAGATTTCGTTCAGACGGGGAACGCCAAACCTTGTCCGTTGGTGCAGGCAGTGCGGCGTCCGTCTCTCGTTAGTGGCTCACCATCGGAATTGCGGATCGCGCTTCGCATTCATTAGAAGCTCATGCTGCGTCGCGAAGTCGCCGAGCAGCACTTTCAGTCGCCGCTCCTCCTTCGAATCCAGCCTGTAGCGCTTGCAAAATTCCGAAACGCTGAAGATTTCCCTCAGCCCGGGCTTGCGAATATCCTCATCATCGACGCGCTGCATGAGCACCTCCCACTTAACCCACTATGAACGACACTCCTTAAGAAAAGTTCCAGATTTCACCGGCTTGAACGCTTGGTTTGTCCGCTAGCGTACAGTGGTGCGACTGGCGGAGTTACAGGGAGAACCGCCAGTCGCCCAAGGCCTAGTTTTGGATCGTTTCGGCCTTGCTGTCGTCAGAGGTAGTGACGGGTGGAACCATCTGGTCCTGTGCGGCAGTGTGTGCCTCGGTTTGGACGCTTGCCGTGATGATTGTCTGGTCGACGTCGGCGGCAGCGGTAATGGGCGTGTGCCCCGCGCAGTCGGCCATGGCGGCCGATGCAGTCAGCCCGAGGGCTGCGGCGATTACGAGAACTTTCATGCCATTCTCCTTTCGCGTTTATGCATGAACAGCCTAATGCCCGACCGCCTCCCTGACAAAATCACAAATTCTGGAGGGCCATGACTTTTGCCGCAAATAATCGGCTTGCCGTCTTGCCTATGCTGCATTGCAGCATTACCTCCTGTCTCGTCGTCGGCATCGGTTACTCCCCGTGCGCGGCTAATCGGGATACCCAATCCATGCGTTTCACCCTTCCGCGTTTCATTTCCTCCGTCCTTCGGAGCAACCGTCGCGCCATGCGTCGAACCGAGGATTGGCAGCGTCTGATCGGAAAGGCGCTCACGCCGGATATCTCTCCGGTTCGGAAAAAAAGGAGCCCGCCGACCAAGCTCCTCGAGATCAGAACGTTCGGCCACAACCCTGGCAATCTCAACATGCTCGAATATGTGCCTCAGGCACTTCCTGCGGGGGCGCCGTTGGTGGTGGTGCTGCACGGCTGCCTGCAGACGGCGAAGGACTTTGATCGGGCGGCCGGCTGGACGCAGATGGCGAGACAAGGCGGATTCGCAGTCCTTTATCCGGAGCAGAAAAAGGTCAACAATTCAAATTGTTGCTTTAATTGGTTCCGGCCAAGCGTTGCGAGCCGCGACCGGGGCGAGGTGGCGTCGATACGTCAGATGATCGAGAGCATGCAGCGTCGCCATAAGTTGTCGCTCGACCGTGTCTATGTCTTCGGGTTGTCGGCTGGCGGGGCGATGGCGGCTGCGGTCATGGCGGCCTATCCGGATATCGTTTCGGGCGGAGCAATTGTCGCGGGGCTGCCGTTCGGCGCGGCGCGCGATGCAATGGGTGCTCTGTCGGTCATGAGACAGGGGGCTAAGCGGGAACCTCACGCCTGGGGCGATCTTGTTCGGCACAATGCCCCCGACGACGTGAAGCGCTGGCCGACCGTATCGATCTGGCAGGGTCAGGATGACCAAGTTGTGTCTCCAGCGAACGCTGAAGCGCTGCTCGCGCAATGGCGTGACATTCATGGTCTCGGGGACGAGCCGACCCAGAATGGCGTCATTGGTAACCGTCAGGTGCGTCGCTGGCTCGACGACAATGGCGAGACAGTGGTCGAACAGCACCTCATCGCCTCCATGGATCATGGATTGCCCATTGCGGCAGCTAAGCTCAAGCGGCTGACCGAAAAGCGCTTCTACTTGGACGCCGGTGTGTGTGCGTCAACCGAAATGGCGCGGGCCTGGCGCCTTATTCCCCGAAAGGAAAGCTAGTCCGCAACCAGCTCGCGATAGACCTGAAGCGTCTTTTCAACCATTGTCTCCAGGGTGAATTGATGACGCCGCGCGGCCGCTGCTGCCGCGAAAGCGGTCCGACGGTCCGGATTCACGGCGGTCAACATTGCGTCAACCAGCGCATCGGTACGATCTTCGTTGGGAATGAGAACACCGTTGACACCATCCTCCAGCACGACCGAACTCCCGCCCGCTTCCGTCAGGATCATGGGCAGACCCGAAGCGGCGGCTTCGAGCGCAACGTAGGACATTGCCTCGTAGCGGCTCGGCATGACGAGGATGTCGAAGGCCTGAATGGCCGCGCTGCCCGGTATGTCGTGGCGCAGGAGGAACCGATCGGAGAGACCGGCTCTGTCGATGGTTTCGCGCAGCATCGCCTCCATCTCTCCAAAGCCGATCATGGCGAGGTGAATATCAGGCGCCGCCGAGGCAGCCCTGACGAACGCATTCACCAAACGCTCCGGTCCCTTCTGGGCGGAAAGCCGTCCGACAAATCCAAAGACCATCGCGTCTTCAGGAACGCCCATGGATCGCCTCAGGGCTAGACGATCCTCCCGCGGCGGCGTTAGCACGCCGTTGATCACGACGCGCAACTTGTTCACCGGAATGCCAAGCGTCGCCGCATGATCGCGCTCGTCCTCCGAAACGCAGATGATCCGGTCGGAGAAGTACCGTCCCAGAAAGCTTTCGATGGTGCCGAACAGCGTCCGGCCCTTGCGCCCAAGCGTCGGGTCCATAGTTCTAAGAGCGTGCGGCGTGTAAACGCGCGGAACATGCCGACCCGGCAGCCGCACCCGTGTCAGGGCACCGGCCTTGGAGCTGTGGCCGTGAATGATGTCGAACGGACCGAGCGTCTTGGTAAGACGATGAAGGTCGAACCAGGCGGCCGCATCCCAGGGGCCGACGGCCCGCCGCATCGGCAGGGCTACGACATTCTCAAGCTCAAGAGCCGTCAACTCACTTACGAAACGATCCTCCGCGCGAACCGGAGAATAGACGGCGGTGACCTGATGGCCTCGATCCTTCAGCGCGCTGCAGAGATCGATGAAATGCCGTCCCGAACCGCCGCCGCTTGGTTCCAAAACCTGCAGCAGCCGCATCGGCCTATCGATCTTAGCTGGCATGGTGATGTGTGCCCTGTTCGTCCCCCGACCGGCGGCGAAGGTGATTGTGCTCAAGCGCGATGCATCCCCAGATGATCCCGAGCAGCATGTAGAAATGCCGCCAGTGGTCCGTATCAATCACGTTGCCGATGGCCGTGTGGCCGACGATGACGATCCACGCGATCATCAGGTAGGGCTGCCATGGTCTGTTGCGCAGGAGATAGCGGAATCCTAGGGCGATGGTTGTAGCGATCAGGCCGACATAGGTCACGAAGCCGAGCCAGCCATAGGTCGTCAGCGACTTCAGCCAGATATTGTGTTCGTCTTCCGGAAAGATCTGACTGAACACCATGGGCCCGATGCCGAGCGGCTTTTCCATCGACATCAGAAAGCCGATCCTATGACGGTCGAAGCGCCCGAGATGGCCACCGTCATACTCCTGCACCAGCTGGGTGCGGCTCAGGAACAGGTCGGCCACCTTGTCGAACTGGAGCGCGATCAGCATGGCGGTCACCATGAAGGCGATGGCGGCCAGTGACAGAATAAGGATTTTCAGCCGAAAAGCGCCCGTCCTTTCCTTGAGCAGGAGCACGAAGACCAGCATGACCGCGGAGAGAAGAAACAGGCCCCAGGCTGCGCGAGAGAAGGACAGGAAGATGCCGAGCGACAGGATCAACAGTCCGGCGATCCGCATTGGTGCTCCGGCAAGTTTTCCGGTCAGAAGCCCGTGCATCAGGTAGAGCGACGGTGCGACGAGGAAGGGGCCGAAGACGTTGGGATCCTGGAACGCGCCCTTGGCGCGGTCGTAGAGTGTGAAGACATCAGAACCTGGGAAGGCGTGGAAATAGCCGAGAATGCCGAGCATGCCCGTGATAATGGCCGAGCCGACCCATGCCTGGAAGATCAGCTTCAGACGCTTGTGGCTGTCTTCGATGATGGCCGCATAGAAGACCGACGTTAGCGCCAAAAATGTGGAGACGGCAAGATACATAGGCCCGGTACCTAGGTCGTCCATGACGGTCAGCGAGAGAAAGCCGCCAACATTGAAGACCATGAGTGCTGCGAGCAGAGGGGCCACGGTTCGCGAAATCTTGAGCCCGAACAGGAACCAGAGCGCGATCTGGACGACCATCAATAGTTCGTAAGGAGCCGGTTCCGAAATGACGAAGCCGGAGAGAAACACGCCGAATGCGACAAGCGCCGAGCCGAGCAGGCCAAGCGCCGCCAGTTGCGGTCTCGCAACGACCGGCCCTCGTATGTCCACCGCGCTCAATAGGCGTTCTCCGTGTTGAGCAGGCGGAACGGCGTCAGGAAAAGTATCTTGAGGTCGAACAGCAGGGACCAGTTCTCAATGTAGTAGAGATCATAGGCCGTTCGGAACTTGATCTTCTCATCGTTGTCGATCTCGCCGCGCCAACCATTGATTTGCGCCCAGCCTGTGACGCCCGGTTTCACGCGATGACGGGCGAAGTAGCCTTCCACCACGTCGGAATAGGTTCGGTTGTGCGTTTGGGCATAGACCGCGTGTGGACGCGGGCCGACGAGCGAGAGATCGCCGCGGAGAACGTTGAAGAGCTGCGGTAGCTCGTCGATCGAAGACTTGCGGATGAACCTGCCGACGGGCGTGACACGTGGATCGTTCTTGGTCACGGCATTTCGGGCCGTGGGATCGCTCAATTCGGTGTACATTGAGCGGAATTTCAGGACGTTGATGACCTCGTTATTGAAACCGTGCCGCTTCTGCACGAAGAGGATCGGTCCCTTGGAGGTCATTTTTACCGCAATAGCCGTCGCGACCATGAGCGGCCACAGGAGGGCGAGTGCGACGACGCTGAAGAAGATGTCGAAGCCCCGTTTAGCGACGGAATCCCAATCCCGGATCGGCTTGTCCAGGATGTCCAGCATCGGCACGGCGCCGACGTGGGAATAGGAACGCGGACGAAACCGCAAGCCGTTGGAATGCGCGGCGAGGCGAATATCGACCGGCAGGATCCAGAGCATCTTCAAGAGTTGCAGAATGCGTCCTTCGGCGGTCAGCGGCAGCGAGATGATCAGCATGTCGACGTGGGCAAGGCGTGCGAACTCGACGAGTTCTGTCACGTTGCCCAGTTTCGGATAACCGGCGATGATCGCCGGCGATCGGTCACCGGTCCGGTCGTCGAAAATGCCGCAGATGCGGATGTCATTGTCTTCTTGCTGCTCGAGGGCGCGGATCAGGTCCTTTGCCGGCTGCCCGCCGCCCACGATGACAGCGCGACGCTCCATGATGCCGTTACGGGCCCACCGCCGGATGGCGAAGGCGACGAGAAGCCGCTCGGCAATCAGAAAAGCGGCGCCATAGCCGTACCAGAGGATGAACCAATGCTGAAAATGCGGTGGTGTCGCATCCCCGAGAAAGAGGACGAGGCCGACAACGGCGCAGGCGAAGGTCCAGGAGGCGACGACCCGTGGAAGGAAATGCATGCGAGAACGAAGCGCCGGCAACTGATAGCAATCGCTCAACTGCATGGCGAGAACGGCGAGAAGCGCTCCGACGGTCGATACGCCAAATTGCACGATGTGATCGACCAAGGTGCCAGCCCCGATCCATGCATGCATCGCCATCCCGATGGCCAGAAGGCAGATCAATTCAAGAAGCCGGATCTGGCCGGTCACGATGATGGGGGAGTAGCTAGCCTCTTTGAATTGCTTCGCGATCTGTCGTGCCAGCGGGTTGATTTCGCCGGGTTCACCTGAAGGCTTGGCGGTTGTGTCGCCGGGTTCGTAGAGCCGCGCCTGGACGACCTTCTTACGCAGGGCCTCGGCGTCGAATTCGTCGTGATTGGGAAGCTGGCTCATTGCTAACGCACTCCTTCACCAATTCTGGTAGCATGAAGAGTCTAAGAAACGCTTATCTTCAAAGCCGGAATGGTCCCGATACGGGGCGCCTTGCTGAGGGCATAGGGATCAGTCGGTCTTGAGCCTCGACCGATAGACTTCCATGACATCGGCCGCCATGGTGGAAGCCGAAAACCGGGCGCGGAAGGTCTTTGCGTCGGGCATGATGCTTCTTGCCCATTCTGGCGAAGTGAGTGCTTTGGCCATCACGCGTGAAAGCTCCTCGGAGCTGCCGGGTGCGACGAGGGCCTCACTATCTTCACCGAGCACTTCCGGAATCCCGCCGACCCTTGTGGCGATGACGATTTTTCCGGCTCCCAGCGCCTCCAGCACGATATAGGGCATGGCCTCTGCCCTTGACGGGACGACGACGATATCGGATCGCGCGAAAGCGTCCCGAACGGGCATAGCCGGGAGCATGTCGATGCGAAGTCCAAGTCCCATCTGCGTCCGCATGCGTTCGTAGCGCTCCCGATCCGGTCCATCGCCGATGATCAATGCGGAAAGGGGGTGTCCGACGGCACGCTCGGTGCGGGCAAAGGCATCGACGAAGACGTCCGGTCCCTTCAAGTCTCGAAGCATCCCGACGTAGAGGAAACTGGCACTGTCGGGGCCTGTCGCAACCGGCGAAAGGTCCTGCTCGCCGATCCCGTTGTAGACGACCTGCGCCGGGCAGCGTGGCTTTCCGATCTTGCTCTCGTAGACGCTTTGTTCGTAACCGCAGACAAAGAGCAACTGATCCGTAAGCCGCTCCAGCCGCCGTTCGATGAAGAAAACGGCGCGTCCTGAGAGCTTCGACGGGTCGAAATGCAGACTGCCTCCGTGAGGGGAATAGACGCGGGCGACGCGATACCTTTCGACCCGCAACACTGAGCCGATGGCGCGGGCCAGGACGCCACCCTTGGCGCCATGACCATGCAACACATCCGGCCGCAAACTTTTGATTGTCTTGTAGCTGTCCCAGACGGCCCGCACGTCGCGCACGCTGACAGACCGACGAATGGGCAGTCGGGTCAATCCGAGGGACAAATACGGTCTTATTTGCTCGAAGAGCCGCTCCTCGTGCTCTCCGCCCGTCGAGCTGTCGCACACAATTCCGACCTCGTGCCCGGCCTTGCTGTGTTGCTCGGCGAGATCGCGGACGTGACGGAATATGCCGCCGACCGGCGAGCGAAAACAGTGGATGATGCGCAAAGGCTGTTCGGATGACATGATCTCAGAACAGCCGCTCGCGAATGTAGAGGGTATCTCCAGCGAGAAGGGGGTCGGTGACCGGAACAGTGCCGGTCAGGATTTCTCCGTTGATCCTGCGCGTCACATCGACGACGCGCTGGTTGGCTCGAGGCGAAAAACCGCCTGCAACGGCGATTGCGTTAAGCACCGTCATTCCCGGGACGTAGGCATACTGTCCGGGCTGCCCGACCTCTCCCATGACGAAGATGGAACGATAGCGATCGACTTCGATGCTCACGTCTGGATCGCGGAGATAACCCTGCTTGAGCTTCTGGGCGACGGCGCCCTCGAGTTGCGTCAATGTGGCACCGCGAGCCGGAACCTGACCTATCAGCGGGAAGGCGATATAGCCCGCCTGATCCACCGTGTAGGTATTGCTGAGGCTTGGTTGTTCGAAGACAGTAACGCGCAGCCGGTCACCGCTGTCGAGCCGATACGGTTGGATCGTGGCTTCGTGAAAGACTTTGGGCGCGGGCCTGTAGGTGGCGCACCCGGAAATCGTCGCCAGGGCCAAGGCGGCAATCGCCACAGCCATCCATCTCGTCGCCACCGCTTTCATGCGCCGTTGCGCTCCCAGGTCAAGTCATTCGAACCCGCCCGTTATCCTCCGATTAAGGTTAATGGGCGGTAAAGGCGCGGGCATGTGACGTGCGTTTCAAGTGGGCTGCCGCCCATGATTGCGGACTCAGTCTGGATTAACCCTTGAGTTACCATGTTCTTTTACGATCCGCAGGTGTTTGTTGCGGGAGTGTGAGTATGACAGGCGTGGACAAGCGTCATCAGGACGTCGATATCGATTTGGTCCAACTGTTTCGTGCGGTCTGGCAGCGGAAGGCTGCCTTGCTCGCCGCAACGGCGATTGTCACGGTCGCGGCGTTTGCTGGCGCCAGCATGATTTCCCCCCGGTACAAGGCGGAGACCCGCATACTTATCGAGGCAAGGCAGCCGGTGCTGACCGCACCGGGTACGCTGAACATGGAAAACCAGCCTGTGCTGGACGAACTGAATATTGTCAGCCAGGTCCAGCTTCTTCGCTCCACGGATCTCATCCGTCAGGTGGCAAAGGATCTGAAACTCTTCGAGCTCAGGGAGTTCGATCCCGACACAGATCCGTCCGCCATATCCGATCTGCTCGTGATGCTCGGGCTCAAGAAAAATCCGCTCGACATGAAGCCTGAGGATCGCGTTCTCAAGGCCTTTCAGGAAAAGCTACAGGTTTACCAGGTTGAGAAATCGCGTGTGATCGGCATCGAGTTTACCTCAAAGGATGCGCAACTCGCGGCGGCGATTCCGAACAAGATGGCGGAAGTCTATCGGTCCGTTCAAAGCGGCGCCAAGCTCGACAGCACGTCTGAGGCGGCCCGCTGGCTTGAGCCGGAAATCGCAAATCTGCGCGAGAAGGTCGGGGAGGCGGAGAAGAAAGTCGCGGACTATCGCTCCTCCGCCGGACTGCTGCGGACCAGCGAAACGGCCAATTTTGCGACGACGCAACTGAATGACATCTCCGTCGAACTGTCTCGCGTCCGGGCGCAGCGGGCCGACGCAGAGGCAAAGGCTGAAAATCTGCGGACTGCACTCAAAGCCGGGCGGCCGACCGACACGCTGGATGTCGTTACCAATTCGCCGGTCGTGCAACGCCTGAAGGAAAACGAGTCACAGCTTCGCGCCCAGCTCAACGATCTCTCGACGACGTTGCTGGATGGACATCCGAGGTTGAAGGCGATTCGCGCCCAGCTCACCGGTCTAAGGGAGCAGATCGTAGCCGAGTCCAACAAGGTAGCAGCCTCTCTGGAGAATGAGGCGGCGGTTGCGAGGCTGCGTGAGCAGCAGTTGTTGGGTCAGCTCAATCAGGCGAAGGCGGAGTCCGCGCGCGCGGGCGACGAGGAAGTGGGGCTGAAGGCGCTCGAACGAGAGGCGGCGGCGCAGCGACAGCTGCTAGAAACCTACCTCGCGCGCTACCGGGAGGCCACCAGCAAGCTCGATCCGAATGCAAGCCCGGCGGACGCTCGCGTCATTTCACAGGCCACGCCGCCGCTGGAGCCTAGCTTTCCGAAAGTCATCCCCATCACCGTGGTTGCTGCGCTTGCGACATTGATCCTCGGCGCTGTGATTGTGATGCTGAGCGAGCTGTTCAGCGGCCGGGCTCTGCGGCCATCCGTTCCCGATATTGAGGACGAAGCTCAGCCTTCCGAGACAGTGCATCGCGAACCCGCACATGTGACGAAGACACCGCCGCCGAGGGAAATGCCTGTGCCGTCGATCTTGAACGAGCTCGACCGGCCCCGTGCCGTGGAAGAGACGCTGGAGCCCGAGGAAGACGACCAGTTCTCGATCGAGACCGTTGCTCGGTACATACTGGACGGTTCGGCGAAGATCGTGTTTGCGATTTCGCCGACGGGCGACGACGGCGCCGCCGCGACGGTGATGCTCGTGCGGGAACTGGCGTCTGCCAACACACGTGTCATCCTCATCGACATGACGGGTTCCGGCTGCCCAACGGCATTGATGTCGCCTGACCCGGACTTACCCGGGATTACGGACCTTCTGTGCGGAGAAGCCGCCTTTGCCGACGTTATCCATGCAGATCGGCTGTCGGAAGCCGATATCATTCCCCAGGGAATGAGCGACCCGCACCGCGCCATGCGTGCGGCCGAGCGCCTGTCGATGATTGCGGACGCCCTGGCCGATGCCTACGACGTGGTAATCGTCGAATGCGGACCTGCCAACGCGCAGGCTGTCGCGCGGCTATCCCGAAACGGCGAGCACGAAGTACTTTTGTCGGCGCCCGATCCGGACAAGCGGCAGCTGGCAGCGATCATGGATGAATTCGCCAAGGTTGGATACGACGATCTCGTGCTGATGACAGGCGGCAGCAAACGCGTTCGGCGGGGCAGGGCGCGCGCAGCCTGATCTGTGTCAGTCGCCTGTTCCCGTTGCCGCCGTTGGTGTTTCGTCGGCATAGGAACGCAGGCGCTGGATAATCGCGTAGAGCTGGGGATTTCCCTTGATGACGGCTTTGGTTCGGGTAACCCCGCGCTGCGCAATCGCGGCGAGCCGACCCGGCGCGGAGACCGGCAGCAGGACGTCGTGCTGGATCGTCTCCACCGTGCACCAACGTCTCTTGTAGTCCTGGTCGCCGACCCCGAAATCGAAAAGAGCAGCCCCTTCGGCACAGGACTTTTCGATCATCAGCCAGAATAGAAACTCGCCGGGACTGGTGTCGGCAACCAGCGTCTCGTCTATCGAGCCAAACTGGCAGATCACATGGTCGCCCTTCCGGGAGAGGCCGGCAATTGCTGCGATCTTGCCTTCGAGAGGTCCACAAATCTCCAGCGCATGCAATTCGAGTGGCGTGTCTCTACCGTCCCGGCCGGTGGCCAGGAGCATGCGGAAGAAGGCCTGCGTCTCGGGCGGTTGAAAGACATTGGGGATACCCATCGCCTTGAACCGTACCGCCTTCTGAAAAAAGAACAGATCCAGCAACCGGGTCTTGTCTGAATCGGACCGGGCGACGACATGTCTGTAACCGCCTGCGGCTTCAAGTTTGCGCTGCTGGTTACGGAAGTTCTTCCGGCGACGCTTGCCGTTCAACTGGTTGATCGTCGCCTCGAAATCTTCGAAGAGTGGGAGCTGGAAGGCGTGGTTCTGGTGCTCGATCACCGGCAGTGTCGAAAACGGATGCCGTTCTCCGCGCCAGTCGAGAGGGATGTTCTGCAGGCTGACGAGGTCGGCTTTGCCGTGAAGCTGTTTTACGATATCCGCCGTGACTTGTTCAGCCACTGCCTTGTCGCAACGTGCCCGAAAACCGCTGTCGAAGAGACCTGTATTGATGTTGTTGAAGCGGGACCCGATGAACTGGGCCGTCCGGATCATGTTATTGCGGACGATTTCCAGCGGGAGGATGAAGATGGAGCGTCCTTCCTCCATGCCGTGCAGAACCGCCAGCGGATTCGTATGTGTCTTCGCCCAGGAGGCACACCAGTCATAGCCCTGGTGCAGTGAATTCAGCCTGTCCCGTTCAAGCAGTCGCCACGCGGCCTCAAGCGGCTCCACGCGCGTGTGCAGATCGACAGAAATGGGCCGCATGAAAATCTCGCGATTCGAAGTCACGGTCGGCTCCGACCACTCTTTTTCCGGGTGGTCTGGGGCGAGGCGATTAATATTCACTTGCGCGGGCTGCACGAACGCTTTCTCCGGGAAACGATTTCGCCCAAGCGTAGAACCGCCACCACTACATTGCGTTTATATCGCACGTCCCGCGCACATATTCCGAACATTGCAGTTAGTGCCGGGTTAACGGCAGCGAGCGACCGCGGCCGCTGGTCTGTCGGCGTCTCATTTCTGCACCGGTCCCGCCATCCACTTGATGATGAGCATGGCCGGAAGAATCCATAGCAGGCCGCTCAGAAGGAAATATAGAAAGTGCACCCACCAAGGCGAGGTCGCGAGCGTTGCCGAGGCGATCGCCGTGGCGACGACGGCATATAGGAGCACAAGGACGATGATCAGGATGGTTCCGATGAACTTGCGGAGGCGAACAGGCATGAGGCGGATTCCCGATTGAGTCGGCGGGTGGCGCAGCGACGTGTTGCCGCGATCTGGACCCTTGTCTTCTATCGGCAACTGCTCCAAATCAACAAGTCGAAAAACTGAGGATTCCAAGCATGGCCAACGCTCCCGCCGCACCGGAAAACGCGATCGCACGGAAGGTCGACAAAGTCAGCCGCGACCGCGCGATGTTGCGGACGTGGTTGATGGTGGTCGTGGCCACGTTGTTCTGTCTGGTGCTGGTGGGGGGCGCAACGCGTCTGACGGAATCGGGCCTGTCGATCACCGAATGGAAGCCGATTCATGGCGTGATCCCGCCGCTCTCGGCGGAGGAATGGGAAGAGGAATTTGCGCTCTACCAGCGCATTCCCCAGTACCAGCAGGTCAACAAGGGCATGACGGTCGAGGAATTCAAAACGATCTTCTGGTGGGAGTGGGCGCATCGCCTCCTGGCGCGGGGCATCGGCATCGTTTTTGCTATTCCCTTGCTTTTCTTCTGGCTGACGGGGCGCGTCGAACGTCGTCTGCGTGGGCCGCTGGTCGGGTTGCTGGCTCTGGGTGGATTCCAGGGTTTCATCGGCTGGTGGATGGTGTCCTCCGGCCTCGCCAACCTCGTCAGCGTGTCCCAGTACCGTCTTGCTGTTCACCTGACCATTGCCTGTCTGATCTTCGCCGGCTGTGTCTGGATCATGCGTGGACTGTCGCCCCACTCGCGCGATCGCGCGCCCGAGAGCATGCACCGTTGGGCAATGGTGATCGCCTTTCTCTGTATCTTTCAGATCTACCTTGGCGCTCTGGTCGCCGGTCTCGATGCCGGTTTGAGCTACAACACCTGGCCGCTTATGGACGGTGCCGTCGTGCCCTCTGATCTTCTTCTCCAGCAGCCCTGGTGGATCAATCTGTTCGAGAATCCGAAGACGGTGCAGTTCATCCACCGTCTTGGCGCCTACCTGCTCTGGACGGCGGTTCTGATCCACATGATCCTGTCTCTCCGGGCTGCGCCCGGAAGCACCCACGCACGTCGGACGATCGTCTTGTTCGGCCTCGTTACCATTCAGGCGCTCGTAGGCATCGTGACGCTCTTGACGCAGGTGCAGTTGCACTCGGCCTTGGCCCACCAGGGTGGGGCGCTCATCGTCCTTGGCTTCGCCGTTGCCCACTGGCGCGGCTTCATTGGCGAATATCCGCAAGAGACTCGGATTGAGGTTCGGGACTGAATTAGCTTTGACGCATCACGTTTCGGATTGCTGCGGCAACGGCAAGTTCATCCTCTCGCTCCCGACTGTGTCCGTCCTCCTCATGCCATGCGGCTGACAGGCAGGCATATGCGAATGCGTAGCGAAGGATGGTTCGCGGGTCCCGTCGGAGCGTCGTTGAAAAGATGTCGGCCATCGATGCGATGCGCGTTTCGTCGCGCGTCAGGTCCTGTCGGTCGAGCGGATTGGAAAACATGTTGGCCACATCCAGCGCCGGATCGCCGATCAGTCCGGCAGGATCGATAACCAGCCACCCCCGCCCGCCGCGCAGAATGTTTTCATGGTGCAGGTCACCATGAAGTGGCTTGAGGTCTTTCTGTTCGCCCAGAAGCATCTCTACCAGTTCGGCGGCTTCAACGAACAGGCTGTAGCCCTCGGCTGTCTTGTCCCGGGCCGCTCGTTTGAACAGGCTATCGAAATATCGGACCGCTGGCTGTAAGCTGAAGGGCAGCAAGGCATCGGACGTGCTGTGGTAGATTTCGACAAGTTCCGCCGCGATGTGCGTCGCGTCGGTATCGCTGCTCGCAAACATCACATTGCGGAGTGTCTGGGAGCCGGCGTGCTCGAGAAGGACGGCGTCGTCCGTGCGCCCAAGAACCAGGATGGCACCAACTCCACCCCGCCATTCCAGAAAGTCGACACCGCGCTGGCTCTCGATCAGGGACTTCTTTCTGAATACCTTCACGATGTCCAGCCGGTCACCGCGGCGCTTCACTTCAAAGACGGTCCCGGCGGCCGTATCGGCGATCTGCTTCGCTTCTTCTATCCCCCACTTGCGGGGAAACGTCGACAAATCAGCCATCCTCAGGCCGAAAGCATGAGGTCCATGTTCTGGACAGCAGCGCCGGACGCGCCCTTGCCGAGATTGTCGAGAAGCGCGACGAGATTGACATGGGCACCGCCCGGAGTTCCAAACACGAAGATCTTCATCGTGTCCTGTCCGACGAGGTCTTCGGCATCCACACGGGGAAGCTTGGCACTTTCCGCCAGCGGCACGACGGTGACGATATTCTGACCGGCGTAGTGCGCGACCAGCGCGTTATGAACGCTCTCCACCGTGGTGCCGTTGGCCATATCCTCCAGAAACAGAGGAACCTGCACGATCATGCCCTGCGCAAAACGGCCGACTGACGGCGAGAACAGCGGAGACCGGTCGAGCAGGCCGTGCACCTTCATTTCGGGAACGTGCTTGTGCTTGAGCGGCAGCCCATAGAGGAAGTTGTTGGCCGTGATGTGCTCCGGATGGCCGGCATCCTCCATCTGCGCGATCAACTGCTTCCCGCCACCTGTATAGCCGGAAACGGCATTCACGGTGACAGGATATCCGTCGGGAAGGATCCCGGCCGCCCGGAGCGGACGCAGGAGGCCGATCGCACCTGTCGGGTAGCATCCGGGATTGGCGACGTAACGAGCGGAGCGGATCTTCTCTGCCTGCGACCTGTCCATCTCGGCGAAACCGTAAGCCCAGTCATTGGCGACCCGAAACGCTGTCGACGTGTCGATGATGCGAACCTTGTTGTTCCCTGCCACCATCTTCACCGCCTCCTTCGAGGCATCGTCGGGAAGGCAGAGGATCGCGACATCCGCCGCGTTGAGCAGATCCTCGCGAAGCGCCGCATTCCGCCGTTCTGCTTCGGGGATCGACAGCAGTTCGACGTCGCGACGGCCGGCCATGCGGGTGCGGATCTGCAACCCCGTTGTGCCGTGTTCACCGTCGATGAAGATCTTCGCTGTCATGTGTGTTGTCCTGAGAGGATTAGAGTGAGTCTCGAAGGATGGTGAATCAGTGTGTCAGCTACGTGTCGCGAGCTTCTCCGCGCGCAGGCCGAGCATATACATCGCGACCGTCGCGCCCGCAATTGCAGTGATGTCGGCATGGTCGTAGGCAGGCGCCACTTCGACGATGTCCGACCCGCGGATATCCAGCGGGCCAAGCTTCCGCAAGACGGAGAGCATCTTTGCCGACGACGGACCGCCTGCCACTGGCGTTCCGGTTCCCGGAGCATAGGCCGGATCGAGGCAGTCGATATCGAAGGTCAGGTAGCATGGAGTATCGCCGACATGCGCCAGTATCGCGTCGGCAATCGCCTGGGCCCCCATATCCTCGACCTCCCAGCCATGAATGATCCTAATTCCAAAATCCTCCGGGGCGTGCGTGCGGATGCCGATCTGGATCGAACGTTTCGGGTCGATCACGTTTTCCCGCACGGCACGGCACACGAACGAGCCGTGGTCGATGCGCTTGCCGTCATCGTCCCAGGTGTCCTGATGGGCGTCGAAGTGGACGAGAGCCAGCGGGCCGTGCTTGGCGGCGTGGGCCTTGAGCAGCGGCCAGGTCACGAAATGATCGCCGCCAAGTCCAAGAAGATAGGCGCCGGCCGCGATGATCTTCGCTGCTTCCTTCTCGATCAGGGCAGGGGTCTTCTGGTGGTTTCCGTAATCGAGCAGCACATCGCCGTAATCCACCACAGCCATCTGTTCGAAGAGGTCCCGCGAGAATGGATACTGCGGATCATTGTCGAAAATCGCGGAAGCGCGCCGGATCGCTTGTGGTCCGAAGCGCGCACCGGGCCGGTTTGAGACGGCGGCGTCGAAGGGAATGCCAAGCACCGCGGCATCCACGTCCTTGAGCGACTTGGAGTATTTCCGCCGCATAAAGGACAGGGCGCCCGCATAGGTGGGGTCGGTTGCCGCGCCCCGAACTGCTTTTGCGGTGAATGCGTTGTCGATGGATTTGCTCGCCATGTTCCGTCTCTTGTTGCTCATTTCGCCTGACCATAGGCGAAGCTGGTTCGTCCACAAATTCCAAATCTCGATGAGCTGCTGAAAACAAAAAAAGGCGGAGCCGAAGCCCCGCCTTGATTTCCGTTTCCGGCAGTCCAGCGATTAGCGCTTGGAGAACTGGAACGAACGACGGGCCTTCGCCTTGCCGTACTTCTTTCGCTCGACCACGCGGCTGTCGCGGGTCAGGAAGCCACCCTTCTTCAGAACCGAGCGCAGGCCCGGCTCGAAATAGGTGAGGGCCTTGGACAGGCCGTGACGAACTGCACCGGCCTGGCCGGAGAGGCCGCCGCCGGTGACGGTGGCGACGATGTCGAACTGGCCGTCACGTGCTACAGCGACGATCGGCTGCTGCAGGATCATCTGCAAAACCGGGCGTGCGAAATAGGTCTTGAATTCGCGACCGTTGATCGTGATCTTGCCGGTGCCCGGCTTGACCCAAACGCGGGCAACGGCGTTCTTGCGCTTGCCGGTTGCATAGGAGCGGCCGAGCGAATCGACCTTGCGGACGTGTGCCGGAGCAGCCGCTTCGGTCGTCGTGCCGAGGTCCTTCAGGGAAGAGAGGTCAGCCATTATCAGGCGCTCCTTACGTTCTTGCTGTTCAGCTTGGCGACGTCGAGAGCGACGGGCTGCTGTGCTTCATGGGGGTGGTTGGAACCGGCGTAGACGCGCAGGTTCTTCATCTGGCGACGGCCGAGCGGGCCGCGCGGGATCATGCGCTCGACGGCCTTCTCGAGAACGCGCTCCGGAAAGCGGCCTTCGATGATGGCGCGCGCGGTGCGCTCCTTGATGCCGCCCGGGTAGCCGGTGTGCCAGTAGTACTTCTTGTCGGAATACTTCTTGCCGGTGAAGACGACCTTCTCGGCATTGATGACGATGACGTTGTCGCCGTCGTCAACGTGGGGAGTGTAAGTAGCCTTGTGCTTGCCGCGCAGGCGCATGGCGATGAGGGAGGCAAGGCGACCAACAACGAGGCCTTCGGCGTCGATGATGACCCACTTCTTCTCCACCTCGGCGGGCTTCTGAACGAAGGTAGACATGGTTGTATCTTTCCATCTAATCCCTGGCATCCTGAAGGCTGCGAGGGCGTTTTTTGTTGCTTGGCTTTGCGGGCATCCGCTCACAAAGTAGTCGCCAACCCGAAGGTACGCGATCTGCGGGGTGTATATGTGGCAAACGTCTCCACGTCAATAATACGCGGATTGGACAATGTTTATAAAAGCATCGTAAAATCAATTGCCTAATGATACGGTATTATTTTACCGCTATTTTTTCTGTTTTTGGACTGATAAGACCGCTCGCCTTTGGTGAGCCGACCTGCCGCTGTGTGTTGGGGTTTACGTTCCTACTCTCGATGACGCCGCAGGTAGTGACCTCGGTATCGCTTGCGAAAAAGAAGATCGATATCAACGACGACACCGAACTTGTTGTGTCGAATAACGATATCTCTTTTCAGGCATGCAACCATGAGGCGTTTCTAAAATTAACGAGAACAAATAATGTACAGATAGCGAATACAAAGCGATCTTTGGTGTGGTTGCACCAATTTCGGGCTGACAGCCATAGCTGGGTCTCAGGAAAAATTAAGAAATTACGAATATGGTGTGAATGGGACCGCGGATGGGAGTTTCGCTGATCCGGCCAAGGCCGGGGGAGGATTTCCATGGACCACGATCACTATACTGATGCCTATCTCGAAGCCGTGCTGGAGGATTGCAAATCAGTGGCAATCATCGGTGCGTCGATCGACGATAAGCGCCCGAGCTTCTGGGTCACCGGCTTCCTTCTTGGGAAGGGTTACACGGTTTACCCGGTCAACCCCTCACACGCCGGGAAAACCATACTGGGCCGTCATATCTACGCATCGTTGGGCGACCTTCCCGAGCGGGTGGACCTTGTCGATGTTTTTCGACGTTCATCCGAATTCGCCGGGGTCGTGGAGGAGGTGCTGGCTCTTCGTCGCCGTCCGAAAGCTATATGGGCGCAACTTGGTGTCCGCGACGACGGTGCCGCTCGGAGAGCGGAAGACGCTGGAATCCGGGTGGTGATGGATCGTGCGCTCGTGACGGAGTACGCCCTCGTCTACGGGAAGACCCACGGACAGGCGGCATGATCGCTGACGCTGATGCATGTGCGTAGCTGCGGGCCTCGCAAGAGCCAATCACCGATGCCGCCGCAGGGGACCGGTATCGCAGCATCTCTGCAACAGCGGTCCGGAAACTGGTCCTGACGTCAGGTATCCGGAATGGACGTCGGGATACGGGCGTGGGCATGATTGTCCTGTTGGCCCCATGGATTCGGCGATGAGATATTGTCGTGTCTTCGTGGTGCCCGCGACCGATCTGGGACGAGGTGCGCATGTTGTTACCGCATGACCGATATGATGACGAACTGATCGCGACCATTCTTCGCGAGACAAAAACGATAGCTCTTCTCGGCGCGTCGCCCAATCCGGATCGGCCCAGCAACCGGGTCATGCGCTTTTTGCTGTCCAAAGGCTACGACGTCACCCCCGTTAATCCAGGGCAGGCGGGAAAGGAGCTTCTGGGGCGAAAGGTATTTGCAACGCTCGGCGATATTCCCACGGCGATCGACATGGTCGACGTCTTCAGGGCGCCCGAATACCTCCCGGCAATCGTCGACGAGATGCTGGCCATGACCCCGATGCCCCGTTTCCTTTGGGGGCAACTGGGCGTCAGGGACGATGAGGCGGCTCTGAAGGCGGAGATGGCCGGTGTCGTGGTCGTAATGGACCGCTGTCCGGCGATCGAGTATCCGCGGCTGATTGGCTGACGCTCTTTATTCCGCCAGCACGGTCGGCGTTGCGCGTAGCGCGTTGAGTTCGCCGGCGTTGTGGCAGTATCCGCTGAAGGCTTCCACGGCAGTGCCCTCCGCAAGATCGTGACGGCATTCCGCCTTGTTCGAACACTGCGCACAGGTGATCTGCATGTCCCGGAAGAGCGCCTTGAAGCGCGTCTCGACTTCCATAGGATCGATCCCGAGCTCGCGCATCATGTAGGGCATTTCGTCTGCCGCATCAGGACCTGCCTTCGCCAGTTCTAGAAGTTGGTCCGGCTGTATATTGCAATCCTTTGCGATCCGCCGGATCGTCTCGTCGTCCAGAGCGGCGATCATGTCCGCCTCGGCCGTCGTTTCCCAAGCCTTCGCCACCCAGCCGAAAACGCGGGAAAGAAATGTTCCCCCTGCTTGCTCCAAAGATAGATTCATCGCCGACCTCCGTAGAATGGAGGAATTTTCACCGCTTACGGGCGGCGATGCATTGACTAAGATCAAAGGCGATCGCGGCATCGGAAATCGTGTTTGACACACGCCTCCGGACGGGCCACGGTCGCCGCCAAAGAATGAGGAAAAGGGAGGTTACACATGTCCAACGACAAGCCGGGATTTTCCACGCTTGCGATCCACGCCGGTGCCCAGCCGGACCCGACGACGGGAGCCCGGATTACGCCGATCTACCAAACAACGGCCTACGTTTTCAATGACGCGGATCATGCCGCAAACCTCTTTGCGCTCAAGGAGTTCGGCAATATCTACACCCGCATCATGAACCCGACGCAGGCGGTCCTGGAAGAGCGGGTCGCCGCGCTCGAAGGCGGCACCGCCGCTTTAGCCGTTGCCTCGGGGCATGCCGCCCAGATGCTGGTCTTCCACACGATCATGCAGCCAGGTGACAACTTCCTCGCCGCCAAAAAGCTCTACGGTGGCTCGATCAACCAGTTCGGCCACTCCTTCAAGAGTTTCGGCTGGGAAGTGCGCTGGGCCGATCCCTCTGATACGGCGAGCTTCGAATCGCAGATCGACGACCGCACCAAGGCGATCTTCATCGAGAGCCTCGCCAATCCCGGCGGCACTTTCGTGGACATTGCAGCGATTTCGGAAGTCGCCCGTAAGCACGGATTGCCGCTGATCGTCGACAACACGATGGCCAGTCCCTATCTGGTTCGTCCGCTCGAACATGGCGCCGATATCGTTGTCCACTCCGCCACGAAGTTCCTGGGTGGCCATGGAAATTCCATGGGCGGCGTCATCGTGGACGGCGGCACGTTCGACTGGTCGAAGTCGGGCAAATATCCGGCGCTCTCGGAGCCGAGGCCCGAGTACAACGGTGTCGTGCTGCATCAGGCGCTCGGCAATATCGCCTTCGCCATCGCCTGCCGGGTGTTGGGTTTGCGGGATCTGGGACCCGCAATCGCCCCGATGAACGCTTTCCTGATCCTGACCGGCATCGAGACCCTGCCTCTGCGGATGCAGCGCCACTGCGACAACGCGCTGGCCGTTGCGAAGTGGCTGAAAAGTCACGACAAGGTCGCGTGGGTCAGTTATTCGGGCCTCGAAGACGATCCGAACCATGCGCTTCAGCAGCGGTATTCTCCGAAGGGCGGGGGAGCCGTCTTTACCTTCGGCGTGAAGGGCGGCTATGCGGCCGGAAAGGCGCTCGTCGAAGGGCTGCAACTTTTCTCGCATCTCGCCAACATCGGAGACACGCGTTCATTGGTCATCCACCCCGCATCCACGACGCATGCGCAGCTGACCGAGGCGCAGCAGGTCGCGGCCGGCGCTGGCCCGGACGTCGTTCGCCTGTCGATCGGCATCGAGGACGCGGAAGACATCATTGGCGATTTGGAGCAGTCGCTGGCGAAGGTCTGATCGGTGCACGCCAGAGCGCGGGCAAATGCGACGGCGCGTGCCTTCTCGGCCGCGCCGTCCATCTTGCCGACGGTCAGCGCATGGCTTAACGCTTTGCTTGTCAGCGAAGAGGGATGGCGATGATCTCGCAAGGCGGCTGTTTCTGTGGCAAGGTGCGCTATCGGCTGAAGGCAGCGCCGATGTTTGTCAATTGCTGCCACTGCCGGGATTGCCAGCGGCAGAGCGGCAGTGCCTTTGTGGTCAACGGCATGATCGAGGCAGAAGAGGTGGAATTGCTGTCGGGCGAGCCGGAGCCCGTGTCGATGCGCACCGACAGCGGCCATCCCCACGATATCTTCCGCTGCCGGGAGTGCCGATCGGCGGTCTGGAGCGACTATGGCCGCCGCGGCTGGATGCTCTTCATTCGCCTGGCGACACTCGACGATCCGGGCCGGTTTCCGCCGGACGCCCACATCTTCACCTGTTCGCGGCTTCCATGGGTCAATCTGGATGGCGGTGCGCCAGCATTCGACATCTACTACGAGATGGAAAAGCTCTGGCCGCCCGAAAGCCTGGAACGTCGCCAGCGCGCGCGCCTCCGGGCCGGCGCCGAGCGCTGAGCGGCGAGGATAGCTGTTTGCGTTTGCGGTGCGGACTGTTGCATGGTGCCTCAAACAGGCGGCGGGATTCGACCGGCCGAACCACGGACGGGGAGTTGCATGACGAACTATATGCGTTTCGATCTGGAGGGCGTCGTGCCTGAGGAGGGCGCGCCCGCGCCCGACAGGCTGATCGCCGGCGCGCCGCAATTTCTCACCTGGAATCTTGAGGAAGCGCCCGGCGGCATCTTTACAGGGGTGTGGCAGGCGACACCCGGAAAGTGGCGGATCAGCTATGACGAGTGGGAGTATTTCCACATCCTCGAAGGTCATTCCATCGTGACGGAGGACGGAGGTACGCCGATTCATTTGAAGGCGGGCGATCGGCTGATTCTCAGGCCGGGGTTCAACGGAACGTGGGAAGTGGTTGAAACGACTCGGAAAGACTACGTAATCCGTCTCTGACAGCTGGCGTCAGTCCGACGCCCCGGTTGACTTGCCCTTGAATCCGCCGGTGAGTCGATCCTCGACGGAGGGGCGAGCCGTTGAAGCTGGAGCAGGAAGGCTATTTTCGCCAGCAGCTGCTGCAGCTTTGCATCTAGAAACGGTTCCTGGTCCTCGCCCAGACCTCCTCGCATGGCGCGGTACAAGGTGGCCCTGCTGACGCCAAGTCCGTGGGCGGCCGCCTTGATGCTGTCGCCCCCCTGGACCGCCGCCCGCGCCTGATCGACCTCCAGTCGCGAGAGTTTTGGAGGGCGCCCGATCGGACTGCCGCGCATCCTAGCGGCCGACATGCCCGCGCGCGTTCTCTCGGAAATCAGCGCGCGTTCGAACTCCGCGAGAGCGCCCATGATATGGAAAATGAGGATGCCGCCGGCCGATCCCGTGTCGATCGATTCCGTTACGGAATAAAGGCCGATGTCTCGGCGCCCCAGGTCACTCACCACGTCGATCAGGTGGGAGAGCGACCGCCCGAGGCGGTCCAGTCGCCAGATGACCAGCGTATCACCGGGACCGAGCATTTCCAGGGAGCTGTTGAGACCTGAGCGTGTCCGCGAGGCGCCGGAAGCGCCGTGGTCGGTGAATATCTGCTGACAGCCTGCCGCCTTCAGCGCCTGCAGTTGCAGCTCGATGTTCTGATCGCTCGTTGAAACTCTCGCATAGCCGATGCGCATTGTTTGTCTCGCCGGTCGATGGATCGTGCGCCAGAAGCGTGTCGAATTCAGGAAGTGTATCAGAAAGGTTCCCTTTTGAGCGCACGTTTAAGTTAAAGTCAATGGTAAAAATGCACGCATAAATAAATGTGATCGAAGTTGCATAAACTTGAGCGGGCGGAGCTAACAGCCTGTTTCGAAGCCCATATTTCTGGCAGCTCTGCACGGGATGGGTCTTTGAGCTTCGGTCTATGCGGCGATGTCGTCCGGTGCCGGGGAAGGCTGGGGCTTGCGCAAATAGGAACGCTTTAGAGACGGATTGGGCCGTCTCGGGCATTTCCGGCCAAGCTCTGCAAAGGAGGCAGCGATGACCACGTATTCCCTGACCCTGAACTTCGACCCGGTCGTCCTCACGAATATCAAGAGGGCGGATCAGCGCGTCGCGATCGCGAAACCCGTCAACTCGGGCGGCCCGAGCGTCATCTGGCTCGACATTGATCCATTCCCCTCCACAACGATCGAATGGGAGGAGGACTACTGGATCTATGCCTCCAACGACGAGGTTGTGAACGGCGCAACGATCACCAAGCTGACGGAGGTCTATCCGGGGCCGGCGCTGGACGCCGGTTACTATGTTCTCCAGGAAACCTGCGTCTTCGGTGGCTTCACCAAGAGCAACGGCATCCTGCCGGTCCCGCCCGGCACCTATGCCGCGATCAACCAGGTACCGTATGACGACTACAACAGCCTCACCTTCGGGCTGGCCCAGACCGCGTTGATCAACAAGAAGCCGGAGGAACGCAAGCCGATCTCGGCTCAGTCCGTGCTCGCCACCCAGCACATCAAGATGACGCCGTTCGTCACGCTTTACATCTGGCTCGAGAGCGAGTTCCGCAGTCAGACGATTATCACCGACGTTGCCGGCAACGCGTCCTCGGCGGTTTTCGGTGGTGGCGTGACGGAACTGGATCTCACCTACGATCCCATCCACGGCATCTTCTCGCCGTCGTCCTAAGCTGTCGCGTCCCTGGCGATGTCTAAGCGATGGCCTGCGGAGGGCGGGCCATCGTCTCCCCAAAAACGAATATCAGCAACAGCGCGTAGCGTCGCGCCAAGCCGGCACGCGGCTGGCTACCAGGAGGATTTCCGATGCACTCAGTTCATTTTCGTTCGCGACTGTCGACGATCGTATTGGCGGCAACCGCCGCGTTTTCGATGGTATTGCCAGGCGTTGCAGCCGACCTCAAGATCGATGACCTCGACAACACCGGTTCCCGCACGTTCTTGACGCAGAAGGAGCTCGAAGGCGCCGAACCTGTCGAAGAGGTCGTCACGCCGGAAGAACTCGAGCAGATGAAGCAACGCTTCGAGGAACTGTACCCGCAGTCGACGACAATACCCGAACGCGATCGCGGTGCCCTTGAAGACAAGGGTGTGCCGCGCCCGGTTACCGATCCGGGTGCCAGCAGCCCTTATTGGAGCACGGGCAAGCTCGTCTTTAAGAAGCAGGGCGAAACCGGCCTGAAGCGTTGCACGGCTCAGTACGTCGGGAACAATGTCCTGATGACTGCCGCCCATTGCGTCTACAATATCGAAGCGCAGACGTGGAACTCTGACTTCAACTTCCTTCGCGCCTTCGATGATGGCACCTATCAGCAGTCGGTCGGCTGGGTGTGTGTCTCCATCTTCGACGCATACCATACGCCTGCCAAGAACTACGCCTTGGACTACGCCTTTATCCTTGTGGATGCACCGGACCAGAAGAAGCCGCTTGCGGTAAAGACCGGCGTGCCCGCGACAACGCCGCTCACGGCCGTCGGCTACCCGAGAAACTTCGGCGACGGCAAGAGACTCTACGAAGTGAATGGGGACTGGGGCTCGGTCGATCGCGGGATCGTCACCATGAGCGGCAATCCCATGCGCAGCGGCAACAGCGGCGGCGCCTGGTTCAGCGAGTTCAAGGTGAACGGTGACGACAGCAACAATCTCATCGTAAGCCTGAACTCGCATCACTTGACTGGAAACACGACCGACGAGAATGGTCCGCTGCTGACGGCGGACACGGATCGGCTTTTCAAGCACGTTCAGGCCGGGTGCAAATAGACCTTTGTGAGCGGCTCACCAGGCTAGGTCGAGCCGCTCCAGCCCGTGGAAGTGATAGACGTCCTTGACTACTGGCGCCGCCACGATGCGCAAGTTCGGCAGTCGCCGGAACAGCAGGGGTAACACGATGTTGAGCTCCAGCCGCGCGAGCGGCGCACCAATGCAGAAATGAATCCCGGCACCGAAGGACAGATTAGCGCCCTCGTTGCGGTCCGGCTTGAAGGTTAGCGGATCGCTGAACTTGAGCGGATCCAGGTTGGCGGCAGCGAGAATCAGTCCCACCTTGTCGCCGAGCTGAAAGCGTATCCCGTCGATCTCCACCGGCTCCAGGCACCAGCGCTCGAAGATGTGCACGGGCGCGCAGAGACGCAGCGTTTCCTCGACCGTCCGTTCGGTGGTCGACTCATCGGCAAAAAGAACGGCCGGATCGAGCCCGCTTTCCAGGATGATCCGCACCGAGTTTCCGATCTGGTGGACAGTTGCTTCGTGGCCCGCATTGAGAAGAACGATCGTTGTGGAAACGAGTTCGTCCTCGGTCAGGAATTGGCCTTTGTGTTCCGTGTGGATCATGTGGCTGAGAAGGTCGTCCCGCGGAAGGGCGCGACGCTCCGCGATCACTTTGCGGACATAGTCGGCGAATTCCTTCGCCGAGCGGTCAGCAGCCTCTTCGTCGGCCCGGGTCCGCTTGAACATGTACATTCCGACATAGTCATGGCTCCATTTGAGGAGCTGCGGTCCCATCTCCTCCGGAATGCCGATCATCCGCGCGATCATGGTGACCGGGATGATGTCCGCGAATGTGGAAAGAAGTTCCGTTCCGTTTTTGCCGAAGCCGTCGATCAGCCTATTGGCGAGCTCCTCGATCTCCGGCTTCATCTTTTCGACATGTCGCGACACAAAGGCTCTGTTGATGAGGGTGCGAAGCCGTGTGTGTTCCGGTGGTTCTATTTCCAGAAGGGAGTGTTCTTCCGCCTTGTCGAAATGTGCCGTGTGCGCTGCCGGCGTCGGCAGTCCCAACTGGTCCCGCGTCGCGACGTGGAGAACCTGGCGGCCGAAACGCCGGTCGCGCAGCAGCGCGTTGACGTGATCATAGGACGTGAAGAACCACTGCCGCTGTTCTTTCCAATAGAACGTAGGGCAGGCGGAATGGAGCGCTGCATAGGCTCGATTGGGATTGCAATAGAAGGCGGGGTCACGCGCATCGAGCCTAACCTCGCGGGTTGCGCGGTCGATGGAAAGAAAGGGGAGTTCGCTCATGGCGGTCTCTCTAGCTCACCGCCCACACGGACGAAAGCGCGTTGGCGACATTTCCAAGCGCGTGCGGCCCGTCAGGCGTGCTTCTCGCCGCCTGCAACGGACAACCGGCGAAGAACGGCAACCTGACGATCCGCGCGATCGTCGATCGCCTGTGCCAGGTCCTCGTGAATGTCCGTGGCCTTATTGTCGTTCCAGATCGTCGTGCAGTTCCTGCCGCGCTCCTTCGCCCGATAGAGGGCACGGTCCGCATCTGACAAAAGCTTGTCGAGACCGGCATTTTCCGTGGCGACTGCCGCGATGCCGATACTGACAGTGACAGATACCGTCCTGCTCCTCGTGTTCACGGGCTGCGTCGCCAGAGAATGCCGGATCGCCTCGGCGTAAAGAGCGGCGTCCTTGACCCTCTCGATCGGCAAAGCAACCGCGAATTCTTCCCCACCGGTCCGGCCGAACACGCCGTCTTTCGGCAGAAGCTTGAGGCACAGGTCTGCAAAAGCAACGAGAACGTCGTCGCCCGTGTCGTGGCCGAAGGTGTCGTTGATTCGCTTGAAATGATCGAGATCGAAAATCGCGACGGCGGTAAGCGGGGAGGGAGCTTTCGACCGGATGGCGCGGAATGCATCGATGAACCCGCGTCGATTGAGCGCGCCGGTCAGTGGGTCTGTCCTGACGAGCGTCCGCAGATGTTCTTCGGACATCTCCATGAACATCTTCGTCAGAACGGCGATGGCCGCGACGAAACAGATGACGTTCACCACGCCCGCGCTCGTATTGTAGTGAACCTGTGTAAAGGTGAGCGGATCCGCCATGATCACGGAGACCCCGAGAAGCAGGCTGGTCGAGGACTGTATCGTCCAGATGCCAGCCAGCGCCCACCGCAGCTGGCGACTGCTTTCGCCATTCTTCAAGACCATGAGGGCGAGCAGGCCGAACCCGACGGCAGCGGCAACATTGAAAAGCGCCGCCCTGTTTGAAAGGTCATCGCGTATGAACGGCAGCAGATTGCCTGTCAGCCAGAGGGCAAGCGGTAGAAACGACAGTGGTCGTATCCGCTTCCTGTCCAGTTGCGCCAAGGCAGTGCCCCAGAAGGCGAATGCCGCAAGGGAGAGGCTGTTCGCCAGCTGTATCGAGACCAGATCCGGGATCTGGCCGCGTAGCGCAACGAGCCCGAAGCCGATCCCGTGCGCGGCAAAACCAACGCCAAAATTGAGATAGAAGTATTTGCTTCGATCGTGAAGCCAGACGGCGACGAGCAACAGGGCGAGGGTGCCGGCCTGCGTGGTCCAGAGGAGAAAAGCCGTCTTTAGATCCATAAGGGATGCCGCTGGGAGAGTGAAAACGTCGGGCAAGTATGCCGTCCAATTGTTAATTCCGCGCTAGTGCCGACGTTGTTTTGAGGAGCGGGCCAAGGGTTGTATCGTAGCACTTCGTTCACCATATCCGCGGGCTGCTGTTGACCCGCTCGGCTGTCGCGTCGCTTCTCGGCGACATCAGGCGTATCTCCTTGTCAGGCGGCACGTGTGCATTAAGGATATCGGATGCTCGCGTCTTGAAGTGCAGGGCACTGACACTCTATGTAGGGATTGACAGGTTTTACGATGATTCCCGCCGCGCCACGCGATAGGAATGAGGCTACAAAGGACGGACATGAGAAATCCAGTAGATACCGCCATGGCACTCGTGCCGATGGTCGTGGAGCAGACCAATCGCGGCGAGCGGTCCTATGACATCTATTCGCGGCTGCTGAAGGAGCGGATCATCTTTTTGACCGGCCCGGTCGAGGACTACATGGCGTCGCTGGTTTGTGCGCAGCTTCTCTTCCTCGAAGCCGAAAACCCGAAGAAGGAAATCGCGATCTATATCAATTCTCCCGGTGGTGTTGTCACCGCCGGTATGGCGATCTACGACACGATGCAGTTCATCCGTCCTGCGGTTTCGACGCTGTGCATCGGACAAGCCGCATCGATGGGGTCGCTCCTGCTCGCCGCCGGCGAGAAGGGCATGCGTTTCACCACGCCGTATTCCCGCATCATGGTCCACCAGCCCTCGGGCGGTTTCCAGGGGCAGGCATCCGACATCGAGCGCCATGCCCGCGATATCATCAAGATGAAGCGCCGCCTCAACGAAGTGTACGTCAAGCATACTGGCCGTAGCTACGACGAGGTAGAGGCCACGCTAGACCGCGACCATTTCATGGAGGCGGAGGAGGCAAAGGAGTGGGGCCTGGTCGACAAGATCCTGACCTCGCGCCAGGAGATCGAGGGCGTGACCGGCGGCTGACGCCGCCGTACTCCCGCCGCTATTACTTTGTGTGATCGCGTGGGGGGTTTAAACGGTCGGCGAAAGCGCTAATAGTTGCATTAAGGCTATGTTGAATTTTTGTGACATAGTCTGCGATTTGGAGGGGTCTTGCGTTGCATCCGTTTGACGAGCCGGTCTCGGAGACGGAAATTGCCCCCGCCGATGTCGAAGCAGACCCGCTTCGCGAGTGCGCGGACCGGGTGAATAAGTGGACCGCCGCCCCTGGACTGGGCGTGTGGCGTGCTGGAAGGAAGAAGACATGAGCAAAGTCAGCGGAAGCAACGGCGGTGACTCGAAGAATACCCTCTATTGTTCTTTCTGCGGAAAGAGCCAGCACGAAGTCCGGAAGCTGATCGCCGGGCCGACCGTATTCATCTGCGATGAATGCGTCGAATTGTGCATGGACATCATCCGCGAGGAAAATAAGAGCTCGATGGTGAAGTCCCGTGACGGCGTTCCCACGCCGCAGGACATCATCAAGATCCTCGACGAATACGTCATCGGCCAGCGTCAGGCGAAGAAGATTCTGTCGGTGGCCGTGCACAACCATTACAAGCGCCTGTCGCACGCCTCCAAGGGGGGCGATGTGGAGCTGGCGAAGTCGAACATCTTGCTCGTCGGACCGACCGGGTGCGGCAAGACCTATCTTGCCCAGACGCTCGCGCGCATCATCGACGTCCCCTTCACGATGGCCGACGCTACGACGCTCACCGAGGCCGGTTACGTCGGCGAAGATGTCGAGAACATCATCCTGAAGCTGCTTCAGGCGGCTGACTACAATGTCGAGCGCGCCCAGCGCGGCATCGTCTACATCGACGAAGTCGACAAGATCAGCCGCAAGTCTGACAACCCGTCGATCACCCGCGACGTGTCGGGCGAGGGTGTTCAGCAGGCGCTTCTCAAGATCATGGAAGGCACCGTTGCTTCGGTTCCGCCGCAGGGCGGCCGCAAGCATCCGCAGCAGGAATTCCTTCAGGTGGACACCACCAACATCCTGTTCATCTGCGGTGGTGCGTTCGCCGGTCTGGACAAGATAATCTCCGCCCGCGGCGAGAAGACCTCTATCGGCTTCGGTGCGACGGTTTCGGCTCCGGATGATCGCCGTGTTGGCGAAGTCCTGCGCGAGCTCGAGCCCGAAGACTTGGTCAAGTTCGGCCTCATTCCGGAGTTCATCGGTCGTCTGCCCGTGCTGGCAACGCTCGAAGACCTCGATGAGGACGCGCTGATCCAGATCCTGTCGGAGCCGAAGAATGCGCTCGTGAAGCAGTACCAGCGCCTGTTCGAGATGGAAGATGTTGAGCTGACCTTCCACGAGGACGCTCTGCGCGAGATCGCCCGCAAGGCGATTATCCGTAAGACGGGTGCCCGCGGCCTGCGTTCGATCATGGAGAAGATCCTGCTCGACACGATGTTCGAACTGCCTGAACTCGAAGGCGTGCGCGAAGTCGTGATTTCCGACGAGGTCGTAAACGGCAACTCCCGGCCGCTCTACATTTATGCCGACCGTCAGGAAGAGAAGGCGAACGCCTCGGCGTGACGCTGTCCGTTTCGTGAATCAAAAGAGGCTCGCTTTGGCGGGCCTTTTTTTGTTTTGGGTCGGCTGTCGCATCTCTTTCACAAATCCGTTTGCTCCGCTGCTGCGTTGGGCTAGATAGAAGGGGACTGCTTCGTCGGCAGGCTGAGCGTTTGGCGCGGCATCACGTCGGAGCGCAATTGGGTCCACCAGTTTCGCGTCAGCTGGATCTGTCTAACTGTAATCTTGAGTATTGCTTCTCGATGGCTGTCGGTGGGGCGGCAGTTGCAAGGCTTGAATTCCTGCCGCCGGCACTCCATTTCAGCCGGGAACGAACCTAGTACCATCCTCTATCGAGGACAGGGTATCCGCTCCCGGAAACGGGACGATCGAAAGGAAATGAAATGACGAATGTGACGTCTGCTGCGGGCGAGACCAATGTCTATCCGGTACTGCCGCTGCGCGACATCGTGGTCTTCCCCCACATGATTGTGCCTCTCTTCGTCGGTCGTGAAAAATCCATTCGCGCGCTTGAGGAAGTGATGGGTTCCGACAAGCAGATCATGCTTGCCACCCAGATGAACGCCGGCGACGACGATCCGGAACCCGATGCGATTTACGCCGTCGGTACCGTCGCCAATGTCCTGCAACTGCTCAAGCTGCCTGACGGCACCGTGAAGGTGTTGATCGAAGGTCGCGCGCGCGCCAAGATCGAGACTTACACCAGTCGCGAGGATTTCTACGAAGCCGGTGCCACCATTCTCGCCGAACCTGCCGAGGATGCCGTGGAGATCGAGGCGCTGTCGCGCTCGGTCGTCTCGGAGTTCGAGAACTATGTGAAGCTCAACAAGAAGATATCTCCCGAAGTCGTTGGCGCTGCCAGTCAGATCGAGGACTACTCGAAGCTGGCGGATACCGTCGCATCGCATCTTTCGATCAAGCTGACGGAAAAGCAGGAGATGCTGGAAACCGTCAGCGTGAAGATGCGTCTGGAGAAGGCGCTCGGCTTCATGGAGGGCGAGATTTCTGTCCTGCAGGTGGAAAAGCGCATCCGCTCGCGCGTCAAGCGCCAGATGGAGAAGACCCAGCGCGAGTATTACCTCAATGAACAGATGAAGGCGATCCAGAAGGAACTCGGCGACGGCGAGGACGGCCGTGACGAGATGGCCGAACTGGAAGAGCGCATCTCCAAGACCAAGCTTTCCAAAGAAGCCCGCGAAAAGGCAGATGCGGAACTGAAGAAGCTGCGCCACATGAGCCCCATGTCGGCGGAAGCCACCGTTGTCCGCAATTATCTGGATTGGCTGCTCGGCCTTCCGTGGGGCAAGAAGTCCAAGGTCAAGGTCGATCTTAACGCCGCCGAGAAGATCCTGGACGAGGATCACTTCGGTCTGGACAAGGTCAAGGAACGCATCGTCGAGTATCTCGCCGTCCAGGCCCGTGCGACCAAGATCAAGGGGCCGATCCTGTGCCTCGTCGGTCCTCCCGGCGTCGGCAAGACCTCGCTTGCCCGTTCGATCGCCAAGGCGACCGGCCGCGAGTACGTTCGTATGGCGCTAGGTGGCGTCCGTGACGAAGCCGAAATCCGCGGTCACCGCCGGACCTATATCGGCTCGATGCCCGGCAAGATCGTGCAGTCGATGAAGAAGGCCAAGAAGTCGAACCCGCTCTTCCTCCTCGACGAGATCGACAAGATGGGCATGGATTTCCGCGGCGATCCGTCTTCGGCCCTGCTCGAGGTGCTGGATCCGGAACAGAACTCGACCTTCATGGATCACTACCTGGAAGTCGAATACGATCTGTCCAACGTGATGTTCGTCACGACGGCCAACACGCTGAACATCCCCGGCCCGCTGATGGACCGCATGGAGATCATCCGGATCGCCGGCTACACCGAGGATGAAAAGCGGGAGATCGCGAAGCGTCACCTGCTTCCGAAGGCGATCAAGGAACATGCCCTGCGCCCCGAGGAGTTCTCGGTCAGCGACGAGGCGTTGACCGCCGTCATCCAGCAATACACCCGCGAGGCCGGTGTCCGCAGCTTCGAACGCGAGTTGATGAAACTGGCGCGTAAGGCTGTTACCGAGATCATCAAGGGCAAGGTCAAGTCGGTTGCTGTCACCAAAGACAACATCCATGACTTCCTGGGCGTTCCCCGTTTCCGTCACGGTGAAGCCGAGGGCGAGGACCAGGTGGGCGTCGTAACCGGTCTGGCCTGGACCGAGGTTGGTGGCGAGCTTCTGACGATCGAAGGCGTCATGATGCCGGGCAAAGGCCGCATGACGGTCACCGGTAACCTCAAGGACGTGATGAAGGAGTCGATCTCGGCTGCTGCCTCCTACGTTCGCAGCCGCGCCGTTGATTTCGGTGTCGAGCCTCCGAGGTTCGACAAGGCGGATATCCACGTTCACGTCCCGGAAGGCGCAACGCCGAAGGATGGTCCGTCCGCCGGAATCGCGATGGCCACCGCGATCGTGTCTATCATGACCGGAATTCCGGTCTCGAAGGATATCGCGATGACGGGCGAAGTGACGCTTCGTGGGCGGGTTCTGCCGATCGGCGGTCTGAAGGAAAAGCTGCTCGCAGCGTTGCGTGGCGGCATCAAGAAGGTGCTTATTCCGGAAGAGAACGCCAAGGACTTGGCCGACATTCCGGACAATGTGAAAAACAACCTGGAAATCGTCCCGGTCTCGCGGATGGGCGAGGTTATCAAGCACGCCCTGATCCGTCAGCCGGAGCCGATCGAGTGGGATGGGACGGTTGAAACGCCTGCCGTCGGCACCGTCGAAGGTGCCGAAGAATCGGGCGTCACAATCGCGCATTGACCTTATTGGCGCCCTGACTTTGCCAAAATGACACACTGACGTGAAAAAGGCTGGCAAAAAAGCCAGCCTTTTTTGTGTAAACTCTCCGGAGTGCCTTGTATTTCAGGCGTTCCGGGTGCTTTTCAGTTGCCTAGGGCGAAAGCATCCGTAATGTCCGCCCGGCTTAATCCTTTGAGTCGTTTCATGCCAATCAGAAAGGGTGGAAACATGAACAAAAACGAACTCGTATCCGCAGTTGCCGAAAAGGCCGGCCTGACAAAGGCTGATGCCCTGTCTGCGGTTGACGCAGTTTTCGACACGGTCCAGGTCGAGCTGAAGAAGGGTGGCGACATCCGTCTCGCTGGCTTTGGCGCTTTCACGGTGTCCCGTCGTGAAGCTTCGAAGGGCCGCAACCCGTCGACCGGCGCGGAAGTCGATATCCCGGCTCGCAACGTTCCGAAGTTCACGGCCGGCAAGGGCCTGAAGGACGCCGTCAACAGCTAAGGCTGTCCGGTCGCCACCTTTGGCACCATCGATCTATGAGAATTGAAGGCCCGCCACCCTCGTGTGGCGGGCCTTCGACGTTTCTGGCCTTGCAGTGTTCGCCGCCATTGACTATCTCGCAGCTGGCCGGATGTTCCGGCTTTCGTTCTCAGGGCGGGGTGAAAGTCCCCACCGGCGGTAGGGGGCCTGTCCCCGAGCCCGCGAGCGCCTCCGGCAACGTCGGAGGGTCAGCAGATCCGGTCGAAATCCGGAGCCGACGGTCACAGTCCGGATGATAGAGAATGTGGAGTGCAGCGCTGCGGTAGTCCTCTCCTTCGGAGACGGGCTCCATCGCGCAGGTCAACGTCGATCGTCCGCATGGTTCCGGGCGATGGTCGTTGCGGCGTTCCCCATGCGTCCTGATTTGTGTTGGTCCTGAAAGGGAAAATGGCATGAATCAGTTTGTCCCCTCCTTGTTTCGTTCCCGTGCGGTCGCTGGGGCGCTTTACATGATCCTTGCAGGCGTGGCGTTCGCTGCGCTGAACGTTGTCACGCAGTGGCTGGCGATGACACTTTCGTTTCCCCCGGCCTCCGTCGCCTTCTGGCAGTACGGTTTCGCGCTCGTCCTGTCGTTGCCCTTGCTTCGGAAGCTTGGGGTGAAAGCGATGAGAACACGCCATCCCTGGCGGCACATACTCCGGGTGCTTCTCGCGGCGCTCGGCGTCCAGGCGTGGCTCACCGGCCTCGCGACGGTACCGATCTGGCAGGCGATCGCGCTGGTGATGACCTCGCCGTTTTTCATCATCATCGGCGCCCGCCTGTTTCTCGGAGAGGCCCTCGGTCCCGCACGATGGTTTGCGACGCTTGCCGGTTTCATCGGCGCCATGATCATCCTGCAACCGTGGTCCGATGCCTTCACGCCTGCCGCTCTGCTGCCGGTCTTGTCTGCCTTCCTGTGGGGCGGTTCATCCTTGCTGATGAAGAACCTGACGTCTTTCGAACCGGCGGAAACCATCACCGTGTGGCTGCTTGTCCTGCTGACGCCGGTCAATTTCGGGCTGGCGGTGGCCTCCGGCTTCGTCGTTCCCGGCGGGACGGCGCTGATCCTTCTGATCGGAGCGGGGATACTGACGGCGCTCGGGCAGTATCTGCTGACTTTGGCTTACACTGTCGCCGATGCCGCCTACGTGCAGCCGTTCGATGACCTCAAGCTGCCGCTCAACGTCTTCGCGGGCTGGATTGTCTTCGGATACGCACCGACCGGATATCTTTGGTTCGGCGCCATGCTGATTCTTGTCGCTTCGTTGACGCTGATGAAAATCGAGCTTGGACGCGAGCGGGCAGCCAACTGAGCACTGCATCGGAAAATCACGAAACTGTCACGCGTTTGTAATGGACGTGCCGCAAAAGCCTCCTGTTCCATTTTCGGAAACAGGAGGTTTCCCCATGAAGTCTGGCTTTTCCCGCGCTGCGCTGACTGTTGCGCTGCTGTCATCCGTTGCTCTTCCGGCAGGTGCTGCCGAAGTCTTCAATCGCATTGCGTCGTTTCCGGTCGTATCCAACCTGCCTTCGGACAAGGATAAGCTCACCGGCACATCGGCCGAGATCGTCACGGCCTCGGAGGATGGCAATACGCTGATCTATTCGGACAGCCCGCTTGGCGGCATCGGCTTTATCGACATCACCGACGCCAAGGCGCCCAAGGCTGCTGGCGCGTTGATGATGGGCGGCGAGCCGACATCGGTCGCCGTTGCCGGCGGCAAGGTCCTCGTCGGCGTCAACACGTCGGAGAGCTACACCAATCCATCGGGAAAGCTTGCGGTTGTCGATATCGCCTCGAAGACCGTTGACGCCACCTGCGATCTCGGTGGTCAGCCGGACTCGGTCGCCGTTGCCAAGGATAACAGCTTCGTCGCCGTCGCCATCGAAAACGAGCGCGACGAAGACGTCAATAACGGCGACCTGCCGCAAATGCCGGCGGGAGATCTGGTCATAATCTCGCTGAAGGACGGCGTCGCCGATTGCGCGACGACCAAGCACGTCGCGATGACCGGCTTGGCCGAAATTGCGCCTGAAGATCCCGAGCCCGAATTCGTCGCGATCAACAGCCTCGGCGAGATCGCGATGACCATGCAGGAAAACAATCACATCGTGATCGTCGACGGCAAGACCGGCGAAGTGAAGAGCCATTTCTCGGCCGGTAAGGTCGATCTCGCTGGCATCGACACCAAGTCGGATGGGGCGCTGAAGTTCACGGGCTCCAAGGAAGGCGTTCCTCGGGAGCCTGACGCCGTCAAGTGGCTCGACGACAATCGCATCGTGATTGCCAATGAAGGCGATTGGAAGGGCGGTTCGCGCAGCTTCACAATCTTCGACAAAAGCGGCAAGGAACTCTACGAATCCGGTCCGTCGCTGGAAATGGCAATTGCTCAGATCGGTCATTTCCCCGACAAGCGTGCCAAGTCCAAGGGTGTCGAGCTGGAGGGTCTGGAAGCTGCAAGCTTCGGTGACCAGAAGTACTTCTTCGTCCTCTCCGAGCGCGCCTCTATCGCTGCCGTCTACAAGGACACAGGCGCTGAGCCGGAACTGCTGCAGCTGCTGCCGTCGGGTGTGTCGCCGGAGGGCGCGGTTGCCATCCCGTCGCGTAATCTGCTCGTTACCGCGAACGAGCTCGACCTCGGCGAAGATGGTGGCGTACGGTCCCACGTGATGCTCTATGAACTGGCCGAGGGTGAACCGGCTTACCCGATGATCAAGTCTGCCACGGTCGACGGCGCCCCGATCGGCTGGGGTGCGTTGTCCGGTCTCGTCGGCGACGCCGAAAAGGCCGGCACGCTCTATGCCGTCAATGACAGCTTCTACAGCATGCAGCCGACGATCTTCACGATCGATGCCACCCAGAAGCCGGCCATGATCACCGCTGCTCTGCCCGTGACCCGAGGCGGACAGCCGGCTCAAAAGCTGGATATGGAAGGCATCACGCTCGATGGCAATGGCGGTTTCTGGATCGCATCGGAAGGCGATTCGGCCAAGCTCGTCGGCCACGGCCTCTACAACGTCGATGCCAAGGGCGAGATTAAGGCAGAAGTCGGCTTCCCGACTGAACTGCTCGCCGGTCAGACCCGCTTCGGTCTTGAAGGCATCACGTCGGTCGGCGAAGGTGATGACATGACGCTGTGGATGGCCGTACAGCGCGAGTGGGGCGACGACGAGAAGGGCTCTGTCAAGCTTCTGTCCTACAATCCGAAGGCCAAGGAATGGGGCGCCGTGCGCTACCCGCTCGAAAAGGCCGACGCAGGCTGGGTCGGCCTTTCGGAAATTACCGCCCACGGCGACTACGTCTATATCGTCGAGCGTGACAACCAGATCGGCGACAACGCCAAGCTCAAGAAGCTCTACCGCGTCGCCATCGCCGACCTGAAGCCCGGCAAGATCGGTGAGGAACTGCCTGTCGTCGCCAAGGAGGAAGTTCACGACTTCATCCCGGACCTGAAGGCCGCCACCAACGGCTATGTCGTCGACAAGCTCGAAGGCTTTGCCTTCGATGCCGCCGGCAAGGCCTTCGCGGTGACCGACAACGACGGCGTGGACGACTCGTCCGGTGAGACGCTGTTCTGGGAAGTAAACCTGCAGGGCACCAACTAAGCTTCGTCCTCCCAAGACGATGATCCCGGAGGCCGGGCGGGTAACCGCCCGGCCTCTTTCGTTGCGGATCAGACCATACGGTGCAGGAAGGCGATGACGGGTGCAGCCAGCAGGGCGGGGGCAGAGACATGCGGTGCGTGCCCCGTGGCGAGCGTCGCCACCTCCGCACCCGGCACAAGCGCCTGCATCCGCCTTTGCAGGAAGATGTAGACCGACCTGTCATCCGTCGCCTCTACATAGAGGCGGGGTACTCGCCCGAATCGCCCCGGCGTCAGCCTTGCGACCAGGGCGCGACCACCCTCAGCCTGAGGCGTGAGCCTGGCTGCAGTATACGCTGCTTCCTCCTCGGGAAGATCGTTGAAAAAGTGCCGGATCGCCGCTTCGGTGGGGACACGACTGAGCAGACCATCGTCGGACCAGATAAGATGCGGGGAGATTCCGGCCGCTTCGGGATGGTCCGGCAGTGCGGACCGGACGAGGTCGCCGTATCCCAAGCCCGATGGCAGCATCATGCCCGCGATGTAGACGATCCCGGCGATCTTGTCTGGAGCGGCTTCCGCGAGCGCCGACGCGACCACGCCACCGCCCGAGTGGGCGATGACCGCGACCCGTCCACCTGTTGCGTCGAGGATCCTCCTCATATGCGTCAGGTAAAGGTCAAGGCTGACCTTTTCAGCGGGGGTATCGTCTGCGCCGTTACCGGGCAGATCAACGGCTATTGGCCGAAAACCGGCGGCCACAAGACCTGGGGAGAACTTCTCCCACACCCAGGAGCCTTGCCAGGCCCCGTGGAGCAGGATGACGGGGAGTGGGGAAGCCATCAGATCGCGGTTGAAGGTGGCGTGTAGGTTCGCTCATACATAGCCTTCAGATGATCCTCCACGGTTGTGGGCGGATATTTCGGCGTCTCGCCGGTCTGGAGGCAGTTCGGCAGGCACTCGACCCTGTGATCCGGATTGCCAACGAAGAAGAACGGAACCGAGTAACGCTCGCGGCCGCTGTCGTTGACGACGCGGTGAAGCGTGGAGCGGTAACGGTCGTTCGTCCACCGGGCGATCATGTCGCCAAGGTTGACCACGTAAGTGCCGGGAATGGGATCAGCATGGATCCAGTTCCCGGTCGTCGAATCGTGAACCTGCAAGCCGCCAACCTGATCCTGCATCAAAAGCGTCAGCCCACCGAAATCGGTATGCGCACCGGCGCCCTTTTCGTTCGGGGCGGCGTCGGGCGGCTGAGGTGGATAATGGAGAAGCCTGAGCGTGCCGAGAGGATCGCGGCTGTAGCCGTCGAAATAGGTTTCCGGCAGTCCGAGCGACAGCGCCATGCCCCGCATTAGCCGCTCTCCGAGCTCCAGCATTGCGGCAAAATACGCCATCATAACCGGCCGGAACCCCGGCTGGTCGTCCGGCCACTGGTTCGGACCGCGGTTGAAGCGTCTTGCAACGACCCTCGGATCGTCCTCGGCCAATTCCACGCCGACGTAATAGCCTTCCTTGAGATCCGGCGGCGCCCCGGCTTCCAGCGTCTGGCCGCGCAGGATTTCATAGCCGCGATTGCAGAAGGATTTTGTTTTATCGACCGCAAGCTTCTCTTGCTCCGGGCGGCTGAAGAAGGCCTTCATCTCGTCGAACACAGCATTGATCAGCCCTTCCGGAATACCGTGACCGGAGCAGTAGAAGAAGCCTTTGTCGAGGCAGATTTGCCGCAGGGCGTCGCCAACCTCCGCGCGCTTCTCCTGACGGGATGAAGACAGACCCGCAATATCGATCACGGGCAGGTTTGCGGCGCCGACGGAACGCGCCGCGAGCGGCAGGACTGTCACGTAAGTCTCCTTTCTTCGGGTGGAGAAAGCAGAAGTTTGAGGTGATCGCTGGACCGCGCATAGATGTGCAATTCGCACCGAGGTGTTGTTCGAAACAAAACAGCCGGGCTGTGGCCCGGCTCAGACCGCTGACAAACCCGCCGATTTTTGCTTGGCGGGTTTTCTTGTTTTGAGGTGCGCGGTCAGGTGGTGTTTTGGTCTTAGATTTTCGTGATCTTAATCGGACCTGTGCCCTTATACCCAGGCTCGGTCCG
>NZ_JAGRRC010000001.1:1945372-2130440 GCF_018122705.1 Ciceribacter sp. L1K23 | reverse complement strand
TCACCATCTCGAGAGCCGTCTGTTCGGGAGCAGGTTTCTTCAACATGTCCCAGTGAATCATAAACCCCCGGATGTAGCCAGGGGTTTGTCAGCAGTCTGAGCCGGGCTGTGGCCCGGCTTTTCCCCGATGACTAACCGCTTCTACCAGCGATGATGGACGTAGGGCGCGATCATTCGTTCGTAGACATCGCGCGTCGCGTCCATCACGTCCGCGCCAAGAGGTGCGATGTCGGACGCTGCTGCATTGGCTGCAGCCTGCTCAGCATTGCGCGCGCCCGGAATGACGACGGTGACAGCCTCGTGCATGAGAATCCACCGCAGCGCGAACTGGGCCATGCTGGCGCCGGCGGGAACGAGCTTGCTGATTTCCTCGACAGCCTTCAAGCCGATCTCGAACGGTACTCCGGCAAATGTCTCGCCAACGTCGAAAGCCTCGCCGTGGCGATTGAAATTGCGGTGATCGTCGGCTGCAAAGGTTGTCTGGGAGTTGATCTTGCCGGAGAGCAGCCCGCTGGCAAGCGGGACTCGCGCGATCACAGCGACGCTGCGGCGCTTTGCCTCGGCGAAGAAGAGGCCGGCCGGGCGTTGGCGGAAGATGTTAAAGATGATCTGGACGCTCTCGACACCGGGATATTCGATGGCTTTGAGCGCCTCCTCGACCTTCTCGACGCTGACACCGTAGTGACCGATCTTGCCCGCGCGTTTCAGCTCATCGAGCGCGTCGAACAGGTCCGGTTGGTAATACGCATCCGTCGGCGGGCAGTGAAGTTGCACAAGGTCTAGCCGCTCTACGTCGAGATTTTTCAGCGAACGGTCGATGAAGGACTCCAGGTTGGCCTTGGTATAGCCTTGGGCGACATGCGGGTTGAGACGCCGTCCGGCTTTGGTGGCAACCATCGGGCGCCTTCCGCCGCGCGATTTCAGCACGTCCGCGATGATTCGTTCCGAACGTCCATCGCCGTAGACATCCGCGGTATCGACAAAGGTCATCCCGGAATCGAGCGCCGCGTTGAGAGCTGCCCTGCCATCGGCTTCGGACACTTCACCCCACGCCCCGCCGATCTGCCATGCACCGAAGCCGATATCACTGACTGTGAAGCCGGTTCGGCCAAATGAATGTTCTCGCATGAAATACTCTCCTTCTGCTGGCACGCTGCTACCAACTGGGGCTGGAGAGGACAAGGGCAAGGTTATCGGCCCAGAACTGGCGCGGGGAGGGAGGGCAGTCACAGCCGGCAGACAAAATAAAACCGCCCGTGCTTGAACGGGCGGTCGTCATCCTGAAGCGTCGATCTATTTCTCGGAATTGTCCGCTACGACGGTTAAACGCGGGCGCGAGGGGCGCCTGTCGCCGCTACCGGATTCGGACGTGTCCGACTCGCGAGACGGAGGTTCGCGGTCTTCCTTGTTTTCGCCGATGGCAATCAGGTCACCTGCGCCATCATAGTAGTATTTGCATGCCATTTCGATCTCTCGCTTTCCTTAGGGAGTGACATCCCCCATGTGGAAGCAAGCCTCTGACAAGCGAAATGTTCCGAATTAAGGCGCTATCGAGACTTTCTGTCGCGCCGGGCCTGCGGAACTCCCAACGCTAATGCACGTTCTTGTTTCGACAATTCACAAAGGAGTTTCATCATGCAGATCGTAGGTACGCAGGTTCACGAAGAAATGGGCGGTCGCCGCCTCACCGTCGAGTTCGTGGCCGAGGGCGGCGACGTGATCTCGGTGCAGCTGACGTGCGGCGAGTCGGACGACGTCAATCGCAACAACGCTGTGGAGAAGGCCAAGGTCATGCTTCTTCATGCCGCCTCGTTCGAGGAAGCAGAAAGCAACGGACAGCGCGTGCAGGAAGAGCTTTCCGCCCGCAGGGCAGGAGATGATCAGGAACTCGAAAGCCAGCTTGATGAGGGGCTTGAGGATACGTTTCCGGCTTCGGATCCGGTTTCCGCGTCCTACAGTTCAACGGCCGGCGCAAAGCACTAATGTATACGCAGCGGGCGCATGGAGAAGCTTGCGCCCGCCGAAACTGCCAAAGCCCGCCACTAATGCGATCTTACGAAGGGTAGATGGGGAAATGGTGGGCGATGAGAGACTCGAACTCCCGACATCCTCGGTGTAAACGAGGCGCTCTACCAACTGAGCTAATCGCCCGTTCGCGGTGCGGGTCTTCCCCGCCGCGTCGGTGGCAGTGATCTATGCGGATCGAAAAAAAACCGCAAGAGTGTTTCGTGAAGTTTTTCCGGTTTTTTTGAAAACTATTGGAAACGTCGACTCGGAAAGCGTGCCGCTGGGGCTATGATTGCGGGTCGGTGACCGGGGCGGAGTGGAAAACGCGCCCGCTCATCGAATTGTCTGTGATCGTGCTTGACACCAAAACACGAACGTCATAGTTAGCCGCTCATCGAACGGCCCAGCCGATCGACGGAGAGGGCGACGAGCCTTTTTGGGAAAATGCGGGTGTAGCTCAGTCGGTTAGAGTGCCGGCCTGTCACGCCGGAGGTCGCGGGTTCGAGCCCCGTCACTCGCGCCATCTCAATTCTCCATGACTTGCCTCCCACAAAATGGTTGGCTGTCGGATCGCGGGGACGCGGTCATAATGCGCGGGTGTAGCTCAGTCGGTTAGAGTGCCGGCCTGTCACGCCGGAGGTCGCGGGTTCGAGCCCCGTCACTCGCGCCACTTCTCCTCTTTGGATTTGGAAAATTATTGCTCCGCAAAGCAGTAATATACCGTTTGCCACGTCGGCATTTTTACGTCTTGATAAAGTCCGTCGGGTATCGGGTGATAAAGGCCTTGTTGGGCTTGCGCTGACTGCCTGCCTGCGCTAACCACGGCTCGTTGCAACTCTTCTTTCGGCTTGCCGACCTTAGGGTCAATCAAGAGTGCCGCCCGGCATTTTTAACGCAAGCAGGGATGGATATGATGACTGAAGTGCTCAGCTCCTACATTCCGATCGCAATCTTTATCGGCATTTCCCTGGTGATTGGAATAGCGCTGCTGGTTGCGCCGTTCGCCGTTGCCTTCAAGGCGCCCGATTCGGAAAAGCTTTCGGCCTACGAGTGCGGTTTCAATGCGTTCGACGATGCCCGCATGAAGTTCGACATTCGATTCTACCTTGTGTCGATTCTGTTCATCATCTTCGATCTTGAAGTCGCCTTCCTCTTTCCCTGGGCAGTGTCCTTTGGCGAAATCGGCTGGTTTGGTTTCTGGTCGATGATGGTCTTCCTTGCCGTTCTCACCATCGGCTTTATTTACGAGTGGAAGAAGGGAGCGCTGGAATGGGAATGACCGCTTCGGGCACAACAATGGTCGCGCCCCAGCCGAAGGGGATTATCGATCCCAACACCGGCAAGCCGATCGGATCGGATGACGCATTCTTCGGCGAGATCAATAACGAATTGGCCGACAAGGGGTTCCTTGTCACCTCCACCGATGAACTCATCAACTGGGCTCGCACCGGCTCTCTGATGTGGATGACGTTCGGTCTCGCATGTTGCGCGGTGGAAATGATGCAGCTGTCCATGCCGCGCTACGACGTCGAGCGCTTCGGTTTTGCTCCGCGCGCTTCGCCGCGCCAGTCCGATGTGATGATCGTCGCCGGCACGCTGACCAACAAGATGGCGCCCGCGCTCCGCAAGGTCTACGACCAGATGCCAGAGCCGCGTTACGTCATCTCGATGGGGTCGTGCGCGAATGGTGGCGGTTACTATCACTATTCCTATTCGGTCGTGCGCGGCTGCGATCGCGTCGTGCCGGTGGACATCTACGTTCCAGGCTGTCCCCCCACGGCGGAAGCCCTCCTTTACGGGGTGCTTCTGCTGCAGAAGAAGATCCGCCGCACCGGCACGATCGAGCGCTAAGGGAAGGGACTGACCGATATGAGCGAAGCCCTGAACGAGCTTGCCTCCTACCTGCAGGAAGTGCGCGGCAGCCTGATGACCTCTGCGGAGGTGAAGTTTGGTGAACTGACTCTGACGACCACCGCTGATAGGGTCATCGCGCTCCTTACCTTCCTGCGGGACGACGTGCAGTGTGGATTTGTCAATCTGATCGACATTTGCGGTGTCGATTATCCGAAGCGTGAAGATCGCTTCGACGTGGTCTACCATCTTTTGTCGCCGCGCCAGAATTTGCGCATCCGCGTCAAGGTTCCGACCTCCGAAGACAAGCCGGTGCCGTCCGCCTGTCCGGTGTTTCCGGGGGCCGACTGGTTCGAACGCGAAGCCTGGGACATGTACGGCATCATGTTCACCGAGCACCCGGACCTGCGCCGCATCTTGACGGACTACGGTTTCGAGGGGCACCCGCTGCGCAAGGATTTCCCGACGACCGGCTTCGTAGAGGTTCGCTATGACGATGCCGCCAAGCGCGTTATTTATGAGCCTGTCGAGTTGAAGCAGGAATTCCGTAATTTCGACTTCCTCTCGCCATGGGAAGGCACGGACTACGTGCTGCCCGGTGACGAAAAAGCGGCCAAGTGAGCGGAAGGGCAGCGACCATGACTGAACACAACGTCCGCAACTTCAACATCAACTTCGGCCCGCAACACCCGGCGGCGCACGGCGTTCTACGCTTGGTTCTTGAACTCGACGGCGAAATCGTCGAACGCGTCGATCCCCACATCGGCCTGCTGCATCGCGGCACCGAAAAGCTGATCGAGACGAAGACCTATCTGCAGGCTCTGCCGTACTTTGATCGCCTCGACTACGTCGCGCCGATGAACCAGGAGCATGCCTATTCGCTCGCCGTCGAGAAGCTTCTCGGCATCGAGATCCCGATTCGTGGCCAGTTGATCCGGGTGCTTTACTCGGAAATCGGCCGTATCCTGTCGCACCTTCTCAACGTAACCACTCAGGCGATGGACGTTGGCGCGCTCACACCGCCTCTGTGGGGCTTTGAAGAGCGTGAAAAACTCATGGTCTTCTATGAGCGTGCCTCGGGCTCCCGCATGCATGCGGCTTATGTTCGTCCGGGCGGAGTGCATCAGGATCTTCCGCCGGAGTTGGTCGAGGATATTGGCAAGTGGTGCGACGAGTTCCCTGCCAAACTTGACGACATCGAGGGCCTTCTGACCGATAACCGTATTTTCAAGCAGCGAAACGTCGACATTGGCGTCGTGTCTCTTGAAGATTGCTGGGCCTGGGGTTTCTCCGGCGTGATGGTTCGCGGTTCGGGCGCTGCCTGGGATCTTCGCCGTTCGCAGCCCTACGAGTGCTATTCCGAGCTCGATTTCGATATCCCCGTAGGAAAGAACGGCGACTGCTATGATCGCTATCTCATCCGCATGATCGAAATGCGCGAGTCGGTGAAGATCATGAAGCAGTGCGTGAACCGTCTACTTGGCGACGCGCGTGTCGGGCCGTTTTCATCACTCGATGGCAAGGTCGTTCCGCCGAAGCGCGGCGAGATGAAGCGCTCGATGGAAGGCCTGATCCACCACTTCAAACTCTACACCGAAGGCTACCACGTGCCTGCCGGCGAGGTTTATGCCGCTGTTGAAGCCCCGAAGGGCGAGTTCGGCGTCTATCTGGTGTCGGACGGAACCAACAAGCCGTATCGCTGCAAGATCCGCGCTCCGGGTTATGCCCACCTCCAGGCCATGGATTTCATGTGCCGGGGGCACCAGCTCGCCGACGTATCGGCGGTTCTTGGCTCGCTCGACATCGTGTTCGGAGAGGTGGATCGCTGATGCGCGTGGCGGCCCTGACGTTAGCAGTCTGCCTTGCCGCGAGCGCCGCGCTCGCGCAGGCCGTCAGCGGCTCGTCGGTGTCGTCCAGCGCTACGATGGCCACTCTGCTGGCCGACGGCTACGAGATCAAGGCCGCGGTGCCAAACGGCTCCAGCTTCGTCGTGTTTCTGCAGAAAGACAAGTCTGCCTATGCCTGCGAGTTCAACTCGGTAACGAGCTCGCGGTGCAGGTCCATAAACTAGAATAAGGCTCAAGAAGAATGTCCGTTCGTCGACTAGCCGAAGATCAGGTCCAGCCCGCCGGTTTTGCCTTCAGCGCGGAGAATGCAGCCTGGGCGGAAGCCACAATTCGCAAGTACCCCGAAGGCCGCGAGCAATCGGCGGTCATCCCGCTTCTGATGCGGGCGCAGGAACAGCAGGGCTGGGTTTCGCGCGCGGCGATCGAGTTCGTCGCCGAAAAGCTCGGGATGCCCTACATTCGCGTGCTCGAAGTCGCGACATTTTATACGCAGTTCCAGCTGAAGCCGGTTGGTACGCGTGCCCACGTACAGGTGTGCGGAACCACGCCCTGCATGCTTCGCGGCGCAGAAGACCTCATCAATGTCTGCAAGAAGAAGATCCACCATGATCCCTTCGAGCTGAACGCGGATGGAACATTGTCCTGGGAAGAGGTCGAGTGTCAGGGCGCCTGCGTCAATGCGCCGATGGTGATGATATTCAAGGACAGCTATGAGGACCTGACGGCCGAACAGCTCGAAGACATCATTGACAAGTTCCAGGCAGGCAAGGGAGCCGAGGTGAAGCCGGGCCCTCAGACGGACCGCATCTACTCCGCTCCCGCCGGTGGATTGACGTCGCTTCTCGAGGCCGACAAGCCGGTCTCGGCGAAACGCAAGGAAACGCCGGCGCCGGCCGCTGCTGTTCCGCCGGCCAACGCCGCCAAGCCTGTTACGCTGGCAGAAGAAACCAATCCGGCGCTGAAGACGCCAGCCGATGGCAAGTCCGCAACGCCATCCGGCCCCGCTGCCAAGCCCGCGCGCAAGGCGACGAAGCCGGCCAGCGACGAGGTTACTGGGCCGATATCCAATACGGCCGCCGCTGATTCCGCCGGTAAGGCCGCGAAGCCCGCCCAGCCATCGCTGGATGACAAAAATCGCCCCGCTGGCATCGAAAAGCCCGCGTCTCCGGACGACCTCAAGCTTATCTCGGGCGTCGGTCCGAAGATCGAGGGCATCCTCCACGAGCTTGGCATCTATACTTTTGCCCAGGTGGCGGGTTGGAAGAAGGCCGAGCGCGAATGGGTCGATAGCTACCTGAAATTCTCCGGTCGGATCGAGCGGGATGACTGGGTCAAGCAGGCGAAGGCCCTCGCCAAGGGCGGCGAGGCCGAATACATCAAGGTCTTCGGCAAGAAGCCGCGTTGAGAGGTAGATGGATATGTTGAAGGATCAGGATCGTATCTTTACCAATATCTACGGCCTCAAGGACAAATCCCTGAAAGGCGCCATGTCGCGCGGCCATTGGGATGGTACCAAGCAGCTTCTAGAGAAGGGTCGCGACTGGATTATCAACGAGGTCAAGGCCTCGGGTCTGCGTGGTCGCGGCGGCGCCGGCTTCCCGACCGGTCTGAAGTGGTCCTTCATGCCGAAGGAATCCGATGGCCGTCCGCATTATCTCGTCGTCAATGCCGATGAATCGGAGCCCGGCACCTGCAAGGACCGTGACATCATGCGCCACGATCCGCATACCCTGATCGAGGGCTGCGTGATCGCGTCCTTCGCGATGGGTGCTCATCATGCCTACATTTACGTGCGCGGTGAATTTATGCGCGAGCGCGAGGCGCTCCAGGCCGCGATCGACGAATGCTATGACTATGGCCTTCTGGGCAAGAACAACAAGCTCGGCTACGACATCGACATCATCGTGCATCACGGTGCAGGCGCCTACATCTGCGGTGAGGAAACTGCGCTGCTCGAAAGCCTGGAAGGCAAGAAGGGGCAGCCGCGTCTAAAGCCGCCGTTCCCGGCGAACATGGGTCTCTACGGCTGTCCGACGACCGTCAATAACGTTGAGTCGATCGCCGTGACCCCGACGATCCTGCGTCGTGGCGCCGGTTGGTATTCGAGCTTCGGCCGGGCCAACAATGCCGGCACCAAGCTTTATTCGATCTCTGGCCACGTCAATCGGCCGTGCACGGTCGAAGAAGCCATGTCCATCCCGTTCCACGAACTGATCGAGAAGCATTGCGGCGGCATCCGTGGCGGCTGGGACAATCTGTTGGCCGTCATTCCTGGCGGTTCCTCGGTTCCGTGCGTGCCGGGCGCCCAGATGAAGGACGCCATCATGGACTATGATGGCCTGCGCGAGCTGGGATCCGGTCTCGGCACGGCTGCCGTCATCGTCATGGACAAGTCGACAGATATCGTAAAGGCGATCTGGCGTCTCTCGGCCTTCTACAAGCACGAAAGCTGCGGCCAGTGCACGCCGTGCCGCGAAGGCACCGGCTGGATGATGCGCGTCATGGAGCGCATGGTGAAGGGCAATGCGCAGAAGCGCGAGATCGACATGCTGTTCCAGGTGACCAAGCAGGTCGAGGGCCACACGATCTGCGCTCTCGGCGACGCGGCAGCTTGGCCGATCCAGGGTCTCATCAAGCATTTCCGTCCGGAAATGGAGGCTCGTATCGATCAGTATACACGTAACGCCATGGCGCATGGCGTGGTGATGGAAGCAGCCGAATAGGCTAGGCCGATAGGGCGGGCAAATGGGCAAGGCGAAGGACAGAAGCGGGGAGGGACGACCGGTCGAACCGGTTGAAGCTTCTCGTGCGCCCGACGCTCTGCCGGAGATGGCAGCGCTTCCGCTCCATCCGCTTCTCGCTCACCCGACGGCTGCTTTCATGGCGGCCACGGCAGTCGGTTTCGGCGTGGCGAGCCAGTTGGCGGGTGTCATGCTCGGCGCGTTCCAGAGCGCCGTCGATGCCAGCAACCGGGCGGCGCGTGACGCCAATGCTTACGATCAGCCTGAGGCTGAAGCCGGGACGCTCTCGCGCGAACAGGAACGGGTTGAGGCGCAGCCGGAGACTGAGACTGAGATAGTTAAATCCAAGACTGTCTCGCCAAAGGCTGCGGCAGGAAAGACGGCGGCAAAGACCTCGCGAAAGCCTGTGGCGAAACCAAAGGCCGTTGCGAGACGCAAGGCGACCAGACCGGACGATTTGAAAAAGATCGCCGGTATTGGCCCGAAAGCCGAGCAGGTCCTGAACGCTCGGGGCATGGTTCGGTACGCGGACATCGCGGCATTGACCGAAGCGGAGGCGGCGCGTCTCGACAGCGAGCTCGGCTTCGGCGGCAGGATCGGCCGGGACGACTGGGTTGGTCAGGCCAAGACATTGGCGGGTGGAAAGCCATGATGGTGGACACCGGCAGGAAAGAATTAGGAGCTCAAACTTCGGCGGACCTGAAAAACAGAGTATTCGCAGGAGTTTGGCTCGGAGAATTGAACAAACACGGCAACGGCGGGCGGTCAGAGGATCGCGCGCAGCTGTCCTCCCGGCAGTCGCGGTGTGCGTGAGACAGGAAGGCGAATATGGCAAAGCTGAAGGTCGACGGTAAGGAAATCGAGGTTCCGGATCATTTCACGCTGCTGCAGGCGTGTGAGGAGGCCGGTGCCGAGGTTCCGCGTTTCTGTTTCCATGAGCGGCTTTCGGTCGCCGGCAACTGCCGTATGTGTCTGGTCGAGGTAAAGGGCGGCCCGCCAAAGCCGGCAGCATCTTGCGCCATGGGTGTGCGTGATATTCGCGGCGGCCCGAACGGCGAATTGCCGGAGGTCTACACCAACACGCCGATGGTCAAGAAGGCCCGTGAAGGCGTGATGGAGTTTCTGCTGATCAACCATCCGCTGGATTGCCCGATCTGCGATCAGGGTGGCGAATGCGACCTCCAGGACCAGGCGATGGCTTTCGGTATCGATAGCTCCCGCTATACCGAGAACAAGCGCGCCGTCGAGGACAAGTATATCGGCCCCCTGGTCAAGACCGTGATGAACCGCTGCATCCACTGCACGCGTTGCGTCCGCTTCACCACCGAAGTGGCGGGCATTGCCGAACTCGGTCTGATCGGCCGCGGCGAAGATGCCGAAATCACCACCTATCTTGAGCAGGCGATGACGTCGGAACTGCAGGGGAACGTTGTTGATCTCTGCCCGGTCGGCGCTCTCACGTCCAAGCCCTTCGCCTTCACCGCCCGTCCGTGGGAACTCGGCAAGACCGAATCGATCGACGTCATGGACGCGCTTGGTTCGGCGATCCGTGTCGACACCCGCGGTCGCGAAGTGATGCGCATCATGCCGCGCGTCAACGAGGAGATCAACGAAGAGTGGATCTCCGACAAGAGCCGCTTCGTCTGGGACGGCCTGAAGACGCAGCGCCTCGACCGGCCTTACGTCCGCAAGGGCGGCAAGCTGCAGCCGGCCACCTGGGGCGAGGCGTTTGCGGCGATCAAGTCTGCCGTAGCAGCGACTTCAGGATCGAAGATCGCCGCCGTTGCCGGCGATATGGCTTCGGTCGAGGAAATGTATGCGCTGAAGGAACTGCTGGCCGCGCTCGGCTCGACCAGCATTGACTGCCGCCAGGACGGAACGCTTGTCGATCCGTCGCTCGGTCGCGCCAGCTATCTGTTCAACCCGACGATCGCCGGTATCGAGTCTGCCGATGCGCTGCTGATCATCGGCTCCAATCCGCGCTTCGAGGCGGCTGTTCTCAACGCCCGCATTCGCAAGCGCTGGCGCCGTGGTGGCTTCCCGATCGGCGTGATCGGTGAAGGCGGCGAACTGCGCTACGAATACGAATATCTCGGCGCAGGCGCGGATACGCTGTCCGCTGTCGTCGGCGGCAAGAACAGCTTCGCCGAAAAGCTCCAGGCCGCCCAGCGTCCTATGATCATCGTCGGCCAAGGTGCGCTAACGGGTGAGGATGGCGCGGCGGTTCTTGCCAATGCCGCGAAGCTCGCTCAGTCAGTCGGCGCCGTTGCCGAAGGCTGGAACGGTTTCGCCGTCCTGCACACCGCAGCCTCTCGCGTTGGCGGGCTCGATCTCGGCTTCGTCCCGGGCGAGGGCGGTCTGACCGCGGCCGACGCGCTTGCCTCGTCCGATGTGCTCTTCCTGCTCGGTGCCGATGAACTCGACTTTTCGAAGAAGGGTGCGAAGTTCACGGTCTATATCGGCAGCCACGGCGATGCGGGCGCACACAATGCCGACGTCATCCTTCCCGGCGCTGCCTACACCGAGAAGTCGGGCACCTGGGTCAACACCGAAGGTCGCGTCCAGATGGGCAACCGCGCCGGTTTCGCGCCGGGCGAGGCCCGCGAGGATTGGGCGATCATCCGTGCACTTTCGGACGTGCTCGGGAAAAAATTGCCCTTTGATTCGCTCGGCGCGCTTCGTGCAACGCTGTACGCGAAGTACCCGCATTTCGCCGAGTTGGACGAAATCGCTGCCGGCAATTCCGGGGATATTGCCGCACTTGCGAAAAAAGCCGGGAAGTTGGGCAAATCCGGATTTGCGTCTCCGGTAAAAGACTTCTATTTGACGAACCCGATAGCACGCGCTTCGGCCGTCATGGCCGAATGCTCGGCTCTGGCGCGGAACAATTTCAAGGCTGCGGCGGAATAAGGGCAGGGGATTATGGACTCGTTCGTTTCAACCTATCTCTGGCCGGCGCTGATCATGGTGGGGCAGTCTGTCCTTCTGCTCGTCTGTCTGCTGGTTTTCATCGCCTACATCCTGCTTGCGGACCGCAAGATCTGGGCGGCGGTGCAACTGCGTCGCGGCCCGAACGTTGTCGGTCCCTTCGGCCTGTTCCAGTCCTTTGCCGACCTTTTGAAGTTCGTCTTCAAGGAGCCGATCATTCCGGCGGGCGCAAACAAGGGCGTATTCCTTCTTGCTCCGCTTGTTGCCGTTACTCTGGCGCTTGCGACCTGGGCGGTGATCCCGCTCTCGGATGGCTGGGTAATCGCCAACATCAACGTCGGCATCCTGTACGTCTTCGCCATTTCCTCACTTGAGGTTTACGGCATCATCATGGGCGGCTGGGCGTCGAACTCGAAATACCCGTTCCTCGGCGCGCTTCGCTCTGCCGCGCAGATGGTCTCCTATGAAGTGTCGATCGGCTTCGTTATCGTGACCGTCCTGCTTTGCGTGGGGTCGCTGAACCTGACCGATATCGTGAACGCCCAGAGCGACGGCCTCGGCACCATGCTCGGCCTGCCGGCCTCGTTCCTCGACTGGCATTGGCTGGCGCTATTCCCGATGTTCATCATTTTCTTCATTTCGGCTTTGGCCGAAACGAACCGCCCGCCCTTCGACCTTCCGGAAGCGGAATCCGAACTCGTTGCCGGCTTCATGGTCGAGTATGGCTCGACCCCCTACATGATGTTCATGCTCGGCGAATATGCTGCCATCTGTTTGATGTGCGCGCTGACGACGATCCTCTTCCTCGGCGGCTGGCTGCCTCCGGTTGATATCGCGATCCTCAACTGGGTCCCCGGCATCATCTGGTTCGTGCTCAAGGCGTCGCTCGTGTTCTTCATGTTCGCGATGGTGAAGGCCTTCGTCCCGCGCTACCGCTATGACCAACTGATGCGTCTCGGCTGGAAGGTCTTCCTTCCGCTGTCTCTCGCCATGGTCGTCATTGTTGCATTCGTGCTGAAACTGGCGGGTTGGGCCTGATCATGGCCCACCTGTCGATCAGCGGATTTGGAGGTTGAAGATGGCTGGTGTTGCTCAGGCTATCAATTCCCTGTTCCTGAAGGAGTTCGTCGGCGCCTTCTTCCTGTCGATGCGCTACTTCTTCACGCCCAAGGCCACGATCAACTACCCGTTCGAGAAGGGCCCGGTTTCGCCACGCTTCCGTGGTGAACACGCACTGCGCCGCTATCCGAATGGCGAGGAGCGTTGCATCGCCTGCAAGCTCTGCGAGGCGATCTGTCCTGCCCAGGCCATTACCATCGAGGCGGGTCCGCGTAGAAACGACGGCACCCGCCGCACGGTCCGTTACGATATCGACATGGTGAAGTGCATTTACTGCGGCTTCTGCCAGGAAGCCTGCCCGGTCGATGCGATCGTGGAAGGTCCGAATTTCGAATTCGCGACGGAAACACGCGAAGAACTCTACTTCAACAAGGAGCGGCTCCTGGAGAACGGGGACCGTTGGGAGCGGGAAATCGCGCGTAACATCGCGATGGACGCCCCGTATCGCTGAGAATTCAGCGAAACCGTCCTGGCGCTGAAGCGGCGGGTCGGAACTTGGAACCGAGGCACCCGGCCGTTGGGGATAGCGGCTTTGGGACGCCAGTCGGATTGCGGCACCTCCTCGCCGCATCCGGGGGAAGATGAAAAGGCACGACGATGGGTCTGCAGGCACTATTTTTCTATCTCTTCGCCATTGTCGCGGTGGCGTCGGCATTCATGGTCATCTCGGCAAGGAACCCGGTCCACTCGGTCCTGTTCCTCATCCTGACCTTCTTCAATGCCGCCGGTCTTTTCCTGCTCACGGGTGCCGAGTTCCTGGCGATGATTCTCCTCGTCGTTTATGTCGGCGCGGTGGCGGTTCTCTTCCTCTTCGTGGTGATGATGCTGGACATCGATTTCACCGAATTGAGGGCAGGGGCGCTGAAATATGCTCCGGTCGGCGCGTTGATCGGCCTCATCGTGGCGGCTGAACTGGTCTTCGTGATTGGCGGTAGCACGCTTTCGCCGGAGGCACTGAACGCGATCAAGATGCCGATCCCCGCGGCGGCCGAGCGGACCAACACGGCGGCTCTAGGCGACGTGCTTTACACCAACTACGTCTATTTCTTCCAGATCGCCGGCCTCGTGCTGCTGGTCGCGATGATCGGCGCCATCGTGCTGACGCTCCGCCACCGGCAGAACATCAAGCGGCAGGATATCTCCCAGCAGGTTGCCCGTACGCCGGCGACCGCCGTGAAGGTGGTCAAGGTCAAGCCGGGCCAGGGCGTCTGAGGCAGCGGAAAGGTCAAGGAACAAGAATATGGAAATCGGTCTTTCCCACTACCTGACGGTCAGCGCCATCCTCTTCACACTCGGCGTCTTCGGCATTTTCCTCAACCGCAAGAACGTCATCGTCATCCTGATGTCGGTCGAACTGATCCTGCTCGCGGTGAACATCAACATGGTGGCCTTTTCGGCCTTCCTCAACGACATCGTCGGTCAGGTCTTTGCCCTGTTCATCCTCACGGTGGCGGCCGCGGAAGCCGCGATCGGTCTCGCGATCCTCGTTGTCTTCTATCGCAACCGCGGTTCGATCGCCGTGGAAGACGTCAATATGATGAAGGGCTGATACGGCTATGCTTATCTACAAGGCTATTGTCTTTCTGCCGCTGATCGGTTCGATCATTGCTGGCCTTTTCGGACGCCAGATTGGCGCCAAGGCGTCGGAGTATATCACCACGGGCCTGATGATCATCGCGGCCGCGCTGTCGTGGGTTGTCTTCATCAATGTCGGCCTCGGTCACGGCGAAGGCCACGAAGTCATCAAGGTCTCGGTACTGCGCTGGATCCAGTCCGGCGGCATCGACGTCGAGTGGTCGCTGCGTATCGACACGCTGACAGCCGTCATGCTGGTCGTGGTCAACAGCGTGTCGACGCTCGTTCACCTCTATTCGATTGGCTACATGCATCACGATCCGCATCGGCCGCGCTTCTTCTCCTACCTGTCGCTGTTCACCTTCGCCATGCTCATGCTGGTGACGTCCGACAACCTGCTGCAGATGTTCTTCGGCTGGGAAGGCGTGGGTCTGGCGTCGTATCTGCTGATCGGTTTCTGGTTTAAGAAGCCGTCGGCCAACGCAGCCGCGATGAAAGCCTTCATCGTCAACCGCGTCGGTGACTTTGGCTTCATCCTGGGTATCTCCGGCGTCTTCGTGTTGTTTGGTTCGATTAATTTCGAAACCATCTTCGCTGCCGCGCAATCCTACCTGCCGGCGGAGGGTGCCGAAGCCGGCGAGGCGGTCATCAACCTCTTCGGTATGAGCCTCGACAAGGGACATGCGATCACGGCTGTCTGCCTGCTGCTCTTCATGGGCGCCATGGGCAAGTCCGCGCAGTTCCTGCTGCACACCTGGTTGCCGGACGCGATGGAAGGCCCGACCCCGGTGTCGGCGCTCATCCACGCCGCGACCATGGTTACCGCCGGCGTCTTCCTCGTCGCCCGCATGTCGCCGTTGTTCGAACTGTCGCCCGATGCGCTGACCTTCGTGACTATCATCGGCGCGATCACGGCCTTCTTTGCGGCGACAGTGGGTCTCGTTCAGAACGATATCAAGCGCGTCATCGCCTATTCGACCTGCTCGCAGCTCGGCTACATGTTCGTGGCGCTGGGTCTGGGCGCCTATGGCGCCGCCATCTTCCACCTCTTCACGCACGCCTTCTTCAAGGCGCTTCTGTTCCTTGGCGCCGGCTCGGTTATCCATGCCGTCGACGGCGAGCAGGACATGCGCTACATGGGCGGCCTTCGGAAGCACATTCCTTGGACGTTCGCGGCGATGACTGTTGGAACCCTCGCTCTGACGGGTGTCGGTATTCCCGGGACGATGATCGGCTTTGCCGGCTTCTTCTCGAAGGACGTGATCATCGAATCCGCCTACGCGTCGCATTCGTCGGTCGCTGGCTTCGCCTTCGCTCTGCTCGTGATAGCCGCGCTGTTCACAAGTTTCTACTCCTGGCGTCTGGCGTTCCTGACGTTCTTCGGCAAGCCACGGGCCTCCGCCGATGTCATGCACCATGTTCATGAATCGCCGATGGTCATGCTCTTCCCGCTGGCCCTTCTCACCGTCGGTGCCGTGCTGGCAGGTCTTGTCTTCGAAGGTTACTTCTTCGGCCATCACTATGACGAATTCTGGAAGGGCGCGTTGTTTACGCTGCCGGAAAACGAGATTCTGGAAGAGTTCCACCACGTGCCGGTCTGGGTGAAGTGGAGCCCCTTCGCGGCGATGCTGATCGGTTTCCTGACGGCCTGGTACATGTACATCAAGTCGCCTGAAACGCCGAAGGTCCTCGCCCGCCAGCACCACGTGCTCTACCAGTTCCTGCTGAACAAGTGGTACTTCGACGAACTGTACGACTTCCTGTTCGTCCGCTCGGCCAAGGCGCTCGGCTACTTCTTCTGGAAGAAGGGTGACGTCGGCGTCATCGACACCTACGGCCCGAATGGCGTGGCTGACGCGGTCACCTCGACGACGCAGCGTATCGTCCGCCTGCAGTCCGGTTACCTTTATCATTATGCCTTCGCGATGCTGATCGGCATCGCCGCCCTTGTTACCTGGATGATGCTCGGGAGTTCCCTCTGATGACCGCTTGGCCCATTCTCTCGACGGTCACGTTCCTGCCGCTCGTCGGCGTGCTGCTTCTGCTTCTGACGCGTGACGACACCAACCTCGGCAAGCGCAACGTCAAGAATGTCGCGTTGCTGACGACGGTCTTCACCTTCGTCGTTTCTCTGTTCGTCTGGCTCGGTTTCGATAACGCCAATCCGGGCTTCCAGATGGTGGAGAAGCATGAGTGGCTGAACACGGGCATCTCCTATCACGTCGGAGTCGACGGCATCTCGATGCTGTTCGTTATCCTGACGACGTTCCTGATGCCCTTCTGCATCCTGGCGAGCTGGTTCTCGATCGAGAAGCGCATCAAGGACTACATGATCGCCTTCCTGCTGCTCGAGACGCTGATGATTGGCGTGTTCGTGTCGCTAGACATTGTGCTGTTCTACGTCTTCTTCGAAGCCGGCCTGATCCCGATGTTCATCATCATAGGTGTCTGGGGTGGCAAGGATCGCGTCTACGCGTCCTACAAGTTCTTCCTCTACACGCTGCTCGGTTCGGTCCTGATGCTGCTCGCCATCATGGCGATGTACTGGGAAGCCGGCACGACCGATATCACACAGCTTCTGACGCACCAGTTCCCGGCTGGCATGCAGACATGGCTGTGGCTTGCCTTCTTCGCTTCCTTTGCGGTGAAGATGCCGATGTGGCCGGTGCACACCTGGCTTCCGGATGCGCACGTGCAGGCACCGACTGCGGGCTCGATGATTCTCGCGGGCATCCTGCTGAAGCTCGGCGGCTACGGCTTCCTGCGCTTCTCGCTGCCGATGTTCCCGCTGGCATCGGATTATTTCGCGCCCTTCGTCTTCACGCTCTCGGTCATCGCGATCATCTACACGTCGCTCGTCGCCCTGATGCAGGAGGATATGAAGAAGGTCATCGCCTATTCGTCCGTCGCCCATATGGGCTACGTCACGATGGGCACGTTTGCGGCCAACGCGCAGGGCGTTCAGGGCGCCATCTTCCAGATGATCAGCCACGGCTTCGTCTCGGCCGCGCTCTTCTTCTGCGTTGGCGTTATCTACGACCGCCTTCACACCCGTGATATCGCGGCCTATGGCGGCCTGGCGAACAACATGCCGAAATATGCCGTCGCTTTCATGATCTTCACGATGGCGAACGTCGGCCTTCCGGGCACCTCCGGTTTCGTCGGCGAGTTCCTGACCCTGATCGGCGTCTTCCGCGCCAACACCTGGGTGGCGCTCTTCGCGGCTACGGGCGTGATCCTCTCGGCAGGCTACTCGCTCTGGCTCTATCGCCGCGTGGTGTTCGGGGCTCTTGAGAAGGAAAGCCTCAAGGCCATGCTCGACCTCAGTGGCCGGGAAAAGCTCATCCTCTACCCGCTGATCGCGCTGACCATCCTCTTCGGCGTCTATCCGGCTCCGATCTTCGATGCGACGGCGGCTTCGGTCGATCTCTTGATCAACAACTATACGGCTGCATTGCAGGCGGCGCAGAACGTTGCGCTCACGGTGAACTGACGACAGGACCCATTGGACATGACCGCAGAAACTCTCGTTGCTAGCCTGCATCTGATCGCGCCGGAGCTGATCCTCGCGGTTGGCGCCATGGTTCTCCTGATGATCGGCGTCTTCTCTGGCGAGAAGTCGGCGACGACAGTCACCGGGCTCGCCGTTGCGCTCCTCATCGCCTCCGGGATGTGGATGCTGCTGGTTCCCGCGCAGGGCGAGGCCTTTGGCGGCGCCTATGTCGCGGATGGCTTCGGGACCTTCATGAAGGTCCTGGCACTCGTCGGCTCCATCACCGCCATGATCATGGCCGTCGGACATGCCCGCTTCGACCATCTCGACAAGTTCGAGTTCCCGGTCCTGCTGGTGCTGGCGACCCTCGGCGTCATGCTGATGATCTCCGCCAACGACATGATATCGCTCTACCTGTCGCTCGAGCTGCAGTCGCTGGCGCTGTATGTCGTCGCCGCAATCAACCGTGACAGCCTTCGGTCAACCGAAGCAGGCCTGAAGTATTTCGTACTCGGTGCTCTGTCGTCGGGCATGCTGCTTTACGGCATGTCGCTGATCTACGGCTTCACGGGCAATACCGGTTTCGACGAGATCGCACGCGTTCTGACCTCTGGCGAGCCGCAGCTTGGCTTTATCTTCGGTCTCGTGTTCGTTCTCGCCGGCCTTGCGTTCAAGATTTCGGCCGTTCCCTTCCACATGTGGACGCCGGACGTGTACGAGGGCGCGCCGACGCCGGTCACCGCATTCCTGGCCGCCGCGCCCAAGGTCGGCGCGATGGCGATCCTTGTGCGGATCGTGATCGAAGCCTTCCAGCCGGTGTTTGCCGAGTGGCAGCAAATCGTCGTCTTCATTTCAATCGCCTCCATGGTGCTCGGTTCGTTCGCCGCGATCGGCCAGCGCAACATCAAGCGCCTGATGGCATACTCCTCGATCGGACACATGGGCTACGCGCTCGTCGGCCTGGCCGCCGGCTCGAAAACCGGCGTGTCCGGCGTGATACTCTACATGCTGATCTATCTCGTCATGACGCTCGGCACCTTTGCCTGCATCATGGCGATGCGCCGCAAGGAAGGCGGCAATGTAGAGAACATCGAAGATCTGGCCGGCCTTTCGACGACCAAGCCGTTCATGGCAGTGGTTCTGACCGCCCTGATGTTCTCGCTCGCTGGCATTCCGCCACTCGCCGGTTTCTTCGGAAAGTACTTCGTCTTCATCGCGGCGATCGAAGCCAAGCTTTATGCGCTGGCCATCATCGGCGTACTCGCTTCGGTCGTTGGCGCTTATTACTACCTGCGCATCGTCAAGGTCATGTGGTTTGACGAAGCGAGCGGCGAGTTCGCGCGTATCGCAGGTGAACTGCGTCTTGTCTTCGGCCTCTCCGGCGTGTTTGTCATCGGTTACGTCCTGTTCGGCGGTCCGATCGGCAATGCGGCTGACGTCGCCGCCCAGTCGCTCTTCTATTGAGCCGGCTGGTGGCTGACCGGGCGCTATCGCTCGGGGACTTCCGGCACGAGGCATTGGGCGAGGTGTCGTCCACCAATGCCGAGTGCCTGGAAAGGGCAAGGCAAGGCGATCCCGGAAATCTCTGGCTTACGGCGACCGCCCAAACGGGCGGTCGTGGCCGTAGAGGACGGACCTGGCACTCGGCGCCGGGAAACCTTTACGCCTCTCTCCTGTTGATCGATCCTGCGCCGATGGACGCTCTTGGATCTCTACCGCTTGCAGTGGCTCTGGCCGTTTACGGTGCGGTGCGTCGTGTCGTTCCGCCTGGCTCTGATTTGGTCGAGATCAAGTGGCCGAATGACATCCTTATTGGTCGTCGGAAGACCTGCGGCATTCTCATCGAGGGAGAGCGGCTTACGGATGGCCGCCAGGCCGTGGTGGTCGGTATCGGTGTCAATATTGCTTTCAAGCCCGACCTCTCTAATTATCCCGTGACATGCCTTCGCGAGCATGGGGCATCCGCCTCTCCCGACGAAGTGTTTGCAGGGCTGTTCTCCAGCATGGTCGATGCGCTGTCGCTCTGGAAAAGGGGCGAGGGCGTCGCCGCTGTCGTGTCGCGCTGGCGATACGCGGCTTGCGGCATGGGAGAGAGAATTACGGTGAATCTCACCGATCGCGCGATTTCCGGCCAATTTTCCGGAATCGATGATAAAGGCCTTCTTCTGCTGACGCAGGATGACGGGCGAAGAATGACGATCGCCGCGGGCGACGTCTTCTTTGAACAAACTGGACTAGAAAAAGAATGAGCAACAAAGACGAACTGGTGTTTCTGCCGCTGGGCGGTGTTGGCGAGATCGGGATGAATCTCGCTCTATACGGTTACGGGCCGCCGACGAACCGCCAGTGGATCATGGTCGACTGCGGTGTGACCTTTCCCGGTCCGGACCTGCCCGGCGTCGACCTCGTGCTTCCTGACATCCGCTACATCGCTGCGGAGCGTAAGAACCTGAAGGCGATCATCATCACCCACGCTCACGAGGATCACTTCGGCGGGCTGAACGATATCTGGCCCGGCCTCAATGTGCCTGTGTACGCTTCTGGCTTCACGGCAGGCCTCCTGGAGGCTAAGCGCGACTACGAAGGGTCGAGAGCCAATATTCCGATCACGCCGTTCAAGGCAGGCGATGTCATCAATATAGGCCCGTTCTCGGTTGAGGCTGTCGGCGTCAATCACTCGATCCCCGAGCCGATGTCGCTGGTCATCCGAACGCCGCTGGGTAATCTCGTCCACACCGGAGACTGGAAGATTGACCACGCGCCGTCCTTGGGGCCGCTGACCGATGAACAGAAGTTCCGTGCCGTCGGCGACGAGGGCGTCCTCGCACTGATGTGCGACAGCACCAACGCCATGCGCGACGGCATCTCACCATCCGAGGAAGAGGTATCTGCCGGGCTGCGCAAGATCATCGAAAGCGCCGAGGGCAGGGTGGCGATCACCACCTTCTCGTCCAACGTCGGTCGCATTCGCTCGATTGCCCAGGCTGCGGAGGCTGCAGGCCGCGAGGTGCTGCTGCTCGGCAGTTCACTGAAGCGCGTCGTCGCGGTTGCCGACGATCTCGGACTGATGGAGGGGCTTAAGCCCTTTATCGCGGAGGACGAATACGGCTACATCCCGCGTGATCGCGTGGTCGTCATTCTGACCGGAAGCCAGGGCGAGCCCCGCGCGGCGCTCGCTAAGCTCTCGCGCGACGAGATGCGCAATGTCGCGCTCGCCGCTGGCGATACGGTCGTGTTCTCCTCGCGGGCGATCCCGGGCAACGAAAAGGCCATCCTCGACATCAAGAACGGCCTCATTGAGCAAGGCGTGCATATCGTGACGGACAGCGATGCGCTGGTGCACGTTTCCGGCCATCCGCGTCGGAACGAATTGATGCAGATGTACCAGTGGGTTCGACCGCAGATATTGGTGCCCGTTCATGGAGAGGCGGCGCATCTGATGGCGCAGGCCGAACTGGGACGTCAGGCCGGCATCCAGACCGTGCCGAAGGTTCGCAACGGTGATGTTCTTCGTCTCGCTCCCGGCCCGGCCGAAGTGATCGACCACGCGCCGTTTGGCCGCATCTACAAGGATGGCAAGCTGATCGGCGATATGGACGAGATGGGCATCTCCAATCGCAAGAAGCTTTCTTATGTGGGCCATGTCGCCGTCAACGTGCTGCTCGACAGTCGTCACGATTTCATGGGCGACCCCGAAGTCGTGCCGTTCGGCCTGCCGGTCTATGACGACGAGGGAGAGGACATGGAGGACGTGCTTTACGACGCCATTCTTGGCGCTGTCGAAAGCATACCCCGCGCGCGACGCAAGGATCTTGAAGGATTGCGCGAGTCCATCCGCCGGGCGGTGCGCTCGGCCGCCAACGAGACGTGGGGCAAGAAGCCCATCGTTACGGTCTTCGTGACGAAAGTCTGATGGCAGGCGGCAGATCGCGGCGTTAGGGTCGTGGCACGTTCGCGAAGGAGGTTCCCCATGCTAGGTCGCGTCAACCATGTCGCAATCGCGGTTCCGGATCTGACGGCCGCCACGGCGGCTTACCGCGATACGCTGGGGGCAAAGGTATCCCAGGCTCAGGCCCTTCCGGAACACGGCGTGACCGTCGTGTTCGTTGAGCTGCCGAACACCAAGATAGAACTCCTGGAACCGCTGGGCGAGAATTCGCCGATCGCCGCTTTCCTCGACAAGAACCCGTCAGGCGGTATGCATCACGTCTGTTACGAGGTGGACGACATTCTCCAGGCGCGGGATCAGCTTTCCGCGTCCGGAGCGCGGGTGTTGGGATCCGGTGAACCCAAGATTGGTGCCCACGGAAAGCCGGTGCTCTTCCTGCATCCGAAGGATTTCTTCGGCACCCTCATCGAACTTGAGCAGGTGTGACGAAAAGCGCGGTCATGGCATTTTGCCAGACATGACGTTTGCCTCTATAAGCGGCCTTCCATTCAACGGAAGTTCTCGAGATGCAGTTCCTCTCCGCCTTCGCCGTCTATTTCATCATCTGGTGGATCACCCTGTTCATGATCCTGCCGATAGGCCTGCGGACACAGGCGGATGAAAACGAGATCGTTCCTGGCAGTGCGGAAAGCGCGCCCGCGCGGTTCCGGGGAGGGCGTGTCGTCCTTCTGACGACACTGGTGTCCGGCATCATTTATGGCGGATGGCTTGTGGCCGAGACGTGGTTTGGGATCAGTTTCGACAGCCTTCCGACAATCCTGCCGAGCTTCGAATAACCGCTTCCTTGCGTCGCAAGTCGCTTCGATGACAAATTTTCAAAAAAAAACAAGGCCGTGAGGCCTTGTTCAAGTATCGCGTGATCTTTCACCATTTAAGGGGCTGCGAACGGGCGCGCCTAAGATCTGATCCTCCCAAGACTTGACCGCGAAATCGGCAAGAATTTAATCTCCCTGCCTCTTTTGTGGGCTAAAGCTAGCCTAACGGATTGGCTTTGTCACCTCTTTTTTGCAAATTTGCTACAGTTGTTGATAAAAAATTTTTCCAGCGTAAATGCCTCGAAAAAATTCATATTCCCGCCATGCTCGTTCATCCGACCTGTAACGTTTCGGTCTCCTTCGGAACGCTGTTTTGGCCGGCTAGGCGGTGGGTGACGCGGGTTTCCTTCCCGTGTCGAACCAGTTATGAACGCATCCGAATATTGTTGCCGTCCGGCTGATTCCGCATGAGCGGATAGCCTCATTCATTGGAAACCGTCATGCGTCTGTCGCGCTATTTCATGCCGATCCTCAAGGAGAATCCGAAGGAAGCGGAAATTGTCTCCCACCGTCTCATGCTGCGCACCGGCATGATCCGTCAGCAGAGCCAGGGCATCTATTCCTGGCTGCCGCTCGGCAAGCGCGTACTTGACAAGGTGAATGCGATCATCCGCGAGGAGCAGAACCGATCGGGAGCGATAGAACTGCTGATGCCGACGCTGCAGTCGGCCGAACTCTGGCAGGAAAGCGGACGTTACGATGACTACGGCAAGGAGATGCTGCGCATCAAGGATCGTCAGGAGCGCCCGATGCTCTACGGTCCGACCAACGAGGAGATGATCACTGATATCTTCCGGTCCTACGTCAAGTCATACAAGAGCCTGCCGCTCAACCTCTACCACATCCAGTTGAAGTTCCGCGACGAGATCCGTCCGCGGTTCGGCACCATGCGCTCGCGCGAATTCCTGATGAAGGACGCCTATTCCTTCGACCTGACCCAGGCCGATGCGATCCATTCCTACAACAAGATGTTCGTTGCCTACCTGCGCACCTTCGACCGCCTCGGTCTGCGCGCCATCCCGATGCGCGCCGACACCGGCCCGATTGGCGGCAACCACAGCCATGAATTCATCATTCTCGCCGACACCGGTGAATCCGAGGTCTTCTCGCACAAGGCCTTTGTTGATTTCGACATCCCGGCGGAAAGCACTGACTTCGACGACATCGCCGGCCTGCAGGCCGTGTTCGACAAATGGACCTCCGTTTACGCAGCCACTTCGGAAATGCATGACGAAGGGGCATTCAACGCTATTCCGGAGGCTGATCGCCTGTCGGCCCGCGGCATCGAGGTCGGGCATATCTTCTATTTTGGCACCAAGTATTCGGAGCCCATGGGCGCCAAGGTGCAGGGTCCGGACGGCAAGGAGCACCTTGTCCACATGGGATCGTACGGCATCGGACCCACCCGCCTTGTTCCCGCCATCATCGAGGCCTCGCATGACGAGAACGGCATTATCTGGCCGGCTTCGGTCGCTCCGTTCGATGTCGTCGTGATCAACATGAAGGCGGGTGACGAGGCATGTGATGCCGCATGCGAGAAGCTCTACGCCGACCTCGGAAAGGCGGGCAAGGACGTTCTCTACGACGACACCGACGACCGCGCCGGAACGAAGTTCGCGACTGCTGACCTGATCGGGGTACCGGTGCAGATCATCGCCGGCCCGCGCTCCGTCGCGAACGGAGAAGTCGAGGTCAAGGATCGCAGGACCGGCGCCCGCGAAACGATGACGATCGAAGCTGCGATCAACAAACTGACTGCCTGACGCCGCAGAGGCGTAAGCGGCGAGCGAGGAGACGAGATGGGCGCTGAAGGCTCGGGCAATGGAGAGGGAGCGGCCGTCTCCGGCCGTGGCAGCAGGCCGTTTTCGGCTTTCGAGCGTATGGTGGCATGGCGCTATCTGCGTGCTCGTCGCAAGGAGGCGTTCATTTCCGTCATCGCCGGCTTCTCCTTTGTCGGCATCATGCTGGGGGTTGGAACGCTCATCATCGTGATGGCTGTGATGAACGGTTTCAGGACCGAGTTGATTTCGCGCATCCTTGGCATCAACGGTCATATGATCGTACAGCCGATCGACCAGCCATTTACCGACTATGCCGATCTCGCACGGAAATTCTCGGCCGTTCCCGGCGTGACCATGGCCTTGCCCCTGGTCGAGGGGCAGACTCTCGCCTCCGGCAAGATGGGCGCCGGGACCGGCGCACTGGTTCGTGGCATCAGGGCGGAAGACCTGATCAAGCTCAAGACGGTATCCGGGAACATCCGGGCCGGCGATATGGTTGGGTTCACGGCGGGGCAGGGCATTCTCGTAGGGTCCCGCATGGCCGCCGAGCTTGGCGTGACCGCCGGTGACATGATGACACTGGTCTCGCCTGAGGGCGACGTCACGCCCCTTGGTGTCAATCCGCGCGTCAAATCCTATGCGATCTCGGGTGTCTTCGAGATCGGCATGTCGGAATACGACTCGACGATCATCTACATGCCGCTTGAAGAGTCGCAACTCTACTTCAACGCTGATGGCTTGGTTCAGTCGATCGAGTTGTTCGTATCGAACCCCGACGCCGTCGATGAGTTGCGGCCGAAGATCGAGGAAGCGGCGGGGCGGCAGATCTTCATCACCGACTGGCGGCAGCGCAACCAGACTTTCTTCTCCGCCCTGCAGGTCGAGCGCAACGTCATGTTCATGATCCTGACCCTGATCGTCCTTGTCGCCGCGCTTAACATCATCTCAGGCCTGATCATGCTGGTGAAGGACAAGTCGAGCGATATCGCGATCCTGCGGACCATGGGCGCGCCTTCAGGCTCCGTCATGCGCATCTTCTTCATGACCGGCGCCGCCATCGGGATCACTGGCACGCTGGCCGGTGTCGTCCTTGGCGTCGTCGTCTGTCTGAACATCGAGTCGATCCGGCAGTTCTTCTCTTGGATATCGGGAACGGTCCTGTTCGATCCCGAGCTTTATTTCCTCAGTCAGCTGCCGGCAGATATGAATGTCGGGGAGACCGTGTCAGTCGTCATCATGGCACTGACGCTCTCCTTCCTTGCGACCATTTTCCCCGCCTGGCGTGCCTCACGGCTCGATCCCGTGCAGGCTCTGCGCTACGAGTGAGGTGAACGGATCATGGCGAACAAGAACAAGGTCCTTTCGCTCACGGGCATCGAAAGGCACTACGGTCAGGGCGAAACGACCCTGTCGATCCTGAAAGACGCGAACTTCAGCCTGGAGGCTGGGGAAACGGTGGCGCTTGTCGCTCCGTCGGGAACCGGAAAGTCGACACTCCTGCATCTGGCCGGGTTGCTGGAGCATCCCGATGCTGGCGACGTCTGGATCGGCGGCACCGCCTGCGGCGGCTTATCGGACGAGAAGAGGACGGCGATCCGGCGCAACAGCGTGGGCTTTGTCTACCAGTTCCACCACCTGCTTCCGGAATTTTCGGCGCTCGAAAATATCATGATGCCGCAGCTGATCGCTGGCCTCTCCATGAAGGAAGCGAGCGAACGGGCCCGCCAATTGCTGGACTACATGCGCATCGGTCACCGCGCCGATCATCGGCCGGCGGAACTGTCCGGTGGCGAACAGCAGCGCGTGGCGATCGCCCGTGCCGTGGCCAACGCACCACTGGTGCTTCTGGCCGACGAACCGACCGGCAATCTTGATCCGGAAACGGCGAGCTACGTTTTCTCCGCCCTTGAGGCGCTGGTGCGACAGTCAGGACTGTCCGCTCTCATCGCCACGCACAACCACGACCTTGCTTTACGCATGGATCGCTGCGTCACCCTGCGCGAAGGCAAGATCATCGATTACGATCCGCGCAAGCCGGTCCAGCCCTGACGAAAAGAAGCCGGGCAAGCGGATATCCGGGCCGCACTGATGCCCACGGCGGCGCGAAGCGAAAACATTGATCTCCAGGCGAGATCGATGTGAGAATATCCATGTTTTCAAAATGTTACCGACCGACCTGGTGGGGCGCCTCTCCAGGCTTGACATTGGCACAAAAAGAGAACAAAATAAAAACATAAAGAGTAAGGAGAGAGACATGACGGAAGTACTTCGTGATATCGCCGCATTCGCCTCAATCTGCATGTTTGTTGGCAGCTTCTCAGTTCTGATGCTCGCGCTTTGATCCGGCGTCGATAACAGCATTTCCGGTTGACCACCGATCCATCTCGCTAATCTGTTCTGGACACCGGGCGCCGCCCGGTCGAAAATCCGCACCCTGAATAAGAGTCGGAACGGGATGGATTATGGCTGACGCGGTGACGGAAATTGCGGGTGGACGCGAACTCGCGAGATCGCCGGGCTTTGTCCACCTGCGTGTCCACTCGGCCTATTCGCTGTTGGAAGGCGCGTTGCCGCTGAAGAAGATCCTGTCCAAGGCGGTGGGCGACGAACAGCCGGCGATTGCCGTTACGGATACCAATAACCTTTTCGTTGCCCTGGAATTCTCCCAGAAGGCAAAGGACGAGGGGCTGCAGCCGATCATTGGCTGCCAGCTGTCGATCGACATGGAAGACGTCGAGGACGACAAGCGCAACGGCATGAGCCGCTTGCCGGGCCTTGTGCTGTTGTCGGCGACTGCGGAAGGCTACGAGCGGCTGGTCGACATCGTCAGCCGCGCGTATCTGGCGGGTGAGGGCGGTCACGCCGTTCATATGAAGTTGTCCTGGCTTGACGAGTTCGGGACTGACGGCCTGATCGCATTGACAGGTGCGGCATCGGGACCGATCGATACCGTCATGAAGGACGGTTCGCGCGCGCTTGGCGAGCAGCGGCTCGTCAAGCTGAAGGAGCGCTTTGGCGACCGGCTTTACGTCGAACTCCAGCGTCATGGCGCTTATGATCGTCAGCACGAGCGTCGAATGGTCGATCTCGCCTACAAGCATGACATTCCGCTTGTTGCCACCAACGAGGCCTTCTTCCCCACTCGCGACGATTTCGATGCCCACGATGCGCTGATGGCGGTCGCCCACAATGCGATCGTGTCGGACGACAGCCGCTTTCGCTTGACCCCTGATCACTACCTGAAGAGCCGCGCCGAGATGTGCGCGCTGTTCGCGGACCTGCCGGAGGCCTTGCAGAACACGATCGAAATCGCCCGCCGTTGCTCGTTCATCCTGGATACGCGCAAGCCGATTCTGCCGCGGTTCACCGGCGGCGCCACCGATGGCGAGGAGGCTGAGCGGGCGGAGGCGCTGGAGCTTCGCCGGCAGGCGGAAGAGGGACTCGATAATCGGCTCGCCGCCCTTGGCATGTCTCCCGGATATGAGGAGAAGGATTACCGGGAGCGTCTGGAATTCGAACTGAGCGTCATCGAACGCATGAAGTTCCCGGGCTACTTCCTGATCGTTGCCGACTTCATCAAATGGGCCAAGCAGCATGACATCCCCGTCGGCCCCGGCCGCGGATCCGGTGCGGGATCGCTCGTTGCCTATGCCCTGACCATCACGGACGTTGACCCCTTGCGGTTCTCGCTGCTGTTCGAGCGCTTTCTCAATCCGGAACGCGTGTCGATGCCGGACTTCGACATCGACTTCTGCCAGGACCGGCGCGAGGAGGTCATCCGCTACGTTCAGCAGAAGTATGGTCGCGATCAGGTTGCGCAGATCATCACCTTCGGTTCGCTTCAGGCTCGTGCTGCGCTCCGCGACGTCGGCCGTGTGCTGGAAATGCCGTACGGTCAGGTCGACAAGATCTGCAAGCTAGTGCCCAACAATCCGGCCAATCCGACACCACTCTCGAAGGCGATCGAGGAAGAGCCAAAGCTGCAGGAAGCGGCGGAGGAAGAACCCGTCGTCGCGCGCCTGCTCGACATCGCGCAGAAGATCGAGGGTCTCTACCGACACGCATCGACGCATGCTGCCGGCATCGTGATCGGGGACCGGCCGCTGTCGAAGCTGGTGCCGATGTATCGCGATCCGCGGTCCGACATGCCCGTTACCCAGTTCAACATGAAATGGGTCGAGCAGGCCGGTCTGGTCAAATTCGACTTCCTCGGCCTCAAGACGTTGACGGTTCTGAAGACCGCCGTGGATTTCGTGAGGCGGAACAAGGGGATCGAGGTCGATCTTGCAGCGATTCCGCTCGATGACCAGAAGACCTACGAGATGCTGTCGCGCGGCGAGACCGTCGGCGTGTTCCAGGTGGAAAGTGCCGGCATGCGCAAGGCACTCATCGGCATGCGCCCCGACTGCATCGAGGATATCATCGCTCTCGTGGCGCTATACCGCCCCGGCCCGATGGAGAACATCCCGGTCTACAACGCCCGCAAGCACGGCGAGGAAGAGATCGAATCCATCCATCCGAAGATCGATTATCTTCTGAAGGAAACTCAGGGCGTTATCGTCTACCAGGAACAGGTGATGCAGATCGCCCAGGTCCTGTCGGGCTACTCGCTTGGCGAGGCCGATCTTCTCCGTCGCGCCATGGGTAAGAAGATCAAGGAGGAGATGGACAAGCAGCGGGCCCGCTTCGTCGATGGTGCTGTCAAGAATGGCGTGTCCAAGCCGCAGGCGGACCTGATCTTCGACCTGCTTGCCAAGTTTGCCAATTACGGCTTCAACAAGTCGCACGCCGCAGCCTACGCGATCGTCTCCTATCAGACGGCCTATATGAAGGCGCACCACCCGGTCGAGTTCCTCGCCGCGTCCATGACCTACGATATGGCCAACACGGAAAAGCTGAACGATTTCCGACAGGACGCGAACCGCCTTGGCATCAAGGTCGTGCCGCCCTCCGTGCAGACATCGTTCCGGCGCTTCGAGCCCGGGGATAACTGCATCTTCTACGCGCTAGCGGCGATCAAGGGTGTCGGTGAATCGGCGGTGGAGCATATCGTCGAGGTGCGCGGCGACAAACATTTCGACAGCATTGAGGACTTCTGCCTGCGTATCGACCCCAAGCAGGTCAACCGTCGGGTTTTCGAAAGCCTGATCGCGGCAGGCGCGTTTGACTGTTTCGGCCGTGACCGTACCGAATTGCTGACGGGTCTCGATCGCATCATCGGCTATGCGCAGAAAGCCCAGGAGGACAAGGTCAGCGGCCAATCGGACATGTTCGGCGCCGGTGCAGTGTCCGGACCGGAAAAGATCGCCTTCCCGCAGTTCATGCCGGCGCTTGCCTCGGAAAAGCTGCTGCGGGAATTCCAGGTCCTCGGCTTCTATCTCTCCGCTCATCCGCTCGATGCCTATCGCGCGGTTCTGGAAAAGATGCGCGTTCAGACATTCGCCGACTTCTCCGCCGCCGTGAAGCAGGGAGCTACCGCCGGACGCCTTGCCGGCACGGTGACGGGACGGCAGGAGCGCAAGACACGGACTGGCAACAAGATGGGGATCGTTACCTTCTCCGATGCCTCTGGCCAGTTCGAGGCAGTGCTGTTTTCGGAGGCACTCAACCAGTACCGCGACATGTTGGAGGCCGGAAAGTCGCTGGTGATCACCGTGCAGGCGGACGAGCGCCCTGAAGGGATCGGCCTCCGCATCCAGACCGTCCAGTCTCTTGAGGAAAAGTCCGTCCAGATGCAGAAGGCGCTGCGGATCTACGTTCGCGATTCCGGGCCTTTGAAGTCGGTGGCAACGCATCTCAACGCCAAGGGCGATGGTCTCGTGTCGTTCATCGTCATCAAGGATGAGGGTCGGCGGGAGATCGAGGTGGAACTCACCGAAAAGTATCGCATCACGCCGGACATCGCCGCTGCACTGCGCTCGGCGCCCGGAGTCATCGACGTCGAACTGGTCTAACGGCGCTCCTCGCCATCAAGCACGGGGCGTCGCACGCGTGATCGTTATGAAATCGGTCCCAAGGCCGGTCTCGCGCGTATCGCTGACGTCCGAAATGGTAATGGAAGTTCCCTCATCCAGAAGATGCGCGATCTTCTGGCGAATATCGTCCGGTATAGTCACTCGATCGAGCGCGCCCTGCAGGCTGTCAGGAGCGGCATCCGCGTCGATTTCAAGACGTTTGCGGGTTGCGGGCGCCAGATGGTTGTCGAGCGTGACACCATGCCAGTCGGCCTTGCCGCTGAAGCGATTGACGTGCGTAGCTTCCAGGAAATGCGTGCCAAGCGGCTTGCCGGGATCGTCAATGGATATCGGGGCTTCGAACAGTGGTTTGAACTTTTGCCGTACGAGGATTTGACCGGTCGGCGGCTTGCCCTTGCCTGCTGCTGCGTAGATCGAGTCTATGAATTCGTCCGACAATATGTCGCCGGCGGCCGGTAGTTGTTTGCTCTCCTTATAAGCCTTGACTGCAGCGATAGTTCGGCTGCCGAGCTGGCCGTCCTGGTCGCCTGCATCGAAACCGAGAGCATTGAGCATTGCCTGTACGTCCATGACCGTTTCACGATGATCGCGACGGGTGATGAGGATGCGCAGCGGTGGAAGCGCCTCGATGGCAACGGTCGCTGTTGCCCCAAGTTTCGGTTGAACGTCCGCCACAGCCACCTCGACAGGCTCGGTGCCGGCCTCGAAAGTCGCCGGTCGCATCTCCGCATCCGACAGCAGCACGCCGTCGGCAGCGGGAATCTCCGGTTTAAAAAGCGTTGGATGAGCGATGGCCTGTGGCGTTACGGGCTCGTCGGTAATGATCACATGCGCGCCGCGCTCGGTCATCTGGAAAAGAGCTTTTGCAAATGCGCCTGGCAGGCGGACGCAGCCGTGCGACGCTGGATAGTTCGGAACGCTGTTGGATTCGTGAAGCGCAACACCCGACCAGGTGATCCGCTGCATCCAAGGCATCGGAGCGTTCGAGTAGAGGTTTGACTCGTGGTACTTGCGCTTCTCCAGGATCGAGAAGATACCCGACGGCGTCGTGTGACCAGCCTTGCCGGTCGATACGTTCGATGTCGCGACGATCTCATCCCCGTCGTAGACCACCAGCGACTGGGTCTTTTTCGAAACGTAGATTTGCAGCGTTTCTCCGTCTCCGGCCCACGCGGCAGACGACAGCATCAGCGCGATAAACACGCCGAGGGATACGGAGAAAGACTTGCTCATGGGCGCGTGATCCTTACGCAATACTGAATTTCCCTAAAATAAATGCCCAAGTTTAAGGAAAGCTTGAAGTGCCACAGCAATCACATAGTCGTGTTCAAGCCGATCAGGGACGCGGCTTTGCGGGGAAGGTATAACCCGTCTGAACGGTACCCTTGCCGAATTTTTCCCTAAGCTTGTCCATGGCGGCCTCCGCTGCCGCGCGTCGACCTGCTTGCGGGTCGACCAGGTCGGGCGGATCAGCTTTCCGCGCGTCCGTCAGATCCGTGACACCGATGCCGATCAGGCGAAACTTGGTTCCGTCGAGCTCCCGCTCAAGCAGCGAAAGGCCGGTGCGGAATATCCGGTCCGCAAGTTGAGTCGGGTCCTCCAGCCGGCGATTGCGGGTTCGCGACTTGAAATCGCTTGTCTTGAGTTTCAGGACCACCGTATGTCCCGCCACCTCGCTCCTTTTCATCCGCCAGGCGACTTTCTCGGAGAGGCTCCGCAGATGCGCTACCAATTCGTCGCGGCTTGAGATGTCGTCAAAAAACGTCGTCTCGGAGGAAACGCTCTTCGCCGGTTCGTTTGGATGGACCTCCCGCTCGTCGATCCCCCGAGCAAGGCGAAACAGCCGTTGCCCGATCGAGCCGTAGCGTCGCATAAGGTCGCTCTCTTCCATCGTCTGCAACTGTCCTATGGTCCGGATCCCATCTCTCTCCAGCGTCGAGGCAAAGGCCTTGCCCACGCCCCAGATCGTCGTGACCGGCCGGTCGGCGAGGAAGGAAACGGCTTCGGCGCGGCCGATGACGGAAAAGCCGCGAGGCTTGCGCAGGTCCGAGGCGACCTTCGCAAGGAACTTGCAGTAAGATAGTCCGACGGAAATCGTGATTCCGATTTCCGTCTCGACGCGGCGAGCGAAACGGGCGAGCACGCGCGCGGGCGTTTCGTGATGCAGCAGCTCGGTACCTTTTAGCTGCAGAAAGGCTTCGTCGATCGACAATGGCTGCACGAGCGGAGTAAGTTCCAGCATCAGCCGCCGCACCTCGCGCCCGACCCTCACATACTTCTCCATATCGGGGCGGATTACGATGGCCTCCGGACACGCTTCGAGAGCCTTGAACATCGGCATCGCCGAGCGAACACCGTGAATGCGGGCAATGTAACAGGCCGTCGACACGACGCCCCGCTTGCCGCCGCCGATGATGACGGGTTTATCCGCGAGCTCAGGATTGTCGCGCTTTTCCACGGACGCATAGAACGCGTCGCAATCGATATGGGCGAGTGTGAGTTCATGAAGCTCCGGATGATGCACAAGCCGGGGACTTCCACAGGCCACACATCGCCGCCGCTCGGCCGGCTGCGGCGTCAGACAGTCGCGGCAAAAGCCCGAAGGCGCTTGGTCGTGGGCGGTCATGGCGGAACAAAAGTTGAACGTTGCCACCTTAAGCGCTAGCCTCGGCTGAGACAAGCGGGAGATTCTCCCCGTCGCCAAACGTTGTCAGCAGGAGGTGGCTGCCAGGTGCATGCGAATGATCTTCTCGGCATCCCGCCAGTCGGCCGCACGTGTGGCGATCGCAGGCGTTGCGGGAGCAAAGACGTGGATGTCGGACACTGGCTGAAGATGGACGAGCATACAGTCCTCGACATGCGAGCCGACGGAGGACAGATTGTGGACCATGTCGTCGACGAACGCGATCGGCAAGTCGGGGTTTCGGCGCAGCAGCCGGACCAGCGGTCCTTTCGCTTCCTCCGTGGCGATGAGCGGCTGATTGAACCCATGACGGTCGAGCAGCCGGCGTCGCTGGTCGAAATGCCTGTAGGGCATGGCAGTCAGAAAAACGACCTCGGCATGGGACGAAAGCCCCGAAAGCGTCTCGAGCGCAAGATCGGCCGGCGTTTGCCAGTTTGCCTGATCGGCGAAGAACGCTTCGATCAGTTGCCGAACCTCACTCTCTTCGAGCGCCTGTCCATCGGCTTCCCGGACGATGTTTCCCGTCAGCCGAAAGGATCGGGCCACCAGCCGATAGTCTCGGGACTGAAGGAAGCTCCGGAACGGATGAAGGAACTGCAACACGACGTCGTCCACATCGCAAACCACCAGTGGTCTGTCGCTCAGCTGGAGTGCGCGGATCGCCTCTTCTCCGGTCATCAGAATTCCCCGGAATCCAGCCCCGGACCGGACAGCGCGCGCCATGCGGCGCTGACGTCCTCAGGCTTTGTGCCTGTGGCGTCGGAAAAGGCAATCAAGGTTGGTTCATGGCCCATGACGAAATCGAGCAGTCCGGCCAGAAAACCTGGATCGGCGATGGCTTCCCGAAGTTGGTCGGCGCGCAGTCCGGAAAGTGCCAGGAAACGCGACAGCATGTCCGGCTCGTTGGCAAGCCACCCGAGAACATCGGCGGCCACGGCGAGAGGATCGACTTGGGATTGCTTTTCACGCATTTTGATTTTCCATGACCGTGGGCAGGTTACCTTTTTCTCAACCAAATCGTTGTAGCATCAGGCTTCGGGAAATGCCTTGAACTTTTGGCCGTTCGCCGAGGTTTGACGAGTTTCCATGTGCATGACAAGGTCGGATGAATGTCCAAAAAAGTGATGATTGTCGAAGATAACGAGCTGAACATGAAGCTCTTCCGCGATCTGATCGAGGCCTCCGGCTATGAGACGATCCAGACACGCAACGGCATGGAGGCACTGGATCTCGCACGCCGCTTTCGTCCCGATCTCATCCTGATGGATATCCAGCTGCCTGAGGTTTCCGGACTCGAAGTCACGAAATGGCTGAAGGAGGATCCGGAACTGCACGTCATTCCCGTCATCGCGGTCACGGCGTTCGCCATGAAGGGCGACGAGGAGCGAATCCGCCAGGGTGGCTGCGAGGCCTACGTATCAAAGCCGATTTCGGTTCCGAAGTTTCTCGAGACGATCAAGACCTATCTTGGCGATGCGTAGGGGAAGGGAAGGGCAGTCGTGACAGCGAGGATTCTGGTCGTCGATGACGTCCCCGCCAACGTCAAGCTTCTCGAGGCTCGCTTGCTGGCGGAGTACTTCGATGTCCTGACCGCGGATAATGGTCCGGAGGCGCTGGCCTTGTGCGAGAAGGTCCAGGTCGACGTCGTCCTTCTCGACATCATGATGCCGGCGATGGATGGGTTCGAGGTCTGCGAGCGGCTGAAGGCCAATCCTCGCACAGCACATATTCCCGTCGTCATGGTCACGGCGCTCGACCAGCCTTCCGACCGTGTGCGTGGGCTGAAAGCTGGCGCCGATGATTTTCTGACGAAGCCCGTCAACGATCTTCAACTGGTGTCGCGGGTCAAGAGCCTCGTCCGGTTGAAAACGCTCCATGATGAACTGCGCATACGTGCCGAAACGGCGCGCGACATCATGATGGAAGACATGCTGCGGGGCAGCGACGGCCGTCTCGATGAGCCGGCCCAGGTCCTTCTCGTCGATGGACGCGGCAGTTCCCAGGAGCGTATTGTCAAGGCGTTGAAACCCATCGCCGACGTGTCTTGCATGTCGGATCCGCAAGCTGCCATGTTCGAAGCGTCGGAAAACGAGTTTGACCTGGTCATCGTCAACACGAACTTCGATGACTACGATCCGCTGCGGCTATGCTCTCAGCTCCGTTCGCTCGAGCGGACCCGCTTCATTCCGGTTCTTCTGGTGGTGGAGCAGGATTCGGACACGATGATCGTCAGGGCTCTCGATCTCGGTGTCAACGATTACATCCATAAGCCACTGGATCCGAACGAACTGGTCGCCCGCTCGCTGACGCAGATCAGGCGGAAGCGCTACAATGACAGGCTGCGCAACAGCGTTCAGCAGACAATAGAGCTTGCTGTCACCGACGCGTTGACCGGGCTTCACAACAGACGTTATCTCGACAGCCATCTGAAGACGCTTTTCAACCGGGCACTGGTGCGGGGGCGCCCGCTAACCATTTGCATCACCGATATCGACCGTTTCAAGCAGGTCAATGACACCTATGGGCACGATGCCGGCGACGAGGTGCTCAGGGAATTTGCCGGAAGAATACGGTCCACGGTACGAGGCGCCGATCTTGCTTGCCGCTATGGCGGCGAGGAGTTCGTACTCGTCATGCCGGACACGCCGCCGGAAACGGCCGCTCTGGTCGCCGAGAGACTGCGGTCGATCGTTGAGAACAAGGCATTCGCGCTTGCAGGTCTGCCGTCCGGACTGCAGGTGACCGCATCGCTCGGCGTTGCCACGACGGGACCGGGTATCGAGACGCCAGAGCAACTCCTGAAACAGGCCGATCTTGCTCTCTATCAGGCAAAGAACGGCGGCCGAAACCGTGTCGTCGCCGCTGTCGCCGCGTAGCGTGATGGACACATCGCCCGAAGAAGGCGACGTAAAAATTGGCCACAACAAATTGAGGGATTGCCAGGGCGGCTTGGCTGGATGACAATGCGCCCATTGAAATGCGTCGAGGCTGGGCGTCACGTTCACAACCTCGTTTTCAAGATAAGTATAATTTGGCTGTACTTAAATCAATTGGGCATTCAGGCGTTTCCCCGGGATTGTTTCGTGGGTTGCGTTCGGATCGGCTTTAATTGAGTGCGCCGTTTTACGCCCTAAAATCCTCTTCCTAGATCGTCTAGACTTGATCGCTTTTTATGAGTGAGCGAGAGATACTGCTCCTTCAGAGATTCATCTCAGAATGTACATTAAATTTGCGGGAAGAAGACAGAAGAAGAGTTGGATTTCGATCTGTATAAAACTTGTATTCGGTGCCGTTTCGGGACGCAATTTTAACCATATTTGAGGACGAGCGCGGTATTGGGTTAAGAATTAGTTGATTTTTCTTCCGATTTGCGCAAGTTTGAGATGCGACTTGAAAAAGTCGGGCAAAAATTTGCAGATACCCCATGATGCTCAGGTCCGCCGCATCTCCTGGGTCGTGGGGTCGGTCGGTTGGCGTGCAATATACGCGGTTCCTCGTGCCGCTTTGCATGCCGACCGACCCCCAAACAAAAAAGCACCACGGTTGGCTTTGCCCCGTGGTGCTTTTTTTGTCTCAGCCTGTCCCGATAAAAAAAAGCGCCGCAAATGCGACGCTCTTTCACAAATACAAAGGAGAAAAGATCTTACTTGATCTTAGTTTCCTTGAATTCGACGTGCTTCTTGACGACCGGGTCGTACTTGGTCTTGGTCATCTTGTCGGTCATCGTGCGGCTGTTCTTCGTGGTCACGTAGAAGAAACCGGTGTCGGCCGTCGACAGCAGCTTGATCTTGATGGTGGTAGCCTTGGCCATGGTCGTCCTGCCTTCAATAAAAAACGAAGCCGTGGCGGGCGGAAGCGCTCCACGGCAAATTCTGGCGCGAAACTACAAATCGCGCCCGAAAAGTCAAGCCTGTTTGGGTCTAAAAAGCAGTCTGCCCAGCGAAAGCGCGACATAGAGGGCAAAGAAGGCCGCGATTGCATAGGCGAAACCGTGATTGCCGGAGATGTCGATCGCCACGCCGATCGCTTGTGGACCGGCTACGGTTCCCACCGCATAGCAGAAAACGAAGGCGGCATTGGCTGCCGCGAGATCGGACCCTGTGAGTCGCGATCCGAGGTGGCTCAAGCCGACCGTATAAAGACCGGAGACACTTCCGCCCCAGAACAGGAGCACGATCGCCATCAAAACCCAGTTGTGCGACAGCCACGGCAGGGCAAGCGAACCGCACAATCCGATCACCGCCATGATCGATAGCAAGAGCCGCCGGTCCTTCAATCTATCTGACAGCATCCCCACTGGGATCTGGAAGACCATGTTTCCAACCCCCATGACGGTGAGCAGCAGCGCAGCCTGGGATTCGCTGAAGCCGGTTCTTGTCGCATAGATCGGGAAGAGCGAGAGGCCTCCAGCCTCCACGGCGCCAAACACGAAGACTGCTGCCGTCGCTGTCGGCACCAGGAAGATATACCGGAAGAAATGGCTCTGCGGCTTCTCGTTCAACTGCGGGCTCTCGCCGCGCGCGATGTAGATCGGCACGGCCGCAAGGAGGATCGCTATCCCTCCAACGGCAAACGGCAGGATGCCGTCGCTGCCGAGGAGAGAGAAGAGCAGGGGGCCGCACGCAAAGCCAAGGGAGAGCACCGTGGCATAGATGCCGAGCACAAAGCCGCGTCGCGAGGGAGGAGCCGCGACGTTGATCCAGAATTCCGACAGGATGAAAAGTGTCGTCGTTGCACCATGGAACACGAGGCGCAGCGGAAACCACATCCAGAAGGCATCGGCGAAATAGAAACCCAGGCCGCTGATCGCCGACAGAAATACCGCCCACAGCATGGTGCGCGCCACGCCAAGCTCGTGTGCGAGCCTGGTTGTGATCGGCGCCGCAACCATGGCTGCGACACCGGCCATCGCGGTGTTGAGGCCGATCAGCGTCGAGGGGATGCCACGTTTTTCCAGTATGATGCTGAGCAAGGGAAGGCCGAGGCCTATCGCAATGCCAACCGCCGTGATGGCCGAGATAGCAGCGACCAGCGAAGGCCAGTGAATGTCCTCGCGATGGCCGTTCTCGGATATGCCTTTAGACATGCGCGCAGACCTCAGATGGTGCCACGGACGAAGCGGCCATGCCGCTCGTAGTAAAACGGACCGCCGAGACCGAAAGGTAAAGAGGGTTCAGCATGCATGAGTGTTGCCACGTCTTCCAGAATGGTTCGTGTAATCGAGGCCATGTTCAGTCCTGAAATCGTGTCCATGTCAACCCAGCGGAGATCGCTGAGTTCCTCGCTGTCCCGCAGACTTGTCAGGTCGAGCGCGGTTTCATCGGCGAAGGTGCAGAAAAAGCGGGTATCGAAGCGTCGGACATTCCCTGGCGGCGTGATGGCTCGAGCGACATAACGAAGCGTCGAAAGATCGGCCTTGCCGGTGTTCGCATCGCCGATCCAGAGCCCGGTTTCCTCGTGCAATTCCCTGACAGCGGCAAGTGCCAGCGCCCTGGCACGCGATATGGAAAGTCCCTCGTTGCAGAGCCGTCCGATCACCAGGGGATGAGCGTCACTGGCAAACGGATGTCGGAAGTCGGACCGATCGCGTCGTCCGCCGGGAAATACATAGAAATCGGGCATGAAGACGTTCGCTGCCGACCGCTTCCCCACCAACACTCGCAGGCGTCCGCCAGCGCGGTCGAACACCATCACAGTGGCCGCGTCGCGAGGTCGCAATCCAACCGTCACGTCCGTGCCCCCGAACAGCGCATTATGCGTCGCGGGGGTTCGGATCAATCGCTTCCGGAGTGTCGTCATGACCGCCGAAGCCATGCATCCGCAGCGCCCATTGCAAGCCTACGACGCCGCCCTTGATCGGCTGGATGCACAGCAGGGAGGTGATGACCGCGATGGGAGCCCATATGGCCAGGTGCACCCAGTCTGAGGCTGGGAAGACGAGATCGGTCATCATGTAGCCGCCGAGCAGCACATGGCCAAGTACCACGATGACGAGATAAGGCGGCAGGTCGTCGGCGCGCTGGTGGTGCATTTCCTCCCCGCAAACCGAGCAGGTATCAACCGGTTTCAGGAAGGCGCGAAAGAGACGGCCGCTGCCGCAGGCTGGACACGTGTTCAGCATCCCGCGCCGGATCGAACGGCCGAGCGGCCGTTCTGCCTGTTCGTCCCCGCCGAACCGCAGTGCGGTGGTATCTTGGCCCGTCGTGCTCATCTTTTGTTTCCTCAACGTCGTCCGCGGGGCGGCCGTGTTCCGGGCTGCTTGCCGCGTCGTTTTGTTTTGTGGAAGGACCGTACAGCCGTCGGCATGGGACGTCCTTCGCTCAGCATTTCGAAGCGCAACGCGCCGGCGAGCGGGATCGCTTCCGCCAACCGAACCTCAATGCTGTCGCCAAGACGATATCCGAGACCGGTCTTCTCGCCTGAGAGAGCCTGATGCGCTTCGTCGTAGATATAGTAGTCGCGTCCCAGTGTGGAAACCGGAATGAAGCCGTCCGCGCCGAACTGCGGCAATGTGACAAAGAGGCCGGACTTGGTGACGCCGGAAATCTGCCCTTGAAACTCGTCGCCGATGCGGCCAGCGAGATGATGCGCGATCAGCCGGTTGATCGTGTCACGCTCGGCGGCCATCGCGCGGCGTTCGAAGGTCGAGATCTCGGCCGCGATGTCATCGAGCGTGGCTTCCTCGTCCGGCGTGATTCCGCCTTCGCCAAGCCCCAGCGAGCCGACCAGGGCCCGGTGTACGATAAGGTCCGCATACCGGCGGATCGGGGAGGTGAAGTGGGCGTACTTCATCAGGTTCAAGCCGAAGTGCCCAATGTTTTCGGGGCTGTAGACGGCCTGGCTCTGGCTGCGCAGTACCATCTCGTTGACCATGGTCTGGTGCGGCGTGTCGAGCGCTCTGGCGAGGATGCCGTTGAAGGAATTGGACCTCAGATTGCCCTTTGCAAGCGAGAGTCCGATTGTACCGAGGAACTCTCTCAGCGCTTCTTGCTTTGAGAGGCTTGGCGCGTCATGAACACGGTAGACGAGCGGCTGGCGTTTTTTTTCCAGCGTCTCGGCGGCCGAGACGTTTGCCTGGATCATCATCTCTTCGATGAGCTTGTGCGCGTCGAGACGTTCCGGAATGTGGACCCGGTCGACCGTACCGTCTTCCTTCAATATCAACTTGCGCTCCGGCATGTCGAGCTCGAGCGGCTGGCGGCGGTCCCGTCCGGCCTTCAGGATACGATAGGCTTCCCAGAGCGGCTTCAAGATCGGTTCCAGCAGTGGCCCGGTCTTGTCGTCAGGTTTGCCGTCGATCGCAGCCTGTGCCTGCTGGTAGGAGAGCTTGGCCGCGCTTTTCATCATCACGCGATGGAACGTGTGGCTGGCCTTGCGACCTTCCTTGGAGAAGACCATGCGCACCGCGAGCGCCGGTCGATCCTCACCTTCGCGCAATGAGCAGAGATTGTTGGAGATCCGCTCTGGCAACATCGGTACGACCCTGTCTGGGAAGTATACGGAATTGCCTCGCTTCACCGCCTCGCGGTCAAGTGGCGACTTGGGCCGCACATACCAGGACACGTCGGCGATCGCGACGGTAACGATTACGCCGCCCGGATTATCGGGGGAGGGGTCCGGCTCGGCATAGACCGCGTCATCATGATCCTTGGCGTCGGCCGGATCGATGGTGATCAGCGGAACCTGACGCCAGTCCTCGCGATGCGACATCGTCGCGGGCTTGGCGGCCTCGGCCTCGGCGAGCACCGTGTCCGGAAAGACATGCGGTATGCCATGCGCATGGATGGCGATCATCGAGATCGCCTTCTCGGAGGCGACCGAGCCGACAACATTCAGCACGCGGGCGCGCTTCAGGCCCAGACGCGTTGCCGACCGCATGGTTTCCACCTCGACCAGATCGCCATCTTTTGCGCCGTTGAGGTCGACGGCGTCGATCGTCATTTCGTCGTCACGGCGGTCGATCGGCAGGATGCGTCCCGTGTCGCCGCTAACCCGCGCCTTGTAGACGCCGAGAACAGAGAGCCTTGTCTTGTCGATGACCTTGATGATCCGGGCGGTGTAGGCGGGGCCGGCGCGCCCCTTGGACGGAAAGATCTTCGCGAGAACACGGTCTCCCAGCCCGCCGACAGGCGCCTTACCCTTGGCGCGGTCGGCGCTTGTTTGGCGGATCGAAACGGCGGGTGCGACGCCGAGTTCCTCGTTCCACTCCGCCGGCCGGCCGATGAGGTCGCCATCCTTGTCGCGGGTCGTGATGTCGAGAACGGTGACCGGCGGCAACGCACCCGGCCGTGTCAGTGATTTCCTGTTCTTCTCGACGAGCCCGTCTTCTTCCAGCGCCCGCAGCATGTCCTTCAATTCGACGCGCGCCTCGCCCTTCAAGCCGAAAGCCTTGGCAATTTCCCGCTTTGAGGCGCGGTCCGGATTGTCGGAGATATAAGCAAGCAGCACCTCCTTTGGAGGAAGCTGTCCGTGAATGATCGTGCTCTCGTTCTTGTTCGAAGCACCACCTTCCGCGGCAACCTTGGCTGCGCGCCGCTCCCGTCTGTTCCTGGGGGCGGTCGTCATGTCGGTGTCGCGCGGTGTCTTGCTCAATGTCAGCTCTTCTTCGTCTTCGCCGCCGGCTTCTTCTTCGCTGGCGCCTTCTTGGTTTTCCCCTCGCCGTCGGTCTTCGCGGCCTTGGCTGGCTTCTTGGCCTTGGTCTTCTTGTCCCCGTCTTTGCCAGCGCGTTCCGCGATCAGAGCAAGCGCCTCTTCAACGGTTACTGACTGCGGATCCTTGCCCTTCGGCAGTGTGGCGTTGACCTTGCCCCAGTTGACGTAGGGACCATAGCGGCCATCGCGAACTGTGATCGCTCCGCCCTGCGGATGGTCGCCGAGCTCCTTCAGGACTGCCGCCGCCGTCCGGCCACGGCCGGCGCCGCCCTTGCTCTGCTTCTCGGCAAGCACCGTGACGGCGCGGTTGAGGCCGATCGAGAAGACGTCCTCGATACTCTCCAGGTTGGCATAGGTTCCGTCATGCAGCACGAATGGCCCGTAGCGCCCGAGGCCGGCGGAAATCATCTTGCCGCTTTCCGGATGCTGGCCTACGTCGCGGGGAAGATTAAGCAGCGCCAGCGCCTTCTCGAGATCAATGTCTTCGGGTTTCCAACCTTTGGGCAGAGACGAACGCTTGGCATCCTTGCCGTCGCCGCGCTGGACATAGGGGCCGAAACGGCCGCTTCTCAGCGTGACGTCCTCAGCCGTCATCGGGTCCTTACCCAGAGCTCTGGGTTCGTTGCCAAGTGCGGCTTCCGCTTCCGCGCCACCTTCGTTGGAAAGTTGACGCGTGTAATTGCATTCCGGGTAATTCGAACAGCCGACGAAGGCACCGTATTTGCCGAGCTTCAGCGAGAGCTGACCGGTGCCACAGACCTGGCAGATCCGCGGATCGGAACCATCTTCGCGCTTGGGGAAGACCAGCGGGGCAAGAACCTCGTTCAGCGAGTCCAGTACGTTGGTGACACGGAGCTCCTTGGTGTCTTCTATCTGAGAGAAGAAGTCCGCCCAGAACTCGCGCAGCACCTGCTTCCAGTCCAGTTCCCCTGCCGATATCTTGTCGAGCTTTTCTTCCAGATCCGCGGTGAAGTCGTACTCCACGTACTTGGTAAAGAAGCTCTCGAGGAATGCGGTAACCAGCCGCCCCTTGGAATGGGGAATCAGCTTGCGTTTTTCGGTAATGACGTATTCGCGGTCGCTGAGCGTCTTCAACGTTGCGGCATAGGTTGATGGGCGGCCGATGCCAAGCTCTTCCATCTTCTTGATCAGGGAGGCTTCCGAATATCGCGGCGGCGGCTCGGTGAAGTGTTGCGAGGCGTTGATCTTCTGCTTCGCGAGCGTCTCGCGCGCGTTGATCTCGGGCAGGCGGCCATCCTCGTCGCCGTCGTCGCTTTGCTCGCCATCTTCCTTCTGATCGGTATAGGCCGCGATGAAGCCGTCGAAACGGATCACCGATCCAACCGCGCGAAGGCCGGCTTTCTCGCCTTTGCTCTCGGCGAGGATTTCGACCGTCGTGCGCTCGATCTCGGCAGACGCCATCTGGCTGGCGATACCGCGCTTCCAGATCAAGTCATAGAGGCGAAGCTGGTCGGCATCGAGAAAGCGCTTTACCTTGTCTGGTGTGCGGTTGAAGTCGGTCGGGCGGATCGCTTCGTGCGCTTCCTGTGCGTTCTTCGCCTTGGTCGAATAGAAGCGCGGCTTCTCCGGCAGGTAGCGAGCGCCAAACTGATCTCCGATGGCCGAGCGTGCTGCGTCGATCGCTTCGGGCGCCATTTGAACGCCGTCGGTACGCATATAGGTAATGAGACCGACCGTCTCGCCGCCGATGTCTATGCCCTCGTAAAGTTTCTGGGCCACCTGCATTGTGCGCGAGGCGGAAAAGCCGAGCCTCGATGAGGCGGCTTGCTGCAGGGTCGACGTTGTGAAGGGAGGCCCCGGATTGCGTTTGACGGGCTTGGCCTCGACGGAGTCGACTGCATAGGCAGCCCCGTCTAGCAAGCTCTTCAATCTGTTGGCCGCTTCTCCGTCCGAAATCGAGTTCCGCTGCAGCCGCTTGCCGTCAGCTGATACCAGGCGCGCCTCGAATTCGTCGCCGCGTGGGGTCTTCAGGAGAGCGGAAATGTTCCAGTATTCCTCGCTGACGAAGCGCTCGATCTCCGCCTCGCGGTCGCACACGAGACGCAGCGCCACGGATTGCACGCGCCCGGCCGACCGGGCGCCGGGCAGCTTGCGCCAGAGGACTGGCGACAGGTTGAAGCCAACCAGATAGTCAAGCGCACGGCGCGCCAGATAGGCATCCACCAGCGGAACGTCGATGTCACGCGGATGCGCCATGGCATCCAGCACGGCCTTTTTCGTGATGGCGTTGAACACCACGCGCTTCACCGGCTTATCGCCGAGAACGCGCTTCTTTTTCAGCAGATCGAGCACATGCCATGAGATAGCCTCGCCCTCGCGATCCGGGTCGGTCGCGAGAAACAGGCCATCGGAGGACTTCACCGCGTCGGCGATGTCCTTCATGCGCTTGGCGGATGCGCTGTCTACTTCCCAGGTCATCTCGAAGTCCTGGTCGGGCAGAACCGATCCGTCCTTCGCCGGCAAGTCACGCACATGGCCGAACGAGGCGAGCACCTTGTATCCCGATCCGAGATACTTGTTGATCGTCTTTGCTTTGGCGGGGGATTCGACGACGACTACGTTCATTTTTCTTCTCTGGACTGGCATTGCGCACAAGTTTCGGGCGGCATGTGCAGGAAGCGGCTCTCCGACATGGACAGGGATTCGACTGCGGTCAAGAGGCTCGCATCGAAATTCTGCGAATGCACCTCAATGCAACCTATAAGAGATTTGCAATTTTATGCAATTAATCGTATATGGTTTGGGTCTGCTCGGCTGCATGGTCCGATGCTGCGGTTTCGCGAATTCGCTGTCAGGAAACAAATCATGGATTCACCGTCTCCGGAGAATTGCAAACAGTCTGGCGAAGCCATCATCTACCTGCACCACATGCTGGGCGAACTGCGACAGGTTGCGCACGCGGAGGGCGCAGAGCTGCTTAGTTACCTGATCGAGATGGCTTACATCGAGGCGGGCGATATCCTGTCTGGCAGGCAAGACGCCTCAGTCACCCATGGCAAGCGAAACAAGTCCTCCCGGATGCCGATGTAGCCGACCGGCAATGTCCAGCTCCAGAAGCACCAGATAGACGCTGGCTGCGCCAATCCCGGTATGTCGGATGATGTCGTCCACCTCGACCGGCGTCGGCCCTAGCGCATCGACGATTCGCGTCCTGTCTGATTCCTCTGGTGGCGATGGAACACGGTCCTCACCATCTAGAACCGGCTCCTCCACCTCGCTTTGACGACGCACCTCCAGGGCCGAAACGGGTGCCAGCGCGTCAATGACGTCGGCGGCGGATGTCGTGACGGTCGCGCCGTCTTTCAAGAGGCCATTGGTGCCTTGGCACCGGGGATCAAGCGGCGAGCCAGGCACGGCGAAAACCAGACGCCCGAAATCCGCCGCCAGCCTTGCCGTGATCAGCGAACCGGATCGCGCTGCTGCTTCCACTACGACGGTGCCCAACGCGATGCCGGCGATAAGGCGATTGCGTCTGGGAAAGTCGCGGGCGCGTGCCTCCCATCCGAAAGGCATTTCGCTGACCGCTAGCCCGCGGTCACAGATTTCGTCGAAAAGCCGGAGATTTTCCGGCGGATACGGCTGGTCTATTCCGCCCGCCAGCGCGGCGATCGTTCCTGTGTCAAGGCTGGCCGTATGGGCCGCGGCATCGATGCCACGTGCCAGTCCAGATACGATGCTATACCCCGCTCTCCCCACGTCCCGCGCGATCATCGCCGCGAACTTGGCGCCGCTGATCGAGGCATTGCGCGAGCCGACGATACCCACGGCGGACTGGGACGCGACCTCTAGATTGCCCTTGACCGCGAGAAGGGGAGGCGCGGCTTCGATTTGCCGCAGGGCACTCGGATAACCGGGTTCACCGATGCCGAGGAAGCGTGCGCCGAAGCTGTGCGCTAAGTCCAGTTCCCGCTCCGCTTCCGAGACACTGGCAATGCGGATCGGCCGTGCGGAACCGCCCCTTTTGGACAGTTCGGGCAACATGTCGAGCGCCCGCTCCGCCGAACCGAAATGATTGATGAGGTCGCGAAAGGTCGCGGGGCCGACATTGTCGCTGCGGATCAGCCGGAGCCAGGCGATCCTCTGGCGGTCGGTCAGCGCAATTCCAGTCCGTCCTGCGCCGACCTCTGCCATCCGGCGGCTATCCTTTTTGTCCGATCTTGCTCTCGGTTCCCGAAATCAGTCGTTCAATGTTTGCCTTGTGCTTCCACCAGGTGATCACCGTCATCGCCGATGTCACGAGAGCTGCATCCTTCGCGCCGAGTATCCACAATGCAACCGGAATGACAAGTGTTGCAACCAGAGCGGATAGCGACGAATAGCGGCTGAGGAAGGCGACGGTGAGCCAGGAGACGGCAAACACGAGCACCATGATCGGAAAGATGCCGAGCAAGGTACCGATATAGGTCGCGACGCCCTTTCCGCCCTTGAACTTCAGCCAAACCGGGAACAGGTGCCCGATGAAGGCGGCGAAGCCGCCGAGCAGGCCCGGCAATTGGTTGACATCGCCGCCAAAGAGCTTTTGCGCCAAGATAGCGCCTGCTGTCGCCTTCAGCGCGTCGAGCAGAAGCGTCGCTGCCGCCAGCGGCTTGTTGCCTGTCCGCAGGACATTCGTCGCGCCGATGTTGCCGGAGCCGATGTTGCGGACATCGCCCAGCCCCGCCATACGGGTCAGCAGCAGACCGAACGGGATCGAGCCCAAGAGATAGCCGAGGACCAGCGAGCCGAAGATCGCGGTAGCGGAAAGCGAACCATAATCGAGGCTTGGCACGGAAATCCTCCTGTTCTTGTGTCAGAGCGCGTGAACGAGCCGGCCAGAAACGTATGTCGCCACGGCGCGTCCCGAGAACCGGGCGTCCTCGAACGGCGTGTTCTTGGACCGCGAAAGCAGCGTATCTTTCGCCACCAACCAAGGCTCGTCGAGATCGATCAGTGTTATGTCCGCCCTAGCGCCTGGCTTCAGCGTGCCGGCGTCCAGCTTGAAGATCCGGGCAGGACGCGTCGACATGGCATCGATGAGCCGCATCAGCGGGACCTGGCCGTTGTGATGAAGACGAAGCGCGGCCGCGAGCATTGTCTCCAGCCCGACTGCACCGTCCTCGGCATCGGCGAAGGGAAGGCGCTTGGTGTCGACGTCCTGCGGATCATGTGACGACACGATGATATCGATATCGCCCTTTGCGAGCGCCTCGACCATAGCCATCCGGTCGTCCTCGGAGCGCAGCGGCGGTGCCAGCTTGAAGAAGGTCCGGTACTCGCCGATGTCGTTCTCGTTGAGGGCAAGATTGTTGATCGACACCGCACAGGTGACATTCGCACCCCGTCCGCGAGCTATACGGATGGCCTCGGCCGACTCCGGGACGGAAATCTGCGCGGCGTGATAGCGGGCCTTGGTCAAGCCGGCGACGCGAAGGTCACGTTCCAGAGGAATGATCTCGGCTTCCCGGGGGATGCCGGAGAGTCCGAGCCAGCTCGCGAGTAGGCCCTCGTTCATCACGCCATTGGCACCGAGATATTTTTCCCGCGCCTCCAGCGAAATGACGGCATCGAATTCGCGCGAATAGGTCATCGCCCTGCGCAGAACCTGCGTATCGGAAAGACCCCTCCTGCCATTGGTAAAGGCGACGGCGCCGGCCTCTTGCAAAAGGCCCATTTCGGTCATTTCCGTGCCTGCAAGACCCTTCGTGAGGGCGGCGGCCGGATGGACGTTGACGACCGCCTGGTCGCGCGCCGTCTTCTTGACGAACTCCACCAGCGCGATGTCGTCGATGACGGGATCCGTGTCCGGCATCATGATGAAGGAGGTGACCCCGCCGGCAGCTGCGGAACGGCTTGCCGAGGCGATCGTTTCGCGATGTTCGGCCCCGGGCTCCCCGGTGAAAACACGCGCATCCACGAGACCGGGAGTAGCGACCAGCCCGGAGGCGTCGCGAACCTCGGCTCCGTTTGGTGTGCCCTGATTGCGCGCCGAAGCACCGGCGGCGGCGATACGGCCGTCTTCGCCGACGATGATGCTGCCGACCTCGTCGAGGTTGCGCGACGGATCGATGATCCGGACATTGTTGATAACGAGCGGCTTGATCATGCGCCGGCTTCCTCGCTGCGTGGTCCCTGGTTCTGAGAAACCAACAGGGCCTCCATGACGGCCATGCGCACCGCGACCCCCATTTCCACCTGTTGCTCGATCACGCTCTGGGGCCCGTCCGCCACTTCCGAGGCAATCTCGACGCCACGGTTCATAGGACCCGGATGCATGACAAGCGCGTCTTCCTTGGCTGCCTTCAGCTTCTCGGCGTCCAGACCGTAGAAGCGGAAATATTCGCGCACCGAAGGCACGAAGGCGCCGGACATGCGCTCGCGCTGAAGACGCAGCATCATCACCACGTCCGCGTCCTTCAGTCCTTCCGCCATGTCGTGGAAAACCTCTACGCCCATCTGAGCGATGCCGGAGGGCAGGAGCGTGGCGGGCGCGACCACCCGGACACGGGCGCCCATCTGGTTGAGCAGCAGAATGTTGGAGCGGGCAACGCGCGAATGCAGGATGTCGCCGCAAATCGCGACGATGATGCGCGACAGCTTTCCCTTGGCGCGGCGGATCGTCAGCGCATCGAGCAGCGCCTGGGTCGGGTGTTCGTGTTGGCCGTCGCCGGCATTAACGACAGAGCAGGCGACCTTCTGGGCGAGCAGAGCGGCAGCGCCGGCGGACGAGTGCCGCACCACCAGAACATCGGGGCGCATCGCGTTCAGCGTCATCGCGGTGTCGATCAGGGTTTCGCCCTTCTTCACCGACGAGTTGCCAACCGACATGTTCATGACGTCGGCGCCAAGGCGTTTGCCCGCAAGTTCGAACGAGGATTGCGTGCGGGTCGAGGCCTCGAAGAACAGGTTGATCTGCGTCAGCCCGCGAAGCGTCGTGGTTTTCTTCTCCCGCTGCCGGCTGATCTGCACGGCGGCATCAGCCTTGTCGAGAAGAAGGGTGATATCCTGTTCGGAAAGCCCCTTGATGCCGAGGAGATGGCGGTGGGGAAAGAAGACCATGAGACCGTCCTCCGGAGAAAGTCACGCGGTCTATAAAGAGTGGGAGCCGCACGAGCAAGCATATGCTATGGGGAATGCCCTTTGTTCCCCATATAAAGCGAATCATCGAAGCGTTTGCGTGCGTTGGAAGGTAATTGAGTGACATGACCCGGATGGAAGACAAGTTCGCCGAGCTCAACCAGCCCGCGCCCTGGGCCGGCGTGAATGCGTTCCGCACCGACCCACTGCTCGTTGATATGGCCTCCAGTCTGCCGCGCGCGATGAAGGACGAATTCGATGCGATAGGTCGTTATGTGACCTCGCACGAAGCGCAGGAACTCGCCCGCATGGCGAACCAGAATGCGCCGCAACTCCGCACCCATGGGGTCCGTGGCGAACGTCTCGATGCTGTTGAATTCCACCCCGCCTGGCACGCGCTCATGCGCCGCTCCATGTCGGTCGGCCTGCACTGCTCGATCTGGGAAGGGCAACAGGGTACGCGCGGCCAGGAGCACAAGGCCCGCGCGATCCGTTTCTTCCTGACCGCCCAACTCGAAAGCGGCCATCTGTGCCCGCTGACCATGACCAGCGCCTCGGTCGCGGCCCTTGCCGCGTCTCCCCACGTGCAGCGCGAATGGGCGCCGAAAATCCTCTCGCGCAAATATGATTCCACGACCAAGCCGCCGATGCAGAAGAGCGCGATCACGCTCGGCATGGGCATGACCGAGAAACAGGGCGGCACGGACGTCAAGGCCAATACCAGCCGCGCCGAGCGTGTCGGCGAGGGAATCTACCGTCTCTCCGGCCACAAGTGGTTCATGTCGGCTCCCATGAGCGATGCGTTTGTGATGCTGGCGCAGACCACCGAAGGCATGGGCTGTTTCCTCGTTCCGCGCCTTCTCGAGGATGGATCGCACAATGGTCTCTATCTTCAGCGCCTGAAGGACAAGATCGGCAACCGCTCAAACGCCTCCTCCGAAGTCGAGTTCGACGGGACCATGGCCTATCTGCTTGGCGAGGCCGGACACGGTATCCGCACGATCCTCGACATGGTGACGCTGACCAGGCTCGATTGCGCCCTGGCGTCCGCCGGCATCATGCGCGCCTCGATGGCGGAAGCCGTTCACCACACACGTGGCCGCAAGGTGTTCGGCAAGAACCTCGTCGATCAGCCTTTGATGACGCGTGTGCTCGCCGACATGGCCCTCGACGTTGCGGCGGCGACCGCCCTCGTGTTTCGGTTGGCTGAATCCTTTGACAAGGCACGGGACAATCCGGCCGATGCGGCCTATGCCCGGGTGATGACGCCGGTCGTCAAATACTGGGTGTGCAAGATGGCGCCGGCGCTGATCTACGAAGCGATGGAGTGCATCGGCGGTTCGGGCTACGTGGAGGAACGTCCGATCGCGAGGCACTACCGCGAGGCACCTGTCAATGCGATATGGGAAGGCTCCGGCAATGTCATGGCGCTGGACGTGCTGCGTGTCATCAGCCGGGGCAGGGACCTGTTCGAAAGCGTTTTCGCGGGGCTGGAACGGGATCTCGGTCCCTCGGGCAAGAAGACCGTCGAGGTGCTTCGGGCCGCCGTGGCGCTGTGCGAACGCGACGAGGGCGCCTCGCGCCTGCTCGTCGAGCAACTGGCGCTCGCCGCCGCCGCAGCCGAACTCTACCGGATCGGTGCCGGCAAGATCGCCGATGCCTTTACCGAAACCCGCCTGGCCGGCGGCTGGCGACACACCTACGGCGTGCTCGACGGCCGCTTCGACGCGCGGTACGTCATCGATCTTCTCTACCCGCCCGCCACGTAACGGGCGACGACAATCACCAGAGGGATCGTGAGAAAAGCTGCCGCTGTCTGGAGTGTCGCGATCGTAGCGTAGAGCGGCGCATCGCCACCCATCTGCTTTGCGAGAACATACCCGTTCATCGCCGTCGGCACTCCGGCGCCGAGCGCCAGCATGACCAGCACCTCGCCGGAAAGCCCGAAGGCCATGGCGGTGGCGACCATCACCATGGGGAAAAACAACAGCTTCAGGAACCCGGCCAGTAGCACGACCTTGCGGGGCCGCAGGGCGTCGGCGATCCTCAGACCGGCGCCGACCATGATCAGGCCAAGACCGAGCGACGCCCGCGCGACGAGATCGACGGCCATGGCAAGCGGCTCGTACAATGTTATTCCGGAGAGGTTGAACGCGACGCCTGCCGCGGCGCCGAGGATGATGGGGTTGGTCACGATACGGGTGACGAAGCTGCGAATGTCGCGCCGACCGTTGCCGAACCACACAAGTACGCCGACATTGTAGAAATTGATCGGCACGATGATCGCTGCCATGGTGACCGCCACGATGGTGATACCGATCGTCCCGGCGAGCTTCTCCGCGATCGCCAGACCTATGAAGGCGTTCCATCGGGTGCTGGTCTGGAAGAGCGTCGTGAATGCAGGGCCGCCCAGTCCAAAGCTCTTCGCCAGTGGCCAAAGCGAGAGCACAAGCAGGCTCATCACCAGCACGGCGACATTCGTCGTCAGGGCGACGGTGGCGGTCGAGAGACCGGCGAAATCGGCGTTCGAAAGCGTCTGGAACAGCAGCGCCGGAAAAAGCACGAAGTACCCGAACTGGTCGAGACCGTGCCAGAAACCGGCATCGATTGCCTTCACGCGTTTCAGTCCCGTGCCCAGCAGAACGAGCAGGAAGACGGGGAGGATACTCTCGAAGATTGGCAACATGGCGGGTTCCTGTGTCGCCTCGCCTTAAACCTTCCAGGCGGGGCTCACAACTGTCTTGCCGTCGAACGCGGTTGCCACGCGCCAGATCACTCCTGTGGACAACCGTCCTGCGTTAACCACGTTCATCGCTTTCGATTGAGACTCGGAGGGCTTCCCGTATGGTGTGGTTAATGAAGTGTTAAAGCGTCGAAGCAGGAACTCCCGTGTCGCGTATTGCGTTCTTGATCGTCATGATGACGTTCTTCGCCGTCCTCGCGTTGGACATCGTTGTCCCCGCAACCGTTCTGAGTGGCATGGCGCTTTTGAACTGGTTTGTTCTGTCGGGCATGCCGGTGAGCCTCACCAGGGAGAAGGCCGCATGAAGTGGTTTTTGTTTTTTTGGGCAATGCCCATCATGCTGCTCGGCAGCTGGTACGGACTGTCCTACTACGACATGAACTTCGGCATCTTCATGCTGACGAGACAGGCGCACGACCTGGTCTTCCATATCTATGGCAACGTTCTCGGCATCCCGCCGGAAACGATACCGCCGCTCGTCGCGCGCGCCATCGTTGTGGACAGCCTCATCGTCTTCGCGATCATCGCTTTCCGCAGGCGTCGGCAGATTGCCGCGTGGTGGCAGGCGAGAAAGATTCAGTCCGACGCCGAAGCGGCCCCAAGCGTTGAAAGCCTGTCCAGCGCCCCCTGAAGAATGAAACTCGCAGCGGCCGAGTCAATGCGGTCGGCCCGCTTTGCCCGCGATACGTCCATCTCCAGCAGAGCTCGCTCGGCCGCCACCGTGGACAGCCGCTCATCCCAATAAACGAACGGAATTTGGGTCTTTTCCGACATCGAACGGACGAAGGCCCGGGTTGCCTGGACGCGGGGACCGGTCGATCCGTCCATGTTCACAGGCAGTCCGATTACGAATGCGGCGACCTTTTCCTTCTCCGCGAAAGCGAGGAGCGTCTCGGCATCCTTCGTAAACTTTACCCGCTTGATCACGGGGCGAGGGGAAGCGAACCGTCGTCCGAGATCCGACATGGCAAGGCCAATCGTCTTGGTGCCGAGGTCGAGTCCGGCAATGGCCTGGCCCGGTTTGAGGCAGTCCGCCAATTCCTCGATCGTCAACGTCGCCACGGGCTCGGCCTCCGCTCAGCGCTTGCGCACGAATTCGGTGCGAAGGACCAGTCCCTTGATGGCATCATGACGGCAGTCGATCTCTTCGGGATTGTCCGTCAGACGGATCGACTTGATCACAGTGCCCTGCTTCAGGGTGGTATTAGCACCCTTGACCTTGAGGTCCTTGATCAACGTGACAGAATCACCGTCGGCCAGGATATTCCCGGCGGCGTCACGCACCGCATTGAGGTTGGCCGCTTCGGCAGCGAGTTCCGAAGCCGGACGCCATTCGCCGGTCGCTTCATCGTAGACATAGTCATCGTCGGCCATCGTATCAGTCCTATCCATTGACATGTCGCAAGAGCCGCGACCTGTGGCTGGCTGCGGCTTACCCTACGCCTCGGGGCTACGCAACCGAGCGACGAGATACTTCAGTCTTCAAAGATTGCCCGCACGGTTCTTCGCCATATATTGCGTGCATCAAATCACAGGAGAATTCCATGAAGATCACCTGGCTCGGCCATGCCGCCTTCCGCGTTGAAACCGCCAAGGCCAACATTCTGATCGATCCGTTTTTCAGCGGCAATCCGGGTTTTTCCGGTCTCGACGCCAAAACCGCCGCTGCGGGCGTCACCCACATCCTTTTGACCCATGGCCACGGCGATCATGTTGGCGACACCATCGCCATCGCCAACGAGGTTGGGGCGACCGTCCTCGCCAATGCCGATCTGGCCGCCTGGCTCGGCTCGAAGGGCGTCAAGAAGCTGGAGATGGGCAATACCGGCGGCACGGTTGCGTTCGATGGCTTTACCGCGACGTTTACAAATGCCCTCCATTCTTCCGCCCAGATCACCGAAGATGGCGTCTCCCACGCTCTCGGCAATGCCAATGGCCTGATGCTGCATTTCGATGATGAGCCCTCGCTGCTGCACATGGGCGACACCGACATTTTCTCGGACATGGCGCTGATCAACGAACTGCATGAGCCTGACATCGGCATCGTGCCGATTGGTGACCGCTTTACGATGGGTGGGGCCGTTGCCGCGCTCGCCTGCCAGCGATTCTTCGACTTCAAGACTGTTCTGCCCTGCCACTACGGTTCTTTCCCGATCATCGACCAGACGCCGGAAAAGTTCGTCGTCGGCATGGAAGGCACGCAGACCAAGGTCGAAACGCCGAAGCCGGGTGGTGTGGTCGAAATCTGATCTTGATTTCAATGGTCGCAGCGCCCCTGCTGCGACCATTTTCTAGTCCGAACTCGGCGAGACGGCGATCTTGTCCCAGACCCGCCGGTAGAGCTCGGCGTTCGGCGGCAGCAGGAAAAGCTCGCTCATCGTGTGCTCGAACTCCGCCAGAGTAGGGATCTTCACCGATTCCACAGCCCCGTTGCGGATGCGTTTCAGGTCGCGGTTGAAAAGATTGTTTCGACCTTCTGGCGTCGCGATCGTCATCATCAAGTGGAACGGGAAGGGCGCCTTGTCCCATCGGGCGCAAACGACGTTCGCAGCTTCGAAATCCAGCGGCGCGACTGGAGCGCGATCAAAGCTGTAGAGCGCGAACCATGTCTCGCCGTTCAGCCGCTCCAGCACGTGTTCGCCGGTTGCGTCGTCCCACCGTACGCGGAACGTCTCGTGTCCGACAGTCTGCTGCTCGTATGTGCCGATTTTCACCGGCTCGACGGGCGCCTGCCCGCCAAAGCCGCTGTCGGCGAGATACTCTTCGCCATCAATGGAGACGATCAGCAAATGATGCGTCCGCGCCCCCCCGACCGACGCTCCTTTCCTGACCCGCCCGAGAAACGGAGCGACGGCGAATCCAAGCGTCGTCAGCGCGTCTGCGAACAGACGGTTCAACTCCAGGCAATACCCTCCACGGCGATCGACGATCAGCTTCTTCCAAAGCGCCGCTGGATCGATATCCGGAATGGTTCCCGTCAGCGGATCCATGTTCTCGAAGACGATTGAGGAGATCTGCGCCCGCTGAAGCCGGGCAAGTCCCTGGGGCGTTAGGTCGATCTGTTCGCCGGCGAGGCCGATGCGGTGCAGGTAGTGCTGGATGTCGAACGTCATGTGGCCTCCTCGCCAACCATGTTCTGGCGGATTTGCCGTCGTCGGACAATCCCGTGCCACATGTCCGGCGGGATGCCGATACCCGAAAAACCGTTGCATCGCGCCGATGCGGCAATTATAGCCGGACACATGATACCCTCACGTCCCGCGCGGTGGCGTAAGCCCTTATCGCGCGGCGCCCTGGAGAATTCGAAATGTCCGTTGATCTCGCAACCGTCAAACGCGTCGCGCACCTCTCCCGCATCGCCCTCAGTGATGAGGACGCCCATCGCATGATGGACGAGCTGAACGGTATTCTCGGCTTCGTCGAACAGCTTTCCGAAGTGAATGTCGATGGCGTTGAAGCGATGACCTCCGTCACCCCGATGGTGATGCGCAAGCGCGAGGACGCCGTTACCGATGGCGACAAGGCGGCCGACATCGTCGCCAACGCGCCGGAAACCGACCGCAATTTCTTCCTCGTGCCGAAGGTCGTCGAATAGATCGACGAACTGCCCTCGCATCCGACACGATCCTGGCGCCGCGCGCCGAGCCTTTCAAAGTGAAGCGACATCATGAGCGAACTCACCAGCCTGACCATTGCCGAAGCCCGCGCGAAACTCGCCGCGAAGGAAATCAAGGCCGTCGAACTGACCGAGGCCTATATCCAGGCGATCGAGGCCGCCAATGACGTGATCAATGCCTATGTGACCGTGACGCCCGAAAAAGCGCGCGAGATGGCAAAAGCGTCCGACGAGCGCATTGCAGCCGGCAAGGCGGGCGCGCTGGAGGGCATTCCGCTCGGCATCAAGGACCTGTTCTCGACCTATGACGTCCATACCCAAGCGTGCTCGAACATCCTGAACCGGTTCAAGCCCAAGTACGAATCGACCGTCACCCAGAACCTGTGGAACGACGGCGCCGTCATGCTTGGCAAGCTGAACATGGACGAGTTTGCGATGGGCTCCTCCAACGAAAGCAGCTACTACGGCCCGGTCATCAACCCGTGGAAGGCTGAGGGCTCGAACCAGCAACTCGTTCCCGGTGGCTCCTCCGGTGGCTCGGCCGCTGCCGTTGCCGCCCATCTCTGCGCCGGCGCAACCGCGACCGATACCGGCGGCTCGATCCGCCAGCCGGCCGCCTTCACCGGCACCGTCGGCATCAAGCCCACCTATGGCCGCTGCTCGCGCTGGGGCATCGTCGCCTTCGCCTCGTCGCTCGACCAGGCCGGCCCCATCGCCCGCGACGTGCGCGATGCCGCAATCCTGTTGCAGTCGATGGCAAGCGTTGACGCCAAGGACACGACATCTGTCGATCTTCCTGTTCCGGACTATGCGGCGTCAGTCGGTCAGTCGGTCAAGGGACTAAAAATCGGGATTCCCAAGGAATACCGCGTCGACGGCATGCCGGAGGAGATCGAGAAGCTCTGGCAGCAGGGCATTGCGTGGCTGAAGGATGCCGGCGCCGAGATCGTCGATATCACCCTGCCGCACACCAAGTATGCCCTGCCGGCCTACTATATAGTCGCTCCGGCCGAAGCCTCGTCGAACCTCGCCCGATATGACGGCGTCCGTTACGGCCTGCGCGTCGACGGCAAGGACATTGCCGACATGTACGAGCAGACCCGCGCCGCTGGTTTCGGCAAGGAAGTGAAGCGCCGCATCATGATCGGCACCTACGTGCTGTCGGCCGGTTACTATGATGCCTATTACCTGCGCGCACAGAAGGTCCGGACATTGATCAAGCGCGACTTCGAACTGGCCTTCGAAGCAGGTGTGGACGCGATCCTGACGCCGGCCACACCGTCATCCGCCTTCGCCATCGGTGACGAGGCGCTCGCCGCCGATCCTGTCGCCATGTATCTGAACGACATCTTCACCGTGACGGTCAACATGGCCGGACTTCCGGGCATCGCCGTTCCTGGCGGCGTCGACAAGAAGGGTCTTCCCCTCGGTCTCCAGCTCATCGGCCGCCCCTTCGAGGAGGAAACCCTCTTCAAGACCGCCCACGTCATCGAACAGGCCGCCGGCAAGTTCACGCCGGCGAAGTGGTGGTGATTTCGCTTGCTGACAATCAAAAAACGGCGCCCGTGAGGCGCCGTCAGACTGCTGACAAACCCCTGGCTACATCCGGGGGTTTATGATTCACTGGGACATGTTGAAGAAACCTGCTCCCGAACAGACGGCTCTCGAGATGGTGACGGACCGAGCCTGGGTATAAGGGCACAGGTCCGATTAAGATCACGAAAATCTAAGACCAAAACACCACCTGACCGCGCACCTCAAAACAAGAAAACCCGCCGAGCAAAAATCGGCGGGTTTGTCAGCGGTCTGACGGCGCCCGTGAGGCGCCGTTTTTGTTTTTGTCACCTGTTGTCCAACTGCGATCTCACCAGAACCAGTCCTCGTTCGGTGATCCGATAAGGCTTGCCGCCCTGCGACTTGATTGCCTTTTTCTGCTTCAGCTTGCGGAAGGTGATGAGGTCGAGACCGCCGAAGACCCAGCCTTCTCTCGTGAAAAGTCGGATGGTTTCGATCTTGCGGTTGTCGTCTCGGCTCAGTTCGATGCGCCCGCCCTGGGCGAGCAGGTGAAGAATGCGCTGTTCGGCGCGAGAGATGTCCATGGTGGAATGTCCGGAATGGCGTCGTGAAGACGCGTGAAAACGGTTCCGCCGCCGCAAGGCGTCGGGGTTTCGTTTTCTGGCCCGAGCGCGCGAACAGGGTGATCGCGGGCAGGGGCCTTTACCGGGACTCGGACGAACCGAACATCAACACTCCATAGACGATGACAGCTTTTTCGCGTTTCGGTCGCGAAAGGTCAAGCCGTGGCTTGCGAATCGATGACGCCTCTCTCTCCTCTGGCGGGACGGAACACCATGTGTTTTATTGCCGCCGAACCTTGGAGGCCTCATGGCAAGCATTCGCACGGCGCGGGAAGACGAAGCTGATGTGCTGGCGGAAATCGGCCTTCGCGCCTGGGAAATGGCAATGCTGTCCGTCGGCGAGACCCGCCCGATGCTGGAGAATGCCAGTCGCGCCTTCCTGAATTTCACCCACAGCCGCTGGATCACCATATCCGTGGTCGAAATGGGCGGCGTGCCCGCCGGCTGGGCGGCGCGGGAGCGGTTGGACGAAAACATCACCGATTTCTGGATCGATCCGCAATATCAGCGGCGAGGCCTGGGCTCCGCCCTGCTGATCGAAGTCGAGGAGGAGTTGCGAAGCCACGGCTTCGAAAAGGTCGCGTTGGAAACGCATGCCCGTAATCGTGCAGCTGTCGAATTCTTCCAGAAACACGGCTACGGCGTCAATTGGCTGACGGTATCCTACAATCCCAAGCTCGATCGCGACATCCAGACGATCGGGCTATCAAAGCAACTCGTCGAGCCGGCCGGCACGGGATACGGACAGGAGTTCTAGACGAGTGAGGAGAGGGCAACCGCCAGCAGCCTCACGGCGTCAGGACAAATAAGCAGCACGAGAGCCACCACCAGGCACACGCCGTGCGTGATGCAGATGGCGCGCAGAATGGAGCGAAAGGGCTCCTTTCGCGTCTTATGCCGAAGCACCCGCTGCCCGATAACTGCGCCGGGAGTGCCGCCCAAAAAGGCGAGCCCCAGCAGTGTGCTTTCGCTGATGCGCCATTCTCCATTTCTGGCGGCGTCCTTGTCCCACCAGAAGGTGCAGAAGACGATGACGTTGTAGAGCGCGAAGATCAGTATCGCGATGGCGAAATCCGTCGGGGTCATTTCAGAAATCTGCCGCAAACTGTTAAAGTCGCCTTGCTGCGGAAGCCCTGCCTTGAACCCATTGCAAGCCTTGCGTCCGGCGGCCATTTGCTCTACCTCAGCCCTTGAAAACAGAAGCATCAGACGAGCATCCGATGACCATTGTCGATACCCGCACGCCCGATCCGAAACGTTTCATTCCAGGCGCCACCGGCGACTGGGAAGTAATCATCGGCATGGAGGTCCACGCCCAGGTGACGAGCAATTCCAAGCTCTTCTCGGGCGCCTCCACGACGTTCGGCAATGCGCCCAACTCCAACGTTTCGCTCGTCGACGCGGCCATGCCCGGCATGCTGCCCGTCATTAACGAGGAATGCGTCAAGCAGGCTGTGCGGACTGGTCTCGGCCTGAAGGCTGAGATCAACAAGCGCTCGATCTTCGACCGAAAGAACTACTTCTATCCAGACCTGCCGCAGGGCTACCAGATCTCGCAGTTCAAGGATCCGATCGTCGGCGAAGGCAAGATCATCATCTCGCTCGGCCCCGATCGTCAGGGCCAGTTCGAGGATATCGAGATCGGCATCGAACGCCTGCACCTGGAACAGGATGCCGGCAAGTCGATGCACGACCAGCATCCGACCATGTCCTATGTCGACCTGAACCGTTCGGGCGTGGCGCTGATGGAAATCGTCTCGAAGCCCGATATGCGCTCGTCCGACGAAGCCAAGGCCTATATGACCAAGCTGCGCTCGATCGTGCGCTATCTCGGCACCTGCGACGGCAACATGGACGAAGGCTCGATGCGCGCCGACGTCAACGTCTCCGTACGCAAGCCGGGCGGCGAATTCGGCACGCGCTGCGAAATCAAGAACGTCAACTCCATCCGCTTTATCGGCCAGGCCATCGAATACGAAGCCCGCCGGCAGATCGCCATCCTTGAGGATGGCGGCTCGATCGACCAGGAAACCCGCCTCTTCGATCCGAACAAGGGCGAGACCCGTTCGATGCGCTCCAAGGAAGACGCGCATGACTACCGCTACTTCCCGGATCCGGACCTGCTGCCGCTCGAATTCGACGACGCCTTTGTCGAGGCGCTGAAGAAGGACCTGCCGGAGTTGCCCGACGACAAGAAGGCGCGCTTCGTCGCCGAACTCGGCCTCTCTGTCTACGACGCCTCTGTTCTCGTTTCGGAAAAGGCGATCGCCGACTATTTCGAGGCCGTGGCCGAGGGTCGCGACGGCAAGACGGCCGCCAACTGGGTCATCAACGACTTGCTGGGAGCCTTGAACAAAGCCGGCAAAGGCATTGAAGAGACTCCGGTTTCTCCTGATCAGCTCGGCGGCATCATCGACCTCATCAAGGCCGAAACCATCTCCGGCAAGATCGCCAAGGACCTCTTCGAGATCGTCTGGAACGAGGGCGGCGTGCCGGCCGAGATCGTCGAAAGCCGTGGCATGAAGCAGGTGACCGACACCGGCGCTATCGAGAAGGCAGTGGACGAGATCATCGCCGCCAACCCGGATCAGGTCGAGAAGGTGAAGGCGAAGCCGACACTTGCCGGCTGGTTCGTCGGTCAGGTGATGAAGGCGACCGGCGGCAAGGCCAATCCTCAGGCCGTCCAGGCGCTCGTCAAGGCCAAGCTCGGCATCGAGGAATAAGGCCGTGTTCTTCGTCCGGACCGCCAGTCAACAGGATGTGGAGGCTCTCCGCACCCTCTTGTCCGAGACGTTTCATGCGACCTACGACGGCTTCTACGGCCTCCTCAAGGTGCAACAGCTGATCGACTCCTGGCATTCCGTTGCCGCGCTGAAGGCGCGTGTCGACAAGCGGGACGCGGAGTTTCTCGTTGCCGACGATGGCAAGCGGTTGGGCGGTATGGCTTATGCGGCGATGTCTCCGAAGCTCACCAAGACCGCGGTTCTTCACCAGCTCTACATCCATCCGGAGTGCCAGCGTCAGGGCATCGGGCGCGATCTCTTCGCGGAAATCGAGAGCTGCTTCCCCGATGCTGAAATCATGCGGCTTGAGGTCGAGCCCCGTAATGCCGGGGCCATCGCCTTCTATCAGGCGCACGGCTTCATCGAGGTCGACCGAATCGACAGCTGCGGCAGTCCCGACAGCGGTTTGCCCGCTATCGTGATGGAAAAGCCGTTGGGCTGACTGCCTACTGGTTGATCAGGTCTTCCATGTTGCCGTCCTCGTCGTAGATCGCGGCCGCCGAGCAATCAGCGATAAACGGTCGCTTTTCGGTGTCGCAGGCGACCTTGGCCGCATCTAAAGCAGCTTCCTTGCTGTCCCAGCCGCAGAAGAACTCCTGCCAGTGGATGCCTTCGGTGTGGAGGATCGACACTTGAACGCTGTAGAGCGCAGGAAAGCAGTAGGCCATTTCCACGCAATCCTCGTCGGTGCCGCCGCCGTCGATGCATTGCTGCTTGGCGCAGGCAAACGCAGACTGAGCATCCTTGCCGGTGCACACGCCGCTCGACATCTCCGGCGCTTGCACGAAGGCTATGCCTGAGCGACCGCTTTCCTGTGCGGCCGAAGCGCTGGCGAAAAGCATCGCGAGCAAAGTGAAAAACGCTGCCTTTGTCATAAACCTGTCTCCCAATCCCTTTAGCTGGGCGGCAATCTCTCAGGTCGGATCGAAGCATGCAAGCGTCACCGGTGATTATCAGGGAAGCGGTGGAAACCGACGTTCCGGCGATCGTGGCGCTGTTCGCCGACGATCCGCTCGGCGGTCATGGGGACACGGTCGATCCGGCCGCCTTGCCGGGCTACCGGGCTGCCTTCCGTCGCATTTCCGCATCGGCAAACGAAACGCTCTACGTCGCCGAAAGGGAGGCGTCGATCGTCGGGACATTCCAGACCATGGTTACAACGACCATGACCGCGAGGGGCTCGTCCTCGATGATCATTGAGGCTGTGCAGACCCGCGCCGATTGCCGCGGCCAGGGGATCGGGGCGGCGATGATCGGCTTCTGCATCGAGAAGGCCCGGGCCGATGGCATGCGCCTTGTTCAACTGACCTCCAACGCTGTTCGCAAGGACGCCCATCGCTTCTATGAGCGTCTCGGCTTCAGCCCCAGTCATATCGGCTTCAAACTGAAGCTCAAATGACCGGGACGACGTGCGAATCACTGGACATCGAAGCCGCGAGGCGGCATAAGCGGTTGACCTCATGTGACAGCGCCACGCCCTTTTTTGGCGGGCCGAAGGATACGAGATGAAGCAGTTTCTGTTGGAGCTTTTCACCTGGTGGAACGGGCAGACCATGGGTACCCGCTTCTTCACCTGGCGCAAGGGCACGCGCGTCGGCGAGGATGAAGCCGGAAACGTCTATTACGAAGGTCCTATGACCACCTGGGGCAAGCCCAAGCGCTGGGTCATCTACAAGGGCTATGCCGACGCGTCGGCGATTTCGCCCGGCTGGCACGGCTGGATGCATTACCGGACCGACGTTCCGCCGAGCAAGGAAGACTATAAGGCGCGGGAATGGCAAAAGCCCCATCGTGCCAATCCGACCGGTACACCGGCTGCCTACCGCCCGCAGGGGTCGATAGCCGTCACCGGCGAGCGCCCTCGCGTAACCGGCGACTACGACGCCTGGACGCCGGGCAACTGAAACCCCTTTTGGCCATATTTGGCGGCTAGGCGCTTGAGCGGATGGGTCGGCGGGACGCCGGCCCTTCGCTTGAAAGGCTCGAGAGGCGTGAACATGATTTTTGCAGGAACGGTTGCTGCTAGGCAGGTTGGCACGCTTGCTACCGCTGTTGCCCTGACCGGACTGCTCGCCCTTCCAGGCGCCGCCCATGCCGAGCGCATATCCAATCCGGTTGCCGTCTTTGCCGGCATTGACAAGATTACGGGCCGGATCACCACCTTCGACGTCTATGTCAACGAGACCGTCCAGTTCGGCGCGCTGCAGGTCACGCCGAAGGTATGCTATTCTCGCGACGAGGAAGAGGCGCAAAAGACCGACGCCTTCATCGAAGTCGATGAAATCACCCTAGACCGCAAGATCCGTCGCATTTTTTCCGGCTGGATGTTTGCCGACAGCCCGGCGCTGAACGCCGTCGAACATCCGATCTATGACGTCTGGCTGACGGACTGCAAGGCGACGTCCGACGTGCCTGCCCCCGAGGGCGTCCAGGCCGCAACGCCGGCTCCCGTTCCGAAGACGGCTGAGCAGTTGGCGGCAGAAAGCCTGCAGCAGCAACAACAGCAGCAGCCGGCGACGTCTTCTTCATCTGACATCGGCAATGATTTCTCCACCCAGGCGCCGCTCGCCCAGGAGGGTGGCCTGCCGCCGGCCGATGACAATTTCCAGGCGACGGACGTGCCTCCGCTCGACGAACCTCAGATCATTGATGATTTTTCCCAGGGATCCGCTGGCGGTGAGCTCATTCCGCCGCCACCGCCCGTCGAACAGCAGCCGCTTCCCGGTGTGCCCGGCGGTGGCGTTGGTCTTTACTAGGCAAACAACTTGCTTGGCTGGCTCATCGCCTCGTCCAAAAGCTTCTGGTAGGCATTTTTCGGAATATCGACTGCGCCGAACGTCTTCAGGTGATCCGTGGTGAATTGCGTATCCAGCAGCGTAAAACCGCGCTCGACAAGGCGTTCCACGAGGTGCACCAGACAGATTTTCGAGGCATTGGTTCGCCTGGAGAACATGCTTTCCCCGAAGAAGGCCGACCCCAGAGACACCCCGTAAAGCCCTCCGACGAGTTCTTCTCCCTGCCACGCCTCGACCGAGTGGGCATGGCCGAGGTGGTGAAGCGCACTGTAGAGGTCGCGGATCGTGGCGTTGATCCAGGTCGATGGCCGGTCCGGAGCGGACTCGGCACACTTCGCCACGACCAGATTGAAGGCCGTGTCGAAACGAATGTCGAACGGTCGCTGGCGTACCGCTTTTGCGAGGCTTTTCGAAATGTGGAAATTGTCGAGCGGTATGATGCCCCGCATCTCGGGCTCGACCCAGAACAGTTCCGGATCCTCGGCGGAATCGGCCATCGGGAACAGCCCGATCGAATAGGCGCGCAGCAGGAGCTCCGGAGTGATCCTCTGGTTCCTGCCGCGCCGCCCCGCCATTGGCGATCAGGCCGAGGTTTCGGCCAGATAATTCTCTAGCCAGTGGATGTCATAGTCGCCATTCGCGATGTCCTGATTGGCGACCAGGTCCTGGAACAGCGGCAGAGTTGTTTTGATGCCATCGACGACAAACTCGTCCAGCACGCGGCGGAGCCGCATCATGCATTCGACGCGGGTGCGTCCATGTACGATCAGCTTGCCGATCAGGCTGTCGTAGTAAGGTGGGATCTTGTAGCCGGCATAGGCGCCGGAATCGACGCGAACGCCAAGGCCGCCCGGTGCATGGAAATGCGTGATCGTGCCGGGCGAGGGCACGAAGGTGCGCGGATCCTCTGCATTGATGCGGCATTCGATGGCATGGCCCGAGAAGACGATCTCGTCCTGCGTGACGGACAGGCCGGCGCCGGAAGCGACACGAATCTGTTCGTGCACGAGGTCGATGCCGGTGATCGCTTCGGTGATCGGATGCTCGACCTGCAGGCGGGTGTTCATTTCGATGAAATAGAACTCGCCGTTTTCGTAGAGAAACTCGATCGTGCCGGCGCCCCGGTACTTCATCTTCTTCATGGCGTCGGCGCAAATCTGGCCGATCTTCATACGCTGCTCGACATTGAGGGCAGGGGAGTTTGCCTCCTCCCAGACCTTCTGGTGGCGGCGCTGGAGCGAGCAGTCGCGTTCGCCGAGATGGATCGCGTTGCCAGCGCCGTCACCGACGACCTGGATTTCGATATGGCGCGGCTTGCCGAGATACTTTTCCATATAGACGGCGTCGTTGCCGAAGGCCGCGAGCGCTTCCGAGCGCGCGGTCGAAACGGCTTCGTCCAGATCTGCCTCGGTCTTTGCGACCTTCATGCCGCGACCACCACCGCCGGCCGTCGCCTTGATGAGAACGGGGAAGCCGATCTTCCGCGCGATTTCCATCGCGTTTTCCGGCTTTACTTCGCCATCCGAGCCGGGAACGACAGGAATGCCAAGTTCGACCGCGGTCTTCTTCGCCGTGATCTTGTCGCCCATCAGGCGGATGTGCTCCGCCGTCGGCCCGATGAATGTGATGCCGTGAGCGTCGAGGATGTCGGCGAACTTGGCGTTTTCGGACAGGAAGCCGTAGCCCGGGTGCACGGCGTCGGCGCCGGTGATCTCGCAGGCCGCGACGATCTGGTGGATATTAAGATAGCTGTCACGCGACGGCGGCGGGCCGATGCAGACGCTTTCGTCGGCCAGACGCACATGCATGGCGTCGGCGTCGGCGGTCGAATGAACCGCGACGGTCGCGATACCGAGCTCCTTGCAGGCGCGCAGGACGCGAAGGGCGATTTCGCCGCGATTGGCTATGAGGATCTTTGAGATACTGGTCATCGGCTTACTCGATGACGACCAGCGGCTCACCGTATTCGACCGGGCGGCCATCCTCGACGAGGATTTCGACCACCTTGCCCGAACGCGGCGACGGGATCTGGTTCATCGTCTTCATGGCTTCGATGATGAGCAGTGTCTGGCCTTCCTTGACGCTGGCCCCGACCTCGATGAACGGGCGGGCGCCCGGTGCGGAGGCGAGGTAGGCGGTGCCGACCATCGGCGCCGTCACGGCCTTCGACAGGTCGCGAGCAGCCGGCGCGGCGGCGGTAACAGGCGCTGCTGCGGCGGCAGGAGCGGCAGCAGCAGCGGGCGCCGCATAGCTCTGCATCGGCATCTGCGGCATGGCGACCATCTGCGGGCCGCTCCGCGAAACGCGGATCCTGAGATCGTCCTGCTCGACTTCGATTTCCGTCAGGTCGGTATCGTTGAGGATGTTCGCGAGATCGCGGATCAGCGCCTGATCGATTCCGGTTTTCTTGTCAGCCATGGAAATTAATCCCTATCGTTCTTGTTATTGCGTGAGGTTCTTCAGCGCCTGCAACGCCAGTATGTAACTGTGCGGCCCGAAACCGCAGATCACGCCCTTGCAAGCCGGCGCTATCATCGACTTGTGGCGGAATTCTTCCCGCGCATGCACATTTGAGATGTGCAATTCGACAACTGGCGCGCCGATCGCGCGGATCGCGTCGTGCAGGGCAACGGAGGTATGAGTGTAGGCACCGGCATTGATCGCAACGCCTGCCGAGGCTTCGCTTGCCTCGTGAAGCCAGTCCACGAGGGTGCCTTCGTGATTGCTTTGGCGGAAATCGATCGAAAAGCCATTGTCCTTGGCGTACGCAGCACAGTCGGCTTCGATGTCGGCGAGTGTCTTGCCGCCATAAATACCCGGCTCGCGCTTGCCCAGCATGTTCAGATTGGGCCCATTGAGGACGAAGAAGATCTTGCTCATGTCGAGTTTCTGTATCCTTGAACCCGCCTCCTATAGACTGGCGAGGCCGCAAGGGAAAGCCCCAAGCGGCCCGCACAGCCTTGGATCACAGGAAATGCGGGGTCAAGACGGAATGGCTGTCTTGGTAAACCGGCTCAGCACACGGTGGCACCGCACGCCCGGACATTCGCAACCTTCTCCTGCAGAAGTTCGGCTCCAAGGGCGCCGAAGAGCGCTTCCTTGCCGACGACATAGGACGGGGTGCCGTTGATGCCGAGGCTGGCGGCGAGCTGGTAGGATTCCCGCACCGCCTCGTCGCTCGGGTTTTCGGCCATCATCTTGCGGATGTCGTCTTCGCTCACGCCTAGCGACTGAGCGACGGCGATCGCCTTGGCGTCATCGGCCCTTCCTTCCGAACCGAGCAGCGCCCGATGGAAGTCGAGATACTTTTCCGGCGCGATCTTGCGGAAAGCATCGGAAACGCGATGCGCCTGCAACGAGGCATCGCCAAGGATCGGCAATTCCTTCAGGACGAAGCGGACATTGCTGTCAGTGGCGAGAATCTGGTCCATATCCGCCATGGCGCGCTTGCAGTAGCCGCAGTTGTAGTCGAAGAACTCGACGATCGTTACATCGCCGTCCGGATTGCCAACGGTGATGTCGTGGCTCGACGCGAAGAGAGCGTCGCCATTGCTTTCGATGGCTGCCGAGGCCTGTTGCTGGCGCGCCATGTCCTGCTTGCGCTCAAGCGCGTCCTGGACCTCGAGCATGATCTCCGGGTTGGCGAGGAGATAGTTTTTAACCTGATCGCCGAATGCGGAAGGGGAACTGGCAGCGACGTCGGTCGTCATCTCGCCTCGAGTCGTCACGACGATCGCGGCGGCCGCCGCTGTCCAGGCGATGATCGCAGCTCCCGCCAGAATGCCGAGTTTCGTTGCGCTCATTGCCATGTCAGTCCTCGCGATTGATTTTTGTCGTTGCTGCCGGCAGCGGGCTGCCTCGGCTGAAGTCGTTGTATTGGATGCTCCTTGAGTGCGAAACAGGAATTTTTGCCGCGCCCCACCAATCTCACCATTGTGATAGCGGATTCATTGCGGCAAATGTCGGACCGAATTCAAGAGAAGGAAAAATCCTGATGGTGTCCATATCCCGCCGCAGTGCCGTCGAACCGTTCCATGCGATGGATGTGCTGGCAGAGGCGACAAAGCGGCGGCAGGCGGGGCATCCGGTTATCTCCATGGCAGTCGGCCAACCCGGAGCGCCGGCCCCGAAGGCCGCTCTGGATGCAGCGCGTGAAGCCCTGTCACATGGCCGTATCGGCTATACGGACGCTCTGGGGATGGGTAATCTGCGTATCGCCTTGACCGAGCACTACAGACGACGTCACCGCATCGAGCTTGATCCGGCGCGGATAGCCGTGACCACCGGTTCCTCAGCAGGCTTCAACCTGGCCTTTCTCTCGCTTTTCGACGAGGGCGATTGCGTCGCGATAGCGAGGCCAGGCTATCCCGCCTATCGCAACATATTGAAGGCCCTAGGTCTTCGCGTGGTTGAAGTACCAGTCAACGCAGCAACGGAGTTCACGCTGACAGCCGAAAGCCTGGAGGCCGCGCAGTCTCGTGAAGGCGTTCGCCTGAAGGGTGTCCTTCTGGCGAGCCCCGCCAATCCCACCGGCACCGTCACAGGTCGCGAGGCCCTCGAAAGACTGGCCCGGTATTGCGCATCGCAGAAGATCACGTTGATCTCCGACGAGATCTATCACGGTCTGACCTTCTCTGGCGACGAAACCTCGGCTCTGGAACTGACCGACGATGTCGTCGTCATCAACTCGTTCTCGAAATACTATTGCATGACGGGTTGGCGCATCGGCTGGATGGTTCTTCCCGAGCATCTGGTCCGGCCGACCGAATGTCTGGCGCAAAGCCTCTACATCTCGCCGCCGGAGCTATCCCAGATCGCCGCCACCGCAGCGCTCGGCGCGACCGGTGAGCTCGATGCCTACAAGGAGAGCTGCAGGGCCAATCGCGACTTTTTGCAGAGACGTTTGCCTGCCTTGGGTTTTCATCTGCTCTCGCCGATGGACGGTGCGTTTTATGCCTATGTCGATGTCAGCGCGCACAGCAATGACAGCATGGAATTCGCGAAGCGGATGTTGTCCGAAACGAACGTCGCCGCCACGCCCGGTCTCGACTTCGATCCGCTGGAGGGATCAAGAGCCATGCGCTTTTCCTACGGCGGCACTATGGCCGATATGGTCGAGGCAACAGATCGGATCGAGCGCTGGATTTCGTGAAAAATATTTAATTTCAAGAATTTAAACAGGTTTCCGGATTCAATTACTGAGCCACGTTCGTTGCAATAAAAAAGGCCGCGATCACGCGGCCTTTGTGATTTTGGCGATGACGTCAGCGCCTTAGAAGAAGCCGCGACGTTGCCACCAGCCGCCCTTTTTCGGCTTATCCGGCTCATCTCCGCCGGCTGACGTGGATGTCACCACCGGTTCGGAATTGACGATGTTCTCGCCGCGGTTGGCGCGTGCCGGCTTGGCGTCGTCCGTTTCGGACTGTGGCTCCTCGATCGATGCCGGTTCGGACGCTTCGAGGTCCGCCGTCTTTTCGACAACCTCCGCTTCGACCGGAGCGACAGCCTCTTCAATCACCGGTTCCTCCACGGGGGAGGCCGCGACCTTGGCCTTGCGGGTGCGGCGGGCTTTGGGCGCTGGCTTTTCGTCCACCGGCGATGTCGCCGATTCGATTTCGGCCATGGCCATACCTTCGGCGACGCCGTCCTCGGCAATCTCCTCGATCTGTTCGGCCTCGGTATCCGGCTGTTCGTCGTCGCCCTCTGCATCATCGGCGCTCATCTCTGCGCCCTCTTCGCCCGGCCGGTTGCGGCGTCCGCCACGCTTACCACGACGGCGGCGCTTGCGGCGCGGTTCGTCCTGGTTGCCGTCGTCGTTGCCGGAAGCCTCCACGGAGCTTTCACCGCCCTCGTCGTCGCCTTCGTCCTCGTCACCATCAGAGTCGTTATCCGCAGCGCCGGCCTGGTGAGCATCACCGTTCTGCGCCTGACCATTCTTGCCGCGCCGACGGCGGCGGCGCTTGCGCTTGCGTCCGTTGCGATCTTCACCGTCTGCCGTCTCGGAGTTCGCGGCGGCCGGCTTCTCGATGACGACGTCGTCTTCATCGTCCTCCGGCTCGGCGACGTAGTCGTCCTCCTCGATCTCCGTGATGACAGGCATCAGGCTTTCGATCTTCACCGGATTGGCAACAGCTTCCCCGCGATCGATCGCGAAGTGTTGATGACCAACCGAATCGTCGGAGTCGATCGTGATCGTCACGCCAAAGCGATGCTCGTAGTCGACGATCGTGGACCGCTTCTGGTTGAGCAGGTAAAGAGCCGTTTCCGGGGTCGCACGCACGGTGATATCGTGCGTCGTGCTCTTCAGCAGGAATTCCTCAACGCCGCGCAGGACATGCAGCGCCACGGACGATTGCGAGCGAATAAGGCCAGTTCCACCGCAATGCGGGCAGAGCTGGGTCGTCGATTCCAGCACCGAGGCGCGGATGCGCTGGCGCGACATCTCAAGAAGGCCGAAATGCGAGATGCGGCCGACCTGGATGCGGGCGCGATCGTTCTTCAGGCAGTCCTTGAGCTTCTTCTCGACGGCGCGGTTGTTGCGCTTCTCTTCCATGTCGATGAAGTCGATGACGATCAGGCCGGCGAGGTCGCGCAGACGCAGCTGCCGCGCTACTTCTTCGGCGGCCTCAAGGTTCGTCTGCAGCGCCGTGTCCTCGATCGAGTACTCGCGCGTCGACCGTCCAGAGTTCACGTCGATCGCAACCAGCGCTTCGGTCTGGTTGATGATGATGTATCCGCCCGATTTCAGCGTCACCTGCGGCTGCAGCATCTTGTCGAGCTGACCTTCGATGCCGGACCGCGAGAAGATCGGGTGAAGATCGCGATAAGGCTGAACCACCTTGGCGTGGCTCGGCATCAGCATCTTCATGAAGTCCTTGGCTTCGCGGTAGCCTTCCTCGCCTGCAACCACGACCTCGGAAATGTCCTTGTTATAGAGGTCGCGGATGGAGCGCTTGATCAGCGAGCCTTCCTCGTAGACGAGGCAGGGAGCGGTCGAGTTCAGCGTCAGCGTGCGGACGTTTTCCCAAAGCCGCATCAAGTATTCGAAGTCGCGCTTGATCTCGGCCTTCGTGCGGTTGGCACCGGCCGTGCGCAGGATGACGCCCATGCCCAAAGGCACCTCGAGCTCGCGGGCGATTTCCTTGAGCCGCTTGCGGTCTTGCGGGTTGGTAATCTTGCGGGAAATGCCGCCGCCGCGCGCCGTGTTTGGCATCAGGACCGAATAGCGGCCGGCAAGCGAGAGATAGGTTGTCAGCGCGGCGCCCTTGTTTCCACGTTCTTCCTTGGCGACCTGGACCAGCAGGATCTGACGGCGCTTGATTACTTCCTGAATGCGATATTGTTTGCGCGGCTTGCGGACGACGCGATCCGGAACCTCTTCCATCGCGTCTTCAGCGCCGACGGATTCGATTTCTTCCTTCTCCTCGACAACGTCGTCGTCATCATCGTCATCATCGCGCCGGCGACCGCCGACCTCTTCGGAGATTTCGTCGCTGTCGACCATGGCGGCAATCGTGCCGCTGCCGCCTTCTTCGCCTTCGCCACCCTCGGAAGCGGTCTCACCGGTTTCCTCGGTGGATGGCTTCTTACGGGGCTTGCGGACACGCTTCGGCTTTGCCTTTGGCGTCGCGTCCTCCGCGGCAACCTCTTCTGGGGCCGCACCCGGCTCCACTGCGTTGTCTGTCTCGGCCGGGACGGCGCTTGCCACGCTCAGGTCGACGTCAGGCTGAGGTGCCGTCGCAAGATCGACGGAAGACTCGTCGTTATCCGAGTCGTTGTCGTCGTTGCGCCGGTGTTCTTCGGCTTCGGCCTTCAGGAGGGCCTGCCGGTCGGCGAGCGGGATTTGGTAATAGTCCGGATGGATTTCAGCGAAGGCGAGAAAGCCGTGCCTGTTGCCGCCATAGTCTACGAAGGCGGCCTGAAGCGAAGGTTCGACGCGCGTCACCTTCGCGAGATAGATATTGCCCCTGATCTGCTTCTTATGTTGGGACTCGAAATCGAATTCTTCAATACGGTTGCCGCGGACTACGACAACCCGCGTCTCTTCTTCGTGAGACGCATCGATAAGCATTCTGTCTGCCATTTTAAGCTTAACTCCTCGGTACGTCCGCCAAGGTGCAAGCCAGCACCGTCCTCATGAGAGAACGGCGGCTGCAGCAGGTTCTGTACCGGATAAATTTGTTCCCGTCCGTCGCCGAGACGTGCAGCAGCCATGAAGCGACTGGAGACCTTCGTCTCCATCTGCCTGTGACTTTTTAAAAGGATCTGCTGCAACGACGTATAGCCAAACAAGAACGACAATGCCAAAGGCCCTCGGGGCCCGATGAGTGCTCTAGCGAGCGGTTGGTGGTCGCCCACCTGGTAGTTCGGCCGGCCTCGACCGGCGTTCCGATCTATTTCCAGGACAAAAGCGCTGAGACGGCGGATGAGCATCCCGAGGATCATGGCGCCAATTCCAGACAGGTTGGCAGCCGTGGAGATGATTCTATCCCGTGGCACTTTTTACCCTCATCTGCCTTGTATGTTTTCTATGTGACAATGGCAAGCTAAAACCCGTTTGCGCCATAATATCGTTGGAATTGTAGGGCTTAACGAATCGCGGCATTTGAGGCGCGGAAAGCGTGGACATCAAGTCCCGATGGATGGTTCGGGCACCGGGCTTGATGGCACGGTTATCTTCGAGGGGATCAGGCGGCGGATGGTCATATGGTATCTCGTGCACCGGATGCGCACGCTCGTCTCTTGTGGCCTGGCCATGGCCGTCATCGCTGTTGTTCTCGGCGCTTCGATAGGCGGGTCTTTTGCTTCGGGCGCGAGCCTTGTCGCCACGGAGGCCCGTATCGCCGGGGACGAGGCGCGCACGCGGATTGTGATCGACTTCGACCGCAGCCCGGACTTCCAGGTTCACTACATCGCAGATCCGCCGCGCATCGTTGTCGACCTACCCGAAACGGACTTTGGTTTCGCTCCGGAGCAGATGGCGGCGAGGGGGCTTTTTCGCGACATCCGATACGGATCGATGGGCGGAGATACCGCCCGGATCGTTCTGACCGCCGATCGCCCGGTGCGTCTGGCAACAAGTGAAGTCCAGGCTCAGGAGAGCGGTGAGGGATATCGGCTCGTTCTTGATGCGGAAGTTGTGTCGGACGACGCTTTTGCCGAGCAGGTGAAGGGCGGCTGGAAACCCGAACCCGTCTCCGCCACGGCGGAACGCGGCGACCGGATCGCGCCCGCGGTTGACGAGAAGCCCGGCGAGTTCGTGATCGCGATCGATGCGGGGCATGGGGGTATTGACGCCGGCGCGAGCGGTGCAACGACCAAGACGCCTGAAAAGGAGATCACCTTGGCATTCGCCAAGGTTCTGGCGGATCACGTCAACAAAAAGCCGGGCATGCGGGCGGTGCTGACAAGGACCGGCGACGAATTCCTGTCACTGTCCTCGCGCGTCGCCATCGCACGGCAAAAGGGCGCGGATCTGCTGATTTCGCTGCACGCGGACACGTTGCGGCAGGCGGCCATTCGTGGCGCAACGGTCTACACGATCTCTGACAAGGCATCCGACCGGATGGCCGCGGATCTCGCAGAGCGCGAAAACCTATCGGACGCCATTGCCGGAATCGACCTGACGGCCGAGCCGACGGAGGTCACCGACATCTTGCTCGATCTTACGCGGCGCGAGACCCAGGCATTTTCGATCACGCTTGCGAACACGGTCGTCGAATCGTTCAAGGGGCAGGTCGGCCTGATCAACAACCCGCACCGCTACGCCGGCTTCAGGGTTCTGCAGGCCCATGACATGCCGTCGATTCTCCTGGAACTCGGCTTTCTGTCCAACAAGGAAGACGAGAAGCTCCTGCTCGATGAAGCGTGGCGCGAGAAAGTCGCAGCACTTCTGGCGGAAGCGGTGGTACGCTATCGCGATCCGGTGATCGCCAACGGCGGCTAATCGAGACAGCGGCCGTGATGACGATTGTGGGTACGGGGCGACGGCCCTATTTTCCTCACAATCGAACCGTTACACCGGAACCGGCGTTTGATAGTGTCTGCCGGCGTTCTTTGCGGTTGCCGCCGGCCTTGTCATTGCCTGTCCGGCGTGCAAAACGCTTGCCACTATGCAATGCTGTCATTGCCCGAAAGACCTGAAAGCAGATCCGGTGCCTAGACTATGATCAGACTGATTGGTTATCTCTTCGGACTAGCGTCCGTCCTTGCGTTGGGCGTGGCGGCGGTCGTCGCGATCTATCTGACGAATGTCTCCCGCGATCTGCCGGATTACGCTGTCCTGTCGAGCTACGAGCCGCCGGTCACGACGCGCTTTCACGCTGGTAACGGCGCTTTGATGGCTGAGTATGCGCGCGAGCGTCGTCTCTTCCTGCCGATTCAGGCCATACCGGACCGCGTCAAGGCCGCTTTCCTGTCGGCGGAAGACAAGAATTTCTACAACCACCCGGGCGTCGACGTTTACGGTCTTGCCCGCGCGATCGTCACAAATATTCAGAACCTCGGCTCGGGTCGCCGTCCCGTCGGGGCGTCGACCATCACCCAGCAGGTCGCCAAGAACTTCCTTCTGTCGTCCGACCAGACGATCGACAGAAAGGTCAAGGAAGCGATTCTCTCTTTCCGGATCGAGCAGACCTATTCGAAGGACAAGATCCTCGAGCTTTATCTGAACGAGATTTTCTTCGGTATGAACGCATATGGCATCGCCGGGGCTGCGCTCACCTATTTCGATAAATCCGTTACCGAGCTGACGATCTCCGAAGCCGCCTATCTTGCCTCTCTTCCCAAGGGGCCGGCGAACTACCATCCGTTCCGCCGCACCGAGGCGGCACTCGAGCGCCGCAACTGGGTCATCGACCGCATGGTCGAAAATGGCTTTGTCGGTGCCGAGGAGGGTGCCCAGGCCAAGAAGCAGCCGCTCGGCGTGACCCTCAGGCAGGGTGGTTCTTCCTTGTTCGCGTCGGATTATTTCGCCGAGGAAGTGCGTCGGCAGATCATCGAGAAATACGGCGACAAGGCGCTCTATGAAGGCGGCCTGTCGGTACGCACGTCCCTTGATCCTGTCATGCAGATTAAGGCCCGGAAGGCGCTGCAGGACGGCCTCATCACGTACGATCAGCGCCGCGGTTTCCATGGCCCTATCGAGCAGATTTCCCTGACGGGAGACTGGGGCGAGGAACTGGCCAAGCTGACGCCGCTCCGCGACATTCCGGAGTGGAAGATGGCGGTCGTGCTGGCGGTGTCGCCGCAGCAGGTCGATATCGGTATCCGGCCGGAAAAGGAAGCCGGCGGAAAGATCGTAACGGAACGGGTGACCGGAGAAATCGCTGCCGGCGATATGGAATGGGCCTTCCGGTCCGCCAAGGGTGACCGCAAGACGAGCAAGTCTCCCGAAGGCGTGGTCGAGCCGGGTGACGTCGTTTACGTCGAAGCGCTCGGCGAGGATAAGCCAGGCAAGTATCGTCTGCGTCAGCCGCCCAAGGTTCAGGGTGGGCTGGTCGCCATGGATCCGCACACCGGCCGCGTGCTTGCGATGGTCGGAGGCTTCTCCTACGGCCAGTCGGAGTTCAACCGCGCCACTCAGGCCATGCGTCAGCCGGGTTCGTCGTTCAAACCTTTCGTCTACGCTGCCGCGCTGGACACCGGATACACGCCGGCCTCCGTGATCCTTGATGCGCCTGTGGAATTCGTCTCCGGCGGCCAGGTCTGGCGGCCGCAGAATTATGGTGGCGGTTCTGCCGGTCCGCAGACCCTGCGTCTCGGCATCGAAAAGTCGCGAAACCTCATGACCGTCCGGCTTGCCAACGACATGGGCATGAACCTCGTTGCCGAGTATGCCGAGCGTTTCGGCGTCTACGACAAGATGAAGCCGGTGCTGTCGATGTCCCTTGGATCGGGCGAAACCACGGTCCTGCGCATGGTGTCGGCCTACGCCGTGTTCGCCAATGGCGGCAAACAGATTCAGCCGACACTTATCGACCGTATCCAGGATCGTTACGGAAAGACAATTTTCCGTCACGAGGAGCGCCTCTGCGAGGGCTGCAATGCGAATGACTGGACGGGCCAGGAAGAGCCTGTTGTTGTCGACAATCGCGCCCAGGTTCTCGATCCGATGACCGCCTACCAGATCACCTCGATGATGGAAGGCGTGATCAAGCGCGGGACAGCCGCCGGCAAGGTCAAGCTCGATCGCCCTGTCGCCGGCAAGACCGGTACCACGAACGACGAGAAGGATGCCTGGTTCGTCGGCTATACGCCCGATCTGGTGGCAGGTCTTTATATCGGCTTCGACAGCCCGGCGCCGCTCGGCCGCGGTGCGACCGGTGGCTCGCTGTCCGCGCCAATCTTCAACGAGTTCATGCAGGCGGCAGTTGAAGGAACCCCTCCGGGTAAGTTCCGCATTCCCGATGGCATGCAGCTTATCGCCGTGAATCGCACCACCGGGATGCAGGCCTTCGAAGGCGAGCCGGACACGATCATCGAGGCATTCAAGCCAGGCACCGGGCCAGCCGATGTGTTCTCCGTCATCGGCATGGACGAGTATATGGCGCCGGAGGAAATCCTGCGCACCTCGCCTCAGGCAAACCAGGCCGTAACCTCGGGATCCGGCGGTCTTTTCTGACCCAAATCCGCGCCTGAAACGCCGCCCGCCACCCTTTACATCGGGGGCGGGCGCAACTATTCACGGGCCAGTCTAAAAAACGAACGATGAAACGGACCAATGCGTAACGAAATCGAGAACGTAGTCGACGAAATCAAGCAGGCCATAAGCCTGCTGAGGAGGCATCTTTGACTGGGACCAGGCGATAAGACGACTGGACTGGTTGAACAACAAGGCCGAGGATCCGACCCTCTGGAACGATGCCCAGGAAGCCCAGAAGCTGATGCGGGAGCGCCAGCAGCTGGACGAGAACATCAACGGCGTCAAGCGCCTCGAACAGCAGATGAACGACAACATCGAGCTGATCGAGATGGGCGAGGAAGAGGGCGACGAAAGCGTCGTGAAGGACGCCGAGGATCAGCTGAAGGCGCTGAAGACGGAAGCGGCCCGCCGCCAGGTGGAAGCCATGCTGTCGGGCGAGGCTGACGGCAACGACACCTATGTCGAAGTCCATTCAGGCGCCGGCGGTACCGAGAGCCAGGACTGGGCCAACATGCTTTTGCGCATGTATACCCGCTGGGCCGAACGTTCGGGCTTCAAGGTCGAAGTCCTGGAAGTGCATGACGGTGAAGAAGCGGGGATCAAGTCCGCGACCATCCTGGTCAAGGGCCACAACGCCTATGGCTGGATGAAGACCGAATCGGGCGTGCATCGTCTGGTGCGCATTTCGCCCTACGACTCGAACGCGCGCCGCCATACGTCCTTTTCGTCGATCTGGGTCTATCCGGTCGTCGACGACTCGATCAACATCGAGGTCAACGAAAGCGATTGCCGCATCGACACCTATCGTTCGTCCGGTGCCGGCGGCCAGCACGTCAATACGACCGACTCGGCCGTGCGCATCACCCACATCCCGACCGGTATCGTGGTCGCCTGCCAGCAGGAGCGCTCGCAGCACAAGAACCGCGCCAAGGCCTGGGACATGCTGCGTGCGCGTCTTTATGAAGCCGAGCTGAAGAAGCGCGAAGAAGCCGCCAATGCCGAAGCCGCCTCCAAGACGGATATCGGCTGGGGTCACCAGATCCGCTCCTATGTTCTGCAGCCCTATCAGCTGGTGAAGGATCTGCGAACGGGCGTCGAAAGCACCGATCCGGACAGCGTGCTGAATGGCGAACTGAACGAGTTCATGGAAGCGGCACTCGCCCACCGCATCAGCGGCAAGGCCGACGCGGTGACGGATATCGACTGACGTCAAGCGGCCAGCGATCCATAAATATGAGGCGGCGAAGTCTACTTCGCCGCCTCTTTGCGTTGACCGGTCTTTGGTCTATTCGGCCGCGGCCATTTCCGTCGGCGGGCGCAGCACCACGAGCGACACCAGCAGCACGACGAGACTGCAAGCGGCAATAACTTCGATCATCGGCTGCGCCGTTCCGTCGACGAAAATCCCGCCGACGCCGATGACGATCGCTGCGGTGACGAATTGCATCGTGCCCATCAGCGCCGAGGCCGTGCCGGCAATGCGGCCATGCGCCTCCATCGCTAGCACGGCGGCATTGGGTATCACGAGACCCAGGAAGCCGTAGCCGACAAACAGCAGCGCACCCATCACCTCCAGCCGGTCTATGCCGGAAAGCGATATGGCGAGCAGCAGCGACATACTGGTTGCAAAGCCGCCGATCGCGCTGCGGATGACCCGTCGCAATCCGAATCGCCGAGCCAGCCGTCCGTTCATCTGGGACATACCGATGAAGGAGACGGCGTTGATGGAAAAAACGACGCTGTAGAAGGACGGCGAAAGACCGTAGTGATCGATCAGCACGAACGATGAGTTGGCGACGTAGATCATGTAGCTCGACATCCCGAACGACGCGATCAGCACCAGGCCGAGATAATACGGATCCGAGAGAAGCGAGGCATAGGCGCGGAGGGCCGCTCCGAGGCTGCTTTCGCTTCGTTTTTCCTCCGGCCTCGTTTCCGAAAGACAAAAGACGGCAAGCATCAGGCCAATGACGGCGGCGCCCACCATGACCCAGAAGATAAGACGCCAGTCACCGAAGACGGTGACGAGGCTGCCGGCGAGCGGCGCAAGAATCGGCGACACAGAAAAGACCAGCATAAGCCTCGACATCAGGTGCGCGGCCTCCACGCCGGTGTGCAGGTCGCGGATGATGGCGCGGGAAATGACTACGCCAGCGCACGCGCCCATTCCCTGCAGAAACCGGAAGACCACCAGCGTCTCGATATCGGGGGCGAACGCGCAGCCGATCGCACCGGCGGCATAGAGAGTCAGCCCGATATAAAGGGGGCGTTTACGGCCGAACATGTCCGAAAGGGGTCCATAAAAGACCTGGCAGAGCGCCATGGCAGCGAAGAAGGAGATAAGACTTGCCTGGACGCCGTGATCGTCAGCGTTGAGTTGGGCTCCGATCGTCGGCAGTGCTGGCAGATACATGTCGATCGCGAAGAGACCGACGGCGGAAAGCAGGCCGAGGATTGCGGCCAGCGGGAGAAAACGTGACGGCATGAAAGCACCTTTCTTGTCGCCGGGTGGGAGGAGCCCGTGACGCGGAGGTTGACTGAAAGGAAATGCGATAAGAGACGATGATACGCCTGATTGCGTGTGCGTCCATATAATTGGACAGTATTGTCAAATTCGTCAAGTACCCCTATGTAGACTGAATGAAACATTCTCCTGTCGAAAAAAGTCAGCAGATGGCGCGAATGCCCGGCGCAGCCGGCAAGCGCGAGCGCATAATGGATGCCGCCGCCGAGGTTTTCGCCGATGAGGGCTATGCGGCGGCCAGCATCGATGCGATCGCGACACGCGCAGGCGTGTCGCGGCAGACGGTCTACAATCAGATCGGCGACAAGGAGAAAGTATTCAAAGCGGTGGTCGCCGAGATCACGCAGAAGTCCAGTGCCGGCTTCTTTGCCGTACTGGATACCTTTCCGGATCGTCCGACGGATCTTGAGCGAGAGCTGACCGACTTTACCGTGCGAATGCTGAACAGGGCCGTTTGCGATCCGAACGGGCGCTGGCTGATACGGCTCGTGGAACGGGAGGGGGCGCGTTACCCGGAGCTGTTTTCGACCTGGCGCGAATACGGCCCCGGCCGCAAGTATCCGGCGGTGGCCGCGAGGCTCGCCCAACTGGCGCTCGCCGGTTATCTCGATCTTCCCGATCCCGGTCTGGCGGCCCGCCAGTACATGGCGCTCGTCGTCGCCGATATCCGCAGCGATCTTCAGTTTGGGATCGTCACGCCCCAACGCGACATAGAGGCGATGGCCGCGAATGCGGTGAAAACCTTTCTCAAGGCCTTCGGCAAGCGCGACTGACCATCAGTTCGTGGCTCGCTCAACCCGTATCTCGCCGAATTCGTCGATCAGCACCGTCCAGCTCTCCGGCTCGGTGGCAGCCGGATCGGTCTTGAGATAGACCGTGGCGAAAAAGCCCGGTTGAAGCGTCATCCCTGTCGAGTCCTCCGGCCTGATGTCCGTGACGTAGGGCTTGATGGCGCTGAATTCCTCCAGTTCCACGCTCTGCAGAAGATGAGGGCCGGCATCGGTGGAGGCGATCTGCTGGAGATAGATCTTTGCCGTCCGGTCTGACTGACGCACGGACACCAGTTTGTAATAACCCCGTAGCCGATCTGTTTCCTGCCCTTCTGTCGTTGACGGCAAAGAGAGGGCGGGATTATCCGCGAGCGTTTCCGCATCCTCTTCCCAGAAACCGCCACTGATCAGGAAAGTGACGGTCACCGGCAGGCGATCTATGTCATTTGCTAAGGCAGGGGTGGCGAACGCCAGCAGGAGGCCGAGCAACGTAACGGCGATCGTCGTCAACTGCGGCATCGGTTTCCTTCCTCAGTTGGCGAACTGTTCCGCCAGGATACGGTCCGACCACGAGCGATCCGGGTCGGACAGAACCCGCGCGGTGGTGTCGGTGGACTGCTCGATTCGCACATGCATAACCGACTTGACTTCCGTATGGTCGGCAACCGCATTGACCGGCCGCTTCTCCGCCTCCAGCACCTCGATATCGACGGTCACCTTATCCGGAAGCAGAGCGCCGCGCCAGCGGCGGGGACGGAAGGCGCTTACGGGCGTAAGCGCCAGAAGCGGCGCCTCCAGCGGCAGGATCGGGCCGTGAGCCGACAGATTATAAGCCGTTGAACCGACGGGCGTCGCAACCATCAGCCCGTCGCAGATCAGTTCGTCGAGCCGCACCTGTCCGTCGACCAGCACGCGCAGCTTCGCCGCCTGATAGGATTGGCGGAGCAGCGAGACCTCGTTGATGGCGAGCGCAACCGATACCGCGCCATCATCGCTGGTCGCCGTCATCTTCAGCGGATGAAAATCGTATTCGACAGCCGCCGATATCCGTTCTGTCAGGTTCTCAAGGCTGAAGTCGTTCATGAGAAAGCCGACCGAGCCGCGATTCATGCCGTAGATCAGCTTGCCGCTGTTCATCGTGTCGTGCAGCGTCTGCAGCATGAACCCGTCGCCGCCGAGCGCCACGATCACGTCGGCATCCTTCGGTTCGGCGTCGCCATAGCGGCGAATCAGTTCGTCGCGGGAGGCCTGTGCCTCGGCTGTGGGCGAGGCGATGAAGGAGAGCGACTGGAAAGAGCGAGACATGAACGGCCCTCGAGAATGCGCTCCAGTTGGTACATGATAAGCGCGTTGACCGGCAAGGCGTTCCGGCCGCAAATCGGTTTGCATGGTTACGACGGCTCGTGTCACAACCATCGCCGTCCGCCCAGTTTTCTCTTTACAGCCCCTCAGAATATGCTATCCGACCGCTCGGAGTGCCCTTGTAGCTCAGTTGGTAGAGCACCTGATTTGTAATCAGGGGGTCGCGGGTTCGAACCCTGCCGGGGGCACCATTTTTCCTTCTATCGTTGAACGTTGATCGTCGTCGCCATCTGGCGCCGCGGTGCGCTCGTCGTACATCAGCGGAGCCCGGCGCGCTTCCGGGCTCCGCTGTCATCCTAGCTCAGCGCCTTCCGCAGCGCCGGCACGTTGGCGATCACGATGAGGTCGAGCAGCAGGACCGCGACCAGCACCGCGCCGGAGAGCGGGAAGAGCAGTGAAACTGCAAGCATCACCAATGCTCCGGTTTTCCAGAACGGCCCGGGTTCGGTCACCGTCGGTGCGAACAGCCGCGCCGCATTCTTCGGACGACGCTTCCACCACATGACGATGCCACTCACCGACATGAAGATCACCGACAGGCAGAAGACCGTCACCAGGGCAACATTCCACGTGCCCATGTCGCCTTCGTGGAAGGCGATGCCTGCCGCCATGGCCTTGCCCGCGGCGCCGTAATCGGCAAAGCCGACATCGGCCAGCACGTTTCCGGTGTATTGATCGACGTGAACGGTACGATCGTCGAGCGGATTGCTGCTGTCATTGCTCATCGTGTCGCGGGCAATCGTCCAGACGCCGCCCTCATCACTGGGGAAGGAGAGCTGGAAACGCTGTTCGAAGCCAAGCGATCGCGCAAGTGCGACAATGCTGTCGACATCCACTGCCATGCCTGCGGGCACGCCGTCCTGACCGGCCGTCGAGCCCGAAGCCGGCATCGGCGTCTGCTCCAGCGTCCACGGCACTTCCTTGACGCCGCCGTGATTCATGTGAGCGTGCGTCTTGTCGGAGAGGGGAACATTGTCCCACTTTTCGGCCGGGAATGTGCTCCAGGCCTGCGTCATCTTCTCGCCCCAGACGCTAGCCCAAGTGAGGCCGGAGAGCAGGAATACGAGGAGAATCGCAGAGATGTAGAACCCGATGCTGAGGTGAAGCGATTTCCACAGCCGGCGGCCGCCGAGCGACAGCTGCGGGATGAGGACGCTGCGGAACCCGGCGCCATCGCGCGGCCACCAGAGATATAGACCGGTGACAATCAGCACGATGCCGAAGCCGGCGGCGATCTCGATCAGCCAGTCGCCTACGGTCCCGATCAGCAAGGTTCCGTGGATCAGGTTGGCAAGATCGTAGAGCGCGTCGCGTCGGTCCCATTTGCCAAGCACGTCGCCCGTATAAGGATCGACAGCCACCATGGTGGATACGCCGTCCGCATCAACGCGGAAGAGAGCAGACTGCTCCGCTGTGCGGGGCGCGATGTACTGGCTCACGCTGCCGCCTTGAACGGCACCGAGCGCCGACTGCATCTGCACAGACACGGCGACGGTCTGCGCTGCGGGAGTGACAGGATAGAGGTTCTCGCCGTCGCGACCGAACAGGACCGACGACCACAACATCAGAAGACCGGTGACGGCCAGCATCACCAGGAATGGCGCCACGTACAGCCCCGCATAAAAATGCCAGCGCCACGCGGTCGTGTAGAAACGTCTGGAAAAGGACGCCGTCGTCGCCGGCGTTTCGATTGAAACACTCATGATAATCCCCCGGTGTTCAATGGTTGTCGTGAATAGACTGGCCGTTCGCGATAGCCGCGAGACGGTCCGGGTCCTTGATGGTGATGAGTTCCGGCGTCCTGAAATCGATGACGCGGGAACGCTTCAGGCCGTTCAGCTGCCGGCTGACCGTTTCGAGCGTCAGGCCCAGCCAGTCGGCAAGGTCGGCGCGGGTCAGGTGGAGCGTGAAGGTGAGGGTACGCTTGCCGGTTCCTTTCGGGCGGCGGGCGAATTGTTGTGAAAGGTCCACCAGCGCGGACGCGACCTTTTCCGGTGCAGTCTTGCGCCCCAGCAGGGTGGCGTGGCTCAGCGAGCGAACAAGCAACAGCTGCAGCTGACGATGGGCGTCATCGGCCGCACCGCTCTTATCCGCGCCCAGTTCCTCGATATGCGTGAAGGCGAGGGTCTCCGCGCCGCACTGGAAATGGTCCGTAACGCCTGCTCCCAGCAGGCGGCCGGGGCCGAGTATGTCGAGGATCTGCTTTCGACCGTCGGCCAGCAGTTGATAGAGCGCGACGCATCCGTCGAGAATGCGATAGGTCGCCTTTCGGTTAAGACCCTGCAGAAGGATCGTCGTCCGTGGCAATACCAGCCGCGAGCGGATGGAGCCTTGGCGCTCCGCAAACGGCATGACGTAGTCGATGGGAAGAATGGGTGAGGGATCGCCCAGGTGGGTCCTGTTGTACATGGCACGGCATCCGGCATGGTGCCGGGGCAAGCCTGATCAGGCTGTCGACCATCCGGCACGGACTGACGAGACTGCTACGGAAGCAGCAGCGGCTCAGACGTCAGGCGCGGATGGGAGGCGCGCGGGGAGCGGCGTTGGGGGGGAAAAGCTGGCGATAGAAAGCTTCCGCGCGGAATGGCGCGAAGACTTCGGCCAGATGAGCAACTGGTCTTCCGACTTCATCCTGCGGAGCCGGAAGGAGGATCGAGGCGCTCAGCAGGCAGGCGTCACAGCCTGTGCCGACGTCATGGCCGTGCGGTGTGCCCTCGTCATCCAGGCAAAGAACAGGGATAGTTCCGTCAGGAAGCACGTATTGCGCAAGTTCTGCCGTCGATATCGACTGAGAAGCGATAACCGGCGTCTTGTGTGCAAGTCCGACAAAAAGCAAGGCGATGGCGCATAGAATGCGCACCGAAATCCCCGCTCTCTTCCTGTCCAGTGTCATTTTTGTCCCTCGCCCGACTCTCCTAGCGGAATTCTCGGGCGTGGACAATCCGGCTGACATGCCGCGTCAAGGTGTCGCCAGTCAGGCAAATCCGACGGCGTCGGGCGTGATGCGGCGTTGCTGGCCATAGTCACGCTGGAACTCGCGGCGTCCGCGATCCGCGCCGTTTTCAGGGCGAAGCTCGATCATCGGCATGGGAATGGCACCGTCGGCATAAGTCCCGGTATCGTCACCATCCAAGCGGGATGCCGTAAAGGTAGCGATGAGAGCGAGCATGGCAATTTCCTCCGGTTATGAGACCCGGAAACGGGTTGAGCGTGACTTCGGTTCCAAGCTTATTCCAATCTGCGTTGAGAGAGTGTTAACCATGATTGCGGAGCGCGTATGGCACCGCTGATTTTTTTGCTCACGCATCCCTTCACGCCGGCCCGCTGGCCGGATGACTGCGAAGAAAAATCTGGCTATCGTCTCACCCGTTTCCGACCACAGAGAGAACCATGACGCAGCGTCTGAAGATTTTCGCCATCCTGGTGGCTTTCCTGTTCTGCGGCGCGGCCCGCGCCGAAACGGTGACATTCGCCTGCGAAGACGGATCGGAACTCATCGTGGCCTTCTCCGAGGAGAAGGCGAGCCTGACACTCGCGAGCGGCGAACAGGTTGAGCTGCCGCAGCAGGTCTCGGGCTCCGGCTTCTGGTACTCGAACGGCCGATATGAGCTGCGCGGCAAGGGCGACGAGGCGCAGTTCGCGATCGGTCGCATGGCTCCGATCACCTGTTCCGTTAAGGCATCATCCGGAGGACCGCTGGACCAGCCAAAAATGCAGGTGATACAGCTGCCGGCCGGTGAGACGGGTTACGACATGGCGGGTGAACTGCGCTGCTACGGCTATCAGGGGTTCTCGCTGAAGGAGCTGGATTTGGGAGAGAAGGGCGCGGCCGGCCTCTATATAGCGCCCGCCAATGCCGCCTGCGCACTCGACGGCAAGGACATGCGGATCCAGGACGACATGGCCGGCTATGTCCTTGGCGCCAGGGGACCGTTCGCTTTTTTCTCTGCCGCTGACGGCTGGAATGGTGGCCTTCTATTCGTGGTCTATGACACCCTATCCGCTTCGCGTCTGATGGACGACAGCTTTTCGGCTGTCGGATTGCAATCGGCTTCGGTCGCTGACGGAGTGCTGACCCTCCGTTACGATAGGACCTATTCGGCCGACTGCTCGCTGCTTGCAGAACCGGACGCATGCGGTGCAGCGATCCGGTCGGCGCTGAAGCTCCCGGCCGATGCCGTGCTTCCCGATTGCCGCCCCGGTTATCAGCCGGCGATCGACATGGATCCAGCCCAGAAGACCGCGATCGAGGCGTGGCCCAGCGTCATCGATTATCCCGTTGAAACGGTCGTGTCGGCGGGTGCCGAACCGAATGTTACGCCTCTCGCTGGCCCGATGGCTTGCCGCCCGTCAGCCTGAACTTAGGCCGGCCTCAATCCTCTTCGGCGTCGGCGCGCGCGGCCGTCTGGATGTCGTTCAGCAGGTCGGGGAGGGCGCTCTGCACACGGTTCCAGCTTGGCATGAACGGCGTGGCGTTCGGGTTCTCGAGGTAGACGTTACCGGCATCGATCAGGTTGGCGGCGAAGAGCTCGACGGCCTGCTCCTCGCGGTGCCGGTCCGTCGTCAACCCGTTCATGCGGGCGTCGTGGTAATAGGTCTCGACCAGATCCAGCGCCGTCCGGAAATAGGTGGCCTTCAGCGTCCGGAACGTGTCCTGACTGAAGACGACGCCATCAGTTGCGAGCTTCCTGAACAACGCCTTGGTAATGTCGATCGACATTCGCGACAGTCCCTTGGCCTGGTCTTCCGGCGAAACCGGTTGATGCTTGTGGTCATAGGCGTCGGCGATGTCGACTTGGCAGATCGCGTTGCTGGAATAGTTGCGCCAGAGTTCCGACAGCACGCCGATCTCCAGCCCCCAGTCGGACGGGATCCGGATGTCGGACAGGACGCGTGTCTGCATCGCGAACTCGCCGGCCAGCGGATAGCGGAAGGCCTTCAGGTAGTCGATGTAAGGATGATGCCCGATGACTCGTTCGAGGCTCAGAAGCAGCGGAGTCACCAGCAGGCGCGTCACGCGGCCGTTCAGCGTACGGTCCGCGATGCGCGGATAATATCCCTTGGAAAAGACGTAGGGGAACCTGGGGTTGGCCACCGGATAGACCAGTCTCGCCAGCATGTCTCGTGAATAGGTGACGATGTCGCAGTCGTGCAGCGCAACGACACCTTGAGCCCTCTGCGCCAGCACATAGCCCATGCAGAACCATACATTTCGTCCCTTGCCCGGCTGGTCCGGCGCGAGGTCCTCACCTGCCAGCTTGGCATCCACGTCCCGCATCCGGGGGCCGTCGTGCCAGAGGATGGTGTGTTTTTGCGGCAGCCGCGCAAAATAGCTTTTGGCATGGCGGAACTGGTCCCGGTCCGCCTGGTCGAGGCCGATGACGATTTCGGAGATGTAGGGAACTTGGGAAAGCTCGTCGAGAATGTTGCCGAGAGCCGGCGCTTCAAGCTCGGAGTAGAGCGATGGGAGGATGAGCGTTATCGGGTGAACCTGGGAGAACACCGCGAGTTCTTTTTCCATGCGCTCCACCGAGCGCTCACGAAGATTGTGCAGCGTCGCAACGACGCCGTTCTGGTGAAAGTCAGCCACCTATCATGCCCCTTCTAGCTGGTGCGCGATCGTCGCCGCGCGGACGTCACCCCGTAACGAGCTTCAAAATCATTTCGTTCCAACCGCTCGGCCCCGGAAGTGTCGAGCGGACAATAAAGCCTTTCCTTTCCCTCTCTGTGACGGGAAGGGGCGCGTGTGCCGGATTGGCGATGATCACCCCGGTGTCGGCAGCCTGCAGCATGGCGAGGTCGTTGGCTGCGTCACCCAGAGCAATCGTCGTGATCGCCGTCCCAGCCTCGTTGCCGTAGCGAGTGGCGATGTCCACCATTCGCTCGGCCTTCGAGGTTTTGGGCATGATGGTCAGAAACCGCCCGCCCTGCGTGGCCGTAAAGCCGGCATTATCCAGCCGCTCGAGAAAACCCGCTTTCTCGTCGGGTGTTCCGGAAAACAGTCCAGGTTCCGAGAACCGCCTTTGCCGTGCCCGCTCGGCGGCCTCGGTCGGCAGTCCCGTTCGCCGCGATACCTCGGCGGTGCTCCAGTCGCCGAACCCGGCAAACCGCCTGGAAAGGGCGGATGGCAGGGTCTCCAGAAAATTCCGGATGCGTGTATAGGTCTCGCGATCATCGCCGGACCCGTCACCGGTATGTGCCACACCGGCGCCGTTCTCCACAATCATCGGGAAACTGAGCCCCATCGCCGCAGCGATCGGACGCATCTCGGCCTCGGTCTTGCTGCTCGCGAGAACCAACGGAATATCAAGACGCGACAGGAGGTCGAGCGCTGGCATTGCCGGAGAGAAATCATAAGTCTCGTGGTCCAGCAGCGTCCCGTCGAGGTCCGAGAAGACGACGATCATGTCGCCGTCTTCTGGAGATACTGTCGGGTAGCGTAAAGCGCGATCGCAGCAGCGTTCGACACGTTGAGCGACTTGATCGCACCCGGCATGTCGAGTCGGGCAAGCGCATTCACCGTTTCTCTGGTTTTCTGTCGCAACCCCTTGCCTTCGGATCCGAGCACCAATGCGACCCGGTCGCCGGTCAGCGTCTCCTCCATGGGCGCCGGCCCTTCCGAGTCGAGGCCGACCGAGAAGAAGCCCAGTCCATGCAGCTCGCCAAGTGCATCCGAGAGGTTGGTCACCTGGATATAGGGAATGAGTTCGAGCGCGCCGGACGCGGATTTCGCCAGCACGCCTGATTCGGTTGGGCTGTGTCTTTGCGTGGTTATGACGGCACCGGCTCCAAAGGCCACCGCTGAACGCATGATCGCCCCGACATTGTGGGGGTCGGTGACCTGGTCGAGCACAAGAATGAGCGGGCTTTCCTTCAGGGCCTCAAGGCGCCGAACCGGAAGCGGCCGCGTCTCGAGCATGACGCCCTGGTGGATCGCTTCGGGTCCGAGCACCTTGTCGATGTCCTGCGGCGATACAATCTCGACGGGGTAGGGAAGGTCACCGCTCTCGCCGATCTCCAGCCTGGCCATCGCGTTCTGCGTCACCGATAGTTTGATAACTTTGCGGGCGGGGTTGTCGAGCGCGGCGCGCACGGTGTGCAGCCCGTAGAGATAGACCTGTTCCGGCGCTAGCTTCGGCGGCGTCCAGTTGGAGCCGGCCGCGGATTTGCGCTTTTGCGGCGGCGTCGGAATTTCGCCACGCTCTCGCTTGGAGTCCCGTACCTGCCGGCGCAGTGTTGCGTAATGTGTGTCTCGGGCGGATTTGTCGTTTTTCGGGTCTTTGGCCATGCCGCCTTATACCGCCCGCCAATCCGTGGGGATAGAGCCGATGCGATGGTCCGCTAAAATCCTCCCGACGAAAAAATTGAAGCTTTCCGACTTGATCGTGTTGACATGGGCGGAGAGGGCCGTCATATACCCGCCGCAGATCGAAGGGGCCCGGCCCTGACGGTCACGACTGACAAGCTTGGTCGCTTGATCCGGACGAAAGAATGGAGAGATGCCCGAGTGGTTAAAGGGGACGGACTGTAAATCCGTTGGCTTCGCCTACGTTGGTTCAAATCCAACTCTCTCCACCATTCGTTCTCGGATCGAACACCGCGGGTATAGCTCAATGGTAGAGCAGCAGCCTTCCAAGCTGAATACGCGGGTTCGATTCCCGCTACCCGCTCCACTATCTCCTTTGATTTCACTTTAAAAACCCGTCGTGGATACCTATGTGACGGTATCCGGGACGATCTGGCTGGTGGCTGCATTTCGTGCATGGACCGCCCACCGGACCGGCTCCGCAAATAGGTCTTGCGCAATCGGTACGAAAGCCTTAAACGGCGGGACCAAACCGGTTCGCCGGGTCAACCTCTTTTCGATCAGTAGGAAGCATTCAAATGGCAAAGAGTAAGTTTGAGCGCAACAAGCCTCACGTTAACATTGGCACGATCGGCCACGTTGACCATGGCAAGACGTCGCTGACGGCGGCGATCACGAAGTACTTCGGCGAGTTCAAGGCGTACGACCAGATCGACGCTGCACCGGAAGAAAAGGCGCGCGGCATCACGATTTCGACGGCACACGTCGAGTACGAGACGCCGAACCGTCACTATGCGCACGTCGACTGCCCCGGCCACGCCGACTACGTCAAGAACATGATCACCGGTGCTGCCCAGATGGACGGCGCGATCCTGGTTTGCTCGGCCGCCGACGGCCCGATGCCGCAGACCCGCGAGCACATCCTGCTCGCCCGTCAGGTTGGCGTTCCCGCGATTGTGGTGTTCCTCAACAAGGTCGACCAGGTTGACGACGCCGAGCTTCTCGAGCTCGTCGAACTGGAAGTTCGCGAACTTCTGTCGTCCTACGACTTCCCGGGCGACGACATCCCGGTCATCAAGGGTTCGGCGCTTGCTGCTCTTGAAGACAGCGACAAGAAGATCGGTGAAGACGCGATCCGCGAGCTGATGGCCGCCGTCGACGCCTACATCCCGACGCCTGAGCGTCCGATCGACCAGCCGTTCCTGATGCCGATCGAAGACGTGTTCTCGATCTCGGGCCGTGGTACGGTTGTGACCGGTCGCGTCGAGCGCGGTATCGTCAAGGTCGGTGAGGAAATCGAAATCGTCGGCATCCGTCCGACGACGAAGACGACCTGCACGGGCGTTGAAATGTTCCGCAAGCTGCTCGACCAGGGCCAGGCTGGCGACAACATCGGCGCGCTGCTTCGCGGTGTCGACCGTAACGGCGTCGAGCGTGGTCAGATCCTGTGCAAGCCGGGTTCGGTCAAGCCGCACAAGAAGTTCATGGCAGAAGCCTACATCCTGACGAAGGAAGAGGGCGGCCGTCATACGCCGTTCTTCACGAACTACCGTCCGCAGTTCTACTTCCGCACGACGGACGTGACGGGCATCGTGACGCTTCCGGAAGGCACGGAAATGGTTATGCCTGGCGACAACGTGACCGTTGCCGTTGAGCTGATCGTTCCGATCGCGATGGAAGAAAAGCTGCGCTTCGCGATCCGCGAAGGCGGCCGCACCGTCGGCGCCGGCATCGTCGCTTCGATTATTGAATAAATAATCGAGCGAAGAGGCCGAAAGCTGCCGACGCCTTCAAGCAGTGCAAATGGCGCGCAAGCGCGATTTGCACCCGGCGCCGGCATCGTCGCTTCGATCATCGAGTAAGTATTTCCCTTAAGGGATCGCGAAAGCCCCGCCGGCGACGGCGGGGCTTTTTTGTTTGCGGTCTCAGATGTTTTCGACGCTTTTGCCACACCTCGCATGACAACATGCTGCGGTGCGAAATTTAGCAATGGTCAAATGACGCGGAAGGGTTATACTCGAACGCATTGATCCGCCGCATCGGGTTCTCCCGAATGCATGTTCGGCAGTTTGAAAACGGTTTCCGATATGGCTGTTATGATGAGAGCGACAAGGGTCGCGCTCTGCGGCATATCTTTGTTTGTCGCCCAAACTTTTTCCGCAATGGCCGACGAGGGGCTGCTCATCTGGGGCGCCTCGAAAGGCGGCGAAAATGCCGCGAACTTCAGGGCCGGTTTCGTCGTTCCTGTTCGCTACGATCCGACGGTTGTGGCGATGACGACCCTGTCGGGTAACGAGGACGGCGCCTTCGATCCCGCATCCGTACCCTTGATCCTCACCGCGTCTCTTCGACTTACCAGCGCTCGTGCGCTGGAATACGGACGGCTTTCCCGTCTGGAGATGCGCGTCGATGCGCGCGCGGAGGCTGGAGAACTGAAACTCGAACAGAAGCGAACGTGGCTAACGGGAACGACGTACGAAGTTCGAGGCACCCGCGTTGTGCGCTTTACGGCGTCCGCCGTTGAAGCTGCTGGCGTGCAGGCAAGTCAGATGGTCGAACTCGACCTCGAGCGATTTCGCACGACATTGTCGACGACGGCCCGCTATGACATCGCCTCGAGCGGCCCCGAAACGTCTCTTCGTCTCAGTCGTGGTTTCGGCGACGCACTGACTGTGGGTCTTTCTGTCTCCGAACCGCTGCGGCACGTCCGTCCCTCGCTCGATGCCCGCTATACCCGCTCCTGGTGATGGGAACCACGCGGCGCCGTTTGCCGCATGTGGTAAAGACACCATTCAATCTGCTATCCACGGAAACTCGATGATTACGATGCGCCCGGCCTTCTCCGCGAACGGCCGTGCCGAAGGGAGGATATAGGTGATGACCAAACGCGTTCTTTTTACCGGGGGCTCCGGCAAGGCCGGGCGTCATGCGGTCGCATGGCTTCTTAACGCCGGCTACCAGGTGCACAATATCGACCTCGTGCCGCTCGATCTGCCGGGCGTCACCAATCTCACGGTCGACATCACCGATTCGGGTCAGGTCTTTAACGCGCTCTCTATGCACACGGACTTTGCCGACCTGGAACACGGCAAGGGTGTTCAGCCGTTCGACGCGGTCGTGCATTTCGCGGCCGTTCCGCGCATTCTCATCCGGCCCGACAACGTCACCTTCCAGGCCAATGTGATGGGCACCTACAACGTCATCGAGGCGGCCGTGAAACTCGGAATCCGCAAGATCGTCATTGCCTCCAGCGAGACGACCTACGGCATCTGCTTCGCGGAAGGCCATCGCGATCCGCACTCTCTTCCCTTCGATGAAGACTACGATGTCAACCCGATGGACAGCTACGGCCTCTCCAAGGTCGTCAACGAAAAGACGGCGCGCGCCTTTGCCGAGCGAACCGGCGCCGACATCTATGCGCTGCGAATCGGCAATGTCATCGAGCCGCACGAATATGACCGGTTCCCTGATTTCGTCGCTCGCCCCGAGACCCGTCTGCGCAATGCCTGGTGCTACATCGACGCCCGCGATCTCGGCCAGATCGTCCATCTGTGCCTTGAGAAGAGCGGCCTCGGCTACCAGGTCTTCAACGCCACGAACGACACCGTCACCGCCGATGTCACGACCCGCGCACTGGCCGAGCGCTTCTTCCCCGGTGTTCCCTTTCACCGGGATGTGGAGGGCGACGAGGCGCTGATTTCCAATCGCAAGATCCGTGAGGTCCTTGGTTTCAGGGAAGAGCATAACTGGCGGAAATATGTGAATGTTTGAGGCGAGGGCGGTTTGGCCGCCTTTGACCCCGGAGGGCTGCAAGAAAATTCCCTGCAGGAAGTCGAATAGGCTTGTCATCCTCTTTTAAACTGAATAATAACGCGCACGTTCTCGTCCCTTGGGCGAGACGGTTAGGGGTATAGCTCAGTTGGTAGAGCGGCGGTCTCCAAAACCGCAGGTCGGGGGTTCGAGCCCCTCTGCCCCTGCCATTTCTCCTTCTGGCGCGCAGGTCGCGACGGCAGGAGGAAAAGTTGGCTTTCGTACAATTCCCTCTTGTGGAAGCGGACGAGGGTCGTTATGTAGACCCAAAACAGACACGCGGTGCGTGGGGCTGAGTACGTCGGCTTTACGCGCCGTATATGCGTGAGCAAATACAAGATGGCATCCAAGGCAAATCCATTCGCGTTTCTGCAGCAGGTTCGCTCCGAGACGTCGAAAGTAACGTGGCCCTCGCGCCGCGAGACGATGATCTCGACGGCTATGGTTCTCGCCATGGTGATTTTTGCCGCGCTGTTCTTCTTTGCTGCCGACCAGCTGATTGGCTGGCTCATCAGCTTCGTGCTGAGTGTTGGCAACTAATCTGCGGAGATAGACATGGCGGCACGTTGGTACATCGTCCACGCGTATTCGAATTTCGAGAAGAAGGTCGCGGAGGATATCGAGAACAAGGCTCGGCAGAAGGGTCTGACCCATCTGTTCGAAAAGATTCTCGTTCCGACCGAAAAGGTGGTTGAAGTGCGGCGCGGCCGCAAGGTCGACAGCGAACGCAAGTTCTTCCCCGGCTATGTGCTGGTGCGGGCGAACCTGACGGATGAGGCCTATCACCTGATCAAGAATACCCCGAAGGTCACCGGCTTCCTCGGTTCCGACAATAAGCCGGTTCCGATTCCGGATTTCGAGGCTGAGCGCATTCTGGGCCAGGTCCAGGAAGGTGTGGAGCGTCCGAAGTCGTCGGTATCTTTCGAAATCGGCGAGCAGGTTCGCGTCTCCGACGGTCCTTTCGCCTCGTTCAACGGTGTTGTCCAGGATGTGGACGAAGAGCGCTCGCGTCTCAAGGTCGAGGTTTCGATCTTCGGTCGCGCGACCCCGGTCGAGTTGGAATACGGTCAGGTCGAAAAGGTCTGATCGGTGAGGGGAGGGAAACCTCCCGAACCGCGTGGGAGGAAGGTGGCCTGAAGCCGGGTCGCTGGACCGTACCACGCAACCGCAGCCGCCAGCTGACGCTGGCATAATGGGCCGGGCAACCGGTCTGAAGTGAAAGGCAGAGAAATGGCTAAGAAAATTGCAGGCCAGCTCAAGCTGCAGGTCAAGGCAGGATCGGCAAACCCGTCCCCGCCGATCGGTCCTGCGCTCGGTCAGCGTGGCATCAACATCATGGAATTCTGCAAGGCGTTCAACGCCGCAACGCAGGAAATGGAAAAGGGTATGCCGATCCCGGTCGTCATTACCTACTACCAGGACAAGTCCTTCACCTTCATCATGAAGCAGCCTCCGGTCAGCTACTGGCTGAAGAAGGAAGCGAAGATCACCTCGGGTTCGAAGACCCCCGGCAAGGGCGCCAAGGCCGGCACCCTGACCAAGGCTCAGGTCAAGTCGATCGCCGAAGCCAAGATGAAGGATTTGAACGCCGCCGACATCGAAGGCGCAATGGCCATGATCGAGGGCTCCGCCCGCGCCATGGGCCTGGAAGTGGTAGGTTGATCATGGCTAAGCTCGCAAAGCGTCTTCAGAAGATCCGCGAAGGTGTCGACCCGACCAAGCTGGTTGGTCTTTCCGACGCGATCAAGGCCGTCAAGGAACGCGCCACCGCCAAGTTCGATGAAACCATCGAAATCGCGATGAATCTCGGCGTCGACCCGCGCCACGCTGACCAGATGGTCCGCGGCGTCGTCAACCTGCCGAACGGCACCGGTCGTGACGTTCGCGTCGCGGTCTTCGCTCGTGGCGCCAAGGCTGACGAAGCCAAGGCCGCTGGTGCCGACATCGTCGGTGCCGAAGAGCTGGTCGAGATCGTCCAGGGCGGCAAGATCGATTTCGATCGTTGCATTGCCACCCCGGACATGATGCCGCTCGTCGGTCGCCTAGGTAAGGTTCTTGGCCCCCGTGGCATGATGCCGAACCCGAAGGTCGGTACGGTTACGATGGACGTCACGGGTGCCGTCAAGGCTTCCAAGGGCGGCGCCGTCGAGTTCCGCGTCGAGAAGGCCGGTATCGTACACGCCGGTATCGGCAAGGCTTCCTTCGACGCCAAGGCGCTCGAAGAAAACATCAAAGCCTTTGCTGACGCTGTCATCAAGGCAAAGCCGACCGGTGCGAAGGGCAACTACGTCAAGCGCGTCGCCATTTCGTCGACCATGGGCGTCGGCGTGAAGGTCGACCCGTCGTCGGTCACGGCCTGATTTATTGCCGGGCGTCGGCCCGGTTGAAAGAATTCCCGGTCCTTCGGGGCCGGGAATGTCCGGTTTAAAACCCGGGCACTCCTGTCCGAGATTGCAGGTGGCCTACGGCCTTAATTCTTCCTGCATGAGACGGGTAAGAACGAATTTTGAAACGTCTGACGACGTGTTGATGTTCGGTTCGAGCCTTGTGTGCCTTGTGCCTGGTGCTTCGGTTCCAGAGCGAGGGGACAGGATCCTCAAGCGCCGCTTGGGATCTGACGTTGAGTTGATCCCTTGGGGCAAAAGGCAACCCGACAGGGCCAGGAGTTGGTCCTGTCAACTGGAGACAGACAGTGGAAAGAGCGGAAAAACGCGAATTCGTCACGGAGCTGAACGAAGTCTTTAAGGCTTCCGGTTCGGTTGTCGTGGCCCACTATGCTGGTGTCACAGTTGCGCAAATGAACGACTTCCGTTCGAAGATGCGCGCTGCTGGCGGCACCGTCAAAGTCGCGAAGAACCGTCTGGCCAAGATCGCTCTTCAGGGCACGGAGTCGGAAGGGATGTCGAATCTCTTCAAGGGCCAGACGCTGATTGCATACAGCGACGACCCGATCACGGCTCCCAAGGTCGTCATGGATTTCGCCAAGACCAACGACAAGATCGTTGTTCTCGGTGGTGCCATGGGCGCGACCACGCTGAACGCGGAAGCAGTCAAGTCGCTTGCGACCCTGCCTTCGCTGGACGAACTGCGTGCAAAGCTGCTGGGTATGATTCAGACCCCGGCAACCCGCATTGCAGGTGTCGTACAGGCGCCGGCTGGACAGCTGGCACGCGTTTTTGCGGCCTACGCAAAGAAGGACGAAGCCGCTTGAGGCGGTTTTTCGCTGTAACAACAAACCAGTTCGAACCGAACACGATAAGGAACTATCAAAATGGCTGATCTCGCTAAGATCGTAGAAGACCTCTCCTCGCTGACCGTCCTGGAAGCTGCTGAGCTGTCCAAGATGCTCGAAGAAAAGTGGGGCGTTTCCGCTGCTGCTCCGGTAGCTGTTGCTGCCGTTGCCGGTGGCGCTGGTGGCGCTGCTGCTGCTGCTGAAGAAGAAAAGACCGAATTCGACGTCATCCTCGTCGACGCCGGTGCAAACAAGATCAACGTCATCAAGGAAGTCCGCGGCATCACCGGCCTCGGCCTCAAGGAAGCCAAGGACCTCGTCGAAGGCGCTCCGAAGGCTGTCAAGGAAGGCGTATCCAAGGGCGAAGCTGCTGACCTCAAGAAGAAGCTTGAGGAAGCCGGCGCCAAGGTCGACGTCAAGTAATATCGGAATACGGCCGGGAGCGGATTTTGGTCCGCTCCCGACCTTCATTCCTCTGAAAGTCATTACCCAAAAGCCGGTGAAACGGCTTTTGGGTAATGGGTTCTTCAAGAGGATGGTCCTTCTTGCAGGCTCCCGACAATCCGGTCGGCCGCCCGCAACGACAGGACGAGATTGAACGATCCATGATCGACGGAGCCGCCTGGCCAGCGCGTTCCGTCCGTTGCAGGCCCGGTTGCAAATTACAAGGAGCGACGATGGCTCAGACCCTTTCGTTTAATGGTCGCAGGCGCGTACGCAAGTTTTTCGGAAAAATCCCAGAAGTAGCAGAGATGCCGAACCTCATCGAGGTTCAGAAGGCATCCTATGATCAGTTCCTCATGGTTGACGAGCCGAAGGGTGGCCGTCCCGACGAGGGGTTGAACGCGGTATTCAAGTCCGTCTTCCCGATCACCGACTTCTCCGGTGCGTCGATGCTGGAATTCGTCTCCTACGAATTCGAGCCGCCGAAGTTTGACGTCGACGAATGCCGCCAGCGCGACCTGACCTACGCGGCGCCGCTGAAGGTGACGCTGCGCCTCATCGTGTTCGATATTGACGAGGATACAGGCGCCCGCTCGATCAAGGACATCAAGGAACAGTCGGTCTACATGGGCGACATGCCGCTGATGACCAACAACGGTACCTTCATCGTCAACGGCACCGAACGCGTGATCGTTTCGCAGATGCACCGTTCGCCGGGCGTTTTCTTCGACCACGACAAGGGCAAGTCCCATTCTTCGGGCAAGCTGCTGTTTGCCGCCCGCGTGATCCCGTATCGCGGTTCCTGGCTCGACATCGAGTTCGACGCCAAGGATATCGTCCACGCCCGCATCGACCGCCGCCGCAAGATCCCGGTGACGTCGCTGCTGATGGCCCTCGGCATGGACGGCGAGGAAATCCTGTCGACCTTCTATTCGAAGTCGATCTATCAGCGTGACGGCGACGGCTGGCGCATTCCCTTCAATCCGGAAACGTTGAAGGGCAGCAAGGCCATTTCGGACATGATCGACGCCGATTCCGGCGAAGTGGTAGTCGAATCCGGCAAGAAGCTCACTCCGCGCCTTCTGCGTCAGCTTTCCGAGAAGGGCCTCAAGGCTCTGAAGGCATCTGACGAAGATCTCTACGGCAACTACCTCGCCGAAGACGTCGTCAACATGTCGACGGGTGAGATCTACATGGAAGCCGGCGACGAGATCGACGAGAAGTCGCTTCCCGCGCTCTTGGAAGCCGGTATCGACGAGCTTCCGGTTCTCGGCATCGACCACATCAACGTCGGCGCCTACATCCGCAATACGCTCGCCGCCGACAAGAACGAGAACCGTCAGGACGCTCTGTTTGATATCTACCGCGTCATGCGTCCGGGTGAGCCGCCGACCATGGAATCGGCCGAGGCCATGTTCCAGTCGCTGTTCTTCGACGCCGAGCGCTACGACCTGTCGGCCGTCGGTCGCGTCAAGATGAACATGCGCCTTGACCTCGACGCAGAGGACACGGTCCGCACGCTGCGCAAGGACGATATCCTGGCAGTGGTCAAGATGCTTGTCGAGCTTCGTGACGGCAAGGGCGAGATCGACGACATCGACAACCTCGGCAACCGTCGCGTTCGCTCCGTCGGCGAACTGATGGAAAACCAGTACCGTCTCGGCCTGCTCCGCATGGAGCGCGCGATCAAGGAGCGCATGTCGTCGATCGAAATCGACACCGTCATGCCGCAGGACCTGATCAACGCCAAGCCGGCTGCTGCCGCCGTTCGCGAATTCTTCGGCTCCTCGCAGCTGTCGCAGTTCATGGACCAGGTGAACCCGCTCTCGGAAATCACCCACAAGCGCCGTCTTTCGGCTCTTGGCCCGGGCGGTCTGACCCGCGAGCGCGCAGGCTTCGAAGTCCGCGACGTTCACCCGACCCACTACGGCCGTATCTGCCCGATCGAGACGCCGGAAGGCCCGAACATCGGTCTGATCAACTCGCTCGCCACCTTCGCCCGCGTCAACAAGTACGGCTTCATCGAAAGCCCGTACCGCAAGATCGTGGACGGCAAGGTCACGACCGACGTGATCTATCTCTCGGCGATGGAAGAGGCGAAGTACTACGTCGCCCAGGCCAATGCCGAGCTGAGCAGCAGCGGCGAATTCGTGGAAGAGTTCGTGGTCTGCCGTCACGCCGGTGACGTTATGCTTGCCCCGCGCGAAACCATCAACCTGATGGACGTTTCGCCGAAGCAGGTCGTCTCGGTCGCCGCGGCTTTGATCCCGTTCCTCGAAAACGACGACGCCAACCGCGCTCTGATGGGCTCGAACATGCAGCGTCAGGCCGTTCCTCTGGTTCGCGCCGAAGCTCCGTTCGTCGGCACCGGCATGGAGCCGGTCGTTGCCCGTGACTCCGGCGCTGCCATCGCGGCCCGTCGTGGCGGCGTGGTCGACCAGGTCGATGCGACCCGTATCGTTATCCGCGCCACGGAAGATCTCGATCCCTCCAAGTCGGGTGTCGACATCTACCGGCTGATGAAGTTCCAGCGTTCGAACCAGAACACCTGCATCAACCAGCGCCCGCTGGTGACGGTCGGTGACGTTCTGAACAAGGGCGACATCATCGCTGACGGTCCGTCGACGGACCTCGGTGATCTGGCTCTCGGCCGCAACGCGCTCGTCGCGTTCATGCCGTGGAACGGTTACAACTACGAAGACTCGATCCTGCTTTCCGAGCGCATCGTGTCCGACGACGTCTTCACCTCGATCCACATCGAGGAATTCGAAGTCATGGCTCGCGACACCAAGCTCGGCCCGGAAGAAATCACGCGCGACATTCCGAACGTTTCGGAAGAAGCGCTGAAGAATCTGGACGAAGCCGGTATCGTCTACATCGGTGCGGAAGTTCAGCCGGGCGACATCCTGGTCGGCAAGATCACCCCGAAGGGCGAAAGCCCGATGACGCCGGAAGAAAAGCTTCTGCGCGCCATCTTCGGTGAAAAGGCCTCCGACGTCCGCGACACCTCGATGCGCATGCCTCCGGGCACCTTCGGCACCGTCGTCGAAGTTCGCGTCTTCAATCGCCACGGCGTTGAGAAGGACGAACGTGCGATGGCGATCGAGCGCGAGGAAATCGAACGTCTCGCCAAGGACCGCGACGACGAGCAGGCCATCCTCGACCGTAACGTCTACGGCCGTCTGATGGACATGCTGCGCGGCCAGGTATCGATCGCAGGCCCGAAGGGTTTCAAGAAGGGCGTCACGCTCTCCAACGAGGTCGTTTCGGAGTACCCGCGTTCGCAGTGGTGGATGTTCGCTGTCGAGGACGAGAAGGTTCAGTCGGAGCTGGAAGCCCTGCGCGGCCAGTACGACGAGTCGAAGTCGCGTCTCGAACAGCGCTTCATGGACAAGGTCGAAAAGGTCCAGCGCGGCGACGAAATGCCTCCGGGCGTCATGAAGATGGTCAAGGTCTTCGTCGCTGTGAAGCGCAAGATCCAGCCGGGCGACAAGATGGCCGGCCGTCACGGCAACAAGGGTGTGGTTTCTCGCATCCTGCCGATCGAGGACATGCCGTTCCTCGAAGACGGTACCCATGTTGACGTGGTGCTGAACCCGCTCGGCGTGCCGTCGCGCATGAACGTCGGCCAGATCCTCGAGACCCATCTCGCCTGGGCTTGCGCCGGAATGGGCAAGCGCATCGGCCAGATGCTCGAGGAGTACAAGGCTTCGAACGATATCAAGCCGCTCCGTGCGGAGATCGAGGACATCTACTCCTCGGGCACCAATCCGGAGCAGGTCGAGAAGTTCGATGACGAGTCGATCGTGCGTCTTGCCGACGAAGCCAAGCGTGGCGTGTCGATCGCCACCCCGGTCTTCGATGGTGCGCACGAGCCGGATGTCGCCTCGATGCTGACGCGTGCGGGTCTCGATCCGTCGGGCCAGTCCGTCCTCTATGACGGCCGTACCGGCGAACCGTTCGACCGCAAGGTGACCGTGGGCTACATGTACATGATCAAGCTCAACCACCTCGTCGACGACAAGATCCACGCGCGTTCGATCGGTCCGTACTCTCTCGTCACCCAGCAGCCGCTCGGTGGTAAGGCGCAGTTCGGCGGTCAGCGCTTCGGGGAAATGGAAGTCTGGGCTCTCGAGGCTTACGGCGCAGCCTACACGCTGCAGGAAATGCTCACGGTCAAGTCGGACGACGTGGCCGGCCGCACCAAGGTCTACGAAGCGATCGTCCGTGGCGACGACACCTTCGAGGCGGGCATTCCGGAAAGCTTCAACGTTCTCGTCAAGGAAATGCGCTCGCTCGGTCTCAGCGTCGAACTGGAGAATTCCAAGCTCGACGCCGCAGGCGAGACGAGCCTGCCGGACGCGGCGGAGTGACGTTTTGACAACGCGTGCGCGGGGACCCTGCGCACGCTCCCTTTTCCGGTCTTTCGGTTAAATGCATCGGGGAAGGGGAGTTTTGCCGCATTTCGCGGTTAACTGTCATTCTAAGGCCTGCTGCGGCATCCCGGGATTTTGCCGCAACCAGAGCCAAGCGAGGGCGTTTCGCCCCATAAGGAGATAGGCATGAACCAAGAGGTCATGAACCTTTTCAACCCGCAGGTGCCGGCTCAGCACTTCGATTCCATCCGGATCTCGATCGCGAGCCCGGAAAAGATCCTGTCGTGGTCGTACGGCGAGATCAAGAAGCCGGAAACGATCAACTACCGCACCTTCAAGCCCGAGCGCGACGGCCTGTTCTGCGCCCGCATCTTTGGTCCCATCAAGGACTACGAATGCCTGTGCGGCAAGTACAAGCGCATGAAGTACAAGGGCATCATCTGCGAAAAGTGCGGCGTCGAAGTCACGCTGTCGCGCGTTCGCCGTGAGCGCATGGGCCATATCGAGCTCGCAGCGCCCGTTGCCCACATCTGGTTCCTGAAGTCGCTTCCCTCGCGCATCTCGACTCTGCTCGACATGACGCTGAAGGATGTCGAGCGCGTTCTCTACTTCGAGAACTACATCGTGACCGAGCCGGGCCTGACCTCGCTGAAGGAGCATCAGCTCCTGTCCGAGGAAGAGTACATGATGGCCGTCGACGAGTTCGGCGAGGACCAGTTTACCGCGATGATCGGTGCTGAAGCCATCTACGAGATGCTGGCCTCGATGAACCTCGACAAGATCGCTGGCGATCTGCGTTCCGAGCTTGCCGACACCACGTCGGATCTCAAGCAGAAGAAGCTGATGAAGCGCCTGAAGATCGTCGAGAACTTCATGGAGTCCGGCAACCGTCCGGAGTGGATGATCATGAAGGTCGTTCCGGTGATCCCGCCGGACCTGCGTCCGCTGGTTCCGCTCGACGGCGGCCGTTTCGCGACGTCGGACCTCAACGATCTCTATCGCCGCGTCATCAACCGTAACAACCGTCTGAAGCGCCTGATCGAACTGCGCGCTCCGGGCATCATCATCCGCAACGAAAAGCGCATGCTGCAGGAATCTGTGGACGCGCTGTTCGACAACGGCCGCCGTGGCCGCGTCATCACCGGCGCCAACAAGCGCCCGCTGAAGTCGCTGTCCGACATGCTTAAGGGCAAGCAGGGCCGCTTCCGCCAGAACCTTCTCGGCAAGCGCGTCGACTATTCCGGCCGTTCGGTCATCGTGACCGGTCCGGAGCTGAAGCTGCACCAGTGCGGCCTGCCGAAGAAGATGGCGCTCGAGCTCTTCAAGCCGTTCATCTACGCCCGCCTCGACGCCAAGGGTTATTCCTCGACCGTCAAACAGGCCAAGAAGCTGGTTGAGAAGGAAAAGCCGGAAGTCTGGGATATCCTCGACGAGGTCATCCGCGAGCATCCGGTTCTGCTGAACCGCGCCCCGACGCTGCACCGACTGGGCATCCAGGCCTTCGAACCGATCCTGGTCGAAGGCAAGGCGATCCAGCTGCACCCGCTCGTCTGCACGGCCTTCAACGCCGACTTTGACGGTGACCAGATGGCCGTTCACGTGCCGCTGTCGCTTGAAGCCCAGCTCGAAGCCCGCGTGTTGATGATGTCGACGAACAACATCCTGCACCCGGCAAACGGCGCCCCGATCATCGTTCCGTCGCAGGACATGGTTCTCGGCCTGTACTACTTGTCGATCATGAACCAGAACGAGCCGGGCGAAGGCATGGTCTTCTCCGACCTCGGCGAACTGCACCACGCGCTGGAAAACAAGGTCGTCACCCTGCACGCCAAGATCAAGGGCCGCTTCAAGACCGTCGACGCCGACGGCAAGCCGGTTTCGAAGATCTATGAAACGACGCCGGGCCGCATGATCATCGGCGAACTTCTGCCGAAGAACGTCAACGTGCCGTTCGACATCTGCAACCAGGAAATGACCAAGAAGAACATCTCCAAGATGATCGACACGGTCTATCGTCACTGCGGTCAGAAGGACACGGTCATCTTCTGCGACCGGATCATGCAGCTGGGCTTCACCCACGCCTGCCGCGCCGGCATCTCGTTCGGCAAGGACGACATGATCATTCCGGAAACCAAGGTGAAGATCGTCGGTGACACCGAAGCCCTGGTGAAGGAATACGAGCAGCAGTACAACGACGGCCTGATCACCCAGGGCGAGAAGTACAACAAGGTCGTTGACGCCTGGGGCAAGGCCACCGAAAAGGTCGCCGAAGACATGATGGCCCGCATTAAGGCCGTCGAGTTCGACAAGGAGTCCGGTCGTCAGAAGCCGATGAACGCCATCTACATGATGTCGCACTCGGGTGCCCGCGGTTCTCCGAACCAGATGCGCCAGCTGGGCGGCATGCGCGGCCTCATGGCCAAGCCGTCGGGCGAAATCATCGAGACGCCGATCATCTCGAACTTCAAGGAAGGTCTGACCGTTAACGAGTACTTCAACTCGACCCACGGTGCCCGTAAGGGTCTGGCCGACACCGCCTTGAAGACCGCGAACTCGGGTTACCTGACCCGTCGTCTCGTCGACGTGGCGCAGGATTGCATCGTCAACATGGTTGATTGCGGCACCGACAAGGGCCTGACCATGACGGCGATCGTCGATGCCGGCCAGGTCGTTGCCTCCATCGGCGCCCGCGTTCTGGGTCGTACCGCGCTTGACGATATCGATCATCCGGTCACGGGTGAGCGGATCGTCGATGCCGGCAAGATGATCCTGGAAGCAGACGTCATCGAGATCGAAAAGGCTGGTATCCAGTCGATCCGCATCCGCTCGGCGCTGACCTGCGAAGTCCAGACCGGCGTCTGCTCGGTCTGCTACGGTCGAGATCTGGCCCGTGGTACGCCTGTCAACATGGGCGAAGCCGTCGGCGTTATCGCGGCGCAGTCGATCGGCGAACCGGGCACTCAGCTCACCATGCGTACCTTCCACCTTGGCGGTACGGCAAACGTGGTCGACCAGTCGTTCCTGGAAGCGTCGTACGAAGGCACGATCCAGATCAAGAACCGCAACCTGCTGCGCAACTCCGATGGCAACCTCATCGCCATGGGCCGCAGCATGGCCGTCACCATTCTTGACGAGCGTGGTGTGGAGCGGTCGTCGCAGCGCGTTGCCTACGGTTCGAAGGTATTCGTGGACGATGGCGACAAGGTCAAGCGCGGCCAGCGTCTCGCCGAGTGGGACCCGTACACCCGTCCGATGATGACGGAAGTGGCCGGTGTCGTTCACTTCGAGGACGTTGTCGACGGTCTTTCGGTTCTCGAAGCGACCGACGAATCCACCGGTATCACCAAGCGCCAGGTTATCGACTGGCGTTCGACCCCGCGTGGTTCGGATCTGAAGCCGGCGATCGTCATCAAGGACGAAAGCGGTGCCGTGATGAAGCTGAGCCGCGGCGGCGAAGCCCGCTTCCTGCTCTCGGTCGACGCGATCCTGTCGGTCGAACCGGGCACGAAGGTGTCGCAGGGTGACGTTCTCGCCCGTTCGCCGCTCGAAAGCGCCAAGACCAAGGACATCACCGGTGGTCTGCCGCGCGTTGCCGAATTGTTCGAAGCCCGTCGTCCGAAGGACCATGCCATCATCGCTGAGATCGATGGTACGATCCGCCTCGGCCGCGACTACAAGAACAAGCGTCGCGTCATCATCGAGCCTGCGGAAGATGGTGTTGAGCCGGTCGAGTACCTGATCCCGAAGGGCAAGCCCTTCCATCTTCAGGACGGCGACTACATCGAAAAGGGTGACTACATCCTCGACGGCAACCCGGCTCCGCACGACATCCTGGCGATCAAGGGCGTCGAGGCACTCGCCTCGTACCTGGTCAACGAAATCCAGGAGGTCTATCGACTGCAGGGCGTTGTGATCAACGACAAGCACATCGAGGTGATCGTTCGCCAGATGCTGCAGAAGGTCGAGATCACAGACAGCGGCGACAGCCAGTACATCGTCGGCGACAATGTCGATCGCATAGAACTGGACGAAGTCAACGAGCGTCTGGCTGAGGAAGGCAAGAAGCCGGCATATGGCGATCCGGTCCTTCTCGGCATCACCAAGGCCTCGCTGCAGACCCCGTCGTTCATTTCGGCCGCATCCTTCCAGGAAACCACCAAGGTTCTCACGGAAGCTGCGATTGCCGGCAAGATGGACACGCTGCAGGGTCTTAAGGAAAACGTCATCGTCGGCCGCCTCATCCCGGCTGGTACCGGCGGCACCATGACGCAGATCCGCCGCATTGCCACCTCGCGCGACGACCTCATCCTCGAGGAGCGCAAGAAGGGCAGCGGTGCTGATGTCGCTACCCCCATGCTGCAAAGCATGTCGGAACAGGCTCCGGCCGGCGAGTGATCTGAGGCCTGGCGATTAATCGCAGGCTGAAACGGACAAACTGTAGGCGCCCGGGTCTCCCGGGCGCCTTTTTTGCTTGTCACCGACGGTTCTGGGCAGCCAAGGAACCGCCTGTGGCGCTGGCTCGTTTTGAGCTCGAGGGCGGAGGTTGATTGTGAAGCGGGGCTTGCGACGTCGCGCGGTTCCGGGGTCACGGCGGGGACGGCAGAGGGGAGGGGCCTTCGACGATGGGAACGGCGTCTCATACGGCGCTGGCTTGAAGCGCCCGGATGTCCGCTCCGGCAGCCTCTCGAATGTCAAAGACTTGTAGAAAATACGAAGAAACCGCCCGACGACTGCCGAGCGGTTCTGATTTCAGCACTGCTGATGAGGCGAGGGCGCCTTAGCCGAAGCGGATGATCGACACTTCGCCTTCCAAAGCGCCCTGATATGCCGATGCGTGCGGTTCCTCGTCCGGGATGTCCTGCAGCATGCCGATCTGATCGAGGTCGGCTTCCACGAAGCCCTCTTCGGAGAGCGCGTTTAGCACGGCGCGGACCGCCGAATCGTCATCCGGCGCAGCAACCATGACATGCACGTCGATCGCCTCTCCCCCGGCTTCCTCGTATGCCTTGGCAATGACGATGAAGACCATCGGCGAATCGAGGTTGTTGTCGTTGTCGGGGAGATTGATCATGGCCGGTACCTTTCGGGTTCGGGCGGGAGCAGGGGCCAAAGTGGGCCGCGATTCGGGCGATGGCTGTTGTCTAGCGGATTATCATGCTAGACGAAAAGCTCTATGACGTCAGCCATGGCTTTTCCGTGGCGGCAAGCGCATCTGGCGTCCGCCGCTTCGGCCATTATTTTCCGGTTAAGACTTGACTGGAATGCGCGAAGACAGTAGTACGCCGGCCATCGGAGCCAATGTGAGGAATGCTGTTCGAGGCGCCACGCCTTGGAGTTAACCTCAAACAAGGCTCCAATACGCACGTTGACGACACGAATGCCGCACGCATGACGCATTTTATGATGCGTCCTCTGTTCTTTTGTGGTCCATCCGCTGGCAAAAGCGGGTCGGGCCACATTTTGCGCATGATGAAAACTGTGCGGCCACCGCCGGCAACGGCAAATTCAGGGGTCCGAGAGGGCCGAGAGCAAAAATCGTAAGGGATGGTTGTATGCCTACCGTAAACCAGCTGATCCGCAAGCCGCGTCAGGCACAGGTCAAGCGCAACAAGGTTCCTGCCCTGCAGGAAAACCCGCAGAAGCGTGGTGTTTGCACCCGCGTCTACACCACGACCCCGAAGAAGCCGAACTCGGCTCTGCGTAAGGTCGCCAAGATCCGTCTCACCAACGGCTTCGAAGTCATCGGCTACATTCCGGGCGAAGGTCACAACCTTCAGGAACACTCCGTGGTCATGATCCGCGGCGGCCGTGTGAAGGACTTGCCGGGTGTTCGTTATCACATCATCCGCGGCGTTCTCGACACCCAGGGTGTCAAGAACCGTAAGCAGCGCCGTTCGAAGTACGGTGCGAAGCGTCCGAAGTAATCCGGATCGCTCCGATTATAACAATCCTGGTGCTGCGCGAGGTTCTCCGCGTTCTAAAGTGCCGTAACCGTTGAGAGACAAGAAGTATGTCCCGTCGCCACAGAGCAGAAAAGCGCGAGATCAATCCGGACCCGAAGTTCGGTGATCTCGTCGTCACCAAGTTCATGAATGCCATCATGCTGCACGGCAAGAAGTCCGTCGCCGAGACCATCGTCTACGGCGCCTTCGATGCTGTTCAGGCCAAGCTGAAGCAGGAGCCGATCACGGTGTTTCACCAGGCTCTCGATAACATCGCTCCGCACGTCGAGGTCCGCTCTCGCCGCGTCGGTGGTGCGACGTATCAGGTTCCGGTCGACGTTCGTCCGGAGCGTCGTCAGGCTCTGGCCATTCGCTGGCTGATCACGGCTGCTCGCAAGCGCAACGAGACCACCATGGTTGATCGCCTCTGCGGCGAACTGATGGATGCCGCCAACAATCGCGGCTCGGCTGTCAAGAAGCGTGAAGACACGCACAAGATGGCTGACGCGAACCGCGCGTTCTCGCATTACCGCTGGTAATCAACCGATCGAATATTGAAAGGCAGTCCGTTATGGCTCGCGAATATAAAATCGAAGACTACCGCAACTTCGGTATCATGGCGCACATCGACGCCGGCAAGACCACGACCACCGAGCGTATCCTTTACTACACCGGTAAGTCGCACAAGATCGGCGAAGTGCACGACGGCGCTGCCACCATGGACTGGATGGAGCAGGAGCAGGAGCGTGGCATCACGATCACGTCCGCTGCCACCACGACCTTCTGGAAGGGCCGTGACGGCAAGATGCGCCGCTTCAACATCATCGACACGCCCGGCCACGTTGACTTCACCATCGAAGTCGAGCGTTCGCTGCGCGTTCTCGACGGTGCCATCGCGCTTCTCGACGCCAACGCTGGCGTCGAGCCGCAGACCGAAACCGTATGGCGTCAGGCTGAAAAGTACCACGTCCCGCGGATGATCTTCTGCAACAAGATGGACAAGACCGGCGCTGACTTCTACCGCTCTGTGGAAATGATCAAGACCCGTCTCGGCGCCACCGCTGTTGTCATGCAGCTGCCGATCGGCGCTGAAAGCGACTTCAAGGGCGTCGTCGACCTGATCGAGATGAACGCGCTCGTCTGGCGCGATGAGTCCCTCGGCGCTGCCTGGGACGTCGTCGAAATCCCGGCCGACCTCAAGGAAAAGGCCGAGGAATATCGCGAAAAGCTGATCGAGACCGTTGTCGAGATCGACGAAGAAGCGATGGAAGCCTACCTGAACGGCGAAATGCCGGACAACGACAAGATCCGTGCTCTCGTTCGTCGCGGCACCATCGACGTGAAGTTCCACCCGATGTTCTGCGGCACCGCGTTCAAGAACAAGGGCGTTCAGCCGCTGCTCGACGCCGTGGTCGATTATCTGCCGTCGCCGCTCGACATTCCGGCGATCAAAGGCATCGACTTCAAGACCGAAGCTGAGATCGAGCGCCATGCAGATGACGCCGAGCCGCTCTCGATGCTGGCATTCAAGATCATGAACGACCCCTTCGTCGGTTCGCTCACCTTCGCCCGCATCTATTCCGGCAAGCTGGAAAAGGGTTCGTCTGTTCTAAATACGGTCAAGGACAAGCGCGAGCGCGTCGGCCGCATGTTGCAGATGCACTCCAACAGCCGTGAAGACATCGAAGAAGCCTTTGCAGGCGACATCGTTGCTCTCGCCGGTCTCAAGGAAACCACTACGGGTGACACGCTCTGCGATCCCTTGAAGCCGGTTATCCTTGAGCGCATGGAATTCCCCGAGCCGGTCATCCAGATCGCGATCGAGCCGAAGTCCAAGGGCGACCAGGAAAAGATGGGCCTCGCGCTCAACCGCCTGGCAGCCGAAGACCCGTCGTTCCGCGTCAAGACCGACCAGGAATCCGGCCAGACGATCATCGCCGGCATGGGCGAACTTCACCTGGACATCATCGTCGACCGCATGCGTCGCGAGTTCAAGGTCGAAGCCAACGTCGGTGCTCCGCAGGTTGCCTATCGCGAAACCATCACGCGTCAGCACGAAGAAGATTACACGCACAAGAAGCAGTCCGGTGGTACCGGCCAGTTCGCGCGCGTCAAGATCGTCTTCGAACCGAACCCGGAAGGCGAAGACTTCAAGTTCGAGTCCAAGATCGTCGGCGGTGCTGTTCCGAAGGAATACATCCCGGGCGTTCAGAAGGGTATCGAAAGCGTTCTGACCTCGGGTCCGCTCGCTGGCTTCCCGATGCTCGGCGTCAAGGCCACCCTCATTGATGGTGCCTTCCACGACGTCGACTCCTCGGTTCTGGCGTTCGAAATCGCATCGCGTGCCTGCTTCCGTGAAGCAGCCAAGAAGGCCGGCGCACAGCTGCTCGAGCCGATGATGCGCGTCGAAGTCGTCACCCCGGAAGATTATGTCGGCGACGTCATCGGCGACCTGAACTCCCGTCGTGGCCAGATCCAGGGCCAGGAACAGCGCGGCATCGCGATCGTGATCAACGCTCACGTTCCGCTGGCGAACATGTTCAAGTACGTCGACAGCCTGCGCTCCATGTCGCAGGGCCGTGCGCAGTACTCGATGGTGTTCGACCACTACGCCCCGGTACCGAGCAACGTCGCTCAGGAAATCCAGGCCAAGTATTCCGGTCAGAAGTGACCGGAATACCCCAAAACCTGAACAGTTAACGAATTTCTCCCCTCGGGGAGACGAAAGAATGGAGAGCCGGAAATGGCAAAGAGTAAGTTTGAGCGCAACAAGCCTCACGTTAACATTGGCACGATCGGCCACGTTGACCATGGCAAGACGTCGCTGACGGCGGCGATCACGAAGTACTTCGGCGAGTTCAAGGCGTACGACCAGATCGACGCTGCCCCGGAAGAAAAGGCGCGCGGCATCACGATTTCGACGGCACACGTCGAGTACGAGACGCCGAACCGTCACTATGCGCACGTCGACTGCCCCGGCCACGCCGACTACGTCAAGAACATGATCACCGGTGCTGCCCAGATGGACGGCGCGATCCTGGTTTGCTCGGCTGCCGACGGCCCGATGCCGCAGACCCGCGAGCACATCCTGCTCGCCCGTCAGGTTGGCGTTCCGGCGATCGTTGTGTTCCTGAACAAGGTCGACCAGGTTGACGACGCCGAGCTTCTCGAGCTCGTCGAACTGGAAGTTCGCGAACTTCTGTCGTCCTACGACTTCCCGGGCGACGACATCCCGGTCATCAAGGGTTCGGCGCTTGCTGCTCTTGAAGATTCGGACAAGAAGATCGGTGAAGACGCGATCCGCGAGCTGATGGCCGCTGTTGACGCCTACATCCCGACGCCTGAGCGTCCGATCGACCAGCCGTTCCTGATGCCGATCGAAGACGTGTTCTCGATCTCGGGCCGTGGTACGGTTGTGACCGGTCGCGTTGAGCGTGGTATCGTCAAGGTCGGCGAGGAAATCGAAATCGTCGGCATCCGTCCGACGACGAAGACGACCTGCACGGGCGTTGAAATGTTCCGCAAGCTGCTCGACCAGGGCCAGGCTGGCGACAACATCGGCGCGCTGCTTCGCGGCGTCGACCGTAACGGCGTCGAGCGTGGTCAGATCCTGTGCAAGCCGGGTTCGGTCAAGCCGCACAAGAAGTTCATGGCAGAAGCCTACATCCTGACGAAGGAAGAGGGCGGCCGTCATACGCCGTTCTTCACGAACTACCGTCCGCAGTTCTACTTCCGCACGACGGACGTGACGGGCATCGTGACGCTTCCGGAAGGCACGGAAATGGTCATGCCTGGCGACAACGTGACCGTTGCCGTTGAGCTGATCGTTCCGATCGCGATGGAAGAAAAGCTGCGCTTCGCGATCCGCGAAGGCGGCCGCACCGTCGGCGCCGGCATCGTCGCTTCGATCATCGAGTAATGCAGATACGATCGGCCCCGCACCCATCGGGTTGCGGGGCCGATTGTCGGTTTCAGGGTTGGAAAACCCCATGCGCGTCGCGCATGCCAGGAAGTCGCGTCGTTTGGCCCGTAGGCCATTGACGAAAAGGCGGTGAGGGTATATGTCGCCGCCACGAATGGAGTCGGGCGGTGATTTGCTCCTCCCGACGTTAGCGCTGCAATTTGGTCGTCTCGATTGGGATGGCGGGGCAGGGCTCCTTATTCTGAGTGAAGTGACAGGGGCATCCTTGATGTCCGTGTGATTTTTGAAAATCAGGGGCCGGCCAGTAATTGGTAATTCACTGTCTCTGCGTATGCGGGACGCAAGAAAAGAAACAAGGACAAGTCGAATGAACGGCCAGAATATCCGCATCCGCCTGAAGGCGTTTGATCACCGGGTTCTCGATGCCTCCACGCGGGAGATCGTCTCCACTGCCAAGCGCACCGGTGCAAGCGTACGCGGCCCGGTTCCGCTTCCGACCCGCATTGAAAAGTTCACGGTCAACCGTTCGCCTCACGTCGACAAGAAGAGCCGTGAGCAGTTCGAGATGCGCACGCACAAGCGCCTTCTCGACATCGTTGATCCGACCCCCCAGACCGTAGACGCGCTGATGAAGCTCGATTTGGCGGCGGGTGTTGACGTCGAGATCAAGCTCTAAGGAATTCCGGCGAGAGCCGAAATAACAAGGAAGGTACGTGGCAAGACCTGCCAACGACTTCTCGAAACGGGAAACCCGAAGGTTCGGAAGGGCCTGAGTGGAATCCTTAAACAAAGAGGAAAGGCCGTGACCTCATGGTCCCGGCCGCGACTCTCAAGAGGAATGAACCATGCGTTCAGGTGTGATTGCACAGAAAGTGGGAATGACCCGCGTCTATAACGACGCCGGTGAGCATGTCCCGGTAACAGTTCTGCGTCTCGACAACGTTCAGGTCGTGGCTCAGCGCACCGCCGACAAGAATGGCTATACCGCGCTTCAGCTCGGTGCCGGCTCGTCGAAGGTCAAGAATACCACGAAGGGCCTGCGCGGCCACTTCGCTGCCGCCTCGGTCGAGCCGAAGGCCAAGCTCGTAGAATTCCGCGTTTCCGAAGATAACCTGCTGGACGTCGGCGCACAGCTGACGGCCGGCCACTTTTCGGCTGGCCAGCTGGTCGACGTGACCGGCACCACCATCGGTAAGGGTTTTGCCGGTGCGATGAAGCGCCACAACTTCGGCGGTCTCCGTGCCACGCACGGTGTATCGGTTTCGCACCGCTCGCACGGTTCGACCGGTAACAACCAGGATCCGGGCAAGGTCTGGAAGGGCAAGCGCATGGCTGGTCACATGGGCCAGACGCGCGTCACCACGCAGAATCTCGAAGTCGTTTCGACCGATGAAGATCGCGGTTTGATCCTTGTGAAGGGCGCCGTTCCCGGTTCCAAGGGTTCCTGGATCATCGTCCGCGACGCCGTCAAGTCGGCATCGAAGTAAGGGAGCCAAACCAATGGAATTGAACGTCAAGACCCTCGAGGGCAAAGACGCCGGCAAGGTTTCCCTGTCGGATGCGATTTTCGGCCTTGAGCCGCGCGAGGACATCATTGCCCGCGTCGTTCGCTGGCAGCTCGCCAAGAAGCAGCAGGGCACCCACAAGTCCAAGGGCCGTTCCGAGGTTTCTCGTACCGGTTCGAAGATGTACAAGCAGAAGGGCACCGGTCGCGCTCGCCACCACTCGGCTCGCGCTCCGCAGTTCCGCGGCGGTGGTCGTGCACATGGTCCGGTTGTTCGCAGCCACGCCCACGACCTGCCGAAGAAGGTTCGCGCTCTTGCTCTGCGTCACGCTCTTTCGGCCAAGCTGAAGGCTGAAGACCTGATCATCGTCGACAACCTGGTCGCGGCCGAAGCCAAGACTAAGGCGCTCGCCGGCACGCTGGCGTCGCTCGGCTTCAGCAACGCCCTGCTGATCGGCGGCGCTGAACTCGACAACAACTTCAAGCTCGCTGCGGCCAACATCCCGAACATCGATGTTCTGCCGGTTCAGGGCATCAACGTTTACGACATCCTGCGCCGCGGCAAGCTCGTGCTGTCCAAGGCTGCGGTTGAAGCTCTGGAGGAGCGGTTCAAATGACTGATCTTCGCCACTACGACGTGATCGTCTCTCCGTCGATCACCGAAAAGTCGACCCTGGTATCCGAACAGAACCAGGTCGTCTTCAACGTCGCCAAGGGCGCCAGCAAGCCGGAAATCAAGGCTGCTGTCGAGGCTCTCTTCGGCGTCAAGGTCAAGGCCGTCAACACGCTGCTCCGCAAGGGCAAGGTTAAGCGTTTCCGCGGCTTCGCCGGCAAGCAGAAGGACGTGAAGAAGGCGATCGTTACGCTCGCCGACGGACAGTCCATCGACGTGTCGACCGGCATCTGAGCTAGGGAACAAGTAAAATGGCATTGAAAAGCTTCAACCCGACCACGCCGAGCCAGCGCCAGCTGGTTATCGTCGACCGTTCGCAGCTCTACAAGGGCAAGCCGGTCAAGGCTCTGACGGAAGGTCTTTCCAAGAGCGGCGGCCGTAACAACCTCGGCCGGATCACCGCCCGCTTCATCGGCGGTGGTCACAAGCGTACCTACCGTCTCGTTGACTTCAAGCGTCGCAAGTTCGACGTCGAAGGCACCGTAGAGCGTCTGGAATACGACCCGAACCGCACGGCGTTCATCGCGCTCGTCAACTACGCCGATGGCGAACAGGCCTACATCCTCGCTCCGCAGCGTCTTGCTGCAGGCGACAAGGTCATCGCTTCGGACAAGGCTGTCGACGTCAAGCCCGGCAACACCATGCCACTGCAGTACATCCCGGTTGGCTCGATCGTTCACAACGTCGAGATGAAGCCGGGCAAGGGTGGCCAGATCGCCCGTTCGGCAGGCACCTACGTTCAGCTGGTCGGCCGCGATGCCGGCATGGCGATCCTTCGTCTGAACTCGGGTGAACAGCGCCTGGTGCACGGCTCCTGCCTTGCAACGATCGGCGCCGTCTCCAACCCGGACCACGGCAACATCAACGACGGCAAGGCTGGTCGTACCCGTTGGCGCGGCAAGACCCCGCATAACCGCGGTGTCGTCATGAACCCGGTCGACCACCCGCACGGCGGTGGTGAAGGCCGCACGTCCGGTGGTCGTCACCCGGTTTCCCCGTGGGGCAAGCCGACCAAGGGCAAGCGGACTCGTTCGAACAAGTCGACCGACAAGTTCATCATGCGCTCGCGCCACCTGAAGAAGAAGTAAGAGAGGTTAGTCAGAAATGGCTCGTTCAGTATGGAAAGGCCCGTTTGTCGACGGCTATCTTCTCGCAAAGGCAGAGAAGGTTCGCACAGGCGGCCGCAGTGAAGTGATCAAGATCTGGAGCCGTCGCTCCACGATCCTGCCGCAGTTCGTCGGTCTCACCTTCGGCGTCTACAACGGCTCCAAGCACGTTCCGGTCAGCGTCAACGAAGACATGGTCGGTCACAAGTTCGGTGAATTCGCTCCGACCCGGACCTATTACGGTCACGGCGCGGACAAGAAGGCGAAGAGGAAGTAATCATGGCGAAGGCAAAGACCGAACGCCGGCTGAAGGACAACGAAGCACAGGCAGTCGCCCGCACGCTTCGCGTCAGCCCGCAGAAGCTGAACCTGGTTGCCGCCATGATCCGCGGCAAGAAGGTTGATCGTGCGCTCGCCGATCTCGAATTCTCGCGCAAGCGCATCGCCGGCACCGTCAAGAAGACGCTGGAATCGGCGATCGCAAACGCCGAGAACAACCACGACCTCGACGTCGATCAGCTGATCGTCGCTGAGGCCTATGTCGGCAAGTCGATCGTCATGAAGCGCTTCCACGCCCGTGGCCGTGGCCGTGCATCCCGCATCGAAAAGCCGTTCGCGCACCTGACCATCGTGGTTCGCGAAGTTGAAGCCAAAGGGGAGGCCGCATAATGGGTCAGAAAATCAATCCGATCGGCTTCCGCCTCGGCATCAACCGTACCTGGGATAGCCGTTGGTTCGCCGACAACGCCGAATACGGCCAGCTCCTTCACGAAGACCTGAAGATCCGCAAGTATCTGATGTCGGAGCTGAAGCAGGCCGGTATCGCCAAGGTCGTCATCGAGCGCCCGCACAAGAAGTGCCGCGTCACGATCCACTCGGCTCGCCCGGGTCTGATCATCGGCAAGAAGGGTGCGGACATCGAGAAGCTTCGCAAGAAGATTTCGTCGATGACCAATTCCGAAACGCACCTCAACATCGTTGAAGTGCGCAAGCCGGAAATCGACGCAACGCTGGTCGCACAGTCGATCGCCCAGCAGCTCGAGCGTCGTATCGCATTCCGTCGCGCCATGAAGCGCGCCGTTCAGTCGGCCATGCGTCTGGGTGCCGAAGGCATCAAGATCACCTGCGCCGGCCGTCTCGGCGGCGCTGAAATCGCCCGTACGGAATGGTATCGCGAAGGTCGCGTGCCGCTGCACACGCTGCGCGCCGACATCGACTACGGCACGGCCGAGGCAGAAACCGCTTACGGTATCTGCGGCATCAAGGTCTGGATCTTCAAGGGCGAAATCCTTGAGCACGACCCGATGGCATCCGAGCGTCGCGCCATGGAAGGCGATGCACAGGGTCCGGCAAGCCGTGGTGAACGCGGCGATCGTGGCGACCGTCGCCGCGAACGCGAAAACGCTTGATCAACGCTGGCGAAAGATAAGCTCGGAGAAGTAAGAAAATGTTGCAGCCAAAGCGTACAAAATACCGCAAGCAGTTCAAGGGTCGCATCAAGGGCGTCGCCAAGGGCGGTTTTGACCTGGCTTTCGGTGAATACGGCCTCAAGGCTCTGGAACCGAACCGTGTGAACGCACGCGAAATCGAAGCAGCCCGTCGTGCGATCACCCGCTACATGAAGCGTGCTGGTCGTGTGTGGATCCGTGTATTCCCGGACGTCCCGGTCACGGCCAAGCCCACCGAAGTTCGTATGGGTAAGGGTAAGGGTTCGGTTGAATACTGGGCATGCAAGGTCAAGCCCGGTCGTATCATGTTCGAGATCGACGGCGTATCGGAAGAGATCGCACGCGAGGCTCTGCGCCTCGGTTCTGCCAAGCTCTCGGTCACGACGCGCTTCGTACAGCGCATTGCAGAGTGAGGTTCAGCACCATGAAAGCCGCAGACGTTCGCGCCATGAGCGCCGATCAGTTGAAGGACAAGCTGGCAGACCTGAAGAAGGAGCAGTTCAACCTGCGCTTCCAGAAGGCCACCGGCCAGCTTGAGAAGTCCTCTCGCATCGACGAGGTTCGCAAGGACATCGCCCGCGTGAAAACCATTGCCCGCCAGAAGGCGGCAGAAGCCAAGGCCTAAAGGAAGAATAATATGCCGAAACGCATTCTGCAGGGCGTAGTCGTTTCCGACAAGAACGAGAAGACCGTTGTTGTCCGCGTCGAGCGCCGCTTCGCGCACCCTCTGCTTCAGAAGACCGTTCGCCGGTCGAAGAAGTACAAGGCGCATGACGAGAACAACCAGTACAAGGTAGGTGATGTCGTTTCCATCGAGGAATGCGCACCGATCTCCAAGGACAAGCGCTGGACGGTTGTTGCCGCCCAGGCTTAATTGCTTCACTTTCTGCGTCTGGGCCTTGCGTCCGGCGCAGAATCCTGTATGAAGCACCCCACTGGCGTCAGAACGCTCCTCCGGAGCGTTCTTTTGCTTTGAGCGCTCGGAAGGTCCCTTTCTGGGAAACCACCTTGGCAAAGTCCCTCCCGCGCGACAATTCGAATATTTCATAAGCCGGAATAGGGGGCATCGCGCCCAACCGTCCCGGTTACAACAAGAAGGCGACCTGACATGATTCAGATGCAGACTAACCTCGACGTTGCCGACAATTCCGGCGCGCGTCGTGTCATGTGCATCAAGGTGCTGGGCGGCTCCAAGCGCAAGTACGCTTCGGTCGGCGACATCATTGTCGTTTCGATCAAGGAAGCCATTCCGCGCGGCCGCGTGAAGAAGGGTGACGTGATGAAGGCGGTTGTTGTTCGTACCGCCAAGGACATCCGCCGCGCTGACGGCAGTGTCATCCGTTTCGACACCAACGCTGCCGTCCTCATCGACAACAAGAAAGAGCCGATCGGCACCCGTATCTTCGGACCGGTTCCGCGTGAACTTCGCGCCAAGAACCACATGAAGATCATCTCGCTGGCTCCGGAAGTACTGTAAGGGAGCGATAGCGATGCAGAAGATCCGCAAGGGCGACAAGGTCGTCATTCTGGCCGGCAAGGACAAGGGTCGTTCCGGCGAAGTGCTTCAGGTCATGCCGAAGGAGGACCGCGCGGTCGTCCGTGGCATCAATATGGTCAAGCGTCACCAGCGCCAGACCCAGACCCAGGAAGCGGGTATCATCAACAAGGAAGCCCCCATCCATCTGTCCAACCTGGCGATTGCCGACAAGGACGGCAAGCCGACCCGCGTCGGTTTCCAGGTCGTTGACGGCAAGAAGGTGCGTGTGGCCAAGCGTTCGGGAGAAGTGATCGATGGCTGAGGCAAAGTACGAGCCGCGTCTCAAGGTGGAATACGTTTCCCGCATCCGCAAGGCCATGCAGGAGAAGTTCTCCTACTCCAACGAGATGCAGATCCCGAAGCTTGAAAAGATCGTGATCAACATGGGTGTGGGCGAGGCGACTGCCGACTCCAAGAAGCCCACCGTTGCAGCTGCGGACCTCGCGGCGATCGCTGGCCAGAAGCCGGTCATCACCCGTGCCCGCAACTCGATCGCAGGCTTCAAGGTTCGCGAAGGCATGCCGATCGGCGCGAAGGTCACCCTCCGTGGCGCCCGCATGTATGAATTCCTGGATCGCCTGGTCAACATCGCGCTGCCGCGCGTTCGCGACTTCCGCGGCCTGAATCCGAAGAGCTTTGACGGCCGTGGCAACTTCGCCATGGGCATTAAGGAACACATCGTCTTCCCCGAGATCAACTACGACAAGGTTGATCAGATGTGGGGCATGGACATCATCGTTTGCACGACGGCTCCGACCGACGACGAAGCACGGGCTCTTTTGACAGAGTTCAACTTCCCGTTCCGTCAGTAACCGTAACGACGAGCGTAGAGAGGATCTCAATATGGCGAAGACAAGCGCAGTTGAAAAGAACAAGCGCCGCCGCAAGACCGCCGCCAACCAGGCCGCCAAGCGCGCTGCCCTGAAGGCGATCATCATGAACCAGACCCTTCCGATCGAAGACCGGTTCAAGGCAACCCTGAAGCTCGCGGAACTTCCGCGCGATGGCTCCAAGACCCGTATTCGCAACCGTTGCGAAGTCACCGGTCGTCCGCGCGCGTTCTACCGCAAGCTCAAGATGTCGCGTATCGCGCTTCGCGAGCTGGGCAATCTCGGCAAGGTGCCGGGCATTGTGAAGTCGAGCTGGTAAGGAGACGGGCAAATGACGATGACTGATCCGTTGGGCGATATGCTCACCCGTATCCGGAATGGTATCCACCGCCGCAAGTCGACGGTGTCCACTCCGGCCTCCAAGCTGCGTGCTCGCGTTCTCGACGTTCTCCAGGCCGAGGGTTACATCCGCGGCTACTCCGAAGTGGAGTTCGAGACCGGCAAGACCGAGTTCCAGATCGAGCTGAAGTACTATGAAGGCGCGCCGGTGATCCGTGAGATCGGCCGCGTGTCCAAGCCGGGCCGCCGAGTTTATGTCTCGGTCAAGTCCATTCCGCAGGTCGCGAACGGCCTCGGCATCACCATCCTTTCGACTCCGAAGGGCGTGATGGCCGATCACCAGGCTCGCGAACAGAACGTTGGTGGCGAGGTTCTCTGCTCTGTCTTCTAAGACAGCGCAGGGGAACTCCATAGCGAACAGACAGGATAAAAACTATGTCTCGTATCGGTAAGAAGCCCGTTCCGGTTCCGGCAGGTGTGACTGCTGCTGTCGATGGCCAGAAGGTCACGGCAAAGGGTCCGAAGGGCGAACTGTTCTTCGTCGCGAATGACGATATCTCCGTGAAGCTCGAAGACAACGCCGTTGTCGTCCAGCCGATCAACGACTCCAAGGGTGCTCGTTCCAAGTGGGGCATGTCCCGCACGATGGTCGAGAACATCTTCAAGGGCGTTAAGGACGGTTACGAGCGCAAGCTCGAAATCAACGGCGTTGGTTATCGCGCCGCCATGCAGGGCAAGAATCTGCAGCTGGCGCTCGGCTTCAGCCACGACGTCGTCTATGAGCCGCCGCAGGGCATCACCATCGCTGTACCGAAGCCGACCGAAATCATCGTCACCGGCATCAACAAGCAGCAGGTTGGCCAGGTCGCAGCCGAGATCCGCGAATATCGCGGCCCCGAGCCTTACAAGGGCAAGGGCGTCAAGTATGCCGAAGAGCGGATTGTCCGCAAAGAAGGCAAGAAGAAGTAAGGAACGCGCGAAATGGCAAGCAGAAAAGAAGCACTTGTTCGTCGTGCCAATCGCGTACGGCGCCAGATCAAGGCGGTGGCCAACGGCCGTCCGCGTCTGTCGGTACATCGCTCGTCGAAGAACATCTACGCTCAGATCATCGACGATGTCGCTGGCCGCACCCTGGCCGCTGCATCGACCCTCGATGGCGATCTGAAGAAGGGCCTGAAGACCGGCGCCGATATCGCAGCAGCCGCTGCTGTCGGCAAGCTCGTAGCCGAGCGCGCGTCGAAGGCTGGCGTCAAGGATGTCGTCTTCGACCGCGGCGCCTTCATCTATCACGGCCGCATCAAGGCTCTCGCCGAGGCAGCCCGCGAAGGTGGTCTGAACTTCTAATGAATTGCCGCCCGGTTCGCCGGGCGGCTTTCCGGCCTTCCGGCCGGCTCCACGATCGCCCGAACCGAAAAGGGAAGGGCGTGTTTTTTGTAATCTGCCGATTGCACCCGGAAAAGAAAAAGGAAGAGGACAATGGCACAGGAAAAGCGTGGTTCGCGGGACGACCGTCAGAACCGTGAAGAGCGCGATAGCGAGTTTGTCGACAAGCTGGTCGCCATCAACCGCGTCGCCAAGGTGGTGAAGGGCGGCCGTCGTTTCGGCTTTGCCGCTCTCGTCGTCGTTGGTGACCAGAAGGGCCGCGTCGGCTTCGGCCACGGCAAGGCACGCGAAGTGCCGGAAGCGATCCGCAAGGCCACCGAAGCCGCCAAGCGCGACCTGATCTTCGTACCGCTGCGCGACGGCCGTACGCTGCATCACGACGTTCACGGCCGCCATGGCGCCGGCAAGGTTCTGCTGCGCGCCGCCAAGGCCGGTACCGGTATCATCGCCGGTGGTCCGATGCGCGCCGTTTTCGAAACGCTCGGCATGCATGACGTTGTCGCCAAGTCGACCGGTTCGTCGAACCCCTACAACATGGTTCGTGCAACCTTCGACGCCCTGAAGCACCAGGTTCACCCGAAGGACATCGCAGCTCAGCGCGGCCTGAAATACGCCACGCTCCAGGCTCGTCGTGCCGTCTCCGGCAACTCGGCTGAAGAATAAGAGGGTCTGATCCATGGCTAAGGCTACGAAGAAGACTGAAGCAAAGACGGTCACGATCGAACAGATCGGTTCGCCTATCCGCCGCCCGGAAATCCAGCGCAAGACGCTGATCGGTCTGGGTCTCAACAAGATGCACCGTGTCCGTACCCTGGAAGACACTCCTTCGGTTCGCGGCATGATCCGTGCTGTCCAGCATCTCGTTCGCGTCGTCGACGAGAAGTGAGACGGAGGAAAACGTCATGAAACTGAATGAAATCAAGGACAACGAAGGCGCGTCCAAGGATCGTATCCGCGTAGGTCGCGGTATCGGCTCCGGCAAGGGCAAGACCGGTGGTCGCGGCGTCAAGGGTCAGAAGGCCCGTTCCGGCGTAGCCATCAACGGCTTCGAAGGCGGTCAGATGCCGATCTACCGTCGCCTGCCGAAGCGCGGCTTCAACAACATCTTCGCATCTGATTACGTCACCGTTTCGGTTGGCCGTATCCAGGCTGCGATCGATGCCAAGAAGCTCGACGCCAAGGCAACGATCGACGCTGCTGCCCTCAAGGCTGCCGGCGTGATCCGTCGCCCGAAGGACGGCGTTCGCGTTCTCTCCGACGGTGAACTGAAGGCGAAGCTTTCGCTCGAAGTCGCCGGCGCTTCCAAGGCCGCGATCGAAAAGATCGAAAAGGCTGGCGGTTCGATCAAGCTGCTCGTTGCAGCCGCTGAAACGGCCGAGTGAAGTTTTAAGACTTTATCGCCCGGGGTGCTTCACACCGGGCGATTTTTCTCCCATATGTGAGCCTCACATTCCAAAGGACGGAATGACGCCGTTTCGTCTTCCGGGGGATTCTGGAAAACAAGGGTGAGGCAAGTGACACGCTCTCCGCGCCCGGTTTTCCGAAAAGATTGAATACGTTTTCCGGCCTGCCGCGTTCCGTGGCGCCGGTTTCGGTACGCGGAGAATTTCATGGCTTCTGCAGCGGAACAACTGGCCTCGAACCTCAGCATCTCGACCTTCTCCAAGGCGGAGGATCTGAAGAAGCGTTTGTGGTTCACCCTGGCTGCCCTTCTGGTCTACCGTCTCGGCACCCACATTCCGCTTCCCGGTCTTAACCCGGAAGCCTATGCGGCCGCCTTCCAGGGCCAGTCGAGCGGTATCCTCGGTCTCTTCAACATGTTCGCTGGCGGCGCCGTCGAGCGCATGGCGATCTTCGCGCTGGGCATCATGCCCTACATTTCCGCGTCGATCATCGTGCAGCTGATGACGTCGGTCGTGCCGACGCTCGAGAACCTGAAGAAGGAAGGCGAGCAGGGCCGCAAGATCATCAACCAGTACACTCGTTACGGTACCGTGCTACTCGGCACGCTGCAGGCCTACGGGATTGCGGTCGGCCTCGAGAGCGGGCAGGGGATCGTCATGGATCCGGGCTGGTTCTTCCGCATTTCCACCGTCATCACCCTGCTTGGCGGCACGATGTTCCTGATGTGGCTCGGTGAGCAGATCACCTCGCGCGGCATCGGCAACGGCATTTCGCTGATCATCTTCGCCGGCATCGCCGCCGGCCTGCCGACGGCGCTCGCCCATACCCTCGATCTCGGCCGCACCGGCGCTCTGTCGACCGCGCTGATTCTGACGGTCATCTTGGTCGCAATCGGCGTTATCGCCCTGATCGTCTTCGTCGAGCGCGCCCAGCGTCGCCTTCTGATCCAGTATCCGAAGCGTCAGGTTGGCAACCGGATGTTCCAGGGCGATACCTCGCACCTGCCGCTGAAGCTCAATACCTCGGGCGTGATCCCGGCCATCTTCGCGTCGTCGCTGCTTCTCCTGCCGGCGACTGCGGCGGGCTTTGCCGGCACCTCGCAGCTTCCGGCCTGGGCGACCTCGGTCATTTCCATGCTTGGACATGGCCAGCCTGTTTACATGCTGCTCTACGGCATGCTGATCGCCTTTTTCGCCTTCTTCTATACGGCGATTGTCTTCAATCCGAAGGACACCGCTGACAATCTGAAGAAGCATGGCGGCTTCATTCCGGGCATCCGTCCGGGCGAACGCACCGCCGAATACATCGATTATGTGCTGACCCGCATCACGGTTGTCGGCGCTCTCTACCTTGTTTTCGTCTGCATTCTTCCGGAAATCCTCGTTGCGCGCACGGGCATCCCATTAGCCCTTGGTGGTACTTCTCTTTTGATCGTCGTCAGCGTAACCCTTGATACGGTAGCGCAGATCCAGGGACACCTCATCGCTCAGCAGTATGAGGGTCTGATCAAGAAGTCGAAGTTGCGTGGAGGAAAGAGGGGACGATGAGACTTATACTTTTGGGGCCGCCGGGTGCAGGGAAGGGCACCCAGGCCCAGCGTATCGTCGAGAAGCACGGGATCCCGCAACTCTCGACCGGTGACATGCTGCGGGCTGCCGTCAGCGCTGGAACCGAAGTCGGCAAGCGTGCGAAAGCCGTGATGGACGCCGGCAATCTGGTGTCCGACGATATCGTCAATGCCATCGTGTCCGAGCGAATCGATGCGCCCGATTGCGCCAATGGCTTCATCCTGGATGGCTACCCCCGCACCCTGGTGCAGGCTGACGCCGTCGAGGCCATGCTTGCTGACAAGAAGATGCAGCTCGACGTGGTGATCGAATTGCAGGTGAATGATTCGGTTCTGGTGGACCGCGTCGCCGGTCGTTATACGTGCGCCAACTGCGGCGCCGGCTACCATGACCGGCTGCAGAAGCCGAAGGTCGAGGGCGTCTGCGACAAGTGCGGTTCGACGGAGTTCAAGCGCCGTCCGGACGACAACGCCGAGACCATGACGACCCGTCTTCAGGACTACTACAAGAAGACCTCGCCGCTGATCGGCTACTACTATGCCAAGGGCAAGCTGAAGAGCGTAGACGGCATGGCTGAGATCGATGAAGTCACGGCTTCGATCGAGAAAGTGCTTGCCGGCCTGTGACGCCGGCGGGGAAAGAATCTTTTCGGGCCCGGTTGCTTTTGTCGACTGATTCCGTTAAACACCGCGCCAACTCGCGACATTTGAGCGATCGGCGCGTTCTCTCCGGAGGAGAGACCGGGTTCGGTCGTTTTGACTTGTCGGGACCCGTATCTGAAAATGGTGGCCGTTCGGCCGCAATAACGAGACACCACTTGCCGGATGGCAACTGGAACGCAAGGAGAATAGGCGTGGCACGTATCGCTGGCGTCAACATCCCGACTGCAAAGCGCGTTGTTATCGCGTTGCGCTACATTCACGGGATCGGCCCGAAGTTCGCACAGGAAATCGTCGAGAAGGTCGGTATTCCGGCCGAGAAGCGCGTCCATCAGCTGACGGACGCCGAGATCCTGCAGATCCGCGAAACCATTGACCGCGACTACCAGGTCGAAGGCGACCTGCGTCGCGAGACCGCGATGAACATCAAGCGTCTGATGGACCTTGGTTGCTACCGCGGTCTGCGTCACCGTCGTGGCCTTCCGGTCCGCGGTCAGCGCACGCACACCAACGCTCGTACCCGCAAGGGTCCGGCGAAGGCGATCGCAGGCAAGAAGAAGTAATTTCCGGATTTTTCCGGATGGAGGGCTGGCGCGTCAGTGCCGGCCTTCTTTGAGTTTGGCGGGGGCCAACGGGCCCTTTCCAGGTGTAGCCGCTGGAATTACGGCGGCGCTGAGATCCATGAAAGGGAAAACATGGCCAAGGAAGCCACCCGCGTCCGCCGTCGCGAACGCAAGAACATCTCGTCGGGCGTAGCGCACGTGAACTCGACGTTCAACAACACGATGATCACCATAACCGACGCGCAGGGCAACGCAATTGCCTGGTCGTCGGCCGGTGCCAAGGGTTTCAAGGGTTCGCGCAAGTCGACTCCGTTCGCCGCCCAGATCGCTGCTGAAGACTGCGCCAAGAAGGCCCAGGAACACGGCATGAAGTCTCTCGAAGTGGAAGTTTGCGGTCCGGGTTCGGGTCGTGAATCCGCTCTGCGCGCCCTCCAGGCTGCCGGCTTCATGATCACCTCGATCCGCGATGTGACCCCGATCCCTCACAACGGCTGCCGCCCGCGCAAGAAGCGCCGCGTCTGATCATCAATCGTCCAGCCGGGGAGCGCGGGCCGCGCTCCTTCGGTGCTTCTAAGGCTCGGCCGGCACGATTGGATGGTGTCGGCGACAGGAAGGTAAAAACATGATTCAGAAGAACTGGCAGGAACTGATCAAGCCGAACAAGGTGGAGTTCACTTCGTCCGGTCGCACGAAGGCAACGCTCGTCGCCGAGCCGCTGGAGCGGGGTTTCGGCCTCACGCTCGGCAACTCGCTGCGCCGCGTTCTCTTGTCGTCGCTTCGTGGTGCCGCTGTAACCGCGGTCCAGATCGACGGCGTGTTGCATGAGTTCTCGTCGATCCCGGGCGTCCGGGAGGACGTGACCGACATCGTGCTCAACATCAAGGAAATCGCCATCAAGATGGACGGCGATGACGCGAAGCGCATGGTCGTGCGCAAGCAGGGCCCGGGCGTGGTCACCGCTGGCGATATCCAGACGGTCGGCGACATCGAGATCCTGAACCCCGACCACGTGATCTGCACGCTGGACGACGGTGCTGAAATCCGCATGGAATTCACCGTCAACAACGGCAAGGGCTACGTGCCTGCAGAGCGCAACCGCGCTGAAGATGCTCCGATCGGCCTCATCCCCGTCGATAGCCTCTACTCGCCGGTCAAGAAGGTCTCCTACAAGGTCGAAAACACCCGCGAGGGCCAGGTTCTCGACTACGACAAGCTGACCATGACCATCGAAACCGATGGCTCGGTCACCGGTGAAGATGCTGTCGCCTTCGCGGCCCGCATCCTCCAGGACCAGCTTGGCGTCTTCGTCAACTTCGACGAGCCGCAGAAGGAAGTCGAGGAAGAGTCGGTCACCGAACTCGCCTTCAACCCGGCGCTGCTCAAGAAGGTCGACGAGCTGGAACTTTCGGTCCGCTCGGCAAACTGCCTGAAGAACGACAACATCGTTTACATCGGCGATCTGATCCAGAAGACCGAGGCAGAGATGCTGCGCACGCCGAACTTCGGCCGCAAGTCGCTGAACGAGATCAAGGAAGTTCTCGCTTCCATGGGCCTGCACCTCGGCATGGAAGTGCCGGCATGGCCGCCCGAGAACATCGAAGATCTGGCCAAGCGTTACGAAGACCAGTACTAAGAAACAAAAAAGGCAGGTTTACCTCTGCCTTTTCCAGTCAAACTGCGGGCGAATGCCCGTATGTGTCAGGAAACGGCAGCCTCTGAGAGAGAGCCTGCACTAAAGGAGAATAGCAATGCGCCACCAGAATTCCGGCCGCAAGCTGAACCGTACCGCCAGCCACCGTAAGGCGATGTTCGCTAACATGGCGGCTTCGCTCATCACCCATGAGCAGATCGTCACGACGCTCCCGAAGGCGAAGGAAATTCGCCCGATCGTCGAGAAGCTGGTGACCCTCGGCAAGCGCGGCGACCTGCACGCTCGTCGTCAGGCCATCTCGCAGATCAAGGACCAAGACGCCGTCCGCAAGCTGTTCGATGCCATCGCCACACGCTACGCTTCGCGTAACGGCGGCTACCTGCGCATCATGAAGGCCGGCTTCCGCCAGGGCGACAATGCTCCGCTCGCCGTCATCGAATTCGTCGAGCGCGACGTCGATGCCAAGGGAGCAGCCGACAAGGCCCGCGTCGCCGCCGAAGCCGAAGCTGAAGCAGCGTAAGGTTCTTCCCCTAAGGGGATAAGAAAAGCCGGGTGAGCGTTCACCCGGCTTTTCTGCGTTATGTCGTCTGATGGCGGGTGCGCAGAGCGTGGTCGGCTACTGCCGCGACCGTAATCCCGGCGATATAGGCGACGATGTTCCAGACGGAGAAGATGCGGCCGAGCAGCAGCGCGCCGGCGAGCGTCAGGCGGAACGCGTCTAGCCAGGGTGTGTGGTAAAGCCTGATGAGCTCCACCGTCACGGCAATGACGACCGAAAGCGGGACCTGTAGTCGCGGGCGGTCCGGCACGATCACCGTCACCAGCAGATAGACCATCACCCCCCAGAGCAGCGATCCGCCATACTTGACGAACCAGTAGGGCAGGCCGGCTTCGTAGCCCGCGAGCCGAAGTATCGTGCCGGTCGCAATCACCAGCGCCGCAGCGCCTATTCGCCGGAGCCGGCTCTTGTGGATTGCCTTCATTTTGTCCATCCGCTCCTTCTAACTGGAGTATACGCAGAGGCAAGTGCTGGCGACGGGACGGACCACAGGATGACCACTCTACCCATTCAACGCCTTTCCGGGCTCGAAGGTCTCGACCGCGCGTTGGTCGATCCGCCTCCGGCGCCGGAACTCTCCGGTTTCCGCCGCTTCGCCGTCGAGTTCCTTCTGTTCGGCATCAAGGAAGCCCGTGCCTGCCTCTTCGCCGGCCTGTTCTTCGTGTCGATCTTCGCGACCCCGCGCGAAGGCCTGTTCGGCATCTCGCGCTACGATCTTCTATTGATTATCGCCATCGCCATCCAGATTTTCATGGTCTGGTCGAAGCTTGAAACGGTCGACGAACTGAAAGCGATCTGCCTGTTCCATGTGGTGGGTTTTGCGCTGGAAGTGTTCAAGGTGTCGGGGGCCATCCAGTCCTGGTCCTACCAGGATTTCGCCTACACGAAGGTGCTCGGCGTGCCGCTCTTCGCCGGCTTTATGTATGCTGCCGTCGGAAGCTACATCATCCAGGCCTGGCGCCTGCTGCATGTCCGGATCCGCCATCATCCGCCATACTGGATGGCGGCCATGGTCGCGCTGGCGATCTACGTGAATTTCTTCACTCATCATTTCATCGGCGACTACCGCTGGTACATCGCCGCACTCGCGATCGGACTTTATGCCCGCGCCACCGTGATCTACCGTCCCTTCGACCGCGACCGGAAGATGCCGATGATCCTCTCCTTCATCCTCATCGGCTTCTTCATCTGGCTGGCGGAAAACATCTCCACCTTCTTCGCTGTCTGGCACTACCCGAACCAGATCGGCGCATGGTCCACGGTCCATCTCGGCAAATGGAGCTCCTGGACGCTTGTGGTGATGATGACCTTCACCATCGTCGCGTCGCTCAAACACATCCGCGAGAAGATTTATATCCCGAAGTGATATCCAGACAGGCGCTCGGCGCGGCGGGAGACGGAAAATCGCTCGCGTCAGGCACAGCCATCTGTCTTCGTGATCCAAAAAAACCGTTGTGGTCAGAAACAAATTGACCTGCGTCAAGTGCTGACGCGGAGCTTGCGCTAGCCTCGGTCCATCAAAGGTTGGACTTGAAAAAAAGAGGTTTCCAATGATTACCGCATCCATTTTCAGCAACGAAAAAGACAGGCTGGTCATTCCACCGCTCTCGACCTTCTACAATACCGTCGCCCAGCCGATGGCCTGGAGTGTGTTCCGGCTGGCCGTCGGCGGCATGCTCGTCGTCGAAGGCTGGCCGAAGATCCTGGCGCCGTTCGCCCAGGTCGGCTTCGTCGAAAGGCTCGGTTTCTATCCCGGTTGGCTCTGGTCTCCGACGCTCGCCCTCCTGCAGGTCGTTGGCGGATTGTTGATCGCGCTCGGGCTGTTCACGCGGCCGGCTGCGCTGGCCAACGGTGTCATGCTCGCGGTCACGCTCTATTTCCATAGCGCCAACCCATATGGGGATGCTTTCCTCACCCAGGCAGGCATCGACGCGCTGAAAGCCGGCAGTGAGTTCTTCACCCCAGAAGCGCTGGCCAGGCTTGCCGATGGCGGCCACGGTTTTCTGCATCAGGTCCAGTCCAAGGCGGAGCTTGCCTCCCTCTTCTGGACCGGCGGCGCCTTCCTGTATGCGGCTTTTGGCGGTGGTTATCTCTCACTCGACCGGGTGCTTTTCAAGAAGCAATTCTGAGGGGGACTACACAGGATCAAGGCACCCGGCCGTCATGGTCGGGTGTTCTGATTTTGCGGGAAGTGTCAGGGCAGGCAGGCTGCCGCGCGATTGAGAAGAAATGTCCGCTCCATGCGATTTTCGCTGAGTTCCGCCGCCCGTTCAAATGCGCGTCGCGCGTCGGCCATCTGTCCAATCCGGTAGAGGAAATCGGCCTTCGCCGCATGCATTGCCGGATAGGCGGAAAGCTTCGGTTCTTTCTCGATATCGTTGAGCAAACTCAGCCCCACCTCCGGCCCAAACGTCATCGCATGCGCCACCGCGCGATTGAGCGCCACGATGGGCGAGGGCATTGCCTCCAGAAGCCTGTCGTAGAGCCCCGCGATCATATCCCAGTTCGTGTCCTCGAACCGTCTGGCGCGAGCATGGCAGGCCGCCAGCGCTGCCTGCAGAGCGTAGAAACCATCCTCGCCATCGAGCGCCCGGAGCCGCTCCAGCGCGGCAAGCCCGCGCCGGATCAGCAGATGATCCCAGCGCCCGCGGTTCTGCTGTTCGAGCGTCAGCGGCACGCCATCCGGTCCGACCCGTGCCGCAAGCCGCGAGGCCTGGATTTCCATGAGTGCCAGGAGGCCGAGCACTTCCGGTTCGTCCGGCAGCAGGGCTGCGAGCACGCGCCCGAGCCGCATCGCCTCGGCGCAGAGCTGCGGCCGTATCGCATCCTCGCCGGCGCTCGCCGCATAGCCCTCGTTGAAGATCAGGTAGATGACCTCCAGCACCGAGGCCAGCCGTGCGTCCCGCTCGGCACCCCGCGGCACCTCGTAATCGACGTCGGCATCCGCGATCGTCTTCTTCGCCCGCACGATCCGCTGCGCGATCGTCGTCTCGCTCGTGAGGAAGGCGCGCGCGATCTCGCCCGCCGTCAGCCCGCCGATCAGCCTGAGCGTCAGCGCCGCTCTCGCATCGGCCGAGAGCAGCGGGTGGCAGGCCGTGAAGATCAGGCTCAGCCGTTCGTCGCCGATATCGTCGTCCATCGCCGCCTCGATCTCCTCGATCGCGGTATCGTGCCGGTCGGGATCGTGCCCGATCTCGGCATGTTTCCGCTCGATCATCTTGCGACGGCGGAAACCGTCGATCGCCCGCCGCTTGGCGGTCGCCATCAGCCATGCGCCGGGATTGGCGGGAACGCCGGACGTCGGCCAGTCCGCAAGGGCCGCCACCAGCGCATCCTGCGCCAGCTCCTCCGCCGTGCCGATGTCGCGCACCATTCGGGCGAGCCCGGCGATCAGCCGGGCCCGTTCCATGCGGAAGACGGTTTCCACCGTCCTGTTTAGGTCTGGTGTCTGCATGCGGCGATTATGAGAGGCATGCCCGTCCCGTCAATGCCGCCGGCTATTGCAGCGACATGTCGCCGGCGACGGCCGCCGGGTCCATCCAGACGAGTTCCCAGACGTAACCGTCCGGGTCCTCGATGGAGCGGCTGTACATGAAGCCGTGATCCTGCGGCGGGTTGGGGTCGGCGGTGCCGCCGGCATCCGCGCCGGCGTTGAGCGTTGCGTCCACCGCCTCGCGGCTGTCGACGCTGATCGCCAGAAGCGCCTGGCTTTCCGCCCGTGCGTCGCCGATCGGCCTGCTCGTGAACTCCCCGTAGCGGGCATGCGTCAGCAACATCACCGCGATCGTCTCGGAGAACATGTAGGACTTCGCCGAATCGTCGCTGAACTGCGGGTTCCGCATCGCCCCGATCGCCTCGTAGAAGGCGGCGGAGGCATCGAGATCCCGGACAGGCAGGTTCACGAAAAATCATTCTCCCCATGCAGCGTCCCTTCCGTCCGGCGCGTCAGCCCTGGCCGCGCTTTGAAATCATCTCGCCGGCCCGCTCATGGCTCGCTTGTCCTTCTGAAGAGGCGATATCGGCGAAATCCTCCATCTCGTAGAACGGACGGATCTCGATCTCGCTCGGACCCGGCATCGGGTTGGGGCAGCGCTTCACCCATTCCACCGCCTCGGCCATGTCCTTCACCTCCCAGATCCAGAAGCCGGCCACCAGTTCGTTCGTCTCGGCAAACGGTCCGTCGATCACCCGCCGGCTGGCGCCATCGAAGGCCACGCGCTTGCCAAGCTTCGACGGCTTCAGCCCGTCGCCCGAAAGCATGATGCCCGCCTTGGCCAATTCCTCGTTGAACTTGCCCATCGCCTCGAACATTTCCGTGGACGGCATAATGCCTTCCTCGCTGTCCGTCGTCGCCTTGACCATAACCATCACACGCATCGTCATTCTCCTGTTTTCGAAACCAGCGCATTCTCTGCGCATGATTTCACGACGAACGGGGCCGGACGGAATCGACACGGGTCACTGAAAAATTTTGCCTTGCCAATCTCGCCGTTGAATTCGACGGTAGGATGACACGCCAAGTCCCGCGTTTTCGCAAGCAGAAATCCGAACTTGGCCGCCTCTGTCCGGTCGCGGAAGGTCCCATGCAATCATCTGCCTCATCCTCGTCTTCCACGCTGAACGCCGAAATGCTGATCGACGGCAAGGCCGAAGGCCCAGTGCTCTTCGCTGATACCGCGCTCAGCTTCTGGGGCGGCGTCGACCCGGAAACGGGTATCGTCATCGATCAGGCCCATCCGCTGCACGGCCGCTCCATCGCCGGCGCGATCCTCGCCATTCCCGGCGGTCGCGGCTCCTGCACCGGAAGCGCCGTGCTGATGCAGCTGATCGCCAATGGCAAGGCGCCAGCCGGCCTCGTCTTCTGCCAGCGCGAGGAAATCCTCACCCTCGGCGTCATCGTCGCCGAGGAGATGTACGGTCTGTCGATCCCGGTCGCGATAGTCGAACCGGAGCGCTTCGCCGCTCTCGCACAGGTCGATCGCCTGAGCATAGAGCCTGACCCGGCACCGGCACGGCAAATAGAGCTCAACCTCACCGATCACGACCGCCACCTCCTGTCATCGGACGTCCCGAAGGCGACGCAGGCAGCGATGCGCATCGTCACCCGCATGGCCGGCCTGCTCAACGCCGAACGGCTGATCGACATCCGCCAGGTCCACGTCGACGGCTGCATCTATACCGGTCCCGCCAGCCTCGACTTCGCGGAAAGGCTCGCCGCCTGGGGCGGTCGCGTCACCGTGCCCACCTCGCTCAACGCCATCTCCGTCGACCAGCAGCGCTGGCGGGAGCAGGGCACCGACCCGACGCTCTCGAAGGCCGCCAGCGCGCTCGGCGACGCCTATGTCCGCATGGGCGCCACGCCCACCTTCACCTGCGCGCCGTATCAGCTGGAGAGCCGGCCGGCCGAGGGCGAGGACATCGCCTGGGCCGAATCGAACGCCGTCGTCTATGCCAACAGCGTGCTCGGCGCCCGCACGATGAAGTATCCGGACTTCTTCGACATCTGCATCGCGCTGACGGGGAGGGCGCCGCTCGCCGGCTGCCACCTCGACGAAAACCGCAAGGCAGGCCTCGTGATCGACGTGCGCTGCCCCGATGACATCGACGACAGCTTCTGGCCGCTGCTCGGCTACCGCATCGGCACGCTGGCGCCCAACATCGTTCCGGCCATCACGGGACTGGAGGCAACGACTCCCACGGCCGACGACCTCAAGGCTTTTGGCGCAGCCTTCGCCACCACCTCGGCTGCGCCGATGTTCCATATCGTCGGCGTCACGCCGGAAGCCCCGACCCTCGGTGACGCGGCGAGCCGCCCCGATCTGCCGCACCTGTCCGTCACGGCCTCCGATCTCTCTGTCGTCTGGAACGGCTTCAATCCGACCCTGGGCGACACAGTCGACCTCGTGGCCCTCGGCAATCCGCATTTCTCCTTCGAGGAGTGCCGGGCACTCGCCGCCCTCTGTCGCGACCGTGTCAAACACCCGGACGTGACACTTACACTTACGGTAAGCCGTACCACTTACGACAGGATCGTCGAGGCCGGCATCTATGCCGAGCTGGAAGCCTTCGGCGCCACCTTCGTCCGCGACGCCTGCTGGTGCACCGTCATGCAGCCGATCGTCCCGCCGGCTGCGCGCCTCATCCTCACCAACTCCGGAAAATACGCCCATTACGGCCCGGGCCTCAGCGGCAAGCAGGTCCGTTTTGCCGCGCTTTCCGCCTGCGTCGAGGCCGCCGTGAGTGGTCGATCTCCCGACGCCCCAGCACTTTGGCTCGCGCACTGATTTCAGGCGGAAATCCAAAGGGGGTCGGCGAATCTAGTCTGACGATGACAGCCCCGCTTGGCGGATCGACGTAGATGGACTGGCTGAAGAGACCGGTGGCGGCGCATCAACCCGTCACGTTGCCGGCGCTTGCCGATCGTCTCGATATACCGTTGACCCGGCTGCATGCGGCCTTTCTCGATATCGTCGATGTGGCTGCGCCTGACGCGCCCGGAGCGAACTTCTGCGTCCCACGCCGTCGTCCTGCAGCGTCTCCGACGTCGGCATCCGCTGGGGGTCTTCCATCTTGGACGCTTCCCTTCCCCGGCATGGACCGCCGCCATTATGGCGAAACGCCGGTTGAAACTCCGAGACGCCTCGGCCGCTCGCCGGCCTGCCGCCACTAGATCAGGTGCGGGCGGAAGCCAGCGGCTTTCGCTGCCGGCGCCAGTCCAAGATCCGGGTTCGCAGCGGACGGTAGGCGAGAAGCACCGTGACGATCATGATGTAGACCGCCGGCTCCAGCGTGATCGATTTGAGCGACAGCGCGTAGTGCAGAACGGCACCGGCGATCACCACATAGACCAGCTTGTGTAGCGTCGCCCACCGTGAGCCCAGCCTGCGGATCGACCACCTGTTCGATGTCGCGGCAAGCGGGATAAGCAGGATGAGGCAGACCATGCCGATGATGATATAGGGCCGCTTGGTCAGGTCCCCGATGATAGACGACAGGATAAGGCCGCGGTCGAGGAAGAGATAGACGGCGAAGTGCGCCAGCACATACCAGAACGCGATCAGTCCAAGCGCCCGCCGGTAGGGCAGCAGGTTGATCTTGAAAAGATCGCGCACTGGCGTCACCACCAGTGTCAGGCAGAGAAAACGCAATGCCCAGAGCCCGAGAATGTGCTCGAAGGTCCTGACGGGATCTGCCCCCAGTTGCGCCGTGACGCCGAGGTAGAAGGTCCATATCCCCGGCGCCAGTCCAACAGCATAGAGCGCCCAGATCGACCAGGAGCGCTGGGTCGGCGTCATCGCGAAAGCCATCTCAGTAGAACTTCGCCAGGTCCATGCCGGCATAGAGGCCCGCGACCTCTTCCGCGTAGCCGTTGAACGGCAGCGTGTTCATCCGCGCGCCGCCGAACAGACCATTCGCCTCTCCGATCCGCCGTTCCGTCGCCTGGCTCCAGCGGGGATGATCGACGTCGGGATTTACGTTGGCGTAGAAGCCGTACTCGTTCGGCGCCAGCAGGTTCCAGGAGGACGGCGGCTGCTCCTCGGTTAGCGTGATCTTCACGATCGACTTGATGCCCTTGAAGCCGTATTTCCACGGCACCACCAGCCGGATCGGCGCGCCGTTCTGATTGAGCAGCGTTTCGCCGTAGATGCCGGTAGCGAGAATCGCCAGCGGATGCCGGGCCTCGTCCAGGCGAAGGCCCTCGACATAGGGCCATGGCATCGACTGGAACAGCCCGCGCTGGCCCGGCATTTCCTCCGGGCGGACGACGGTTTCGAAGGCGACGTATTTGGCGCTGCCGAGCGGTTCGACCTTGTCGAGCAGCGCCGAAATCGGGAAGCCCACCCAGGGAATCACCATGGACCAGGCCTCGACGCAACGCATGCGGTAGATGCGCTCTTCCTGCGGAATGCTCGAGATAAGGTCGTCGATCCCGAAGACGGTCGGCTTGTTGACGAGACCGCCGACTTCCAGCCGCCAGGGGCGCGCCTTGAAGTCTCCGGAGTTGCGCGCCGGATCGTCCTTGCCGGTGCCGAATTCGTAGAAGTTGTTGTAGGTGGTGATGTCCTCGTAGGTCGTCGGCTTGTCGGAGACCTTGTAGTCGGTCTCCGGCGCCGCGAACACGCTGGGCGCGGATGCGATCGCCAGTCCCCCTGCCGCAGCCCCGATCAGCGACCGGCGCGTGAGATAAAGGTTCTTCGGCGTGATCTCCGAAGACGGAAGTCTGGGGGGGCGATAGGCGGTCATGGGCTTCCTCCGATGCGGATCATGGGGCTGGCCGGACGGGCGGCCTTGATCCTTCTACGTAGCGTACCAGACCAAAGTTTCACCGGCGATGAAAGAAACTTGTCGGCCAATTTTTCGTGTAGCGCTGTAGACCGCCCGTATTCAGGCGCACCATCCTCTGCGGGCGCCGTCCCAGCGTCGCGCCAGACCTTTTTCGATCAGGACGTCTCCGACCGAGTGTCCGTCGCGTATGACGGTCCTGAGTTTTCTCCCATAGCGGTCGGTGTCGCGCGCGCCGACCTTCGTCAGCTGGAAACCTCCGGCATTGAGCTGTGCCAGCAGTTCCCGTTTGGCGGCCTCGCCAAGCTGCCTTTCCGTTTCGCACCGGGGTGGCGAAAGCTCGGGCGTGTCGATGTCGGCGATCCGGATCTTCTCGCCGTTCAGCCAGAATGTGTCTCCGTCGACCACGCAGTTCACGCGCCGCGATCCGCCGCAGAGCGTGAACTGCGCCGAAGCTGTTATCGAAACGGTGTCGGTCTGTTGAACCGGCGCCGGCCGCTGGCTGAAGAAGGCACCGACGAGCAGCAATCCAAGAAAAACGAGAAGGGGCGCCGTGTTCGAGTGGAACGATCCGCTGGAGATGGAGGCGGATGAAGGCGTACCGGTCCCAGTCCATGTCCGGTTGTCTCGTCTGGCCGTCATCGCATCGCCTGTCCTGTTGTCGTCTTTGGCGCGACAGTAGGCGAGCGGTCTTAACGCAAGCTTGCCGGCTGCAAGTGGCGCGCGGACGTCAGTCGGGGCAGGCGTACCGGAGAGTACCGTTTTGGCCCCGAGTGGCCGTGACAGGCCCCCGATGTTGCTTTAAAACGGGGCAAATGCGGGTGGCCGGCGACGAGGTCGAGCGCCCTGGCGCTTATGTCGCCAGCCGGACCCGCCAATCAGAACACGAAGACCGAGGTGACACCGATGCCAGCCTATCGTTCCAGAACCACGACCCACGGCCGCAACATGGCCGGCGCGCGCGGCCTTTGGCGCGCCACCGGCATGAAGGACGGCGATTTCGGCAAGCCGATCATCGCGGTCGTCAACTCCTTCACCCAGTTCGTGCCCGGCCACGTCCACCTGAAGGACCTCGGCCAGCTGGTCGCCCGCGAGATCGAGGCCGCCGGCGGCGTCGCCAAGGAGTTCAATACCATCGCCGTCGACGACGGCATCGCCATGGGCCATGACGGCATGCTCTATTCGCTGCCGTCGCGCGAGATCATCTCCGACAGCGTCGAATACATGGTCAACGCTCACTGCGCCGATGCCATGGTCTGCATCTCCAACTGCGACAAGATCACCCCCGGGATGCTCTCGGCCGCTATGCGCCTCAACATCCCGGCCGTCTTCGTCTCCGGTGGCCCGATGGAAGCCGGCAAGGCGATCCTGCAGGGCCGCAAGGTCGCGCTCGACCTCGTCGATGCCATGGTTGCCGCAGCCGACGACAAGATCTCCGACGCCGATGTCGACGAAATCGAAAAGGCCGCCTGTCCGACCTGTGGCTCGTGCTCCGGCATGTTCACCGCCAACTCGATGAACTGCCTGACCGAAGCGCTTGGCCTGTCGCTGCCCGGCAATGGCTCCACGCTCGCAACCCATGCCGACCGTAAGCGCCTCTTCGTCGAAGCCGGCCACCTGATCGTCGACATCACCCGCCGCTATTATGAGCAGGACGACGAAAGCGTCCTGCCGCGCAATATCGCCTCCAAGGCCGCCTTCGAAAACGCCATGGCCCTCGATATCGCCATGGGCGGCTCGACCAACACCGTTTTGCACATCCTCGCTGCAGCCCATGAAGGCGGCATCGACTTCACCATGGACGATATCGACCGCCTTTCGCGCAAGGTCCCGTGTCTGTCGAAGGTCGCCCCAGCCAAGCAGGATGTGCACATGGAAGACGTCCACCGCGCCGGCGGCATCATGCGCATCCTTGGTGAACTCGATCGCGGCGGCCTGGTCAACCGCGACTGCCCGACAGTCCACGCGACGACGATCGGCGATGCCATCGACCGTTGGGATATCACCCGGACGAATTCGGAAACCGTGCGCGAGTTCTTCAAGGCCGCTCCAGGCGGTGTCCGCACCACCCAGGCCTTCTCCCAGGCCTCGCGCTGGGACGAGCTCGACACCGATGGGGAAAAGGGCGTCATCCGCTCCGTCGAGCACCCGTTCTCCAAGGATGGCGGCCTTGCCGTGCTGAAGGGCAACATCGCGCTCGACGGCTGCATCGTGAAGACCGCCGGCGTCGATGAATCGATCCTGAAGTTCACAGGTCCCGCCGTCGTCTTCGAAAGCCAGGACGCCGCCGTAAAGGGCATCCTGTCGAACGAGGTCAAGGAAGGCGACGTCGTCGTCATCCGCTACGAAGGCCCCAAAGGCGGCCCCGGCATGCAGGAAATGCTCTATCCGACGAGCTACCTGAAGTCGAAGGGCCTCGGAAAGGCCTGCGCGCTGATCACCGACGGCCGCTTCTCCGGCGGCACCTCGGGCCTCTCCATCGGCCATGCCTCGCCGGAAGCCGCCCAGGGCGGCGCCATCGGTCTTGTCCGCCAGGGCGATATGATCGAGATCGACATCCCGAACCGGACGATCAATCTCAAGGTCACCGACAGCGAGCTCGCCGCCCGCCGCGCCGAGCAGGACAAGCTCGGCTGGAAGCCGGCGGCACCCCGCAAGCGCAATGTGACGACGGCGCTCAAGGCCTACGCCCATTTCGCATCATCGGCCGACAAGGGCGCGGTGCGCATTCTGCCGGAGTAAGGGCAGGGGTCAGGTAAACGGCCATCCATCACCGAAAACCCGCCGGCTTCCGGCGGGTTTTTTGATTCTTGCCCGGTCTGTTGCTTCCCTATCGCGAAACACGACATCACCCACATCCGCGGGTTGATCCCTTATGACATCGATGTCATAGTTTCGTCTCGCAGCCTGAAACCGTCGAACGCCGCCAGCGGTCGACACCGATTTGGGAGGATCGAGGCCGGCGATGACGACGATCTACGATGTCGCGGATGCTGCCGGCGTATCGCCGAAGACGGTCTCGCGCGTTCTGAACGGCGACGGTCCGGTCAACGAGAAGACGCGGGCGCTCGTCACCGAAACCATCCGCCGCCTCAATTACGTCCCGTCCCAGGCGGCGCGTATGATGCGGCTGCAGAAGTCCGGTGTCGTCGGCGTCGTTACCGGTGCGATCAGCGGCGACGCGACCGACATCGCCGGCGGCCTTCCCGAACTCTACATCCTCCAGGGCGTCCAGCGGGTGCTCTCCGCCGCCGGTAAGATCGCCATGATCGCCGACATCGGCGACGACGAGGACCGTGTTCCCGCGCTGATGCGCAGCTTCTCCGAACGTCGGGTTGAGGGCCTGATCCTCATCTCCGGCCATCACCGCCAGGTGTCGCTGCCACCCGTCTCCGCCGGCGTGCCGGTCGTGCTGGCGAACTGCTTCTATGGCGGCGGCATCGCGGCCGTGGTCCCGGACGACGAGGCCGGCCAGCGGGAAGGCGTCACGGGCCTGATCGACCGCGGTCACCGCCGCATCGCCTTCCTCACTTTGCCGGAGGGCTCGCTTGCCGCGCGGATGCGCACGGAAGGCTACCGTTCAGCACTTGCTGCCGGCGGACTACCGTTCGATCCGCGCCTGGTGCTGGCCGCGCCCGATGTCGGCGCCGGCGACGACGCTTTGGGCGCGGCGCTCGACCGCCTGCTCTCCGGCGAGGCGCCGCCCACGGCGCTCTGCTGCGGCAACGATCATCTGGCCATGCGGGTCGGCGGGCTGCTCCAGAAACGGGGCAGGCGCATCCCGGAGGATCTCTCCATCCTCGGCTTCGACGATCACCGCCTCATCACCGAACATCTCCATCCACGGCTTGCGAGCGTGGAACTGCCCTATGCCGCGATCGGGAAGCGGGCCGCCGAACGGCTGCTCGAGAGGATCGCGGACGTTGGGATCGCCGGGTCCGCCGCCGCCGTCGAGCGGCTCGTCGGGCCCGTCCATTGGCGGGAGTCCGTCAGAACCTTGAAGTGAACGCCGCCCGGAAAGGGCGGACAACAGGGAGGTTACGATATGAAGAAACCAGCTATGTTCGCGGGATTGACCCTGGCGGCCGCGCTCGCCGCCGGCTCGGCCCTTGCCGCCACCGATCTCAGTCTCTGGTACCACGGTGCCGGAAACCAGGTGGAACGCGAAATACTCGTTGGCATCATCGAGGATTTCAACACCTCGCAGGATGAGTGGAACGTGGTGCTCGAGGAGTTCCCGCAGGCCGCGTACAACGATTCCGTCACCGCCGCCGCGCTCGCCGGCAATCTGCCCGATATCCTCGACATGGACGGCCCGGTCATGCCCAACTGGGCCTGGTCCGGCTATCTCCAGCCGCTGAACCTGCCGGAAGAGAGGATCGCCAACTTCCTGCCGGGCGCCATCGGCAAGTGGCAGGGCGAGCTCTATTCCGTCGGCCTCTGGGATGCCGCCGTCGCGGTCTTCGCCCGCAAGTCGGTGCTGGAGGAAAACAACATCCGCATCCCGACGCTTGACGAGCCGTGGACCGGCGAGGAATTCACCGAGGCCCTGAAGACGCTGAAGGCGACCGGCAAATACGACTATCCGCTCGATCTCGGAATGTCGGACAAGTCCGAATGGTACCCCTATGCCTTCAGTCCCTTCCTCCAGAGCTTCGGCGGCGATCTCATCAATCGCGACACCTATCTGACGGCCGAAGGTGCGCTGAACGGAGAGAAGGCTATCGCCTTCGGCGAATGGTGGCAGTCGCTCTTTGAGGATGAGCTTGCTCCCGGCACCTCGCAGTCGCCCTCCGATCATGAGACCGGCTTTCTCGACGGCAAATACGCCATGCAGTGGATGGGCAATTGGGTCGCGGTGAAGGCGCTCGAAAAATACGGCGACGATCTGCTCTTCCTGCCCGCCCCCGATTTCGGCAATGGTCCGAAGATCGGCGCCGGCTCCTGGCAGTTCGGCATTTCGGCAAAAAGCGAACATCCTGAGGGCGCCGCCGCCTTCATCGAGTTCGCCATCCAGGACAAGTACCTGGCCGAATTCTCCGACGCCATCGGCCTCGTCCCGGCGACCTCGACCGCGGCCCAGATGACCGAGAACTACAAGGAAGGCGGTCCGCTCGCCGTCTTCTTCGGTCTCTCGGACAAGCAGGGCACGCTGCGGCCGGAAACGCCCGCCTACGCGGTCATCTCGCCGACCTTCCAGAAGGCGCTGACCGATATCGCAGATGGAGCCGACGTTGCCGATACGCTCGATGCGGCGACCGACACGATCGACGACAATATCGAAAAGAATGGCGGCTACGGCTTCGAGCAGAACTGAGACCGGTGCGGCCCGGCTTGATCGGGCCGCACATCCCCGAGCGTCAGGAGAGGTTTGAGCGATGGCTGGCAGACACGCCACCCCCGAATTGCACCGGCATCATCTGGCCGGCTGGCTGATGGCGGCGCCGGCGATCGTGCTGATCCTCGCCTTCCTGGTGACGCCTTTCTTCCTGGGCATGGGCCTGTCTTTCACCAACCAGCGGCTCGTCTCGCCCAACCCGCCGTCCTACATCGGCACGAAGAATTTCACAGATCTTCTCGGCATGGGAATTCTGGTGCTGGAACCCGAGCACGATGATCAGGGAGGGATCGTCAGGGACGATGACGGCGAGCCGGAGTATCCGCGCATCCGCAGCTTCACGCGCAACAACCCGGATTATCCGCAGTATGATGGCATGCGGGAATACACGTCCTTTCCCTGGGGTGACGACCGCATCGTCATTCTTGCGAGCGACATCGTCTTCCTGAAGGCGATCGTCAACACGATCTGTTTCGTGGCCGTCGTCGCACCGCTGCAGGGCGGACTGGCGCTCGGTCTGGCGCTTCTGGTCAATCAGCGCCTGCCGGGGATCAACATCTTCCGTGCCATCTATTTCATGCCCGTGGTGCTGTCGATCGTCGTCGTCGCGCTGCTCTGGCGCTTCATCTATGCCGGCGACAACGGGCTATTGAACGCCTTGCTCGGCTTCCTGAGCTTCGGCCTGTTCCAGCCGATCGACTGGCTGGGGAGAACGGACACCGCGCTCTGGGCGATCCTTGTCATGTCCGTCTGGCAGGGCGTCGGCTTCCACATGGTCATCTGGCTCTCCGGCCTGCAGACCATCCCGGAATCGCTTTACGAGGCCGCCGATCTGGAAGGCGCGACCAGCCTCCAGAAGTTCCGCTACATCACCTGGCCGATGCTGCGCAACACGGCGATCCTGGTGCTGATCGTCATCACCATGAACGGCTTTGCGCTCTTCGCCCAGATCGACGTGATGACCAGCGGCGGACCGCTCGATTCCACCCAGTCTCTTGTCTATCAGGCGGTGCAACACGGCTATGTCAGACAGGATATCGGCAGCGGCTCGGCCATCTCGGTCATCCTCTTCTTGATCGTCTTCACGATCTCCATGACCCAACGCTATCTCACAAGGGAGCGACGCTGATGGCCCAGGCCGGCACGAAACGAAGCGCCTGGAGCCTTGTGTGGCGCTATGCCGTCCTGATCCTGATCGCGCTCGTCTTCATCTTCCCGCTGGTCTTCATGGTCATGTCGTCCCTGAAACCCGATGCGCAGCTCCTGCGCGATACGGCCTCGATCCGCGCCTTCCTGCCGGTCGGCGACATCTCGCTCGACAACTATTTCGCCGCCTTCCGCCGCGCGCCGATCGGGCTCTTCGTCTTCAATTCGGTGCTGGTGACGGGGCTGACGGTCGCAAGCGCTCTGCTCGTCGGCTCGCTTGCCGCCTTCGCCTTCACCTTCCTCAACTGGCACGGCCGCGACGTCATCTTCACGATGATCCTCGCTACGCTGATTTTGCCGTTCGAGACCATTGCCATCCCGCTGCTGCTGGAGGTCAACACCCTGCCGTGGATGACCTTCGATGGCCCCGTCACCGGCTGGCTCAACTCCTACCACGTGCAGATCATCCCCTGGATCGGCGACGGGCTGACGATCTTTCTCTTCGTCCAGTACTTCAAGGATCTTCCGAAGGAACTGATCGACGCCGCCCGGATCGACGGTGCCAGCTGGCTGCAGATCTACTGGAAGGTGATCATGCCGATCTCCGGCCCCGTCATCGCCACCGCCGCGATCCTGAAATTCCTCATCATGTACAGCCAGCAATATCTCTGGCCGCTGCTCGTCACGCAATCGGAGGACTATCGCCCGGTCATGGTCGGGCTTCAGTACTTCTTCCAGCTCAACACCGCCTGGGGAGAGGTGATGGCCTATCTGTCGATCATCACTGTGCCGGTGCTGGTCTTCTACCTCTTCCTGCAACGCGCCTTCATCTCCTCCATCGCCGCAACTGGGTTGAAGGGGTAGGTGTGGAGAGTTGCCGGAACGCATCGTCGCCGCGCGGCGGTTCAGATCGGACGCTGCAGGCTCTTGTAGACCTCGTTCAGCGCCTTCATGCGCTCGTCGGAGGCCGCGCGGATACAGGCCGCGTCGCTGCCGCAGGCCTGGCGTCTCGACAGCCATTCCACCTGATCGTCCTGCAGCGTGCTACGAGAACCCATGGCGAGAAGACCGCTCAGAAGATCGAAGGTCGTCACCATCCGGACGTCCGCGTCGTTGAGCCCGCGGTCCTCGCAGATCACCTTTTCGTCGGCGGCGAGATCGGTCTTTGCGCAGTCGAAACTGGCGGCTGGCGCGGCTCCGGCGGCGGCAAGGAAAAGCATGGTGGAGAGAAGCGGGAGCTTGGAAGGCGCTTTGGTCATGGGATCGTCCTGCTGAATCGGAACCGATCAGGCAACGTTTTGCCGTCTCCTTCGTTCCGGCCGCCACCGGAACATGTCACAATCGGGTGAAGCCGCCCGCCCGCCTTCTGCCTGCCACAGAGTGATTTGACGGTACCTGCATGAAAAGAAGAATCTTCGTTTCCCTTCTCGCCGGCACGCCGCTCCTGAGTCTGCCCCTTGCAACGCCCGCCTTCTCCCAGACCATTGCCGTCCGGAGCCGGATCGACAATCTGCTACAGAGAGCCGCTGACCTCGACACTCTGGAGGCGGTGATCGTGACGCGCGACGGGGAGGGGGTGGCCGAGCGCGCCTATCGCGGCAACAGCCTCGACGGCTCAACCAACATCAAGTCGGCCTCCAAATCCATCGTCTCCTGCCTCGTCGGCATCGCCATCGACAAGGGCCTGCTGAAAGGCGTCGATCAGCCGATCGAGACAGTGCTCCGTTCCGAGTTTCCCGAAAACCCCGATCCGCGTCTGTCGGAAATCACCATCGGCAATCTTCTTTCGATGCAGTCCGGCCTGGAGCGTATGTCCGGTCCCAATTACGGCCGCTGGGTCGCGAGCCGCAACTGGGTCCGTACGGCACTCGCCGCGGATTTCGTCGACGATCCGGGCGGCGGTATGCTCTATTCCACTGCATCGACACATCTGCTGTCGGTGATCCTGACGAAGGTTGGCAGGCAGCCGACATTGCAACTCGCCCGCGACTGGCTCGGGCCGCTCGACGGGTTCCGCATCGGGTCGTGGGACCGCGATCCGCAGGGCTATTATCTCGGCGGCAACCAGATGGCCATGACGCCGCGTTCGCTGCATGCGTTCGGCGAACTCTACCGGCGCCGCGGCGTGACTGGGGATGGAACCCGCCTCGTGTCGGAAGCCTGGATCGACGAAAGCTGGACGCCGCGCACCAAGTCCGTCTTCAACGGCGATGGCTACGGCTACGGCTGGTTCCTGAAGGAGATGGCCGGCGAGCAGGTCAGTTATGCCTGGGGTTATGGCGGCCAGATGCTTTATATCGTCCCGAGGCTCGCGCTCACCGTCACAATGACCTCGAACGAACTGGCGCCGTCGGCCCGAACCGGCTACCGCGACCGGCTGCATGGCCTCTTGGGTGACATCATCCTCGCCACCGCCATCTGACCGTGTTGAACCCCGATCTTGTTGAAGAATGGCGGTAATCCCACATTTGCCGCGTTTGGTCGGTTTTGCTTTTGCCGTTTAGCTTCTAGAACATTGACGTCTATGAAAGGTGCTTTCCCATGCGTCGTCTGAAGATTGTCGCTGCGGTTCTGGCCGCATGCTTCCTGATCCCGCCCGTTGCCGGCGCGCAGGAAAAGGCGGTGCCGCGTTCGCAGGCCGAAATTCAGCTCTCGTTTTCGCCGCTGGTCCAGCAGACCCACGGCTCGGTCGTCAATGTCTATGCCGAGCGCGTGGTCGAGCGCCGGGCCTCGCCATTCGCAGGCGATCCCTTCTTCGAGCAGTTCTTCGGCCAGCGCTTTCCGAACCGCACGGAGAAGCAGCGCTCGCTCGGCTCCGGCGTGATCGTCGAAGACAACGGCACGATCGTCACCAACAACCACGTGATCGATGGCGCCGACGAGATCAAGGTGGCGCTGTCGGATGGCCGCGAGTTTCCGGTGAGCGTGGTGCTGAAGGATGCGCGGCTCGATCTCGCCGTGCTGAAGATCGATGCCCGCGGCACCTTCCAGCCGATGAAGATCGGCAATTCCGACGTTGCCGCCGTCGGGGATCTCGTACTTGCGATCGGCAATCCCTTTGGTGTCGGCCAGACCGTGACCAGCGGCATCGTCTCGGGCCTCGCCCGCAACCAGGTGACGGAAGGCGATTTCGGCTTCTTCATCCAGACCGACGCCTCGATCAATCCCGGCAATTCCGGCGGCGCGCTGATGAACATGAATGGCGAACTGATCGGCATCAACACCGCGATCTTTTCGCGCGGCGGCGGCTCCAACGGTATCGGCTTTGCCATTCCCTCCAATCTCGTGAAGGTCTTCCTGGCCGCCGCCGATGCCGGCGCCAAGAGCTTCGAACGTCCCTATGTCGGCGCCTCGTTCGATCCTGTCACCTCCGATGTCGCCGAAGCTCTCGGTCTCGACCGGCCGCTCGGCGCGCTCGTCGTGCGAGTGGTGGAAGGCGGGCCGGCCGACAAGGCCGGCCTCAAGCCGGGGCAGGTGATCGTCAGCGTCAACGGCGTGCCGGTCGAGCATCCGGACGCGCTCGGCTATCGTCTGACCACTGCCGGCCTTGGCGCGACGGCCGAACTCGGCGTGCTGGAGAACGGCAAGCCGAAGACGATCGAGCTGGCACTGGAAAGCGCACCCGAGACTGTGCCGCGCGACGAACGCGTCCTGCTCGGCCGCAGCCCGTTCGCAGGTGCCCGTGTCGCCAATCTCTCGCCAAAGATGGCCTACGAGCTGCAGATGCCGACCGAGTCGGCTGGTGTCGTCATCACCGGTTTCGAAAACGGCTCGACCGCCGAACGGCTCGGCTTCGCAAGGGGCGATATCGTCGTCGCCGTCAATGGCGTCAGCGTCGATTCCACTCGCCAGCTATCGGACATTGCCGCCTCCGATGCCGGTTTCTGGCGCGTCGAACTCGAGCGCAACGGCCAGCGCATCCGGCAGATCTTCCGATGAGCGACCTGTTCTCCGCGCATGTTCCTGACGATGTCGCAGCCCGCCGCCCTCTGGCGGACCGGCTGCGGCCGAAGACGCTCGCGGAGGTGACCGGCCAGGATCATCTGACCGGCGAGGATGGCGTTCTGCGCCGGATGATCGAGGCGGGCTCGCTCGGCTCGATGATCTTCTGGGGACCGCCCGGCACCGGCAAGACCACGGTCGCCCGGCTCTTGTCGGGCGAGGCGGGTCTCGCCTTCGAGCAGATTTCGGCGATCTTTTCCGGCGTCGCCGATCTGAAGAAGGTGTTCGAGGCGGCGCGGGCAAGGCGCATGGGCGGCCGGCAGACGCTGCTCTTCGTCGACGAGATCCATCGCTTTAACCGCGCCCAACAGGACAGTTTCCTGCCGGTCATGGAAGACGGCACCGTCATCCTGGTCGGCGCCACGACCGAAAACCCGAGCTTCGAGCTCAACGCCGCTCTTCTGTCCCGCGCCAGGGTGCTCACCTTCAAGCCGCATGACGAGGAGAGCATCGAGACGCTTCTGAAGCGCGCCGAGGAGACCGAGGGTAAGCCGCTGCCGCTCGATGAGCAGGCGCGGGCAAGCCTGATCCGCATGGCCGACGGCGATGGCCGCGCCTCGCTGACTTTGGCGGAGGAGGTCTGGCGCGCTGCCCGGGACGGCGAGGTTTTCGACACCGAAGGCCTGACCCGCATCGTCCAGCGCCGGGCGCCGGTCTACGACAAGGGCCAGGACGGCCACTACAATCTGATCTCGGCCTTGCACAAGGCGGTGCGCGGGTCAGATCCGGACGCCGCGCTCTATTATCTCTGCCGCATGTTCGATGCCGGCGAGGATCCGCTCTATCTCGGCCGGCGGCTGGTGCGCATGGCGGTCGAGGATATCGGTCTGGCCGATCCACAGGCGCTCGTCATCTGCAACGCAGCCAAGGATGCCTACGATTATCTCGGCTCGCCGGAGGGCGAACTCGCGCTGGCGGAGGCCTGCGTCTATCTCGCCACCGCGCCTAAATCGAACGGCGTCTATGTCGCCTACAAGGCGGCGATGCGGGCGGCCAAGGAAAATGGCTCGCTTCTGCCGCCCAAGCATATCCTCAACGCTCCGACCAAGCTGATGAAGGGCGAGGGCTACGGTGAGGGCTATCGCTACGACCACGACGAGCCGGATGCCTTTTCCGGCCAGAACTATTTTCCGGAGAAAATGGGTCGACAGATCTTCTATGATCCGCCCGAACGCGGCTTCGAACGCGAGATCAGAAAGCGGCTCGACTGGTGGTCGAAGCTTCGCCGCGAGCGGGGCGAGCCGTAAGGTTTCCGGTCAGGACGCGCGCTTCTGCCCGGTCGGCGGAGCGACCATCTTCACGGCCGATTCGGCCAGCCCGTGATGGCCTTCCATGTCGACCACCAGATGCCAGTGCGCGAAATCGGGCACGACCATCTTAACCGGCGATTTCTTGGCGACGCCGCCGAGATACTTGAAGTCGAGCCCTTCGCGGAACCGCTGGAAATTCGTCGCATTCATCAGCCGGACATTGTTCACCGCCGACAGCGAGATCTCGAGGATCGTGCCGGGGCGCTGCTCCTTCAAATCATAGTGGGTGAAGCGAAAAGTCGGCTTGGGCATTCGCGGATGTGTTCCCGGTTCTGAAACCTTTGGGCGGAGAGATTAGAGGGCTGCCGGTTAAGGAATGGTTGGGAGCGTGGAAAAACCCGTGTCTCGCAATGGATCGAACGATGCGAAAAACGGGAACCTGCGCGGCCGGGCGGCGTTTGCACTGTCATGAAGGCAACCACCAGACAGGGAGGCATGCGAATGAAGACCGAAACCTATATGAGCCTCTTCGTCGGCATGATGATCAACGCCATGCTGTTCGGCGTCGGCGCCGTCGCCGTTCTGTCGATCCCGGCGCTCGAGCCGTACTGGAAATTCCTGATCCCGCTGGTCGTGGTGCTCGCCTACCTTCTGACCTATCCGATCGCAAGCCGCATCGCGCCGCAGCTGAGGCTCCGCAACCGGCCGGACGGCCGCACCGCCGACATCCCCGGCACCTATGATGCCGGCCATCGCTGAACCGATTTCCCTCCGACCTCCACACTGCCCTGTCCGTCTCCGCGGACAGGGCTTTTTTTACCGCTCGTCAATCATGTCGTGAGATCGCAGTGCGGGTTAAATCGTATTTAAGCGACCGCTGTCTATGCTCCGCCAAAAAAGACGCGGGGGTTGCCGATGAATGCCAGGATCATGACGCCGGATACGCCGAAGCAGCCGTCACAGGGACGTCTGCTGCGCCTCGTGATGATTTTCGCCGTATCGCTGGTCACCGTGTCGGCGCTCTCGCTGCTCTCGGTCGGCCTGATCGCCTCGAAGGAGGCCGACGATCAGGCCGCCGCCACCGAACTCAGGCTTTTCAACAATGCGCTGAAGGACCGTCAGGGCCTCATGGCCCGCGACCTGCTGCTGATGGCCCGCTGGGATGACTCGGTCAAGGGCATCGCCATCGACTTCGACGAGGATTTCATCCGCGACGACTTCATGTCGACGCTCTGGTGGGATTCCGGCCACGAGCGCACCTTCGTCGTCGCCCCTGGCGGCAAGGTGGTCGCGTCCTCGCGCGAGGACCGCATCGACTTCACGCCGCGCCAGCTCGCCGACACCGAGGATCTCGCGATCATCGCCAGGCGCGCCGTCGACACGCACATGCGCTACCGCATCCCGATCGACGGCGGCTATGGTCAGCGCGTCGTCAAGAGCACCGATATCGGCGAAATTTCCGTCTTCGGCTTCGCCTTCGTCGACGGCGGCCCGGCGATCGTCAGCGCCATGGCGATCGTGCCTGATGAGGAGGAGGTGGCGATGCCCGAGGGGCCGCCGCACATCCTGATCTCGGCCAAGGCGATAGACCGCGAACTGGTCCGCGACCTCAATACCCAGCTCGCCTTCCGCGATCTCGCCTTCAGCGACGATGTCGACGGCAAGGTCAAGGTGGTCTCCGCCTCCGGCCGCGCGATCGGCAGCTTCTCCTGGTCCGGCGCCCGTCCGGGCTCGCACATCTGGGACATCGTCGTTCCGATCGTTCTGGTGCTGTCGCTGCTCCTGGTGCTGGCCGGCGGTTTCGTCATGCGCCACATCAGCAGGCTGTCCTCGCTGCTCGCCGAAAGCGAAAGCCGCATCCGGCATCTGGCGCTGCATGACCCCTTGAGCGGCCTTGCCAATCGCCTGAACTTCGACCAGCAGCTCGCCCGCGCTGCCGCGGATGCCAAGCGCCGGCCATTCGCCGCGATCGCCTGCGACCTCGACCGCTTCAAGGCCGTCAACGACACCCACGGCCACGCCGCCGGCGACACCGTGATCCGCACGGTCGCCGATCGCCTCCGTCACACCGTCGGCGATCAGGGCCTCGTCGGCCGCATCGGCGGCGACGAGTTCGTCATCCTGGTCACCGCCTTTTCCGACCGGCACCGGCTGATGCTGCTCGCGACCCAGATTATGGCCGCGGTCGGCGAACCGATCGCGCTCGACGGCGGCGCCGTCGTCGACGTCGGCGTCAGCCTCGGCATTACCGTTTCGCCTGATTGCGGCACGCTTCCCACCGAGATCATGGCCGCCGCCGACCGCGCCCTCTACGCGTCGAAGGCCGGCGGCCGGGGCAGGGCGCTGTTCGCAACCGAAGTGACCGCCGCCAGCGACGCGGAGAGCGACGCGGCGTAGCGATCGCTTCGCCGCCTCCTGTCGACCGGATCCTCAACTGCTGCCGCCATTGACCCTCATCCGGCTGCCTCCCGTGTTCCTGCTGCCCCTCATCCGGCTGCCGCCACCTTCTCCCCGCTCGCGGGGAGAAGGGACACGTGGCACCGCCGGCGCTCCATCCTCCTTCTCCCCGCGAGCGGGGAGAAGGTGCCGGCAGGCGGATGAGGGGCAAGTCCCGGCATTTCCTTTCGCGCCACGTCATCCATCACCTCCAACTCTCTCCAAAACTCCACGCACCCCAAAACCCCGCAGAGGCTCTCCCCCTCCGGTTCGGCATCACCTGTACTGCTCTTCCCCGTAACTCCAGACAAAGGGGAAGCGGACGGGGTACCGGGGGCACCTCGTTAGTTTAGTATAGTGGTACCTTCCGGTACCCCGTTCGGCGGTTTTTATCCGCGACTTCGGCCTCTCTGCAGGAGCGTCGGGTCTCCGGTGGAGGAAAACCTCCACCCTGCATGCGCCGCCGGGACTTGTCAGGTCCGTTGGCCCGCGCCGCATGCATACCCCGCGCTCCCCTCCGTGCCCCACAGGCACACCCGGCGCCCGGTTAGGGCTGGATGACGGGCCTGGCTGCAAACCCGTCCTCCCCCATGTCGCCGGAGGGAGACCATTTTCCGCGGACCCCGGTGGCAGGCTCTTGCGTCCTTCCCCTGCCACCAGCGCCGGCCCCGCCTCGCCACAACGCCTTGTGGTGTATCCGCGACGGAACGGGAACAAGGATACGGGCGTGGAAAAGAAGGGGGAAAGCAGCGGTGAGATTTTTTTGAGGGAGGGTGTGTTTTTCTGATAAGGGTATGATTTTGTTGGGAGATAATTTTGTGCGGCGTTGGTGCGGGCTTTGGGAGTCCCAGTTGGCTGACCGCAAGAAGCCGGATTGGCGTGGTTTTTACTGCGATCCGTGATCGGAGAGCACGGCAGGCCGTGAATGGATCCTCGGGTCGAGCCCGAGGATGACGGAGTGTGTGGTGGGCGTTGGTGCCACAAGAGAGGTTCCCGCAGATTAGAGGCATCTTGTGGCACCGGTCGCCTCCTCATCCGGTCGTCATCCTCGGGCTTGACCCGAGGATACAAAACCAAGCCAACCAACGTCGCTCTGGGCCAAGCCTCAAATTTTGCAAGAGAGGGCACCACCAGCGGCCAGCCTCGTGCTTCGAGGCGCCGTCGGCGCACCTCGGCATGAGGCTGGAGGGAGGTGCGGCCATCGCAACGTCGCCGCCCCTCATCCGGCTGCCGCCACCTTCTCCCCGCTGCGGGGAGAAGGCAGGTGGAGCGCCGGCCTTGCCACATCCTCCTTCTCTCCGTTTGCAGGGAGACTATCCCGGCAGGGGGGGCAGCGGCCGACATCCCCCCGGAACTCTTCCCCACCCCCGGTGTTACCCTCCCGAACAATCCCCAACAGCAAAGGAGAACGACAATGGCGATCGAGAAATTCGGATCGGCGAAGTGGAGTGGCGGACTGAAGGACGGCAAGGGGGCGATTTCGACGGAGAGCGGGGCGCTGAAGGAGCATCCTTACGGCTTCAAGACCCGCTTCGAGGGCGTGGCCGGGTCCAATCCGGAGGAGCTGATCGGCGCGGCGCACGCGGCCTGCTTTACGATGGCGCTGTCGAAGGCGTTGGGCGATGCCGGATTTACGGCGGAAAGCCTGGAGACGAAGGCCAAGGTGACGCTGTCGCAGACCGATGGCGGCTTCGAGATCAGCGGCATCGCGCTGTCTTTGACCGGCTCGGTACCTGGCACCGACGAGGCGACGTTCAAGCGGATCGCCGAGGAGGCCAAGGTCGGCTGCCCGGTGTCCAAGGCGCTGAAGGCGGTGCCGATCACGCTGGAAACCACGTTCCGCTAAAGGCTCACCCCTTCGTGATGCGCGATTTCGTCGCGCATCACGCTCAAGGCCCTCCGGGTTAACGAAGTCTTTATTGAATCGTGAAAGTTAGAGGGAACCTGCAGGTGGTGCGGGCTCGCCGGAATGGCGAGGTGCTGGGAGACGACGGCCCGAACCGCTGCGTGGTGTCAAACGAGTCATGCCCGCTTCGGACAAGCGGGTACAGTATGGAGTAAGCTCATGACCCTGAAGCGCGTTTCCCTGGCGCTTGCCGCCGCAATGGCATCCACCTCCGCTTTTGCGGCAGATCTCACCTATTCCGATCCGGCGCCGGCCTATGAAGAGCCGGCCGCGGCATCCTCCGGCGGCTTCGCCGGCGCCTATGCCGGCGTGCATGCCGGCATGTCGGGCGAACAGATCAACCCGTTTTCCGGCGAGAAGGAATTCACCGGCGGTATCCATGGCGGCTACAATGCCGAAATGGGCGGCGCCATCGTCGGCGGCGAACTGGAATACACCCACCTGAGCGACACCGAAGTGGACGTTCCAGGCGGCGAGCTGAAGGAACGCCACCGCATGGCGCTGAAGGCCAAGGCCGGTATGCCCATGGGCGAAACCCTGATTTACGGCACCGCCGGCGCGACCATGACCAGCATTCGCGACACCACGACCGCCGAGGGTCCGGACGGCTGGAAGCCCGGCTACCTGCTCGGCGTCGGCGTCGAGCAGAACCTCAACGCCAACATCTCCGCCAAGGTCGAGTACAACTATGTGCGCACGCCTGATGTGCGCAGCTTCGACGGCGCCTCGACCTCGACCACCAATCTCAGCGACCACACGATCAAGGGCGGCCTGAACTACAAGTTCTGATCGCCCTACGATCGACACTACGGAACCGGCATCGGCGCGCGTCGATGCCGGTTTTTTGATTTTCTCCGGCGCGGTCGGTACCGGCCGGGCGGTCGCAGCCGTTGCATTCGCGGCCGCCGCACCTACATTCGGGCGATGATCACCGATTCCCACAGGAAGGCCGCCTGAATGGCCTGGGCCCTTGCCGCCGCTGTCCTCATCGTCCTGATCCTTGCGCTGCTCAGCCGCCGCGCCGCCGCGATCGTGATTGCCGTGGCGCTGGTCGTCGGCGGTGTGGTCTGGCTGGTGACCGACCGCCAGGACGAGGAGCGGGCGGCCGAGATGAGCGCGGTCACGGCCCGCGCCGACATCAATCCCGGCATCTGCGCCGACCCGGCCCGGCCGGTGCTTGTCGCCTTCACCAATGCCGCCGACCGGCCGGTCCTGAAGCTTTCCTTCGACCTGACGGCGAGGCTGCGGGGTCATTCGACGCTCGCCTACCGCGCCTTCCTGCGCTCCGACCGGATCATCGCACCGGGCGAAACCGTCACCACCTGCCAGGCGACGCTGACCCGCGGATTTACCGGCCCGACGCCCGAAAGCACCGATCTCGCGGACTACGAGTGGATGGCGGCGGTGACGCTGGTGGAGTTTGGCCGCTGAGGCTGCGGCCCTAATTCCACTTCGCCGCCCAGGCGCGGATTTCGGCTTTCGCCTTCTCCGGCCAGGTCTTGACCGGCGGGTTGACGCGGATCTTCTGACCCGACGGCTTCCAGGCCAGATAGACCGTGCGGGAGGGGATATCGGCGATCACGAGCGCCTCCTGGTCCATGCACATATGGCGCGAGCAGGCGGTTCCGACGAAATAATCGCCCTTGAACGCGCCCGATCCGACGCCCATCAGGATATCGTTGACGAGCCTCTGGTCGTCGCCGGCAAGCCGGGCGATCTCGCCCCCGATGTCCGCATAGTCGAACAGGTCGCCGGGATGCGTGGCGGTGCGGTCGCGAAGCTCGGCCCAGCCTTTCGCGGCATCCGGCTGAAAGGCGACGGCGTCGAGAGATTTGAGCCCGCCCTCGGCCGTCCAAGACCATCGCTCGCCGGGTTCGTTGGGCGTCGAGCGGGTCGAAAAGACCAGGCTGTCGCCGTCTTCCTCCATCGACACGCTGACGCAGCTGTCGATCGGGCCGTCGATGCGCGGCGCCGCACCGTCGGGGAAGGAGAGCACGAAGGGCGCGCCATCGCAGGCATTGCCGCCGGCGGATGCCGAGCCCAGCACCACCGGCACGCCGCCGACCAGGCGGACCTCATCGACGAAGAGATAGTAGTCCTTCAGCACCGACCGCCCGTCGATCTCCAGGCTCTCCTCGTCGCCCGCCTTCACGATCGCCACCGCGTGCCCGAACAGCGTCATCTGGAACTCGGTGGCGGCGGCAAGCGGGGCTGCGGCCACGATGGCGGCAAGGGCGAGGGCGGCGAGGGCGGGCAGGCGCGATGTCATCAGGTCAGGTCTCCTCCGGTGTGTCCGGTGCTTTTATGGCGGCGGCGCGGAGGGGTTGGCAAGGGTGGGGGTGGGCTTGCCTCAGGCAACGCCTTTCGACAACGCTCGTGCGGTGCCGGCGGGATCGACGGCGATGACCTTGAGATAGGCCCGCGCCGGGGCGTCGGGTTCGCTGCGGCCCTGTTCCCAGTCGCGCAGCGTGCCGAGCGGGATCCGGTAGCGGACGGAAAATTCCTCCTGCGTGAGGCGGAGCGCCCGGCGGATGACTTTCACCTGCGGCATTCTGCGAGCGGCGCGCAATTGCTCTTTCGTCATCGGCGGATTGTCCGGATCGGCGAGCGCGTTGGCCTCGGCTTCCTCGTCGGTCATGGCGCCGAGGTAGGCCCAGTCGGTTCCGGGGGACTTGGCGTTGTGCATTGTCATGCTCCGGGGTCCGTACGTGTCGCATTCACTCAGTCTTGATCGCAAAATGCTTTAACGGTCAGGCTTTTACAGCAATTCGGGATAAATATTCTTTCAATCCAACTTCCGTTAAAACATATCCAGATTTTCCATCGATATCTTTAAATTCAATTATTCCGAGTATCTCGAATTGAGCAATAATTTCTCTCACATATCGGTAGTCGAATCTGATATTTACGCAGGAAGATATCTCAAGTATGAGCGACTCTAAGTCGTTTTTGCTGTTTATCGGATGAAAAGATCGATATCTATGACCTAGTCTCTTGAGGATGTCCCCAAATTTCACCGAAATCGACATCGGTTTGTAGTCATATCCAGCGTAACGTTGCCCTGAAAAATCAATGGTGAAATCGTCCTCTAAGCCCGCAAGCCCCTCGGTTGGTATTTTGGGTGGGACCGAAGAAGACGTGATTTTCAATCTTTCATTTTCTTCCCGAAGTTTGTTTATCGTGAGGAGTATCTCTTCCGATGCTGCGTTGTCTCCTCGTATCCAGCCAGGTTGAGGGTATCTTTTTATTGCATGTGTAAGTGTGAGAATTACTTCCGATGCTAGCTGGTCACCATTTGTCCAGAATTTGGCGAGTCGTCCCGCGTTGAGCACTTTCTCGCGGAATTCCTGCAGCTTGGCCCTCAACGCAGGATCGTTGTCCAGCCTAGATACCGTTAGCTGAGATATATCCTTTATAACAAAGCTCAAGACTGGTTTTCCTGTCGATACAGCGTAATCGTATTCCTTTTCTGTATAGGAAATTCCATCCGGAGAAACGGACCCATACCGTCCCGCAAGAATTAATATGTAGTAGTCGGATTCATCAATTATAGTTTTTATAAAATCGAAAGTTTCTTCATCTGATGCTGGGAAAAACTCCATGCCGGAGGGAATGCAGTCCATTCCCAGCATTGCCATCATGACTCTTCGACGCTCATCTTCTAGATCAGAGAACGTGGAACTTAAGAATATCTGGTATCGCTTTTTTTGCACGATCTCGCCCAATGAAAAACTGCGGCGAATTCACTCGCCGCAGTTTATCTTAACTGATTTAGCGCGAGCGGAAACGCAAATTTCCACTTTACCCTGTAATGATCAGCTGCACCCGCTGGTCGCCCCGCAGGTATCGCACTTCTCGCAGGTGCCGTTGCGCACCATCGTGAAGTTCTGGCATTCCGAGCACATGTTGCCGGTATAGCCCTGAGCAATGGAGCGCATGCGGCGGTCGGCTTCGACCTTTTTGGCGTCCGACTTGGCGGCGGCGGCGTCGGCTGCGGCCTTGTCGGAGAACAGGTCCGGGCTTTCGGCGGCCTCGGCCAGTTCCTCGGCATATTCCTCGACGAGCGCGGCAGCGCGTTCCTCGTAGTCGCGCTTGAAGGAGACGACTTCGGAGGTGGCGACGGCCATGGCCGGTTCCATCTTTCGCGCGGTATTGCCGGCGATCGCGGTGACCGTGGCGCCGCCCGACGCCTTGGCGGGCGCGGCCGTTGCGGCACCCTTCGGTTCCGCGCCGGAGGCCGCCGTGTTATGGCCGGAGACCAGAACCGGCTTGTAGCCGCGGGTCAGGCCCTTGGACACGGCATCCGCCTTGCCTTCCTTCATGCCCTTGCCGAGCGCCGTATTGCCGAAGTCGGAGGTGTCGACATGGGCAAGGTCGTGGCGGCCGAGATAGGAGATCGCGAGTTCCCGGAAGACGTAATCGAGGATCGATGTCGCGTTCTTGATCGCGTCATTGCCCTGGACCATGCCGGCCGGCTCGAACTTGGTGAAGGTGAAGGCGTCGACATATTCCTCGAGCGGCACGCCATATTGCAGGCCGAGCGACACGGAGATGGCGAAGTTGTTGATCAGCGCGCGCAGCGCCGAGCCTTCCTTGTTCATGTCGAGGAAGATCTCGCCAAGCCGGCCGTCGTCGTATTCGCCGGTGCGCAGGAAGATGGTGTGGCCGCCGATCTTGGCCTTCTGGGTATAACCCTTGCGCCGGGTCGGCAGCTTTTCCTGTTCGCGCACCAGACGCTCGACGATCCGCTCGACGATCTTCTCGGTGACGATCACGGCCTGTGCCGCTGCCGGCGCCTGCAGCAATTCCTCCAGCGCATCGTCGTCCTCGTCGTCCTCGACCAGCGAGGCGTTGAGCGGCTGCGAGAGCTTGGAGCCGTCGCGGTAGAGCGCGTTGGCCTTCAGCGCCAGCTTCCACGAGAGCATGTAGGCCGCGCCGCAATCCTCGACGGTTGCCTCGTTCGGCATGTTGATCGTCTTGGAGATCGCACCCGAGATGAACGGCTGGGCGGCCGCCATCATGCGGATGTGGCTTTCGACCGAGAGGTACCGCTTGCCGATCTTGCCGCACGGATTGGCGCAGTCGAACACCGGCAGGTGCTCGGGCTTCAGGAAGGGTGCGCCTTCGAGTGTCATCGCGCCGCAGACGTGGATGTTGGCGGCCTCGATGTCCTTCTTCGAGAAGCCGAGGTGGTCGAGCAGGTTGAAGCTCATGTCTGACAGTTGCTCGTCGGAGACCTTGAGGGTGTCCTTCAGGAAGTCGGCGCCGAGCGTCCACTGGTTGAACACGAACTTGATGTCGAAGGCGGCCTTCAGCGCGCCGTTGACGGCGGCGATCTTCTCGTCGGTGAAGCCCTTGGCCTTCAGCGTGGTCGGGTTGATGCCGGGCGCCTGGTTGAGGTTGCCGTGGCCGACGGCATAGGCGTCGATCTCGGCGATCTGGGATTCCGAGTAGCCGAGGGTGCGCAGCGCTTCCGGAACGGCCGCGTTGATGATCTTGAAGTAGCCGCCGCCGGCAAGCTTCTTGAACTTGACGAGCGCGAAGTCGGGCTCGATGCCGGTCGTGTCGCAGTCCATGACGAGGCCGATCGTGCCTGTCGGCGCGATGACCGAGACCTGGGCGTTGCGGTAGCCGTGCTTCTCGCCGAGTTCGAGCGCCTTGTCCCAGGCCTTGACGGCGTGGTCGACGAGGGCCGGATCGCTGCATTCGGCATGGACGAGCGGCACCGGATTGACCGACAGGCCCTCATAACCGTCCGACAGGCCATGGGCGGCGCGGCGGTGATTGCGGATGACGCGCAGCATGTTGTCGCGGTTCGGCTTGTAGCCCGGGAAGGGGCCGAGCTCGGAGGCGATCTCCGCCGAGGTCGCATAGGAGACGCCGGTCATGATGGCGGTCAGCGCGCCGCAGATGGCGCGGCCCTCGGCCGAGTCGTACGGGATGCCCGAGGACATCAGGAGGCCGCCGATGTTGGCATAGCCGAGGCCGAGCGTGCGGTATTCGTAGGAGAGCTCTGCGATCTGGCGCGACGGGAACTGCGCCATCATGACCGAGATTTCGAGCACGACGGTCCACAGACGCACGGCATGTTCGTAGTCGGCGACGTTGATCTTCTTGGTCGCGGCGTCCTTGAACTGAAGGAGGTTGAGCGAGGCGAGGTTGCAGGCCGTGTCGTCGAGGAACATGTATTCCGAGCACGGATTCGACGCGCGGATCGGACCGGCGGCCGGCGAGGTGTGCCAGTCGTTCATCGTCGTGTTGAAGTGGATGCCGGGATCGGCCGACGCCCAGGCGGCGTAGGAAATCTTGTCCCAGAGATCGCGCGCCTTCAGCGTCTTCATCACGCGGCCGTCCTTGCGGGCGGTCAGGTTCCAGTCGCCATCGTTCTCGACGGCGCGCAGGAAGTCGTCCTTCAGCGAGACGGAGTTGTTGGAGTTCTGGCCCGAGACCGTGAGATAGGCTTCCGAATCCCAGTCGGTGTCGTAGGTCTTGAACTCGATATCCTTGTAGCCCTGCTGGGCGAACTGGATGACGCGCTTGACGTAGTTTTCCGGAACCTGGTCCTTCTTGGCGGCGCGGATCTCGCGCTTCAGGGCCGGGTTCTGGTTCGGGTCGAAGCAGGCGCCGTTGTCGGCCTCGCAGTTGACGCAGGCCTTCATGATCGCCTTCAGGTGCTTGGCGACGATCTTCGAGCCGGTGACGAGAGCCGCGACCTTCTGCTCTTCCTTGACCTTCCAGTTGATGTATTCCTCGATATCGGGATGGTCGATATCGACCACGACCATCTTGGCCGCACGGCGCGTGGTGCCGCCCGACTTGATGGCGCCGGCTGCACGGTCGCCGATCTTCAGGAAGGACATGAGGCCCGACGAACGCCCGCCGCCCGACAGCTTTTCGCCTTCGCCGCGCAGGTAGGAGAAGTTGGAGCCGGTGCCGGAGCCGTACTTGAAGAGACGCGCCTCACGCACCCACAGATCCATGATGCCGCCCTCGTTGACGAGGTCGTCCTCGACGGACTGGATGAAGCAGGCATGCGGCTGCGGATGCTCGTAGGCCGACTTGGACTTGACGAGCTTGCCGGTGAAGGGGTCGACATAGAAGTGGCCCTGGCCGGGACCGTCGATGCCATAGGCCCAGTGCAGGCCGGTGTTGAACCACTGCGGGCTGTTCGGAGCGACGCGCTGGGTGGCGAGCATGTAGGCAAGCTCGTCCTTGAAGGCGAGGGCGTCTTCTTCCGAGGAGAAGTACTTGCCCTTCCAGCCCCAGTAGGTCCAGGTGCCGGCCAGACGATCGAACACCTGACGCGCATCGGTTTCGGAGCCAAAGCGTTCGCCTTCGGGGAGAGCCGCGAGCGCCTTTTCATCGGGGACGGAGCGCCACAGGAAGGACGGAACGTCGTTTTCCTCGACCTTCTTCAGGACGGCGGGAACGCCGGCCTTGCGGAAATACTTCTGCGCCAGAACGTCGGTCGCGACCTGAGAGAACTGGGCGGGTACATCGATATCCGCCAGCCGGAAGACGATCGAGCCGTCCGGGTTCTTGATCTCGCTCACCGCCTTGCGGAATTCGATCTCCGCGTAGGGCGACTGGCCGGTCTTCGTAAAACGACGTTCTATGCGCATCTGGCTCTTGTCCCTTGTGCAAGTTCCGCGCCCGTCAAAGGCGCATTATATCCCCGTCCGGCCTCGTTTGTAAAACGCAAGCCGGGCTCCGAACGCTCTAAATCAGGTGATTCATCCGCGAATGCGTCAACCTGTATCTTGTGGTGATTATGGCTGCAAGCCTACTATATATAGTGTTAACAAATTCTTGCTGCCAGTCCCCGGTGTGTTTCTTTGGCTGAAAACCGCACGCGAAACCGTTCGGAAAAGCGCCACATCATGAGGCCTATCCGCTTGGGACTTCATCGATTTCCTTGAAAAGAACCGGCCTCGTTACTGTCCGATTCTGTCGCCGCCGCAACAGGGCCATTAACTTGAAATGCACTGATTCCGTCAAGGGGTGGACCGTGACGAATTTATGAATACCACATCTAGTGGTGTTTCATTGTGGAAAACGGGGATTGGCGAAAATAGCAGCCGCGCACCCCTTGTCGCCCTGCTGCGCCGGGGGAGTGGGGGTTTCAGGCGTGTCCACCACGACGCGAGACCGCCATTTTCGTGTCCTGATTTGACACACAGGTTTTTCTCATCGGTGAAAAATGCGATTTTTGCTGCACTGCCGTATTTCGCGCTTCTCTTATACCGAAAATAAACGAGCTTCCTGCAACGATGCACCCATCACTGTGCGGAATGATCTCCGTTTCGGGCCGTCAGGGCCGCTTTCCATCAGGGAAAGTCCAGCCGAGAGATATTCAGCCATGAGTTTCGCCAATTTCTCGATCCTCAAGAAGGTGAGCCTGCTCGTCGTGACGATGGGTATCGCTGCCGGTGCCATCGCCGCCGTTGGCGCGAGCGGCCTGACGTCGTTGGGCGGCGCCTTGAAGGATACGGGCGCCCGCGAGGAGGTCGCCCGCGAGGCGATGGACCTGCGCGTCGACATCATCGCCATTTCCCGCATGACCTACCAGCTGGCGCTGGCGCCTGAAAAGGCTGCCGATTTCGCCGCCGAGACCGACAGGCGCGCCAAGGAAATGCTCGACCGCCTGCCGAAGATCGCCGCGACTGCGGACGCCAACGAGGCCCGTATCCTCGACCAGGTGCGCACCACGCTCGACAGCTACTTCGCCTCGATCCGCTCGATGGTCGCCGTCGCCGGCTCCGAACAGGGCAAGGATCTCGCCGTCATGCGCGAGGAACTCGCCAAGGTGCTCGACGGCCAGAAGGCCGTGACCGCCATCGTCAAGGAATACAGCACCTATTCGAGCAACACGCTGGCCGAATCGCGCGCCTCGGCGCTTTCCGCCTCGACGACGACGATCGTGGTTCTCGGCGCAACCGCGCTGATCTGCATCATCGCCGGCGTCGCCTTGAGCCTCGTGATCGCCCGCAAGGGGATCGTCAATCCGATCCGTGGCCTGACGGCCATCATGTCCGAGATGGCCTCCGGCAAGTTCAAGGGCGAAATTCCCGATACCGAGCGCAAGGACGAGATCGGCGAGATGGCCCGCGCGCTGCAGGTCTTCCGCTCCAACGAACTGCACATGCGCGAGATGGAAGCCCAGGAAGCGGCACTCACCGCACAGAGCAAGGACCTGCAGGCCAATATCAGCGGCATCGTCGCCGCCGCCGCGGCGGGAGATTTCTCCAAGCGCATCACCAAGCAGTATGACGACGAGGACCTGAAGCGCTTCGCCGGCAGCGTCAACGAACTGGTGGAAGGCGTCGACCGCGGCGTCACCGAGGTCCGTCGCGTCATCGCCGCTCTGTCCGACGCCGACCTCAGCCAGGAAATGCGCGGCCAGTTCCAGGGCGCGTTTGCCGAACTGCAGGTCAACGTCAACAACACCATGGCGACGCTGCGCCAGACCATGTCGAACATCCTGGCCGGCTCGCACACGATCGCCGGCAACTCATCCGAGCTTAGCCAGGCGGCCAACCAGCTGGCGCGCCGCACCGAGCAGCAGGCGGCCTCTCTCGAAGAGACCGCAGCCGCGCTGGAGGAAATCACCACCACGGTCAAGACCTCGACCGAGCGCGCCCGCGAGGCAAGCTCGATGGTGCTGGAGACCAAGTCGAGCGCCGGCAAGTCGGGCGACATCGTCCGCAACGCCATCGACGCCATGGGCCGCATCGAGCAGTCATCGCAGAAGATCAGCCAGATCATCTCCGTCATCGACGAGATTGCCTTCCAGACCAACCTCCTGGCGCTGAACGCCGGCGTGGAAGCAGCCCGTGCCGGCGAAGCGGGCAGGGGATTTGCGGTCGTCGCCCAGGAAGTCCGCGAACTGGCCCAGCGCTCGGCCAACGCCGCGAAGGAAATAAAGACGCTGATCAATACCTCCGCCGACGAGGTGAAGGGCGGCGTGGCGCTGGTTCACTCGACCGGCGAGGCGCTGACCGAGATCGAAAGCCTGGTCAACCGCGTCAACGACCACGTCGCGAGCATCGCGCGTGCCGCGCAGGAACAGTCCGCCGCGCTCGCCGAGATCAACACCTCGGTCAATCACATGGACCAGATGACCCAGCAGAACGCCGCCATGGTGGAAGAAACCACGGCCGCCAGCCAGGTGCTCGCCAGCGAAAGCCAGCAGCTCCAAGGCCAGCTCGCCCGCTTCCGCCTGCAGTCGTCCGGCGGCCGCGTGGAGGCCCAGCGCGCCGCCTGAGGCACGGCAATCATCGGATGAAGGAGGCGTCGCTTCAGGGCGGCGCCTTTTTTGTTTGGGGTGAGTAGGGCGGATACTGTTCCACGAAAAATGCCGCCCCCTGGGGAGGCGGCATTGTCGGTGACGACAGCCTTGGCCTGTCGAGTTCAGACGATCAGGAAATCCTTGTAGGTAAGCTTGAGGCCATCATCGAGCTGGGCGAACTGGATGCGTCCGCCGGATGCGTTGCCGTTGGAATCGTAGAACAGCTTGCCCGTGTCCGTTTCGTAGATGATCCGGTCCTTGGAGTCGGTCGCAAAACCCGACTTGTTGGCAGTGAAAGCCGATGAAAAGAGCGTTCCGGTCTTCGTCAGTTTCGTGAAGACCGAATTCTCCAGCGCGATCGTGTCATCGGCGACCGAGAAGTCGTTGATACGGTCGACATTGGTGGACGAACTGAGCTTCGTATTGAAATAGAACGTATCGCGCCCGCTGCCGCCGGTCAGGCTGTCCTTGCCGGTTCCGCCGTAAAGCCTGTCGTTGCCGCTGCCGCCGCTGATGGAGTCGTTACCTCCGCTGCCGAACAGCTTGTCGTTGCCGCCATTGCCCCAGATCTGGTTTGAGGCGCTGTTGCCGTTGATCTGGTCGCTGCCCGAACCGCCCTTGGCTTTTTCGATCACCGTGCCGTAGGCGATGCCGAAATTGCCCACCAGCCCATCGACATCGGAGTATGTTCCGGCGTTGAGGTTGATCTTGGAGCCCGCCGTCAGCCACGAGAAGTCGAGCAGGTCGCTGCCGCCGGTGTCGACGATGGTCATCGCGACATCGCCGAGATTAAACGTCGACTCATAGTCGTAGGTCGTATTGCCACCATTGATGGACGTAGTGCCATAAAGGCGGCGGATCGCCAGCACATCGGCGATCATTGGCGTCAGCAACCAGGCGAAGTCGGCGTTGACGAAGGTGTTATCGTCCTGATCGAAGTACGACATGATCGTCGCCTGCCAGGAGTCGTTGGCATAGTGGTTGTCGTAGCCGTAGGTGGCGTTGCCGTTGTAATCGCCGGCATGGCCGAGGCCGAGCGCGTGGCCGATCTCGTGGATATAGGTCTGCAAGGAATAGGTGCCGCGTCCGGTGCCGTAGTATGTCACCCAGTCGCTAGAGATATTGACGATCGACGAAGAGATCGTCGTGCCGGAATATGTCGATGTTGACCAGGCTTCGTCAGAGCCGTTGTTCGTGAACGTAATCTTCGCCGAGGAACTGGTCGTGATCGAGAATTTGATGCCCGACGCCGCGGTCCACGCCTGAAGCGCCCAAGTCGCGATCTTTTTCTCAGCCGCATTGAGGTCGGTCATGTTGACGCTGAGTGTCTGCCCCGCGTCGATGTTGAAGGACCTGCGCTGGCCACCCTGGTCGTCCCAATAGCCATCGGTCAGATAGGCCGCGATCTGGCTATAGCTGTAGGTTGGCAAGGCGTTGCCGACTGAGACACGGGCCGAGGACCACGCTGTGGAAGCGGCATCCTGGTTCATCGCCTGCGCATGCAGCGCCCGCGCATTCAGGACGATTTCGTCCTTGTCATCGTTCAGCAGCGAATACGAACGCATTGTCCCCCCAAAAGTCCGGTGAATCGTTATTTCACCATGGCAACAAATTCTAAAGGAAGCAACAGTGAGAAGCTCCAGTATGGCGCCGCAATACTCGGAAGAGGATCAACGTCGACGACCACCTTGTTTTTTGCTGCAGCAACGAAACCGCTCGCAGGAGCAGTAATGGGGAGGATTCTCTGCATCCTATATATATCGCAATAAAACGAAACGTATTTCAGGAATTTAATGTGGAAATCCGGGTGGTTAATAGTGGACATGAGAAAATCCGTTCTAAATATGGTCATTCCAAGAAATTTATGTCGCGGTTTTCGAGTCAAGTGTCGCGCATTACACAGATCTAAGCCTCTTTTTGCTACGACGCCGTCGAATGAAAGTTGTTTACAGACGTCTGTGGCAAGGTTAGCGTTTCTTTAACAAGGTCTTGGGCGAGATGAAGGCGATGCGTGACGGTCCGTTTTCGGGGGCAGTGTGCCCCATACGACGGCGCGCCGGCGCCCTTTGTTCGACGGGCCTTGTGTTGGTGTTGGCAGGCGCGACAGCGATGGCACAAGAGGCGGATCAGGTTGAAACGGTGACGGGCGTGCGCGAAACCATGGGCAATGCCGTGGAATGCCCCAGGCTCCGCACGGACGACGGCCGCAGTGTCTTCATTTTTCGACTGCCGCCGGATGTGGCCATCGGCAGCCGGGTGAAGGTGACGGGCGTGTTCGTCCATCCGACGACATGCATCGGTCCGGCGCTCCGTGCAGATCGAATAGACGTTCTTTGAAATCAATCAGGCCGCTAAAAAGGTCACGATGGCGCCGTGCGCCGAGGGGGAAACATGGCAATACCGACAGATCCGCGTCTTTCGACGAGCCTTCCGGAATCCGATCAGCAATGGCATCTGAACCAGCGGGATGCGGGTCAGTACGACCTGCGCGTCATGGCGGCCTGGGCGGACTACACGGGCGCCGGGATCAACGTCTTCGTTATCGATGACGGTTTCGACTACACCAACAGCGACTTGGCGGGCAATTACGACCAAACGCTGGACTTCGATTTCGATACGAACACCGCCGACGCGTTCGGCACAACGAGCGATGCGCACGGTACAGCGGTGATGGGGATCATCGGCGCTGACGACAACGGCAGCGGCACCGTCGGGATCGCCTTCGATGCAAGGCTCGTCGGCTATCGCCTCTACGGCCTCATTTCCGACACCTGGCTCATCGACGTACGCGACAGCATCCGCAGCGCCGCCGACAGCGGCGCTCACGTCGTCAATCTCAGCCAGGGGATGGCAAACTGGCTGGCGACGATCTTCGGCGGGGAGCTCGACCAGAGCCTCGTCCGGTCGATCCGCACGTCGATAGACTACGCGGTCGACACGGGGCGCGACGACAGGGGGACCATCATCGTCAAGTCCGCCGGAAATTCGCGCGACACCCTCTATGACGTCAACGCCGACATGTGGACGAACGACACCCGTCAGGTCGTGGTGGCCGCGGTTGACCAGAGCGGTGCGGTCTCCTGGTATTCAAGCTACGGAGCAGCCAACCTGGTGTCCGGGTTCGGAACCCCCGGAGAGGTGGTAACCACCGACCGGACCGGCAGCGCCGGATACGACGCGACTGACATCACCAACCAGTTCAACGGCACTTCGTCGGCTGCGCCGATGGTCTCTGGCGTCGTGGCGCTGATGCTGGATGCCAACGATAATCTCGGCTGGCGCGACGTGCAGGAGATCCTCGCTGCATCCGCGCGGCATGTGGGCAGCGCCATGGGCAGCGCAGCGGCCGGCTACGAGCGGGAGGCCTGGAAGTGGAACGGAGCTACCACTTGGAACGGCGGTGGCATGCACTTCTCCATCGACTACGGCTACGGCCTCGTGGACGCAACCGCCGCCGTCCGGCTGGCGGAGACCTGGCTCTATGGCGGAACGGCGGCGCAGACCAGCGCCAACGAGCGCAGCACCTATCAGGATGGCCTAAACAGCAGCACCCAGATTCCGGATGGCGACAGCGCCGGAAAGACGTTCACGATCCGCGAGACCGATCGCATCGAGGTCGAGCGGGTGACGCTGACGGTCACATTTGCCACGACCTATGTCGGTGACGTGAGCATCTACCTGACCTCGCCCGACGGAACGCGCTCCACGCTTGTCAACAGGTCTGGCACGAACCAGGACTTTAACGGCACATGGACCTTCGAAAGCCAGGCCTTCCGCGGTGTCTCCAGCGCCGGTGACTGGAAGGTGAAGATCGTCGATTCCTCTTCGGGCGATATCCTGACGGTCAGCGACCTGAAGCTCCGCACCTATGGCAGCGCGTCGAGCACCAACGACCGCTATGTTTTCACCAACGAATACTCCGACTATGACGGCGTGGGGGGCCATTCCAGGACCATCACCGACACCAATGGCGGCACCGATACGATCAACGCGGCGGCGGTGACTTCGGCATCGCTGATCGACCTGAACTCGGGTTCGCAGTCCAAGATCGACGGCGTTACCGTCATTTTCCGCGGCATGGACCGGGGGATCGGCGGCGACGGCGGGGATCGTCTCTATGGCAACAGCGGCAGCAACAGCCTGTACGGCATGCGTGGCAACGACACGTTGAACGGCCGCGGCGGCAATGACTCGCTGAATGGTCATCGGGGGAATGACAACCTCTATGGCGGCAGCGGCAACGACAAGCTATCCGGGGGCTCGGGTAACGATAGCTTCTACTTCAACACCAAGCTGAACAGCTCCACAAACGTCGACACGATCAGCGACTTCTCGGTCGTGGATGACCGGATCGTGCTGGAAAACTCCATCTTCACCAAGCTGACGAAGACAGGAACGCTCTTTTCATCGGCTTTCGTCGCCAACACGTCGGGTTTTGCGACCGACTCGAAGGACCGGATCATCTACGAGACGGATACCGGCAAGCTCTACTATGACAGCAACGGCAACGCGTCCGGCGGCCGCGTTCTGTTCGCGAAACTCGATGACGGTTTGCACCTGACCCACAGCGACTTCCTGGTCGTGTGACGGGGAAAGGGGGGCGGCCTTGTGCCGCCCCATGTTTATCGCGCCAGACGGTCGAGCGCCTCGAGGTCGATGCCAAGGGTGATGACGCCGATCGGGCGGCCGGAGGGGTCTGTGATGGGCATGGATGCATGGACCTGGCGGCGTTGGGTCGACTCGTCGAGTTCCGGCTTTTCGACCAGCACGAAATCCTCGTCCTGACCGTAGGTTCGCGTGAACTTCGCCTCATCCCCCTGCCACAGATCGGTGGAGACCGTCGACTGGCCGACATTGAGGCCGTGCCGGTCCGTGACGATGATCTCGGTGATCAGGTGGGCGGATCCTTCCTGTCTGTTCTGCAGAATCCGAGACAGCGGCCGGGCGAGCATGGCCTCGATCGTGGGCGAGCCGCCAGCGGCGACATCGTTGCGCCAGGCACGGTCGAGCGCATCGATCTCGGCATCGGTAAGGTCGGCATTCTCGACGTTCTGCGCCGTGATCGCGGCGGCCAGAAGAGGGTCCGACAGCCATGGCCTGACGCTCTCGTGCATGAAGGTCTCGATCTGCACCAGTTGTTCGTGGGAGACGTCGACGCTGTCCTGGGTGCCGAATGAATGCGGCACCATCAGCGCGCCTGCCAGCAGGCACGGCAGGAGGACAGCGAGGCTGACGAGGATCAGCTTCGGTCGGCGCGGGGCTGAGGATAGGCGTCTCGGCATTGGCATCGATCGTACATGGTGAGGCTCCGTCCGCTCCGACCCGTCGCGAGACATTCGCAACAGGGCCGGAACCGCCGGAGCCCCAGTTTTTAACCCGGTTGTTTTAGTATTTGATAAACGGGAAAGATACGATCCGCCAGACTATGACGGGACCTTTTCGGACCTTCCGTCAGCCCTTGTGACCCTTGGCGATCGGTTCCTGGTAGGTAAAGCCCATGTCCCAGGGGAAGTAGATCCAGGTGTCCTGCGAGACTTCGGTGACGAAAGTGTCGATGGTGGGCACGCCCTTCGGCTTGGCGTAGACGCAGGCGAAGTGCGCGTTCGGCAGCATGTCGCGGACTTCCTTGGCGGTCTTGCCGGTATCGGTGAGGTCGTCGACCACAAGCACGCCTTTGCCGCCATTCTCCAACAGTTCCGGCGTGATGCCCTTGAGCAGGTTCATTTCGCCCTGATTGAGATAATCGTGGTAGGAGGCGATGCAGACGGTCTCGATCAGCCGGATGTTGAGTTCGCGCGAGATGATCGCGGCCGGCACCAGACCGCCGCGCGTGATGCACACAATGGCGCGGAACTCTTCCGTGAGGCCGGCGAGACGCCAGGCAAGCGCACGGGCGTCGCGGTGGAACTGGTCCCAGGAAACGGGAAAGGCTTTTTCGGGCAGTGACATCGGGTTGGCTCCGCGGGCAGCGTCTTCGGTTGACCTCTCCGGCATCCGGCCGGCCGGCGACGGCGGTTGCCCCGAAACCGGGACGGGCGGGTCGCTCAAAAAAATGCCGTGCCCTGAACTGCCGTCATAGGGCACGGCTATTAGCGGCAAAGCCGGCGCGCTGGCAAGAGCCGCCGCGCCGGCGTTGAAGGGAAGGGTGTCCGGGTCCGGTCCGGTCCGGAGTAGCCCGGATATGTCGCCCGCGTCAGTGCCCGCCATCTGTCGTGCGGGCACGTCGCGTTTGCAAATCAGAGCGCGTCCATGTTGATGCCGATGGTGATCGCGCCGATCGGCGCGCCGCTCTCGTCGCTGATCGTGACGGAGGCCTGCGACTGCAGCGCCTGGGTGGACTCGTCCTTCTCGACCGCGTCGACGAAGATCGCGTCCTTGCCCGCGCCGAAGCTCTTGTTGAACTTGTCCTCGTCGCCCTGCCAGTAATCGGAAGTGACGTCGCTCTGGCCGACGTTCAGCCCCTTGTTGTCCATGACGAAGAGCTCGGAGATCGTGCCCTCGGAGCCCATCTGCTTTTCCTGCAGCATCTTCGAGAGATCGTTGCCAAGAACCTCGCTGATCATCGGGCGGTCGGAGGTTTCGACCTCGGCTCGCCATTTCTTGTCGAGCGCGTCGATGTCGGCGGCGGAAAGGCCGGCATGCTTTTCGTTCTGGGCCTTGATCGCGGCGATGACGGCCGGATCGGAGAGCCAGGGGACGACGTTTTCCTGGACATAGGCGGTGACGGGGGCGACATGCGCCTCCTCGGCGCTGGCCAGGCCGCCGGTGGCGGCAAACGCACAGAGTGCGATCACGCTGGTGAGAACTTTCTTCATCAATGGGGTCTCCTCATGGGTTTGGTTGGGGCGCGGGACCATAAGATCCTCCGGATCCCGCATGGAGGTCATGTTGGCGAAAGGCCGTCAGGCAACGCGCCGGACAGGCTGGGTTTTTTCCATGTCGAGCTCGAAGCGACCGGCGGCTTCCTGCAGCAGGCGGCTCTGGTTCAGGAGGTCGTGGCAGGCGGCAGAGGTCTCCTCGACCATGGCCGCATTGCGCTGGGTCGCCTGATCCATCTCGTTGATGGCATGGTTGATCTCGCGAAGGCCGGACGACTGTTCGCGATAGGACGAGGCGATCGCGACGATGGTCTCGGCGATATTGCCGATGCGGCCTTCGATCTTGAGCAGGGCCTCGCCGGTTTCGTTGACGAGGCTGACGCCGCCTTCGACCTCGGCGCTGGAGGCGGCGACCAGGTGCTTGATCTCCTTCGCCGCGGTGGCCGAGCGCTGGGCGAGTTCCCGCACTTCCTGGGCAACGACGGCAAAACCCTTGCCTGCTTCTCCGGCGCGGGCTGCTTCCACGCCGGCATTCAGCGCCAGCAGGTTGGTCTGGAAGGCGATCTCGTCGATGACGCCGATAATCTGGCCGATCTGCGAGGAGGAATTCTGGATGCGGTCCATGGCGCCGATCGCGCGGCGGACCACCTCTGCGGATTCGCCGGCCTCCGATTTCGCCTCGTTGACCATACGGCCGGCGCGCTCGGCGTCCTGCGAGGATGTCTGGACGGTCTTGGTGACCTCGTCGAGCGCGGCGGCGGTTTCCTCAAGCGAGGCGGCCTGCTGCTCGGTGCGCTTGGCCAGTTGCTGTGCCTGGTCGGCGAGTTCGCCGACACCACTTTCGACGGCCACCGATGCGGCCTTGATCGAGGAGATGGCATCCGAGACGCTCCCGACCATGTTGTTGAAATCGACGCGCAGCTGTTCGAAGTCGGGGCCGAGTTCCTGGAGGCGGGTGGCGAGCTGTCCGCCGGACAGAAGCGACAGCGCTTCGCCGACGCGGTCGATGATGCGCCGCTGGGTCGCGGCCGCTTCCTCGCTCATGGCCGCGTTGCGGGCGCGTTCCTGGTCAAGCGTCGCCTGTTGCTGTTCGGCGCGGCTGCGTTGCTCGGCAGTCTCGATCGCGTCGAGCCGGAAGCGCTCCAGCGCCCTGGCGAGGAAACCGACCTCGTCTCCCTTCTGCTGGAACATCACGGGCGTCTGCATGTCGCCCTCCTGAAGCGCGACGATGCGACCGCTGAGGGTGCCGAGCGGGCGTCCGACGAGGGCGCGCATGGCAACGAGGAAAGCAACGACAGCCACCGCGATGACGGCCGCCTGGATGGCGAGCGCGATCAACGCATTGGTGCGGGCCGTCGCGAGAACACGGTCGGCCGACCATGTCGTGACCACATAGCCGGGTATCGCGCCGCTCTTGTCGACCGGAAGAGGTGTCACGAAAGTGACGATACCGGCCGCCATGGCGCTTTCGTCAAGAACCTGTTGCGCCGGCGCCGTCTTGGCAAGCGCGGCGATATCCTCGGCGGAGGGCAGGGCGTCCAGCCCCTCGCGCCGCCAGCTGTCGATGACCTTCTGTTCGGCGTTCACGGCGGTGAAGTGCACGAGGTCGAGGGACGGATCGTCACGATAGAGCTTGTAGGTATCGGCGACCGCATCGGCCTTGCCCCACTTCACGCCGCCGGCCGACAGGTCCGCGAACTGCGTGGAATCCTTGCCCCAACTCGCTTCGGCGAGGGTGAGCATCGTGCCTTTCTGGCTGATGAAGCTGTAAGCGGAAAGACCGATGACGCCCACGGTGTTGATCGCGACGATCAGCGCGGCGAGCTTGACTGTCAGGGACAGGGAATTCAGCAATCGGAACATATGTCGAGCGACCTCCAGGCGCTACGGGCAGGCGATGCGACGGCGCTCCAAAGCCACTCCTCGAGGCGTCGCGGTCTTCACCGCGCATCCGTCGTCCAGTGCGATTTTTAGTATTAGAACATTAAAAGATTCGTAAATAGGAATATTGCGATATCTTTGCTGCATCATTTTCGGCCGTGTCACCGTTTCCAGCCTGCCGCAGGCATCAAAAAGCCCGCGCCGGAGGGCGCGGGCGATAGAGACCGTAGGGGGCGGAGACGCCTTTGCGACCGCGCCTGCTAGCGCGAGAGCAGCGTCAGCGCCGTCATCGAATCGAGCACGGTGCGGGTGACGCCGCCGAACAGCATTTCCCACCAGCGCTTGTGGCCGTAAGCGCCCATCACGAGAAGATCGATCGAGCTGTCGGACAGACGGTTCTCGATCGCCGCGGCCGGCGGCAGGCTGTTGTCGGTTTCGGCCCTGACGACCGTGACGTTGACGCCATGGCGCGCCAGTGTCGCGGCGATCTCGGCGCCGGCCATCTCGGAGGATTGGGTGCTGGTCTCGGGCGGATCGACGCTGAAGATCTCCACCGTGTCGGCGGCCTTGAGGAAGGGGAGCGCGTCGAAGGTGGCGCGGGCCGCCTCGCGCGAGCCGTTCCAGGCGATCATCACCCGCTTGATCGGCTTCGGCTGCTTCAGGATATAGGGCACGAGCAGAACCGGCCGGCCGCTTTCGAACAGGAAGCTCTCGAGTTCCGCCCGGCTCTCGGTGAGCAGGCTGGATTCTCCCTGGGCGGCGATCACCAGGTCGGAGGTGCGGGCGCTGTCGATCAGCGCCGCCGAGCTATAGCCGGCCGACGACAGGAAGCTGCGCCATTCATGCGAGGCGCCGTTGCGGCCAGCGATGTCGCGGAAAAGCTTCTCCACATTCATCGTCTCCGTATGCGCCATATCCTGCAGGGCCTGAACGGTGGTCGGGTCGGGAATCTCCATGGGAGCGACGATCGGCACGGCAGCGATCGTCTCGGCATGCAGGCCGACGATGTGCGACTGGTATTGTTCAGCGAGCGCGATGGAAAACTCCACGACCTGCGCTGCGTTTTTCGGCGTGTCCAGTACGGCAAGAATTGTTTTATAGGCCATAATAAATCTCCCTTTGCGGCAAACGCGTCCCGCACGTGATTTTAAACAGGTTGGCGACGACCGGCGCCTTGACTTCGGTCAAATCGATATCCTGTCAGACCTATAATGCCCGGCCGGGCAGCCTGGTTCGGCTCAGACGGGTTCCCCGATCCCCGCCTTGGTCGCCGCGATCTCCGCGATCATCGCCAGGATGTCCTTTTCGGCGGCGTCGATACGTTCGGCCTGCCGGGCGCGGATCACGAGTTCCGTGGAGAAGCGGTCGCCGTCGAACTTGGGATAGGAGCCAATGCTGGTCTCCGGATTGTTCTTCTGGATTGCGCCGAGCGCCGTGCCGATATCGCCTTCGCCGAAGGGGCAGGTGACCGAGCGGGAGAGAACCTTGGCGCCACCCGCAAGCGTCGGCACGACATTCTGCACCATGGCCTGGAACACCTGCGGCACGCCGGCCATCACGTGGACATTGCCGATGATGAAGCCGGGCGCGGTCGACACCGGATTGGCGATATGGCGCGCGCCCTCGGGCATGCGGGCCATGCGCTGGCGGGCTTCGGTGAATTCCATGCCGCGTCGCTCGTACATGGCGGCGAGAAGTGCCATGGCGTCCGGATCGTGGACACAGGGCACGCCGAAAGCGCGCGATACGGCATCCGCCGTGATGTCGTCATGGGTGGGGCCGATGCCGCCGGAGGTGAAGACGTAGTGGTAGCGGTGCCGCAGCGCATCGAGCGCCTCGACGATGGCGTCCTCCTCGTCGGAGACGATTCGCACCTCCTTGAGGTCGATGCCGGCAAGCGTGAGCACATCCGCCAGATGGCCGATATTCTTGTCCTTGGTTCGGCCCGACAGAAGTTCGTCGCCGATCGCGAGCATCGCGGCCGTCTTGATGGTGGTTTCGCCCATGGTTGTGATCTCCGTATCGGCCCCTAAGTAGCGCATCCACGTGCGAAAGCAATCGCGTCGCCCGCAGCAGGAGCTCCCACCGCCTCTCGGGGAACCGGATAGTCTGCGTGCCGTTGACAGTGTGTCACCGTCACCGGGATTTCTGGAAGAGCCGGGTTTTGCTAGGTGACGTCATCGAATTTCCAATCCGCACGGGAGAACTGGCATGACGAAGGTACTGGTCCTTTACTACTCGGCCTATGGCCATATCGAAACCATGGCGAACGCCGTTGCCGAGGGCGCCAAGTCTGCAGGCGCCGACGTCGTGATCAAGCGCGTTCCGGAACTGGTGCCGGACGAGGTCGCCAAGGCGTCCTACTACAAGATGGACCAGGCTGCCCCGATCGCCGATCCGAACGAACTCGACCAGTACGACGCGATCATCGTCGGCGCCGGTACGCGTTACGGCACGGTCGCCTCGCAGATGCGCAATTTCTGGGATCAGACCGGCGGCCTCTGGGCGCAGGGCAAGCTGGTCGGCAAGATCGGCTCGATGTTCACCTCGACCGCGACCCAGCACGGCGGCCAGGAAACCACGATCATGGGCTTCATCCCCACCTTCCTGCACCACGGCATGGCCGTTGTCGGTCTTCCCTATGCCTTCCAGGGCCAGATGGGTGTCGAGCAGGTCAAGGGCGGCTCGCCCTATGGCGCCTCGACGATCACCGACGGCGACGGCTCGCGTCAGCCCTCCGAGATTGAACTGGAAGCAGCCCGCTACCAGGGCGCCCACGTCGCAAAGCTCGCTTCGAAGCTGTCCGCCTGACACGCCAGTCTCCAGGCGAACAGCAAGGCGCGGGGGAAACCTCGCGCCTTTTTTGGTATTGCTAAAATACTATATGTCAGAATGAGAGTGCGTTAGGTTTTGCTGGCTAGGTTCGCTTTCCATAAAGGAGGCAATCCCATGTACGATCACGACCGTCGTCGCCACGTCCGCATGCGCGCCCTGAAGGCAGCGAGCCTGATTCTCGACAACAAGCAGTCGACCTTCGACTGCGTCATCCGCAACCTCTCCGAGGCCGGGGCCAGGATCGCGCTGGAAACGACGATAAACCTGCCGGACCGCTTTTTCGTGCAGTTGAGCGACGGCACCCGCCGCCACTGTGAAGTCCGCTGGCGCCTGGCAAAGGAACTCGGGGTCTCGTTCGACGCTGCTGAAGGCCAGGCCGCCTGACGGCCGTTGCAACCGCCTCATACCGTACCGCCACCCTCCCAAGGCGGCTTGACCTCGCGCGGCATCTGGTTGAAACAGATGCCGCGCGGACGTGGCGAAACTGGTAGACGCAAGAGACTTAAAATCTCTCGGCCTTAGGCTATACGGGTTCGATCCCCGTCGTCCGCACCAGATGCGCGTTCCGCGATTCGCCTGCCACCCACACCCTCACTCCTTCGCGATTGAGAACTTCTGTTCGAAGCTCGTCGAGCGGTTGCCGACCGTGTCGTTGACGGTGTAGCGGACCTTGTAGTCGCCGGCGGGAGCGCCTGTGACGTCGAGGGTGAGGTGGGTGTAGATTTCCTGGTTGCGGACGCGGCCGGTGAAGGAGAAGCTGCCGAACTTCTTCTGGGCGGCGAGCGTGTCGCCCTTGTAGTCGATCAGTTCCAGATCGACGTTGAAGGCCGAGGTGTAGCGCTTGTCCGGCAGCGTTTCCCAGGTGAGGCCGATCAGTTCCAGATAGGTGATCAGCGGCTCGCCCGGCTTGAAGACAGTGCCGGGACGCGGCGTGTAGGAGCCGTAGGCGGCCGGCTTGTCGGTGGCGAATTCGGCAAGGCTGACGGTGAGCGGAAGTGTGGCGGCGAAGTCGCCGAAGGCTTCCTGCATTTTTGCATGCGCCGCTCGCGCGTTGCCGCCGGCTGCCAGCGCTTCGGCCTGCGTCGCCGCATCCACGAGCGGCCCGGCTGCCGCTGTCTGCACCCCGAGACAGAGGCCGAGCACAGCGGTGGGCAGCAGGCGGTGCAGGCGGTGGAAGCAGATGGCGAGCACGGGCGATTCTCCTCTTTGGCCGCAGTGTTCGGGCAACCGCGACAGCCGTCAAGGGAGAGCCGTCACGTCCGCCAGAAGGTCGGCAGCAAAAGTACCAGGACCGAGAGAACCTCGAGGCGTCCGAGCAGCATCATCAGCGACAGGATGTAGAGCGAGCCCTCGTTCATCGTCGCGAAATTGCCCGACGGGCCGATCAGGTCGCTGACGCCGGGGCCGACGTTGGACAGTGCGGTGAGTACCGCCGAGGTCGATGTCGCGAAATCGTGGCCGAAGGTCGACAGCGCCATAGAGCCGACGAACCAGATGAAGATGTAGGAGGTGAAGAACAGGAAGACCGTCCGCTGCACCTCGACGTCGACTGTCTGCGTGCCGTAACGCACCGAATAGATGGCGGAGGGATAGATCAGCCGCTTGAGCCCGTTGTGGATGATGCCGAACATGATCACGAAGCGGTAGGCCTTGATGCCGCCCGCCGTCGAGCCGGAACAGCCGCCGGCGAAGGTGGCGAAGAAGGCGGCTGTGACGGCGAACGGCCCCCAGCCGAGATAGTCGTCGCTGGAAAACCCTGTCGTCGAGAGGATCGAGGCGAAGTTGAAGACGCCGTGCGTCAGCGCCCTGTGGAACGGCACGTCATTGGCGAGATGGTTGTAGATCGAGGCCGAGACGGAAAAAAACAGGAGATAGCCGAGAAAGACGACGATCTGCGGATCGCGCAGCGCATCGAGGCGGCCGCGCACGATGAACACGATCAGAATCGAGAACGGCAGGCTGCAGACGGTCATGAAGAAGGACGAAACCCACAGGATCGCATCGCTGCGGAAATAGGCGAACGATGCGTCGTGGGTGGAGAAGCCGGCCGTCGCGATGGTCGTGAAGGCATGGTTGATGGCATCGAACCGGGTCATGCCGGCGAAATCATAGGCGATGGCGCAGGCAATCGTGATGCCGACATAGACGCCGATGAAGGCGCGGGTGAAGGTGGCGAGCCGCGCGAACGGCTTGTCGCCGGTGTCGGAGGATTCCATCTTGAAGAACGACATTCCGCCGACCCGGAGGAACGGAAGGACGAACAGGCCGAGCGCGACGATACCGATACCGCCAAGCCAGCAGAGCAGCGAGCGCCACATCAGCAGACCCGGCGGCATATGGTCGAGGCCGGAGAGCACGGTCGAACCCGTGGTGGTGATACCAGAGACCGATTCGAACAGTGCCTGCGCGAAACTGAGCTGCGGCCCGGAAAACATCATCGGGATGGCACCGACCACGGAGAAGGTGGCCCAGAGCACGTTGACGAGCAGGAAGCCCATGCGCTTGGTGAAAACCGGCGGCGGGCCGCGCGTCGCCATGGCCGCCGTCAGCGACAGCGCCCCGACCATGAAGGCGCAGGCCGCGAACACCTTCCAGTCGCTGTGGCCGTAATAGAGATCGACCATCGCCGGAATCAGCATGGCGGTCGACAGATAGAGGCCGCAGAGGGCGGCGATGTAGATGGCGGAGCGGAGCTGCGTGGCGTTCAAAGGAAGGGGCGTCCCGATCGAGGTTCCGCGGAAAAGCGCTTGGTCTCCGCCTCATGACTATGCCATAGCGGGAGCCACGATAAAATTCAACGGATTGACAGACCATGCGCGACAAGGTCGATGAGGCGGTCGGGGCCCTGCGCGGCCTGTTTCCCGAGACGCCCCTGCAACTCAACGAATATCTGAGCGGCCGCTACGGCGCCTCGATCTACCTGAAGCGCGAGGACCTGACGCCGGTCCGCTCCTACAAGCTGCGCGGCGCCTTCAATTTCTTCCGCAAGGTGATTGCCGCCGGCGGCTCCGACAAGACCTTCGTCTGTGCCTCGGCCGGCAACCACGCCCAGGGTTTTGCCTTCGTCTGCCGCCATTTCGGCGTGCCGGGCGTGGTGTTCATGCCCGTGACGACGCCGCAGCAGAAGATCGACAAGACCCGCACCTTCGGCGGCGAATTCATCACCATCCGCCTGTTCGGCGACATCTTCGACCAGTGCTATGCCGCTGCCCGCGAACATGTCGAGACGATCGGCGGCTACATGGTGCCGCCCTTCGACCACGAGGACATCGTCGAGGGACAGGCGACGGTCGCGGCTGAAATCGAGGCGCAATTGCCTGATGATGTCACGCCCGAACTTGTGGTGATGCCGGTCGGCGGCGGTGGGTTGTCGGCGGGGATGACGCGTTATTTCTCCGAATCGCTGCCGTCGGAAACCTTCGTCTTCGCAGAGCCGTCAGGCGCCCCCAGCCTGAAGCGCAGTCTGGAGGCGGGCGAGATCGTGACGCTGCCCAAGGTCGACAATTTCGTCGACGGTGCCGCGGTCGCCCGGATCGGCGATCTGAACTTCTCGCTTTTGAAGCGGTTTCCTGCCGATCAGGTCATGCTCCTGCCGGAAAACGCGATCTGCGTGACGATCACCGAGATGCTCAATGTCGAAGGCGTGGTGCTGGAACCGGCCGGCGCCCTGTCGATCGCGGCTTTGGAGGCGATGGGCCGCGAGAGGCTGGAGGGCAAGACGGTGGTCGCCGTCGTCTCGGGTGGCAATTTCGACTTCGAACGTCTCCCCGACGTCAAGGAACGGGCGATGCGCCACGCGGGGCTGAAGAAATACTTCATCCTGCGCCTGCCGCAGCGTCCCGGCGCGCTGCGCGACTTCCTCAACCTGCTCGGTCCCGACGACGATATCGCCCGCTTCGAATACCTGAAGAAGACCGCACGGAATTTCGGCTCGATCCTGATCGGCATCGAGACGCGCGAGCGGGGAAACTTCACCGATTTGCTCGGCCGCTTCGATGCCGCCGGCCTTGGCTACGAGGATATCACCGAGAACGAGATCCTCGCCAACCTGATCATCTGACGGCAGCGGGACCGAGACCGGCCTCGGCCATCCACTGGCGGGCGTTCTCGATCCTGTTGGTCCAGACATAGCCGGGGAAATGCTTGGGCACGTCTGCCCAGTCCTCCGGCGTGTCGATCCCGGCCGAGCCCGGATCGCCGGCGCCGTAGGGGCCAAGCAGGATGACCTCAGACCCTGCGGCCGCCATGCGGGCCTGGAAGCGCTCTGGCCAACCCCAGAGGATCGGTGCGAAGTTGATCGGCACCGGCACCAGCCGGCCGCGACAGGCATCCGGCACGTGACCGCTCCAGCCGAGCGCCAGATAGCCGAGCAGGCAGTCCTTGGCCGAAGTCCTTGTATAGCCGGGAATGCCCGGCATGGCCGATGTCACCGCGTCGGTCGGCTCGTCGCCGCCGTAGACTCCGAACACGGTCTGTCGTGCAGCGGTATCGGCGTCCAGCATGGCGACCAGCGCCGTTCCTTCCTCTGTCCGGCGGCTCTTGAAATTGATCAGGAATTTTTTGTCCGGAAAAGCCGCGAACACCTGCCCGAGGTCCGGCATCATCCCGACACCCTTGCCGCGGAGCGGGAAGGTCTTGCCGCCGTCGGCGGTATAGCCATGGCCGATGTCGGCGCGCGCGAGTTCGGAGAACGGCGTCTCCTCCGTGACGCCCGAAAGGTCGGTGCGGCAGTCGAGCGTCCAGTCGTGGAAGACCGCGAACTTTTCGTCGGGCGTCAGATGCACGTCGAGTTCGACCACGTCGGCTCCGGCCTCGAAGGCCGCTGCCATGGAGGGCAGGGTGTTTTCCAGATAGGCGTGCGTCGGCGGATAGATGCGTTCGGCGGTGCAGGTGTCGTTGTCGAGGTCGGAGCGATCGAAGATCTGGTGCACGCCACGATGCGCAATCAGCCGGGGTTGGTAATAGTCGGGGAAGCTGCTGAACAGGCTTGTATTGCCGATCCAGAGCGCCAGGATGCCGATGGCCGCCACAAGCATGATACGTCGAATCATCAACTCTCCCTCGGTGTTGGCTTACGCTCGTCGGCGAATCCGGCCTTTCCGTGTCCAGACGAAACGGGCTTTAGCCGCGTCGCGTCCTGTGGTAGTCGGGGATATGGCTTCGTTTCTCTCGCGCATCTTTTCCGCCTTCGGCGGCTCCAAGTCCGAAACACCCTCCGCCGGTCCCTCGGCGGAGCCGCAGGTCTATGAAGGCTTCACCATCGTCGCCACCCCGATGAAGGAAGGTGGCCAGTACCGGCTCGCCGGCCGCATCGAGAAGACGGTGGACGGCGAGGTTCTGCAGCGGACGTTCATCCGCGCCGACGTGTTCTCGAATACCGATGATGCGTTCGACTGCACCTTCCGCAAGGCGCGGCAAATCATCGATCAGAACGGTGCGTCGCTGTTCGCGGACGGCGAGAAAAGCCGCCCGGTCTGAAGACGCCTGCTGCACTGCCGCATCGGTGCGCACTCCGCACCGCCCGACCGAAGACGCGCCGCGGAACCAAGGGAACGCGAGGCGAAAGCTAAGTTCTCGCGATCACTCAATTTTAAATGATTTCCGCTTAGCTGGCCGGAATTGCTTTTCCGGGATGTTGCAGTGCGATTTCATTCAAGGCCTTTTTTCAGGGTAACCGCCCTGGCCGGCTGCCTTTGTTTCTCTGTCCTGGCGGGGGTGCCTGCCCACGCCGCCGGGGATGTCGCCGCCTCCGCCCGCAATCTCGACCTCGCATGGCTGATGACCGCCGCCGGCCTCGTGATGCTCATGCAGGTGGGTTTTCTGTTGCTCGAGGCGGGCATGGTTCGCTCGAAGAACTCCATCAACGTGGCGCAGAAGAACCTCCTGGATTTTGTGTTCGGCGTGGTCGCCTTCGCCGCCATAGGCTTCATGCTGGCCTTCGGCACCTCGGGCTGGCTACCGGTCGGGATCGACCGGGATTTCTTCTTCCTTCGCGCACTCGACACCTGGGAAGCCGGCTTTTTTGTCTTCCAGGTGATGTTCTGCGGCACGGCGGCAACCATCGTGTCGGGCGCGGTCGCCGAACGGATGAAACTGTCGACCTATGTCCTCGGATCGCTGGTCCTTTCCGGCTTTATCTATCCGGTCTTCGTGCACTGGGTCTGGGGCGCGGCGCTGGGAGCCAATGACGGTGCCTTCCTCGGCAATCTCGGCTTTGTCGATTTCGCCGGCTCGACGGTTGTCCATGCGACCGGCGGCTGGATCTCGCTGGCCGCCTGCATGGTGATCGGTGCACGCCACGGTCGCTTCGGCGAGGACGGACGGCCGCGCCGCATGGCCGGTCACAGCCCCGTGCTGTCGACCACCGGCGGGCTGCTGCTGTTCATCGGCTGGATCGGCTTCAATGGCGGGTCGACAACGGTTGCCTCGCCAGCAATCGCGCCGATCATCCTCAATACGGTGCTGGCCGGCGGTATCGGCACCTGCGTCGGCTATGTCATGGGCTACTACCAGGATCGTCTCGTGCTGCCGGAAAAGTCGCTCAGCGGCATGCTGGGCGGCCTTGTGGCGGTGACGGCGGGCTGCCACATCCTGACGCCCGGCGGCGCCTTGCTGATCGGCGCGCTGGGTGGCGCGGTCGCCATCTGGGGCATCAGTTTCATCGAACGTGTGATGGGCATCGACGATGCGGTCGGCGCGATCGGCGTCCACGCCTTTGCCGGCGTCGTCGGCACGCTCGGTCTCGCCCTGCTTGCCCCTGTCGATCTCTTGCCGGCCGGCGGTCGTCTGTCGCAACTCTACATCCAGGCCTTCGGCGCCGGGTTGAATTTCTACTGGGCCTTCGGCCTCGGCTATGCCTTCTTCTGGCTTCTCAACCGGTTCTCCACGGTTCGCGTGTCCGAGGCCGCCGAGGATGTCGGCCTCAACGTCGCCGAACATGGCACGCGGCTTGGTGTCGGCCATGTTGAGGACGCGCTGTCCGGCCTCGTCGACGGCACCGCCGACCTCAACCATCGCCTGCCTGTGGAGGCCGGTGACGAGGCGGAGAAGCTGACCGCGCTCTTCAACCGGTTGATGGACAATATCCAGGAAACAGAGCGCAGCCGCGAAGAGGTCAAGAGCCTGCGCCGCGATCACGAGGAGGCCGAGCGCGTCGCGACGCTCGCCAACGCGACCTTCGAGGCGATCGTCATGCACGAGAACGGCATCATCGTCGACGGCAACCAGAAGCTTGCCGAACTGCTCGGTAGGCCGCTCGACGACCTGGTCGGCACGTCGATCCTCGACTTCCTTCCGGGGCAGGACCGCCAGATGGTGGAGCGGGCGTTGTCGACCGAAAGCGAAACCAATCACGAGATCACGGTGGTCACCGCCACGGGAGAGCGTGTTCCGGTGGAGGCGAGGGGTCGCAACATCACCTTTCGGGGACGCAAGATGCGGATCGGCGCGCTGGTCGACTTGCGTGAACGGAAAGAGGCCGAGCGTCGCATCCGGCATCTCGCCCAGCACGATCCACTGACGGGGCTCGCCAACCGGGCGCTGTTTACCGAGAAGCTACAGGAAAGCGTCGCCCGCGCCACGAGCGGCTGGGGCTGCGCCGTCGTCCTGATCGATCTCGACCGCTTCAAGGATATCAACGACATCTATGGCCATCCGGCCGGTGATGCGGTGATCCGCGAATGTGCCGTCCGGCTCTGTGCCGCCCTCGGCAGTCACGATCTCGCGGCGCGGCTTGGCGGCGACGAGTTCGCGGTGATCCTCGCCAACGCCTCCTTCGAGGCGCAGCTCGACGATTTCGGGCGCCGCCTGATCACGGCCTTTCGCGAGCCGATCGACATCGGTAACGGCAACATGATCCGCTGTGGCGCCAGCATCGGGGCGGCGCTCTGCCCGGAGCATGCCGGAAACGTCGAGGACATGATCGGCCGGGCCGACATGGCGCTTTACCATGCCAAGAATTCCGGCCGGAACACCTGGCGGATCTTCCGCCCCGGCATGACCGAACTGGTGGAAAAGCGCCGGGCGCTTGAGGGCGACCTCGACCGGGCGCTGGAGGAGGGCGAGTTTTCGCTGCATCTTCAGCCGCGCGTCGATGCCCGTTGCGGCGAGATCGACGGATACGAGGCCTTGCTGCGCTGGTGCCGCCCAGACGGCGGTTGGGTCAGTCCCGTGGATTTCATTCCGGTCGCCGAGGCCTCCGGCAAGATTATTGCCATCGGCGAATGGGTGATCGCGGAAGCCTGCCGCCTGGTGCTTACCTTGCCGCCTGAGACGCGGCTGTCGCTGAATGTTAGCCCGATCCAGTTCCGCCATGCCGAGTTTCTGCATAACCTAACGGAAACGGTTGAACGTTACGGCATCCAGCCGAGCCGCTTCGAACTGGAGATCACCGAAAGCGTGCTCATCGATGACGACCGCCGCGCCCTGCAGATCCTGAAGGACCTGAAGCGCGCCGGGTTCAACATCGCGCTGGACGATTTCGGTACAGGCTATTCCTCGCTCAGCTATCTGAACCGCTATCCTTTCGATGCGATCAAGATCGACCGCAGCTTCGTCGCCAATCTCGGTATCGAGGCGAGCGCCGAAGCGATCGTTCGCACGATCATCGATCTCGGCGGTGGTCTCGGTATGAAGGTCGTGGCGGAGGGCGTCGAGACGATGGAGCAGGCGCTCTTCCTCGCCCGCCACGGCTGCGACGAGTTGCAGGGCTTCCTGCTCGGCCGGCCCGTGCCATCGGCAGAAGCGCCCCAGGCGATCGAGCGGGCGGTGGCCACGGCGCTGCGATCGGCATCCGTCACCACCGCGCGGACCGCTGCTGCAATGGCCGACAGCTAGTCTGTCTCTTTTATTATACGCATGTATAAGGTGCATGCTCTCGAATGCGCTCTATCGATTCGCGGGGCGTGAACAGGCAGGACGAATGCGAGATGAGTGAGTTGACCAATCTGGGACTGCTGCTGGTGGAGGCAGTCGTTTATTTCTCGCTGATGACCGTGCTTCTGCATTTCCGCCACCGGATCGGCCTCGGCGTGTTCCTGACGGCGCTCGGTGTCATGCATTTCGTCGAGACCTATCTGGCCGCCGTCTTCTACGTCTCGCTGCCGTTCGGCGTTGTGTCGCCGGGATCCTCAGTCTTCTTCGCCGGCAAGGTCATGCTGATCCTGATGCTCTACATCAAGGAGGACGCTGCCGCCGTTCGCCAGCCGATCTACGGCCTGTTTCTCGGCAATCTCGTGACCCTGCTCGTGGCACAGATCGTGCTGCTGCACGATCCGGTCATCCTCTCGCCCGATCAGACCGTCGACATGCCGTTTCTCCGCAACATGGGCCTGCTGATGCTCTGGGGAACGGCGCTGCTCTATATCGATTCCATCGGCATCATCCTGCTTTACGAGCGGCTGGGCCGCTGGGCACCCCGCTGGATGGTGTTGCGCTTCGCCGTCGCCGGCATCGCCATCCTCACCTTCGACCAGATCGGATTCTATGCGCTGCTGCATTATCTTTACGACGCGCCTGCCGAAGTCTTTTGGGGCGGCTGGAAGGCGAAAATGATGGCGGGCGGCTTCTATGCGCTGCTGTTCGGCCTCTACCAGACGGCCTTTCGCGACCACGGCGTGGTCTTCTCGCGCCGTCCGATCGGCGATGTCTTCAACGATCTGACCTTTCGCGAGCGCTACGAGGATCTCCTGGCCCGCACCGGTCGCGACACGCTGACCGGCGTCTACGACCGCGGGCGGATGGAGATTGAGGTGCCGCGGCTCATCCGCGATGGTCTGCGCGAAGGGACCCAGGCGAGTGTTGCGATTGTCGACGTCGATCACTTCAAGTCCGTCAACGATCGCTTCGGCCACCAGAGCGGCGACGCGGTTCTAAAGGATATCGCCGCCCGGCTGGCGGCGTCGCTCAGGCCGAACGACCATCTGTTCCGCTATGGCGGCGAGGAATTCGTGATCCTGATGACCCGCACGGATCATGCCGAGGCGTTGGCCGTTGTGGAGCGGCTCAGGCAGGAAATGGCCACCGGTGTCGCCAACGAGGCGGGCGAACCGATGACCATCAGCATAGGCCTCGCGACGGCACCGGACGACGGCCACAGCTTCAATGCGCTGCTGAGCACCGCCGACCAGCGGCTCTACGAGGCCAAGAGCGCGGGACGCAACCGGGCGGTGGGGCGGTCGTCCCGCGACATCTGACGAAGCCTGCCTCAGGCAGCGCGGGCAAGATCCCGGGCGCGGGCGAGCGCGCCATTGACCGCATTTTCGGCCGCGTCGGGGCCGAAGGCGACGCCCTCGATCCGGATGGTCTCCACATCGGTGATGCCGATGAAGTGCAGCACCGAACGCAGATAGGGCTCGGCGAAGTCGAGCGAGGCCGCCGGGCCGGACGAATAGACGCCGCCGGATGCCAGCACGATATAGGCCTTCTTGCCCTTCACCAGGCCTTCAGGACCGTTTTCCGTATAGCGGAAGGTACGCCCGGCGCGGGCCGCATGGTCGATCCACGACTTGAGGATCGACGAAATGCCGAAGTTCACGAAACCGCTGGAGAGGATCAGCGTATCTGCGGCGAGCAGTTCGTCGACGACGGCGTCGGAGATCGCGATCGCCTCGCTCTGCTCGGCGGAGCGCTGCTCGGCCGGAAGCCGGATGGCGGAGGAGAAATCCGCGCCGATATGCGGCAGCGGGTTCTGCGCGAGGTCGCGCTCGACAATGGCGGCGCCGGTCGCGGCCTTGAGATTTTCGGCAAGTTCCACCGCGATCTTGCTGGAGATGGAATCGTCACCGCGGGTGCTGCCGCGAACGAGAAGAATGGAGGACATGGGACACCTATCGATGAATTGCATGGAGCGGATCGTCTGGGAGGACGTCTCGGCTCCAGAAATAGGACTGGCATTTCATCGATGAAACTGGGATAATATCGATCAGATCAATCCATAAAATAGATGGAATGCCATGCTTCCCAATCCCACGCTCGATCAGTTGCAGGTGTTCGTCGCCGTCGCCGAGGCCGGAAGCTTCTCTGCCGCCGCCCGGCGCCTGAACCGCGCCCAGTCGGTCGTCTCTTACACGATCGCAAACCTCGAGGCGCAACTGCAGCTCGCCCTTTTCGACCGCAGCGCCCGCAATCCGGTGCTGACGGCGGCCGGCCGCGGCATTCTTGAGGATGCGCGGCGGATGATGGCAGACCTCGACACCCTGCGCGCCCGTGCCTCCTCTCTGACCCAGGGGCTGGAGGCGGAGGTGCATCTTGGCGTCAGCGTGCTGGTGCCCGAGCATGTGACCGTCGACGTTCTGCGCCGGTTTCAGGAGACCTTCCCCAATGTCGCATTGCGGCTGACGACGGGGTCGCCGTTCAGGGTCATCGACATGGTGCACAAGGGCCAACTGAGCCTCGGCATCGGCGGCCAGAGCCCGCGCGATCTGGAGGATGTCGCAAGCGAGCGGATCGGCCTGTCCTTCATGGCCGCGATGGCCGCCCCGGACCATGCCCTGGCGAAAGCCGGCCGCCGCCTGCTTCTGGCGGATGTGCGCGAGGAAACGCAGATCGTCGTCGCCGACGACACCGGCGTCACCGGGAATAACGATTTCAACGTGTTTTCGCGTCGCGCCTGGCGGGTGAGCGACATGGGCACCAAGCGGCAGCTCTTGATCGCCGGTCTCGGCTGGGGCGGCATGCCGCTGTCGGTCGTCGCACATGACATCACCGAAGGCCGGCTGGTCCAGCTCGACGTCGAGCCCTACGAGCCGATCGACATGCCGGTCGAGGCGCAATGGCCGAGGGCATTGCCGCCCGGACCGGCGGGACGCTGGCTGCTGGAGCAGTACCGGCAGTCGCTGTCGCACTGCCCGACATCGCTCGGCACCGCGTTGCAGAAAATGGCTCCGGCCGACACCGCGCCGCAAGACGCGGCAGCGGTGTTGCTGGCCAGCGAGTAGGCGGCCTTCAGAGGATCAGGCGGAACTTCGCGAAGCCGTCCGCGCCGTTGCCGGCGTCCTCGATCTTGACGCTCTTCACCTCGCCCGCATATTGCCGCGCCTTCGGGCCGGTTTCGAACACGACCGTCGTGCCGGGCATCGGCGCGAACGACCAGTTGCCGTCGGCGGTCGGGTTGATCGTGTCCTGCGCGATGATGTAGCGCACGATCACGTCGCGGTTGGTGTCGGGCGCCACGAAGATCACCTTGTCGGACGCGATCTCCGGAAACTTGCCGCCGCCACCCGCACGGTAGTTGTTGGTCGCCACGACGAATTGCTGTTCCGGATTGATCGGCTGACCGGCGAAGGTCAGGTTGACGATCCGATGGGACTCCGCGTTGACCACGCGGCCATCCTTGTCGAACCGGGCCGGCTTCGACAGGTCGATCTGGTAGGTGACGCCGTCGATCACGTCGAAATTGTAGGACGGGAAGTCCGGATTGAGGAGCGGCGCATCCTTGGCGCCCGGTTCGATCTGGTTGAACATTCCGGCCGACATTTCGAGCCAGTTCCGCACCTGCTCGCCGGTGATCAGCACGGCCTGGACCGTGTTCGGGTAGAGGTAAAGGTCGGCGACGTTCTTGATCGCCACGTCTCCGGCGGCGACATCGGTATAGTAGTCAGGACCGCCGCGTCCGCCGGCCTTGAACGGGGCCGCCGCCGACAGGACCGGGAAATCCTTGTACTCTCCGTCCTTCAGCATGTCGCGGATGTACCAGGTCTGGGCGTTCGACACGATCTGTACCGACGGATCGTCCGCAACCAGCGCGAAATAGGAATAGAGCGGTGCCGCCGTCTTTCCGACCGGGGTGCGCACATAGTCGAGTGTCGCCCGGTGCTCGTCCGCGACGGCGGCGACCACGTCCTCCTTGTCGCCGACATCGGCGACCACCTTGCGGTTCTCGTCGCGATGATAGATCGCACGGGCCTCGCAGGTGAAGTCGATGATCTTCCAGCTGTCGCCGTTCTTCTCGACGAGCAGGTCGATCAGTCCGAGATGCGAGCCCCAGAAGCCCGCCATGACGGCGGGCTTGCCGAGCAGCGTTCCCTTGACGGTGTCGACGCCCTCGATGTCGGCGAAGTCCTTGGTGCCGGGGAAGACGAGATGCTGGTGACCGGTGAAGACGGCATCGATGCCTTCGACGCCGGCGAGGTAGAGCGAAGCGTTTTCCATCCGGTCGGACTGACCCTTGCCTTCTATGCCGGAGTGGGAGAGGGCGATGATGATGTCGGCGCCGTCCTGCTTCATGACCGGAACCCAGGCCTTGGCCGTCTCGACGATGTCGCGGGTCTGCGCCTTGCCCTCAAGCTTCTCCGCGTCCCAGACCATGATCTGCGGCGGAACGAAGCCGATGACGCCGACCTTGATGTCATGCATCTGGTCAGCGCCGTCGCGGATCGTCTTGTTGACGATCACATAGGGCGGGAAATGCAGTTCGTCCTTGGTCGGATCGCCGTTCAGTTCGCCCTTCGTCAGGTTAGCGCAAACGATCGGGAAATTGGCCCCCCGCAGCGTGTTGAACATGAAGTCGAGCCCGTAGTTGAACTCGTGATTGCCGACGGTGCCGCAGTCGTAGCCGAGCACGTTCATCGCCTTCATGATCGGGTGGAGGTCGCCTTCCTTCATGCCCTTCTGATAGGCCATGTAGTCGCCCATCGGATTGCCTTGGAGAAGGTCGCCGTTGTCGACGAGCATCGTATTGGTGGCCTCGGCGCGGATCGCCGCGATGATCGAGGCCGTCCGGGCAAGGCCCATCGTGTCGCTCGGCTTGTCAGCGTAATAGTCGTAGGGCATCACGTTCACGTGGATGTCCGTCGTCTCCATGAGCCTGAGATGCGCCTGGTTGGCCGCCGCACGGACGGAAAACGGATGCAGGACGATGAGCGCCGAAGTCGCCGCAAGCCCGCCGATGAAGCTCCTGCGGGAGATCGGGGTGATGAGAGGGGTCATGAGCGCGCTCCTTCGTTGGCGAGTCCGCCGCGGACTTTAGAGTCCATTTCGCAGGAGTGCATTTGGAAAATGACGGCTGTATGAACACGGCGACGTAAAATCCTGCATTGCTGCGCGGATTTTTGCTGTCATCGCCAGCAAGCGGTCATTTTACCACGTGCAGGACCACCGGCTTGTGGAAATGCTTGAAATACGAGGCGATCTGCGCCGCCGTATTGCTGCTCTCCTCCACCTGCAGGCCCATCTTGCCAGCTCGGTACCACCGGACGGTGGCTTCGATCAGGCCGAGTTCGTGGGTCCTGATCTTGACGACGGCGCCTGATCGGGCGTCGAGCCAGCCGAACACCTCGATCGCCATGCCGAGCCTCGAGATGTCGATGACCCGGACGTCGGCCGTTTGATGCAGGAAGGTGAGGGTGCCGCGAAAGCTGCAACGGATGCGGTCAGCACGGCGGCCATCCATGTATTTTTTAGCATGCATTTGATTTCGCCTTTTTAATACAAACTTAAATGTACGCCATGGTTGCGCCCGGAAAATTGACGGAAGATGGCGATAATCAGTAAAATTGCATGCAACTGACTAAAAAGGGGTTTTCATGCGCTATTTTTAGAAGAAAAAAGTGCGGAAGAGCCTGAGAAATAAGGGGTGTGGGCTAATTGGTGTTATGCACAACAAAGTTGTGTCGCATGCGTCGGGTTGTATTTGAGGTGGGGCTAAAACAGAAAAAGGGCGGCCAAGGCCGCCCTCAGACCGCTGACAAACCCGCCGATTTTTGCTTGGCGGGTTTTCTTGTTTTGAGGTGCGCGGTCAGGTGGTGTTTTGGTCTTAGATTTTCGTGA
>NZ_JAGRRC010000001.1:1601739-1945272 GCF_018122705.1 Ciceribacter sp. L1K23 | reverse complement strand
CCATCTCGAGAGCCGTCTGTTCGGGAGCAGGTTTCTTCAACATGTCCCAGTGAATCATAAACCCCCGGATGTAGCCAGGGGTTTGTCAGCAGTCTGAGGGCGGCCAAGGCCGCCCTGATCACGTCGATTGAAATGAGGATGGCTCAGCGGCTGAGCACCGGCCGAACCTCGCGATGGAAATTGCGGAAATAGGCGGACATCTTTGCCAGCGTATTGCTGTTCTCGCGCAACTGGACGCCGAGCCTGCCATTGCGGCACCAGCGCACCGTGCCTTCGATCAGCCCGAAGCGATCGTTGTTGATCTGCACCGTGCTGCCGTGCGCCGCGTGGAGCCTGCCGTAGAATTCGAGCGACAGGCCGGCCCGCGAAATGTCGAGAACCCTGGCATCGACTTCCTGGTTCAGGTGGCGGACGGTGCTGTCGATCCTCACCCGGCTGCGCGGCGTCTTGCGTCCGTCGATCTTCAACATGGGCTGCATGAATGGTCTCCCCGTGGTTTTACCCTCGGGAACGGTAACAGATGTGTCTTTCATCCCGTTGAATCCGATCGGTAGAATTGTTTGCAACTCACGTCGCTGAAAACTTGAAGATTAGGTGCGTCATTGATATTCTTTCTTAGGTTGAGTTACTGTTGGGGAGGGAGCGACAGTGAACGAAAAGCCCGTTGAAACAAACAAGAGCTCAGAACATCCAAGTGGCGCAGCCATGCCGACTCCGCCGAGCGGGAATCTTACGGAAAAAGTGTCATCCGCTGCTCTGGTTTGTGCCATGGTTGGAGGTTTAGGACCGTTCCTTGTTCCGATCGTTACCAAGTACAATCAACAAAACGCGTTTGAGAGTATTCGAAGCTTTATCCGGATGCTCATGCAAGCGGAGTTTCCGGATAAGGTGGCATCTATTCTGAGCTTTGGACTTCCCTGGATAGGGGCAGCAGCTAGTGCAGGATTTCTTGCATATCTCTGGCGAGAGAATAACAACTACCGAGCTTTTGTATTTGGAATGGGTGCTCCCGCCCTGTTCATATCTCTCGTTCTTACCGCAGGCGGACAGGGAGACAAGGCGGTTCCGACTTCAATTAAAACTACCTTCCAGGAGTCGGGTGGCTTTGGGCCTCACATTTTCAGCCAGGCGGTAGCGCAAGAAGCGATCCCCAATGAATCGCCGAGTGGAGCTACCCTTTCTTTCGACATAAGCAACTTGCCATCAAATTGCGAAAGCTGCGCAATTACGTTCTTTGACGGGCATGGGAAACCTATTGAATCACAGCCCTTGACAATTCGCGGTCCCGTGGCCGGCGAAACACCTCTAATTACCGAGAACTTCGTGCCAACCGGTGCCGATACCGCCATTATCAGCGGTGTTGAGGCGACAAACAGGGCGGAGTTTAATGTGGATGAGGCCTTAAAAGCGTTGAACGCACCGTCCACCGGCAATGAAGCGGCGGAGATGCCTGCAATTTCACTGTCCAGACAAGGCAATTGGTTGAACGGACTACGAATAGGAGTTGGTGCAAGCGATGTTCAGCCGTACAACCTGCAGATGACGCTACAGCCAGAGGGGTCATACTAAAGCCCCACATTCGGCCGGTCGATGACTTCGCGCAGCGCGAAGCTGGAATTGATCTTGACCACATGGGGAAGCGCCGAGAGCCAGTCGCGGTGGATGCGCTCGTAGTCCTCCAGATCCTTGGCGGCGACGCGCAGGATGTAGTCGTATTCCCCCGACATCAGGTAGCAGACCAGAACATTGGGGCAGCGCTTTACCGCCGCCTCGAACTCCGTCAGCGTCTTGGCGAACTGGCCGGAGAGCGAGATGTGCACGATCACCATCATCTTGTAGTCGAGCGCTTTGTGCGACAGGCGGGCGTGGTAGCCGCTGATGATGCCTTCCTTTTCGAGGATGTCGTGCCGCCGCGAGCACGCCGAGGCGCTGAGGCCCACCTTCTCCGCGAGCTCCGCATTGGTCATGCGGGCGTTCTGCTGAAGCGCCTTCAGAATGGCAAGATCGATGGTGTCGAGCTGCATGGTTCGAAGAATTCCCCCTGTTTTATCATTTAACGCAATTTTCTTCGAAAAGCAGCCGCTTGGCAATTCCAATACGCAAGGACATTCGTCGGATTTTCTGTTTGCATTTCCTCCTCGGAAAAATTCGGCGAAAGCCGCCAGACAAGAGAGGAACGCTCAATGCGTGTCGGGTGCCCGAAGGAAATCAAGAACCATGAATATCGTGTCGGCCTGACGCCCGGTGCGGTCCGTGAATATGTGGCCCATGGCCACGAGGTCCTGATCGAAACCGGAGCCGGGGCAGGCATTGGTGCCGATGACGGCGCCTACAGGGCGGCCGGCGCGAAGATCGCCGCCACCGCCAAGGACGTCTTTGAAAAGTCCGACATGATCGTCAAGGTCAAGGAGCCGCAGCCCTCCGAATGGGCGCAACTGCGCGACGGCCAGATCCTCTATACCTATCTTCACCTCGCTCCGGATCCGGAACAGACCAAGGGCCTGATTGCCTCCGGCGTCACCGCGGTGGCCTATGAGACCGTCACCGACGACCGCGGCGGGTTGCCGCTGCTGGCCCCGATGTCGGAAGTCGCCGGACGTCTGGCCATTCAGGCGGGCGCGACCGCGCTCCAGAAGGCCCATGGCGGCCTCGGCATCCTGCTCGGCGGCGTTCCGGGCGTGCTGCCGGCCAAGGTCACCGTCATCGGCGGTGGCGTCGTCGGTCTCCACGCCGCCAAGATGGCTGCCGGCCTCGGCGCCGATGTGACCATTCTCGATCGGTCGCTGCCGCGCCTGCGCCAGCTCGACGACATCTTCCACGGCCGCGTTCACACCGTGTATTCCACGATCGACGCTCTAGAGCAGGAAGTCTTCTCGGCTGATCTCGTCATCGGAGCGGTGCTCATCCCCGGCGCCGCCGCGCCGAAGCTCGTCACCCGCGAAATGCTCTCGGGCATGAAGAAGGGTGCCGTCATCGTCGACGTCGCCATCGACCAGGGCGGCTGCTTCGAGACCTCGCATGCCACCACGCATTCCGAGCCGACCTACGAGGTCGACGGCATTGTGCACTACTGCGTCGCCAACATGCCCGGCGCCGTTCCGGTGACCTCGGCCCATGCGCTCAACAATGCGACGCTGGTCCATGGCCTGGCACTTGCCGATCGCGGCCTGCGCGCCATCGCCGAGGACCGTCATCTGCGCAACGGTCTCAATGTCCACAAGGGCCGCGTTACCAACAAGCCGGTCGCCGAGGCCCTGGGCTACGAGGCCTTCGCGCCTGAGTCCGTGCTGAACGTCGCCTGAGCGGCGATAAGACCGAAGAGGTTCCGCCCGTCCTGTGAACATGTAGGGGCGGACATAAGAGAGGGCCGGTCGCCCATCCGACCGGCCCTCTTCTTTTTTCCGCATCAAATGCCGGCCTGGGCCCTCTCGATCCGGCATTGGTAGCAATTGTTACGGGCCGAGCGGACGTGGACGTAGGCGATGTCGTCCCGCGCCATGAGTTCCGTCGCCCGCTGCGTGATGCGCTCGGTCGGCGTCACTGCACCGGTGCCGTAGACGATCCGGTCGTCCCGGTCGTAGCCGCGCACGATATAGTCGGGGCTCTCCAGCATGGGCGGCAGGATTTCGCTTGCCTCGTAGCGGTGGCAGTCACCTGCATGCAGGAAGATCGGACCCGTCTCGGCATAGGGTTGCGGGGCGGGGAAAGGCCGATGCGCGAGGACCAGATAGTCCTCGCCGGCCGCCACGAACCCCAGGCAATGGCGGCAGGGGATGCCGTCGCCATCGGAGACGCGGCGTTCGGGCGGCATGCCATAGGCATCGGGGCCGCCCGCGCGATAGGCGGCGACCATTTCGGTCGGCAGGGCCTGGAAGAGAATGTCGGACATGGAAACCTCCTGTTGATGCGGCGACCATGGCGGCACAGGTCGCCACCATCCACCCGATTCTTGCCGACGGCGTTGGAATTCGTGCCAAATTTCGTCGAGCCGGGGCGCTTGTGGGCCTTGCGGCCTTGCCCTACAGAATCGGCATTTGGGCTGCCTTTTTCGGGGGAAAGAGATGAATAGGACCCTTCTGCTTCTCGCCACGCTTGCGAGCCTCATAGGCGCGCCGAGAGTGGCGACCGCCCAGGAGATCAATCTGGATGATTTCAACGAGGCGGAGACGCAGGAGGCGATCGATTTCGTCGTCGGCAACGCCATGTTCGTCCTCATCCACGAAGCCGGACACATGCTGATCTCGGAACTCGGCCTGCCGGTTCTTGGACGCGAGGAAGACGCCGTCGATGCGCTGTCCTCGATCCTGATGCTGGAACTGCGCGACGAAAATTTCGACCGGATGATCACCGATTCCGCCGATGGCTGGTTCCTGTCCAGCGATCGCGCCGAGGAGGCCGGAGAGGAACTGGCCTTCTGGGACAGCCACGGCCTCGATCGCCAGCGCGCTTACCAGATGATCTGCATGATGGTCGGGCATGACGCCGAAGGCTTCAAGGAATTCGCCGATTCCATGGATTTTCCCGATGATCGCCGCGAGGAATGCACTTACGAATATGCCGCCGCCGCGACCAGCTGGCTCGGTCTTCTCTCGCCACACATGACCGAGGGCACCGACGGCGCCAAGTTCAAGGTCAGCTACGAGACGCCAAAGGACGAGAGCCTTGTTCTCTATGCGGAACTGCTGAAGCAGTCAGGCGTGCTCGAAATGCTTCAGTCAATGATCGGCGATAGCTTCAAGCTGAACGACGGCATCCGCGTCACCGGCAAGGCCTGCGGCCAGCCGAACGCCTTCTGGCATCCGGCCGAGCGCGAGATCACCTACTGCTACGAACTTGCCCAGTACCATATGGGCCTGATCGCCCAGTGGCTTGTGGATCAGCGCGAGCAATAAGCTCAGAGTCCTGGCGTGTCGCGGCGGATCGCCGTCAGAAGCTCGGCGTCCGTCATCGAATCGATGATCGCGTCATAGGTCTCGACCGGAGAAAAACCGTAGCGCTGATAGAGTTGCAGCGCGCGGGGGTGATCGAGCGAATTGGTCGTCACCGTCAGCTTCGTCGGATTGTCCTGCCAGGCCGCATAGAGCGCCTGCAGCAGGAACCATTTCCCGAGCCCCAGACCGAGTGCGTGTTCCATCAGGCCGAAATAGGAGAGCTCGACCGACTCGTCGTCCTGCTTGGCGAACTCGTAGAAGCCGGCCGGCGCGCCGTTGACGTAGAGCACCGAGATCGAGACCTTGGGGTCGTGGATCACCGCCTTCAGGTCGTCGTCGGTCATCCTCAGCCGCTCGAACCAGTGCCACCGGGCGCCAACCTGCCGCTGCAGGTAGCGATAGAAGGGAAGCGGAATATCCACCGCCCGCATGATCGCGGTCTGGATGTTGACGGGCACCGGCAGGCTGGCCTTCGGCGGCGCCGTCATCTCCAGCCGGGTGACTTTCGCGGTCAGCGGCCCCGAGGTGGTTTGCGCCAATGTCTCCGCGGGTCCGGTGGCGACCGGCGTTTCCTTCTTGCCGCCCCATTCCGACCAGGAGCCGTCATAGAGCGAATTATCGGTGTGGCCGAGGCTTTCCAGCGCCAGCGTGATCACGGCGGCGGTAACGCCAGAGCCGCAGCTCGTGACAACGGGTTTCGTCAGGTCGATGCCGGCTTTCGTGAAGATCGAGCGGAGCTCGGCAAGGTCCTTCAGATGGCCATCTTCGGAGAGCGAGACCGCAGGAACGCTGCGCGCACCCGGCATGTGGCCGGACCGCATGCCTTCGCGCGGCTCCGGTACCTCGCCGGTGAAGCGTCCTTCCGGACGGGCATCGGCAATCTGCTGATCGCCAGCATCGACGATCTGGGTCATTTCGCCGAAGGAAGTGACGCGGCGGCGGTCGAACCGCGGCGTGAACACCGCAGGCGCCGGTTCCGGCAGGTCCGTCTCCAGCGGACGTCCCTCGGCCTTCCACGCGTCTAGGCCGCCGTCGAGCAGGTAGACATTGCGCGCGCCCATGACCCGCAACATCCACCAGACGCGCGGCGCCGAAAAGAAGCCGGGCCCGTCATAGACGACGATCGTGTCGGTCGCGGAAATGCCGAGCTTGCCGATCTCGGCGGCGAAGAAGTCGGGCGAAGGCAGGGAGTGGGGCAAGCCGGTGGTGGTGTCGGCGATCACGTCCTGGTCGAAAAACACGGCGCCGGGAATATGGCCGGCGGCATAGTCGAGCGCGCCGTTTCGGTTTTGCGCCGGCAGGTACCACGAGGCATCGACGATCCGGAATTCCGGGGCGCCCAGCTGTTTCTCCACCCAGTCGGCGGATACGACGAAACGGCTCTTTTCCCCGGACATGCTGTTCTCCCGTCAATGCTTCAGGCCAAAACCTCCGGACTGCCGAAACGGATGCGGAAGCGGCGGTTTTCCTTGCCCTTTTTCTCGATCTTCGCGATGTGAATCGCTCCGACCTCCTGGGTCTCGGAAACATGTGTGCCACCGCAAGGCTGACTGTCAACGGCGGAGTTCTCGCCGATGCAGACAAGACTGACCCGGCCGAGCCCGACCGGGGGACGCACGTTCTTCGACTTGACGATGCCGGGATTGGCGGCAAGCTCCTCGTCCGTGATCCATTGCAGGTAGATCGGATGATTTTCGCCGACGAGCCGCATCAGGTCGGCCGTTACCTGCTCCTTGTCGATCGTCTCCGACATGTCGAAATCGACCCGGCTTTCCTCCTCGCCGACGGCAGCACCGGTGATCGGGAAGGGGCAGACGACGGAGAGCAGGTGGCAGGCGGTGTGCATGCGCATCAGCTTGTAGCGGCGCGGCCAGTCGACATGCAGCACCAGCTTTTCGCCGACAGAGGGCAGTGCCTCGCCCTCCAGCGGCTTGTGCAGGATAATCGCCTTGCTCTCGCCGTGGCGCGTCTCGCCGAGCGCGATCCGGCTGCCGTCGGCGCGCTCGAAAAAGCCGGTATCGCCAAGCTGTCCGCCGGACGCAGCGTAAAAGCAGGTCTGGTCGAGTTCCACCGAGCCATCCTCGTGGACCGCCGTTACCACGCCCTCCGCCGTCGCAAGATAGAAATCGTCACGGTAGAGGGGAATGGTGGTCGCGGTCATGGGTGGTCTCAGGCGGTTTCGAACGGAATGTTGAAATCGCTGCGCGATGTCAGCCAGCCCGGCACCGGAAGGTTCTTCGACTTCAGGAAGTCGGGATTGAAGAGCTTCGACTGGTAGCGGTTGCCGTAGTCGCACAGGATCGTCACGATCGTATGGCCCGGACCGAGATCGCGCGCAAGCCGGATCGCGCCGGCGATGTTGATGCCGGACGATCCCCCGAGGCAAAGCCCCTCCGTCTCGATGAGGTCGAAGACGATGGGCAGGGCCTCTGCATCCGGGATCTGGTAGGCGTAGTCGGGCGTGAAGCCTTCGAGGTTCGCGGTGATGCGGCCTTGGCCGATGCCCTCGGTGATCGATGATCCCGAGGATTTCAGCTCGCCGTTCTTGTAATATTCGTAAAGCGCGGCGCCATCGGGATCGGCGAGGCCGATCTTCACCTCCGGCTTGAGCCGGCGAAGTCCCATGCCGACGCCGGCGAGCGTGCCGCCCGAACCGACCGCGCAGATGAAGCCGTCGACGGCGCCGCCGGTCTGCTCGAAGATTTCCTTCGACGTCGTCTCGATATGGGCGTCGCGGTTGACGGTGTTGTCGAACTGGTTGGCCCAGATCGCGCCGTTCGGCTCGGTCTTGGCGAGCTGCGCGGCCAGCCGGCCCGAGAGCCTCACGTAGTTGTTCGGGTTTTTGTAGGGGACTGCCGGAACCTCGACCAGCTCGGCGCCGAGCAACTTCAGCGCATCCTTCTTTTCCTGGCTCTGGGTTTCCGGGATGACGATCACGGTTCGGTAGCCGAGCGCCCGGGCGACCAGCGTCAGGCCGATGCCGGTATTGCCGGCGGTGCCTTCCACGATCACGCCGCCGGGACGAAGCAGGCCCTTGCGTTCCGCGTCGCGGATGATGAAGAGCGCCGCGCGATCCTTCACGGACTGGCCGGGGTTCAGGAACTCGGCCTTGCCGAGGATGGTGCAGCCGGTCGCCTGCGAGGCGCCCTTGAGCCGGATCAGCGGCGTGTTGCCGATCGCCTCGATGACCGAAGGATGAAATGCCATGGGACTTGAGCCTTGTCTTTTCGGAAAAGAGTAGGGACCGACTTTTGGTCCCGCAAGCCGCCAATGGCAAGGAATCGGTTTTCGCCCAACGGCTTGGCTGCGAAAAAACATGCTGTCGGGCAAAAATGGCGGGTTGTTGCGTCGGCGCCTGTCAGCCGGCCTTCGGCAGCGCGTTATAGGCCGCCATCGCCGCGTCGCGCGCCTTGCCGTGGTCGACGATCGGCTTCGGATAGGTCTTGCCGAGGGTTACACCGGCCTCCTTGAGCACCAGGAGCGGCGCCTCGAACGGCTTGTGGATGAACTTGTCGGGCATGTCTTTCAGTTCCGGCACGAAGCGACGGACATAGCTGCCGTCGGGATCGAACTTCTCGCCCTGCAGGATCGGGTTGAAGATGCGGAAGAAGGGCGCGGCGTCGGCGCCAGATCCTGCCACCCATTGCCAGCTCGCCGCGTTGGAGGCCGGATCGGCGTCGACAAGCGTATCGCGGAACCAGGCCTCGCCGCGGCGCCAGTCGATTCTGAGATCCTTGATCAGGAAGGAGGCGACGATCATGCGGACGCGGTTGTGCATCGTTCCATGGCGCCACAGTTCGCGCATGCCGGCATCGACGATCGGATAGCCGGTCAGGCCCTTTGTCCAGGCCTCGAAAGCGCTCTCATCGTCGGTCCAGCCGAACTGGTCGAAGCGTTCGTTCCAGTTTTTCGTCGCGAGCTCCGGGAAATGGAACAGCAGGTGATAGGAGAAATCCCTCCAGGCGAGCTCCTTGCGGAACTTGACGACGCTGTCGGTGATCCCGGACTTGAGCCCCCGCGTGGCATGCCAGATGCGGGCAGGGGAGATTTCGCCCATCGCCAGATGCGGCGACAGCATGGACGTGACGTCCCTACCCGGAAAGTCGCGTCCGTCCTTGTAGGCGGCGAGTTTCTCGTCGATGAAATCGGCAAGCCGCCGCTGTGCCGCCGCTTCGCCGGGTTCCCAGACCTCGGTGAAAGTCGCAGCCCAATCCGGTTTGGTGGGAAGAAGCCGCCAGTCGTCGAGCGTTTCCCCGTCGGGCCAGGACGTCGGCGCCGCGATTCTTCCCGGGGCGGCAACCGGCTCGGCCGGCTCGCCCTGCTGCTCGAGCGCCCGCCAAAACGGCGAATACACGCGGTAAGGACCGCCGGCCCCTGTCTTCAGCTTCGACGGTTCGTGCATCAGCTGGCCGGAAAAGCTCTCGGCTTCAAAGCCGTTCTCGCGCAGCCACGCCTTTAGGGCCTTGTCGATGCCACTGCCGACCGGATCGTAGCGCCGGTTCCAGTAGACGCCGTCGGCGTCCGTTTCGGTCAAAAGCGTCTTGATCACATCGAGCGAATGACCGGATCGCAGGACAAGGCGGCTTCCGGCCTTGTCGAGGGCTTTCGAGAGCGCCGTCAGCGAATGATGCAGCCACCACGCCTGCGCCGCGCCGAGCGGACCGGCGCCGGACTCCGGCTCGCGGATATAGACCGGCACCACAGGCCGGCCAATCTCCACAGCGCTTGCCAGCGCCAGGTTGTCGTCGAGCCTCAGGTCTTTGCGGAACAGGAGGATGACGGGCTTAACCATGGGCGGGACTCTTCATTGGCGGATGATATGGTGGTGTTTACGTTTGACGCGGCAAACCAGATCACCCTCCGCCGGCGCATTCACGTTCGAACCACAGTCGACGCCGGTTTTCCCCTGAAACTTCACGAACTTGGTTAATGCCTTGCGGCATCGGGCGTTTGGCGCAGTTTTATCCGACGGGTTTACGCGATCGTTAAAATGCGACCGGTTTCCTTAACGGATTGGAGAACCGGCGGGCCGAGATTGATCGTGCAACGTGAGGATTTGGTTATGACAACCAGGTTGAAGGCACTCGTCGTTGCGGTGATCTATTCATGTCTCGTCTGGTGGGCGGTCGTCCAGCTGGCGGACTGGATCATGGTACCGGGTGCCGGTTCCGATGGCGCGCCAGCGTCGCCATCGACGGAGCGGAATGACTCCGCTCCCGGACAATGACATCGCGGGTTGCGCCCGGACAGGCGCGTCGGTTTTTGCCGCGCCTGTCCGGTTGCCCGCTTCGGAGGAGGGCTGCCGAGATCATAATCGCGGCAGGAGCCGTTCTCTCATCTCGTCGATGATGTCGAGCGCATCCTCGATCTCCACGAGCTTGCCCGTCTTCGGGTTTACATAGACGGAAAGCTCGATACAGGCGACGTGGAAGAGCTCTTCGACGGTGCGCCGTTCCGTACGCCGGCGAACCGGATTGCGGTCATCCGTCAGACCCCAGCCGGCATAGAACGGCTGGCCGAAGGTCACGACCCGCTTGCCGCGCATCAGGGCTTCGAAACCCGATGTCGAGGACAGGGTGTAAACAGCGGAACAGCCGTCCAGGAGGTCCACGATCCGTATGTCCTCCGCGATCACTTCGAGATTTCGCACCCGCGATCGGCTGGCGACCGTCCGTGTCTCCAAGGTCCCTTCGAAAGGTTGCGTGACGTAGACCTGCCGCTCCGGATTTTCAGCACAGGCGACCTTCACCATCTGCTCTCCGTCGCGCGGCGCCGCCGCCGCGAACTCGATCAGAACGTCCCTTGCCGGTTGACCGATAACAACCACATGCCCGGGCGTGGCGTTGAATGGGGTTGCATCACCCGGCATCCGCTTGTTGTAGCAGGTGAAGCGGCCGGAGACGATCCTGGCGATGAGACGTCTTGCCCGCGCTGTCTGCCGTTCGGTCAGAGCGTAGTGCGGATCGTTCAGCATGCGTTCCAGCCGTGAGGCTTGCCGAGAATCGAAGGCAAAGCCGAGATCGTCGATCTGAAATCCGAGAGCGCGTCGCTCATCGAGTGTCGCCCGTTTGTCCGTGGCGGGCGCGAAGCAGGCAAAGGCCGCCACGTCGATGAAGAAAAGCGGTTTGTCGTAGAGATATGCGGTCTCGATGCAGTCCCAGAACGCCGCCTGCTGCAGGCGCTGCGAGAAGACCGCGACGGCATCGCAGGAAGGCGAGGGCCAATAGCCCACATAGGGCGTTCTCATCGCGGTCTTGATGTTCTCCGCAAAGCCGCCGTCCACGTCCCGACGTACGGCATTACTCATCACACGCGCCTTGTCGGGGAGTGCCTCGAAAGCCTCCCTGGCATTGAACCGGACCGGGGCGCCGTTGGCGCGGTCAGTGAGGATCTGCTTTAGGGTGATCGCGAGGTGATGCGTCCGCGGCTTCGGTTTGGCCGCGGGTAGCGTTCGCGTCTGGGCCGCCGGCGCATCGGCACGCTGTCCGCCCGAACGACGGTGGTCGAAAAGCCGCAGGAGGTGGCGCATCAGCCTATGAGGTCGCACCATCCCGACGGTCGGCGAAGGCATCTCAGCCCTATCTAGCTGTCCACGCGACGGGTCAGGCGGGGCCTGTGGACGCTCGACTTCATCCTGGTATCCGGTGAGACCGAGATAGTCGTACCAGAGCAGTGCCATCGGATGCTTCAGCGACAGCCACGGTTTCCCGGTGAAGGTATAGTGGATGATCGCTGGCCCGGCCACAGCGGCGGCTACGTCATCAGCATCCATGCTGTTGAAGACGCCCAGCGAAGCCTTTCTCCATTTCGGATCGAACAGCGAACCGTGCACGTTCCATGTCACCGGCAGGTAGGTGATGCGGTCGTGGAAGAGTTCGCCGATGATCTGCTGGTCACCGAGCGTGATGCGGTATCTGTTGACGGCGAGATAATCCTGGATCAGCCGCGAGACATCCAGACGGCGCATCATTTCGATGTCGGCGAGCATGACGCCGGCATTGATGTGCCGGCCGCCTGTGGGAATGCCGAACCGCTGCTTGAGGTCCAGCGACAGCGAATCCTCGACGCCCCCGAACAGGCTGCCGTTGAGGGGCATGTCGAATAAGATGTCGATCGAGCGCCGGACAATCAGGTCGCTGTCGAGATAGAGCGCCTTGGCGACGTCGGCCGGGAGAAGTTCGTGCATGAAAAGACGGTAGAAGGTCGCGAGCGTCAGGCCCTCCGTGCTCCTGATGTCGCTGAAGACCCGCGCGTCGACGACACGCGGCTCCAGCCGGTAGGAGGTGATTGACCCGAGAGCCTCGAAACGCTGGCGATCGACCGCCGACATCTGCTCGTTGAGCAGAAGGAAGACCCGCAGCGGCTTCGACCCGGCATAATGTCGCAGCACGGAGGCAAGCGTCGCCGCTGTATAGGGCAGGAAGGCGGTATCCGCCGCCAGCACGATGTTGATGATTTGAGACGAGAATTCGGCGACCTGGCCAAGACCGGTTCCGGTCAGTTGCGGGCTGTCCATCGTGACCTGTGGCGGAAAGCTGCTGGGCTTCCGCCAATGGCGGGTAGCATGGGAGAGTTCAATCGCGGCAACCGGCGCACACAATCAATGGCACTCTCGCATAATACATACGGCCCGAAGGCACTATCGCCGCCGTCCCGCGCGCTTCACGGCCGGATAGCGCTTGCGCCACCACACCGCGAGCCGCCGCCGCCACCGGCGCACCGTGGCGAGGTCCTGCGACAGGACCAGCAGGCCGACGGGGATCATCCAGAAGCCGAGGATCGGCAGGAATCCGAGAAAGCCGCCGATGATCAGCAGCACGCCGATGACGATCCGACCGATGCGGGAGCGGGGGAAAGGCATCTCGAAGCGACCGAGCACAAGCCGGCCGGTGTCGCTGTCGATGCGGTAATTTCTCTGGTTGGCCATGCTTTTGTCTCGGCGATGTCGTGAGCCAGCATGTGGGACTGCAGCAGCCTCCCGGCAAGCCGGTCGCATTTTTTTTGAAAAATCGCTTGGCAAATCGGAAAAGCGTTTGTATTACCCCGCTCACACCGCGCCAAGCGGTATTCCCTGGTAGCTCAGCGGTAGAGCATTCGACTGTTAATCGACAGGTCGCCGGTTCGAATCCGGCCCGGGGAGCCAGATTTACGAAGGCCTGCGCCATTGCGGCGCGGGCCTTTTTTCTTTTGGCGCACAGTGCTTTGCGGCGTTCAGGTTCCTGTCAGCATCTGCTGCGATCTTCCCGCCAGGATGGGCGCCCGCTTGCGGCACCGTATGCCATGATACCGGACATCATGCCGGCCCTGCCGGCGCTCCTCCCGCATGATCGTGAGGAAGCCTGCTTGTCGTTTCATTTTTCGCCGTTTCGTCGCCCAGCCATCGGCAGCGTGCCGCTCAGCCTGGCAACCGCGACCTACCTGTTATTCGTTCCCAACCGGACGTTTTGGGAGAAGGGGCTGACCTATCTCGGTGATCAGAAGCTCGCCCTTCTGGTGCTCGCCATCGGCCTTGCCGCCGCGTTCGCCGCCCTGTGTGTCGCCGTTTCGGTCAAGTACCTCACAAAGCCGCTCTTCATCGCCGTCATTTTGGTCAGCGCAGCAGCCTCCTGGTTTACCGACCGCTTCGGCGTCATTATCGACCTCGAAATGATCCGCAACGCCGCCGAGACCACATCGGCCGAAGCCGGAAACCTCATCACGCCGGCCTTCCTGCTACACATGGCGCTCTATGGCCTCCTGCCATCCCTCCTCATCGTCTGGGTGCGGATCGAGCATCACGACTTTCCGCGCAAGTTCGTCCGCAATGTCGCCGTCATCGTGCCGATGCTGGCGGTCTTCGCGATGGCCGGCCTGTCCCATGCCAGCATCTATGCCTCGGTCACGCGAGAGCACCGCGACTGGTTCGATACGCTGAACCCGATCATTCCGCTGGTCAACGCGGCGCTCTATGTCTCCGCCAGCCAGAACGAGCGCGATATCGTCGCCGCTCCGCTCGGAACCGATGCCCGGGTCGTCGAGACCTCGACCACCTCCCGCAAGCCCAGAGTGACGATCCTGGTTGTGGGCGAAACCGCGCGCGCCGCCAATTTCTCGCTCGGTGGATACGCCCGCGAGACCACGCCGGAACTCCAGGCGCGCGATGTCGTCTATTTCTCCGACACGTCGAGCTGCGGCACCGCGACCGCCGTTTCCCTGCCGTGCATGTTCTCGGATCTGACCCGCGCCACCTACAGCCACGCAAAGGGGCTCGCGCGCGAAAATCTGGTAGACGTGCTCGGCCATGCCGGCGTGAAGGTCGAGTGGTGGGACAACGACACCGGCAGCAAGCGGGTCGCGAGCCGGATCGGCGAGCGCAAGTTCTTCGGCCTGAACGATCCCGAGCACTGCGAGGACGGCGAGTGTCGGGACACCGTGATGCTCAACGAACTGGACGGCTGGCTGGACAGTGTGAAAGGCGATTCCGTGCTGGTGCTGCATCAGATCGGCAGTCACGGACCGGCCTATTACAAACGATATCCCGAGGCCTATCGCCGCTTCGTGCCAGATTGCCGCAGCGCCGAGTTTTCCCAGTGCAGCCGTCAGGAGATCGTCAATGCCTACGACAACACGATCGCCTACACCGACCATGTCGTCGCCACCGTCATAGACCAGCTCGCCGCCCGCCAGGATCGCATCGATCCGGCGATGATCTATGTGTCCGACCACGGCGAGTCGCTCGGCGAATACGGGCTCTACCTGCACGGCGCGCCTTACATGATCGCGCCCCCGGAGCAGACCCACGTTCCCTTCTTGCTCTGGCTCGGCGACGAGGCCAAGGCGTCGCTCGACCCTGCCTGTCTCGCCGCGGAGGCCGCCCGGCCGCAATCGCACGATAACTTCTTTCACACCGTACTCGGACTGATGCAGGTGGAAACAAAAGAACTGCGATCCGACCTCGATCTCGTCGGCGCCTGCCGCCGCATGGCGGGCGCCTGACCGCCCCCGTCGCGCACCGTTCCCCAAGCCGCTCCCGAAAGCTCCCTCCTATGCGCATGGCCCAAGGCTTGGTAGGTTCGCACGATGATGCGGATGCGGAGGACGAGGTTCGGGTGCGGGTGCTGTTGATCGAAGACGACGAAATCCTCGGCGATGCGGTGCGGGACCATGTCACGCATGACGGTCACGCGGTCGACCATGTCCGCACGCTCGCGGAAGCGGCTGCGGCCGTCTCGGCGGTCGATTACGGTCTCGTTCTTCTCGACCTCAGGCTGCCGGACGGGCGGGGAATCGATCTCCTGACGAGCCTGCGCGCCTCCGGTGCCGCGGTGCCCGTCATCATTCTGACAGCCCACGACCAGATATCCGACCGCATCGAGGGACTGAACAGCGGCGCCGACGACTACCTCGTGAAGCCCTTCGATCTCGGCGAACTGTCGGCCCGCATCCTGGCGGTGACGCGCCGTCACGCCGGTCGTCCGGCATCCGTGCTCGCGATCGGTCGGCTTCGTGTGGACGGCACCGCCCGGCTGGTGTCGGTCGATGGTGTCGACATCCAGCTTTCCGGACGCGAATGGGCGGTCCTTGACGTCCTGACGTCGCGGCCCGACGCGGTGGTGTCGAAGGATCGGATCGAGGATGCGCTCTATGCCTTCGGCACGGAGGTCGAAAGCAATACCGTTGAGGTCTATGTCAGTCGCTTGCGCAAGAAGCTTGGCAAGGATGCCGTGGAGACGGTGCGAGGTGTCGGTTATCGCCTGGGACGGGCCCCATGAGAACGGGGCACACGAGAAAGAGTGGCATCGCCCTTCGGCTGATCGGCTGGCTGAGCGCGCTTCTGATCGTCTTCTGGCTCGCTGCGGCCGGGCTGGGACTGATCGTCATGCGCGGCGAGTTCGACGAAATATTCGACAGCGGCCTCCAGCAGGCCGCGGCGCGTCTGGCCCCGGTGGTCGCCGCCAATCTCAGCGGCATAAAGATCAGTCCGCCGGCACCGCTTCCCGACGAGGCGGACGACTATCTCGTCTACCAGGTCCGCGATCACGCCGGCGCCGTGCTGATGCAGTCGCATGCGGAGCATTCCGCCACGTTCGACATTCCGCTCGCGGCGGGTTTCTTCGAGGACCGCGATTACCGTTACTACACGATCGCCATCGGCGACACCTTCGTCCAGGTCGCCGACTCGTTGGCGCACCGGCGCGAGGCCACGCTGGAAAGCGCGGCTACGCTGCTGTTGCCGATCGTGCTTCTTCTTCCTCTCGGGATTCTGGTGGTTTTCGGCGTGGTCCGCCGTTCGATGGTCCCGGTCGAGATCCTGAGGGCGGAAATATCGGCCAAGGACGGCGGCAATCTCGATCCCGTCGGTGTCAGCGATCTGCCAAGCGAACTGCAGCCGATCGGCGCCTCCGTCAACCTGATGCTCTCGCGATTGCGGGCGGCGCTCGATGCCGAGCGGGAATTTACCGCAAACAGCGCGCATGAACTGCGAACGCCTCTGGCCGGAGCGCTGGCGCAGACCCAACTGTTGCTGCGCGAGCTTCAGGCAACGCCGCAGGAGGCAAGGGTCGTCCATATCCAGCAGTCGCTGACACGGCTCGCAAAGCTGACTGAAAAGCTTCTCCAGCTGTCCCGGGCGGAAGCCGGGATCGGCGCGGCAGACAGGGTGACCGACCTCGTTCCGGCGCTTGACATGGTGGTCGGCGATTTCGAGCGCACCGCGCGCTGGCGTGGTTTGGTTCGCTACCAACGCTCTGCCGGGGCTGAGTTGATGCGCGCGGTCGATCCGGACGCCTTTGCGATTGTCATGCGCAACCTGATCGAGAATGCCCTCATCCATGGTGAGCGTGCAGGCGAGGTGGGCGTCGTGCTTGAGCGGAACGCCATACGCATCACCAATGGCGGCCCGGTTGTACCGCGTGACACCCTGGTCACGGTCAGGCGCCGCTTTGCCCGGGGAAACACCGGCGGCCAGGGCACCGGTCTGGGCCTCGCGATCGTCGATCGGCTCTTGGAGCATATGGGTGGCAAGCTTACCCTGTCCTCGCCCGCGCCCGGTCGCGCCGATGGCGTCGAGGCGAGGGTGACCCTTTGACGCTCTGGTGCGATGCGAAAAAAGATCGCATTGCCACCGAAGGGGCTTGCACGCTTTTTGGTTTCGTTCTAAACGCCCGTCACCGCTCGCTTTTATGTGACTGGTTGGCCTCGTGGCGGAGTGGTGACGCAGAGGACTGCAAATCCTTGTACCCCGGTTCAATTCCGGGCGAGGCCTCCAACCTTTTCAAAGATAGTAATTCTCGACATGCCGTTTTGTGGCGTAGCCTCCTGACGGCTGCGCTGACCAGATGCCGCCAACATGGTCGGCTCGGCAGCGTGTGAATCAGCCCATGACGGGCACGCCGGCGGCGCGGGCGGCTTCAACGACGGCAAGACGCGCCTTGGCGGCGGCGAGGCGACCTTCCATCGCGGCGGCACAGGCCGCGAGCGCTGCGCGGAAGCGTTGGCAGCCGACATCGGGCCAGCAATCTGCCAGCAGCCAGGCGGCTTCCCGGACGGAGCGCACGACATGTCGCGCGCCGGCGATGATGATGATGATGGGTGCGTGAAAGTCTCTGTCGAATGGCATGATCTGTTCTCCGGCGGCAAGAACTCCGCAGGAGGCAAGAGGTTCCAGACAGCCGGCATCGAAAATCCTCGCCGACCGCCCCGGCCGGCAATGCTTCATTCGTAGAGTTCGATGGTGATGTTTCCGAAGATGTCGGTGCTCTTCAACGTCCTGATTCCGCCGAGCGTGGTCCGGATGATATCGGTGGGATCGTAGAGGGTCTCGCCGCGATAAACGAGCCAGACCCGGCCGTGACGCGCGGCGACAGCGCGAACCGTCTCGGCGTCGGCGGGTTCCAGACGGGGGGCGCCGAGATTGCCGATGAAGACCCTTTTGGCGTCGCGGTAAGGGAACGGTCCCGGCAGATAGGTGACCGTCGTCCCGGCGGGAAGGCGGTCCCTGTAGAAGTCGAAGACGGTCAGCAACTCGTTCGGGAAGGCGATCACGACATCGCCGGGCTCAGCGCGTTCGGAGAGCGCGGATGTCGCATCAATCCACGGTTCTTTTTCGGAGGCGTAGTAGCGGGGCAGGGCGGCGCCCGTCAGGCATACGCTGACGGCGACGAGCGCCATGCGGAGCAGCCGGTGGGGCACCAGAATGAGGCCGGTCGCGGCCAGCATCAGGCAGGCCGGGGTTATCCACTGCAGGAGCCGCGGCAGGAAGACGGGCCGCGAGAGAAGGCTCAGCAGCACCATGGCCGCCACCGGCACGGCGATCACCACGACGAGATGGACGGCGAAGCTGCGGTAAGGACCAAGCAGAAGCGCGCCCGTTCCGGCCGCCGCCAGCAGAATGGTCGCCATGACCGCATATTTTCCGCCGCCGACCATGATCGCGAGTTCGACGAGGCGCCACCATTCGAAGGTGAGCCAGAACGACATCTTTGACATCGCCGCGCTCTGGGCTGCGAGCGTGGGGATGAACGGCCCCCAGATCGCCAGCGCGCCCACGCCGGCGACCAGCAGGACGACGAAGACGTGGCCGATTTGCCGCCGCATGAACAGCAGCGTACAGACGAACAGGCCGCCCCAGATCGCGAGCGTGATGAAGACGGAGGTGTTGTGCAGCCAGAGCGTCATGCCGCCGGACACGGCCATCGCAACAGCCGCCATCCACTTCACCGATCGTGACCGGGCGCCGTAGACCTCCGAGCTCCAGAGGCGGAGCAGAACGAGTGAAGCCATGAGCGTGATACTGGCGGTCAGCGTCTGGATGCCGTAGGGCCGGGCGGTCTGCGACAGGTCGATGTGACCGGCATTGATGGCGAGCAGCAGCCCTCCGACCAGCGACAGCGCATCGCCTTTCGGGCCTAGACGCAAAAGCCTGCCGGAGAAAAGCACGAGAAGAACGGTCAGCACGCCGGCGATGACGGAGGGTGCCCGCAGCGCCCAGTCGCTCGACCCTGCCACCATGCGCCAGAGATGGACGATGGTGTAGTACATCGGCGGATGCGTCTCGTAGGACGGCACATCCCCCCAGAGTTCCCGCAGCGGCAGGGCCGAGAACCACGACGTATAGGCTTCGTCGAGCCAGAAGGACCGGGAAAGCCCGATTTGCCGAAGCACCAGGGCGACGAGCAGAATGGCTGCGGCGGCGGCGAGGAATGTCGATCGCTTGAGGGGCCGCTCGGAAGTCATGGCGTCTTTCCTTTTGTGACAGGGAGCGATCCGCCGGCAGCGACGCGCGGTCCGAACGACCAGGCTGCGTTGACGACATAGGTAAAGATCAGGATGGCGAGCGTTGCGACCACCTGTGCCGCAAGATAGCCGACGCCGAGAATGGTGTTCAGCAGATACATCGCCAGCCAGTTCAGCCCCGCGCCGGCCGCCGCAACCGTCAGGAAGCGGACCGCGACGGACAGGGAGGGCCTGACGCCGAAGGTCACGATCGAATTGAGGATGAAGTTGACGAGCGCTCCGGCCAGAGCGCCAGCCAGCGTCGCGCTGGTCGGGCGGACGCCGAATCCGGACACGAGCAGGATGAGCAAGACGTAGTGCACCGCCGTGCCCATGGCCCCCACCACCGCGTAGGTCCCGAACGAAATGAGCTTACGAAAGGGAAGGCGGGGCGTTTTCATATCTTTTTCTCACGATGTACACCGGCCGGTCCTTCGATTCCATGTAAATCCGGCCGATATACTCGCCGAGCACGCCGATCCCGATCAGTTGGACACCGCCGAGCATGAAGACGGCGACGGCGATCGAGGCGTAGCCGGGGACGTCGATGCCGAAGATCAGCGTACGCACCAAAAGCATCACCGCCCAGAGAATGGCGAACAGCGCCAGCATGCCGCCGAGATAGGTCCATATCCGCAACGGTACAGTGCTGAAGCTCGTCAGCCCCTCGAGCGCGAAGTTCCAGAGCTTCCACCCGGAAAACTTCGTCTGCCCGGCGGCCCTCGGCTCCCGTGTGTAGTCGATCGTGATCGTCCTGTAGCCGACCCAGGCGAACAGACCCTTCATGAAGCGCCGATTTTCCGGCAAGGCCGCGATCGCGTCGGCAACCTCGCGCGAGATAAGCCTGAAATCGCCGACGTTCTCGGGGATTTTCACATCCGAGAGCCGGTTGTGGACCCAGTAGAACATCGAGGCGGTCTTCCGCTTCAGGAACGAGTCGGATGACCGGTCCACCCTGCGGGCCAGCACGACGTCATAGCCTTCCGCGAAATGCCGCAGCATCTCCGCGATCACCGATGGCGGGTCCTGCAGATCGGCATCGAATGGAATGAGGACGTCGCCGCGCGCCTCCTTCAACCCCGCCGAAAGGGCGGCTTCCTTGCCGAAGTTGCGGCTGAGGTCGACGACCCGGATCCTGTGGTCCTTGCTTGCCGCGAAAACTAGTTTCGGCAGTGTATCGTCGCGGCTTCCGTCATTGACGCAAACGATCTCGAAGCCGGACAGCTGCAGTTTGCTGAGTTCGGCGACGACCGTGGGGAAGAATATGTCGATAACTTCTTCTTCGTTGTAGAACGGAACCACCAGGGAGAGAAACGGGGTCTTTGTTATCACTTCGCTCATAAACGATTCTCTGATCGATACCTGGCCGTCTTTTTCCGGTCCGGATAGTCATCAATATCTGGCAAATATCAATGCTGTGGTCTCTGTCTCGTTGCTTTATGGTTACTTTCGGACCGGCGAATAGCTTGAATGGGGCGCCCTGAAATTCCGGCGGGGGAGAATTGCGACATCAGGGCCGCTGCGACTTGAAACGCCTGCCGCGTCGAACTAAGACACGAACGGATGAAACCGGGCTTCAGGACGGGCGAAGACATGATCGATTACCAGGCAGCACGCATCAAGATGGTGGACAACCAGATCCGGACCACCGATGTCACGGCGCATTCGGTGCTGGAGGCCTTCCTGTCGGTGCCGCGCGAGGCCTTCGTGTCCGACACGATGAAGCCGCTCGCCTACATTGACGAGGACATGCAGATCGCGCCCGGCCGCTACATCATGGAGCCGTCGCCGCTCGCCAAGCTGCTGCAACTCGCACAGATCAGTGAGCACGATGTGGTGCTGGAGATCGGTTGCGGCGCAGGTTATGCGGCAGCGGTCCTGTCGCAGCTTGCAGGTTCTGTGGTCGCGATCGAAAGCGACGAGGCCCTGGCTGCCGGCGCCACGGAAACACTGACAAAGCTCGGCTGCGACAATGTCGCCGTCGTCACCGGTCCGCTCGAAGCCGGCTACCCCGCAGAAGCGCCCTACGACATCATCTTCGTCAACGGTGCGGTCGAGATTGTGCCCGAGGCACTGATCTCGCAGCTGCGCGAAGGCGGCCGCCTGGTCGCTGTGGTCGGCTATGGCAATGCCGCCCGCGCGACCGTTCTGGTCCGCGCCGGGGAAAGCTATTCCAAGAGCGAGCACTTCAATACCTCCGTGAAGCCACTTCCGGGCTTTCGCCGCGCCGCCGAGTTCGTCTTCTGAACGACTGACCTGTTCGTTGTGAACTTTGTCGAGGCAGTCCATTGCGGGCTGCCTTTTGTTTTCCGCTTTGTCCGGGATGTGGCGTTTGCGCAACGTCGTGTTGATTTACACTGGGACAACCTGTTCTCGATGTTGCAGGCGCACCCGCACCGTTTAAGCTAAGGCAATGCGCGAGCTGGGCGAGCTTGCGCGGACAAGGCTGCCCGCTGTCGGTGCCTTGGGGGAGTCCGGGTTTCGGACGCATTGGCTCGTGAATGATGTCGCGAGCGGGAGTTGGAGTTCAGCCTGTGTCGATTTTTCGCCGCACCATGTTCGCTGCCATGGCGTCCTGCATGATCCTTGCGCCCGGATTGGCGTCGGCCGAAACGATCTTCGACGCGATGGCCAAGGCCTATCGGAACAATCCTGATCTCAATTCCGTCCGAGCTCAGCTTCGCGCCACGGACGAGAACGTGACGATCGCCAAGGCGGCCATGCGGCCGCAGATCGGTGCCAGTGCCACTGCCAATTCCGTTGGTGGCTATATCAAGGGTGGCGACGGCTTCGATTACCAGACCGAGAGCATCGGTATCACCATCACCCAGCAGATATTCGACGGCTTTCAGACGCTTTACAACGTGAAGGCGGCCGAATCGGGTGTGGCTTCGAGCCGCGAGCAATTGCGCGCCGAGGAAATCTCCATCCTGCTTGCCGCCGCTCAGGCCTATGCCGACGTCGCGCGCGAACAGCAGATCGTTGCCATCCGCCGCAAGAACCTGAGCTTCCTTCAGGAACAGTTGAATGCCGCCAATGCGCGCCTCCAGGTGGGCGAGGGAACCCGCACGGATGTCAGCCAGGCCCAGGCCCAGCTGGCCGCGGCCCAGGCGCTCCTGACCGGCGCCGTGGCGTCGCTCAAGCAGAGCGAAGCCGTCTACGTTCAGGTCGTCGGCACGGCGCCGACTGGCGTCAAGCAGCCTGCGCCGGCCTCCCGCGCGCTGCCGCCGACGCTGGACGTCGCGGTGCAGACCGGCATTCGCGAACATCCGGCCGTGCTTTCAGCTCTCTACGCCGTCGATGCCGCCGGCTATCAGGTCAAGTCGGCCGAGGGAAGCCTGCTGCCCGGCGTCGTCATCCAGGGCAATGTCTCGCGCAACTGGACCAACGAAACGACCAGCAACGGCTTCTTCAGCACGCCGAGCCCGGACACCGATGTCGCGACCATCACCGCGCGGCTGAACGTACCGATCTACCAGGGCGGCGCGGAATACGGCAACATCCGCAAGGCCAAGGAGACGCTGGGCGCCCAGCGCATGCAGGTCGATTCCGTCAGGGCCGCCATCCAGCAGCAGGTCACCGGCGCCTATGCGCAGATGGAAGCGGCCGAGGCCGGCATTCGCGCTGCGCGCCAGCAGATTTCCGCCTCCAACCAGGCGCTTCAGGGCGTCATCGAGGAGCGCAATGTCGGGCAGAAGACGACGCTCGATGTGCTGAACGCGCAGCAGGCTGTTCTCGAGGCCCAGGAAAGCCTGGTCGCCTATCAGCGCAACGCCGTCGTCGCCAGCTACTCGCTTCTCGCCGCCACCGGCAAGTTGACGGTGAAAAGCCAGGATCTGCAGGTCGCCGAGTATCGGGCGGAAGCGCATTACGAGGCCGTCAAGGACATGTGGTTCGGCCTTCGCACCGTCGACGTACCCTGATCATTGGCGGAGAAAACTGTTGATCACGCCCGGGAAAACGTGTGGGCGTGATTTTTTTCGCGGTCGCGGTATCCTACGGTGAACCGATTCGTGAGCCGGTCGCAGCCGGTCGAGTGCCTTCGGACTAAAACGGGGATAGGAATGGCCCAGCCAGGTGTAGCGCGTGAACCGTCGATGGAAGAAATTCTCGCATCGATCCGCAAGATCATCGAGAGCAATGATCCCGGCGCCGAAAAGAGCCTCGGCGTGTCCGTGCCGCCGCTCTACGACGAGCAGTATGACGACGAGATCAGCCTGACCATTGACGAGGACAACGCCCCGGCCGAACTCTATGCCGCCAACGACCGGCCGATGGCCGCGCCGATGCAGGCGCCGGCCGTCGCTGCCGAAACGCCGGCCCGCAGCGTGTCGCTCGCCGATCTCGCCGCGCGCGTCCGCGCCACCGTCGAGCGCGAGGATTATCAGCCGGCCGTGCCCGCATCGCGCCAGCCGCAGCCGCAGGCTCAGCCGCAAATACAACCGTCCCCTGAAGCACAGGCCATGCCGAGCCGGCTTGCAAGCATGCGCAATCCGCTGCCGGCGGCCGAGCCCGCGCCGCGCGCTCCGCAGCCGGATTTCTCGATGCCCTCGCAGCCCGCGATGATGCCTTCGGCGTCTGAGCGGTCGGACGCGATCGAAGAGACCGCCCCTGCATCCGGACTTTTGTCGGCGGAATCGGGCGCGCTCGTCGCCCGCTCGTTCGGCGAGCTTGCCGCCGTCGTCGACGGACAACAGCGGCGTTCGCTCGATGAGATGGCAGAAGAGATGCTGCGCCCGATGCTGCGCGAGTGGCTCGACGACAACCTGCCGACGCTGGTGGAACGCCTGGTGCGAGAAGAGATCGAACGCGTGGCCCGCGGACCGCGCCGCTAAGAAACCGCATTGCCGCGAGACGATCAGCCGCTCCGGTCGCCGGGGCGGCTTTCTTGTTGACTCCGGCTCGCCTGTCCGGCTTTAAAGCCGCAACAATCAAAATCAGAGAGTTGGTCCGAAATGCTCGAAAAGACCTACGATTCCGCCGCGGTCGAACCGAAGATCGCCAAGGCCTGGGATGACGCGGACGCTTTCCGCGCCGGTGCAAACAAGAAGCCGGGCGAGGAGAGCTTCACGATCGTCATCCCGCCGCCGAACGTGACCGGCTCCCTGCACATGGGCCACGCGCTCAACAATACGCTGCAGGACATCATGATCCGCTTCGAGCGCATGCGCGGCAAGGACGTGCTGTGGCAGCCTGGCATGGACCATGCCGGTATCGCCACCCAGATGGTCGTCGAGCGCAAGCTTGCCGAGGTCGGCGAGAACATGAGCCGCCGCGAACTCGGCCGCGAGGCCTTCATCGAGAAGGTCTGGGAGTGGAAGGAAGAGTCCGGCGGGCTGATCTTCAACCAGCTGAAGCGCCTCGGCGCCTCCTGTGACTGGTCGCGCGAACGCTTCACCATGGACGAGGGGCTGTCGCAGGCCGTTCTCGAAGTCTTTGTAACGCTTTACAAGCAAGGCCTAATCTATCGCGGCAAGCGGCTGGTCAACTGGGATCCGAAGTTCGAGACGGCGATTTCCGACCTTGAGGTCGAGAACAAGGAAGTCGACGGCCACATGTGGCACTTCAAGTACCCGCTCGCCGGTGGGGAAACCTACACCTATGTCGAGAAGGACGAAGACGGCAACGTTACCTTCCAGGAAGAGCGTAACTATATCTCGATCGCGACGACCCGCCCCGAGACGATGCTGGGCGACGGCGCCGTCGCCGTTCATCCGTCCGACGCCCGCTATGCGCCGATCGTCGGCAAGCTCTGCGAAATCCCTGTCGGCCCCAAGGAACATCGCCGCCTGATCCCGATCATCACCGACGAATATCCGGATCCGACCTTCGGTTCCGGCGCGGTCAAGATCACCGGCGCGCACGACTTCAACGACTACCAGGTCGCCCGCCGCAACAATATCCCGCTCTACCGCCTGATGGATACCCGCGCGAAAATGCGCGACGACGGCGAGCCCTATGCCGTCTACGCCGCCCAGGCGCTGGAGATCGCGAAGTCCGGCCATGTCCCCGGCGAAGCGGAAGTCGACGGCATCAATCTCGTTCCGGACGAGTATCGCGGCCTTGATCGATACGAGGCCCGCAAGCGCATCGTGGATGCCATCAACGCCGAGGGTCTGGCCGTCACGGTCAAGGATGCCGAGGGCAACGACATTCCCTATGTCGAATCCAAGAAGATCATGCAGCCGTTCGGCGACCGATCGGCCGTCGTCATCGAGCCGATGCTGACCGACCAGTGGTTCGCCGACGCCAAGACGCTGGCTGAACCCGCGATCGCCTCGATCCGCGAGGGCCGCACCAACTTCGTCCCGAAGAACTGGGAAAAGACCTATTTCGAATGGATGGAAAACATCGAGCCCTGGTGCATCTCCCGCCAGCTCTGGTGGGGTCACCAGATTCCGGCGTGGTACGGTCCGGACGGGCAGGTCTTCGTCGAAAAGACCGAGGATGAGGCGCTGCACGCCGCCATCCAGCACTACATCGCCCATGAGGGTCCGTGGAAGGCCTGGGTCGAGGAGAAGCTGGAGAACTTCCAGCCCGGCGAAATCCTGACCCGCGACGAGGATGTTCTCGACACGTGGTTCTCCTCCGCGCTCTGGCCGTTCTCGACGCTCGGCTGGCCGGAAAAGACGCCGGAACTCGCCCGCTACTACCCGACCAGCGTTCTCGTCACTGGCTTCGACATCATCTTCTTCTGGGTCGCCCGCATGATGATGATGGGCCTGCACTTCATGAAGGACGAGGCCGGAAACCCGGTCGAGCCGTTCCACACGGTCTATGTCCATGCGCTGGTTCGCGACAAGAACGGCCAGAAGATGTCGAAGTCGAAGGGCAACGTCATCGATCCGCTCGAACTGATCGACGAGTACGGCGCCGACGCACTGCGATTCACGCTGGCGATCATGGCGGCACAGGGACGCGACGTGAAGCTCGATCCGGCCCGCATCGCCGGCTATCGCAACTTCGGCACCAAGCTCTGGAACGCCACGCGCTTCGCCGAGATGAACGGCGTCAAGGCCGACCCGACGTTCCTGCCGGAAACGACGACACTCGCCACCAGCCGCTGGATCCTGACGGAGCTTGCGCGGACGCGCAACGAGGTCACCGAGGCGATCGAGAACTACCGCTTCAACGACGCCGCCGGCAGCCTCTACCGCTTCGTCTGGAACCAGTTCTGCGACTGGTATCTGGAACTGCTGAAGCCGATCTTCATGGGCGACGACGAACACGCCAAGGCCGAGGCACAAGGCTGCGCCGCCTTCGTACTGGAGGAGATCTACAAGCTTCTGCACCCGTTCATGCCGTTCATCACGGAGGAACTCTGGCAGCATACGGCAGGTGAGGGGACAGAACGCGACACTCTGCTCTGCCACGCCGCTTGGCCGCGTGCGGTCTTCATGGACGAGGCTGCGGCCGCCGACGTCAACTGGCTGATCGACCTCGTCTCGGGCATTCGCTCTGCGCGGGCCGAGATGAACGTTCCACCCGGCGCCACCGCGCCGCTGATCGTCGTCGGCGCCAATGGCACGACCGAGGAGCGTCTTGCCCGCCACGATGCCGCGATCAAGCGTCTCGCCCGCGTCGATGCCATCACGCTCGCCGCTGATGCGCCGAAGGGGGCTGCCCAGGTCGTTGTCGGCGAGGCGACCGCCTGCCTGCCGCTCGGCAACCTGATCGACCTCTCGGCCGAAACCGCGCGTCTCGAAAAGGCGATTGCCAAGGTCGACCAGGAGATGAGCCGAATCGCCGGCAAGCTCTCCAACGAGAAGTTCGTCGCCAATGCCAATCCGGAGGTGGTCGCCGCCGAGCGCGAACGGCACGCCGAACTGGAGCAGCAGCGCGCCACGGTGGAAAAGGCCCTGTCGCGCGTCCGCGACGCCTCCTGACCGGCCATCGAGACAGGAACCGCCGGTGGATCATTCCGCCGGCGGTTTCTTGAGAGCGGCACGTACGACGCTAAAATTTCCGAGGGATCAGCACGTTGCGCCGCACCATGCGAATTCCCGCACTGTCGCATTTCTGCGACACATGGCTAAACCGGCGGCATTTTGTTTCAAATTTAGGCGCGTTCGCTATCGTGGATAAAAAAATATTCTATATCGAATGATTTCTTACGTGCCCGTCAAACATGTTACGTAAATATTTAATTCTCCAACCCAAAATATGGGGTGGACGCGGATTGTTGTCTCTCGTTTCCGCATGGCTACAATGCAAAAATCGAATGCCTGGAGTGGGGAGACTTATGGCCATGAACATCATCAAGAAAACTGCGGTATGCCTGCTCGGTACCTGTGCGCTGGTATCCGCAGCCAATGCCGGCGGCTTCACGCGCGGCGAAGCCGACACCGATCTTCTCTATGAAGACGGCACGTTCGTCGTGCGCGGCGGGGCGACCTACGTATCGCCGCACCGTGACTACGATACGATCGGCGGCGTAAGCGCGACGGACGACCGGTACACAGAGGATTACGTCATCCCGTCCTTCGCCGCGAAGTGGCGGATGAGCGACAACTTCTCGTGTGTGGTGAGCTACACGCAGCCCTTCGGCGCGAAATCGTCCTATGGCGACGAGGCCCAGGCTGCTGACCGGGCGGCTGACATAGCCGCAGGTGGCCTCACGGCGCTGCTGGGCGGTAATGCCGTCATTACCTCGGAATTCACGACCGACGAATTCGGCGGCACCTGCGCCGCCAACGTCAAGGCAGGCCCGGGTGACTTCTACGTCATCGGCGGCGTGTTCTCGCAGTCTTTCGACTATACCGAGTCGAAGGACTTCGGCACCTTGAACCTCAAGGACGACAGCGCCTTCGGTTACCGCATCGGTGCTGCCTATGAGATCAAGGAATATGCCTTCCGTGCCGAGCTGATGTACCGCTCTCAGGTGGATCACAAGGCCTCTGGCGATTTCAGACTCGAGAGCGCGCTTCTCGGCGGCGCCCTTGGTGGCGTTCCGGTCGGAGCGACCTTTGATTCGACCGGCGAGGGTTCGCTGCCTCAGTCGCTGGAGCTCAACCTGCAGAGCGGCATCGCGCCGGGCTGGCTGGCCTACGGTTCGGTCAAGTGGACGGACTGGAGCGTTCTCCAGACTCTCAACTACACCATCGACAACCTCGGCCCCCAGGAGAAGAACTTCTTCTGGAAGGATGGCTGGACCATTACCGCCGGTGTCGGCCACAGCTTCACCGAAAACGTCTCGGGCGCGCTGCAGCTGACGTGGGACCAGGGTGTCGGCACTGGCGCCGACATCATGTCCGATACCTGGACCCTCGGCGCGGGGACCCAGATCAAGGCTGGTCCGGGTGTGCTCCGTCTCGGCGCGGCCGTCACCTATCTGACGTCCGGAAGCCAGTCGACCGCCGACGGTGCCGACTTCGACGCGACCGCCAATGGTGACTGGGCCTACGCGATCAACGGCTCCTACAAGATCGCGTTCTGAGAAACGCTCAAGTCCGATACACATCGAAGAGCCCGGCATGTCCGGGCTTTTCTTTTGCGTGGCGTCCGGTGGGGTCTCCGCCATTGTTACAGTTTTGCAACGCTGCGACGAACATTGTCGAGCGGCAGGGGCTACGGGAAAAATGTCCATTTCCCGCCACAAACAAAGCGCAGCAGAATGAGCAACGAAGTCGAAAAAGGGATTGGCAGGTCGGCCGCTTGGGCTGGCGGTGTTTGCCGGTAGGGACGAAAAACCCGAAAAATCTGTAGGTTGCCGCGGATCGGCACCTTCCACGATTGCCGGAACATCGAGAGCCATCGAGGGGCCGCAGTCTCGCCCGAAAAGAGCGCTAGCCTTGGCTCGCGATCGGATCGGATGAGGCTGCCGGTGGCGATCCCGCAGGCCGCGTGAACGGGTTGTTCATCGACTTGCGCGACTATTGGTACGGGACGTGGAAGACCGATGGGCAACGGCGTCTTCCAATCGCCCTCAGTGGACGAAAGATATACGGAACTATGGTAAATACGGGGTTAATACGGCCGGTGCGTTCGTTTACGGCTCTGGTACTGTGTCTGTTGTCGGCGACAGGCGCGTTCGCTTTCGACATCAACGCCGGCGTCACCAAGGAATCGGGCCCATTCGATCTCTTCAAGTTCGGCTTCAAGGCCTACCAGAACGGCCAGAAGAAGGACGCTGTCGAGGCCTATCGCTACGCGGCCGAACAGGGCCATACGGCCTCCCAATACGCGCTCGCCGAAATGTATGCCGACGGCGACGGCGTGGTGAAGAATGATTTCGAGGCCTTCAAGATCTATTCGCGGATCGCCAGCCGCGGCGTCGAGCCAGGCTCCAACGATACCGGTTTCTTCATCTATTCGCTGATGTCGCTTGCCCAGTATTTCCGCCAGGGCATTCCAGGCTCGCCCGTTGGCGTCGATCTCGCCCAGGCGCGGCAGATCTATTTCCAGGTCGCTTCCACCTTCGGCGTGCCCGAGGCGCAGTTCCAGCTCGGCCAGATGCTTCTCGTCGGCGAGGGCGGCAAGGCAAGCGTGAAGCAGGCCAAGAAATGGCTGAACGTCGCCCGCAAGAATGGCCACGGTGGCGCCATGGCCGTGTTCGGCAACCTGATCTTCCAGGAAGGTCAGACCGCCCAAGGCCTCGCTTTCATGACGGCTGCGCTCGACAAGTGCGAGCCGAAGGATTGCGGCTGGGTGCAGGAACTGCAGGAACAGGCCTTCTCGGTCGCCACCGAAGACGACCGTCGGGTGGCCGTGGCGCTGGCGCCGCGGGTCGACGGCGCCGAATGATCCACGTCGTTAGGCGCTGGCGCCCGTCGCTGGCCAGCTGAGATAGGCGTAGGTCTCGCCGATCGTGCCGAAATAGGCGCTCTCGCCGCTAACCTTGTCGACATAAGCACCGTTCGGCCCGATCAGATAGGTGGCATTGCTGCCACGGGTCAGCCGGTCTCGCAGAAAGTCGGACCATCCGCTTGCGTCCGTCTCCTCGGTCGGTTTGCTGATCGTCCCGGTCTCGTTATCTGCCGATACATCCCAGGCCTTTATCGTTTCCCCCGCCGCGGCATCCGTGACAGTCAGTGTGCCTGCGTCGAGCGCTGCAAGCATCTCCTCGGCCTTCACCTTGCCGTCAGGCGTGGCCTTCAGCTCTTCCAGCCGCGCTTTGAGAGCCGTCATGAAGGATTTCGATCCGATGCCGGAGGTGGTCTCCGCCTCGATCTGGCTCTGCGCCTCGGTTACGGAGGCCTGCAGCGCTTCGAACCGGCCGTAGAAGATGTCTTCCTCGGTCTCGTCAGCCGTTCCGGCGCCAAAGGATTGCAGCAGGTAAGAAGAGGACAACGGGCTGTTGGTCGATCCGTCCCGGCTCGATCGCGAATCGGCGTTCGTATCCTTGAGGACCCTCAGCATTGTCTGCGCGGAACTCATGCGTATCGACGTGATGTCGGTCATGCCAGCCTCCTTCGTTTGCCGATCCCGCCGGCCGCGCAAGCGGGCGCGGCGATAGGGATCGCAATTGATAAGTAGTCTAGCCAACGAACATGGATTGGAACTTGCGTTGCGTCAGTCAGCCTGTCGACGCACGCCGGGGGTGACGATGCGCCTCAGCCGAAATCGAAGAGACCAACGACGGGAACGTGGTCGGACGGCTTTTCCCAGCTGCGCACGTGTTTCTCGATCGCCGTCGCCTTCAGGCGGTCGGTCGCTTCCGGCGAAAGAAGCAGGTGATCGATGCGGATACCGTTGTTCTTCTGCCAGGCACCGGCCTGATAGTCCCAGAACGTATAAACGCCGGCTTCATCGGTGGAGGCACGCACGGCATCGACGAGGCCGAGATATTCGAGCTCGCGGAAAGCATTGCGCGTCTTCGGCAGGAACAGGGCATCGCCCGCCCAGACCATCGGGTCGTGGCAGTCGTACGGCTCGGGTATGACATTGTAGTCGCCGGCGAGAATCAGAGGCTCCTCGAGTGCCATGCGGTCTTGAGCGAAGGCCTTCAGCCGCGCCATCCATGCAAGCTTGTAGGGATATTTGACCGGATCGTCGGCCGGATTGCCGTTTGGCAGGTAGAGCGAGCACACCCGGATCACGCCGCCCGCAACGGAAAAGACGCCCTCGATGAAGCGCGCCTGTTCGTCGGTGTCGTCGCCGGGAAGGCCGCGATTGACCTCGTCCGGCTTGCTCTTCGACAAGAGCGCGACGCCGTTGAAGCCCTTCTGGCCGTGGGTCTCGACATGATAGCCGAGCGCCTCGATCTCGAGGCGCGGGAAACCCTCGTCGACCGACTTGATCTCCTGCAGGCAGACGATGTCGGGCGAGGACTGTTCCAGCCACTGGCAGAGGTTCGCGATGCGCGCCTTGACGCCGTTGATGTTCCAGGTGGCGATCTTCATACGGCGAAGCTCGTGCCGCAGCCGCAGCTCGCCACCGCATTCGGGTTCTTGATCTGGAAGGACTGGCCCATCAGGTTGTCGACGAAATCGATCTCGGAGCCGGCCATGTAGATCAGCGACACCGGATCGATCAGCACCGTCGCGCCGTCGCGGCTGACGACGATATCGTCATCGGCGCGGTCCGATTCGAGGTCGAACTTGTAGGAAAAGCCGGAACAGCCGCCGCCTTCGACGGAGACGCGCAGCGCGCTTTTGCCGGCTTCGCTGCCGACGACCGCTGCGATGCGCTTCGCGGCGGCTTCGGAGAGGGTTACGTTTTGCTCGGTCATCTTACCTCCGACGGGGTCAAGGCCCGCAGAAACGGGATGGGGGCTTGTCTGTCAAGTTCACGACAAGGACAGACATGATACTATGACTTGCCCTGCTTCGTCCGGCATGTTTCACCGGATGAGGCTATAGGTATGAAGGCGCGGGCAAGGCGTCAATGGCGAACCGCAAGGACTGGAAATGACTATCGACACCAAGGCACTCGGATTTGGCTTCGGAGAGAGGGCGCTTTACGCCTCGGACCCGTGGGGCTCGCGCGGTCGCCTGTTTGCCGAGCCGTCGAGCCCGACCCGGTCGGAATTCCAGCGCGACCGCGACCGCATCGTCCACACCACCGCCTTCCGCCGTCTGAAACACAAGACCCAGGTCTTCATCGGCCCCGATGGCGATCACTACCGGACCAGGCTCACACACACGATCGAGGTCGCCCAGATCGCCCGCGCGCTCGCCCGCGCCTTGAAGATCGACGAGGATCTGGCGGAGGGCGTGGCGCTGGTCCACGATTTCGGCCACACCCCCTTCGGCCATACCGGCGAGGATGCGCTCGACGAGGCGCTGAAACCCTATGGCGGCTTCGACCACAACGCCCAGTCGCTCCGCATCGTCACCAAGCTGGAGCGCCGCTACGCCGAGTTCGACGGGCTGAACCTCACCTGGGAATCGCTCGAAGGCCTCGTGAAGCACAACGGCCCCCTGCGGACGAAGGACGGGCAGGGGACACGCGGCCCCGTACCCCAGCCGATCCTCGATTACACCGAGCTTCACGACCTGGAGATCGAGAGCTATGCCAGCCTCGAGGCCCAGGTCGCGGCGATCTCCGACGACATCGCCTACAACACCCATGACATCGACGATGGCCTGCGCTCCGGCTACCTGACCTTCGAGATGCTGGAGGACGTGCCTTTTCTTGCCGGGCTGATGCGCGAGGTCCGCGACCGCTATCCGCACCTCGATCCCGACCGTTTCGCCCACGAGATCATGCGCCGGCAGATCACCCGCATGGTCGAGGACGTGATTGGCGTAGCCCAGGAGCGTCTCGGACAGGTCAAGCCGCGCTCGGCGCAGGACGTGCGCGACGCCGACCGGACGATTGCCACCTTCTCCGAGGCGATGACCGAGACGGACCGGCAGATCAAGAAACTCCTGTTCTCCCGCATCTACCGCCACCCGGACATCATGCGCATCCGCGCCGGTGCGGCGCAGATCGTGTCTGACCTCTTCAATGCCTACATGGCGGATCCCGCGCTGATGAAGAGCCACTACTGGGTGAACCAGCTGCCGGGTCTCAATCATCCGCAGCGCGCCCGCCATGTGGGCGACTATCTGGCCGGCATGACCGATACGTTCGCGGTGCGCGCGCACCGGGAGCTGTTTGACCATACCCCTGAATTGCGGTAGAGCCCGCCGCATTCCCACTCCATTGCAGATGGCCGCAACGCCGCGCAGGACAGACGACATGAACCTTTTTGCCGATTTCGAAGCCAGGATCAAAACCGCCCTCGACGAGATGGACATCGTCAAGGCGAAGCGAGGCGAGCTCGATTTCGGCCGTATCGTCGTCGAACCGCCGCGTGACCCGAGCCACGGCGATGCTGCGACCAACGCCGCCATGGTACTGTCGAAGCCGCTCGGCACCAATCCGCGCGCTCTGGCCGACCTGATCGCCGAGAAGCTCAAGGAAGACGCCGACATCGCCGAGATCACGGTGGCCGGCCCCGGCTTCATCAATCTTCGCCTTTCGACCGCATACTGGCAGCGCCTTCTGTCCGACCTGATCGCGAACGGCACAGATTTCGGCCGCTCGACCGTCGGCAAGGGCCGCAAGGTCAATGTCGAATATGTCTCTGCCAACCCGACTGGTCCCATGCATGTCGGCCATTGCCGCGGCGCCGTCGTCGGTGACGCGCTTGCCAACCTGCTGGCATTCGCCGGTTACGAGGTGACCAAGGAATACTACATCAACGACGCCGGCTCGCAGATCGACGTGCTCGCGCGTTCCGCATTCCTGCGTTATCGCGAGGCCTTGGGCGAGGCGATTGGCGAGATCCCGTCCGGTCTCTATCCGGGCGACTACCTCGTCCCGGTCGGTCAGACGCTGGCCGATGAATACGGCCAGAAGCTGCTCGCCATGCCCGAGGAGAAGTGGCTGCCGATCGTCAAGGACAAGGCGATCGATATGATGATGGCGATGATCCGCGACGATCTCGCCACCCTCAACGTCCACCACGACGTGTTCTACTCCGAGCGCACGCTGCATGCCGGCAACGGCGCCGCGATCCTGTCGGCCATCAACGACTTGACCTTCAAGGGCCATGTGTATCGCGGCAAGCTGCCGCCGCCGAAGGGCCAGCTTCCGGAAGACTGGGAGGACCGCGAGCAGACGTTGTTCCGCTCGACCGATGTCGGCGACGATATCGACCGTCCGCTGATGAAGTCGGACGGCTCGTTCACCTACTTCGCCGCCGACGTGGCCTACTTCAAGGACAAGTTCGATCGCGGCTACGACGAGATGATCTACGTCCTCGGCGCCGACCATGGTGGCTACGTCAAGCGGCTGGAAGCCGTGGCGCGCGCCGTGTCCGGCGGCAAATCGAAGCTGACAGTGCTGCTCTGCCAGCTGGTCAAGCTCTTCCGCAACGGCGAGCCGGTCAAGATGTCGAAGCGCTCGGGTGATTTCGTTACGCTGCGTGAAGTCGTCGACGAGGTCGGTCGCGATCCCGTCCGCTTCATGATGCTCTACCGGAAGAGTTCCGAGCCGCTCGACTTCGACTTCGCCAAGGTGACGGAACAGTCGAAGGACAATCCGGTATTCTACGTCCAATACGCCCACGCCCGCTGCATGTCCGTCTTCCGTCAGGCGCGGGAAGCCTTTCCCGACCTTGATTCGGACAACCTGGATCTTGCCGGCGCGGTGCTGCAGTCGGGTCTCGATCCGGCCGAAGTGCAACTGGTCGGCAAGCTCGCAGAATATCCACGAGTAATCGAGGCCGCGGCCCAGTCTCAGGAGCCGCATCGCCTTGCATTTTACCTTTATGATCTGGCAAGTTCGTTCCACGCACATTGGAACAAAGGCAAGGATCAACCCGAATTACGCTTTGTTAACGATAAAAACCGACAATTGAGTATTGCCAGACTTGGGCTGGTGCATGCTGTCGCCTCCGTTTTGAAGTCGGGCCTTGCCATAACTGGCACCGACGCACCGAACGAGATGCGGTAGTCTGTCACCATTTCCCCACAATGCGCTGGCAAGCGTTTTGTCGCGTAAAGAGTGGAAATGGGTATGGTAAAACATCAGGCGGCCCTCCAGGGTGGATTTGGCGGCGACTCCTTCGCGGATGACGACCCGTTGGCGGAGCTTGCCCGGATCGTCGGTTTCGAGCCTGCATCCCAGCCACCCGTCGCGCCGAAGGTCGAGCCGGCCTTCGATCTTGAAGAAGAACTTCTGCGGGAATTCGAGACCTTCGAGGAGCCGGCCCCTGCGCCTGAGGTGGCTGTGGCCGAGGAGCGTCCGGCCTATGAGTCAGTCGAGCCGAGTTTTGACGAGCCCGTCGAAGCCGAGCCTGCGTTCCAGACGCCCCTGACAGCCGAGCCTGATTACCGGTCATTGGCCTGGGAAACCGTCGACACCGGCACTGCCGCGCTTGAGCCGGAAGTGGAGCCTCGCGACGAGGACGTGCTGGCGACCTATGCTTTCGAAGACCGCTTTGCGCCGCAGGACGATCTCGCGACCGAACTCGAATGGGCGATTGCCGAACCGCAGGAGGAGCCGGCACCCGTCTCGCCCGTCTCCTTCGATCAGGTGGCTATCGAGCCGGAGCCGCCGGTGGCGCCCGCGCCGCGCCTCAACCTGCCGATCGCCAATTTCGCAGCAAAGCCCACTCCGCGTGAGCCGGTTTTCGAGGATGCGCCGGTCTCGGCGCCTGCCGCGCCGTCTCTCTCTCTGGAAGATGAGCTCGCGGCCGCATTCGGCTGGGCCCTCCCGCAACCGGCTGCGTCACACACCGAACCCGCGCCGGAGGTCTATCCCGCGGTCGACGATCACCGGGTCGAGCCTTCGGTCGAGCCCGACTGGGCCCAGCCTCGGTTCGCCGAACCCGAAGTGGCCGCTACCGTCGCAAACGAGCCGGCTCCCGCCGATACACTCGCGGACTTCTCCGCGTTCGACATGCCCTTCGAGGCCGATGCGCCGGAAGAACCCGCCGCGCCGCGCCGCGAGCCGGATTTCGATATGAGCTTCGCGCAGGCCCCGGAGACCGAGGTCGTTGCCGAGGTCGAGGCCCTTCCGTTCGTTTCCCAGTCTGCTCCTGACCAGACGCCGCCGTCGCTCGAGGCCGAGATCGTTGCCGGTTGGCAGCAGGCGCCCCAGACCGTACCAGCGGCCGAGCCCGTCATTGACCCGCTTCATGATGGCGAGTTCGAATTGGATCTGGAGGATCTGGAGCTCGACCTCTCGGACTTTTCGCTTGACGACGAGGCGGAGATTGCAGCCGCAACGCCGGCGAACGCCGGTTCCTCGGCGGCTGCCATCAGCGCTTCTTTCGCGCCGGTTGCCGCTGCCGCCGTCACCACTCCGGCCCGTGCCTTTAACCCGCCGCCGTCCGCCGTCACACCTGTTGCCCCGCAGTCGGCGCCGCAGCCCGTGAGCCGCGCGAACCCCGTGGCCTCCATGCCCGTCGCGGCTCGGTCCGAACCGACGGTAACGGCCGCCGCCCCCATGCCGGTTCGTCCGGCGGTCGAGACGAGGGGCCCCGCCAGCCTGATGGACGAGCCGTTGCCCTTCGACCCGCGCGAGATTTCCGAGCAGGACGACCTGCCGTCGGCGATCCCCGCCCTCGATGTGCCGGAAATCCCGGCGCCTGAGCCGGTCGAGCCGCCGGTCTACAGGGCTGAATACGATATAGACCTCGATTCCGAGCTGGCGACGCTCTTTGCCGACACCGCTGTCGCCGAGCCGCAACAGCCGGCTCAGGCGGCAGTCGCGCCGGCCCCGGCAGCGTCGCGCCCTGCGACCGCATCCGGCCCGGTCGAGAATTTTGACGAGTTCGAGAAAGCGCTCGAGGAGGATTTCCGCGAGACCCTCGGTCAGGCGCACGCCAACCCGGCACGACAGGCGACCCGTGTCGTGATCGAACGGGAAGAAGAGCCCGCCGGCCGCTCCGGCGGCCGCCGACTGCTGCTTGCGGCGTCCGTCGCGCTGATCGCGGTCCTCGCCGCCGGCGGTGGATATGTCTGGCTGACGGGAACGGGCAGCGGCGTCATCGCATCGGGCGAGCCGCCGGTGATCCTGGCCGACAAGGATCCGGTGAAGATCGTTCCCGAAAATCCCGGCGGCACGGCCGTGCCCAACCAGGACAAGGCCGTCTACGATCGTGTCGAGGGCGCCGTCGAGGATCCCAAGCAGGAGAGCCTGATCTCCGGCAGCGAGGAACCGGTCGACGTCGTCCAGAAGACACTGCTGCCGGAAACGCTTCCGCTTGAGGGCGAAAATGACTCCCTTCTGGCGCAGACGCCGGTTGGCGAGACCGAGGATCCTCGCCTCCTGCCGGGCAGCCAGCCGGAAGAACCGGCAGCCGCCTCGACGGAACCGGAAGCTGTCGCCATCGCACCGCGCAAGGTCCGCACCATGATCGTCCGTGCCGACGGCACCCTGGTCGCGCAGGACATCGACGAGCCCGCCCCGCAAACGACGTCGCCGACCGCGCCGGCTCTCGCACAGCCGTCCGCGACGCAAACGGCAGCCGCACCGGTTGAGGCCGCGCCAGCTGTCGAGGCGCCCGCCGCAACCCCTGCTGCGACCGAGACCGTCGCGGCCGCCGCGACTGCTCCGGAGACGACCGCGCCGGCACAAACCACGCAGACCGATTCCGCTCCGGCAGAGGTTGCGACCTCCGCACCGGTCCCGGTCACACGGCCTGCTCAGCAACCGGTTGACGTCGTCAGCACAGTGACGGATCAGGGCAATGTCCGGCCGGCTCCGGCCACCGAGACGCAGACGCCCGCATCGACCTCGACCGAAGCGGCGCAACCTGCCGCGCCGGCGGCAGTCGCGTCGGAATTCTACGTCCAGATCGCATCGCTCCCCTCGGAGGCCGAGGCGCAGAGATCTTACCAGAGCCTGTCTTCGCGCTACGCCGGCGTCATCGGCGGCAAGGGTGTCGACATCAAGCGGGCCGACATCGAAGGCAAGGGAACCTATTATCGCGTGCGCATTCCCGGTGGTTCGCGCGCGGAGGCGATCTCGCTCTGCGAGCGCTACAAGGCCGCCGGAGGCTCCTGCCTCGTCGCACGGTGACGAAAACGACAGGTCTCAACGGATAAGAAGGGCGGAAACGGCGACGTTTCCGCCCTTTTTCCTGTGAATGGTGATTCGCCCGCCTTCGGCTTTTCACGTCAAGCCCCTATGCTGACTGCCATGAGCGAATCAAAAGCAATGATCCTGGGCGTCGCCGGTACTGCGCTGACACCGAATGAAAAGGCCTTCTTCGAAGCCGAGCAGCCCTGGGGCTTCATCGTCTTCGCCCGCAATCTTGTCGAGCGGCAGCAGATCACCGATCTGGTGGCATCGCTGCGCGAGACCGTGGGTGGACGGAATGCGCCTGTCCTGATCGACCAGGAAGGTGGCCGCGTCCAGCGTATTCGCGAGCCGATCGCGCCGCGCTATCCCTCGGCGGCGGCGCTGGGCGACATCTACCGGCAGGACCGGGAGAGGGGGCTTCGCGCCGCCTGGCTCATGTCGCGCCTCCATGCCTTCGATTTGCTGAAGCTCGGCATCAACGTCGATTGCCTGCCGGTGCTCGATGTTCCGGTCGAGGGTGCCAGCAACGTCATCGGCGACCGCGCCTACGGTACCGACCCCGAGACGGTCGCGGCCATGGGTGCGGCGGCCGCGCAAGGGCTTCTGTCAGGCGGTGTGCTGCCGGTGATGAAGCACGTGCCGGGCCACGGTCGCGGCATGGCCGATTCCCATCATGAACTGCCTGTGGTCACGGCGACGCTGGAAGACCTGGAAGCGCATGACTTCGTGCCCTTCCGCCGCATGGCCGACGCGCTGATGGCGATGAGCGCCCACATCGTCTTTACCGCGATCGATCCCGAGCGCCCGGCGACGACGTCGCCCAAGGTCATTCAGGAGATCATCCGCGGTTCGATAGGCTTCAACGGCCTGCTGATGTCCGATGACGTGTCGATGAATGCGCTGAAGGGCACCATCGGCGAACGTGCCCGCGCCATCGCCACCGGCGGCTGCGATGTGGTGCTCCACTGCAACGGCGTGATGGAGGAGATGAGGGCGGTTGCCGCGGAGGTCGGACCGCTTGCCGGCGCCTCGCTTGAACGCGCCCGGGCCGTCGAAGCCGCGCTGGAGCGGAGCGAGCCCGCCGACGAGGCCGTGATCCGCGCCGAGTTCGACGAAATGGGAGCCGCCGCCTGATGGCCCAGCAACCCGGAACGCCCCCGACCGGCAACCGCGCCACCCAGTTGACGCCGATGGACCGGCTGTGGAGCGACACGGAGGTCGACCGCGCCGCCGGCGAACCGGCGCTCCTGATCGACGTCGCCGGCTTTGAAGGCCCGCTCGACCTGCTCTTGCATCTTGCCCGGACCCAGAAGGTCGACCTCTCGCGCATCTCGGTCCTCGCGCTCGCCGAGCAGTACCTACAGTTCGTCGAGAGCGCGCGGCGCATCCGCATCGAGCTCGCCGCCGATTATCTCGTCATGGCCGCCTGGCTCGCCTACCTCAAATCGCGCCTGCTGATCCCGCAGCAGTCGAAGGACGATGGTCCCTCGGGCGAGGAAATGGCCGCGACGCTGGCCTTTCGCTTGAAGCGGCTGGAAGCCATGCGCGAGGCGGCAAGCCGTCTGATCAATCGCAATCGTCTTGGCCGCGACGTCTTCCAGCGTGGTCAGCCGGAGCACATGCCGGACCGTGTCCAGTCCGCCTTCGATGCGTCGCTCTACGACCTGCTCAGCGCCTATGCCGCGCTGCGCCAGCGCCAGGCGATCACGCAGGTAACGATCGAGCGCCGCCAGGTCTGGTCGCTGTCGGATGCCCGTGAGCTTCTGTCGCGCATGATCGGCGAGATCGGCGACTGGACCGTGCTCGAGAATTATCTGCTGCGCTACCTGACACGGCCGGAGGAGCGTGTCACCGCGATCGCCTCCGCCTTCGCTGCCTCGCTGGAGCTGGTGCGCGAGGGACGCCTGCAGATCAGGCAGGAATCGGCCTTTGAGCCGATTTTCCTGCGATCCAACCCGCAGCCGGCTCCCGTCGCCGGCCCGACCCTCTGAGGACGGCCATTGACCGACGTTGACGACGACCGCGACTCTTTGCCGCCTGAGGACATGGAGCCTGTTTCGATCGACGAGCGAACGCTGCGCGAAGCGCTGCGCATCGCCGAAGCCCTGGTCTTCGCCTCGGCCGAACCGGTTTCGGAGGGTTTTCTCGCCGAGCGCCTGCCCAGAGGCATCGAGGTCCGGCCGCTGATGGAGCAGTTGAAGACGGAGTATGCGAGCCGTGGCGTCAATCTCGTTCAGGTCTCCGACCATTGGGCGTTCCGCACCGCCGCCGACCTATCCTTTGCCATCCGCAAGGAAGACAACGAGGTTCGCAAGCTCTCGCGCGCCGCACTGGAAGTGCTTGCAATCATTGCCTATCACCAGCCGGTGACACGGGCTGAGATCGAGGAGATCCGCGGCGTGCAGACGTCGAAGGGCACGCTGGACGTGCTGATGGAAGCCGGCTGGGTGCGCTTTCGCGGCCGCCGCCGCTCGCCGGGGCGCCCGGTGACGCTCGGCACCACCCGCGACTTCCTCGATCATTTCGGCCTTGAGGAGCTCCGCGACCTGCCCGGCATGGAGGAATTGAAGTCCGCCGGACTGCTCTCCGGCCGTATCCCGCCGGGCTTCAACATGCCGCTCCCGAACCTCGGCGACGAACTCACCGAGGACGAGGATCCGATCACCCCGCTCGACCTTGAGGAACTCGGCCTCTTGACTCCCGGCGGAGAACCGGACGAATAGGGTCATCTTTCGTACGGACGACCGGCCGGGCGCAACAACAGCGCTGACGGCCGGGGCAGGCAGAATGAACAGTATCCAAAGTCCAGCGACGATGCGCCCGGCCGCATCCTCAGAGACCGGCGGCACCGGGCGGCGCGCCGCTGTCACCTTCGCCGCGCGGCTCGGCTTTGAGGATGTCCGCCACGCCTATCACGGCAAGCCGACGATAAGGGGCGTAACCCTGACCGCAGAACCGGGCGAGGTGCTCTGCCTGCTCGGTCCCTCCGGTTCGGGCAAGACGACCCTCCTGCGGATCGCCGCTGGCATCGAGGCGCAGTCCCAAGGCCGTGTCGTGATCAACGATCGCGAGGTTGCCGGTCCCGATGTCTTCCTGCCGCCTGAAAAGCGCGGCATCGGTCTGATGTTCCAGGACTTCGCGCTCTTTCCGCACATGACCATCCTGAAGAACGTCCAGTTCGGCCTGACCGCGCTTCCCGCCCGCGAGGCGGCTGCGGAGGCGATGGTGGCGCTGGAGCGCGTCGGCCTGTCGCGCTACGCCCAGTCCTATCCGCACGTGCTGTCCGGCGGCGAGCAGCAGCGCGTGGCCCTTGCCCGTGCGCTGGCGCCGCGTCCGGGCGTTCTCCTCATGGATGAGCCGTTCTCGGGCCTCGACTCCCGCCTCAAGGACACCATTCGCGCCGACACGCTGGCGATCCTGCGCGAAAGCCGCGCCACGGCCATCGTCGTCACCCACGATGCCGAGGAGGCCATGCGCATGGCCGACCGCATCGCGCTTCTGCGGGAGGGTCGGCTTGTGCAGGTCGGCACCGCGGACGAGCTTTATCGTCGTCCAGCCGATCTCTTCGCGGCCGGTTTCTTCTCCGAGATCAACGAGTTTTCCGGCCGCGTCCGGGCCGGCATGGTCGAGACGCCGCTCGGCGCGGTGCCGGCCGGTGGCCTTGCGGAGGAAGCGGCCTGCTCGGCGGCGGTCCGCCTGTCGGCTGTGGATGTCCGCGAAACCGGTGGCGCGATCCCCGCGCGCATCCTGTCGCGACGCTTCCTCGGCGTGGTGGAAATGCTTGAACTTGCCGTGCCCGGCTCGGACCAGCCGGTGCGCGCGCGTATCCGCGCCGACCTCCTGCCGACAGGCGTCAGGGAGGTCACTGTGAATGTGAAGCCTCACGACATTTTGGTGTTTGAAAAAGAGCGTTAAACCCCTTACATCGGTGTGACGCAAAAACAAGGAGTTGCAGTAATGGGTTCTTTCAGCGTGTGGCACTGGCTGATCGTTCTGGCGATCGTCCTGCTTCTCTTCGGCCGCGGCAAGATTCCGGAGCTCATGGGCGACTTGGCCAAGGGGATCAAGAGCTTCAAGAAGGGCATGTCCGACGACGACGCTGCGGACAACCATCCGAAGAACGTCGAGCATAAGGCCGACGAAACCAAGTAACGCATCGGCGTAACGGCGGCGCGTCCTGTTGCCGCCGGTTCAGGAGCCTTCCTAATGCTCGATATTGGCTGGAGCGAACTGCTCGTCGTCGCGGTGATCCTGATCGTCGTGGTGGGGCCGAAGGACTTGCCGCCCATGCTGAGGGCCTTCGGCAAGATGATGACGAAGCTGCGTCGCACCGCCGGCGAGTTCCGTTCGCAGTTCGACGAGGCGCTGCGCGAAGCTGACCTCGAGGATGTCGGTCGCAGCATCTCGGACGTTAGGAAGTTTAATCCCGCATCGGTGGTCCGCGACGCGATCAGCCCGCTTCGTGAGGTCGGCGACAGCATTCGCTCCGATATCGGCAAGGCAACGACCGCCGCTGCTGGAACGGCGGCCGCCACGTCCGAGGCGAAGTCCGCCCCTCTGCCGGAAATGCCGTCTCCGCTTCCACCCGTCACATCCGATCTGGTGAAGCAGGCCGATCCGGCGCCCGCAGCTCCGGCAGGCGAGCAGGCGAAGGCCAAGCCGGCCAAATCGGGCAAGACGGCCAAGACCCCTGCGGCCAAGCCCGCCACGAAGCAGGCGAAGGCTACGGCTCCGGCGGCTGTCGTTTCGACGGACAACGCGAAGGCGCCGGCCCGCAAACCCAAGGCCGCAAAGCCTGCTGAGCCGAAGCCGGCAGAAATCGCGAAGGCTGCGCCCGCCCGCAAGGCGCCGGCCCGTCGCAAGACCGCAACGACCACGAAGGACAAGGCATGAGCGGGGATATCGAAGACAAGCCGCAGCCGCTCCTCGAACATCTGATCGAGCTCCGCACCCGGTTGATCTGGTCGCTTGGCGCGTTTTTCATCGCCTTCATCGTCTGCTTCTTCTTCGCCAAGGACCTCTTCAACCTGCTGGTCGTACCCTACAAATGGGCGGTGACCTGGGCGGGTCTCGACGTCAACAAGGCGGAACTCATCTACACAGCGCCACAGGAATTCTTCTTCACCCAGATCAAGGTGGCGATGTTCGGCGCGCTGGTGATCGCTTTCCCGATCATCGCCTCGCAGATCTACAAGTTCGTGGCACCCGGCCTCTACAAGAACGAGCGGGCGGCATTCCTGCCGTTTCTGATCGCCTCGCCACTGCTCTTCCTGCTCGGCGGCGCGCTGGTCTACTTCTTCTTCACCCCCATGGTCATGTGGTTCTTTCTGGCGATGCAGCAGGCGCCGGCAGATGGCGAGGTGGCGATCTCGCTGATGCCGAAGGTGTCTGAGTATCTGAGCCTGATCATGACGCTGGTGATCTCCTTCGGACTGGTCTTCCAGCTGCCCGTGGTCACCACGCTGCTTGCCCGCGTCGGCCTGCTGCAAAGCAGCTGGCTTGCCGACAAGCGCAAGTATTTCATCGTCGTCGCCTTCGTCGTCGCAGCGGTCCTGACACCGCCCGATCCGATCTCCCAGATCGGTCTTGCACTGCCCACCATCCTTCTCTACGAGATAGCCATCTATGCGGCGCGACTCGTGGAGCGCAACCGGGCGAAGACCGAGGTCGCTGCTCCGGACGAGGTAGACGAGCCCTAACCGGTTCTCTCCAGTGGCCGCGCCCGCATGGCGCCGATGCCGGCCCCGCATCGTCGTGCGGGGTTCATCTCTTTTTCTGACGAACCCTGGTAAGCCCAATGCTTGACATCAAATGGATCCGCGACAATCCCGAGGCTCTCGATGCCGCGCTCGCCAAGCGTGGCGCACAACCGCTGGCCGCCGCCCTGATCTCGCTCGACGAGAAGCGCCGCGCCGTCGTCCATTCGATGCAGGAAATGCAGTCCCGCCGCAACGCCGCCTCCAAGGAGATCGGCGCGGCCATGGCGCAGAAGAATACCGAGCTTGCCGACAAGCTGAAGGCCGAGGTCGCCACCCTGAAGGACACGCTGCCGGCGGCCGAAGAGGAGGAGCGCAAGCTCACCGCCGAACTGACCGACGCCCTGTCGCGCATCCCCAATATCCCGCATGACGACGTTCCGGTCGGCAAGGACGAACACGACAATGTCGTCAAGCGCACCGTCGGCCAGAAGCCCGGCTGGAACCACGCCGCGAAAGAGCACTACGAAATCGGCGAAGCCCTCGGCTACATGGATTTCGACCGTGCGACCAAGCTCTCCGGCGCCCGCTTCACGGTGCTCACGTCCCAGCTCGCCAAGCTGGAACGTGCGCTCGGCCAGTTCATGCTCGACCTGCACACGTCAGAACACGGCTATACGGAAGTTTCGTCGCCGCTGATGGTGCGCGATGAGGCCATGTACGGCACGGGACAGCTTCCGAAATTCGCCGAGGACCTGTTCAAGACCACCGACGGCCGCTGGCTGATCCCAACCGCGGAAGTCACGCTGACCAACCTCGTCTCCGGGGAAATCCTCGAGCAGGACAAGCTGCCGCTGCGTTTCACCGCGCTGACACCGTCCTTCCGTTCGGAAGCCGGCTCCGCCGGCCGCGACACCCGCGGCATGCTGCGCCAGCACCAGTTCTGGAAGTGCGAGCTCGTCTCGATCACGGATGCCGAAAGCTCGATCGCCGAACACGAGCGCATGACCGAGTGTGCCGAAACGGTGCTGAAGCGCCTCGGCCTGCATTTCCGCACCATGACGCTCTGCACCGGCGACATGGGCTTCGGCGCGCGCAAGACCTACGACATCGAGGTCTGGCTGCCCGGACAAGACACCTATCGCGAGATTTCCTCCTGCTCCGTCTGCGGCGATTTCCAGGGCCGACGCATGAATGCCCGCTATCGCGGCAAGGACGACAAGGGCACCACCTTCGTCCATACGCTGAACGGCTCCGGCGTTGCCGTCGGCCGTTGCCTGATTGCGGTGATGGAGAACTATCTGAACGAGGATGGCTCGATCACTGTTCCCGACGTGCTGCTGCCCTACATGGGCGGTATCACCAGAATCGAAAAGGCAGCGTGAGGAAAAGACGATGCGGATATTGCTGACCAATGACGACGGCATCCATGCCGAGGGTCTGGCGGCTCTCGAACGCATCGCCCGGACGTTGACCGACGACGTCTGGGTCGTCGCGCCCGAGACGGATCAGAGCGGTCTCGCCCACTCGTTGACGATTTCCGAACCCTTGCGCCTGCGCCGGATCGACGACAAGCGCTTCGCGCTGCGCGGCACCCCGACCGATTGCGTGATCATGGCGATCCGCGAACTGATGGACGAAAAGCCCGATCTGGTTCTTTCTGGTGTCAATGCCGGCGGCAACCTCGCCGACGACGTCACCTATTCCGGCACGGTCGCTGGCGCTATCGAAGGCACGCTGCAGGGCGTTCGCTCCATCGCGCTCAGCCAGCTTTACGACTACACCAACGGGGGCCGCGTCATCCCGTGGGAGGTCGCGGAGACGCTGGGTCCGAAGCTGATCGAGCAACTGCTCAAGGCCGACCTACCGGCCGGCACCTTCCTGAATGTCAATTTCCCCCGCTGTGCGCCGTCGGAAGTGCAGGGCATCGAGGTCACCTCGCAGGGCAAGCTCGACTTCGGGCTGGAGGTCGAGGAGCGCGCCGACGGCCGTGGCTTCCCGTATTACTGGCTGCGCTTCGGCAATCGCGGCGACCGCTTCCGCGAAGGTACTGATATCAAGGCGATCCAGGACAACAAGATCTCGGTGTCGCCGCTGAAGATCGATACGACGGACTATTCCGCCCAGGACGCTGTTGCCCGGGCGCTTGGCTTCGGGGTCGGCCGTTGAAGACAGGGATGATCGAAAAGGAAGGCTTCGCGGCGCTGGTCTTGCGTCTGAGGGCCGAGGGCATTTCCGATCTCGATCTCCTGACCGCCGTCGAACAGACCCAGCGCTCGCGCTTCGTGCCGCCACAGTTCGTTGAGCAGGCCTATTCCAGCCGCACCATCCCGATCGACTGCGGCACCTTCATGGAAGGCGCCGATCTGGCGGTCCGCATTCTCCACAAGCTGAACGTCAAGCCGGGTCACCGGGTTCTCGAAATCGGCACCGGCAGTGGCTTCATGACGACGGTGCTTGGCCGCCTGGCCGAGCGGGTTCTCTCGCTCGACAGGTTCAGTACCCTGATCGCCGCCGCTCAGCGCCGTCTCGACGAGCACGGGCTCCGCAACGTTGTCCTGCGCCAGGCCGACGGCTCCTCGGGCGTGCCGGGGGAGGGCACGTTCGACCGGATCGTGGCTACCGCCGGCTTTTCCCAGATGCCGCGCTTTCTCGCCGAGCAGATGGTCTCCGGCGGTGTCGCGGTTGTTCCCGTCGCCGTGGAGGAGGGGCGCTACGTAATGGTCCGCCTCACCAAGACGGGCAGCCGTTTCGAGCGCGAGGACTTCTTCGAGACACCCTATCTGCCGCTCGAGTCGAGGGTCGCGCAGAGCCTGTGAGGCAAGGGCAGGAGCATAAATCGGGGAAGCCCGATATGTTCGATAAACCGAAATTATTCATAACGATTCGTGTCGGTTAACCCGCCAGTAACACTAACGCGCTTTAATAAAACCGTCTCCAGTTGCGTATGAGTGGAACGAGTTATGCGTATGAGTGTATCGCTGAAATCCGGCACATCTGTCGCCCGCGCCGTCGCCGCCGTGCTTCTTGCCGGTGCTGCCGCCGGCTGCAGCTCCGACGCGTCGCGGTTCAGCGGCATCTTCTCCCAGGATACCCTGACCACCGCCTCCATCCGGCGCGGTGATGCCGGCCTCAATGGCCAGGCACCGGTCCCGTCCGCCGATGTCGCCGGATCGTCGATGCCGGCCGCGCAACAGCCCGACTACTCCAATCGCCAGCAGGCGCTGTCGCAGCCGTATCCGGCCCAGCCGTCCTACGGCACGACCGGCACCTCGTCACCCGCTCGTGCATCGATTCAACGCTCCGAACTGGCGTCGCCCGACGTCGCCTCCGCGGCACCGGCCTCCACCGCCCGCCAGGAAGCGCTCGCTCAGCCGTTCCCGGCCGCACCCGCTGCCTCGCAGACGGCCAGCGCAAACCGGCCGATCGTGCCGCCGGAAGATTCCATCACCACCGGTTCAAACCCGACACCGGCGCCTCAGGCTGTCGCAGCACGTTCCGCAGCCGAACCGGCTTCGTTGCCGACTGCGCCAAAACCCATGCCGAAGCCGGCAGAGGAGCAGAAGGTCGCCGTCCTGCCGACGACGCCGTCCAGCCGCGACAAGCAGCAGTCGGGCTCAGCCGATCCGGCAAAGACGGTCGCTTCCAACGGTGCGTCGGGCGGCAACACCTACACCGTGAAGCCGGGTGACTCGCTTGCCAAGATCTCGAAGGAAACCGGCACGCCGATCGACGTCTTGAAGTCGGCCAACGGCCTGACCACAGCGACCATCCGCGTCGGACAGACACTGAAGCTTCCGGCAGGCGCTGCGTCGAAGACCGACGACGTCAAAACCGCCTCCGTTCCGGCAAAGGCCGATACCAAGCCGGCACCCGCCGCCTACCAGCCGCCGAAGGAAAGCGTTTCCGAAGTCGCCTCGATCGACACCAAGGAAACCGCGCCGGCCGCGACCGGCATCGGCAAGTACCGCTGGCCGGTCACCGGCGCCGTGGTTGCCCGTTACGGCCAGAACGTCGATGGCAAGCGCAATGACGGTATCGACATCTCCGTCCCAGCCGGCACCGCCGTCAAGGCCGCGGAAAACGGTGTCGTCATCTATGCCGGCAATGGTCTGAAGGAGCTCGGCAACACGGTTCTCGTCCGCCACGACGATGGTACCGTCACCGTCTACGGTCACGCCGACAATCTCTCGGTCCAGCGCGGCCAGAAGGTCCAGCGCGGCCAGCAGATCGCGACGTCTGGTATGAGCGGCAGCGCCACCCGCCCGATGCTGCACTTCGAGGTGCGCAAGGATGCCACACCCGTCGACCCCATGACATTCCTGGAATAGTAGTGCGTACCAGGAAGATCGAGGAAGGCCCGGTTCTGCCGGGCCTTTCTTGCGTTTGGGGTACTAGTCGCGATCCGTCTGCACGCGCAGTCGCCCGGCGAGATCCTGGATGTACTGCCAGGCCACGCGGCCCGATCGTCCGCCACGCGTGGTCGCCCATTCCAGCGCCTCGCGGTGCAGTTGCTCGCGCTCCAGCGGCAGGCTGAAATGCTCCGCATAACCGTCGATCATCGTCAGGTAGTCGTCCTGGCTGCACTTGTGGAAGCCGAGCCAGAGGCCGAAGCGATCCGACAGCGACACCTTCTCCTCGACCGCTTCCGACGGATTGATCGCTGTCGACTGTTCGTTCTCGATCATGTTGCGCGGCAGGAGGTGGCGCCGGTTGGAGGTCGCATAGAACAGCACATTGTCCGGACGCCCCTCGATGCCGCCGTCGAGCGCCGCCTTCAGCGACTTGTAGGCGGTATCGTCATGGTCGAACGAGAGGTCGTCGCAGAACACGATGACCCGGTACTGCGTCGCCTTGATCAGGTCGAGCAGTTCCGGCAGGCTCGATATGTCCTCGCGATGCACCTCGACGAGTTTCAGCAGGTTGAAGCCTTCAGCGCGGATATCGGCGTGAACGGCCTTCACCAGCGAGGACTTGCCCATGCCGCGCGCCCCCCACAGCAGCACGTTGTTGGCGGGAAAGCCCTCGGCGAAGCGCGCCGTGTTCTCATGCAGGATGTCGCGCACCCGGTCGACGCCGCGGATCAGCGTCAGCGCCACGCGGTTCGGACGGGGCACCGGCTGCAGATGGCGCCGCTGCGGCGCCCAGACGAAGCAGTCGGCCGCCTCCCAGTCGTTCTCCGCCGGCGCCGGTCCGGCCAGCCGCTCCATTGCGTCAGCCAGGCGACGCACTTCCGAGATCAGGTCCTTGATGCGTTCCGACATGGATAACCTCCCGTTCAATTCTCCGGCATTGCCGGGGCATGTCCGCTTTTTCCGGCGCCTAGCATGGCAATTTGACGGTCGAAAGGGTAAGAGGCTGAAAAACGGTACGCCAGCCGGCTGTTTCGGTTGCATTCGCCCCGCTCGCCACTATATTCCGGCGGCCTGACGCGGGACGGAGAGACCCGTGCATTCACGAATAAGATGAGGGAGTTTCCTATGTTCATTACCCCGGCATTTGCCCAGGATGCGGCTGCCACACCCGCGGCGTTCGGCTCCGGTCTGGAGATGCTGTTCCTGTTCGCGCCGCTGATGGTGGTGTGGTACTTCTTCCTGATCCGTCCGCAGCGCCAGCAGATGAAGAAGCGTCAGGAAACGCTTTCGGCCATCCGTCGTGGCGACCAGGTCGTTCTGGGCGGCGGCATTTCCGGCAAGGTGACGAAGGTCATCGACGACAACGACCTCGAGGTCGAGATCGCCGAGGGCGTCAAGATCCGCGCCGTGCGCGCCTACATCGCCGAAGTGCGTGTCAAGGGCGAACCGGTCAAGACCGAAACGGCCGCCTGACGGGCGGGCCATAGCGGCCCGCACCGACCCCATACCTTCCCAGATATCGAGACCCACATGCTTCACTATTCCCGCTGGAAGACAATGTTCATTTGGCTGACCGTGCTGGTCGGCATTATCGTGGCCATGCCGAACATGTTCAGCGACGAGCAGTTGGAGCGGTTTCCGTCCTTCCTGCCGACCAGCAAGGTAACCCTGGGTCTCGACCTTCAGGGCGGCTCGCACATCATGCTGAAGCTCGAGCGCGACGATATCGTCAAGGAGCGGCTCGAGACCACCGTCGGCGACATCCGCGCCGCGCTGCGCGAGGCCGGTATCCGCTACACCGGTCTCTCCGGTGTCGGCCAGCAGGTCCAGGTGCGGATCGTCGATGCCAGCCAGGTTGATGCCGCCCGTGAAGCGCTGCGCGACATCACCACGCCGGTCAACGCCGGCGGCCTGACCGGCGGCACGGTCCAGGAGGTGGTGATCGAGGACGGCGAGGACGGGCTTCTGCGCCTGCGTCTCACCGACGAGGGCATCAATTACCGTGTGAGTTCCGCGCTCACCCAGTCGATCGAGGTCGTGCGCCGCCGCGTCGACGAACTCGGCACCACTGAACCTCTGATCCAGCGCCAGGGCGACGACCGTATCATCGTCCAGGTGCCGGGCCTCCAGGATCCGCAGCGCCTGAAGGCCCTGCTCAACCAGACCGCCAAGCTCTCCTTCCGCATGGTCGACACCACCATGCCGGTCGAGGAAGCGATCAACGGCCGTCCGCCGGCGTCGTCCGAGGTTCTCTATTCGGCCGACGATCCGGCCGTGCCGTATCTTGTCGAGAAGCAGGTGCTTGTCTCGGGCGAAAACCTCGTCGACGCCCAGGCGAGCTTCGCCCAGCAGACCAACGAGCCCGTCGTCACCTTCCGTTTCGACAGTCGCGGCGCCCAGCGTTTCGCCCAGGCGACGCAGCAGAATGTCGGTCGCCCGTTCGCGATCATTCTCGACGATCAGGTCATCTCGGCGCCCGTCATCCGCGAACCGATCGTCGGCGGCTCCGGCCAGATTTCCGGTAATTTCACGGTCGAGGGCGCCAATGACCTCGCGGTCCTGCTGCGCGCCGGCGCACTGCCGGCGACGCTCACCGTCGTCGAGGAACGCACCGTCGGCCCCGGCCTCGGCCAGGACTCGATCAATGCTGGTATCACCGCCAGCATCATCGGCGCCATCGCCGTCGTCGTCTTCATGCTTGGCTTCTATGGCTCGTTCGGCCTGATGGCCAACATCGCGTTGACCTTCAACGTCGTGATGATCCTGGCGCTCTTGAGCCTCATCGGCTCGACGCTGACGTTGCCCGGCATCGCCGGCATCGTGCTCACAATGGGCATGGCGGTGGACTCCAACGTTCTGGTCTACGAACGTATCCGCGAGGAGGCAAAGGCGGGTCGATCCCTTGTGCAGGCGATCGAGACCGGCTTCACCAAGGCCTTCGCCACCATCGTCGACGCCAACCTGACGACGCTGATCGCCGCCGTCGTGCTGTTCTTCCTCGGCTCCGGCCCCGTGCGCGGCTTCGCCGTGACGCTCGCCATCGGGATCGTGACCACCGTCTTCACCGCCTTCACGCTGACCCGCTGGCTGGTCGCCACCTGGTATCGCTGGCAGCGCCCGAAGCATCTGCCAAAGGGCATCCGCACCGGCATCTTCGACACGCAGAACATCCCGTTCATGTCGATCCGCCGGTTTACCTTCGCCATCGCCGGCGCCCTGTCGATCGCCTCGCTCGTCGGCTTCACCACGCTCGGCCTCAATCTTGGCATCGACTTCACCGGCGGCTCGATCATCGAGGTCAAGGCCCGCCAGGGCAATGCCGACATCGCCGACCTGCGCTCGCGCCTCAACGAGTTGAACCTCGGCGAAATCCAGGCCCAGGGTTTCGGCGATCCGTCGAGCGTCCTGATCCGTGTCCAGGCCCAGGAGGGCGGCGAAAATGCCGAGCAATCGGCGCTGTCTGCCATTCGCGGCGAGATCGAGGACCAGTACGAGTTCCGTCGTGTCGAGGTGGTTGGCCCCTCCGTGTCGAGCGAGCTGACCGAGACCGCCACCCTTGGCGTCGCCGCGGCGCTGTTCGCAATCCTCATCTATATCTGGTTCCGCTTCGAGTGGCAGTTCGCCGTCGGCGCCATCATCGCGACGCTGCACGATGTCATCCTGACCATCGGCCTCTTCGTGTTCCTTGGCATCGAGTTCAACTTGACGAGTATCGCCGCGATCTTGACGATCATCGGCTATTCGCTGAACGACACCGTCGTCGTCTACGACCGAATGCGAGAAAATCTCAGGCGCTACAAGAAGATGCCGCTCGACGTCGTGATCGACAGCTCGATCAACCAGACCCTGTCGCGTACGGTCCTGACTGGCACGACGACCATGCTGGCGCTCGCGGCCCTCTACTTCTTCGGCGGCGAGGTCATTGCCTCCTTCACGCTCGCCATGCTGTTCGGCGTGCTGGTCGGTACTTTCTCGTCGGTCTATATCGCGGCCCCCGTGCTCATCGCCTTCAAGCTGCGTCCGGAGACCTTCCAGGAGGAAGGCAAGGACGAGCTTGCCGCTGGCAAGGCGCGGGCCTGACGCAATGGTGCTTGGCCCGACCAAGGGGATCGTCATCCGCGAGGCGCATTTCCCGGGCCGCGCGCCGATCGATGCCTATGGCAATGGCGGTTTCCGCTTCGCCGACATGTCGCATCGCGGTTCGCTTCTGCTGCTGCCGTCTGGCATCCACGGCTGGCAGATGACGGAAGACGAACCGCTGACCGTCGAAAGCCTTGCCAAGGTCATCGCCGACGCTGATGGGATAGAGGTTCTGCTGGTCGGCACGGGATCGCGGCTTCGCCCGATTCCGGCCCCGGTGAAGGAAGCGCTGCGTGCCGCCGGCATTTCCAGCGACCCGATGGGAACCGGCGCCGCCGTGCGCACGTATAACATCATGCTGGCCGAACAGCGCGCCGTCGCCGCGGCCCTGATCGCGGTCTGAGCCCGAACGACAGGCAAGAGAAAGTTGACGCTGTGACGCAGGAAGCGAGCGACAACGGGGCGATCTGCCTCGACCTGCTGCGCGAGATTGATCGCGACCGTTATCTCGCCTGCCTTCTGTCACCTGCCGACAAGCGTCCGGCGATCGCCGCGCTTTATGCCTTCAGCGCCGAGCTCGCCCGCATCCGCGATCTCGTGCGCGAACCGCTGCCGGGCGAGATCCGCCTGCAGTACTGGCGCGATTTGCTCGACGGCAAGGGCCACGGCTCGACCGAAGCAAACCCCGTCGCCGCCGGCCTGCTTGCCGCCATCGAACGTTACCGCCTGCCGCTTGCGCCCCTGCAGGCCATGGTCGAGGCCCGGCTGTTCGATCTCTACGACGACCCGATCGAGACGCGCGGAATGCTGGAAGGCTATGCCGGCGAGACCGCGTCCGCGCTGATCCAGCTGACCGGCCTCGTGCTCGATCCGGCGGACGCCGCGCGCCATGCCGAGACGGCAGGTCATGCCGGTATCGCCCAGGCGATTGCCGGGCTCATCCTGTTGATGCCGCTCCATCGCCGCCGCGGCCAGCTTTACCTGCCGCTCGAGCTGCTCTCCGCCGTCGGTCTTGACCGCGAGGCCTTTCTCGCTGGCGAGGACCGGCAAAGGATCGGCGCGGCAATCGAGGCCTTCGCGGGCCTGGCGCGCGAACATCTGGAAAAGGCAAGGCGGGCAGGGCGCCCGTCGCCGTCTCTCGCGCCCGCTTTCCTGACGGCGACCCTTGCAGCACCCGTGCTCGATCGCGCGGCACGCGCCGGAGCCGATGGTCTGGATCGCGATCTGCGGCCGTCGCAGCTCCGCCGCCAGTGGCGCATGCTGCGGTTCCTGATGCTGCGCCGCCTCTGATCTGCCCCTGTCGCGGTCACACTTCGCGCAAGCCTCGGCTGTTATCTCTCACGGGAAGTTGATGGCCGTTTGCCGTGGAGACAGGTTTTGAGCTATTTCGTCTGGGCCGTAATCCTCCTGATTGTTCTCCTGCTCGCCTGGTTTTCGACGCGCATGTCGAAACAGGAGGAGGATGACGACCTGCACGACACGGGTCTTGCGATTCTCGAATTCGGCCGCGCTTTTCCGAACGAGGCGATCCGCGCGCTGCACGCGACTGCCAACGGTCAGGCCGTCTTCGTACGCCTGCACGACAACAAGGCCGGCTTCATGCGCCATATGCGCAACCATTACGCCTGCCACCTGATCGAGCCCGGGACGGTGCGCGTCAGGCCGCTCGCGAAAGATACCGGCTTTGCGGTCGAATTCCTCGACGCGCCGTTCCACAACGGCGAGTTCACCTTCGCCACGCCGCAGCAGGCGGCCGAAGTCTCTCTGTGGCTTCTGGGAAATTACGTCGCGCCGTCGGACATCGAGGTGGCTGAGACGCCGGGCAAGGCGACGAGCTGAGCCGTCGCCCTCAGAGGTCTTCCGACAGCCAGCCCTTGCAGTCGGTGAGCGCGCGCTCGGCCATCAACTGCTTCTTCATGATCGACTTGTCCTTGCCGCGGAAGCGCTTGACGCCCTCAGGCTTGACGATCGATCCGGGTTCGAGTTCCGGAAACAGCCCGAAATTCACGTTCATCGGCTGGAACGATCGCTTGCCCGGCTCCTCATCGCTGACGAGATGCCCGCCGGTGATGTGGTTGAGCAGCGAGCCGAGCGCCGTCGTCGCCGGCGGCAGGCGCACCATCTCGCCCTTGCGGTCGGCGGCGGCAAACCGGCCGGCCAATAGCCCGATCGATGCGCTCTCGACATAGCCTTCGCAGCCTGTGATCTGCCCGGCAAAGCGCAGGCCGGTCCGGCTCTTCAACTGCAGCGACGGGTCGAGCAAGACAGGCGAGTTGATGTAGGTGTTGCGATGCAGGCCGCCGAGACGCGCGAACTCGGCGTTCTGCAGTCCGGGAATCATCCGGAAGATGTCGGCCTGCGCGCCGTATTTGAGCTTCGTCTGGAAGCCGACCATGTTGTAAAGCGTGCCGAGCGCATTGTCCTGGCGAAGCTGCACCACCGCATAGGGCTTGACGGTCGGGTTATGCGCATTGGTGAGGCCCATTGGCTTCATCGGCCCGTGCCGCAGCGTCTCGCGGCCGCGCTCCGCCATGATCTCGATCGGCAGGCAGCCGTCGAAATAGGGCGTACCTTCCCATTCCTTGAAGCCGACGGTATCGGCCGCGATCAGCGCATCGATGAAGGCATTGTACTGCGCCTCGTCCATCGGGCAGTTGATGTAGTCCTTGCCGGTGCCGCCGGGTCCCACCTTGTCGTAGCGCGACTGGTACCAGCAGATGTCCATGTCGATGCTGTCGCGATGCACGATCGGCGCGATGGCATCGAAGAAAGCGAGCGCGTCCTCGCCGGTTTCCGCACGGATCGCGTCGGCGAGCGCCGGAGAGGTCAGCGGACCCGTGGCGATGATCGCCAGATCCCACTCCTTCGGCGGCAGCCCGGTCACTTCCTCGCGGGTGACGGTGACAAGCGGATGGCTGTGGATCGCGGCGGTCACCGCCTCCGAAAAGCCATCGCGATCGACTGCAAGCGCGCCGCCGGCCGGTACCTGGTGCTTGTCGGCGCAGGCCATGATCAGCGAGCCGGCAAGCCGCATTTCCGCATGGATCACGCCGACGGCATTCGCCGTCGCGTCGTCGGAGCGGAAGGAATTGGAGCAGACCAGTTCGGCAAGCCCGTCGGTCTTGTGGGCATCGGTGCCGCGCACGCCGCGCATTTCATGCAGGATGACCGGAACGCCGGCCTCGGCGATCTGCCAGGCGGCCTCGGAGCCGGCGAGACCGCCGCCGATGACGTGGATGGGGGCAGGGGAAGTGTCTTTTGTCATGGCGGCTGATTATCACGGCGGTTCGGCCACGCCAATCGTCGATTGATGGTCACGGCCCGTTTGGCTGGACGCCGAATCAAAAACGGCACCTTCCGGTGCCGTTTCGAATACCCTCGCTGGCGCGATCCGATTAACGGAAGGAGCGGGAAGCGATGTTGCGGATGTCGTAGCGGGTGATGCCGATATCCGACAGGGCCTGGTTCGACAGGTTGCCCAGCTCGGACATGGTACGACGGTAGCTGATCCAGTTCTTTGCGATGCGAATCGGGTTCATGGTGTGTTTCCTCGGATTGAATTCTTTTGCGCCGGTGCTGCGGGTTATTCCGCATCAGCGATTGAGTGTTTTATACACGCGTTTAATAACGTTGTGCAGTGCAATTTATGTGCTCCTGCTATGCATTTGTGCAGGGTGGTGAACAAAGAGTAGGCGGAGATGAAAAAATGAGCCTGCCGTTGGGCTCTCATCATCCGGCCCCGATGGCGTTTTCTCTGTTACCCGCTTCGCCGTTTCGGAGCGGATTTTTTCCTGTTCATTCAGATATTTCATGGCCACATTCGCGGGATGCGATGGATCGTCACACAGAGCGGCGCTAGCTTCGCGCAGTGGGTGTTCCATTGCGATATCGAGGTTTTCCATGCCGCTTCTGCATGCCGGCGCCATTCACCCGATCACATTGCCCGATGGCACCGTCTATCGTGATACGGTTTATCTCCGGAATGTCATCGACCACCCGCGCATCGAAGTCGGGGACTACAGCTACTACACCCACTCGGGAGCGCCAGAGGATACCGCGCACATCTTGGCTCCGTATCTGGGGCCGAGCTGTCGAGAGCGCCTAACGATCGGCAAGTTCGTGCAGATTGCGCGGGGAAGCTGTTTCATCACCAGTTCCGCCAACCACCCGATGACGGGCTTCACCACGTATCCCTTCCGGATCTTCAAGCCGGAGACTTTTGGTTACAAGGACTTGCCCGTAAGGGATACGGTCGTTGGCCACGATGTCTGGATCGGTCACGACGCCACCATCATGCCCGGCGTGCGCATTGGTGCGGGCGCGATTGTCGGGGCGGCTTCGGTCGTCACGCGCGATGTTCCCGCCTACGCCGTGGTCGGGGGAAATCCGGCAACCCTCATCCGCATGCGCTACCCGGACGAGACCATCGTCGAGCTTCTCCGGATCGCCTGGTGGGACTGGTCCATCGAGCGGATCGAGGAAAACCTCGCCGCGCTGACCAGTGGCGATCTGTCCGCGCTTCAGGCTGTTTGACGGGCCCGCGACGCTTTGTCTTCTGCACAATGAAAAAAAGCCTCCCGCGAGGGAGGCTTTTGAGGCAGACGACTGGAGGGTCGGTTATATCTGCTGTATCAGCCTGCGATGGCTTCGCGAGCGACGCGGTGGATGTCGCTGCGGCCAATGCCGAGGTCGCTGAGTTCGCGGTCGGACATCCGGCCGAGTTCGGATACGGTCTGACGGTACTTGCGCCAGTTGTTGAGCGAGCGTGCGATTTTCATGATGAGCCTCTTTCCGGTTTGTCTGCCGCCGAAACCTCTTTGCGTTCCGGCCTTAATTCCATGACGCTAAGATATGCTGCGCCGCGAAAAACTTGTAGAGCCAAGTTCAGAGACCACCTATGCATGGAGCGCATGACATCGTGGTTACCAATGCGTTAAATGCCCATTTATGCATCATCAAGGCCGTGAGGCGGGCATAATGTCGGTCGTCCGCAAGCGTTTGTGGGGTGTGGTGGGATCGCAGCCGGAAAAGGGGAAGCCTGAAAACAATAACGCCCACCGGGGGAGGAGGTCCGGTGGGCGTCATTTGAGGTGGCAGATGACTGGGAGGAGGAGTGTCACCTGCCGTTCGGCCATGCGCTGGGAGGAGGAGGATGCGCGATGACCGAAGCTCGTTGCGGTGAAATCAGGAAGTCCTTCGTTCGCCGCCGTTGAATAAGTAATACTTGAAGCGCCCGGCTTTGTGCAGTGCAATAAATTCATGGAAGGCATGCGGCAGATGCATGGCCCGCACGACCCTCTTTTGGCCGGCATGGGCCATCGCTTGCCGATTGTCTTTTATGTGCCCCCGTATAACCTAGAGAAAAACGGAAGGCCGCTCTCGGGGCGGAAGGGTGGACGCATGTATCGCGGCAGGCTGGCGCGGGATTTCGAGCGCTGGGTGAAGATGGGACTTCTGGAGGCGCCGGTCGCGGAGCGGCTGCTTCAGGAATATGACGGCCGTCGCTCGAGTTTCAGTATCGGTTCGGTGCTGATGGCGCTCGCCGCCGTCCTGATGTCGGCCTCCATCCTGCTGCTGGTTGCTGCGGGCTGGGAAGACATACCGCGCCTGATGAAGATCGGCGGCATTCTCGCGCTGATCTGGATCTTCCATCTGTCCGCCGCCTTTGCCAGCTGGCAGCAGGCGCCGCGGCTCGCTGGCGCCCTGCTGATTCTCGGCTGCGCCAGCTTCGGCGGCGGCATCGCGCTGGTCGGCCAGCTCTACCATGTCTCCGGCGACGCGGTGGATGCGATGCTCGTCTGGCTGTCCGTCACGCTGCTGTCGGCCGCGCTCTTCCGCTCCGCAGCCCTGACCGGCGCCGCCGGCCTCCTCACCTGGGCCCTGTTTCTCTATTATCTCGACGACCACAATTTCGAGTGGGTCGGCCTCTACCCCTGGACAGTGATCGCAGGCGCGGTCGCGACGCTGGCGCTCGTCTGGTGGACGCAGGCCGGGCGCGTGCGCCATCTCGTCTACACGCTGGCGCTCGCTTTCCTTATCTGGATCTACTTCCTTTATGAATCGCCGACGGTCGCTATTCTCTATCTGGTGCTCGGCACGGCCTTCTTCGCTGTTCTCAGCCAGCGCGTCGTCCCGCTTCCGTCCTTCATCGACCAGTCCGGCGCGGCGCCGGCCTTTTACGCACTCGTTCTCGCTGTCATCGGGCTTGGTATATTGCACATGGTGTATGACACCGCCGCCGGTCGAGCGATCCTGGCAGCTGTGACGGTCGGCCTGACGGTGCTGGTCCTGGCACTCGCAGGACGCGACAACGGCGCGGCGCGCTATCTCGCCTATCTCGTCTTCTCGGTCGAGGTTCTCTATCTCTCCTTCGTCACGATCGACAGCATGCTCGGCACCTCGGGCTTCTTCCTGATTTCGGGCGTCGTCGTCGCCATGCTCGCCTTCGTCGTGATCCGTCTTGAAAAACTGCTGGCCGCCCGCGCGGCCTCGAGGGAGGCTCCATGACGACCCTAGCCAGCGACCGACCATCGATCCTGCGCCCGCTTGCGGCTGCGATTCTCGTCGCCGCGCTCATGACCGCTGTGCTCGGCTACCAGATCGAGCGCCGCGCCGGCATCCTCCGCAGTGGCACGGAGGTTCTGCTTGCCACCGAACCCGTCGATCCGCGCGATCTGCTGCGCGGCGATTATGTCGTTCTAACCTATCCCGTCTCCCTGGTTCCGTTCTCCGAGGTGAAGGGCGCCCGTCCGATGAAGGCTGGCCGGACGGTTCTGTGGATCAGGCTGGCGCCGGGCGCCGACGGTCTTTGGACCCGCACCGAGGCCTCGTTCTCCGAACTGCCGCAGCAGGACGGGACCGTCGTGCTGAAGAGCCTGCCATTCGAGATCCACGGGTGGGAAGGCGAGGGCGACAGCTACCGCGCCGATTTCGGCATCGAGCGCTTCTACCTGCCGGAAGGCGAGGGGCTCGAGATCGAGGCCGCCCGCAACGACAGCCGCGTCACCATGGCGATCCGCGTCGCCGAAGATGGCCGCGCCCAGGTCCGCACCCTGTTCATCGACGGCAAGCCGGTTTATAGTGACCCTCTCTATTGAGTGACGAACCCCTGGTGGTTCGCCCTGGTTCCGAAGGGACCGGGACAGAGCGCATTTTCTCTTTGCGCCGGGAAAATCGGGTGATATAGAGACGCGCGCTCCGGAGGGGCCATGCGCCTTGGGCGGCATGCGATCTGATGGACGCGGGTATGGTGAAATTGGTAGACACGCCAGATTTAGGTTCTGGTGCCGCAAGGCGTGGGAGTTCAAGTCTCTCTACCCGCACCAGACAGGTTTCGCGGGTCGATGCGCGACCGGACAGGCGGTTTCCGAGCCGTCCAGGTCCCGATTGTTTGACCCACCGAACGCCTGAGGAATGACGAAGACACGCCCGGACACTGTTTTCCGGCGCCGTGCTCATAGCGAAAACCACGGCTGTCCGGGCACGGCCGCCACGACATGAAGGTATGAACATGCAGGTTATCGAAACGCTCGCTGAAGGGCTGAAGCGCGAACTGAAGGTCGTCATCCCGGCCAAGGACATGGAACAGCGGATGAACGAGCGCCTCGCCGAGGTCAAGGACAAGGTCCGCATCAACGGCTTCCGTCCGGGCAAGGTACCGACGTCGCACGTCAAGAAGATGTACGGCAAGTCGATCATGGCCGAACTGGTCAACGAGATCGTCCGCGACCGTCCGTCGGCCATCCTGTCCGAGCGTGGCGAAAAGTCGGCGACCCAGCCGGAAATCGCGATGACCGAGGACGAGGCCGAGGCCAACAAGATCCTCGCCGCCGAAGCCGATTTCGAATTCACCGTTTCCTATGAAGTGATCCCGCCGATCGAACTGAAGCCGGTCGACAAGATCAAGGTAACCCGCGAAGTCGTCGAGATCGACGAAGCCGAAGTCACCGAGCAGATCGAGAAGATCGCCGAGAACGCCCGCACCTACGAGACCAAGAAGGGCAAGGCCGCGACCGGCGACCGCGTCACCATGGACTACCTCGGCAAGGTCGACGGCGAAGCCTTCGACGGCGGCAAGGACGAGGATGCGGAACTGGTCATCGGTTCCAACCGCTTCATCCCGGGCTTCGAAGACCAGCTCGTCGGCCTGAAGGCTGGCGATGAGAAGGTGATCACCGTCACCTTCCCGGCCGATTACCCGGCCGCCAACCTCGCCGGCAAGGAAGCCACCTTCGACATCACCGTCAAGGACGTTGCTGCTCCGGCCGCTCTCGAGCTCAACGACGAACTCGCCACCAAGCTTGGCATCGAATCGCTCGACAAGCTCAAGGAAATCGTTCGCGGCCAGATCGAAAGCCAGTTCGGCAACGTCACCCGCCAGAAGGTCAAGCGTCGGATCCTCGACCAGCTGGACGAGATGTACAAGTTCGACACGCCCTCCAAGCTGGTTGACGCCGAGTTCGAAAACATCTGGCGCCAGATCAACACCGATCTCGCCCAGTCCGGCAAGACCTTCGAGGACGAGGACACCACCGAAGAAGAAGCCCGCGCCGAATACCGCAAGCTCGCCGAGCGCCGCGTTCGCCTGGGTCTCGTTCTCTCCGAAATCGGCGAAAAGGCCGGTGTTGAGGTAACCGAGGAAGAAATGCAGCGCGCGCTTTACGCCCAGCTGCAGCAGTTCCCGGGACAGCAGAAGGAAATCCTCGATTTCTTCCGCAACACCCCCGGCGCCGCCGCCTCGCTGCGCGCCCCGATCTTCGAAGAAAAGGTCATCGACAAGCTGCTGACCGAAGTCACCGTCACCGACAAGACCGTCTCCAAGGACGAGCTGCTTGCTGACGACGAAGGCGACGACGCCGCAAAGCCGGCCAAGAAGAAGGCCGCTTCGAAGAAGGCCGCCAAGGCTGAAGACGCCGCCGAAGCTTCGGACGAGGCTCCGAAGAAGAAGGCCGCTCCGAAGAAGAAGAAGGCCGACGAGGCCGACGCCGAATAATCCGGCGCTTCGATCGAGTTTTGGGAAAGGCCGTCCTTCGGGGCGGCTTTTCTGTTTTTGGGGGTCTCTGACGATTTTTTCCGAATGGAGCCTTGCACCTCTAGTAACTGGAGGTTTTAGGAGGGGTGCCATCAACCGAGAGGATGTTTGATGAGCACTGTGTCCGAAACCCGCTTCCGCGTCGGCGGAATGGATTGCGCCTCCTGCGCCAGCAAGATCGACACGGCGGTCCGCCGCATGCCGGGTGTCGAGGAAGTCTCCGTCACCGCTGGCACGATGACGGTCAGCCACGACGGGACATTGGATGTCGCGGCGATCGGCAGAAAGGTCACGGGTCTCGGTTACACCGTCAGCCCGATCGTGCCCCGCACGGGCGGCGATTCGGAGGCCACGCACAGGGACGGTCCCTCGTGCTCCCATGCGCATCATCAAGACCATGCGGGTGACGACCATGGGCATGACCATCCGGCCGATGAGCACAAGCATGGGCACGCTCATTCCGGCGGCTCGCTTGCCGGGGCGGACGACAGGCTTGCCGCCGTCGAAGGGCTGCACGGCCACGACCACGGTCCGACGGAAGGCCCATGGTGGAAGGGTCGCAAGGGTCGGCTGACGATTCTCGCCGGTCTGGCGCTGGTCGCCGCCTACGGTGTCGGCCTGGCGTTCCCGCAAATCGAGACCGCCGCCTTCACGCTTGCCATGCTGGTCGGCCTGGTGCCGATCGCCCGCCGGGCGCTGATGGCGGCCCTGGCCGGCACGCCGTTCTCCATCGAGACGCTGATGACCATTGCCGCTGTTGGCGCGCTGTTCATCGACGCGACCGAGGAGGCGGCCATGGTCGTCTTCCTCTTCCTCGTCGGCGAATTGCTGGAAGGTGTCGCGGCGGGGAGGGCACGTGACAGTATCAGGGCGCTCTCCAAGCTCGTGCCGAAGACGGCGCTCCTGGAAGAGGGCGGCAAGACCCGCGAGGTGCCGGCCGAGACGCTTGCCGTCGGTTCGGTCATCCTCGTCCGGCCCGGCGACCGCATCTCCGCCGACGGCGTGATCGTCGCGGGCGACAGCGCCATCGACGAGGCGCCGGTGACCGGCGAGAGCGTCCCGGTGCGCAAGGGTGTGGACGATACCGTCTTCGCCGGCACGGTCAATGGCGACGCGGCGCTGCGCGTCCGGGTGACGGCGACGGCCGAGGACAACACGATTGCCCGCGTCGTCCGCCTCGTCGAGGAGGCCCAGGAGAAGAAGGCGCCGACGGAGCGCTTCATCGACCGCTTTTCGAAGTATTACACGCCGGGTGTGGTGGCCGTCGGCGCATTGGTCGCGGTTCTGCCGCCGCTCGTCTTCGGGGCGGAGTGGGGCGAATGGGTCTACAAGGGCCTCGCCATCCTCTTGATCGGCTGCCCCTGCGCGCTCGTCATCTCGACGCCTGCAGCGATTGCCGCCTCGCTCTCCGCCGGTGCCCGGCGCGGCCTGCTTCTGAAGGGCGGCGCGGTGCTGGAGGGTTTTGGCAAGCTCACGGCGGTCGCCTTCGATAAGACAGGCACGCTGACCGAGGGCCGTCCGAAGGTCACCGATGTCCTGGCGTTCGAGTCGACCGAAGCCGAAACGTTGAGGCTGGCGGCGTCGCTCGAGGTCGGCTCCAGCCATCCGCTGGCGACCGCGATCCTCGCGAAGGCCGCGGCCGACGGCATCGATATCCCGGCGGCGAAGGATGCCCGCGCGATCGGCGGCAAGGGTGTCGAGGGTCTGGTCGACGGTCATGCGCTTTTTCTCGGCTCGCCGACGGCGGCGGGCGAGCGGGCAGCACTTTCGGAAGCGGCGCTGGCCGCGTTCGAGGGGCTGCACGGCGAGGGCAAGACCGTCTCCGTGCTGGTGGTCGACGGCCGTCCGGCGGGCGCGATTGCGATGCGCGACGAACCGCGCACCGATGCCGCGAGCGGCCTGCGCGCGCTGGAGGCGACCGGTATCCGCACGGTGATGCTGACCGGCGACAACGCTGTGACGGCCAAGGCCATCGGCGAAAAACTCGGCATCGAGGTCCGCGCCGGGCTGATGCCCGACGACAAGCAGCGCATCGTCGGCGAGCTGAAGCGGGACGGCTTCATCGTCGGCAAGGTCGGCGACGGCATCAATGACGCGCCGGCGCTCGCCGCCGCCGATATCGGCATTGCGATGGGCGGCGGCACCGATGTGGCGCTGGAGACGGCCGATGCCGCGAGCCTGCATGGTCGGGTCGGGGATATCGCCGCGATGATCGCGCTCTCGCGCCGCACCATGCGCAACATCACCGAGAACATCGCGATCGCGCTGGGGCTGAAGGCTGTCTTCCTGGTGACCACGATCGCCGGCATTACCGGCCTCTGGCCCGCCATCCTGGCCGACACCGGCGCCACGGTTCTGGTGACGCTGAACGCGCTGCGGCTGCTGAAGGCGAGGTGAGGGGACCGCCGGTGTCGTGCCCCGCATGATCCTTCGAGGCCCTCGCGTTCGCGAGGGCGCCTCAGGATGAGGGCGTGCCGGGTGGCGCTCCGCCAGCTTGGTCATCGCCCAGTGCCCCTCATCCGGCTGCCGGCACCCGGCCGGCCTTTCGCTAGGGCTCAAGGCGTTCGTTGCTGCAATCGATTCGCCGGATCGATTGCTCCGCTGCGCGGACCGCGCCTCACCCCCGCTCCCGGGGAGAAGGGACTCGTGGTACCGCCGGCGCTCCATCCTCCTTCTCCCCGCGAGCGGGGAGAAGGTGCCGGCAGGCGGATGAGGGGCAAGTCCCGGCATTTCTTCAGCGGTAACGTCATCCATCTCCTCAATCCATCCTCTCCCAAAAATTCCGCGCACCCGAAAACCCCGCAGAGGCTCTCCCCCTCCGGTTTGGCATCACCTGTAATGTCTTCCCCGCAACTCCAGACAAAGGGGAAGCGGACGGGGTACCGGGGGCACCTCGTTAGTTTAGTATAGTGGTACCTTCCGGTACCCCGTTCGGCGGTTTTTATCCGCGACTTCGGTCTCTCTGCGGGAGCGTCGGGTTTCCGGTGGAGGCAAACCCCCACCCCGCATGCGCCGCCGGGACTTGTCAGGTCCGTTGGCCCGCGCCGCATGCATACCCCGCGCTCCCTTCCGTGCCCCACAGGCACACCCGGCGCCCGGTTAGGGCTGGATGACGGACCTGGCTGCAAACCCGTCCTCCCCCATGTCGCCGGAGGGAGACCATTTTCCGCGGACCCCGGTGGCAGGCTCTTGCGTCCTTCCCCCACCACCAGCGCCGGCCCCGCCTCGCCACAACGCCTTGTGGTGTATCCGCGACGGAACGGGAACAAGGATACGGGCGACGGGAAAAAGGGGGACGCGGCGGGTGTGAGATTTTTTTGAGGGTGGGCGTGTTTTTCTGATAAGCCGCTGATTTTGTTGGGAGATAATTTCGATGTCGCGCCTTGTAGGACCCCCTCACCGGCAATTTCTAGCACTTAGCTGCGCTAAGATCTGAAATTGCTTCCTCTCCCACCAGGGTAGAGGAGGGGTTTTGTTCCGAGCTTTGGGGACAGCGGGCGGTGGACCGTGAATGGATCCTCGGGTCGAGCCCGAGGATGACGGCGTGTGGGGTTGGCGTTGGTGCCAAAAGAGAGGTCATCGGATTTCGGCATTGCTTGGGGCACCGTTGTGCCCCTCCCGGTCGTCATCGTCGGGCTTGACCCGAGGATGACCCGAGGATCCAAAGCCAGGCCAACCAACGTCGCTCAGGGCCAAACCTAAGGTTTCGCAAGAGTAGGCTCGGTGAGGCTGGCACACACAGAACTGTGTCCTTCCGCACTCTCCCGCAGGTGGGGAGGAGGGCGGCGGCGTACCGCGAGGCCGACAAATCGATGTCGCCTTGCGTTGACTTGAGATTGCTCCTCCGCCGACCTTGGATCGTCGACGCGACCTAGCGCCGGACCGGTGGTGTCAGTTCCTTGACCAGTTGCTGGAGCGCGCGCTGGTCGCTGGTATTGGTTTTGTCGTAGATCGCGCCGAGCTGCGATTTTACCGTTCCGTCGGAGACGCCCTGCGCCTCGGATATCTCCGAGCGCGTCAGCCCCTCCGAGACGTAGGCGACGACCCGGCGTTCCGCCGGTGTGAGGCCGAACAGCGCGGCCACGGCCTCGATGGCCGTCTGCACCACGGCACCCGCGGAGGCAACGAAGATCGCAGCCGACGCACGGCTTTCGAAGCGGCCGGCCTTGGTGCGTCTGCGCAAGGGCAGCACATGCGCGACGGCCGGGCGGTCGCTTGAACCGAGGGGCAGATCGATGCCCTCGGCGCCGAGGCCGATTTCGTCTCGCGACCCCAGAAGCACGGCCTTCTTCAAGGCGAGGTTCGCATGGGGAAATTGCGCCACGAGCTTTCCCGACCGCTGCTGCACCACCGTCTGGTCGCGTAGTCTCTCCTCGGCGGCAGCATTGGCGAAGAGGATCTCCATGTCGTCGCCGACAATGAAGACGGCATGATGCAGGACTTCGATGACTTCGCGCAAAACCGCCGATTCGGTCCGCTCCATCTCCAGCATGTCATGGATCGTCACGGCCCGCCGGATATGCGGACCGAGCATCGCGACGAGCTCGAAAAGCCGTCGATCCGTCGGCTGGTATTTGACGGAGATATTGAGCGTTCCCACGCGCGTCGGACGTTTCAGCACGGCCATGTCGATCGAATCCAGCACGCCATAGCGGGCATGGAAATTCTGATAGAGCGCGCCGTTTCTCCACACGCTTTCGCCATCGTGCCCGTAGAGACGGAACATCCGCGCCAGCGTATCGGGTTCGTCGATGTTCATCTGCTGCAGAAGATGGAAGAAGGGCACGTCCTTGGCATGGGCGGCAAGGACCTGAATCGCTTCCTGATCGTCGCAGGCCACCTGCGCGAGACTGGCGGCGCGCGTGCCGGTATCGAAGATCGCGAGCGTCGTCAGGAAGCCGTTGGTCTTGCGATTGATCAACGACAGCGCCTGGCCCCAGGCATGTTCGCGCGCCACGCAATCATAGATGCTGCCGATCAGTTCCGAAAAATCTCTGTCCATGGGACGTCCTACCTTCAGGCCCAATATCACGGCCTCTTGATCGCAATGCGGAAGCACTACAGGGGACGGGACCGCGCCCCATCTCCCGCGCGGGGGATGCCGATCCCCGCCAAATCGATAAAACACCCACGTCGGCCGCAACCAAGACCTGCCGCCGATCACGACAACAACAGAAGGCAGACCAAAACATGACTTCGAGGTGCAAACGGCCGGCAGCCGAGATACCGCCGGCAATACGCAGTTCAGAGCCTCCGGTGACGCTTCTTCACAGTGCCGCGCGCCAAACGACCGCGGCCGCACGATGGCAAAAGGTCACGCTTTTGGCCTGACAGGGCAGCAAGTCCAAACCTGTGACACCCGGCGGTGACATCCGAATGCCGGATGGGCCAGCCAAACGGGCGACGGCCTTCATCAAGCACTGCACGGCCGCGAACCGGCAAGGGCGACCGCAGCCTCTCACCCCGAGATCCGGGACGAGGCGCTTCGCCACACGGTGACAGACGTCCGGCTCTCTATCCGCTCATGTCCGGGTCACAAGGAAGGCCGAACGGCCCCTTTGTTGAAATGAAAACAACTGCCGTGACGCTCACGGCTCGATACTCACACCAAAATCTTATGGAGTTCAAAGTGCCCAAATTTCTGATCGAACGCAATATCCCCAACGCCAGCGCGCTCAGCGCGTCGCAACTTCGCGACATTTCCGTCAAGTCCAATGCCGTCGTTGCAGGGTTGGACGTGCCCTATGTCTGGCACAATTCCTACGTGGCCGGCGACAAGGTCTATTGCGTGCATGAGGCTCCCGATGCCGACACCATCTATCTGCACGCGAAGGAAGGCGGTTTCCCCGCCGATCTGGTGACGGAAATCGTCGCAGAAATCGGCCCCTCCACGGGCGCCTGACGGGGAAAGTGGCAGGAGGCATCCCCCGCGCCTCCTGCCACGAACAGCTCCCATCGACGGATTGGACACACCATGGCACGGTTAGACTGCGACCTCCGGCCGCCAGCGATAGCGACCCAAATAAAGACGCGACGATATCTACCAGGGTGGACAAAGGCCCTGTTCGACCGGATCGTTGCCCACATGGCCGAACGGCGTGAAAGGCGCCAGGCCCTGAATGCCCTCGACAGCCTGCCGCTCGAATTGCGCAAGGATCTCGGCTGGCCGGACATGGAGCGGCCGCGCAGGCGAGAGTGACCGATCCGGACCGGTCTCCCACTAGGAGGTTTCCGGCAGCGCGATGCTGACAGGTTTTGGCATTTGTTGATTGCAGATTGCAACCGGATGCCCGAAGATGTCGCGCGAACGGAGAGGATCATGGCAAGGCTCGTATTCGGAATGAACCAGTCGCTGGACGGCTATGTCGATCACATGAAGTTCCGGCCTGACGCGACGCTGTTTCGTCATTTCGTGAAGGAAACGCAGGAGCAGGCCGGCAGTCTCTATGGCCGGAAGATCTATGACATCATGCGCTACTGGGACGATGAGCAGCCGGACTGGGACGCCGATCACCGGGAATTCGCCGCCGCCTGGTGCCGCCAGACGAAATGGGTGGTGTCGCGCACGCTGACCGAGGTCGGTCCGAACGCGGTTCTCGTCGGCAGCGATCTGGAGGGTGAGGTGCGGCGGCTGAAGGCCGCGGTCGACGGCGAGATCGAGGTCGCCGGGCCCGATCTCGCGAAGACGCTGACGGAACTCGGCCTGATCGACGAATATCGCATCTACCTGCACCCGGTGGTGCTCGGCTCCGGCAGACCCTATTTCGCCGGACCGCGACCGCCGCTGACGCTCATCGGGCATGACCGGATCGGGGAGGATGTTGTGCGGTTAAGATATGTGCCTGGGTGAGGGCAGGCGCGTTTGGGATGTGGTGCCGATATTGCAGGAACACGTTCCTATGAAAAGTCGATGATCATGTCCTCTGCCCTCCCAGGAGCAGCGACCCGCAACCGCATGCCATAGCTCTCGCCCGGACAGAGTGTCAGGCTCGGACTGCCGTGCCGGGCGATTGTGTTCAAGGCCGCGCTTGGCGGTGTGGTGGTGGGCAAGGTCAGCGTGATGTCGAGGATGGTCGTCAAGCCTGCGCCGTGCTGCAGCGCCCCCCGTTTCTCCGGCGGCCATTCTGCCGGTGCCGTTGAACCGGGTGATTCAAACATCATCGGCTGTCGTGGATCGTCGCTGTCGGTCGCGACCGCGATCGACATGCCCTCCGGAAGGTAGGGAGGGCTGAAAGCCCATGTCGCTACATCGATGACGGGGCCGGGCAGGGTGCGCCGCCAGGCAATGCCGAACGGACAGGCATCCGTCTGTCGCCACAACGACCTTTCATAGAGACCAGTGCGTACGATGCGGCTGCTTCTGGCTTCGGCCGCATCCTCGATCCAGAGAAGTTCGAGGAACATGTTGTCGAAGCAGAAGCAGACATTCGCGGTCCCCTGACCCGGATGCCTGCGCCGATAGGTCTCGACAAGACCCATCGCCGTCAGACGGGCAATCTCCGGCCCATCTGGCTCGATAAAGAGAAACACGTGGTCGATCATCCGCGCTCCCGCTACGTCGTCGGGGATGGTAGCCGACTTGGCTCTCGACAGAAAGGCCGGCGGACGCCCCCTCAATCCCGCTTCAATTCCCCCATGCGGTTCCAGGCGTCGAGCCCGGCGATCTTGTAGGCTTCGGCGAGCGTCGGGTAGTTGAAGGTATTTTCGACGAAGTATTCGACGGTACCCTTGAGGTTCAGCACCGCCTGGCCGATGTGGACGAGTTCAGTGGCGCCTTCGCCGACGATGTGGACGCCGAGCAGGCGGCGGGTTTTCAGCGAGAAGATCATCTTCAGCATGCCGCTGTCGAGGCCCATGATGTGGCCGCGCGAGGTCTCGCGGAAATGCGCGATGCCGCATTCATAGGGGATGCCGCGCTGCTGGACTTCTTCTTCCGTCAGGCCGCAGGTGGAAATCTCAGGCACGGCGTAGATGCCGTATGGGAAGAATTGCGGCGGTTCCTGCGCCGGCGCGCCGACGGCATGGCGGGCAGCGATGCGGCCCTGTTCCATCGAGGTCGAGGCGAGCGAGGGAAAGCCGACCACGTCGCCGGCGGCATAGATGCCGGGCACGGATGTCTGAAAGGTGTCGGGATCGACCTTGATGCGGCCGCGATTGTCGGCCTCGAGCCCGATGGCCGGCAGGTTGAGCGTATCGGTGGCGCCGGTGCGGCCGGCGGCGAACAGCACCATTTCGGAATGCAGGATGCGGCCGTTCTTCAGCGTGACCGTGCACTTGCCGGTCTCGTCCTTCTCCACCGTCTCGACCGTCTGGCCGAAGATCAGCTTCATGTTGCGATCGCGCAGCTGGTAGGTGAAGTCCTCGACGATCTCCTTGTCGATGAAGTCGAGCATGGTGTCGCGCGGCTCGACGACGGTGACGGCGGTATCCAGCGCGGAGAAGATGGTGGCGTATTCGATGCCAATGACGCCGGCGCCGATCACCACCATCGAGCGCGGCAGCTCGGTGATCTCGAGGATCTCGTCGCTGTCGATGATCGCCTTGCCGTCGAAGGGGATGTTGGACGGACGGTGCGGGCGGGTGCCGACGGCAAGCAGCACGGCGCTGGCGCCGACATGGACGATCTCGCCGTCCTCCTTGACGATCTCCAGCGTGTCGCGGTCGACGAAGCTCGCCCGGCCGCGCAGCTGGCTGACGCGGTTGCGGGAAAACTGGTGTTCCAAGACGTCGACCTCGTGGTCGAGGGTGATCAGCAGGCGCCGGCGCAGGTCTTCGGCGGAAACGTCCTGCTTGACGCGGTAGGCGCGACCGTAGAAGCCGCGTTCGCGCCAGCCGGTGAGGTTGAGCGCGGTTTCGCGCAGCGTCTTCGACGGGATCGTGCCGGTATGGACGGAGACGCCGCCGACGCGCCGGCCCTGTTCGATCACCAGCACCTTCTTGCCGAGCTTGGCCGCCTGGATTGCCGCGCGGCGTCCGGCCGGTCCGCTGCCGATCACCACGAAATCGTACTGGTTCATGTAAAGCTGTCCTGTCGAAAGGTCGTCTTGAGGGGGCGAGAATCGCCGCACTGCAGCAAGACTAGCGCGGCAATCTAACCGTTTCGTTATCGTTGCATGAAATGCGGCTTGAAAGGTGCGCGTCGGCTGCGGACAGAATCGACAAGTATAACCGTCCAATTCTGATCAGGGTGTGATGCGCGCTATTTCTAAAGATCGCCACTTTTGCTAGAGATGCGCCAAACCGGACGCGCGGGGGCGCCCGTCCTCTCAATTCTCCGGGGTGTGCCCGGTCACCAAGGGAATCGACGCGATGACGTCGCCGCGTGCAAAACAACAATCGCCGGTGTCGCTTGCCGGCATCTTATCCGCCTACAAGGGCCTTCTCTTCACCATCGCCTGGATCAGCGGTGTCGTGAACGTGCTGGCGCTGACCGGCTCCTTCTTCATGTTGCAGGTCTACGACCGGGTGATCCCGAGCGGCAGCCTGCCGACGCTGCTCGGTCTCGTCATCGTCGTGACGGTGCTGTTCGTCTTCTACGGCCTGCTCGAATATCTGCGCTCGGTCATGCTGATCCGCTTCGGCTGGTCGGCCGACCGGCGGCTGAGCGCACCGGTTTACGACGCCGCCATGCGCCTGCCGCTGAAGACCGGCCAGCAGAACGACGGCATGCAGTCGCTGCGCGATCTCGACCAGGTCCGCGCCTTCATGTCCGGCATGGGCCCGTCGGCCTTCTTCGACCTGCCGTGGATGCCGTTCTACATTCTGATCTGCTTCTTCTTCCATGTCTGGATCGGCGTCTTCGCGCTCGTCAGCGCGACGCTGCTGGTCTTTTTGGCCCTCGTCACGGACGTTCGCTCCCGCAAGCCGGTCGAAGAGGCGAACGAGAAGGCCTCGCAGCGCAGCCAGCTCGCCCAGGCGGCCAAGCAGAACTTCGAGGTCCTCTGGGCCATGGGCTTCCACAACCGCATGGCCGAGCGCTGGCTCGCCGCCAACGAGGCCTTCCTCGAAGCGCAGGCTCGCGCCAGCGACACCTCCGGCGGTCTCGGCTCGATTACCAAGATCATCCGCCTCGGCGCCCAGTCGGGCATTCTCGCGGTCGGCGCCATCCTGGTCGTGAACCAGCAGGCGACCGGCGGCATCATCATCGCCAGCTCGATCCTCCTCAGCCGCTCGCTGGCACCCGTGGAACTCGCGATCAGCCAGTGGAAGGGTTTCGTCTCCGCCCGCCAGGGCTGGCACCGGCTGGTGCGGCTGATGGACGTGATGCGCGACGCTCCGCCGACGGTGAAGCTGCCGGCACCCGCAAAAACGCTCTCCGTTTCCGGCCTGACCGTGGCCGCGCCCGGCGGCGCCCGCGCGATCGTCATGGACGCCACCTTTCAGCTGCAGGCGGGCGACGGCCTCGGCATCATCGGACCGAGCGGGTCCGGCAAGTCGACCCTGCTGCGCGCGCTGACCGGCGTGTGGACGCCGGCCCGCGGCGAGGTGCGCCTCGACGGCGCCACGCTCAACCAGTGGGACGCGGCCGAACTCGGACGCCATATCGGCTTCCTGCCTCAGCAGGTCTCGCTGTTTTCCGGCACCATCGCGGAAAACATTGCCCGTTTCGATCCGGATGCGAAGTCCGAAGACATCCTGAAGGCGGCGCAGGCTGCCGGCTGTCACCAGATGATCGTCCAGATGCCCGACGGTTTCGACACGCCGATCGGCGAGCAGGGCGGTATCCTGTCGGCCGGCCAGCGCCAGCGCATCGGCCTTGCCCGGGCGCTCTACGGCGATCCCTTCCTCGTCGTCCTCGACGAACCCAACTCCAACCTCGACGCCGAGGGCGAACTGGCGCTCAACGAGGCCATCCTGAGCGTGCGCCGGCGCGGCGGCATCGCCATCGTCGTCGCCCACCGGCCGAGCGCGCTCGCGCCGCTCGACAAGGTGATGATGGTTGCGGCCGGCCGCATCCAGGCCTTCGGTCCGCGCGACGAGGTGCTGCAGAAGGTGACGGCGCCGCTGCCACCGCAGCCGCAGCCGCCGACATCGCCGCAACGGCCGGTGCGGCTGGTTACGGACAAGGAATAGGAGGCGAACATGGCTGTCATCACCCACGGACCGATCGCCACCCCCGGCAAGAGCGTTCGCCTGCAGATGGGCCTCGCCTACGGCGCGCTCTTCCTCCTCGTCGTCGTCATGGGCGGGCTCGCCGCCATGGTCAATCTCTCCGGTGCCGTCGTCACCGGCGGACATCTGGTGGTCGCCACCTATCCGAAGGCGGTCCAGCACCTGAAGGGCGGCATCGTCGCCGAGATCGAGGTCGCCAATGGCGACCGCGTGCATCAGGGCGACCTGCTGATCCGTCTCGACGATACGCAGACAAGGGCGATGCTCGGCATCGTCAGCAACCGCCTGGACGAGATGCATTCCCGCGAGGCGCGGCTGTCGGCCGAAATCGCCGGTTCGGCTTCGGTCGCCTTTCCGCAGGACTTGCTCGACCGCGCCGAGCGCGAACCCGAGGTGGCGCTGCTGATTAGCGCCGAACGCAACCTGTTCGAGGCGCGCCGGTCCTCGCTGACCCGCAAGCGCGAACAGCTCGGCCAGCGGATCGAGCAGCTGCGCCGCGAGATCGAGGGGCTTAAAGCGCAGAGCGCCGGCAAGGCGACCGAGATGGAGCTGATCCGCAAGGAAGCGTCGGGCGTGCGCGAGCTCGTCGGCAAGGAGCTCCTGTCGGTCACGCGATTGAACGCTCTGGAGCGCGAAGAGGCCCGTCTCGTCGGCGAAACCGGCGTGCTTGTCTCATCGATCGCCCAGACCGAGGGCCGGATCGTCGAAACCGATCTGCAGATCCTGCAGCTCGACGACGACCTGCGCAGCGAGGCGGCCGCCGATATCCGCCAGGTACAGGCCGAGATCGCCGAGTTTTCCGAACGGCGCATCGCGGCGGAAGACGATCTGAAGAAGATGGACATCATGGCCCCGCAGGACGGCGTCGTGCATCAGCTGAGCGTGCATGCCCCAGGCGCCGTCGTGACACCGGGAACGCCGATCCTGACGGTCGTGCCTGTCAGCGACAGCCTGATCGCCGAAGTGCGGATCCTGCCGCAGGACATCGACCAGCTGAGCCCGGGCCAGGAGGCGACGCTGCGCTTCAGCGCCTTCCACCACGCCACGACGCCGGAGATCAAGGGCAGGATCGAGCAGGTCTCCGCCGACCTCACCGTCGACCAGCGCAGCGGCATGGGCTACTACGTCGCCCGTATCGGGCTGGAGCCGGAAGAAGTCGCCAAGCTCGGCGCGGTGACGCTGGTGCCCGGCATGCCGGTCGAGGCCTTCATCAGGACCACCGACCGCACGATCCTGTCCTACCTCCTGAAGCCCGCCAGCGACCAGTTCGCACGGGCGTTCCGGGAGGAATAAGGGAAGCGAAAACAAGTGGATAGACATGAAAAAGGCCCCGAGCGGGGCCTTTTTTATTGCGTGGCGAGTTGGTCCTAGAACTTCACGCCGACGCCGGCATTGATGACGTGCTGGCGGAAGTCGACGTCGACGCCGTCGACCTTGGTCTCAAGGTAATCGTTGTAGCGGTATTCCACCCGTCCGAAAACGCGGTCGGTGAAGGCGTAGTCGACGCCGGCGCCGATCGTCCAGCCGTTCAGCATCTTGGTTTCGTCAACAGCCGCGCCCTCGACGTCGAACCGGGTCGCCGTCCAGCCGCCGGCGGCGTAGATGAGCGCCCGGTCCATGGCATAACCGACGCGCCCGCGCACGCCGCCCGTGATCGACGTGTTGCCGGTGTCGCCGGCATAGGTTTCCTCGTTGGCGTCGTAGCTCAGATCGGCTTCGATGCCGAGGATGGTGGAGGGGGCGACCGTCCAGTTGTAGCCGGCGAAACCGCCGAAGCGGGCGCCGTCGAAGTCGAAGGTCTCAGATGCGCCGCCGGCAGAGATCTTGCCGTCGGCCCAGCCGTAACCGGCGTGCAGGCCGACATAGAAACCGTCCCAGGCGAAGGTCGGCATGCTGGGCGCGGCGGCCGGGGCCTGCGGAACATAGTCTACGGCATCGGCCGACATGGCCGAGGTGGCAGCGAGGAGCCCGACAACGGACGCGAGCAGGATGGACTTGATCATGGAAACCCCCGGAAGAAAATTGCAGTTCAGTAGAATTGACGTTTGTCATAACAAAACGACTGGCGGACACGGAGTCCAAGCTTCGCATGGATCGGCGTCGCCAGGATCTTTGCCGTCGGATTTCCAATACATGCCGACAGCCGGATAGCCGTGGATTTGCGGAAACACGTGTCCAAAAACTGCATGCTTTCCGGGACGCAGCGCGTCGTTGGCGCTGGACAGGTCGATCACGAACCGTCAGCATGCGGCGATTATTTCCTGACGATTTTCAATTCCGGCGTGCCGGAAGAGTGCGGGAGGAGACCGATGGAGGCCGGACGGTTCGGATCGAACGAAGCCGCCTACGAGGCCGCCATCCGCCATTGCGCCGGCAGTATTTTGCCGATGCATCTCGGCGAAAAGCTCGTCAACAAGATCTTCGGTCGCTCTATCCAGTCGCATGCCGCAGGCCTGCTTGCCGCGATGCATTGCGAGGCCCAGATCGGCATGGGCGATCCGCCCACACTTGCCGTCCTGCAGCAGAAGATCGGCAGCCCGAGAACGCTTGCCTCCTTTTTCGCGCTCCTGAAGCTGGCAGGGTATATCCGCGCCGTTCCGGTCGAGGGCGATCGCCGGCAGAAGGTGCTGGAGCCGACCCATCTCTTGCTCGACGGGCTGAAGACCTGGCTCGCCCATCACCTGCGCTGCGCCGAGATCGCCGCTGTCGGACTGCCGGCGCCCGGTCTTGCCGACAGGCTGCTGTCTAACGCGGACTATGGTGTCCGCTACGTCGCGGGAACGCGCATGCTGGTCGCGCGGACGCGGGAAGAAATGGCCCGCGACCATGCCTGGGCCTGGTTCGATCGCTACGACTGCGGCGACCGCATCGCGCTGGCGCTCGCCCGTTCGCATTACGATCCTGTGGCGCGGGACGCGCGCGAGGACTGGTTTCCGTTCGAGGCCCGTTCGCTTGCCTCCGCCCTCGGCATCTCGCATTCCCATATCCGCAATGTGCTGAATGGGGCCGAGGCACGCGGCTATCTCAGCCAGGACCGGGGCAGGGGGCGGCTTAGGCTTGAACAGCCTTTTCTCGACGACATGCGAACCTGGCACCTGACCTTCTGGGGCTGGCTGGCCGAGGTGGCGCACGGCGCGGAGCAAGACCCTGAAGCCGAAGGGTCGCGATAGGGGCTAAAGCTGTGCCATAGTGCGGCCGACCCGACGAAAGCGATTCCATGCCGCAGCTGAATAACCGTATCGATCCCGTGTTCGACCGCGAGGGGGTGAAAAACCCCGTCTCGGTGCTGAAACAGGTCTATGGCTATCCGGCCTTTCGCGGAAGGCAGGCCGAGGTGGTGGAGCAGGTGGTGTCCGGCGGCGATGCCGTCGTGCTGTTTCCGACCGGTGCCGGAAAATCGCTCTGCTACCAGATCCCGGCGCTTTGCCGCCAGGGTGTGGGCATTGTCGTCTCGCCGCTGATCGCCCTGATGCGCGACCAGGTGGAGGCGTTGAAACAGCTCGGGGTGCGTGCCGCCGCGCTCAATTCGACGCTCAGTCGCGATGAAGTCGCCGATATCCGCCGCGACATCGCGGAGGGCACGCTCGACATGCTCTACGTGACGCCGGAACGCATCGTGACGCCGGGTTTCCGCGACCTGATCGGCGGCGCCCGGATCGCGCTCTTCGCCATCGACGAGGCCCATTGCGTCTCCCAATGGGGGCATGACTTCCGGCCGGAATATCGCGAACTCGGCCGGCTCGCCGCCGAATATCCGGGCGTGCCGCGACTGGCGCTGACGGCGACCGCCGATCCGCACACCCGTGACGACATCATCGAACGGCTGAGTCTGGGGCAGGCCAAGGTCTTCACCACCTCCTTCGACCGGCCGAACATCACCTACGAGATCGTCGAGCGTGACCAGCCGCGGCAGCAGCTTCTGCGCTTCCTCTCCCGCCACAAGGGATCGAGCGGCATCGTCTACTGCCTCTCCCGCGCCAAGGTGGAGGAGACGGCCGAATGGCTGAACGGGCAGGGCATCCGCGCGCTCGCCTATCACGCCGGCATGGACCGCGCCGTCAGGGACGCCAATCAGGACGCGTTCCTGAAAGAGGAGGAGCTCTGCCTCGTCGCCACGGTCGCCTTCGGCATGGGCATCGACAAACCCAACGTGCGCTATGTCGCCCATCTCGATCTGCCGGGTTCGGTCGAGGCCTATTATCAGGAGACGGGCAGGGCGGGGCGCGACGGCCTGCCGTCCGAGGTCTGGATGGCCTACGGCATGGCCGACGTGATCCAGCGCGGCCGGATGATCGACGGCGGCAACTCAACGGAAGAGGTGAAGCGCGTCGAGCGCGCCAAGCTCAACGCGCTGCTCGCCATCTGCGAGACGCCGCGCTGCCGTCGCCAGGCGATCCTCGCGCATTTCGGCGAAAGCCATGGGGGCCAATGCGGCAATTGCGATACCTGCCTGAAGCCAGTCGAGACCTGGGACGGCACGGAAGCCGCGATCAAGGCGCTCGCCGCCGTCTACCGCACCGGCGAGCGCTTCGGCGCCGGCCACCTGATCGACGTGCTGACGGGGACGGAGAACGAGCGCACCCAGCGCTTCGGCCATGTCGACCTGCCGGTGTTCGGCGCTGGCAGGGATATTCCCACGAAAACCTGGCAATCGGTCTACCGCCAGCTGCTCGCCGGTGGTTTCGTCTGGGTCGACCACGAGGCCTTCGGCGCGCTGAAGCTCGATGGGGAAAAGGCAAGGCCCGTCTTCCGCAAGGAAGAAACGGTGCTGTTCCGCAAGGACCGTCCGACCAAGGGCAAGACCTCGAAGGCATCTTCGCCGCGCGCCGCGAGCGCCCGCGCCAGCCTCGACCAGGCCGATGGCGAACTGTTCGAGGCACTTCGCGCGAAACGGATGGAGCTCGCCAAGGAACTCGCTGTGCCGCCGTATGTCATCTTCCCCGACACAACGCTGGTCGCCATGGCGACCGAGCGGCCGATGGACGAGGACGAGATGCTGGATATCTCCGGCGTCGGGCAATCCAAGCTCGAACGCTACGGCGAGGACTTCCTCGAGGTGATCCGAGCGCACAGCCGCTGATGACGGCGATCCGCTCTCCGGGACGTCAGCGGGGGAGCGGAGCGATGATGACCGTATTCATCACGGTCGCCGGTATCCACATCTCGCGTCGCTCCGTGTCGAGCGTGAAATCGGCCGGCCCGAAAATTTCGACGTCGTCATGAATGGTCCCGATGAATTTGCCGTCCGGTTCATGAAGGGTCAGTGTTCCGGCAGTCGACGGGCCGAGCCCGCGCCAGTCCGACACGATGATCGAACCGGTATCCGTCAGGACGATTCCGTCGAGAATGCCATGTGGACCGGCGTCGAGCTTGCGCACCGAACCTGTCGCATCGATCTCGTAAAGATCACCGCCCTCGAAGGCCGCGCCGACCGAAACGACGAGAACACGTGCGTTCTTTTCGTCCCAGACGAGACCGTTGGCGCCGGCTATTCCATCAGCGAAGGCGGCGAAGACGCCGGACGCGGGATCGACGCGATAGACGGTCCCGCGGAATGTGTCGCTGACGATGAGCTTCCCGTCTATCGCAGCGACGTCGTTGAGAAGCGACGGTTCGTTGCCGGGGACTGTTGCCGTCAAGACCTGCTTGCCCGTCAACAGATCGAAGCCGACAATCCGATCGATGTCCGCGACATAGAGCCGTCCGTCCAGTACGGCCATGCCTTTGGGCGCATCGAGTTTCGCATCCGCCGGCGGAAAGGCATGAAGGTTGACGATCCGGCCGTCAGCGTCCAGTGCGCTGATGAAGCCGTCGCCGTCATGAGCGACAGGATCGAGGGACAGCCCGATGTTCGACACGAACCGGCGGCCATTGTCGATCAGAATGCTTTCGGGGTTCTTGAACCCTTCGATGATGCGCCCGGAAGCACGGGCATCGACGCTTGTCGCGCCAAGGGTTGAGACGAGGAGGATGAGCAGGCTGCGAATGTGGGTCGACATGATCTATTTGCTCCGTTTCAGGTGAAGCAAGGCTAGATCAGGTGGCCGCTTCGACCGCTCCCGCATCCGTCAGACCTGAACCCGTTCCGGTCAGGATCGCTTTGTGGCCGACAGGCTCTGCTGCTATTTTGCGGCGGTGATGGATCAAGTGTTCTCCAAGGCAAATCTGGCGCGCCGTTTACTGACGGAACTTGAAAGCTTTCGTGTGTCCGGTACGCCGGGCGTGACCCTGCATGCGGCGGGGCTGTTCTCTTATTGTGCGCTCTCGCGGGAACGGTTGATGCCCGTGCGTCTGAGGTTTCCTGTCGTGGGCATCGTGCTGTCGGGTTGCAAGGAGATATGGAGGGGCGAGCATACCGAACGAATGGATGCCGGTTCGGTTTTCGTGCTGCCCGCCAACGTCGAGCTCGACATTGTCAACGAGCCCGATCCGCGCGTGAATGTCTATCAATCTCTCATCATGGAGATTGAGCCGGACAAGATTCCGGACCTGCCGGAGCCGGACGCACCGCCCGGTGCGCTCTGCGATGATTGCGCTATTCCCCTGACCCCTGGCCTGGTGGACGCGGTGCTGCATGCGGCGCGCAAAATCGCGATGGGGCCGGCCGCCGAACCGGTGCGGACGGCGCGGCTTCTGGAGCTTTTCGCCTTGCTGCGCGGGGAAGCAGCCGCCCGGCCGCTGTTTCGCTTGTCTGTTCCCGAACGCGTCGCGAGGACGGTGCGTGCCGCGCTCGATCGGCCCTGGACGGCGGCGGACGTGGCCCGTCGCCTCGCAATGTCGGAATCGACGTTGCGCCGTCGCTTGGCCGACGAGGGGCAATCATTTTCGGTGATATTGCGTCGGGAGAGAATGCAGGCCGCCCGACGGCTGATTGCCAAAGGGGTCGGAAGCGGCGTTGCCGCCGCTTCGGTTGGCTATTCATCGCGTGCGCATTTCGCCGAAGCTTTCCGCGCCACCTTCGGCGACAATCCCAGCGATGTCTGCCCCTCGCTTCATCCGTATCAGCCGTAACTGCGCCAGCCTCGACCTGAAACACCGCCGATCGCTGTCACTGCGCTTTTTGCCGCAGCCGGTCGGTGGCGAGTTCCATCACCAGCACGATCGCGAAGATGACGAGGATGATGGTCGAGGCGTTGCGGTACTGGAAAAGGTCGAAGGCGACTTTCAGTTCCTGGCCGATGCCCCCGGCGCCGACGAGGCCGAGCACGACGGAGGAGCGAACGGCCTTTTCCAGCGCGAACTGCGAGGTGTTGATCAGGGACGGCATGATATCGGGGACGACGGCGCCTGACAGCACCGAGAAGCGGCCGGCGCCGGCGGAAAACAGCGCCTCCTGCGGTTCCTTGTCGGCATCCTCGATCGCTTCGGCGAAGAAGCGGCCGCAGAAGCCGATCGTGTCGACGATGATCGTCATGGTGCCGGCGACGGCGCCGAGGCCGATGGAGGCAACAAAGAGCAGCGCCCAGACCATGTCGGGTACGGTGCGGAACAGCGAGATCATCACCTTGAAGACGTGACGGAAGGGGCCGATCGGCGAGAGCGTGCGCGAGGCGAGCCAGGCGACGGGCAGGCTGAGCAGCACGCCGATGACGGTGCCGACGAAGGCGATCTGCAGCGTCTCGATGGTGCGCCAGGTGACGCGCATCAGGAAACCGGATTCGAGGCTCGGCGGCAGCATGCGCTCTATCAGGTTCGCCATGCGCGGCATGCCGTTCAAAAGCTGGTTCGGCGTCGGAGCAACCTGCGTGGCCGAGACGATCAGCAGGGCGCCGAGCGTGACGAGAAGGGCGAAGGTGAAGGGAGAGGCGCGGAAGAAGCGGGCGGGCACGGCATCACGCATGGAAAACACCGTCCAGGCGTTCGCGGTCGACATCGGCGACCGGAAGGTCGAAATGCACGCGGCCGGCCTTCAGCGCGACGATCCGGTCGGAAAAGCTCAGCGCATGGTCCATGTCGTGGGTTGTATAGACCAGCGTGATGCCCTTTTCGCGAACGAGGTCGGAGAAGAGCGCCATGACGTCGCGGCCCGCCGTCGGGTCGAGGCTCGCGGCCGGTTCGTCGGCGATCATCAGCTTCGGCTTGCGCACCAGCGCGCGGGCGATCGCGACACGCTGCGCCTGGCCGCCGGAGAGTTCGTCGGCGCGCGAGGTCGCCTTGTGCGAGAGCTTGACCTGGTCGAGCGCGTCCATCGCCTCCTCGCGGGCCTCGCGCTCGGCGATCGCCTGGTGCCAGGCGCGCCAGCTGCCGGGCAGGCCGAGCTTGCCGTGCACGACATTGGTCAACACCGATTGCCGGCGCACGAGGCCGTGGTTCTGGAAGACGAAGCCGATCTGCTGGCGCATGCGCTTCAGCTGCGTGCCGTTGGGCGCGCTGCGGAAGGCTTCCCCGAGAGTCGAGATCTCGCCGTCGCAGAACGGCGTGTGGCCGATCAGGCATTTGAGCAGCGTCGACTTGCCGACCCCGTTGGCGCCGACCAGCGCGACGCGCTCGCCGCCGCGAATGCGGATGTCGACACCCGAAAACACCGGTTTGCCATTGGGATAGCCCTTCTTCAGGCCCTGCGTGCTGATGACGTCCATCGTGGTCTTCTTTCTGCTGACATGACGAGAGGCCGGCGCTGATGGCGCCGGCCTTGTGGCTAGATCGGTGCGATCCGCTCAGTTGACGAAGTCGTTGAAGGTGTCGACGCCGATCGTGCGGTACATCGAGCGCACGTAGTCGTAGTCGCTGTCCTTGACCTCGGTCAGGAAGAAGCCGCCCTTGAATTTCTGGTTGTCCTCGCCCTGGAGAACGGCGGCCATCAGGTCGTTGCCTTTTTCGGCGAAAGCGGTGCGGACCTTGGTGACCACCTCTTCCGACAGATCCTTGCGGGCGACGAGAATGTCGTTCGGCAGGTCGCGGCCACGGGCGAGAACGGCGAAGGCGACATCCGGAAAGGCTTCACGGATGGAGTTGAGGTGGCCGAAATTGAGGCCGATAGCGGCGATGTCGCCACGGATCAGCGCTTCGGCCGCGACGTTGCGGGCGAGAATGACGGGCTCGTAGTCCTCATTGTACTTGAGGCCGAAATCGGTGAGCGCCTGGGCGGGGCCAAGATGCTGCGAGGTGGAGCCGACCGAGCCGAAGGAGACCTTCTTGCCCTTCAGGTCTTCCAGCGAGCGGATCGGGCCGTTGGCGAGAACGGCGATCTGGGCGAAATAGTCCGGACGCTGCCAGGCGACGACGATCTCGGGCTGGGCGAGTTCCTTCATGACGACGTATTCGGCGGGGCCGGTGAGCACGAGGTCGACCTGTCCGGAATTCATGGCTTCGACCGCCGAGGTGCGCGAGCTGACCGGAAAGAGCTCGATGTCGAGGCCGGTCGCCGCTTCGAGCGCCTTTTCGAACCCGCCGAATTCCTGCTGCAGGGCTTCGAGGCCTTCGATGTCGGTGACGGCGAACTTGACGCTCTCGGCCGCCGCCGGAGCGATGGAGAGCAATGAGAATGCGCAGGCTGCGAGAAGGGAGCGGATCATGAAATTTTCCTTTGCTGTATAGACAGGAACATCTTCCGCGACTATCCCTAGCGGCGACACGTGACGGGCACGTGACAGTTCGCGGGCCCGCAGCCGAAAAACGGACACAGAGAGACGAGCATGAACTGGATCATCCGCAACGGCGCCGTGCTGGGCGCCGAAAGGCTCGACCGCGCCGACCTTTTCATCAACGAGGGCAGGGTGTCCGGACGGGCGTCCGGCGGCCGCGAGATCGACGCCGAAGGACTGCTCGTCCTTTCGGGAATCGTCGACATCCACGGCGACGGCTTCGAACGGCAGATCATGCCGCGTCCGGGCGTGCGCTTCGACGTCGGGCTGGCGCTGCGCGACACCGATCGGCAGCTGGTGGCGAACGGCATCACCACCGCCTTTCACGGCGTGACTGTTTCCTGGGAGCCGGGGCTGCGGTCGCTAAAGGCGGCGGAGGATTTCGTCACGGCCCTTCTCGCCGCCCGTCCGCATCTTGCCTGCGACACGCGCCTGCACCTGCGCTGGGAAACCTTCGCGCTCGATGCGCTTCCCCAGGTCACCGACTGGCTGGCGCTCGATCCGAAACCGGTCGTGGCCCTCAACGACCACACGACGGGCTCGGTGCTGAAGGGCACGATCGCCCGCAAGATCGGCCAGATGGCGGAACGCTCAGGGCTGTCGCGCGAGGACTACATGACGCTGCTCGACAGCGTCTGGGCGCGGCGGGAAGAGGTGGCGGGCGCCATCGAGCGGCTGGCGACGGCCGCGCGCGACAACGGCAATGTCCTGCTTGCCCATGACGAGGCCTCGCCCGACGAGCGCCGGCATTTCCGGGCGATGGGGGCTGTGTCGTCCGAGTTTCCGCTGACGCTGGAGACGGCGGCTGAGGCGCGCTCCGAAGGCGAACACGTGATCCTCGGCGCGCCGAACGTGGTGCGCGGCGGCAGCCACAACGGCGCGCTCGACGCGACGACGGCGATCCGCGACGGCCTTTGCACCGTGCTCGCCTCCGACTACCACTACCCGTCGCCGCTGCACGCCGCCTTCCGGCTGGCGTCGCCTGAAGACGAGGGGTTCGCGAAGGCCTGGGCGCTGGTCTCCGCCAATGCCGCCGCCGCCGCCGGGCTCAGCGATCGGGGAAGGCTGGAGGAGGGCGCCCGCGCCGATATCGTGCTGGTCGATGCGAAGGATGTGCGCCATCCCAAGGTGGTCGCGACCTTCGTCGGCGGACGGCTCGTCTATTCGGCCGCGACTCTGCTAGCGTCCGAATCCGTGGCCGCCTCGGCCGCCGCCTGACCGGACCGGAACCATGCTCGATACGCCTGAAATCCCGCTCGCCGCCTTTGACGGACTGGTCTTCGGTCCGCGCAGCGACATGCCGATCTGGCAGCAGATCCGCGACCATATCCTTGGCCTCATCGAAGGCGGAATATTGAGGCCCGGCAGTCAGTTGCCGGGAGAAACGCATCTGGCCGCGAGCCTCGGCGTTACCCGTATTACGTTACGTCAGGCGCTGCAGCAATTGCAGAACGAGGGACACCTGACGGCGCGCAAGGGGGTCGGCATCTTCGTGCGCAGCCCCCCGGCGATCTTTTCCGTCCGCGACGGCCATCCGTTCCGGGAAAACATCGAGACCCACAGCGCGCCGATCACGACGGACACGCGGTTCATACGGCGCGAGGCGGCGAGCCACGAACTGGCGGAGCGGCTCCGGATCGGGGAGGGCGCAGAGATCATCCACCTGCGCCGCCTAAGGCTGCTCGGCGACCAGCCGGTCTATGTCAACGACAAGTATTTCCCGGCCGACCGCTTTACCGATTTCGAGGCGGTCTACGCCGAGCGCCAGTCGGTGACGGACGTGTTCCGCGCCCACGGCATCGCCGCCTTCCGGCGCGTCGAGACCCGGATCAGCGGCGGTTTCTCGACGTCGGAGGAGGCGGAAAACCTGCGGCTGACGCCGGGCACACCGGTGTTTCACTTGAACGCCCGCAACGAGGACGGAAATGGACAGACGATCGAATGGACCGCCGGCTGCTGGCCGCTGACCTCGGTCGAATTCGTGTTCGGGGCGAAGTCGGACTAACGCTTCAGATCAGCCTGAGCCCCTTGAGGCTCGCATGGCCGTCCTTGCCGATGATGATGTGGTCGTGGACGGCGATGCCGAGCGGCTTGGCGGTGGCGATGATTTCCTTGGTCATCTCGATATCGGCCCGCGACGGCGTCGGATCGCCGGAGGGATGGTTGTGCACCAGGATCAGCGCGGTGGCCGAAAGCTCCAGCGCCCGCTTGACCACCTCGCGGGTATAGACCGGCGTGTGGTCGACCGTGCCGCGGCCCTGCACCTCGTCGGCGATCAGCGTATTGCGCTTGTCGAGAAAGAGGATGCGGAACTGCTCGCGGTCCTCGTAGGCCATGGCGGTGTGGCAATAATCAATGACGGCGGACCAGGAGGACAGCACCTGCTTGTCGCGCAGCTCGCTTTTGAGCATCCGCTGCGCGATCGCCGCGATGAGCTTGAGGTCGGTCGCGACCGACTCTCCCACCCCCTTCACTTCCTTCAGAAGCGGCACCGGCGCGCCGATGACGCCTGCAAGTGAGCCGAAGCGCGCCAGAAGTGCCTTGGCGGTCGGCTTGGTGTCGCGGCGGGGGATCAGGCGGAAGAGCAGGAGTTCGAGCAGTTCGTAGTCGGCGAGCGCGCCGTCTCCGGCCTCGCGGAAGCGGTCTCTCAGACGGTCGCGGTGGCCGTGGTAGTGCTCGGTTTCGGCTGCCGCAAGAGCGGGCTTTTTCGGGGTGGCGGGCTGGTCGGCGAAGAAGCCGCGCTCGTCCGCCGGGTCGTCCATGATCGACTGGCCCGCGTCCGCGCCGGAGGAAGCGGTGTCACCATCCTGCGGAGCGTCGAGCGGGTCCCGTCCCATGTTGTCATCCCTGGAGTGGCGGAAGGCCCGGCCGGTCGAGGCCGGCGGGCGACAGCGTGAAGATCTCGCAGCCGGTGGCCGTGATGCCGACGGTGTGTTCGTACTGCGCCGTCAGCGACCGGTCGCGGGTGACGGCGGTCCAGCCGTCGGAGAGCACCTTCACATGCGGTTTGCCGAGATTGATCATCGGCTCGATGGTGAAGATCATGCCTTCCTTCATTTCCGGACCTTCGTCGGCGCGCCCGTAATGCAGGATGTTCGGCGCGTCGTGGAACAGGCGGCCGACGCCGTGGCCGCAGAAGTCGCGCACGACGGAGCAGCGCTCGGCCTCCGCATAGGTCTGGATCGCCTCGCCGATGGCGCCGGTGCGGGCACCGGGCCGCACGGCGGCGATGCCGCGCATCAGGCATTCATGGGTGACTTCCAGCAGGCGCTCGGCGGCGCGCTTGATCTGGCCGACCGGATACATGCGGCTCGAATCGCCGTGCCAGCCATCGAGCAGATAGGTGACGTCGATATTGACGATGTCGCCGTCGCGCAGCGGCTTGTCGTCGGGAATGCCGTGACAGACGACGTGGTTGATCGAGGTGCAGACCGAATGCGTGTAGCCGCGATAATTGAGCGTCGCCGGCACGGCGCCGTTGTCCATGCCGAACTCGAAGACGAAGCGGTCGATCGCATTGGTCGTGACGCCGGGCTTGACGATGTCGGCCAGCGCATCGAGGCAGCGGGCGGTGAGCTGGCAGGCCTTGCGCATGCCGTCGAAGTCCTCGCTGCCGTAAAGCCGGATCGCGCCGGTATTCTTGAGCGGCGCGGTTGCCGCGTCGATATAGTTCACCATAGGGGTGCTTTCGCTAAATTTCAGGCTTGTCTCGTACTTAATGCAGCAAGGGCCGGTTCGTCCATGGCGATCGGGCCTTTCGGCGCGATTTCGCTCGGGCTGACGCGGCAATTGACGGCATAGGCCTCGACACCGGCGGCAACCGCGAGCGCGAAGGCCGCCGCATAGGCCGGATCGAGATCGCCCGACAGTTTCAGCCGGTCGCAGTCTTCACGCTGGATCACATAGAGCATCACCGCCCGGTGTCCCGCCGCGACCATCTCCGCGAGATCCGCCAGATGCCGCGCGCCGCGATCGGTCACGGTGTCGGGGAATTCGGCCAGACCCGGAACGCGGGTGAAGTGCACGTTCTTGACCTCGACATAGGCGTCCGGCCGGCCGGGCGAGGAGAGCAGGAAATCGATGCGGGAGTTGCGGGCGTAGCGTTGTTCCCGTCGGATCGTCTCGTAGGTGTGAAGATCGGCGACCATCCCCGCCCGGATCGCCTCCTCGCCGAGCCGGTTGGCGAGTGCTGCGTGAACGCCGACCACCGTCCCCTCCGCCTCGATCAGCTCGAAGGCATAACGATGCTTGCGCGCCGAGCCGAGGTGATCGGAAAGCCAGATGCGCGAACCGGGCGTCGTCAGGCCCAGCATCGAGCCGGTGTTCGGGCAGAACCCGGTGATTTCCGAGCCGTCCTCAAGCACCGCATCGAACAGGAAGCGCTTGTAGCGGCGGATGAGCGTGGCCGGGACCAGCGGCGGGGAGAAGAGCATCGGAGGGGATTAGCGGGTTTTGAGGGAGGCGGCAAATCCTTTGACCGCATCAAACCAGTTGACCCAGGCGACTGATGTTACAGGCTTACATAAGGAAGCGGTCTCTATGCCAAGCGCCGCTTCAGTATTTCTTCCATCAGGCCATCTTCGCGGGGCTGCGCCTTATACTTCACTCCGTCGAGAACGACATCTCCCTTGAAGACCGTATGGCTCAAGTCAACGGATTCATTGAACTCAGCTCCATTCAAGAACAGTTTACGGCCAAAAACAGCTTCCGCGAACGTCACCTTTTCCGCGAACACCGCCGCATCAAAACTTGTCGTGTCCTGAAACGTTGCCCTGACATACGACGCCTCTCCCCTAAAGGTAGAGCGCCCCATGCTGCAGTCGCCCCGGAAGGTCGCACGGTCGAATAAGGCTTCACCATTGAACCTTACATCGCGAAGCCAGAGGTCCCGCTGAAACTCCGCATCGGAAAAGTCAGCGTCCGACAAAAACTGCGCTTGGCGAAATTGACCGCTTCCTGCAAATCGTGCGCTCGTGAATTTCGCCAAGCCGGAGAATTCGGCGCGCTCGAAATAGGCGTCCGAGGAGAAGTTGGCTGCGTCAAACACTCCCTCACCAAAGAACTTGGCGCCATACATGTAGATCTGTCCGGAAAAACGAGTATTGGCGAAATTCGCTAGGGCTGGGAAGATCGCGCCGCTAAAGTCGACGTCCCCGCCAAAGCGTTCTCCTTCGAAATCGGCGCTTGCTACAAGCGCCCATACACCAAACTTATCATCGCTTTCTGCGGGGCGGATCATATTCATCGCGAGCGCCCATGTGTTCCACACATGCATGCCCTGATGCATTCTTCCGAGAGAAGCCTGCCTGCGTTTTCGGAGAAAGTCGCTGTTTACGGCGAGCCTCTCGGACGAAACGTGGTCCCCTAGAAAAGAATCTACCCATGCGTTCGATTCAACAAGCGCCTTTTTCCAATCATTGCGGCTGAAAAAAGTGAGACCAAACATAAGGCAATCCTCCCTTTCCACGGGTTGATTTACCTTACATTAACCTTCCAAGGGTTGCAATTGCTTCGCGCCGTCTACATGTCGCAGAATGGAACGCCGCCCTTCAAGCGCAGGTCACGACGATATGTGTCGATCTCCCGACGAATGGAGGCCCAGGTCGCCAAAAGGTCGGCAAGGTCGGCGCCTTCCTCCATTTGAATTCCGCCTTCCGGCATTCGGTTGGCGGACTGGAGAGGGAGGAGGTTCTTCTTGCTTTTTCGTCTGTCCGTAAAAGATACGATGTCGCCCATACAACCCTCTCGATTCTGCGAACCAGACCGTCTTCGCGTGATTTGCGATGAGGATTGCCGAGTAAGGTTAATAAAAGGCTACTCTGAGTGGTGCGAAACGGTTGCGCTTCTGGGTTGTTGCGGGTTATTTTACCCGTTGAGGAACATGGGGGACACAAATGCAGAAACTGGATTTGTTCATCATCTGTCCGATTGGTAAGCAGCATCATATGAACCGTGGCCATAGCATTCGGGTCAAGGAGATGCTTTTGGATCCAGCGATCAGATGCTTGGAGGAGAAAGAAAACGTTCGCGTTAGTGCCGAGATAGACAACTATGACCTCAGCGCTCGCGATATAGTACAGGGTATAGTTGGAAAGATTATTAGATATGATTTTGTTGTTGCCTTGATTTATGAAAACAATCCAAACGTATATTATGAGCTTGGCGTTGCCCATAGCGCGGGACGCGACGTTGTCATTTTGTTCGAGACTGACAGTGAGCGCGAATCGCTTCCGTTCGATATTACCGGGAGGTCCGTTATTCAATATGAGCGCGGACCGTTCGAGTCGTGGCGCGATGGCCGGCAGCGTTCGGAATTGGATGCAGTCATCGACAAAGTTTATCAGGCTTTAGCCGCAAGCCTTAAGAACAAGACGCAGCCTCGTACCGCATTTAACTCGGAACACTGGGATGCGCTAGGCTCTAGACATTCGAAGTATATCCTGCACGAGCGTTTCACGCAGAGCCTGCCGTATAACGACGTAAAGTCGATGGAATTTTACGATTCCGCGACCAGCTACATGGCGCTTATGGGTATTTCCCTCCATCAACTCACGAGCGCCGGCGAGAACTGGAAGCTTCCTGACGGTAGAAGTGTGAGCTTCTTGAAGTTGCTTGAGCTGCAAGCCCTTAAGAAGGGGCTGACGATAGACATCTTTGTGATGCATCCGGACAATCCGGCGCTGCCGGGAATGTTGAAGGGTTTCATCGAAGACTCGGATGACCCCGATATGCAGCTTCAGATGGTTCAGTCCGAGATCGAGGCGGCGTCAACGCAGTGGCGGTTTCTAATCGACCGGGTGCAGCGAAGGGGAGGCCCGGGACGTGTGCGACTACTTCGTCTGAAACGCGGCATCCCATACAACCGTCTCAGCCTGACCGATCATGCCTTGATCGCGACGCCGTATTTCTATCACAACGTGACGAACGGTACGGGACCTGCCTTGCAGGTTACGCAGGAGACCAGCCTCTATAAGCTCGTTCGAAGTGACCTCGAGTTCCTTCAAAACTCTCCTTCAACGGAGATTTTCGCGTCTCAACCACCGGATGATGTTTTGCCGGGTGCTTAGGAAGGAGCATACCGGATATGATTGAAGCAATCCGAGAGCGTCGCGGGACATGAAGTGGAACTCCAATGCTGACGGACGATTATCCGGCGCTTTACGTCAATGCGGATCGCGCTTCGATCAAATGGCAGCGGACCTATTTGCGTATGCTGCTGGGCCAGTATTTTTTCATCCTGCTCGCGGGATGTCTGACAATATTACCCTCTTCGCCATATCTGCGTGAGCAGACCGCAATTTATCTTATTTGCGTTTTAATTGCCGCTGTCCTTCTTCTCTATATGACCGTCAAGAAACCGCAAAAAGAGTGGTATGAAACCCGAGCTTTGGCGGAATCCATCAAGACGTTGACTTGGCGCTTTATTATGCGTTCCGGCCCGTTTTCCAACGACGGTGCCAAACATCCACCTCGACAGGCGTTCAAGGTGTTTCTCGATGAGTTGGTGCGCTCGGATGGATCGGCCTTGACGGCAGACCTAGCTTTCGGTCCGCAGATTACCGCGGAGATGGAAAAGAAGCGTGCCTTGACGCTGAGTGACCGGAAAGATGTCTATCTCCAGTATCGTATCAGGGACCAGCTATCCTGGTATCGACGAAAATCCCATTTCAACCGCAGGCGATCCAACCTCTTCTCCGCGACTTGCGTTCTCCTCTATATGCTTGGCGTCGGCGTAGCTTTGTACCAACTCGCCATGGGCACGCTTGTCGTTCAATGGGTATCCGAGCCTTTGCTCGTCACTGCGGCGGGAATAATCGGCTGGATGCAGGCGAAACGCTACGAGGAACTGGCCGCGTCGTACGCACTTGCTGCGCATGAAATAGCCCAGATCGAGCACAACCTTGAAACCGTTACGACGGAAGCCGAGTTTGACGCGTTCGTCGCGGAGGCGGAGGTTGCGTTTTCTCGCGAGCATACTCAATGGATCGCGCGACAGACGTCACCTTACGACGGCTAGAGCCTCATCAGCCGCCGAAGTGACGAATGCGTCCTTACGCCTTCACCTAATTAGAAAGCGCAATATCACTAAAAAAATCCTCCCCTAAACCCTTTCCATCACATAACTCCCCGGCGCGTCGGCGATGGCGTTCAGGGCGCCGCCGCCGGGTTTGCGGGCGGGCACCCGTTCGGCGTCGAGCGCCTCGATCCAGGTCTGCCAGTGCGGCCACCAGGAGCCGGCGGTTTCCTTGGCCTTGACCAGCCAGTCCTCGTAGTCGCCAACAGGCGCTCCGCCGGTCCAGTACTGGTATTTCTTCTTGTCCGGCGGATTGACGACGCCGGCGATATGGCCGGAGCCCGAGAGCACGTAGGTGACCGGGCCGCCGAAGAAGCCGGAGCCGACGAAGACCGATTTCGCCGGCGCGATGTGGTCCTCGCGGGTGGCGAGATTGTAGATCGGGATTTTGACGTCCTTCAGCGAGATATTTTTGCCGGCAAGCGTCATCTTGCCCTTGGTCAGATTGTTGTTGAGGTAGCAGTTGCGCAGGTAGAAGGAGTGGTTGGCGGCGGCCATGCGGGTGGAATCGGAATTCCAGTACAAGAGGTCGAAGGGCATGGGGTCCTGGCCCTTCAGATAGTTGTTGACGAAATATGGCCAGATCAGTTCGGAGGCGCGCAGCATGTTGAAGGCCTGCGCCATCTTCGAGCCGTCGAGATAGCCGGCCGCGCGCATGCGCTCTTCCAGATCGTCCAGTTGCTCCTCGTCGACGAACACCTTGAGGTCGCCGGCATGGGTGAAATCGACCTGGGTCGTGAAGAGGGTGGCGCTGGCGATCCGCGTGTTGCCTTCCTTGGCATGAAGGGCGAGCGCCGCCGAGAGCAGCGTGCCGCCGACGCAGTAGCCGATCGCGTTCACCTCACGCTCGCCGGTCACCTTCTCGATCGTGTCCAGCGCGAAGTCGACGCCGTCGCGGATGTAGTCCTCCCAGCCCTTCATCGCGTGCCGCTCGTCCGGATTGACCCAGGAGATCACGAACACGGTGTGGCCCTGGTCGACGCACCACTTGATGAAGCTTTTCTGGGGGTTGAGGTCGAGGATGTAGAACTTGTTGATCCACGGCGGGCAGATGAGGAGAGGGCGCTTCAGCACCGTCTCGGTCGAGGCCTCGTACTGGATGACCTCGCAGATCTCGCTCTGGGCGATCACCTTGCCCGGCGTGACCGCCATGTTGCGGCCGACCTCGAACTTCGAGGCGTCGGTCTGGCGGATCCGGAGATCGCCGTGCCCTGCTGCGATGTCCTCGGCCAGCATCTGCATGCCCTTCACCAGATTGGCGCCGTTGCTGGCGACAGTCTCGCGATAAAGCTGCGGATTGGTGGTGACGAAATTGGCCGGCGACAGCGCCGCCGTCAGCTGCCGCACGTAGAAGGCGGCCTTGTGGCGGGTGTGTTCGTCGAGCCCTTCCGCATCCGTCACGAGCTTGTCGGCCCAGGCGGAAATCGCCAGATAGGCCTGCCGGAGAAAGTCGAAGAACGGGTTCTTCTGCCAGTCCTCGTCGCTGAAGCGCTTGTCGGTGACCGGTGCGGGCGATTCGGCCGGCGCCTCGCCCGAGAGCCGTTGCAGGCTTTTCATCCAGATGCCGAAGAGCTCGTTGAGCAACATCGACTGGGCCTCGACCGTGCGCTTCGGGTCGCTCATCCAGTATTCGGCGACCTTCGACATGGTCTTGATCAGCTGGGTCGCCGGTTCGGCGACCGGATCGACGATTTCGCCGCTTTCCCGCGGACGCAGCCATTCCGACGCCGCCTTGCCGAGGTTTTCAAGCGCCCGCGCGGCATTCATCGCCATCGCCTGCGGATCCTTGACGATGTAGGGCTCGATCAGCGCCGGGTCGATCGCCGGCCGACCGCTTTCGGATGCCTGCCCCGTCTCCTTCTGCTCGCTCACGTGCTCCTCCCCGGCAGTCTTTTCTTCTGTGATTTGTATTTGCACATTCTCGCGCAAAACAGCTAGAAGTTCCAGCATGACCAAAGCATGGTCTTTGGGCGAGGATATGGCCCCGCCGGACGGTTGTTTCCGGGGATTTGGACGGGACAGACATGGTGATACGCGCGCTTTCGATTCTCCGCCGCCAAAACAGGATCGGCTACGGCACCGCCGCCGTTCTGGCGCTCGCCATGGTCGCCGGTGGCTGCGCGTCCGACCGTCCGGCGCGTGACCCGTCGGTACAGATGTCGCCCTCCGCCCAGGTGACGGTGCGGGACGAGGACGAGCCGGCGCGCCAGGCTGCGGTTGATCCGGATGGCTATCCGACCTTTGCCGAGCCTCTGACCGCCGCCAACACGCAGCTCACCGACGAGGACGCGGCCTCGATTTCAGCCCGTCTTTCGGCGTTGTCGCGGGCGCGCAAGGCCGGCACAGTCTCCGAGGCGGATTACCAGCGGCAGCTGCAGATTTTGCGCAAGCTCGCCGCCCAGCATGGGGTCGACGCCGAGGCGGCGATCGCCAATTAACGCTTGCGTTTCACGGCGTTTGGACGCAAAGCACGAGAGTTGCTGTCGCCAGGTTGAATGTTTCGCGGCCGCATGTCCGAATTGCGCCGCACTGCGGTGCGACGGATGGGAGGATCGACCGGGCTCAAGCGGTTCGCGGCAGGCCGATCGCAAAACACGGGAGCGAACCCACCGCACGCGGCCGGTCGCCGCGCCGTTCCACGGGGAAAGAGATGGAAGAGTTTCACAAAGTCAGGCGCCTGCCGCCCTACGTTTTCGAACAGGTCAACCGTTTGAAGGCGAGCGCGCGAGCCGGTGGCGCCGACATCGTCGACCTCGGCATGGGCAACCCCGACCTGCCGACGCCACAGGCGATCGTCGACAAGCTCTGCGAAGTGGTCCAGGACCCCCGCACGCACCGCTATTCGTCCTCCAAGGGCATTCCGGGCCTGCGCCGCGCCCAGGCCGCCTATTATGCCCGCCGATTCGGCGTGAAGCTCAACCCGGATACGCAGGTGGTGGCGACTCTTGGCTCCAAGGAAGGTTTCGCCAACATGGCGCAGGCGATCACGGCGCCCGGCGACGTCATCCTCTGCCCGAACCCGACCTATCCGATCCATGCGTTCGGCTTCCTGATGACCGGTGGCGTGATCCGTTCGATCTCGGTCGAGCCCGACGATAGCTTCTTCCCGCCGCTCGAACGCGCCGTGCGCCACTCGATCCCGAAGCCGCTGGCGCTGATCGTCAACTATCCGTCCAACCCGACCGCCCACGTGGCGAGCCTCGATTTCTACAAGGAAGTCGTGGCCTTTGCCCGCAAACACGACATCATCGTGCTCTCGGATCTCGCCTATTCGGAAATCTACTTCGACGGCCCGCCGCCGCCGTCGATCCTCGAGGTGCCGGGTGCCGTCGATGTCGCCGTCGAGTTCACCTCGATGTCGAAGACCTTCTCCATGCCCGGCTGGCGCATGGGCTTTGCCGTCGGCAACGAACGGCTGATCTCCGCACTCGCCCGCGTGAAATCCTATCTCGACTACGGCGCCTTCACGCCGATCCAGGTGGCGGCCACGCATGCGCTCAACGGCGACGGTTCCGACATCGCCGAGGTTCGCGCCACCTACAAGCGTCGCCGTGACGTCCTGGTCGACGCCTTCGGCAAGGCCGGATTCGAGGTTCCGCCGCCGGCCGCGACCATGTTCGCCTGGGCCAAGATCCCGGAGAAATTCCGCCATCTCGGTTCGCTGGAATTCTCGAAGCTGCTCGTCGAAAAGGCCGACGTCGCCGTAGCGCCGGGCATCGGCTTCGGCGAGATGGGTGACGACTACGTGCGCATCGCGCTGGTCGAGAACGAGCACCGCATCCGCCAGGCCGCAAGGAACATCAAGAAGTTCCTGTCGACGGCCGACGAGACGATGCACAACGTCATCTCGCTCAACGCCCACCGTTGAGCCTTCCCCGGCGGCTCCGTCCGGGGCCGCCTTTCCAAGCAGCATGAAGACATTTCAGGATTGATCATGGCGGATGCCCTTAAAATTGGCATTGCGGGACTAGGGACGGTCGGCGCCTCGCTCGTCCGCATCCTGCAGCAGCGCGGCAACGAACTGGCGGTGGCCTGTGGCCGGGGCATTACGATCACGGCGGTTTCGGCCCGCGACCGCACCCGCGACCGCGGCGTCGATCTCTCCGGCGTCACCTGGTTCGACGATCCCGTCGACATGGCCGCCGGTGCCGACATCGACGTATTCGTCGAGTTGATGGGCGGTGCCGAAGGCGCTGCCGACAAGTCGGTGCGGGCGGCGCTTGCCCGTGGCGTCCATGTCGTGACCGCCAACAAGGCGCTTCTTGCCCGCCACGGCGTGGAACTGGCGAAGACGGCGGAAGAAAAGGGCGCGCTCCTGAACTACGAGGCCGCGGTCGCCGGCGGTATTCCGGTCATCAAGACCATGCGCGAGAGCCTGACCGGCAATACCTTCAGCCGCGTCTACGGCATCATGAACGGCACCTGCAACTACATCCTGACCCGCATGGAGAAGGAGGGCCTCTCCTTCGAGGCCTGCCTGAAGGAGGCCCAGCGACTGGGTTACGCTGAAGCCGATCCGACCTTCGACATCGAGGGCAATGACACGGCCCACAAGCTGGCGATCCTGACGACGCTCGCCTTCGGCAACAAGATAGCCGCCGACGATATCTATCTGGAAGGCATTTCCAACATCTCGATCGACGACATCCACGCCGCTGCCGATCTCGGCTACCGGATCAAGCTCCTGGGTGTCGCCCAGAAGACCGAGACCGGAATCGAGCAGCGTGTGCACCCGACCATGGTGCCTTACGATTCGGTGATCGCGCAGGTCGACGGCGTCACCAATGCGGTGGCGATCGAATCCGATATTCTCGGCGAACTGCTGATGGTCGGCCCCGGCGCCGGTGGCAATGCCACGGCATCCGCCGTGCTTGGCGACATCACCGACATCGCCAAGAGCCGCCCCGGCGCCCAGCGCGTTCCGGCTTTCGGACGTCCGGCCCACCTGCTGGAAACCTATCGCCAGGCGGAAATGCAGAGCCACGAGGGAGGCTATTTCATCCGCCTCGCGGTGCAGGACCGCACGGGTGTCTTTGCCAGCATCGCTTCGAAGATGGCGGAGAACGGAATTTCGCTGGAATCGATCATGCAGCGCTCCAAGAAGCAGCATGCGGAAGGCGAGCCGCAGACCATCATACTGGTCACCCACGCGACGATGGAAGCCTCGGTGCGCAAGGCCGTGGCCTCGATCAAGACCGAGGGTTACCTCGTCGGCGAACCGCAGGTGATTCGCATCGAGCGTCCAAAGACGGTCTAAATCCGCTGGTTGCTCCCGCAATCGCGCCGATATTGTGGCGCGATTGCATCATATCGGGCAGGGCAACGTCCAAATTTGATAAAATTCGACCAAATTTGGGACAGTTCCCTCGCGTCCCTGCATCTTTCCCGATATGATTTCCAGATATTTTCTGGGGTTTGGGAGGAGCCTGGATGAGATCTCAAAGAAAAGAGGACGTGCGCGTCGTCGATTTCAACGACTACCGTACGGCTGACAGGCGCATACCGCAGCCCCTTAGCGACCAGTATTCGGAGGACGACGACTTCGAGGGCAAACGGAACTGGTCGGTCATCGTGATGATGGCGGCCATGCTCTTCGCCCCGCTCGCCGGCTGTCTGGCGTTCGTATCCTGACGACCGTTTCCGGACTTTACTTTTACCTAGGCCTTGGCGATGACAGGATTATGAAGACGGTGCAGGGTTGCCGTCCGTTCGCCGGTTTGTGATATCCAGACCGGCACGTCCTGTGGAGACCAGGTAAGATGACGGAAGCCGTCGATCCGGTGCCGCGCGCCTTTTTGGGTGTCGAACGTTCGGTCACCGGGCGCCGGTGGATGTCGCGTGCCGACCAGGCCGCGCAGAATCGGGCGCTGGCGATGACCCAGGTTCACGGAATTCCGGAACTCGTCGCGCGCGTTCTTGCCGGTCGCGGCGTCGGCGTCGACGAGGCGCCGGGTTTTCTCGATCCCACGCTCCGCTCGCTGATGCCGGACCCGTCGCGCCTGACCGATTGCGAGGCGACGGCCGAACGGCTGGCCGAGGCGGTGGAAAAGGGCGAAAGGATCGCCATCTTCGGCGACTACGATGTCGACGGCGCGGCCTCGTCCGCCTTGATGTTCCGCTTCCTGCGGCACTTCGGCGTGACCGCCGAGATCTACATTCCCGACCGCATCTTCGAAGGCTACGGACCGAACCCGACCGCGATCGGCCAGTTGATCGACCGCGGCGCGCAGCTGATCGTGACGGTCGATTGCGGCTCGACCAGCCACGAGTCGCTGGCGGTTGCCGCCGAACGGGGCGTGCCGGTGCTTGTCATCGACCACCACCAGCTCGGCCACGAACTGCCGCCCTGTCTGGCTCTGGTCAATCCCAATCGCGAGGACGACCTGTCGGGCCAGGGCCATCTCTGTGCTGCCGGTGTCGTCTATCTGGTGCTTGTGGCGACGCTGCGCCGGCTACGACAGAAAGCGCACCAGATGGCGGCGAGCATGGATCTGCTGTCGCTGCTCGATCTCGTGGCGCTCGCGACTGTCTGTGACGTGGTGCCGCTGAAGGGGCTGAACCGCGCCTATGTGGTGAAGGGCCTGATCGCCGCCCGCCACCAGCAAAACGCCGGGCTTGCGGCACTGCTGAAGGTTGCCGGCATCGGCGGCCCGGTCACGCCCTATCATTTCGGCTTCCTTGTCGGCCCGCGCATCAATGCCGGCGGCCGCATCGGCGACGCAGCACTAGGCAGCCGCCTGCTGACGGTCGACGATGCCGCTTCGGCCGAGGAGATCGCCAACCGCCTCGACGAATTGAACCGCGAGCGGCAGGCGATGGAAACGGTGATGCTGCAGGAGGCGGAAGCCGAGGCGCTAGCCGAATACGGCAATGCCGAGGGCGCCGCGATCATCGTGACGGCGCGCGAGAACTGGCACCCTGGAATCGTCGGACTGCTCGCCGCGCGGCTGAAGGAACGCTTTCAACGGCCGGCCTTCGCCATCGCCTTCGATCCCAATGGCAAGGGCACAGGTTCCGGCCGCTCGATCAGCGGTTTCGACCTTGGCCGCGTCGTGCGCGCCGCCGTCGACGAGGGGCTGCTGGTGAAGGGAGGAGGCCACGCCATGGCGGCGGGGCTGACGGTGGAAAAGTCGAAGCTCGGTGCGCTGCGCGCCTTTTTCGAGGAGAAGGCAGAACGCCAGGTGAGCGAGCTCGTGGCAGGCCAGACGCTGAAGATCGACGGCGCGCTCGGCGCGTCCGGCGCGACGCTCAATCTCGTCGACACGCTGGAAACGGCCGGACCCTACGGATCGGGCCATCCGCAACCGGTCTTCGCGCTGCCCGCCCACCGCGTCCGCGATGCAAGGCCCGTCGGGACGACCCATGTGAAGGTGACGCTGGAAGGCCAGGACGGCTCCCGCCTCGACGGCATCGCCTTCCGCGTCGCCGACACCGACCTCGGCACGCTCCTGCTCGCCTCCCGCGGCAACCTCCTGCATGTCGCGGGCTCGCTAAGCGCCGATCTCTGGCAGGGATCAAGACGCGTGCAACTGCGCGTGACGGACGCTGCGCCGGCGGGGTGAAGTGCGACGATCTTGGTCGTCTTTGCGGGCCGGGGTGCCGACACACGTACTTCTCCGGTCGGGCTCGTCTCCATCGTCGAAGAGATCAAATACGCCGAATGTCAAAGTGGCATCGACGCAAGGTCAGCGACTTATCTTTTTGAGCTTGAGAGTTATGCGCTGTGATCAAAGACGTAGGCGGTTTGCCTGGAAAGATGTAAGGAGCAACGCCGCCGGGGGGCGTTCTTCACTTAACTATCGTCTCTCCATGCGAATTTTCGCCCCACCTTCGACTGGACGCAGCAATGTCATTATGGATTTTCAGGAAGAAAAATAAAACTACTAGCCCGGTCGCACCAGTCGATAGACGTGTTGAGAGGCAGAAGGCTAATGTAAAGCCGGTGCCGATAAAAGGCGATGGTGACAGGCTCTGGACGGCGGAAAACAAGCCCGAGCTTTCCTTTGAGCAGAAGATCGATCTTGGGAGGCAATCGGTATTCCAGGTAGAGCATCCTTCCTTGAATGCTGCCAACGAACTGGTGCGGCGTGTCTGGGATTACTACGGTCCCGCGGCGCAGACCCGCGAGGTTGCGCGCGACGCATTGCACAAGTTTGCCGGCATGCGTTCCGACAGGATCGAGCGACTTCACGTCCTGAAGGCATCCATCGAGATTGACACGTTGAACGTCGAAGCGGCCGTTAAAGCGTCGAGAGCGATTTTGAAACGCGACGAGTCGGCATCGACAAGAATGCCAGCCGTTCTTGTCGCGCATCTTTACCGGGCCGGACTCGTGCCCGGCATCTGGGGCGAAACCACGGACGCCGTCGTCAATGCAATGGGCCGGGATGAGAGCGAGTTCATCAACCTTCTCTCTGACCGGTCCAAGCGGATCTGCGTGGTGGGAAGCTCTCCCTGTGAGATCGGTCGGGGCAGGGGGAAGGAGATCGATGACCATGACGTGGTCATCCGTTTCAACAATTTCGACGTTTCATCGGATTTCGCAGTCGACTATGGGACGAAATGCAACATCTGGATGAGAGCACGTGGCAATACGGACATCTGGCGCCGTCCGTATTCCAGCTTCGAATGGGTTTTATACAGTGGCTCCGACATTCGCCTTCATGCATTCAATTCGGCGGACGTTGTTGAGTGCTATCTGCATGGCGGTCGCCCCGCTCACGTCCCTGCAAGTCTCTATTCTGAACTGGCGCAGTCGCTGAAATATGGACCGAGCGCCGGTCTGACAATGTGTTACTGGCTACGCAAGCTTCGGGGCAGTCCTGAAGAAGGTAATTACTCGATTTTCGGAATATCCCTCGACGATCAGGAGCCCAGTAGAAACAACCAGTATTTCCACAATACGCTGAAGAAGCCTTCGTATGCGCATAATTGGGAGGCCGAGGCTGCGTTTTTCAAGACGCATATTCTGGCGCCCAGATGAAGAGAATTCTCTTCGTGACCCGGACCAATCCAATCAGGGTGACGGCCGGTAACCAGCAGAGAACAGATCAGTCGATCAAGGCGCTTGTCTCGCTTGGATACAAGGTGCAGGTCATGATGCTGGTCGGTCCGAACGCGTCCAAGGATAAGCTGCAAAAAGCGTTTCTCCGTAAATACCCGCAGTGCAAGCTGCGTCTCGTCCAGCAACGATCGGGTCGCGATCTGGTGGCGCTTGGCAAATGGCGGGCCGGTCTTCGCCAGTATCTGCTCGAAACGCTCGACCGCCTCACGCTGCGCACCTGGATGATCACGAACGAGCACGAGTGCCCGAGAGCCCTGCGAGTGGCCATCGACAAGGAGCTGCGGAGCGGTCGCTACGCCGCCTATTTCAGCAACTATCTGAAGGTAACGCCGCTGAACGGCGTGCGCTTCGCCGGGCCAAAACTCTGCGATACGCACGATGTCCAGTCGGAGAGGATCTGGAACAATCTGCGACGTGACGAACCCAGTGCTCTGATGCGCCGGCTGAAATACCAGGTGCACCGCTGGTCCGAGAGACGGTGCCTCAGGAATTTCGATGCGCTCCTCGCCATATCATCGCAGGACGTCGAGCGGCTGGCGTCGATTGGCGGAGCGGCCTGTCCCGAGCTCGTCTGCGCGCCGGCATCGTTTCCGGATCCCGGAGTGGATATTCATACGCACAAGGACGCCGACATCGGCTTCGTAGGGACGAGCAGTAGGCCGAATGTCGACGGCCTTTTGTGGTTCATGTCCGAAGTTTTGCCTGTCGTTCTGGAGCGCCATCCGGATCTGCGTTTCAGGATCATCGGCAAATCCGGCCTCGATCCCGCCGTCGTTGACGCGGCAGCCGCGTTTACCGGGAACATAGAGCTCAAGGGGCTCGTCGACGATCTCGCCGCCGAATATCCCAAGGTGAAGATCTGGATCGCACCGATGCGGTTCGGCACCGGCATGAAGATCAAGGTGGTGGAGGCGCTTTCCATGAAGGCGGCGATTGTCGGCACCTCGCTTGCTTTCACGGGGATCGATGTTGCCGACGGAACCAGCGCCATGGTTGCCGATGACGCTATGGAATTTGCTGACAAGATTGGCCGTTTGCTCGATCACGAGGCGCTGCGCGCTCGCATGTCCGCCGCCGCCTTCGACGTTTTTAAGGCCGGGCACAGCTTCGAGGCTTACCGCGACACGCTCTCACGCGTTCTCAGCCAAGCATGATGCTGTGGTCTTGCGCTTCATGTGGAGAAAGAGAAGTGGCACGCCCTAGGGGAGTCGAACCCCTCTTCCCAGAATGAAAATCTGGTGTCCTAACCGATAGACGAAGGGCGCGTGCGCTTCGTGGTGGCGCCCTTATAGTCAGGGCTTGACGTTCCCGCAAGCGCAAAAAACGCGTTTTTTCATCTTCTTGGCATCTTCTTCATAGGCCTTGCCGGAGCGGCCGAGAGGCCTGGGTCATCGGCTATCGACAGGAGCAGTCTCTGTATACATCCTGTATCCTGGAGGCTTGACCTGGTGGGTAGGGCGGCGCGTGGACAAATTCTTCGAATTGGCTATGTATACAGAGACGACTGTCGGCGCGGCCGCGTAAACAGTCGGCGACGGACCGGTGGGAGGGTCGGAATGGCGAAGGAAGAGGGCGGCAATACGCACGCGACGCGCACGGTGATCGAGTTGCGCAAGAAGATCCTGTCCGGCGAACTGCCGGGCGGCACGCGGCTTCTGGAGGTGCCGCTGGCCGAGGAACTGGAAATCTCGCGCACACCGCTCAGGGATGCCATGTCGCGGCTGGCGGAGGAGGGGTTGCTGGAGCGCGGCCGCAGCGGCGGTTTCGTTGTCCGCCGCTTCACGATCGCGGACGTGGTCGACGCGATCGAGCTCAGGGGTGTGCTGGAAGGCACGGCCGCGCGCCTTGCCGCCGAGCGTGGCGTGCGCGCCACCGCGCTGGCGAGCCTGCAGGACATCGTCAACAAGCTCGACGCCTGCGTCGGCCAATGGCCGAATGAGGTCGATTTCGAAGGCTATGCTGCCCTGAACGCCAAGTTTCACAAGGCCCTGGCCGAACTGCCCGGCAGCGACGTGCTGGCGCGTGAAATCGAGCGCGCGTCGCGGCTGCCGTTTGCCTCGCCGTCCGCCTTCGTGCCCGACCGGGCCGACAATGCTGCCTTCAGCCGGTCGCTGCATGTGGGCCAGTCCGAGCACCGTGCGATTGTCGCGGCCATCGCAGCGCGGGAAGGATCGCGAGCCGAAGCAATCGCCCGCGAACACGCTCGCGCCACACGACAGAACCTCGAGCATGCGCTCGGCGGCGATGCGAGCCTCTTCTACCGCGTGCCGAGCCTTGCGCTCGTGGTCAACTGAGGGCGCCTTGACCTTGCGGCTTGACTCAAGGTGAGGTGAAAACCCTCTTGCGCATGGTCGCGTCTTGATGCAGTAATGTATACATTCAACGAAGGCCTTTGGGAGGAGAAACCATGGCAACGTCCAGTCTGGAAGCGGTAATTAAGGATTTCGGCAATGCGGTACGCATGCTGCGTAATTCAAGAATCGGCATGTATGTATACCCGGTGGTGGCGCCGGAATTTTCCAACTGGCGCGTGGAGCAGCAGGCATGGCGCGACGGCGCCGTGCTGTTCGACCAGTCGCACCACATGGACGAACTGATCGTCGAAGGTCCGCAGGCCGAGGAATTCCTCAGCCACCACGGCATCAACTCGTTTGCCAACTTCGATCTCAACCGGGCCAAGCACTTCGTTCCGGTGACCCCGGCCGGCCATGTGATCGGCGACCACATCATCTTCCGCGAGCGCCAGGACAAGTTCATCCTCGTCGGACGCGCGCCGACCTCCAACTGGCTTCTGTTCTGCGCCGCCTATGGCAAGTGGAACGTCCGCATCAAGCATGACCCGCGTTCGCCGTCGCGCCCCGAAGGCGAACGCGTCCTGCGCACCCACTACCGCTACCAGATCCAGGGTCCGGAAGCCCCGAAGATCTTCGAGAAGATGAATGGCGGACCGATCCCCGACATCAAGTTCTTCCATGTCGACTGGATCAACATCGGCTCGAAGAAGGTGCAGGCGCTGCGCCATGGCATGTCGGGTGCTCCGGGCCTCGAAATCTGGGGTCCGTATGAGGACAAGAACTACATCCTCTCCTGCATCCTGCAGGCAGCCAGGGACGCGGGCGTCGATCTCGTTCGCTGCGGCAGCCGCGCCTATTCAACCAACACGCTGGAATCCGGCTGGATTCCGTCGCCGCTGCCGGGCATCTATACCGGTGACGGCATGCTGGCCGAATACCGCCAGTGGCTCGGTGCCGACTCCTACGAGGCGGCTGGCTCCATTGGCGGCTCGTATGTCTCCGACAATATCGAGGACTACTACGTCAACCCGTTCGAACTCGGCTACGACTTCTACATCGGCTGGAAGAAGTCCGACTTCATCGGCAAGGCAGCGCTCGAGAAGATGAAGGGTGCAAACAACCGCAAGAAGGTCACCTTCGAGTGGAACCGCGAAGACGTGCTGAAGGTCATCGCCTCCGGCTTCGAGGACGGCATTCCCTACAAGTGGATCGACTTCCCGCAGCCGAACTATGCCTCCACCAGCGCCGACATGGTCATGCGCGACGGCAAGATGGTCGGCATGTCGATGTTCAACGGCTATTCCTACAACGAGCGCTGCGTGCTGTCGCTCGGCGTGGTCGATCAGTCGGTGCAGGAAGGCGACGTTCTCACCATGCTGTGGGGCGAGCCGGAAACGACAGGCAAGACGTCTACGGAGAAGCACCGGCAGACGGAAATCCGCGTTCGCGTCTCTCCCACGCCCTATGCGCGCCAGGCCCGCGAGAGCTACGCCGAAAGCTGGCGCACGAAGAAGAACGCCTGATCCTGACGATCTTGCATTGATGTGATCGATCCGGGCCGCCCGATGCGGCCCGGACCAGCCCTCCCGCGCGGCGCCGGGCGGCGATGGTGTCCGCCCGAACTGAGCGGTCGCGCCGACAGTTGAGATGAGACGGGACGGACCGCGGCAGCGGATGTGCGACCGGCCGCGCTTGTTCGGCGGGGTCTGGAGCTCTTTGCCTGCGCGACAATTTTCGAGGACATGATGAGCAAGCATGTGCTGACCCTGCATTGCGTCAACCGGCCGGGGATCGTTTCGGCCGTGACCACCAGCCTCTTCAACGCCGGCGGCGACATTCACGAGGCGCAGCAGTTCGACGACCAGGAGACCGGCCGCTTTTTCATGCGTGTCGCATTTTCGCTCGGCGGGACGGTGGAGCCGTTGCGCCAGGCGCTCGACGGCGAGTTGTGGCGCTTCAACCTGACCTGGACGCTGCGCGCCGCCGACGAGAAGCGGAAGGTTTTAATCCTAGTCTCCAAATTCGATCACTGCATGGGCGATCTGCTCTACCGCATGCGCATCGGCGAACTGAACATGGAGTGCGTCGGGATCGTGTCCAACCATCCGAGTTCGGCGCTGAACCTGACGCTGCACAATGGTCTGCCCTATCATTATCTGCCGATCACGCCGGCGACCAAGACCGAGCAGGAGGCGCAGATCAGGACGGTGATAGAAGAGAGCGGCGCCGAACTCGTCGTGCTCGCCCGCTACATGCAGATCCTCTCCGACGAGATGTCGGCTTATCTTGCCGGTCGCTGCATCAACATCCATCACAGCTTCCTGCCAGGCTTCAAGGGCGCCAAGCCCTATCACCAGGCGCACGAGCGGGGCGTGAAGATGATCGGCGCGACGGCGCATTATGTCACCGGCGATCTCGATGAAGGGCCGATTATCGCCCAGGACGTGGAGACCGTGACGCATCAGGACACGCCGGATGACCTTGTCCGTAAAGGCCGCGACATCGAACGCCGCGTTCTGGCACGCGCTGTTTCCTATCATCTGGAAGATCGTGTGTTGTTGAACGGTCGTAAAACGGTGGTTTTCGGACGGTGAGACGGGAGGTCTACCCCATGCAGACATCGGCACATTTTGAACGAGGAGGCCGGACGTGCGCAGCTTGTTGAAACGTTTTACCGAGGGCAGCAAGGCCGCGGCGCCGGAACAGCCGTCGCTCGGCGACATCGTGTCAGGCTATTCCATCGAGGTGATGCCGAGAACGGCGGCGAAGGTCGAGGATTTCCGGGCGCTGCTGCCGAAGGGCACGCGCGTCTACATCGCCCACATCGAGGGCACGCCGATCGAGGACATGGTCGCGACCGCAAAGCGCATCTCCGGTGAAGGCTACCCGGTCATGCCGCATTTCCCGGCCCGCATCATCGACAGCGCTGCTGTTCTTGAGGACTGGATCAAGCGATACCAGGGCGAGGCGGGTGTCGACCAGGCGCTGCTGCTCGGCGGCGGTGTGTCGGTTCCGGCCGGCAGCTTCGACAATTCCATGCAGATGCTGGAAACCGGCCTGTTCGACCGCTATGGCTTCAAGCGTATGCATGTCGCCGGTCACCCGGAAGGCAACAAGGACATCGACAAGGACGGATCGTCGAAGGTGGTCGACGAAGCCTTGCAGTGGAAGCAGAAATATTCCGAGCGCACCGACGCCGAGATGGCGATCGTCACCCAGTTCGCCTTCGATGCCGAACCGATCATCGCCTGGGACCGTCGCCTGAGGGCCGCTGGCATCACACTGCCGATCCATCTCGGCATCGCTGGTCCGGCCAAGCTTCAGACCATGCTGAAATTCGCCGTCGCCTGCGGCGTCGGTCCTTCCTTGAAGGTGTTGCAGAAGCGCGCGATGGATCTCACCAAGCTGATGCTGCCCTATGAGCCGACCGAGGTGTTGACCGACATGTCTGCCTATCTCGCGACAGAGAAGGACAGCCTGATCGAACAGCTGCATTTCTTCCCGCTGGGCGGCATTTCCGCTTCGACCGACTGGGCCAATGCGCAGGTGGACGGGAAGCCGGCCGAATAACGTCGGACCAGGCTGAAAAACACAAGAAGGCGGCGGGTGATGAACCTGCCGCCTTTTCGTTTGTCAAATCTCCGGTCCGATCCCGAAAGATCAGAGGATGAAATCGCTCTTATAGAGCGTCACGGCGTCATCGAGATGAATGGCGAAGTCGGCGACCTTGTCGCCGTTGACGTCGCCATAGATATAGGTGTCGGACGCCTTCTTCTCGTAGCGAAGGTCGCCGGACCTGCCGGTGAAGGCCTTGGTGCCGATGAAGCTGAAGCCCTGGTTGCCGGAAATGTTGGTGTTCGCGTCGATCCCGGCCAGGTCGATGGTGTCTGCGCTGGTGAAATCGTAGATCGTGTCGCGTCCCGAAGAGGAAACAGTGCTGTCGGCACGCGACTTGAAGATGAACGTGTCGCTGCCGCTTTCGCCGTAGAGCTTGTCGCGGCCGGCCCCGCCGGTGATCTTGTCGTTACCGCTGCCGCCATAGAGGCTGTCATTGCCGCCATTCCCGAGAATGGTGTCGTTGCCGGCGTACATGCGTATGAAGTCAGTCGCGTTGCCGCCCTTGAAGGTATCGTTGCCGCTCAGCACGCTCGCCATCAGCTTCACGTCGTCTGCGGTCGATGTGGTGCGTGCGGCGGCGACGATCTTCGTGGCGGCGAGGGAAAAGCTTTCCAGCGCGAACACCTTGGTGCTGCCGCTGAGGCCGGCATAGCTGGTGATCGTTCCGGCGATCGGCTCGCCCTGCGAATTGTAGCGGAAACCGGTGCCCCGGAACTCGTCCGCGGCACCGCCACCGTAATTGGCGCGGAAAAGAGTGCTGGTCGAGGTGAACGAATTCGCGTCGTAGAGATAGCTGAAATTGATGTCCCTGATATCGAGACCAAAGCGGGAACTGACGGTTATCTTGGCCACGGGTGCCTCCCTGAATGCGTATAGAAACGCGCCATCGCTATAGCGCAACAAGCGCTTTTTCAACCGGAGATTAGAGGGGCAAACGCCACCCGCTGGCCCATTGTTGGGGATACCGGTGGGCGCTCAGATCGCCAGTCCCAGCCCGGCGAGATAGGCGGCGGAGGCGGGGATCTTGCTGTGGTCGCGCAGCTCGATGATCAGGCGCGGGCAACTGTCGGTCTCGGTAAGCGCCGTAAACACGCTGTGCCAGAGAATGCTGCCTTCCCCCAGGCTCCAGTGCCGGTCGCCATAACCATCCGCATCTTGCAGATGCACGTGCTTCAGCCGCGCCCCGGCGATGCGGATGTAGTGGTCGACGGGCGGTGCGCCGGTGGAGCCGTGGGCGTAATGCGCATGACCCGTGTCGACCGAGACGGAGACGGCGGGAGAGTTGAAGCTGTCGGCGAGCGCGATGCGCTGAGCCGGGTCCTTGTCCTCGATGTTCTCGATCACGAGTTCGCAGCCGATGTCCTCGGCCCGCTTCACCGCCGCGCCGATGGTCTGGTGGCACCGTTCGATGATGGCGTAGAACTCTTTTTTCTCGTTCATGATGTGGTTGTAGGACCACGTCGTGAACGGGCTGTGGATCACCATGTGCGTGGCACCGAGCGCCTCGCAGACGGCAAGCCCCTGGTCGATCCGCCGGCTGGCGACGGCCCGGACGTCCGGGTCCTCCGAATCGATTGTGAAGCCCCAGAACGGGCCGTGGATGCCGACCCTGCCGGTATGTCCGTCGAGCAGCCTTTTCGCCTGCTCGACCCGCGGCATCCAGTCGCCGTTCAGCACATCGGCCATAACGAAGTCCTGCAGTTCCAGATCGCGCTGATGTGCGATCAGCCAGTCGCGGTGAAGCTCGAGGCTTTTCAGCGTCATGGCGGCGCCGACGACGGGCAGGGTGGTCATGCTGGGCTCCGATCGTATCTGGATGGCCGTCGCGAAGGCGCCGGCGAAGAGGATACATGCGGACCGGTGGAACAAGAGGGAGACCGGCGCGCGCACGCTGCCGGACGGATTACATTACCTGTATGACATCAGGATTTCGCCACCGTGAAACCGGTGTGAAAACAAATTGTCCCGCCAGCGCCGTGTGCCGCCGGTAGTCGATACGTGGAGAATGTACGGAAGAAGAAGTGGCACGCCCTAGGGGAGTCGAACCCCTCTTCCCAGAATGAAAATCTGGTGTCCTAACCGATAGACGAAGGGCGCGTGCGCTTCGTGGTGGCGCCCTTATAGTCAGGGCTTGACGTTCCCGCAAGCGCAAAATTGCGCTTTCTTGCAAAAAATATGACAGGCGTGAGGACGTCTGGCGCTCTCAGTATTGTCTAACAATAACAAACGGCTAGCTGTTCTGTTGGGCGGCAGGTCGCCGCAGCTTTCGCTATTCTTCCACCACCGTCGCGGTCTCCGGGTAAATCGGCGGCTGGGCGGGTGCCGGCGCACTGAACAGGCTTGCCACGGCGGCGTTGTAGCCGTGTTGCGGCACGCCGGTCGGAACAAGGCTGGCAGGCGTTTCCGGTGCGCGCGGCGCAGCCTCTGCAACGGCGGCGCCTTGGGCGGAGAAGATGCTGGACTGGCCGGCCGCGACCTGTGTCGGCTGCATGACCACCTCGCCGACCTGCGACGGATCGCCAGGAACGGGCTGGGTCATGGCGGCGGCGTCGGTGGTCTCGTCGATCGGCTCTGCCTCGCCGGACGCATTCACCACCATCGGATCGACATAGCCCTTCTTGCCGGGTTTCGTATCCTTGGCGGCGTCGGTGGAGGTCTCGTTCGCCGCGATGTCGCCGCCCTGCTCAAGACCGAGCAGGTCCTTGGCCGTCGTCGTGCAGCCGCAGGTGATGAGGCCAAGAGCGAGCGTGGCGGCGAGCCTCGTTCCGGTAGAGATGATCCGCATGTTGAGAACCCCGTTCAAGCAGGCATCCGGACGGTCGCCCGAGGGTATCGACGATCCGGATGCATTTCGCCCATTGTCGGGCGCGAAGCTTGCGCGAGGCGGGGTAGGCTTACCAGGCGCCGGTGTTCGGCATGGAGGCCCAGGGCTCCTGCGGCGGCAGGTCGGCGCCCTTCTGCAGGATTTCGATCGAAATGCCGTCCGGCGAACGCACGAAGGCCATGTGGCCGTCGCGCGGCGGGCGGTTGATCGTTACGCCATTATCCATCAGCTTCTGGCAGATCGCGTAGATATCGTCGACCTGATAGGCGAGATGGCCGAAATTGCGCCCGCCGGTATAGTCTTCCGTGTCCCAGTTGTAGGTGAGTTCCAGGCACGGGGCGAGGCCGGTCCTGACAGCATCCATGTCGTCTTCGGCAGCGAGAAAGACGAGGGTGAAACGGCCCTTCTCGTTTTCGAAACGTCTGACCTCCTGAAGACCGAAAAGGTCGCAGTAGAAGTGCAGGGAAGCATCGAGGTCCTTAACACGGACCATGGTGTGCAGATAACGCATGTCGTCCTCCGGTTTGCTGTTACGATATGGAGCACGCGACAGCCTGGAGCAAGGCAGGGCGCGCACAAAAGCACTTGGGTATATTTCAAACTAGGGCTTGCGCCCGACCGTTCTCGGAATGTTAATCTGTCTGTCAAGAATCAGTTAACTGTTGCCTGAGTGACGCGTTACCGAGGGGCTGAAGGACATGGCGAACAGGATGTCAGAGAAGGGGCTCGCTGATATCGAGGATCTCTCCAGCGAGCCGGTCGATCTGATCGAAATCACCGGTGTCGTCAAGTGGTTCGACGTCGCCAAGGGCTTCGGTTTCATCGTTCCGGACAATGGAATGCAGGATGTGCTGCTGCACGTGACCTGCCTCAGGCGCGACGGTTACCAGACCATTCTCGAGGGAACCCGCATCGTCGCCCTGATCCAGAAGCGCGAACGCGGCTACCAGGCCTTCCGCATTCTCTCCATGGACCAGTCAACCGCGATCCATCCATCCCAGATGCCGCCGATGCGCACCCACGTGCAGGTGGTGCCGACCAGCGGGCTGGAACGCGTCATCGTCAAGTGGTTCAATCGCACCAAGGGCTTCGGCTTCCTGACACGCGGCGAGGGCACCGAGGACATTTTCGTTCACATGGAAACGCTGCGCCGCTTCGGCTTGACCGAACTGCGTCCCGGCCAGACGGTGCTGGTGCGTTTCGGACCCGGCGAAAAGGGCCTGATGGCCGCTGAAATCCATCCTGATAATCCCGGCCCGGCAGCACGGGCGCATTGATGGCGATCATGCGCAGGATTTACGTTGGAAGCGCACTCGTTGCGCTTTTTTCGTTGGTAGTTTTCACCGTCCTCATCGGCAGCGGTGCGTCCTCGGCCGCCACGAGCACGATCACGATCAGCACGGCGGCCGGCGCCAGCCATGATTTTTCCGTGGAGCTGGCCGTTACGCCGTCCGAGAGGGCGCAGGGACTGATGAACCGCACCGAGCTCGATCCCGATTCCGGCATGCTGTTCGACTTCGGCGAAGCGCGGCCAGTCACGATGTGGATGCGCGACACGCCGCTGTCGCTGGACATGCTCTTCGTCGGCGACGACGGAACGATCCTCAAGATCGCGGAGAACACCAAGCCCCAGTCGGACGACCTGATTTATTCCGGCGACGATGTTCGTTACGTGCTCGAAATCAATGGCGGCCGCAGCGCGGCGCTCGGAATCGCCAAGGGCGACAGGCTGAGCGGCGAGGCGATCCGGCCGGCGTCCGAATAGAAAAATTTCGCCACATCTTTCGTGTCGGCAACCGGATTTTAGCGGTTGCGACGGCACCATGAACCGTGTATTCCGGCACGGACCCGAGAGACGGAGTGTAGCGCAGTCTGGTAGCGCATCTGGTTTGGGACCAGAGGGTCGGGAGTTCGAATCTCTCCACTCCGACCACTCGCATCGCGGCTGAGGCCGCGGTCGGGCGGGATGTCCTTGGCGTCCGGCATGGGATACCGTGACCCTGAAGTGTGTTTGGAGCCCACGCGAATGTCCGCCAAGATCTACCGCCCCGCAAAGACCGCCATGCAGTCCGGCAAGGCCAAGACCCATCTCTGGGTTCTCGAATTCGACCAGTCGGTGCCGCGCAAGATCGACCCGATCATGGGCTACACGACAACGGCGGACACGCTGCAGCAGGTCAAGCTGACCTTCGAGACGCAGGAACAGGCAGAAGCCTACGCCAAGCGCAACGGCATCGACTACCGCGTCATCCCGCCGAAGGAAGCCAACCGCCAGGTCGTCTCCTACACAGACAATTTCCGCTACAGTCGCCTCCAGCCGTGGACGCACTGAGCGTCGATAGGCTTCGCCGTCCGCTCGGGCGGCCAATGCGGTCCCTTAGCTCAGCTGGATAGAGCAAGTGCCTTCTAAGCACTAGGTCGTAGGTTCGAGCCCTACAGGGATCGCCATTTCACTGATTTCTCATGCGACCTTCGACGGGTTCGCTCTCACGCCGCCCCCGCCGGATCGCCGCCCGGCATCAGTGCCGGGTCAACCGCCGTCTTGCGTTTCACGTCATCCTCGACGCCTGCGCCGTCATCACGGACGCGCTTGCTCTCGTCGGCTTCCGGATGCGTGCCGTCGGAGACGCTGCCGGGATGCGGGTCTTCGACATTGGGATCGGGCGTGGCGGACGGCTGGTTCTTCGGATCCTGCGACATGATCTTGCTCCTGTTTCACGGCCAATGCGCGCGCCTTGTGAAAGTTCCAAGGGGACAACCGGTCACGTTCGATCACGGTTGAGAAATCGGGGCTTCCCGCTGGAACTTCGCCGTGTCAGCATGGTTGTTGATGCATGTCCCCATGGAGGCGTTGATGACCGACAGAGAACAGCAGATTCGTGAACGGGCTTATGCCCTCTGGCAGGAGCAGGGCGAGGCTGAAGGCTTGCACGAAAGCCATTGGCACCAGGCCGAGCAAGAGATCGACCGGGAGTACGGCGAAGGCACGATCTCCGGCGATACGCCCCCGGGTCTTTCTCCGGAAGCGCCCCAGGCCGGCATGGAAAACGCCCCGGTGGCCGCGCCGGCCAAGAGCAAGGCAAAGGCCAAGTCATCCAAGCCGGCCGTGCCGACCGACGGCGTACACATGGGCGCGATCCCGGGTGATCCCGTGGTCCGCTAGCGGGCGGTGTAACAGGCGACGAAGCGCTTTCCTGCGGGAGAGCGTTTTGTCCATCCGATATGCGCGATCACGCTTGTCGCAGCAGGCGAGGTGGCCCGATGGCTTTTCACCTTCACGCTCCCTTAACCAATCTGCCGCACACCCTTAGGGACCCGTTGATCACCGAACGAGTCCCGCAATGGCCCGCTCCGCGCAGTCAAGACGTTCAAAGCCCCGCAGCCGCCGCAAGACGGCGCCGGTCCGTTCGGGCGGAGGCCTGTGGTCCTGGATCCTGATTTTGGGCGTCGTCGCCGGTGGCATCGCCGCCTACGAGCGGCGCGACCAGCTGCCGCGCGAAATCGCCTCTCTCCTGCCGGCGCCGGAGCGAACAGATCGCGTCGGCGAGAAGCCGAAGCGGCAGGCGGCGGAGCGGACGACGCCGAAACCTGCGAAACCCGTTCAGAAGTCCACCGACGTCGCGCGGCGGTCGGAACGCCCGATTCCGAAGCCGCTCGCCCGTCCTGACGACATCACCACGGCGGCGGTAACGCCGCGCGCGCCAATTCCGGCTGTTCCCGTCGGCAAGCCGGGCGCAACGGTTGAGAAGGCCTCGCTGCCGCAGGCTGGCCTGACCGGCAAAGGCCATTCCGGCCGCTTCTACTTCTGCGGCACCTCTGGCCTCGACAGCTGTGTCGCGCGGGGAGATACCTTCTGGTACCACAAGAGCCGCGTCACGCTGGCCGATATCGTCGCGCCGGCGACGGAAGGTGCGAGATGCCAGCAGGAGCGAGACCTGGGTTTCGCCGCGCAGGTGCGGCTCAGGGAACTGCTGAACGCCGGGAGCTTCGAACTGGCGGCCGCGGGCGAGGGCAGTCATCGGATCGTCAGCCGCAACGGAAGGTCGTTGGGCGCCGTTCTCGTCGCGGAGGGCTTGGCACGTCCGCGCGGTTCGGCGGCAAGGTCGTGGTGCCCCTGATCCTGTTCACACGGGCCAAAGAAAAAGGCCCGCGCGAGGCGAGCCTTCCTGATTCTCAACGCTCGTGTTCCACTCAGTGCAGGATCTGGCTCAGGAACAGTTTCGTGCGCTCGTGCTGCGGATTGTCGAAGAACTCGGCCGGCGCGTTCTGCTCGACGATCTGGCCCTGGTCCATGAAGATCACGCGGTTGGCGACCTGACGGGCAAAGCCCATTTCGTGGGTCACGCAGAGCATGGTCATACCTTCCTCGGCAAGTCCCACCATGGTGTCGAGCACTTCCTTCACCATCTCAGGGTCGAGCGCCGAGGTCGGCTCGTCGAACAGCATGATCTTCGGGCGCATGCAGAGTGCGCGCGCGATCGCCACGCGCTGCTGCTGGCCGCCCGAGAGCTGGCCCGGATACTTGTGAGCCTGTTCCGGGATCTTGACGCGGGTGAGGAAGTGCATCGCCACTTCCTCGGCCTCCTTCTTCGGCATCTTGCGCACCCAGATCGGCGCCAGGGTGCAGTTTTCCAGAATCGTCAGGTGCGGGAACAGGTTGAAGTGCTGGAACACCATGCCGACCTCGCGGCGCACCTCGTCGATCTTCTTGAGGTCGTTGGTCAGTTCCATGCCGTCGACGATGATGTTGCCCGACTGGTGTTCCTCAAGGCGGTTGATGCAGCGGATCATCGTCGACTTGCCCGAGCCGGACGGCCCGGCGATGACGATGCGCTCGCCCTTCATCACCTTCAGATTGATGTCGCGCAGCACGTGAAAATCGCCGTACCACTTGTTCATCTTGATGATTTCGACGGCGACGTCTGTGTCCGAGACGGCCATGGGAGCGGAATTGGCATTGGCCATGGTGATTCCCCTTGAACGAGTTCTTATCGTTTGTGTCCGGTGTCGAGGTGCCGCTCCATGAAGGCGGAGTAGCGCGACATGCCGAAGCAGAACAGCCAGAAAATGAAGCCGGCGAAGATCAGGCCGGTGATCGGCGTGACCGGCGTAATCCAGTTCGCATCCCGGAAATTGAGCTGCACGATGCCGAGCAGGTCGAACATGCCGATGATCGAGACCAGCGAGGTATCCTTAAACAGCCCGATGAACGTGTTGACGATACCGGGAATGACGAGCTTGATCGCCTGCGGCAGGATGATCAGCTGCGTCGTCTGCCAGTAGCTGAGGCCGAGCGAATCGGCACCTTCATACTGACCCTTCGGGATCGCCTGTAGCCCGCCGCGGATGACTTCGGCCATGTAGGCGGAGGCGAACAGGGCGACCCCCACCAGCGCGCGGAGGAAGTTGTCGATCGTCCAGCCGGTGGGCAGGAAGAGCGGCAGCATGACGTTCGCCATGAACAGCACCGTAATCAGCGGCACCCCGCGCACCACCTCGATGAAGGTGACGCAGAGGAACTTGATCACCGGTAGGTTCGATCGTCGGCCGAGCGCCAGAAGGATGCCGAGCGGCAAGGATACGGCGATGCCGACGAAGGACAGGATCAGCGTCACCATCAGTCCGCCCCACAGCGTCGTCTCGACCCGCTCGAGGCCGAGGCCACCGTGCAACAGCCAGAAGGCGACGAAGGGGAAGATCACGAACAGCAGAAGCGCGTTGAGACCCTTGCGCGGCAGCTTCGGGATCAGCAGCGGGACGAGAAGCGCGACGAACAGGACGGCGACCAGGATCGGCCGCCAGCGTTCATCGAGTGGATAGCGCCCGAACATGAACTGTCCGAAACGCTCCTCGACGAAGGCCCAGCATGCGCCGCTCCAGCCTTCCGGCTGAATGCCGCCCTGAGGGATGGTGGCGCAGACAGAACGGTCCGAGCCGACCCAGCTTGCCTGGATGAACAGCCAGTTGAGGATGCCGGGGATGGTCCACAGTAGAAGCGCGAGCGCCACGATGGTGAGCACCGTGTCCTTGGGCGTCGCGAGCAGATTGGCTCTTATCCAGCCGCTGACTGTGCCCTGACTGATCGGGGCGGGGCGTGGATCGAGCATTTCCTGACGGACAAAGGCTTTTTGTGTTGCCATCGGTTAGCGCTCCACCAGGGCCATTCTGGCATTGAACCAGTTCATGAAAACGGACGTCGCCAGGCTGATCGAGAGGTAGACGACCATCCAGATCGACACGACCTCGACAGCCTGTCCGGTCTGGTTGAGCGTCGTTCCGCCTGTCGCCACTAGATCGGGAAAGCCGATCGCCGCGGCGAGGGAGGAATTCTTCGTCAGATTGAGATACTGGCTGGTGAGCGGCGGAATGATGATCCGCATCGCCTGCGGCACGACCACGAGACGTGTCGCCTGGCTGGGTTGAAGGCCGAGCGCGGCGGACGCCTCGCTCTGGCCCTTCGCCACGCCACGAATGCCGGCGCGGATCGTTTCGGCGATGAACGAGGCGGTGTAGAAGGACAGCGCCAGATACAGCGCCACGAATTCCGGCCCGAGGACAGCACCACCCGTAAGGTTGAAGCGTCCGAGTTCCGGAAAGCTGAAGCTGAGCGGCCAACCGACCGCGGCAAACGCCAGCACGGGAAGGCCGACGATCAGGCCGAGCGACGCCCAGCCCACGGGAAACTGCTGTCCCGTCGCGGCCTGACGGGCCTTGGCCCAACGCGCCATGACGATGGCGGCGACGATAGCGACCCCGAATGCGATCGGCAGCACGATGGAGCCGTCACCCCACGAGGGCTTGGGGATGGCGAGGCCGCGATTGTTGAGGAACATGCCGAAGGGCAATTCGAGAGATTCGCGAACCTGGGGCAGGGTGCTCAAGACACCGGAATACCAGAAGAAGATGACCAGCAGCACCGGGATGTTACGGAATACCTCGACGTAAACGGTGCACAGCCTTGCAATCAGCCAATTGCCCGAGAGACGGCCGATGCCGATGATGAAACCGACGATCGTGGCGGTGATGATGCCGGTGACCGCAACCAGTATCGTGTTGAGAAAACCGACCAGAAGGGCGCGGCCGTAAGTCGAGTCGCTGGAATATTCGATCATCGACTGGCCGATGTCGAAACCGGCGCGGCTGTCGAGGAAGTCGAAGCCCGAGGCGGTGCCGGATCGAGCGAGGTTTTCGGCCGTATTCCCGGTCACCCAGATCACGAAGATGACGGTCAGCAGCGCAGTCAGGATCTGGAAGAATATCGCGCGGACCGTCGGATTGTAGATATAGCTGCTAAGCGTTCCCCGTTCCGCCGGCGCGCTCAAGGCGTGGTCAGTCATTGGCCAGTCCCCTGTGGTTCTTTTCGAACCTTATTGTGTCGTCGTCAGGCAAAAAGGCCGGGGCGCGTCAGACGCCCCGGCCGATATCAGCGGATCAGCGGATCGGCGGAGCGTACTGCAGGCCGCCCTTGGTCCACAGAGCGTTGAGGCCACGTTCGATCTTCAGCGGCGTGGACGCGCCGATGTTGCGCTCGAACACTTCGCCATAGTTACCGACGGCCTTGATGATGTTGTAGGCCCAGTCGTTGGTCAGACCAAGGTCGGTACCGATCTTCGAGTCGGCTTCGGTGCCGAGGAAGCGCTTGATGTCGGGGTTGGTGGTGGACGACTTGATTTCGTCGACATTGGCCTGGGTGATGCCGAATTCTTCAGCCTGCACCAGAGCGTAGTGCGTCCACGAAACAATATCGAACCACTGGTCGTCACCCTGGCGAACGGCCGGGCCAAGCGGCTCCTTGGAGATGATTTCCGGCAGGATGACGTGGTCGTCCGGGTTGGTCAGGTTGAGACGCACGGCATAGAGACCCGACTGGTCGGTCGTGTAGACGTCGCAACGGCCGGCGGCGTAGGCAGCGTTCACTTCCTCGAACTTTTCGAAGACGACCGGCTTGTATTCCAGGTTGTTGGCGCGGAAATAGTCGGCGAGGTTCAGTTCGGTCGTGGTGCCGGCCTGGACGCAGACGGCAGCGCCGGAGAGTTCGAGCGCCGACGAAACGTTGAGGCTCTTCGGGACCATGAAGCCCTGGCCGTCATAGTAGTTGACGGTGCGGAAGTTGAAGCCGAGCGCGGTGTCGCGGCTGATCGTCCACGTGGTGTTGCGGAACAGCACGTCGCCTTCGCCGGACTGCAGCGCGGGGAAGCGCGTGGTGCCCGTGGTTGGCGTGTACTTGACCTTGGTTCCGTCGGCGAAAATTGCCGCTGCGACAGCCTTGCAATAATCAACGTCGAAACCGGACCAGTTGCCGGAGGCGTCAGGTGAAGCAAAGCCGGCGAGACCGGTGTTGACGACGCACTGAACAAAACCCTTGGCCTTCACGTCGTCGAGCGTAGCGGCGGAGGCGGCGGACGCGCCCATTCCGAGAACCGCAGCGCCGAGTGCGACTGACAGGAACTTGATGTTCATTTTTCCCAACCTTTATCTGTTGTCTTTTTGCTGACGGTGGGTTGCGCCTGTGAAAACGCGCATGCCACCGGCCCGCCGCCCTCCCGGCGCGGACCGACCTATCACAGTCGTAAATGGGTGTGTGGTCAAGTGTTGATGGCAAGAATCGGACACAAAAGTGGCAATTCGCCTAAATGGCTTGAAAAATGGGCATATTTTGCTGTTCTAAGGCAGCTGTTGAACAAAAAAGTGACTGCTGAAAACGCTTTGAATCGCGTTTTTACCGTTTTGGAGACGTGTGCAGGCCCTCTTGACCGACCCCGCCGGGGAGGCCACAAATGCCGCCGATACGACGCTGACAAAAGGTGCCTTTACACATGAAAGACCGCAAGAAGATGCTGGCCGAAGCCGGCACGGATACCAGGCTCTGCCATATCGGAAACGACCCGTCCGACTTCTTCGGTTTCGTCAATCCGCCGGTCGTTCACGCGTCAACGGTCCTGTTTCCCGACGTGAAGACGATGGAAACCCGGGCCCAGAAATACACCTACGGAACGCGCGGTACGCCGACGACAGATGCGCTCTGCGCGGCGATCGACGAGCTGGAGGGCTCCGCCGGAACGATTCTGGTGCCTTCGGGGCTGGCCGCGATCACCGTGCCATTCCTCGCCTACCTGTCGGCGGGCGACCATGCGCTGATCGTCGATTCGGTCTATTCGCCCTGCCGCCATTTCTGCGACACGATGCTCACGCGTCTGGGCGTCGAGATCGAGTATTACGATCCTGCCGTCGGCGCCGGCATCGAAACGCTGATCCGCCCCAACACGAAGCTCGTGCACACCGAGGCACCCGGTTCGAACACCTTCGAAATGCAGGACATCCGCGCCATCGCCGACGCCGCCCACAAGCATGGCTGCGTCGTCACCATGGACAATACCTGGGCGACGCCGCTCTATTTCCGGCCACTCGATTTCGGCGTCGACGTCTCGATCCACGCCGCCACCAAATATCCGTCCGGCCATTCCGATATCCTGATGGGAACGGTTTCGGCCAACGAGGCCCACTGGAAAGCGCTTCACGAGGCTCAGATTACGCTCGGCACCTGCCCGTCGCCGGATGATTCCTACATGATCCTGCGCGGCCTGCGCACTATGGGCCTTAGGCTCGATGCGCACCAGAAGGCAGCCCTTGCCGTGGCTGAATGGCTGGAGGGCAGGGACGGTGTGGCCAGGGTCCTGCATCCGGCGCTGCCGAGCTTTCCCGGCCACGACATCTGGAAGCGCGACTTCAAGGGCGCCAGCGGAATCTTCTCCTTCGTGCTTGCCGCCGACGGTCAGGCACAGTTCAAGCCAAAGGCCCGCGCCTTCCTCGACGAACTCTCCCTCTTCGGCCTCGGCTATTCGTGGGGCGGCTACGAGAGCCTAGCGGTCATGGTCAATCTCGACGACCGCCGGATCTGCAAGGCACCGGCGGAAGGCCCGGTCATCCGTCTGCAGATCGGCCTGGAGAATGTCGAGGACATCATCGCCGATCTCGAACGCGGTTTTGCGGCGGCTGCGAAGGTCTGAGATCAGCCCTTGGCGCGGTAGCCGTAGAGCCAGTCGAGATCGGAAATCAGAGCCTTCGGCGATCTGAGCGACAGCACAAGGTCGCGCGCGACCCGCATCGGGCCGCTTGCGTGATAGGCCATCCGGTTGAAATCGGCCCGATCCTTGACCTTGGCGGCACGGCGTTTCCGGCCGGTCTCGAAGGATGACAGTGCCTGTGGCAGGGGCTGGCGGGACACCGTGCCGGCCAGTTCGAACCCATCCTCGATCGCCATGGCCGCGCCCTGGGCCGCGAACGGCATCATGGCATGCGCGGCGTCGCCGATCAGGACCGTGTCGCGGCCGTTCTGCCAGCTGCCGGCACTCGCCTGGTAAAGCGGCCAGAACGTCGGCTCGCCAGCCTCCAGCAACAGCGCGACGACCTTGCGGCTCCAGCCGGAAAACCGTTCCATGAGGACCGCCCGTTGCGCGGCGCTGCCCTGCGCCGCCCAGGTCTCGCCCGGACTGGCGCCGGCCGTGATCGCGACGATGTTGAAGCCGTCGATCTCCTTGAGCGGATAGCAGACCATATGGCTGTCGCGGCCGAGATAGGCGGTGAGGTTCGACGGATCCAGAATGTCAGTGCGGCCCGTGTCCTTCAGGGTAAACCGCCAGGCGACATTGCCGGAAAAAGTGACGCCGGGACTGTTGGGCACCCGCTCGCGAAGGGTCGACCACACGCCGTCGGCGCCGACGAAGAGGTCGGCCTTCACGCCGGTCAGTGCCTCGATGGATGCGGGATCGGTCGATGTCAGCCGCGAGCCGAGATGCAGCCGGCAATTGCGATTATGCAGCACCGCGTGGAGCAGGCCCTGTTGCAAGGTCGCGCGATGCAGGACGCCATAAGGCGCGCCCCAGCGCTCGCGGGCGAAACGACCGGCGGGCAGGGCGGTGATGGTTTTCAGCGAGCGCCCGTCGGCAAGCCGCAGCGTGTCGGGCTCGCACCATTTTCGCTCAAGATCATCGAGCACGCCGAGTTCGGCGAGAATGCGCGAGGCGTTCGGCGAGAGCTGCAGCCCGGCGCCGACTTCGGTCAGCTGCGGCGCCTGCTCGAGGATGTTGCAGTGTATGCCGAGACGCGCGAAGGAGAGCGCGGCCGTCAGCCCGGCGACACCGGCGCCGACGATCGCGACGTTCTGGATGGACATGGAAAACGCCGTCCTGACGGCCGGTTTCTAGACCTGGAGATCAGGCGGCCTTGCTGTGGAACACGCAGCCGGCCGGGATCGTCTGTTCCGCCTTCAGGGACGGATTGTAGCGATAGAGCGTCGAGCAGTAGGAGCAGACCTTCTCGTTGTCGTCGCCCATGTCGATGAAGATGTGCGGATGGTCGAACGGCACGGATGCGCCGGTGCACATGAATTCCTTCACGCCGATCTCGATCACGCGGTGACCGCCATCGTTCTGGAAGTGGGGGATGGAGTGCCCGGCCATGAATGTCTCTCCGCTGCCATTGCCTGTTTGCGGCGGACATTATCGCCGTTCGCCGCAAATGTGTAGTGCCGCGCCTGGGGAAGCGGCGAGAAAAACTTTCGCGGGCCGTTGGATGAAAGAGTGTGTTCTCTTATGGTGCGCGCCGACGAAAGGACCCGCCGCATGAACCTCAACGTGCCCGCATTCTCCCTGTTTTATCACGATGGCCTGCAGCTTGCCTATTTTGACCAGGGAGAAAGAGACGCCCCGCCGGTGTTGCTGATTCACGGCTTTGCCTCGACGGCGAGCGTCAACTGGGTCAATCCGGGCTGGCTGAAGACACTGATTGAAGCCGGCTACCGGGTGATCGCGCTGGACAATCGTGGCCATGGCGCGAGCGACCGCCCGCACGATTCGGAGGCCTACTATCCGCCGCTGATGGCCGCCGACGCCGCCGCGCTCTTGAAGCATCTGGGCATCGAAAAGGCCCATGTGATGGGTTACTCAATGGGCGCCCGCATCTCGGCGTTCATGGCGCTGGATTATCCAGATATGGTCCGCTCGCTCGTATTCGGTGGCCTTGGAATCGGCATGATCGAGGGTGTCGGCGACTGGGACCCGATCGCCGACGCGCTGCTGGCGCCATCGCTCTCCGACGTCACCCATGAACGCGGCCGCATGTTCCGCCTGTTCGCCGACCAGACCCGTTCGGATCGCTTCGCGCTCGCCGCCTGCATCCAGACCTCGCGTGTGCTGGTGACGCGCGAACAGGCCGAAAGCATCGACCAGCCGACACTGATTGCCGTCGGCACGAAGGACGATATCGCCGGCTCAGGCGAGGAGCTGGCGAAGATCATGCCGAACGCCCGGGCGATCGACATCCCGAACCGCGACCACATGCTCGCCGTCGGCGACCGGGTGTTCAAGGCGGCGGTGCTGGATTTCTATCGCGAGTTGGACGGTCCGCTCACCGCCCGGTGAAGATCGGCTTCCGCCGCTCGACGAAGGCGGCGCGGCCTTCCGCGTAGTCTTCGCTTTCGAAGGTCGAGGCACCGAGTACCGCCGCGTCCGACATAAGCACCGGGTCGGCGGTTTCGGTAGCCCGCAGCGCAAGCTTGGCCGCCTGCACGGAGAGCGGCGCGTTCTGCGCGATCATGCCAGCAAGCTCGAAGGCGGCGCCGTCGAGTGCGCCAGGTGGCGTGACCTCCAGAAGGAAGCCATTGGCGGCGAGCGTACCGGCGGTCATCGCCGCGCCGGTGAAGAGCGCCTTGCGCGCCTGTTGCGCGCCGAGCGACAGCAGGAAGTCGCCGACGGCATCGGCCGGATAGGCAAGCCCGAGCCGCGCCGCCGGCACGGCGAACACGGCGGTGTCGTCGGCCAGCCTCAAGTCACAGGCCGCTGCCAGCCCGAAACCGCCGCCGTAGCAGATGCCCCTGATCGCCGCGACCACCGGAACCCGGCAGTCGCGCACGGCGGCAAACGCCGCTGAATTGGCCGCCTCGTAGATTCGAGCCGTCTCCGCGTCCTTGCGGACGGTCGGAAACTCGGAAATGTCGGCGCCCGCGGAAAAATCCCGCTCGCCGGCCCCCGACAGCACGACGACCCGAGCGTGGGCGTCCGCCACCAGCCAGTGCAGCGCTTCCGGGATCGCCCGCCACATCGCAAGGGTGACCGCGTTCTTCCGCTCCGGATGGTCGAGTACCAGCGTACCCACGCTATCGCGACACGCGGCCTTCACTCGCCCTCGGGCGAAATCACTCGTTATCTTCATTTTGATCGGCCCATTTAAGTCGAGTCACACTTGCTATATATATTGTCATCGAACACGACGAGGAGACAGTCGATGCCGGCCAAGAGCGAAATGCTTCAGGGACAATCGCTGAAGACCATGGACCCGATCTGGGACACGCTCCGTCAGGAGGCCAAGCTTGCGGCGGAGCGCGAGCCGTTGCTCGCCGCCTTTCTCTATTCCACCGTCCTGAACCACCGCTCGCTGGAAGACTGCGTGATCTATCGGATCTGCGAACGGCTCGACCATCCCGATCTGCAGGCGACGCTGTTGCGCCAGACCTTCGAGGAAATGCTCGAGGACTGGCCGGAATGGTCGACGATCGTGCGCGTCGACATCCAGGCGGTCTACGACCGTGATCCCGCTTGCCTGCGGTTCCTGGAGCCGGTCCTCTATTTCAAGGGTTTCCACGCGATCCAGACCCATCGTCTGGCGCACTGGCTGTGGAAGAAGGGTCGCCGTGATCTGGCGCTCTACCTGCAGAGCCGCTCGTCGAGCGTCTTCCAGACCGACATCAACCCCGCTGCTCATGTCGGCCGCGGCATTTTCCTCGACCATGCCACCGGCCTTGTCGTCGGCGAGACCGCGCGGATCGGCGACAACGTCTCGATCCTGCACGGCGTCACGCTCGGCGGCACCGGCAAGGAGGGCGCCGATCGCCATCCAAAGATCGGCGATGGCGTGCTGATCGGCGCCGGCGCCAAGGTGCTCGGCAATATCACGGTCGGCAATTGCTCTCGTGTGGCAGCCGGTTCGGTCGTGCTGAAACCCGTTCCGCCTTGCTCGACCGTCGCCGGCGTCCCGGCCCGCGTGGTCGGCGAAGCCGGTTGCGCCGAGCCCGCCCGGTCGATGGACCAGATGCTCGCCTCAGAGGCGTGAGAGGCTCTTTCCAGCCGGGCTAATTCTCGGAGAAAACCGGATAAACGGCGCTCGCGCCTTTACAGCGGCGCGCGGGCCGTGCGACAAGCGCCGCGATTTGAACAGTTGATGGAGATTGCGGTGAAGCCGGAAGAAATCAAGAAACTCGAAGCCTACTTCAAGCGCATGTTCAATCCGAACATGGTCGTCAAGGCGCGGCCGCGCAAGGATGACTCGGCCGAAGTCTATCTGGGCGATGAGTTTCTCGGCGTCGTCTTCAAGGACGACGAGGATGGCGATCTGTCCTACAATTTCTCGATGGCGATCCTCGACGTGGATCTCTGAGCGGTTCCCCGTTTGATGACATTCGAGGGCCGGTTGAGCGATCAACCGGCCCTTCTTGATTGTCGTCAAATGCAACCAAGAGATTTTGTGCAATGCAACAAAATTCCTTGACCGAATGTGCGCCAGTGCTTATATGAGGCTCAGAACAACGACGGGAAGGAGCATTTGCATGTTCAATTTTGACGAAGCCAACCGGAAGGGCAAGGAAGCCATGGACAACGCGCTGAAGGGCTATTCCGACGTCGCCAGGGGCTTCCAGGCGATCGCCACCGAAGCAACCGAATATTCCAAGAAATCGTTCCAGGACATGGCCGCCCACATGGAGGCGCTCACCTCCGTGAAGAGCGTCGAGCAGGCCATGGAGCTCCAGACCTCGTATCTGAAGTCGTCTTACGAGAGCTTCGTTGCCGAAGCCACGAAGATGGGCGAAATGTACGCCGATCTCGCAAAGACCGCCTACAAGCCCTACGAGGCACCTGTTTCCAAGGCAATGTCGATGTCGAACGCCGCCTGAGCGGTTTAAACCCGACAATCCCAAGGACCGGTCGCGACATTCGCGGCCGGTTTTTTTTCGTTTGTACGCTCTCTTCCTCCTTATTTTTGGGCCCTTTGCGCAAATCTGTTTGCACTGCGCCACGGGGGGCTTAAAATTGGCTCAAATCGAACTACCTTATGACAACTGTGTCACGGGGCGGTCTTGTCGTTCAAAACCGTCCCTGGCCGAGGAGAATGAATTGAAATGATCGCCAAGCCGCTTCTCATGCAGCAGCAACGGGATGGGGACAACGCCAATCGCGGCACCTCGGTGATCACGCGTACGAAGCCGAAGACGAAGAAGCCGAACCTGTATCGCGTGCTGCTTCTGAACGACGACTACACACCGATGGAGTTCGTGATCCACATCCTGGAGCGTTTCTTCCAGAAGGATCGCGAGGCAGCGACCCGTATCATGTTGCATGTCCACAATCATGGCGTCGGCGAGTGCGGCATCTTTACCTATGAGGTGGCCGAGACCAAGGTCAGCCAGGTGATGGATTTCGCGAGGCAGCACGAACATCCGCTTCAGTGCGTGATGGAAAAGAAATGAGGAACTGACTGTGCCCACATTTTCTCCCAGTCTAGAGAAGGCGCTGCATCAGGCACTGACTTTTGCCAACGAGCGGCACCACGAATATGCAACGCTCGAGCACCTGCTGCTGGCATTGATCGATGATGCCGACGCGGCGGCCGTGATGGGCGCCTGCAACGTCGATCTCGACGCTCTGCGCAAGACCGTCAAGGATTATGTCGACAACGAACTCGCCAATCTCGTGACGGGGTATGACGAGGATTCCAAGCCGACGTCCGGATTCCAGCGCGTCATCCAGCGCGCGGTGATCCACGTCCAGTCGTCGGGCCGCGAGGAAGTCACCGGCGCGAACGTGCTGGTCGCGATCTTCGCCGAGCGCGAGAGCCACGCCGCCTTCTTCCTTCAGGAGCAGGAGATGACCCGCTACGATGCGGTCAATTATATCTCGCACGGAATCGGCAAGCGTCCGGGGGCGACCCAGACCCGCGCGCCGCGCGGTGCCGAGGAAGGCGAGAGCGAGGCCAAGCAGGCCCGCGACGCTGACGAAGGCGGCCAAAAGAAGCAGCAGGACGCGCTGAAGGCCTACTGCGTCAACCTCAACGAAAAGGCCAAGGGCGGCAAGATCGATCCGCTGATCGGTCGCCACGACGAGGTCAACCGCACGATCCAGGTCCTGTGCCGTCGCTCGAAGAACAACCCGCTCTATGTCGGCGATCCCGGTGTGGGCAAGACGGCGATCGCCGAAGGCCTTGCCAAGCGCATCGTCGAAGGCAAGGTGCCGGAAGCGCTGGCCGACGCCACCATCTTCTCGCTCGACATGGGCACGCTGCTCGCCGGCACGCGCTATCGCGGTGACTTCGAGGAACGCCTGAAGCAGGTCGTCAAGGAACTGGAAGAGTATCCGGGAGCCGTGCTGTTCATCGACGAGATCCACACGGTCATCGGCGCCGGCGCCACCTCTGGCGGCGCGATGGATGCATCGAACCTATTAAAACCGGCCCTCTCTTCCGGCGCGATCCGCTGCATCGGCTCGACCACCTACAAGGAATACCGCCAGTTCTTCGAGAAGGACCGGGCGCTGGTCCGCCGCTTCCAGAAGATCGACGTCAACGAACCGTCGATCGACGATGCGATCGAGATTATGAAGGGCCTGAAGCCCTACTTCGAGGACTATCACAAGCTGAAATACACCAACGACGCCATCAAGGCCGCCGTTGAGCTTTCGGCCCGCTACATCTCCGACCGCAAGCTGCCGGACAAGGCGATCGACGTGATCGACGAGACGGGCGCGGCGCAGATGCTTTTGACCGCGTCCAAGCGGCGCAAGCTGATCACCGAGAAGGAGATCGAGGCAACAATCGCCACCATGGCCCGGATTCCCCCGAAGACGGTGTCCAAGGACGACGAGATGGTTCTCGCCAATCTCGAAAAGGAACTGCGGTCTGTCGTCTACGGCCAGGACAAGGCGATCGAGGCGCTGTCGACCTCGATCAAGCTGGCGCGCGCGGGTCTGCGCGAACCGAACAAGCCGATCGGCGCCTATGTCTTCTCCGGTCCGACCGGCGTCGGCAAGACCGAGGTTGCGAAGCAGTTGGCTTCGTCGCTCGGCGTTGAACTGCTGCGCTTCGACATGTCGGAATACATGGAGCGGCACACGGTTTCCCGTCTGCTCGGTGCGCCTCCCGGCTATGTCGGCTTCGACCAGGGCGGTCTCCTGACCGACCAGGTGGACCAGCATCCGCATTCGGTCGTGCTGCTCGACGAAATCGAGAAGGCGCATCCGGATATCTACAACATCCTGTTGCAGGTGATGGACCACGGCTCGCTGACGGACCACAACGGCAAGAAGATCGACTTCCGCAACGTCATCCTGATCATGACGACCAATGCGGGCGCATCGGAAATGGCCAAGGCCGCGATCGGCTTCGGCTCGTCCAAGCGCACCGGTGAGGACGAAGAGGCGCTCAACCGCCTGTTCACGCCGGAATTCCGCAATCGCCTTGACGCAACCATTCCGTTCGCGCCGCTGCCGACGGAGGTCATCCACCAGGTCGTGCAGAAGTTCGTCATGCAGCTGGAAGCCCAGTTGTCGGAACGCAACGTCACCTTCGACCTGTCGAAGGAGGCAATCGCCTGGCTCGCGACGCGCGGCTACGACGAGAAGATGGGCGCCCGGCCGCTGTCGCGGATCATCCAGGAGCACATCAAGAAGCCGCTCGCCAACGAGATCCTCTTCGGCAAGCTGAAGAAGGGCGGCGTGGTCAAGGTCGGTGTGAAGACCGACGATACAGGCGCCGAGGTGCTGGATCTGGAGGCGGTGTCCGAAGTCGCTCCGGTCAAGCCGAAGCCCGAGGCCGAGCAGGTCGAGGCCAAGGCCAAAAAGCCCCGCAAGGCGGCGAAGGCCAAGGCGGAGAAGGTGACCGAGCCGGAACCGGAGCCGAAGCGCCGGACATCGGTTCCGCGGGTGCCGAAGAAATAAGTCGAGGAATTCGACACACAGAAAGGCCGGGCAATGCCCGGCCTTTCTGCGTTTCCAGAATTGAAGCCTCTCTCTGAGACCTCAGCCGGCATTGGGGACGCGGGCCACCACCTTGATCTCGAAGTCGAAACCGGCAAGCCAGGTGACGCCAACGGCGGTCCAGTTGGGGTAGGGCGCTTTCGGGAACACGGCTTGCTTCACGGCCATGATGGTGCCGAACTGGTTTTCCGGGTCGGTGTGGAAGGTCGTCACATCGATGATGTCATCGAGGCCGCACCCGGCGGCTGCGAGCGTCGCCCGCAGATTGTCGAAGGCAAGCTCAACCTGCCTCGCGAAATCGGGTTCCGGGGTGCCGTCTGTACGGCTGCCCACCTGGCCGGAGACGAACAGGAGATCACCGGATCGGATTGCGGCGGAATAGCCATGCTCTTCATAGAGCGCGTGCCGATTGGCGGGGAAGACGGGTTGAGGCTTGGACATTGATTTTCCTTATCTATGGCATGACGAGACCCGTTCCGCGGACGTCATGCGCCGCCGGCTTTCCAGGTCTTCAATTTTCATATACGGTGCGTATGTAATCTGATGACATACGCGCCGTATGTCAAGTTGAAATACGTTACGTATGTGAAAGAGTAGCCGAATGGCCAAAAGCCGTGCAGAAACGATGGAGGAAAACCGCGCCAAGCTGATCGGCGCGGCGCGCAAGGCGTTCGCGGAAAAGGGCTATGCGGCCGCGTCCATGGACGAGCTGACGGCTGAGGTCGGGTTGACGCGCGGCGCCCTCTACCACAACTTCGGCGACAAGCGCGGCCTGCTGGCCGCCGTCGTCGATCAGATCGACAGCGAGATGGCCGCCCGCGCCCAGCAGATCGGCGCAGAGACCGCCGATGACTGGGACGGCCTGCTGGCCGAGGGCGCTGCCTATATCGAGATGGCCCTTGATCCCGAGGTCCAGCGCATCGTCCTGCTCGACGGTCCCGCCGTGCTCGGCGATCCGTCGCTGTGGCCGAGCCAGAACAGCTGCCTGCAGGTCACGCGCCGAACGGTGGAGAAGCTGATCGAGCGTGGCGTCATGAAGCCGCTCGACGCCGAGGCGGCGGCGCGGCTGGTGAGCGGCGCGGCGCTCAACGCGGCGCTGTGGGTGGCTGCGAGTGACGATCCCAAAGGCGTGCTGCCGAAAGCGCTGGAGGCATTCCGGGCGCTCGCGGCGGGTTTGCTCGCCAAGCCGGCATGACAGGCGCATTGCCCGTGCCGCGCGTTTGCGCTAGCGGTAGATCGATGTCCGAAGCAGCATACTCATCATCCTCACTCCACTGGTTCCTTGCCGGCGCGCGGGGAATCTTCACGCTTCCGGCGCTGATCCTGATGACCTCCTTCGTCGGCTTCGCCGCCTTCGCCTTCGAGGCCGGACTGACGCGCGGCGAGGCAATGTTCATGACGCTGATGGTCTGGGCGCTGCCGGCCAAGATGATCCTCACAGGCATGCTGGTAAGCGGCGCCCATCTCTTCGCGATCATCCTCGCTGTCTCGCTCTCGTCGATCCGGATGATGCCGATGGTCGCGTCTCTGGTGCCAGACATGCGCAGCGAGCGGACGCCGACCTGGTGGCTGCTGTTCCTCTCGCATTTCGTCGCCATCACCGCCTGGGTCTTTGCCACCCGCACGATCAGCGCGGTCCCGCGCGAGCATCGCACCACCTATTTCGCCGGCTTCGGAATGACGCTGACGCTGGTCAACACGGCTCTGGTCGGCATCTGTTTCGGCCTTGTCGCGGCTTTTCCGCCCGTTGTCGCCGGTATTCTCTATTTCCTCACACCCGTCTATTTCATCGCCTCGATCTGGGCGACGTCGCGCCAGCCCCTGCTGAAGCTCGCTTTCGTCATCGGAGCGGTCGGCGGTCCGGTGCTCGCCCTTGTCGCGCCTGGCATGGATATCCTGATCGCCGGCATTGGCGGCGGAACGCTCGCGTGGGTGATCGACCGCCAGATCAGGCGCTCGAAAGCGGCCAGGGTGGCGCCGGACGAGGGAATGCCGTGATGTCCGACTACTGGGTTTATGTCGTCATCATCGTCGCCGGCTGGCTGGCGACCGATATCTGGCGCTGGCTGGGAGTTCTGGCCGGCAACCGGCTGGACGAGGAATCCGAGGCGCTGCGCTGGGTGAAGGCCGTGGCGACGGCCTTGGTGATGGCGGTCACGGTGAAGCTGATCGTGTTTCCCACCGGCTCACTCGCGGAAACGCCGCTGTGGTTGCGGCTCGGGGCGACGCTCGCCGGCTTTGCCGCCTTCCTTGCCACCGGCCAGCGCGTTGCCGTTGGCGTTGTGGTGCCGATCGTGCTGCTGGCGGCGGGCCTGGCGCTGTTGTGAGCCCCACGGAAAAGCCGCTGCCGCTCTTGGAATGGCAGTTTGTCACGCGGCAGGTCAGGATGCTGAAGAGAGTGGGGGAAAACCCCGGAAGAACTGAAGGACATGTCATGACGTCGAACGCCTCCGTCGCCACCCCTGCCGATGCTGCGGCCCGCCGCGCCGTCCAGCCGGTCATCTGCTATCCGAACGAGACCCTGCCGGCGCCCGATATGTCCTTGCTCGACAGGGCGCGGGCGACGATCGAGAAGATCGACGAAGTCATCGTGCCGCCGCGCGAGGGGCGGACGTTCGCCGTGCCGAAGGGACATTTCTTCCGCATCGTCAGCATCGAGGGCCCGCAGGTCGGCGATCTCAATCTCTGGAACGCCAACGATCTCAATGAGCGGTTCTTCAGCGGCAAGACGCGGGCGCTGCACGCAACGCATGTCACGACCGGAAACCGCTTGTGGAGCAATCTGCCGAATCTCAGGCCGATGGCGACGATCACGCATGACACGCTCGGATGGTACGGCTTCGACGACTATGGCGGCGGCGTCCACGACGTCATCGGGACGCGCTGCGATCCTTACACCCACCGCCTGCTTGCCGGCGGCGACTATCACCACTGCTGCCATTCCAACCTGACGCGCGCGCTCGCCGGCGCACGCGGCATGACATTCGGCCAAGCCGAACCGTTCGTCCACGATGTACTGAACGTCTTCATGTGCACCGGCTTCACCGCCGATACGCACCAGTATTTCATGAAGGCAAGCCCGGTCCGTCCGGGCGACTACCTGGAGTTTTTCGCGGAGATCGATCTTCTGGGTGGTCTTTCGGCATGCCCGGGCGGCGACTGTAGCGCCGAGCATTCGAGCGATACAGCCACCTGTCACCCGTTGAAGGTGGAGGTGTTCCAGCCGGATATGGAGATGCTGAAGACCTGGCCGTTCCCTGATCGCAACGGCTATGTCAGCCCCTCGTCAGGAGGGGCCGTGGGTGGCGCGCTTAACCCTGCCCGTACCGTTGCGGGTAGGGAGACAGCGGAATGAGGTTCAAAAGCTCTGTCACCTCGATCGCCTCGTGCTGGCGGAGCGACGAAGCCTCGCGGTCACCGATGAGCGATGGCCGGTTGGTGAAGGTATCAATGACAGTCCAACGACCGTCGGGTTCCCTGATGCATTCATAGCGTTGCTGGTTCATCGTTCCGTCCTCCTGTTGGAGAGAGAGCAATGAAAAGCGGATCGGACTTCTGTACTAGGAACCGAAACCGCCCGTTTCGGTTGATATGCACGGCGGCGACGAACGTCGACGCCTGATATGGTGGGCATGGAAGACATGATGTCCTCCTTGGCTTGGGGCAAAGGTAACGAGCCTCCCGCCGACAGCGCCCGTTTCAAAATGCTGTCGATATCATCATCATGCGGGTGAAATGCGTTATTAACAAGACCCAATTTTAGTCTGGCCAAAAAAACGGCCTTTGGTGCGCTAGAGTACCAACTTGATCTTTTCCGCGTTCGCCTTCAGCACCTCGATATCCTCCATGCCGCCGCTGTGCGGCTTGAGCGGCTGGCCGTCGTGGCGCGGGATCACGTGGAAATGCAGGTGGAAGACCGTCTGCCCTGCTGCCGGTTCGTTGAACTGCGCCACGAACACGCCATCGGCCTCGAAGGCTTCCTTTGCGGCGACCGCAAGCTTCTGCACCACCGGGATGACCTTCGCGAGGACGGCTGGGTCGGCATCGAGCATGTTGCGGGAGGGCGCCTTCGGAATGACCAGCAGATGGCCCGGCGCCTGTGGCATCACGTCCATGAAAGCCAGCGTGTCGTCATCCTCGTAAAGCTTCACGGACGGGATTTCACCGCGCAGGATCTTGGCGAAGACGTTGTCGCTGTCATAGCTGGTCATGGGACTCTCCTCATTGTCGCGCGTACTTAACGACGGCCCGTCATGCCGATCAAGCCGTCAATCATCGCTTTCCGCCTGCTGCCGCTCACCCTTGCGGAACGGCGTATGTTCGCTGAGATAGTCGCCGATATGCTCCACCTCGAGCCGTTCCCGCTCGAGATAGTCTGCAACCGCCCGGCGCAGGCCCGGATGGGAAATGTAGTGTGCGGAATGGGTCGTCACCGGCACGTAGCCCCGCGCCAGTTTATGCTCACCCTGCGCACCCGCCTCGACCCGCTTCAAACCCTTCGACAGGGCGAAGTCGATCGCCTGGTGATAGCAGACCTCGAAATGCAGGAAGGGATGGTCCTCGACGCAGCCCCAGTGCCGCCCGTAGAGCGCCTCGGTCCCGATAAAGTTGATCGCACCGGCGATATAGCGGCCCTCGCGCTTTGCCATCACGAGAAGCACGTCGTCGGCCATGCCTTCGCCGATCAGCGAGTAGAAATGGCGCGTCAGATACGGACGGCCCCATTTGCGGCTGCCGGTGTCCATATAGAAGGCGTAGAACTGGTCCCAGATATCCTCGGTGAGATCCGACCCCGTCAGCCAGTCGATCTCGATTCCGTTGGCAAGCGCATTGCGCCGCTCCTTGCGCAGGTTCTTGCGCTTGGAGGACGAGAGTTCGCCGAGGAACGCCTCGTGATCTGCGTAACCGTTGTTGATGAAATGGAACTGCTGGTCCGTCCGGTGCAGATAGCCGGCGTCTTCGAAGACGGATACCTCCGCGTCGGGCAGAAACGTGACATGTCCGGAGGAGACGCCAAGCTCGCGCACGACCTGCTGCAGGCCGGCGGCAAGCAATCCCTGAATCTCGCGCGGATTTTGCCCTTCGGCCACCAGAAGCCTCGGGCCTGTCGCCGGCGTGAAGGGAATTGAGCACTGCAGTTTGGGGTAATACGAACCGCCGGCGCGCTCGAAGGCATCGGCCCAGCCCTGGTCAAAGACGTATTCGCCGCGGCTATGGCTCTTGAGGTAGGCGGGAATTGCGCCGAGAAGGTCGCCTCCGCGCTCCAGAAGAAGATGGTGGCCCAGCCAACCGGTCTCCCGTACGGCCGATCCCGAGGCTTCGAGCGCCGACAGGAAGGCATGCGACAGGAACGGATGATAGGGCATTCCGTCGCGTTTCGATGTGCCGGAAAGGCGCGCCCACATGGCGGGCGCGATATCGTCGAAGGATCGTGCGATCCGGATGGTGACGCTGTCGGTCATGCCGTGGCTGTCTGGCTCTCCCGCGGGTCAAAACCCTCGAATGTCATCTGCTCCGCATAGGTATAGGTATGCGCCCGCATGATTTCATCCCTGACCGTCCAGGTAATGACCGGAATTCCGCGCTGGCGCTGCGCGGTGATGAAGCTGTTCGGCAAGTGGGCGGCCGCATACGAGATGAAATCCAGCCCCCAGGCCATGGCCTCGTCGTGGGTGAAGAAATCCTCCGGCTTGGCCCCTTCCGCCGTCAGCCCGACAGGGTAGGGGCAGTCGGCCTCCTTCAGCGCCTTCAAAAGCCAGTGGTCGAAGCTCATCAGCGCGACATGGCCCTGGTATCCCTCTAGCGCGTCGAGAACGTCATCCACATAGCCCTCGTCCTCAACCGCGCCTATGCCCTTGAGCTCGATCACGAGCGGCACCTGGCCTTTCACGAGTGCGAGCATCTGCTTCAGTGTCGGAACGCGGTCGGACGTGCCGCCGATCGACAGCATGCCGAGTTCGGCAGCGGTGCGCTCCCGCACCTCGCCGTTGATGCCGCAAAGCCGCTGCAGGTCGTGATCATGGAACACCATGGGCACGCTGTCGGCGGACAGCTGGATGTCGCACTCGATCGCGAAACCCGCCTCGATGGCGCGGGCGAAGGCCGAGAGCGTGTTCTCCCAGACCGACTTGTTCATGTCGTGATAGCCGCGATGCGCGATCGGGCGCTCTGTCAGCCAGTCGAGCTTGCCCATGTCACGCGATCTCGATGATGGCGTCGATCTCGACGGTGGCATTGAGCGGCAGCGAGGCCATGCCGACGGCGGCACGCGCGTGCTTGCCGGCATCGCCAAGGATGTCGGCGATGAGGTTCGATGCGCCATTGATGACGAGGTGCTGGTCGGTGAAGCCGGCGCCCGACGCCACGAAGCCGTTCAGCTTGACGATGCGCTTGATGCGTCCGAGATCGCCGGACAGCGCTGCCTTCGCCTGAGCCAGGATGTTGATGGCGCAGAGTTCTGCCGCGCGCTGCGCGTCGGCCAGAGCCACCTCGCTACCGACGAGACCTGTCACCGCCACCTTGCCATTTTCCATCGGGAGCTGTCCGGAGAGAAAGAGCAGATTGCCGCTGATCACGTAGGGCACGTAGTTGGCGGCCGGCGCTGCGGCGGCGGGCAGGGTGATGCCCCGCTCCTGGAGGCGGTTTTCGATGACGTCGGACATTTTCGTTTCCCGGATTTGTTGTAAAATCTTCAAGAATGCTGCATTCAGAGGGGCAAATGCCTCGCCTGAACCGAGAGAGTTCTTATCGCATCGGCGGCGAGTCCGACAGGAGGAATTGCATGCAAAGCTCGAGGACGGCGATCGTCGCCACCGTGGTCGCAACGGCAGGCTGCCTCAGCGCCGCGAGCGCCAGCGCCACGATCGCCGCGGGCCTCGTTCCGCACCGCGCCGTCTACGACATCGAGCTCAAGGAAGCCTCCGAACGCTCCGGCATCGAGGGACTGAGCGGCCGGCTCGTGTTCGAGTTCAGCGGTTCCGAATGCGCCGGCTACACGACGAACTACCGCTTCGTGAACCGGATCGACACCGGCGACCAGGTGCGCGTGACCGACCAGCAGAGCGTCATGTTCGAAGACTTGAAGGCGGGCACCTTCGAGTTCGAATCGAAGTCCTTTACCGACGATCAGCTCGACAAGGATGTCAGCGGCCTGGCCCAGGAGGAGAAGGAAGGCGTCAAGATAGAACTGTCCGAGCCAGCGCGTCGCACCGTGGAACTGGCGAGCAGCCATTTTCCAGCCGAGCACATGCTTGAGATCATCGACCGCGCGAGGCAAGGCCGTGCGATCTTCGAGGCGCGGATTTTCGACGGGTCCGAGGACGGCGATCGCAGCTACATGACGACCATCGTCGTCGGCAATTCGCAGCCCTCGACGGCCGAGGATCCGGAAGTCAAGGCGGCCGGCGATCTCGCCAAGTCGAGCTATTGGCCCGTCTCCATCGCCTATTTCGACGAGGCGGGCGCCGGCGATCAGCTGCCGATCTATACCAATTCCTTCAAGCTCTATGAAAACGGCATCACCCGCGACCTGACGCTGGATTACGGGGATTTCGTCCTCACCGGCAAGCTGTCCCGGCTGGAGATTCTGGGCGACGGCGACTGCAAGTAGGGCGTCGCCCCGGCACTAATCCCGTCTTTCTGTCACAAATGCCTTGATTTCCCGGCGCCTTGGCTATAAGGCCACCTCCATTCCACACGCGTGGCTTGGGATTGTCCGGGAGAAATCCGGTCCGTTCCGCCCGGTGGCACGCCGAAAGGGGTGCTGTTCGCCACGCGGGGGTTCAACCGGAAAAGGAGAATGACAGGCATGTCTTTGCCCGATTTTAGCATGCGCCAGCTTCTGGAAGCCGGCGTCCACTTCGGCCACCAGACTCACCGCTGGAACCCGAAGATGAAGCCGTACATCTTCGGCGACCGCAACAACATCCACATCATCGACCTCGCTCAGACCGTCCCGATGCTGTCGAAGGCCCTCCAGGTCGTTTCCGACACCGTCGCTCGTGGCGGCCGCGTTCTGTTCGTCGGCACCAAGCGCCAGGCTTCGGAAATCATCGCTGACAGCGCCAAGCGTTCGGCCCAGTACTACGTCAACTCCCGCTGGCTCGGCGGCATGATGACCAACTGGAAGACCATCTCGAACTCGATCCAGCGCCTGCGCAAGCTCGACGAGATCCTGAACTCGGAAGCCTCGGGCTTCACGAAGAAGGAACGCCTGAACCTCGAGCGCGAGCGCGAGAAGCTGGACAAGGCTCTCGGCGGTATCCGCGACATGGGCGGCACTCCGGACCTGATGTTCATCATCGACACCAACAAGGAAAAGATCGCCATCGATGAAGCCAAGCGCCTGGGTATCCCGGTCGTTGCCATCATCGACTCCAACTGCGATCCGGACCAGATAGACTACGCGATCCCGGGCAACGACGACGCCTCGCGCGCCATCGCTCTCTACTGCGACCTGATCGCGCGTGCTGCCATCGACGGCATCGCTCGCCAGCAGGGCGCGGCAGGCCGCGACATCGGCGCATCGGCCGAAGCTCCGGTCGAGCCGGCTCTCGAGGAAGAAGCCGGCGCCTGATCGCCGCTTCTGACGCGATCATGACTGGCCGCCGCGCCGAAAGGTCGTTCGGCGGCCGGTTTCTTTCAGGCGAGGGCATTTGGTCCGCAAAGCCTGGGACATTCCATTTTCCGTGGTGACCGGTTCATCACGTTGTCATGTTGCGGGTACATGTCGTGCCCGACACGGGCCAGGCGCCCATCGTGCGTCCTGCGTCCGCGAAAACGATCAAGAGGCAAACAATGGCTGAAATCACTGCTGCACTGGTGAAGGAACTGCGCGAGAAGACCGGCGCGGGTATGATGGACTGCAAAAAGGCTCTCGCCGAGACCGACGGCGACATGGAAGCCGCCATCGACTGGCTGCGCGCCAAGGGCATCGCCAAGGCCGACAAGAAGTCGGGTCGTACCGCTGCTGAAGGTCTGGTCGGCATCGCCAGCGCCGGCACCTCCGCCGTCGTGGTCGAGGTCAACTCCGAAACCGACTTCGTCGCCCGTAACGACGCGTTCCAGGATCTCGTCCGTGGCGTTGCCTCGGTCGCGCTCGGCACCGACGGCACCGTCGACGCCATTGCCGCCGCCAGCTATCCGGCCACCGGCAAGTCCGTCGCCGACACGATCAAGGACGCGATCGCCCATATCGGCGAGAACATGACGCTGCGCCGCGCCGTCAAGCTCTCGGTCGAGGACGGCGTCGTCGCGACCTACATCCACAATGGCGTCGCCGACGGCCTTGGCAAGCTTGGTGTTCTCGTCGCGCTGAAGTCGACCGGCAACAAGGATGCGCTCGCTGCCATCGGTCGTCAGGTCGCCATGCACGTCGCCGCCACCAATCCGCTGGCGATCCGCGCCGAGGAAGTCGATGCCGCCGTCGCCGAGCGCGAACGCAACGTCTTCATCGAGCAGTCGCGCGCCTCTGGCAAGCCGGACAACATCATCGAGAAGATGGTCGAAGGCCGCATGCGCAAGTTCTTCGAGGAAGTCGCCCTTCTCTCGCAGGCTTTCGTCATCAATCCGGAGCTGACCGTCGGCGCCGCCGTCAAGGAAGCCGAGAAGGAAGTGGGCGCTCCGATCGAAGTGGTCGGCATGGCCCGCCTGCTGCTCGGCGAAGGCGTCGAGAAGGAAGCATCCGACTTCGCCGCCGAAGTTGCCGCTGCCGCCAAGGGCTGATTACGGACGCCTTGTCCGTGTTTTGGAAAAGATCGGGCATCGCGTGACAACGCGGTGCCCTTCGTGTATCGGGCAGTAAGTTCATCGACAGGAGCCAGTATGACCTCCACCCCTCTCTACAAGCGCGTCCTTCTCAAAGCCTCCGGCGAAGCCCTGATGGGCAGCCAGGGCTTCGGCATCGACGTCGCGGTCGCCGACCGCATCGCCGGCGATATCGCTGAGGCGCGGCGGATGGGGGTCGAGGTGGGTGTCGTCGTCGGCGGCGGCAATATCTTCCGCGGCGTTGCTGTCGCCTCCAAGGGTGGCGACCGTGTGACGGGCGACCACATGGGCATGCTGGCGACCGTCATCAACGCGCTGGCGCTCGCCACATCGCTGCGCAAGCTTGATATCGATACCGTTGTCCTGTCGGCGATCGCCATGCCTGAGATCTGCGAGAGCTTCTCGCAGCGCGCCGCGATCCACCACCTGTCGCAGGGCAGGGTGGTGATCTTCGCCGGCGGCACCGGCAACCCGTTCTTCACGACCGACTCGGCTGCCGCTCTGCGTGCCGCCGAAATGGGCGCCGAGGCGATCTTCAAGGGTACCCAGGTCGATGGCATCTATTCCGCCGACCCGAAGAAGGACCCGAACGCGACGCGCTTCGACCAGCTGACCCACAGCGAGGTTCTCGAGCGCGGTCTTGCGGTCATGGACGTGGCCGCTGTCGCGCTCGCGCGCGAAAACTCCATCCCGATCATCGTCTTCTCGATCCACGAGAAGGGTGGTTTCTGCGAAATCCTGTCCGGCGGCGGCCGCAAGACCATCGTCAGCGACACCTGAGAACGGCGGCTTCGCCCACCGGGGCGCGGCACCGCCAGTAAAGAATGGGAGACATGACCATGAGTGAAGGCATCGACTTCAACGACCTGAAGCGCCGCATGGAAGGCGCGATCAACGCGTTCAAGCACGACATCGCGTCGCTGCGCACCGGCCGCGCCTCGGCCAACCTTCTCGACCCCGTCACGGTCGAAGCCTACGGTTCGCGCATGCCGCTGAACCAGGTCGCGAACGTGACCGTTCCCGAACCACGCATGCTCGGCATCTCTGTCTGGGACAAGTCGATGGTCAATGCCGTTGATCGCGCCATCCGCGAGGCCAATCTTGGGCTCAATCCGATCATCGATGGCCAGAATCTTCGCATTCCGCTACCGGAACTCAACGAAGAGCGCCGCAAGTCGCTGGTCAAGATCGCGCACGAATATGCCGAAAAGGCCAAGGTTGCGATTCGCCATGTGCGCCGTGACGGCATGGACGGCCTTAAAAAGGCCGAGAAGGACGGCGTCATTGGCCAGGACGACAGTCGCGCCCATTCCGAGAAGGTGCAAAAGCTGACCGATGACACGATTTCCGACGTCGACCGCTTGCTCGCGGAGAAGGAAAAGGAAATCATGCAGGTCTGATGCTGCACTGCACTGCATCGACCGCTGCCTAATCCGGAACCTCCCATGACGATATCCGACGACCGCACTCCGCCCGAACATGTCGCCATCATCATGGACGGCAACGGCCGCTGGGCGAATGCGCGCGGACTTCCGCGGACCGTCGGGCATCGCAAGGGGGTCGAGGCGGTGCGCGAGGCCGTCCGCGTGGCGGGCGATGTGGGTATCCGCTATCTGACCCTCTTTGCCTTTTCATCGGAAAACTGGCGTCGGCCAGCCACCGAGATCAACGATCTCTTCGGCCTCTTGCGCATGTTCATTCGCCGCGATCTCGCTGAATTGCATGCGGAAAACGTCAAGGTCCGGGTCATCGGCGACCGCAACAACCTGCGTGACGACATCCTGCCGCTGCTGATCGAGGCGGAGGAGACCACCCGCGACAACACGGGGCTGACGCTGGTGATCGCCTTCAACTACGGAGCGCGGGACGAGATCGCGCGGGCCGCGGTTACACTGGCGCGCGAGGTCGCCGAAGGCCGCCTGCCGCCGGAGGCGTTGACGGTCGAGGCGATCGGCGAACGCCTCGACACCGCCGGCATTCCCGATCCCGATGTCATCATCCGCACCTCTGGCGAGGAGCGTCTTTCGAATTTCCTGCTCTGGCAGGCTGCCTATTCCGAACTCGTCTTCGTGCCGGAATACTGGCCGGATTTCAGCCGCGAGGTCTTCCTAGGGGCCCTCGATCGGTTCGCCGCGCGCGAGCGCCGCTTCGGCGGGCTCGCCGGCCGGCCGCCGGTCGCCGTCAGGTCGTGATGTCCATGTCGCGCGAGCTTACACTGCGAATCTACTCCTCGATCGTCCTGATCGCGGTCGTGGTCGCGGCCACCTGGTTCGGCGGCTTCGCCTTCCGTATTCTAGCCGCCGCGATCGCGCTTCTGGTGTTCTACGAGTGGTCGAAGATGACGCGGCTCTACGAACGGTCCGTTCCGGGCCATAGCTGGGGGTGGCTGTCGGTCGGCGTCGTCTCGCTCAACATGCTGTTCGGCGAGCCGGATCTCACCGTACCGCTGCTAGCAGGCTTTTTCGTCACCGCGCTGATCCTCTCCATCGTCAGGGTGTGGAGCGGCTGGCTGCCCGGCGGCATCGCCTATGCGGGGCTGACGGCCGTGGCGCTGGCGGAGATCCGCGGCAACGATGCGGTCGGCTTTGCCGCCATGCTGTTCGTTTTCGCCGTCGTCTGGTCGACCGATATTCTCGCCTACTTCGTCGGGCGCGCGATTGGCGGACCGAAGCTCGCGCCGCGCATTTCCCCCGGCAAGACCTGGTCCGGCGCGATCGGCGGCACGCTCGCCGGTGTCATAGGCGGCGTCTCGCTCGCGCTCGTCTATTTCCAGAACGTCGGTCTGTGGGTCGTGGTCGTCGCCTTGCTGCTGTCGGTTTTCAGCCAGATCGGCGACCTCTTCGAGTCCTTCATCAAGCGTCGATTCGGCGTGAAGGACTCCAGCCACCTGATCCCTGGCCACGGCGGTGTGATGGATCGGGTCGACGGACTTGTTTTTGCCTGTTTCACCGCGTTCTTTCTCGCCGTGTTCCACGCGGCTTCGACCGGTCGACCGGTCGCGACACTGGGTGGTTTCCTGTTCGGCCTCTAAAACGGGCCGGCGACAGCGGAAAGGCTTGAAGAAATGGAATTTGTCGCATCGGTGTTCGGCTTCCTGACGGGCTATATCGTGCCGTTCGTTCTGGTCCTGTCGCTGCTCGTCTTCGTCCATGAAATGGGCCACTATCTGGTCGGGCGCTGGTCTGGCATCCGGATCCTTGCCTTTTCCGTGGGTTTCGGTCCGGAACTCGTCGGCTTCACCGACCGCCACGGCACGCGCTGGAAGATTTCCGTCATTCCGCTGGGCGGCTATGTCCGCTTTTTCGGCGATGCCGATGCCTCGAGCCGTCCCGAGAAGGACGCCTACGATAGCCTGTCGCCGGAGGAAAAGGCGCAGACCCTGTCTGGCGCAGCGCTCTGGAAGCGGGCCGCGACCGTCGCGGCCGGACCGATCGCCAACTTCCTGCTGGCGATCGTCATCTTCGCCGTTCTCTTCGGCATCTTCGGCAAGCCGATCGCCGATCCGGTCGTCGCCGAGGTCAAGTCGCCGAGCGCCGCCGAGGCCGCCGGGGTTCTGCCGGGCGACGTGCTGCTGGCGCTCGACGATGTCCGCGTCCAGACTTTCGACGACGTGCGGCGCTATGTCTCCGTCCGCCCGGAAATCCCGATCACCGTCACGTTGCGCCGCGGCGATGAAGAGCTGCGCCTGCCCATGGTGCCGGAGCGCAGCGAAATCACCGACCAGTTCGGCAACACGATGGAAGTCGGCCTCATCGGCATCATCACCAATCAGGAGGCCGGCAATTTCCGCGTCGAGGAACTGACACCGGTCGAGGCCGTCGCCGAGGGCGTTCGCCAGACCTGGCACGTGGTCACCGGCACCATGGATTATCTGGCGAATCTCGTCACCGGCCGCATGAATGCCGACCAGCTGGGCGGTCCCGTCCGTGTCGCGCAGGCTTCCGGCCAGATGGCAACGCTTGGCGTGGCTGCGGTCCTGCAGCTTGCCGCCGTGCTCTCGGTTTCCATTGGATTGTTGAACCTGATGCCGGTTCCGGTACTCGACGGCGGCCATCTGGTGCTTTATGCGCTAGAGGCGGTGAGGGGACGTCCGGTCGGTGAGGCCGCGCAGGAAATAGCCTTCCGTATCGGTCTGGCAATGATCCTGTCGCTGATGGTGTTCGCCACCTGGAACGATATCACCCGGTTGATCGGGTAGGTGCGGGCGAGGTGGCCGTCTTGCCAATCCGGATAGGATTTGTTTACGATGTTTCAAACTGATAGTGGCGGATGTGACACGCCTCCAAATGAAGTAAATAGAATTTAACGGTCCACCTTGCTTGTAGGGGAAAACCGGGTAAAACCTCTCACGAGCCGGAGTCGGGACACTTGGCTGTGGGGCAACGGAAAAAGGTTGAAAGTAAGACTATGAAAGCTGGTTCGAGGTTTTTGAACGCAGTATCGGCGTTTGCGCTGTCTGCAGGTGTTGCTTCCTCGGGCGCGGGTATTGCTGTTCTGGCATCTACTGTCGCGGCGGAAGCGGCGGTCATCCAGCGAATCGAAGTCCGCGGTGCGCAGCGCACCGGCGTCGACGCGGTCCGCTCCAACATCACAATCCGCCCGGGCCAGAACTTCTCCAGTGCCGACATCGATGAGTCGGTAAAGCGTCTTTATGAGACAGGTTTCTTCTCCGACGTTCGCATCGCCGTATCCGGCGGCACGCTGGTCGTTACTGTGTCCGAGAACCAGCTCGTCAACCAGGTCGTCTTCAACGGCAACCGCAAGATTAAGGACGATCGTCTCCAGGGTCTGGTCCAGACCCAGCCGCTCGGTCCCTACAGCGACGCGCTGATCTCCTCCGACATCGAACGCATCCGGGAAGCCTATGGCGCCATCGGCCGCAGCGATGTCGAGATCACCACGCAGGTCGTTCCCGTCGGCGAAGGTCGCGTGAACCTGGCCTTCGTGATCAACGAAGGTGATCGCACCAAGATCAAGAACATCAATTTTGTCGGCAACCAGGCCTATAGCGACGGTCGTCTCGGCGCTGTTCTGCAGACGAAGGAATCGGGCATACTGTCCTTCCTGACCCGCAAGGACGTCTATAACGCCGACAAGCTTCGCGCCGACGAAGAGGCTTTGCGCCAGTTCTATTACAATCACGGTTATGCCGACTTCCGCGTCATTTCCTCTGATGCCGTTCTCGATGAAGCAAGCAACGAATACACCCTGACGATCACGGTCGAGGAAGGTGAGCGTTACCGCTTCGGCAACGTCGCGGTCGAGTCGACTGTCGAGGGCGTTGATCCGGCTGAACTCGAGCGCATGCTCGAGACGCGCACCGGCAACATCTACAACGCCTCCGATATCCAGAAGTCGATGGAAGCCATCTCGCGCCGGGTTTCGTCGCAGGGCTATCCCTTCGCCCGAATCGTACCGCGCGGCGACCGCAACTTCGAAGATAACACGATCGGCGTGACCTATCTCGTCGACCAGGGCGAGCGCGCCTATGTTGAGCGCATCGAAATCCGCGGTAACACCCGCACGCGTGATTACGTGATCCGCCGCGAGTTCGATATCTCCGAAGGCGATGCCTTCAACCAGGAAGTCATCTCGCGTGCCAAGCGCCGCCTTGAGGCTCTCGGCTACTTCACGACGGTCAATATCTCGACTGCCCCTGGCAGCTCTGCCGACCGCGTTGTCATCGTGGTGGATGTCGAGGATCAGTCGACCGGATCGTTCGGTATCGGCGCTGGCTACTCTGTCGACGACGGTGTCGTAGTCGAAGCGTCCGTCGAGGAAAAGAACTTCCTCGGTCGCGGCCAGTTCATCCGTCTCGCTGTCGGCGGCGGTCTGGACAATGCCCGCAGCTACAATTTCTCGTTCACCGAGCCGTATTTCCTCGGCTACCGTCTTGCTGCGGGCTTTGATCTGTTCCGCAACTCGACCAGCAGCTACGACTACTATGACTACGAAGAGCAGGGCGTAACCTTCCGCGTCACGGCGCCGATCACCGAGGATCTGGCGACGACGGTTCGTTACACCTACAAGGAGCTCAAGTACAAGGAAGACGGCGCTTTCGGTGCGGACGGTATTCCGAATACCGCGGACGACAAGCTTTCCGATCCCTACGTCGACCTTGTCGATGGAGAGAAGTACCAGCAGTCGATCCTGTCGCATCAGCTGGTCTACAACACGGTCGACGATCGCCTGAACCCGCATGAAGGCATCTATGCGAGCTTCACGCATGAATATGCCGGTATCGGCGGCGATTCGGAGTTCTACAAGCTCTACGGCAAGATCCGCTACTACCATACGCTGTCGGATGAGTTCGATCTCGTCGGCTCGGTGTCCGCGAGCGCAGGCCATGTCATTGCGACCGGCGACGATTTGAACATCTTCGACCAGTTCCGGATCGGCGGCAAGGAAATCCGCGGCTTCGAGAACAACGGTATCGGCCCGCGTGTCCGCGGCGACGACGATTCGCTCGGCGGGACGACCTATTTCACCACTTCGGCTGAAGTCAACTTCCCGATGCCGGCCATTCCGCAGGATCTCAACGTTCGCGGCGCGCTGTTCGCCGATGCCGGTACGCTTTACGGCAATGACGTTCCGAGCGGTGGTGAAACGATCGTCGGCGACGACATGGCATGGCGTGCCTCGGTCGGTGTTGGCGTGATCTGGCTGTCGCCCTTTGGTCCGCTGCGGTTCGACTATGCTGTCCCGGTCCTCAAGGAGGACTACGACAAGGAGCAGAACTTCCGGTTCTCGATGGCCGGCCAATTCTAATCGCGGCGGCTTAGGCCGCCGCCTGAAAGACTCCGAGGCTTTGCTCGATGGAGCATAATATCTTCTTCCCGCCCCAGGACGGCTTTGCCCTTGGGGCGCTCGCCGCGCGTATAGGCGCGACTTTGGAAGACGCCAGCAAATCAGACACGCAGATTCGCTCTCTTTCCCCCGTTTACCGGGCGAAGGAGGGTGACCTGTGTTATATTCTGTCGCGCCGTAGCCGTGACGAACTGAAGACCTGCAAGGCGTCCGCAATCCTCTGTGCCCCTGAATTGCGCTCCGCGATTCCCGCACACATCCCGGTTCTGGTGACGAACAACCCGCATACGGCCTTCGCGGTCGCCGGCTCGCTCCTCTTCCCGCAGGCCATGCGGCCCCGACGTCTGGATCGGTCTGCGCCCGATATCTCTCCCGCCGCCCATGTGCATCCGACAGCAAAGATCGAGGACGGGGTCGTCATCGAGCCCATGGCCGTGATCGGTGCCGGTGTCGAGATCGGTGCAGGCACGCAGATCGGCGCCGGATCGATCATCGGCGAGAATGTCCGCATTGGCCGCGACTGCACGATCGCCACCGGCTGTTCCATCCAGTCGGCCCTGATCGGCAACAATGTCATTGTCTTCGATGGTGCTCGTATCGGCCAGGACGGCTTCGGCTACGCGCCGGGTCCGCGTGGCATGCTGAAGATTGTCCAGGTCGGCCGCGTCATCATTCAGGATCATGTCGAGATCGGCGCCAACACGACCATCGATCGTGGCACGATGGACGACACCGTCATCGGTGAGGGCACCAAGATCGACAATCTCGTGCAGATCGGCCACAACGTCCGCATCGGCCGCCATTGTGGCATCGTCGCGCAGGTCGGCATCGCCGGCAGCACGCGCATCGGCGATGGGGTCATGATCGGCGGCGCAAGCGGCGTCAACGGCCACATCACCGTCGGTGACGGCGTGCAGATCGCCGCCATGAGCGGCGTCATCGCCGATGTCCCGCCGGGAGAAAAATATGGCGGCCTGCCGGCCCGTCCGCTGAAGGATTTCCTGCGGGATGTCGCCCAGCAGATGAGCCAGTCCGAAAGCCGCAAGGGGAAGGGGAAGACCAATGAGTGAAACCGAAAAGGCGAGCCTTCACGCGGCCGACATCCTGGAGATTATGCGGCTCCTGCCGCATCGCTATCCGTTCCTGCTGATCGACAAGATCATCGAGATCGACGGCGACAATTCCGCCATCGGCATCAAGAACGTCACCATAAATGAGCCGCAATTCACGGGTCATTTCCCGACGCAGCCGATCATGCCGGGTGTGCTTCTGATCGAGGCGATGGCCCAGACGGCGGGCGCGATCTGCGCGCGCAGCCAGGGTGGCGCCGGCGACCTCGTCTACTTCATGACGATCGACAATGCGCGCTTCCGCAAGCCGGTGGTGCCTGGTGATCGGGTGGAGTTCCACGTCGTCAAGCAGAAGCAGCGCGGCAATATCTGGAAGTTCCACTGTGATGCCAAGGTCGACGGCGCTCTGGTCGCCGAGGCCGACATCGGCGCGATGATCGCGCCCGACAAGGAAAAGAAATGAGCAAGATTGCCCCGAGCGCCCGCATCCATCCGATGGCTGTCATCGAGGATGGTGCGGTCATCGGCGAGAATGTCGTCGTTGGCCCCTTCTGCCGTGTCGGCCCGAAAGTGGTGCTGAACGAGGGCGTGGAGCTTTTGTCGAACGCGGTCGTCACCGGGCTCACGACGATCGGGCGCAATACCCGAATCTTCCCGATGGCGGTCATCGGCGGCGATCCGCAGAGCATTCATCATGCGGGTGAGGAAACGAAACTCTTCGTTGGCGAAAATTGCACCATCCGCGAAGGCGTGACGATGAACACGGGCACTGCCGAGGGCGGCGGCGAGACTGTTGTCGGCAACAACAACCTTTTTCTTGCCAATTCGCACGTTGCGCATGATTGCCGCCTTGGCGACCATATCATCCTGTCGAACAACGTGATGCTGGCCGGCCACGTCAAGGTCGAGGACCGCGTGATCCTCGGCGGCGGCTCGGCCGTGCACCAGTTCACCCGCATCGGTCGTCAGGCCTTCGTCGGCGGCTTGTCCGCCGTCAGCTACGACGTCATTCCGTATGGCATGCTGAACGGCAACCCGGGCCTGCTTGGCGGCCTCAACGTCGTCGGCATGACCCGTTCCGGCATCGAACGCGCGACGATCCACCGGGTGCGCAAGGCCTACCAGGCGATCTTCGCCGAAGAAGGGGCGATCCGCACCAAGGCGGCTGCAATCCGCGACGAGTTCGCCGACTGCAAGGAGGTGATGGAAATCCTCGATTTCATCGCCGCCGACAGCGATCGCGCGCTGTCCTCGCCGTTCCGCGGCAAGGCCTGACATGGCGACCGCCGCCACCGCATCGCGCGCGGGACGGCTGGCGATCATTGCCGGCGACGGCAAGCTTCCGCTTTACGTTGCGCAAGCCGCGCGTGCCGGTGGCGAGAACCCCTTTATCCTTCCGTTACGGAACGAAGCGGCCCAGGACTGGCACGGCTTCGATAGCGCCGTCATCGGCGTCGGCGACATGGCCGGTCTCGCGCGCCTGCTGAAGCAGAATGCCATTGGCCGCGTCGTGCTCTCGGGCGGCGTCCGGCGGCGACCGGCCTTCGGCGAAATTCGCGCCAACCTGCGCCATATCCTGAAGCTGCCTTCGGTGGTGCGCACGCTGCTGGCCGGCGGTGATGATGTGGTGCTGAAAATGGTGATCGAACTCATCGAGGCCCAGGGCGTGCGTGTCGTCGGCGCCCACGAGATTGCGCCCGACCTTCTGGCGACGGCCGGCCCGATCGGCAAGGTGGTGCCTGGCGAGGATGATCGTCGCGACATCGCCCGCGCGGCGGAAGCGGCCGAAGCGCTCGGCCGGCTGGATGTGGGGCAGGGCGCCGTGAGCGTCGGCGGCCGGATCGTCGCCCTGGAGGGTGTCGAGGGGACGGACGCGATGCTCGCCCGCGTCGCCGACCTGCGCGCGGAGGGCCGTATTTCGAAATCCCGCAAGGGCGTGCTGGTCAAACTCTGCAAGCCGCAGCAGGATGTCCGCGCCGATCTTCCGACGATCGGCCGCTCGACGGTGGAGAACGCCGTGAAGGCGGGGCTTGCCGGCATCGCGGTGGAAGCCGGCCGGTCGCTGATCGTCGATCGTGAAGCGCTGGTCGCGATGGCAAACGACGCGGGCCTCTTCGTCTGCGGTCTCGACCGCAGCCTGCCGGGAGACGGAATATGACGGAAACGCCGCTGAAGATCGCCGTGATTGCCGGGGAGGTGTCGGGCGACCTGCTCGGCGGTGATCTTATCGCGGCACTGAAGCGCCAGCACGGCGGACCGGTTTCGTTGGTCGGCGTCGGCGGCGACGCGCTGCAGGCCGAGGGGCTGGTCTCGCTCTTCGACTTTTCAGAACTCTCGATCATGGGCTTCACCCAGGTCATTTCAAAACTGCCGAAGCTGGTGCGGCTGATCAACCGGACGGCGGACGCCATTGTCGCTGCCAGACCCGACCTGCTGCTCATTGTCGACAGCCCCGATTTCACCCATCGGGTGGCAAAGAAGGTTCGCAAAGCGCTACCCGATCTGCCGGTCGTCGACTATGTCTGCCCGAGCGTCTGGGCGTGGAAGGAATATCGGGCGGAGGCCATGCTCGATTATGTCGACCTGGTACTTGCCGTGCTGCCGTTCGAACCGGAAACCATGCAAAGGCTTGGCGGCCCCGAGACGCATTATATCGGCCACCGCCTGACAGCAGACCCGGATCTGCTTCGGGTGCGGCAACAACGGGCGGAGCGGGGTCTTTCGACCGAGGCCGGTGAGCGCACCATCATGCTGCTGCCCGGCTCGCGCGGCGGCGAGATCCGGTCGCTGATGCCGGTCTTCGGCGAAGCCGCGGCCGAATTCGTCGCCCGCAACGGGCCGGCGCGCCTCGTCCTGCCCACGGTTACCCGGCAGGAAAACCTGGTGCGCCAACTAGCCGCCGGTTGGACGGTGAAGCCGGAAATTTCTGTCGGCCCCGCCGCGAAGTGGCAGGCCTTCGCCGCTGCGGACGCCGCAATTGCTGCCTCTGGCACGGTTATCCTCGAACTCGGTCTCGCCGGTGTGCCGGTGGTCTCCTGCTACAAGACCGACTGGCTGATCAAGCTGCTTGCCGGCCGCATCAAGACCTGGACGGGCGCGTTGCCCAACCTGATCGCCGATTATGTCATCGTCCCGGAATACATCAACGAGGTCGTTCGCCCGGCAAGCCTCGCCCGCTGGACCGAGCGGCTGTCCGCTGACACGCTGCAGCGGCGCGCCATGCTGGAGGGTTTCGAGGCCGTGTGGAACCGGATGGGCACGGAAATGCCATCGGGCGAGGCGGGCGCGGGTCTGGTGCTCGATCTGCTCCGAAAGAGAAACCGCCTGCCGCGCTGACGCCGGCAGGCGAGGGTGCTACTCCGCCGCGACCGCGCGTTCCCAGGAGGCGAACGGGTCCGGCAGGTTGCGCCAGCGCTCCGGCGTGAAACCGTCGGCATCGAGAAGACAGGAATCGAGATCGGCCCGGATCGCCGCCTCGTCCATCGCCTGAGCGCCGATGAAGACGAGTTCCTGGCGCCGGTCGCCCCAGACGGGATCGAGATACGGCGCCATCATGCGCTCGAAGCCCGGATCGTCCGGCCAGCGCTGGCGGGGAACGGATGCCCACCACAGCCCCATCTTGCTGGTCCGGACAATCGCGCCCGCCTGGCTCAATTCGCCGACATGGTGCGGACGCGTCGCCAGCCAGAAGAAGCCCTTGGCGCGCACGACACCGACCCAGCTCTTGTTGATGAAGGCCTGGAACCGTTCGGGATGAAACGGCTGCCGCGCCCGGTAGACGAAGGATCGGATGCCGTATTCCTCGGTTTCCGGCACATGGTCCTTGAAACCGTGCAGTTCCTTGAACCAGAGCGGATGTTCCTGCGCCTTCTCCAGATCGAAGAGACCGGTGTCGAGCACGTCGGAGAGCGCCACCCGCCCGAAATCGGCTTCCACCAGCCGCGCATCCGCGTTGAGGCCGCGGATGATGGCGCGGGCGGCCTCGCGCTGTTCGTCGGTCGCGGTGGCGACCTTGTTCAGCACCACGACATCGGCGAATTCGATCTGCTCCACCAGCAGGTCCACCAGCGTCCGATGATCGCCGTCACCTGCGGTCTCCCCGCGATCGGAGAGGAAATCCGTCGAGGAATAATCGGCGAACAGATTGGCGGCATCGACCACCGTCACCATTGTATCGAGTCGAGCGACGTCGGACAGGCTGCGTCCGTGCTCGTCGCGATAGTCGAACGTGGTGGCGATCGGCAGCGGTTCGGCAATGCCGGTGCCCTCGATCAGCAGGTAGTCGAACCTGCCGTCTTCGGCCAGGCGTCGAACCTCGGTCAGCAGATCCTCGCGCAATGTGCAGCAGATGCAGCCATTGCTCATTTCGACGAGCTGCTCTTCGGTGCGCGAGAGATTGGCGTCACCGCCGCGCACCAGCGCCGCGTCGATATTGATCTCGCTCATGTCGTTGACGATGACGGCGACCCTCAAGCCCTCGCGATTGGCGAGCACATGGTTGAGCAGGGTCGTCTTCCCGGCTCCGAGGAAGCCGGAAAGGACGGTGGTCGGAAGGCGCTTCATGCGGATTTCCCCGTTTTATAGCAGAGGTTTGGCTTCGGTTAGTCCGAGAGGCAGTCCTTGAGTGATGTCGCGATCGCCCGCATCATGTCCGGATAAAGCTGCGGTCCGGCGGTGAGCGTGCCCGCTTCCGGATCGAGAACGCCGGACTTCGAATCCGTTCCTTCCATCACGACCGCAATCAGCTTCGGCTCGAACTGCGGTTCGGCGAAGACGCAGGCTGCGTTCAGTTCCTTGATCTTGGCATGGATCTGGCTGACGCGATCGGCGCCGGGCATGACTTCAGGGCTGACGGTGATCGAGCCGGCGACGCGCACGCCGTAACGATGCTCGAAATACTGGTAGGCGTCGTGGAAGACCACGAACGGCTTGTCCTTGATCGGCGCAACCGTCTCGGCAATCTCCTTGTCGAGGGCGTCGAGCGAGGCAAGCAGGGCCTCGGCGTTCTTGGCGTAGGTCGCGGCATTCTCAGGGTCGGCCTCTTCCAGCACGCGGGCGATCTCGCTCGCCATGGCTTTCGCATTCATAGGGTCTAGCCACATGTGCATGTCGTTGCCGCCATGCTCACGGTCGTTCCCTGCTTCCTCATGCGCGTGCTCTTGATCTTCATCCTCGTGCTCGTGCGCATGGGCCTCCTCGGCGCTTTCAGCCGCATGATCGTGATCGTCATGCCCGGCTTCTTCGCCCTCGTGTGCATGATCGTGGTCGCCGTGATCGTGCGCCTCAAAGGCGCCGCCTTCACGGAACGGCAGAACCTCAAGGCCCGGCGCGTCCTCTAGTTCGACAACTTTTGCGTCGGACGACAGCGCCTCGAGCGGCTTTTCCAGGAAGGCTTCCAGCCCATGACCGACCCAGAACACGACATTGGCATCCTGAAGCTTCCGCGCATCGGAGGGCCGCAGCGTATAGGTATGCGGGGAGGCGGCGCCCTCGACGATCAGTTCCGGCGTCTCGACACCCTCCATGATGGCCGCGACCAGGGAGTGGACCGGCTTGATCGAGGCAACCACCTTCGGCGCGGCCATCGCGGCCTGGGGGAGAAAGGTAAGCGCGACCGAGGTTGCGAGGAGGGCTATAACTGACGATTTCATGAATATGCTCCGGTTTGGCAGGCGTGTAATGTTATTACATCCGTTGCGTAACGCTATAACGTGTGCCATAGCGTCGGGCAAGATCAAAAACTGGAAAAACCATGACCCCTTCCGAACTTGTCGGACAGACGCCGTTGGTAACGCTCAGGAATGCTGGCGTACGCCGCAGCGGGCGCTGGCTGGTGCGCGGAGTCGACTTTTCGGTCAGCCCCGGCGAAATCGTGACGCTGATCGGCCCCAACGGCTCCGGCAAGTCGACGAGTGCCAAGATGGCGATCGGCGTCCTGAAGCCGGACGAGGGCGAGGTCGAGCGCCATCGCCCGTTCACCGTCGGCTACGTCCCCCAGAAGCTCGCGATCGACTGGACCATGCCGCTGACCGTCCGTCGCCTGATGACCCTCACCATGAAGCTGTCACCGGTGGAGATCGACGCGGCGCTTCATGCGGTCGGTATCGCCCACCTGAGGGAGGCCGAGGTGCAACACCTCTCCGGCGGCGAGTTCCAGCGCGCGCTTCTTGCCCGCGCCATCGCCCGGAAGCCGGACCTGTTGGTGCTCGACGAGCCCGTGCAGGGCGTCGACTTCTCCGGCGAGATCGCGCTCTACGATCTGATCACGTCGATCCGCAAGTCGACCGGCTGCGGCATCCTGCTGATCTCGCACGATCTGCACGTCGTCATGGCAGAGACCGATACCGTGATCTGCCTCAACGGACACGTCTGCTGCCGTGGAACGCCGGAGGCCGTCAGCCGCAGTCCGGAATACCAGCGCATGTTCGGCGCCACTGCCGGCAGCACGCTCGCCGTCTATAACCATCATCACGATCACACCCATCTGCCTGACGGTCGCGTACGCCATTCAGACGGCACCGTCACCGATCATTGCCACCCGGAGGATGGCCATCACCACGAGCATGACCACGACCACCACGAACACGCCCATGGGGTGAAGCACGAGGGACATCGCCATGCTTGACGACTTCTTCGTCCGCGCGCTCATCGCCGGCGTCGGCGTCGCGCTCACCGCCGGCCCGCTCGGCTGTTTTGTCATCTGGCGGCGCATGGCCTATTTCGGCGACACCATGGCCCACTCGGCCCTGCTGGGTGTCGCGCTCTCGCTGTTCTTCTCGCTCAATCTGATGGTCAGCGTCTTCGTTGTCGCCGCCGGCGTCTCGTTGTTGCTGCTGCTTCTCCAGCGCCGGCAGGCGCTGTCGTCCGACGCGTTGCTTGGCATTCTCAGCCACTCGACGCTGGCGATCGGCCTGGTCATGGTCGCTTTCATGACCTGGGTGCGAATCGACCTCATCGCCTTCCTGTTCGGCGACATCCTCGCGGTCACCCGTGCCGATATCGCCATCGTCTGGGTCGGCGGCGCATTAGTTCTGGCGGCAATCGCGGTCCTGTGGCGGCCGCTGCTCGCCTCCACCGTCAATGTCGAGCTGGCCGAGGCGGAAGGGCTGAACCCCGAACGCGCGCGCCTGTTCTTCATGCTGCTGATGGCGCTGGTCATCGCGATCGCCATGAAGATCGTCGGCATCATGCTGATCACCTCGCTGCTGATCATTCCGGCAGCCGCAGCGCGGCGGTTTTCGTCGACGCCGGAGATAATGGCGATCTACGCGGCCCTGCTCGGCGCCGTCGCCGTGGTCGGTGGCCTGTTCGGCTCGCTCGAATACGATACGCCCTCCGGCCCCTCGATTGTGGTTGCGGCCCTTCTTATCTTTCTGGTGAGCCTGCTGCCTTTCGGTCGCAGGAACGCCGTGGCGGATGCCACTAGGGAGACCACGCGATGAACCAGCCAACGCTGACCAAGAACCAGTCCCTCGTGCTCGGCGTGCTGCGCCAGACCGACCAGCCGCTCTCGGCCTATACGATCCTCGACAAGTTGCGCGACCAGGGTTTTCGCGCGCCGCTGCAGGTCTACCGGGCGCTCGAAAAGCTTCTGGACACCGGGTTGGTGCATCGCCTTGAGAGCATCAATTCCTTCGTCGCCTGCGCCCATCCGCAGGAAAGCTGCTGCAGCCACGGGATCGTCGCCTTCGCGATCTGCAACAGTTGCGGGCAGGTGTCGGAATTCCACGATCATGCGATCGACGACCGTCTTCGCCAGTGGGAGACGTCGAAGCAGTTCCGCGCGGAAAAGACCACGATCGAGATCAGGGGCCTCTGCGCCGCCTGTGCCGCCTGAACCTCAGAGTGGTGTGAGGTCGCGCGAAAACCGTTTCCAGTTGGCGACATAGCTTTCCGCCGAGCGTTTCAGCCCGGCGACGGCCGCCTCGTCCAGCGTACGGATTGCGCGGGCGGGCGAACCGACGATCAGCGAATTGTCGGGAAATTCCTTGCCCTCGGTGACGAGCGCGTTCGCGCCGATCAGGCAATTGTTGCCGATCCTCGCGCCGTTCAGCACCGTCGCACCCATGCCGACAAGCGTGTTGTCGCCCAACGTGCAGCCGTGCACGATCGCGTGGTGGCCGATGGTGCAGCCCTTGCCGATGGTGACGGGGAAGCCCGGATCGACGTGGATCATCACGCCTTCCTGGATGTTCGTGCCGTCGCCGATGACGATGGGTTCGTTATCGCCCCGAAGCACCGCGCCGAACCAGATGCCGACATCGCGGCCAAGCGTGACCTGTCCGATCACATGCGCGTCCGGCGCGATCCAATAAGCGTCGTCCGCCGGTGTGTTCGGCGTCAGATTGCCAAGTCGATAAAGCGGCATGGTCGTCCTCCCGGCTTGCCGGCCCCGGTGGGGCGCGGCTTACTTAAGCCGCAGGATAACCGGGAAACGACCGTGATGCGAGCCGATGTGCAGGTGGATGTCGGCGTGCGCCTGCGATTGCCGCCAGGCGCGGGCGCCGTGGCTGAGCAGCAGGCCGATGAGGTCCTTGCTCTTCGCCTTGGGCTTGCCGAGCCCCATGTCGGCAAGCCGCATCGCGGCTTCATGAAGCGGATGCAGTGTAAAGCGGGACTGCTGTTCGCTCTCTTGCCCTTGCCGTGCGGCATCGAGGCTGTTCTCGTTCGTCGCCATTGAATTTCCCTCGTACGCAGTACACAAATCGAGGGGTCACGGGGCCATTACTGCAGTGCGGCCCAGCAACCAATTCCTTTTTTCTTCAGAGAGTTGCACGCATTGACGGCCGACTTCTGATCGTCAAAGCCGCCGAAACGCGCGCGGTACACCTGTGCGGCGCCCGTATCGTAGGCAACCGTGAATGGGGTGGCGGAACGCAATACCTTGCCGCCTTTATCCTGCGCCTTGCGCAGGAGTTCCATGGCCATGTCGCGATCGGGCGACGTGCCAACCTGTACGATCCAGCCCGACACCGGCGCTGCTTGCTGCGTCGAGGCCGTGACCGTGCCATCGACGCCTTCGGGAACCGAAAGCGAAGCCACCTGCTGCGGGGCCTGCGCCTGCGGCGCGATGATCGCGGATGATTGTTCCGGCATATAGGCCGGGGCGGGCGCCGGGACCGGGACGCTCGTTGCCGTCGCCATCGCCGGTGCGACCGATGTCGTTGCCGTCACCTGCGCCAGCGCCGATTGGGCGGCGCTTTCCGTCGGTGCGGCATAGGCATTCGCAACCGGTGCCTGCTCGTAGCGGGCGACCGGAACCGGACCGTTCAGCGGCAACATATCGTCCACCGTCACCACGGCCATCGCGTCGGCCGGCATGACCGAGGTGCTGCCGCGTGCGATCAGCAGGCTCTGGCGGCCCGAGCGGCTCGCCTTCGGCATGTACTTTGCCACCAGCTCACGCATCGTCGCATCGCGCCGCGCACCCGAGCTGCCGCCCATGACGACGGCGACGATGGTGCGGCCGTCGGCCTGGGCCGAGGTCACGAGGTTGAAGCCGGCGGCGCGTGTAAAGCCCGTCTTGATGCCATCGACGCCGCGCACATTGCCAAGCAGGCGATTGTGGTTGCCGATGACGGATTTGCCGAACTTGAAGCTGCGGGTGGAGAAATAGCCGTAATATTGCGGGAAATGCTGGCGCAGCGCCACGCCGAGGATCGCCTGGTCGCGGGCGGTCGTCATCTGCGCGGTATTGGGAAGGCCGTGTGCGTTGCGATAGGTGGTGCGGCTCATGCCGAGGCTACGGGCCTTGGCGGTCATCATCTGGGCGAACCGGGATTCGGAGCCGCCGAGATATTCGCCGAGCGCGGTTGCGATGTCATTGGCCGAACGGGTGACGAGAGCGAGGATACCCTGCTCGATCGTCACGGACCCGCCCGCACGCACGCCGAGCTTGGACGGCGGCTCTGCTGCGGCATTCTTGGAAACCGGAACCTTTGTGTCGAGCCGGACGCGACCGCTCTCGAGCGCCTCGAACACGAGGTAGAGCGTCATCATCTTGGTGAGCGATGCGGGATAGCGCAACGAGTCCGCATCGCTCTCGTAGAGCGTCTTGCCGGTGCGGGCATCGATGACGATCCCGGCATATTTCGGCGCGGCCTCGGCTGTCGAAACGACGAGGCCTAGCGCGAGGGAAAACGCCAGTGCGAATATGGGCAATTGACGCTTCATCAGGAAAGAAAGGGCCTGCCTGAAACCAACCGTTCTTGTTCTTGTCACCGCTAAACTCTTCACTTGATCTGTCTGGATACGGATGCCCCCTCCGACCCTCTGCAAGGATATGCAGCCAGCCTTACCAAGTGGTTTATGATGAATGGAAAGTTTCCAGGTTCAGTCGAATTTATTGAGAATCCGAGCTTTTTTCGGCGCCGCCGCCAAGGCGCGCCTCAAAGTGCTGCCGGATCGCCGCGTCGATCCGCTCCCAGTCGGCAAGGCGCCGGCTGGAAAAGCGGTAGAGCACGGTGAGGTCGCGCCCGACATGGATGTCGCGCTGGCAGTCACCGCTGCTCGGCGGGCTGTCGGGAGCGGCGATCAGGCAGCGAACCGCGTAATCGGACTGGCCGAAACGGGGTGCGGTGTACATGACTTCGTTCGCATAGCCGGCATCGTTGCGAAGCCGGTGAAGGGTAAGGCCGTGCGGGCCGGGCTCGGCAGGTCCGTCGAACAGATAGGAGTAGATCGGTTCCACGCGCCCCGACATGTCCCGGGACATCGTGCTCTGGGAAAGCTGCACAAAGATCAGGGTGTCGGCGAGGCTCACGTCGTCGAAGCGCCGTCGCTCACCGCGCTGATAGCCGGTCATCTCCGGCCAGAGGAAATAAAGATCCGCACGCTCGGCGGAACCGCTGTGCCTCTGACCGGCGAACCGCAGCGTGTTCGCCTCGAGCGAAAGCGTATCCTGGCCGATCCGGATGGAGAACGTTTCAGTGCTGTCGGTGTGTCCTGCCAGAAGCATGCGATCGCCGAACATCTGGCCGGCAATGCTGATGGCAACGGAGAGCAGGGCGATCGCCACTACGGCGATGGCAACCTTGGTGATGAAACCGCTGGAGATCGCTGGCGCTTCGCTGTGCGCGCTCGTCTGGCTGGCATTCGCCATGTCTCGTGTCCCGGCTATCGACTCACGGCACGGTTTGTCGTGAATCTCAAGCGGCAGGCTGCGACATCAGGGTTAACGAAACGCTAACGACGGATCTGCTGCCCAAAGAAAGAGAGCCGATCCCGCTGGCGTGTGCGGGATCGGCTCCTGGCGCCGGTCGGGGACGGGGTGCGGGGGACGGACCGGGGCCAAACTCTCCTGTAACGGTTGATCGATGCGGTCAATTGGTGCCGACGCTGCTGACGGCCGTCGCGCGGCCATCCTGCAGCTTCACCCACCGACCGGCATGGGTCGATGACTGCCGTTTCAGGTATGTGTATTCCGTGTCGGACCACAGCAGCACCTTGTTGCGCATGTTGTCCAGAATGAAGTCGCCATGGTCGGTGCGGACGGTCAGCACCGCGTGGCCTTCACCATTCGGCTGCAGCACCACGGTGATCAGCAGGTCGGAGGCCGAGAACCCGGCATCGATGAGCATCTTGCGCTTCAGCAGAACGAAGTCCTCGCAGTCGCCGACCGATCGCGGATAGGTCCACAGTTCCTCGACGCCGTAGATCTCCTGGTCCGTCAGCGGCTGGATTGCCGAGTTGACGTCGTAATTCACCTGAAGAAGCGTTTTCCACGCGTTCTCGGTCAGCGTCATCGGTCCCGTATCGCCGGACGCGGAAGGCTGGCATTCCGAGCTGTAGGTCTTGCAGAATTCGTAGTGACCGATCGGCGGATTGGCTTTGCCGACGATATGCATGTTCGCGGGTACGGCGGCTGCCTGTGACGTGAGCGCTCCCAGCGCGGCTGCGACGATCAGGCTGCGGCGAAGTGTGTTGTTTCTTGTCATTGTTTGTCTCCCCGTTATGGAAGAACAATGACACAAACACTTTTATCCATCGCAAAATCATGAAGTAAAAATAAGGACTTATAAGAATTAAATAAGAATAGATTTTGCAATTAATAGTATTAAAGTTCTAGTTTTATTTGAGTATTTTTTGAATAAAACACGCGTAAAATTTGAATGAAATGCACCGGCGCGAAATGCAGGCCATCAATGATTTCATTGGATTTTTTCGCTCTGCGAGTGCCAGATGAACGCTGGCCTCTGCTGCGCGGGAGGCAGGGCTGCCGCGGTTTTTGTCGCACTCCCGCTATCCGCGAGGTGGCAGCAGCCATTTCTGCGGCCTTGTCGGCGTCTGATTGTCCGCAAACCGTGACAAAAATTTTTTCGGGAAGCGCGTATTTTTTCGGTGAAACGGTCGACCGCGTGTTTGGGAGGGTCGGACGTAAGGGCCGACCCTCTTCGCCGATTAAATCGGTTGTCCGACGTCGATGCGGGTCCCGTCTGGATCTTCGAACACGAAGGCCCTGAGGCCGTAGTCCTTGTCTGCGAGGCTCTTGATGATCCGTGTGCCGTTTTTCTGGCAGACAGCGTGCAACTGGTCGACATCCTCGACAATCAGGTGGGCGACATTGAAGGTCGCGGCCTTGCGTCCGGGCTGCAAGGTCAGGTGCAGTTCCGCGTCGTGGCGCTTCAGGATCATGAAGCCGACGGGATTGCCGTTTTCGAATAGTTTTCGGAAACCGAGCACTCCTGTGTAGAAGTCGTGCGCCTTGTTAATGTCGCGGACAGGCAAGGTAGCGGCAATTCGTCCGAAGCGGACGCCGTGGTCGTTCATGGCGGAACCCATTTTGCGAACCCGCATGCATCGACGGACAGTGCCGGTCGTTCTGCTGCGTCTCGCTGTTGATCTCCGCGAGACGGTGCCCGCAGGCATCCGTATAGCGTGACGCGCCGTTGGATGCCAGAGTCAGGATTTCGGAAGTGGATTACAGAAACTCGGTCAGCGCTTCGCGCGACTGCAGAGTCAGGAATTCGATCGCAACGCCTTCGAGGAAGTGACGCACCACGCGTCCGCGCATGTTGCCGAGCTTGATCTGTGTGCCGATTGGCGGGCGGATATCGATGTCGATCGCCGCGCCCGACAGCGAAAGGTCCATCAGCCGGCACGGATAGCGCCGGCCGTCGTCGAGCACGAGTTCGGTCAGCGTGTTGCGCGGCGTCAGTCGGTCGTGGCGACGATCCTCGGGCAGGCCGAGTTCGTGCTTGTTGGCGATCCAGGTCAACTGTGCCGCGAGTTTCTCGCGCTTCCGGCCCGTGGCGACGATCGACATCACGAAACCGTCATCGGTCAGCTTGATCGTGGTGCCCTCGATACGGCCGATATGATCGATATAGGCAATAACCCGCTCGCCGGGCTTCGGCCGGCCGTCGCAGGCAAAGCGCACGTCGCCGGGCGACATGTTGACGACCGAGCAGACATATTCCTCATAGTTCGCAAGCATCAACCGGCCCTGCAGGTTGACGTTGACGCGCTGAAAAGACCGCTGATCAACAGGAGCGGACGATGGGCTGCTCTGTTGTGGCCTGAACGAATACATGCTGCTCTCTCGGCTGTTCTTGCGAAACTTTACGCTGGAGCGGTTAACAGAAGGTTGGGCCGTACGCCGGCCCGGGCCGATGTTAAGGTTAAAGACCGGTTGTCCTTGCTCGGATTGCGACGGAATGCGAAAACGTCATCAACGACGTCCTGCCGGATGTCGATCAGCACATCTCTTCAGGGCCGGGGTAACCCGCGGGGGCCCGACCGGCCGTCCGGCGTTTGTCGGACGGCCTTTTTTTTGATCGCCGTGTCGCGTATGCCGGTGCACAGCACCGAGGAGAAGCAATGACCCACGACCCGAGAGATGACAACGGCGCGTTTGGCGGACGGGGCAGGGGCGGCGAACCCGTCTTCAACCTGCCGACCGGAATCCTGGCCGCGATGGTGCTGCTGGCCGGCATATACGTGCTGCAGGCCTATGTGCTCTCGCCGGACGCCGCCCAGTCCTTCGTCTTCACCTTTGCCTTTTCACCGCTGCGATATGTCTATCCCTTGTCGGAACAGGGACTAGAGTGGCTTTGGACGCCGGTGACCTATTCGCTGCTGCACGGCAGTATCGAACATATCGCCTTCAACAGCCTTTGGCTGGCCGCCTTCGGCACGCCGGTGTTCCGCCGCATTGGCGGGACGCGTTTTATGGCTTTCTGGGTTTTCTCCGCCGCCGCCGGCGCCGCGCTCCATGCGGCGGTCAATTGGGGTCAGCCGACCTTTATGATCGGCGCATCCGCCGTCGTCTCGGCGCTGATGGGTGCCGCCTGCCGCTTTGCGCTTGGCCCCGGATCGCGCCTGAGCTTCGGTCACCTTCGTCCGCGCCTGACGATCGCGGAGGCACTGGCGGACCGCACCGTTCGGGTGTTCGCAGGCGTCTGGTTCCTCGGCAATATCCTGATTGCCGTAGGGCTTCCGCTGATAGGCGATGTTTCCGGCTCGATCGCCTGGGACGCCCATATCGGCGGCTTCCTCTTCGGCTTCCTGCTGTTTTCCCTTTTTGATCCACAACGCTGAGGACGGCCAAACGCTCCACCGCAAAGCGTGTTGCATTAGTTGCTAATTCAAGGCACGCTTTCCATGCGCGCCGTTTGCCGGAGGAGGGCAAGACGGAAGCGTTGAACGCGATCTTTGCGATGGAGGAGCGAATGTCCGTACTGGTGAAGACGATTCTCGATCAGAAGGGCCGCGACGTGGTCACCGTCGCGCCGCATGCGAGCCTCGCCGAGGCCGCCCGAACTCTCGAACAGCACAAGATCGGCGCCGTCGTGGTGGTCGGCATGGAGAACCGCATTGTCGGCATCTTCACCGAACGCGATCTGGTAACGGCGATCGGCCGCCGCGGCGCGGAATGCCTGGAAGACCCCGTCTCGTCGGCGATGACGGCGAATGTCTATCGCTGCGGCGAAGAGGCGACCGTCAACGAGTTGATGGAAGTCATGAGTGCCCGCCGCTTCCGTCACGTGCCCGTCGAAGCCGGCGGAAAGCTGTCGGGGATCATTTCGATCGGTGACGTGGTGAAGAACCGAATCCGCGAAATCGAGCACGAGGCCGAACAGATCAAGGCGTATATCGCCGGCTGACGTGTCATGAGAGGACGGACGAGTGGCTGACGCCGCCCGTCAGCGCATCACGGCTTCCTGCATCCGCTTAATTTCGGCGATTCGGGACTTCGTCTCCTCGTAACCCCGCTCGATCGCCTCTCCGGCGCGGTGAAACTCAGACAGGCCGATATCGCTGACGCGCGGATGCAGCGCCAGATCCGGCGGATCGCCGGCAAGCCTTGCCCGCGAGATGCGGTCCTGGATGATGTTGAAAGACTGGACCATGACGCTCGTCACGCCCAGCCGATTGGCCTTGTTCCGGAACTCGGCGTCTTCGCCCAGTTCCTGGGCCTTGTGCTTGACGACGGCGGAGCGGCCGAACAGGTCGTAGTGCAGGTTGACGGCCATCACCAGCGTCTGCTCGTGCGAGCGACAGACGGATACCGGGACCGGATTGACGAGAGCGCCATCCACCAGGGTGCGGCCGTTGCACTTGATCGGCTCGAAGATGCCCGGTAGCGCGTAGGACGCACGGATCGCGGTAATCAGGCTGCCGCCGTCGATCCAGACTTCGTGGCCGCTGTTGAGTTCCGTCGCGACGGCCACGAAGGGCAGGGGCAGATCCTCGATCGACATGCCCTGCAGGTGTTCCTGCATGCGTTTGGTCAGCCGCATGCCGCCAAGCAGGCCGCCGCCGCCGATTGTCAGATCGAGAAGCGAAGCGATGCGCCGCATGGTCAGCGATCGTGCGAAGGCTTCCAGTTCGTCGAGTTTTCCGGCGAGGTAGCAACCGCCGACCAGTGCGCCGATCGAGGTGCCGGCCACCATACCGACTTCGATCTCCGCCTCGTCCAGAGCACGAAGCACGCCGATATGGGCCCAGCCGCGAGCAGCACCGCCACCGAGCGCCAGCGCTATCTTCGGCTTTTTCGGCAAGGCAGGGGGCGTCGGATTGGAATCGCCGGGATCGCCGGATTTCGGCTTGTCGGCGGAAGGCGCCGCATGACGCGTCAAACTGAAGTTCAGCATCCACAATACCCCTACGGCTGAACGATACCCCGAAGCTCTATTAGCGCATTCGATGCTTACGAATTCGTTATGCTGATGCCGAAACGGTCGAGAACAAGGCAAACGCCTATTTTTTGCTATCGCCGTAGAGGTCGGCGGGGTCGAAATGCCTGTGATCGTCGACGATCGTCAGTTTCGCCTCGCCATTCTCGAGCGCCGCCGATCGATAGAAGCAGGACCGGCGCCCGGTGTGGCATGTCGCGTCATGGCCGGCGACGGAGACCTTCAACCACACGGCATCCTGATCGCAATCGACACGGAAATCCTTCACCGTCTGCAGATTGCCTGAGCTTTCGCCCTTTTTCCAGATTTTCCCGCGCGAGCGGCTGTAATAGTGCGCGATCCCGGTCGAGAGCGTTAGCGACAGCGCCTCCGCGTTCATGTGCGCCACCATCAGAAGCTCGCCATCACGGGCGTCCGTGACCACGGCGGTCACCAGCCCGTTCGCGTCGAACTTCGGTGTGAACGGTCCGGCATCCTCCAGCGCCGCGTGGTCGGCCTGCGGCGGGGCGAATTCGATCGTCATGAAAAGCGTCCTTAGAGAAACGTCCGCGTCAGCGGCTGCGGATCATCGACATGAAGCGCGCCTGTTCGGCGGCATTGCCCTTGAACTCGCCGGTAAACGTCGTCGTCAGCGTCGTCGATCCGGACATCTTGATGCCGCGCATGGCCATGCACATGTGCTCAGCCTCGACCATGACGGCAACGCCGCGCGGCTGCAAGGCGGAGTCGATCCCCTCGGCAATCTGTGCCGTCATCGCTTCCTGCGTCTGCAGGCGGCGGGCGAAGACATCGACCACGCGGGCGATCTTGGAAAGACCGAGCACCCGGCCGTTCGGCAGATAGGCGACATGCGCCTTGCCGATGATCGGCACCATGTGATGTTCGCAGTGCGAGAAGAACGAGATGTCCTTGACCAAGACGATGTCGTCATAGCCGGCGACCTCCTCGAAGGTCGTGCCGAGAATGTCGTGGATATCCGCCTCATAACCGGAGAAAAGCTCACGATAGGCCTTCGCCACGCGCTTCGGCGTATCGAGCAGGCCCTCGCGGGTCGGGTCGTCGCCCGCCCAGCGCAGGAGAACGCGCACGGCCTCCTCGGCTTCCTCGCGCGACGGCTTGCCGGCTTCCGGAACCAGTTTCTTGACGATGGCGTCCATGGTGTCGTCTCCCGCGGCCCTGATATCGGACCGGATCGTGCGGTTATCGCTTGTAATTGTGCAAAGCCGGCCTCGATGGCAAGGGCAGGCATGCTCTTTAACACGAGCCCGGTGAAAAAACCTTGTTTTGCATGTCTCGTCACCCGACATTACATATAGTGTAATCGCAAGACGGGAGAAGGCGGCGCGATTGCGACATGGCTTTCGCCGTTGCCGCTGCTGACGAACGGGCCGAAACGGATCATGGACGACATTTACAACAACAGGATTCTCGATTTCGCCGGCAATATCGAGCGGACTGGCGCGCTTGCCGACGCCGACGCCGTCGCGGACAAGCACTCGAAGCTCTGCGGGTCCAAGGTCAGGGTGTACCTCAAGACCGATGGCGATACCGTTACGGACTTTTCCCACGAGGTGAAGGCCTGCGCGCTTGGCCAGGCCTCGTCATCGATCATGGCGCGACACATCGTCGGAGCCTCGGCGGCGGAAATCCGGAAGGCTCGCGAGGAGATGCTGGCCATGCTGAAGGAAGACGGCGAGGGCCCGTCTGGCCGTTTCGAGGACATGCGCTTCCTCAAACCCGTCAAGGACTACAAGGCCCGCCACGCCTCCACCATGCTGACTTTCGAGGCCGTCCTTGATTGTCTCGACCAGATCGAGGCGAAGAAGGTCGCCGAAGCATCATGATCGGAGCCGTGTTCGCGGTCGCCCCTGTCGCCGACTTCTCAACGGAAGCCGCCTGAATGTGCGCCGCTGGCCATCGTCAACCAGCTTCCCGGCCCGGCGGTCGCAACTATGCCGGTCCGTTCCGCAAGACGCCCGGCCGCCTTCTCGGCATGGGTCTGATCCGCCTCTACCAGTTGACGCTGTCGAGCCTGATCGGCAGTTCCTGCCGGCACAGCCCGACCTGTTCGGAATACGGCTACGAGGCGATCGCCCGCCATGGCCTCTGGTCCGGCGGCTGGCTGACGCTCTTCCGCGTCGGTCGCTGTGGCCCGGGTGGAACCTGGGGCTTTGATCCGGTTCCCGAAACGCTGGACGACCGCTATCACTGGTGGGCGCCCTGGTCGTTCTGGAAGGCCGGGCGGAAGAAAGACGACATCCTCCGATAGGACGCTCCATGCCCTTCGATCCCGCCGAACATGTCCGGATCTACCACGCCGCGATCAACGCCCTCGATTTCGCCGCGATTGAAGCCTTCTTCGCCGAAGATGCCGTCTATCTCTCCCCCGGCACCGGCGACACGGTCGGCCGCGACGCCGTCCTGTCGGCCTTCCGCCAATACTTCGAAACCTATCCGGACCAGCGCGCCTGGGACGACGCGATCGAAACCACCGGTCCACGATCGGCCCGCGCCGTCTGGAATATCGAGGCGACGCACGCGACAACGGGTGAGCGTCTCTCGCGCCGGGGAACCGAGACGGTCGACTTTGACAGCGAGGGCCGCATTGTCAGGATAGAAGTAGAGGATCGGAATCCATGACCGTACCGATGGAATACCGCCACGCATCGCGTGATTTCGACGCCTTCATGACCGACCTGCGCGACCATGCGATGCTGCAGACCACGCATCAGACCTATACCATGCTGCAGGCGGTCCTCTACGCCTTCCGCCGACGTCTCGACATCAAGCAGGCCATTGCCTTTGCCGCTGTTCTTCCGCCGGTGCTGCGTGCTATCTTCGTCAGCGATTGGGACGTCGATGTCCCGCCCGTTCCGTTTGGCAGCGAGGCGGAAATGATGGCGGAGGTGAGGGCGCTTCGCCATAACCACAACCTGTCGACGGACTGGGCGATCCGCGACGTCGCGGTCGTGCTCTGGCGTCATGTCGATCCGGCCGCGTTCGAGCGTGTTCTGTCCGACTTGCCGGAGGGAGCCCGGGAATTCTGGCGGATCGGCGAGACCTGACGGGCTCGCTAGCAGAGCATATGATCGGTGTCATAGGGGCGACCGGATAACGGTGCTGCAGGGTCTTCTCTTTCTGGCCTCATTGGCGCTCGGCCTCTGGTTGACCGGCTGGGGTGCGCTCTACCTCCTGCAACGCCGCCGCTTCGCCGCCCGTCGCGGCGACAGCCGCACCTCCTCGCCGTGGCAGATCATCTGTTGCGGTCTTTTGGCGCTGGCGCTTGCCGTCTCGGTCGCGCTGGCCGAGTTCTAGCGTCTTTACTCAAGAGCGATTTCGCACTATCACGCGCACGTCATCGCCGGCCCGTCCGGCACTTTCACCACCCGCATTCGTTGGCGGGACTGGATAGGAGATACAACGTGTCCATTTCCCTTACATTCCCCGATGGTTCCGTGCGCAGCTTCGAGGCTGGCACCACGGGTCTCGCCGTCGCCGAATCCATTTCCAAGTCGCTCGCCAAGAAGGCTGTTGCCATCGCGCTCGATGGTGACTTGCGCGATCTCTCCGATCCCGTTACCGACGGCCGGATCGAGATCGTCACACGCACCGATCCGCGCGCGCTGGAGCTCATCCGCCACGACGCCGCCCACGTGATGGCCGAGGCGGTGCAGGACCTCTGGCCCGGCACGCAGGTCACCATCGGTCCTGTGATCGAGAACGGCTTCTACTACGATTTCAAGCGCGTCCACCCGGATACCCGCGAGGACTGGCCCTTCACGCCCGACGATCTGCCGAAGATCGAGAAGAAGATGAAGGAGATCATCCAGAAGAACGCCGCCTTCACCAAGGAGATCTGGTCGCGCGACAAGGCCCGTGACGTCTTCGCCGACAAGGGCGAGGCCTACAAGGTCGAGCTGGTCGACATGATCCCGGAAGGCCAGGACCTCAAGATTTACAAGCAGGGCGACTGGTTCGACCTCTGCCGCGGTCCGCACATGGCCTCCACCGGCCAGATCGGCACGGCCTTCAAGCTGATGAAGGTCGCCGGCGCCTACTGGCGTGGCGATTCCACCCGTCCGATGCTGACGCGCATCTACGGTACCGCCTGGGCGACCCAGGAGGAGCTCGACCAGTACCTGCATGTGCTGGAAGAGGCCGAGAAGCGCGACCACCGCAAGCTCGGCCGCGAGATGGATCTCTTCCATTTCCAGGAAGAAGGTCCGGGCGTCGTCTTCTGGCATGGGAAGGGCTGGCGTATGTTCCAGACCTTGACCTCCTACATGCGTCGCCGTCTTGCCGGCGCTTACGATGAGGTCAACGCGCCGCAGATCCTCGACAAGTCGCTCTGGGAAACCTCGGGTCACTGGGGCTGGTACCAGGAAAACATGTTCGCGGTGAAATCCGCCCATGCCTTCACCCATCCCGATGATGAGGAAGCCGATCAGCGCATCTTCGCCCTGAAGCCGATGAACTGCCCGGGTCACGTGCAGATCTTCAAGCACGGCCTGAAGTCCTACCGCGACATGCCGATCCGCTTGGCGGAATTCGGCACCGTCCACCGCTACGAGGCGTCCGGCGCTCTGCACGGCCTGATGCGCGTGCGCGGCTTCACGCAGGACGATGCCCACGTCTTCTGCACCGAAGAGCAGATGGCGGCCGAATGCCTGCGCATCAACGACCTGATCCTCTCGGTCTACGAGGACTTCGGCTTCTCGGAAGTCGTCGTCAAGCTCTCGACCCGTCCGGAAAAGCGCGTCGGTTCCGACGAGCTGTGGGACCGCGCCGAGAGCGTCATGATGGACGTCCTGAAGCAGATCGAGGCGCAGTCCGGCGGTCGCATCAAGACCGGCATCCTGCCGGGCGAGGGCGCCTTCTACGGTCCGAAGTTCGAGTACACGCTGAAGGATGCCATCGGCCGTGAATGGCAATGCGGCACCACGCAGGTCGACTTCAACCTGCCGGAACGCTTCGGCGCCTTCTACATCGACCAGAATTCCGAGAAGAAGCAGCCGGTGATGATCCACCGCGCCATTTGCGGCTCGATGGAGCGTTTCCTCGGCATCCTGATCGAGAACTTCGCTGGCCATATGCCGCTCTGGTTCGCGCCGACCCAGGTCGTCGTCGCCACGATCACCTCCGATGCCGACGATTACGGTCGCGAAGTGGCCGAAACGCTGCGCGAGGCGGGCATGCAGGTGGAGACCGATTTCCGTAACGAGAAGATCAACTACAAGATCCGCGAGCACTCGGTCACCAAGGTCCCTGTCATCATCGTCTGCGGCAAGAAGGAGGCCGAGGAACGCTCGGTCAATATCCGTCGCTTGGGATCGCAGGCCCAGACGCCGATGTCGCTGGTGGAAGCCGTCGCGCTGCTGGCCGGCGAGGCGACGCCGCCCGATGTTCGCCGCAAGCTTTCGGCGAAATCCTTCATCGCCTGATCATCTGCGGCGGGGCTTTCACAGCCCCGCCGTTTTTCTGTCATGTCCCTGTCATCCAGAGGGTTCAAAGCTCTTCGGATAACGAAAGCCGGAGATTGCCTTGCGATTCGAGGAACTGTCCTATGCCAACGAGCGTGATCCGCGCCTCAAGCGCTGGTTCATCCGCTCCATCGAAGGTCTCTCCGGTCGCGACCGCTTCGCCCGTCTCTACGACATCTGGCGTTCCGACATCGTCGGCAAGTCCGATCGCGTCTTCGGCAAGATGCTCGACCTGATCGACGTCCGCCTTGATATCACCGGACAATGGCCGCCCGCCAATCTTCCCGACGGCCCTGTCGTCATCGTCGCCAACCACCCGTTCGGCATCGGCGACGGGATCGCCGTGCTGGCCATGGCCGAGGAACTCGGCCGTCCCTTCCGTGTGCTGATCAACAACGAACTGCTCAAGGTGCCGGAAATGGCGCCCTATTCGCTGCCGGTGTCCTTCGAGGAGACGAAGGAGGCGCTCGCCATCAACATGCAGACCCGGCACGAGGCCGTGCGGCTCTTGAAGGAAGGCGTGACCGTCGTGGTCTTCCCGGCCGGCGGTGTCGCCACCGCGAAGAAGGGATTTGGCCGGGCCGAGGACCTGCCGTGGAAGATGTTTCCGGCAAAGCTCATCCAGTCGGCCCGCGCCAGCGTCATACCCGTCTATTTCGAGGGGCAGAACGGCCGGCTCTTCCACATCGCCAGCAAGCTCTCGCTGACGCTGCGGCTGTCTCTGCTGGTGCGGGAATTCCGTCGCCTGTCGGGCAGCGCCATCACGGCCCGCGCCGGACGAGTGATCACCTGGACCGAGTTGTCGCTGATCGCTGACCGCAAGGACTTGCTGTCGACGCTCTACCAGTCGGTCTTTTCCATGGCGCCGGTAAAGAATACGCGCGTCTTCCGGAAGGCTGCCTGAGGCAACGCCGCCCTTGGGACGGCGTCAACTGCCGAGCAGCACCTCGACGTCCTTGTTGACGCCGGCTTCCACCGAGAAATCCTGCTGGAATATCTTGTCCTTGTTGCGGGCGATGGCGGTATAGCCGCCTTCGGCCAGTACGAGGGTCGGGAAGGCGCTGACGCTTTCCCCGACGATATCGCCGCCAGCGGTCACGATCGACCAGGCGGTGTCGGCGATTGCCTCGCCGCCGGCTTCAGACACCAGCTTGAAGTTGATCTGCGCCGCCCGGTGCTGAATCGTCGCCTCGGTCAGCTTGCCGGCCTCCACCTTGATGTCGGCGCGCACGACGGCGTTCACGCTGCCGTATTCCGACACGATATGATAGGTATCGGCGCCGAGCCGGACGATGGTGTTCGGCTTGACGTCGGACAGCACGAGACGCCGATCGCCGTTTTCCTGCACCTCCGCCGCGTAGACGTCAAAGCGCAACTGCTGTGGCGGAACGCGGGTGTCTGCGCCTGACACGGCGTTCAACACCAGGCCACCGGCATCCAGTACCATGACCTGATGTTCGACCGTCCCGTCTTGCGGCACGGAGAGCTTCTTCGTCGCGCCTGCGCGGCCGAAGGCGACGTTGACGAAATAGTCTCCCGGCATCAGCTGGAAATCGGCCGATCCGCCCTCCGAGCTTGCCAGCAGGGGCAGCTTGCCGTCGTCGCCGGGGATCGGGCTGAACACGCGCCAGGAAAGCCCCTGTTCGACCGCTTCGCCGTCTTCCGTCAGCCGCGCTTCCATGCTCACGCTCTTGGCGGGACTGGCGGTCAGGGCGTCGGGCAGCTCAGGAGAAAACGCCTTCAGCTTGGGCATCTTCACCGAACCGTCCAGCTGCTTGAACGTGCTGAAGGCATCCTGCGCAAAGCCACGATCGGCCATCGGGACTGCCACGAGAAACAAAAGAAGAAGGCAGGCGAGCGGGCGAAACCCTGGCATGCGTCGGTAACCGGTTGACATCTTGAGCGTTGGCAGCAAGTTCAATCCCAACCGCATGGCAATTTCAAGTCCATTCCGCTCCGCCTGACCCAGGGAAACCCCATGAACACCCAAAATAATGCAGCGCTACTCGATTATCTGAAAACCCGCCGCTCCGTTCCCGCCTTCCAGATGTGCGAGCCCGGCCCGAATCGCGATCAGTTGGAGGATATTCTGCGGCTTGCCGTGCGCGTGCCTGACCATGGAAAGCTGGCCCCGTGGCGCTTCATCGTTTATCGCGGCGACCGCCGGGCCGAGATCGGCGAGGCGCTTCTGCAGATGGCACTGGAGAAGAACCCTGATCTCAGCGAGGAGATGGTGAATGTCGAGCGCACCCGCTTCACCCGCGCGCCGGTCGTCATCGCCGTTGTCAGCAAGGCCGCGCCGCACTTCAAGATTCCGGAATGGGAGCAGGTCATGTCCGCCGGCGCAGTGTGCCTGAATCTCCTGATGGCGGCCAACGCCCACGGCTACGTCTCGAACTGGCTGACGGAATGGTTCGCCTTCGACGAGCGCGCCTTCCCGCTACTCGGCATCGAGCCGGGCGAAAAGGTCGCCGGCTTCATCCACATCGGCTCGACCACCTTCCCGGTCACCGAGCGTCCAAGGCCGGAGCTTGCCGATGTCGTCACCTGGGTCGGCGAGGCGGAGTGATGTTCTACGACACCGCCAACAACCGACACGGTCTTGCCCACGATCCGTTCAAGGCGATCGTCGTGCCGCGTCCGATCGGCTGGATCGGTACGAAGGGCAGGGACGGTTCGCTCAACCTCTCGCCCTATTCCTTCTTCAATGCCATCGGCGACAATCCCAAGATGGTGATGTTCTCCTCCTCCGGCCCGAAACACAGCGCCCGCAATGCCGAGGAAACGGGCGTCTTCACCTGCAACTTCGTCGGTCGCGAACTTGTGGACGCGATGAACATGTCGTCGATCGCCGTTCCCTATGGCGAGAACGAGTTCGAGATCGCGGGGCTGACACCGGTGTTCGGCGAACTCGTCGACGCGCCCTATGTCGGCGAGGCGGCGGCGGCACTCGAATGCCGCGTGACCGAGGTTGTCCGTCCGCGCACCGTCGATGGCGTCGTCGCCGACTCGATCATGGTCGTCGGCCAGGTCATGGGCATCCACATCGACGAGCGGATCATTCGCGACGGCATGCTCGACATGTCTCTCGCACGGCCGGTCGCGCGCATGGGCTATCTCGACTACGCGGAGGCGAGCGACACCTTTCCGCTGCGGCGTCCAAAGGCACCCTGAGAGATCATCCGGCGTCGCCGAAGCCCTGCCGCAGGGGTGCGACGAAATCCGCGTCCCGCGTCATCGCGCCACGCATGCCGTCGTTCTGTAGCCGGCTACAGATGGCCGCAAGCTGCATATACTCGACCGACATCGGTAGCGCTTCGAAAACAGGCACGCCCGCTGCGGCCGCCGCCATCAGCGCCAGACCACGACCGGTCAGCGTCGCCGATCCGCCGATCTCGCGCGCGCCCGTCGCGGCTGCCAGCGCTTCCGGATCGAAGACAAGCGCCGCCAGTCGTGGCGTCTTGCCCGCAAGACTAGCCGCCTGCAGCACCCCGAGCGGCGTGTCGCCGAGCTCCGCGACGATCGCGAGTGCACCCTGTTCGAAACCGCCTCGGGCTTCCTCCACCGCCATCAGCGAATGCAGGTGCTGCAGGTCGGCGCCGTCGCGAATGCCGCACTGGACAATGCCATCGGCACCCACCTGCGCCGCAATCGCGATCTCGTCGCTCACATCGTCACCCGCCGTCACCGGCCGCACGCGCACGAGAACCGCACCGCCGCCAGCCTCACGCCATGTGTTCGCAATCATCCCCGCGGCGCCGGCGGTACCTTCGGTAGCAGCGCGGTCGCGGACATCGATCACGAGCCCGTCGCCGGCCGTAACGGGCTGGGGAAGCCGGTCGACTGGGGCGGGAGCGCCGATGTCGAGGAGCGTGCGAAGCGGACGAAACCGGGAAGCGTGACGTGCGTCGGGGCTGAAGTGCGGATGGTTAAGAGACATGGTGAACCAATCTTAAACTTTTCCCCGCTAGCCTGCATCCATGATCTTCGGTGACGAGGACGTGGTGGCGAGTTGGGGTTGATGGCGTGATAGTAGAGGCATTTCTGCGCTGGGCCGAGACGGCAAGGGCGACCGAGAGGGCAAGGGCTGCGAACGCGCTGGGCCGGGCCTATCTCAAGTCGGACATGTCTCCCGATGAGCGCAAGGCCGCTGGCGTCGCCATGACCTGGCTTCTCGACGACCCGTCTCCCCAGGTCCGCGGCGCGCTCGCCGAGGCGGTCGCCGAGGCCGAGAATGTACCGAAGATCGTCGTGCTCTCGCTCGCCGAAGACCAGATCGAGATTGCCGCGCCTGTTATCCTGCGTTCGCCGCTGCTTTCGGATATCGATCTCGTCGACCTTGTCGGCCGTGGCGCCGATCACACCCGCGCGCTCGTCGCGGCCCGCCGACCGCTCGGCTGCGGCGCCGTTGCCGCGCTCGCCGAAATCGCAGCCGCCGATGAAATCGCCCTTCTTCTCGAAAACGAGGCGGCCCGCTTTACCCGGCTTTCGCTTCGCCGCATCGCCGAGCGCCATGGCGACGATGCCGGTGTGCGCTGCCTCCTTCTCGACCGCGAGGACCTCCCGGCCGATGTCCGTCATATCCTGATGCAGAAGGTCGCGAGCGCGCTGTGCGGCTGCGGCCTTGTGCGTGCCGCCGTCGGTGCCGAACGCGTCGAGCGGATTGCCGGCGAGGCTGAAACATCGGCCGCCATCGTGCTCGCGGGTGCCGCAAGGGCCGAAGATTGCGTCATGCTCGTCGACCAGATGCGCCGCTCCGGACGCCTGACACCCGCCTTCCTGATGCAGGCCCTGTGCTCGGGCCGCACGGATTTCTTCGGTGCAGCCATCGCGGCGCTGTCCGGCCTTGAAGATCGCCGCGTTCGCGCGATCCTCGCCACCGGCCGCTTCCATTCGATCCGCGCACTGGTCGAATCGGCCGGTCTCGGCCGCGCCATCAGCATCCTGTTCGTCGAGGCCGTGCTGCTCTGGCGCGACGCCGAACAGAACGCTCCCCACATTGCCGTCGTCGCCATGCTGGAGCAATTGCTCGAACGGGCCGCGGCCCTTGGCTCGCTCTCCGAGGAAGCGATCGAACTCTTGGAAATCGTCGAGAAACTGCATCGCCAGGAATTGCGCCGCCGCGCCCGTGACTACGCCGTCGGCGTGGCGCTCGCCGCCGCCTGACCGGTCGCTGGCGTTACTGGCCGACCTTCCGGGCGACCCAGGAATAGCTGTCGGAAATGACGTGCAGCGGCGCTTCGAACACCATCTTCACCTTTTCCTTGCCCGGTATCGCGAGTCGGACCGTGTCGAGCGCCCGAGCAGCAAGGCCCTTCTGCGCCGGCGAAGGTGCCGTCGGTGTTGCATCTGCCGTGTCCTGCGTCTCGGGCGCTGGCGTTGCCTCCGCCGTCACCGGAGCGGGCTCCGGCTCCTGGCAAACCGCAATCACGGTCGGATAGCCGGCATTGGTGAACCCGTTCAGAAGCTTCTCCGACGCCGCATGGCAGAGCTCCACGCTCACCCAGCGCTCCCGGGGCGAGTCGATGTAGTCGCACTGGCTGACCGCGTCATCGCAGCCGAGAATCGTCATGATGATGAGGGCAGTCTGCATGCTCTTCTAACCTCTTGCGGCGGCCGATAGCGCCACAATGCAGAGGATTGGGCCGGAAGCAAGACCGCTTGCCGCCCGCGTGACACTCAGCGTTGCGGTTCGGCCACGACCCGGCAAAAGCGGGCACGGATCGCAGAGGTGCGCTTGGCGTGCCCGGATTAACATGACAGAACACGGATAGTTTTCGACGATAGCCATTTTGGTGCTGATCATGCTCCGCCGATTCTTTGCCTATTACTGGCCCTATCGAGGCCTGTTCATCCTCGATTTCACCTGCGCGGTGCTGTCGGGCCTGCTCGAGCTCGGCTTTCCGATCGCGGTCAAGTCCTTCGTCGACGACCTCCTGCCCACCGGCCAGTGGGGCCTGATCATCGCCGCCTCCGTCGGCCTCCTGATGATCTACATCGCCAATACTGCGCTGATGGCGACGGTCACATATTGGGGCCACATGCTCGGCATCAACATCGAGACCGACATGCGCCGCATGGCCTTCAGCCATATCCAGAAACTGTCGTTCCGCTATTTCGACAACGAGAAGACCGGCCATCTGGTCGGACGCCTGACCAAGGATCTGGAAGAAATCGGCGAGGTTGCCCACCACGGTCCGGAAGATCTGTTCATCGCGATCATGACCTTCCTCGGCGCACTGGCGCTGATGCTGGCGATCAATGTCGAGCTGGCGCTGATCACCGCGGCGATCGTGCCGCTGATGGCCTGGCTGACGAGCCGCTACGGCACCCGCATGACCGACAATTTCCGCGCGCTCTTCGGCCGCGTCGGCGATTTCAACACCCGCATCGAGGAGAATGTTGGCGGTATCCGCGTCGTCCAGGCCTTTGCCAACGAGGAACACGAGCGCCGCCTGTTCGAGCGCGACAACCAGAACTACCGCACCACCAAGCTCGCCGCCTATCGCATCATGGCTGCCTCCACGTCGATGAGCTACATGTCCATGCGGCTGATCCAGATGGTCGTCATGGTCGCCGGCGCCTGGTTCGTGTTGAAGGGCGAACTCACCAATGGCGGCTTCATCAGCTTCCTGCTGCTCGTCGGCGTCTTCTTCCGCCCGGTCGAGAAGATCAACTCGGTGATCGAGACCTATCCGAAGGGCATTGCCGGCTTCCGCCGCTTTCTAGATCTGATGGATACCGAACCCGAGATTGCCGACGCGCCGGGAGCAGTGGAGGCGCCGCCTCTCCGAGGGGATATTTCATTCCGTAACGTCAGCTTCGGCTACACGCCCGACCGGACCGTCCTGTCCGGCGTCGATCTCGACATCCGGGCGGGCGAAACCGTCGCCTTCGTCGGTCCCTCCGGTGCCGGCAAGACGACGCTGTGCTCGCTTCTGCCGCGCTTTTACGAAATCAACGGCGGCGCAATCACGGTCGATGGCCTGGATATCCGCAAACTTAAGCTCGCCTCGCTGCGCGGCCAGATCGGCATCGTTCAGCAGGATGTCTTCCTGTTCGGCGGCTCGATCCGCGAAAACATCGCCTATGGCCGCCTCGGCGCCGGCGATGTCGAGATCATGGAAGCAGCGCGCCGCGCCCGTCTCGACGGCGTCATTGCCGCCATGCCCGATGGTCTCGACACCATCATCGGCGAACGCGGCGTCAAACTCTCCGGCGGCCAGAAGCAGCGCCTCGCCATCGCCCGCATGTTCCTCAAGAACCCGCCGATCCTGATCCTCGACGAGGCGACCTCGGCGCTCGACACGGAGACCGAACGCGCCATCCAGCAATCGCTCAATGAACTGGCCAAGGGGCGCACGACGCTCGTCATCGCCCATCGTCTCGCAACCATCCGCGATGCGGCGCGCATCGTCGTCGTCGACGGAAACGGCATCACCGAGACCGGAACCCACGAGGAATTGCTGAAGAGGGGCGGCGCCTATGCCCGCCTGCACCAGGCGCAGTTCGGCTCGATCGCCGCGGAATAGGGGCAGACCCTCAGCGCGACGAGGTTGCCTTGAGCGGCGCGGTCGTTTCCACCGTGGCGGTTTCCGGTTCGGCGAGTGCCGCGGCATCCTGCGGCGGCTCTGCGAGCTCGACCTCGCGCATCCATTCCCGCCAGATCGACACGATGAGCGCCATCAGCACCGGCCCGATGAAAAGGCCGAGAAAGCCCATGGTCTTCACGCCGCCGACCAGGCCGAAGAAGGTCGGCAGGAACGGCAGCTTGATCGGCCCGCCAACGAGCCTCGGGCGGATTGTCTTGTCGACGATGAAAAGCTCGACGGAGCCCCAGATGAAGAGCGCAACGCCGGAGACGTAGGAGCCGCTGGCGACGAGGTACACGGAAACCAGCGTGAACGACAGGGGCGCGCCGCCGGGAATGAGCGCCATGATGCCGGTCAGCACGCCGAGCGTCACAGGCGAGGGCACGCCCGCCAGCCAGTAGGCGATGCCGAGCACGATGCCTTCGCCGATGGCGATCAGCGTCATGCCTGTCACTGTGGACGAGATCGTTGCCGGAACGACGCGGGAAATGCGCTCCCACCTTGCCGGCAGGATGCGTTCGCCGAGCAGGTCGAGCTGGCGCGAGAAGCTTGCCCCGTCGCGGTAGACGAAGAACAGCGCGATCAGCATGAACAGGAGCGTCAGCAGCAGGTGGAAGATACCATCTCCGGCCGCGATCAGGGCACGATAGATATTGCCGATATTGGCGCCGCTGACGATCTGGATGAGTTCGCCGATCGCGCCCGGCGCACCCACATGGGCCGCCCATTTTTCGGCAAGCCACGGACCGACGGCCGGCAGCGCCACGATCCAGTCCGGCGGCGGCGCGCCGACCCGGTTGACCTCCAGCGTCCAGCCGATCCACTGGCGCAACTCGTCGATCGTATAGCCGATCGCGATGGTGATCGGCACCACGAGAAAACCGATGATGAAAAGCAGCGCCAGCGTCGCGCCGAGGGTCGTGCTGCCGCCGATCCTGTCGAGCAGACGGCGGTAGAGCGGCCAGCTGGCAAAGGCGATCACCAGCGCCGCCAGCACCGGCACAACGAAGCCGTGGAAGAAGTAGATGGCGGCGATGACGATCAGCACCAGCAGCCAGCGGGCGGCCGAAATCGGCGTGATCAGCGCGCTGCGGCTGGCCGCCGCCGTCTGGCCGAGCCATCTCTGGGCTTTCGGCATTGTCTTCTGGTCGGCCTTGTCCACGTGATTTCCGGGTTCCGTTGGCGTCGCCCTGCATATGGTCCATTATCGGCCGTCCTGCAAGCGCCGGTCCTGACCGGCCGGATCATTATGGGGTCGAACGGCAAACAAAGGGTAGAAACGAACTCGCCGTCCCGAATCCCATTGCCGCGATCGTCAGCGCATTGGCAAGCTCGATGTCCTTGTCCGAGACGGGGCAAACATCGGCGCCGCTGGAGCAGCCGTCCGAGATGAATTTGCGATTGCCGGAGACGAAGTCAGCGGTAACGCCTTCCGGTCCGACAAAATCGAGAAGCTCGTTGAAGGCGCGGTCGTAGCGGACGCATTTCTCTACCGTCCAGGCGTCCGTGCTGCTCTCCTGCGCCGGGACTGGAGTGGGAAGCACGGCGACGGCCGTAATGAGTGAGAGGACGAAGCGGTGACCGCTCAAAGCGCCGTCACCGTCTGCGCCGCCGGATGGGCGAAGTCGTCCTGCGCGGCGATCAGCGCCAGCTCGCGACGGCCGGCGGCCCGCGTCTTCTGGAACAGCGCGAAGATGCTTGACGCCGTCTTCGAAAGCGCAGTGTCGAGCGAGGCGCCCGACAGGATATGGCCGAGGAATAGCGCCGAGGTGCAGTCGCCGGCACCGTTCGGCGCCGGATCGAGCGGCAGGCGAGGGGTGGACACGAGGAACTGATGTCCGGCCTTCGAGGATGCGAGCATCTGGATTTCCGTATCGGCCGTCTGGTCGTGGATCAGCGACGTCACGAGCACGATCTCCGGCCCCATGGCATGCGCCCGCCGCGCCGCCTCGCGCGCATCGCCGAGCGTCGCGATCGTCATGTCTGTCAGGAATTCGAGCTCGAACTGGTTCGGCGTGATGATGCCCGCCCGCGCCAGCGCCCGGTCGCGGAAATAGTCGGGTATCCCCGGCCGCACGAAGAAGCCCCGCCCGACATCGCCCATGACGGGATCGCACAGCCACTTGACGCCAGCCGGCAGCCGGTCGAGCAGGTCGAGAATGATCTGCCCGATCGCCGGGTCGCCAAGATAACCTGTCAGCAGGCCGTCCACCGTATCGAGCACGCCGAGCTTCTCGAGCCCGGTGACCACATCCTCGATATGCGCGGCCGAAAACACCTCGCCCGTCCAGCTGCCATAGCCCGTGTGGTTTGAGAACTGCACGGTGTTGATCGCCGTCACTTCGTGACCGAGCCGCTGCAGCGGAAAGACGGCCGCACGGTTTCCGACATGCCCGAAGGCGACATGGGACTGGATCGAAAGGATATGGGACATGGGCAGGCCGTGGATTGGAACGATGGCGAAAAGTCGAAATGGACATCCTCTTTAGCCGGGTTGCGGCCATCGCGCCAAAGAGAATTTGTCCCGGTGACATCTCTGCGCGCCGCCGGTCACCTGTTCCATCCTGACGCGACTCCGTGAGGGGTCCGGCATCAACCCCGCCGTCCGTCGGCAATAGGGGGATACAACAGAGAAAAACATGCTACATAAACCTTCAGGCCGGGGGGCTGAATCACGGGGGTCAAGGCACGTACGAACAGGACGACAGGACTTGCGTTATCTGAATGTCTTTCGCCGCAGAGGCAGAGCCGGCGTAAGGTCCTACATGGTGGGCCTCGCATTGATCACCACCCTGCCGCTTGCGGTCTTCTCGCTGGTGATCGTCGGGCAATCGCGCAATGAGGAGCTCCGCGCGCTTCAGCTGCGCGCCCAGCAGGAAGCCGACACCTACGCCCGCATGGTGGAACGCCAGTTCCACGACATGACGACAACGCTGATGGTGCTCGAAACCTCTCCGGAACTGCGCACGCGCGATTTTGCCGATTTCCACGCTCGCGCGACAGCGGCGCTCGCCCGCAGCGACTGGTATATGATCGTCGTCGACGAAACCGGGCAGCAATTGCTCAACACGCGCGTGCCCCGGGGGCAACCTCTCGGCAAGACCAGCAACATGGAGGCCCTGCAAGACACACTCGCGCGTGACGAGCTCGTCGTTTCGAACCTCTTCTTCGGCCGCACGAGTTCGCAATTCGTCTACAATGTCATGAAGCGGGTCGAGTTGGCCCAGGGTGAGGGGCGACTCGTCATTATCCTAACTCAGGCTGCGGCCGACATGGATCGGATCATCGACGGTCGGAAAGCGTTGGAAGGCTGGACCTACAGCATCATCGACGGCGCCGATCGGATGGTGGCTTCCAACACGGAGACGGCGCCCGGCGAGCCGGTTCCGCCTCAATTGCTCGCCGCCGCCCGCACGCCGCTTGAGGACCGACTCCAGCGGCGCGGCGAAATGCTTGGCTATTCCCGCATCGGCCTGACGGAATGGCAGGTGCTCGTCGAGGGACCGGCCGGCGCCGACGATACGATTTTTGCCTCGGTGTTGAACACGCTCGTCCTGGCCGGTCTCGCCTGCTTCCTGCTGTCGCTGGCGAGCGCCGCGATCTTCGGCCGCAAGCTCCGCTGGGCGATCGACCTGGTCGCCGACCGAGCCGATGGCGTCGGGCGGGGCGAGATCGTCTCGCCGCTCGACACTGGCATCCGCGAGATCGACGAGGTGTCCAAGGCGCTCTCCAATGCCTCCTTCGACCGCCACCAGGCCGAAGAGCGCCTGCAACTGGTTCTCAGGGAAATGGCGCATCGCACGAAAAACGTCATCCTCGTCGCCCAGTCGCTGGTGCGCCAGAGCGCCCGCTACAGCGACGACAAGGAGAGCTTCGTGACCGCCATCACCGGTCGGCTGCAGTCCTTCGCCGCGTCGCTCGACCGACTGCTGTCGGAAGCGGCGACCGCGCCGACTTTCCGCGATCTCGCCATGGTGCAGCTCGGCAGCTTCGTCGAAGGCGAGGAGCGCCTGACCCTCGACGGACCGGATTTCCCCGTCACCATGGAGGCCGTCAAGGAGATCGGCATGGTGCTTCACGAACTGGCGACCAATGCGATGAAATACGGCGCCTGGTCCGGCCCTGCGGGACGCGTCGAATTGTCATGGACGGAGGAGGTTCTCGACGGCGAGACCCGCATCCGCGTCCTCTGGCGCGAACGCGGCGGGCCGCCGCCATCGGGCGACGCGCGCAAGGGCTTCGGCTCGCTGCTGATCCGTTCGACCATTCAGAGCCTGCGCGGAACCGCGCTCGGCGATTACAGGGAGGATGGGGTCGTGTGGACCATGGACCTTCCGGCCGATCGCATCCGCGCCGCCGGCCAGACGGTCAGTTGATCGTCCCGTTGACGACCATGCGCGAGACGAAGCGCTTTATCAGGTCGGGGTCGAAGTGCCCGTGCGCCTGCAGCATCCGTTCCACTGCTTCCGCCTGCGTCCAGGCCCGCTTGTAGGGCCGAACCGTCGTCAGGGCGTCATAGACGTCGCATATCGCCGCGATCCGCGAAGCATAGGGGATCGCCTCGCCCTTGAGGCCCTGCGGATAGCCGCTGCCGTCGAATTTCTCGTGGTGAAAGCGGCAGATGTCGAGCACCTCGGTCGAGAGACCCTCGGTTCTGGCCAGCATCCGGTATCCCCGTTCCGGATGGCTGCGGATGATGGCCAGTTCGTTGTCGTTGAGGGAACTGTTTTTCTTGAGCACGCCCTTCGGGATCGCCATCTTCCCGATATCGTGCACCAGTCCGCCGAGGCCGAGTGAACGCACCGTATCCTCGTCCAGCCCGAGCGTGCGTCCGAAGGTTATCATCAAGGCGCTCACCGACAGAGAGTGGAGGAAGGTTCCCTCGTCCTTTTCCTTGAGCTTCAGCAGGCTGATCATCGCCGCCGCGTTGTCGACCGCCTCCATCATCACCGCGTCGATGGCGATGCCCGCGCCCTCGGCGTCAAACGCCTTGTCCGCCTGCGCTGCCCGGAGCAGGTCCCTGACATGCGGCACGGTTTCAGCGATCGCCGCCTTGGCGCGGTTGATCTGCCTTTTCGAGTAGACGCCGATCAGTCCGGCTTCGTATTCGGCGCGGTTGAGCCGCGGGAATGCCGCGCCGTCGATGTCCACGCCCTTGCTGACGTCGATCACCGCGCTCATCGCCTTGCAGGCGAGCAGCGACTTGAGCTCCGCCATCGAATTGATGAGAAAGTGTTGTCGGATGGCGACCGCCTTGGGATCGCGCGCTTCGATTTCCTCGACATACATGCCGGGGCGGAGCTGGTGCAGGTGGATTCTCTTTTTCATGTTGGCGAGCGACACACGAAGCGGGTTCCGGTGCTTGTCCGGCGCCGTCGCGATAGACGCGACAGGACCGGACATGCGAAAGCTTTGCCGTCGGCTCGTGAACAAAATCCTAATCGGTAATGTAAAAGACCGTCATATGACGATATGTCGGTCCTAGTCCCAAATTTGGTCAGGAAAGGCCGCTGTCGCGGCCTCTCGGAACCTTAGAACTGCCGGGTGAAATCGATGTTGAAGCGCTGCCCCTTGAGCCCGTCGCCGTCGAACGTCGCCTTGTAGCGGCCCGAGAGCGTGCCGCCGCTTCCCGAGGCGAAGGTGAGGCCGAAGCCGACCGAGGCGCTGTTGCGGCGATCCTCGGAGCCGGGCACGACATAGTCGATCGGCCAGCCATCCGCATAGGTGACGGTGGTGTCGCTCGTGCCAAGGAAATCGTGCGAGAAGTCGAGCTCCAGTTCCGGCGTCAGCACGCCGTCCTCCAGCAGGATGTCGTAGCCGAAGGTCACGCCGAGTGTCGCCGTCAGGCTGTCGGCGGTTTGCGAGCCGATCGCCGCGTTCTCCCAGCCCGCGCCGGTTTCCTCGACGCTGTCGAGGAACGACCTGGAGGCGCCGAGCCGTGCATAGGTCGACATCGATAGACCGCCGATCTGGTGGTCGTATCCGCCGGTGATCGCGCCGTAGACCTGCCACCCGCCGCGATCGGCTTCCGCTTCCGAGCCGGTGGCCGAGGTCACGCGGACCGAGTTGAAATCGAGCAGGCCCGCGCCGACGAGGCCGTCGACGAAGAACCCGCCGCCCGGCTGGTAGAGACCGTAGACCGTTGCGCTTGCCGCCCGGTTGAGGCTGGTCGTGCCGTCCGTGCCGATATCGGTCCGGTCGCGCGACACGCCGACGGCAAGGCCGCCGATGAAGGTCTCGTCGAAGCGGTAATCGACACCCGCCGTCAGCGCCACGGTGGCGTAGTCGAAGGCGCTGGCGCCTGCGATATTGTCGCCGTCGCCGAGCGCAATCGAGCCATTCGCCCAGAAGGCGAGATCGCCGCCGGCGATCGGCGAGCAGCCGGCATTCGCCGTCACGGGCGCCGAGCCGTCGGCCCCGTCGGAGAGCGACAGCGAGGCGCTGTTTTCCAGGCAAGCCTTGCCGCGTAGCGAGCGCAGGTGATCGGTCACATTGTCGATCTGGCCGTCCGCCAGCCGCTTCGCCGCCGAGGCCTGCGCCTCGATGAGGCCGATCAGGTCGGCATCCTCGTTGAGCACCGGACGGGCCGCGATCATCAGGCTGATCGCCGCCGGCGCCGAGGTTCCGGTGGCACCCGTCAGCGTATAGGTGATGGTCGCGGTGCCGCTGAACATCGGATTGGCGGTGAAGCGCAGCTGGTAGCGCCCGGCCGCCTGTGCCGCCGCGATTGCCGCGTTGCCATCCGTCGCCGCCGTGTCGCCAAGCGTAATCACCGCCGTCCCTGATTCGGGCGGCGACAGTGACAGCAGCTTCGCGTCGGTGAACGGTCCGCCGGTCGCGCCTTCGGTCAGGTCGATGATCGTCGTCAGCCCGGAAACCACCGCCGAGGTCTTGCTCGGCGCCACCGGCAGGGCCGGATCGATGACAAGGGTCACGGCGGCGCTGCTCGATGCCCCGAGCGCGTCGGTCGCCGTGATCGCCAGGGCAAATTCGCCGTCGACAGCAGGCGTGCCGGAGAGCGTCGCCGTCGCAGTGTCGAACGAGAGACCCTCGGGCAGGGTGCCTGACACTGCGAAACTGTAGGGCGCCGTCCCGTTCGCGGCGGTGAAGGCCTGGCTGAAGGCTTCAGCCTGCCGCAGCGTTAGCCGTCCCGTCGGCGTCACCGCGATATCGGGCGCTCCGACCATCACCGTCACGGTCGCGGCAGCCGAGGTCCCCGTCGCATTGCTGGCCGTGTAGGTGAAGCTCTCGGCGCCGGAGTAACCCGCGGCCGGCGTGTAGCTGATCGCAGTGCCGCTCACCGTCGCCGTCCCGTGCGAAGGCGCCGAGGCAATGGCGACGCTGGCAGCGGCGCCGCCGGACAGATTGACCGGGATCGCGTTGGCGCTGCTGTTCGCCGCCACGCTGGCGCTCACATCGCCCGCCACAGGCGCGGCGACCGCGACGCCCAGCGTATAGCTCCGGCTGCCCGTTGCGCCGTAGGCGTCGGTTGCGGTGATCGTGAACGAGGCGCTCTCGTCGCCGGCCGGCGTCCCCGAGATCGTTCCGTCGCTGGCAAGCGTCAGCCCGTCGGGCAAATCGCCGGCGGTGATCTCAAACGTGTAGGGCGCAGTGCCTTCGGCCGCCGTGACCGTCGCGTCATACGCCACGCCACCCGTGGCCGCCGGAAGGCTGGAGGGCGCAACCGCAAGCGTCGGCGCCGAGACCGTCACGGTAACGGTCGCCGAAGCAGAGGTGCCGGAGGCATTGGTCGCGGTGTAGGTGAAGCTATCTGAGCCCGAATAGCCGGCTGTTGGCGTATATGTAATGGACGTGCCGCTTGCGCTCGCCGTGCCATGCGACGGGTCCGAGGCGATGGCAACGCTGCTCGCCGCGCCACCGGACAGGGTGAGTGCAATGCCGTTCTCGCTGCTGTTTGCCGCCACCGTCGCGTTGACCGCGCCTGCGACGGGCAGGGCGATGCCGGTGGTGATCGTGTAGCTCCTGCTGCCGGTCGCGCCATAGGCGTCCGTTGCTGTCACCGTAAATGCGGCACTCTCCTCTGCAACCGGCACCCCGGACAGCGTCCCGTCGCCTGAAAGCGTCAGCCCGTCGGGCAGGGCGCCGCTAGTTACCTCGAAACGGTAGGGCGCGGTTCCGGCCGAGGCCGAAAGTGTCTGGTCATAGGCGACGTCGGCCGTTCCGCCGACAAGCGTTGACGGTGCTATCGCAAGCGTCGGCGCCGCAACCGTCACCGTGACGGTCGCCGCCGCCGACGTGCCCGACGCGTTGGTTGCCGTGTAGGTGAAGCTGTCGGTGCCCGAATAGCCGGACGTTGGGGTATATGTGATCGACGTGCCGCTGGCGCTTGCCGCTCCGTGCGCCGGTGACGATGCGATGGCGACGCTCGTCGCGATACCCCCACTGACCGCCGTCGTGATGGCATTGCCGTTGCTGTTGGCCTCGACGGTCGCGTTTACATTGCCGGCCACTGGCGCTGCAAGCACGACGTTGACGCTGTAGACCCGATTGCCGGTCGCCCCGTAGACATCGGTCGCCGTCACCGTGAAGGTCCGGCTTTCAGCCGTGGTGGGCGTACCGGAGAGAACCCCGGCGGGCGAAAGCGAAAGACCGGATGGCAGCGCGCCTGACGTGACCGCGTAGCTGTAGGGTGCGGTACCGTTGGCGGCCGAAAGCGTCTCCTCGTAGGCTATGGTGGTTGTGCCATCGGGCAGCGTGGTCGGCGAAATGGCAAGCGTCGGCGGCGCTACCGTGATGGTGATCGTGGCGGTATCGGAGAGCCCGCTTTCGCTTTCGGTCACCGTGAAGGTAAAGCTGTCCGGGCCGGAATAGCCTGCGTTCGGCCGGTAGGTCACGGCATATTGGGAAAAACCCGTTGTCCCGTGCGATGCGGCGGAGACGCCGGAAATGGACTCGGAATCGGATAAGCCGAACAGCATGGAAACGGTCAGGCTGTTTGCCGAAATCGGGCTGGAATAGTTTCTCGCCGACGGTCCTACCTTCAGCGTCATGCTCTGGAAGCTGGAATAGCCGTCGGCATTGGTCGCCTTGAACGAAAAGCTGGAGCTGCCGGACTCGCTCGGAGTGCCCGATATTTCACCCGTCGAGGCGTTCAACGTGAGTCCGGAGGGTAGCGAGCCATCCTCTATCGAATAGGTGATGTCGCCCGATCCGGCGCTGAAGGTCGCGGTCACGGACTGGCTGTAACTTTCGCCCTTTTTGGCATGGGGCCAGGTGCTGGCGGAGAAGGTGATCCGCGGCTTCACCGAAATATAATGCGTGTCCCGGGCGACAACGTTCGACGACATTCCTTCGTAAGCGGTTGTCGTGATAACCTGCATCCCGAGATATCCGGCATCAGAGATGAAAATCAGGTCCACCGTGGTGTCGAGGGTCGCATCTGTCCTGCCGTGAATGCCGTTGGGGTAGTCGTAGCCGATGGAATTCTGCCCATAGCTGTTGACCGTGATCCGGATGGCCTCGCCGCTGAACGCATCGTAGTAGTAATCCGTTGCTCTGGCACTGGTCTGCGACAGACAGACGAGGAAGGCGAGCGCGGCAAGAGCGAGACAGGAGAAACGTCGAAAGTGGCTGGTGATGGAAATGAACATCTTACGTACTGCTCTTGCGCGTGGGCGCGTGCTCAATCGGAACGGCTGAAAAATCTGGGCCTGGCGCACCTCTAGCGGGGACGCGAGCCGACCGGTCGTCCAAAACTGGTCCAATCGCGCAAAGCGATCGGCCAAAAATGGACGTGTGCGGAACATTTGCGGCACGGTGAGCCTTGTTGCTCGCGCCCGCGCGCAACGCGAGAGTCACCGGAACGCCGGCCCGCGCTTGAGCGGATCGCTGCATTAGGAAACAATGAACCGCGCGGCAGCTATGTTAGGACGGAAAATCTTCGGAGAACTGTTTTGATCGATCGGTATATGGGCGCGGTATTGTTGTTCGGGTCAGCCCTTACGCTGGCCGTCGACACGGCGGATGCTGAGGACAGCCGGCCGGCCGATGACGCGATCGACCAGGCCGTGTTCGGCGTCGTTGGTGCGATGACACAGGGCGACATGGGACAGAGCGCCAATCCCTTCACCGTGGGCTACGAGGACCATCCCGTCGTCGGCTTCGGCTATCAGTTTTTCCCCTATAGCATCGGCGAGGTCAAACTCGGCCTCGAGGCAGGACTTGCCGGCCGCTTCGGCGGCGATGCCAGCGCCGAAATCTGGGGTGGTCTGGTGGCGCGCTACGACGGTTTCGTGATCGCCGACAAAGTCCGTATATCGCCGGCCTTCACCTTCGGTATCAGCCACGTCACCGGAACCATGGAGGGCAGGGAGCAGGACAACGAGGACAGCCGCAAGAATGGTGACGCCAGCACGCTGTTCTATCTGGGACCCGAGATCAGCCTGTCATCGGTCGACAACCCGAACCGCGAGATCTTCTGGCGCCTGCACCACCGCTCCGGCGCCTGGGGCACGCTGGGCAACATGGAGGGCGGCTCGAACGCCAACCTCCTCGGCGTCCGCTACCGGTTCTGACCGGCTCGTATCCCGCCGCCAGACCTCGCCGCGCCGTCGCTCAGAAGCGGCCGCTGAGATCGACGCGGAAGGATTGGTTCACGACGCCATCGCCATTGAAGGCGGAGCGATAACGGGCGGAGATCGATGCCCTCTCTGTGCTGCTCAGGGTGATGCCAAGGCCTAGAACTGCGTTGTTCCTGCGGTCGGTCGTGCCGGGGATGACGTAGTCGATCGGCCAGTTGCTGTCGGCATAGGTCGCTGTGGTGTCGCCGCTGTCGAACAGGCTGTGGGAAAAGTCGAGCGAAAGTTCCGGGGTCAGCACCGCATCGTCGAGCAGGATCGCGTAGGATATGTCGAGGCCGAGACTTGCCGTCAGCGTGTCTACCGTCTGGCGCGACAGCGCCACGTTCTCCCAGTCGGCCCCCGTTTCCGTCATCGCGTCGAGCACGGAATGCGACGCGCTGATACGCCCGTGCGGTGAGACCGTGAACCCCCCCGCGGTCCAGTCATAACCGCCGCCAAAGGCGGCGAAGAACTGGTGACCGTCACGCTGGGCCTCCGCCTCGGCCGAATTGGTCCCCGTGATCCGCACGGAAGTAAAATCAAGCAGTCCGACGCCGGCAAGGCCATCGACATAAAATCCGTCGCCCAGCGTCTGGAGACCATACACGGTCACGCTGGCGGCGCGGTTGCTGCTCGTGGTGCCGCTCGAGCCGATCTCATCCTCGTCGATGGCAAAGCCTAGTCCGATGCCGGCCGTCAGATACTCGGTGATGCGATAGTCCAGTCCGGCGGTGAGGTTGACCGTCTTGAAGGTCGAGTCATTCCCTCCGCGGCTGGCATCATCGTCGCCGAACATGATCGAGCCCGCGCTCCAGAAGGCGAGGTTGCCGCCGGCGATGTTGGAGCAGCCGGTATTGGCGTCGATGGGTGCGGTTCCGCCATGGCCGTCGTCGGCGGTTATCTGCAGGCTGTTTTCCAGGCAGGGCTTGGTGCGAAGCGACCGCAAGTGGTCCTGTACCGTGTCGATCTGCACCTCGGCGAGACGGACCGCGGCGCGCGCCTGCGCCTCGACAAGGCCGACGAGATCGGCGTCGCTGTTGAGCAGGGGCCGTGCGCTGACCATGAATGTGACCGTTGACGGCGCGGACGTGCCGCTTGCACTGGTCAGCGTGTAGGTGGCGATGGCGGTGCCGGTGAAGGTCGGGTTCGCTGTGAAGCGAAGCTGGTACCGACCGGACGAGAGTGCGGCGGCAAAGGCGGCATCGCCCGTCGAGGCCGCTGTGTCGCCCAGGATGATCACGGCATCGCCGGCGTTTGGTGGCGACAGCGAGAGGAGCCGCGCTCCGGTGAGCGGCCCACCGGTCGCGCCGGTCGTCAGATCCACCGTCGTCGTCACGCCCGAGATCGCGGAGACCGTGATCGGCACGGTTGTGACGCTGATGTCGACGGCAAGGGTGATGACGGTGCTTGTGGAAGCACCGAGCGCATCGGTGGCCCGGAGCGTCAGCGGATAGGTGCCGCCTTCCGTCGGCGTGCCGGAAAGCGTCGCCGACGCTGCATCGAAGGACAGTCCGTCCGGCAGGGCTCCCGTCATGGCGAAGCCGTAGGGAGCCGTTCCATTGCTCGCCGTAAAGGCCTGCGAGAACGAATTGCCGACGGTTGCGCTCAGCGAACCGGACGGCGAGATGGCAAGGGCCGGCGCGCTGATCGTGATCGAAACCGTTGCAGCCGCCGACGTGCCGCCGCTGTTGGTGGCGGTATAGGTGAAGCTGTCGGAGCCCGAATACCCGGCCGTCGGCGTATAGGTGATCGACGTTCCGCTGGCGGTTGCGGTGCCATGTGATGGCGAGGATGCGACGGCGACGCTGGTCGCCGTGCCGCCACCCAGCGACAGCGTGATGGCATTGTCGGCGGAATTGGCCGCGACGGTGGCTACGACATTAGCGGCCGTCGGGGCTTCGTCGGCCACGGTGAAGTTGACGGTGATGACATCGTTTCCACCTATCAAGCACAGGTCATCATACCAGGCAGCGTTTATCGCCACCGTATAACTTCCCGGTATCGTCGGAATCCCGGAATATTTGAAGACGGGGTTGGTGGAAAATGCGAATAGAGAGACGCCGGGGGGGATTGAGCCTGACGCAATGCTCGCCCCTGTCACGTGTTCAAAGCCACAAGGCCCGCCCGCTGGACTATGATAAATTTCGCCACTCGCGTATGTTCCCACCCTCATCGGAATGTCAATGCTGCCATCGGCGGCGAACGCCGATGGTACCGCTGCCAAAATACCGGCCAGAAGAAGGACACAGGGCAGGATTATGCCGATCGGACGGTCGGAAAATCGAATAAGCGTCAACGGAATTACCTCAATCGCGGAAGGAAAAGCCTTCCACCTCTTGGATCGGCGTCTCGGAGATCAAGATTGTCCGAGAACGCGCACGGGACACCCCGTTTCAAAATGTCATGCCGAGCTTTGCGGTGGCCTGATGTTCGACGCTGCTTTCGCCGAACCGGCCGGAATAGCCGATCGCCAGGCTGGTGGTCTGGCTGAGATCGAGGCTGACGCCGAGATTGACCATCGCGGTGTCCCGATCGGCGGACGCGCTGGAGATCACAAAATCGTCCGAACCGGCAAACGCCATGGTCGCCTCGCTCGACAGATCCCCGAAGGTGTGCCGCCAGCCGAGCCCGGCCGAAAGCCGGCCGAGCATTCCCTGCCAGGCGATGTCCCGGTCGAGGCGCACGCCGAGCGTGGCCACCAGCTGGTCGTCGTTTGTGGCTTCCTTCGACAAGGCAGCCGCGCCACCGTTTTCGGTGAAGGCATCGGTGCGCGTTTGCACATAGGCGAGATTGGCGAAGGGCTCGATGTGCACGAGATCGTGGTCGAAGCGCCAGGCGGCCTCGGCGAAGGCCTGCGAGGTCGTGCCATGATAGTCGGCCGTCAGATGGTCGGTGAAGCCTGGGAAGGCGACGGTGCGCTCGCTGTCGATCTCCTGGATGCTGTGGATCGCGCCGAAGCGCAGGGAGAGCGGACCAAGATGCCGGCCGCCGTAAAGGCCGAGATAATAGCTGTCGATGGAGGCGCTTGCCTCGATGCCATCGCTGCTCAGCCTGTCCTGGCCATAGCCGGTGAGGGCCCCAAGCTGCCAGCCGTCACCCAGGGGACGGTCCACTCCGAACAGGACGCCGCCGCCGCCCGCCGTATTGCCCAGCGCGTTTCCATCACCGTCGAGCGTCGTTAGGCCGCCGAAGCCGCTGGCCCAGAACGCTGTCGCGGGCAGATCGTCCGAAAATCCGGCAAAGCCGTCCTCGCCATAGGCGGCCACTGCCGAACTGCCCGTCATGGGGGCGTTCATCGTATCGCGAACGCGGTTGATCACCACGTCGCGGCTGAAGGCCGATCGCGACAGCATGGACGCCGGTATGCTGGCACTCAACTCTCCGGAAAGCTGCTGGAAGGCGTTGTCCGGCGCGCCGTCCGGTAGATGGAGGATGGCGTCGTAAAGTGTTCCCGATCCCATCGCGTCGATGGCGTTGGCGGTGGCGCGGCCGTTCGCCGTGGTCGCCAGGTCGGCGAAGGCAACGACATCATCGTCGTCGTCGTCGTCGTCATCGTCGTCATCATCATCCGGACTGCGGCTGAGTATCAGGCTGATGCTGTTATTGTCGTAGGCAAGGGCGGCGGACAGATAGGCAAAGTTCTCGGTCACCGACGTGAAGGCGCCGTCGATGCCGCTGTCGGCGGTCAGGATGGTGTAGGTGGTGTCGAGCGCGTACGTCGAACCGTCATCCGTGCCGTTCTCGGCGGAGACGGAGACGGACGCACCGTCATCGACGGTCACGACACCCGTTGCGTGAATCAGGTCTGATCTGCCCCCGGCGTCCACTTCGACGGCGTAGGTCGAGCCGGATCCGAAGGTCAGGTCGCCATCGACGGTGAGCGTGCCGATCGAATTGCCGGGTGCGATGGTCGCGCCGGAGGTGAGGGTGACATCCGACACCGTGCCCACGCCGCCAAGGATGCCGCCGTCCAGGATCAGGATCGTGCTGGCAAACCTGGAGCCGACCGACAACGCGCCGCCGTGGATCTCAGTGGCGCCGGTGAAGTTGGAAAGGTCACCTGTCAGGCTCGTATATCCGGAATAGACGTCGATCTCGCCGTGTCCCGTCATGTCGGCGGCGAATTCGTAGTCGTCATCGGTGTGGTTGAAGACGATCGTGCCCGTGCCGGCGCCGAAGGCGAGGGTTCCGGCATTGACGGTACCGGCCGCGACCGCCGTCTCGCCCGCCGCGGCGCCAATGTTCAGCGTGCCGGTGGAGCCTGCCTGGTCTGCGATGGTGATCGTTTCGTCGCCGGCGTTGACGGTGACCGTGGCACCATCGGCGACAGTCAGAACCCCCGAACCCTGGTTGCCAAGCATAAGCGAAAAACCAAGATCAAATGTCGATCCGGCACCTTTGACGGTGATCGTACCCTGATGATTCGAATAGAAGCCCAGGACGGAATACATGGCGGTTACCTCCGCACCCTCGGAGATATGGAGTGTGCCAGAGCCTGCCGAGCCGACCACAAGCTGCTCTCCGACATTCAGTCTGGATCCATTACCGGTGACCGTAACCGCGCCCTCCGAACCGAGTAGGTTGCCAATAACGGTGTTTTCTTCTGAGGTGACCTCTGCGCCGTCGGTGATCGTCAGTTTGCCCGAGCCGTTCCGGCCGACAATCAAGAACGAGCCCGCACCGAGGCTTGATCCGTCGCCGGTGACGGTCACGGAACCGTTGCTGCCGTAAGAGTATCCTAGAAATGTGCCATCGGCTGTGACATCGGCGCTGCCGGAGATGTCGAGCGTGCCTTCGCCGGATGAGCCGATGTAAAGAGTGCCACCAGCGTCATGCTGCGTTCCCCCTGAGTAAACCTGACTGCTGCCGCCATCGATGATCTCGTCGGCAAGTGCGCGAGACAGCGGAGCGCCCGTCACGGTCAGGGAGGTGGATGTGAGAAGAACGGCTAGGCGCGCGCCGGGACGAAGGCGGTGAAAATTCACGAATAAACTCCCCTCAAGTCGATCGCGACTGAAAATTCCCCGCTTGCATGCCGCAAAGCAGGGCCGTGTCGCAGGCCGAAACTAGAAAAGGCAGTGCCGCGCCCGCTATCCGCTTTCCGCAAAAGCGATCGGAGGCATGTTTTTTCTTGCTATTTCAGGAGGTCAGAGTCGAAGACGGGCTTTCGCCGAACAACTTCCGATAGTCGGCGGCGAAGCGGCCTAGATGCAGGAAACCGAAGTGCATTGCAACCTCGGTGACCGTCGTTTCCGATGGGAGGGCTTGGCGCAGCAGCGCGCGGGCGCGGTTGAGCCGGCAGATTCGGATGTAGGCGAGCGGTGAGACGCCGACATATTCGTGGAACGCATATTGAAGACCGCGTTCGGAAACGCCGAGTTCCTCGCAAAGGCGGCTGATCGAGGGCAGTTCGTCTTTTTGCAGCTCCTCTTCTATCCGCGCCCGCGCCCGCCGGCCTATATGGAATCCACGTGCACGTTCGCCGGCACTCACGTCGCTGAAACCCTGCTGCTCGCTGGCGGTGAGGATTTGAAGCACCGCGTCCCTGATCGTCCCGCTCAGCCTTTCAAGGTCGACGGCGTCACCCCTGGCGACGGCCGCGCCGACGGCCTCGAACCAGATCGCCGCCGCAGTCTCGAACATCGCCTTGTCGGCCATGTCGATTGCCCGCATGCCTTCGGCTCTGTCGTTCCAGTTCGCCGGTCGAAGCGCCTCGATGGCGCGCAGCAAATCGTCTTCCGGGAAGCTGACATAGGTTGTCTGCGAGCCGCCGGCGATCAGCAGATCGAATTCCGTCTGACCGGGAAGAAAGAACACACAGCCGATCCCGTCTTCGCCATGCACCGAAATGCGATTCTTTCCCGGTGTGCAGATTGATAACGTGCAGAAATTCCTGGGCGTGGTCCCCACCTTGTGAACCGAGACCGTCTGGGTCTCGCGCACGATCTGCTGGGTGCCGAGGTCAATCACATCCATCGTGCCGACGGACCGGCCCGGCGTCAGCTGATTGCACTCCATGGCGACCCATGGCTGTCGCCTGGCCTGTTGGGCGGCATCTTCGACCACCGACGACGACAGCATGTCAACAGGTCTCCCGGACATGCCTATCGACGCTTTCGCCGTGTAAATTCCAGTGAAATCGTCCCTGCCCATGGCTTCCGAGTGACACCTGCGGTTCTCTTCCTGGTCGCGGAGAATGCCTCAACTTGCAGGTTCAGGGCAACGATGCCGCAAGCGTCTGGCGCTCCAAACCGGTGTATTTGCACGAAGCGAACAGTCATGTGCAAAGTGTGCCGGGGCTTCGATTCCTCAGATGTCGAGGTTGTCCGCGAAGGCCGCGCGGTCCTGGATGAACCGGAAACGGGCCTCGGGCTTGGTGCCCATCAGCGCGTCGACCGCGTCGCGGGTGCCTTCGAAATCGACATCGTCGATCTCGACCTTCAAGAGCGTCCGCTTGGCCGGGTCCATCGTCGTTTCCTTGAGCTGTGCCGGCATCATTTCGCCGAGGCCCTTGAACCGGCCGACTTCCACCTTCTTGCCCTTGAACACGGTTTCCATCAGCTCCGCCCGGTGCGCGTCATCCCGCGCATAGACGGTCTTGGCTCCCTGGCGGATGACATAGAGTGGCGGTACGGCGAGATAGAGGTGGTTGCCCCGGATCAGCTCCGGCATTTCCTGGTAGAAGAAGGTGATCAGCAGCGAGGCGATGTGCGCGCCGTCGACGTCGGCATCGGTCATGACGATGATGCGTTCGTAGCGGAGATCTTCCTCGCGATATTTCGTCCGCGTGCCGCAGCCGAGCGCCTGGATCAGGTCGGCGATCTGCTGGTTGGCCATCAGCTTCTCGCGGCTCGCCGAACCGACATTGAGGATCTTGCCGCGCAGCGGCAGGATCGCCTGGTTGGCGCGGTTCCTCGCCTGCTTGGCCGAGCCACCGGCCGAATCGCCCTCGACGATGAAGAGTTCGGCACCCTCTGCGGTGTTCTGCGCGCAGTCGGCCAGCTTGCCGGGCAGACGCAGCTTGCGCACCGCCGTCTTGCGGTTGACTTCCTTTTCCTTGCGTCGGCGCAACCGTTCCTCGGCCCGCTCGATCACCCAGTCGAGCAGCTTCGCCGCCTCGTTCGGATTGTCCGCGAGATAGTGGTCGAACGGATCGCGCAGCGCGTTTTCGACGATGCGCTGGGCCTCGACGGTCGCAAGCTTGTCCTTGGTCTGGCCGACGAACTCCGGCTCGCGGATGAAGACCGAGAGCATGCCGACCGCCGAGATCATCACGTCGTCTGTGGTAATCTGCTGCGCCCGCTTGTTCTGCGTCAGCTCCGCATAGTTCTTCAGTCCCTTGGTGAGCGCGATGCGCAGGCCGCTTTCGTGCGTGCCGCCTTCGGGCGTCGGGATGGTGTTGCAATAGGAATGGATCGCCGGATCGCCGCCATACCAGGTGATCGCCCATTCGAGCGCACCGTGGCCGCCGGTCTTTTCCGTCTTGCCCGCGAAAATCTCGCGCGTGACGGTGAATTCCTTGCCGAGCGTCGCCGCCAGATAGTCCTTGAGGCCGCCGGGGAAGTGGAAGACCGCCTTCTCCGGGATTTCTCCGCCCTCCGGCACCATGCCGGGATCGCAGGACCAGCGGATTTCGACGCCGCCGAACAGATAGGCCTTCGACCGCGCCATGCGGAAGATGCGGCCCGGATCGAACTTCGCCGCGTCGCCGAAGATCTGCGGATCGGGGTGGAAGCGCACGCGCGTGCCGCGCCGGTTGTGCACGTCGCCAAGTTCTTCCAGTCCGCCCTGCGGCACGCCGCGCGAGAAGATCTGCCGGTAGAGCTTGCGATTGCGTGCCACCTCGACCTCGAGATAGTCCGACAGCGCGTTGACGACGGACACGCCGACGCCGTGCAGGCCGCCCGAGGTCTCGTAGGCCTTGCCGTCGAACTTGCCGCCGGCATGCAGCTTGGTCATGATCACTTCAAGCGTCGACTTGCCGGGCACCTGCGGATGCAGTTCCACCGGTATGCCGCGGCCGTTGTCGGTCACCGTCAGGAAGCCCTGGGTGTCGAGATGCACCTCGATGAAGTTGGCGTGTCCGGCGACCGCCTCGTCCATCGAGTTGTCGATCACTTCCGCGAAGAGGTGATGCAGCGCCTTTTCGTCGGTGCCGCCGATATACATGCCGGGCCGCATGCGCACCGGCTCCAGCCCTTCCAGAACCCGGATGGAGGATGCGCCGTAATCGTCGCCCGACGAGGTCGCGGGTGCCGCCGGAACCGGACGCGGGGCAGGGGCCGCCTGCGCAACCGGGGCGGCCGGCTGCGGCCGGGCCTCTGGGGTGGGGTCCGGCTTTGCAGGTGCCGGCACGGCGGAGAAGAGATCGTTGCTGTCTTCCATGTCGTCTCTTGTTCTCGGGCGGCGCGGTGCGGCTTTGACGGAGCGCACACGATCGCCGCATTTGGTCCCTTGGATCGCGAATCGGCTGGATCTTGCCAGAAAGGCGGATGGGTCGCGACCGCGATACGCCCGGATGTCCGGCAATCGCGGTATTTCGTGGCGAATCTTTGCGTTTCCCGGGCGCCCGTGGCAAGACCGCAATGCCCTCGCAGTACAGGAAGGGACGAGGATGTCCACAGGTCATTTCCGCATCGCAACGCTGGCGACGGTCCTTCTGGGCCTTTCAACGCCGCTGTCCGCCGCGCCCGACGGCCCTCTGAAACCCTTCAAGGACGACCTGTTTTCCGGACAGGCGGTGCTCGAAACCCGCGACGGCGGCGATTTCGAGGTGATCGACTATCAGGAACTGCGCGACATCAACGGCCGCGACCAGATCCCCGAACGCCGCGCCAAGGCGAAATACGTCTCCCTTGGCGTGAAGAAACAGCAGGCGAACGAAACGCTGAACCTCGCGACGGGACCGCTGCCCGTCACCCGCGTCGGTCGCGCCGAAGGTGCCGCCTTCACCGTCATCTTCATTCACGGCAGGGGCGGGGACCGCCGTCTCGGGTCGAACGACTTCTCCTTCGGCGGCAACTTCAACCGGCTGAAGAACCTCGCCGTCGACAATGGCGGTGTCTACTACGCCCCGAGCGTTCCCTCCTTCGATGCCGCCGGCGTCGCGGCGGTGGGCGGTCTCGTCGCCCATGCCCGGGCTGTCTCGCCCGGACGCCCCGTCATCCTCGCCTGCGCCTCCATGGGCAGCTTCATCTGCTGGGGCATCGCCCGCGAAACCGCCGCCGTCGCCGATCTCGCCGGCATGATGATCATGGGCGGCGCGACCGACCCCGACTTTTCGAAGAGCGCTTTCGCGAAGACCAAACTGCCGCTCTATTTCAGCCACGGCTCTGCCGACAGCGTCTACGCCGCCACCGATCAGATCGCCCTTTACGACCGCCTGAAGAAGGCCGGCTACCCGACCCGCTTCACGCTCTTTGCCACCGGTTCGCATGGCACGCCGGTGCGCATGACCGACTGGCGCGACGCGATCAACTGGATTTTATCGGCGAAATAGCCGGAAACGGGCCTAATTTTCACCATATGCGCCGATTCCCAAGGCCTCTGCGCCCCGGAACCTTTCCTTTGCGGTCAGGTTTTGCTAGGTCGACGCGATGGTATAGAGGGATGAGAAGAGATCATGACGCCAGACGTTCGCCCGCTGGTCGCGGGAAACTGGAAGATGAACGGCACGCGCGATGCATTGCCCGAGCTGAAGGCGATGGCCGACGGCGTCAAGGGCGACCTGTCGAACAAGGTCGAGACGCTGATCTGCCCGCCGGCGACGCTGCTCTATGTTGCGACCGCGCTCTGCGAGGACAGCCCGCTTGCGATCGGCGCCCAGGATTGCCACCAGAACCCGTCCGGCGCCCACACCGGTGACATCTCCGCCGAGATGGTCGCCGACTGCTTCGGCACCCATGTCATTGTCGGCCATTCCGAACGCCGCACCGATCACGCCGAAACCGATCACCTCGTCCGCGCCAAGGCCGAAGCGGCGTTTGCGGCCGACCTCACCGCCATCATCTGCATCGGCGAGACCGCCGACGAGCGAAAGGCCGGCCAGACGCTCGATATCCTGAAGCGCCAGCTCTCCGGTTCCGTCCCTGATAGCGCTGTCGCGGCCCGCACGGTGATCGCCTACGAACCCGTCTGGGCGATCGGCACCGGCCTGACACCGACCGCCGCCGACGTCGCCGAGGCCCACGCCTTCCTGCGCGACGAACTTGTGAAGCGCTTCGGCGCCGAGGGTGGCAAGATGCGCATCCTCTATGGCGGCTCGGTCAAGCCGGGCAATGCGAAGGAGCTGATGGCGGTCGCCAATGTCGACGGCGCGCTGATCGGTGGCGCCAGCTTGAAGGCGGCCGACTTCCTCGCCATATACGGCGTCTACGAGAGCCTGCTCGGCTGAAAAGCGTCCAAGGGGCTTTCCTTGCGCAGACGGCTGATGTAAGGAGCCGGCCAACACGAATTCGCATGGCCCGCAAGGGCAGGATGGATATTCCATGCAGACCGTTCTGATCGTCGTTCACCTCATGATCGTGCTGGCGCTGGTCGGCGTCGTGCTGATCCAGCGCTCCGAAGGCGGTGGCCTCGGCATCGGCGGCGGCTCCGGCTTCATGTCGGCGCGCGGCACCGCCAATGCGCTGACCCGCACGACCGCGATCCTGGCGACGCTGTTCTTCATCACCTCGCTGGGGCTTGGCATTCTTGCCCGCTACCAGTCGAGCCCGACCGACATCCTCGACCGCATCCCGGCCGGCCAGACCGGCGGCAACGTTCTCGACCAGCTCGGCGGCTCCGCTCCGGCTCCGGCCACCGGCGAAACGCCCGCGGCCCCGGCAGCACCTGCTGCGCCGGCTCAGGCCCCGGCCGACCCGAACGCCGTTCCGACCGGCAACTGATCGGTCAGGCATGACATCCTCCGGCGGACCCTGAAAAGTCCGCCGGTTTTCTTTTGTCCATATTCCGCCGCGCCGACAAAAAAGTCGGGACTGTGCTCTTTAGGGCTGGCGGAATCAGTTTCGAGAAGGTATCCGGTGACTCCCATGGCGCGATATGTATTCATCACAGGCGGCGTGGTTTCCTCTCTTGGCAAGGGCATCGCGGCCGCGGCACTCGGGGCATTGTTGCAGGCACGCGGCTACCGCGTTCGTCTCCGCAAGCTGGACCCTTATCTCAACGTCGATCCGGGCACCATGAGCCCGACGCAACACGGCGAGGTCTTCGTCACCGACGACGGCGCGGAAACCGACCTCGACCTCGGCCACTACGAGCGCTTCACCGGTCGCTCGGCCACCAAGACCGACAACATCACCACCGGCCGCATCTACAAGAACATCATCGACAAGGAACGCCGCGGCGACTATCTCGGCGCCACCGTCCAGGTCATTCCGCACGTCACCAACGAGATCAAGGATTTCGTGGTCGAGGGCAACGAGGACTACGATTTCGTCATCTGCGAGATCGGCGGCACCGTCGGCGACATCGAGGCCATGCCCTTCATGGAGGCGATCCGCCAGCTCGGCAACGACCTGCCGCGCGGCTCCGCCGTCTACGTCCACCTGACCCTGATGCCCTATATCCCGGCCGCAGGCGAGCTCAAGACCAAGCCGACCCAGCACTCCGTCAAGGAACTGCAGGCGCTCGGCATCCACCCGGACATTCTGCTGGTCCGCGCCGACCGCGAGATCCCGCAGGCCGAGCGCCGCAAGCTGTCGCTGTTCTGCAACGTCCGCGAAAGCGCCGTCATCCAGGCGCTCGACGTCGCCAACATCTACGACGTGCCGATGGCCTATCACAAGGAAGGCCTCGACAACGAAGTGCTCGCCGCCTTCGGCATCGAGCCGGCCCCGAAGCCGCGTCTGGAAGCCTGGGAAGACGTCTGCGAGCGCATCCGCACGCCGGAAGGCGAGGTGACCATCGCCATCGTCGGCAAGTACACGGGCCTCAAGGACGCCTACAAGTCGCTGATCGAGGCGCTCTACCACGGCGGCATCGCCAACCGTGTGAAGGTCAAGCTCGAATGGATCGAGTCGGAAATCTTCGAGAAGGAAGACCCGTCGCCGTGGCTTGAAAAGGTCGACGGCATCCTCGTGCCCGGCGGCTTCGGCGAGCGCGGCTCGGAAGGCAAGATCCTCGCCGCCCAGTTCGCCCGCGAGCGCAAGGTTCCCTATTTCGGAATCTGCTTCGGCATGCAGATGGCGGTCGTCGAAGCCGCGCGTCATCTCGCCGGCATCGACAAGGCCTCGTCCACCGAGTTCGGCAAGACCGAGGAGCCTGTTGTCGGCCTGATGACCGAATGGATGAAGGGCAACGAGCTCGAGAAGCGTTCCTCCGCCGGCGACCTCGGCGGCACCATGCGCCTCGGCGCCTACCGTGCCTCGCTGAAGTCGGGCACCAAGATCGCCGAGATCTACCGCTCGACCGACATTTCCGAGCGCCACCGCCACCGCTACGAGGTCAACGTCGACTACAAGGAAAAGCTCGAGGAGTGCGGCCTCGTCTTCTCCGGCATGTCGCCCGACGGCCTTTTGCCCGAGACGGTCGAATACCCCGATCACCCGTGGTTCATCGGCGTCCAGTACCATCCGGAACTGAAATCCCGCCCGCTCGACCCGCACCCTCTGTTCGCAAGCTTCATCGAAGCCGCCAAGGAACAGAGCCGCCTGGTCTGACCGGCAGCCTGCCGCGATGGCATTCATATGAAAAACCCGGCGAAATCGCCGGGTTTTTCGTTTCTCGCAAAACCTCGAAGCGATGCCTCACATCGCCGGCAGCACCGTGATGTCGCGCACGGCGCTGTCCACGCCCGTGACGTCGCCGACCTTGGTCGCGGCACCCGTTTCCAGGTTCACCGTATAGAGCGTCCGGTCGGCGACCAGATAGGCCGTGTTGGCGCCGCCCTCCATGCCCTGGATGTCGAAGGCATAACTCGCCTGCGTGCCGTCGATGCCGAGCTTGCCGATCGCCTTCAGCGTGCCGTCGTTCGGCTTGGTCTGCTGGATCAGCGCGCCGATCGTCGCGTCGATATTGTACATCGCGGTCGCCTCCGGCTTGCCGATCGAATTGATATAGGCCGCTGCCACCGTATTGGGCGTCTCACCCTTGTGCATGTCGCCGTCCTCGAACGCGAGGCTGCCGTCGACGGTGACGGCACCGGTATCCGGATGGACGCGGTGATTGGTCGTGCCGGTCATGAAGCGCAACCTGTCGGCCATCGGGTTGAAGTCGACGACAACAGGCGCGTCCGTCATCGGCAGCATCGTGTCCATCTTGGCGACTTCGGTCGCGGCACCCGTCTCCAGGTCGATGGTGACGATCGCATGCCCCGGCGTCACGCCGACGACGGTCTTGTTGCCCGGACGGAAGTCGATGCCGACGAGCTTGTCGACGCCGGTGACCTCCATGGTCTTGCTGACCTCCGGCGTGTCGGTGTCGAACATGACGAGCGTCTTGTCGCCCGTTAGCCCGAGAACCGGGGCGGCGGCGGCGGAGAGGGCGGAAAAACCGAGCGCGGTGCTGGCGATCAGGGCGAAACGAATGGTCTTCATGGGTGGTCTCCCGTGTTGTGGTTCCGGTTGGAAGCAGGCGTCTCTGCCCATGCTTCCGTCACTGAAGACACGGCAGACCCACCGTTTGGATGCAGTCGCATCAAAAATTTTCCGGCAGTGCATCCGAAAGCTGGGTCTCGCGCGTATAGCCTTTGAGGGTTGTTGCGCCCTCGCGACAACGGAGATGCGCGTGAATTCCATGACGACCACGGTGGACCCTCTGGCGGAAGCGATCGCCGGATGTGCCACCGGAGACAAAACGGCACTCAGGCGGATCTTTGACAGCGAGGGCGGCAAGCTTGTCGCGGTCGCCGAGCGCATCCTGCGCCGCCGCGATCTCGCCGAGGAAGCCGTGCAGGACGCCTTCCTGCGCATCTGGACCCATGCCCATCAATACGCGCCGGACCGTGGCTCCGCGCGCGGCTGGATCTACGCCATCGTCAGGAACCGAGCCCTCAATCTCCTGCGCGACGACAGGCGCGAGTTCACCGTCGACGAGGTGGAGGCCATTCAGGAGGCAGAACGCTCCGACGAGATCATGGCTGCCTGGCACCGCCTCGACCGCGATGCCCGCCTGCGCGACTGCCTCGGCGCCCTCGACGAGACCCGCCGTCGCGGCATCCTGATGGCCTATGTCGGCGGCTATACCCACGGCGAGATCGCCGGACGCCTGCGCATCCCGCTCGGCACAGCCAAGTCGTGGATTCGCCGGGGGCTGACCGCGCTCCGGGAGTGCATGGCATGACAAACGGCTCCCCTACAACGCCGCCCGGCGGCAACGATAACGACGACATCCGCGCACTCGCCGACGAATACGTGCTCGGCCTTCTCGATGCCGCGCGCAAGGAAGAGGTCGAACGCGCGATCGACCGCGACCCGGCAATGTGCGCCGCCGTCGCCGAAAGCCGCGACCGCTTTTTGCCGCTCGACACCGGCATCGAGCCGGTCGAGGCGGGCGAGGGGCTCTGGCAGCGCATCGAGGCAGGATTGTCCACACGTGCCACAACGCCGCCTTCGACCACCTCGCCCACGGACCCATCCGCCGCGACGGTGACCGCCCCCGGAATGGACTCTCCCGCGGCGGGTCACCTATCATCCGGCCCCGCGTCGAAGCCGGGATCCGTGCCGTCGCGTGGAGCACCGACCGAGCCGGTCACTGCCGCAAACGAAAGCGTCCAGACGGATACGGCGCTGCCTCTGTCAGGCGAAAGTCCGGCGCCTCGCGCCACGACCGAGCGTAATCGTCGAGGCGATGTTGGCGACCCGCAGTCCGGCGGCCCGTTGTCCGACGGTACTATCCGCTCCTCCGGCGAGGGCCCGGTGGCCGGTGCGGTCGCGCAGTCCGGATATAACGACAACAACACTGGACTTGGTCCGATATCGCCCGGAATCGCCACGTCTGCCAACGACAACCGCGCTGCCCCCTGGCGCGCCACGGCGCTCGCCTCGCTCGCCGCCACGCTTGTGCTCGCCGTCGGTCTTGCCTTCAGCCTGATGCGCACGGTGGATCCAGTGGTGATCGCCGTGCTGCTCGACGAGAGGGGTGCGGTTCAGGCCGTTGTCGAGGATTTCGGCAACGAGAACGCCAGGGTGCGCCTGCTCGCCGACTTCGCGGTTCCCGCCGACAAGACCATCGAGGTCTGGACCCTGCCGTCCAATGAAATGGGTCCAGTCTCGCTTGGCCTCCTCGCCGGCGCCCGCTCCGCAAGCCTCGACGGCCCGCCACTGCCGGCCCCGCGCGACAACCAACTCTACGAACTCACCCTCGAACCCTTCGGCGGCTCCCCCACCGGCCGCCCCACCGGCCCGATCCTCGCCAAGGGGTTTGCGAGGGAGCCGCTGTGAGGGGCAAGGGGAAACCGTCAGCAACGCGGCGTACCTACTCCCTCCAGCCTCATGCTGGTGCGCCGACGGCGCCTCGAAGCACGAGGCTGGCCGCCGATTGTGCCCCGCAAGCACCCTTCGAGGCCCTCGCTCCGCCAGGGCACCTCAGGGTGAAGCGGTGGAGATCACGACCCCCTCACCAACAAAATCTATGACTTAGCTTTCGCTAAGATCATGATTTTGTAACCTCTCCCACCAAGGGAGAGGTGGAAGGCACCGGCGCGGCAATCTCCTCCTCGCCCCTGGTGGGAGAGGAAGAAAAATCGGCGTCTTAGCTTTAGCTAAGTGCCAGATTTTTCAGGTGAGGGGATCGTCCCAAGGCACACCACAAAAATTATATCCCAACAAAATCAGCATCTTAAAAGAAATCCGCTCCCACCCTCGAAAAAATTTCACCGCTGCTTTCCCCCTTCTTTTCCACGCCCGTATCCTTGTTCCCGTTCCGTCGCGGATACACCACAAGGCGTTGTGGCGAGGCGGGGCCGGCGCTGGTGGTGGGGGAAGGACGCAAGAGCCTGCCACCGGGGTCCGCGGAAAATGGTCTCCCTCCGGCGACATGGGGGAGGACGGGTTTGCAGCCAGGCCCGTCATCCAGCCCTAACCGGGCGCCGGGTGTGCCTGTGGGGCACGGAGGGGAGCGCGGGGTATGCATGCGGCGCGGGCCAACGGACCTGACAAGTCCCGGCGGCGCATGCGGGGTGGAGGTTTATCCTCCACCGGAAGCCTGACGCTCTCGCAGAGAGGCCGAAGTCGCGGATAAAAACCGCCGAACAGGGTACCGGAAGGTACCACTATACTAAACTAAACGAGGTGCCCCCGGTACCCCGTCCGCTTCCCCTGTGTTTCGAGTTTGGGGAAGACATTACAGGTGATGCCGAACCGGAGGGGGAGAGCCTCTGCGGGGTTTTGGGGTGCGCGGGATTTTGAAGGGGTGAATGGAGGAGATGGATGACGAGAAGCGAGGCAACCACGCGAGAGGTCGAGGGGGAAGAAGAGACCCCCTCACCTGAAAAATCTGGCACTTAGCTTTCGCTAAGATGCCGATTTTTCTTCCTCTCCCACAAGGGTAGAAGAGGCGTTTGCCGCGCCGGCGCGGTCCACCTCTCCCTTGGTGGGAGAGGTTACAAAATCATGATCTTAGCGAAAGCTAAGTCATAGATTTTGTTGGTGAGGGGGTGAGGCGCGGTCCGCGCAGCGAAGCAATCGATCCAGTGAATCGATTGCAGCAACGAACGCCTTGAGCACAAGCGAAAGGCCACCCTGCACCCCCTCATCATGAGGTGACCTCGCGAACGCGAGGGCCTCGAAGGATCATCGGAGGCACACCGGCGAGCGACGGTAGATGGATGGAACGGTCCGCGGCCGAATTCACCCTTGGATGGCCCTCCAGCCGGTGTTACACTGGCTATGCCGACCTTTAGATGGAGGAGAGATGCGCCCGACAACGATTTTGCCCGCTCTCCTGACCGCCCTGCTGACGACCGGCGCGGCCCATGCTCAGGAACTGCCGGCGATCGACTGGGGATCGGCCGGCAAGGGCGAAGCGATGAGCACGGAACCGTTGCCTCAAAAGACGGCCGAGGTGCCGGACGACGGCTTCGAGTGCAACACCGTGATGGTCGACCGCACGACCTTCGGGACCACCGTGCACGAGCGGGTCGCCGGAGACAGGGACGAGGATCTTCCGGGCCTGCCGCGTGAGGTTCGGCGCTGCGGCCGGGACGGTGTTTCCGTCGAACTGTCGCTGCCGGCGCCCTGAGGTCGGCGGCGCGGCGGAGGTCTGACGCCAATGTTTCGGCCTGTGACATTTCGTTGACGCCATCTTTGGATCATTCTTTTGCCACGAGCGTTGAACATGACTGCCGGCGGGGCGTTCGCCTCGCGCTGGCGGGCAGCCAACGAATTGAAAAAGGAGGACAGGGATGAAAAAGACCCTTGCAGCGGCATTGTCCGCATCGATGGTCACGGCGAGTGCGGCCATGGCGGCGGACGCCGTCTATCGTGCCCCGGAGCCGGTTCCGGCCTACGAGAGCGGCAAGACCGGCGGCGTGCGCATCGGTTATCTCACCTGCGATATCGGCGGTGGCGTCGGCTACGTTCTCGGCTCGGCCAAGGAAGCGACCTGCACCTTCTCTTCGGCCATGGGATCGGAACCGCTTGACACCTATACCGGAGCGATCCGAAAGATGGGCGTTGATCTCGGCTTCACCACGCGCTCGAAGCTGGTCTGGGCGGTCTTCGCGCCGACCGCCGGCTATCACCAGGGTTCGCTCGCCGGCCTCTATCAGGGTGCCACGGCGGAGGCGACAGTCGGAGCGGGTATCGGTGCCAACATCCTGATCGGCGGCACCTCTGGCTCGATCCACCTGCAGACCGTCAGCGTCACCGGCCAGCTCGGCCTCAACCTTGCCGCAACAGGCACGTCGATGACCCTGACGCCGGCAGGCTGATTGCGGAGGTTGCGGTGGGTGAAAGCCCGCCGCAACCTCGCTCTACAAACAAAAAGGTATCGGACTGTTGCCAGTGAGCTCTAACGCCACGGCCACCAGCTCTTCTTTTTCTTGTTGCTTTTCTTTTTCGGGGCAGCTGCGGGCGTGGACTTACGCTTCGGAGCTTCAAGCGGTAGAGTAGCTGCCGCTTCCGTCACCGTCGCTTCCTTCCCCTGATGCGGCTTGTCCTGCGCCAGGATGCCGCGTTTTCTCAACTCTTCGGGGTCTTGAATTCCGTCCCAGTAATCGTCGACCCATTTGTCGTTCACAGCTTCGTTTGTCTTGATAGCCGAGAAGACTGCGCGACCGATCTTACGATCAAATGTCTTGTCTAAATTCTTCTCATCGACTGCGATGATCGCGTGGCCACCCTTGATGTGCTGGATCATCGATTCAACTTTAATCTTCGTAAAGCCCATCGACTGAAGGGTGCATCGCATCCCAGTAATGTTGAAAAAGGTACACGAGGTCGGATCGTAAGGGCCTTTTACCTCTCCCGCTGGACAAAACATCATGGGATGCTGGTTCATCGACAGGAGTACGCCTGTCTCGATAATGATTACGCCACCATCGTTCAGGCACTCCTGTAGCCTTTTCATTACCCAGAATGGATACCGGAGATGGTACAGGACGCCTGCAAAGATTATCACATCGAACGTGCCAAAAGTTTCGCGGGTCAAGTCGTTAACGTTCATCTCGACCATCTGGACTTTCGACTTTCGCGCCGGAATAACAACCTCCACGGCACCTTTCGACAAAAAGTTGTCTATCCCGATGATCTCGGCAGCACCTTTCTCTTCCGCGTGGAAGCTGAAAAGTCCGTCCCGGCAACCAATGTCGAGCACTCGCTTTCCGGCAAAATCGATCCGGTCGAGCGATTGGATGACGAGATCCCACATGTACTTGAAATGTGGTCTTCCGGGAGTCTGGAGGCCGCCAGGCAGATCCACGATATGATACCAATCATAATTCCCTAAAGACTCTTGAAGCGCTTGATCTCCCATCCCAATCCCCAGCTTGGTTCAACTTCATCTCGAATGTCTTTAAAAGAATTTGCTGTGTCAATCTGGAATTGCTCACATTTCGCCGGCAACGTGGGATTGCTTCCGCCTGCTTGCCGATGTTGAGGTCATTCAGGCCGACGAACTATGAATTTTCACAGTCAGCTAGTTCTGCGAGCGCTCGCTTCACCAGCAAACCCCCGATGGTGCTTGGACGCGAGCGATTGACCAAAAGATCGTCCACGGCAGGTGCCGGGGCTACTTATTGAAGTTCTGTGGTTGAAAACAAAAAGCTGAAAGTAGGAGTGAAGAGGTAGGGGAGACGTCTCCACCCCATTTTTTCTAACTGTCGATCGACCGCAGCAAAAGAACCGGGCAGGGGCTTCCCGCTTCCAGCGCTGGGGCATGGGGCGGACGGATGATCAGGCATTCGGACTTGGCGAAGATCTTCATCATCGACGAATCCTGCTTGCCGTGGCTGCGGGCGAGCAGGCGGCCGTCGGCATCGCGACGGAGTGTCGCGCGAACATAGTCCTGCCGCCGGTCGTTGGCGGGCATGGCCGTCTCGCTCACCGCCATCCGTTCGCGCGACAGGGGCGATCGGCCCGAAAGCGTCAGTAGCAGCGGTTCGAGAAACAGAAGCCCGCAGACCATGCTCGACACCGGATTGCCGGGCAGCCCGAGCACGTGCATGTCGCCCAGGCTCCCGACCATCAGCGGCTTGCCGGGGCGCATGGCGATCTTCCAGAAATCCAGCACCATGCCGCAATCAACGAGTGTCTTCTGCACCAGATCATGATCGCCGACCGAGGCGCCGCCGAGTGTCACCAGCACATCGGCGCCGGCGGTCCGTGCCTTTTCAACGGCCGCCGCGATCGCCGGAACCTGATCCGGCACGATGCCAAGATCGAGCACCTCGGCCCCGGCCTCGCGGGCAAGGGCGGCGATCCCGAACGTGTTCGAGCCAATGATCTGCGACGGACCCGGGGCCTCGCCAGGCCGCACCAGTTCGTCGCCGGTGGCGAGCAGCGCCACCAGCGGCCGGCGGTAGACATCGAGCGTCGCATGATTGGCCGCGGCGGCGAGCGTCAGGCGAGCGAAATCGAGACGGCAATCCTTCGCGAGCACGACCTCTCCTTCGGCGAAATCCTGCCCGCGCGGCCGGATATGACGGCCGGGCTGCACGGCAAATGTCGTGCGGATGCGGTTGCCCGAAAGCACCTCCGCATCTTCCTGCAACAACACGGAGGTCGCACCGGCCGGAACCGGCGCGCCGGTAAAGATTCGCACCGCCTCTCCCGGACCGACGGAGCCTTCGAAAGCGTGGCCGGCCGCCGATTCGCCCATCACGGTGAATTCCGATCCAACCGCGGGCGCGTCCTCGGCCCGCAGCGCGTAGCCATCCATCGCGGAGGCATCGAAGGGTGGTTGGGTGAGCCTGGCGGTAACGTCGGCGGCGAGTCTGCGCCCGTCGGCCTCCATCAGGCCGACCGTCTCGGTCCGGGTGATCGGAGTGGCCCGCGCCAGCAGCCGGGCCTGAGCATCCTCGACCGGCAGCAGCGTCATGGGTCAATCCTCCGCGCGGCGGTAGTCGCCGGACTTGCCGCCGGTCTTCTCCACCAGCCGGATGCCGCCGATTTCCATCGCCTTGTCGGCGGCTTTGGCCATGTCGTAGATCGTCAGGCAGGCGACCGAGACCGCCGTCAGCGCCTCCATCTCGACGCCGGTCTTGCCGGTCAGCTTGACGGTCGCCGTGACCCTGAGGCCGGGCAGGGCAGTGTCTCCCGCGATGTCGACGGACACCTTGCTCAGAAGCAGGGGATGGCAGAGCGGGATGAGGTCGGAGGTCTTCTTGGCCGCCATGATGCCGGCAAGCCGGGCCGTGCCGACCACGTCGCCCTTCTTGGCGTCGCCGGCGAGGATCAGCGCCAGCGTTTCGGGCCGCATCCGGATATGGCCTTCGGCCACTGCGATGCGCACCGTCTCTCCCTTTGCACCGACATCGACCATATGGGCCTCGCCGGACGCGGAAATATGGGTGAGGCGGGTGTCCTCGCTCATTCGGCCGCCATCGTCGCGGCGTCGCCGGTCAGAAGCGTCTTCGTCGCGCCGGTCACGTCGTCCTTGCGCATCAGGCTCTCGCCGACGAGGAAGGTGGAGATACCGGAGGCCTTGAGCCGCACGCAGTCTTCATGGGTGAAGATGCCGCTTTCGCCGACCAGCAGCCGGTCGTCCGGCACCATGGTGGCAAGACGTTCGCTCGTCGAAAGGCTCACCTCGAATGTGCGCAGGTTGCGGTTGTTGATGCCGATCAGCGGAGAGGAGAGTGTCAGCGCCCGCTCCATCTCCTCTTCGTCATGCACTTCGACCAGCACGTCCATGCCGAGGTCGAAGGCGCACTGTTCCAGCTCTCGCGCTTCGGCATCGGAAAGAGAAGCCATAATCAGCAGGATGCAGTCCGCACCCCAGGCGCGGGCCTCGAACACCTGATAGGTGTCGAACATGAAGTCCTTGCGCAAAGCCGGCAAAGAGCAGGCATTGCGAGCCGCCGTCAGGAATTCCGGCGCGCCCTGGAAGCTCGGCGTGTCGGTCAGTACCGAAAGGCATGCGGCACCGCCCGCGTCGTAGGCACTGGCAAGCGCCGGCGGATCGAAATCCGGGCGGATAAGGCCCTTGGACGGGCTCGCCTTCTTGATTTCGGCGATCAGGCCGAATTGACCGGCTGCCTGCTTTGCCCGGAGTGCCTTCAGGAAACCGCGCGGTGCCTCCCGGTCGGCGGCGCGGCGCTTCAGCTCCTCGAGAGACACCTTCGCTTTGGCGGCCGCGATCTCTTCGCGCTTGTAGGCTTCGATCTTCCTGAGGATATCGGTCATGCCGGCTGCTCCGCACGGTTGGACACGGCGACGAGCGTGTCGAGCGCCGCCGAGGCAGCGCCGCTTTCAAGCGACTCGGAAGCCAGCGTCATGCCCTCCTCGATCGTCTTCGCCTTGCCGGCGACCATCAGCGCGACGGCCGCGTTGCAGAGGGAGATGTCGCGGTAGGCATTGCGGGCGCCGGAGAGAACCTCGCGCAGCGCCGCCGCGTTGGCGATGCCGTCGCCGCCCTTCAGCGCTTCGAGTTCGACGGTCGGCACGCCGAAATCCTCAGGCAGTAGTTCGAACTCGCGGATCTCGCCATTCTCCAGCGCCGCGACCTTCGTCGGGCCCGTGGTGGTGATCTCGTCGAGGCCGCTGCCATGCACGACCCAGGCGGTGGTCGAGCCGAGGTCGCGCAGCGCTTCGGCGAGCGGCAGCACCCATTCCGGGGCGTAGACGCCGAGAAGCTGGCGCTTGACGCCGGCCGGATTGGAGAGCGGACCGAGCAGGTTGAAGATCGTCCGGGTCCCGAGTTCGACGCGGGCCGGACCGACATGGCGCATCGCCGAATGATGCATCTGCGCGAACATGAAGCCGATCCCGGCTTCACGGATGCAGGCGGCGATCGCCTCCGGCTCGATGTCGAGCTTCACACCCAGCGCCGAGAGGCTGTCGGCGGCACCGGATTTCGAGGACAGCGCGCGATTGCCGTGCTTGGCGACCGGAACGCCGGCGCCGGCGGTGATCAGCGAAGCGAGCGTTGAGATATTGTAGGTGCCGGTCCCATCGCCGCCCGTGCCGACGATATCGACGGCGTTCTCCGGCGCCGATACAGGCAGCATCTTAGCCCGCATGACACTGACGGCGCCGGCGATCTCGTCGACGGTCTCGCCACGCACACGAAGCGCCATCAGGAAGCCGCCGATCTGCGCCGGGCTTGCTTCTCCCGACATAATGATCTCGAAGGCTTCGCTGGCCTCGCGCCGGTCTAGTGGCTGGCGGGCGGCGATCCGGGCGATATAGGGTTTCAGGCCGGTCATGCGCGATCCCTCCCGTTGCCCCGTGCCGTCACTGGACCATCGCCTGGTCGGCGAGGGTCTGGTTGATGCGCACACCATAATCGCTCTGCAGCTGGTTCACCATCTGGTCCAGGATGTCGTCGCCGGCAGCATTGGCGATCGCCTCGACCTGATTGTCATCGGCGGCAAGAACGTCCCCGCCGGCGCCGGACTGTACATTGGTCACCTTGAGCACGACCTGCGTATCTGGATCGGCGCCCGGCGCGCTGTCGGCAGTGCCAACCGGGCCACTGAAGGCAGCCGCGACGCCGGCCGAGCCGAGTACCGCGTCGTTGTCGGAGCGCTTGAGCCCCGTTTTCGTCTCCACGGCGATCGAAAGTTCCGTGGCGAGGTCCGCAATCGTCTCGCCTTTCTCCAGCCGCTCGCGCAAAGCTTCTGCCTTGGCGCCGAGCGCAACGCGCTGCTGTTCAGCGGTCCAGTCGGCCAGCGCCTTTTCGCGGACCTCCTCCAGCTTGCGTTCACGCGAAGGAACGATGTCGGCAACCTCGAACCAGAGATAGCCGTCACGGCCGATGTTCAGCGGCAGGGCCTCGACGCCGACATCCGTTTGGAAGACGTCCGTCAGCAGCTCGGCGCCGCCCGGCAGATCGACATCCTGTTCCGAGGTGTCGCGGCCGGTGTTGTCGACGAGTGGAACCTCAACAAGTTGCAGGTTCAGTTCCTTGGCCGCATCCGCTAGCGTCGCGCCCGATCCCCGGATGTCCTCAAAGCGGTCATGGACAGTGAGAATGTCCTCGACGGCGGCGGCCTGCGCCAACTCGTTACGGATCTCCTCCTTCACCTCGTCAAAGGTGCGGGTGGTATCGGGCTTGATATTGCTGATGCGCAGGATCACCGGTCCGAAAGCGCCGTCGATGACGGGCGTCGTTCCGCCGTTTTCGGCGACCGCGAAGGCTGCGTCCGCAAGAGCGGGATCGGGAATCGACGCGCGAGTAAAGTCTCCAAGAAGCACATCCGTCGCCGTGCGGCCCTGATCGGCCACCAACTGGTCGAACGAGGTGCCACGCGAAAGCTCCTCGGCCGCGGCGTTCGCCATGTCGCGGTTCTCGAACGTCAGCTGCTCGATCGTGCGCGTACCAGGGATCTCGTAGCTCGCCTTCCGGCGCTCGTAATCCTCGCGGATCTGTTCGTCGGTGATTGCGGCGGGTTCGGCGATATCGGAGGGTTCGAGCTTCACATAAGCGAAGCGGCGATATTCCGGTGCATTGTAGCGGGCCTTGACCGTGTCGAACCAGGTGGCGAGCACATCGTCCGCGGGCGGGGCGACCGGGTCGAGATTGGCCTTGGTCAGAAGAAGATAGTCGACGTCACGTGTCTCGTTGCGATAGGCGCGCAGCGCCTCGACGAGAACCTGGGGCGCCTTGAACCCATCGGCCGTCGCCTCAACGATCTGGCTGCGGATCGCGACGTTGGAACGCTCCAGGATGTAGTCATCTTCCTGCAGGCCGGCATTGCGCAGACGTGCGGTAAACACCTGCCGGTCGAACTGGCCGCCGGCGCCGGTGAAGGCCGGATCGTCAGCGATCAGCTGCGCCAGACGATCTTCCGAAAGGCCGAGATTCATCTCGTCCGCCAGTTCGTCGAGCGCCGCGCCGGCCGACAGCTGCGCGTAAACCTGGTTGACGACGCCGAGCGCGCGGGCCTGTTCCGTTGTCAGCTGCGTGCCGAACTGGCGGCTGAGTTCGGCGAGCCGGCGCTGGTAGGCCAGCCGGAATTCCGACGCGGACACAGACTGGTTGCCGACGGTGATGACGGAATTCGAGGTATCGGCGATGATCGAGCTCGACACGCCCCAGATGCCGAACGAGACGACGAGCAGGAGCAGGAGCAACTTGGCGACCCAGGTACGGGCGGCGTTTCTGAGTGAATCGAGCATCGGGACGCAAACCTCTTGTCTTTGCCTCGAAAACGACCGAAGCAGTGGACGTTCCTTAAAGCAAACTTTCCGGGAAATGAAGGCATGTTTGGGGAAAAGGCCAACGGTTGCCGACACGGTGGCGCGATGCTGCGGCGCAGGCGCGGCCAAAGCGGCTGGCGCTCGCAGACGGGGAGCGCGGTTCGGTCCGCCGTCAATGAGAAAACCCGGCACGAAGGCCGGGTTTTGCAGGTGGTTCAGTCGTATCGGCCTCAGCGCTTGGAGACAGGCAGGTAGTCGCGCTTCGGCGAACCCGTGTAGAGCTGACGCGGACGGCCGATGCGCTGCTGCGGGTCCTCGATCATCTCGTTCCACTGGGCGATCCAGCCGACGGTGCGGGCGAGCGCGAAGAGAACGGTGAACATCGTGGTCGGGAAGCCGAGTGCACGCAGCGTGATACCCGAGTAGAAGTCGACGTTAGGATAGAGCTTCTTCTCGATGAAGTAGCTGTCGTTGAGCGCGATCTTTTCGAGCTCCAGCGCAACCTGCATCAGCGGGTCGTCGGCGTGGCCGGTGGCTTCCAGCACCTCGTACATGGTCTTCTGCATGATCTTGGCGCGCGGATCGTAGTTCTTGTAGACCCGGTGGCCGAAGCCCATCAGGCGGAACGGATCGTTCTTGTCCTTGGCGCGGGCGATATATTCCGGAATGCGGTCGACCGTGCCGATTTCCTGCAGCATGTTGAGCGCCGCTTCATTGGCGCCGCCGTGAGCCGGACCCCAGAGGCAGGCGATGCCGGCCGCGATGCAGGCAAACGGATTGGCGCCCGACGACCCGGCGAGACGGACGGTCGACGTCGAGGCGTTCTGCTCGTGGTCGGCATGCAGGATGAAGATGCGGTCCATGGCGCGGGCCAGAACCGGGTTCACCTGGTATTCCTCGCAAGGAACGGCAAAGCACATGCGCAGGAAGTTGGCGGCGTAGTCGAGATCGTTCTTGGGGTAAACGAAGGGCTGGCCGATGTGGTACTTGTAGGCCATTGCGGCGATCGTCGGCATTTTCGCGATCATCCGCAGCGACGCGACCATGCGCTGATGCGGATCGGTGATGTCGGTCGAGTCGTGGTAGAACGCCGACAGCGCCCCGACCGTGCCGACCATGACGGCCATCGGATGGGCGTCGCGGCGATAGCCGGTAAAGAAGCGGCTCATCTGTTCGTGCACCATGGTGTGGTGCGTGACGCGGTAGTCGAAGTCCTTCTTCTGCGCAGCCGTCGGCAGCTCGCCATAGAGCAGCAGGTAGCAGACTTCGAGGAAATCGCCCTTGTCGGCGAGCTGTTCGATCGGATAGCCGCGGTGCAGCAGCACGCCCTCGTCGCCATCGATATAGGTGATCTTGGATTCGCACGAGGCCGTGGAGGTGAAGCCCGGATCGTAGGTAAAGGCGCCCGTGTGCTTGTAGAGCGCGCCGATATCGATGACGTCGGGGCCGATCGTGCCCGCCTTGACAGTGAACGGGACCGACTTGCCGTCCAGTTTCAGTTCAGCGCTTTTTTCCGTCATGCTTTTCCTCCGACAGTGTCAGGGGACGCCGTCCGGGACGGGCCCACCAGTTAAGCGTTTGACTGTAGCTATATGATACGAAGATGAATGCCAAGTTAGCCTTAGGGCAAATTGTGCATCGCGAAATGCACGGGCGCAATGCGTCTGCTGCACGCCTCCTTGCCGCTTTTCGCAAACCTTTCAAGCTGCTACCGTAGGTCGAGCGGCCGTGAGCGCACATCTCCGGCGGCGGCTCGCGAGGGCGTTTGAGGTGGACGGGACAACCGGGCGAAAGGAACGCGGGGAGGCGACGGTCGCGGCCGATGCCTGGCCTTCCGCGCCGCCTTCCTTGAAAGCTGCCGAGCGGCTCCGGCTTCGTGCCCCGGACCGGGAGGATGTGGCCCGCGCCTGGGAGATGGAAGCCGCCCACAGGCACCTTTTCCTGTTCGTGCCGGTCCTGCTCGGCGCCGGCGCGGCGATCTGGTTTTCGGTCGCGACACCGCCGCCAGCGTGGGTGACGGCCGGCGTCGCCAGCGTTTTCTTCGCGGCCGCTCTCCGCCGCGGGAACGCCGCTGTCGCACCGATCGTGGTCTTCCTTCTCCTCTGCGGCATGCTGCTGGCGGAATGGCAGACACGGCGTGCGTCCACCGTGCTGCTCGACACGCCGGTCACTACCTTTCTCTCCGGCAGGGTCGAGGCGCGGGAAGTGGGTCCGGCCGGCGACTGGCGCTATCTGGTGACCGTCACCGAAACCAGCGAACCGAAGCTCAAGCGTCCCCCTGTGATGGTCACGCTGGTGACGCGCGCTACCCATGACCCTTTCGCCGTCGGCGAAGCGATCACCGGGCGCGTCCGTCTCTCTCCGCCCTCGGGCCCCGCGCTGCCGGGCGGCAATGACTTTGCCTTCCAGGCCTATTTCAGGGGTGTCGGTGCCGTGGGCTACGTGCTCGGTGCACCGCAGAGGCCGACCGATGTAGATGACGCTCTGGCTGCCAGCGCCGACGACGAGAGTTTCGCCGTGACGGCGGGCCGCCTGCTGCAGGCGGTTCGAACGACGGCGACCGACCGTATCCGGTCGGTGATCAGTGGCGATGCGGGCGCATTCGCGGCGGCGATCATCACCGGGGAACGGCGCGGCATGTCGGAGGCGACGGTCGAGGCGCTCAGGATTTCCGGTCTCGCCCACGTCATTTCGATTTCGGGACTGCATATGGCGCTTGCCGCAGGACTGTTCTTCGTCGGAATGCGCCTGCTGCTCAGCCTCTCGCTCGGCCTTGCCCATGCGATCCCTGTGAAGAAGGTTGCGGCGTTCGGCGCCCTGCTGGCGGCCACCGCCTATCTGTTGATTTCCGGAGGTCAGGTCTCGGCGGTGCGCGCCTATGTGATGATGGCGGTGATGCTGGTCGCCGTCCTGATCGACCGTCCGGCGATCAGCCTTCGCAATCTCGCCGTCGCGGCACTCGTCATCGTCGTGATCGAGCCGTCCGAGGTGGTCGGGCCAAGCTTCCAGATGTCGTTTGCCGCAACCGCGGCGCTGATCGCCGGGTATGCGGCGTGGCGAAACCGCCGCCGCGATGACGGCTTTCTTCCCGAAGGCCTGCTGCCAGCGCCGCTTCGTTATCTCGCAGCGCTGTTCGGCGGCATTCTTTTAAGCTCGATCATCGGCGGCCTGTCGACGGCGGCCTTCGCGGTCGATCATTTCCACAGGCTCGGCGTCTACAGCCTGCCGGCCAATCTCGCCGCCATGCCTGTGGTCTCCTTCCTCGTGATGCCGATGGCGCTGATTGCGATGATCCTGATGCCTTTCGGGCTCGACTACATCCCCTTGAAACTCTTGGGCTTCGGTCTGGAGATCACCATAGCGCTCGCCAGGGAGGTGGCCTCCTGGGGTGGCGATGGCGGCATCGAGCGGCTGCCGGCGTGGTTCCTGCCATGCTTCACCGCCGGCTTCGTCGTTCTGACCCTGATGCGGACCTGGCTGCGTCACGCCGGCTCGGTGATCATTCTCGCGACGCTTGCCGCCGTGGTCGTCCTCCCGCGTCCGCCGGCCGGCGCCCTTCTGGTCTCCGAGGATGGCGGGCTGGTCGGGCTGACGGGCGAGGGCGGCATCGCCACCAACCGTGCTCGTCCGCCCGACTTCGTCTTTTCGCAATGGCAGGAGGCGCTCCAGCGGCATACGCATCTGAAGCCGTCGAAACAGGACGCAGCGGCGCTGGCAGATGCTTTTCGGGAGGCGAGGGCGGCCGGTGGCGCGGTACCGCAGGACCTGATCGACCGGACGCGCGCGGCCATGGACAGCATCGCCGCCGACATTCCCGCGGACCGGTTCATCTGCCTCGGCCGGATCTTCTGCCTGACGCGATTGACGCCGCAGCTTGTTGTCGCAACTGTGGAGGAAACATCTCTCGTCGGCCTTGCCTGCGACCGCGCCGATCTCGTGGTAACACCGAGGCGCCTGCCGTTCCGCACCTGTCGCTCGGGCGCGCGACTGATTTCCGCCGATGACCTGCGCCTCACCGGATCGCTGGAACTCTGGCCCGAGGGTGAAAAGGGACTTCGGATCCGTTCGGCCATCTCCGGATCGCCGCGTCCCTGGAACATGCACAGACGATACGACTGGCGTGGCGACGATTACGTCACGACGCCGGTCGACGAGGTGATCGCGAGGATCAGTGGTAGCGGCGAATGAGGCCGACGAGCCTGCCCTGGATCTTGACCCTGTCAGGCGGGAAGATGCGTGTCTCGTAGGCCGGATTGGCCGCTTCGAGTGCAATCGAGGCGCCGCGGCGGCGGAAGCGCTTGAGCGTCGCTTCCTCGTCATCGACCAGCGCCACGATGATGTCGCCGGGATTGGCGGTCGTGCCGTTGCGGATGATGACCGTATCGCCGTCGAGAATGCCGGCCTCGATCATCGAATCGCCCTTGACCTCCAGCGCATAGTGCTCGCCGCCGCCGATCATATCGGCAGGCACCGAGATATCGTGCGTGTTGTTCTGGATCGCCGAGATCGGCACGCCGGCTGCGATGCGGCCCATGACCGGTACCGAGATCGAGTTGCCGTTGTCGGCGACCGGCTCCTTGGCGGGCGCGGCCGGGACCGCCGGCTTCTTGCCGAGGCTGCCCTCGATCACCGCCGGCTCGAAGCCCCGACGGGCCTGCGGCGGCGAATAGGCTTCCGGAAGCTTGATGACCTCCAGCGCCCGGGCCCGGTTGGGCAGACGGCGGATGAAGCCGCGCTCCTCGAGCGCCGTGATCAGACGGTGAATGCCCGACTTGGAAGCAAGATCCAGCGCATCCTTCATCTCGTCGAAGGACGGCGGCACGCCGGACTCCTTCATTCGCTCGTGAATGAAGAGCAGAAGTTCCTGTTGTTTGCGCGTCAGCATCGGCGAATCCCGGTGAAACAAATACAGAACGGACACTATATGTTCCATATGTGTTCCGCAAGTGCCTAAATTTCCGTGAACAGTGATGAAATACCATTGTTGACTGCCTCCGGAACGGCTTTCTGATGAGGCGGCATCATCCCGCGCAAGGAAGGACATCGGATGGTCGAGATCGGTCAGAAGCTGCTGGGCAAGACGGCGGAGCAGTTGAGCGCCGTCGAACGGCGTGTTTTGAAGAAGGCACGGGAGCGCCGGATCGTGTCCGCCGATGCCCATGAGGATTTTCTCGCGACGGCGACGCTGGGCCAAAGGCTCGCGGACGGTATTGCCAGGGTCGGCGGCTCCTGGAGCTTCATCTTCGCCTTCATCGCATTTCTGGTGATCTGGGCGCTGGCGAACACGATTTTCCTGACGAAGGACGCGCCGGACCCCTATCCGTTCATCTTCCTCAACCTCTTGCTCTCGATGCTGGCCGCGATCCAAGCACCGATCATCATGATGAGCCAGAACCGCCAGGCCGAGCGTGACCGTTACATGGCGGCACGCGACTACGAGGTCAATCTGAAGGCGGAGATCGAGGTGCTGGCGCTGCACGACAAGATCGATATCGAGGTGCTGGTCGAACTGCGCGATGCGCGAAAGCAGATCGACCTGCTGATGGATGAGGTGACAAAGCTTTCCGCGCGGCTCGAAACGCGGTAGGGCGGGTGCGATATGAAGGCTCGCTCTGTCAGATCGGGATGAGCGGACGGGAATGGGAAGGAGACAGGACATGACGGCACGCACGATCGACCATCTGGTACTGCCCGTCATCTCGATCGAGGCGGCGCGGGCAAGGCACGCCGCTCTGGGCTTCACCGTCGCCGCCGATGCGCGACATCCGTTCGGAACGGAAAACGCCTGCGTCTTCCTTGCTGACGGCACCTATCTGGAGCCGCTCGGCATCGCGAGCCGGGAGGAGTGCGAAGCCGCGGCAAGGGCCGGCAATGTGTTCGTCGCCCGCGACCAGGCCTTCCGCTTCCGCTGCGGCGAGGGCCTTTCGGGAATTGCGATCACGTCCGACGATGCGGCGTCCGATGACGCCCGTTACCGGGAGGCGGGGCTATCGGCGGGTGCCATCCTCGAGTTCTCGCGACCGGTGCGGATGCCGGACGGGAGGGACGCCACCGCGAGCTTCCGGCTGACCTTCGCCGCCGATCTGCGCGCGCCGGATTTCTTCCTGTTCAACTGCCAACGGATCAATCCTCTGCCCGCCGATCGCGGCAGCCTGACAACCCATGAGAACGGCGTCTCCGGCATCAGGAGCGTCGTGGTCGTCGAGGAGAACCCGTCCGACTTCCAATATATCTTCGAGGCGGCCTTCGACAGCCGCGAGATCGGCGCCAATTCCTTTGGAATCGACCTCGTCGCCGGCGGCACGAAGGTGGAGGTCATGACGCCGGAGGGCGCGCGCGCCTATTTCGGGCTGGAGGCGCAAAGCGCGGAACGCGGACTGCGGGGGCGGGCGGTTGTTTTCGCTTGCCATGATCTTGGCGTGACAGAGCGTCGGCTTGTTGCTAATGGGGTGGCCTTCTCGCGCCAGGGCGGCAGGCTATCGGTCCCGCCGGCACCGGGTCAGGGCGTAACCTACATCTTTGAGGAACAGGCATGAGCATTGAGACAAATTCCGTCGTCACCGTCGGCGAAGGTGCCGTCAAGGTTTCCTTTTCCAATACGGCGCGCTTCTCGCTGATCGCCGGTCCGTGCCAGATGGAAAGTCGCGACCATGCCTTTATGATCGCCGGCACGATGAAGGAACTCTGCGAAAAGCTCGGAATCGGCCTCGTCTACAAGTCATCCTACGACAAGGCGAACCGCACCTCGATTTCCGGCAAGCGCGGCATCGGTCTCGACAAGGCCATGGAAATCTTCGCCGACCTGAAGAAGGAATACGGCTTCCCGGTCCTCACCGACATCCACACCGAGGAACAGTGTGCACTCGTGGCGCCGACGGTCGATATCCTGCAGATCCCGGCCTTCCTCTGCCGCCAGACCGATCTTCTGGTCGCGGCCGCCAAGACCGGCCGTGCGATCAATGTCAAGAAGGGCCAGTTCCTCGCCCCCTGGGACATGAAGAACGTCCTGAACAAGTTCACCCAGAGCGGCAATCCGAACGTGCTGCTGTGCGAGCGCGGCGCCTCGTTCGGCTACAACACGCTCGTCTCCGACATGCGCTCGCTACCGATCATGGCTGCGATGGGTGCGCCCGTTGTCTTCGACGCGACGCACTCGGTACAGCAGCCGGGCGGGCAGGGGGGCTCCTCGGGCGGTCAGCGCGAATTCGTCGAGACGCTGGCGCGGGCAGCAGTTGCGGTCGGCGTCGCCGGCCTCTTCATCGAAACCCATGAAGACCCGGACAATGCGCCTTCCGACGGCCCGAACATGGTGCACCTGAAGGACATGCCGCGGCTTCTCGAAAAGCTGCTGGCCTTCGATGCCGTCTCGAAGGGCTGACATCAGCCTAAAGTCTTGAATCGAAACGAAAAAAGGCGCCGGTGTGAAACCGGCGCCTCTTTTGTTCTGGATACTCGAACACCTGCGTCTCAGAACTCTTCCCAGTTGGCTGTGGCGGCCGAACCTGCGCCGCCCATGCCGAGCGCGCCTGCGAGCTTCTGTCCGAGCGCCCGGGCCGGAGAGACGACCGGTGCCGTTGCCGGTCCGGCCTGATGGATTTTCACCGGCGGCGCGTTGACGGCAGCCGACCGTGCCGAACCGACGCCACTGACCAGCCTGCCATCGAGCTGGAAGCGTGTCAGCAGCGAGTTCAGGTGCACGGCCTCATCGGACAGCTCGCGGCAGGACGCATTGGTTTCCTCGACCATCGCCGCGTTCTGCTGGGTCAACTGGTCCATCTGGTTGATCGCGGCGTTCACTTCGTTGAGCGCCGAGGACTGCTCGGACGAGGACTGGACGATAAACTCGATCAGGCCGTTCACTTCCTTCACTTGTCCGTCGATCTCGGCAAGCGCATCGCCGGTGCGGCTGACGAGCGACACGCCGGCGGCCACCTGGCTGGACGACGTTTCGACCAGTTCCTTGATTTCCTTCGCAGCGTTGGCCGAACGCCCGGCCAGTTCGCGGACCTCCTGGGCGACGACCGCAAAACCCTTGCCCGCTTCGCCAGCACGCGCGGCCTCGACGCCGGCGTTGAGGGCGAGCAGGTTGGTCTGGAAGGCGATCTCGTCGATCACGCCGATGATCTGGCCGATCTTGGAGGAGGAGTCCTCGATCTTGCCCATCGCCGAAACGGCATCGCCGACGACGGCAGCCGAGCGCGCGGCGCTCTCCTTGGTCCTCCCCATCATGTCGCTGGCCTGCCGGGCGCGGTCCGAGGCGTTCTTCACGGTCGCTGTAATCTCGTCGAGGGCGGCGGCCGCCTGTTCCAGCGATGCCGCCTGTGTCTCGGTGCGCTTGGCGAGATCATCGGTGCTGGTCGCGATTTCCGCCGAGCCGTTGCGCACGGTGCTGGTCGCGGTGGAGATTTCGCCGAGGGTGCCGGCGAGCGTTTCGACGCTTGCATTGAACTCGCCGCGGAGCTTTTCGTACGCTGCGGCGAAGGGCGTGGTCATGCGGAACGTCAGATCGCCCCTGGCGAGCTTCTCGAGTCCCCCTGATAGCTCGGCGATCACGCGGGCGCGCTCGGCATCCTCGGCCGCCTTTTCCTCGATCTGCCGACGCTCATGCTCGATCTGCCGGTTCCGTTCCTCTTCCTGCCGCTGACGGTTCATCTGTCGGTCTAGCGATGCTTCGCGGAACACCGTGACGGCATGCGCCATCTCGCCGATTTCATCGGCGCGGCCTTCATAGGGCACCGGCTTGGTGTAATCTCCGCCGGCCAGATCCGTCATGTAGTCGCGCATCTGGCTCAATGGCACGACCGCGCGGCGACGCATCCAGTAAAGGCCGCCGAACAGGATGGCGACGGAAAGCGCCGCGGCTCCCATCGAAAGGCTTGTGAAGAACGCTGTCTGCTCCGCCGCCGTCGCCTCCGACTCCGTCTGGAACTGGACCGCCATCGCGACGAGCTCGTTGACCACCTTGTCATGGTCGTGGAAGGCTTTATGCAGGTCGTCGAAGGCAGGACCTGCATCAGTGCCGCCCATCAGCGCCGGCTTGATCTCTCCGGTGAGCACCGTCCAGAAGATGTCGCCGGTGTTGACGATGTCCGTCAGCAGCTTCTGCTTGAGATGCGGCGCAAGGTCCGTGTTGCTCCAATAGGCGCGCCGGTCGTCGTAGGCCGGTTTCAGCACCTCTTCGATGCGCTTGAAATTCTGTTGCGCAAGTTCCGGATGCTCCGCAGCCTCCAGTGCCAGCGAATAGGATTCAACGACGTAGAGCGGCGGCGGAAGAATGTCGGCGACGAGGTCCTTACCGTAGACAATCTGCTGGTAGGAGTTGCCGTTGACCTTCAGTTTCATGAACGCGTAGGTCTGTATGCCAATGGATGTAATCATGCCAAGGCAAACCACCGCGCCGAACAGCGTCAGGCTGCGCGCAATGTTGAGTTTCATGTGTTCCCCACGAACGATTAGAAAATCTATTTTTCCGGACTAAAGGCCTGGGCGGGCCGGAGCTCGAATAGTCCATATGGTTAACAAATAAAGATTACCGAACGCTGAATCGTGTCTTGCGGGGACACGGGCGCGACGTGCGGCCGGCTGCGATGCGACCGTCGCCGCCGGCCGGGGTCTGCCATTGTATTTTTGGAATCATCCGGTAAGACAGGCCATTCTCAATCCCACCCAAGCAGGGAGGTCCTCATGACTGCCATCACCGATATCATCGGCCGCGAAATTCTCGACAGCCGCGGCAACCCGACCGTCGAGGTCGACGTCTATCTCGAAGACGGCAGCATGGGCCGCGCAGCCGTTCCCTCGGGCGCCTCGACAGGCGCGCACGAGGCGGTGGAACTGCGCGATGGCGGCAAGCGCTATCACGGCAAAGGCGTCGAGAAGGCCGTGGAAGCCGTAAACAGCGAGATATTCGACGCGATCGGCGGCTTGGATGCCGAAAACCAGATCCAGATCGACAATGTCATGATCGAGCTGGATGGCACGGCCAACAAGTCGCGACTCGGCGCTAACGCCATCCTCGGCGTCTCACTCGCCGTCGCCAAGGCTGCCGCTATCTCGTCCGGCCTGCCGCTGTTCCGCTATGTCGGTGGTCCGAACGCCCGCGTCCTGCCGGTGCCGATGATGAACATCATCAATGGCGGCGCGCATGCCGACAACCCGATCGATTTCCAGGAATTCATGATCATGCCGGTCGGCGCCGAATCGATCCGCGACGCAGTGCGCATGGGCTCGGAAGTGTTCCACGTTCTGAAGAAGGAACTGGCGGCTCAGGGTCACAACACCAATGTCGGCGACGAAGGCGGTTTCGCTCCGGGTCTCAAAAGCGCGCCGGAAGCGCTCGACTTCATCATGAAGTCGGTCGAGAAAGCCGGCTACAAGCCGGGCGAGGACATGTATCTCGCACTCGACTGCGCCTCCACCGAGTTCTTCAAGGACGGCAAGTACGTCATGGAAGGCGAGGGCCGCACGCTTGAGCCGGAAGCCATGGCGGAATATCTTGCTGAACTCGCCGCCAAGTACCCGATCATCTCGATCGAGGACGGCATGGCGGAAGACGACTGGGATGGCTGGAAGGCGATCACCGACAAGATCGGCAAGAGCTGCCAGCTCGTCGGCGACGACCTGTTCGTCACCAATTCGGCCCGCCTGCGCGACGGCATCAAGATGGGTGTCGCCAACTCGATCCTCGTGAAGGTCAACCAGATCGGTTCTCTGTCGGAAACGCTCGATGCCGTCGAGACCGCGCACAAGGCCGCCTACACCGCCGTGATGTCACACCGCTCGGGTGAAACCGAGGATTCGACCATCGCCGATCTCGCGGTCGCCACCAACTGCGGCCAGATCAAGACCGGCTCGCTGTCGCGTTCGGACCGTCTGGCAAAGTACAACCAGCTGATCCGTATCGAGGAAATGCTGGGCCCGCAGGCAGCCTATGCGGGTTCGTCGATCCTGCGCGCCTGATGGCGGCACCTTCGCCTCAACGTTCTAAGCCCGCGCCATCCCGGCGCGGGCTTTTTTCTTGCGCCGCCACAGGGTCAATATTCGGTTAAGCAATCCGCTCTAAGGTGAAGCTTCAGTATTGCGTTTCAGGGCATACCCGGCATGTGGACCAGGCATCACAAGAAAAGAAAATACGGCCGTCTTATTCTTCCCGCTCTCACTGTCGCCTTTCTCAGCTATTTCGGCTATCATTCCGTCCATGGTGACTATGGCCTGATCGCTGCCCAGGGGTTCGAGAAGATGCGGTTCGAGCGCGAGCGTGAGCTTGCCTTGCTCGTCAAGCAGCGAACATCGCTCGAAAAGCAGGTCGAGCTGATGAGTGACGGTTCGCTCGAGCGCGATATGATCGATGAGAAAGCGCGTTACCAGCTCAACGTGTCGCGTCCGGACGAGATCGTGATCTTCAATTCCTATTTCGATTAACCGAAATCAGGTTAATCGACTTTTAGCGTGCTTTTACAATAGCTTGATTGGAATGCGAGGCATGCATTTCTGGCATTGCCGACGGGTGAAAGCTTGTTTATGGTTTGCTCAACGACATCACGAGACAGGGAGGGTTGAATGGCGCCGCGCAAAACCGCGTCTGCTTCCAGCCGCAAGACGGCAGCAAAGACTGCCTCCAAGGATTTCACCGGAAAAAACAGCCCCGATTTTACAGCTGATCAGGAGCTTCACGCCTATCGCGAGATGCTTCTGATCCGCCGTTTCGAGGAAAAGGCCGGCCAGCTTTACGGCATGGGCTTCATCGGCGGCTTCTGTCACCTGTATATCGGCCAGGAAGCGGTGGTCGTCGGCATGCAGATGTCGCAAAAGGAAGGCGATCAGGTGATCACAGCCTATCGCGACCACGGGCATATGCTCGCCGCCGGCATGAGTGCGCGTGGCGTCATGGCCGAGTTGACCGGTCGTCGCAGCGGTCTGTCGAAGGGCAAGGGCGGCTCCATGCACATGTTCTCGAAAGAGAAGCATTTCTATGGCGGCCACGGCATCGTCGGCGCTCAGGTGTCGCTTGGAACCGGTCTGGCCTTCGCCAACAAGTATCGCGGCAACGACAATGTTTCTGTCACCTATTTCGGTGACGGCGCGGCCAACCAGGGCCAGGTCTACGAGAGCTTCAACATGGCGGCGCTGTGGAAGCTGCCGATCATCTACATCGTCGAGAACAACCGCTACGCGATGGGCACGTCAACGTCCCGTGCCACAGCGCAGTCGAACTACTCGCTGCGCGGCTCCGGCTTCGGCATTCCGGGCGTCCAGGTCGATGGCATGGACGTGCGCGCCGTCAAGGCTGCCGCGGACGAGGCGCTCGAGCACTGCCGCTCGGGCAAGGGCCCGATCATTCTCGAAATGCTGACCTACCGCTATCGTGGTCACTCGATGTCCGACCCGGCCAAGTATCGCTCCAAGGAAGAAGTGCAGAAGATGCGCTCCGAGCAGGATCCGATCGAGCAGGTCAAGGCGCGCGTCCTGGCGAATGGCTGGGCGACCGAGGACGATCTGAAGGCGATCGACAAGGACGTTCGCGACATCGTCGCCGACAGCGCCGATTTCGCGCAGGCCGATCCGGAGCCGGATGTATCCGAGCTCTACACCGATATCCTGTTGTGAGTGGGGAGGCGCAAGTCCATGTCCATTGAAATCCTGATGCCCGCCCTGTCTCCGACCATGGAAGAGGGCACCCTGTCCAAGTGGCTCAAGAAGGAGGGTGACAAGGTCACCTCCGGCGACGTCATCGCGGAAATCGAAACCGACAAGGCGACCATGGAAGTGGAAGCCGTCGACGAGGGCGTGATCGGCAAGCTGCTGGTCGATGCCGGCACCGAAAACGTCAAGGTCAACACCCCGATCGCCGTCCTGCTGCAGGATGGCGAAAGCGCCGACGACATCAAGGCACCCAAGCCCGCCAAGACGGAACAGGCTCCGGCCGAGGCGTCGGATGCCACCGCCGGCAAGGCCCGCGAAGCCAAGGAAGAAACGCCGGCCGATGCCAAGGTTCCGGCCGCTCCGAAGGTCGAGGTCGCTTCCGATCCGGACATTCCGGCCGGCACCGAGATGGTCTCCATGACCGTCCGCGAAGCGCTGCGCGAGGCCATGGCCGAAGAAATGCGCCGCGACGAGAACGTCTTCGTCATGGGTGAGGAAGTCGCCGAATACCAGGGCGCCTACAAGATCACGCAAGGTCTGCTGCAGGAATTCGGTGACAAGCGCGTCATCGACACCCCGATCACCGAGCACGGCTTTGCCGGCGTCGGCGTCGGCGCCGCGATGGCCGGTCTTCGCCCGATCGTCGAGTTCATGACCTTCAACTTCGCCATGCAGGCGATCGACCAGATCATCAACTCGGCCGCCAAGACGCTCTACATGTCCGGTGGCCAGATGGGCGCCCCGATGGTGTTCCGCGGCCCGAACGGTGCCGCTGCCCGCGTTGCCGCCCAGCACAGCCAGGATTACGCCGCGTGGTACAGCCACGTGCCCGGCCTCAAGGTCGTCATGCCGTACACGGCAGCCGACGCCAAGGGGCTGCTCAAGGCCGCGATCCGTGATCCGAACCCCGTCATCTTCCTCGAAAACGAAATCCTTTACGGTCACTCCTTCGAGGTGCCGAAGCTCGACGATTTCGTGCTGCCGATCGGCAAGGCGCGTATCCACAAGAAGGGCAATGACGTGACGCTCGTCTCCTTCGGCATCGGCATGACCTATGCGGTGAAGGCGGTCGAGGAACTGACCAAGGACGGTATCGACGTCGAACTGATCGACTTGCGGACCATCCGCCCGATGGACCTGCCGACCGTCATCGAATCGGTAAAGAAGACCGGTCGCCTTGTTGTCATCGAGGAAGGCTTCCCGCAGTCCTCCGTCGGCGACTTCATCTCCAACAGCGTCCAGCGGGTCGCGTTCGACTATCTCGACGCGCCGATCGTCACGATCGCCGGCAAGGACGTGCCGATGCCGTACGCCGCCAACCTCGAGAAGCTTGCGCTTCCGAACGTCGGCGAAGTCGTCCAGGCGGTGAAGACCGTCTGCTACAAGTAAACGGGAGGGCAGGAACATGCCGATCAACATCACGATGCCGGCACTCTCCCCGACGATGGAAGAGGGCAATCTGGCCAAGTGGCTGGTCAAGGAAGGCGATACCGTCAAGTCCGGTGACGTCATCGCCGAGATCGAGACCGACAAGGCGACCATGGAAGTGGAGGCTGTCGACGAGGGCGTCGTCGCCAAGCTCGTCGTGCCCGCCGGCACCGAAGGCGTCAAGGTCAACAGCCTGATCGCCATTCTCGCCGAGGAAGGCGAGGACGTGAAGGCCGCAGCCGCCGGTGGCGATGCCGCTCCGGCGCCGAAGGCAGCACCTGTCAACGATGACGGCCCGGGCAAACCGGAGCCGACACCCAACCCGACGCCAACGCCGGCAAAAGCGCCGATCGCCGACCAGGGTCCGGCTCCGTCGACACCCGCGCCGGTTTCGGCTTCGGGCGATCGCGTCTTCTCCTCGCCGCTGGCACGCCGGCTGGCGAAGGAAGCGGGTCTCGACATCTCCAAGGTATCCGGCTCCGGGCCGCACGGCCGTGTCGTGAAGTCCGACGTCGAGAAGGCCGTTGCCTCCGGTGGCGCAAAGGCATCCGCCGCGCCGGCGGCATCTGCGGCGCCGGCTCCCGCCATGGCCAAGGGTGCTGGCGACGATGCCGTGCTCAAGCTGTTCGAGGAAGGCTCCTACGAGCTCATTCCGCACGACGGCATGCGCAAGACGATCGCTTCGCGCCTTCTCGAGTCGCACCAGACCGTGCCGTCCTATTTCGTCTCGATGGACTGCGAACTCGACGCGCTGATGAAGCTGCGCGCCGAGATCAACAAGGCCGCCCCGATGGTCAAGACGGAGAAGGGCGAGGTTCCGGCCTACAAGCTCTCGGTCAACGACTTCATCATCAAGGCGATGGCGTTGGCGCTGCGCGACGTTCCGATGGCGAACGCTTCGTGGACCTCGACGGCTCGTATCAAGCACAAGCACTCTGACGTCGGCGTCGCCGTGGCCATTCCGGACGGACTGATCACGCCGATCATCAAGAAGGCCGAGACCAAGACGCTGTCCACCATCTCCAACGAGATGAAGGATCTGGCACGGCGCGCCCGCGACAAGAAGCTGAAGCCCGACGAATACCAGGGCGGCACCACGGCGGTGTCGAACCTCGGCATGTTCGGGGTGTCCAACTTCACCTCGATCATCAACCCTCCGCATGCCTCTATCGTCTCGATCGGCGCCGGCATAGAGAAGCCGGTCGTCAAGAACAGCGAGATCAAGGTGGCGACGGTGATGACGGCGACGTTTGCCTTCGACCATCGCGTGATCGACGGCGCGCTCGGCGCGGAACTGGCATCCGCCTTCCAGAAGCACATCCAGAACCCGATGGGCATGCTGGTCTAATAAACTCGGCCTCTCCCGGACACCGGGAGGGCCATGTCCTTGCGCATGGAACAGGATCGACATTTCCCGATCGCAGACACATATCTTACGGGTAGGCGATGCGGGTTTTGACGGAGGTCTCACATGGCAAATGAACCAGTCGACATGATCATGCCGATGCTGCGGGAAATACGCGCCGAGATCAGCGATATGCGCGGGGAGATGAACCAGCGTTTTGAGGCGGTCGAGGAGCGGCTTGACAAGCTTGAAAGCGGCCAGAAGACCATTCGCCAGGCTATGCAGGCGGATACGATGATGTCCAGACTCGTGACCGGCGAATTCGAGGACCGGATATTCGAGCTGGAGCGCAAGGTCGATGCGCTGATGAAGGGCAAGTGACGGGTCGGGCGCGGACGCGTTTCCGGCACGGGCAGGCAAGGGACCGAAGGCTCATATGAAAAGCGTTCTCTGCTACGGCGACTCACTGACCTGGGGCTATGATCCCGTCAAACTCGGCCGTCATGCCTATGAAGACCGCTGGACGAGCGTGCTGCAGAAGGGGCTTGGCCATGGCGTCCGCGTTCTGGCGGAAGGACTGAACGGGCGCACCACGGCCTATGACGACCATCTGGCCGATTGCGAGCGCAACGGCGTGAAACTGCTGCCGACCCTTCTCGAGACCCACAAGCCGATCGACCTCGTCGTGATCATGCTCGGAACCAACGACATGAAGCGCGGGATCGAGGGAACGGCCGCGGGCGCGACGAGCGGGATGAAGCGCCTTGTTTCGCTCGTGCGCCACCACGACTGGGGCTTCGACTTCGAGGGACCGGACGTGCTGATCGTGTCGCCACCGCCGATTTGCGAGACGGCAAACGCCTTCTTCGCGGCGATGTTCAAGGACGCGCTTGAGGAAAGCGCCATGCTTGCCAGCATGTACCGCGACATGGCCGACGAGATGGGGTGCGGTTTCTTCGATGCCGGTTCCGTGGCGAAGACGACGCCGCTTGACGGCATCCACCTCGACGCGGCCAACACCCGCGCAATCGGTCGCGGGCTTGAGCCGGTCGTGCGCATGATGCTTGGAATCTAACGGAAATCTTGGATTTTTGATCAGGATCAAGGAGTGAGAGAGAGGGCACGCTAGGCTTCAGGTATCAGACAACAAGAGGAGATACCTGATGTCGAACACCCCGCACGAACTGGCGGAAGAGTTTCCCGAACATGTCGCCAAGATGCACGCGCTGAAGACAGGCGACGCACACTTTGCGAAACTCTTCGAGGACTATCACGAGGTGAACCGCGCCATTCATCGTGCAGAAACGGATGTGGAGCCTGTCGGTGACGCGCACATGGAAACGATGCGCAAGAAGCGGATGGTTCTGAAGGATGAAATCTACGGGATGCTGATGCGCGCATAGCTCTTCATCCCGGGCAGGCGGGTCGGTTCAGGTCCGCTTGCCGATAACAAGGAGATGAAGACCCGTGTCGAACGCCTATGACGTCATCGTAATCGGATCCGGTCCCGGCGGATACATCGCAGCGATTCGCGCAGCCCAGCTCGGCATGAAGGTTGCCGTCGTCGAGCGCGAACATCTGGCCGGCATCTGCTCGAACTGGGGCTGCATTCCGACCAAGGCGCTACTGCGCACCGCCGACGTGATGCACACCGCCACCCATGCCAAGGATTACGGACTGACGCTCGAAGGCTCGATCAAGCCTGACATCAAGGCCATCGTCGCCCGCTCGCGTGGTATCGCGCATCGTATGAACAACGGCGTCGGCTTCCTGTTCAAGAAGAACAAGGTCGACATCATCTGGGGCGAGGCCAAGATCACCAAGCCCGGTGAGATCGTCGTCGGCAAGCCGACCAAGAAACCGGTCGAGCCGATGGGTCCCGTGCCGAAGAACACGCTGGGCGAGGGCACCTACACCGCCAAGCACATCATCGTCGCCACCGGTGCGCGTCCGCGCGCGCTGCCCGGCATCGAGCCGGATGGCAAGCTGATCTGGACTTATTTCGAGGCGATGAAGCCGGAGGAAATGCCAAAGTCCCTGCTGGTCATGGGCTCGGGCGCGATCGGCATCGAATTCGCCAGCTTCTATCGCACCATGGGCGTCGACGTGACCGTCGTCGAGATCATGAAGCAGGTCATGCCTGTCGAGGACGAGGAAATCTCCGCCTTCGCCAAGAAGCAGTTCGACAAGCAGGGCATGAAGATCCTTCTGGAGGCCAAGGTCGCCAAGGTGGAGAAGGGTGCCAATTCCGTCACCGCGACGATCGAGAAGAAGGACGGTTCGGTCGAGAAGATCACCGCCGACCGGATGATCTCGGCCGTCGGCGTGCAGGCCAATATCGAAGGCATCGGCCTTGAGGCCGTCGGCGTGAAGACCGATCGCGGCTTCATCGTCATCGACGGCTACGGCAAGACCAACGTGCCGGGCATCTATGCGATCGGCGACGTCGCCGGCCCGCCGATGCTGGCCCACAAGGCCGAGCATGAGGCAGTGATCGTCGTCGAGAAGATCGCCGGCCTGCCGAACGTCCACCCGATGGACAAGAACAAAATCCCCGGCTGCACCTATTGCCACCCGCAGGTTGCCTCCGTCGGCCTGACCGAAGCCAAGGCCAAGGCAGAGGGTCGCGACGTCCGCGTCGGCCGCTTCACCTTCGCCGCCAACGGCAAGGCCGTGGCGCTCGGCGAAGACCAGGGCATGGTCAAGACGATCTTCGACAAGAAGACCGGCGAGCTTCTGGGCGCCCACATGGTCGGCGCGGAAGTCACCGAACTCATCCAGGGCTTTGTCGTCGCGATGAACCTTGAGACGACGGAAGAAGACCTGATCCACACGATCTTCCCGCATCCGACCATTTCGGAGACGATGAAGGAAAGCGTGCTCGACGCCTACGGCAAGGTGCTGAACGCCTGAGGTCTGTTGTGAAAGAGGACCATGCCGCCTATATGGGCGGCATGTCCAAACTACGATCCGAAAGGGGTTCGACGTGGCGGGTTTTGAAGTCGGCATCATTGCAACGATATTCTTCGGCGGTCTGGCCGGCTGGCTCGCCGGCAAGCTCATGGACATGCGCTTCGGCGTGTTCATGAACATCGTGATCGGCATCGTCGGCGCGGCGATCGCCGCCGCGATCTTCCGCCGCCTCGGCATCTTTGTTGAAGGCGACTGGCTCGGCTACCTGATCACCAGTTTCGTTGGCGCGAGCCTCCTTCTCTTCATCGCCAGGCTCGTCCGGCGATAAATCAGAAAGGCCGCCCAGGCGGCGCACAGGGTTTCATCATGGTCACCATCCTCGACAGGATCAATCTTTCCAGCGCCGCCGCAGGGACCGTCGCGGATGAAAAGCGCGTGCGCCATCCGGAAAAGGCCCATCGGCCGGATACGGAAGTGCTGCGCAAGCCGGAGTGGATCCGCGTGAAGGCGCCGACCTCGAAGGGTTACAACGAGACGCGCGAACTGGTGCGCTCGCACAAGCTGGTCACCGTGTGCGAGGAGGCGGGTTGCCCGAACATCGGCGAGTGCTGGGACAAGAAGCACGCCACCTTCATGATCATGGGCGAGATCTGTACCCGCGCCTGCGCCTTCTGCAATGTCGCGACCGGCAAGCCGAACGCGCTCGACATGGACGAGCCGGAAAACGTCGCCAAGGCGGTCCGGCAGATGGGCCTCAGCCATGTCGTCATCACCTCTGTCGACCGCGACGATCTGGAGGACGGCGGCGCCGAGCACTTTGAAAAGGTGATCTGGGCGATCCGCGAAGCCTCGCCGCTGACGACGATCGAAATCCTGACACCGGATTTCCTGAAAAAGCCGGGTGCTCTGGAACGGGTCGTCGCTGCCAAGCCTGACGTGTTCAACCACAACATGGAAACCGTTCCGGGCAATTACCTGACGGTCCGCCCCGGCGCCCGCTACTTCCATTCGGTGCGGCTCCTCCAGCGGGTCAAGGAACTCGACCCCACCATGTTCACCAAGTCAGGCATCATGGTCGGCCTTGGCGAGGAACGCAACGAAGTCCTTCAGCTGATGGACGACCTGAGGACGGCCGATGTCGACTTTCTGACGATCGGCCAGTACCTGCAGCCGACCCGCAAGCACCACAAGGTCGAGCGCTTCGTCACACCGGACGAGTTCAAGTCCTACGAGACGGTCGCTTATTCCAAGGGCTTCCTGATGGTCTCGTCCAGCCCGCTGACGCGCTCGTCGCACCATGCGGGGGATGACTTTGCGCGGCTGCGAGCGAACCGGGAAAAGTTGGCCCGGACCTAGTTCAAGTTAACTTAGGTGGTCATGCCAATTCTCGCGCGCGTTTGGAACGGCGACGATGAGCACGTCACCATTGGCCTTGACCCTATAGATGACCAGATGCGATCCCGCTGGATGGATACGAACTGGTGGGGAAATCTCCGGACGTTCGCGAGCCATATGGGGATTTTCGGCGAGTAGATTGAAGACGTGTTCGAGATGAAGGTGGTAGGTTTCGGCCTGCACCTCTCCGAATGTCTCGACACCACGACGATAGATCCCGCGAATATCCTCTGCTGCTCTGCGGGTGAGCCGATAGCTCAAGCGGTTTTGCTCCGCTTTTCTTTCATCGAGCGGAGAATATCGCGCATACTTTCGTCGCTCTCGCCGCTTGAAATCGCTTCCTCGACAATTTTCTGGATGTCGGCGATCTTTTGCTGGCGTTCCTGATCCTGCTTGATTAGGTCCTGGACGTAGGCATCCTCGCTTGCGAACTGACCGGTTCGTGTCCGATCGTCAACAAACTGCTTCATGTCGTCGGGTAACCCGATGTTCAGTTTGGCCATGCTACTGTCTCCTGTGAGGGAAATTTGCTCGCGTACGCGTAAAAAGTCAAAGATTGGCGCTGTAGATTGGAGCGAAACGAATTTTGGCCGTTCTCGAGCACGCCACTTGCTTGATCTTGCGGACATCCCCCACTAAATCCCGCTCATGCCTCAATTCGAAACCCGCCGTATCGTCAAGCACTCGCACGACCGAATGTATGCCCTCGTCGCCGACGTCGAGCGCTATCCGGAATTCCTGCCGCTCTGCGAAGCGCTGACCGTTAGGTTGCGCAAGGAGCGCGACGGCAAGGAACTGCTGATTGCCGACATGAGCGTCGGTTACAAGGCGATCCGCGAAACCTTTACGACACAGGTTCTCTTGAATGAGCCGGAACGGGCGATCGATGTGAAATACATCGACGGGCCGTTCCGCTATCTCGACAACCGCTGGCGGTTCGAGGAAACGGCGGAAGGCGGCTGCTCCGTCCACTTCTTCATCGACTACGAATTCAAGAACCGGATATTGGGCGCGCTGATGGGCTCGATGTTCGACCGCGCCTTCCGCATGTTCGCCGAAGCCTTCGAGGCCCGCGCCGACAAGGTCTATGATGCGGCCTAAGCCGCCTCGATCAGCATGTCGAGCGCTGTTTTGACTGTGGCGAGCCTGATCTCTTCCCGACCGAGATCGCCGTAACGCATTTCCCGGTGGAACGCGGTCCCATCGCTTGCAACAGCGGCCAGATGCACCAGCCCGACCGGCTTGTCCTGCGATCCGCCGCCGGGACCGGCGATTCCCGTCACGGCGACTGAAACGCTCGTACCGGCCTTCGCGCGCGCGCCGCGCGCCATTTGCAGGGCCGTCTGCATGGAGACGGCGCCGAAGTCGCGCAGCGTATCGGCCTCCACGCCGAGCATCTCCATCTTGGCCTTGTTCGAATAGGTGACGAAGCCGCGGTCGACGACCGCCGACGATCCGGCGATCTCCGTCAGGATGCCGGCGATCAGCCCGCCCGTGCAGGATTCCGCCGTTGCGATCGTCAGGCCACGCGCGGTGAAATCCCTGATGATGGATGATGCAAGCGCTTCCAGTTCGGCGGGAAAGAGGCTCATCCCGTGACTCCGTAGACGACCGTCGCCGTAGCGATCGCGGCGATGCCCTCTCGGCGGCCGACGAAGCCGATCGTCTCGTTCGTCGTCGCCTTGACCGAGCAGCGGTCGACGGTGATGCCGAGGATGTCGGACAGCATCTCCCGCATGGCCTGCCGGTGCGGACCCACTTTCGGCGCCTCGGCGATCAGCGAGATATCCGCGTTCATGATCGTGCCGCCGGCATCGCGCACGATTTTTGCCGCATGCTCCAGGAATATTCGCGAGGCCGCGCCTTTCCATTGGGGGTCTGATGGCGGAAAGTGATCGCCGATGTCGCCCGCGCCGCAGGTGGCAAGCAGGGCATCCGTCAGGGCATGCAGTGCCACGTCCGCATCGGAATGCCCCTTCAGTTTCTGGTCGTGCGGGATGAAGATGCCGCAGAGCGTGACACCGTCGCCGGGTTCCAGTTGGTGGACATCGTAGCCGTTGCCCGTGCGCACGTCCGGTAACGTTGTCTTCGACAGGCGTTCGTCGGCCATGGCTATATCCCTTTGTATGGTGAGCTTCACATTGTCGGGCGAGCCGAGCACGATAGTAACAGGCAGCCCGGCCCATTCGGTGATTGCGGCATCGTCGGTGAAGTCGAGCCGGCCTTCCGCGAGAGCCTTGCGGTGCGCGGCAAGGATCGCCTGCAGGTCGAAGCTCTGTGGTGTCTGCGCGGCATAGAGGTCGGTGCGGGAAACGGTTTCCCTGACTGTCATGCCTTCGCCAGCCCTTTTCAGCGTGTCGGTAACAGGCGTGGCCGGCAGCACGCACGGCGCGCCGTCCTCAAGCGCGTCCGCCACCCTGTCGAGCAGCTCCCGATTGAGGAAAGGTCTGACGCCGTCATGAATCATGACGTAGCGGAGATCGCGGCCGTCAAGGCGTTCGAGACCTGCAAGCACGGATTGCTGCCGGGTCGCGCCACCGAACACTTTCTCGACCAAAATCGGCCCGGCTGTGGCTTCAAGCGCGGCGTCGAACAAGGTCTCGTCGTCCGGGTGGATGACCACCACGATCGGACCGTGACCTCGCCAGGCCGCGAACCTGTCCAGTGTGTGGGCGATGACAGGACGGCCGCCGATCCGCCTGTATTGTTTAGGGCCTTCCGATGAGGCGCCGGCCCGCTCTCCCCGCCCGGCCGCGACGATGACGATTCCCGTGTGCGGCGCCGAACGATGTTGCATTTGCACAAAAAATCCCGGAGAGAAAATCAGACGACCTTCCTCTAGCCTCTGCACAGGTGTTTTTCCAGCATTTGCCCGGTTTTTTGTCCACCGCTTGGGATTTTGCTTGGCAAAGGCGCCGTCGATGTTTAAAAAACGTGCAGTACATTATCGTGCCTGAAAGATAGTCATTTGCGTCCAGCGGACCTCGATACGCCCTTCCAGATCGGATCGGTCACTGTTCGGAACAGGGTCGTGCTTGCGCCGATGTCCGGCGTGACGGATCTGCCTTTCCGAAAGCTGGCCGTTCGCTTCGGCGCAGGGCTCGTCGTGACGGAAATGGTCGCAAGTCGCGAACTCGTTCACAACGCGGCCGAATCGTGGACACGCCTGCGGCATGCCGGCCTCAAGCCGCATATGGTGCAGCTCGCTGGACGCGAGGCACACTGGATGGCCGAGGCCGCCAGGATATCCGAGGCCGAAGGTGCTGATATCATCGACATCAACATGGGTTGCCCGGCCAAGAAGGTCATCGGTGGCTACTCCGGATCGGCGCTGATGCGCGATCCCGATCATGCGCTGTCCCTGATCAAGGCGACAGTGAAAGCCGTCAGGGTGCCCGTGACTGTCAAGATGCGGCTCGGATGGGACGAGAACACGCTGAACGCACCCGAGATTGCGCGCCGCGCCGAACAGGCAGGCGTCGCGCTTGTCACCGTACATGGCCGGACGCGCATGCAGTTCTACGAGGGCCGTGCCGACTGGGACGCGATCGCGCGGGTTCGCGAGGTCATATCCATTCCGCTGATCGCCAATGGCGATGTCGATTCGGTCGACGATGCCCGTGAAATCCTGCGGCGGTCCGGCGCAGATGCCGTGATGGTCGGGCGAGGCTGTCAGGGTCGTCCCTGGCATGCGGGTGTGCTCGCCGGTCATGCCGCGCCCGCAGCCAGCGAGATCGGTGCGATCGTCGAGGAACATTATCTGGCGATGCTGGAACACTACGGCGAAGCCGTCGGCATCCGTCACGCCCGCAAGCATCTGGGCTGGTATGTCGAGAGGTTCGCTCCTGAAACCTCGGCCGGGGATAAGGCGGCGCTGATGACCGCCAAGGACAGCGGAACGGTCGTATCGCTGCTGCGGCGTCTGTTCGAGACGGCCGGACACAAGATCAACCAGCGTTGCGAGGCAGCATGAGCGGATCGAACCCCGCCGCAGGATCGAACGGACTGGCGATGGCCGTCCTTAACGCGATCCAGAATCCGGTGATCCTCGTCGATGCCGCGGGCCATATCGCCTTTGCGAACTGGGAGGCCGAAGCTTTTTTCGGTGCCAGCGCCAGCCATCTGTCGCGCTATCGTATCTCCACCTTCATCCCTTTCGGAAGTCCTCTGCTGGCGTTGATCGACCAGGTGCGCGAGCGCCGTGCGCCGGTCAATGAATACAGGGTCGATCTCTCGTCGCCACGGCTCGGGCAGGACAAACTGGTCGATCTCTATGTCGCTCCGGTCGTCAGCGAACCCGGCTCGGTCGTCGTCGTCTTTCAGGAACGGTCCATGGCCGACAAGATTGACCGGCAGTTGACCCACAGGGCGGCGGCGCGCTCGGTCACCGGGCTCGCTTCCATGCTGGCGCACGAGATCAAGAATCCTCTGTCTGGCATTCGCGGTGCGGCGCAATTGCTGGAAAGCTCGGTGCAGGATGACGACCGGGCGCTGACGCGGCTGATCTGCGACGAGACCGACCGTATCGTCTCTCTGGTCGACCGCATGGAGGTGTTCTCCGACGAACGACCCGTCGACCGACTGCCGATCAATATTCACTCGGTCCTCGATCACGTGAAGGCAATCGCCCAGGCCGGTTTTGCCCGCAATATAAAGATCACCGAAAGCTACGATCCCTCGCTACCGCCGGTCTTCGCCAATCGCGACCAGCTGGTGCAGGTCTTCCTGAACCTCGTGAAGAACGCGGCAGAGGCGGTCGGCGAACGGCCTGACGGCGAGATCCAGCTCACAACCGCGTACCGCCCCGGCATCCGCCTGTCGGTCGCCGGTTCCCGAGAGAAAATTTCACTGCCGCTGGAGTTCTGTGTCCATGACAATGGACCCGGCGTGCCGACGGATCTGCTGCCGCATCTCTTCGATCCCTTCATCACCACCAAGACCAACGGTTCGGGCCTCGGGCTAGCGCTGGTCGCCAAGATCATCGGCGCCCATGGCGGCATCGTCGAATGCGACAGCCAGGCCAGCCGCACCACCTTCCGAGTGCTGATGCCGGTCTCCAAGGTTCCCGGACCGGACGACATCGGCACGCCGAGACCAACGGGAAGCAACGCATGACAGCAACAATCCTTGTCGCCGACGATGATGCCGCCATCCGCACGGTCCTAAACCAGGCGTTGAGCCGCGCCGGCTACGATGTCCGCATCACCTCCAATGCCGCGACACTCTGGCGCTGGATTTCGGCCGGCGAGGGCGATCTGGTGGTGACCGATGTGGTCATGCCGGATGAAAACGCCTTTGACCTGCTACCGCGCATCAAGAAGGCGCGGCCCGAGCTTCCTGTTCTGGTGATGAGCGCACAGAACACCTTCATGACCGCCATCAAGGCGTCGGAGAAGGGGGCTTACGATTATCTGCCGAAGCCATTCGACCTCACCGAACTTATCGCTATCATCGGTCGGGCGCTCTCGGAGCCGAAGCGCCGGCCGGCGCGCGCGGATGATGACATGCAAGACGGCATGCCGCTGGTCGGCCGTTCCGCCGCCATGCAGGAAATCTACCGCGTGCTCGCGCGCCTGATGCAGACCGACCTGACGCTGATGATCACCGGCGAGTCCGGCACCGGCAAGGAACTGGTTGCCAAGGCGCTGCATGACTACGGCAAGCGCCGCAACGGACCCTTCGTTGCGATCAACATGGCGGCGATCCCGCGGGACCTGATCGAATCCGAATTGTTTGGCCACGAAAAGGGTGCTTTTACCGGTGCCCAATCGCGGTCCACCGGCCGTTTCGAGCAGGCCGAGGGCGGAACGCTGTTTCTCGACGAGATCGGCGACATGCCAATGGACGCCCAGACCCGGCTCCTGCGCGTTCTGCAACAGGGCGAATATACGACCGTGGGCGGCCGCACGCCGATCCGCACCGATGTCCGCATCGTCGCCGCAACCAACAAGGATCTGAAGCAGTCGATCAACCAGGGTCTGTTCCGAGAGGATCTCTATTATCGCCTCAACGTGGTCCCCCTGCGCCTACCGCCGTTGCGCGACAGGGCCGAGGACATCCCTGATCTCGTGCGCCACTTCGTGCAGTATGGCGAGAAGGAAGGCCTGGACGCCAAGCGCTTCGACAACGAGGCGCTGGAGGCGATGAAGGCCTATCCCTGGCCGGGCAACGTCCGGGAACTGGAGAACCTCATCCGTCGCCTCATGGCGCTCTACCCGCAGGACATCATCACCCGCGAGATCGTCGACGCGGAACTCCGGTCCGAGGTCAGCGACAGCCCGATCTCCAAACCCGGCGTTGCGGCTGGCTCCATGACCATCGCCCAGGCGGTGGAGGAGAACATGCGCACCTATTTCGCGAGCTTCGGCGACGGTCTGCCGCCTCCGGGCCTCTACGACCGGGTGCTGACCGAGATGGAATATCCCCTGATTCTCGCTGCGCTCACGGCAACGCGCGGAAACCAGATCAAGGCCGCCGATCTTCTCGGACTGAACCGGAATACGCTCCGCAAGAAAATCCGGGAGCTTGGCGTTTCGGTCTATCGGAGCTCGCGCTCGGCTTGACAACCGTGACCGCTTAGTTGCAATTTCGCCACATTGCGTTGCTCAAAAGTCACGAATCCACCATGGACCGCGCGTTGATGGTGGAGTGTCGGGACCGAGCCGCGCCTGTCCCCCGATTTGTCAAGCGCGGCCGTCCGGCCGGACGGGTGGCTGACTGACCTTGCCACCCGCAACGGGCGACGAGAGGGGATGAATGAAGAAGCCGAATATGCTGAGGAAAGCTGATGGTGAACCGGTGTCCGCCCCGCAGGATCGCCGCGCATCCTTCGCCATGCCCGGCTTGCTTCTCGCCGGCGGCGCGCTGACCTGTGCTATCCTTACGCTCCCGATCCTTCTGGGACTGACACCGGTCGAGCCGACGTCGCAGGTGCTGATCGCGTCGGCAGTCGTCAACTCGCTGTTCGTCGTTGGCCTGATGGTGCTGATAGGGCGGGAGGTGAGCAGGCTGGTGCGTGCTCGCACCCACGGACGAGCCGCCGCCCGGCTGCACGTCCGCATCGTGGCGCTGTTCTCGATCGTCGCCATTACGCCCGCGATTCTCGTCGCTATCTTCGCGTCGATTACGCTCAATGTCGGTCTCGATCGCTGGTTCTCGATCAGGACGCAGTCGATCGTCAGCTCGTCGATGAATGTCGCCCAGGCCTACATGCTGGAGAATGCCAGCTATCTGCAGGGCCAGACGATTTCCATGGCGAACGACCTGGAGCGCAATCGGGCGCTGTTCTTCCTCGATCGCACTGGTTTCGTTGAGCTTTTGACGCGGCAGGCGCGGGGGCGCGGCATGCTGGGTGCGTTCCTGGTGCGTCAGGACGGTTCGGTCATGACCCAGGCCGAGATCGACACCGAAAAACCGCTTCCCGCCATTCCCCAGGATGCGCTCAACAGCGCCGTGGCTGGGCAGCCGACCCTCATACCGCCGGGTGTCACCAACCTCGTCGGCGCGATCATCAAGCTCGAGGCGATTTCAGGTGCTTACCTTTATACGATCCGGGCGGTCGATCCGAAGGTGATGTCGGCCATGCGGCTGATGGAAGACAACATCGCCGAATACAAGGCGATGGAGGCCGGGCGGGCGTCGCTGCAGATCGCCTTCGCCGTTCTCTATGTCGGCTTCGCGCTCGTTGTGCTTCTCGCTGCGATCTGGACGGCAATCGCCGTGGCAGACCGAATCGTACGGCCGATCCGCACCCTTATCGGAGCCGCCGACAACGTTGCCTCGGGCAATCTCGACGTCGTGGTGCCGGTACGTGCCATCGATGGCGACGTCGGCAGCCTGTCACGCACCTTCAACAAGATGATCTCGCAGATCAGGACGCAGCGAAACGAGATCCTGGAAGCCAAGGACGAGGTCGACGACCGCCGGCGCTTCATCGAAGCCGTGCTGTCGGGTGTCACCGCCGCGGTCATCGGCGTCGAGGACGATCACGTGATCACCATCGCCAACCCGACGGCGGAGTATTTCCTGGGACTTTCGGCAGAGGAACTCGTCGGCCGTAAGCTGGGAGATGTCGTGCCGGAGGTCGAGCAGGTGCTGCAGGAAGCCGCCGGTCGCCACCGCACCGATTATCGCCGCCAGATCAACATCATCAGGGGCGGCACCGAGCGCACGCTCAACGTCCAGGTCACCCGCGAGGAAACACGCGGCAGTGCCGACAGCTACGTGATCACGCTCGACGACATTACCGACCTTGTGATCGCCCAGCGCTCGACTGCCTGGGCTGATGTGGCCCGCCGCATCGCCCACGAGATCAAGAACCCGCTGACCCCGATCCAGCTCTCCGCCGAGCGCCTGAAGCGCCGTTATGGACGGCAGATCGCCGACGACGACCGCGCTGTCTTCGACCAGTGCACCGACACCATCGTCCGGCAGGTGGAGGATATCGGGCGCATGGTTGACGAATTTTCGGCCTTTGCCCGCATGCCGAAGCCGACGAAGCAGAAGTCCGACCTGCGCGACATCGTCAAGGACGCCGTCTTCCTGCGCGAGATGGCGAGCACCGGCGTCACCTTCGACCGCGATCTGGGCGATGCCCCGCTGATGGGCATGTTCGACGCCCGAATGCTCGGCCAGGCCTTTGCCAACCTGATTAAGAATGCGGTCGAGGCGATCGAGGCTGCGGCGACTGATCGCCCGGGCATGGTCGGCAAGATCCTCGTGCGCTCCCGTTTCGAGCCGTCGCTCGACCGGTTCGTGATCGACGTGATCGACAATGGTAAAGGGCTGCCGGTCGAGAACCGGCACCGCATTTTGGAACCGTATATGACGATGCGCGAGAAGGGCACCGGGCTCGGTCTTGCGATCGTGAAAAAGATTATCGAGGAGCATGGTGGTCAGCTCGAACTGCATGACGCACCGGCCGATTTTGACAATGGACGAGGCGCGATGATCCGCGTCCTGCTTCCCCGCATGGAAGCAGGCGCTATCTCCGCCGAGCAGGACAAGGAAGTAGTTCATGGCCTCTGACATTCTGGTGGTCGACGACGAGGAAGACATCCGCGAGATCGTGTCGGGGATCCTCAGTGACGAGGGGCATGAGACCCGCACCGCGCATGACGCCGACAGCGCGCTTGCCGCGATTTCCGATCGCGCGCCGCGGCTCATCTTTCTCGACATCTGGATGCAGGGCAGCCGTCTCGACGGACTGTCGCTCCTCGACGAGATCAAGGCCCGTCATCCCGACCTTCCGGTCGTGATGATCTCCGGCCATGGCAACATCGAAACGGCCGTCTCCGCCATCAAGCGGGGCGCCTTCGACTTTATCGAGAAGCCGTTCAAGGCTGACAGGCTCGTGCTGATCGCCGAGCGGGCGCTGGAGAATTCCAAGCTGAAGCGTGAGGTCTCCGAGCTCAAGCGCCGCACGGGAGATGCTAGCGAACTGATCGGTACCTCGGTGGCCGTCTCCCAATTGCGCCAGACAATCGAGAAAGTGGCGCCGACCAACAGCCGGATCATGATCGTCGGCCCGTCCGGTTCCGGCAAGGAACTGGTGGCGCGGATGATCCACAAGCGGTCCTCCCGCTCCGGTGGTCCATTCGTGACGCTGAACGCCGCCGCTATCACGCCGGAGCGCATGGAGATCGCCCTCTTCGGCACAGAGGGTGGTCCCGGCCAACCGCGCCGTATCGGCGCGCTGGAAGAGGCCCATCGCGGCATCCTCTATCTCGACGAGATCGGTGAAATGCCGCGCGAGACGCAGAACAAGATCCTGCGGGTTCTCGTCGACCAGCAGTTCGAGCGGGTCGGCGGCTCGAAGCGGGTCAAGGTGGATGTCCGCATCTTTTCGTCCAGCGCCTACAATCTGGAATCGATGATCGCCGAAGGCCGCTTCCGTGAGGACCTGTTCCACCGTCTGGCGGTCGTGCCGGTCAAGGTGCCGGCGCTTGCCGAGCGGCGCGAGGACATTCCTTTCCTGGTCGACATGTTCATGCGCCAGATCTGCGAACAGGCGGGCATACGCCAGCGCAAGATCGGTGACGATGCCATGGCCGTGCTCCAGGCCAACGACTGGCCGGGCAACATTCGCCAGTTGCGCAACAATATCGAGCGTCTTCTCATCCTGGCGAAGAACGACAGCCCCGAGCAGGCAATCACCGCCGACATGCTGCCGACCGATCTGTCCGACATGCTGCCCAAGGTATCGGCGAAGAACGACACGCACATCATGACGCTGCCGCTGCGCGAGGCGCGCGAAATGTTCGAGCGCGACTATCTGGTGGCGCAGATCAACCGTTTTGGCGGCAATATTTCCCGAACCGCCGAATTCGTCGGCATGGAGCGCTCCGCCCTCCATCGCAAACTGAAATCGCTTGGCGTATAAGACGCACGACGAAGCGGGCCGCGTAGGCGGCCCGATTCTCCTCAAAACGGCGGTGAAAGATCAACGATGAAGGTGATTATCTGCGGCGCGGGTCAGGTGGGCTACGGCATCGCCGAGCGTCTGTCCCAGGAAGACAACGACGTCTCGGTCATCGACACGTCCGCCTCGCTGATCGCCAGAATTACCGAAACGCTCGATGTCCGCGGCTATGTCGGCCATGGCGCCCATCCGGATGTGCTGGCGAAGGCCGGCGCGGACCAGGCCGACATGCTGATTGCCGTCACGCTCTACGACGAGATCAACATCGTTGCTTGCGAGGTCGCGCACGCGCTCTTCAACGTGCCGACCAAGATCGCCCGCATCCGCGCGCAGAACTATCTCCTGCCGGAGTATTCCGACCTCTTCAGTCGCGATCACATGCCGATCGATGTGGCGATTTCGCCGGAGGTCGAGGTTGGCAAGATGGTGTTGCGCCGCATTTCCTTCCCCGGTGCCACCGACGTGGTGCGATTCGCCGAGGAAAACATCGCGATGGTGGCGATCGAGTGCATGGAGGACTGCCCGGTCCTTAATACGCCGCTACACCAGTTGAGCCAGCTTTTCCCGGACCTGATGGCGACGGTGACCGGCATATACCGCAATGGCCGGCTGTCGGTTGCCCATTCGAACGACCAGTTGTTGGTTGGCGATCTCGCCTATGTCATCTGCCAGAAGGACCATGCGCGCCGCACGCTTGGCCTTTTCGGCCACGAGGAGCAGGAGGCAGCCCGGATCGTGATCGCCGGAGGAGGCAATATCGGCTATTTCGTCTGCCGCGCCATCGAGCAGATGCAGCCGAAGACGCGGATCAAGATCATCGAGAACGACCGGGCCCGCGCGGTCGCCATCTCCGAGCAGTTGCGCAACGCCATCGTGCTGCACGGCTCGGCTCTCGACCAGAACATTCTGCAGCAGGCCGACATCCAGGACGCCGAACTGATGGTGACGCTGACGAACAGCGACCAGACCAACATTCTGGCCGCCGCCATGGCCAAACGTCTCGGCTGCCAGTCGACCATGGCGCTTCTCAACGATCCCTCCATGCAGGAACTGACGACCGCCGTCGGCATCGATGCGCATATCAATCCGCGCGCCGTAACCATTTCGCGCGTCCTCCAGCATGTCCGCAAGGGCCGCATCCTGTCGGTTTATGCCGTCCAGAAGGGCGCAGCGGAGGTGATCGAGGCGGAAGCGCTCGAAACCTCGCCACTGGTCGGCATTCCCTTCCGTGACCTTCACCTGCCGGCGGGTGTCCGCATCGGCGCCGTCTACCGCGACAAGAAGGTCCTGAGGCCGGATGGCGACCTGAAGATCAAGGCGAAGGACCGCGTGGTGCTGTTCGCCACCGCCGCCGCCGTCAAGGACGTCGAGCAGATGTTCCGCGTTTCCATCCAGTTCTTCTGAGAGACCCATGCCCCGCATTGCCTACGTCAACGGCCGTTACGTGCCCCACACCGAAGCCCGCGTCCACATCGAGGATCGCGGCTATCAGTTCGCCGATGGCGTCTACGAAGTGTGCGAGGTGCGCCACGGCCTGATCGTCGATCTGACCCGCCATCTCGACCGGCTGGATCGCTCCCTGTCGGAACTCAGGATCGCCACACCGATGAGCCGCAGGGCGCTGACGGGCGTGATCCGCGAGGTCGTGCGGCGCAATCATGTCCGCAACGGCCTGTTCTACCTGCAGGTGACGCGCGGCGTGGCGCGGCGCGATCATGTGTTTCCGTCAGCCTCTGTTAAACCGGCTCTGGTGGTGACAGCGAAGAGCACGGACCCGAAAGGCATTGCTGCGAAGAACGAGAAGGGTATCAAGGCGATCACGGTCCGCGACAACCGCTGGGACCGCGTCGACATCAAGTCCGTCGGCCTGCTTCCCAATGCGCTCGCCCGACAACAGGCGAAGGAGGAGGGCGCCCAGGAAGCGATCTTCATCGACGCCGACGGCATGGTGACGGAGGGTGCGGCCACCAATGTCTGGATCATCGACCGCGACGGTTTCCTCGTCACGCGTCCCGCCGATCACGGCATCCTCAAGGGCATCACCCGCACGACGCTCATGGATGTGGCGGAAAAACTTGGGGTCGAGATCCGTGAGCGGCGGTTCTCCCGCGAGGAAATGCTGGCCGCACGCGAGGTGTTCATCACTGCCGCCACGAGTATTTGCTTTCCCGTCGTGGAGATCGACGGGCAGGTGATCGGCAACGGCCATCCCGGCGAAACGGCCGAGCGCATCCGCGGTCACTTTTTCGAGATTGCGGAAAAGATCGCGATTTGATACCTAACCTTGCCGGGAGGGGGCTCGGGGGCGAACCCTATCCAGCTTAGCAGCTCAAGAATCATAAGATCCGGCACAATGCCGGCAAAGAAGAAAGAATCGGCGCCATGGCGGAACGTTCTCAGAATTTGCAGGATTTGTTTCTCAATACCGTCCGCAAGCAGAAGATCTCCCTGACAATCTTCCTGATCAACGGTGTGAAACTGACCGGAGTCGTCACCTCGTTCGACAATTTCTGCGTGCTTCTGCGGCGCGACGGTCACTCGCAGCTGGTCTACAAGCATGCGATTTCGACGATCATGCCCGGCCAGCCGATGCAGATGTTTGAGACCGAGGAAGCCTCGGCTCAGTAAGGGTTGATCCGATCAACACCAGGGATACCAACAACGATTCGATCATCCCGGAGCTGGAAAAGCGCCGCGATGACATGCGGGCACTGGTTGTCGTTCCGGTCCTGAAGCAGCAGGCGAAGGTGCTTGCGGCGCAGGCGGCGGAAGCCTCGCACGCGCCGCGCAGCAACGAGGCCCGGCTCGAGGAAGCGATCGGGCTTGCCCGCGCCATCGACCTCGAAATCGTCGACGGCTTGATCGTGACCGTGTCGCAGCCGCGCCCGGCAACCCTGATGGGGACCGGCAAGATCGCCGAGATTCGCGAAAGTCTCGACGCGCACAACGCCGGTCTCGTCATCGTCGACCACCCGCTGACGCCCGGCCAGCAGCGTAATCTCGAGAAGGAATGGAATGCCAAGGTCATCGACCGGACGGGCCTGATCCTCGAAATCTTCGGCCGCCGTGCCTCCACCAAGGAAGGTACGCTGCAGGTCGAGCTTGCCCACCTCAATTACCAGAAGGGCCGCCTCGTGCGCTCCTGGACCCACCTTGAACGCCAGCGCGGCGGTGCGGGCTTCATGGGCGGTCCGGGCGAAACCCAGATCGAGGCCGACCGCCGGCTGCTGCAGGACCGTATCGTGCGCCTGGAGCGTGAACTGGAACAGGTGGTGCGCACCCGCCAGCTGCATCGGGCCAAGCGCCGCAAGGTGCCGCACCCGATCGTGGCGCTCGTCGGCTACACCAATGCCGGCAAGTCCACCCTGTTCAACCGGATCACCGGGGCAGGGGTGTTGGCCGAGGACATGCTGTTCGCCACGCTCGACCCGACGCTGCGCCGCATGAAGCTGCCGCATGGCCGGACCGTGATCCTGTCGGATACCGTCGGCTTCATTTCCGACCTGCCGACCCATCTCGTCGCCGCCTTCCGCGCCACGCTCGAAGAGGTGCTGGAAGCGGACCTCATCCTGCACGTGCGCGACATGTCCGACCCGGACAACGGCGCGCAATCCGCTGACGTGCTGCGCATTCTCGGCGATCTCGGCATCGACGAGAAGGAGCGCGCCGAGCGCATCATCGAGGTCTGGAACAAGATCGACCGACTGGAGCCCGAGGCGCACGACGCGCTCACCCAGCGTGCTGCCGGCCGTGAGGACATCATGACCGTCTCCGCCGTCACCGGCGAGGGCATGAACCGGCTGCTCGACGTAATCTCGGAGCGTCTCTCCGGCGTCCTGACGGAGACCACGATCGTCATTCCGGCCGACAAGCATTCCGTCATTTCCTGGGCCTACGAGAATGCCGTCGTCGACGGCCGAGAGGACCACGAGGATGGCTCGGTGAGCCTGGAGGTGCGCCTCACCGAGCGTCAGGCCGCCGAACTGGAGCGCAAGTTGGGGCTCGGAAAGAAGCCGGAGAAGGAAGACTGGGAACGCTGAGTGCTCCCACTTCCCTTAGAACATCTGTGATCGATTGATCTGCGTCAAATTGCCGTGACTGTCTCCGTGTCAACTTATGTTGACACTTTTGGGAGGTGGTCATGCGCGTCGTCTTCATCCATCCGAACTATCACTCCGGCGGCGCCGAGATTGCCGGTAACTGGCCGCCGGCCTGGGTCGCCTATCTCGGCGGGGCGCTGAAATCCGCAGGCTTCAGCGACATCCATTTCCTCGATGCCATGACGAACGACATGACAGAGGAGCGCTTGCGCGAGGAATTGCGTCGCCTGCAGCCCGACATCATCGGCTGCACCGCGATTACCCCGTCGATCTACATGGCCGAGCGCTGCCTGGAGATCGCCAAGGAGGTCTGCCCGGACGCGCTGCGTGTGCTGGGCGGTGTTCACGCCACCTTCATGTACCAGCAGGTGCTATCAGAGGCGCCTTACATCGATGTCATCGTGCGCGGCGAAGGCGAGGAGATCATTGTCGACCTGGTCCGCGCTGTTGCCGCCGGCGACTGGAAGGAGGCGAGGGCATCGATCAAGGGGCTCGCCTACACCGCCGACGACGGCAAGATCGTCGCCACCCCGGCCGCACCGACAGTCAAGAACTTCGATGCCATCGATCCGGACTGGACGCTGCTCGAATGGGAGAAATACATCTACGTGCCACTCGGTGTGCGGGTCGCGATCCCCAACATGGCGCGCGGCTGCCCCTTCACCTGCTCCTTCTGCTCGCAGTGGAAGTTCTGGCGCGACTATCGCATTCGCGATCCGAAGAAGGTGGTCGACGAGATCGAGAAACTGGTCAACGACCACCAGGTCGGCTTCTTCATCCTGGCCGACGAGGAGCCGACCATCAACCGCAAGAAGTTCATCGCCTTCTGCGAGGAGCTGATCGCCCGCGGCCTGCCGGACAAGGTCAAATGGGGCATCAACACCCGCGTCACCGACATTATCAGGGACGAGGAATATCTGGCGCTCTACCGCAAGGCCGGCCTCGTGCATGTCTCTCTCGGCACGGAGGCGGCCGCCCAGCTCAAGCTTGATCGGTTCAACAAGGAGACCAAGGTCGAGCAGAACAAGAAGGCGATTCGCCTCTTGCGCGAAGCCGACATCTTCACCGAGGCACAGTTCATCGTCGGTCTCGAAAACGAGACGGCGGAGACACTGGAGGAAACCTATCGCATGGCGCGCGACTGGAACCCGGATCTCGCCAACTGGGCGATGTACACCCCCTGGCCCTTCTCGCCGCTGTTTCAGGAACTGGGCGACAAGGTCGAGATCTTCGATTTCTCGAAATACAATTTCGTCACACCGATCATGAAGCCGGATGCCATGGATCGCGGCGAGCTGCTCGACCGGGTCATGAACAACTACCGCCGGTTCTACATGATCAAGGCGCTGTTTCACTATCCCTGGCGCGGCAAGGGTTTCCGCCGCCGTTACCTGCTCGGCTGCCTCAAGGCCTTCCTGAAGGCCGGCTTCGAACGCAAGTTCTACGACCTCGGCAAGCACAATTATTGGGGTCCGCAATCGAAGGAGAAGGTCGACTTCGGTTTCGACATGACCCGCAAGATCGCTCCGGCGCAAATGGCGGACTGGCAGGCAGCTTCCGATCGGGCAAGCCAGATGCGCGCCCGCAAGGCTGGCGAGGCGGAGCAGGGGAAGGCCCCTATGCTCGCCTGCGGCGGCGGACCGGAGGCGCATGATGCGCTCGTCTGAGCCGGCGGTGACGGCGGGGCATGGCATCAGCGCTTCCGTCCGTCGCGGCGCAGGGACGATATCCAGCGCCACGCCGGTCGCCCGGATCGGTCCCAACGCGGTGATCCAGACCGGCCATGCGCTGGCAGCCGTCTACGGTCGGGACGTCGCCCGGCTGATCTACGAGAGCGCCGGATTGGCGCATCATCTCGATCATCCGCCGCAGGACATGATCGATGAACGGGAGCCAATCCGTCTGTTCGCCGCGATCCGCAAGACCCTGCCGGCGGCGGAGGCGGACCGGGTGCTTGCCGAGGCCGGTCATCGCACGGCGCACTATATCCTCGAATACCGCATCCCGCTTAATGCCAGGCGTCTTTTGCCGCGCCTGCCGCCTGCCGTCTCGGCGCGCCTCCTCGCCTTCGCCATCACGCGCCACGCCTGGACCTTCGCCGGCAGCGGTCGCTTCTCCGCGAGCGTGTCCGGCTGGACGCGTCCTGTGGTCACGCTGACGATCCGCGATAACCCGCTCGCCACCCCCGGCTGCCCCTGGCATGGTGCGGTGTTCAAGCGGCTGTTCGCCACCCTTGCCGGCGGTGTTTCGACAGTCCGCCATCCGCACTGCTGCGCGAAGGGCGAGGGACAGTGCGTGACGGAACTGGTGATCGGCGCAGGCGGCTGATCGGTTCTGTCCGCGCCGTCACGTCGACAACAGTCGCTCCCGAGGCTAACTTCGCGTCGATCAACGGTGGGAGGAGCGACGTGGACGAGACGCGGCAGAAAGTCGACGACTTCTTCGACAAGGCCGAGCTGTGGCCGGCGGAGCTTGCGGCGCTGCGGGCGATCCTGCTCGACTGCGGCCTCATCGAGGTGTGGAAATGGAGTTCCCCGGTCTACACCGTCGATGGCGGCAATGTCGCGATCCTCTGGGGCTTCAAGGACAATGCCACGCTCGGCTTCTTCAAGGGCGTCCTCCTGAAGGACGAGCAGAATCTGCTTGTTGCGCCCGGCGAAAACTCCCGCTCGTCGCGCATCTTCAAGTTCACCGGTCTTGAGCAGATCCGGGCGATGGACGACACCATCCGCGCCTATGTGACCGAGGCCACGGACCTTGAAAAAGCCGGCGCCAAGGTCGACCTGCCGAAGGACGACATCACCTATCCGGAGGAACTGCTGGCCAAGCTGGAGGAAGACCCTGAAATGCACGAGGCCTTCGAGGCGCTCACCCCCGGCCGCAAGCGCGGCTACGCGCTCTATTTCGCCCAGCCGAAACAATCGGCGACGCGAGTCGGGCGGATCGAGAAGATGCGGGAGAAGATTTTGGCGGGGAAGGGGTATCAGGAGCGGTGATGCGAGTGCCGGCTCATGCCTCGAATTTCAGCCGCATCTCCCTCGCCATCTCAAACCCGACGGAACGGTAGACCGGTTCGCCGGCATCGGAGGCATGGAGGATGACCAGCGTGCATCCGGCGCCTCGCAAATGCTCGACCGCTGTCTTCACCAATGCCTTCGCGATACCCCGGCCCCGGAATGCATCGTCGACGAAAACCGACCAGATGTAGCCTGGCAGTCGCTTTTCCGAACGGATCACGGCTGGAAAGACGGGAAAGCCGACATAGCAGGACAACGATCCGGCGGCATTTCCATCCACGTCGGCGATGAAGGATGTCAGTGCGGTCTGCGTGCGGCCGTTTTCCAGGAACTCGGCGATCGCCTCCCGTACATCCGGCCTGAAGTCTTCGGCAGGCGTCTCGTAGCTTTCCCAGATTTTGATGTGGTGGTCGATGATGAGCAGGTCATCCGCCGGCGTGGCGATCCGGATATCCATCGTCAGCCTCGCATGCCCGAAGTCGCCTTCGCCGCCTGCCACAACGCTTCCATCCGCTCCAGGCTCGCTCCCTCCAGCGTCTCACCTGATGCTTGAAGACCCTTCTCTATGTAGCTGAATCGTCTCCTGAACTTCGTATTCGTCCCGCGCAGCGCCTGCTCCGGTTCGGCCTTCACATGCCGGCCGATATTGACCAGTGCGAAGATCAGGTCGCCGAGTTCGTCCTTGACCTTGTCCGGCCGCCCCTCGGCGAGCGCCTCGCGCAATTCGCCGATCTCCTCCTCGATCTTGTCGAGAATGGGCGCGGGTTCGGACCAGTCGAAGCCGACCTTGGCGGCGCGCTCCTGCAGTTTCAGCGCCTCCGTGAGCGCCGGGAAGGAGCGCTGGACGGAGCCGAGATGGCCGGCCCTGAAATCCTCGACCGGAGCGCCGGTCGCGTCCGCCCGCGCGGCGCGGCGGGCGGCGCGTTCGACTTTCTCCTGCTGCTTGATCTCGTCCCATTGCAGCTTCACGGCCCCCGGCGTGTCGGCCTCGGAGCGGGCGAAGACGTGCGGATGACGGCGGATCATCTTCTTCGTGATCGCCTCCACCACGTCGCCGAAGGAAAACAGTCCCTGTTCCTCCGCCATCCGGGCGTGGAACACCACCTGCAGCAAGAGGTCGCCAAGCTCGTCGCACAGATCGTCCGGATCCTTGCGCTCGATCGCGTCGGCTACCTCGTAGGCTTCTTCGATCGTATAGGGCACGATCGTCTCGAAGGTCTGGACCACGTCCCAGGGGCAACCGGTCTGAGGGTCGCGCAGCGCCGCCATGATCTCGATCAGGCGCGCGATGTCCGTCGATGCTTCCATCGTGAAACTCCAATAGCAGGATCGTTTCGCCGGCCGCAGCCGACTCAGTTGAGCGGAATGTCGTTTTCGCCCTTGCCGGACTGGTAGCGCTCCGAAAGGGTCGCGTAAACGGCCTTGATGCGGGCGGTCTGGTCGATGAGCCGCTGACGCAGCGGTTCGTCTTCCGCCGCCACGAGGTCGGCGATCGCGTAGGAGTGCCAGAAGGCGTTCTGCTTGCGGTAGCCGCCGGGCTCCAGTCCGAACACTTCCTTCAGGATCTTCAGGTCGTGCGGAATGGCGAAGGCGTCGCGGCTGTCCTCGTGGCTGAAGAAATAGTAGAAGTTGTCGAAACCCGCCCATGTGATCGCCGACATGCACATGGTGCAGGGTTCGTGGGTCGACAGGAAGATCAGGTCCTTCGTCGCCGGTTTCTCGCCGAGTTCGTAGAAGCGTTTCAGGGTATGGACTTCACCGTGCCAGAGCGGGTTTTCGAGCTCGTTGTTGGTTTCGGCGATCACGACCGAAAGGTCGGATTTCCGCAGGATCGCGGCGCCGAACACCTTATTGCCGGCCGAGACACCCTTGTCGGTCAGCGGCAGGATGTCATGCTCCATCACGTCGAGCAGGCGGGCGGCGGGAACGGGCTGGTGCAAGGGAATGTCTCTTCTTGGAAATCAGGTCAGTGTTCCGGACGTTATCGGGCCTTCCCGTCGATGTAAATTGGTGCGATGCGGTCGATTTTACCCGCGAAAGGCCGCTCTCTAGCAAAGAAATGTCCGACGCGGACATGACCCGGATTTCCGTTTCTTCATATTTAGGACGTTAGAAGGGATAGTTGGGCCTCATCCTAGGGGATTCTGTATGTCCGCGACCGAAAACCGACTTGGCGTCTTTCCGGCCTTCTTCCGCGTTGCGGACGAAGGCGTGGCCGTGTTCGGAAACGGCGACGAGGCATTCGCCAAGGCGCGCCTGCTCGGCAACACCAAGGCGCGCGTGATCGCCTACGCGGATGCGCCCGAAGCAGATTACGCCGCCTATCTTGTCGACAAGCACATCGAGCAGGTCCAGGTCCCGTTCGACCCGGCGCAGGTCGAGGGCAAGACGCTTGTCTTCGCCGCCACCGGCGATGCAGCGCTCGACCGCGCGATCGTCACCGCCGCTCGTGCTGCCAAAATCCCGGCCAATGCCGTCGACCAGCCGGACTACTGCGATTTCTATACACCGGCGCTCGTCAACCGCGCGCCGATCGCCGTTGCGATAGGCTCGGAAGGGGCGGGCCCCGTGCTTGCCCAGATGATCCGCGCCGATGTCGACCGCCTGCTGCCGAAGTCGCTCGGCAAGCTCGCTGTTCTCGCCAATTCCTACCGCTCGGCCGTCGATAGCCTTCTGCCGCGCGGCGTCGTGCGCCGGCTGTTCTGGCGGTCGTTCTTCAAGGGCGATGTCGCCGATGCCGTCGAGAGTGGCGATGTCAGCACCGCCCGCCGTCATGCGACGCGTCTCCTGAAGGCGACGCGGGCGAGCGGGAATGTCGGTCGCGTGTTCCTCGTCGGCGCCGGCCCGGGTGCCGAAGACCTGCTGACGCTGCGCGCCCACCGCCTGCTGATGGAAGCCGACGTGATCCTGTTCGACGCGCTCGTGCCGCAGGCCGTGGTCGACATGGGCCGCCGCGACGCTGAGCGCATCTCCGTCGGCAAGCGCAAGGGCTGTCATTCAAAGTCCCAGGAAGAGATCAACGATCTGCTCGTCGAACTCGCCCGCGAAGGCAAGCGCGTCGTGCGCTTGAAGGCCGGCGATCCGCTGGTCTTCGGCCGCGCCGGTGAGGAGATGGCAGCGCTGCGAAATGCCGGTATTCCCTATGAGGTGGTGCCCGGCATCACGTCGGCGCTTGCCGCCGCCGCCGATTTCGAGCTGCCGCTGACGCTTCGCGGCGTGGCCTCGACGCTCGTGTTCACGACCGGCCACGATCTCCACGGCGACGTACTGCCCGATTGGGCGCGGCTGGCACTGTCCGGCGCCAGCGTTGCCGTCTATATGGGCCGCTCGGTTGCTGCTTCGGTGGCGGGCAAGCTGATGGGCGCCGGGCTGCCGGAGGATACGACGGTCGCCATCGTCGAGAATGCCGGCCGCGCCGACCGGCGCCTGCTGCATGGCACGCTCGCCGAATTGCCCAGGCTCGAGCATCTCGACAGCCTGACCGGCCCGGTCATGGTGATCATCGGCGACGCCGTTGCGGGCGCCAGTTTCGAACGTTCAGAGGCGCTTGGCGGAATCGGCGCCGGCGCCCGGCAGAATTTTGCGAGGATTTGACGATGGCAGACAAGGTATTGACCGCCAACCGGCTGACCGACGGCATCGCCGTCTGGCTCGACGCCGCCGGCCAGTGGAACGAGAACCTGCAGAACGCCTTCGTCGCCCGCCACGCGGAAGCTGTTTCGACTCTGGAAGAAACCGGCAAGAAGGCTTTCGCCGACAATCTCGTTGTCGACGTCAATGTCATCGAGATCGAGGAGCGCGACGGCCAGCTCTGGCCGCTGCGCCTGCGCGAACGCATCCGGGCCGGTGGCCCGACCATCCCCTACGCCAAGGACCACGGCTTCGCCGATCCGGCCTTCGTCGCCGCCTGAGGACAGCATGTACCGTTACGATGAATTCGACCACGCCTTCGTCAACGCCCGCGTCGCGCAGTTTCGCGACCAGGTGGGCCGCCGCCTGTCGGGCGAGCTGAGCGAGGATGCCTTCAAGCCGCTGCGCCTGATGAACGGCGTCTACCTGCAACTGCACGCGTACATGCTGCGCGTCGCCATTCCCTATGGCACGCTGAATTCAAGGCAGATGCGCATGCTGGCGCATATCGCCCGGAAGTACGACCGTGGTTACGGCCACTTCACCACCCGCCAGAACATCCAGTACAACTGGCCGAGCCTCTCGGATACGCCCGATATCCTGACGGATCTCGCGAGCGTCGAGATGCACGCGATCCAGACCTCGGGCAACTGCATCCGCAACGTCACCGCCGACCATTTCGCCGGCGCCGCCGCCGACGAGGTCGCCGACCCCCGGCCGTACGCAGAAATCCTGCGGCAGTGGTCGAGCGTGCATCCGGAATTTTCGTTCCTGCCGCGCAAGTTCAAGATCGCCGTGACAGGCGCTCCGGCCGACCGCGCCGCGATCCAGGTGCATGACATCGGTCTGCATCTCAAGAAGGACGAAGCGGGACGTCTGGGGTTTGCGGTCTATGTCGGCGGTGGCCAGGGTCGGACGCCGATGGTGGCGAAGAAGATTCGCGACTTCCTGCCCGAGGAAGACCTGCTGTCCTATGTGACGGCCATCGTGCGCGTCTACAATCTGCACGGCCGCCGCGACAACAAGTACAAGGCTCGCATCAAGATCCTCGTGCACGAAACCGGCACCGAGGAACTGACGCGCCAGGTTGAGGCCGAGTTCGCCGAGTTGCGCGATGGCGAGCTGAAGCTGCCCGACGCCGACATCCGGGCGATCGAAACCTATTTCGCGCCGCCGGCTCTGCCGGAACGCCCTGAGGGTTGGGCCGATCTGACCAAGGAGCGCAAGTCTGACGCCGGCTTCGACGCCTGGGTGGCGCGCAATGTGGGTGCCCACAAGCATCCGGACTATACCACGGTGACGATCTCGCTGAAACCGATCGGCGGCATTCCGGGCGACGCAACAGACGTGCAGATGGATCGCGTTGCCGATCTCGCCGAGCGCTATGCCTTCGACGAAATCCGCGTCAGCCACGAGCAGAACCTGATCCTGCCGCACGTCGCCCGCGCCGACCTGAAGGCGCTCTACGATGCGCTGCTCGAAGAAGAGCTGGCGACCGCCAATGCCGGCCTGATCACCGACATGATCGCCTGTCCGGGCCTCGATTATTGCGCGCTTGCGAACGCCCGCTCCATTCCCGTCGCCCAGGAGCTGTCGATCCGCTTCGGATCGGCTGCGCGTCAGGCGGAGATCGGTGATCTCAAGATCAAGATTTCCGGCTGCATCAATGCCTGCGGCCACCACCATGTCGGTCATATCGGCCTGCTCGGGGTCGAGAAGAAGGGCGGCGAGCTCTACCAGATCACCCTCGGCGGCTCCGGCGACGAAAACACCTCGATCGGCGAGATCGTCGGTCGCGGCTTCGAGCCGGAAAAGGTGCCGGACGCGGTCGAGACGATCGTCGACACTTATATCGGCCTGCGGCTGTCGCCCGCCGAAACCTTCATCGAGGCCTACCGCCGCGTTGGCCCGCAACCCTTCAAGACCGCGCTCTACGGCAGCGCCGCCGAAGCCGCCTGAGGAGGGACCCATGACGCGTATCTGGAAAACCGGCGGTTTCGTCGCGGCCGATCCCTGGGTGGTCGAGACCGAGGAGCGCAAGGCAGGCGAGGGCGAGCGCGCTGTCCTGCCGCTGAAGGAGTTCCTGGTGAAGGCCGAGGAAAGCAACGAAGGCGGATTCGGCGTGCTGATCGCGCCGGCCGACGACGTGAAGACGCTTCAGCCGTATCTCGACCGCATCGACCTCGTCGCCGTTGCCTTTCCCGCCTTCAACGATGGCCGGGCCTTCAGCCATGCCTCGCTGCTGCGCGACCGGCTCGGCTTTGCCGGCGAGGTTCGGGCCGTGGGCGACGTGCTGATCGACCAAATTCCGCTGATGCTGCGAACCGGCATTTCTTCGTTTGCCGTCACCAACGCGACGGCGTTGAAACGGCTGGCAGAGGGCAGGTTGCCCGGCATCGATCGGCACTACCAGCCTGCCGCGACGGAGAACTGTCCGGCCGGCGGCTATAGCTGGCGACGGCGGGCCTGAGAAATATTAAAAGGAAACTATGTATTCTGTCGTGCATTGACGGAGGTCAATGATTGGAGGCATGTGCTGCAGCACAACAGTCCCGGATGTCCGGCTTGGCCTCGTTGCGCCGCCGGATGGGACCTGCTCCAGGTGTGCCCCACGCGGCGCCAGACGGATCGATAAGGATAGGACCAGATAGCGCATGAATGCCCCAGCCAAGACAGACAATGCGGAACTGATCGTTCCGGACGGTGTCTACGCCGAAACCGTTCTCAGCGTAACCCACTATACCGATCGCCTGTTCCGTTTCCGGATGACACGCCCGGCGGGCTTCCGCTTCCGCTCTGGCGAGTTCGCCATGATCGGCCTGATGGTCGACGGCAAGCCGATCTACCGCGCCTATTCGGTCGCGAGCCCGTCGTGGGACGAGGAGCTGGAATTCTTCTCGATCAAGGTGCCGGACGGACCGCTGACCCAGCATCTGCAGAAGATCCAGCCGGGCGACAAGGTCTTGATGCGAAAGAAGCCGACGGGCACGCTGGTGCTCGACGCGCTGACGCCGGGCAATCGTCTCTATATGTTCTCGACGGGCACGGGTATCGCTCCGTTCGCGAGCCTGATTCGGGATCCGGAAACCTACGAAAAGTTCGAGGAAGTGATCCTCACGCACACCTGCCGCGATGTCGCTGAGCTGAAATACGGCTTCGACCTCGTGGACGAGATCAGGAACCACGAGTTTCTGGCCGAGGTCGTCGGCGACAAGCTGAAGCACTATGCGACGGTGACTCGCGAGGACTATCCCTTCAAGGGCCGCATCACCGACCTCATCGAGAACGGAAAGCTGTTTTCTGATTTGGGCGTCCCGCCGCTCGATCCGGCGGTTGACCGCGGCATGATCTGCGGATCGGCCGCCATGCTGAAGGACACCAAGGCGCTCTTGGAAAAGGCGGGGCTTACCGAGGGCGCCAACAACAAACCGGCCGAGTTCGTGATCGAACGCGCCTTCGTCGGTTGACGTTTGACCTGCCGCAAAACGCAGCTTTCACGCCCGGCCTCGCGCCGGGCGTTGTCGTTCACGCGTCCCGCAGCGCTTCGATCAGCCGCCGCATCGCCGTTTCGGCCTCGACGGCGTTGCCTTTCTGGATCGCGCGAATGACCGCGACATGCAGCAGGACCGAGCGATCCATCTTCTCCGGCGTGGCGCCCGCATACCAGAGACGGCGCGAGTGGGTCTGGAGCGGCGATAGCGCCGAGATCAGGAAGGGATTGGGGCAGGCGGCCTCCAGGATCTCGTCGAACCGCTTGTCAGCCGCGAGGAAAGCCTCGTAGCTTCCGGCCGTTGCCGCCGACGTCATGGCTCTGGCGCACTCGACCAGCGCCGCGCGTTGTTCGTCGTTTGCATTTTCGGCAACGAGCGACGCGGCCATCGGTTCCAGGAGATGCCTTACCGTCAAGATCTTTCCGTGGTCGGCCGGGCAGATCGCAGAGATCCGCAGCCCAACGCGGGGACGCACCTCTATCAGGCCCTGCCATGCGAGTTTCTGTATCGCCTCGCGCACCGGCGTCCGCCCGTGTCCAGAAAGGTCGATCAGTTCCCGCTCGGTAACGAGCGTCCCCGGCGCGAACCGATGAGTCACGATGCGTTCTTCGAGATCGAGATAGGCGCGGTGGCTTTGCGAACCTGGAGTGAGTGTCATCAAGCCCTCATTGATATATCAGACTCTGCCATGCTCCATGACGCAATGCAAGGTTTCCTGATATATCAGCGGCGCTATCACTCGTGACGCAGAGCCTCGATCGGGTTGAGTTGGGCGGCACGGCGAGCCGGGAAGAAGCCGAAGACCATGCCGATCGCGGCTGAAAACGCGAAGGCAAGGGCAATGATCGACGGGCTTGCCACGAACGGCACGCCCATCAAGCTGACGGCGGTATAGGCAAGGCCCAGTCCAAGTAGGATCCCGACGATGCCACCGAAGATCGAAAGCGTCACTGCCTCGACCAGGAACTGCATCAGCACCTGCCGTTCAAGTGCGCCGATCGCCAGGCGGATGCCGATTTCCCGTGTCCGTTCCGTGACCGAAACCAGCATGATGTTCATGATCCCGATGCCACCGACCAGCAGGCTGACGGCAGCGACCGCGCCCAACAGGCCGGTCATCATTGTCGTCGTGCCGGTCAACGTCGAGGCCATCTGCGTCATGTCGTTGACGGTGAAGTCGTCGCTGCGGCCGGCGACGATTTTCCGCCGCTCCCGCAACAGGCGCTCGACATCGCCCTGCACCTTCGACGTCGACACCCCATCCCGCGCCGACAGGATCATCGCAGAAACGTCAGTTGTTCCGCCTATGCGGCGCTGAAAGATCCGGAGCGGCATGATGACGACATCGTCCTGATCGCTGCCCATCCCGCTCTGACCCTTCTCGGCAAGAATGCCGATCACCTCGCACGACAGTCCGCCGACCCGGATTTTTTGCCCGACCGCTGGTGTGGAGCCGAACAGTTCGCGTCTCAGCGTCTCGCCCATGATGCAGACAGCCTGTCCGCCCCGTTCCTCGGACGCAGTGAAGCTTCGGCCGCTGGAGAGGAGCCAGTCCTGCGCGACGAGATAGTCGGAGATCGTGCCGATCACGGTCGTTGACCGGTTGGCGCTGCCGAAGATCGCGACCGCCGTCGACTGGTTCATGCCAGCCGCGGCCCTGAGACCGCCGATCTGGTCGCGGACCGCCTCGACATCGCGAATCGTGAATTTTCGGGCGTCGGTACTGGCCCGGCCGGGGCCGAATTGACCGGGGCGGACGAAGAGCAGGTTTGTGCCAAGCTTCGAGATCTCCGCCGTCACCTGCGCCGTCGTGCCATTGCCGATCGTGACCATGGCGATGACGGCCGCCACTCCGATCACCACGCCGAGCACCGTCAGGAAGGACCGGAGCATGTTGCGGCTGATCGCCCGGAAGGCGAGCTTGATGGTCTCAAGAAACATCGGCGCGAACTCCGTTCGTCTCGTCAGACTGGATGCGGCCGTCGAGGAACCGGATCACCCGGCGTGCATAGGCGGCGATGTCGTCCTCGTGCGTCACCATGATCACGGTGATCCCGTGGTCCCGGTTGAGACCGCTGATCAGTTCCATGATCTCCCGGCTGGTCTTCGTATCAAGGTTGCCGGTCGGCTCGTCTGCGAGCAGGACCCTTGGGCTGGTGACGATTGCACGCGCGATCGCCACGCGCTGCTGCTGGCCACCCGAAAGCTCCTGCGTCGTGTGCCCCTCGCGTCCGGCAAGCCCCACCTGCTGCAGCGCGATGCGCGATCGCCCGCGGCGTTCCGCCGCCTCCATGCCGCGGTAGATCAGCGGCAATTCGACATTCTCGATCGCCGAGGTGCGGGCCAGCAGGTTGAAGCCCTGGAAGACGAAGCCGAGCATGTGGCGCCTGAGTATGGTCCGCTGCGCCTGGTCCAGCCCCGATGTGGGAATGCCTTCAAAGAAGTATTCGCCTGAGGTCTGCACGTCGAGGCAGCCGAGGATGTTCATGGCCGTGGATTTGCCGGAGCCCGATGGCCCCATGATCGCCACGAACTCGCCATGGCCGATCGTCAGGTCAACGCCATCAAGGGCCCTGATCGTCGCCTCGCCACGGCCGTAGACCTTGGTGATGTCTCGGAACGCGATCAGCGGCTTTTCGAGGGTAGCGGTCATCCTCTTATTCGTTCCCGGCGGCTTCATCGGTGATCAGTTCGTGCCCCTCGGCGATGTCGCCTTTGGTGACGACGGTGTTCTGCCCATCGCTGGCGCCGATCTCGATATTGACTGCAACCGGGACCCCCGCCTTGAGCAGCCAGACGGTCCGCTCGTTGCCCGCCGGCTCGGGCGCGGTGAGCGGACCCATGCGCGGCGGCCGGAAGATGCTGAAGACGCCGCCACCGCTGCTGTCACTTTCCGGCGTTACAGCGCTCGCTGCCGGGCTATAACGGAGGGCGGCGTTGGGAACGAGCAGGCCTTCCTTGATGGACTGCACGACAATGTCGGCCGTTGCGGTCATGCCCTGCCGCAGCTTTAGCGCATCATTGTCGACCGACAGGATACCCTTATAGGTCACGACATCGTTCGTCGTCTCCGAGGCATAGCGCACGCTGGTGATTTCCGCCGGAAACCGTTCGTCCGGAAAGGCGTCCACGGTGAAGGTCGCCTTCTGTCCCACGGCCACCTGGCCGACATCGGCTTCGTCGATCGCCACCTGAAGCTCCATCTCCTTGAGATCGCCGGCGATGGTGAAGAGAACCGGCGCTTCTAGCGACGCCGCGACCGTCGCTCCCGGATCGACGTCGCGCGACAGAACGATCCCATCGATGGGCGAGATGATCGTCGCCTTCGACAGGTTGAGTTCAGCCTGCTGCAGCGCGGCCTCCGCCGAAAGCACGTCCGCCTCGGCGCTTTCCTTGGTGGCGATTGTCGCGTCGTAGGAATAGCGCGCCGCGTCGAGATCCTGCTGGCTGGACACCCGGCTGTTGACGAGGCTCGTCAGACGGTCGAGCGTGATCCGTGCCGAATTCATGTCGGCGACGGACTTGGAGACGGCGGCCTTCGCCGCCAGCAGCTTCGCTTCCGCGCTCTTGACGTCCGCCTCAAGCTTCGCCGTATCCAGCCGGGCAACGATCTCACCCTTCTTTACCGGGCTGTTGTAATCGACGAAGACTTCGCGGAGCGTACCCGACTGCTCGCTGGAGACATCGACGCTGACCGTCGGCTCGATCGAGCCCGTCGCCGTCACCAGCACCGTGAGGTCACCCTTGCGGGCCGGCACGGTCGTGTAGCTGTAGGTTGCTTCGCCCCCCGCCAGCAGCAGGTATCCGGCAACGGCTACGATCACCAGCCCCAACACGACGCTTCGCCACAGCCAGCGGCGCCTCCCGCTCCCGCTACGCGCCGACGCCAGAAGCGTCGCGAGGTCGGGGGAGGCGCCGCCCTGGTTCGTGGATTTCGGTGTCATGTCGCCCGTCATGCTCTCGTCCGTCGGTGGAATGTCGTTACAGTTCTTATGGCCCGGATCACGCCAAACGCCTTTGACGAGAATCAAGTTCGCCGCCGGCCGCCGATCCTGAACGCCTAGGATTCGGCCGACAATTTCACATGGATGTGATGGGGAGTAGTGAAATTGTCGTAATGTTGCCGCTCGGCTCTGGCGCAAGCCTCGCGCAATTCCAGCAGAACAGTTTCGAGGCAGTCGTTCGGAACAGGCGGCAGGCCGGCGCGTTAAGCCGACAATCCGTCAATCGAACAGAGACCAAGCAACAGGACGTTGCGCGGCTTCCCCGGCATTTGCCGCATGGGACGATTCATGACGGTATCGGAGACCAAGATGCGAAATTCCGGCAGAAACTTCACGATAGAGATCAAGGGCTCGCGCGCTGCCAGCCTTAAGAGAAAGCAAACGTCGCTCTGGGGAGAGATTGATCTCGGCCATTTGATGGAAAAGGCAGAGCAGGACATGCCAGTCGACGCGCGCGACAGCGACGACGGCGTGGCAAGGCCTGCAGCCGACTGACGCCATCGTACTGACCATCCCAGGAACTGGCCAGGCACACATGCGACTCCGGGAGCGGCGCTCTGTGGCCATGACCGTTCCCAGCTAACGTCCAGCTCTCAATTCGCTCAACGATAAAGCTGCAGGAGGACCTCCGGCGAGGAGTTGGCTATCGAAAGCGACTGGATGGCCAGCTGCTGCTGGGTCTGCAGTGCTTTCAGGCGGGTCGATTCCTCGTTCATATCGGCATCGACGAGAAGGCCGATACCGCGGTCGATCGAATCCGACAGCTCGTCGATGAAGTCGATCTGAAGATCGATTCGCATGCCGACGGAGCCGAGGTGGGCCGCAGCACTTGTCATCAGCATCAGCGCGTCGTCGACCATCTGCACCAGTCCGTCGAACTGTGCGGCTGTGGTCGAATTGTTGATCGTGAGGCCGACCACCGAAGCCGTGATTGCGCCGGCCGGAGGGGTCAGATCGACAGCCCAGAGTGCGCCGGTGCCATCTTCGTAGGCGACTTCCTGGTTCGTGACGCCGCTTTGATCGACGGCCCTGACCCAGGTATCCTCGGCAATCTTCACATAGTCATTGCCTCCGGCATTGGCATAGTCGCCGTCAAATGCTCCGCCAGCTATACCAATCACGTCGTCGGTCGTGAAAGCGTCGACAGTGTAGGCTGAAACGACGCCATCGACATTGACCTGCAAGGTCACCGTTGAGCCCTCGATCGCGTGCTGGGCATCGAGAATGCCGATGTCGCCGCCGGTGTCGAACAGGACGGTACTGGATGACAACTCGTAGTTCACCCGCTGGACACGCACGCCGCTGTCGTCCCGCACCAGTGAACCGACGACGCTCTTCGTGTCCGTTCCACCTGCCGCCGTGATGTCGGCCTGCAGCCAGTTTTCACCGTTAAAGGAGGCAGACTGGGCGATGGAGAGGAGCTGGTCCTGAAGCTGTGAAAGTTCCTCCTGGATCTTGTCCCGGTCGACGCCGTCTTCCGTCGCGGCAATGAGCTTGGCCTTGATTTCCTTCACGACCTCGACGGCCGATTCCATGCCGGTGTAGGCGGTGTCGACCTTGGCTGCGCCCAGGCCGAGCGCGTCGGAGACCGTCGACAGCCCCATATTGTCCGAGCGCATGGTAGTGGCGATGGACCAGTAGGCGGCGTTGTCGCTCGCGGTTCCGACACGCATGCCGGCCGAAAGTCGTGCCTGGCTCTCTTCAAGATCGCTGGAAATGGCGCGAAGGGTTTTGAGCGCGGCCATGGCTCCAATATTCGTAATAACGCTAGACATACTCGCAGCACCAAGAAACAAAGTACAAATGGGGCACATTCCGGCCTTTGCCGGGGAACGGAGAGAAGCGTCATGCAGGGCGAGGCTAGCGAGCCATTAACCATACCGTTCGATTTACAAAAATGCACCGGGATGGTTAAATAAGCATAAAATCGATGTTTAGATCGAACTATATTTAGCTTGTTGAGAGAGTATAGTTTTGGTTAATATTTGAATTTCTGCTAATTTAAGTCGGCGGCGCGCGCCCCTCAGAATGATCCAGGCCGGAAGCGCGCGGGGTCGCAGGCGCACGGACACCTCATGACACCTGTCGTTTGGATTTTGGCTGCCGGAGAATTGTCCGACCTGAGAGATAGGTGACGTTTTGTACCGAAGACATGGGTAACACTTTTTGCCTTTTGGCGGGAGGTGTTGATGCCGTGGAGAGAGATTTCGGTCTGGAGCAGAGGACTTTGCAAACCATCGACAACCCGTTCGGCACGAGGTTGTCACCCATGTCTTAGGTACACGATGTTACCTATGTCTTCGGTATGGACAAATCGTCAAATGGTGAGAGCGCAGGGATTCGAACCCTGGACCTACTGATTAAAAGTCAGTTGCTCTACCGGCTGAGCTACGCTCTCCCATGTGCGACCGCAGGGGGTCGCCGGAAGTGCGCGGAACATATTCAGGTGACCCCGTGCGGTCAACCCGAAAAATTGCCCGCCGGCGCGGCTTGTCGGCACGATTGTCGCAGCGAACACAAAGGTGATTGGCAAGTGAGGGGTGGCGGGGGTAGGAAGGGCCGTTTTTGCGGAGCCGCCTTGTGTCCATCGCCGATATCTCGTTCTGGAGCGCCTTGCTGGCAGGAGCCCTGTCGTTCCTGTCTCCGTGCGTTCTTCCGCTGGTTCCTCCGTACCTCTGCTACATGGCGGGCATCTCGGTGGAGCAGTTCCGCAATGGTGGCGAGGCGGCACCGGCGGCCCGGCGCGCGGTCATGCTCTCGGCGCTCTTTTTCACATTGGGATTTGCGACCGTCTTCGTGGCGCTTGGGGCAGGGGCGTCGTCGATCGGCATGCTTCTGCGCCAGCATCTAGACGTTCTGGCGAAGATCGGCGGCCTGATCATCATCGTCATGGGGCTGAATTTTCTTGGCGTCTTCCGGATCGGACTGCTGTCGTCAGAGGCACGGTTCCAGGGCGGTGGCAAGCCGGCGACCCTGTCCGGCGCCTATGTCATGGGGCTCGCGTTCGCCTTCGGCTGGACGCCGTGCATCGGGCCGGTTCTCGGTGCCATTCTCGCTGTGGCGGCCGCCCGCGACACCGTATCGGATGGCGCGCTCTTGCTCGCGATCTATTCGCTGGGGCTCGCCGTGCCCTTTTGGATAGCGGCGGCGTTTTCCGGCGCCTTCATGCGCTTCCTCTCCCGCTTCCGCAAACATTTAGGCACCGTCGAAAAGGTGATGGGCGGCCTTCTGGTGTTGACCGGACTTGCCTTCATGTTCGGTTTCGTTACCGATCTTGCGATCTGGTTCCAGCAGACTTTCCCGGTTCTCAGTCGGATCGGTTGAGCGGCGTCGCACGTGGCCACTCTCTTGACTGGAGAGAACCGTTTTGCTCGCATCCGGCCTTGATCCCGCACGCCTGACGCGGCAAGCCAGAGATATACCTTTCATGATCGGCGGGATGACCGGCCGGTTTGCCGTGAGTGAGGCGAGATGGCGGAAATCATCGGGCTCGTCCTGCCCTTCTTCGGACTGATCCTCATCGGCTACGTCGCCTGCAAGCTCGCCCATCAGCCGGCAGAGGCGCTCGGCTGGCTGAATTTCTTCATCGTCTACATCTCGCTGCCGGCGCTGTTCTTCAAACTGGTCTCGCGTACGCCGATCCACGAACTGACGCGGATCGACTTCATCGTCGCATCGCTGCTGGCCACGTATGCGATCTTCGCTGTGGTCTTCGCCATCGGCTGGTTCATCCGCCGCAACTCGATCGCCGACTGCACGATACAGGCCCTGGCGGGTGCCTACGGCAACATCGGCTACATGGGGCCTGGCCTTGCGCTTCTGGCGTTCGGCGAAAAGGCAGCCGTGCCGGTGGCGCTGATCTTCTGTTTCGAAAACGCCGTGCATTTCATGGTCGCACCGGCGATGATGGCCGTAGCCGGTGGGGATGATCGCCCTCGGGGCCGGGTCGCGATCGATGTGGTCAAGCGAATCGCCTATCATCCGTTCATCATCGCGACCGTGATTGGCATAGCCGCCGCGGCAATCGCGTTTGAACCGCCGACGGCGGTGCAACGCCTCATTGACTACCTCGCCCAGGCTGCGGCGCCCTGCGCTCTGTTCGCCATGGGCGTCACGCTGGCACTGCGGCCGCTGAAGCGCGTGCCGCCGGAAATCGGCTACATCGTGCCGATCAAGCTTCTCCTGCATCCTGTGCTGGCCTACGTCGTCCTGAGCTTGGCGGGAGATTTCGAGCCGCTGTGGGTGTACACCGCCGTCCTTCTGGCCTCGCTGCCGACGGCAACCAACGTTTTCGTCATTGGTCAGCAATACGGCGTGTGGCAGGAGAGGGCGTCTGCGACCATCCTGATCACCACCGTCCTGTCGGTTCTGACGGTCTCTGCCCTTCTCTATGCGATCACCAACGGCCTGCTACCGGCGGATCTTTTCCCGCAGGCGTGAGGGAATGCCCGAAAGACCGAATCCAGGAGCAACACCTTCCTGCATGACCAGATGACGAAGGGGCGGAATGCTCGCCAGCACGTGGAGCCCGGCGGCCCTCACCATCTGCACGGGCAGGAACGGGCTGAGCAGCGACCGGTTCAAAAGATCGACGCTCGCCGTGCGGCTCCACACATCGGCGCGCCGCTTGCGGTCGAACGCATCGCCCGCATAGGCATCGATCGGCTTCTCTGAACGGCAAAGCAGGTCTTCGAGCGCCATCACGTCACGGAGCGACAGGTTCAGCCCCTGTGCGCCGATCGGCGGGAAGGCGTGCGCGGCTTCGCCGATGAAGGCGGCACGCCCCTTGCCGTAGCGCTTCGCCGTCAATCCGGAGAGCGGCCATGATTGAACGCCATCCTCGACGCAAACCTTGCCGAGCAGCGAGGCCAGCCGCTCCTCGACAAGACGGCTCAACTGGTCGAGCGGAAGCGAAACCAGGCGTTCCGCTTCAGCAGGTTCGACGACCCAGACGAGGCTCGAGCGGTCGCCTGGTAGCGGCACCTGCGTACATGGGCCGTGGTCGGTGTGGAATTCGGTCGAGACATTCCGGTGGGGAAGGCTGTGGCCGAAATTCAGCACCACAGCCGTTTGCGGATAGGACCAGGTATGGATGCCGACCCCGGCGCTTTCGCGTGTCCTTGATCGCCGGCCATCCGCGCCGACAACGAAATCCGCAGCGATCGACGTGCCGTCGGCAAGCGTCACCGCCACGACATCATCTCGGACCTCCACTGCGGCCGCGTTTGACGGAAACACGGCGATATTTGTCTCGCCAGCAACAGCCTCATCCAGAACCGCCAGAAGGGCGGCGTTCGGAATGTTGTAGCCGAAGGCCTCGAGATTGATTTCGGAGCTGCGGAACGCAACCGGCGGGGCGCGCAGCAGCCGCTTCGTGCCGTCGATGATCTGCATCGTTGAGAGCCGCGCCGCGGAAGGCCGGATCGCCTCCCACAGGCCGAGACGGTCGATATAACGGATCGACTGCTCCATCAACGCCGTCGTACGGCGGTCGTTCGTGTCGGATTTGGGCGCGACGAGCGCGACCTTGCGGCCGCCGCGTGCAAGCGCGATCGCAGCGATATTGCCGGCCAGCCCGGCGCCGATGACGGTGATGTCGAACCTGTCCATGAACCCGATCCTCGTCTGATCTCGTCACATCTAGGGCGATTTGAAACGGAAATCCATGGGATGCTTTGGCGCACCCCTCTGCCCCCTTTCCGTGGGCAAAGCCGAACCGGTGTCGTTTCGACATTGCAAAACGGTCGGATTCGTCGAATATCGCCACACCGAAGAGACAAGGGGCCGAAACGGCATGAAAATCTTCAACTACAGACGGGTGCCTTACGCGGAGATGCGTGCGTTCTCCGTACATATCCTGACGGCATCCGGCTCGTTCCTGGCCTTTCTCGGTGTCGTCGCGGCTGCCGAACACCGCTTCGTCGACATGTTCTGGTGGCTGGGACTTGCGCTTCTCGTCGATGGCATCGATGGGCCGATCGCCCGCAAGGTGCGGGTCAAGGAAGTTCTACCGAACTGGTCCGGCGACACGCTGGACAACATCATCGACTATGTCACCTATGTCCTTCTGCCGGCCTTCGCCCTCTATCAGAGCGGCATGATCGGCGAGCCCTGGTCCTTCGTCGCGGCAGGCATGATCGTCGTGTCCAGCGCCATCTACTACGCCGACATGGGCATGAAGACCGACGAGTACTTTTTCTCGGGCTTTCCCGTGGTCTGGAACATGATCGTCTTCACCCTGTTTGTGATCGACGCCTCGGCCTTGACCGCGATGATCGTCGTCTCCGTCTCGGTCGTGTTGACCTTCCTGCCGATCTTCTTCCTCCACCCGGTGCGGGTGAAGCGGCTTCGTGGCCTCAACATGGCGGTGTTTCTGCTGTGGTGCGCGCTCGGTGGTTATGCCTTGCTCCTGCATTTCGAGACGCCTGCCTGGGTCGTGTATCCTTTCATCGCGACCGGCATCTATCTCTATGTCATTGGCGGGATACTCCAGGCCTTTCCGGCACTAGGGCGTCGAGGGTGAAGGTGCCTCTCCGGCGGGCGCGATCCACGAAAAATCATGCGGCACCAGTTGTGCAAAGCAACAAACCGGTTATCAATAGTCGCTTGTTGCGTGTCCGGCATCACACGGGGGCGCGGCGGGGAACAACAGCATGCCCGGGATGAATGAAACATACCCGGTACGATAGGGGGATTTGTGTCGCTTTCGCCTCAGCCGGAACCGGCCGCTCTATTGTCGGTTCGCAAACTGACGAAGCTTTTCGGGACATTCGCGGCCTGCGACGGGATCGACCTGAGCATCGCGCCGGGTGAAATCCATGCGCTTCTCGGCGAGAATGGCGCTGGAAAATCCACTTTGGTGAAGATGCTTTTTGGCGTTCTGGCGCCGAGCTCCGGCAGCGTTGAATGGCAGGGCCGGGCGGTTGCGATCGGTTCGCCCGCTGCGGCGCGTCGTCTCGGCATCGGCATGGTTTTCCAGCACTTTTCGCTCTTCGAGTCATTGACGGTCGCGGAGAACATCGCCTTGTCGCTCGACAGCAAGGTTCCCCTTGACACCATCGCGCAGAAGGCGGCCGAACTGTCCCGGACCTATGGACTTCCTCTCGACCCGTCCGCCCATGTCGCGGACCTGTCCGTCGGTGAGCGTCAACGCATCGAGATCGTCAGGGCGCTGCTTCAGAACCCGCAATTGATTATCCTCGACGAGCCGACCTCGGTGCTGACCCCGCAGGAGGCGGACCGGCTGTTCGAGACGCTCGACAAGCTGAAGGCCGAGGGGCGCTCGGTGCTCTACATCAGTCACCGCCTCGAGGAGGTCCAGCGCATCTGCGACCGCGCGACCGTTCTTCGCCACGGCAAGGTGACCGGCGCCTGCGACCCCCGGCAGGAGACACCCGCCTCGCTCGCCCGCATGATGGTCGGCGCGGAAGTGCCGCACGTAACGGCCGAGGGTACGAGCGCCAGGGGCGACGTGCTGCTCGAAGCCGTCTCCCTTGATGTCGCACCGCGTACGCCGTTCGCCGTGTCGCTGAAACATGTGAGCCTGAAGGTCCGCGCCGGCGAGGTGCTTGCCATCGCCGGTGTTGCCGGAAACGGGCAGGGCGAACTCTTCGACGCATTGTCGGGCGAGTATCCGGTGGCGTCGGATGCATCAGTCGTCATTCGTGGCAAGCCCATGGGGCGCAGCGGTATCAACCGCCGGCGGCTGATGGGAGCCGGTTTTGTGCCCGAGGAACGGCATGGCCACGCTGCCGTCTCGGCGCTCACACTCTCGGACAATCTTGTGCTGGCGCGCAACGCATCCGACCGCCGGGCCTTTGTCGGTGGTGGTGTTCTGGGAATCATCCGCAACGATGCGGTCAAGGCCGCCGCCCGGCGGATTTCGGAAGCCATGGATGTCCGCAAAAGCGGAGAAGACCCACCGGCCGGGTCGCTCTCAGGCGGTAACCTGCAGAAATTCATCGTCGGCCGAGAACTCGATCGGCGCCCTGCCGTGCTCGTGGTCAACCAGCCGACCTGGGGTGTCGACGCCGGTGCGGCGAGCCGCATTCGTCAGGCGCTCGTCGATCTCGCAAGATCCGGTTCCGCCGTGCTCGTGATCAGTCAGGATCTCGACGAGATTTTCGAGGTCGCGACCGAGATCGCCGTTATCAGCGAGGGCCGGCTTTCGTCAGCCTATCCGGCAAAGGATATGACCCGCGAGAAGATCGGGCTGCTGATGGGCGGCCTTCACGGGCTGGAGCCCGTGGCGGGGGAGACTGCCCATGCGCATTGAACTCGAAAAACGCGCAGCACCCTCGCGCCGCTGGTCGCTGCTGTCGCCGTTCGTCGCGCTTCTGCTGACGCTCGTGTTCGGCGCCCTGATGTTCGCTCTTCTCGGCAAGGACCCGATCCAGGCGCTCTATATAATCTTCATCGAGCCGCTGACGGAAGTGTGGTCGCTGCACGAGCTCGCCGTGAAAGCATCGCCGCTCATCCTGATCGGTGTCGGCCTCTCGGTCTGCTACCGCTCGAACAACTGGAACATCGGCGCCGAGGGCCAGCTGATCTTCGGTGCCATCTTCGGCTCGATCCTCCCGATCGTGTTCTACGACTGGCAATCGCCGCTTCTGCTGCCGCTGATGCTTGTCATGGGAATGATCGGCGGAGCGCTCTATGCCGCCATCCCGGCGTTTCTCAAGGCGCAGACCAATACCAACGAGATCCTCACGAGCCTGATGCTAGTCTATGTCGCCGAGCTCTTCCTCGACTGGCTGGTGCGCGGCCCGTGGCGGGATCCCGGTGGCTACAATTTCCCGGTGACACGGTCGTTCGTGCCGGAGGCCATCCTTCCGGAGATATTGTCCTCCGGTCGCGCCCATCTCGGTATTGTCTTCGCGATCGTCGCGGCCTTTGCGGTCTGGTTCATGCTCCGCTTCACCTTGCGCGGCTTTCAGGTCAACGTCATCGGCCAGTCGGAACGCGCCGCGCGATTTGCCGGCTTCTCCCGCCGCGGCATGATCTGGTTCTCGATGCTGCTGTCGGGCGCCCTTGCAGGTCTCGCCGGCATCTCGGAGGTCAGCGGCATCATCGGCAAGCTGCAGCCCGAAATTTCGCCGGGCTACGGGTTCACCGCAATCATCGTCGCCTTTCTCGGGCGGTTGAATCCGCTCGGCGTGATCGTAGCCGGTCTGGTCCTTGGTCTGACCTATCTCGGCGGCGAAGCGGCTCAGATCTCACTTAATGTGTCGGACAAGGTCGTGCGCGTCTTCCAGGGCATGTTGCTGTTCTTCGTCCTGGCCTGTGACTCGCTGGCCTATTACCGCATCCGGCTGGTCGGACGGTCCGCCGCCGCAGGGGAGGCATGATCATGGGCATGATCGAAAGCATCCTCCTGACCATCGCCACCGCAGCGACGCCGCTTCTCATCGCGGCCATCGGCGAGATGGTCGTGGAGCGGTCGGGCGTCCTCAATCTCGGTGTCGAGGGCATGATGGTGATGGGTGCAGTCTGCGGCTTCGCCGGCGCCAGCCTCAGCGGCTCGCCCTGGATCGGTGTCCTTTGCGGGATTGCCGCCGGGGCGCTGTTCTCCATGCTGTTTGCCGTCCTGACCCTGACGATCGCGGCCAATCAGGTAGCGACGGGTCTGTCGCTCACCCTGCTCGGGCTCGGGCTCTCAGGCATGATCGGGGAAAGCTTCGTCGGCCAGGCAGGACAGAAATTGCCGAGCCTGTTCATCCCCGGCCTCAGCGAACTGCCGCTTGTGGGGCGGTTGGTGTTCGGCCAGGACCCGATCTTCTACGCCTCCGTCGCCCTTGTGCTCGGTACGGGCTGGTTTTTGTTCCGGACACGAACCGGCCTGACGCTTCGCTCGATCGGCGACAATCCGGCCTCGGCGCATGCGCTTGGCATCGGCGTCATCCGCTATCGCTACCTCGCGGTCCTGTTCGGCGGAGCCTGCGCCGGTCTCGCCGGGGCCCACTTGTCGCTGGTCTACACGCCGCAATGGGTGGAGAACATGACGGCTGGCCGTGGCTGGATCGCGCTTGCGCTCGTCGTCTTTGCTTCCTGGCGACCGGCCCGTGTTGCCGTCGGCGCCTACCTGTTCGGCGGTGTGACGATCGGCCAGTTGCATGCGCAGGCGATCGGTCTCGGTATCCCGTCGCAGTTCCTGTCATCGCTGCCATATCTTGCGACGGTGGTCGTTCTCGTGGTGATGTCGAGAAACAGGCGGTTGATGCTGGTGAATACCCCGGCGGCGCTCGGGCGGCCCTTCGTGCCGGACCGTTGAGGCCGGGGAATAACAAAATCCGATAAACAGGTTTGAAGAGAGGAACCTATCATGAAGAAAATCATCCTTGGCCTTGCGGCGGCACTCGCCGCCTCGACCATGGCCGTTCCGGCCATGGCGCAGGAAAAGACGAAGGCCTGCTTCGTCTATATCGGTCCGAAGACGGATGGCGGCTGGACACAGGCGCATGACGTCGGACGCCAGTACGTCGAAGAGAAGATGGGCGACAAGGTCGAAACCCAGTACGTCGAAAACGTTCCGGAAGGTCCGGACGCAGAGCGCGCCATCGAGCGTCTTGCCCGTTCCGGCTGCGCGATCATCTTCACCACCTCGTTCGGCTATATGGATCCCACGCTGAACGTCGCGAAGAAGTTCCCCGATGTGAAATTCGAGCACGCGACCGGCTACAAGACCGCCGACAACGTCACGACCTACAACTCGCGCTTCTATGAAGGCCGCTACATCATCGGCCAGATCGCCGCCACGATGTCGAAGACCGGCGTTGCCGGCTACATCGCCTCGTTCCCGATCCCGGAAGTGGTCATGGGCATCAACGCCTTCGAACAGGGCGCCAAGTCGGTCAACCCGGATTTCAAGATGAAGGTCATCTGGGTCAACACCTGGCATGACGCCGGCAAGGAAGCCGATGCAGCCAAGGCGCTCGTCGACCAGGGCGTCGACATCCTGACGCAGCACACCGACTCGGCCGCGCCGATGCAGATCGCCGAAGAGCGCGGCATCAAGGCCTTCGGTCAGGCATTCGACCAGATCCAGGCTGGCCCGAACGCCCAGCTGACGGCCATCATGGACACCTGGGGCCCGTATTACGTCAAGAAGATCCAGGCCGTCATCGACGGCACCTGGAAGGGTGGCGAATCCACCTGGGACGGCCTCAAGGACGGCATCCTTGCGATGGCGCCCTACACCAACATGCCTGACGACGTTAAGGCGATGGCCGAGGAAACCGAAGCCAAGATCAAGTCGGGTGAACTGCATCCGTTCACCGGTCCGATCAACAAGCAGGACGGCACGGCATGGCTTGCCGCCGGGGAGAAGGCCGACGATGGCACGCTTCTTGGCATGAATTTCTACGTCGAGGGTGTCGACGACCAGTTGCCGAAGTGAGGCTTTTAGAGGCGTACGATTGGGGAGGGGCGCTTCGGCGCCCCTTCTTTTTTCTCGGAAGGCGAAAAAAAGCCGATTTACAAAAGTAATACTATATGATTTAAAAAATCGCACGTCGTATGGAGACGACGTTTGGGAGGTAAATCATGAAATTGTTTCAAGCGCTTGCCAGCGCCACGGTTCTTGCTGGCCTTATGTTCGCTCCGGCCGTAGCGGCTGACATGACCGTCGGCTTTTCGCAGATCGGTTCGGAATCCGGCTGGCGCGCCGCCGAGACCACGCTCACCAAGCAGCAGGCCGAAGCCCGCGGCATCGACCTGAAGTTCGCCGACGCCCAGCAGAAGCAGGAAAACCAGATCAAGGCGCTTCGCTCGTTCATCGCCCAGGGCGTTGATGCGATCCTGGTTGCTCCTGTCGTTGCAACCGGCTGGGACGAAGTCCTGGAAGAAGCCAAGGATGCCGACATCCCCGTTATTCTGCTCGACCGTACGGTCGATGCGCCGGAAGATCTCTACATGACCGCCGTTACCTCCGATCTCGTCCACGAAGGCAAGGTTGCCGGCGAGTGGCTGGTGAAGACCGTCGCCGACAAGCAGTGCAACATTGTCGAGCTGCAGGGCACGACAGGCTCCTCTCCCGCGATCGACCGCAAGAAGGGCTTCGAGGAAGCGATTGCCGGCAAGGATAATCTCAAGATCATCCGCAGCCAGACCGGCGACTTCACCCGCACCAAGGGCAAGGAAGTCATGGAAAGCTTCCTGAAGGCCGAAGACGGCGGCAAGAACATCTGCGCCCTCTATGCCCACAATGACGACATGGCCGTCGGCGCCATCCAGGCGATCAAGGAAGCCGGTCTGAAGCCCGGCACCGACATCCTCGTCGTGTCGATCGACGCCGTTCCGGATATCTTCCTCGCCATGGCCGCTGGTGAAGCGAATGCGACGGTCGAATTGACGCCAAACATGGCAGGCCCGGCCTTCGACGCCCTGGAGGCCTACAAGAAGGACGGCACCATGCCTCCGAAGTGGATCCAGACCGAATCCAAGCTCTACACACAGGCCGACGATCCGCAGAAGGTCTACGAAGAGAAGAAGGGCCTCGGCTACTGATCCGAACCGAGATCGTGCGGGCGTAAGCGTCCGTTCGAACACGGGGAACCGGCGGAAGATCCCGCCGGTTCCCAGTCTCTTTATGTCATCGGAACCGGGCATGACCTCTCACGACACAGCCATTCTGGCGGCGACGGGTATCTGTAAGAATTTCCCGGGCGCCAAGGCGCTCGACAATGTCGATTTCACGTTGAAACGGGGCGAAATCCACGCGCTTCTCGGCGAAAACGGCGCCGGCAAATCCACCCTTGTGAAGTGCCTGACCGGCGCCTATCGCCGCGATGATGGCGACATCAGGCTTGACGGTCAGTCGATCGATCCGCGCGACACGCACGAGGCCCAGGTGCTGGGCATTGGGACCGTCTACCAGGAGGTCAATCTCCTCGAAAACCTGTCCGTTGCGGAAAACCTCTTTCTCGGCCGCCAGCCACGCCGCTTTGGTCTCGTCGATAACCGGCGCATGAACGCCGCCGCGCGCGACCTCCTGTCCGGCTACGGCCTCGACATCGACGTCGGTGCCGAGCTTTCCCGCTATTCGGTCGCGATACAGCAGATCATCGCGATCGCGCGCGCCGTGGACCTTTCGGGCAAGGTGCTGATCCTCGACGAGCCGACGGCGAGCCTCGACAACCGCGAAGTCGAGATGCTGTTCAATGTCATGCGCGATTTGAAGGCGCGGGGCCTCGGCATCGTTTTCATCACCCACTTTCTGGGGCAGGTTTTCGATGTGACGGACCGTGTCACGGTCTTGCGGAACGGCTGCCTCGTCGGCTCCGCGGACACAGCCACGCTCGACCGCCGTAACCTGATTTCCATGATGCTGGGCCGCGATCTGGAATCCGCAGAGAGCCAGCATCACAACAAGTCGGCTGTCGACCAGCCGGTGCGCTTCCGCTTTTCTGGCTACGGCCGGCGGGGCAAGATCGAACCCTTCGATCTTGATGTGCGGGGCGGAGAGGTGGTCGGCATGGCCGGCCTGCTGGGCTCCGGCCGCACCGAGACCGCGGAAACCCTGTTCGGTGTAACGCCCGCCGACAGTGGGCAGGCCGCGGTCGATGGAAAAACCGTCAACCTGCGCTCGCCTCGCGACGCCATTCTGAACGGCTTCGGTTTCTGCCCGGAGGATCGCAAGCTCGACGGCATCGTCGGTGACCTGTCGATCCGCGAAAACATCGCGCTTGCGCAGCAGGCCCGTCGTGGTTGGTGGCGCCCCATCCGACTCGCTGAGCAGATCGAGATGGCCGACCGCTATATCGCGGCGCTCGACGTGCGGACGACGGATCGCGAAAAACCGATCCGCGAGCTATCGGGCGGCAACCAGCAGAAGGTTATTCTGGGACGTTGGCTTGCGACCAATCCCGGCTTCCTGATCCTCGACGAGCCGACCCGCGGCATCGACGTCGGTGCTCACGCGGAAATCATCCGGTTGATCGAGAAGCTGTGTGACGACGGCATGTCGTTGCTCGTCATCTCCTCCGAACTCGAGGAGCTTCTGGCCTACAGCTCGCGCATCATCGTCGTTCGCGATCGTAAGCATGTCGCGGAACTGGTCGGAGAGCAGATGACGACGGCATCGATCGTCGACGCGATCGCGTCGCTTCACACCGAGGAGGCGACGCCGTGATCGCAGCCCTGCCATATTCCGTGCGCCGTCTGGCGCCGCAGATCATCGCGCTGGTGATCATTCTGGCTTTGAATTTCCTCGCCTTTCCGAGTTTCTTCGACATCGGCGTTCAGAACGGCCGGCTCTACGGAAGCCTGATCGACGTCCTCAACCGCGGGGCGCCGGTGGCGCTTCTCGCGGTCGGCATGACGCTGGTGATCGCCACCAAGGGTATCGACCTCTCCGTCGGCGCTGTCATCGCGATCAGCGGCGCTGTCGCCGCTGCCATGGTTGCCTCAGGCCAGCCGCTTGCCGTCGCGCTGCTTGCGGCGCTGGCGACGGGGCTGCTGTGCGGGGTCTGGAACGGCGTGCTTGTCGCCGTCCTCGGCATCCAGCCCATCATCGCCACTCTCGTTCTCATGGTCGCGGGCAGGGGTATCGCCCAGCTCATTACAGAGGGCACGATCCTCACCTTCACCAATCCCGGATTTGAGTTCATCGGTAGTGGTGCTGTCGGTTACATCCCTATGCCGGTGATCATCTGGCTTGCCTTCGCTGCAATTGTGGGGCTCGTCGTCCGCCGCAGTGCCCTCGGCTTGCTCGTCGAAGCGGTCGGCATCAACAAGCGCGCCGCCGTACTTGCAGGCGTCGGCGCGCCGGCACTTCTCATCAGCGTCTACCTGATCAGCGGCTTGGCCGCATCGATCGCGGGCATCATTGTCGCCGCCGACATCAAGGGCGCGGATGCCAACAATGCCGGCCTCTGGCTCGAGCTCGATGCCATCCTCGCGGTCGTGGTCGGCGGCAACTCGCTGCTCGGCGGTCGCTTTTCGATCGCCGGCTCGTTGCTGGGCGCGATGATCATCCAGGCGATCAACACCGGCATCCTGCTGTCCGGTTTCCCGCCTGAGTTCAACCTGATCATCAAGGCCGCAATCATCGTGGTCATCCTGATCGTCCAGTCGCCGTCGCTGCACGGGCTGTCGGGCTTCTGGCTCGCGGCAAGAAGAAAGTCCCAGGAGCAGCCGAAATGAATGCCCGTCACCTGCCGCTGCTCGCGACGATCCTGATCTTCATTGTCGCTTACGCCATCTGCGCATTCCAGTTTCCGGCGATGCTGTCGCTGCGTGTGCTTTCGAACCTGCTGACGGACAACGCGTTTCTCGGCATCGTCGCGGTCGGGATGACCTTCGTCATCCTGTCCGGAGGGATCGACCTGTCAGTGGGTGCCGTCATCGGATTTGCAGGTGTGTTCCTGGCCGTGATGCTGCGGGATACCGGCGTTCACCCCATCACCGCCTTTGTGCTGTTGCTGGTGATTACGACGCTCTTCGGTGCAGCCATGGGCGCGGTCATCCACTATCTCGACATGCCCGCCTTCATCGTGACGCTGGCAGGCATGTTCCTGGCCCGAGGCATGGCGTTCGTCCTGTCGATCGACAGCATTCCCGTCGATCACGAGTTCTACAGCATGCTGCGGCGGACCTTCTACAAGCTGCCCGGCGGAGGACGATTGACGCTCATCGGCGGCCTGATGATCCTCGTTTTCATCGTCGGGGCCATCGTCGCGCACCGCACCCGCTTCGGCGCCAATGTGTATGCCCTCGGCGGCGGCGTGCAGACTGCGCGCCTGATGGGTGTGCCGGTGGCGCGCACCACGATCAGCATCTACGCGCTGTCCGGTTTCCTTGCCGGCCTGTCGGGAATCGTCTTTTCGCTTTACACGTCCGCAGGATACCCGCTGTCGGCAGTTGGAGTGGAGCTTGATGCGATCGCCGCGGTGGTGATCGGCGGTACGCTTCTGACGGGCGGCTCCGGCTATGTCGTGGGCACCTTCATCGGGATCCTGATCCAGGGTCTGATCCAGACCTACATCACCTTTGATGGTTCGCTCTCCAGTTGGTGGACTAAAATCCTAATTGGCCTTCTTCTGTTTGCGTTTATTTTGCTGCAGAAGGCGATCCTGGCTGCTTCGCAGGGGCGGGGTCGATGAGGGGCGGAAAGGGAGTGTCTTTTGCAGAATGCATTGGCAGGAGTGGGGTCCGCGATACAGTTATCGCGTAACAGCCACGGACAGGTGGTGAATGCGCTGGGACGCGCGATCGTGTCCGGCGAATTCGCCGTCGGAGGCCTGCTGCCCGGCGATGTGGAGCTTGCCCAGCGTTTCCAGGTATCGCGCACGGTGCTCCGCGAAGCGATGAAGACGCTGACGGCCAAGGGGCTAGTCGTGCCCAAGGCGCGGATCGGCACGCGCGTGACCGACAAGGCGTTCTGGAACCTGTTCGACGCCGATATCCTGACCTGGCACTTCGATGTCGGCGTCAGCGAGGAATTCCTGCTGCATCTCTATGACATCCGTCTGGCCTTCGAGCCGGCAGCCGCTGCGCTCGCTGCCGAGCGCGCGACCCAAGACGAGATCGACGAACTCGACCGTTTGGCAGAGTCTCTCGGAGACGAGGGCCACAGTGTCGAAACGCTTGCTTTCGCTGATCTGCGCTTTCATCTGGCTCTTGCCGCAGCCTCCAGGAACCCTTTCATGCGTACGCTCGGCGGATTGATCAAGGCGGCGTTGATGGGGGCCTTCCGCATGTCGTCGCTGCCGCCCGAAAAAGGCCGTGGAAACGATGTCCGCGTCTCCCACCTGGCGATCGTCGAGGCGATTCGCGCTCGTGATCCGGCTGCCGCCAGGATGACGATGGAAAAGGTGATCCAGGTCGGCCGCCAGCGGGCGCAGGCCACCCACCGCGGCGAGAGCGTATAACCCATAGAGTCAACGCGGCGAGCGCGCTCTTCCGGGCTTGCGGCAAATCGTGGTCGCGGCTAGGAGTCCCTGTCCTTCGGCCCGATTGGGCCCGTTCATCTTGGAGCAGAGCATGCAGCGCAGTTGTCTGGCCGTCATTCTCGCCGCCGGCGAGAGCACCCGCATGAAATCGTCGATGTCGAAGGTGCTGCATCCCGTGGCCGGCCGACCGATGATTGCCCATGTGACAGCGGCGGTGGCAAGCGCCGGCATCGCCGATGTCGCCTTGGTCGTCGGCCGCGATGCGGAGAAGGTGGCTGCGGCCGCCAGCGTCGAAGGTGTATCGGTGACGCCCTTCCTGCAGGCGGAGCGGCTCGGCACAGGTCATGCTGTGCTTGCGGCGCGCGCCGCGATCGAAAAGGGATACGACGATGTGCTCGTCACTTACGGCGACGTTCCGCTGATCACCGAACAGCCCTTCCTCGCCGCACGCGAAGCGCTGGCGGCCGGTGCCGATGTCGTGGTCATCGGCTTCCATACCGACAAGCCGACCGGTTACGGACGCCTGCTGGTCAAGGATGGCGAACTGATCGCCATCCGGGAGGAGAAGGACGCCACCGAATCGGAACGCGCCGTTACCTGGTGCAACAGCGGCCTGATGGTCATCAACGGCGGCAAGGCGCTCGATTACCTGCTGCAGATCGGCAACAAGAACGCCAAGGGCGAATACTACCTGACGGACATCGTCGAGATCGCCCGCGCCAATGGCGGTCGGGTCGTGGCCGTCGACGCCCCGGAGGCCGAACTTACCGGCTGCAACAACCGTGCCGAACTCGCCATGGTCGAGCGCCTTTGGCAGGAGCGTCGCCGCACCGAGCTTATGGTGGAAGGCGTCACAATGGTTGCGCCGGAAACCGTTTTTCTGAGCTACGACACCGCCATCGGCCGCGATGCGGTCATCGAACCGAATGTCGTCTTCGGCCCCGGCGCCGTGATTGAAAGCGGCGCCATCATCCACGCCTTCTGCCATATCGAGGGCGCCCGCGTGTCATCAGGCGCCACCGTCGGACCGTTCGCGCGGCTTCGCCCCGGCGCGAACCTCGCCGAAGGCGCCAAGGTCGGCAATTACTGTGAAGTGAAGAATGCTGAGATCGGCAAGGGTGCCAAGGTCAACCACCTGACCTATATCGGCGACGCCGAAATCGGTGCTGACAGCAATATCGGCGCCGGCACGATCACCTGCAACTATGATGGCGTGAACAAGGCGAAGACGAAGATCGGGCATGGCGCATTTATCGGCTCCAATTCCTCGCTCGTCGCGCCTGTTGCCATCGGTGACGGCGCCTATGTGGCCTCAGGCAGCGTTATCACAGAGGACGTTCCGGATGACGCGCTGGCCTTCGGCCGCGCCCGCCAGGAGGTCAAGCCGGGCCGGGCGGTCGCCGTTCGCGAACGCGCGCTCGCCATCAAGGCGGCGAAGAAGGCCGGACGCTGATTGCTGCGATTGCGTAACGATTAGAAATCGAAAGTGACCGATGGCCGGATTGCGCCGCGGTGCAAAATCATTAGGACTGGCGCTCGAAACTCACGCCAGACGGAGAATTCTATGTGCGGTATTGTCGGGATCGTCGGTAACCAGCCTGTCGCGGAACGTCTGGTCGACGCCCTCAAGCGGCTCGAATATCGCGGATATGATTCCGCCGGCGTCGCCACGATCCATGACGGCGCGATGGATCGCCGTCGCGCCGAGGGTAAGCTTTTCAACCTCGAAAAGAAGCTCTCGGAAGAACCGCTGGCCGGCACGATCGGCATTGCTCATACACGTTGGGCGACGCACGGCGTCCCGAATGAGACGAACGCCCATCCGCATTTCGTCGATGGAATAGCGGTCGTCCATAATGGCATCATCGAGAATTTTTCCGAACTGAAAGATTCAATGGCCGAAGGTGGCGCGACCTTCACGACACAGACCGATACCGAAGTCGTGGCCCATTTGCTCGCCAAGTACCGCCGCGAGGGTCTCGACAACCGCGCCGCCATGCTCGCGATGCTGAACGATGTGACCGGCGCTTATGCGCTCGTCGTCATGTTCGCCGAGGACCCGGATACGATCATGGCCGCCCGCTGCGGTCCGCCGCTCGCCGTCGGTTTCGGTAGGGACGAGATGTTCCTCGGATCGGATGCCATCGCGCTCGCACCTTTCACCAACGACATCGTCTATCTCGAGGACGGCGATTGCGCCATCGTCCACCGGACCGGGGCCGAGATCATCGACTATCGCGGCAATCCTGTTGAACGCCCGCACCAGATTTCGCAGGCGACCGCCTACATTGTCGACAAGGGCAATCACCGACACTTCATGGAGAAGGAAATCTACGAACAGCCGGAGGTGATCTCCCACGCGCTGTCCCACTATGTCGATTTCGCCAGCCACGGCGTTCGTCCGAACGAAACGGCGATCGATTTCGCGGCGCTGCGCGGTCTCGCCATCTCCGCCTGCGGCACGGCCTATCTCTCGGGACTGGTCGGGAAATACTGGTTCGAACGCTACGCACGCCTTCCCGTCGAGATCGATGTCGCCTCCGAATTCCGCTACCGCGAAATGCCGTTGTCGAAGGACCAGGCGGCGCTGTTCATATCCCAATCCGGTGAAACCGCCGACACGCTGGCATCGCTACGCTACTGCAAGGACGAGGGCCTGAAGATCGGCGCCGTGGTGAACGTCAAGGAATCGACCATCGCCCGCGAGGCCGATGCGGTTTTCCCGATCCTGGCTGGTCCGGAAATCGGCGTAGCCTCGACCAAGGCCTTCACCTGTCAGCTCGCCGTTCTCGCCTCGCTCGCGATCGGTGCCGGTCGTGCGCGCGGCACGCTGAGCGCCGAGGATGAGAAGCAGATGGTGCGTCACCTGATCGAGATGCCGCGCATCATGAGCAAGGTGGTGAACCAGATCCAGGAACCGATCGAGCATCTGTCGCGTGAGTTGTCGAAATTCAAGCACGTGCTCTATCTCGGCCGTGGCACCAGCTACCCGCTGGCGATGGAAGGCGCGCTGAAGCTCAAGGAGATTTCCTACATCCATGCAGAGGGCTATGCCGCCGGCGAGTTGAAGCACGGTCCGATCGCCCTCATCGACGAAACAATGCCTGTCATCGTTATCGCGCCGCACGACCGCTTCTTCGAGAAGACGGTCTCCAACATGCAGGAGGTCGCGGCCCGCGGCGGACGGATCATCTTCATTACCGATGAGAAGGGGGCGGCCGCGTCCAAGCTTGAGACCATGGCGACGATCGTTCTGCCGAACGTGGCGGAAATCATCGCCCCTATGGTGTTCTCGCTGCCGATCCAGTTGCTCGCCTATCACACAGCCGTCTTCATGGGCACCGACGTCGATCAGCCGCGTAACCTCGCGAAATCGGTCACCGTCGAATGATCGTCCGGCCGGAGCGCGTAGGTGACGAGGCGCAGATCGGCGCGCTCACGGCCCGCGCCTTCGCAGACATGCCCTATAGCGACCAGACCGAGTCGCTGATTGTGGAGCGGTTGCGCAGAGCCGGGGCGTTGACGGTCTCACTTGTGGCGGAGGACGATGGCGTGATCGTCGGCCACGTCGCTTTTTCACCCGTCATGCTTTCGAGCGGACAGACAAACTGGTATGCGCTCGGTCCGATTTCGGTCGACCCAGTCCGGCAGAGATCGGGAATTGGATCGATGCTGATCGCGAAGGGCTTCGCAAGGTTGCAAGAACTCGGTGCGGCCGGCTGCATCCTCGCGGGCGATCCTGCCTACTATGGCCGCTTCGGTTTTCGCGGCGTCGAAGGTTTGTCCTGCGACGCCGTACCATCACAGTATTTGCTCGCTCTGCCCTTGAATGACGAGGCTCCCTCCGGCATTGTCGGCTTCCATCCGGGTTTCTTCGGCGATGCAGCATAGCGGCGAGGGCGATGAGCGACATCCATCCTGAGCGGATTTCCGTAGCGACGCGCCTGCGCAACAATTTCCTGACAGGCGTGATTATCTGCGCGCCGATGGCGATCACCATCTATCTGACATGGACCTTCATCCATTGGGCCGACAGTTGGGTAAAACCTTACATCCCCGATCGCTACAACCCCGAGTCCTACCTCAAGTTCGCGATCCCCGGATTCGGCCTGCTGATCGCGATCGTTGTCATCACGCTGGTCGGATTTCTCGGCCGCAATCTCATCGGTCGCTCGATCGTTCGCTACAGTGAATCCATCCTCAATCGCATGCCGCTGGTCCGCACGGTCTACAAGAGCACCAAGCAAATCTTCGAGACGGTGCTGAAAGAGCAGTCGAACTCCTTCAAGAAGGTCGGCCTGATCGAGTTTCCCAATCCCGGGACATGGGCCCTGGTCTTCGTCTCGACTGACGCGAAAGGCGAGATAGCCGCCAAGCTCAACGAGGATGGCGAGGAGATGGTCGCCGTCTTTCTCGCGCCCACTCCGGTCCCGACAGCCGGTTTCCTGATGTTCGTGCCGCGCAGCAAGCTGAAACTGCTCGACATGTCGCCGGAGGAGGGAATCAAGCTGTTGATTTCCGCCGGCCTCGTTACCCCAGAATACAAGGGCGCGGCGACCGAGACGGCGGTCGACCTGGTCACCCGGCCCGCAAAAACCGGATAGCCTCGTCGCGGCGGTGCAGATAGAGCAGCGTGCGCACAGCCTGGCCTCGCTCGCTCGTCAGGTCCGGATCCTTTTCCAGGAGATAGGCCGCGTCCTTGCGCGCGATCTCCAGCAGGTCCGCATGAGCCTCAAGACTGGCGATCCGGAAACCCGGCGTGCCGGATTGGCGGGTGCCGAGAAGCTCGCCTTCGCCGCGCAGGCGAAGATCTTCCTCGGCGATCAGGAAGCCATCCTCGCTTTCACGGAGGATATTGAGTCGCGCCCGGCCGTTTTCCGAGAGCGGCCCCTTGTAAAGCAGTATGCAGCTCGAGGCTTCGTCGCCGCGCCCGACGCGGCCGCGCAACTGGTGCAGTTGCGCGAGCCCGAAGCGTTCGGCGTGCTCGATCACCATAATGGAAGCATCAGGCACGTCGACGCCCACCTCGACCACGGTCGTCGCCACCAGCAGCCGCGTCTCGCCGGTCTTGAACGCCATCATCGCGGCATCCTTTTCCGGCCCGCTCATCCGGCCGTGCACAAGACCGATATCCGGACCGAGTGCGGCGACCAGCGTCGCATGTCGCTCCTCCGCCGACATCAGGTCGGAAACCTCTGATTCCTCGACCAGCGGGCAAATCCAGTATGCCTTTTTGCCTTCTGCGATCGCCGACTGCAGCCGGTCGACGATATCGCCGACACGCTCCATCGGCACCGTCACCGTCTGGATCGGTTTTCTGCCCGCCGGCTTCTCGGTCAGCTTCGAGACGTCCATGTCGCCGAAGGCCGCGAGTACCAGCGTGCGAGGGATCGGGGTGGCAGTCATGACCAGCATATGCGGCGAGATTCCCTTCGCGGTCAGCCGCAGCCGCTGGTGCACGCCGAACCGGTGCTGTTCGTCGACGACGGCAAGCAGCAGGTTCTTGTAGCTGACGCTGTCCTGGAACAGCGCATGCGTGCCGATGATGATCTGCGCCTCGCCGGTGGCGATGCGTTCGGTGATCGCGTCGCGTTCCTTGCCCTTGGTACGACCCGTCAGCACCTCTATGCGGATGCCAGCGGCTGCGGCCAGCTTCGATATCGTCGCGTGGTGTTGGCGCGCGAGAATTTCGGTCGGCGCCATCAGTACGGCCTGGCCGCCGCTCTCGACGGCCGCCGCCATCGCGAGCAGTGCCACCAGGGTTTTGCCGGCGCCGACATCGCCTTGCAGCAGCCGCAGCATACGCTGGTCGCCGGCCATGTCCGCGAGGATGTCGCGCACGGCCGCTTCCTGGCTGTTGGTGGGTGAGAAAGGCAGCGCGGTTCGGATCGCTCCGCTCATCTGTCCGGTCGCCTTTACCGGCGTCCCGGCGACCCGCCGCAGCTTCTGACGCACCAGCGCCAGCGATACCTGGCCAGCCAGGAATTCATCATAGCCCAGCCGGCGGCGCGCCGGAGCCTGCGGATCGATGTCGATCTCGTTACGCGGATGATGCAGCCCCATGAGCGCCGCCGTCGGTGGCGGAAAGCTCTGTTGCAAGGCAAGCGTCGCGTCGGCCCATTCCGGCAGAGCCGGCAGCCGTTCGAGTGCATGCTCGATGGCTTTGCGCAGCACCTTTGGCGAAAGCCCGGCCGTCAGCGGATAGACGGGCTCCGTCAGCGGCATCTCTCCCGCTTCGCTCGCCTTCACCATCAGGTCCGGATGCACCATCGATGGCCGGCCGTTGAACCAGTCGACCTTGCCGGAGACGATGATATCCTCGTCGACCGGCAGCGCCCTTTCCAGCCAGTTGCCCTTGACCTTGAAGAAGGTGAGCGCCAGTTCCCCGGTGGCGTCGTGGATGAACACCCGGTAGGGCAGGTTCGGCTTGCCGCGCGGCGGCGGCTGGTGCCGGTCGACACGTCCCGTGATCGTCACGATCGCACCCTGGGGGGCGAGCGCAATTCCCGGCTGGTTGCGCCGGTCGATCAGCCGGAACGGGGCGAGAAACAGGAGGTCGACGACCCGCGCATCGTCGGCATCCTCCTTGCCGAGCAGAGTCGCAAGCAGGCTCGCAACCTTCGGCCCGACGCCGGAGAGCGAGGATATGGGAGCAAACAGGGGATCGAGCAGCGTGGGTCTCATGGTGCCGGCAGGATGCGACGAGAAATGCGCCCGATGCAAGGCTGACAAGGGGCGGGCAGGGCGCTATAGAGGCGCATCAACAGGAAGGTGAATGACATGACAGGGCTGACGCTGAGCAGTGCCGATCTCGACCCCCGCCGGCGGCGCATCCTTTTCCGCTGTTGGCACCGCGGCATCCGCGAGATGGACCTGATCCTCGGCCAGTTCGCCGAAGCCGAGATTGGTCGCCTCGACGATGCCGAATTGGACGAACTCGAGCGTATTATGAGCGAGGAAGACAACGACCTCATCAAGTGGATCAACGGCGCAGAGCCAGTGCCCGCGCACCTGAGGACGCCGATGTTCGAGCGCATCGCCGCCGTCCGGCCGGACTTCTCGCCTGTCACCATGGAGCGGGATGGCCGCTGACATGATCCGCTTTCTTGATACCAAGGTCGTCTCGGACGTTGGCGTTCCGCTGACGCTGTCCAATGTCCAGCAGGGCATGGATGCCTTTCTGCTTGCCGAACTCGCCCGCGAGGGCCGTTCGATCGCCTACATCGTGTCGGACGGCCAGCGGCTTGCCGACGTCGAGCAGCTGTTGGGCTTCGCGGCGCCGGAGATACCGGTTCTGACTCTGCCGGCCTGGGACTGCTTGCCCTATGACCGCGTGTCGCCCAGCCATGACGTGTCGGCGCGGCGCCTTGCGGCACTTGGCGGCCTGATCGCGCGGGCGAAGAAGCCGCATCCGGCCATCGTCCTGGTGACGGTCAACGCCATGCTCCAGAAGCTGGCGCCGGCTGACGTTATCGAAAGTCTGTCGTTTTCCGCAAGACCGGGCAACCAGGTCCGCATGGACGATATCGCCGCCCGCCTTGAGCGTAACGGTTTCGAGCGCGTCGCGACCGTCCGCGAGGTCGGCGAGTACGCCGTCCGCGGCGGCATCCTCGACGTGTTCGTTCCCGGCTCGGAGGAGCCGGTGCGGCTCGATTTCTTCGGCGATACGCTTGAAAGCATCCGCTCCTTCGATCCCGCCTCGCAGCGCACCACCGGACAGGTCCGCTCCCTTGATCTCAATCCCATGAGCGAGGTGACGCTGACGCCCGAGACCATCGCCCGTTTCCGGAAGAATTATCTCTCGCTCTTCGGCGCTGCTACCCGCGACGACGCGCTCTATGCCGCTGTATCCGAAGGTCGCCGCTACGCCGGCATGGAACACTGGTTGCCGCTTTTCTACGACGGCATGCAGACTGCTTTCGATTACCTCGACGGCTTTACCTTCGTCACCGACCATACGGTGCGCGAGGCGGCGGAGGAACGTGCCAAGCTTATCCGCGACTATTACGAGGCGCGGCTGTCGGCGGGCGAGGGCGGCAAGGGCCATCTTGGGCAGGGCGCGCCTTACAAGCCTGTCCCTCCAGAGCACCTCTATCTCGGCTCGGGCCAGTTCGGCCGACTTCTCGACAGCGTCAATCCGGTGCGACTGACACCCTTCGTGGAGCACGACGGCGCTGGCCGCCGCGTCGTCGAACTCGCCGCTCGCCACAGCCCGCGCTGGGCCAAGACCGCGCTTGAGGAAAATGACGGCGCACGCGTCAACGTCTTCGAGCAGGCGGTGAAGTTCATCGCCGACAAGCGCGCGAGCGGCACGAAGGTGCTGATCTCCGGCTGGTCGGAAGGCTCGCTCGACCGCCTGTTACAGGTCCTCAACGAGCACGGCCTGGAAAAGCTGAAACCCGTCACAGCCTTGAAGGACGTCGACACCCTGAAGAAGGGCGAGGCGGCAACGGCCGTTCTGTCGCTGGAAGCAGGCTTCGAGGCCGACGGCATTCTCGTCATCGGCGAGCAGGATATCCTGGGCGACCGCATGGTGCGCCGGTCCAAGCGCCGCAAACGCGCCGCGGATTTCATCTCGGAAGTCACCGCGCTGGAAGAGGGCTCCATCGTCGTCCACGCCGAACACGGTATCGGGCGTTTCGTCGGGCTACAGACGATTGAGGCGGCAGGCGCGCCGCACGCCTGCCTTGAACTGCGTTACGCCGACGACGCAAAGCTGTTCCTGCCGGTCGAGAACATCGACCTGCTCTCCCGCTACGGATCGGATGGCTCCGATGCCCAGCTCGACAAGCTCGGCGGCGGCGCCTGGCAGATGCGCAAGGCCAAGCTCAAGAAGCGGCTGCTCGACATGGCGGGCGCCCTGATCCGGGTGGCAGCAGAGCGCATGACGCGGACGGCGCCCGTACTGACGACCCAGGAAGGTCTCTACGACGAATTCGCGGCTCGTTTCCCCTATGACGAGACCGAGGACCAGATGAACGCCATCGACGCCGTGCGCGGCGATCTCGGTGCCGGTCGTCCCATGGACCGTCTCGTCTGCGGCGATGTCGGCTTCGGAAAGACCGAGGTGGCGCTGCGCGCCGCTTTCGTCGCGGCGATGAACGGTATCCAGGTGGCGGTCGTCGTGCCGACCACGCTTCTCGCGCGCCAGCATTTCAAGACCTTTTCAGAGCGGTTCCGCGGCCTTCCGGTTCGCATCCAGCAGGCCTCCCGTCTGGTCGGCACCAAGGAGCTCAATCTCGTCAAGAAGGAGCTGGCCGAAGGCAAGGCCGACATCGTCGTCGGCACGCACGCTCTGCTCGGCACCGGCGTCCAGTTCGCCAATCTCGGCCTGCTGATCATCGACGAAGAGCAGCATTTCGGCGTCAAGCACAAGGAGCGGCTGAAGGAGCTGAAGTCCGACGTCCACGTCTTGACGCTCTCGGCGACGCCCATCCCGCGCACGCTTCAGCTCGCGATGACCGGTGTTCGCGAACTCTCACTCATCACCACGCCGCCGGTGGACCGAATGGCGGTCCGCACCTTCATCTCGCCCTTCGACCCGCTGGTTATCCGCGAGACGCTGATGCGCGAGCACTATCGCGGGGGCCAGAGCTTCTACGTTTGCCCGCGCCTCGCCGATCTGCCGGAAATCCAGGCCTTCCTGCAATCCGACGTGCCGGAATTGAAGGTCGCCGTCGCCCACGGACAGATGGCGGCGAGCGAGCTCGAAGACATCATGAATGCCTTCTACGACGGGCGTTATGACGTGCTGCTGTCGACCACCATCGTCGAATCCGGCCTCGACGTACCGACTGCCAACACCATGATCGTGCATCGTGCCGACATGTTCGGTCTCGCCCAGCTCTACCAGCTGCGCGGTCGCGTCGGCCGCTCCAAGGTTCGCGCCTTCGCGCTCTTGACCCTGCCCGTCAACAAGATGCTGACGCAGACGGCCGAACGCCGCCTGAAGGTGTTGCAGTCGCTCGATACGCTGGGCGCCGGCTTCCAGCTCGCCAGCCACGACCTCGACATCCGCGGGGCCGGCAACCTGCTCGGCGAGGAACAGTCCGGCCATATCAAGGAAGTCGGCTTCGAACTCTACCAGCAGATGCTGGAGGAGGCGGTCGCCGAGGTGAAGGGCATCGACGAAGTCCACGATACGGGCTGGTCGCCACAGATCTCGGTCGGCACCTCGGTTATGATACCCGACGATTATGTCCCGGATCTCCATCTGCGCATGGCGCTCTACCGTCGTCTCGGCGAGCTCACCGACCTCAACGAGATCGACGGCTTCGGCGCCGAGATGATCGACCGCTTCGGCCCGCTTCCGCCCGAGGTCCAGAGCCTTTTGAAGGTTGTCTACGTCAAGGCGCTCTGCCGCAAGGCCAATGTGGAGAAGCTCGACGCCGGCCCGAAGGGCGTGGTCGTGCAGTTCCGCAACAAGGAGTTCCCGAACCCGGCGGCCCTGGTCGGCTACATCGCCAAACAGGGCACCATGGCGAAGATCCGTCCCGACCAGAGCGTGTTCCTCACCCGCGACCTGCCGACGCCGGAAAAGCGCCTCGCGGGCGCGGCGATGGTCATGACTCAGCTCGCGGAACTGGCGACCGTCAAGTAGGACGACCGGCACGACATCGCTCGGACAACATTCAGCTCAGGCACGCGCTCGTGCGTGTCAGGCGTCGTCCGTCTCCGGCTTGATTGCCAGCGCCGCTTCTCCCTTGCCGGCGACGGGCGGGGGAAGCGGTACGCCGCGGGTGCGTTCGCGCGAGAGCGTCAGCAGGCCCGAGCCGATGATGAGGGCGATGCCGACAAGCATCGGCGTATCGATCCTGTCGCCAAACATCAGATAGCCCAAGCCGATCGCCCAGAGCATCTGGCTGTACTGGATCGGTCCGACAATGGCGGCCGGGGCGTAGAACGAGGCGTACATCAGGAGGATGTTACCGACCGCTCCAAGAATTCCATATCCGGCGAGATAAAGCCACTCCTCGCCCGTCGGGTTACGGTATTCCGGCAGCATCGCCAGCCCGCAGATGATCAGACCGCCCAGCAGCCCGGCGCCGTAGAGCGAGATGTTCTTCTCCTGCGGCCCGATCGCCCGATAGATGATGATCGACACGGCGCCGCTGAGGCCACCGAAGACGGCGCCGACGTGACCGATCGACAATTCGCGAAACCCGGGCCTGAGCACCACCAGCACGCCGAGAAAACCGATCAGCACGGCGCTCCAGCGTTTGATGCCGACGCTCTCCTTCAGGAAAACGACCGACATGATTGTCACGAACGACGGCAGCAGGAAGATCAGGCAGAAGGCCTCGGCCATCGACAGGTGCGTGAAGGCGGTCACGCTGCCGATGATGCCGGCTCCTGCCGAGAAAAACCGCAGGATCCAGAGCGGGCGGTTGGTGGTCCTGAAAATGTCGCGCCAGCTGTCGCCGCGCTTCATCAGGAAAGGCAGGGCGAAAATGCCAAACACGGCACCGAAGAAACCCGATTCGTAGGGACTTATCCCGCCTTCGATGAGTTTGACGCAGGCATCGCTGATCGAATAGGCGGCAAAGGCCACGAAGGCGACCACAATGCCCTTTAAGACGGTGTCGGAGCGCAAGGCGGAAGAATCCTGAGCGGGGGCGGGAGCCGATGCTTAGGATCGTTTGTGACCGAAATCAATTCAGTTTGTTGAGAGCCTGCAGCTTCTCGCGCGCCAGTTCGCGAAAAGCGCTGACCAGGACCTCGACCGGCTGCGCGCCACTCACCGCGTATTGCTGGTCGAGGATGAAGAAAGGCACGCCGCTTACACCCATGCGCTGCGCGGCGTCGATCTCCGAAACGACATGGTCCTTGTCCGCGTCGGTGGCAAGCAGTCGGCTGACCAGCGCCTCGTCCATGCCGGCTTCCCTGGCGACATCGATCAGAACCCGATGATCCCCGACATTGCGCCCCTCTTCGAAATTGGCCTTGAACAGGCCTGCGACGACGGCAGCCTGCACATCGCGATTTTCCTGTCCGGCCCAGTGGATCAGCCGATGCGCGTCAAGCGTATTGGGACCGACCTTGATGGCACCGAAGTCGAATGCGATCCCGACCTCACGGCCGAGCGATGTCAGTTGCTCGTGCGCCCGGTCCATATTGGCCTTGCCGCCGAGCTTCTTCGCGAGCTCCGTCTGATGATCCACGCCTTCCGGCGGATAGTCGGGATTGAGACGATAGGGTCGCCAGTTGACGTCGATCCCGATTTCGTCCTGCACTTCGGCGATGGCGAGGTCGAGCCGCGCCTTGCCGAGATAGCACCAGGGGCACACGACGTCTGAGACGATGTCGATCGTAATGCGGGCCATGGCGGTGTCCTTTCCGGTTGGCGCGGAGTGTCGCGCAGTTGGACGCGACTTAGGGCCTGTGGCGCCGGCTTTCAACCAGGCATCTTTCGGTAACTGCCCCGCACCGTTTCACTGCGCGCGCGTATCAAACCAGGTCGGTAGTTGATAACCGTAAAGCGGCGTCGTCTCGGGCCGACCGATATGCTTCCAGCGGGCCACCCACTGTTCCCCGACATGATAGAGGGGCACGACGTAGTGCCCGTCGACCAGCAACCGGTCGTAGGCCCGCACCGCTGCCTCGAAATCCTCCATGCTGCGGGCGTTGACCAGCGCGTCGATCATGCGGTCGACATCCGGATCGGCGACCCCGGCATAGTTGAAGCTGCCCTGCGCGTCCTTCGACGCCGAGCCCCACCGGTTGATCTGTTCGGCCCCCGGCGACAGCGAGGACGTATAGGCCTTGACGATCACGTCATAGTCGAAGCTGTTCGAACGCGCCTGGTACTGCGCATCGTCGACGGTGCGGATCGTCATGTCGATGCCAATCAGCGCCAGCGTCCGCTGATAGGCAAGCGCCATCTTCTCCTGTCCGGCATTCTGGGTCATCACCTCGAAGGCGAGCGGCTTGCCTGCCGCATCGACCATCTTGCCGCCCTGGATTTTGTAGCCTGCCTCAGTCAGGAGGCTGACCACCTGCCGCAGTACCTTGCGGTCGGTGCCGGAGCCGTCCGTCGCCGGCATGGTATACGTCCCCGCCAGGATCGCCGGATCGATCCGATCCTTGGCGGGACCGAGAAGGGCGAGTTCTCGTTCGTCGGCGACATTCCCATAGGCACCGAGCGCCGAATTCTGCCAGAAGCTGTGCGTACGATTGAAGGCGTTGTTGTACAGGTTCTTGTTGATCCAGTCGAAATCCAGCGCCAGCGACAGCGCCTCGCGCACCTTTTCATCGGCGAACAGCGGCCGCCGGACATTGAAGACGAAGCCGAGCATGCCGGAGGGCAGGCCGGGCTGGAACTCCTCCTTCACAACGTCTCCGTTCGTCACCGCAGGAAAGTCGTAGGCGCGTTCCCAATGGTTGGAATCGCCATCCGGATAGACGTCGACATCACCCTTCTTGAAGGCTTCGAACAGGGTCGAATCCTGCAGGAAGTAGGTCACCGAAATCTCGTCGTAATTGTCGAATCCGACCTTGGACGGAATGTCCTTGCCCCAGTAGTTTGGGTCGCGCTCGTATGTAATCCGCTCGCCCGGCCGGATCGCTTTGATCTTGTAGGGACCCGAACCGACAGGAACCTCCAGCGATGTCTGGTCGAAGGTCGCAGGATCGATCGCGTGCTGCGGCAGGATCGGCGACATGGCGATGATCAGCGGGGTTTCCCGGTTGGCCTTGTCGTCGAAGGTGAAACGGACGCTGTTTTCGCCAACCTTCTCCATCTTGTCCACGACCGCCAGGCGGCGGTTATACGGAGGACGGCCCTTTTCCTGGAGCAGGTTGAACGAGAAGATGACGTCCTCGGCCGTCACCGGCTTGCCGTCATGCCAGCGTGCCTTCGGGTTCAGGTTGAACTGGATGAAGGTGCGGTCGTCATCCCATTCGACGCTTTCGGCCAGCAGTCCGTAGAGCGAGAAGGGCTCGTCGGACGAGCGGGTCATCAGCGACTCGTAGAAAAGGTTTCCGTATTCCGGATCCCAGATGCCGCGTGCCGTGGTTCGCATCCCCTTGAGGACAAACGAATTCAGACTGTCGAACGTGCCGACGACACCATAGGAAATCTTGCCGCCCTTTTTCACGGTGGGATCGACATAGGGAAAATGCGTGTAGCTGGCAGGGAGCGCCGGTTCGCCGTGCATGGCAATGCCGTGAACCGGTTCGGCTGAGGCCATGGCGGGGAATGTCAGCAGGACAGCTAGGGCCAGTAAGCGACGCAAGGGAACCTCTCCTCATGGATCCGACTCAATCGCCGCGTAAACTAACATGAATGTGGCCCGTTTGAAGGCTTTCGGGGGAATCCTTGCCAGCCTTGGACGAAAGAAAAGCTGGATATTCCGGCCGCTGCGATGTAACAGGTTGAGCCGAACGGCCCGGGTCATGCATTTGCCTCATTTGCACGACAGGTCACGGAGGACGCCGGCCGAAACCATTTGAATTGCCGAAAGGCTGTTCCGCCGGATTTCAGGAGACGAATTTCGTATGTTTGAGAAAATGACCCCTTCGATGCGGATGGGATTGTCCGCGCTCGCTTTTGCCTTCGCCGCAGGCGCTGCACCGGTCGCCACGGCCCAGGAAGCGGCTCCTGCCGGCGCTCCGCCGCAGGGCTGGTTCAAGACCTGCTCGAAGCAGGAAGAGTCCGATGTCTGCGTCGTCCAGAACCAGGTCATCGCCCAGAACGGCCAGCTGATCACGGCCGTCGGCCTCATCTCGCTCGAGGGCAAGGTAAACCGCAAGATTCTTCAGGTGACGGTGCCGTCTGCACGTCTGATCCCGCCGGGTATCGGCATGCAGATCGACGGTGGCAATGTCCAGAAGATCGACTATGCCGTATGCCTTCCGGATCGCTGCACGGCTGAAATTCCGTTGACTGACGCCATTATCGCAAGCCTGAAGAAGGGCGGCGAGGTCGTCTTCACCTCCATCAACGTTCGCCGCGCGCCGAACCCGATCAAGATTTCGCTGTCCGGTTTCACTGGCGCGTACGACGGCGAGGCGATCACGCAGAACCAGGCTGAAGAGCGCCAGCGTCTGCTGCAGGAACAGATGCAGAAAAAGGCCGAGGAAAGCCGCAAGGCTCTCGAGCAGGCCCAGGATGCGGCCAAGCAGGGTCAGTAAACCGATCCGCAAAACAATGAAAAAGGCCCGGTTTCAGCCGGGCCTTTCTGCATTGAGGGTAGTTATCCAAGGTCAGTGGGCGAAGTTTGCCTTCGGCTTGTAGCGGCCAGCCTGTTCCATCACGAAGATCCTGTTGATCTGTGCGTTCCGGAGGGGCAGGGCGCTGTCATCGCGCTCAAGGTTCTGCTCCGAGACATAGGCGACGTATTCGCTCTCGTCGTTTTCCGCCAGAAGGTGGTAGAAGGGCTGATCCTTGCTCGGTCGGATTTCCGCCGGGATCGAATTCCACCATTCTTCGGTGCTGGCAAACTCCGGGTCCACGTCGAACACGACGCCGCGGAACGGAAAGACCTTGTGTCGTACGACGTCCCCGATGCCAAATTTTGCGTTGCGTTGTTTCATGGTTGCCTTCCTTTCCCTGCATTATTTGGGAAAGACGCAACCATACATCAAGGCTTTACGATCGGTTTTGTCGTCGAACCTTCTATCTTACGGGTCGCCTTGAGGCGACGATCAGTCCCCCCGTCACGAGGACGATGCCCGCCGCGTGATGCAGGTGAAACTGTTCCCCTAGAAAGATCACCGCCATGACGATCGAAACCGGTGGCATGAGGTAAAGCGTGATGCCGGCGAAGGCGGGGCCAAACACGTGAACCGCATGCTGGAAGCAGTAGAAGGCGGCAAGCGAAGCAAAGAGGATGATGCCCCCGAGCATCAGCCAGTCATGCCCGCTGTCCGGCATCAGACCGTTGTTGAGCATCTCGTATAGCGCCGGCGGCACAAGCACGACCGCGCCCGAGATCGCCAGAAGCCCGAACAGGGGTAGCGGTCCGAGCGCGGCCGCCGCCGGATGGCGCAGCGTCAGCGAATAGAGCGCGAAAGCAATCGCCGCTACGAGGATGCCGAGATCGCCCACATTGAAGTGGAAGTCCAGCAGTCTCTCAAGCGATCCCTCGAAGACGATGACGGCGACGCCCGTGAAGGCGATTGCCATACCCGCCAGTTGCAGGCGTCCGATCGGCTTTCCCAGGAACAGCCACTGGAAGAGGATGATGAAGAGCGACGATGTCGTGTAGATGAGCGTTGCATTGGACGCCGTGGTCAGTGTCAGGGCCCAGTAGACGAAGCCACCGCATATCCCCATCCCCAGAACACCGAGCCAGAGCCATATGCCCCAGTGGCTGCGCACGAAGTCGAGAGCGGCCCGTCGATGAGCAAACACGACAGGCGACATGATGAGCGCGGCTCCGGTCCAGCGGATGAGCGCGGTCGTGAACGGCGCGATCTCGCCGCTGACGCCCCGGCCAAAAATCAGGTTTGACGAAAAGAACACCGGCGCGAGGAGAAAGAGCAGCCAGTCAAACGCGTGTGGCTGCGCATCGGGGGCAGTTGTCATCGTTACCATATCCTGGTCTTCGGGAAGGCGATCGAGCTGGAAGCTGCGCCAACCTAGCCAAAAACGGTCGGGGGCGGAAGCAGTGTCTTCAATTCAGATGTAACATTAGCAAGTAGTCGCAAATGTCTGGAAGAGAAACAAAAAAGCCGGCGCCACCTTGGCGCCGGCTATGATTGTCTCCACGCAACCTGCGTAGCTCGGTTTGCTTAGACCGAGTAGTACATGTCGTATTCGACCGGATGCGGAGTCATTTCAAAACGCATGACTTCCTGCATCTTGAGTTCGATGAAGGAGTCGATCTGGTCGTCGTCGAAAACGCCGCCGGCGGTGAGGAACTTCCGATCCTTGTCGAGGCTCTCCAGAGCTTCGCGCAGCGAGCCGCAGACGGTCGGGATCTTCTTCAGTTCCTTCGGCGGCAGATCGTAGAGATCCTTGTCCATGGCCTTGCCCGGATGGATCTTGTTCTTGATGCCGTCGAGGCCGGCCATCAGCATGGCGGCAAAGGCGAGGTAGGGGTTGGCCGTCGGATCCGGGAATCGGACTTCGACGCGCTTGGCCTTCGGATTGGAGCCGAACGGGATGCGGCACGAAGCCGAGCGGTTGCGGGCCGAATAGGCCAGCAGAACCGGAGCTTCGTAGCCCGGAACCAGACGCTTGTAGGAGTTGGTCGACGGGTTGGTGAAGGCGTTGATCGCCTTGGCGTGCTTGATGATACCGCCGATGTAGTAGAGGCAGCTTTCGGACAGGCCCGCATATTCGTCACCGGCGAAGGTCGGCTTGCCATCCTTCCAGATCGACTGGTGCACGTGCATGCCCGAGCCGTTGTCGCCGAAGATCGGCTTCGGCATAAAGGTGGCCGTCTTGCCGTAGGCGTTGGCGACCTGATGCACCACGTACTTGTAGATCTGCATCTTGTCCGCATTCCGCACCAGCGTGTCGAATTTGATGCCGAGCTCGTGCTGGGCCGCCGCCACTTCGTGGTGATGCTTTTCGACGACGACGCCCATCTCGCCGAGCACGGTCAGCATTTCGGAGCGCATGTCCTGCAGGCTGTCGATCGGCGGGACCGGGAAGTAGCCGCCCTTGACGCGCGGACGGTGGCCGAGGTTGCCGGTTTCATAATCCGTGTCGTCGTTCGACGGCAGTTCGGAGGAATCGAGCTTGAAACCCGTGTTGTACGGGTCGGCCTTGTATTTGACGTCGTCGAAGACGAAGAATTCGGCTTCCGGGCCGACAAAGACGGTGTCACCGATGCCCGAGGCCTTCAGGTACGCCTCGGCCTTCTTTGCCGTGCCGCGCGGGTCGCGGTTATAGGCTTCGCCGGAGATCGGATCGAGGATATCGCACATGATCACCATGGTCGACTGGGCGAAGAACGGATCCATGTGAACCGTGGCCGGATCGGGCATCAGCACCATGTCGGACTCGTTGATGGCTTTCCAGCCGGCGATCGAGGAGCCGTCGAACATCACGCCGTCGGCGAACATGTCCTCGTCGACGCAGGTAACGTCCATCGTGACGTGCTGCATCTTGCCCTTCGGATCGGTGAAGCGCAGGTCGACGAATTTGACGTCGTTGTCCTTGATCTGCTTCAGGATATCGTTTGCGGTCGTCATATACGTGTTCCTTGGGTGTGAGATGACGATTGTCCCGGACCGTATTTTTGTCCCGGAAAGAGTTAGATGGCGTCTATGCCTGTTTCGCCGGTACGGATGCGCACCACTTCCTCGACGTTGGAAACGAAGATCTTTCCGTCTCCGATCCGTCCGGTCTGGGCCGCGTTGCGGATCGCGTCGATAACGGCCTCCACGTTTTCATCCGCCAGCACGACCTCGACCTTCACCTTCGGCAGAAAGTCCACGACGTATTCGGCGCCACGGTAAAGTTCCGTATGCCCCTTCTGCCGGCCGAAGCCCTTGGCTTCCGTGACGGTGATGCCTTGCAGCCCGACTTCCTGAAGGGCTTCCTTCACTTCGTCCAGCTTGAAGGGCTTGATGATCGCTTCGATCTTCTTCATGAGAAAATGTCTCTCCGCTTCCCTCGCTAATGCAGGCCAATGCCCGCTCGCCCTCGTGAATGCACGTAACGTGCCAGTTCTCCGCCGTTTCAGGATGAAATCGCGTCGGATCCCCCTCCGGCAAGCGCCAAGTTCCCCCAATTTGACGGAAAATGCCAGCCGTTCATGCCTATTTTTTATGAATTAGGTTGGAAATGTCGCAGTTTTTTGAAAAGCATAGCAGATCGCCTCTGTCATTTCAGAAGGCGCTCAAAGATAAAATATAGGCATATGCATAAATAATAGCCTGGCAGGCGGGAACGTACCATCTCTGTCCGTGGGCGTCGAAATTTGCTTTGATGGACCAATGACTGCGACTCGCCGCACGACATTGCTGACGCCGCTGGAAATGGCAGCCGTTGACCGTGCGGCGGCAGCCTCCGGCATCGACTCCTACGGCCTCATGGAGAGAGCCGGCCGTGCGGTCTCCGCTTCTGTCCTCAGACATTTCCCTTATGCCGAACGCGTTGTCGTGTTCTGCGGCCCCGGGAACAATGGCGGCGATGGCTATGTCGTGGCGCGTGACCTGGCTGCATCGGGGGTGATGACGGCAGTTTATTGTCTAGGCGATCCGCAAAAGCTGCGGGGAGACGCAAGAAAAGCCTTCGAAAATTGCGGGCTCGTGCCGTCCCATCTCGAAAGGTATGAACCGAAAGCCGGCGATGTCCTCGTCGATGCCATATTCGGCGCCGGGCTGGACAGGTCTGTGCCCGCAGAGGTGGACGCGGCGGTAAAGACTGTCGCCGACGCCGGCATTCCGGTCGTGGCGGTGGATCTACCGTCGGGCCTCGACGGTCGAACGGGCGCCGTCCGCGGTGCAGCCTTCATCGCGGCCCACACGATCACGTTCATGACGCGCAAGCCGGGGCATCTTCTCTTGCCTGGGCGAGATCTCTGCGGCGCGGTCGAGGTGGTGGATATCGGCATCCCCTGGCGCATCGTCTCGGCCGCCGCGGGATCACTGGCGGAAAACGATCCCGAACGCTGGTTGGCCGCGATACCTCGTGCCAGCGCCAGCCAGCACAAGTTTTCCCGCGGCCACCTTGCGGTGTTTTCCGGCCCGGCAAACGCGACAGGTGCGGCCCGCCTTACCGCCAGCGCTGCTCTCCGCGTTGGCGCGGGGCTTGTCACGCTGGCCTCGCCACCGGATGCGCTGGAAGCCAATGCAGCGCACCTGACGGCGGTAATGCTGAAAGAAATCGCGGATGTCGGAGCGTTGAAGGACTGGTTCGACGACTCCAGACTGAACGCCTTCGTTCTCGGCCCCGGCTTCGGCATCGGACAAAAGGCACGCGACTTCACGATCGCGCTTGGCGAAGCCGGCAAATCCCTTGTGCTCGACGCGGACGGAATCACCAGCTTCCGCGACGACCCCACCCCACTCTTCAAGTCCTTTGGTGGCGGGCCGTGCCGTCTGGTCCTGACGCCCCATGAAGGCGAGTTCTCGCGTCTTTTCCCCGATATCGCCGCCGATGCCGGTCTAGGGAAGATCGACAAGGCAGTCCGCGCCGCAGAGCGGGCAAACGCTGCCGTGATCTATAAAGGGGCCGATAGCGTCATCGCGGCGCCGGACGGTCGCGCAATGATCAACACCAATGCTCCGCCACAGCTGGCGACAGCGGGGTCCGGTGACGTGCTCGCCGGCATTGTCGGTGGTCTCCTGGCGCAGGGAGTGCCGGCGTTCGAGGCTGCCGCAGCCGGCGTCTGGTTGCATGGCGAGGCGGCAAAACGGGCGGGCAGGGGGCTGACCGCCGAGACGCTCTTCGAGGCAGTCGAACCGCCCTGACTACATCAGCCGGCTACGGCGGAGCATGCCCTCGTCTTCGAGAAGCGGATAACCGATCGCCACCACCAGCGAGTTGATTTCCTTCAGATCCCGCATCGTGTCGATGTGAAGTGAACTGGAATCGTAGCTGGCCAGGTTTCCGGCGCGCAGCCTCTGCATATGACGCTCCTCGCTCTCTCGAACGAGATCGCGGACAACCTCCTTGCGATCGACCAGTTGCCGCGCATGATCGACGTCACGGCTGATAAGCAGGTTGAAGGCAAGGTGGGCGTTCTTCACCACCTCGTTATGCATGCCGCAGAGTTCCGTCCAGCCCTCCTGCGAGAACACGACTTTGCGATCATGCTTCTTGCGTGCCCGGGCGAGCATATTTTGCGAGATGATGTCGGCGGCTTGCTCGATCTTGATCGTCGTCCCAAGCAGTGTTTGGCACTGCGCGGCGGTTTCCTTGTCGAGCTCGCCTTCCGACACCCTGGCAAGGTAGAACTTGATGTCGCGGTGGATGTGGTCGATCTCGTCATCGAGCTGCGCGATCCTGTCCATCTTGCTCTGGTCGAAATTCTCGAACAGCTCGAAGATACGCCCAAGCATCGCCTCGGTTTTCTCGCAGAGCGTCAGAACTTCGCGTGTCGCGTTGTTTACGGCTTGCCGCGGATGGCCAAGGTCGGCAGGATTGAGGGCAGACAATCGCGTATCCATCGGCACGCCGGTCGTGGCGATACGGGGTAAGAGCGCCTTGTCGAGCAGGGAGGCGACGATTCCGCATACCGGCAGCCCCACGACCACGACAATGGCGTTGATCGCCAGATGCGCCATGACCACGGCATCGCCCGGACCGGAGGCCAGCAGAGACGGTGAAAGGGGAAATGCGATCTGTGCCCCGAGCGCCAGAAGCGTCGTCAGTCCGCGAATGACAACATTGCCCAGCGGTACGACGCGGGCCATCGGCTCGGCGTTCTTCGTCAGTACCGCGGCAATGACGGCAGCACCGAAATTGGCGCCGAGCACCAGCGGTATGATCAGCTCCGGCGTCAGCAGATGCCGGTCTGCCAGCGATGCCAGCAGCAGAACGGTGGCGACCGATGAATGGAAGGCCCAGGCAAGGAGTGCGGCCAGCAGGAAGGCGGTGATCCAGTCGCGCGAGAGGTAGTTGATGATGACGGGCAGGATTTCACTGGTCTTGAGCGGATCGGAGGCCTCACCGATCAGCCGCAGGGACAGCAGAAGAAGGCCCAGGCCGAAGGAGATGCGGCCGAGCTGCCGCCATTCCCGCGCTTCGGAGGCACGGAACATCACGGTGCCCGCCAGCAGGAAAATAGGGATCAGCAGCGACAGGTCGTAGCGCAGGACGCGGGCAACGAAGGCCGAGCCCAGATCGGCGCCGAGCAGTGTTGCAATGCCGATCGTGCTGCCGACATAGCCGCCTGCGACGAACGAGGACAGGATGAGCGCCACGGCCGTCGCGCTCTGCAGCGCCACAGCAAAGACGAAGCCGGCCGCGCCGGCCGACAGCCGATTGCCGAGCGCCAGACGCAGGCGCTCCTTCAGCACATTGCCGTAGGCGCGCTCGATGCCGGTCCTGACCAGCCGCGTCGCCCACAGCAAGAGGGCGACCGCTCCGGCGAGGTTGATGAAGACGACGATACCCGTCATGAAAAAGGCCTCGGCAGGAAAACGCAAAGCGGTAGGCCGCCCCGCAAAACGACAACGGTCGAGCTTTTCCCGACGGGATGAGATCGACTCTGCGACGGAACCTAGTCCAGATTCGCCGTTGTCACAAATTGCCGCCGAAAAGCTGCCGGTTTGAAATCACGCCACTTTCGATTGCAGAAGGCGTGCCCCATTCGGTGCATTCACCTTTCCGCCGGTGATGAAGAAGGCGAAGACGTCCCGCGGCGTCTCTTCAACCTTGCGGTCGGGACTGACGAGGGGAAGGTCAACAGGCGTGCCGCCGGCGGCATACGTCTTGAAACGACCGGCCCACTCGGCCACCTGCTTTTCCGGGTAACAGCTCTTTACCTCGTCCGTCCCCTTCTGCAGTCGGGCGTACACGAAGTCGGCTGTAACATCCGGAAACATCGGATAGTCGTGATGATCGGCACAAACGGCGGCAACGCCGTGCTTCGCCAGCATCTCGATAAATTCCGGCGTGCGGAAGGAAACATGCCTCGGCTCGACCACATGCCTGAGCGGCAAGCCGTCGAGCGTTTTCGGCAGCAGTTTCAGAAAAGCTTCGAAATCGTCAGGCTCGAATTTCTTCGTCCCCATGAACTGCCAGAGGATTGGCCCGAGGTGAGGTCCGAGTTCGACGATCCCCTGACCGAGAAACTTCTCGACGGACTCGCCGGCTTCCGCCAGCACCTTGCGATTGGTGCAGTAGCGGCTGGCCTTCAGTGAAAAGATGAAACCCTCCGGCACCTCCGACGCCCACTTGGCGAAGGTCGCCGGCTTCTGGCTGGAATAGTAGGTGCCGTTCACCTCAATGGCCGTCAACTCCCGGCTGGCAAATTCCAGCTGGCGCTTCTTGGCAAGCTTCTCCGGATAGAACGTGCCTTCCCAGGGATCGAAGGTCCAGCCGCCGATGCCCGTTCGGATCGTGCCTGATTTGGTCATGAAAAGCCTCCCGCTTAAATTGCACGGTAAACAACACCTAGCGTTGAAATTCATCCTGCGGCGGCTCGCCAAATCCCGTCGCAGGCTGCGGGACGAGTCGGTAGACACGTCCATCTCGAGCGGCGGCGGCAACATCTCCAGCACGCAAAGCAAGCCGCACACGATCTAGCTTTTGGACATCCAAGGGACCGATAGCTGAGCCCCATTCGCCCGCCTCAATCAGTTCGACGGCCACTTCCGCAGCAAGTTCGCCTTCGCGCACCAACTGCATTGATGTGACACCCATCACGTGATCCTCCGCTTAAAATCGCTACTCCAACGGTCGGGATCAGGTCGATAAACGGTGACCAAAACCGCCGGTTCCGATTTTCCCTTCGGTAGTCCCCACACAGTATGAATGGGAAGACCGTTCTCGTCTGGTTGCAGCACCAAGACTGCGGGACCTTTGTGGTATTCTGGATAGTCTTCGACAAGCCGACCTAACGAAATTCCTTCGACGATGCTCCCGAGGAGAATGTTCTCATCAAGCATTTTCGACAGTGCATGCAGCGACACCAGATATTGGCTTTTGGCAACCAGCGAGACGACCTGATGAAACGTCTCGCTCATCGGTCACTCCGCCGCCTCAACCTTCTTCACAGGCCGCCGTTGCAGCAGCTCTTTCAGGAACTGGCCCGTATACGATGCCTCCACCTTGACGACATCCTCTGGAGTGCCTTCGGCCACGATCGTGCCGCCACCGTCGCCACCTTCCGGGCCGAAATCAATCACCCAGTCGGCGGTCTTGATGACCTCCAGATTGTGCTCGATGACCACGACCGAATTGCCCTGGTTGACCAGTTCCTGCAACATTTCCAGGAGTTTGGCGACGTCGTGGAAATGCAGGCCGGTGGTCGGTTCGTCGAGAATGTAGAGCGTGCGCCCGGTCGAGCGCTTCGAGAGTTCCTTGGCGAGCTTGACGCGCTGCGCCTCGCCGCCAGACAGCGTGTTCGCCTGCTGGCCCACCTTGATGTAGCCAAGGCCGACATCGAAGAGCGCCTGCAACTTGTCGCGCACGGCCGGCACCGCCTGGAAGAACTCGACGCCTTCCTCGACCGTCATGTCAAGCACGTCGGCGATCGACTTGCCCTTGAAGGTCACATCCAGCGTCTCGCGATTGTAGCGCTTGCCGTGGCAGACGTCGCAGGTCACGTAGACATCAGGCAGGAAGTGCATCTCGATCTTGATCACGCCGTCGCCCTGGCAGGCCTCGCAGCGTCCACCCTTGACGTTGAACGAGAAGCGGCCCGGCTGGTAGCCGCGCGCCTTTGCCTCGGGAAGGCCGGCGAACCAGTCGCGGATCGGTGTGAACGCGCCGGTATACGTGGCCGGATTGGAGCGCGGCGTCCGACCGATTGGTGACTGATCGATATCGATGACCTTGTCGATGAACTCGAAACCATCGATGCGGTCATGCTCGGCAGGGTTCTCCCGCGCCCCCATGATGCGCCGCGCCGCCGATTTGTAGAGCGTCTCGATCAGGAAGGTCGACTTGCCGCCGCCCGAAACGCCGGTCACCGCGGTGAAGACGCCAAGCGGAATCTCCGCCGTGACGTTCTTGAGATTGTTGCCGCGAGCGCCGATTACCTTCAGCCGCTGGCCTTTCTTTGGCTTGCGACGCTTGTCCGGCACGTGCACGCCGAGTTCTCCGGAGAGATACTTGCCGGTCAGCGACTTGGGGTTCGCCATGATCTCCTGCGGCGACCCTTGGGCGACGACTTGGCCTCCGTGGATGCCGGCCGCAGGCCCGATATCGACGACATAGTCTGCCGTCAGGATCGCGTCCTCGTCATGTTCGACGACGATCACCGTATTGCCGATGTCACGGAGGTGTTTCAGCGTATCGAGAAGCCGGGCATTGTCGCGCTGGTGCAGGCCGATCGACGGCTCGTCAAGCACGTAGAGCACGCCCGTCAGACCCGAGCCAATCTGCGAGGCAAGCCGGATGCGCTGGCTCTCGCCGCCCGACAGCGTGCCGGAACTGCGCGACAGCGACAGATAGTCGAGGCCGACATCATTGAGGAAGCGTAGCCGTTCACGGATTTCCTTCAGGATGCGCGCCGCGATCTCGTTCTGCTTGGATGACAGCTTCTCAGGCAGAACCTCGAACCAGGCGCCTGCATTCCGGATCGACATGTCCGTGACCTGACCGATATGCAGCCCATCGATCTTTACCGCCAGCGCTTCCGGCTTCAGGCGGAAGCCGTTGCAGGCCGGGCAGGGGGCGGCCGACATGAAACGCTCGATCTCTTCGCGCGCCCAGGCGCTATCCGTTTCCTTCCAGCGTCGTTCGAGGTTCGGCACGATGCCTTCGAAATTCTTCACCGTCTTGTAGGAGCGGGCACCGTCGGCATAATGGAATTCGATCTTGTCGTCCGTGCCGTGAAGGATCGCGTGCTGCGCCGTCGATGACAGATCGGACCATTTGTTCGACAGCTTGAAGCCGAACTCTTTACCCAGCGCCTCGAGCGTCTGGTTGTAGTAGGGAGACGACGACTTGGCCCAGGGCGCAATCGCCCCGTCGTTCAGCCGACGGTCAGCCTCGGGCAAAATCAGCGCCTCGTCGATCTTCTGCTGAAAACCCAATCCATCGCAGGTCGGGCAGGCACCGAACGGATTGTTGAACGAAAACAGGCGCGGCTCGATCTCCGGAATGGTGAATCCGGAGACGGGGCAGGCGAATTTTTCCGAAAACAGCACGCGTTCATGCGTCTCGTTGAGCGACTTGTTGGCCGAACCGCCCGCTGCGGTTTCTTCCGGCGGCAACGGCTTGTCGGCGAACTCGGCGATCGCCAGTCCGTCGGCCAGAACGTGCAGGCAGGTCTCTAGGCTGTCCGCGAGGCGGCTGCCGATATCGGGGCGCACGACGATACGGTCGACGACAACGTCGATGTCGTGCTTGTACTTCTTGTCGAGCGCCGGCACGTCGGCGATCTCGTAAAACTGCCCGTCCACCTTGACGCGCTGGAAGCCCTTTTTCATCAGCTCGGCGAGTTCCTTCTTGTACTCGCCCTTCCTCCCGCGCACCATCGGCGCCAAGATGTAGAGCCGCGTGCCTTCCTCGAAGGCGAGAATGCGGTCGACCATCTGGCTGACCGTCTGGCTCTCGATCGGCAGGCCCGTCGCCGGCGAATACGGAATACCGGCACGCGCGAACAGCAGACGCATGTAGTCGTAGATTTCCGTCACGGTCCCGACCGTCGAGCGCGGATTGCGCGAGGTCGTCTTCTGCTCGATCGAAATCGCCGGCGACAGCCCGTCGATCTGGTCGACATCCGGCTTCTGCATCATTTCCAGGAACTGCCGCGCATAGGCCGACAGGCTTTCGACGTAGCGCCTCTGCCCTTCGGCATAGATCGTGTCGAAGGCAAGCGACGACTTGCCCGACCCGGAGAGCCCGGTCATCACGATCAGGCTGTTGCGCGGCAGGTCGAGATCGACGCCCTTGAGATTGTGTTCACGCGCACCGCGAATGGAAATGGTCTTCAGTTCACTCATGACAAATCTCGACAGGGCAAGCCAATGGGCCGGAGGGCTGGGGAGGGGCAGCCACCTTTATTTAGTCAACCACACGCTGCTGTCGAGCGGTGGCGGCAGATAATGCGTCCGAAAACGATTCTATTGACATCATCCTAGCGGAACACTAGAACAAATAAAGAACATTTTTCGCTGTGGATTACAAGTGCTTTGAACCCATCGCCCCGCCCGAATGGGCTAAGGTGGCGCCCGATTGTGTTTTGAAAGCCGCGGCGGCGCGGCAGTGAGGTAAGTATCATGGCTGGAAGCGTCAACAAGGTCATTCTGATCGGCAACGTCGGAGCGGACCCGGAAATCCGCCGCACCCAGGACGGCCGGCCGATCGCCAACCTGCGCATCGCCACGTCCGAAAGCTGGCGTGACCGGAACTCCGGCGAGCGCAAGGAAAAGACCGAATGGCACAATGTGGTCGTCTTCAACGAGGGCCTGTGCAAGGTGGTCGAGCAGTACGTGAAGAAGGGCGCCAAGCTCTATATCGAGGGCGCGCTGCAGACCCGCAAATGGCAGGACCAGAGCGGCCAGGATCGCTACACGACGGAAGTCGTCCTGCAGGGTTTCAACTCGACGCTGACCATGCTGGACGGACGTGGTGATGGCGGCGGCGCGTCGCGCGGCGGTAGCGATTTCGGTGGCGGCTATGACGATTTCGGCGGTGGCCAGCCGGCGTCCGGCGGCTATCGCGGTGGATCCTCGTCACAGGGCCGCGGCGGCCAGAGCGCGCCAGCCGGCAACTTCTCGCGCGATCTCGACGACGACATTCCGTTCTGATGACCCGGAAGGCTTTGAAAAAAGCGGCGTCTTTCGGCGCCGCTTTTTTGTTTTACCCCTAGATGTCTCCGAGCAACCGACGCCTGTCGATTTCGGTGGGTAGCGCAGCCTCGGCCCGCACCAGCGCTATCCGTGCCTGTTCATGTGCGGAATTCCGGAATGCGTCGTTTCCGGAATTGGCAAGCGCTCTCAGGCATTTCTGCAGCCGCAGTTGAACCTCGACATAGCTCGCCCCATCCCGGGCGATCGCCATGAACGCATCCTCGAAAAGGTCGACGGTGGAAAGAGGCGGGACGTGAACGCGCGGGAATTCGATCTCCTCCTCGTCCGGCGCTTCGGCCCATAAGTTCAGAAGGCGCGTGTTACGCCCGATGACATCGATCGCCGTACCCGGGTCGTTCACCGCGGGTGACAGCGCCCGCGACGCGATCTCACTCATAACAACCAGTCCGAAACGCGGGTCCTGATCGAAGCTGCGGTTCAGGCCTATCGAGACCGCGTCCCGCACGGCTTGCGATGGCTCCCTGCCATCCTCGGCTTTTGTCGGCCTGCCCCACCATGCAAGGGGGGTGTCTGTGTAGACGAATGCACCCGGGTTCACCGCAAGATAGAGGTCCGCGTCGTACAGTTTGCAGCACTGCGCGAGGGCGGAAATGTCGATGTGCTGCACATAGCCGATGGCTCCCGCCCGGACCGGCGTCGCGCCGTCGGGGATGTCGCGTTCCGGATCGAGAAGCGGCGTCCCGTTAAGGTAGGGGTGCTGCAACCGATCCTGGATTGCGCGGCGCGTCGCCGTTTCGACGCGGGTGGTGGTTTCGCCGACGCGTCCAAGCTTTGTCAGATGGTCTATCCAGCGCAGCAAGGAGACGACGATGAGCACGATAACACCGACCGTGACGACGAAGAGAATGACGCGACCGCTGTCGCCATAGGCTCCGGTTTTGAGGACGACGATACCGACGATGCTATAGAGAAACGAACCGAGGAAGGTCGACAGCACATTCTGGGTCACGCGGTCCTGCACCAAAAGCGCGGTGGCACGCGGCGTGACATTGCTGGTCGCCGACCCGTAGGCGGAGGTCATCGCGCCAAGCGAAAATGTGGTTACAGCAAGCATGCTCGAGGCAAGGATGTTGAGGATGTCGTCGACGGCGTCGGCACGAATTCCCCCTGGAATGCTCCAGGGAATGAAGCGTTCTGCCACGGCAGCGAGGATGGCGGCGAGAATGCCGATCATGCCGATCATCGTGGCGCGAAACCAAAGCTGCCGCGTCAACTGTGACAATAGCCATTTCCAGCGCGGCATGATCTCTCCTTCACTCATCGGAACTAACTAGTGCGCTGGAACGGGAAAGCGAGCGCGGACTTATCCGAAGGCCGATTTCACCCCGTCGACCACGAACTGCACGGAGAGCGCGGCCAGAAGCACGCCGAGAAGGCGGGTCAACAGCGCACGGCCGGTGACGCCGAGGAACCGATTCAGCGGCTGCGCGATGGCGAGTGACACAAGAACCAGAGCCAGCACGGCACCGATCACGCCGATCAGTTGCAGTCGCCCCAGCCAGCCGTCCAGCGAACTTCCGATCAGCACGGTGGCCGATATTGCACCGGGACCGGCGATCAGCGGTATGGCCAGTGGAAAAACCGCCAGATTGTGAATGTGGTCTTTGGTAATCGCAGTATCCGTGGTCTTTTCCTTGCGCTCCTGCCGTTTCTCGAAAATCATTTCGAAGGCGATGGCAAACAGCATCAGTCCGCCGGCGATCCGGAAAGCGCCCATGGATATACCAAGTGCACCGAGGATGCTGGCGCCAAACAGCGCAAAGACCGTCAGGATGCCAAAGGCGATAAGGGAGCCGCGGATCGCAACCTGTCGCCTCTGCGTCGAAGTCATGCCCTGCGTCAGCCCGAGAAACAGCGGTGCCAACCCCGGAGGATCGACGGTCACGAGCAAAGTCGTGAAGGCGCTCACCAGAGCGTCCGCGTATGCCATGCTTCGTCCTCCTTTTGCTGCCAACTGTAGGGTGCGGCGGCGGCGGCTGGCAAGCGTTTCGCACAATCCGCCTAAAGACTTGACGAACGACCCGAAAACCCTGTTCAAAACCCCCGCCGAACTTGGCGCTTCGACGGCCTATCGGCTATAAGCTGACATGTGATTCTGAAAAAAGATCGTGATCTGATTTGACTGAGCAAAGCACCCCCGGCGGCAAGTACCCGCAAGGCATCGAGCCGATCTCCATCATGGAGGAAATGCAGCGGTCCTATCTCGATTACGCCATGAGCGTGATCGTCAGCCGCGCATTGCCCGACGTCCGCGACGGCTTGAAGCCCGTTCATCGCCGCATTCTGTATTCGATGTCCGAAATGGGCGTCGACTGGAACAAGAAATATGTGAAGTCCGCCCGCGTCACCGGCGACGTGATGGGTAAATACCACCCGCACGGCGACGCCGCGATCTATGACGCGCTCGCCCGCATGGCGCAGGACTGGTCGCTCCGGCTGCCGTTGATCGACGGCCAGGGCAATTTCGGCTCCGTCGACGGCGACCCGCCGGCCGCGCAGCGTTACACGGAATGCCGCCTGCAGAAGGCCGCCCATTCGCTGCTGGACGACCTCGACAAGGACACGATTGATTTCCGCGAAAACTATGACGGGACCATGCAGGAACCGGTCGTGGTTCCCGCAAAGTTCCCGAACCTCCTGGTCAATGGCGCGGGCGGCATCGCCGTGGGCATGGCGACCAATATCCCGCCCCACAATTTGTCCGAAGTGATCGACGGCTGCATCGCCCTGATGGACAAGCCGGAGATCGAGCTGCCGGAATTGATGGAAATCATTCCCGGCCCGGACTTCCCAACTGGCGCCATGATCCTTGGTCGGTCCGGTATCCGCTCGGCCTACGAAACTGGCCGCGGCTCCGTCATCATGCGCGGCGTTGCCCGCGTCGAGCCGATGCGCGGAGACCGCGAGCAGATCATCATCACCGAGATCCCGTATCAGGTGAACAAGGCGACGATGATCGAGAAGATGGCCGAACTCGTGCGCGAGAAGCGCATCGAGGGCATCTCGGATCTGCGCGACGAATCCGACCGCGAAGGCTACCGCGTCGTCATCGAACTGAAGCGCGATGCCAACGCCGACGTGATCCTCAACCAGCTCTATCGCTACACACCGCTGCAGACCTCGTTTGGCTGCAACATGGTGGCGTTGAACGGCGGCAAGCCCGAGCAGATGAGCCTGCTCGACATGCTGCGCGCCTTCGTCGCCTTCCGCGAGGATGTCGTCAGCCGCCGCACCAAGTTCCTGCTGCGCAAGGCGCGCGATCGCGCCCACGTCCTGGTCGGTCTGGCGATCGCCGTTGCCAACATCGATGAGGTCATCAACCTCATCCGTCGCGCCCCCGATCCACAGACCGCACGCGAGCAGTTGATGGAGCGGCGCTGGCCGGCGCATGACGTCGAGGCCCTGATCCGCCTGATCGACGATCCGCGTCATCGCATCAACGACGACAACACCTACAATCTCTCCGAGGAGCAGGCGAGGGCGATCCTCGAACTGCGCCTCGCCCGCCTGACTGCCCTCGGTCGCGATGAAATCGACGAGGAGCTGAACAAGATCGGCGCCGAGATCACCGACTATCTCGATATCCTGTCCTCGCGCATCCGCATCCAGCAAATCGTCAAAGAAGAGATGGCTGCGATCCGCGACGAGTTCGGCACGCCGCGCCGTACCCAGATCCTCGACGGCGGCCTGGAGATGGATGACGAAGACCTGATCGCCCGCGAGGACATGGTCGTCACCGTCAGCCATGCCGGCTACATCAAGCGGGTCCCGCTCGTCACCTACCGCGCCCAGCGTCGCGGCGGCAAGGGCCGTTCCGGCATGGCGATGAAGGACGAGGATTTCGCCACCCGCCTGTTCGTGGCCAATACGCACACGCCGGTGCTCTTTTTCTCCTCGCGCGGCATCGTCTACAAGGAAAAGGTCTGGCGCCTGCCGATCGGCACGCCGACATCGCGCGGCAAGGCATTGATCAACATGCTGCCGCTTGAGCCCGGCGAGCGGATCACCACGATCATGCCGCTGCCCGAGGACGAAAAGACCTGGGACAATCTTGATGTCATGTTCTCGACGACACGGGGCACCGTTCGCCGCAACAAGCTCAGCGATTTCGTCCAGGTCAACCGCAACGGCAAGATCGCGATGAAGCTCGAGGAAGAGGGCGACGAGATCCTCTCGGTGGAAACCTGCACCGATCGCGACGACGTACTGATCACGACGGCGCTCGGCCAGGCGATCCGCTTCCCCGTGGACGAGGTGCGCGTCTTTGCCGGCCGCAACTCGATCGGCGTCCGGGGTATCTCGCTCGCGGACGGCGATCGCCTGATCTCGATGACCATCCTCGGCCATGTCGACGCCGAACCCTGGGAGCGCGCGGCCTATCTGAAGCGCTCTGCTGCGGAGCGCCGGGCGATGGGCGTCGATGAGGAGGAAATCTCCCTCGTTGGAGAAGAGGTCGGCGCGGAAGGAGAACTTTCCGACGAGCGCTATCAGGAATTGAAGGCGCGCGAACAGTTCGTACTGACCGTCTCCGAGCGTGGCTTCGGGAAACGGTCGTCCTCCTACGACTTCCGCACCTCCGGCCGCGGCGGCAAGGGTATCCGCGCCACCGACACATCGAAGACATCGGAGATCGGTGAACTGGTTGCGGCCTTCCCTGTCGAGGACAAGGACCAACTCATGCTCGTCTCCGACGGTGGGCAGTTGATCCGAGTCCCGGTCGACGGAATCCGGATCGCCAGCCGTGCGACGAAGGGCGTCACGATCTTCTCAACGGCAAAGGACGAGAAGGTCGTCTCCGTCGAGCGGATCAGCGAACCGGAGGAAGACGAGGACGTTGTCGAAGCGGCAGACAACGCCGAAATCGGCGGTGATCCCGCCGGAGGCGAAACCTCCCCGGAAGGCAGTGAATAAGATAAAGAAAAGCCGCCCTCGGATCACGGGGGCGGCTGAAACGTGCTGATAGGCTCAGTGGCGCTAGAAGAGTTCTCGCCGGGACATCATTGCCTTCAGCTCATCGCGTTCACGACGCAGCGCGGTCACGGTTGATGCTATCGTCAGGACGAACATGCCGCTGATGAGCGCGGCGAGCACGGTCAGAGTTGCAAACATCGTCCTTCATTCCCTTCGTTTCCACGGGCGCCTTACGCGCTTTTTCAGTTTCCGAAGCTATGATAGCGGGCAGTTATTGGCGGACCGTAAAAATTCGCCTGGTCTTCGCGTTCCATGTAGAACCCGACTGACGTCGCCAGCATAGCGGACATGGTCATCATCCAGAGCAAGTTGATCACTGTCACTTTGTCAGGCATGGCTTTAAATCCCTTTGGATCTCCTCTCTCGCGCTCCTTCAATGCACGGGCGCTGACGTTGTTCCCGTAAGAGGCGAAAAAGGTATAAAAATGTCCAGAAACTCGGCGGGCTTAACTTTTCGGCACTTCTGTGGCAAGCGCTTTTTTGCAGCGCACAATCAATGCCATAAAACTTTCTCGAAGACGAGAGAGATTCCGATAGAGGCAAGGGCAAGAAGTGCAAGCATGGTAAATCCGTCAAGCAGTCGCGCTTATTCGCGATCATGATGCTTTTTCGCATATACGCTCTGAAACCTGCCTGAACCGCCCGTTCATCTGGCGTTCATCTTCGAGGGGTTCAAGCTGCCGCAAATGTCTTGCGGAGGGAGGCCTTCCGTGACAAAAGGCGTCAAACTCAACCTCGGTCCCCGATGACAACAGCTTTCTACCCCGGGTCCTTCGATCCGATGACCAATGGTCACCTGGACGTCCTCGTCCAGGCGCTGAATGTTGTTCCCAAGGTAATCGTCGCGATCGGCATTCATCCCGGCAAGACGCCGTTGTTTTCGTTCGATGAACGCGCCGATCTCATCCGAAAGTCCTTGGAAGCAGTCTTGCCTGGACGGGCAGGGGATGTCGATGTCGTCGCCTTCGACGGTCTGGCCATCGATGCCGCCCGTGCGAACGGAGCAAAACTACTCCTGCGCGGTCTGCGCGACGGGACCGATCTCGACTACGAGATGCAGATGGCCGGCATGAATAGCCGCATGGCGCCGGACCTGCAGACCATATTCCTGCCCGCCGGTACCTCCTCGCGGCCCATAACGGCCACATTGGTCCGGCAGATCGCATCCATGGGAGGCGATGTCAGCGCATTTGTGCCATCAGCCGTGCTCGATGCATTAAAATCGAGGCTCGCGAAGTGAGCCTTTCTAAGAAAGAATGGGAGAATCCATGAAACTCATTGGTCTTGCCCTTGCCGGACTTCTCGCCCTCGCCGGTTTTTCCGGCACCGCGGCGGCAGCCGAGGATGACTATCTGACGATCCAGCTCAAGGATGGTCCGGTCGTGATCGAACTCCTGCCCAATGTCGCGCCGCAGCACGTCGCGCGAATGAAGGAACTGGCATCGAAGGGTGAATACGACAACGTCGCCTTCCATCGTGTTATAGAAGGCTTCATGGCACAGACCGGTGACGTGCAGTTTGGCGACATGCAGGATGGCTTTGACGGTTCGCGCGCCGGCACCGGCGGCTCGAGCCTGCCGGACCTGCCCGCCGAGTTCTCCGACGTTCCCTTTGAACGCGGCACGGTCGGCATGGCGCGGGCCCAGGATCCAAACTCGGCCAACTCCCAGTTCTTCATCATGTTCGCCGATGGAAGCTTCCTCAACGGTCAGTACACCGTGGTCGGCAAGGTTGTCTCAGGCATGGAGAACGTCGACAAGATCAAGCGCGGCGAAGGTGGAAACGGCGAAGTCAGTGATCCTGATCGTATGATCAAGGTCACCGTCGGACGCCCGTAACAGCACCGCCCCAAATAAAAAGGAGAATACCGATGGCCGAGATCAAGGACCCGGAAAACGCGATCGTCATGGAAACGACGAAGGGCAAGGTTGTCATCCAGCTTCTGCCGGAAGTCGCCCCCGAACATGTCGCCCGTATCAAGGAACTGTCGCGCGAAGGCGCCTATGATGGCGTGGTCTTCCACCGCGTGATCGAGGACTTCATGGCCCAGACCGGCGACGTCAAGTTTGGCAAGCAGGGCGGCAAGGACTTCAATCCGGGCCGCGCCGGCATGGGCGGCTCCGACAAGCCTGACCTGAAGGCCGAGTTTTCCGCGACGCCGCATGTGCGCGGCACCTGCTCGATGGCGCGCTCGCAGAGCCCGAACTCGGCCAACTCGCAGTTCTTCATCTGCTTTACCGATGCGCCGTGGCTCAACAAGCAGTACTCCGTGTGGGGTCAGGTTATCGAAGGCATGGACGTCATCGACCAGATCAAGAAGGGCGAGCCTGTGCGCGATCCCGACTCCATCGTGTCGATGAAGGTTGCCGCCGACGCCTGAGGCCGCTATTGGACAAACCCGCCCCGCGTCGACAAGGCGCCGGGCGGGTTTTTCGTTTCTGGGAACACCAACATGCGTGTCGACCTGTTCGACTTCGACCTTCCGGAGGAAAACATTGCGCTGCGGCCCGCAAGCCCGCGCGATCACGCGCGCCTGCTCGTCGTCCGGCCGGACGGAGAGCCGGTGCTGGAGGATCGCCATGTTTTCGACCTGCCGTCGTTCCTGAAGCCGGGCGATGCGCTCGTGTTCAACGACACAAAAGTCATTCCCGCCCAACTCGAAGGTGTGCGACTGCGCGAGGGCGCGCAGGAAACACCGGTCTCCGCGACGCTGCACATGCGCCTCGACCAGAGCCGCTGGAAGGCCTTCGCCCGTCCCGGCAAGCGCATCAAGCAGGGCGACCGGATCGAATTCGGCCACACCGGAAACGCCTGCCTGCTCGGCAAGCTCGGCGCGTTGGTCGAAGAGAAGGGCGATGCGGGCGAGGTGACGCTGAGGTTCGACTTCTCCGGCGCCGCCCTCGACGAGGCGATCGCCACCGTCGGCCACATTCCGCTTCCGCCCTATATCGCTTCGAAGCGCGACGAGGACGAGAAGGACCGGGCCGACTACCAGACCATCTATGCCCGGGAAGAGGGCGCCGTCGCGGCACCGACCGCCGGCCTGCACTTTACCCCGGATCTCTTCGCGAAGCTCGACGCTGCCGGCATCGAGCGCCATTTCGTGACGCTGCATGTCGGCGCCGGTACCTTTCTGCCGGTCAAGGGCGACGACACCACCGAACACAGGATGCACGAGGAGATCGGTCACGTCTCCGCGTCGACAGCTGCCAGGCTCAATGCCGTGAGGGAGAGGGGAGGTCGGATCGTCTGCGTCGGCACCACCTCCCTTCGTTTGATTGAGAGCGCCGCGGGCGAGGATGGCGTCATCCGGCCCTTTGCGGGCCCAACGGGTATCTTCATCACGCCGGGCTACCGCTTCCGCGCGGTCGACGTGTTGATGACCAACTTCCACCTTCCGAAATCGACGCTGTTCATGCTCGTTTCGGCCTTCTGCGGCCTCGACACGATGCAGGCCGCCTATGACCATGCCATCAAGACGGGCTATCGCTTCTATTCCTACGGCGACAGCAGCCTGCTCACCCGGAAAAACTGACATGCACGAGAAGTTCGAGTTCAAGCTGAAGGCCACCAGCGGCAAGGCCCGGCTGGGGGAAGTCTCCATGCCGCGTGGCACGATCCGCACGCCCGCGTTCATGCCGGTCGGCACGGTCGGCACTGTCAAGGCGATGTATCTCGATCAGGTGCGCGACACCGGCGCCGACATCATCCTCGGCAACACCTACCACCTGATGCTGCGGCCGGGCGCCGAACGCGTCGCGCGCCTTGGCGGCCTGCATGAGCTGATCCGCTGGCCACATCCGATCCTCACCGACTCCGGCGGTTTTCAGGTTATGTCGCTCTCCGGCCTCCGCAAAATCGATGAGAAGGGCGTGACCTTCAAGAGCCACGTCGACGGTTCCACCCATCATATGTCGCCGGAGCGCTCCATCGAAATCCAGGGTCTTCTGGGTTCCGATATCCAGATGCAGCTCGACGAGTGCGTCGCGTTGCCGGCCGAACGCAAGGAAATCGAGCGCGCCATGGAAATGTCGCTGCGTTGGGCCGAGCGCTGCCGCCTCGCCTTCGGCGACCAGCCGGGCAAGGCCATGTTCGGTATCGTCCAGGGCGGTGACATGCCCGACCTGCGCGTCCGCTCGGCGGAGGGGCTGAAGCAGCTCGACCTCAAGGGATACGCCGTCGGCGGCCTTGCCGTCGGCGAGCCGCAGGATGTGATGCTCAAGATGCTCGACGTCACCCTGCCGGTGCTGCCGACGGAGAAGCCACGCTACCTGATGGGCGTCGGTACGCCCGATGATATCCTGAAGTCCGTCGCCTGCGGCGTCGACATGTTCGACTGCGTGATGCCCACGCGCTCGGGTCGCCATGGCCTTGCCTTCACGCGGCGCGGCAAGGTGAACATCCGCAACGCTCGTCACGCCGAGGATATGCGCCCGCTCGACGAGCAGTCCAACTGCCCGGCCTCGCGTGACTATTCCCGCGCCTATCTTCACCACCTCGTCCGCTCCAACGAGGCGCTCGGCGGCATGCTGCTCTCCTGGAACAACCTCGCCTACTACCAGGAACTGATGCAGGGGATCCGCAAGGCGATCGAGGAGGGTCGCTTCGAGGACTTCTACGCCGAAACCCAGGAGATGTGGGCGAGGGGCGACATCGATCCGGTCTGAGACCGGATCGTCATCCAGCAGTGAATGTCACCGGCGCCAGGCCGGGAATATCCGGTCCGACCGGGACCACACGACTCGGATTGAGCGCCTTGATCGAATAGTAGCCCCGCTTGATATGGTCGATGTTGACTGTCTCGCGTACGCCCGGCAGGTCCAGAATCCGCATCATGTAAGCCGACAAGGCCCCATAGTCGGCGATACGGCGCAGGTTGCATTTGAACACCCCGTGATAGGCGACGTCGAACCGCACCAGCGTCACGAAAAGGCGAATGTCGGCCTCTGTAAGCGACTCGCCTGTGAGATAGGGCCCTGCGACGGCGAGCCGCTGGTCCAACCTATCGAGCATTTCGAAGACGTCCGCGAACGCCTCCTCGTAGGCCACCTGCGTCGTGGCGAAACCGGCGCGATAGACGCCATTGTTGAGCTTCGGATAGATTTCCGCATTCAACGCGTCGATCTCGTCCCGCAAGTGTTGCGGATAGAGATCGATGTCATTCTTCGCGAGCGCCCCAAACCCTGAGTTCAACATGCGCAGGATATCGGCAGACTCGTTATTGACGAGCGTTCCGGTCTTCTTATCCCAGAGCACCGGCACCGTCGCGCGGCCTGTATAGGTCGGGTCGGCGCGGGTATAGAGTTCGTGCAGGTACCGCACGCGGTTGATGGTGTCGCGATCCGATCCGGGGTAGTCGCCGAATTCCCAGCCGAAATCGCCGAGCGCCGGCTCGACGACGGAAACGGAAATCACGTCGTCCAGCCCTTTGAGCTTGCGCCCGATCAGCGTGCGCGAGGCCCATGGGCAGATCAGTGCGACGTAGAGGTGATAGCGACCGGCTTCGGCCTTGAAACCGCCGTCACCGGTTGGCCCGGCCGCGCCATCGACGGTCACCCAGTTACGAAACCCAGAAATCTGGCGGACAAAACCGCCCTTGGCGTCGGTCGCCTGCACCGGCTGCCAGTCGGCAGTCCATTTTCCGTTGACGAGCATGGCATCTTTCTCCGAACCGCTTTATTTCGGCCGTTAGTTACCCGATTGTATCGTTCACCGATACGCGGCACGTCATGCACAATTCGTGCGACGATTGTGAACGATGCACGATAACGGGTCGGTTGATGGAGAGGGAAGGGTGGACGAACAGGAGCGAGACACCGACGGCGATGCCACGCCGCGCATGCTTGCATGGGCGAAAAACTCGGCTGCCTATCGTCTATCCCGCCGCATGATGAGCGAGTATGAACTCGTTGTCGCCATCCGTCGCAAGGCGCGTCAGAAGTTCGAGGCTATCTCCGAGCGACAGGTGGAACGGCTGGTGGAGACCGCCCTTCAGTTCGGTCGTCAGGTGGGCGCGCTCGACGACACCGCTTATGCCGGGGTGAAAGCACGTTCTGCGGCCCGCGCCGGCAAATCGAAGCGGATGATCACGCGCAAGCTGTCCGAAAAGGGCATTGCCTCCACCACCATAGGCGAGGCGCTGCACGAAACGGATGATCTGCGGGCGGCCGTTGTTTTCGCTCGCAAGAGAGCCCTCGGGCCGTATCGACGCGTCGAGCTCGATCTCCAGCGCCGCCAGAAGGAGTTCGCAGCCTTTGCAAGGAATGGCTTCGCGCAAGATATCGCGAGACGTGTCCTCATTATGGAGATGGATGAAGCAGAGGTCATTCTGCTTGATGGCGGTCAAATCTGACGAGGGGCGTTCCTGTCCCCCCCTCAGGCCGCCTTTTCCGTCTTGCGCTGCGCAGCCTCTCCGTGCTCGGCCATGTCGGCCAGCCGGATTTCCATGGCTTCGATCAGCGATTGGCAGATGGCGTTTCGCAGCCTTGCCGAATTGCGCTGGGTCAGTTTCTTGTCGAGCCACTGCGCCGAATGCATGAGATCGACGCCCTCGTTGAGCACGATCTGCTGGGCACGCTGAAGCGCCCAGACTTCAAAAGGATCTGGTTCCCCCATGATATCCATTCCAAATTGAGTTTCGCCGCACTAAATTACTGATTCGCAAAGATAGAATAACAGATTCATACAGCTTGTCATGATGGCAGGTTATACTTGCGCGTGGCTTTCCGACCAAGCTTTTCCTTCCGACGTAAATGACCCTCCTTCGTGTTTTCCTTGGCGACAACAATCAAAGCACCGTCGCCAGCGCGGTGTTCACCCGCATATTGATGGCATCGAGGCCCGGGGTCTGCCCGTAGAAGTGGAAGTCCAGGTTGACGCCCGGCCGGAACACCAGGCAATGGGTCGATCCGCCGAAATGGAACATGCCGATCTGATCGCCCTTGGTTACACGGTCTCCTGGCTTCACGGTGATTTCGCAGCTCGATACTTCGGCCATGCCGACCGGGATGACGGCCATCAGACCGATTGCGGGGTTATCAGCCTGGATGAAGATAACACCGCGCGTCGCGACGGCCGTCAGGAACGGCTGTGAATCGTTCGGAGCGCTCGGATCGGCCCCTCCGGGATTTGCAAAACCTTCGTACAGGTTTTCGAGGTAATAGGAGCCTCCGACGACGTACGCTTTGACGACCGTGCCGGAGACCGGGCTGTGCCATCGGTGGTAACTGAGCGCGCTGAGAAACGCCTGATAGATCGTGCCGCCGGTAAACTGTGGCGCCAGATCGTCGAATGCGAGGATGTCGCCGAGGGAGTAGGGCTGCCCCTTGATCCAGAACTGGGCGCTCGCGGAGACGTTGTTCACCACCTGGAGCGGTGCGGATTCGCAGGCGTTCGCTATGACACTGTCATCTCCCGGCGCCGAAACGGGGCGCACCCCGGTCCGAAAGGTGCGCGTGAAGAAGTCGTCCCACGACGAAAAACCCAGATACTGCGCGCCTGGAATGCAGTTGAAGATGGACTGGAACCGGTCGGGCGTGGGGTTTGCGCCATCACCCAGCGCTGACATGGCGACCTGCACCATTTCCTGCTGCGCGGCCATACTCAGCCAGGCGACGGCCTCCGTCGTCGGACTGACCGGATAGGGTTGTTCTGTCAGAACGTAACGCGAGGCAGGCGAGGTGAGAAACTGTGACCAGTAGGCCAGGATACGTTTGAACAGCTGGTTCACGACCGCGTTCGAGAAGAAGGTATATCCGGGTTCCGTCGCCATCGGCCAGTCGAGGAGGGCGTTGATCGGGAATCCGATGAGACCTGCCGGCTGTTGGCTGGCTATATCCTGATAGGCCTCCGGCGCCGTCGTCATGATGAGGTTCAGAAGAGTGAGAAACTCATCGAAGGTTTCGACCGATGGCTGTCCGAGCGGCGTCGTCGGCGCTAGCTGATAGGCCTGCGCAAACATGGCCTGCGCAAGATTGTAGAGCGTCTGATCGCTCTCGACCATCGCCCTGAAGTCGGCGATCGGCGGAACATCGGCCAAGTCTTGTCCCTTGGCCGCATCCCGCAGCCGTGCGATCCAGGCGGCCGTGTGGGCCGGATCCCGGGGCAACCATCCGCCGGCGCGGGATTTCACGAGTTGCGGCTTTGCTGCGTGAACCGCGTGTTCCATCTCAGGCCTCTTCGTTCCGTATGAGTTCGCGACTGTCCGGGGTGAGGCTAAGCCAAAGCCCGAACGTCCGCATCCTTGGATTGATATGGAGAAAGAGACAAACCTTAAGGCGCGTCAGCCGGTACGACGGACGACTGCTGATCGATCGTGCCGACGACGGCGTCAACACCAGGCCAGCCGGCGTTCACCATCGACAGGAAGCCAATGCGAGCCGGGGAGTGTGACATTCCATCCTCCTGCAACTATGGCCATTATTGTCTTCGTTGCATTTGAAAAATGACTTCGAGGCGATGCAATGCTCCCGACGTTGGCGTTGACCAGTGCATCAAGAGGCGAGACTGTCGCATCTCTAACTGGCCCAACTGTCGCATTACTAAATAGCTGTGTGAGATGTCGATTGCATAAGATAGATTATGGAACTAAATGCTATAGGCGCACTTATCGCGAAATCGCACCAGCGCTCAGAAAGCCTTGAAGGTCAGCGTTGTCAGCGTCCGGTCGACGTCTGCGATATCGGCGAAGATGTCATTCACGTATTTCCCCACATCTTCACCTTCTGGCACATAGACCTTCGCCAGGAGATCGTACTCACCGCTGGTCGAGTACAGCTCCGACACCACTTCCTTCTCATAGATCCTGTCGGCTACCTCATAGGTACGCCCGGGCTTGCAGCGAACCTGGATGAAGATGCAGATCATGAGGTTTCCTTTCGGACTTGGACGTTGGGTATCAGTGGCTTGTGGCAGAATACTAATGTGCCGACGGAGAACCGTCGTCGATCTCGACGTCGAACGACATCTGGTCGTAGGCCGGTTCGACGTGCGGCGGAGTTTCGGCCATCACGGTCTCGTAGTCCAGTGGCGTATGCATGTGGGTCAGGATCGCGCGTTTCGGCCCGAGCCGTTCTATCCAGCCGAGCGACTGTTCCAGCGACAGATGGCTCGGATGATGTCGGTATTGCAAGGCGTCGATGACCAGCACGTCGAGATCCGAAAGTTTCGCCACCGTGGTTCCAGGGAAATCGCTGACATCGCAACAATACGCCACGTTGCCGATCCGCAGGCCAAGCGAGATGATGTCGCCGTGCTGTTGGACCAGGGGCAGCAAGGAAATCGGCCCGCCGGCTCCATCGACCACGACGGGCGTCGCAAGATCGTCGATCACGATCGGTTTCACGATCGGCGGATAGCTGCTGCCGGGCGGCGTTTCGAGGCAGTAACCGAACCCTTGCCGGATACGTTCCATGGTCACCGGCTCGGCGTAGATCGGGATTCGATGGTTCTGCATGATGAAATAACCACGCAGGTCGTCGATGCCGTGTAGATGATCCGCGTGGGCGTGCGTGTAGATCACCGCGTCGATTTTCGTCACTCCGGCGGCGATCATCTGCGCCCGGAAATCAGGCCCGGTGTCGACAACCACGACCGTCTTGCCGCCATCCTCGCCGATCTGCTCTATCAGGAAGGACGCGCGTGTCCGCCGGTTGCGCGGATTGGCGGGATCGCAGGCGCCCCAGTCGCCATTGATGCGTGGCACGCCTGGCGAGGACGAGCAGCCGAGAATGGTGAAGCGACGGCGCAGCGACATCCGCTCAGAGCCTCGGCATTTTCGAGAAGATACGGAACGCGTTGTCCGTCGTGATTTTGGCCATCTCCTCGAACGGCAGCCCCTTGGTCTCCGCCAGCACCTCCGCCGTGTTGACGACGTAGGACGGCTCGTTGCGTTTGCCGCGCCAGCGCTTGGGCGCCAGATACGGCGCATCGGTCTCGACCAGCAGCCGGTCGAGCGGCACCTTTGCCGCGATATCGCGCAACTCTGTGGATTTTGGAAAGGTCAGGATGCCGGAGAAGGAAACGTAGCCGCCGAGTTCGACGCCGACCTCGGCCAGCCGCTCGCCGCTGGAAAAGCAGTGCAGGATAAAGGGGAAGGCCCCCTTCCCTGTTTCACCGGTGAGGATCGCAGCCATGTCGTCGTCGGCGCTGCGACTGTGGATCACCAGCGGCAGTTTCGTTTCACGCGCCGCCTCGATATGGCGGATGAGGCCGGTTTTCTGGTCCTCGGGCTTCTGCGTGTCGTAGAAATAGTCTAGCCCCGCCTCGCCGATCGCCACCACTTTTGGATGGGCCGAAAGCTTCACGAGTTCTTCTGCCGTGACGTCAAGCTCGTCGCCGGCATTGTTGGGATGCGTACCGACCGAACAGAACACCGACGGATAACGCTCCGTCAGCGCCAGCAGCGTGTCGAGCTTGCGAACCCGCGTCGAAATCGTCACCATCTGCGCAACGCCGGCCGCGTGCGCCCGTTCGACGAGAGCATCGCGCTCCTCGTCGAAATCGGCGAAATCGAGATGGCAGTGCGTATCGATCAGCATGAACTCAGGCCTTGTCGACTTCCGGCGGAACATAACGCGGGAAGACCGGCTTCGGTGCCTCAAGCGGCGTCCCCGATATGAGCCTGCCGGCCTTGCCAAGCGCAGCAAAGTCGCGCTTGTTCGCCGGCGAAGCAACGAGATCGAGCAGCTTTTCAGCCGAGTCGGGCATATAGGGCGCCAGCAGGAGCGCGATCTGGCGCACCACTTCCGCCGTTACATAGAGCACTGTGCCCATGCGCGCCGGATCGGTCTTCTTCAGCGCCCAGGGCTCCTGGCCGGCGAAGTACCTGTCGGCTTCAGACACCACGGCGATGATCGCCGCGACCGCCTTGTGGATCGCGAGCTTCTCCATCTCCTCGCGGCAAATGGCAAGCAAGCCGTCCACGGACGCGAGCATCGCCTCGTCGGCCTCGGCCAGCGGGCCGCACTCGGGAATCTTGCCGTCGCAGTTCTTGACGATCATCGACAGCGAGCGGCTCGCCAGATTACCGATGCCATTGGCAAGATCGGCATTGATGCGGGTCGCGATCGCCTCCTCGCTATAGCTGCCGTCCTGGCCGAACGACACTTCGCGCATCAGAAAGTATCGCAGCGGATCAAGACCGAAATGATTGACGAGATTGATCGGGTCGACCACGTTGCCGAGCGACTTCGACATCTTCTCGCCCTTGTTGAGCAGGAAGCCGTGCGCGAACACCTTCTTCGGCAGCGGCAGGCCCGCCGACATCAGGAAGGCCGGCCAGTAGACGGCGTGGAAACGGATGATGTCCTTGCCGATGATATGGATGTCGGCCGGCCAGTATTTCGCACGCGGTCCATTGGTGTCTTCGACGTAACCGGTCGCTGTGATGTAGTTGGTCAGCGCATCGACCCAGACATACATCACGTGCTTCGGATCATCCGGTACCTTGATGCCCCAGTCGAACGTGGTGCGCGAGACCGAAAGATCCTTGAGGCCCGATTTGACGAAGGAAATCACCTCGTTCTTGCGCTCGGCAGGACCGATGAAGTCCGGATTGGCTTCATAATGCGCCAGCAGCCGCTCCTGGTATTCGGACAGCTTGAAGAAGTAGCTCTCCTCCTCCACCCACTCGACGGGTGTCCCCTGCGGCCCGTAGCGCACGCCGTCGCCGCGCAGTTCCGTTTCTTCTTCCTGATAGTAGGCTTCGTCGCGGACCGAATACCAGCCGGCATAGCTGTCCTTGTAGATGTCGCCATTGGCGGCCATGCGCCGCCAGACCTCCTGCACGGTCTGGTGATGGCGCTGTTCCGTGGTGCGGATAAAGTCGTCGTTTGAGGCATTGAGCAGCTTGCCCATCGCTCTGAATTCGTCCGAATTGCGCTTGGCGAGCTCTTCCGTCGTCACCCCTTCAGCCCGTGCGGTCTGCTGCATCTTCTGCCCGTGTTCGTCGGTTCCGGTCAGGAAGAACACATCCATGCCGTTGAGGCGCTGGAAGCGCGCGATCGCGTCGGTGGCGATCAGCTCGTAGGCATGGCCGATATGCGGCTTGCCGTTCGGGTAGGCGATGGCAGTGGTGATGTAGAAATTGTTGCTCATGGATGGCCTTCGGAGGCTATGTCTTGAAACGTCACGCCGCTCTTAGCGCATGTCGCCGCTTTGCGAAACACAAGTTTTCTCGCCGGCCGCCATGACGGCAACGCACGCCTTCTCAGCCGAACAAGTCGCCGAAGGCGTCGAGAATCGTCTGTTTCCGGTCGAGATTGTAGGCGGTCGAGACGCGAAAGCGCTCGGCGATGGTTGACGTGAGCCGCGCATGGCGCTCGGCTGTTGCGAGATCCCCTGCCCGCGCCGCCGCCCGTGCCGCGTCGGCCGCATGATCGAGGATGTGCTCGACGAAGAAATCGAACGCCGCCTCGTTGTCGCGACCGCTGAGCGCATCGGCGATCTGGTGCATGGCCTTGCGCTGCGATGGACCCGTCTGCGACACGACCTTGTCGAAGGCGGCGATAATATCGAGGCCTCCATAGTTGATGATCTTCAGCGCGCGCGACACGCTGCCGGCGGCAAGTGACAAGACCTTTTGCGCTTCCTCGTCCGAGCGGAACCCATATCCCAGATGCTTCAGCGCCGCCGTTAGCTCACCGTCGCCAAGCGGCGCGAGCCTCAGAGGCTGGCAGCGCGACCGGATGGTCGGCAACAGCTTGCCCGGGGCATGGCTGAGCACGAGGAACAGGGCGCGCTTCGGCGGCTCCTCGAGAATCTTGAGGATCGCGTTGGCGGCGTTGCGGTTGAGATCGTCGGCCGGGTCGATGATCACGATCCGCCAGTTGCCGCTGCCCGACGTCTGCGAGAAGAAATGCCCTGCCTTGCGCACCTCGTCGACGGTGATCGCCGACTTCGCCTTGCCCGTCTTTTCATCGACGGGCCGCGTCAGGTGCAGAAGATTGTGGCTGGCGCCGCTCGCGATCTGCCGGCTGACTGCGCTTGCCGCATCCGGCGCCGCCAGCCGCTCGGGAGCCGTCGACGGGTCGGGATGGCTGAGCACATGGTTCGCGAAGCGGAAGGCGAGCGTTGCCTTGCCGATACCCTCAGGCCCTTCGATCAGCAGCGCGTGGTGCCCCTTGCCCCAACGATAACTCTGCGCCAGGAAATCCTGCGCCTCCTGATGACCGTAGATGGCCGTGTTGACCGAGGGCGCGATCGCCCCCTCCAACACGCCCGGCGCATTGTCCGTCATGTCGCGCCGACCGTGGTTTTTGCAGAAGCAGCGTGCCCCCGGGCCAACCGCTCCTCAACTTCATCGAGAACCGAACGCGCCACGAAATCGGCCTCCGAACTCGCGTCGACGACGCGGCAGCGGCGCGGATCGGCCGATGCGATCTCGAGGAACGCCTGGCGTCGCCGTTCGTGCGTCTCGAGTTCCTCTTTCTCGAAGCGGTCGGGGTCACCGGCCAGCCCCTGCTCGCCGGCCCGACGCTGCGCGCGCTCCAGACCAACACTGGCAGGAAGATCAAGGATAACAGTAAGATCGGGACGCACGCCGTTGATCGCGATCCGCTCGAGCGCATCGATGAGGTCGGACGGAAGATCGCCGGTCACGCCCTGGTAGACACGGGAGGAATCCATGAACCGGTCGCAGAGCACGATGAAGCCTTTGCCGAGCGCCGGGCGGATGACGTTCTCGACGTGATCGTTGCGGGCCGCGGCGAAAAGGATGGCTTCCATCGCCGTGCCGAACGGCTCGGCCGCCCCCGACAGAAGAACGTGGCGCAGCGCCTCCGCGCCCGGTGAGCCGCCCGGTTCGCGCGTCGTCAGCACGTCATGTCCGGCCCTCCGCAGGGAATCGGCAAGGCGGCGAATCTGGGTCGACTTGCCAGCCCCCTCGCCTCCCTCGAACGTCACGAACAATCCCTTAGCCTGCGTCAAAACCCTGATTCCGTCTCGTGCGGTGCAATTGGCACCTGTTTAGCGCATGTTGCCGTCCATCGAAACAGCGCAAACGCGGCTTGCGCCGCCCAACGCAGCTTTGTCTGCTGGCGATCACAGCCAGAAGAACAGCAGCTCCACCAAGGCGTCCCATGCCTGCTGGCGAAGCGTGCCCTTTTCGACCGCGGCAACCGTGACAAGTGGCACGGTCCGCAACACCCGCTCGCCCGCGAGAATGCGCAGCTCGCCGACGCTTTGCTCGGCCTCGACGGGTGCCGTCAAGGGCCAGCGATAGACGATACGGGCGCTCAGCCGGTCGGGATTGTTGACCGGCAGGAAGACGTCGACACCGGATGTCGGCTTGAGATCGACCGTCGACACCGCGCCACCGTAGACACTGGCGGCCCCGACCGCTTCGCCGGCCTTGAAAAGCGAACGCCGTTCGAATTTGGTTTGCCCCCACTGCAGCACCCGTATGCTTTCCTCGGTCCGCTCCTTCTCGCTCGCAAGCCCGCTCATTGCCAGAAACAGCCGCACGCCGTTTGCTTCCGCCGATGTCACGATCGCAAATCCGCTTTCCTCCGCATAGCCGCTGGTCAGCCCGTCGACGCCGAGAGCGAGGGCAAGCAGGTTGTTACGGTTGCGCTGCAGGATCTTGTTCCACTCGAATTCGGTCTGCGCCAGCAACCGGTATTGCTCCGGATAAGTCGCGTGCAGATGGCGCGCCAGCGTCACCATATCGGCAAGTGTCGTCCTGTTGCCGGGATCAGGAAGGCCCGTCGCGTTCGAAAACGTGGAGTTCTTGAGACCGATCGCCTTTGCCCGATCCGTCATGCGCGCCGCGAAAGCCGCCTCGCTTCCAGCCATCCCTTCCGCCAGAATGATGCAGCCGTCATTGGCCATCTGCACGGCGATGCCCTTCAGGAGATCCTCGACGCGGATCGTCGATTTCAGTGCGGCGAACATCGTCGAGGTCCGCGACGGCGCGCCGCCCGTCCGCCATGCATGTTCCGAGACGGTGTAGGTGGTATCAAGCGTGATCTCGCCCCGTTTCAGGGCATCGAAAACGACTTCCAGCGTCATCAGCTTGGCAAGCGACGCCGGCGGGAACACCTCGTTCTCACCCTTGGCAAGCAGCACGGTGCCCGTTGAGTCCTCGATCATCAGCACGCGCGGCGCCTTCGCCTCAAAGCCGGGCGCCTCCTGGGCTCGGATGGCAGGCGTCGTCAGAACAAGGAAAATCAGCGCCAGGACGGCGAGGCAGGTCCGCATGGTGATGTCCGTCTCGCGGCCCGGCGGGACCGCATGGAAATGCGTTTGCGTCAGCGTTGACCGGCCGGCGCGCGTCGCGCGGCGAAAGCCTGAATCGCCGCTTCAGTGAGGCGGTCATCTCGCACCAGAATGGCCTCGAATGCAAGCGCCGACGCGGGTTCCTCGCTGCTCGCATAGGCCGATGACAGCGTACCGTCGCCGAGCGCGAAACTGCGATCGGGGCGCTCCGGGGGGACAGGCCCGATCTCAGGCAGCAAAATGAATTGCATGAATGCGTCGCCGTTCGAACTATCGGCGGATACCGTCGCGAATGCGGTGGCCGTTGACTGCGGAGCAGGTGACGGTGTCGGTGCCGCGACCGGCACGACTGAGGTGGCCTGCGCGCTGGCGGAGGCCACCATGATACCCGGACCGCCGATGCCATCGGGCATCACCTGCGGCAGGCGGCTGCCTTTGGGCGAATAGGAGGCCATCAGGAACGGCATGTCGTGACCGTCCATGCGCGCCGGTCCGACATACTCGACGCGGACCCGTGCGGTACCGGTCCCCTTCATGTCGAGCAGGTCCGCCGTCTTTTCTGAGACATCGATGATCCGGCCCTGGTGGAACGGTCCGCGATCGTTGACGCGCACCACCACCGAGCTACCGTTTTCCATGTTGGTGACCCGCGCATAACTGGGCAGCGGCATCGTCGGGTGCGCGGCGGATATATGGTACTGGTCGTAGACCTCGCCATTTGCCGTCTTGCGGCCGTGAAAAGCCGAACCGTACCAGGAGGCGAGCCCTGTCGCCTCGTAGTCCGGATTGAGTTTAGGCACATAGGTCTTGCCCCGCACCACATAGGGCTTGCCGACGAGATATCGTCCGCCGCCCTTGGGCACGTTCTTGCCGGAAGCGACCCGCGGGCTTGCTTTCACGCCGTATTCGGATTCGGCAAAATATTCCTTGGAACGGGCCTTCTTTTTCTCACCGGTGGTCGACGAACACGAGGCGACCCCAATGCACACGACCGACAAGGCGAGCCAACGCGCGGCTCCAGCGAATGTCGCGATTTTCTTACTCATGATACTCGCGTACTCAACATCACCATTCACGAGCATTGCCACGCCGACATTGCCCCAAACTGTCGTCGCCAAGACAGAATGATCCGAAAGACGACGACACGATGGACGCGAAAAGCACCCCTCATCCCCAGACTTTATGCTGGGACTGGTATATCAAGGATTAACGGGGGGCAGACGGTGCCCTTCGGACGGCTATGAACCAAGCCCAGGTGATGACGTCATGCGTTCGCGCCGGAAATTGACCACGATGACATTGTCTGTTTGCCGTATAACGGGTCGTCCATCGTCGATAACGACGGTCGCAGGCGTTTCTGCCGCCGGTCTTGCCGGCTGTTGGACAGGCGCGGCCTCCTCGGGCTTCCGAAGATCTCGGATGGTGGAATAAAGCTGCGACACCAGCTTCTTGTAATAGGCGACAATCTTCTGGTGTTCGTCGCGGGAGATGTATCGCTCGTTCAGCCATTCGGTCATCGGTTTGTCGCTCCTCTCTTTGCAGCGATCAATTCCCGGCGCCGGCCTTGGTTCCCTCCCCGCGGTTAACGCGAGGTCGGTGGTTAACCAAAATATCTTTCGGCAGCCCTTCTGTCGCAGGTCGAGACGACCGCAAACGACATCTCTTGATGATGTCACGCCCATGCGCAGATTGACGCTGCGACCAAAGCTGCTAAAAGGCCGCAATCGAGCATGGAAGAGTGTCCGAGTGGTTTAAGGAACCGGTCTTGAAAACCGGCGTGCGGGAAACCGTACCGTGGGTTCGAATCCCACCTCTTCCGCCAATTCGCCTTCTGTCCATACCGAAGACATAGGTAACATCGTGTACCTAAGACATGGGTGACAACCTCGTGCCGAACGGGTTGTCGATGGTTTGCAAAGTCCTCTGCTCCAGGACCGAAATCTCTCTCCACGGCATCAACACCTCCCGCCAAAAGGCAAAAAGTGTTACCCATGTCTTCGGTACAAAACGTCACCTATCTCTCAGGTCGGACATTCGAAAATCCTCGCTTTCCCGGACGTGCTGCTAACTTGCAATTATTGGCGCTAGGAGAGGTATCAGTCGAAGCTAGCCGGGACCGACCCCAGGAGAAGATGTCGTGCGACTCCTGGTGCCAGACGATTGATCAGACGAAGTATCCGGGCCTTTCCTATCCACATTTCGGACTTCCCACCGTTCAGCCCATCCAGGATGGCCGCAGCGGCAACTTTCGCGTCGATCTTGCCTCTGCCACGTCCTGAGGTCATCTCGGTGTCGACCAGCGGCAAAAACGCCTCGCTTACCAGCACGTTGGGCCAGGCTCGGGCCCGTCCGCGCAGCGCGATTGTCGTGTTTCCGAGACCCGCCTTTGCGGCGCAGTATGCTGGCGCCGCGACTTTTGGCGCGAGAGCAAGTCCGCTGTTCACATTGCAAACGAACCCCTTTGGGGCGGTGGCGATTGTGGCGAGCAGCCCGTATGACAGGCAGAGCGGCGCGACCAGATCGACAAAAACGTCCGCCACCACGCTTTTCACGAGGTCGACGGGCGCTGATGTGACAAGGTCGAGCTCCGTCTGGATCGCCGCATTGTTGATTAATCCCCGCGGCGCAAGCGCGTTCAGTGTGTCTATCAAGGTCGGAAGTTGCGTGGGCTTGGAAAGGTCACAGGCAACGAAGCGAAAACCCTCCGTCTCTGGAAGATCGGGAGGATGGCGCGAGACGCCGACGACGGTTTGACCCGTAGCAAGCAACTGCCGAACGAGTTCGAGACCAATCCCCCGGCTTGCACCGGTGACGATAATCGGGCGGTCGTCAATCATATTGCGGCATCTCGCCTTCATAACGCTGCCAACCGTTTTCGATGGCGGCCAGGATTGCCACCTGTTCGAAATAGGGCACCGCAAACAGGGGTGTATCGCGCAGCCGCTCCATGATGGCGTGGAGCGTACGGACCGAAGGCACCGACACCATCCATATATCGGAGCACAAGGTGGTGAAGGCCTCGCTGTCAAACTGCCGAACACTGATGCCGGTCTCGACCGGTACCGCTTCCTGGCCGATCCGTCGGCGTTGCTCTCTGGGCAATGCCAGCCATGACGGAAGGGCGCGGACAAGAACAAAGACAGTCAACTCGTCCTGTTGAGAACAATCTCGCATGCAAACCTCCTTGATTACCGGGTTCGATCTGCATTATCGAGTAATTACTCAGTTTTCCTACTCGCATTCTGCTGGATGGACTGTTACATGCCGAAAGCCCCGAGGGAGCCCCGAAAGACGCCCCGACAACGCCGGGCGGTCGCGACATGCGCCGCCATCGTCGAGGCGGCGGCTCGCATACTCGAAGAGGGTGGTGTTGTGTCGATCAACACCAATCTCGTTGCCGAAAGAGCCGGGGTGAGTATCGGCACGCTCTATCAGTACTATCCGGACAAGGAAGCGATCCTCGTGGCTCTTGTCCGTCGTGAGCGCGAAAGCCTGCTCGAGAGCTTGCGCACCATCGCCGCAAACAGCCCGACGGCTTTGGAGGAAATGGTCGAGCTATCGATACGACACCAATTCGGGCGACCACGTCTTGCCGCGGCGCTCGAGGTCGCGGAAACGACGCTCCACCTCGATGCCGAGGCAACCAAGATGACGCGGGAAATCGCGGAACTGTCCTCCGAGCTGCTCGTTGCGCGTTTCGGTCAGCTTGACCGCGTCGAGCTCCTGACTGCCGTCATCATCGGACGCGCGGTTATAAACGCGGCGGGCGAAGGCCAGCTGCCTGAGACGGCGTTGCTGGACCGCGTCGTAAATTCGGTGAGCGGCTATCTCGAAAAGGTTCGGGGCTAGGCCATCGGCGAACCGCAAGCCCCGGCCGTAACACGAAAGCTATTTTTCATGTGTGTCGTCGGATCGCATCGCCACCAACAACCAGTATCCAAGCCCCAGCGCCACTAGCGCCGCGGCGACAAAGCCCAACAGGTTGGTGGCCATGTCTGACGCAACTTCCAGGTTTCCGGTGAAACCGTAGCCGAGACCGACATAGAGGCTGACCCAGACCATCTCGCCGGCGATGCCCCAGAGTGTGAAGGAAAGCCAGGATTGCCCTGCCGCGCCGGCGGCAAAATTGACATACGGACCGAGCGCCGAAGCGAACCACCGGGACAGAAAGACCGCCAGCGCTCCCTTCTCGACCAGCATCGCCCGGGCCTTGTCCACGAGATTGGAGCGTGTCGACAGGTGCCTGAGAAACGGCTCGCCCCGCCATCGACCGATTCCGAATCCCGTCTGATCGCCGGCGATCGCCCCTGCGAGGGCATATCCGGCGCTTTCGGCAAGCGTCAGGTCGCCGGAGGCGACAAAACCGCCCGCCGTCAGCATCAGCACGGATGCCGGGATCGGTACGCCGAGACAGGAGATGAAGGTCGAAAACGCCAGCAGGTGCACGCCATATTGCGGCACAAGGCCGATCAGCCATTCCGTCATGGATCGACTGCCCTGCCCGCAAGCGGCGCGAGAGCGCGAACCGCTTGATCGACGTCGGCAATCAGTGCCTCGACGGGGACGCCTTTTTCCTGAGCCAGGTCCTCCAGACGCTGACGCTTGCCGCGTCTGAAAGGCAGTTGCACCGCCTCGGCCAGTTCCTCGGGATCGACCTGCCAGCTCCGGGCCACATAGCCGATGGTCATCCAGGGCCTGACGGTCTCGTTCTGATGCGTCTGCCAGTAGGCGACCTGATAGAGAAAGCGACCGGCAAAGACCAGCGCGACCACCGAAGACACGACGAAGGCCGAGAAAAGCAGCGGGTGCTTCCGGGAAAGCGTTCTCACGGCATCAATCGCCATCGGGCCCCTCCAGTCTCTTCAGCCGGCGTCCCTGCATTTCCGGCTTACGCATCCATGAAACCCGCTTATCGCTCCGTCAAGCTTAACTCCGCCCGAGATGCTTGCGACCATCTTGCTAAATCCTCGGAATCCTAACATTGATACGCGCGATGGCCACGCGCCATCGAGGGGGCAATACATCATGGATACGTTTACAAAGACCACGAGCACCTCGTGGTTCCAACGGCTGGGCCAGTCGCTGGCAGGCATTCTGATCGGCATCGTGCTTGTCCTTGGCTCGATCGTCCTGCTCTTCTGGAACGAGGGACGCACGGTGAAGACGGCCCGCGCACTTGAGGAAGGCGCCGGCATCGTCCAGACGATCGACCCAAAGGGTGATCTCGTCGCGGCCAATGGAAAGCTGGTGCATTTCACCGGCACCTTCGAATCGGAAGGCATCGCCGCCGACGCCGAGTTTCCCGGTATTGCCGCGCCCGAAGGCTCCGCCGCCCTCGTCCGCACCGTCGAGATGTACCAGTGGCGCGAAACGCAGAAATCGGAAACGCGCACCAAGCTTGGCGGCGGCGAGGAGACGGTCACGACCTATACCTATGAAAAGGTTTGGTCCGACAACGCGATCGATAGCAGCCGGTTCGAAAAGCCCGAAGGACACGCCAATCCACCCATGCCTTACGAGAGTCGCACCTTCGAGGTCACCGGCGGGACGGTCGGCTCGATAGAGCTCGGACCGGATGCCTTTGGCGGGCTGGGCGCGTCCAAAACCCTTCCCCCCACGCCTGACATGCTCTCCGCCATCGAGGCGGTGACGGGCTCGGGCCAGCGGGTCGTCCTCGAAAACGGCAAGGTCAGCATCCGCAGGGGCGACACCGACGAGATCGGCGCGCTGCGCATCGGCTATAGCGTCCGCACCATCGGCGACATCAGCGCCGTCGGACGTCTGGACGGCGGGCTTCTCACCGCCTACACCGCTTCGAACGGCAACGCGATTCTGCTGGCGGAGGACGGCACAGCGTCGGCGCAGCAGATGTTCGATACCGCCATATCCGGTAACGCCCTAATCGCCTGGGTTCTGCGGCTGGTTGGCTTCATCGCCATGCTGATCGGCTTCAATCTGGTCTTCTCGGTCATCGGCGTGGCCGGCGACATCATTCCGCTGGTCGGAAGCCTGCTGCGGTTTGCAACGGGCATCGTCGCCTTCGCGCTCGCCGCCTTCGGCAGTCTGCTCGTCATCGGCATCGCCTGGTTCTGGTACCGGCCAGTTCTCTCGCTGGCCCTGATCGGTGGCGGTATCGTTATCGCGTTGGTGGCGATGCGGTTTGCGAAATCCCGGGCAACCTCTAAAGCAGCCGCCGTGGCCGCCTGAGATAGCGGCGCGCTCACCCCATGAGCGCGTCGAGCCACTCGCGCGAGAGCGTCCGTTCCAGGTCTGCCGCGATCGCATCGAGCGCATCCTCGACCCCCTGCCGGAAATTCGCCCCGCTGGCTTCGACTCCGAGGCTCGACAGCAGGTGCGCCCGATAGGAATCACTGTCGAACAGCCCGTGCAGATAGGTGCCCGTGACCCGGCCGTCGGCGGAGATCGCGCCCTCGGCCCGGCCGTCGACCGACACCGCCGGCCGCACGCAGTCAGGTCCGGTCGTCACGCCAAGATGGATCTCGTATCCGGTGAGATCGGCATCGAATTCCAGCGAGCGGGCGACCGTGTTGCGCACGGTCTTTTCCGGCGCCATGTCCGTTTCGACATCGAGGAATCCAAGACCTGCGACCTCGTGATTGCTGCCCTCTATGCCGAGCGGATCGCGAACCACACGACCTAGCATTTGGTATCCCCCACAAAGGCCGATAATCCGTCCCCCGCGCTGCCGATGCCGCTCGATGTCACGATCCCAACCCTGCGCCCTCAGGTCGATGAGGTCCGCTATGGTCGATTTCGATCCTGGCAGGACTATAAGCGCCGCATCCTCCGGAAACCGTGTCCCCGGCTGCACGAACACCACCTCAACGTTCGGCTCCGCCATCAGCGGGTCGAGATCGTCGAAATTGGCGATCCGCGACAGAACCGGCACGGCGACGACGACGCCTCTGCCCGCAGGCCGCGACAGTTTCTCGAGCGCCACCGAGTCTTCGGCCGGTAATAGCCGCGCCGCCTTTAGCCACGGCACCACGCCGAAGCACGGCCAACCGGTAAACCCACCGATCGCCGAAATCCCGTCATCGAACAGCGTCACGTCGCCGCGAAACTTGTTGATGATGTAGCCGGAGATCATCCGCCGGTCTTCCTCAGGCAAAATCGTATGCGTTCCGACCAGCGAGGCGATGACCCCGCCGCGATCGATGTCGCCCACCAGCACGACCGGCACGCCGGCCCGCGTCGCAAACCCCATATTGGCGATGTCGCCGGCGCGAAGGTTGATTTCGGCCGGTGACCCGGCACCCTCGACGATCACCAGATCGACGCCCGCGCGCATGGTCTCGTAGCTTTCCATCACCGCCGCCATAAGGCCGGGCTTCAGAGCCTGATAGTCCCGTCCCCGTGCCTGCCCCGTGACTTTGCCCTGGACGACAATCTGGCTTCCTGTTTCAGACTGCGGCTTCAGCAGCACCGGATTCATGTGCACCGACGGCGGCACGCGACAGGCCAGCGCTTGCAACCACTGCGCTCGCCCCATCTCGCCGCCGTCGGCGGCGACGGCCGCATTGTTCGACATGTTCTGCGGCTTGAACGGGCGCACCGAAAGTCCCCGGTTCGAAGCGAGTCGGCAGAGACCCGCGACAAGTATCGTCTTTCCGACATCAGAGCCCGTGCCCTGCAGCATAATCGATTTGCTCATGTCGCTTTCGGTCACGCCCCTCGCCATCGGCCTGCCGCGCTTATGCCGCGTTTTAGCCTTGTTTTCCAGACGTTTCAGTCATCCGCCGCACGCCATCCCAAACTTGGCGTGCCGTTTTTGCGACCGACCGCTGAATTGCGACATCCTGCGGCGCCGGCAGGCACGAGCGGTGTCGGCGACAGGCATATTCCCACTTCAAGAAATACGAAAGAGGGCCGTGGTGGCCGGGAGTTGAAAATGATCTACGTCTTCACCGAGAAGAACAGCATCCGCATCGTCTGGAATTCCGAGCCGGCACCGGCGAAGCGGGCCGCGAACTGGGAAAGCTGGCGCCCCTTGGCGCGTCGCGTCCTCGGCAATCGCTGAACTCATCAGGTCATGGTGTGAAAATGCGCTCCGGCACGCAAAACCTGAGCCGGAGCGCTACGGTCGCTGACCGCTGAAATTCGTTTTAAAGCGACATTCTTACCGGACCGTTAGTGTCCAATAACCAAATTTGTGCCGATACCGGGCGACGCAGAGAAGACACTGTGCGTCTCACGTGGACACGCAAATTTCCTTGTTGTCGTTCCCTCCCCTAAAAGCGCTGTGAGAGCGGCGGAAAAGACCGTCTTGCGGGCTTTATCTGCATGAAAAGGTTGATTTCCGTGGCGGAAGCTCTACGCTTGTCTCCGTCAAACGCGGATGCACGCTGGCGTCGACAGGGTTCCGTCGCCGGAAGAAAAAGACAATCCCCTTGACGCATTCGAGGCTGTGCCGCTCAACCCAAGCTTTGCGGAGCAGTCCCGGTCACGCCATTGGACGGATTGGCTTGCAGTATCCTCTCCGTCCCGTCTTTGAACGCTGCACATCCCGAGACTGGGAGGTCTTGACCTATGAAGAAGCTCCTCGCTTCCACTTTCCTTGCCGCCAGCATCTACGCGCTCGCCGGCTCTGCTCAGGCAGCCGAATGCGGTGACGTGTCGATCGCTGAAATGAACTGGGCATCGGCCGGCGTCGCCGCTTATGTCGACAAGATTATCCTCGAAAACGGCTACGGCTGCAACGTGACGGTCGTCACGGGTGACACCATGCCGACGTTCGCCTCCATGAACGAAAAGGGCCAGCCGGACATGGCGCCGGAATTCTGGGTCAATGCCGTGCGCACCGCGCTCGACGAGGCGATCGCCGAAGGCCGCCTGATCCAGGCCGCTCCGCTGCTCTCCGACGGTGGCGTCGAAGGCTGGTGGATTCCGAAGTTCCTGGCCGACGAGCACCCGGACATCAAGACGGTTCAGGATGCGCTCGAGCATCCGGAACTCTTCCCGGCTCCCGAAGACGCGTCCAAGGGCGCCGTCACCAACTGCCCGGCTGGCTGGAACTGCCAGGTGTCGACCGCCAACCTCTATCGCGCGCTGAAGGCCGACGAGAAGGGCTTCGAACTGGTTGATACCGGATCGGCCGCCGGCCTTGACGGCTCGATCGCAAATGCGTTCGAAAACAAGAAGGGCTGGCTCGGCTATTATTGGGCTCCGACCGCCATCCTCGGCAAGTACGAGATGGTCCGTCTCTCCTTCGGCGTCGAACACGACAAGGCCAACTGGGACGCCTGCACGGCCGTTCCGGACTGCCCGGATCCGAAGGTCAACGCCTATCCGGTTTCCGACGTCTACACCGTCGTCACCAAGGGCTTCTCCGAAAAGGCCGGCGTTGCCATGGACTATGTGAAGACCCGCAAGTGGGACAACCAGACCGTCGGCAAGGTTCTCGCCTGGATGGACGAAAACCAGGGCACCAATGAAGATGGCGCCAAGCATTTCCTCGAAAACTACGAGGACATGTGGACGACCTGGGTTGCCCCCGAGGTTGCCGAGAAGGTCAAGGCCGCTCTCTGATATCATTGTGACGTAATCCGCGGCGGGCTCCCGGGCCCGCCGCGCCTTCTGCGAAGCGGCCTGCCGCATAACGCCATTCAACGACGACCGACGTCGCAGACGGTATGAATTCCATCTTGGAACTCGATTAGCCTCTCGCCGCGGGATTATGGCATCGCCGTCAAGGCCCATCGCAGCGTTTCGAACGCCACAAAGACGAGGGCTCAAAAGGGGAAAGAGATGGCTTCGACCTTATGCAACTACCTGCCGGAACTGCTGTGCAAGTTTCCGGCGATCGACAACGACCTCATGCGCGTCGTGCGCAAGAGCGTGGACGACAGTTTCAAATCCTTCGTCCGTGCCTATGGCAACGTGATCGACGCGGTCACGCACCCTCTCCAGCTCTTTCTGAACTGGCTTGAGGCGCTCTTCGTCAGCACGCCTTGGTTCATTTTCCTTCTTGTCATGGTGGTGATCGTCTATCTGGCGAGCCGCAATCTGAAAATTGTCGCGCTGACGATCGTCGGCATGCTGCTGATTGGTTTCGTCGGCCTGTGGGAAGACACGATGATCACGCTCGCGATCGTCACCGTCTCCACGCTTCTTGCCATCGTCATCGGCATCCCGATCGGCATCATGATGGCCCGTTCAGACCGCGCCCAGTCGATCGTCAATCCGATCCTGGATGTCATGCAGACCATGCCGAGCTTCGTTTACCTCATCCCCGTGGTGATGATCTTCGGCATCGGCAAGGTTCCAGGGGTCATCGCCGTGGTCATCTATGCGGTGCCGCCGATGATCCGCCTGACCAACCTCGGCATCCGCCTCGTCGACCGCGAGGTGCTCGAGGCCGCCGACGCCTTCGGCTCTTCGCCCGGGCAGAAGCTGAGAAACGTTCAGATCCCGCTTGCCCTCCCCACAGTCATGGCCGGCATCAACCAGACCATCATGATGTCGCTGGCCATGGTCGTCGTCGCATCCATGATCGGCGTCGGCGGTCTCGGCAAGAACGTGCTGCAGGCGATCTCCAACCAGTTCCTCACCATCGGCTTCCTGAACGGCTTCGCGCTGGTCGCCATCGCGATCATCTTCGACCGCACCAGCCAGGCCTTCGGCAAGCGCCTGCAGAAACACACGGAGGTCGTCCATGGCTAGTCACGGCATCGAAATCCGCAATCTCTACAAGATCTTCGGCCCCGACGGCGCATCCTACATAGACCGCGTCAAGGACGGCATGTCGAAGGCGGAACTCAACGAGAAATACGGCCACGTGCTCGGCCTGAAAGACATCAACATCTCGATGCCCGCCGGCGGCATCACCGTCGTGATGGGCCTGTCCGGCTCCGGCAAGTCAACGCTGATCCGCCACATCAACCGGCTGATCGAACCGACCTCCGGCGAGGTGCTCTACGACAATGTCGACGTCTGCCGCATGAACCAGACGGAACTGCGGGAATTTCGTCGCCACAAGACGGCGATGGTGTTCCAGAAATTCGCGCTGCTTCCGCACCGCACGGTCATGGAAAACACCGTTTACGGCCTGGACATCCAGGGCATCCCCCGGAGCAGGAGCGAAAAGACGGCGCAGCACTGGATCGAGCGGGTTGGTTTGGCCGGCTTCGAGCGGCACTACCCGAACCAGCTGTCGGGCGGCATGCAGCAGCGTGTCGGCCTTGCTCGTGCGCTTGCCAACGACGCCGACATCCTGCTGATGGACGAGGCCTATTCGGCGCTCGATCCGCTGATCCGCGTCGATATGCAGACCGTGCTTCTCGACCTGCAACAGGAATTGAAGAAGACAGTCGTCTTCATCACCCACGACCTCGACGAGGCGCTCCGCCTTGGTGACAAGATCGCGATCCTGCGTGATGGCGAGGTGGTCCAGCAGGGCACGGGCCAGCAGATCGTGCTCTCGCCGGCCGACGACTACATCACCGCCTTCGTCAAGGAGGTGAACCGCGGCCGCGTCATCATGGTCGATACCATCATGCAACCCGTTCCGGATGGCTTGCAGGCGATGCCGCTCGCCAGCGGCACCGTGCTGGAAGCGGCCGCTAAGGAAATGACCGACGCCGAACAGTCGAAGGCCATCGTCACGGGGGACGGCGGCAAGCCGCTCGGCATGGTCGACCTTCACACGATCATAGCGGCCATGGTTACCCCCTCGACGCACATGGACCCGAAGATCGCCGCTTGAGGGCGATACCGATCCAGCCAGGGCCGCCCCGCGGAAACGCCGGGCGGCCTTTTCGTTTTGCGCCTTGCCGGGACATAAAGAAAGCTTTATATCATTTCCGAACAACACGAGAGGAAAACCCATGTCCGTCGCCCACGATCCGCTGTCCCTTCTGCTGGCCGAAAAGGGCGTGCTGCTCGCCGATGGCGCCACCGGCACCAATCTCTTCGCCCAGGGCCTCCAGGCTGGCGAGGCGCCGGAGCTGTGGAACGAGGATGAGCCGGAAAAGATCGTCAAGCTGCACCAGGACTTCGTCGATGCGGGTGCCGATATCATCCTCACCAATTCCTTCGGCGGCACGCGTCACCGCCTCAAGCTGCACAACGCCCAGGACCGGGTGTTCGAACTCAACCGCAAGGCTGCGCAAATCGCCCGCTCGGTTGCCGACAAGGCCGGCCGCAAGGTCATCGTCGCCGGTTCCGTTGGTCCGACCGGCGAACTTCTGATTCCCCTCGGCGCCTTGAGCTACGAAGATGCGGTCGCAGCCTTCGCCGAGCAAATGGAGGGTCTCAAGGCCGGCGGCGCCGATGTCGCCTGGATCGAAACCATGTCGTCTCCGGAAGAAATTCGCGCCGCCGCCGAGGCCGCCGTCAAGGTCGGCATGCCCTACACCTATACCGGCTCGTTCGATACCGCCGGCAAGACGATGATGGGCCTTGAGCCGAAGGACATCCACGGCGTTGCCAAGGATGTCGGCGAAGGCCCCCTTGCCGTTGGCGCCAATTGCGGCGTCGGCGCCTCCGACATTCTGGCAAGCTTGCTCGATATGACGGATGCCGACCCCTCGGCCACCGTCATCGTCAAGGGCAATTGCGGCATCCCCGAATATCGCGGCGCCGAAATCTACTATTCCGGCACGCCGCCGCTGATGGCCGACTATGCCCGCCTTGCCCGCGATGCCGGCGCGAAAATCATCGGCGGCTGCTGCGGCACGTCCTGCGGCCATCTTGCGGCAATGCGTCAGGCGCTCGACAGCTATACGCCCGGCCCGCGACCGACCATCGAGACCATCGTCGACCGCATCGGTCCGCTGCGCAACAAGACCGCAAGCGAATCCACGGCCGCAGGCGCGGGACGCGAGCGCCGCGGCCGTCGGCGCGACTGACCGGTTTCGAAGGACCGGCTATCCACAGGCCGTCCGTTGCTCGCGCGACGGACGGTTTTCTTTTGGACACCAACGGTTCTAATGGAGTGACAACGACGATTCGAACATCACCGGAGGAGCCGATGTCCGCCGCTCAGATCCCCTTTCCCGACCGTGAGACTGTCGCCGACAAGTTGTCTGCGCTCGAAGGCGATGGCGATGCCTTCCTCAAGCTCATCTTCGAAAATCCGGCCCAGGACGACAACCTTCTTGAAGGCCTGCTCTTCTACCTGAACCGCCAGTCCGAAGCCCGCTTCCTCAATTCGCTGAAGCTCGGACGCTGTGGCGAATGGCTCGGCAACAACGCTCCGTCCCGGCTGCAGATCCGCCTCTCGGAAGTGGCACGCTCCAGCCAGCACCCGGCCTTCGCGGCCTTCCGGGATGGTCTCACCCGCTCCGGCGGTCTTGAACGGGCCTATCCCAAATCCTCGGTCTGACCTCTCCTAGTCCGGCAACCGTTTGACGACCGCGATGATCGGTCCCATCGGAAACCAGCGGTCGTGCCGCCCGATGTCCGGCGCATAGAGGCTGGATATGCTGCCGTCGAGATAAAGCGCGTTGGCGCAGCCGAGCGTATCGCGTAAGAAGACGGCGAAGTCGTAGAATCGCACAGATCTCTCCGAAATGACGAACCGGACCTTCCCCTGCCTGTCGATACCGACGCCATTGCGGATTTTTAGGCTGTCGCTGTCAGGCAGGAATCGCGGATGGATTTGACCGGCGATCACCAGCATCGGACCCGATTGTGTCGCATAATCCGCCTTGAAACCGGAGGCCAGATAGGCTTGCGTTTCCCTTACCACCGCCTTACCACCGCCGACTGCGAAGACACCGTTCGGCAGCAGGTGGAAATTCCCGTATCCGCTGCCTGTTACCGCCGCCTTGCGTTCGATGCCATACTCGACGAACAGGCCAACCGGTGAAAGATCGTCGTGGTACATGCCGCCATTGGTCGCGAAGCTGACGACGTGACGGTCGAGCCAGAATGCCTGGACCAGCGCGAGGAAACTCCGATACGGCTCGCCGTTCGGGCGCCGGTTGACGATTCGGATATCGTCGATTTGCGAATCGAAATCGCAGACGATGTAGGCATTGCCGCCCGCCTCCTCCCTTTCGCACTCTTCCGAACGCGCTCCCGTCGCGCCGGAAATCAGCCCGAAGAGCAGCACCACGATAAAAACCCCCGTCCAATTCCGGGGGCTTCGCCGTTGCGTCACCACATATCTTAACAAGGCGACCACCTCCTTTACCGCTCGTTAACCATAATGGCCAAACCTGTTAATACGACAGCATGCCTGACCGGCTGTCCGTCCTGAGCGATGAAGTGGCTCGATCCAATTTTCAAGGAAATCGATATGCCCATCATGACCTTTGCCAATACCAAGGGCGGCGCCGGCAAGACCACGGCCGTCTTCGTTCTCGCCAGCGAGCTCGTCCGTCGCGGCACCCGCGTCACCATACTCGATGCCGATCCGCGCGGCTGGATCAGCCGCTGGCATGCGCTTGCTGCCTGTGGTGGTCTGCTGCAGGTCGTTGCCGTTGACGAACACTCCATCGAAGACGCCGCGGCCAAGGCCCGCAAGCGCGGAGGCTATACGCTGATCGACCTGCCGTCGAGCCACGACGCCCTGCTTGCCAAGGCCGTGGGCCTCGCCGACCACGTGATGATCCCCGTCCAGGGCTGTGCGATGGATGCCGTCGGTGGCGCCCAGGTTCTCGAACTGCTCGGCGAACTCGAGCGCCAGTGCGACATTCGCATCCCGCATTCGGTCGTTCTCACCCGCGTCAACATCGCCGTCACCACCCGCGCCCTGCAGGCCGCCAAGGATTTCCTCGCCGGTCGCAACATCCACACCCTGTCGACGCCGATCGCCGAGCGTGCCGCCTACCGTGATGTCTTTGGCAAGGGCGGCCTGCTGCAGGCGCTCAACGGCGAGGAAGTCAGCAATCTCGACCGCGCCCTCGAAAACGCGGCCCAGCTCGCCGACGAAGTCTTGGCGCTGGTGCCCTCGCGCGCGGCCCGCACCGCCGCCCGCAAGATCGCCGATGCCAAGCCCGCGAAACCGATGAGGACGGCCGCCTGACCGCCTGATCATACCGCCGGAAGCGTCAGAGCCCGCATGTGAAAGCGGATCTGGCCTTCCGGGTAGCGATGTTCCTCACCGACCGGGCAGGCATTCCGAGCGAGACATCCCGACACCATGCAACCTGCCTGCCCAGTGGGCGTCGCCAGATGCGACCGGCATGCCGCCACGTCGAAGCTATCCATCCGGATAGCAGCGACCGGACAGGATGTGAGGCACGGCTTGTCGGAACAGTGATCGCAGGGATGCCTCTCTACCCGCCCCGACGCCGCTAACGCTATGGAAAACCCGAGCGCGCCCCGGTATCCGTGCCACAGGCCGAACTCGGGGTGGATCAGAATCCCGAGCGGCGAGGCTTTCAGGCCTTCAGCATGCATCGCCCATTGCTGGAACGGTTGATACGGCGGATCGGACGGATAGTAGGCGGTGGCGCCAAACCGTTCCGCAGCCTCGCCGATCACCTGCTTCGACCAGGTGTCCAGCGGATGCTCCACCGCTCTCACGTGCTGTCGGTGCCACTCATCGAAGGCGGTCCAAAGCGACCCTCCCGCGTTTCCGACCAGCACGACGCTCGCCGCACGCCTCCCGTCGGCCAGCAACGGCCCGTCGCCCTCCCCGAAAACGGCAACGCCCCGCACGAACAGGCCGTTCGGGCGGAGCGCCGATTTGATGTCGTCGAGGAGACCGGACCGCGCGTTCATCGCGGTCCTTCATACTTGTAATGCGGCCTCCACACTTCCTCCTGGATCATGTCGGCCACTTGTCGTGCTCCGCCTTGCTCCCTGGCTTCGGGATGCTTTCAAGTGAAAGCGTCGGGCATCGATCCCTTGCGCTCGGCGATATAGGCCAGAAGCGCCTCGTCCTGCGCCGGATCGAGTGCCGGTGCCTCGTAGGAGTCGAGCCATGAGCGGCAAAGCGCGTTGGCGCGTTCCTCGATCCGCTTGCGGCCTTCCACTTCCCACTGCTCGAAGGAATTGTTGTCGGCGAGCGCCGAGCGGTAGAACGCCGTCTGGAAGTTCGCCTGTGTGTGGGCGCAACCGAGATAGTGGGCGCCCGGACCGACCTCGCGGATCGCGTCCATCGCCTGCCCGCCTTCCGACAGGTCGACGCCGGCTGCCATCTTCTGCATCATGCCGAGCTGGTCCTGGTCGATCATGAACTTCTCGTAGCAGGCCGAAAGCCCGCCTTCGAGCCAGCCGGCGGCATGCAGCACGAAGTTCGTGCCGGCGAGCAGCGTCATGTTCAGCGTGTTGGCGCTCTCGTGGGCTGCCTGCGCGTCCGGTACCTTGGAGGCGCAGAGCGAGCCGCCGGTACGGAACGGAATGCCGAGGCGACGCGCCAACTGTGCCGCACCATAGGAAACCAGGGCCGGCTCCGGCGTGCCGAAGGTCGGCGCACCCGACTGCATGGAAATCGAGGCTGCGAATGTGCCGAACAGCACAGGCGCACCCGGCCGGATGAGCTGGGTGAACGAGGCACCCGCCAGCACTTCAGCCAGAATCTGCGTCAGCGTGCCGGCAACCGTGACCGGGCTCATGGCGCCCGATAGGATGAACGGCGAGATCACGCACGCTTGGTTGTGCTTGGCGTAGACCTTCAAAGCACCCAGCATGGTCTCGTCGAACACCATAGGCGAGTTCGCGTTGATGAGGTTCAGCATCACGCAGTTGTTTTCGACGAAGTCATCGCCGAACACGAGCTTGGCCATCGCCACCGAATCCTCGGCGCGTTCCGGCGCGGTCACAGACCCCATGAACGGCTTGTCGGAATATTTGAGGTGCGTGTAGATCATGTCGAGGTGACGCTTGTTCACCGGCACGTCGACAGGCTCGCAGACCGTGCCGCCGGACGAATGCACCGACGGCGCCATGTAGGCGAGCTTCACGAAATTGCGGAAGTCCTCGATCGTCGCGTAGCGGCGGTTGCCGTCTAGGTCGCGGACAAAGGGAGGACCGTAGACAGGGGCGAAGACCGTTGCCTTGCCGCCGATCTGCACGCTGCGCTCCGGATTGCGCGCATGCCAGGTAAACTGCGATGGCGCGGTCTTCAGGATCTCCCGGCACAGACCTTTCGGAAAATGCACGCGCTGGCCGCGGACATCCGCGCCGGCCTTCTTCCAGATCTCCAGCGCCTCGGCGTCGTCGCGGAACTCGATGCCGATTTCTTCGAGCACCGTGTCGGCATTGCGCTCGATGATCGACAGGCCCTCTTCGTCGAGGACCTCGTATTCCGCGATCTTGCGGGTGATATAGGGCATGGACGGACCGGCGCCGCCGCCGCTGCGCGAGGCCCTGCGGGCTGCTGCTCCCCTGCCCTCGCCGCGGGCGCGACGGCCGCCGGCGTTTGAATCTTGAGTCATGTCGTCCATGGTGCTCCTCACTCTCGCGCCGCTGGGCGCTTTCGAATTTGCTCTTATGCTATTCGAATTGAGATGTGAAACATTCCTTATTGCGCCAACGAATACCACCGGACAGACATCGACTATCCTGTTTGGTCGCTTTTTTCGGTCAGGGACGTCGCATTCGAAATGAGTTTTTTATCCTATTGAGGTTTAACTGCTCCTCGGGCAGTCTTTTATCGACTCCAATCGCTTAACGGTCATCCAGCAGGAACATCAGGCCATGTCAGACGATGAAATCATTCTCTCGGAACTCTCCGACGAAGAACTCGTGCAGCAGATGCACGACGATCTTTACGACGGCCTGAAGGAAGAGATCGAGGAAGCGACGCAAATCCTTCTCGATCGCGGCTGGGCGCCGTACGACGTCCTGACCCAGGCTCTGGTCGAAGGCATGCGCATCGTTGGCGTCGACTTCCGCGACGGCATTCTCTTCGTGCCGGAAGTGCTTCTCTCGGCCAACGCCATGAAGGCCGGCATGACGATCCTGCGCCCGCTGCTCGCCGCAACCGGCGCGCCGAAGCAGGGCAAGATGGTCATCGGCACCGTCAAGGGCGACATCCACGACATCGGCAAGAACCTTGTCGGCATGATGATGGAAGGCGCCGGTTTCGACGTCATCGACCTCGGCATCAACAATCCGGTCGAGAACTATCTGGAAGCGATCGAGCGCGAAAAGCCGGATATCGTCGGCATGTCCGCTCTGCTCACCACCACCATGCCTTACATGAAGGTCGTCATCGACACGATGAAGGAAAAAGGCATTCGAGACGATTACGTCGTTCTCGTCGGCGGCGCACCGCTGAACGAGGAATTCGGCAAGGCCGTCGGAGCCGACGCCTACTGCCGCGATGCTGCCATTGCCGTTGAAACGGCGAAGGAATTCATCGCCCGCAAGCACAACCAGATGGGCGGTCGCGCCTGATAAGAAAAAGGCGGCCTCAGTGTTCTGAGGCCGCCATCATATTTGCCGTGGATGCGCCTGATTGACCGGCACCGATCGCCCAGAGGCTGCTCGCCAGACCTCCGACGACGACGAATAGCATGTAGTATGCCGATATGCGTGCGACAGTCCCGAGCGTCATGGCGTGTCTCCCTCTGCTCTCGCCGTTAGTAGGAAGCGGCGTTGTCGACCCGCTGTCCGGCGTCCTGCGTTGCATCGACGGCATTTGCGGTATCCTGGCCCATGCCGCGAATGGTGTTGCCGCAGCCGGCGAGCAGTGCGACCGACGCGAACAGCGATGCGGCGACGGCGAGACGGGTGGTGCTTTTCTTCATGACATGGGCTCCCTATCTGGTTTGACATGAACGAGATTTCGCAGACAGAACGCACGGTGACGGAAAAGGTTCGCGTGATTGCGTGTGGCGCCATTGCCCGCGAGGTTCTGGCCGTGAAGGAAGCGAACGGGCTGGCCCATCTCGAACTCGAGTGTCTGCCGGCGATCTGGCACGTCTACCCGGAAAGAATCGCGCCTGCGCTCCGTACGAAAATTGCCGAGGCCCGCGCCGATGGCGTGAACAGGATTTTCATCGGCTATGCCGAATGCGGCACCCAGGGTGAGATCGACAAAATCTGCCTCGAAGAAGGCATTGAGCGCATCGGCGGACCGCACTGCTACGCCTTCTTCACCGGCACGGAGAAATTCCTCGCCGAGTGCGAGGACGAGTTCACGGCCTTCTACCTGACCGACCTCATCACCCGGCAGTTCGAGGCCTTCGTTATCGAGCCCCTGAAGCTCGACAGGCACCCCGAACTTCGCGACATGGTGTTCGGCAATTACACCAAGATCGTCTATCTGGCGCAGACGGAAGACCCAGTGCTCCAGGAGAAGGCGAAATGGGCGGCGGACTACCTGAAGCTCGACTACGAATACCGTTTCACCGGCTACGGCGATCTCGAGCGCGAACTCGTTGCCGCCTCGCGCCCGCGCCCGGCGGCCTGAACGTCGTCCCGGTCAGTTCACCGCATTGACGACGCTGCGACCCGCATCCTGCGTGGCGTCCACTGCATTGCCAAGGTCCCGCCCGACGCCGCGAATGGTATTGCCGCAGCCACTCAGGCTGATAGCGACCATGAGAACGATGAAAACCCGTGCGAGAGTGCCGTACACCATGTCGTGACCTCCGTTCGAGGAAAAGCGCGGCTGACTGACATGCGCCCGTCACAAAATCAAGCCATGCCTTCAAGCCATGGATTTTACGCTTCCTTTAGCATGGCGTGAAATTCAGCACGCGCACGCGGCCTCCCTTAAGGACGCCGAAATCGATGATCGCCATCATCGGGTGACGTCGACAAGAACAATATGGGGGGAGCCATGACCGACGGAGCACATGCCATCAGTGGTTCGTATGCCGAAACCGCCGAGCGTCATCATCCGGAACACCTGTCGGTGGTCCTGAGGCGTCTGGCCGCGACCGGCAGCGACAAGATCAGCGTCCGCGACATCGCGATCGCCCTGCAGGATCGCTCCTTCGGCGCCTTTCTTCTCGTCTTCGCCCTTCCCAATCTCGTGCCGCTGCCGCCCGGCGCCACGCTGATCATCGGTCTGCCGCTCGTCTTCGTGGCGTGGCAGATGCTTGCCTCGCCCCATGGGCGCGTCGTCCTGCCGAAGCGTATCGGCGACTACCGAATCGACCGCCAGACCTTCGAACTCATCGTGCGTCGCCTCGGACCTTGGCTGCAATGGGCGGAAAACTGGGTCAGACCGCGCTTCTGGTTCCTCGAGTCCCGGTCGGCCGAACGTCTGCTCGGCATCTATGCGCTGATCCTTGCCGTGGTCGTCGTCCTGCCCATCCCGCTCGGCAACTGGCCGCCGGCCTTTGCTCTCGCGATTATCGGCTTTGCGCATTCCGAGCGCGATGGCCTTGGAGTTCTGGCGGGTTGCGTGATAGGTCTTGCCACGATTGCGCTTGCGGGCTTCGTTGTCTTCACGGCCGGAGCGCTGCTGAACCTGGTTTTCTGAGGGGCTTGATGGTCGAAGCTGGGCTAGTCGACGTTCGTGCCGCGGCACGACGGGTCGTCGTCATGACGGATGGCGGACAGAATTCCCGCCTTGTGGTCTGCGCGCTGGCGTCCCATTTCCCCGACATCCATGTCATCGTCGAGACGCCGGAAGCCAAGGGCGAAATCCTGAGGCGACGCGCCCGCGCCAGGGGATGGCTCGACGCATCGGGCCAGCTTGCGACGATGGCGCTGGCCAAGCTCCTGCGGCTTGCCTCGCGCGACCGGGTCCAGCGCATCATCCAGTCAACCGGCCTGCGCGCCGAGTTTCCGCCGAACGTGGCGATCATCAAGGTTCCCGATGTCAACAGCGATGCCTGCCTCGACAGCCTCCGCGACCTGACGCCGGCCGTCATCCTCCTCGTCAGCACGCGGCTCCTGAAACCCGCCACGCTTGCCGCCATCCGCTGCCCGATCGTCAACCTGCATGCCGGCATAAACCCCACCTACCGCGGCCAGATGGGCGGCTACTGGTCGCTTGCCCTGGGCGACCGGGGGAATTTCGGCGCGACGATCCATCTGGTCGATGCCGGCACGGACACCGGCGCGACGCTGGCGGAAGTCCGCACCGTCCCGACCGACCGCGACAACATCTCCACCTACCCCCTTCTGCTGACCGCGGTCGCGCTTCCGGCGCTGGCCCAGACCATTGGCGCAATCCTTAAGGGCACGGCCCGCACGATTCCGAGCGAAGGCGTCTCCGCGCTGCGCTTCCCGCCGCCGATTTGGCTGTGGATTTGGTACGCCGTGACACGCCGCGTCTGGTAAATTCCCGCCGCGTCGTTTTTTGTTGTTCGCGACGTCGTCTAAAGCGCAGTCCATCGGTCGTGGGCGGTGCATTCTCGCGCTAGCAGGAGGAATTTCATGGCCGACAGGATCATCGTCTACTGGCGCGACATCCCCGCCCAGGTCATCGTCAGGAAGGGCCGCACCTCGGCCAAGCGTGAGCTCTCGCTGCGCTTCACCGAAGCGATCGACATGTGCGCCATGCGCTCCGGCGCCGCCGAGACGGATGAGTACCTCGCCGAATGGCGCAAGGCCGATCCGGTTTCGGTCAGCGACGACCTTGAAGCCGAGGCCGACAAGGCAGCCGCCGAAATCGAGGCGGCCTACGACAAGGAACGCCTCGTGAAGCTCGTCCACGCTGGAGGTCGCGACGCGGCCTGACCGCGCCAGCCTGCCCACGCCATCACACAGATTGACCGGCGCCCGGAGACAGACCTCCACGCCACGACGGAGACCCAGAAGATCATGACCCGCACCATCGTCGCATCCGCCACCCGCGAAATCATCATCGGTTTCGACCAGCCCTTCTGCGTGATCGGCGAGCGCATCAACCCGACCGGCCGCAAGAAGCTTGCCGCCGAGATGATCGAGGGCAATTTCGACACCGTCATCAAGGACGCCCTCGAGCAGGTCGCCGCCGGCGCCACCATGCTCGACATCAACGCCGGCGTCACCGCCGTCAACCCGAACGAGACCGAGCCGCCGCTGCTCGTCAAGACGCTGGAAATCGTCCAGGGCCTGGTCGACATCCCGCTGGCGATCGACTCCTCCGTCACCGCCGCCATCGAGGCCGGCCTCAAGGTCGCCAAGGGCCGGCCGCTGATCAACTCCGTCACCGGCGAGGAAGAAAAGCTCGAAGCCATCCTGCCGCTCTGCAAGAAATATGACGTCCCGGTCGTCGCCATCTCCAACGACGAGACCGGCATCAGCCAGGACCCGGACGTCCGCTTCGCCGTCGCCAAGAAGATCGTCGAGCGCGCCGCCGACTACGGCATCAAGCCGCACGACATCGTCGTCGACCCGCTGGTCATGCCGATCGGCGCCGTCGGCTCCGCCGGCCTGCAGGTCTTCGCGCTCGTGCGGCGTCTGCGCGAGGAACTGAAGGTCAACACCACCTGCGGCCTCTCCAACATCTCCTTCGGCCTTCCGCACCGCCATGGCATCAATGCCGGCTTCATCCCGATGGTCATCGGCGCCGGAATGACGTCCGCGATCATGAACCCCTGCCGCCCGGCCGAGATGGAAGCCGTGCGCGCCGCCAACGTTCTGAACGGCACCGACGAGAACTGCTACAACTGGATCAAGACCTACCGCGACTACAAGCCGGCCGAAGGCGGCCATGCCGCGGCACCCGCTCCTGCCGCAGCCTCAGCCGGCGGCGGCCGCCGCGGCGGCCGTGCAGCCCGCGTCGGCGGTGGTGCAGCAACGGAGTAACGGAG
>NZ_JAGRRC010000001.1:1347830-1601639 GCF_018122705.1 Ciceribacter sp. L1K23 | reverse complement strand
GATTCTGGGAGGTGGCGATGACTTGGGAGACGAAGTCCGTGGTGGATCAACGGTTAGAGTTCTGCCGCCTTGCCGAGCTTGAAGGGGCGAATGTCTCGCAGTTGTGTAGACGCTTCGGGATTAGTCGGCAGACGGGCTATGTCTGGTTGAAGCGGCTTGGATCCGGCGAGCCGCCACAGGATCGCTCGCGCCGCCCGCATCACAGTCCGCGCCGCACGGAAGCATCGCTGGAGCAGGCGGTGTTGGAGGTGCGCGATGCCCATCCTGCATGGGGTGCGCGCAAGATTGCCCGCTTACTGCAAAATGCCGGGCTCGATCCGCCATCCGCATCGACGGTTCATGCCATTCTGGCTCGGCACGACCGTATCACGACACTTGCGGGTGCAGGGCCGGCGTTCGGTCGGTTCGAGCGCGCAGCGCCCAATCTACTCTGGCAGATGGACTTCAAGGGCCGCTTTCAGCTCGTCTCGGGCGATTGGTGTTATCCGCTCACGATTATCGATGATCATTCCAGGTTCGCCATCGGGATCGAAGCCTGTACCGACGAGCGCACATTGACGGTCCGCGACAGACTTGAACCCATCCTGCAACGTCACGGTCTGCCGATGGCGATCTATACCGACAATGGAAATCCATGGGGAACCGGAGTTCCCGGCGGCTGGACACGGTTGCGCGTGTGGCTCCTCAAGCTGGGCATAGACCTCATACATGCCCGTCCTTACCATCCACAGGGGCGCGGGAAGAACGAACGCTTCCACCGCAGCCTCAAGGCAGAGGTCCTGGCCTTCGCTTCGTTTTCCAATCTCAAGCAGGCTCAGGGCGCTTTCGACCGTTGGCGCGACCTTTACAACCATCACAGACCGCATGAGGCCATCGCCATGGTCGCCCCCGCAACCCGCTACACGCCATCGACACGAAACTTTCCTGCCAGACTTCCCGAGCCCATCTACGATGAGGGCGAGATCGTCAGACGTGTCAGCACCACAAAGGCTTACGTCACCTTCAAGGGGCGGCCATGGCGGCCGCGGCACCCGCTCCTGCCGCAGCCTCAGCCGGCGGCGGCCGCCGCGGCGGCCGTGCAGCCCGCGTCGGCGGTGGTGCAGCAACGGAGTAACGGAGAAAGGCGAATGGAGATGAAGAAGCCTCTTCCGATCTTCACCAGCGACGAAGACGCGGAGAGGTTCGTGTCCAGCGCGGACCTCTCTGAGTATGACCTGTCCGGCTTTGCTCCGGTGACATTCGATTTCCGCCCCGTTGTCGACAGGAACTCCGACGACACGCCCCCCTCTGCCCTGCCGGGCATCTACCCCACAAGGGGGGAGATCGGTTAGTCAACCCGCTTCGTCCGGACAGTCCTGCGAGTGTGGGCGAGCGCGCAACTGCAATCTCCCCCCTTGTGGGGGAGATGTCACGAAGTGACAGAGGGGGGTAGCCACCTCGGACACGACAACACGTAAGAGGGAGACGTCCCTTGAAACCGAAAGACCCTGAATGACCGACGCCGCCGACCACCTCGTCCTCTTCATGCCCTCCGGCAAGCGCGGCCGGTTCCCGACCGGCACCACGGTGCTGGAAGCCGCCCGCTCGCTCGGCGTCTATGTCGAAAGCGTCTGCGGCGGCCGCGCCACCTGCGGGCGCTGTCAGATCGAGGTGCAGGAAGGCAATTTCGCCAAGCACCAGATCGTCTCCGCCAACGACCACATCTCCCCGGTCGGCCCGAAGGAAAGGCGCTACGCGGAAGTCCGCACCATCCCCGAGGGACGCCGCCTCTCCTGTTCGGCCCAGATCCTCGGCGACCTCGTCGTCGACGTGCCGCAGGACACCGTCGTCAACGCCCAGGTGATCCGCAAGGCTGCCACCGATCGCACCTTCGACCGCAATCCGGCCATTCAGCTCTGCTATGTCGAGGTTGACGAACCCGACATGCACAAGCCGCTCGGCGATCTCGACCGCCTGAACCTGATGCTGGAAAAGGACTGGGGCTTCCAGAACATTCTCGTCGCCCAGCATCTCCTGCCCGATGTCCAGAAGACGCTGCGCAAGGGCAACTGGGGCGTGACCGCCGCCATCCACCGCGATCTGGAAACCTCGCGCCCCAACATGATCGCACTCTGGCCGGGCCTCCACAACGAGGCCTATGGCATCGCCTGCGACATCGGCTCGACGACCATTGCCATGCATCTCGTCTCGCTGCTCTCCGGCCGCGTCATCGCCTCCTCCGGCACGTCGAACCCGCAGATCCGCTTCGGCGAAGACCTGATGAGCCGCGTCTCCTACGTGATGATGAACCCCGATGGGCGCGAGGCCATGACCAAGGCGGTGCGCCAGGCGATCAACGAGCTGACGGTCAAGGTCTGCAAGGAAGCCGGCGTCAACCCGGACGACATCCTCGACGCCGTCTTCGTCGCCAATCCGATCATGCACCATCTCTTCCTCGGCATCGACCCGACCGAGCTTGGCCAGGCGCCCTTTGCGCTCGCCGTCTCCGGCGCCGTCCACACCTGGTCGCGCGAAATCGATCTCGCCATCAATCACGGCGCCCGCGTCTATTGCCTGCCCTGCATCGCCGGCCATGTCGGCGCCGACGCCGCCGGCGCCACGCTGTCGGAAGGTCCGCACCGCCAGGACAAGATGATGCTGCTCGTCGATGTCGGCACCAATGCCGAGATCGTGCTCGGCAACAGCACCCGCACGGTCGCCGCCTCCTCCCCCACGGGTCCTGCCTTCGAAGGTGCCGAAATCTCCTGCGGCCAGCGCGCCGCCCCCGGCGCCATCGAACGCGTCCGCATCGACGCGCAAACGCTGGAACCCCGCTTCAAGGTCATCGGCGTCGAGCCCTGGTCGGATGAGGAAGGCTTTGCCGAAGCCGCGGAAAAGACCGGCGTCACCGGCATCTGCGGCTCGGCGATCATCGAGGTCGTCGCCGAAATGTATCTCTCCGGCGTGATCTCCGCCGACGGCGTCGTCGATGGTGCAATGGCGGCGAAAAGCCACCGCATCCTCGAAAACGGCCGCACCTTCTCCTACCTCCTGCATGACGGCGCCCAGAAGATCACGGTGACGCAGAACGACGTGCGCGCCATCCAGCTCGCCAAGGCAGCCCTCTATGCCGGCATCAAGCTCCTGATGGAAAAGCTCGGCGTCGAAACCGTCGACACCATCCGCTTCGCCGGCGCCTTCGGCTCCTTCATCGATCCGAAATACGCGATGGTCTTAGGGTTGATCCCCGATTGCGACCTCGCGGAGGTCAAGGCCGTCGGCAATGCCGCCGGCACCGGCGCCCTCATGGCCCTCCTCAACCGCGACTACCGCCGCGAGATCGAAGACACCGTCACCCGCATCGAGAAGATCGAGACGGCGCTGGAGCCCCACTTCCAGCAACTCTTCATCGACGCCATGGCGCTGCCGAACAAGGTCGATCCCTTCCCGAAACTCGCAAGCGTCGTGACGCTGCCGGAGCGGAAGGTGTTGGCGGAGGGGGACGGTGAGGCCGGCGGGCGGAGGAGACGGCGGTCGCGGGAGTAGGAGGATGTAGGCTCTACTAGCCCGCTATGCACCTCAAGAGTTTCCGCTCCTCCGAACCGTTGAACTGCTTCGACATCGGCCAAGCAAGGAAACCGTCGAGACCCAACTCCCTAACTAGTCGAGCCAAACTGTCTTTCGAATTGAACATCACTCATAATTATGTATCGGTCAGGATCCGCGATAATTATGATTGAAAGCAGAGCCCCTTCAAGTGCGCTGCGGAATTCCTCTACGGGGATCGGCAGCGAAAAATCGTTCCCGTTGTCAATTGCGTTATGAATGGGCCACCATGCTTCGAAATCCGCAGAAGCATCACAGCCCTCTGCTGTGGCGACTAACGCCCTTAGTGGGGCAAAGCGTTTCTTTTTCGCGAGGGTGCCATCAAATAGTATTTGCGGACTTCCGTTACTCATCAAATATATGCCTGCGTCGCCGACCAACATAAGACAACGCCCAACATCTTCGCCGTACCAGAGAGCAGTTTTAGGCGAGTTCGTGGCGTGGTCCACTAGCCTCCAAACAAGAGATTTGTCGAACCAAAGGATCGCTTGACCGTCCGCTGTGAGACGACGAGTGGCGCTCAAATGACTTTCGTACCGGCGAACAAGAAAGCAAGAGACTGCGCCAGCCAAATGAACTGCCAATTCTGAATCCGCTTTCGAAGGTCGGACGGATCCGCTGGCAATTCCATGTGCGTCTCCGTACTTGTTTCTGATCTCTGAAACTGATCGAACTATCTGGTAAGTTGACGAGAAAACCGCACGAAATGCTGGGTCAACCTGGGTGCCAGGAGCCGTGCCCAAGGCGTTGCAAGCTATATTGTAGAGTTTCGGTAACTCCGCCGCGGGATCATAAACCATTTTCAGATCATCAAGGATCTGCTTGCACGTTGTTTCTAGCAAAGTTCGCGCGGCAGTTAGCGCCCCATCCGGGTCATCAAGGAGCCTGTCGTTCGCCTTATCCCACTGATCTCGATGCGCCTTATATCTAGGCCCGATAAAATTCTCCCGAAAAGATGTATCGAGAGGGTGCATGATCTCAGAAGAAAGATGTTCGGTATCCTCAGCCATATACTATGAATATTTACCTATTTCGGATTCGCGACAGAATCATACTAGAACGAAAGTTAGCTTTGAGTCCTCCTGAACCATGAATTGCAATTGGATCAATTGATCACCAGAGGAAGGACCGAGGAGTATAAACAGGACAAAAATAGGACAGTCGCTACGGCTGCTTTGGGCCGACCCCTGACCACCATTCTTGATTGTTGTCTGTATTTTTGAATCATAAGCCGCGCAAGATTCCGTTTCCGACCCGGGCATACCGCGCTCTCATCCCAAAATCCCCGGCGCCCGCTCCACCATCCTCTCCAGCGCCCCCGCCTTCGCCCCGCGCACCAGACTAAAACACTTCACCTTCAAATCCCCGAATCCGCAAAACGCCAGGATATGCCGCCGCAGCACCTTCACCCAGCCATGGCCGTAGATCCATTTGAGGAAAAAGATCGGCGTATCCGAGGTGATCACCACCCGCGCCTTGCGCCCCGTCATCAGCGGCTTCGGCAGGGCCTTGCCCTCGATGTGCTGGAAGGTGACGCCCGGCAGGAAGACGCGGTCGATCAGGCATTTCAGCCGCGCCGGCGCAGCTGAGATGCTCCGCCCGTTTATCGCCATCTGGGCCGCCAGCGCCAACGCCAAATTCTGAGCCGGGCGCGGGACTGCGATCATCCGGCCGAGACGACACTCTCGAACGCCGCCAGCAGTCCGGTCCAGCCGCCCTCGGAGCCCAGAACCTCGCGCACCTTGTCGGCGACCATGCCGTAGTTCTCGAGCTTGCGATGCTCGAACTCCACCCGCGTCTCAGATGCCGAAACCACGACGAAACGCACTTCGACCTCCGTCAGCAGCTGCGGATCGTAGGCCCATTCGGCACTGATCTGCCAGGCGAGCACAAGGCGGTCCGGCCGGCTGTAGTCGAGCACCTTGCCCCACTCGCATTCCTTGCCGTCATGGCCGATCTCGTACCAGCGTCCGCCGCTGAACGGCTCCACCACCACGGCCTTCTGTCCGGCCGGCGAGATCGTATGGCTTTTCAGCCACCAGTCCCCCATGCGAGCCGTGAAGACGTCGAACGCCTTCTCCTGCGATGCCTGGACCGTGAACACCTTCCGCACCGGCGCCGGGCTGATCATTCCGACCGTCATGTCTCGTCCTCTCGTTCCACCGCCTGCTTGAAGGCGGCCAGTTGCTGATCCCAGAATTGATCGAGCCAGGCGCGCAACGGGCCGAGCCCCTGCGGGTCGATCGCATAGATGCGCCGGCGTCCTTCCTCGTGATGCGTCACCAGGCCGGCCTCGCGCAGCACCTTCAGATGCTGCGACACCGCCGGCTGCGACACGGGCAGCGCCCGCGCCAAGTCCGCCACCGATGACGGCTTTGTCGCCAGCCTTTCGAACAGCTGCCGCCGCGTATCGTCCGCCAGTGCGGTTATCAGGGCCTTCGGATAAGTCATAGCTTATGATAAGTTCAAACTTATGGTATTTGCAACAGCTATTTTCGCTCTATGAGACGGTGTCTGCGTCAACGCCTTGCCAGACCGGCTGCCCATCGTCCGGCCGCTGACGCCAGTACCTCCGCCGGAAAACCGGAAAAGCCGATGACCAGCCCCTGCCGCGTCTCGTCGCCGTGATACATTGTCGACAAGGCCCTGAGACCGAAGCCCGCGTCCGCCGCCGCCGCGACGTGCTCCACATCGCTCCCGCCAGTCGGCACCTCCGCCACCATGTGCAGCCCCTGCTCCGGCGCGTCGACCGCGATACCCGCGCCGCGCAGCACCTCGACCACAGCGTCCCGCGCCACCCTCACCCGACGCCTTGCCCGCTTCACATGGGACGCAAAATGCCCGTCGCGCAAAAACTCGGCGAGCGCGCTCTCGAACAGAGTCGATGGAAACCGGTCGGTCAGCTGCCGCACCTCCAGCACCCGCCCGACCAACGCACGCGGCACCACCAGATAGCCGATCCGGAATCCCGGCATCAGCGTCTTGGAAAACGTGCCGATATAGATCACCCGGCCATCGCCATCGATTCCCTGCAGCGAAGTGAGCGGCGGGCCGGAGAACCGGAACTCGCTGTCGTAGTCGTCCTCGATGACGAAGGCGCCGTTGCGGCGCGCCCAGTCGATCAGCGCCATCCGCCGGGACATCGTCAGCGTCACGCCGAGCGGAAACTGGTGCGACGGCGTCACGTAGACCGCCCGCGCATCCGGCGAAAGCCGCTCGCCGGCCGCGACGTCCAGCCCCTCCCCGTCGACGGGCACGGCGGCAAGCCGCATACCCGCAGCCGAAAATGCCGCCCGCGCCATCGGATAACACGGGTCCTCGATCCAGACAGGATCGCCGGGTTGAAGCAGCGAGCGGATCACCAGATCGAGCGCCTGCTGCGTGCCCGAGGTCACGATCACCTGGTCGGCCTCGCAGCGCACGCCGCGCGCCGAGCGCAGATAGGCGGCGATCTCGATCCTCAGATCCTCCCCGCCCGCCGGCTGGCCATAGTGATAGTGTCGCGCCGAGGGCTGGGTCAGGTGCCGGTTGAGCAGCGTGCGAAACGTCCGGATCGTCGTCTCGTCGGCGGTCGAACAGCCGAGCGCGCCGGGCAGCGGTCCTAATGGTTCCGGGGGCCGCTTCCGCTCCCGGACCACGAGGCCGCCGATGGATGGCACTACGCGCGCCACATAGGTCCCGGCCCCGACCCTCGCCTCCGCGAACCCGTCCGCCACCAGCATCTCGTAGGCCACTACTGCCGCGCCCCGCGCCAGCGAGAACCGCGCGGCGAGATCGCGCGTCGTCGGCAGCTTGGAGCCGGGCGGAAGCCGCCCCTGTTCGATCAGTCGGCGAATCTCGGCGTAAAGCGCCTGCGGTCGCGGCCCCTTCTCCGGAAGAACGGGCACGAAGATCGACCAGTCGGGATGATTGGTTCGCGATTTAGCCATGAAAGTGGACCTGTTTCAGACCAATGGGTTTCGCTAGCTCTGACGGACATCAGCCTCTGACGCAAGCGAGAAACCGATGAACGACCAGCCGAAGCCTGAAACCTTCCCCGTCACGCCCAGAAGCCGCGTGAAACGCCTGCACGAGCGCGGCAGCTACGACCGCGCCGCGATCTATCCGATCCTCGACGCAGCACTTCTCTGTCACGTCGCCTACGTCATCGACGGCCAGCCATACTGCACGCCGACGATCCACTGGCGCGACGGCGACCGTCTCTACTGGCACGGCTCCTCGGCAAGCCGCATGCTGCGCCACCTGAAAACCGGCACGCCCGTCTGCCTCACTGTCAGCCATCTCGACGGCCTGGTGCTCGCCCGCTCCGGCTTCCACCATTCCGCCAACTACCGCTCGGCCATGTGCTTCGGCACCGCCCGCATCCTCGACGATCCGGAAGAGAAGGCAAACGCGCTCAAAGCCGTCGTCGAACGCTTCTATCCCGGCCGCGCCGCCGAGATGCGTGCCGACCAGCCGCAGGAAGTGAAGGCGACGATGGTGATCGGCATGGAGATCGAGGAGGCGACCGCGAAGATCCGCACCGGCCAGGTCGGCGACGACGAAGCCGATTTCGCCCTCCCCGTCTGGGCCGGCATCATCCCGGTCAGCACGGTGCTGGGCAGCCCCGAAACCTCGCCGCATGTCCCGCCGGGCGTCTCCTTCCCCGACCATCTTTCCGGCCACCGCGAAGGCCGCCGGCTGGACGAAGTCCTGACCGAGGCGCAAGAGAGGTACGAGGCGCTGTGATGTGACTGCGATCGAGCGCTCAGCTCGTTGGCGCCGCCATCCATCGCCGCATCGCCTCCCGCTGCGCCTCGCCGAACGGATGCGATTTCCGCGTCGTCTCGTCGAAATGCACGACCACGCTCGTCGCGGTCGCGCGGCAGGTGCCGTTCTGGAACAGCGCCTGCTCCATGGTGACGGAGGAATTCCCGACCTTCGCCACCCGCGTGCCGATCTCCACCGTGCCCGGCCACAAAACCTCGGCGATGTAGCTGATGTCGATCTTGGCCAGCACGAAGGAAAAGCCCTGCTCCAGCAGCGGTTTTTCGCCGCTGTAGACGAGTTCGACGCGGCCCGTCTCCATGAAGGTCGCGAAGACGGCATTGTTCACGTGGCCCTGGCGATCCGTGTCGCCGTAGCGCAGCTTGTCGTAGGAACGTCCTGGAAAATCCTCAAGGCGCGGTGTCGTGTCCACGGTCCCTCCGGGTCTGTCTGTCATCGAATATCTGTCGGGAAAACCGGTCAGGCGGCGGCGAGCGCCGACATCTCGGAAAAGGCGAAACGGATGCTGTCGGCGACAGCCTCGACCGGCTCGCTCTTCGTCTCGCTTCTGAGCAGCCTGACTTCAAACGCGCCGAGTTCCGGCAGACCCTGGCGCGAGCCGAGCGCCGTCATGTCGTCGGTCAGGTAGCTGCGCGGCAGCGGCGCGACCGCGAGGTCGGCGATCACGGCGGCGCGCTGCGCCATCGTGTGGGCCGAGAGGTAGGCGATCCGGTAGGCCCGCTTTTCCTTGTCGAGTCGCGTCAGGGCATCGGCCCGCCAGCAGCAGCCATCCTCCCAGATCGACACTGGCAGGGGTTCGCGCAGATGTGCCGTGCCGCACTTGGCGCCCGCCCAGACGAGTTGCTCCTTCATCACCACCTCGCCGTCGAGCGCGGTCACGCCCGGCGAGCAATTGACGAGGGTGAGATCGAGCCGCTGCTCCTGCAGCCGCCGTCTGAGCGCGCCCGAGGTGTCGACGGTGAGATCCACCATGATCGAGGGAAAGACCTCCGCGAACCGGCGCAGAATGTTCGGCATGAACCGCTCGCCGATGTCGTCGGGCGCACCGAGCCGGACGACGCCCTGCATATCCGGCATCCGGAACCGGCTGACCGCCTCGTTGGAGAGCGCCAGCATGCGCCGCGCATAGGGAAGCAGCGTCTCGCCGCCCGCCGTCAGCCGCACCGACCGCGCGTCGCGCAGGAAGAGCGCCGTATTGAGCTGCTCCTCCAGTTTCTTGATCTGCATGGAGACGGCCGAAGGGGTGCGGAACACGAGGTCGGCCGCCGTCGAGAAGCTGCCGCTTTCGGCAATCGCGACGAAGGTTCTCAGAACGTCGTTGTCGAGCAGCGGAAGCGGCTGGCGGAACGAGAGGGTCATGACCGTCACCATCAGTTTTATTGAACCATAAGACCATATCATTGCGTTTGATTGAATGTCAATCAGGGCGCATTCTTCTCTCCTGAACAACCGAGAGAGGAGAGCAACCATGATCATGATCCCCGCATCCACGGGCCTGACAGCGTCGCTTGCCGCCGCCCTGTCCGGATTGCGACCCACGTCCTCGACCTTCGATCCCTGGTCGGCGACTGGTCGAAAAGCGACGTCTGACGAACTGTCACGCCTGCCGGCACACCTGCTGGACGACGTTGCACCGCTTGGCACGCAGCCACGCGGGCGAAATCGCATCACGGAAAGTGATGAATAATATAAGAAACATTCGTTTGATTGATAGAATGCCAAAGCGCATATCGATCCCGTCCGATACGCCGGACCGTTACGAGAGGTGAAATGCCATGACCTATGCTCCACTCCATTCCGATGCCCTGCGGGAACCGCACGGCCGCAAGGTCGCCGATTCTCTCGCTTTTATCGCGGATGCCATAAACGCCTTCCGCGTGTGGCGTCTCAACCGTCGCACCGAGCGGCTGATCGCCTCCCTGCCGGCGGATATCTGCAAGGATATTGGCTGGCCGAGCGCCGCCGCCGATGATCGCCGGTCGCCACGCGGCCGTCTCGCCCGCATGTGAAAAACACGGACCGATGGCGCGCGCCGCACCCGCGCGCCGTCGTCATTAAAAAAATGTCGCGATTTTGCCGATCGCTGCCCTAATCCGGCGCGGATTTCCATGCTAATGTCGCTCTTGGACTACCGAGCCGACACGTTCCAAGCAAGGAATGTCGTATCAACGCGGGTATGGGCTTCGCCATGAACAAGACACCGTCCAAGAAACGCTCACTGGTTTTCTTCCTCGTCCCGCATTTCACGCTGCTGCCCTTCGCCGGCGCCATCGAGACACTGCGCATCGCCAACCGCATGCTGGGCTACCAGGCCTATGAATGGCGGCTTGCCTCGGTCGACGGACAGAAGGTCTATTCCTCCTCCGGCATCGGCATCGAGGTCAACACAGCCCTTGCCGACGAGCGCCGTTTCCTCACCGGCGAGAACCGCCCGAGCATGGCGATCGTCTGTTCCGGCATCTACGTCGAGGAATTCCACAACAAGTCCGTGAACGCCTGGCTGCGCGAGGCCTATAACCGCAACGTCGCGATCGGCTCGCTCTGCACCGGCGCCCACGTCCTGGCGGAAGCCGGCTTGCTGAACGGCAAGCGCTGCGCCATCCATTGGGAAAACTTGCCCGGCTTCGCCGAGCATTTCCCGCAGGCAGAGGTCTATGCCGATCTCTACGAGGTCGACGGCAATCTCTACACCTGCGCCGGCGGCACCGCCTCGCTGGACATGATGCTGAACCTGATCGGCCAGGATTTCGGCGAGGGTCTCGTCAACCGGGTCTGCGAGCAGCACCTCACCGACCGCGTCCGCAACGCCCACGACCGCCAGCGACTGCCGCTGCGCGCCCGCCTCGGCGTCCAGAACTCCAAGGTCCTGCAGATCATCGAGCTGATGGAGAGCAATCTCGCCGAGCCGCTGTCGCTGCTCGAGATCGCCGACGATGCCGGCCTGTCGCGTCGACAGATCGAGCGGCTCTTCCGGCAGGAAATGGGCCGCTCTCCCGCCCGCTATTACCTCGAAATCCGCCTCGACCGCGCCCGCCATCTGCTGGTGCAGTCGTCGATGCCGGTCGTCGAGGTCGCCGTCGCCTGCGGCTTCGTCTCCGCCTCGCACTTCTCCAAGTGTTATCGCGAGCTCTACAACCGCTCGCCGCAGCAGGAGCGCGCCGAGCGCAAGCTGATCAAGTCGACCAACCGGACCGGCGTGGTGGTCTGAACCGCGTGGCGGGTGGCGGCACGTTCCGCGCCGCCACCGCAGGAACAGCCCATATCCGTGCCTATTCCGCCGCAGCCAGCGTCGGTGCTGCGCCAGACACCGGGACCCATGTCAGGTTACCGGCATAACGCCATTCCATCCGCCCATGCTCGTCGAGCGTGAAGAGGCTCAGCCAGCCGTTGTCGAAGAGCGCGCGAACCTGCGCATGCCGCGTCAGGATGTCTGAGATCGCCTCCTTCGGTGCCTCGACGGCAACCGTCAGCCGTAGCGGCTCATGGACAAAATTCTCGCCGTCATGCACCGACTGCCAGGGAAGCCCGGCGCGCATATTGCCGCCATTCCCCTCGACGACACCGATGCCACCGACGACATTGTGCAAGAGCTTGTTGCCGGCACCGAAGAGTGAAGGAGCAACCGACGAGCCGAAATACTGCAGGCTGATCCAGCTCGCAACGACAACGGGCGCCGTCAGGATCAGTTCGAGGATATTGAAGCCCTCGTCCTTCTTCCAGACATAGTCGTGTAGGAAGGCCTGCCCTTCCAGCGACCGGCCGGCTGTCCGGGCACGCGGCGCCGCGATAAAGGCGCGGCAGCCGGCAAGCCCGAGCTCGGGCCGCACTTCCGACCAGTCCTTGCTGCGCGCAATGATACCCTCTGATGTCGCCCTCGGCAGACGCCGTGCCCGCTCCGCCCGCGTCAGGCCGCCCGCCTGGGCCAGCCACTGGCGGATGCGGACGATGTCTTCCGGCCGGATGTCGTCCTCAAGGTCGTCCTCGAACAGAGTCACCCTATCGGTCGTCGTATCATGCAAGCCGCCGAGGAAGACGGTGTCGGCCGGGATGATGATCCCGTTCACCGCCAGTTTTTCCCGCACGGCGCGATCATTCAGCAGATCGGCCAGCAGCCGCGCATTGACGTCACCCGCATACCCGCCACAGGCGCCGCAGTGAAGGGCGCTGGCATAGGGATTGTTGACCACATTCGCCCCGTGACCTGCGATCAGCACGAAGCGACCGAATCCGTCCGTCAGGGACATCGCCCTCAGCACCGTTTCAGCGACGACCGCGCGCGTATCGAGGTCCAGGCCTGGAGCAAAGCGCGGCTTGGCCGCGTCCAACCCCTTGCCCTTGCCGAATCCGAGCCCGTCCCGCAACAGCTTTCCGGCATAGACCGGACCCATTGCTTCGACAAAGGCGAAGGACGAAACGGCGGCAAGCTTGAACCGGCCCCAGGCGCGGGTCGCGCGAGCGCTGAACCGCGCCTGCCGGTCGGCATCATGGTCGTGATCGACAGCGCTGCAACTGAAGACGGAGGGCGTCAGGAGAACCGGCAGACGATGCTCGGCCACGTCGGAGGCAAACCCGTTGTGGCTGGCGCCGAGACCGAAGAAGCCGGCGAAGCCAAGCGTGCGAACGCCTGGATCAACGCTTTCGAGCGCGCGCCGGAAAACCTCCGAGCGCACATCGATGCAGAAAGCCGCCTGCAACACAGGCCGCACTTCGGCGACCTTGATTGTCGAGGGTGCCGCAAGCTTTGCGGCAAGCTTGCGCTGCGCCGCCCGCTCGGCCGCCACCTGGAGCAGCCCGTCGATGACGGTGTCGAGGTCAGGGCTGGCCGGCTCGGCATGGCTCCGCCGCACCCGTTGCCATTCGCCTTTGATCGCTGTCTTGTTCCGGGCGTAAAGCGCCTCCTCGAAGACCAGCCGGATGGCGAGCAATTCAAGCGCCGTGGTGTCGGTGCGCCCCTCGACCTCCGCCTTGAACTGGATGTGGCGCGCATACTGCGCCCAGCCCCCGACGGTCAGCAGCAACTGATGGAAATAGGTGCCAGGTTCGGCGCCAAGACCGAGCGACCCGGCCGCCCGCTCGATCGCGCCTTCTGGCGTCTCCGGCGTTTCGTCGACATGGATGCTGAAGCTCTTTAACCCCATGATTTCCGGCGTCAGGTCATGGGTGGCATAGGCGCGCCAGGCGGCATAGAGCCCGTTGCGCCGCGAAGCCGCCCAGAGCGCCTGTCCTTGATCGAAGAAACCGGCCGCAAAGGTTCCGATCCGCTCGGCGACAAGCCCCGGCCAGTCTTTGCCGGTGGCCTTTGCGGCAAGCTCGGCAATCGTGGGGAGTGCTTCGATCGGCTTTGGCTCGTTCGCGACCGCTGCCTTCAACGCGGGCAGGTCTATCAGGCTTGCCACCCTGCCCGCCTGAAGCGCGTTGACCAGATCCTCGTCCGTGATCTCGCCCTTGGCGATCAAGTCGGCGTAGTGCTTGCGCGGCAATGCGAGCCGGACGCCACCGATCCGGCCGAGCCGGGCGGCCGTCTGGTCGAGCGTTTCGCTAATCTGTCCCAGGAAAGGATTGACGGCAACGGTCGCCGTCAGCGGCCAGGCCGGCGGGATCGCCCGTACAGCCTGATCGGCCGCCCGGGAAAGCGCATCGCCATGCAAGGTGTCGATAGTGGTCATCTCGGTCATCGGTTCACTCCTTCACGGAAGCAGGCGTTGCGGCGGTAGAGCGCGGCAGCGTCCAGCCACCGAGCAGGCGATCGAAGAGGGCATTCACATAGAGGCCGTTGGCGAGATGGACGCGCAGGCCCGCCGCCGCCGGATGATAGGCCCAGAGCGGGAAGAGCGACTGGGCAACGGCAACGACGCCGAAGGTGACGACCGCAAGCAGCATCAGCGTCCATTCGAGCGCCCCGGGCTCCGGTGTCGCCGGCAGCGTGCCGAGCATCAGCTTGTCGGAAATGCGCTGCAGGGCAAAGTAGGCCGTAGCAGCCGAGGCCGAATAGAGCGAGGTGCGCCAGGTGAGTGCCCAAGGCGCGGCATCGGCCAGCCCCTGCGCGATGAGATACGCGACACCGAAAATCAGGATCGCACCAAGCGCGAGCGCCTGTGGCGGCTTGTCGGCAAATCCGAAGAGCACGCCGATGACGGCATAGATCACAAGCGCCAGCAGGAAGGCGCGTCCGACAGCCTTGGCGTCCGGGATCGCGACAGGACCGGGACGCTTGATCGAGGCGACCGTCTCGACCGCCGAACCCGAGGCGAGAAAGGCATGTGCCTTGTAAAGCGAGTGGGCGACGATGTGCAGGAGCGCGATCGGGAAGAGCGCCAGGCCGCACTGCAGGATCATGAAGCCCATCTGGGCCACCGTCGACCAGGCGAGCGAGGTCTTTACCGCCGACTGGGTGAGCATCACCAGGCTGCCGAAGAGCGCCGTGAAGCCGCCGACCATGACCAGCACCGCGAGCACCACCGGCGCCTGCAGCATGACATCGGCAAAGCGGATCAAGAGGAAGCCGCCGGCATTGACGACGCCCGCATGCAGGAGAGCCGAGACCGGCGTCGGCGTCTCCATGACTTCGGTGAGCCAGCCATGCGTCGGGAACTGCGCCGATTTCAGAAGCGCCGCGACGGCAAGGAGGGATGCCGCGCCAATCGTCATCGGCAGTCCCTCGCCTTCCCGCGCGGCCGCAAGAATAGTCGCGATGTCGCCGGTACCGAAGGAGACGGCGAGCAGGATGATGGCGCCGATCAGCGCGGCATCGCCGGTGCGGGAGACGATGAACTTCTTGCGCGCGGCCCGCTGGGCAGCGATGCGTTCCGGATAGAAGAGCAGCAGCTGATGCAGGAGCAGGCTCGTCGCAACCCATCCGATGAAGAGCTGCATCAGCGTGCCTGACTGGACGAGCAGCAGGACCGCGGCAAGTGTCGCCGTCATCCAGCCGGTAAACGGCCCCTGCCGCGCTTCACCATCAAGGAAGGTGCCGGCATACCGCAGCACCACCCAGCCGATGAAGGAGACGAGCAGCAGCATGACAAGGCTGACGAGGTCGAGCCGCGAGGCAAGCGCGAAGTAGCTGTAGCCGATGGCGGGGCTGGTTCCAGGCCCATGGGTGTAGAGGATCACACCGGACAGGATGGCAACGACGATCGAACCGAGGGCAGCCAGTTCCGCAATGCGGATGGCAAGTCGCGGGCGCAGGCCCGGCGCTCTGAAGGCATGAAGCGAGGCGCCGGCAAGCAGCAGCGGCGCGAGAAGCGGCAGCATGTGAATCACGGGAAGTCTCCAGGCTGGGCCGCTGCTTGGGAGGCGGCAGCGACAATGTCACAGACCTGTAACAGCTGCGTGATCACAAGAAAAATTCATTGTTTCTTTAAATTCGTTCTATAAAATAGAACTATGTTCGAGCTGAACTACCATCACCTCCGCTACTTTCGCGCCGTTGCCCATGACGGCAACCTGACGCGCGCCGCCGAACGGCTCAATCTCTCCCAATCGGCCCTGTCCATCCAGATCAAGCAGCTTGAGGAGCGGCTCGGCCATGCGCTGTTCGAGCGTCGCGGCCGCCAACTCTATCTTACGGAAGCCGGCCGCATCGCGCTTGACCACGCCGACACGATTTTCTCCGCCGGCGAGGAGCTGGTCGAGACGCTCAAGGAAACCGGCAGAACCCGCCGCGCCATCCGCATCGGCGCGCTCGCAACGCTATCCCGCAACTTTCAGATGGAGTTCCTGCGGCCGATCCTCGGTCGCGCGGACGTCGACATGATCCTGCGCTCGGGCAGCACCAGCGAACTTCTGGGTGCCCTCGAAGCCTTGAACCTCGACATCGTCCTCCTCAACCAGGCGCCAATGGCCGACGCGATGACGCCTTTCATCGCCCAGCACCTCTATGAGCAGAGGGTGAGCCTGATCGGCCAGCCGTCCTACGGCAAACCGGGCGCGACGCTGGCGGATCTGCTCGGGGAACACCCGGTCATCCTGCCAACGCTCGAAAGCGGCGTGCGCTCACAGTTCGAAGCCCTTGTCGCGCGTCTCGGCATCACACCGCAGATAGCCGCGGAAGTCGACGACATGGCGATGATGCGTCTTCTGGCGCGCGAGGGCGCGGGCCTTGCCGTCCTCCCTCCGATTGTCGTCAAGGGCGAGTTGGAGGCCGGCACGCTGGTGGAATTCGATGCCCTGCCGGGCATGATTGAATCCTTCTATGCCGTAACCGTGAAGCGCCGCTTCCCCAACCCGCTGATCCAGCCGCTTTTGGAAACCAGCCTGGCCCGCGACACTGCTACCCGCTCCAGGCGCTAAATAGCCGAGCGTCCGCCGCATCCTGACGATCCTTGCCGATCAGGACGTCAATCGCCCGATGACCGGAAGCGGTGTCGCCGCGCCCGGCGTCACGAACAGCAGTTCGCCGCTGGCCGGCACGATCCCGGTAAGCCCGGTAATGTTGACCTGGTGCGTGACGAGAACCACAGGACCACTCGTCGGCAGCGTCGCCATCCACGCCGCGAGCGCCTGCGTCTGCGCCTCGCCGTCCTCCCGATTGCCGAAAAAGGAATTGAGCAGCGGCTGCTCCGTAACATCACCGAGCGCCAGGCCCTCCGCCGTATCGAGGCACCGGCACCACTGGCTGGAATAGACCGCCGCCGCGCTGACGCCGTTATCCCGGAAGAGGTCGCCGATCCGACCCGCCTGCGCCCGCCCCTCGTCGGAGAGGTTGCGCTGCGTCTCGCACGCCCCGATCCGGAAACCCGGCGGATCGCCCGTGCCTGGCGCCAGCGCATGCCGCAGCAACATCACCGCCCGCCCGGATCGCAATTCCGCCCAATGATCGACCGCCGCCCGCGCCCCACCCGCCAGCAGGAGAACCGATCCCGCCAGAAATTGCCGTCGAAGAAACATGTCGAGCCTCCCTGTCGTGTCGTGTCGTTGACGTCTACGACCGGGACGCGCCGATGGTTCAAGGCACTCACAATAATTGATCGCGAGCTACGGACGGTCGCCCTCACCAGGCGATCGGTCGGCCATCGCGGAAAAAGCCACCCGTCGGGCCGTCCTCCGGCAGTGTAGCGGCCCAGACAATGCCGCGTACGCCCTCTTCCAGGCTACGCGTCGCGCCGGATCCGCCCATGTCCGTCCGCACCCAGCCCGGGCAGACGGCGTTGATCTTGATCCCCGGACCCGCACCGCTTGCGCTGATCACCGTGATCGCGTTGAGCGCCGTCTTCGACAGCCGGTAGGCGACCGTATCCGTCGCCAGCGAGCCGAACGCGCCCATGCCCGATGACACGTTGACGATACGGCCAAAGCCATTCGCGGACATGATCGGCAGCGCCTTCTGCGTCGTCCGCCAGGCGCCGAGCGCATTGTTGTCGATCGCCTGTGCCAATACCGAGGCGTCCGTATGAAGACCCTGCGAATGCTCGACGAAGAGCCGCCCGGCATTGTTGACCAGCACATCGACGCGCCCGTGTTTCGCCGCGATCGCGTCGAACGCCGCCGCTACCGAGATATCGGAGGAAACGTCGAGCTCCACAGCGAGCGCATCGTCGCCGATCCCGGTCGCTGCCGCCTTAACCGCATCCATCTGCCGACCTGTGAGCACGACGCGATAGCCGCGCTCCGCCAGCCGGCGGCCGGTTTCCAGACCGAGCCCCCGACCGGCGCCGGTGATCACCGCTACCTTTCGGCCGCTCATCGGGCGATCCGGTAGTTGAAATCGGCGGTGCCGAGTTTTTGCATCATGCGCAGCCAGAACGGCATCAGCCCCTCCATCCCCCGCGCGCTGGCGATCCCGCCGAGATCGACCGGCTCCATCCAGCCGAAGCTCCGCAATAGCTCGGCGACGACCGCCTTGGCGTCTGCATCATCGCCGCAGAGAAACACGTCATGCGGACCGGGCACCCTTGCCGGATCGACCATCAGCCGCGCCGTCATCGTGTTGAGCGTCTTGACCACCCGCGATTGCGGAAGGGCCGCCTGCAGCGCCTCGCCGGCAGACGTGGTGTTGGACAACGCCGGATCGAGCGTCGGCAAGCCGCCGGGCACCATCTGCAGCGGATTGGTGACGTCGATCACCACCTTGCCCGCCAGATCGGCCGGATCGCACGCTGCCGCCGCCGCCAGCAGGGCCTGGCCGGCAACCGCGAAGATCACCACCTCGCCGAACCGCGCGGCTGTCGCGAAATCGCCGGTTCGTGCGCCCGGATGGCTCTCGACAAAGCGGCGGGCCGCTTCATTGTCCGCCTCGCGTCCCGCCAGCATCACATCGTGCCCGAGCGTCAAAAGCTTCCCGCCCAGTGTCTGCCCCACCATGCCCGTGCCCATGACGGAAATTTTCATCTGCGTTCTCCTTCGTGACGTCGAAACCTCTTTTCCCCACCAATATCGGACCGAACTAAGACATTGAGAACAGGCCCCGATGCGATATCATTCATTGACATCATCAATAACCGGAGCCGTGACCCCGTGACGTCCAACCTCGACCTCAACCTGTTGCGCGCCTTCGACGCGCTGATGCGGTACGAGAGCGTCACCGCCGCCGCGGCAGAACTCGGCCTCACCCAGTCCAGCACCTCAAATGCCCTTGACCGGCTGCGAAAGGCGCTCGGCGACCGGATCCTGGAACGGCGCGGCAATCGCATGATCCCGACGCGGGTCGCCGTCGCGCTCTGGCCGGAAATCGCGGCGGCGCTTGGCACGATCGAGGCCGCGCTCGCGGCGACGCGGGCCTTCGATCCGGGCAGTGCATCCGGAACCTTCCGGGTCGGCATGGATGCCTATGCGACAGCCTTTGCCGGCGTCCGGCTTGCCGCTGTCGTCGCCCGCGAGGCCCCCGCCATGCGGCTGGAAATCCTGCCCGTTTCCCATCCTGACGAGGAAACGCCGCTAAACCAGGGGCGCCTCGACCTTTTCATCGGCTCCGCCTGGCGTCCCCTCGCCTCGATTGTCTCTGCGACCCTGTTTCCCGAGGATTTCGTTGCCGTGGTTGCCCCGGGCCATCCGCTCGCGCAGGGGAGCGCCGATCTGGAGACCTATCTCGCGCACGACCACATCCTGACATCGCCGCGCGGCAGCGTCGCGGGCAATGTCGACGCCGCACTCGAGGCGCTCGGCCACCGCCGCCATGTCTCGCTCGTCTGCCCGACCTTCGACACCAGCGCCCGCGCCGCCGCGGAGGGGCTTGGCATCTTCACCTGCGGCCGTCGCCTGGCCGAGATCTACACCCGCGAATTCGATCTTCGGGCAATGGAGCTGCCGCTTTCGGTTCCGGGTTTCTCGCTGACGATGGAATGGATGCGCCGCAATTCCAACGCCGCCGATCTCGCCTGGCTGCGAAGTCGGATCCTGGACGTGTTGCGATAAGGACGGCCCCATCCGGAACCCGGCCGCTGACCGGACGTCGGCGTACGATCGACAGGAACCACCGCCCCAGCCTTCATTTCGCCCCCTTCTTCAGGATGTGTTAAGAATTCATTCCTGTCGGAGGTCTCCATGGCGCTGGGCGCATCGCATCGTTTGCAGGATGGCGTCTTAGCCGTCGAAACCATGACCCGTTTCGCGCTGGCCGTCCTGGCGCTCGCCTCCGGCGTCTACACCTATCTCGGCGTGCGCAGCCTGCTGGACGGCTCGCCGACAGCGGTGTCCTTTGCCGCCATCATCTACTCCGCCTCCGTCTCGGTCGCGATCTACGCCTTCTGGTCCTACATGGCCCGCTTTTATCCGCACGTGACGGGCGCGGCGGGGCGCGGCGCCATGATCGGCGTGATGGCGCTCGGCTGCGCCATGATCATCGCCATGTCGAGCTGGCTGAATGCCGCCGCGCTCGCCGGTTCCGCCGCGCTCGAGCAGCATCTCGCCGAGACGGTCGAGGATTATACCGCCGATCTCGACCGGGCCCACCAGAATGCGCTTGCCGCCCAGAGCCTGCTGCCTGATATCCAGCGCACATCGGAGCGTTTCGCGCGGCTCGCCGAGGACGAGCGGCAGAACGGCGCGCTGACAGGCACCACCGGTTCGGGAAGCGTCGTGCAACTCCTCTCGCAGATGTCGGCACAGTTGAACGAGCTCGAAACCGGCATCACCGCCTCGCGCGAACGGGTCACGACCCTCTTCGATCAGGGCCGGAGCCACCTGGAGACGATGCGCACGCTGGTCTCCTCCCCCGGCGCCATCGCCCCGCGCAGCGACGAATTCTCGGCCGAAGTCGTGGCGCTCTCGGGCGTCATCACCTCGCTGGAACAGACCTCGATTGCCCCGTCGGTCAAGCGCGCGGCCGAAGACCTCTCGCTCGGCTTTATCGCGCCCGTCGCCGATGGCCGTGCCGCCGATCTCGCCGACCGCCAGGACCAGGTGATGCAGACCATCCGCGCTTCGGTCTCGGCCCAGTCGCAGGTGCTCTCCCAGGCTGCCGACGACATTCTGGCACGCGAACCGGTCGCCGAACGACGTTTCGTGCCGCTGTCGTCCGCAGAAGCCGTCCTGCGGTATGCCGCCGATTTTATCCCCGCTTGGGCCGGTGCCATCTCGATCGATCTGCTTCCCGCCGTGTTGGTCTTCATCCTTGCCGTCGTCCATGGCGCCATAAGACGCCAGGAAGAGCGCATGCCCTTCGCGCAGAGGATCACCGCCGCCGAGCTTCTGGAGGCGCTGGAGGTCCAGCGTGCACTCGCCCGCCAGGGTCTGGACGTCGAGCAGGCCCTTGCAGCGACCGAGACCGACGACGAGCGCACCCGCCCGGACTCCAACATCACCAGCCTCGACACCGCCGCCAAGGCCCCGCGCAAGGGGCCGCCCGCGTGAACAGCCCCGACGAGAAACCCGACGAAGCCAAGCCTGCATCGCTCGCCACGCGCCTGAAGAACGCCATCGTCAGCGCCGACGACGGCCTCCTGATGCGCAGCGCCTTCTTCGCGCTTCTCGTCGCCGCCGGCGCCTTCCTCGTCATCGATATCAGGGAAATGCGCGAGGCGAATGCAACGCTGCCCGGCCACGATCCGATGACGACGGACGCCCCCGTGCTGCCACCGGCGCTGACGGAGGGTGTGCCTCAGGCTCCGCCAGTCGAGCCGGAAACGCCGCGCGAAACACTCCGCCAGCCGATGCGCTTCGAGCTTCTGTCCGGCGGCGTGCTCAAGGCCGAGGGATCGATCGATCCGGGCGCTGCCACCCGCTTCGCCGACGAGATTGCGGCACGCGGCGAATATGTGAAGACCGTTTCGCTGAACTCGCCGGGCGGCTCCGTCGACGATGCGCTGGCGATGTCGAGACTGATCCGCGAGACGGGTCTCGACACAAAGGTCGCCACTCGAGCGCTCTGCGCCTCCTCCTGCCCGCTCATCTTCGCCGGCGGCGTCGCCCGCGAGGCGGAGGAAGACGCCATCCTCGGCGTCCACCAGGTCTTCAACGCCGGCCAGGACCGCCCCTCGCCCGAACAGGCCATGTCGTCGGCCCAGAACACCACCGCCCGCATCGCGAGACATCTCGACGACATGGGTATCGAAAGCGGCCTCTGGCTCAACGCGCTCGAAACCCCGCCCGACCGTCTCTATTATCTGACACGCGAGGAAATGGCCGATTTCAGGCTGACCACGGAACCGCTGGCGACGGCGGAGCAGGTGGAATAACAGAGGCCGGCGGAAGGGAGGCCTTACGTGCTTTTGCTTCCCGGCTTCATGTCCAGAACCGTTATGTCGCTCTCGTCGGCGGCGCCCAGCCACGCATATGCATCCACGCCTGGAGAAGGAGGGGCCATAGGTCGGACGTGACCTCCTGCTGACGCATCCCGAAACCGTGCCCGCCACGTTCGAACAGGTGAAATTCGACAGCTGAACCGGCCTTCTTCCAGGAGTCGACGAGGCCGTAACCCTGCGCGCCGAAAAGAGGATCATCGGACGCCAGGACAAGGAACATCGGCGGGGCGCCGGCTGGCACGTCGACCGAAAGCATCGATGGATAGATCGGAGCGACGAAGTCCGGCCGCATCTCGGGCGGGCTGCCGATAGCGACGGCGATGGTGGTCATCGCTCCGGCCGAAAAGCCGATCATACCGATGCGACCCGGGTCGACGTTCCACGCAAGAGCCCGGTCTCGAATGAGGCGAACCGCCGCCTGGCCATCCGCGACAGCCACGGCCGGTACCGCAAGATCGCTAATGGTCACCTCGCCCGTCGCGAACAGCCGCTGGAATTCTCCGATGAGCGCCGCATAATCGCCAGAGTCCGGCGGTGTCGGTTCAAGCCGGTACTTGAGAAGGAAGGCGGCGATGCCGCGGTCCGCGAACCAGCGTGCCACCGCCATGCCCTCGTTCTCGACCGACAGCGCGCGGAACGCCCCACCGGGCGCGACCACGACGGCGACCCCATTGCCGGTGCCGGGAGCCGGCAGGACGGGCGTCAAGGTGGGGACGGTGACGTTGCGGACCCAAAGCTCGCCCCGCGGCGACCGCTCCCATATCTCTGCGGACGGTTGCTCGTTCAAGTCGGCATAAAGCGGCATGGAGCCGCTCTGATCCGGCGCCGACACGCGCGTCATGACGAGCATCTCAGCCGACGCGGCTGCCGACGCATGGTCGTTCGGTTCAAGACCGAGATGGAAAATGGGAGTGTCTGTGCCCACGGGATATCCCTTTAAAACAGTCGATGACGGCCTGCCGGATCGCGCCCGACAGACCTCTTGTGCCGGCGTCGGTCAGCCGAACGGACAACCGCCCCTTTGGAGCAACGCGGAACGCCCCTTCCAGCCGCCGGTACGATGGGCAACAGAGACCTCGTAAATGCCGCGACGCGCGGCAAGGATCGGGTCGTCGGAAAGCTCTATGCCGTCTGTCACGCGTGTCGGATCGTGCATCATCACCGGATCGCCGATCTCCTCGAGCGTCGTCGGACGCGTGATCTCGAGCCGGCCAACCGTTATCCGCGGCCGTCCCTCCGGCCAGGGCGCGCTCGGATCGTCGGTCGGATCACCATCGCCTGCGAGTTCCAGCACCAGCGTGAAGCCGACCGGTGCCTGGCTGAGACGCTCTTCGAGTTCTTCGAACAGATAGCTGGGCTTCTCCTTGCGCAGCTCTTCGAGCGTCTGCGTCGCGACGCCAGCATCGGGCTCCCAGTGATAGCGGGCATAGACGGCGTCTCCCGCATCATTGACGAAGCGGAAGGCGTGCAGCGCGTGGTAGGCGGTCCGCGCGAAGCTGACTGCGGCCGGGAGCTGCTTTCGCAGCCCGACCGCATGCATCACCGATGGCCGTTCGGCCAGGAAGCGGCCGACCTTTTCCATATCCGGCTTGCCGGTCTCGGGGTCCGGCAAGGCGATGGTCAGCAGTTCCAGCGTCTCCTCCGGCGTGCGGGTAAAGAACAGCGTGATCGGCAGCGCGATCAGGTCCGTGGCCGTCCCGTCGGGCAGATAGAAACGCACGGCCATCGACACCGAATCCGCCGGTCCGACCGGGTTTGCCAGCGGGCTGTTGGAATGACGGATCGTGACCGGCACCGGCTGCCCCTGGAAGTGCGCCGCACGGCTGATCCGCCGGGCCTCCGGCGTCGCGGTGAAGACGCCGGCATAGTAACGGCCCTGCGCATGGACGCTCCGGTGCCCCGGATAAAAGCCGATGTGCCGATGCAGCAGATCGACCAGTTGCGACGCGAGGCGGTATTGTTGACTGTTCACGACCGTCATCCAATCTTTTTCGAGGGCCAGGCTCAGTTCGCCGCGTCGAGCATCTGGTCGAGTGCCTTGCGGATCTTCAGCGCTTTCCAGACGTCACGGACCGAGGCATCGGTATAGGCGCCGTAGAAGGCCATGGCCGAGACCTGGTGCTTGGCGATGAAGTCCTTGATGGCGGGGCTGCGAACGCCGGGATAATCGACGACTTCGGCGAACAGCAGATCGATTTCATCTGGGATGATCGTGGCGAAGTCGTCGATATAGGTCTCCCAGTCGCCGTCGAAGGTCGAGGCGAAGATGCAGCGGGTATCGTTGTCGAAGATCACGAAGCGCAGGTCGTGCACGGTGCCGATCCGGTCGGTGTTCTTCGTGCGCTCCTCGTCGAAGCCGCCGAAGGCGGCGCGCATGCGCTCCGCTCCGCCGGGCTTCAGCGGCATGATCACGGTAAATTCGTTCCAGACGCCCTTCTTCGTTCCGGGGCGTGCGGTGTTGTGTTGAATATCGGACATTCTCAATTCTCCAGTGTGGTGTGCGCTGAGCAGAACAGCGCGGTTGCTTGGGAGGTTTTCTGCTTGACCTGTCCATCCTCGGGCCATGCCTGAGGCAATGGCACCGCAGCGGACGGTATGCTTGGACGAGACCGGACGAACCGCGATGGCGGATGACGCCCGGTCTCGGCCGGCATCATTCGGCCTGCATGTCGGCCAGCCATTGCAGGCCACGAATGCTCGGCAGGAAGACGTGCTCGCCGCCCCGCGTCGCGGTGAAATCGGGCAAGCCGGTCAGACGCCGCCGCACAGGCTTGTCGGGAAAGGCGAAGTCGTCGGACCGGTCGCGGCGGCCGACGATCGGGTCGCTGCGCAGTCCCTGGGACACGAAGTCGCCATCGTTGACCCATTGCGACTGGACGAACTCGAACTGCCGTCCCGGATTGGCGTTGATCAGCGCAAGAACGATGCCGCGATCCACGCCGTCGTCCTTCATGTCCCCCTCGGGCAGCAGCGGCCCGTAGGCCGCGCCGCGCCTCAAAAGCTGGTGCAGCCGCGCATAGGCCATGGTGTCGTTGAGCCCATCGCGCGGATTGACGCGCCGGATATGACAGCCGACCGGGGTCTTGGCGCCGTTGAGATCATCGTCGTAATAGGCGAACGCATTGTTGCGCTGCGGGTCAGCGACGATCGACGGGTCGTCGACATTGGGCGACAGGGCTAGCGGGCAGCCGCTGCGCCACCGTCCCATCATCTTCGCCGCCACCTTTTCCTCGCCCGCCACGTCCGACGCTGCCTGGCGCAGATAGGTCCTGAAGGCCGCGACATCCTGGTAGATCTTGCGGATGGCCGCATAGGTGCCGTTGCGCCAAAGCACCTCGGGCCCCGGCCCCTTCGCCAGTTCGCCGAGTTCGTTTTCGTATCCGAGAATGAATTCGCCGGCCTTGGTCGGCTTGCCCTGTCCGGGAAGCGGCTCACCGCCCTGCCCCTCGATGAACGGACGGCTGATGCCATCGACGAAGCCGAAGTGCTCGCGCATGGTCGGAGGCACGCCGACATTGAGGTGGGCCGCGACCTCTATGCCATCAAGACCATCGAGCGCGCTGCGGCCATGATCGAGCATGTCATCCCGTCCCTCCGCCGTGCTCGCCATCACCAGGAGGCCGGCGTGAAAGCCGTTGTTGCCATGCGGAAAGTCCCAGAGCGCGGGATCGCTGCGGCCGACATCGCCAAGAAACGCGCTGCGTGCGGCCATGCCCTGGCGGAATTCGATCGGAAACCCGTCGAGAATATCCTGGGCAAGCCCAAGCCGCCGCAAGCCCTCCCAGGTAAAGGCAACGTTGAGCCAGGCGTGCTGGGTCGGCGCTGCCCAGTCGGCACACGAGGTTACATGTGGAATGAGCCGTTTCAACATCGTCTTCGCCGCGGCGGCATCGTCAATACTGAAAGCCACATAGGCGCCGAAGTACGGCATCGGCCGGTTGTTCAGGACCGTCCCCTGTATATCGTCGAGTTCAAGTAACACGTTTCTCACCTTCAAAGAGCGCCTGGCGGCGTTCGACCTGGTTGTCTTTGAGGGCTTCAATAGGTGCGGGTCAGTTGTCCGTCTTGCCGGAATCCAGCAGTTTTTGCCGGATCCGATCACACTCGAAATGCGCCGATGCGACATTTACGCAAGGATCGATACGGACTACTATTACAATCATGCAGTAGTTCAGTTTCCTAATGCACCGGGAGACATCGCATGAACTCCAAAAGTACTTTTCTAATAAAAGATGTATTCATAACAGAATCTCTTCAACAGCGGGCGCCCAAGCGTATCGATCATGAGCGCGCCCGCACCGCGCTCGTCGATCTCGCCTCCGAAATGTCGCGAGACCCGGAAGCCGTCTTGCCGCGCTATGTCGATATCGCGCTCCGGGAAACCGGTGCGTCGAGCGCGGGCTTGAGCCTCAACGAAGAGCCGCACTGTTTCCGCTGGCGGCACACGCGCGGCGTGCTGTGGGAGTTGGAGGGCGGATCAACGCCCCGAAACGATAGCCCCTGCGGCATCGTCTTGGACCGCAACCAGCCGCTTCTGACCCGCTATCCCGAACGGCTCTACGACTGTCTCGCCGGCATCTGCATCCCGGAACTCCTGCTGGTACCGCTGCATATCGGCAGCGAAAAACCGTTCGGCACGCTGTGGGTGCTCTCCGATCGCGAACCCTATTTCGATGCCGGTGACGCGCAACTGCTGCAGGATTGCGCGGTCTTCGTCGCCGCCGCGCTCAAGGCGCGACAGGGCCTCGCCCGCCGGGGCGCCAACAACAACGACAGCCCCCTAAATCCCAATGGCGGCCTCGCCAAATGGCAGGAACGCCGCGCCAAGGAACTGATCGCCGCCCGTCTGAGCGACAAGCTGTCGGTCCCGGAGGTCGCGGCAGCCTGCGGCCTCTCCCCCAGCCACTTCACCCGCGCCTTCCGCAAGTCGACGGGCCTCACACCCTACCAGTGGCTGACCGAACGCCGCGTCGAACGGGCCGAAGCCCTGCTGCTGCGCGATGTCGACCTGTCCCTGTCAGACATTGCCGTCTCCTGCGGCTTCGCCGACCAGAGCCACTTCACTCGCGTCTTCAAGGCGGTGGTCGGCAAGAGCCCCGGAGCCCTGCGCCGGTCGGCGTGAGCGACGACCGGTCCCGTCAGCGGCCGGCAAACGCCCCCTAGCCTGCCGCCGTCCGATCCTTGCCCAGCAATTGCCGCGCCGCGATCGGTGCCATCAGCAGGATGCCGATGAGCGTCGCGACGAGATCCGGCGCCACCAGCAGGATCGCGGCGAAGACGAGCGCGATGCGTTCATACCAGCGAAGCGTCGAGAACAGCCAGTTGGATACCGCGGCCGCCAGCGCCCAGATGCCGAGCACGGTGCCGGCGAAGGCAAGGAAGAACGCCGTCCAGGTGAAATTCTGCGTCACCAGCAGCAGGGCCGGCTGGAAGGCGAACACGAACGGCACCAGCGCCTTGCCCATGCTCAGCCGGAACGCCGTATTGCCCGCCTTGAAGGCGTTCGCATTGGCGATCCCCGCGCCGGCATAGGCCGCCATCGCCACCGGCGGCGTCACGTCGGCCAGCACGCCGTAGTAGAAGACGAAGAAATGCGCGACCAGCGGCTCGACGCCGAGAAGCCCGAGGATGGGCGCCGCAACCGCCACCATGATGATGTAGTTGGCGGTCGTCGGAATGCCGCAACCCATCAGGATGCAGACGACGGCCGTCAGGATCAGCGTGAACAGGAGCGTCAGCGTCGGTACGCCCATCAGCTCGAACGGCAGGACGGCGAGCATGCCGTGCACCGAAGCCGCCCAGTCCTGCGCCAGACCCGTTACCATATAGGCGATCTTGAAGCCGACCCCGGTCAGCGTCACCACGCCGATGACGACGCCAACCAGCGCCGCCGCCGCCGTCACCGACAGCGATTGTTTGGCGCCGAGGATGAAGCCTTCCCACACGCCATGGGCCGCACCGCGCAGGCCGTGCATCACCCCGCTTTCGCGCACCTGCTGGATGACGAGAACGCCGATGCAGGCCGTGATCGACCAGAAGGCGGCGGAAAACGGCGTACGTCCTGAGAGCAGGATCGCGACCAGCACGATCAGCGGCACGACCGACAGCCAGCCCTCTTTCAGCACCTTCCAGGCATTCGGCAGCTCGTCGAGCGACAGCCCGCGCAGGCCGAGCCGCCGGGCCTCCAGATGCACCTGAACGAGAACGCCGAAGAAGTGCATGAAGGCCGGCACCAGCGCCGCCGTCAGGATGGTTGTGAGCGGCAGGCCGAGATATTCGATCATCAGGAAGGCAACGGCGCCCATCACCGGCGGCGTGATCTGCCCACCGGTCGAGGCCGCCGCCTCGACGGCCGCCGCGAAATGGCGGGGATAGCCGATGCGGATCATCGCCGGGATAGTCAGCGCCCCCGTCGTCACCGTATTGGCGATCGACGAGCCCGAAATCGATCCGAGCAGCGCCGAGGACAGCACCGAGACCTTGGCCGGGCCGCCGGCATAGCGCCCGGCCAGCGCCGAGGCGACGTCGATGAACAGCTGGCCGAGCCCGATGCGCGTCGCCATCACCCCGAACAGCACGAAATGGAAGACATAGGTCGCGATCACGCCGAGCGCCGTGCCGTAGATCCCCTGCGATGTCAGGTAAAGGTGGTTGACGATATTGGTCCAGCTGGCGCCCGGATGCACGAAAATGCCGGGCATCGCCTTGCCGAAATAGGCATAGGCGATGAAGAGTAGCGCGATGACAGGCAGCGGCCAGCCCATCGAGCGGCGCACCGCCTCCAAAAGCACGACGATCAGGATCGTCCCCATGACGACGTCGATCGGCAGCGGATTGCCGACGCGGAAGGCAAGATCGTCATAGATCCACGGAACGTAGAGCGCCGCGATCAGCCCGGCGATGCCGAGCACCCAGTCGGCGAGCGGCAGGCCGAAGGGGGCAAGCGCGCCCGGCCTGATCTCCTTCTTGCCGAAGGCCGAGAAGCTCAAGAACACCACGAGCAGCGTGATGCCGAGATGCAGCCCGCGATGCACGGTCGCCTGCGGAATGCCGAAGCCCGCCGTATAAAAGTGGTAGCACGACAGTAGGAACAGCACGGCCGACGTCAGGATGGTCAGCGGCCAGGCGAGCACCCGGAAGCGCAGCTCCGGATCGAAGCTCTCCTCGATCTCCTGCAATTCGTCCGCCGTCAGGTGACGGACGGTTTCGCTCTGCTCCAGGTCTTTCTTGTCCACGCTCATGGTCCCCACCAGGCTAGTCTCGGGCTTGAGAAACAAAGGGCCGCGCATGCACGCGCGGCCCCTGCTGATCGCTATCGTCAGGCGCAATCCGCGCCGGTTACTTCAGAAGCCCGGCTTCCTTGTAGAACCGTTCGGCACCCGGATGCAGCGGAATGCCGACGCCGTTGAGCGCGGTGTCCTTGGTGATCACCTTGCCCTTGGCGTGGCCGGCGTCGAGCTGCTTGCGGGTGTTGTCGTTCCACAGCGCCTTGGTGATGCCGTAGATCAGCTCTTCCGGCTGGTCGGCGCTGGTGATCCATTGCGCGCCGACGGCAAGCGTCTTCACATCGTCCGCATTGCCCTCATAGGTGCCGCCCGGAACCGTGTCGGCCGCGAAGAAGCTGTACTTCTCGCAGATCGAAGGCGCCTCGTCGCACGAGATCGGCACCAGCTTCACATCGTGCTGGCTGGCAAGCTCGGCGATCGCGCCGGCCGGATAGCCGCCGACGAAGAAGAAGGCGTCCATGGCGCCGTCGCGCATGCGGTCCGCCGCCTGGTCGGGCTTCAGATATTCGGGCGTGATGTCGGATTCGGAAAGGCCATAGCCTTCCAGGATGACGCGTGCATCGACCAGCGTGCCGGAGCCCGGCTCGTCCAGCGAAACGCGCTTGCCCTTCAGGTCGGCGACGCTGTTGATGCCGGAGCCGGCGCTCGCCACCAGGTGGATGCTTTCAGGATAGAGATTGGCGATCGCGCGCAGGTTTTCCACCGCGGGCTTGCCTTCCCAGATGCCGGTGCCGGTATAGGCCCAGGTTGCGACGTCGGACTGGGCGAAGCCCGATTCCAGCGTGCCGCCGGCAATGGCGTTGATGTTGGCAACCGAACCGTTGGACGACAGCGCCGAAGCCACGAGCCCCGGAACCCCGCACGAACCGCCCTCTTCGCAGGCGCGCGAGCCCGGAGGACTGGAGATCGCATTGGCCAGAAGACCGCCGATCGGATAATAGGTTCCGGCCGTGCCGCCGGTGCCGATCCGGAAGAACGACATGTCCTGCGCCCCGGCCGACGTCGCGAGCCCCAGCGCCAGCAGAGCGCCTGCGATCGATGTAAAGTGTCTCATGATACCTCCCGGTTTTTTCTCTTGGACATCCCCCAAGCTTATGGATGTTCGCCGGGGCGTGCAAGGCGTGGGGAGCGGACGGTTTGGGAAGGGGAGGAAATTCGGGTTGTTTTGTCGGGAGTTGGGTTAGGCGGGAGGATGCTAGGATGAGATGCCGAGCATGCGGACTGACTAGAATGGAACGACCGAGTTGGGGCAGAGAACCGGACTAACGGCTTCAGGGCATTCAGATGTAAGAACGGACAATCGGCCTGGCACACCCACATAAAGTGCGGCATTTCGCGTTCCATGCCGGATCGTTCCAATCGATCCGTAGTCTGAGGTTCCCTTTCTTGAAGATGCTTTTACGCCTTTCGGCGACCGAAACTCATTGGTGGTAGAGCCTGCGTCGGCATCTTTCACGGCTGGCGCAGAATCTGCTAGATAGACGAGCAAAGAACAAGCTGAGGGGGGACTGGATTTGACTGTAAATCTACCGCGGCGGCCCGTACGCGAGGCGCTTTCACGCTATCAGATCGGCGGCGGCCGTGGGCGCTAGCTATCCAACTAAAATCATCCTCGCCTTCCGCAGCGGCGGCGTCTGCGCCATGCCGAAATGCGGCAAGCACCTGACGTATGACTCACCGTCCGGCGATGACACTTATGTCGGCGAGGCCGCTCATATCAAAGGTGAGAAACCGAAGGCTGCACGCTACGAAGCCGCCATGGGAGATGAAGAGCGCGACCATGTCGACAATCTGCTCTATCTCTGCACCGATCATCACACGATAATCGACAAGGTGCCCGCAGATTGGCCGACGGAAAAACTCATCGAGATCAAGACCAAACATGAGAAGCAGGTCCGGCAGGCTATGGAACTGGCCTTTGCCGATGTCGCTTTCCCCGAACTCCAGAACGCCGTAGCATGGGTTTCTAACCAGCCGCCCGCGATAAACGGTTCCTTCGAACTCACCGCACCCGAAGAGAAAATCAAGAAGAATGCGCTCACGAATGGCGCACGTCACATCATAGCCGCCGGACTCATGTCCCGCGACACGGTCGCCGCATATGTTGAGGCGGAAGCGCAGCTCGATCCCGATTTCCCAGAGCGCCTAAAAGCCGGCTTCCTCGAAGAATATTTCAAGCAGCGTAAGGAAGGACATAAAGGCGACGAGCTATTCGAGCTCATGTGCGCATTCGCGCAGCGAGGGTTACGGAAGCAAGCTGACAGGACGGCGGGTATTGCGGTCTTGGTCTATCTGTTCGAAATCTGCGACGTATTCGAGAAATGATCCTGCCAACCAAACATATCCCGCAGAATGAGGCCCTACTGGGCGTGGGCGCGACGATGCTTTCGCACCTGCATGGGCCGATGACGGTCTCCGGACTCTGGGAACGCCTCCGCTCCGAACCCAATGTTGGAACGTTCGAACGCTTCGTGCTGGCCGCGAACCTCCTCTACATGATCGGAGCCATCGACATGGAGAATGGTTTGATCGTGAGGGCCGCTCCATGATCCGTTCCGTTCGCGCCAATAAAAGAGGTTTCCACACTGCCACCTTCCAGGTCGGCGTGAACCTTGTCCTCGCCGACCGGTCGAAAACCGCCGGTGACAAGGACACCACCAACGCGCTCGGCAAGTCGACCTTGATCGAGATCATCGACTTTTGCCTCGGCAACAATGCCTCCCCCAACAAGGGGCTTCGCGTCGAGGCTCTGGCAGGTTGGGCCTTCACCCTCGAACTGACGATCGCCACCAAAGTCGTGGCAGTCACACGCGAAACGGACTCTCCCGGATTCATCGCGATCGAGGGGCAGACCGATCATTGGCCCATCAAGCCGACGCTTAACAAGGAAGGCCTGTCCGGTCTCGATACCAAGAAATGGCGCACCATACTCGGTTGGGCGATGTTTGGGATCGGTGAACTGGCATCCGACGCGGGCTATAAGCCATCGGCGCGGTCGCTCCTCTCCTATTTCGTACGAAATCAGGCGGCAGCCTATAACACACCATTCAAATATTTCGATAATCAGAAGACCTGGGACATTCAAGTACACAATGCGTTCCTACTCGGTCTTAACTGGGAAAAGGCCGCAATATGGCAGCAACTCAAGGATCAAAAAAACGCCCTCGAAGCGCTCAAACAGGCAATCAAGACCGGCGCAGTCGACGGTGAACTGGCATCCCTCGGCGAACTGGAAGCGGAGCGACTGCGCCTGTCGAACCAGCTTGAGCGTGAGCGGGAGGCCCTGTCCAATTTTCGCGTCCTGCCGCAATATCGCGAGATCGAGGCGCAGGCCAACGGCCTGACTGTTGAAATTCATGAGATGGTCAACGCCAACATCATCGACAAGCGTCGGCTCGATCGATATCGCGATTCGCTAAGAGGTGAAGACCCGCCGACCGATACCCGCCTGGAAGCACTCTATGCTGAGGCAGGCGTTGCCTTACCCGGGGCCGTCGTCAAAACCCTCACCGACGCTCGAAGTTTCAACGCCAAGATCGTGTCCAACCGGCGCGATTTCATCGCAAGCGAGGTTTTTGCCCTCGAAAGCGCCATCGCCGAACGACAGATCCAGCTCGCAACGTTGACAAATCGGCGCGCCGAATATCTCAACACTCTCGCCGGCCAAGGCGCACTCGAAGAGCTGACACAGCTACAGGATCTTCACGCCGCAACTCGCCTAAGAGTTGACGCATTGACAACCCGCATCACTCAGCTGCAGCAAATGACGACCAAGGCCGATACGATCAAGGTCGAGACCGTCGCGCTCAAACGATCGGCGACCCTCGACTATGAGGAACGGCGTGAGGTCTGGTCGAAGGCGCTTAGCCTGTTCTCGGAATTCTCCGAGAACCTCTACAAATCGCCTGGGCGACTCGTCATCGACATTGGCGATACCGGCTACAAATTCGATGTCGAGATCGCCGGCAGCCCGAGCGAGGGTATCAGCAAAATGAAGATTTTCTGCTACGATCTGATGCTGATCTCCTTCGCACGCGAGCGCGGCCTGGGCATTGACTTCCTCATCCACGACAGCACCATTTTCGATGGCGTCGATCCGCGCCAGCGTGCCCATGCCCTCGAACTGGCTGCGGCCATGGCCACGAAATACGGCTTCCAATACATCTGCACACTGAATACTGACATGGTGCCCGCCAAAGACTTCTCGGGCAATTTCGACTTCGAAGCCCTGGTCCGTTTGCGGTTGACCGACACCGACCCCAGCGGAAGCCTGCTCGGCTTCCGCTATTAACACCCCAGCCATGATAAGTTGGTCGCAGATGAAGCGGTCCAGAGACATTATTCGGGCTGTCTGAGCGGACCTTCCAGATAGTAGGCAATGAGGGCTCCGAATACTCACTTCGACATTTGCTTGGCCGCGTTGTCGCCGGCGGAGCTCAGCACGCGAGAAGTCTGCTTTCCGGAGAAAAATCAGATCGGCCTTAGCAACTGAAAAGAAGGCTCCGTCCCCCTCACCCCCACAAACTCCAGAAAAACCGCCCTGACACCACCAGCAGAAACACCCCGAAGCCGATTTCCAGCTGGCGTTTGCTCATTTTGTGCGCCAGCTGCGCGCCATAGGGGGTGACGAGGAAGGTGATGGGGATGATCAGCGCCACCGCGATCCAGTTGATGAAGCCGGTGGAAAACGGCGGCAAGAGCGGATCGCCCCAGCCGGCGACCACATAGCCGGCGAGCCCCGGCAGCGCGATCAGCACGCCGACCCCGGCCGACGTCGCCACCGCCTGGTGGATCGGCCGGCCGTAGAAGGTCATGAAGGTGTTGTTGAGCACGCCGCCGCCGATGCCCATCAGCCCGGAGAGCAAGCCGATGCCGGTGCCGACGAGAAAGCGCGCCGGCTGGCCCGGAAGGTCGGTGCCGAGCTGCCAGCGCCCGTGCAGGAAGATCATCCTGATAGCAAGCGCCAGCGCAATGCCGGCGAAGATCGCCCGCAGTGCCTCGCTCGAGGCATAGGCCGCGATCACGCTGGCGAGGATCGCGCCAAGCGGCACGGCGAGGATCCAGCCCTTGAGCAGATCGTGGTCGACGGCGCCGCGCTGCCGATGCGCCAGGAACGAGCGGATCGAGGTCGGCACGATGATGGCAAGCGACGATCCCACCGCCAGATGCATGCGCACCGCATCGTCGATCCCCACATAGCCGAAGATCTGGTAGAACACCGGCACCAAAACCGCCCCGCCGCCGATGCCGAACACGCCGGCGAGCAACCCCGCCACTGCGCCCGCCGCCATCAGCATCCCGCCAAACATCAGAAGGTCGGAAATGGGGTACATGTCACACCTCGTGCGGACCTCGCCCACCGAAGGGTGGCCCGTTGCAGACCGACGCCCGCCAACCGCTCCGGTCATCCGGACCGCCGGCGCCAGCGTCATAAGATGGTGACGTTGATAGCGGATTATCCGGCCCGGACAAGGAAGGCATGGCCGATCCCGGTACGCTTCCCGCAAACCGCTCCGGGACATCGATCTGGAGGGCATTGCGAGGGGGTAATCCTCAAACGCGCACGGCCGCGGCAACCGACGACCGGACCAACCGATACCCGAGACCGCGAGCGGCAGGCCTTGCCTTCCGGTCCCGTCCTTTCCTCCAGCCGCGGCCTCCCCGCCCGCCGCGACGCTGGGTTTGGCCGGCGCTCCCCCGCGCGCCGGCTATTTTTTTTGCCTTGCGGCTCAGTCGACCGTCCGGCTCGGAGGTTTTGAAACGCCGCCGGTCACCGTCGGGTCCGGCGTGATGTCCGTCGAGGCCTCACCCAGCGTGTCCTGCGGCATCGCAGGTGCCACAGCAGGCGGCGCGACGACATAGACAGGCTGATCCGTGCCGATCCCGTCGACGACCGGCTGCTCGGTCGCCCCTTCGGCGATCACCATGTCCTCCGGCGCGATGGGCACAGCCGGCGGCGGTGCCACGACCGTTTCCTGCAGCGTCGTCCCCGGCGCCGCGCCGATCCCGAGCCCGGCATCCATGCTCACCCCGTCGGCGGGAATGGCATACGCCCCCCCGGCAAGCGTCTCGCCACTTGTCTCCCCGGACGTCGCGTCATCGGCCACCACAGCGCTGCCCGCCGGTTCGGCCCAGGTCTGCGTCATCGCCGCACCCGAAGCCGTCTCCGGTGGCACGATCGGCTGCGCCGCCTGGTCGGCCATGGGCGCGTCCGGAAAGTCGGCGGCGGCCATTGCGCCGCTCTCCGTTGCGTCGCCGGTGTCGGCGCCGGGATCGCCCACCCGGCCAATCAGCTGCCGGCTGCCATCGACACGGCCGACGAGCTGCCGGTCCGGGCTTGTTCCCGATCCGATCTCCGCCGGCGGCAGGAAACGCTCCGGCGAACAGCCGGCCAGCGGAACGACCGGCACCAGCAGCGGCAGAACCCGCCGGCAAAGGGAGGAAAACAGCATCGACACACCATCCCGCGACAGCTCACCCGCCGCGCCTTCGCGCCAAGGATGGCCGAGAGACGTTTATCAATCCTTTCGGGCGCTCCTGCCGGCACCGGCGCCTCCGTCCACGCCGCATCGGCATGCGCGCCTTCGCCCTATCGCCTCACGCCCCTGGCCCTGCTAAGAGAGAGCGTATCGCAAGGCACGCCTGGAGGCAGGAGGTTGACATGCCAGGATCCGACATCATCCGTTTGACGCTCGCAGCGACGCTGTTCGTCGCCCCGGCCCTCCCGGTGGCGCTGCCGGTACTTGGGGCCGCGTCGCCCGCCGCCGCCCAGTCCTCCTGCGACCGCTGGACTTCCGACGTCTGGGAGGTCGAGGGCGGCGAGGCGATGACGGCCTCCGTTTGCGCCAAAGGCCCCGCCGAGCGCCCCGCGCAGCTCTACCTGCAATGCTGGGAACCCGGCAGTTTCGCCCTCACCTTCGATGACGGCGGGTCCGGCACCCCGCCCGGCGACGATTACGAGTACAAGGGCACCTTCGTCTTTTCCTCGGGCGGCACCCGCGTCGAGAAAGAGCTTGCCTTCATGGCCATGGACGGCGTCATGGTCGCCGATATCAAGGCCGACGAGCCGCTCGCCACCCTGCTTGCCGGCGACGGCCCGCTCACCGTCAGCCCGCCCGGCCCGGACTTCGTGGAAGCCACCTTCCCGCTTTCCGGCGCGCGGGAGGCGATCGCGGCCGTCGCCGCCGATTGCGCCGCGCAATAACCCCCAAAAAGAAAGGGGCCGGCGCCAGGCCGACCCCCATCCATCGACGCCGCTGCCCCCCGGCGCGGCGCCTGATCGTCACGCCGCCCGGCGGCCGCCCTGCTGGGCTTCAGTGCCGAGACGCAGCCGGCCGAGCAGTTCGCGCAGGTTGCGGGCCTCCGCGGCAAGCGTCTGTCCGGCCGCCGTGGTCTCTTCCACCATCGCCGCGTTCTGCTGGGTCATCTGGTCCATCTGGTTGACCGAGGTGTTGATCTCCTGCAGTCCGGTCGACTGTTCGCGCGCGGCCGTTGCGATCGTGTTGACGTGATCGTTGACCCGGTTGACCAGTTGCTCGATCTCGATCAGCGCCTCGCCGGTGGAGCGCACCAGCTTGACCCCACCTTCCACTTCCGCGGCGGAATCGTTGATCAGCATCTTGATCTCCTTCGCCGCATTGGCCGAACGCTGCGCAAGCTCGCGCACTTCCTGGGCCACGACCGCGAAACCGCGACCCGCCTCGCCCGCACGCGCCGCTTCCACGCCGGCGTTCAGCGCAAGCAGGTTGGTCTGGAAGGCGATCTCATCGATCACCGAGATGATCTGGCTGATCCGGTTGGACGCGCCCTCGATCCGGCCCATGGCATCGACCGCGCTGCGCACGATTTCGCCCGAACGGTTGGCCGACGCCTTGGTCTCGTTGACCATCTCGCGCGCCTCGTTGGCCCGTTCCGAGGAGGTCCGCACGGTTGCGGTGATCTCGTCGAGCGCGGCTGCGGTTTCCTCGAGGGCTGCCGCCTGCTGCTCGGTGCGGCGAGACAGGTTGTTGGTCGCCTCGCTGATGCCTTGCGCGTTTTCCGTCACCACATTGCTGGTCTGGCTGATCGCCCCGAGCACGCTGCTGAGCGCGCCCACCGCCGCGTTGAAGTCGCGTCGCAGCTTCTCGTATTCCTCGCCGAGCGCGCCGATCGAGACCGTCAGGTCTCCCTGGGCCAGACGCTCCAGCGCCGTACCCAGTTCGTGGATCGCATGCTCCTGCCGCTCGGCCGATGTGCGCAGCACCCGTTCGTTCGACTGCCGCTCGCTGTCGAGCGCCTGCTGCTGCTCGGCCTCGCGGACCCGCAGGTTGAGCCGGTCCTTAACGGAGTCGCGCAGGATGAGCAGCGTCTTCGCCATCTTGCCGATTTCGTCTTTGTTGTCGGCATCGACGATCTCGGTGTCGATGCGCTCCTCGGCGATATCCGCCATCGAGGTGCGGATGCGGGCGATACCGCCGCAGATGCTGCGCACGACAAGCCAGGCCGCGCCGGCGATCAGCAGGATCGCCACGACGCTGATCGTACCGTACTCGATCGCGTTGCGACGGAAGGCGGCCGCCAGGTCGTCGGCATAGACGCCCGTGCCGACGATCCAGCCCCAGGGTTCGAAGCCGATGACGTGAGAGAACTTCTGCACCGGTTCGTCAAAGCCGGGCTTCGGCCACAGATAGTCGACGAAGCCTTCCTTGCTGGCCTTCACGGTATTGACGAACTCGACGAACAGGAACTTGCCTTCCGGGTCCTTGTTCTGGCTCAGATCCTTGCCGTTCAGTTCCGGCTTGATCGGATGCATGACCATGGTCGGGGTCATGTCGTTGATCCAGAGATAGCCGTCGGTGCCATAGCGCATCGCGCCGATCACCTCTTTCGCCCGCTCCTGCGCTTCTTCGCGCGTCAGCGTGCCGTCGACTTCCATCTTGTGGAACTTCTCGAACACCTTGATCGCCGTATGGTCGATCGAGGCCAGACCCGCGCGCCGTTCCTGCGCGAGGGAGTTGTAGGTATAAAAGACGCTGAAGAACAGCGTGGTGACCAGAACGGCCAGTGCCAGGGCAACAAGTAGGTAGAGCCGCATGGCGATGCTGATACGGTGCATTCGTCATCCTCCTAAATAGCGCAGTACGCGTATTAATATTGCTAAATTACGGTATAGGAGTATGTGAATGTCATTCCTTTATGAAACACTAAAGCCCCCTTGTTTTCGGAGGAGTTATCTAAAAAAAGCGATGTAATTGACGGAAAGTTGAACGAAACTCGCATGTATACGAACGAGATTCGGCCATGGAAGGGATCGAGGATGACGGAAAAAGCCATGCCGGGCGGCGAACTGACGCTCAGAACCCTTGCCATGCCGGGCGATGCCAACGCCGCCGGCGACATTTTCGGCGGCTGGGTGATGGCCCAGATGGACCTCGCCTGCGGCATCCGCGCCGCCGAGCGGGCCCGTGGCCGCGTCGTCACGGCGGCCGTCGAGAAGATGGCCTTCGACATGCCGGTCAAGATCGGCGACACGCTCTGCGTGTATACAGATATCAGCCGCGTCGGCCGCACCTCGCTGACGCTTTCGGTCGAGGTCTGGGCCCAGCGCTACCTCACCCACACCATGGAAAAGGTCACCGAGGCCACCTTCGTCATGGTCGCGCTCGACGGTGAAGGCCGCCCGACCCCGGTACCGCCGGCGTGAGTTGACCCGGCCGACCTGCCCGGCCACGCCAATCGACTTGGCACGTGCGCGTAACCCGCCCATCTCCCGACCAGCCCCTCTCTCCCGCCGCAATGTGCGAGCAACCGAGACAACCGCCGCCGTGACGGTTTCTCCGGCTTTCCAGTGGATATCTAGGGGAACGAGGGCGAGGAGTGGCCATGCGCCGCCAAGGATCGGTAAACCATTTCAACGCTTTCGCCCCCTGCCGAGTGCCGCTGACCACCCGCGCGAGACCCCGTTAACGAACTCTTATCGAATCCATGGAAGCGTGCGGTCAAATACGCGTCGGCGTGCCGATCACTTTGATTTTAGTTTTGTTTTCAGCTCGGGATACCATTTTTGGACAACCTAGCCAGCATCGGCCGGACCCGCTTCGCAGCGGCGATCCATGAAGTCCAGACAAGGGTTCTGATGGCCGGCCAGCCGTCCACCCTGGCCTTCAACACCCTCATCGTCGTCTCCGTGACCCTCCTCACCATCGCCGTGGGCGACGGGTTCTACGCCATTCTGGGCTGGGCCGCCGCGGTCCTGACAACGATCGCCTTTCGCGCGGCGCTGCAGGTCTGGTTGCGCAAGCGCCAGCTGCCGGCCATGGCGCCGCAATTCTGCCTGAGGGCCATCGGCATCGGCGCGCTCTGCTCGGGTCTTGCCTGGGCGGTCCTGCCCTTCGTCATCGCCGATTTCGAGGGCACCGGCGCGGATGCCTATGTCTACCTGATCATGATGGGCATTTCCGGCGGCGCCGTCATTCGCGGCATCGGCTGCGCCTATCCGAGCCTTGCCTTCGCCGTCCCGGTCCAGCTCGCCATCCTGGTCTCGCTGCTGCGCACCGGCGGCACGGTCGATCTGGTGCTTGCCGCCAATGTCGTCGCCTTCACGGTCATCCTCGTCCGCAGCAGTATCGACGCCGAGCGCGTCTTTGTCGGCAACGAACTGGGCAAGCTGGAAGCCACCTCCCTTGCCGGCTCGCTGTCGCGTGCCAACCGCGACATTCAGCAGTCGAACAGCCAGCTCGAGGTTGTCGCCAGCCGCGACTCGCTGACCGGCCTTCCCAACCGCACCCGCTTTGCAGAAACCCTGGCGCACACGATCGACGTGGAACGGGAACCGGCCTGCCTGCTGCTGCTTGACGTCGACCGCTTCAAGACCATCAACGATACGCTCGGCCATGGCGCCGGCGATGCCGTGCTGAAGGAGGTCGCCCGTCGTCTTCACGCGGCGGCCGGCGAGACGGGCCTGATTGCCCGGCTCGGCGGCGACGAATTCGCCATTCTGGTGACCGGAGAGGATGCGGTATCGAGGGCGGCAGTGCTTGCCGACCGCATTCTCGACGTCAGCCGCCAGCCGGTGGCGCTCGCCGGCACGGCGCTCTCCATCGGTCTCAGCATCGGTCTTGCCGGTTATCCCGACCATGCCGCCTCGGCCGGCGAACTGCTTGCCTGCGCCGATATGGCGCTCTACGCCGCCAAGGAACGCGGCCGCCGCCGCGTCCAGGAATTCGAACCGACCATGAAGTCCCGCGCCGACCGCCAGCGGCTGATCGAGCAGGATCTGGAAGCCGCCATAGACCAGTCGCGTCTCGAAGTCTGGTTCCAGCCGCAGGTGAGGCTCGATACCGGCGAGATCACCGGTTTCGAGGCGCTGCTGCGGTGGTTCCACCCGCAGCTCGGCGTGATCTCGCCGCCGGAAGTGGTCGAGGCCGCCCAGGCACTGCATCTCGCCGAACGGCTGACGGAATTCGTCGCCGACCGCGCCTGCCGGCTGCTCTCCCGTCTCGCCGGCCTCGGTCTGCCGGCCGCCACCGTCGCGCTCAACGTGTCGCCCAACGAGTTCGCGCTCTATTCGGTCGCCGACATGTTGGAGCGCGTCACCAACGCCCATGCGATCGATCCCCGGCTGCTGGAAATCGAGATCACCGAGGAGGCGATCCTCGATGCAGATGGCGCCGGCGAACAGCTGAAACGCCTCGAAACCGCCGGCTACAAGCTGGCGGTCGACGATTTCGGCATGGGTCATTCCTCGCTCGCCTATCTTGTCAGCCTCAAGGTCGACCGCCTGAAGATCGACCGCAGCTTTGTCACTGGCGTCTCCGAGACCCGCGCCAACCAGGAACTGATCACCGCCCTTGTCGGCCTCGGCCAGGCGCTGTCGATCGAGATTGTCGTCGAAGGCGTCGAAAGCGCCGGCGACGCCGCCACCCTCAAGTCCCTCGGCTGCCGCATCGCCCAGGGCTACCACTTCGCCCGCCCCATGCCCGTCGAAGCCCTCGACGCCTGGCTCGACGTCAGACGGGACCGGCCGGGCAAGAGGAAGGCACGGCATCTGTCGGTGGCGTGACGGGGGCGCAGCAAAACCTACGTACCGCTGAATATTCGGTCGACTGTGCGATGGATCAGCTGGTAGGGGGCCCAAGGGGGACGTAATCCTCCTTTTTCCGATTTAAATCGCTATCGTATTCTGGCCACGCGAGACAGCTTAGCTCTCGCCAACGTTAAGTCGGTGTTATCGACCCGCGTGTAACGGTCGCCATCTACGCCGTTTAATGATATTGCGGGAAACGGACAGCATCTGGTGGTTCAGTCTGCATATCAATCTGAACCCCTAAACTAACGAGAGAACTCTCTTTGCGCCCACATTTGTCCGATTTTTATATTGAGAGCTTCAGAGAGCTACGCTCAGTCGACCTAAGCGGTTTGGAGCAAATAAACCTAATTGTCGGCGGGAATAACAGCGGAAAAACCTCTGTGCTAGAGGCAATAGCAATTGCTCTGTCACCTGTGGACGTAGTTGATTGGTCTGCGACAGCGCGAAGTAGGGAAGTACGTTCTGCCTTTCCGGCAAGCGACGGTCTAAGTGCCCTTGACGCCATCAAATGGATGTTCCCACACGATAAGGGTAGAGGGCTAGAACGACCTGATCGAATAGCGCTCCATATGCGTGGTTCATGGATAGTAGATAAACTCGTTGCTCATTGCACGGTGATCAGAGGAATAACACCGGAAGTCTTACGCAACGATACGGTGCGCCGTAGCCGTCGTAGCCGAGAAGACGCTTTTGATCTCGAAGAAACCGGATTGCACCTTGAGATAACTGCTAATTTGAACAATAGTCTTGCTGACGATCCTGAGCCTTCGCTATTCGACCCGGAAGAAAAAATTCTCTATAGAGACGTTTTTCTCTGGCCATCAAGCGGATTAACACAGCGGCAACGTTCGGCTCCAAGACTTAGAAAAGTATTGCTTGCCCCCTACTCTCATCGAAATCAACCTCTACTGCTAAAAAGTATATCAAGATTAACCCAACTCGGCTTTAAGGATCGCCTGGTAGATCTTCTCAAAAGCATCGATAATGACCTCCGCGATCTTGATATAATAACATCAGAACCATTTTACAGGCCGACATTGTTGGTTGAGCGTAAAGGTGCGGGATTTGTACCAATTAGCGTGCTTGGCGATGGGTTCCGCCGTGCGCTTTCCATCGCACTAGCTATGGTGGAGGCACGTTCTGGCGTGCTTCTTATAGATGAAATAGAGACTGCTTTTCACGTAAGTGTTTTAGACCAAGTTTTTCCTTGGATGGTTGAGATTGCCCGTGAGTTGGATGTCCAAATCGTCGCTACAACGCACAGTCTGGAAGCGATTCAAGCTATGTCAAGCGACAGGACAGGCGTCGGAGCGCTATCGTTAGCTGCTTTCCATCTTAGCTCAGACGGCCCGGGTCTCCACTCTTCAAAGCGTTATAGTCTGGACATGTTGGGGCGTCTCGTCAGAGACCGTGGGCTGGACATAAGATAAAATGGGGCACTCGTTACTCGCTGTCGAAGGTGTTCATGACGCCGCCTTTTTCGGCCTTCTCCTTGCAGAACAAGGCTTGAAAAAGGTTGCGAAGGTAAGCGACGTTCCCTCTGTCTGGCAAAAGCTTATCCCAAGCAATTTTCCCGTGAACGACCGATTGGACCATGTTGTCCACTATCCGGACATTTATCAGCATCCAGAGAAATCCGATACATCAGTTGCTATCGTAGTCGGACGGGGTCAAACACTTATCAAAGATGAGCTTATAGATGCTGTCGGCATTCTAAAGTTGGAAATGATAGAAAAAATTGCAATTTGCATTGATGCTGATTTGGATGCGAACGGTGCGTTCTCGGAAATAAATAACATATTTAACGAAGTGAATGAGTGGGCGCTTCAACAAGGAGTTTTGAAGAAGGCCTTAGTGATTCCGGACAAAGCAGGTGAATTCTCTACCGGCAAACTAAGCCTCGGAGGATTTGTTCTACCGAACAATCTTGCTGAGGGGGCATTAGAGACGCTGCTGATCGAGTTGGCGAATGAGCGCTTTGGCGAAATTAGCAAAAGAAGCTCAGTTTTCATCAGAGAGGTAGATGAAGCCCATGATTCATCCGATAAACTGATGAAAAGATTTAGGAAGGGTGGAAACCGCCTTAAAACACATACCGCGATTGTCAGCAGTTTCCTCCGACCGGGATCAAATCTAGCTGTCTCCATTGAGCAATGTGACTGGCTGCCAGAAGGTGATCATATTGCATTGATTGAGGTTCGGAAGTTCATCAAAGACTTTCTGGCGTAAAAACTGTTTCACGGCGGATCGTCGGTGTCGGACATGGGGCACGGGAGTGCAGACTTGGCGCCTCACCGCTATTGATTGTCGGTCATCAACTCTCAAGATTGGCAACGCCCCCCTCACACCTTCGCCGCCAGCCTTGCCGTCTCCACCAGCATCCGCAGATCGAGGATCATCGGCCGGATGTCGCGGTCGAAGTCGAGGGCGCGGCCGCCGTGGGGCAGTTCGAAGAAGTCCTTCGCCGTTGCCACCAGCAGGAAGCCGTGCTTGTGGTGCAGCACGATCCGGATCGGCCGCTGCGGCCATACTGTCACGAGATAGGCAAGCGCCTTGCCGAGCGCCGGCAGCCGTCCGGAGGCCGCCTCGGCATTGTCGGTCCGGAATTCGTAGAGCACCGCCTCGGGCAGGCTCTCGTCCGTCACCGCCTCCAGCCCGCCGTCCCCGAAGATCGCCCGCGCCAGGCCCGCCAGCCCGACCGGACGCGGACCGCCGGAGAGGATGCCGGGAAAGCCCGTCTCCGGCGCGAAGGCGACGATCACGCCGCGAAACACCTCCTTGCGGCCCTTGCCCTTGCCGGTGGTCATGACCGTCTCCCCGATCAGGAAGCGGAAACCGCCATCCGTGCCGCCGATCTCGTCGCGGAAGGTCGCCTGCTCGTGCGGCAGGCAGGCCTTCGGAAACCGCTCCAGCACCCGCCTCGACCCTTCGGCTTTGTAGGAGAGATCGTCGACGAAGCCGAAGATCAGCGGCAGCAGCCGGTCGCGCATCCCCTGCCGGAATCGCCGGAGCGGCCGCTCGGACCAGAAAACGGCGCCGTAGGCCAGGCCCGCGATCGCCAGGCCGGCGAGGCCGGCGATGAACCGTCCGCCGATGGCGCCGACAACCAGCAGCAGCGCGACGACCGCCACGGCGAAACCCGTCAGCGCGGCGCCGCGCCGCATCCACGCCTCTCGTTCCACGGGCGCTCGCTCGGCATTGTAGGCGTCGATCTCCGCCCTGATCCGCGCCAGTGTCTCCGGCGCCGGCGCCAGCGCCTCATGCCGTTGATCCGCCATGATGTGTTCCTCGACCCGGCGAAAGAATACCACCGCACGGCCCCGGCGCGAAGCCGCCATGACGGAGCCCCGACCATCGCTCCCGAACCCTGACATATCCTGTCAGCATCCGCGCTTTCGTTTTACTTTTGTTCCGATTTTCCCCGCCCGGCCCCTTCCCTTTGCCGCGGCTGTTCTCCATATTCCGCCCATGGCCAGATCACCGAAGAAATCCCCCGCATCCGATGGTTTCGAAGAGCAGCCCCAGGCGTCGTTCGAAGGCGCGCCGCTCACCGGCAGCGTCGCCGACTGGGTGAAGCAGCTGGAGGCCGAGGCCGAGGCCTCGACCGTCGAAAGCCAGCGCGAGCTCGCCTCGAAAGCCGGAAAACACCGCAAGAAGATCGAGATCGAGGCCCGCAAGCACGCCGAAAAGGTCGCGCTGGAAAAGGCCCAGAAATCCACCACGGCAAAGAACACCACCGCCTCGAAAACCTCCCGCGGCGTCTCGATCGGCGCCTCCTCGGACCCGAAGACCCGCGCCGCCGCCGGCCTCAATCCGGTCGCCGGCCTCGACGTGTCGCTGGAGGAGGCCGAGGGCCTGTCGAAATCCGGCGTCACCGCCACGGTCGAGGCGCTGTCGGCGCTGATCGAGAGCGGCAATCCGCTGTTCAAGGACGGCCAGATCTGGACGCCGCACCGCCCCGCCCGGCCGGAGAAATCCGAGGGCGGCATCTCGATCCGGATGGCCTCCGATTTCGCCCCCGCCGGCGACCAGCCGACCGCCATCAGCGACCTCGTCGAGGGCCTGAATTCCGGCGAGCGATCCCAGGTCCTGCTCGGCGTCACCGGCTCCGGCAAGACCTTCACCATGGCCAAGGTGATCGAGGAGACCCAGCGCCCCGCCGTCATCCTCGCGCCGAACAAAACTCTGGCTGCGCAGCTCTATTCCGAGTTCAAGAACTTCTTCCCCGACAACGCGGTCGAATACTTCGTCTCCTACTACGACTACTACCAGCCGGAAGCCTACGTGCCGCGCTCGGACACCTACATCGAGAAGGAATCGTCGATCAACGAGCAGATCGACCGCATGCGCCACGCCGCCACCCGCGCCATCCTCGAGCGCGACGACTGCATCATCGTCGCCTCGGTCTCCTGCATCTACGGTATCGGCTCGGTCGAGACCTATACCGCGATGACCTTCCAGATGACCGTCGGCGACCGGCTCGACCAGCGCCAGCTGCTCGCCGACCTCGTCGCCCAGCAGTACAAGCGCCAGGACATCAATTTCGTCCGCGGCTCTTTTCGCGTGCGCGGTGATACCATTGAAATTTTCCCCGCCCACCTGGAGGATGCGGCCTGGCGCATCACCATGTTCGGCGACGAGATCGAGGCGATCACCGAGTTCGATCCCCTGACCGGCAAGAAGACCGGCGAGATGAAGTCGGTGAAGATCTACGCCAACTCCCACTACGTCACGCCGCGCCCGACGTTGAACGGCGCCATCAAGGCGATCAAGGAAGAGCTGCGCCTGCGCCTCGCCGAGCTCGAAAAGGCCGGCCGCCTGCTGGAGGCCCAGCGCCTCGAACAGCGCACCAAGTACGACATCGAGATGCTGGAGGCGACCGGCTCCTGCGCCGGCATCGAGAACTATTCGCGCTACCTGACCGGCCGCAAGCCCGGCGACCCGCCGCCGACGCTGTTCGAATACATCCCCGACAACGCGCTCGTCTTCATCGACGAAAGCCACGTCACCATCCCGCAGATCGGCGGCATGTACCGGGGCGACTTCCGCCGCAAGGCGACGCTCGCCGAATACGGCTTCCGCCTGCCGTCCTGCATGGACAACCGCCCGCTGCGCTTCGAGGAATGGGACGCCATGCGCCCGCAGACCGTCGCCGTCTCCGCCACCCCCGGCAACTGGGAGATGGAGCAGGCCGGCGGCGTCTTCGCCGAACAGGTCATCCGCCCGACCGGCCTCATCGACCCGCCCGTCGAGGTCCGCCCGGCCCGCTCCCAGGTCGACGACGTGCTCGGCGAAATCCGCGAGACGGCGCAGAAGGGCTACCGCACGCTCTGCACCGTGCTCACCAAGCGCATGGCGGAAGACCTCACCGAATACCTGCACGAACAGGGCGTGCGCGTCCGCTACATGCACTCCGACATCGACACGCTGGAGCGCATCGAGATCATCCGCGATCTCCGCCTCGGCGCCTTCGACGTTCTCGTCGGCATCAACCTTTTGCGCGAGGGCCTCGACATCCCCGAATGCGGCTTCGTCGCCATCCTCGACGCCGACAAGGAAGGCTTCCTCCGCTCCGAGACCTCGCTGATCCAGACCATCGGCCGCGCGGCGCGAAACGTCGACGGCAAGGTCATCCTCTATGCCGACCAGATCACCGGCTCGATGCAGCGCGCCATGGACGAGACCGCGCGGCGCCGCGAAAAGCAGATGGCCTATAATCTCGAACACGGCATCACGCCGGAATCCGTCAAGGCCCGCATCTCCGACATCCTCGATTCGGTCTACGAACGCGACCACGTCCGCGCCGACATCTCCGGCGCCGGCGGCAAGGGTTTTGCCGATGGCGGCCACCTGGTCGGCAACAACCTCCAGGCCCACCTCAACGCGCTGGAAAAGAGCATGCGCGACGCCGCCGCCGACCTCGACTTCGAAAAAGCCGCCCGCCTCCGCGACGAAATCAAACGCCTCAAGGCCGCCGAACTCGCCACGATGGACGACCCGATCGCGAAGCAAGAGGCGAGGAATACGGAAAATGGTGGTGCGCGGCGCGGCCGCGAGTCGATCTCCCCACCCGTGGGGGAGATGTCCGGCAGGACAGAGGGGGGCACCCCGAACTCCGACCACCCCCGCCTCTCCACCTCCGGCCGCAACAAGTCGGGCGTCCCCGAAGGCAAGGGCAGCAGCTTCTCGCCGGAAAACCCCGCCGCCACCTCCTACTTCGCCAGGCCCACCCTCAACGACATGGGCCCCGGCACCGACATGCCCACCCCCGCCGGCAAGTCGCTGTTCCGGAAAAACACCCTCGACGAAATGACCGTCGGCCGCACCGAGAAGCCGGTGACGGGCAAATTACCGGAGAAGCCCGCGACGCCCCCTTCTCCCCGCGAGCGGGGAGAAGGTGCCCGGAGGGCGGATGAGGGGCAGGCCGACGACCCCTCCTCGGGCTCGACCCGAGGACCCATCATCCGCGCCAAATCCGGCGCCGGCTCCTACGAAGACCCCGCCGACACCAGGCGCAAGGGCCGCACCAAGGGCAAGACCGGCCGACCGGGGCGTTAAGGATGATACGCTATCATCCAATTGACGCTGGCGTCACGGTCCCCTGCACCGACCTGTGCCTCAGCGGCATGCACCACAGCTATGTGTTTCTCGGCAAAGGCGATCCGTTGGTCGAGCACGAGGGCAATCCCTTCTCCGCCGACTTCAGTTTCACGGAAACGGATGGTACATCGCGCATCCTGCGCGTCTCCTTCGACCACGCCGACATCGTCCGCGTCCTTGACGAGGTGTATCTTGATAGCGAGCAATACGGTTTGGACAGGACCGGTTTGGTGCACCGGCACTTCGCCTATCGTGTCGAGAACAGCCGCTTCTGGAATGCCCAGTCGGAATTTTACCGGCAGATGAACCCCTCGGCGATACACTACCGCTTCATCACCGCAACGGCCTGCCTTGACGTGCTGACAGCGGCTGATGTGCAATTTTCCGTTTTCGACGACCCCCGCTGACACCAAGCGCTATGGGCGCACCAAGGGCAAGACTGGCCGAGCGGGGCGGTGATCCCCCTCCTCAAGCCTGCGGGCTCCGAAGCGGTGGCCGAAGGCCAGGCATCGATAAGGTCGGTGTCAGCGCCCGGAGTCCCGAGCGCGACGCCGCGCGAGGGCGATGGAGCCGCAAGAGGCATAACTGATTGGCGAGGCGAACTTGGTGAGGAGGGCAACCGCCTCAACCCGCCTTGACGAAAACCATCAACCCTCCATAATCGCCTCATCCCGAGGACAGCCCATGAACTCGATCACCGTCCGCATCCCCGACGAAACCGCCGCCCGCCTCGATCGACTGGCGGAAAAGCTTGCGCGTCCGGCCGACAGTGTCGCCGCCGATGCCATCGAGGCCTTTGTCGCCCGCGAGGAGTGGCGGATCGAGGAGATCGAGGCCGGCATCAATGAAGCCGACCGTGGCGATTTTGTCAGTGAGGACGAGGTCAACGCGGTTTTCACCCGTTTTGGCGCCAAACCCCTCAGTGCCTAATGGCACCTGTCTGTTCCACCAAACGCGCTCTAGGTCGCTTGACCAAGTAGGTCCCGTCTTACAACAGAAGAAAAGGCTCAAAAATAAACAGCCGTCACAAATGCATTAAAATTTCAAAAGCTACAATTTCGATTGAATTTCGAGTACTTTAAATACGGATAAGACGGACGCTAAAACCAATACTATACCATAGACGAACATGAAATGACCAAATGAAGACACAACAATATTGAAAACTTCCGCTTCGCGCTCCATCCCTTTGATTACGTTAAAAGGCTTGCTACGGAAAACAACTGAGATCAGCAAAGCTGATATCTGCACGATAACGGCATGTGAAACAGTGCTGGCTAACACCAAAAGCGGAGATCTATTGCCTAACTCCGGCGACGGAACGCTAAGAGCCTTGCGAGCACCTTCTCCCAAAACGGCAAAATAAAGCGCATATGCAGCGATGGAAAAACCCGCCAGCGTAGGCAACGTCGATATGGATATCTCTATCCACGAACCATTATAAATCGATCGCCAACACAGCGAGCTTATTAAAACGCTTAGCCATGTATATCCTGACCGAAGAAAGGAGGCGACCCCCCCATAGCTCCGATATAGAAGTTCGAGATTAGCAAATAAGCTTGTCCCTATGCTACTCATTAAACTGCGCTCTAACTTCCCGTATTTTTGCAAAGATATTTTCGGCCAACCCCCTGAACACAGCCAGTTCAGCTTGATCATCTTTGTAAGTGGTGACTTCCTTCAAGGGAGATTCAGCTGTGTTGTGGTCGACCGTCACACCATTTACCACGCTTCTCGCTCTCACTTGCCCGTTCTCTGCCGCAATTTTCGCCAATTTTTCCGTGCGCTCATTGGGCTTCAAGCTATGTCCTCCCTTAGCTTTTAGTGTCTCCTCGTATTCGTCCGCTTGCTGTTCTCGTAATCGCCGCTCAATGATCTCCGCCAAGTTTTTGTCTACATCGTCAGCATTTGGAGTTCTAATAACTACGTGAAGTTCTTTAAGATCTTCTAGTGCTAGGATTTCTTCGACGGCACCATAATCTTTGATGATGTCTGCCTCAACCCGTCCGTGCACACCCATGATTTCTGGCCAAGACAGAGCTTCCTTGAAATATTTTTCTACCGACCGCGTACTTAAACCCCGCGATTCAGCGTATGTGGAAAAGACTACGACATGCAAATCCGGATCAAGAACAAAATAAAATTGTGATAGATTTGGCCTCAAGCTTTCTGGGATAGAAATATCTTCTATTTTTTCCGGAACAGCAGCATCAAATGACTCTAGATCAAACCACTCACCGTCGATGTCTATCTCTGTGTATTTTGAGAAAATTCCCTCCTTTGTCGTACTGTTGTAGAAGTTGATTGCAACATAACTTTCTCCATAGACTTTCACACCCCGCCTCAAAGACGCTAGCTTGTCCAACAATGAATCGTAGTCGCGCAAATGCGTGTCAGGTATACGTATGTTGACCGCAGCAACTTCAAGCTTAGAGTCTCGAGCCATAATCGTCCCTCCAGTTTGTTTCATTCACAAGAAAAAACTACGAGAGGTTGCGTGTCAACCGTCAGTAATCGCTAATGTTATAATTGGTAGGACCCTCGGACAAGTTAGCTAACCATGCAGCTCGCTGAAATGCGTTCACCGCGCCCCACACCACCACCCCACACACACAAAAAAGCCCCCGCAAAAGCAGGGGCAAGTCTTCGGGGGACTGGGAGAAGTGCGAGCCGCGCGGGCGGGACCTGACATCCGTTCCGCGGGCCCGCAAACAGGAGGACGCCGAACCCTCGTGCGGCGCCCTCCATCTCGTTACGGCGTGACGGCGCCTTCGGCGCGGACGCCTTCAAAGGCCGGAGCGTTTTCCAGCTCTTCGCGGGTCACGTTGAGGATGATGCGGTCGGGCAGACCGTCCTCGCCGATTTCAACCGCATTGGCGTCGTTGGCGGCCATCTGGTCGCCGGCCATCGGCTCGGCCGTGCCGTCGGCGGGCATGCCGGTGCCGGTCACGGTGTTGCTGCCGGCGGTCGAGGCCGAGGTGTCGGGCGTCGTGGAAGCGGTCGTCTCGTCGGAGACGCCGGCGTCAGCGTCCGGCAGGGCTTCCGCCGCCTGGTTGGCTTCGTCCTGGGTCATGCCCGGGCCGAGCTGCAGGGCGGCCATGTTGACGGCCACGTCCTTCTCGCCGATGCCGAGGAAGCCGCCGACGCCGATGATCACCGCGTTCACGCTGCCGTCCTGGCTGACGAGCACGTCGTTGATTTCGCCGATGCTTTCACCGTCGGACCCGTAGACGCTCTTGCCTTCGAAATCGCTCACGCGCCATGCGCCGGTTTCCGGAACGGTGACGAAGGTCTCGCCCGCGCCGGCCATCTGCGTGGTGGCGCTGGTATCGGCCTGTGCGTCGGTCGGAACCGGCTTGACGGTGCCGTCAACCTGGGTTTCGGTCTGGGTCATGCCGGCGTCCGGCGTGGCCGGGTCGGCCGCGGTCTGGGCCATGGCGGCCATCGGGAAGGCGGCGGACAGCATAAGGACGCTCAGAAAACGTTTGGTCATGGGTGGTGCTCCTCTCGTGTTTGAATGACACCAACCCAACGGTGAGATCGGGGCTTTGTTCCCGACAAACCGCCATCATGAGTGGCAAAAAACAGCGACAGTCCCGTGCGGCTGCGAAAAAACACGTCCGGCGGTAACCATGTGTTCACCGAGTCGCCGCGATAAATCGCAGATAGGATCGTGATTCATTTTTCGCGAAATGCATTTTGTGACAGGAGAGATGCATGGCTCTGGTTGCCTTCAAGAACACCCATAACCAGGATGTTTACGTCAATCCGGCCCAGGTCCTCTATATCTCCACCTTCGAGGAAGGCGTCACCATCATAGCCATGGCGATCACCTCGGCCGGCGGCCAGCCTTATGCGCTCTATGTGCGCGGCAGCGTCGAACTCACCCGCCAGCGCCTCGAAGGCGGCCCCGTCCGCACCCAAATCCCCCCCCGCCCCCAGGTCGTCGCCCACCAGGTCGACCACGCCGCCGAGGCGTGAGGCGTCGCCGCCGCCGTATCTCCCCCCATGCGGGGGAGAAAGCGATTTCGATGAGTTAGTCGTGGCGCAGCCACGGCTAAACATCTGAAATCGCAAGAGAGGGGTTCGTCGCACCGTTTCCGCCTACCTCCCCACCTGCGGGGGAGGACGGAACATCGAGGCTTGACGTCAGCGCAAGCCGCCAAAACTTCAGATTTTCCTGGAGAGGGGCACAGTTCCCGTGGGCACGATCCTCACCGAGCCCCTCTCTTGCGAAATCTGAGGTTTGGCCCTGATCGGGCCAATTCCTCGATTTCGCTTTCTCCCCCGCAAGGGGGGAGATGGGCAGGCGGCGTGCCTCCCGAAAAATTATCTCCCAACAAAATCATACCCTTATCAGAAAAACACACCCACCCTCAAAAAAATCTCACCGCTGCTTTCCCCCTTCTTTTCCACGCCCGTATCCTTGTTCCCGTTCCGTCGCGGATACACCACAAGGCGTTGTGGCGAGGCGGGGCCGGCGCTGGTGGTGGGGGAAGGACGCAAGAGCCTGCCACCGGGGTCCGCGGAAAATGGTCTCCCTCCGGCGACATGGGGGAGGACGGGTTTGCAGCCAGGCCCGTCATCCAGCCCTAACCGGGCGCCGGGTGTGTCTGTGGGGCACGCAAGGGAGCGCGGGGTATGCATGCGGCGCGGGCCAACGGACCTGACAAGTCCCGGCGGCGCATGCGGGGTGGAGGTTTTGCCTCCACCGGAAACCCGACGCTCTCCCAGAGAGGCCGAAGTCGCGGATAAAAACCGCCGAACGGGGTACCGGAAGGTACCACTATACTAACTTAACGAGGTGCCCCCGGTACCCCGTCCGCTTCCCCTGTGTCTGGAGTTGAGGGGAAGAACATTACAGGTGATGCCGAACCGGAGGGTGAAGACCTGGCCGGTGTCTTGGGGTGCCCAAAAATCAAACCGATGAAAGGAACCGCAATGCAGAGCCAACTGACACCGCAGCAGCAACAGCACTATCAATACCGCCTGCGCGTCGCCGAGACCTGGCGCATGCCGGCCGCCTGCGGCTATGCCGAGTGCCGCCGCCACGGGCATTGCTTCTGGCGCCGCCGGGGCACCGCCCTGCCCCATTGCCTCAGCCTGATGGACCCGGCCGCGCAACAGCGGGTCGAGGAGATCCTCGCCGAGGTCAACATCCTGTTCGACGCCATGCGGCAACACAAGACCTATGTCGTCGACCGGGCGGACGGCCCGCGCCGCGCTTTGCAGCTTCAGGCGCTCGCCGTCGCCGCCCGCTTCTACGGCCACGGCGCGCCCGGCGATGTCAACCGCACCGCGCGGGACTGGCGGAATTTGTGCCGCAGCTACGTGAAGGATGCGCGCCGCGCCCCTGTGTCGCGCGGCAAGCTGGTGACGCCGGGCGAAAAGCGGCGCTGATCCGCCCTATTCCGCCGCCTTGGCCAGATCCTCGGTGATCTGGTCAAGCTCGTAGGAATAGCCCTCGAGCATCGTGTAGGCCTGCTCGATCGCCTCGATCTGCGTCTCCGCCTGCTTGATCGCGTCGGCTATCGATTGCGAGCGGGCGCGCAGCATCGAGCCGAGCACGTCGGTCTCCGGCTTCTTGCCCAGCCGGTCGAGGTGCTTCCTGACCCGCGCCCGGTGGCGCTCCAGCTCCAGGATGTGAAAGCGGCTCTTCAGGATGTCGTCCGAGAGCTTCCGCCGCATCGCTGCCACGGGGTCGAAGCTGCCGGGCTCGCGCTCGTCGAGGATGAAGTCGTTGACCAGCGTCTCGATCATCATCAGGCCCTTGAGGTCCTTGGCGTCGGCGAGCTGCGGATCGTAGCCGGTGTCGTCGTAGACCCGGCGGCGCACCGGGTCTTTCAACAGGTCGAAGGCCGCCTGCAGCCGCGAAAACTGCTCCGCGTCGCCGCCCGAATCCGGGTGCGCGCTCTTGGCCGCCTTGCGATAGGCCGTCTTCACCGCCTGCTCGTCCGCATCGCGCTCGATGCCGAGCATCTTGTAGGGGTCGATCACCATCGTCACCTGTCTCTCGTCGCGTTCCACCCCGGCCCGCCCACAGACCTACCGCCCCCGCCGCCCCGCTTCAAGGCTCGGATGCGCTTTCCACCGATCAATAAAGGCGGGTGTCATCACGCAAAACAAAAGGCAAAAAATGTGGTGAAAGCGAGTCGGCCACCTTACTCCGCCGCCTGCAGCTTCGGCCCGCCGGCGATATCCACCGCCGCGAAGGCGTCGAGGATCACCTGCGGTCCCGCGCCCGCCTTGGTCGCCTCGGTCGACAGGATCTGCCGATACCGCCGGGCGCCCGCAAATCCCTGGAACAGCCCGACCATGTGCCGCGTCACGTGATTGAGCCGCCCGCCGCCCGCCACCCAGCGCTCCGCATAAGCGGCCATCGTGTCGCGCACCTTCAGCCAGTCGACCGCGTCCGCCGCCTCGCCGTAGATCGCCGCGTCCACCTCCGTCAGCAGTCCGGCATTGTGATAGGCCGCCCGGCCGAGCATTACCCCGTCCATGACCTCCAGATGCCTTACAGCCTCCCCGATCGTCGTGATCCCGCCATTGATGCCGAGGAAGACATCAGGGTTCTCCCGCTGCATCGCATGAACGAGATCGTATTCGAGCGGCGGGATTTCCCGGTTCTCCTTCGGCGACAATCCCTGCAGCCAGGCCTTGCGCGCATGGATCCAGACCGCATCCGCCCCGGCGCCCACCATGCGCCTCAGGAAATCCGGAAGCACGTCTGAAGGCTCCTGCTCGTCCACCCCGATCCGGCACTTCACCGTCACAGGCACGGTCGCAACCTTCTTCATCGCGACGACGCAGGCCTCCACGACGTCAGGCGTCTTCATCAGGCAGGCACCGAAGGTTCCCGATTGCACCCGGTCCGACGGACAGCCAACATTGAGGTTGATCTCGTCATAGCCGAAATCCGAAGCGATGCTCACCGCCTCCGCAAGCTTGCCCGGATCGGAACCGCCAAGCTGCAGCGTGACCGGATTCTCTTCCGCCGAAAACCCGAGCAGCCGCTCGCGATGCCCGTGGATCACCGCGTCCGCCACCACCATCTCGGTAAACAGCACTGCCTTCTTCGTCATCTGCCGGTGAAAGAACCGGCAATGCCGATCCGTCCAGTCGATCATCGGCGCGACGGCAAAGACGGGTGTCCGGAGATGAGTGCGCTTTTCTGCTTTGTCATGCGCCTGCAAGGATGTGATCTCCGTCTTCTTCACGCGCGTTTCGGCCCATAATCGTCGATCCCGGTCGATCTGCGAAGGGACGACCGCCCCAGCCGGTTCGTCCCACGGGATGACCGCATCCCGCCAATTGCCGCCCTTGTTACCGAAGGGCGCCGCCTTTTTCAAATCGGAAGGCCGCTTGACACATTTGTTGCACCGCACCAATAATTGCCGTGCGGCTTTTCAGCGCACTGTGGAGCATAGCCATGGCTTTCTCGGAAGTTCGCAAGCGGGAATTCATCGACGAGACATTTCGGCTGCTGTCCGGGACTTTGGGGGCTAGCAGGCTGGTCTTCTACTCCGTCGACGACAACAACAACCTGCACAACTTCGTTTGTTCGCGCGTCCCCTCCGAGTTTCTGAAAATCTACATCCGCGAAATGCACGCCCATGACCCGCTGCATGTCCGCCAGATCGAGCACGAGCAGAACCCGGTGGTCAAAATGACCGACGCGCGCCGCTATGCCCCCGAAAGCGAGGTGGCCCTCTATCGGCAATTCCTGGACGTGTTCAAGGTCAGCAACACGATCGAACTGATCTTCCAGCGCGACCGCCAGATCTACGCGGGGATCAGCGTGATGTGGACGGCCGACGACAGCATGCCGACCGACGATCAGTTCCATCTGGCCGATACGCTCCACCCCTACATCGCCTTCAATCTCAAGGAAGTGCTTCCGACACCGAAAGCCGTGGTGACGCAGAAGGCCAATGCCCTCCTGCACCTCACCCAGCGCGAGGCCGAAGTGGCGAGACTTCTGTGCTGCGGGCGGACCAATGCCGACATCGCCCAATGTCTGGGGATCGGGCTGGCAACGGTGAAGACCCATCTCATCCACATCTTCGACAAGGCCGGCGTCGACAATCGCGCGGCGCTGGTGTCGCGGATGATGCAGTTCGGCTGACATTTCCAACGACCCCGACACGTAAAGTCCGCCTCCGGCGGCGGTCGCAATCGGCTGCTCAACCGCAGGCGGCCGCAACGCTTTGCCGCGACTGCGAAAAACCGCGCTTTCTTTGACATCTGTCAACCGTTCGGTGGATGGACAAGATTTAGGCATGCACAAATATTGACCTCCAAGAGTTGACGAAACGCAGTTGAGACCCCTGCGACCGTCGGCGGTAAACACCTTGAAATGGAGGATCGTCCGTGAACGAGAGACCGACAGTTTCCCTATCCCAGAAAGCCTCGCCCACCTTCGCGCATCCGCTCGATCCGCTGACGGCGGACGAGCTGATCAAGGCCGCGTCGATCCTGCGCGCCCATTTCGATTTCGGTCCGGCGCTCCTGTTCGAGACGATCGAACTGCTGGAACCGGCCAAGGACGTCGTCCGCGCCTTCGTTCCGGGCATGCCGATCGAGCGCAAGGCCCGCTTCAACGTGCACAAGCGCGGCGGCACCGGTGTCTGGCGCGGCCGGCTGGATCTGGACACAGGCACCGTGATCAAGGTCGATTTCCTGCCCGATGCCCGGCCGATGATCTCGCCCGAAGAGTTCATGATGATCGAGGATGTGGCTAAGGCCGATCCGCGCTTCCAGGAGGCCATCCGCCGCCGCGGCATCGACAACATGGCCTATGTCTGCGTCGATCCCTGGTCGGCCGGCAACTTCTCCGTACCCGGCGAGGAAAACAAGCGGCTGGCGCATACCTTCGTCTGGCTGCGCATGTCCGATCTCGACAATTACTACGCCCACCCGGTCGAGGGACTGAATGTCGTGGTCGATGTCGACAAGCTGGAAGTGCTGCGCGTCGACGACCATTCGGCTGCCTCCGGCACCTTCGTCCCGGTCCCGGACACCCCGATCAATTACGATGCCGAGCTGCTCACCGATTTCCGCAAGCCGCTGAAGCCGCTGGACGTCGTCCAGAGCGAAGGCCCGAGCTTCACCATCGAGGGCAACAAGCTCACCTGGGACAACTGGGATGTGCGCATCAGCTTCAACGGCCGCGAGGGTCTCGTTCTGCAGCAGGTCGGCTACACCGTCGACGGCCAGCGCCGGCCGATCCTCTATCGTGTGTCGATGGCCGAAATGGTTGTGCCCTACGGCAATCCCGACGGCGTGCACTACCGCAAGAACGTGTTCGACAGCGGCGAATACGGCTTCGGCAAGCTGGTCAATTCGCTGGCACTCGGCTGCGACTGCCTTGGCCACATCCACTACATGGACGTCGTCCTGCCCGACATGATGGGCAATCCGCGCCTGATCCCGAGCGCCATTTGCATCCACGAGGAGGATGCCGGCCTCGCCTGGAAGCACTTCGACTTCCGCTCGGAACGCACCGAAACCCGCCGCCTGCGCCGCCTGGTCATCTCCTCGATCACCACGGTCGGCAATTACGAATACTGCTGCTACTGGTATCTCTTCCAGGACGGCACGATCGAATTCGAGATGAAGGCGACCGGCGTCATCAACACCGCTGCCTGCATTCCCGGCACCGAACAGAAATACGGCACGGAAGTCGCCCCCGGCGTCGTCGGTCACATCCACCAGCACGTCTTCTGCATGCGCCTCGACATGGAGGTCGACGGCCCCGACAACACCGTCGTCGAATGCGACACCGTGGCCCCGCCGATCGGCCCCGACAATCCGATGGGCAATGCCTTCTATGTCGAGCAGACGCCGCTCACCAGCGAGCTGAAAGCGCAGCGCCGGGTCGACTTCGAAAAGTCGCGCTACTGGAAAATCACCAATCCCAACGTCAAGAACTGGGTCGGCAAGCCCACCGCCTACAAGCTGGAAACCCCCTCGGCCATCCAGCCCTACACACATCCGGACGGCCCGTCCGGCAAACGCGGCGGCTTCATCTACAATCATCTCTGGGTCACACCCTACGATCCCGAGGAACGCTTCCCGGCCGGCGAGTACATGAACCATTCGAGCGGCAATGACGGCCTGCCCGCCTGGACGGCCAAGGACCGGTCCGTCGACAACACCGATATCGTCGTCTGGCATTCCTTCGGCCTGCACCACATCCCCCGCGTCGAGGACCATCCGGTGCAGCCCTGTGTGCTCTGCGGTTTCAAGCTCATGCCGGTCGGCTTCTTCAACGGCAATCCCCTGATCAACCTGCCGCCGGAAACCAACAAGGCCAGCAAGTCCAATACGCAAGGTGCTGCCTGCTGCCACAGCTGAGTACGTGGCGGATCACGCCACCGCCTGTATCGCCCCAATGCCAGATCGCAATGATTGTCGATAACGAACCAGAGGGTCCTATCCATGAAGCGTCGAAACCTCTTGCAATCCTTCAGCCAGTCCCGGCGCGCCTTTCTGCGCGACACTGTCTCGATTTCGGCGGGCATCGCCGCCGCCTCCATGATGCCGCGCGGCGCCTGGGCGGCCCGCGAAAACGAAATGAACATCTATTGCTGGGAGGGCTACAATTCCGACAAGGTGCTCGACCCGTTCCGCAAGGAATTCAACTGCAACGTCAAGGCGCAGGGGCTGATCTCCGACCCGGAAGCCGTCAACCAACTGCGCGCCGGCGACACCAAGGTCTGGGACGTCATCAATCTCAACAACGCCTGGGGCCGTCGGCAGCTCTATCCCGAAAACCTGATCAAGCCGCTGGACAAGGCGAAGTTCGAGCCCTTGTGGGAGATGATGATCCCCGAGTTCAAGTGGCCCTATCACTGGGCCATGTCGGACGACGGCAATGCCCTGCTCGGCATGATCCAGCGCTACGGCCCCTCCGGCATGCTGATCAACACCGACAAGGTGTCAGCGGAGACCCTCGCCGATGAAGGGTATGACCTGATGCTGTCGGATGACTACAAGGGCAAATATGCCGTGCTGATGTATGACGACTGGGTCATCATGCATGTGGTGATCGCCGCCGGTTTCAGCCCGTTCCGCGAAATGACCGACGACGAAATCGCCAAATACGAAGTGGTGATGCGCAAGCTGATCAACAATGCCGCTTTCCTGTCCGACGATATGAACGCCATTGCGCTTGGCATGATCAACGGCTCGATCGAAGGCTCCTTCCCCGGCAGCGTCTATTCCGTCTCGGCCGCCCGCTATGACGGCAACCCCAACCTGCGTTGCGTCGTGCCGAACAAGGGACCGGAGGAAATGGGTGGCAAGGCTGGCGTCTGCTGGATGGAACTGACCTCGCTGGTCAACAACCCGCAGCTCTCGCCGCGCGCCGAGGACTTCATCGAATACTGCTTCCGACCCGAAACCGCCAAGAACGTCTCCTTTGCCGAGGGCACCTACAATCCGGTCGGCCAGATGGGCGACCCCAAGGTTATGGCGCTGTTTAACTCAGAAGAACTCGACGCCTTCCAGTACGACACGCTGGCGGCCGACATGGCGAAGTGCGCCGACTTCGACATCATCCCGAGCTACGCCAAGCTGCACGAGATATTCCAGGCCGCCGTGCGCGAGAAGGCCTGACAAGGACGGGAGGTCGGCGCTCCCGTCCTCCCAACGCTCTGATCCTGCCAACAGACCGATGGGACCGCACGATGACAGTAACCACTGCCAACACCGATATCGCATCAGCAGCGCCCGTGCCCATTCTCCAGCTACGCGCGGTCGACAAGTTCTTCGGCGAATTCCCCGCCGTTGACCGCATCAGCCTCGACATCAGGGAGGGCGAGTTCTTCACCATCGTCGGCCCGTCCGGCAGCGGCAAGACCACCATGGTGCGCATGCTGGTCGGCATGGACAAGCCGACCAATGGCGACATCCTGCTGCGCGGCGACCGCATCAACGACGTGCCGGCCAACAAGCGCCCGACCTGCATGGTCTTCCAGTCGCTGGCGCTCTTTCCCCATCGCACCGTCGGCCAGAACATCGAATTCCCCTTGAAGATCCGCGGCGTGCCGGCAGCACGTCGCAAGGAGCAGGCGCTGGAGCTGATGGCGCAGCTTCGCTTGCCGGACAGCTATTACGGCAAGGGCGTGCTGCAATGCTCCGGCGGCGAGCGCCAGCGCGTTGCGCTAGCCCGGGCACTCGCCTTCGATCCCGAAATCCTGTTCTTTGATGAACCGCTGTCGGCGCTCGATTACAAGCTGCGCAAGATCCTCGAAAAGGAACTGAAGGACATTCACCGCGAGACGGGAAAGACGTTCGTCTACATCACCCACTCGCTCGAGGAAGCCATGGTGATGTCGGACCGCATCGGCGTGATGAACAAGGGCCGCTTCGTGCAGATCGGCACGCCCAATGAAATCTACGGCAATCCCTCGAGCCGCTTCGTCTCGGAGTTCATGGGTGAGGTCAATGTTCTCGAGGTCGGCCCCGGCCCTGATGGTACGGTGATCGACCAGACGACCGGCGCGAGCTATCTGGCCCCGCCGGTGGCCGACGCCTTTTCCGGCGGCGCGCTGGTCATCCGGCCCGAGGACATCCGCTTTCTGGACGGACCCGTCCCCCCGGCGACCAACACGCTCGAAGGCGTGGTCTACAACGAATATCTGCTGGGTTCGCGGGTGCAATATCAGGTGCGCGTTGGCGATGCGCAGGTCTTCCTGGTCGAGAAACTGCGCGAACAGCAACTGGCAGGCACCACCGACGGTCGTGTCACCATCGGCTGGGACGCCAGGGATTCGACGATCTTCCCGACCGCGCGGTTTGCCAACTGATATCAGCAGCACTGAGGGAGAATGTCGCGTATGACGGATGCAAGCGAAACGCTCAGCCACACCGCGGCCCCGCCGCGCCGGATATCCCGTACCGAGCCCTTTCAGATGCGGCTCGCGCGGGGCGTGCTGAACCCCGGCTTCCTCGCGGCATTGCCGGTCGGTCTTCTCTTGCTGGTGGGCTTTCTCGGTCCCCTCACCCTGGTCCTGGTCTTCGCCTTCATGCCGCCGCAGACCTTCTCCGTGCTGCAGATGCCGACGCTGGAAAATTTCCGCGCGATCTTCGCCGACAGCTACTACCTGTCTTTTCTGGCGTCCGTGCAGCTGGCGGCATCGACCGTCGCGATTCTCCTGGTGGTCTGCTATCCGCTCGCCATTGCCATGGTGCGCGTGTTTGATCGCTCGGCCGGCATTCTGGCCCTGCTCCTGGCCGCGCCCCTTTTCGTCGCCGACAATCTGCGGCTGATGGGCTGGATGCTGTTCCTGGTCAAGGGCGGCGTGGTCTCCGGCACCCTGCAGACCTACTTCGGCATCCCCGTCGATTCCATGCTTTACACCTTCAGCGCCACGCTGTTCGGCCTCGTCTATATCAACCTGCCGATGATGCTGTTCCCGATGATCCTCGGCGTCTCGATGGTCCCGGCCCAGATGCGCGAAGCGGCCTTCGATCTCGGGGCCAGCCGCTGGCAGGTGATGAAGGAAGTCGACATACCGCTCGCCATGCCCGGAATCATGATCGGCGCGCTGATCACCTTCATCCTGGCCGCCGGTGCGATCACCGAAGCCAAGGTACTCGGCGGCACGGCCGTCGTAATGATTGCCCAGGACATCCAGAAGGAATTCACCTTCGCGCAGAACTGGCCGAAAGGGTCGGCCCTGTCGATGCTAATGATCGTGCTGGCCGGATCGCTCGCGCTGGCCATGTTCAAGCGCGTCGATCTCGACGCCATCTTCGGCCGCAAGAGATGAGAGGAAAGAGCCCATGAACGATTTCAGCCGCAGCGCCAAGATCGCCTACGGCGGTGCCATGGCCGCCCTCATCGTCTTCATGTACCTGCCGATGATCACCATGGCGCTCGCCTCGTTCTCGCGCTCGAAATACTTCAGCTTCCCCGTGCCGAAATATTCGGACAAATGGTACCTTGAGGTATTCGAGTCCCTGTCGATCCGCGATTTCTTCTGGACCTCGACGGTCATCGCCGTGGCGGTCGCCTGCCTCTCGACCGTCCTGGCCTTCTTCGGCGCGCTCGCCTTTGCCCGCTACGACTGGAAAGGTCGGCGCCTGTTCCAGAAGATCATCCTCCTGCCCATCCTCTTTCCGCAGGCCGTACTGGGCCTTGCCCTGCTGCTGTGGTTCACCGCGCTCGGCATCACGCCCTCCTGGCAGGCGACCGTCTTTGCCCATCTGGTCTGGATCGCGCCGATCGCCACGCTGGTGATCGCCATCCAGGTCTATTCCTTCGATCCGGCGGTCGAGGAGGCCGCCTATGATCTGGGAGCGAGCCGCTGGCAGGTGATGCGCGAAATCACCCTGCCTTTGCTGGCTCCGGGCATTTTTTCAGGCTTCACCTTCGCCTTCCTGCTGTCCTGGGCGAATTTTCCGCTATCGATGCTCTCATCAGGTGCCGATTCGACCATTCCCGAATGGGTCAGCGCCAAGCTGCAATCCGGATACACGCCCCAGGTCCCGGCGGTCGGTACGCTCACCATCCTCGCCGCCGCCGTGGTGATGGCGCTCGGATACCAGATCTCGGCCCTGATGAAGCGCCGCCAGGTCAGAGGCTAAGCGCAGGGAGAATTGCGGATGATCGGCTTTCGGGCCGCTATTTTTTCAATTCGCCACCGCGCCATACATCCACAGCGATCCGGCGAGAACGAGGGCGATACCGATGCCGTGGGAGACGTGGGTTTTCGTCGCGCTCTTCTCGAGCGCCATGGCGAGGAGGAGCAGCGCCATGGCGACGATGTTCATCATGCCAAGGAAGACCATGCACATCATCAGCAGCCCGTTGGACCTTACGCAATAGCCCGCATAGCGAATGCCTGCGGGGAATGAGGAGGTAAGGCGGGCATCGCCGTGAATGTCAGGGAGGTTACACGTCGCGATCTGGAGCCGCGCGCCGTGCTTGAACCCTGTCCATTGAAAAACGCCGGCGCCAATGACAGCGGCTGCAGCCAGAACGCCCGTCAAACCTGCCGTCGAGACGAGGTGCGGACCGACGTGAAGATGCAAGCTCATGTCGACCGTCGCGAGCACCAGTGAAAACAGGATCCAGATAAAACCGTAGCCGCCGAGGAAGCCGAAAGCGGCGGAGGCGACCCCTCCGGTGCGGAGCATCCGCCAGGCAGGTGACGCGCACGGCAGCATCATGGCGAGCGTCATGATTGCCCCCATGGCGCCGAATTGGCTCCAACTGGCCCAAGAGAAATCAGGTTCTACATCCGTGACGCAAAGTGACTGCCAGAGCTCAAGGGGAATACCCTTCACCTTCAGGAGGACGCCGCTGACGACCGCCATGCCCGGGCCGAGCGACCCGGCTTCGGAGGAAAAGATGGCGGTATCGAGCATATCGAGGATTGCCAGCCAGCCGAGGGCGACAAGGCCTGCAGCCAGCACGTATGGCGGTCGTACGACAGGCGGAAACCCTGTTGAGAGCGAAAGCCGCTGTGAAGGCATACCGGTCGCTCCTCTGAAGGCAGACCCAACTTGATATGGGATTAAAGTCTGCGCACGAGGAAGTCGCTGTGCAATCAACCGTTTGGTGGAGAGCCCGAAGCGCCAGCCGGCCCGTACCACAAGCCGTTCTCGCCCCTGGCGAGCAGAGGCGTCTCAAGGCTGCCGCGCACTCGTTCCGGCCAGTGCGGCCCCTCCTCGCCCAGGGCCTTGTGCCAGCGATCGGATTGCAGCATCGCTGCGCCGACCACCACCGGCTCGACGCCGCAGGCCTCAAGAAGCGAGAGTGCCGCGCGGATCGACGCTCCGCTGGAAATCACGTCGTCGACAACAGCAACGCGGCAGTTCTTCAACAGCGGCAGCATGCGCGGATCGACGTAGAGGCGCTTCTGCTGGTCCGGCGTGGTAATGGACGACAGTGGCACCGACAAGGCATCGGAATACCAGAACTTGCGCGAGGTGCCGAGCGGCACGTAGCGGCGATGGCCAAGCTTTTCCGCCACGGCGGAGGCGAGCGTCAGCCCCAGCGTAGGCAGGCCCACCACGATATCGGGGCGCAACAGGGACAGCCGCCCGGCAAGATCCTCGGCCAGGGCGTCGACCACCGCGAAACTGGCTTGATTGACGATCAGCGAGGCGAGCGCATGTCGCCCGTCTGAGAGCGGACGGATCGGCAGGCAGATCTGACGTCCGTCGGCAAATGTCGCCGGATAGAAGGCCGCATGCCCGCCCGCCGGATCAAAACTCTTCGGCGGCAGGATGTCCTGCCAGAAATCATGGGGCAGCATGCCACTATCCTTGAATTTCTCCGGACCGCAGCGGGATGATCATCGCCCGTTATAGAGCCGCTGCGTCCAGCGTTCGCCGATGATCCGCTCCCATTCCTTCGGTTCGAAACCCTCGTAGCCGCCGCCGGGGTAGAGCGTGATTTCGCCCACGTGGACGCTGTCGTCGGAGACGAAGAAATCGATACGGGCGAAGTCGAGCTCGCGGCCGAGCGTAGAGGCGATCCGGCACATCGCTTCGAACTGCTTCGGACGCGGCACCTCACCCTTGTGATGCGGGAAATATTCGGGGTCGTAGAACGGCAGCTTGGTCCAGTCCGGCCCATAGGCACAGGATGTTGCCGTCTCGCCGTGGCGGATGTCGACCATGAAATGCGAGATCTTGCCGTCGAAGACGAAGGCGCGGAAGTCGGCGGGGATGCCGCCGTCGACGACGAGCATCTGCTCGATCATCATCTTGGGCTCGACCTGGCTGTAGGCCCATTCGCGATTGTACCTGTAGTGATTGACCGCCAGCCATTCGGCCGAAGGGTCGTCGGCCAGAAGCTCCGCGACATCCTCGGCCGTGTAGATGAAGCGCCCGAGACCGCTGGCGTGGTTCGGCTTGACGACGACCGGCAGCGGAATGGTGCTCCAGTCGACGCTCTGCAGGTCCCTGCCGGCCCAGTAGACCGGCAGCACGTGCTCGGCTCCCACCCGCTCGGCGATCCACGCCTTGACGGCATTCTTGTCCACCAGCGTGGCATAAAGAGGATTGCGGTCCCATAGCTTGCGGGCCTGCACCTTCTCGCCGAACATGACCGGGTTCGAGAGGTTCGGCCAGGCGCCTCTGATAAGACGATATTGCAGCCGGACGTAAAGCGGATCTGGGAGCGGGGCGATCAGACGCCAGGCAATCCGCCGAAAGAGATTGCCAAGACCCTTCGTATGGATTTCCTCGAGCTTGAATTTTTCTTTCCGGGCGATCGCCACGCCGCTTCCCCCTCCGTCGTGTCGTTGAAAGGCAACTCATAAGCGAGGAAACCGAAATTTGCGTAAACGCGACACTACCGGATTTCGGAGGTTCAGCGCCCCCTACAGCAGTCCGAGCTCGGCCAGTTCCCGCTTCAGGTCGTCGGGCATGTCCTCGATATTGGCACCTGAGGCGGCAAGGTCGCGGGGCGCGGCATCGGCCTCAAGATAGCGCCAGCCCTGGAACGGACGGCGCGGCGCCGGCGCGACTTCGATGACCTCTGGACCGAGGATGAGTTCGCAGCGCGTGATTCCGTCGCCACCGGTGAACGTCTTGATGTCGAGAAGTTTCTGCCTGGCCGAGAGCTGGCCCTTGATGATCCAGTAGAGCGAACCACCGTCGAGCAGTTCCGCGATGCGCTTCGGGACCATGCGGGTGACATGCGAGGAATGCGGCTCAAGCCCCGCCGCGACAGCCACCAGGCAGCGCTCAGAGACCCAGTCGCGCAGGTCATCAATCGAATCGGCTCCGACGCAGAGTTTGAGGAGATGCAAGGTCATGACTACCGAGATAACCGGTCCTGGCCAGCGGTCAAGGGCAACGCTGACGCAGACGGAGTGTGCTCAACAGCTTCAACACTCCACCACGTTCACAGCAAGCCCGCCGAGCGAGGTTTCCTTGTACTTCTCGTTCATGTCGTTGCCGGTCTGGCGCATGGTTTCGATCGCCGCGTCCAGCGGAACGAAATGCGTGCCGTCGCCCTTGAGCGCTAGCGAGGCGGCGGTGACGGCCTTGACGGCGCCGAGCGCGTTGCGTTCGATGCAGGGTACCTGGACGAGGCCCGCGACCGGATCGCATGTCATGCCGAGATGGTGTTCGAGCGCAATCTCGGCGGCGTTCTCGATCTGCTCCGGCGAACCACCCATGACGGCGGCAAGACCTGCGGCCGCCATCGCCGAGGCCGAACCGACCTCGCCCTGACAGCCGACCTCGGCGCCGGAAATGGACGCATTGTGCTTGATGATGCCGCCGACGGCCGCCGCTGTCAGCAGGTAATCGCGGATGCCTTCCTGATCGGCATCAGGATGGAAGTGCAGGTAATAGCGGATGGTCGCCGGAACGACGCCGGCCGCGCCATTGGTCGGCGAGGTCACGACACGACCGCCGGCCGCGTTTTCCTCGTTGACCGCCATGGCGTAGACGGAGAGCCAATCGTTGGCAAGCACCGGGTTCAACCGATTGGAGCGCCACTCCTCCTGCAGCTTGTCGTGGATCGACTTGGCGCGCCGCCGCACCTTGAGACCACCAGGCAGCTGACCCTCCTGTCGAAGACCGCGATCGATGCAACTCGCCATCGCGTCCCAGATCCGGTCGAGGCCGGCATCGAGCTCCTCGCGCGACATCACCGCCTCTTCGTTGGCCCGCTTCATCTGGGCGATCGTCAGCCCGGAACTTGCCGCCATCGCCAGCATCTGTTTCGCCGACGCGAAAGGATAAGGCACCTTCTGGGACGTTGCCGCCTTCTTCTGCTTCTGCATGGCGAGAAGCTCGGTGTCGGTGACGACGAAGCCGCCACCGATCGAATAGTAGATCTGGGTCAGGAGCAGCCGGCCGTCCCGGTCGAAGGCCGAGAGCCGCATGCCGTTGGCATGGCCGGAAAGCGGCGTCTTCTTGTCATAGACGAGGTCGTCCTTCGGCAGAAAACGGTACGAGGGATGGCCGGGCGGCGTCACCTGCCCCGTCCGTTCGACCTCCGCGACAATGGCTTCCATGCGATCGGGATCGACCTTGTCAGGCGCCTCGCCTGTGAGCCCGATGATGACCGCATTGCCGGTCCCATGCCCGATTCCGGTATAGGCGAGCGAGCCGTGCAGGCTGGCCTTCAGCGCCACGACATGGGCTCCGGCCGGACGTGGCCAGTCATCGGAGGCAATGAGATCCAGGAAGCGGTTGGCGGCGGTCATCGGCCCCATCGTGTGGGAACTGGACGGACCGACCCCGATCTTGAACACGTCAAACACCGAAAGAAACATGCTTTTCCCCTTGCCGCTTTTGACCAAGGCTAAATCAGCGCGGGAGCCGAACCCGGCGGCGAACCGACATCGCCTTTCATTCGAGCGACACGGAAGAGCACGGACAATACAGGAACGGCGCGGCCCGTGAAGGCCACGCCGTCAAGATTTCGAGTTGTCGAACGTCTCAGACGCGTCCGAACAGGTAGACAATAGCCAGGACACTTGTGAAGCCGATCAGCGCGCGAAACGTGATGGCCCAGCAAGACTTCTGGATGCTGTTTTCCATGATAACTCCGAATTGGTCCGCCAAATGCGGAACGCTGTCCCCCGACCGCGTTTCCGGCGCCCTTATTATTAAAATCCGTCAACCTCCGCAACCTCCAAAAAAGGCTAAACCAAGGCGACCACGACATGGCAGTCATGCACAAGACGCACGAACGGATTAAAATTCAGCCACTTAATCAAACTGTCACATTTGTGCGCTTTTGGCACACCGCCCCAATTTTGGCGTAGAGATTGCGGTCGCGTTAAGGCCTTGCCTGTGGAAATGGCAAACGCCTACAACAGGTGACCGACGACGCCTTTCAACAAGGGACCTCCGCATGCCGATCGCCGATCTCGTGGCCCTCGCCTTCTTCATCGTCAGCTGGATCGTATTCGCCTGGGTGACCGGGGGCGCGCGAATCGTTTCGCGAACCAGCCTGACGCAGGCGATGAGCGAACGGCGGCGCCAGTGGATCGAAAATTCCCTGAAGCGCGACCTGAAGATGATCGACACGCAGATTCTCGCCGGGCTGCAGAACGGCACAGCTTTCTTCGCCTCGACGTCCATCTTCGCCATCGGCGGCTGCTTTGCGCTTCTGGGCGCAGCCGAGCAGGCGGACGCGGTGTTCCGCGACCTGCCCTATGTCGCCGCCGGTGGACGCTCGGCCTTCGAGCTCAAGGTCTGTGGCCTCACTGCCATCTTCGGCTATTCCTTCTTCAAGTTCGGCTGGTCCTACCGGTTGTTCAACTACTGCACCATACTGTTCGGCAGCCTGCCGATGCAGGACGAGGCGAAACGCTATCCGCTGGCCGCACGCGAGGCAGCAGAACGGGTGATCCGCATGAATGTGCTCGCCGCCGGCAATTTCAATGCCGGGCTACGCGCGATATTCCTGTCGATCGGTTATCTCGGCTGGTTTGCGGGTCCCTATGTCTTCATACTCATGACCTCGTTCATCTTCCTCGTCCTCATCCGGCGCCAGTTCTTCTCCGAGGCGAGGCAGGCGGTGCTGGCCGAAGTGCGTCATGAAAAGGACGAATTCCGGGTCTGAAACGCGGCCGTCCGGCCCGAGTCGGCGACCCATCAGAGGCCGGAGAGGACAGCCCGTGAACAGCGATACCCCTGCCACGAAAGCCCCGGCGCCGCGCCGGATCGAGATCATCGACACGCTGCGCGGTGTGGCGCTCGTCGCCATGGCGACCTATCATATCAGCTGGGACCTGGAATTCTTCGGCTATCTCGACCCCGGAACGACAACCCACGGCCTCCTGAAATACTACGCACGCTCGATTGCCGGCAGCTTCCTCTTTCTCGTCGGCCTGAGCCTCGTTCTCGCGCATTTCCCACAGATCCGCTGGAAGGGCTTCGGCAAGCGTCTCGCCATGGTGGTCGTCGCCGCCGCCGCCATCAGCATCGCCACCTATATCGGCACGCCCGACGCCTTCATCTTCTTCGGCATCCTGCATTCGATCGCCGTCGCAAGCGTGCTCGGTCTTGTCTTCGTCAGGTGGCAGCCGCTGGCGACGCTCGCTCTCGCCGTGGCGGTGATCGCCCTGCCCCAGATCTGGCGGTCGGCGGTGTTCGATCATCCGGCATTGTTGTGGGTCGGATTGTCCGAAACGCCGCCGCGCTCCAACGACTACGTGCCACTCTTCCCCTGGTTCGGTCTGGTGCTCGCGGGAATAGCGGCGGGACGGCTGCTGCTGTCCTCAGGCTGGCTCTCGCGACTCGCGGACATGCCATCCGGGCCGCGCCTCCTCGGCTTTGCCGGGCGCCACAGCCTGGCCTTCTACCTGGTGCACCAGCCGGTACTCATCGCACTGGTCTGGATTATCGCACAGATCGCGCCACCGGCTGCCCCCGATCCCGCCGTGTCCTATCTTCGCAGCTGCGAAGTCAACTGCACCGCCCAGCAGGGTGACGCCGGCATGTGCGTGCGCTTCTGCGCCTGCACTCTGGACCGGCTGAACCAGGAAGACCTGTTCGAGCAACTCCAGTCCGGCGCAATCTCCGTGAACGAAGATGAGCGAATCTCGCGCATGGCGAGTGAATGCACAGCCGCAAGCCAATAACGGAACAGCATCATGAATGCCTATCGTTTGAAGCCAGTGCGTTTTCCTTGGCCCCCGTTTCTCTACGCCGTGGCGATCGTCGCCGCCTTCGCCCTCGGTCACCTCGTCCGCCTGCCGCTACCCGGCCGGTCGGTGCTCATTCTGGTCGGCGGACTTGTCTTGATGGCAGGGATGCTTCTCGATCTCTGGGCGCTGAAGACTCTCGTCACCGCCAAGACGACGGTGATGCCGCACAAGGCGGCCTCGCACCTGATCACCACCGGGCCATATCGTATCACCCGCAACCCGATCTATGTCGGCTATACGCTGAGCACGGTGGGGATTGGCCTTATCCTCGGCAATCCCTGGTTTGTCGTCGCGGCAATCGCAGCGGCTCTCGTCACCGATATTGTGGTGGTAAGGCGCGAGGAAATGCACCTGCTCGCCCGCTTCGGAATCGAATACGAATCGTATTGCCGTCAGACGCGACGCTGGATCTGAGAAACGGTGCGCCTCCCAGCGCTTGATCGCGTCAGGTGCCGACGCCGATCTCGACCAGACGTGTGAGGCAGGATTCCTCGGCGACATCGAGCTCGGCGATGGTTTCCTCGATATCCTTGCGCTTCTGGCGCAATTCCTCGCGCTTCTCGTCGATGCGCTTCATCATCAGCTTGAGCTGGCCGACCTCGCCCGGCGGCTCCTTGTACATCTGGATGATTTCGCGAATCTCCGCGATGGTGAATCCAATGCGGCGACCGCGCAGGATTTCCATGATCAGCCTGCGGTCGGCCGCGCGGTAGAGCCGCGTGCGACCGCGACGTTCGGGATGGATCAATCCCTCGTCTTCGTAGAAGCGCAACGTGCGGGTGGAAACGCCGAATTCCCGCGTCAGCTCCGTGATGCTATAATGTTTTTTCAAGGTCGTTCCGATTCAAAGTGCACGACCATTCTATTAACTCTTACGTAAAAGTCAATTTGCCTGCCTCACCGGATATTGAACCACCACGCCGCAAGTCCGAGGAACGAGAAGAAGCCGGTGATGTCGGTGACGGTGGTGACGAACACCGCCGAGGCGACCGCAGGGTCAGCACCGATCCTGTCGAGCAGCAACGGGATCAGGATTCCCGCTATGGCGGCCGCCATCATGTTGATCAGCATGGCCGTCGCGATAATGCCGCCGATGTTCGGGTCCTGAAACCACAGAGCGGCGACGATGCCGATCAGGATGCCGAACACCATGCCATTCAACAGCCCCACCCCCGCCTCTCGTCGGACGACGCGCCAGGCATTGTGGATGTCGAGATTGCGGGTCGCGAGCGCCCGCACGGTCACAGTCATCGTCTGCGAGCCGGCATTGCCGCCCATGCCGGCGACGATCGGCATCAGCACCGCGAGCGCCACGATCTCCTCGATGGTCGCCTCGAACAGCGAGATGACCGAGGCGGCGAGAAATGCCGTGACGAGGTTGACCGCAAGCCACGGAACACGCGACCGCGACGTTTCCCGGACGCTGTCGGAGAGCTCTTCGTCGCCGACGCCGCCGAGGCGCAGCAGGTCTTCCTCGGCCTCTTCCTGGATCACGTCGACGACGTCATCGATGGTGAGCACGCCGACGAGGCGCTCGTTCTCGTCGACGACGGCGGCCGAGAGAAGGTCGTACTGTTCGAAGAGCTGGGCCGCCTCTTCTTGGTCCATCTCGGCCGGGATCGGGTGATTGGTCTCGCGCATGATCGTCTCGACCTTCACCTGACGCTTGGTGCGCAGGATACGGTCGAGGTCGACGGCGCCGAGCAGCTTGAAGGTGGGATCGATAACGAAGATCTGCGTGAAGCTCTCCGGCAGTTCCTCCTCGTCGCGCATGTAGTCGATCGTCTGGCCGACCGTCCAGAACGGCGGCACCGCGACGAATTCGGTCTGCATGCGGCGGCCGGCCGAGCTTTCCGGATAATCGAGCGAACGCCTGAGGCGAACACGCTCGGTAAACGGCAGCTGAGCGAGGATCTCCTCGCGGTCCTCGTCGTCAAGGTCTTCCAGAATGTAGACGGCGTCGTCCGAATCGAGGTCGCCGATCGCCGCCGCGATCTGCGCGTTCGGCATCTGGTCGACGATCTGCATGCGGATCGCTTCGTCGACTTCGGTGAGCGCCGTCAGGTCGAAGTCGTCGCCGAGCAGCTTGACCAGCTCGAGACGCTGGTCCGGCTGGATCGCCTCGATCAAATCACCGAGTTCGGATTCGTGCAGCCGCGCCACATGCTGGCGCAGGAACAGCACGTCGCGGTCGGCGATCGCCGCGCCGACCAGCGTCAGGAAGTCGTGACGGACGTAGCCTTCCTCGTCGTAGATATCGTCGTGCTGATCATCCGGCGCCGGGCGGTTGAGGGCGTCTTCGTCGGTTTCGCTCATCGCTCCGCCTCTCGCTCTTGTGCCGGTTTATCCGGTCCGCGACGAGCACGGCCGGAGCTCAAATTATGCTGATGGACCAAACTCTTGCAGCACGCGCAGCAGCGCCGCCCAAGCCGGATGTCCGCCCCTCTGCTAACGCATTCGCGCCGACGCGTCCAGACCCGGAGCCACCGCCCTGGCGCATTGCACGAAGGCCCCGGCAGGTTTATCCGAAGGCGGCGAGATTTTGCCACACCGGAGGCCCTGCATGCGCCGAGACATCGTCGTCTATCCCGATCCTAGGCTCGCCGTCACCTGCCGGCCGATCACCGATTTCGGACCGGACCTGAAGGCTTTGGCGGACGACCTGTACGAGACGATAAAGGCAGCGCCCGGCGTCGGCATCACTGCAGCGCATGTGGGCGTGGACCTGCGCCTGGTCGTGCTCGACCTGCCGCAGCTTGGTGGCCGTCGCGACTTCGCCAATCCGGAGATACTGAGCGCATCCGCTCATACTATGGAGCACGGGGAAGGCAGCGTCTCGATGCCCGGCGCCATCGAAACCCTGGAGCGGCCAGCGGCGATCCGGTTGAGATACGCGGATCTGTCGGGCGCCTCCCATGAAATCGACATGGAGGGCTTCCCGGCGATCTGCATGCAGCACGAGATCGACCAGCTCGACGGCATTTTCTGGCTTCAGCGCCTGTCGCGGCTGAAGCGCGACCGGCTGGTCAGGAAATGGGAAAAGTCGCGTCCCGGCCGAAAGGCATGACCGGCGACTGAACCAAGACGCCTCTGTGACGTTTCCTTGGCACCAACCCAAGGAGCACACCGATGGCCGACGAAAAGAAGCCCCTGTCCCGCGAGGAAGACTACCGCGATTATGCCGAACGAGATGTCGATGACGGCTGGCCCTATGCCGACGAGCCGGGTGCGGCCGCGCGCCCTGTCGACAATGTCGCCTATGGTGGCGCCGGCGCCAATTTCGATCGCCAGCGCAACGAGGGTTACCGGATCAGCCGCGCCGACGAAACAGGTCTCGAGCACAAGCCGAAAGATCCCGTCCTGCCCGAAACAGATCACCGCGAAGACAGCGACCAGCTGGAGGCGGACGTCACCTCGGCAATCGAGATGATCGACGGCATCGACCCTGACGCCATCGATGTTCACGCCGACGGGCATACGGTAACGCTGACGGGTGCTGTGGACACTGCCGAAGAACGGCGCATGCTGGAGCTTGCCGTGCTCGCCGTTCCGGGCGTGGCCGAACTGCGCAACCAGGTAACCACGCTCGGCGTCGACACGCACATTCCAGCCGACGCGGACGAATGATCAGACGCGCCCGAGCTGCCGTCCAGACAACAAAAAACCCGGCCGAAGCCGGGTTTTTGGTGCGGTCGAGAAGACTCGAACTTCCACGGGTTGCCCCACAGCGACCTCAACGCTGCGCGTCTACCAATTCCGCCACGACCGCATCGTGGTAGGCCGACTTGCGCCGGCGGGGCAGCATGTAGCAAAACGATTTCCCCCGCACAAGGCCACCATGACAGATTTTTGATGAATTCCGGGAACGACCCTCCAAAGCCCTTGCATCGCGGGATTCCGGCCCTTGATATTGTCCGCCGTCGCTGCCAATTAGGGGCCGAGGTGGCCCCATGCTCCGTACCGATCTTTCCGTTGAAATGCACCCGACCATCAGCTCTGCGCCCGTGCGCTGGAGAATCTCCGATGGCCTCGTCCCCTATGAGACCGCCATCTCTACGATGGAGGCCGAGGTGGCGGCAATTGCCGACGGCACTGCGGACGAACTCGTCTGGCTTCTCGAACATCCGCCGCTCTACACCGCCGGCACCAGCGCCGACGCCAAGGACCTGATCGATCCGGATCGGTTTCCCGTTCACGCCACCGGGCGTGGCGGTGAATACACCTATCACGGCCCGGGCCAGCGGGTCGCCTATGTGATGCTCGACCTGAAACGGCGCCGGCAGGACGTCCGGGCCTACGTGGCGGCCCTGGAAGAAGTGATCATCCGCACGCTTGATGCCATGAACGTGAAAGGCGAGCGCCGCGAGGACCGCGTCGGCGTCTGGGTGCGCCGGCCGGACAAGCCGCTGCTGCCGGACGGTGCGGTGACCGAAGACAAGATCGCCGCCCTCGGCATCCGGCTGCGCCGCTGGGTCAGCTTTCACGGCCTGTCGCTCAACGTCGACCCGGACCTTTCGCATTTCGGCGGCATTGTGCCCTGCGGCATCAGCCGCTACGGCGTGACGAGCCTCGTCGATCTCGGCCTGCCTGTGATGATGGCCGATGTCGACATCAGACTACGCGAGGCGTTCGAAGAGGTATTTGGCGCGACCGCGAACGAGACGCGCAAAATCGCAAACCGGGGCGAAGACTAACAACGACCTGATCGAGATACCTGCCGCAGCGAGTTTGGTCGACATCAGAAAGCTTAGATGATGCTTTTCATACTATTCTCGACGTCGAGCTTCCGATGAGAGCAGTTACGCTATCGGCTTTCCTGTAGCCCAGAACTCATTGACCTTAGACCACCACTTGCGACTTTCAGGCTGCAGCCATGGAAGAAAGTCGTCAGGGTGAGTGTTGCGATGCAGGTGTTCATTCTGCAAATCTTCGATAAGACCTATTGTAGCCGCTTCTTTTACATACGGATCACCATTGATGTGCCAGCGTTCGACAACATCAAAGACCGCACCAAATTGATGGGTACTACCTGCCTCCAAATATTCAATAAGATGACGAGCAAGCTCCGACAGTGCGATGTAGAGTGGAAGTTCGTCTTCAGATCGATACTCGTCCTGGAATATTTTCCACTTTTCAAGGAAGGTGTGGTCAGCCACCAAAAGCGGTTCAAACATGTTCGAGCGATCGAACTCAAAAGCAGGGGTGTTGCGGTCGTGTTCTGACATGATGCTTTTGTGCTCCCATGCCGTCTGCGGTGCAAGCCTTGCTCTCAAAAAGAGGACTGCTAGTTCGCACCATGCTCGTGCCGCCCCGTCCGCTGCAATTCATCGACCTGCCGCTGCAGGATCGAGATCAGGCGCCCGCTTTCGTTATGCAGATCCCGCATGCGCAGCAGGTGGTTCTGCATCGCCTCGATAGAAAGCGCGCCGCTGGTGCCATACACCGGTCCCTCGCCCTGCCCCGTCATCAGCCACATCGGCGAGACGCCGAGAATGCCGGCGAGATTGACGAGCCGCGACGGACGCGGCTCGGCGCGATCGGCCTCCCACGCCTGCAGCGTCTCGTGGCGAACGCCGAGCTGGTTGGCGAGGTCGGCGAGGCTGACGCCCACTGCGTCTCGCGCGCTGGAAAGCCGGCCGCCGAGCGTGTCGTCACTGGCATCGGGAAAGAACTTGTCCATCCGGGTGAAGGTGTTCATGGGTATCCTTCCTGTATTTTCGCGGCCGGAGCAATTATCGCGGGGAAAAGAGTGCCGCGCTGCGGGCCGTTCTTCTTCAATTGCACTGGAACGAAGGCGATACGCCCGAAGAATGGTCCAGATGATGGCAGCTGGTACTATAGGTGGTGTGTACCGGGACCGCCACCCCGCTTGCGCCACAAAATGCCGTAGCATGACAAAAGTCGAATAAAGGGTGCTGCCAGCTTTTGGACCGCAAGGCCTTGCGAGGCCGCGACCCGCATGCTTCAAGGCGGCTTCAACGAACCGAGCCGCCATGTCGACAGCACTCCAAAACCACAGCCGCAGCCCGGTCCACGGCATGGTCCTGATGGGCGGCTGCATGCTGGTTCTGCCGCTGATGGACGCAATCGCCAAATACATGGCGTTGTACGAACACATGTCGCCGGCGCAGATCACCTTCTTCCGCTTCTTCTTCCAGTTGGCCTGCACGCTGCCCGTCCTGGTCGCACTGCAAGGCCGGGCGGCCCTCACCGCAAAACGTCCCTTCCTCAACCTGCTGCGCGGCGTGCTGCACGGCGCGGCAAGCCTGATGTTCTTCATCGCGGTCAAGTACATGCCGCTCGCCGACGTCTTCGCCATCTACTTCGTCGAGCCCTTCATCCTCACCGCTCTGTCCGCGCTCTTTCTCGGTGACCGCGTCGGCTGGCGGCGCTGGCTGGCGATCCTGATCGGTTTCGGCGGGGCGCTGATCGTCATCCAGCCGAGCTGGGAGATTTTCGGCTGGACGGCGCTGCTGCCCGTCGCCTGCGCCTTCCTGTTCGCGCTCTACATGTTCTTGAACCGCGCCATCGGTGAGGCCGATTCGCCGATGACCATGCAGACCATGGCCGGTATCGGCGGCACGCTCTTCATGGGTGCAGCGATCCTGGTCGGCGACGGGCTGGCGGTCCCGGACTTCGCGCCGTCTCTCCCGGCGTCGCTGCTCGGCCTGGTACTGCTGATCCTGCTCGGATCGATCTCCGGCTATATCCACCTTCTGGTCGTGCGCGCCTTCCGGATGGCGCCGCTCTCGGTGCTGGCACCGTTCCAGTATTTCGAGATCATCGCCGCCACCGCACTGGGCTACGTACTGTTCGGCGATTTTCCGACGCTGTCGAAATGGGCCGGTATCCTGATCATCGTCGCCTCCGGGCTGTTCATCCTATGGCGCGAACACAAGCGTGCCGGAACGGCACAGGCCTGACAACGGGTTACGGACCGCTAACCCTTCCGATTGTCCGGTTGGAAACAAATCGCGCCTATTCTGTTTCGAGTTTCATGATGAAACGGGGATAGAAAGAATGGACGATCATCGTCTTTCTTTTCCGGCATGTATGATCGCCGGGAAGACGGCGCTCGACGCCGCCGACATGGACAGATTGCGCCGCTACGCATTTCCGGAAGGGTTGCGCAGCCGACGCGACGTCATCGCGCTTCTCGGCATCAACAATCTCTGTCCCGTCAAATGTGCCGAATGGCGCAACTATGTCATCGAATCTGTCACCCTTTATCTTGTCGACGGCAGCGAACCCCGGGGCATCATCGACGACGTGTGGGGCCGCTGGCTGGAAAGCCTTCTTGCCAGCGACGGCGCGATTCATTCGACGCTCGAGCTTGAGATCGTCCTGCATGTCCTGGAGACGGCGCGGTCGGTTCCCGAATTTCTGTCGACCCTGGCACTCGACCAGTTGCGCCTGGCGGTCTGTGAGGATCGCGGCGCTTACAGGCACTGGCGCAACAACGCGGGCTCCGGGGTCGGCCTCGACGATCTCACTTTCATCTACCGCATTCTGCGCGGCTGCGTGGCTCGCGGCAAGGTCGTCCTGAGCGCACCGCAGATTGAAATCCTCACGCGGATCGAGCGAGAGACGCCCGCGGGAAGGGAGCACCATCCGGGCTGGCACGACCTGTTGTCGGCTATCGTTCCTTCCGAGGTCACCGCCAAGACCGGCAAGGCCCGATGGCTCAACGTGCCTGATCACGTTCTGCTGGAAGGCGTCAGAGCCGCCTGACCGCGACCTTGACAGCGACCGCCCAAAACGGTCCAAAGGGCGCATGGACACCAAGAACCCTCACCTTCCCATGGGCTACTCGCCCGTTCCACCCGGCAAGCTCGCCAACGTCGTCACCTGCCTCGAAATGCTCGAGCCTCCGCCAACGCGACCGGCGCCCGCCGGATCGTTGACGGTCGAACGCTGGCACAGCCCGTCAGTGGAAGACTACCGCGACCTGTTCCGGCGCGTCGGCGAGGACTGGATGTGGGTCTCGCGCCTGTTGATGGCAAAGGAAGAGCTGGCGGCCATCCTTGGCGACTCGGGCGTCGAAGTCTACACGCTGACGGATGGCCGCGAGCGGCTTGGCCTGCTGGAGCTCGATTTCCGCAAGGAGGGTGAGTGCGAACTCGCCTTCTTCGGCCTCGTTCCTGAAGCGATCGGCGGCGGCTCCGGGCGGCTGCTGATGAACACAGCGATCGGTCGCGCCTGGGAAAAGCCAATCTCGCGCTTCTGGGTGCACACCTGTAATTTCGATAGTCCGGCCGCCCTGCCCTTCTACCAGCGCTCCGGCTTCAAGCCGTATGCGGTGATGGTCGAGGTGAGCGACGATCCGCGCCTGACCGGCGAAATGCGTCGCGACGCGGCCAGCCATGTGCCGCTGATCGAAGTACCGTGAAGACCATTCTCGCCCCTTGAGGCGAACACGTCCGGCGTGCCAATGTCGGGCCGAAACAAAAGCAGATATGGAGGATACCATGGACGTTCGCGCCGCCGTCGCCACCCAGGCCGGCAAGCCCCTGGAAATCATGACGGTTCAGCTCGAAGGCCCAAAAGCCGGCGAAGTCCTGATCGAGGTCAAGGCGACCGGCATCTGCCACACCGACGATTTCACGCTGTCGGGCGCCGACCCGGAAGGCCTGTTCCCGGCGATCCTCGGCCATGAGGGCGCGGGCATCGTTGTCGATGTGGGCCCGGGCGTGACGTCGGTGAAGAAGGGCGACCATGTCATTCCGCTTTACACGCCGGAATGCCGCGAATGCTATTCCTGCCTCTCGCGCAAGACAAACCTCTGCACCGCGATCCGCTCGACCCAGGGCCAGGGCTTGATGCCTGATGGCACGAGCCGCTTTTCGATCGGCAAGGACAAGATCCACCACTACATGGGCTGCTCGACCTTCGCCAACTTCACCGTGCTGCCCGAGATCGCCGTCGCCAAGGTCAATCCGGACGCTCCTTTCGACAAGATCTGCTACATCGGCTGCGGGGTCACCACGGGTATCGGCGCGGTCATCAACACAGCCAAGGTCGAGATCGGCTCGACCGCGATCGTCTTCGGCTTAGGCGGCATCGGTCTGAACGTGCTGCAGGGTCTTCGCCTTGCTGGCGCGGATATGATCATCGGCGTCGATATCAACCCGGACCGCAAGGCCTGGGGCGAGAAGTTCGGCATGACCCACTTCGTCAACCCGAAGGACGTCGGCGACGACATCGTGCCCTATCTCGTCAACATGACGAAGCGCAACGGCGACCTGATCGGCGGCGCCGACTACACCTTCGACTGCACCGGCAACACCAAGGTGATGCGTCAGGCGCTGGAAGCCTCGCATCGCGGCTGGGGCAAGTCCGTGATCATTGGCGTCGCCGGCGCCGGCCAGGAAATCTCCACGCGTCCCTTCCAGCTGGTGACCGGCCGCAACTGGATGGGCACGGCCTTTGGCGGCGCACGCGGCCGTACCGACGTGCCGAAGATCGTCGACTGGTACATGGACGGCAAGATCCAGATCGACCCGATGATCACCCACACCATGCCGCTCGAGGACATCAACAAGGGCTTCGACATGATGCACAAGGGCGAATCCATCCGGGGCGTCGTGGTTTATTGAGCGGAAAGGCTTACGATCGGGTCGACGTGCGGAGGATGGAAGACTTCTCCGCCGTCGAGCTTTACGAGATGCTGAAGCTGCGCGTCGACGTCTTCGTTGTCGAGCAGCACTGCCCTTACCCGGAGCTCGACGGCAACGACCCGGACTGCCTCCATTTGCGGCTCTTCGATGGCGACGCCCTTGTCGCCTGCGCGAGGCTCTGGCGTCCGACTCCCGACCACCATCCCCGCATCGGCCGCGTGGCGGTCGCGCCTGAGCATAGGGGCAAGCGGCTGGGCGACGCGCTGATGCGCGAGGCGATTGCCGAGGTCGAGAAGCGCCATCCCGGCGAGCCGATCGAGATATCGGCGCAAAGCCACTTGCGGAAATTCTACGGCTCACTCGGCTTCCAGCCGATCTCCGAGGAATATCTGGAAGACGATATTCCGCATGTGGACATGCTGCGGCGGGGATGAACTGATGCCTGAAATCTATGTCGATGCAGATGCCTGTCCGGTGAAGGCGGAAATCCTCAAGGTCGCGGAACGGCATGGCCTGCCGGTGACCTTCGTCGCCAATTCGGGCCTCAGGCCCTCACGCGATCCGATGGTGAAGAATGTGATCGTTTCAGGCGCGTTCGATGCCGCCGACGACTGGATAGCGGAGCGGGCCGGCGATGGCGACATTGTTGTGACGGCGGACGTTCCGCTGGCGGGACGCTGTGTGACCGCTGGCGCTCTCGTCACCGGCCCGACCGGCCGCATCTTCGACAAGGCCAATATCGGCATGGCGACCGCCATGCGCGACCTTGGCGCGCATCTGCGCGAGACCGGCGAAAGCAAGGGCTATAACGCGGCCTTCACGCCACGCGACCGCTCCGCCTTCCTCGAAACGCTCGACCGGCTATGCCGGCGCGCAAAGGCGTGATAGCCACACCGCACGATTGAACGCAGACGACGGAGGCCCCTTGCGGCTGGAGAGTATCCTATCCCGGCGCCACAGGGCCTTTATGATCGCCATTGCGACAGCGGCGGCGGCAGGCATTGCCTGCACCCTCACGCTCCCACACCTTGCGGTCGAGCTCTCCGCCGTTGTCTTCTTTTTCCTCTATCTCGTGCTGATGATGCTTCGCCTCCCGCATCTGACGGCGGACTATCTGCATGGCAGCGCCGAAGAGGCAGACGAGCCGGCACCCGTCATCCTTCTGGTCACCCTGTCAGCAGTCGGCGTGTCCGTTACGTCACTGTTCATCGCCCTCAATGACGGCGGACGCGTCGGACTGGCGGAACTGCTCTTCGCCTTCGCATCCGTAGTCGGCGGCTGGTTCGCAATCCATATGATGGCGGCCATGCACTATGCCCATCTCTTTTGGCGCCCCGATGGCGACAAGGCCAAGGGCCGCCATCATGGCGGGCTCGACTTCCCCGCCACGCCCTCCCCTTGCGGCTGGGACTTCGTCTATTTCGCCTATGTCATCGGCATGACGGCGCAGACCTCGGACACGGCCGTGACCACGACCGCGATGCGGCGCCTCAACCTGCTGCACGCGATCGTCTCCTATTTCTTCAACACCGTGCTGATCGCCGCCGCCGTCAACGGCGCGGTGCAACTGGCCGGCTGATCTCAATTGAAATGAAAGGAACAGAAATGAAAGTCATTTCCCAGAACACGGCCTTCGGCGGCATGCAGGGCGTCTTCTCCCACGAGTCCGAGGCCTGCAGGTGCGAGATGACCTTCGCCGTCTTCGTACCGCCGCAGGCGATCGCCGAGAAGCGTCCCGTGCTCTGGTATCTGTCGGGCCTGACCTGCACCCATGCGAACGTCATGGAAAAGGGCGAGTATCGGCGGCTTGCTGCCGAACTCGGCCTGATCATCGTTTGCCCCGATACCAGCCCGCGCGGCGATGACGTTCCGGACGAACTTACCAACTGGAAGATGGGCAAGGGCGCCGGTATGTACCTCGACGCCACCGAAAAGCCTTGGGCCGATCACTACCGGATGTACACATACATCACCGAAGAACTACCGGCCCTGATCGCCGAACAGTTCCGCGTCGATATGGACCGCCAGGGCCTGCTCGGCCATTCAATGGGGGGCCATGGCGCCATGACGATCGCGCTGAAGCACCCCGACCGGTTCAAGAGCTGCTCCGCCTTCGCGCCGATCGTCGAACCCTCGACCGCCGGCTGGACCTCCGACGCGTTCGAGAAGTATCTCGGTGCCGACAGGGCCAAATGGCGCGAATACGATGCCTGCGCGCTCGTCTCCGATGGTGCCCGTTTCCCGGAATTCCTGATCGACCAGGGCAAGGCCGATCCCTTCCTCGACGAAGGACTGCGCCCGTGGCTGTTCGAGGAGGCGGTGAAGGGGACGGACATCAAGGCGACCGTGCGGATGCACGATCGCTATGACCACTCGTATTTCTTCGTCTCCACCTTCATGGACGACCACCTGCGCTGGCACGCCGAACGCCTGGGCTGAGTCTCGGTCGGCCCGCTTCGTCTATCGCGGCAGATAGGCGAAGCGGTCGAAGTCGGCGGCTTGTCCCCGCCCGCTCGTATCGAAGGCGAACATCCCGGTGAACGCACCGGTGAACGAGCCGTGCTCGCCGCGACCGCCCTCGTCGGAAACGACGCCTGCGTCTAGAACGGGACCGATCGCCCGCCATTCGTCCCGGCCGTTTTCGCTGATGTAGAAGCGCAGCTCGTTGTCGCTGACCTCCATCGCCAGCTCGACCGGCCCGTCCGTGACCGCCTCGCCCTCCCCGATAGGAAACGACAGCCGGCTTTCCGGATAATCGCCCGGGCAGCTGAGGATCGTCACGACACGGCCGAGCTTCTCGTGCAGGGTCACACCGATCGCGTGGAACTTGTAGCGGTTGTAGTAGTAGGTCAGACCCGCGACCTGCTGGTAGGTGTCGGGCGAGAAGTCGAGCACCGTCTCGGCACGGAAACAATGGCTTTCCTGGCGGCGTGCGACCAGCGACTGCTCGAACCAGGAACCGATGCTTTCGCGTCCGTAGAGGCGCAAGTGTCCAGGCCGCGCCGTCAGGCTGAAGAGCCTTGCAGGCTCCGGCGTGCGCAGCCACTGGAACTCCGGCGGCAGTTCGCCGTCGTCGAAATGCCGGACCACCGCCGAGGGCGCCTCGGGTTCGACGTCGGTCGGCGACGGCACGAAGACCTCGGGCACCTGGGTTCCGTTTGCGAGATAGAGCCAGCCGTCGTCCTTCCAGACGCATTTCTGGATCGATGTCTCACGGCCCAGCGTGCAGCGCCGCTTCGGCGCCAGTGGCCGGCCGCTCAGATGGGTATGATAGACTTCCCCATCCGGTGTCTCGACATACTGGCCATGACCGGCCCGTTGCAGCTCGGCGTCGGGATGGTCTTTCGAAGTGATCAGATGCGTCTGCGGATGCATCTGGTAGGGACCATCGATGGTGCGGGAGCGGGCCATCGTGACCGCATGGTCGTAGCCCGTACCACCTTCGGCCGTCGTCAGGTAGTACCAACCATTGTGTTTGAAGAGGTGCGGACCCTCGACGAGGCCGAGGCTCGACCCCGGGAAGATGTTCCTGATCGGGCCCACCAGTTCCTTGGCGACTGGGTCCCATTCCTGCATGAGGATGCCGTCAAAGGCCGGATGCTTGGGAGAGCCGCCGTAGCTGGCGGTGCGATGGTTCCACTGCATGTTGAGGAACCACTTGCGGCCATCGTCGTCGTGGAACAGCGTCGGATCGAAGCCGCTGGAATTGACATAGACCGGATCCGACCATTCGCCTTCGATCGACGACGCGGTGACGATGTAATTGTGCGCGTCCTTGAAGTTGCCGTCGAAGCGCTTGACGTCGGTGTAGACCAGCCAGAACAGCCCGTCGGCATGGGAAAGGCATGGCGCCCAGACGCCGCAGCTGTCGGGATTGCCGCGCATGTCGAGCTGGCTCTTCCGGTCCAGCGGCCGGCGCACCAGCGTCCAGTTCACCAGATCGCGCGAGTGATGGATCTGGACACCGGGATACCACTCGAAGGTGGAGGTCGCGATGTAATAGTCCTCACCCACCCGGCAGATGGACGGGTCGGGATTGAAGCCCGGCAGTATCGGATTGCGGATCAAATGTACGTCCTCCCAAAGGTTTCGAACTGCCCCTCATCCCCCTGCCGGGCCCTTCTCCCCGCTTGCGGGGAGAAGGAGGATGGAGGCCGGCGCTGCCACTTGTCCCTTCTCCCCGCGCGCGGGGAGAAGGTGGCGTCAGCCGGTTGAGGGGCCTGTCTTGCAAAAACTACTTTTTCCGCCGGGGCGGCCCTTTCCGTTCCGCCGAGGCGGCCCAGAGGTTGATGTCGGCGTCCCTGGCATGAACGTCGATCCGCGCCAGTTCGTCGTCGGTGAAGCTGTCGTTCTCGAGCGCCTTGACGCAGTCGATGATCTGCTGCGACCGGCTGGCGCCGATCAATGCCGAAGTGATGCGGCCGCGCCGCAGAACCCAGGCGATCGCCATCTGCGCAAGGGTCTGGCCGCGCTCCTCGGCAATGGCGTTGAGCGAGCGGATATTCTCGACATTGCGATCGTTGAGGAAGTTCGGGTCGAGAGAGCGGTCGAGCGAGGCGCGGCTGCCTTCGGGAATGCCATTGAGGTATTTGGCGGTCAGCATGCCCTGCGCCAGCGGAGAGAAGACGATCGAGCCGATACCGAGGTCTTCGAGAGTATCGATGAGCCCGTCTTCCTCGATCCATCGGTTGATCATCGAATAGCTCGGCTGATGGATCAGCACCGGTGTGCCCATCTCCTTGAGGATCGCATGGGCCTCGCGGGTGCGCTGCGAGTTATAGGAGGAAATGCCGACATAGAGCGCCCTGCCCGACCGGACGATATGGTCGAGCGCGCCGCAGGTCTCTTCAAGAGGCGTGTCGGGATCGAAGCGGTGCGAGTAGAAGATGTCGACGTAGTCGAGGCCAAGTCGCTTGAGGCTCTGGTCGCAGGAGGCAATGAGGTACTTCCGGCTGCCCCATTCGCCATAGGGGCCCTTCCACATGCCGTAGCCGGCCTTGGAGGAGATGATGAGCTCGTCGCGCAAACCGGAAAACTCGTCCTTCAGGATACGACCGAAGGCTGTTTCGGCGGTGCCGGCCGGCGGACCGTAGTTGTTGGCGAGGTCGAAATGGGTGATGCCGAGGTCGAAAGCCGTGCGGCACATGTCGACCTTGCGGTCGTGCGGCGTGTCGTCGCCGAAATTGTGCCAGAGGCCGAGCGAAATCGCCGGCAGCTTCAGCCCGCTCCGGCCGAGGCGGTTGTATTTCATTTTCTCGTAGCGATCGTCAGCCGGTTGCCAGGCCATGGTTTTCTCCCTGTCTCGTCATGCGGGCGGAGCACGTCTGCGCCCCGCCCGGACCATAAACGGCCAGTACGCTATTTCAACAGGGCCTGCGCTTCCTCGATGCCGAGCGCCGCCGGCTGGGTGCAGGTGGTGGAGAGCTCGACGAAACGGCCCTCCTCGCCGGACTGCAGGATGGCCGTCATCACGTCGACGCCATGCAGCGCCCGGTCGAGCGAGCAGCGCGCATCCCGCTTTTCGAGGATGGCCATCGCCATGTCGGCGAGGCCGGCCGTGCGGTAGTTGGCGCGAGGACCTTGCGGGCTCTCCTGGTTGTTGACGCCGAATGGATGCTCCCAGGCCGGCAAAGGCTGGATGTCCTTGTTGCGGCCCGACGCTTCGACGAGACCGCCGAAAAAGTTCGGGTCGGGCACATAGAGCGAACCTTCGGTGCCGTAGAGCTCCATGTTGGCGTGACGGTGGCTCCAGACGTCCCAGCTGGCTGAAAAGGTGATGGTGGCGCCGTTCTGGAATTCCATCAGCGCGTGGATGTTGGTCGGCGTCTCGACCGGGATCACCTCGCCCGAACGCGGCTGGCTGGTGATCGTGCGGGTCGGGCTCGCCATGGAGGTGAGAGCGGCGACGCGCTTCACCGGACCGATCAGGTTGATCAGATTGGCGATGTAATAGGGGCCGAGGTCGAGAATCGGCCCCCCGCCGGGCAGGAAGAAGAAGTCGGGATTCGGATGCCACATCTCCATGCCCGGGCTCATGACATGGCAGGTTCCCGAGGTGACCCGGCCGATGCCGCCCTGGTCGACATACTGGCGGGCGAGCTGATGCGCGCCGCCGAGGAAGGTGTCGGGCGCGCATCCGACGGAGAGACCCTTGGCGCTCGCGATGCGCCGCAGCTCCTCCCCCTGTTCAAGCGTCAGCACCAGCGGCTTTTCCGAATAGACGTGTTTGCCGGCTTCGAGGATCGCCTTCGACACCGGAAAATGCGCAGCCGGAATGGTCAGGTTGACGATGATGTCGAGCTCGTCATTGGCGAGAAGCTCCTCCATCGGCTGGGCGATGACGCCGTATTCTTCCGCCCGCAGTTCGGCGGCGTTCATATTCAGGTCGGTGCAGGCCAGCACCTTCAGCCCCTTGAAGAGCGGTGCGAGGCCAAAATAGGTGGTGGAGATATTGCCGCATCCGATGATGCCGACGCCGAGTTCGCGTGCCATGTGGTGCCTCGAAGGAAAGAAGGATGTCAGTAGGTGCCGAACGACGCGATCGAGCGCGTGATGAGGCGATCGATGTCGTTCGGATTGTCGTGTTCGACGATGTAGTGGCGGACATTGAACGGCTTAAGCGCCGCGACCAGGCCCTTCCAGTCGACGGTGCCATGGCCGACGTCAGCCCAGCCGTCCTCGTCGGTGTTCTCCCCAGCCGGCGCGATGTCCTTGACGTGGACGGAGGTGATGCGCTTGCCGTAGCTCTCGATCCACGAGAACGGATCGGCCTTGCCCCGGATCACCCAGGCGATGTCGGCCTCCCACGACAGTTCCGGCCCGCCGGCGAAGATCTGTTCCTGCGGTGTCGAGCCGTCGGCGAGTGTCGCGAATTCGAAATCGTGGTTATGCCAGCCGAAGTCGAAACCGGCGTCGCGGAAAGGCTTGCCTGCTTCCTGAAGGCGCTTGCCGAATGCGAACCATCCAGCGGCATCTGTCGGACGCTGGTCAGGCATCAGATAGGGGCAGTAGATTGCCTCAAGACCGAGCGTGCGGGCGATCGTCAGCGCCCGGTCCGTCTCCTGCTCCAGCATGTCGATGCCGAAATGCCCTGTGGGCATGGTCAGGCCGCAGCCGTCGAGCTCGTCGCGAAGGGCCTGGAGACCGCTTTCGTCGAGCGAGGCGTAGAGAGCGCCATAGCCCTCGACCTCCCGGTAGCCAGCCTTGGAAAGCAGCGGAAAAATCTTCGAAAACGGCTGGAAATTGCGGGCGCTGTAGAGCTGGAAACCGAGACTGGTCATTGTCTTTCCTCCTGGATGCCGGACGGGGCCTCGTGCTCCGCGTCCGGAAACGTGGTCATCCCGCCGACTGGCAGGAATGAAGATCGTAGAGCCTGAAGGCCGGTACCGTACCGGCGGCAGGCGGTGAAGATGGCGTGAAGACGATCCGGCGGCTCCCGCCGGCTGGAAGGTCGAAAGCGTTGTCGGAGTACCGTCCGGCCATATCGCTCTCAACCATGATGTAAAGGGCAAGACCGGTCGCCGAGACCTCCAATTCGTAGGCTCCGTCGCCAATGGTGGTAACGTTGAGATCAAGACCGGATGGCTGAAGTTCCAGCGCCTTGTAGCCTTCGGCGACGTAGTGCCCTTCGCCGCTCAAGCCATTCGACGCGATGAAGCTCCAGGCGAGGATCGCGCCTGGCGGGATGTCGACGAGATCGACGGTCGCCAGAAGCCCTGCCCTGTCCGCTCCGCACTCTCCGCTCGCTGTCTTCAGCGGCACTTGCTCGCCCGTCATCGTCAGCGCGAAGATATTGGCATCGAGCGTCACCGGTTCGGCCGTATCGTTGACCATCCGGAGCTCGATCGTCCCGCCCCCTTCGGCCGGAACCGGCATCACGTTCACCGGCTGGAAGAAACGCCGCGCCATGTAATGCATCGCCTTCCAGCCGCCGCCATGGTCGAGGCTCGACCACGAGGCGACCGGCCAGGTGTCGTTGAGCTGCCAGTAGAGCGTGCCCATGCAGTGCGGTTTCAGCGACCGCCAGTAGTCGACGGCGGTCTTGATCGCCAGCCCCTGCTGAATCTGACTCAGATAGACGAAATTGGCGAAATCCTTCGGAAAGCGGAAATACCGGAACATCGTCCCGGCGATCCGCTCGTTGCCGCCGACATTCTTCTGGTGCAGCTCCATCACCGGGGAAGCGATGTTCATGTCCTTGCGGTCCGCGAAACCTTCGATGACGGGCAGCGACGTGTAGGACTGGAAGCCGAATTCAGAGCAGAAGCGCGGCTTGACGCTCCGATAATTGTCGAACGACTTGTTCTCGTGCCAGACCGACCAGTAATGCATGTCGCCGGACCCGTCGGCATGCCAGGCGTCTCCATAGTCGAGATAGCCGGACGCCGGGCTCGATGGCCACCATATCCCCTCTGGCTCGGCCTTCTTCACGCCCTGCTCGATAACCCTGTTCAACCGGTCGTAGGCGACGAGATAGCGGTCACGGTTGTCGACCGATTCCGGGAACCAGGTGAGCGCGCCGACCAGTTCGTTGTCGCCACACCACAGCACGATCGACGGATGCGAAGCGAGCCGCTTGACCTGGTAGTCGACCTCGGCCGCGACGTTGTCGAGAAACTCGTCGCTGCATGGATAGAGATTGCAGGCGAACATGAAGTCCTGCCAGACCATCAGCCCGAGCCGGTCGCAGAGATCGTAGAACCAATCGTGCTCGTAGAACCCGCCGCCCCAGACGCGGATCATGTTCATGTTGGCCTGGATGGCCGACCGCAGAAGGTCTTCGGTCTTGTCGGGTGAGGTGCGGGAAAACAGCGCGTCGGCCGGTATCCAGTTGGCGCCGCGGCAGAAGATTTCGCGCCCGTTGATCCGGAAGGCGAAGCGGCTGCCCGCCTCGTCGGGATCGGTGAGCAGTTCGACCGTGCGGAGGCCGATCGTGCGGCTGACGCTATCGCCGGGCACATCCACCGTGAGCGTGTAGACCGCCTGCTCGCCGCTGCCGGCCGGCCACCACAGACGCGGGTTTTCGATGACGAAGACGTGGTTGACCTGCGTTTCGCCGCGCTCTATCCCGCAATCGAGACGGACGCGCTCGCCATCGAGATCGAAATGCACAGGCACGACGGTCGGATCCTGGGCGAAGACGGTGGCTGTAACGTGCAGTTCCACCGAGCCGTCGACAGCATGCACCTGCCGCGTCGTGACGTGCTCGATGCGCGCAGGCTCGAGCTTGCGGATCGCGACCCTGCCGTAGAGGCCAAGCGGCGACAGCGCGATGTTCCAGTCCCAGCCGAAATGGCATTGCGGCTTGCGCAGCATGTTGCCGTTCGGGATCGGCGAATTCCCTTTGTGATAAGGAATGTAGAACGGTTGACGCGCCTGCCGCTCGGCACCGGCTGATATCGCCGAGTGGATCACGATCCGGATGCGGTTTTCGCCCTGCTGCAAGGCATGCGAGACAGGTGGCCGGTAGCGTCGGAAGCAGTTATCCGCCGTCAGCACGGGGACGTCGTTGATGAATACCACCGCGACCGTATCGAGATAGTCGAGATCGAGATACCAGTCGCCCTCGACATGATCGACCGTGAAGCGGCGCTCGATGACCCAGTCACGCTCGGCGACCCATTGCACGGCCTCTTCGTTGCGACCGAAATACGGTTCCGGGATGACGCCCGCATCTGCGAGCGCCGAGTGCACGTCGCCGGGGATCGGCATCGACACCGCATGTTCGCCACCGCTCGTGGAAGCCTGCCACGAACCTTTGAGGTCGATCGTCTGGGAAGCGGTGTGCATCATTTTGGTCTCTCGTATCTGCGGGTCGGCCCTTTCAATGAGCCGCGCTCTTCGTTCATCCTCGCTCCGCATTGGGGCGGAACGAGGCCGAGGAGCGGTTTATCCGTCAGATGCGCTCCTCCGTCACCGCATCGAACAGCGAGGCAACAGACATGTCAAAGCCGAGACGCAAGGCGTCGCCCGGCGAGAAGCGCCGCGTGCCGCCGATGCGGACAGCCAGTACGTGACCCGCGTGCTTGAGCCACAACAGGTTGTCCGCACCCATCGGCTCCTCGATGTCGACCACGGCGTCATGGGTTTCTCCGCCGGCTGGAATGTCTTCATTGATCCGGATGTGCTCCGGACGAACGCCGAGCACGACCTCGCGACCAGCCTGAAGTGGCTCCTGCGCCTGATAACCGTCGAGCGAAAAGGCAGTCCCCTGCGTGACGAAGACGACGGCGCCGTTGCGCTCCTCCAGCTTTCCGTTGATGAAATTCATCGACGGGGAGCCGATGAAGCCGGCGACGAACTTGTTGATCGGACGATTGTAGATGGTCATCGGATCATCGAGCTGCTGGATGACGCCGCCCTTCATGATGGCGATGCGATCCGCGAGCGTCAGCGCCTCGATCTGGTCGTGCGTCACGTAGATCATCGTGTTCTTCAGCGAATGGTGCAGGCGCTTGATCTCGACGCGCAGCTCCGAGCGGAGCTTGGCGTCGAGGTTCGACAGCGGTTCGTCGAACAGGAAGACATCGACGTCACGCACCAGGGCGCGGCCGATCGCGACGCGCTGCCTCTGGCCGCCGGAAAGCTCCGACGGCTTGCGGTTCAAAAGCGGCTCGATCTGGAGGATTTCGGACGCACGGGCGACCTTCTCCTTGATCTTGTCGGAAGGCACCTTCGCGACCCTCAAGCCGAACGACAGGTTCTTCTCGACCGTCATCTGCGGATAGAGCGCGTAGGACTGGAACACCATACCGATGCCGCGATCCTTGGGCTCTTCCCAGGTGACGTTGCGACCCTTGATGAATATCTGCCCTTCGGTCGGCTCCAACAGGCCGGCGATGCAGTTGAGCAGCGTGGACTTGCCGCAGCCGGACGAGCCGAGCAGCACCAGGAACTCGCCGTCGCGAACCTCGAGATCGAGGTTCTTCAACACTTTGACCGCGCCGAACGAAAGCGAGAGATCGCGGATGGATACGCTGTTGGTCATGGATTACCCCTTCACTGCGCCTGCGGCGATACCGCGGACGAAAAGCCGGCCTGAAACGAAATAGACGATGAGGGGAACGGCGCCCGTCAGAAGCGTCGCGGCCATGTTGACATTGTACTCCTTCACACCCTGGACGGAGTTGACGATATTGTTGAGCTGCACGGTCATCGGATAGGTGTCCGGGCGGGTAAAGACCACGCCGAACAGGAAGTCGTTCCAGATGCCGGTGATCTGGATGATCATCGCGACGACGAAGATCGGCAGCGACATCGGCAGCATGATCTTGAGATAGATCTGCCAGAATCCGGCGCCGTCGATGCGCGCCGCCTTGAACAGCTCGACCGGCAGCGACGAGAAGTAGTTGCGGAACAAAAGCGTCAGGATCGGCATGCCGAAGATCGTGTGAACGATCACGAGACCGGTCAGCGTTCCATAGATGCCGAGTTCGCGCAGCGCGATGACAACCGGATAGATCATCACCTGATAGGGAATGAAGGCGCCGATGATCAGGATCGAGAAGAACAGCTCCGATCCCTTGAACCGCCAGTTGGCAAGCGAGTATCCGCTGACCGAGGCGACGAAGATCGACACGACGACCGACGGAACGAGGATCCGGACCGAGTTCCAGAACCCGCGCGAAAGGCCGTCGCAGTTGAGGCCCGTGCACGCCTCCGCCCAGGCCTTGACCCAGGGCTCGAAGGTGATCTCCATCGGCGGCGAGAAGATGTTGCCCATGCGGATCTCGGGCATGCCTTTCAGCGACGTCACCACCATGACGTAGAGCGGCAGCAGGTAGTAGAGGGCCGCGACGAACAGTGTGCCATAGAGGATGATGTTGCGGCGCGACAGCGTCCGGCGCGGACGGCGCCCGCGCGGGCCGGAGACATCGGGCGCGACGGCATCGACACCCGCGGCGGTGGTGTTGAGTGAGGATACGTTAGCCACGCTTCTTCCCTCCGAACTCGAGATAGGCCCACGGAATGATGATGATCGCGACTGTGATCAGCATCATGGTCGAAGCGGCGAAGCCCTGGCCGAGATTCTGGGCCTGGAACATGTAATCGTAGACGTATTTGGCCGGCACTTCGGACGCATTGCCCGGACCGCCGCTGGTTTGCGCCACCACGAGGTCGTAGACCTTGACGATACCGCTGGCGATGATCACGAGCGTGGTGATGAACACCGGGCGCATCATCGGGATGACGATGAACAGATAGGTGCGCCACATCGGAATGCCGTCGACGCGGGCCGCTTTCCAGATGTCCTCGTCGATGCCACGCAGGCCGGCAAGCATCAGGCACATCACAAGGCCAGTCCCCTGCCACAATCCGGCAATCAGGATGCCATAAATGACGATGTCGGGATTGTAGAGCGGATCGAACCGGAAACTCTCCCATCCGAGCGACCGCACAATGCCCTCGACGCCGAATTCCGGGTTCAGGATCCATTGCCAGACCAGGCCCGTGACGATGAAGGAGAGTGCGAACGGATAGAGGAAAATGGTGCGGAAGACGTTCTCGAACCGGATCTTCTGGTCCATCAGCGCCGCAAGCAGGAATCCGATCACCAGGCTGAAGATCAGCGAGAGGATGCCGTAGATGGCGAGATTCTGGATCGAGATGATCCAGCGCGATGTGTTCCACAGCCGCTCGTACTGGTCGAAGCCGACGAAGTTCGCGCGCGGGAGCAACTTCGAATTCGTGAACGAATAGACGATCGTCCAGATCGAGCCCCCGAAGAAGATGCCGACGGCAATCAGGATCATCGGAATGGAGGCAATCTTGGAATTCAGATTGCGGAAAAGCTGGTTGGGGCGTTTGGCAGGCGGGTGACCTGTCATCTCGTTTCCTCCTCGAGCGCTTTATCGCCGGAACACGGGGACGCGTGGCGTCAAAGCCGTCGCCGCCGAATGGTGCGGGCCAGAGACATGCCGATCCGGCCGGAGCCCGCGCGGGTTCCGGCCGGATGCAATCGTTCTCGATCAGTCGGCGGAGCCGATGATGTCGGCGAAGCGTTCCTGTGCCGCCTCGGGCGTCATCGAGTTGCTGGCGAAGAACTCGGTCAAAAGGTCTTCCTTCTGCTTCTGGCTGTCGGCCGAGAGCGCCTGGTCGGTACTGGTGAGCGCATTGCCGGCGGCAACGATCTCCAGCCCCTTCTTCATGCAGTCGTTGGCGGCCGACAGGTCGACGTCGCCACGAACCGGAAGAGAGCCCTTCTTGAGGTTGAAGGCGACCTGGGTGGCCGGATCGAGCATCGTCTGCGCGAGCACGTCCTGGGCCTTCGACTTCTCCTCGTCCTGAAGAACCGGGAAGTAGAACGCGTCACCGCCGGTGGTGATGTAGGGGCTGAGACCAAGACCTGGAAGGCAGGTGTAGTCCTTACCGGCGACCTGTCCGGCAACCTGGAACTCGCCCTGGGCCCAGTCGCCCATGACCTGACCACCGGCCTTGCCAGTGATCACCAGATTGGTCGCCTGGTTCCAGTCCTGCACATTGCTGCCGGCGGCCATTTCGCGGGCCTGGGCAGCGGCCTGGAAAACCTTCGCCATTTCCGGACCAGCCGCGGCGTCGGCATCCTTCTTGACGAACACGTTTTCGAACAGGTCCTTACCGCCGAGGTTCAGCACCAGCACGTCGAAAAGACCACCGGACTGCCAGGCCTGGCCGCCGAGGGCGAGCGGCTGCAAACCGGCTTCACGAAGCTTCGGCGCAGCGGCGACGAACTCGTTCCAGTCCTTCGGAACCGGGACGCCCGCCTTCTCGAAGGCTGCGTTCGACAGCCAGAGCCACTGCCACGAATGGATATTGATCGGCGCGCAATAAATCTTGCCATCGATGGTGCAGCTGTCGAGCAGCGACGACGGCTTGATGATGTCCTTCCACTTGCCGGCTTCGGCGACAGCCGTGAGGTCGCGCATCAGGCCTGCCTCGACAAGCTCCTGCGCCTGACGACCGTGGTTGAACTGGGTCGCGCCCATCGGGTCGCCACCGGTGATGCGGCTGATCATGATCGGCCGGGCGGTGCTGCCGGCACCGGCAATGGCGCCGTCGATCCACTTGTTGCCGGTGGCGTCAAAAGCCTTGGCGAGTTCAGCGACCGCAGCCGCTTCGCCGCCGGACGTCCACCAATGGGTTACTTCGAGATCGGTTGCCTGCGCCAGACCGAACGGCATGACGACGGTTGCCGCCAATGCGGCTGCAAAGCTACGAAAATTCATGAGTCTCCTCCCTCACTGAAACGTTGCCGTAAAAACTTATTCGAAACGATTTAGGGACGCAACCGCTCCACAGAAGAAAAAATTCATTCGCCGGCAAATCCCGCAATGATTGCATCCCAATACCTGTAACCAAATACATGCGCAGCGCATATTTTTGCGACGCAATAAGCGAAAAAGGCGTTTTCTCGATGGGTTTTACGCATTCAAAGCCTTGAAGTCTCCCTCTGCCGAATAGTACTCGCCTTCGCATCCGCACAACCGAACATCAATATCTCGTGCTTCAATCAGCGGTTATCATAACAACCGACGGGCGCAAATTTTTCTCGACATTTCTACTGTATCGTTACAGATTTATCGCTTTCAGCGCTGTGCGGCCGTGACCGCGTGGCATTGGACGAACGTGATTTAGGTCGTATAAGAACAATACAGACACACGGGGCGGGAATGGCTGAGGCATACGAGGGGGACCGCGCGAGACTCGCGGCCATGCGCGAAAGACCGACACTGAAGACGATAGCCTTCATGACGGGCCTGGGCATAACGACGGTGTCGCGTGCGCTCAAAGACGCGCCAGATATCGGAGCGGAAACCAAGGAACGCGTGCGGATGGTGGCGCGGCAGCTCGGCTACCAACCGAACCGCGCGGGCGTGCGACTGAGGACCGGCAAGACCAACGTGATCGCCCTGGTGCTGTCGATCGACGAGGAGATCATGGGCTTTTCCAGCCAGATGATCTTCGGCATTTCCGAAGTGCTGAGCGGTACGCCCTATCACGTCGTCGTCACGCCCCACTCGCACAGCAAGGATCCGATGCTGCCGGTGCGCTACATCCTCGACACCGGATCGGCCGACGGCGTCATCATCTCGCGCATCGAGCCGGATGACCCGAGGGTCAGGCTGCTGGAAGAGCGCAACATGCCATTCGCGACCCACGGCCGCACGAGCGGCGGCGTGGTTCATCCCTATCACGACTTCGACAACGAGGCCTTCGGCTACACCGCCGTCGAGAAACTCGTGAAGCGCGGTCGCCGCCGGATCGCCCTGCTCTCTCCGCCGAAGTCACTCACCTATTGCGCCCACACCCGTGCCGGCTTCGATCGGGCGCTGAAGGGTTGCGACGCCAGCGAAGTGCCGGTCTCCGTGGACATCGATACGCCGCTCGCCGACCTCAACGGCGCGATGGAGGCGCTGATGCGCTCGCCGGAACGGCCTGACGGCATCGTCTGCTCATCGAGCAGTGCCGCGATCGCCGCCAACGCCGCGATCGAGACGGCCGGACTGAAGCTTGGGCACGATGTCGATCTCGTCTCGAAGCAGGGTCTGCCGATCCTCAACTGGATTCGCCCGGAGATCATCACGGCGCTGGAGGATGTCCGCCTTGCCGGACGCGAACTCGCCAAGGCCGTCATCGCCCGCATCGACGGCATTTCACCCGATCTGCTGCAGAGCATCAGCCAGCCGGCCTGGCCGGACGAGACGCGTTAGTTCTGCTATTTCCGCCCCGGTTCTTTGGTGCAAAAATGACCCGCGATCCGGGTGCAGCCTACCCTTGACGAACCCCAAAGCTTGTGACCTTGTCTCGGCAAAAAACCAGGGGCAAAACGTGCGTCAACGTCTCATCGACATCCTGAAATCCCAGCGCTGGGAAAACTTCATCATCGCGGTCATCCTGATTAATTCCGTCACGCTCGGCATGGCGACGGACAAGGACCTGATGGCCTCCTTCGGTCCTCTGATCAACGGCATAGACCGGCTGATCCTGGCGATCTTCGTCGTCGAAATCGTGGCCCGGTTCATCGCCTTCCGCTTCCAGCTGTTCCGCGACCCGTGGAGCGTATTCGATGTGTTCATCGTCGTGATGGCACTTGTACCGGCGACCGGACCCTTCCAGGTCCTGCGCGCGCTGCGCATTCTGAGGCTCCTGCGTCTGATTTCGATCATCCCGTCGCTCCGGCGCGTTGTTGGCGGGCTTATCTCCGCCCTGCCCGGCATGGGATCGATCGTGGTGCTGCTGGCACTTCTGTTCTATGTCTCTGCCGTGATGGCGACGAAACTCTACGGTGACCAGTTCCCCGACTGGTTCGGCAGCCTGGGCGCGTCACTCTACACGCTGTTCCAGGTCATGACGCTCGAAAGCTGGTCGATGGGCATCGTCCGTCCGGTGATGGAAGCCTATCCCAGCGCATGGATGTTCTTCGTACCCTTCATCCTCCTCAGTACCTATTCGGTGCTGAACCTCTTCATCGGTGTCATCGTCTCGGCGATGCAGAAGGAAGCGGAGGCGCACACCGACGCGGAACTGCAATCGCTGCATAGCGACAATACCGCCGTCTTGGCCGAACTGCGCGCGTTGCGGGCAGAAATCGGAGAACTGCGGCAGAAGCTGACACCTTAGCGGGCAGCTTCTGCTTGCCTCACCAACCAGAACGTTGAAACGAAAAAAGCCCGTCAATGCCGGGCTTGTCCGTTATTCATCCGCAGATCAGAACGTCGCGGCACCGCTGCCCCACGGGCCGTGATGGAAATCCTTGCCGTCGATGCGGTCGAAGCCGTGAGCGCCGAAGAAGTCGCGCTGCGCCTGGATCAGGTTGGCGCTGCCGCGCGCCTGGCGATAGGCATCGAAATAAGTGAGCGCCGACGCCAATGCAGGAACGGGCAGACCTGCGGTCACGGCGGCAGCGACGACCCGGCGGAGCGATGGCAGGCTTTCCTTGACCATCACAGAGAAGGCCGGCGTGACGATCAGGTTCGCCGCATCCGGGTTTGCGGTGAAGGCACGGGTGATCTCGTCGAGGAACTGCGAGCGGATGATGCAGCCCGCGCGCCAGATCTTCGCGATCGTCGGCATCGGCAGGTTCCAGGAGAATTCCTCGCTTGCGCCTGACATCACGGCGAAGCCCTGCGCGTAAGCCGCGATCTTGGCAGCGAACAGCGCCAGTTCCAGGTCGGCTTCGACATTGCCGCCGGCAAGTTCGAAACGGGCGGTCTCCTTGCCGAACATCTTCTCGGCGACCTCGCGTTCCGCTTTCATCGACGAGAGCGAACGAGCCGCGACAGCCGCCTCGATGGCGGTCGCCGGAATGCCCATCTGCTGGGCCTCGATGACCGACCACTTGCCCGTGCCCTTCTGGCCGGCCTTGTCGAGGATCATGTCGACCATCGGTTTGCCGCTTTCGGGATCCGCGGCCATCAGCACCTTTTCGGTGATTTCGATCAGGTAGGAATTGAGGCGGCCTTTGTTCCAGCTGCCGAACATCGTGCCGATCTCGGTCGCCGAACGGCCGAGACCGTCGCGCAGGATGCCGTAGATCTCGGCGATCATCTGCATGTCGGCATATTCGATGCCGTTGTGGATCGTCTTGACGAAATGGCCTGCGCCATCCGGGCCGAGCCAGGCCACGCACGGATCGTTGTTGAACTTGGCGGAGATCGAGGTCAGGACCGGCTCGACGCGCTTCCAGCTCTCCTCCGTGCCGCCGACCATGATCGAAGGACCATGGCGCGCCCCCTCTTCGCCACCCGAGACGCCCATGCCGATGAAGGTGAGTCCGGTGTCTTTCAGCCAGTCGAACCGGCGCACGGTGTCGCGGAAGTTTGCGTTACCTGCGTCGATCATGATGTCGCCCTTTTCGAGATAGGGCTTCAGCAGTTCCATCTGCTGGTCGACCGGTTCGCCGGCCTTGATCATGATGATGATCGGCCGCGGCGGGCGAATGGACGCCACGAACTGCTCGATCGTCTCGCAGGGAACGATGCGGTCGGCGAGATCGCCGGCCTCGGCCATGAATTCCTGGGTCCGGGCAAAGGTGCGATTGAACACCGCGATCCGGTTGCCCTTTTCGGCGATGTTCAGCGACAGATTGGCGCCCATCACGCCGAGCCCGATCAACCCGATTTCCGCTTGCTGCATGCCATGCTCCGATTCATATGATCAATATCAATGGACCGTCTTGTGGCACTCCTCGTTCCTGCGGGCAAGGCTGAAGCTGTTCCGAAAAGGCATGTCAGCCTTGCGGACGATCGTCCCCGTCATCGAGCACCCGCCAGGCAGCCCCCTCCAGGTCGTCGTACTGCCCGCTCTTCAGCGACCAGAGAAAGGCGAAAAGACCTAAGCCTCCGAGAAAAAGCGCGATCGGGATGAGGTAGATCAGCATATTCATGAGGCTAGTCCCGTCCGTGGCGCGATCATACCCTGTGTCCGCATCTCGTCTGCCGCCTTCGCTTCGGCCGTGCCGAGGCGGTTGAGCCTCAGCGCATTGACGACGACGATGATCGAGGACGTCGACATGGCGACCGCGGCGATCAGCGGAGTGGCATAACCGAGGATCGCGATCGGCACGGCGAGAATGTTGTAGCCGACGGACAACGCGAAGTTTTCCCGGATGAGACGGCCAGACCGCTTCGACACCTCGATCGCAAAGGCCACAGTGTCGAGGTTCGGCCGCACGAACACGAAATCCGCCGCCTGCCGCCCGACATCAGCCGCCGTGGCCGGCGCCATCGAAACATGTGCTGCGGCGAGCGCCGGAGCGTCGTTGATGCCGTCGCCGACCATCAGCAGACGGTGCCCGCTCGCCTCCATCTCGGCGCAGAAGGCTGCCTTGTCGCGCGGGGCAAGCTCCGCTTTCCAGTTTTCGATTCCGAGCCGAGCTGCGATCGATCGCACAACGCCTGCACGGTCACCGGAGAGAATGCCGACCGAGAAACCCTGGCGCCGCATGAATGCGATCGCCTGCTCAACGCCGGGCCGCAATGTGTCCTCGAAGCGGAAGGCCTGCAGTTCCCGGCCATCGAGCGACAGCACGACCTCGGAATACGCGTGCTGGTCCTTGGCCTCTGCCTGATTACCGCAGGCGAAGCGCCGGCTTCCGAGCCGATAGACGCCCTCCTCCGTGTCGGCCTCGATCCCGGCGCCGGGGATTTCGCGCACGGTATCGAACAGGCGGGGTGCAACCAGCGCGGCAGCCGACAACGCCTGCGACAACGGATGACGGGAATGCCCGGCCAGGCCGGCAGCAATCGCGAGGGTTGACGGCGATATCCCTGTGGCATCGACCAGCCGGGGGCGGCCCAGCGTCAGGGTGCCTGTTTTGTCAAAGGCAACGGAATCGATCTCGGCCAGACGCTCCATGGCCGATCCATCCTTGACCATGATACCGGCCCGGTAGAGACGGCCGGCAGCGACCACCTGTACCACCGGAACGGCAAGGCCGAGCGCGCAGGGGCATGTGATGATGAGAACCGCGACGGCGACAAGCAGCGCATGTTTCCAGTCACCGTCGTGGAAGCCCCAGCCGAGAAAGGTGAGGAATGCGGTCAGATGCACCACCGGCGAATAAAGTTGCGCGGCACGGTCGGCGATGCGGCGGTAGCGCGCCCTGCCCCCTTCGGCCGCCTCCATCAGATGGATGACTTCCGCAAGGAACGAATTCTTCGCCGTCGCCGTCGCCTCGACGACAAGCGATCCGGTAAGGCTCAGGGTTCCCGCCTGTACGACGTCGCCGGGCGCCGCCTGCATCGGCGCGCTCTCGCCGTTGACGATGGAGACGTCCATGTCGCTCGCGCCGCTGACGATCGTTCCGTCGACCGGAATGCGTTCGCCGGCGGCAACGGCGATCCGGTCGCCGACACGGATTTCGTCGACCGGACGGTAGTCACGGCTGCCGTCGGGTGTCACAACCATGGCTCCGCGCGGGCTGAGCCGCGCCAGTCCGCTGATCGCCGATCGGGCACGGTCACGCATGATGTGGTCAAGGGTGCGGCCGATCAGCAGGAAGAACAGCAACGAGGCCGTGGCGTCGAACCAGGCGTGCTCGCCGTGGTTGATCGTTTCCCACAGCGAGATAAAATAGGATAGCGAGATCCCGATGGCGATCGGCACGTCCATATTGGTGCGACCGTTGCGGATCGCCTTCCAGGCGGAGATGTAGAAAAACCGCCCGGCGTAGATGAGCGCCGGTGCCGCGATCATCGCGGAAATCCAGTGGAACATGTCACGTGTCGACGCGTCGGCGCCGGACCAGATCGACACCGACAGCAGCATGATGTTCATCGCCGCGAAGCCCGAAACGGCAACCGCACGGACCAGCTGGTTGCGCAACTGGTCGGCGGCCTCCTCACCCGCCGCGAAAAGGTGCGTCTCATAGCCGGTGGACGCGATCGCCCGGGCGATGACCTGCGGGTCGGTGACGGCCTCGCCAACCTCTTCGCGCCAGACGACCGATACGCGGCGGGTCGACAGGTTGACGCGCGCGCGCTCGACTTCGGGCAGGCGCTTCAAAGCGCCTTCGATTGCCGTGATGCAGGCGCCGCAGTGCACGGCCGGAACGCTGAGATCGATCTGGCGAAGGCCCTCGCCAACGTCCCGGCTGGCAAGCTTCAACTCTTCCGACGTCGGCAGAGCGTGGGACGAGCGTTCGATCTCGAGAGCGCCTTCGGTTCCGGCGGCACAGCAGCTCATTTTTTTGCCTCGATCACCGCAATGCGGTTGGCTTCATGCATGATGATCTCGCCGTCACGCATCGCGATCATCTCGACGATCCAATGCCCGGGAAGAACGGGATGGCTTGCGACATAGTCGCCGTTCCCGGCCGGTTGCAGAGCGACGACAAAATCCTGATGCTCGCCGACGGGACGCTTGAAATGCGCAGTCACCGTGTCAGCGACAACGGGACCGTCATCCGCAATGCTGAGATTGTAGCGGATGTCTCCACCCGTGACTGTGAGCTTTCCCTTGATGCCGGTCGCCAGCATGTCCCGGATCGCCGCGGCCTTACCGTTGAACTGCTGGCTCGCCACATAGGTGTTCGGGACCACCAGACCGCTCCAGGTGGATGTCGCGAAATAGGCCATCAGCATGTTCACAAAGATGATCACCCCAAAGAAGGCGACCATGATCGTCGCCATGTGCCAGCCGGTGAAGACGAAGCCCGTCTTGTTTTGCTGTAACCTCATTTCTTGACTCCCGGTCCATTGAAGACGGCCTTGTAGCTCGCGGCCTCGTGACCCTCGACGTCTTCCACGATGAATTCGAACTCTTCCGACGTCCACGCGACCTGATCCCCGGGCAGCGTGACGAACACCTTCAGCGTATTGGCTTCGTCCGGCTTTGCCTCGATGACCATGCGGCGCGGGTCACCGCTCTCGACGCCGTTGGCCTTCATCGAGGCGCCAGGCAGACCTTCAAGGGCGACGCTGATTGTGCGCGGCTCAGGGATCATGTTCAAGATGCGGACAGTATAGCCGTTGCGGATCGAGCCGTCGGATTCCAGGACGTATTGCGGATTGCGGTCGTGAAGCACGTTGACCTCCAGTCTGTCGCGCGACAAAAGCGCGATCAGCAGACCGAGACCGACGGCGCACCAAACGCCCATGTAAAGCAGCGTGCGCGGACGGAAGATGACCTTCCAGTTGAAGTGCCGGATGCTGTCGCTGAACGAGCCGTCAGCCTTGCGCACCTTGCGGGGATCGATCGCCGTCGCGCCGTTGCCGGTCGCGAGCGCCATGTTCGACTGGTACTCGTCAAGCGTCGCGTAGGCAATCAGTCCGCGCGGCTTGCCGATCTTGTCCATGACACCGTCACAGGCGTCGATGCACAGCGCGCAAGTGATGCATTCGAGCTGCTGGCCGTCTCTGATATCGATCCCCATGGGACAGACCGCGACGCAGGCATTGCAGTCGACGCAGTCGCCGACCACCTCGCCGGCTGCCGCCGCCTTCTTGGCGTGCCGCGAGCGCGGTTCGCCACGCCAGTCGTTGTAGGTCACAACGAGCGAGTTTTCGTCCAGCATCGCGGCCTGGATGCGCGGCCAGGGGCACATGTAGACGCAGACCTGCTCACGCATGATGCCGCCGAACACATAGGTCGTGGCGGTAAGGATCGCCACGGTGATGTAGGCGACGGCTGGTGCCTGTCCGGTCACGACATTGACGAGCAGAGTCGGCGCGTCGGCGAAATAGAAAATCCAGGCACCGCCCGTCGCGACCGCGATGACGATCCAGGTCGCGTGCTTGGCGACGCGCTTACGGACCTTTTCGACGGTCCAGGGGCCGGCATCGAGTTTCATCCGGGCATTGCGGTCCCCCTCGATGAAACGCTCGACGACAAGGAACAGGTCGACCCAGACCGTCTGCGGACAGGTATAACCGCACCAGGCGCGTCCGACGGCCGAGGTGATCAGGAACAGGCCGAAACCGGCCATCACAAGCAGCCCCGCAACGAAGAAGAATTCCTGCGGCCAGATTTCGATAAAGAAGAAATAGAAACGCCTGTTTGCGAGGTCGATCAGCACCGCCTGATCGGGCGCGAAAGGCCCCCGGTCCCAGCGCAGCCACGGCGTGAGGTAATAGATGCCGAGCGTGATGAGCATCACCAGCCATTTGAACTGGCGAAACCGACCCTCCGCCCTTTTGGGAAATATCTTTTTACGCGCTTCGTAAAGCGGTTGTCGGACCTTGGCCGACATCACCGGTTCAGCTTCGATGCGCTCGATTTCGCCGCTGTTGGCGGCATCTTTGTCTAACTGGACGTTCATCTACGGCAACCTCGTCTTTCGAGGTTTGTCATCCCATGTCGGACGGCCATCCTCCTTGACTTATATCAAGTAGCGGCCAAGTGTCACAACAGATGCGATTTTCAATATATGGCAGGAGATTTCGAAACACCCCAAGCAAGCCGATTTCCTAGCAAATTTCGGGGGTTCCGGTGGTACACCAAAGGAAATGCGGCGGAATGTCGCCATTCCGCCGCATTGGTTTTCAACTCATTCGCCGCCGCCCAGCGAGTGGACATAGATCGCAAGCTGCTTGACCGTGGCTTCGCCAAGGCGTGCGCCCCAGGCCGGCATCACGCCGTGTTTGGGCTGTGCGACCTGGGACGCGATCCCGGCCTCACCCTGGACCTTCAGCCAGATCGCATCGGACAGATTCGGCGCGCCGAGATCGCGATTGCCCCTGGCATCCTCGCCGTGGCAGGCCGCGCAGTTGTCCATGAAGATCTGCTGGCCCGGAGCAACCATCGAGGCATCCGTCGGCGTACCAGTCAGGCTGATGACATAAGCGGCCACCTGCTTGATCTGCTCCGGCTCCAGAATGTCGGCGTAAGCCGGCATTTCGGAGACCCGAGTGTCCGGATCGCCGTCGTAACGGATGCCGTGCAGCAAGGTCGTCTGGATCGCTTCCAGATCGCCGCCCCACAGCCAGTCGTCGTCGTTGAGGTTGGGATAACCGGCACCGCCGGCCGCACCCGAACCGTGGCATGGCGAGCAGTTGACCTTGAACGCAGCAGCACCGCCAGCGGTAGCGAACTGCGTCAGTTCCGGATCGGCGATGATCTCCGTGATCGGCAGCGCCGCGATCTTGTCGAGGTAGACCGCCTGCCCTGCCTTGGCCTCGCTGAGTTCGGCCGCGACCTGGGCACGGCTCGAATAACCGAGCAGACCCTTGGTGTTTTCCGTCAGGAGCGGCCACGCCGGATACATGATCGTATAGCCGATGGCCCAGACGATCGTGGCATAGAAGGTCCAGACCCACCAGCGGGGCATCGGATTGTTGAGCTCGCGAATGCCATCCCACTCGTGGCCAGTGGTTTCGACGCCACTGATCTCGTCAATATGTTTTTCTGCCATTTCTCAATCCTCCTTGAGAGGGATGCTGGCGGCCTCGTTGGCGGACTTCTTTCCGCCCGGCCGGAACGTGAACAGGACGACCCCGACGAAGAACAGCGCCATGGCAAGAAGCCCCCAGCTGTCTGCGAAGTGGCGCATGGCCGTATAGGTTTCCATGGTTCACACCTCTCAACGGTATCCGGTCGCGTCGTCATACGTGGAGAAGTCGACGAGAGTGCCGAGCATCTGCAGGTAGGAGACCAACGCGTCCATTTCGGTCAGTTGCGCGGGATTGCCGTCGAAGTCCCCGATCTTTGCCTTCGGGTAGCGGGCAAGAAGCCCCTCCGTGTCGGCGTTCGGATCGGCCTGGGCCTTGAGATCAGCTTCCGCGTTTTCGAGCATCTCGTCGCTGTAGGGCACGCCGACAAGGCTGTTGGCCTTGAGGTTGGCCGTAACGTTCGCGACCTTGAGCGGCGTCTGCAACAGGAACGAATAGCTCGGCATGATCGACTCCGGCACGACGTCGCGTGGCTCGGTCAGGTGCTGGACATGCCAGGCGTTCGAGTAGCGGTCGCCGACGCGGGCGAGGTCAGGCCCCGTCCGCTTCGAACCCCACTGGAACGGATGGTCGTACATCGACTCCGCCGCCAGGCTGTAATGGCCGTAACGCTCGACTTCGTCGCGGAACGGACGGATCATCTGGCTGTGACAGACATAGCAGCCTTCGCGGATGTAGATGTTGCGTCCGGCCAGTTCGAGCGGCGTGTACGGCCGCATGCCCTCGACCTTTTCGATCGTGTTCTCGAGATAGAACAGCGGAGCGATTTCCACGATGCCGCCAATGGTCACGACCAGCAGCGAACCGAGGAGCAGAAGGCTCGAATTCTTCTCGAGAATTGCGTGTTTATCAAGAATGGACATTGAGCCTTCTCCTTATTCAGCGGGCTGCACGGCCGCGGGCACGATGGAGCCCGGGATCGGTGCTTCCTGCCGCTCGTATCCAAGGATGGTCATGAGCACGTTGTAGGCCATGATCACACCACCGACGAGGTACAGGCCACCACCGAGGGCGCGCAGGACATAGTAGGGGTACATCGCGGCGACCGACTCGGCGAACGAGTAGACCAGGAAGCCCTGATCGTCGTATTCGCGCCACATCAGGCCCTGCTGGATACCGGCGACCCACAGAACGGCGGCGTAGACGACGATCCCGAGGGTAGCGAGCCAGAAGTGCCAGTTGACCAGACGCAGCGAGTAGAGCCGGTTACGGTGCCACAGCTTCGGCGTCAGGTAGTAGATCGCGCCGAACGAGATCATGCCGACCCAACCGAGAGCGCCGGAGTGGACGTGACCGATGGTCCAGTCTGTGTAGTGGCTGAGCGAGTTGACGGCCTTGATGGACATCATCGGACCTTCGAAGGTCGACATGCCGTAGAAGGCAATTGCAATGACCATCATGCGGATGATCGGGTCGGTGCGGATCTTGTCCCATGCGCCCGACAGCGTCATCAGACCGTTGATCATGCCGCCCCAGGAAGGCATCCAGAGCATGATCGAGAAGACCATCCCGAGGGTCTGCGCCCAGTCCGGCAGAGCCGTATAGTGCAGGTGGTGCGGTCCGGCCCAGATGTACATGAAGATCAGCGCCCAGAAGTGGATGATCGACAGGCGGTAGGAATAGACCGGACGACCGGCCTGCTTGGGCACGAAGTAGTACATCATCCCGAGGAAGCCGGCGGTCAGGAAGAAGCCCACGGCGTTATGGCCGTACCACCACTGCGTCAGCGCATCCTGGACGCCGGAGAACAGCGAATAGCTCTTCACGCCGACGAAGGAGACCGGCATCGCCAGATTGTTGACGATGTGCAGCATCGCGATCGTGACGATGAACGACAGGTAGAACCAGTTCGCCACATAGATGTGCGATTCCCGCCGGGTCATGATCGTGCCGAGGAAGGTGATCAGGTAGGCGACCCAGACGACGGTGAGCCACAGGTCGACATACCATTCCGGCTCCGCGTATTCGCGGCCCTGGGTGATGCCGAGCAGGTAGCCGGTCGCGGCCATGATGATGAAGAACTGGTAGCCCCAGAACACGAACCAGCCGAGGCTGCCGCCGAACAGACGCTGCCGCGAGGTGCGCTGGACGACGTAGAAGGACGTCGCGATCAGGGCATTACCGCCAAAGGCGAAGATCACGGCCGAGGTGTGGAGAGGCCGCATGCGACCGAAATTGAACCAGGGCTCGATGTTGAGGTCGGGATAGGCCAGCTGCAGCGCGACCACGACGCCGACGAGAAAGCCGACGACGCCCCAGAAAACGGTGGCGATGACGCCGTATTTCACGACCTCGTCGAAATATTCCGACTTGGCCTGTGCGGAGGATGTGTCATTCGCCGGCGCGAAGGTCATGCGACGCAGCATCACAATGGTGCCGGCGGCTAGCGTAAAGAACGCAACCCACATATGGGCAGCAAAGAGGCTGTCGGCGGCAAACGCCACTCCGAGCAGCGCGGCGAAGGCAAGAACCGCCATCACCAATGTTTCAAAGGTATAATTCATTGTTGGTATCCCCCAACACATTGTGCGTTTCGTGCGCAGGTACCCCTTCGACGGACCCGAAGCGACATCCTGCATCACGGTGAGAATTGCCATTCCCGGCAACAAGCCACCTTGATCCAGATCAAGGCGAGCCTGCCTCGATTGAGGGAAAAACAATTTACTTTGGCCGGACGTCCGCGCCGCTTCTGACAGGCGGCGCAATGATGCCCCTTCAAGGACGCATAAGGCGGGCCACCCGCCTCGCGCATCCGGTCGCGACGCGCGGACGTGACATCGACGGAGAGAGCAAGATGCAGTCGGAAACGCCGTTAAGTGCCGGCATTGGCGTCATACAGGTCCAGAAACCGGGCGTATCCGGCGAGAGCAAGAACCTGGGCTGGCTGCGCCGCGCTCATCAGGAACAGCTCGCCCTCTGCCGCGAACTGGAGGAGATAGCCGATTCGCTGCCGGCAAATATCAACCGCCAGAAGTGCATTTATGCCGCCAAGGCGCTCGGCCCTTTGATTCGCGGTGTCCATCATTTCGAGGAGACAACGCTCTTTCCCTGGCTCAGCGATCGGGAATACGGAGACCTGGATCTTTCACGCACGCTAGACCGCCTGCGGTTCGAACATTGCGAGGACGAGTGCTTCGCCGAAGAACTGACCGACGCGCTCCTGCATCTCGGGGCCGGCGAGGCGGTCAACATGGAGGCTGTCGGCTATATGCTGCGCGGCTTCTTTGAGGGCGTGCGGCGCCACATAGCCTTCGAGACCGAGCACCTTCTGCAGCACCTTCCTGAGGATGCTCTGCAGACGGCCTGACGGCTCAAGGTCGTTTTCTCCCAGAGCCCTGCTTATCGCTTCGAACGTCAGGCCGCGAGAACGGTATTCCCGTCGCGAAGCGGCCGCGCCATCACAATGACGCCGAGCGTTTTGCTTGCGGACCCGGCCAGAGGACTGAGCCGGCACTCGAGCCCGCCCCCGTCCGTACCATTAGACCAGGACGGGATTTCAACAGTCTCGCCGCCCAGGCAACGATCGAAATGGTTCTTGCCGGTCGATTGAAACCAGTCCTGCCCGAACAGGTCACCAACATGCCGGCCGATCGTATCGAACGGCGTACGACCAAAATAGCGCGCATGCGCCGGGTTGCAGAACAGGTATCGATAATCCACGGTAATGACCGAGACGAGGTCTGGCAGGCTGTTGAGAACCGTCTCGTTGAGAAAGACGTCGTCGCCAAGGCCGGACCGGTTTTCCATCCCGTGCGACGTCAGGCAGGACGCGGCGACGCCTTCCGAGCCAAAGTAGCGCTCGAGCAGCACCGCCAGCATCGCGGAGTGCCTAAGCACGCAGGACCTGTCGTCTGCATCCTCGCGGATGAGGCTGTTGATGAAGCGGAGCTGCTGGTGCACCTCGTGGGAGCATTGGGCTCGGTGGTCGATGATCGCGCCGATCAATGGTTCGAGTTCGCGGTCGAGCATGCGCACGAGCCTCTCGTCCCCAACCCGAATCGCATGCTGGAGCTGATGACACTTCAGCGAAAACGCCTCGAAGAGCGGCAGCAGGCTATGATCTTTGACGTTCTGTGCCATCGTGACCGATCTGGTGCTCGACCTGTTTCTCTCCCCGGCGCATCGCGGCAACGCGGACTACGCCCCATTGCAAAGTGGGTAACATGACGCCCCTTCATGTTCAACAGACTAGGTTTAGGGTATTTGCAGAACGGAAGAATGTACTAAAATGAAGATACCGGAATGTATAAAATGCAAGTGAAATGGCCAGCGCGCAATGCTCCGGGTTTGACTTGAAATATTAGCGAATAACAACCGGTTACATTGCCTTGAAGGCGTCTGACGTTGCGCCTCCGATTGCCTGAGCGATTACAGGCTACGCTTGATCGACCAGCGATCGTGATACCAGAGCCATTGCTCCGGATATTCGCGCACCCAGCTCTCCACCTTGTCGTTCAACAACTGGGCCGTCGCATCGACATCGAGCTGACCGCGCTCGTCACGCGGAAGCGTCATGGCCGGTTCGATCTCTAGACGAAACCTGTTGTCCGGGAGGCGGATGCATCTCGCTGGATAGACTTCGCAGTTGAACTGCCGGGCGAGCTTTGCCAGCAAGGGGTTGGTCTTGACCTTCTGGCCGAAGAACACTGTCTCGCGGCCCTTGTTGAATTTCTGATCGACCAGCACGCCGACACCGCCGCCCGCCTCGAGCTGGCGGGCGAGCGCAAAGGATGACCCGGCGTGCGACGGCACCAGCTTTCCCATTCTGCCGGCGCGGAAGTCGAAGACCTTCTGGGCGATGTAGGGATTGTTCGGCGGACGGAACAGCACGGTGACATAGAGTCCGAAGGCGGCACCGGCGACCGGCAGCATCTCGAAGTTTCCCGAATGCGCGGTGAAGACGATGAAGGGACGCGGATTGTCGCGCAGGTCGAGGAAGATCGGGATTCCCGACACCTCCACCCTGCCCGTCTTTTCGCTGAACGGGTCGAAATCGAAGAGACGGTCGAGAAAGATATACTCCGCCGCCATCCGGCCCATGTGGCCCCAGGCGGCAAGCGCGATGGCCTCGCGCTCGGCCTCGCTCTTTTCCGGGAAGGCGTTGGCGAGGTTGACCTGCATTAGCCGGTGACGGCTGGTCTTCGGACCGATCCAGCGCATGGCCCGGTCGGCAAACCGGATTGCCGGGTCGGCCGGCAGGATCTTCAGGAGATTGAGCAGCGCGAATGTCAGCTGCGCCACGGCCCATTGCGGGAACCGGCGCATCGCCACAACGAATCGCGTCACCAGTGCTCTCAACGGATCAATCCATCCTGAGCACGATCTTGCCGAACACCTGGCGGCCTTCCATGCGTTCCAGCGCACGGTCGATATCGTGAAGCCCGACCTCGGTGTCGATCACCGGATGCACGATGCCGCGCGCCATCTTCTGCATGGCGTTCGCCATGTTTTCCATGCGGCAGCCGAAGGAGCCCAGCAGTTTCAGCTGCTGCTGGAACAGCATCATCAGATTCATGTCGGTCGAAACGCCGGACGTGGAGCCGCAGGTGACCAGACGCCCTCCCCGCTTCAGGCAGAGCATCGAGCCGGCCCAGGTGTCCTTGCCAACGTGCTCGAACACGACGTCGACACCCTTCTTCTTGGTGATCTTGCGCACCACACCCTCGAAACGATCGGTGCGATAGTTGATGACGTGATCGGCGCCGAGCGCCTTCGCCTTTTCGATCTTGTCGTCGGAGCCGACGGTGGTGATCACCGTGCAGCCGATGCGCTTGGCAAGCTGGATCGCGGCCGTGCCGATGCCGGAGCCGCCTGCATGGACCAGAATGGTCTCGCCGGGTTCGAGCCTGGCATTGTCGAACAGCATGTGCTCGACAGTGCCGAACGTGACTGGCGCGAGCGCCGCGGCGACGGCGTCGATGCCCGGCGGCGCCGGCACGAGCTGGCGGGCCGGAATGTTCATCTTTTCCTGCGCAAAGCCGTCGAGATGGAAGCCGTGCACACCGCCGACGTTTTCACACAGATTGTCGCGCCCCTCGCGGCAGGGCTTGCAGAGGCCGCAGACCCTGGCACCGTAGACCGAAACCAGTTGACCTGGAAGCACATTGGCGACGCCGGGACCGATGGCATCCACCACGCCGGAAGCCTCGGCACCGATGACCAGCGGCATCTTGCGCTTGGCGAACGCCATCCCGCGCCAGCCCCAGACATCGATGTGGTTGAGCGCAACCGCCTTGACCCGAAGCGTTACCTCGCCGGGGCCGGGAGCCGGCGGTTCGGCGATATCGGTGATCTCGAGCTTGCGGTCTTCGACGAGCTGCAGTGCGCGCATGGAAAATGTCCTCGCCGGTCAGGCGGTTGATTGATCTGCTGTTTGGCGGTGACTTAGGCCGGTTCCCGCGTCATGACAAGGCTGGCGTTCTGTCCGCCGAAGCCGAACGAGTTCGACAGTACGGCCGACACATCCGCGTCACGCTTCACGTTCGGCACCACATCCAGCTCGATGGCGGGGTCCGGATTGACGTAGTTGATGGTCGGTGGGACCGTCCCGGTCAGCATGGTCTGGATCGAGAACACAGCCTCCACCGCGCCGGCGGCGGTCAGCGTGTGGCCGATCATCGACTTGTTCGACGAGACCGGGATCGCCTTCAGGCGGTCGCCGAACACCGCAAGCATGGCCCCGTATTCCATCTTGTCGTTCTCGGGCGTCGACGTGCCGTGGGCATTGATGTAGCAGACCTGGTTCTCCGAGAGACCCGCGTCGTCCAGCGCCGCACGAATGGTGGCAATCGCAGGCGCACCGTCCGGCGACGAGCGTGTGCGGTGGAAATGGTCCGCCTTCTCGCCGCAACCCTTCATGATGCCGAGAACCTTCGCACCTCGGGCGACGGCCGCCTCCAGCGATTCCAGCACGAGCGTCGCCGCGCCTTCGGCGATGACGAACCCGTCGCGATCCTTGCTGAACGGCTTCGAGGCCTTCTCCGGCGGATCGTTGTGGGTCGACAACGCCGACAGCAGCGCGAACCGGATGAGCGCCTCGGCGCCAACGGAGCCGTCAGTCGCGACAGTCAGTGCGCGGTCGGTGCGGCCCTGGCGGATGGCCTCGACGCCGAGCTGGATCGCGGTGGCGCCCGAGGCGCAGGCCGTCGACAGCGTCACCGGCAGTCCGCGCGTGCCGAACCGGTCGGCGAGCCGTTCAGAGATCGAACCGAACTGGACCGCCTCCATGAACACCGGATCGGCCTTGGCGCGCATCGCGGCCGTCAGTCGATTATAGGCGTGCCCGTGGTTCTCGTCCGGCGGGCACCGCTCCACCACCCGGAAACGATCGTCCCATTCCGGCTCGACCGGCGGGGCGGCGAGGAAGAGAGGACCCTCGAAATCACCCGAAAGGCCGGCTTGCGCCAGCGCTTCGAGCGTCGTCTCGCGCGCCATCGCGTAAGAGCGCTCCACAGCGTTGACTGCCGGGAGTTCGATGAAATCGACCGTGCCTGAGATCCGGGTGTTGAGCCCTTCGGTCGGAAAGCGGGTGATCTTGTGGATGCCAGAGACGCCGCCTGTTAGCTTCGCCCAGTTATCCTGAAGTCCTTGACCGAGCGAGGTGATGACCCCCATGCCGGTGACGGCAACGATCGGGCGGCCGAGATGATCCTTGAAGCGGGACTGTGTCATGTCTGTCTCCTCAGCCTTCCGCGCTCAACCGGGCCATGCCTTCACCGCGAACATAGCCGACGGTGGTCACGATGGCGTCCGACGCTTTCGTCGTCATTGTCGCCTCGGCGCCGGCATCGAACGGCGGCACGAGCGCCTTCGTATCGAGCGCAAGCGCGGCAAGCGCCAGTCCAAGAGGGAACTGCGCCTCGAGCGCATGCCCCGTCACGCCGCCAAAGCCGCGTAGCACGGCCTGCGGGAAGGCGGTTTCAAGAGCGGATTTCTCGCGCCGGGACAGGTCGACGATGCCGCTTGCGCCCGAAAACACCAGCGTTCCCTCGCCGGCACCCGCGCCGACGGCGGCAGCCATGCGCGCCAGACGCTTTTCAAGGCCGCCGTCCTCACGGCGACCGCGGTCGCCCTCGATGGCATCGATCGTCGCGTAGATGTGAGCGGATCGGGATTCCGCGTGCGAACGCGATTCAAGAATGAGGAAGGCGCCGACGGTGCCGAACATCATGCCGCCGCCATGAGAAGCGTCGCGCTGCCAGAGCGGCTTCCACGCACCGGTCAAATGCGCCTGCACCCCTTCGACCAGCAGGAAGATATCATCGCGATCGGCGACGAAGGCGCCGCCGACGAGGGAATGGGTCGACTGGCCAGCGCGGATGCGCGCAAAGGCTGTCTCGATCGCGGAGATGCCGGCGGCTTCCTCGCCCATGAAGGTGCGCGACGATCCGGTGACTTTGTGAACGATCGAGATGTTTCCGGCCATAAGATTGGAGAGCTGTGCCAGGAAGAGGGTCGGGCGCAACTCGGTGGTGAGCTTCTCGTTGACGAGCTGGTCGCGGTCGTTGCGCTTCAGGCCCTCTTCGAGGATCAGCGTGTCAACATTGATGTCGCGTTCGCCGCCGCCGGCAGCAACGATCATGTCCATGGTCGCGCAGGCCTCCGCATCATCCTTGAAGCCTGCGTCGTCGAGAGCAAGACCTGCCGCGTAGACACCAAGCCGCTGCCAGTTTTCCATCTGCCGCTGGTCGCCACGCTTCGGGATCTGCGTCGACCAGTCGATCTCCGGCATCGGATGGATCGGGTAAGGCTTGAAACGCTCCGCTTCCACCGGTGGCTGCAAGCCTGATTGGCCGGACAACAGCGCGACATGCGGTTCCTTGCCGGTTCCATGGCAGGTGACGATGCCGATGCCGGTGATCACCACATCGTTTGGCTGTTTTGTCATATGTCGTCCTCTCGGCGGAGAGTGTGTGAAGCGGCAGCGTTGGAGCCGGGTACCGCAATGGTCGGGATGACCCGCTCTAAAAGCGCAAGCGACGCCGCCCGTCAACAGTCTTCAATCAAGGCGGAATGCAATGCAGGCGGCGACGGATCAGCCGGCGGCCTTCATTGCGGCGACAAGTCCGACCTCGACGGCACGCGCCTTGACGATGTCGCCAATCGGAATTTCGCCGAATGGCATCGTTCTCAGCTTCAACTGCGCGTCGCAGACTTTCTTGGCGCCGGCGCTGATCTTCGCCTTGGTCACCGCAAAACCGGACCCGTCATGTTCCAGACGCGCCTCGATCTCGAGCTCCGTTTCCGGCTCCACGAAGGTCCGCATCTTGGCGCCGTCGACCGTCATCAGGAAAGGCATGGCCGAAAAATCATTGAGCGCGAGCAGCAGGAAGCCGGACGCCTGGGCCATGGTTTCGATCAGGAGAACGCCGGGAACGAGCGGCATGCCGGGAAAATGTCCCTCGAATACCGGGCTCGCCGCAGGTACGCGTGACCGCGCTCGCAGTACGCGCTCGCCCAAGTCGACCGACTCGATCCGATCGATCATCTGGAAGTATTCGAGCAGCATATCGGTCTCCCGCGCCTGGAAGGGCTCAGCCCTTGGCGGCGCGCAGTTCGTCGATCTTGGCGCAGAGGTTCTTCAGGACGAAATAGTCTTCCGTCGAAACCTTGCCCTCGTTGACATCCTGCGTCCACTGTTCCAGCGGAATCTTGATGCCGAATTCCTTGTCGATCGCGAACACGATATCGAGGAAGTCGAGGCTGTCGATGCCGAGATCGTCGATCGTGTGGCTCTCGGGCGTAATCGTCTCGCGATCGATTTCGCTCGTTTCAGCGATGATGTCGGCAACCTTGTCGAATGTAGCAGTCACGCCAGTGTACCCCGTGGTCTCAAAAATCAAAGCCCCACATAGGCAAATGAAACTGAAATGCCAATGGGTTCCGCATCGCGCGGTGACGATTTGCAAGCGAAGTGTTGCCTAAACAGCAATGGAGTGGCGGCCTTTCCCGTTCGAAAGATAGGCGTCGAAGACCGCCGCGACGCTGCGGGCAAAGGGCCGACCGGCCGCCGTCAGGCTGAACCGGTCGCCCTCGATGCGACAGACGCCGTCCCTGTCGCCGGCGGCAAACACGCGTGCTTCCCCGATGACCTCGTCGGCACCGCGAGGGAAAAGCGCGCGCGCGGCCGAAAAATCGAAGCCGAAATTGCACATCACCTGCTCGATCACATAGGCCCGCAGCCGGTCATCCGCGGTAAATTCGATACCCCTGACCGCACAGAGACCATCGGCCAGCGCCATTTTCTGGTACTCGCCGGTGGCAGGCATGTTCTGGATATAGCCCTGCGGCAATTGCCCGATAGAGGATGCACCGAGACCGATGAGCACCTCGGCGCCATCGTCCGTATAACCCTGGAAATTCCGCCGCAGCTTTCCCTCGCGCGCGGCAATCGCAAGCCGGTCGGCGGGCTTGGCGAAATGGTCGATGCCGATCTGCTCGTAGCCGGCGGCAAGCAGCATGTCGGCGGCTCGCACCATTTGCTCATAGCGCGCCTCGACATCCGGAAGCGCCGCCTCAGGGATCATCTGCTGGTGCTTTTTCATCCATGGCACATGCGCATAGCCGAACAGCGCGATGCGGTCGGGATCAAGGGAAATGATATCGGTGACCGTGCTCTCAAGGGTTTCCAGCGTCTGGTACGGCAGGCCGTAGAGAAGGTCGCAATTGACAGAATGGACGCCGCGAGCCCGAACAGCCTCGACCACGCCGGCCGTCTGCTCGAACGTCTGGATGCGGTTGATCGTCTTTTGAACCCGCGGATCGAAATCCTGGACGCCGAGGCTGGCGCGCGTCATGCCAATTGCGGCGAGCGCGTCATAGCGGGAGTCGTCGAGATCGTTGGGGTCCATTTCGACGCTGATCTCCACGTCGTCGGCGAAGCTGAACGCCGCGCGCAGTCTCCGCATGAGTTCGATCATGTCATCCGGCTGGAGCATGGTGGGCGAACCGCCGCCAAAATGCACGGCCGTGACCTTCGCCGCCGGATCGATGAACGAGCCGACCTTCTCGATCTCCGCGTGGAGCGACGCAAGATAGGTGGTGATCGGCTCATACTTCAGCGTGTGTTTTGTGTGGCAGGCGCAGAACCAGCAGAGCCGGTCGCAGTACGGAATGTGAATATAAAGCGAAATGTCCTGCTCGCCTGTCAGGGCTCCGAGCCAGCGTGCGTAATTGCCGCACGCGACACCCTCATGGAAATGCGGTGCCGTCGGGTAGCTCGTGTACCTGGGAACAGCCCCGGAATACTTGGCCAGCAGGGATTTTGTCATGTCGCGTGCACCATGAATCTAAGCCTCTCGATACCTGAAGCTTAGAGGTAGTCACATTCACAACCTTTGACTTCGATCAATTTACTGGTAGATTCACGACAACAAGCAAGACGGTGAAGAACCCGTGAAAATGGGTCATTTGGTCACGTCCGTCGCGAGTCGTCTCGACGCGGCTTGCCGGCGTGTTTAAGAGGGTGGAAAAACCATGGACGCGCAGAAAACGGACGCGCAGAAGAGAGACCCCATCGATCTTGAAGCTCCTGTGGTGTGCCGGGCCTGCGAAGCTCGGCATGGCGGTGTATGCTCGACCTTGACCTCGGCACAGCTTCTCGAACTCAATCGTCATTCCACGCGCCGCAAGGTCGAAGCCGGTAACGAAGTTATCGGCCAGGGCGAGTCGATCGACAGCTATTCGAACATACTCCGCGGTGTTGTGAAGCTGTCGAAGATGATGGCCGACGGCCGTCAGCAGATCGTCGGCTTGCAGTTCGCACCCGACTTCATGGGACGACCTTTCATACACGAAAGCACCGTGACCGCGGAGGCCGCGACGGACGCGGAGATATGCTCTTTCCCAAGAGCTCTGATCGACCGCATGGTCGCCGAGGCGCCGGATTTCGAACGGAAGCTGCACGACCAGTCGCTCAAGGAACTGGACGAAGCCCGTGACTGGATGCTAACGCTCGGCCGCAAGACGGCACAGGAAAAGGTGGCGAGCTTTCTCCATCTGATCGCCAGCCATGCCGACCCGATCAAGGGACATGTCACATCGTTCGACCTGCCGCTTTCCCGCGCCGACATCGCCGATTTCCTCGGCCTGACGATCGAAACCGTGTCGCGCCAGATGACCAAGCTGCGCAAGGACGGCATCATCGTCATCGAGAACAACCGGCACGTCTCGGTTCCGAACCTCGAGCGGCTTCGGTACGCCTCCGGCAACGACTGAACCGGTCGCGGCTATCTGCGGCCCGGTTCAGCTCTAGTCCAGCGCCGTCAGCGCGTGATCACGATGCGCGTATTTGCAAGACCATTCTTCTGAGCCATCGCAAAGAGCTGAGCCGCATTGTCCGGATGCAGTCGCACGCAACCGTGCGAAGCGGGGCGCCCCAGGCGCTTCAGGTCGAACGTCGCGTGGACCGCATATCCACCCTTGAAAAAGATCGCGAATGGCATCGGCGCATTGTCATACTTGCGCGACCGGTGGTTCTTCGAAAGCCATTTCGCCGAATAACTGCCGGTCGGCGTTACGTAACCTTTGCGGGCCGTCGAGACTTTCCATCTGTATTTGACGATCCCGTTCTGGCTGACGGTCATCATCTGGTCGGAAATGCTGATGCGAGCGACGAGGCTCGCGGCTTCGGCTATCGCCGGCTGCATCTGAAGGCAAAGAAAGGCCGTGGCGACCATAAGCAACTTGCGCATGTTTTCCCCTCCGTTTTATCCCTTGCCGGGTTTTGGCGCTGCTCAAGATAGTAAAAACAGCGCTACACTCCGTTAAGGCGTATCGGATCGAAACAGTAAAGCGGGTTGCTAGACTTTTAAGGGATCGGGTGTCAGAGCGCCGTGACGGCGAAGATGGCAAGCACCAGCCCAGCCGTGACGCTGCAGGAGGCCCAGAACAGCCGCGTTGCGCGATCAATGTCCACGGCAGAGGCATCGGCGCGTCCGGCGCCGTTGATCATCGGCTCGCTGACCAGGTCGCCGCCATAGACGCGTGGACCTGCGAGCCTGAGATCGAGCGCGCCGGCGAAAGCCGCCTCGGGCCAACCGGAATTGGGCGAGCGATGCAGGCCAGCATCACGACGACCGACGCTGAAGGCACGCGACATGGCCGCGCGCCCCGCCGTGAACAATGCGCCTGTGGCGATGATGAAGAGCGATAGCCGCGCTGCCGGCCAGTTGGCCAGATCATCCAGCCGTGCTGCCGCCCAGCCGAACGCAAGATATTTCGGGCTCTTGTGGCCGATCATCGAATCCGCCGTATTGAGCATCTTGTAGGCGAATATGCCGGGAAGGCCGCCGACGGCATACCAGAAGGCCGGCGCGACCACGCCGTCGGCGAAGTTTTCCGCCAGGCTTTCTATGGCAGCCCGGCAGACCCCGGGCTCGTCCAGCGTCTTCGGATCGCGCCCGACGATCAACGACACGGCGCGACGGCCACCCTCCAGCCCGTCCTGCCGCAAGCCGTCAGCCACGGCAGCCACATGGTCCGCAAGGCTTTTCTGGGCAAGCAGCACGGCAACGATGAGGATTTCAATGAGAACGCCGAGAACATGGAGGTGCGACAGCAGTGCATGAAGGACAAGACCTGCAAGGCCGCTGCCAATCACGAGAACCGTGGCAGAGACCAAACCGTTGAGGCGCCTTTGCTCGGCGGGGAGTTCGTCGCGGTTGAAGCGGACGTCAAGGAAAGAGATTGCCGCGCCGAAGAGCACCACCGGATGCTTTACCTTTCCCCACAGCCACGGTGGATCGCCAATCAAACGATCGGCGATCAGGGCGAGGAACAGCAGAGGCAGGTGCGACATCTCAGGATTTTCCGAAAGCAGCGAGCGCTGTGGCCAGCCGGGCGTCGGACGTCTCGTTCGGGGTCAGTCCGAACCGAAGCCAGGTCGCCTCATAGTCGAAGGGCCGCGTCAGGATATGGTGGCGGCAGAGGTGTTCGTAAAGACCGCGGGCGTTGTCGTGGCGAACGAGCGCGAACAGGTTGGTGCCGCCGACGATCTGAAGGCTTGCGGTCTCCAGCACACGCCGCAGACCCGCATGTCGTTCGGAAATGACGGCGCGAAGTGCACGCGTGTCCGCGCGAAGAAGCTCGGCGGCCACCGCCAATGCCGGCCCCGACACTGACCACGGACCCAGCCAGTCCGACATCGTCGCGGCCCGCTCGGCACGCGTAAAGACGAAACCGAGCCGGACGCCCGCCATGCCGAAGAACTTTCCGAAGGAGCGGAAGACAATGAGATTGTCGTGTCGGGCAGCGAGCGGCACAAGACCGGCGCCACTTTCAGCGTCGGCAAAGGCTTCGTCGACCACCAGGAGCCCGTCGGAGGCCCTGAGCTGCGAGGCGACATCCTCCAGCAGGGATGCCTTGTGTCGACGACCATCGGGGTTGTTCGGATTGACGACGACCAGCAGTCCGTGCCGCTGGGGGTCGACGTCCTCCGGCCTGTCGAGACGATCGACGGGGAGCCCGGCGGCAGCAAGTGATCGCTCGTATTCGCCATAGGTCGGCCAGACCACGGCCGCCCGTTTTCCCGGCCCGACCAGCCGCGGCAGAAGTTGGATCGCGGCCTGCGTTCCGGGGACGGCCAGCGGCGCCAGACTGCCGGAACCGTAGAACGTCCCCGCGGCCTCGCAGGCGGCCTGTACAAGGGACTTGTCCGGCAACCGATGCCATGCTTCGGCCGGTATGTGCGGCAGATCGGGCGGACACGGATTGATGCCTGTCGACAGATCCAGCCACGCGTCCGGGGTACCGCCGAAGCGGGCGACAGCCGCCGCGATCGCTCCACCATGCGCGATCGGAGCGCTCATGGCGCGTGGCTCTCGATATCGATCAGATGCAGGAAAGAGCCTGCGACCCGGCCGCGCTGCCGGCCGAAGGTTCCGAGTTCGGCGCCAAGAGCGTCGACGGCCGAAAAGAGGGGCTCGCCCTCGCCTTCCGACACGACCGTCGCATAGTGAAATTCGTGGGCGGTCATCGGTGCGTCGAAGAAGGCCCCCACCGGCGTCACCCGACGATAGCCGAGATGACGGGACCGTGTCTGGAAGCTCGTCACGACGGGAAGCAGGCCGAGCATTTCGTGCCGCGCGCCACTCGCATCGATCAGCCCCTCGCCCATCACCATGTAGCCCCCACACTCGCCGAAGATTCGCGCGCCGCGTTCGCGGGCTGCGAGCACGCCGGCACGGAAGGTTGATGCGGCTGCGATCCTTCCCGGCTGCAGTTCGGGATATCCGCCGGGAAGATAGACGGCATCGGCGTCCGTGGCCGGTGCTTGGTCTGCGAGCGGAGAGAAGAACGATATCTCCGCGCCCCGCCGCCGCCAGCCCATCAGCATGTGTTCATATGAGAAGGCGAAAGCCACATCCCTCGCGACCGCGATCTTCTGTCCGAGCGGCGGCAACCGGTCGATATTGGCCTCTGACGGCCGGTCTGGAATGTGCCGCGCCGCACGCAGCAGCATGCCGAGATCGCATTCCGCCGCCACGATCTCGCTCGCCTGTTCGATGAACCCGTCGAGTTCCGCATGTTCGCCGGCCTGGACGAGGCCCAGATGACGCTCCGGGATTTCCAGCACCTTGTGCGACCGGATGACGGCGAAGACCGGCATGCGGATCTTTTCCATCGCAAAGCGCAGCATCTGTTCGTGCCGGTCGCTGCCGACCCTGTTGAGGATGACCCCAATGATACGGGTGTCCACCCGGTAATTGGCGAAACCGCTGACAAGCGCCGCGATAGAGTGGGAGGCACGGGCGCAATCCACCACCAGAACCACCGAAAGGCCGAGGATGGACGCCAGATCAGCCGCAGATCCGGAACCGTCGGCGGCGCCGTCGAACAGACCCATCATCGCCTCGATCACCAGCGTCTTGCCGCCGCTGGCGTGAAGCGCGGCATTCGCCAGCAACAGTTCGCGACGCATGCCCCAGGGGTCGAAGTTGAGACAGAGCTCACCGCTTGCCGCTGCGTGAAACGGGGGATCGATGTAATCTGGCCCCGCCTTGCCCGGCGCGATCGCATGACCGGCCTTCCTGAGCGCCCGGAGTAGCCCGAGCGTCACCGTCGTTTTCCCCGAGCCGGTCGACGGCGCGGCGATCATCAATCCACTCATGCACTGTCCTTCTGGGCCCGGTCCGCGAACGGATCGGGCTGCAATGTCCGCCCGGCCATGGCGCCAAGCCAGTCGAGCGATGGCCTGAGCCGCACCACCTCGCCGACAACGACGATTGCCGGCGGTTCGAGCCCCGATGCCTCGACCGCCTGGGCCGCCTCGGCGAGCGTGGTTTCCAGCACCCGCTGCCGCGCGGTCGCTGCGTCGCAGACAAAGGCAACAGGTTCGTCCGCACGACGACCCGCGGCGATCAAAGCGTCAGCGATATGCCCGATATGCTTCATCGCCATGTACATCACGATGACAGGCGAACCGCGTCCGATCGCCTCCCAGTCAATCCGGTCTGGCACGACACCCGACGAATCATGGCCTGTGAGGAAGGTCACCGCGTGATTGACCTCGCGGTGCGTTACCGGGATGCCCGCATAGGCGATACCGCCGATCCCGGCGGTAATACCCGGAACGATGCGGAACGGAACGCCATGCTCGACGAGTGTCAGCGCCTCCTCCCCGCCCCGGCCGAAGACGAAAGGATCGCCGCCCTTCAGTCGCAGAACGCGCTTGCCGCCCCGCGCGAGCTCGACCAGCCTCAGAGAGATGTCGCGCTGCTTGGCCGACGGCTTTCCACCGCGCTTGCCGGCATACTCGAGCTGCGCGCCCAGCTTCGCGAGCTTCAGGCACTCATCGTTGACCAGCGCGTCGTGCACGATCACGTCGGCCTCCGACAAGGCCTTGGCGGCCAGCAGCGTCAGGAGGCCGGGATCGCCCGGCCCCGCACCCGTCAGCCAGACATGGCCGGGCATCATCGAGGGAAGATGGGCGAAGGGATCGAACGTCATGGCCAAGCTCTATGCTCCGCATGTCGAAATTGCAATCTTTGACAGCGTTGCCGGTGCTTTCGCCCGACGTCCCGCTGGCCTATAACGACGCCATGAACACGCCGGCCGACAGTCCAGAACAAGCAAGCGCTCCCGACGGTCGTCGGCCCGGCGGTCCGCTGCGCAAGGGCTGGACCACCGGCGCCTGCGCAACTGCCGCGACAAAGGCGGCGCTGACCGCGCTTCTGATCGGCGACTTTCCTGATCCCGTCATCATCACCCTGCCACGCGGCGAGACACCGGCCTTCGCGCTGGCCATGGAGCGGCTCGGCGACGGTTTTGCAGAAGCTGGCATCGTGAAGGATGCCGGTGATGATCCGGACGTGACCCATGGGGCCACAGTAATATCCCGTGTGCGACGCCTTCCGCCCGGAAGCGGTATCCGCTTTGCCGCTGGCGACGGCGTCGGGACGGTCACCCGCCCCGGCCTGCCGATCGGAGTTGGTGAACCCGCAATCAATCCCGTGCCCCGCTCCATGATGACGACGGAAATCGAGGCGATCTGCGCCAAGCAAGGGATCGCCGCCGATATCGAGGTGACCATCGCCATTCCGGGCGGAACCGAGATCGCCCGACAGACCTGGAATCCGCGCCTCGGCATCGTCGGCGGCCTGTCGATCCTCGGTACCACCGGCATCGTCAATCCCTTCTCCTGCGCCGCCTGGATACACTCCATCCATCGCGGCATCGATGTGGCCCGCGCCATCGGCCTCACGCATGTGCTCGGCGCCACCGGTTCGACCTCGGAGAACGCCGCCCAGAAATCGCTTGGGCTTCCCCAGGAGGCCCTGCTCGACATGGGCGATTTCGCAGGCGGACTTCTGAAATATCTGCGGGTCCATCCAGTACCACGCCTGACGATTGCGGGCGGCTTTGCCAAGATGGCGAAGCTGGCGCAAGGCGCCCTCGATCTGCACTCCTCTCGCAGCCAGATCGACATGGCATTTCTGGCATCGCTGGTGGAAAAAGAACAACTGACTCAATCTCTCAGCGACCGGATTCAATCTGCCAACACCGCGCTAGAAGTCCATGAAATAACGACGGAAAACGGAATTGACCTAGCGCCCGAAATCGCCGCCCGGGCACGGCTGACAGCGCTGGATACCTTGCGCGGCGCGCCTGTCTCCGTGGATGTGATCGTCACCGACCGCAAGGGACTTATCCTCGCCCATGCCACCTGATCATCCGACATCCGGGGCGAGCAAGATACTTATCCTTGGCGGGACCACGGAGGCCCGTGCGCTGGCGGAGCGTCTGGTCGCTGAAGGCCATCACGTCATCACCTCGCTCGCCGGCCGCACGGCGGATCCTGCAATCCCCCCGGGCGATATCCGCATCGGCGGCTTCGGCGGAGTGGACGGCCTCGTCCGCTATCTGCGCGAGGAAAAAATCACGAGGGTGATCGACGCCACGCACCCCTTCGCACGACAGGTCTCCGAGAACACGGCCACCGCCTGCGCGGCGGCAGGTGTGCCACTGGAGACGGTCGACCGTCCGCAATGGCAGCCGCAGCCCGGCGACCAATGGATAGATGTATCGTCGCTGACAGAGGCGGCCGCCGCCCTGCCCGCCGGCGCCACCGTCTTCCTCGCGCTTGGCCGACAGTATATCTCCGCCTTCGAGGGTCGTGACGACTGCCATTTCGTCGTCCGAATGGTCGACCGGCCCGAGCATCGGCTGCCGTTCCGATCTCACGACCTGCTGCTCGGCAAACCATCACCGGATGCAGCCAAGGAAGCAGCGCTCTTCACTCTGTACCGCATCACTCATCTGGTGGCGCGCAACTCCGGTGGTGACGCGGGATACGGCAAGATTGCCGCCGCGCGCGCGCTCGGCATTCCCGTGATGATGATCGGCCGTTGAAACTGACTGCGGTGCGTTGAACGGGATGCCCGGACTGGTGACTTTGCTGCCTGATCAGCCCATCATTCGGCAGCACGCATCGGCGCGCGGCTGAGGTCGTTGCCTGCTTCCACGGCCTTCCGGAGCAGACCGAGCAAGGTTTCCGCCTCGTCTTCGTCCAGTCCGCGCAACATCAGCGCCTGCGCGGAGCGCACGGCGGGCTCGATCTCCTTGAGCGTTTTAGCTCCAAGCGCGGTGACCCGCAGTTCCCGGACCCGCCGGTCACTGACGCTGGCCTGACGCGTCGCAAGGCCCTTCTGCACGAGACGGTCAACGACACCGGTGATTGTCGTCCGGTCGTAGGCGATCACGCCGGCAAGACCGGCCTGATCGATGCCCGGATAACTGTCGATCGCTGAAAGGGCCGCGAACTGGACGGGCGTCAGGTCGAACCCCAGCGCATTCGCCTCGGCATGAAAGACCGCGACCGCGATCTGCTGGAAGCGGCGGGCGAGATGGCCCGGCATGTGGTCGAAATCCTTCATCGTCGTTCCTCGCAAATCTTCTTTACAGTATACCGATAATATGTATGCTGATCAATAGGAGACGGGCGGAGGATTGCCCGTAATGGGAGGCTGGCGGGGACCGTCGGGAACGGTAGTCACCCGCGAAGGAGGATCACACCATGCAGTTCCACCATAACGGTTTCAGAACGGGCGATCCGGATATCTCGGAAGCGCTCGGTCACGCAGAGCACAACCCCAACGCCCTGCCGCGCGAGGTGGATGTCGTGATCGTCGGCTGCGGGCCGGCGGGACTGACGCTTGCCGCTCAACTGTCCGCCTTTCCGGATATCCACGTCGCGATCGTCGACCAGAAACCAGGCCCTCTTGAACTCGGCCAGGCGGACGGCATCGCCTGTCGCACCATGGAGATGTTCAACGCCTTCGGCTTCGCCGAGCGGGTCCTGCGGGAATCCTATTGGGTCAACGAAACGACGTTCTGGAAGCGCTCCGACGCCGATCGGAGCAAGATCCTCCGACATGGTCGGGTGCAGGATGTGGAAGACGGGTTGTCTGAATTCCCGCACGTCATCCTCAATCAGGCGCGCGTGCATGACTTCTATCTCGATATCATGCGCAAATCCCCTCGCCGACTTGAACCGCACTACAGCCGCCGACTGTCCGACGTGACGATTGCCCCGGTCGGCGACCGCCCCGTAACAGTCTCGCTCGAGCGCCTCGACGGCGGTCACGAGGGAGAAATGGAAACGGTCAAGGCCCGTTATGTCGTTGGCTGCGATGGTGCCCGGTCCGGTGTCAGGAAAGCGCTGGGCCGCGAATTGAAAGGGGATTCCGCCAACCAGGCCTGGGGTGTCATGGACGTTCTGGCCGTCACGGACTTTCCCGATATCCGGCTGAAGGCACTGATCCAGTCCGAGGGCGAAGGCTCGATCGTGCTGATCCCGCGCGAGGGCGGTCATCTCGTCCGCATCTATGTCGAACTCGACAAGCTGGCGGAGAACGAGCGCGTCGCCACGCGCGCCATCACCGTCGACTACCTCATCGCCGCCGCCAACCGCATCCTCAAACCATACAGCATTGATGTGCGAGAGGTTGCCTGGTGGTCGGTCTACGAGATCGGCCAGCGGCTCACCGACAAATTCGACGACGTGCCGGAAAACGAGGTGTCGTCGCGCGCACCCCGGATCTTCATCGCCGGCGATGCCTGCCACACCCATAGCCCCAAGGCGGGACAGGGCATGAACGTCTCCATGCAGGACACGTTCAATCTCGGCTGGAAGCTCGCCTACGTGCTCCGGGGCCATGCCGCGCCGGATCTGCTGCACTCCTACTCCGCGGAGCGGCAGGCTATTGCAAAGACGCTGATCGACTTCGACCGGGAATGGGCGAAGATGCTGAGCGCGCCCCTGAAATCCGAACGCAATCCTGATGGCGTGGAGCCTGCCGAGGTGAAGCGCTATTTCGTCGAACATGGCCGCTACACCGCCGGCACCGCCACCGTCTACAGCCCCTCCATCCTGACGGGCAAGTCGACGTACCAAGAGCAGGCGAAAGGCTTCCTTATCGGAACCCGCTTCCACTCGGCGCCGGTGATCCGCCTCGCTGACGCCAAACCCATGCATCTCGGCCACGCTGCGAAAGCGGACGGCCGCTGGCGAATCTATGCCTTCGCCGACCGGGGAGGTCCCGCCAACGGCTCACCGCTTGAGAAACTGTGCGAATTCATGGAGACCGCATCCGAATCGCCGGTCCGGAGACATACGCCGGAGGGCGCCGACATCGACTCGCTGATCGACCTGAGGACCATCTTCCAACAGGATCACCGCGACCTTGACCTTGAGACGATGCCCGCTCTCCTGATGCCGAAGACGGGAAAGCTCGGTCTGCGCGACTACGAGAAGATGTTCTGCCCGAACCTCAAGGAAGGACCCGATATCTTTGACCTGCGCGGCATCAATCGCGATCGGGGAGCGCTGGTGGTCGTCCGGCCGGACCAGTACGTCGCTCACGTGCTGCCGATCGACGCCTACAGCGAGCTTTCCGATTTCTTCGCCGGCTTCCTGCTGCCGGCCAGCTAGCCGGCAGGATCTCGCCAGGACGTGGTCAGTCTTCCTTGACCGACACGATCGTGTCGTGGATCAGCCGGAGCACGCCGTCCGGATCGATGCCGGTGCAGACCTTCTGGCTGACGATGCCGTCCCAGTCGGACGGGCCGAAGCCCATGCCATCGGGCTTCTGGATCGTCTGACCGTCGGCGAGACCGCCGCAGACAACCCGGACGGCGCCGGAACGGGTGGTGAAGAGCTCTGGTGCAACGACATAGGCGCAGGCGCAGCTGTCATGCACCACCATGCCATCGGGCACCCGGCTTTCGTAGAACTTGATGTAGAACTGCGACAGGTCGAACAGAAGACGCGCGCGGCTGGAACCGGCGGCATCGCGGATGTCGGCAAGCTGCTGACGCGTCATCACCGTTTTCGTGGTCACGTCGAGACCTACGATCACGACGGGCCAGCTCGCGGTGAACACCACGTCCGCGGCCTCCGGATCGCCATGGATGTTTGCTTCCGCTGCCGGCGTCACATTACCATTGATGTCGAAGGCGCCGCCCATGATCACGACCTCCTTCACAAGGCCGACGATCTCCGGATCCTCCTTCAGCGCATTGGCAAGGTTGGTCATCCGACCGACGGCCACCAGCGTGACCTCCCCCGGATGGGCGCGGACGGTCTCGACGATGAACCGGTGCGCCGGACGCGGGTCAAGCGGCAGGTCGATCTCGTCGGGCACGCCAATATTGCCGAGACCATCGTCACCGTGAATGAATTTCGGCGGCTCGTGGCTGACACGGTGCGGAATGAAGGTCTCTCCCGCTCCCTTGGAAACCGGCGCGTCGATCTTCCATTCCCGCTTCAGGAACAGCGCATTGCGCGTCGTCGTCTCGATCGTCGCGTTTCCGAACACGGTGGTAATACCGACAAGGTCGATGTCCCGGTGATGATGCAGGAAGAGGAGCGCCATCGCGTCGTCGACGCCGGGATCCGTATCGAAAATGACCTTGTGCATGAAGGGGAAGCCTTTCAGAAGTGAGCCGGCGTCTTATCGCAATCCCGCAAATCGCGAAAGCAGTCACCGGGTTGTTTCGGCAAACTCCGCGAGAAGAGCGGCAAACGACTCCATTGGCGGGAACTGCTCGTAACTGTGCCGCACCGGCACCGTTACCCATGGCAGTTTTTCCGTTGCACAGGTCTCGATGAACGGCGCAATCTCCGCAGCATGATCCAGCATGCTCGAACGGATGTTGATCAGCGGGCCAAGCATCTCCGCCCGTGTAAAGATCCAGCTCAGGCAATGGGGACAGAAATTGTGCTTCAACTCGCCGTGCATGCCACCGATGACAGGCTCGAGGCCCGTAATTTCGACCGAGGCCTCGGGGAAAAGAGCGCTGAGGGAAAACGCGCTGGCTGTCATCCGCTGGCATCCCTTGCAGTGGCAGGCCATCGTCATCAACGGTTTTCCCTGTACCTTGAGGCGGACCTGGCCGCAGCGGCACGCGCCATGGGTAATGCTGTTTTCCTCCGTCATGCCTCGATCCTTTCACTGCGTTTGAAGCGACACCTGTTGGCGGGGAACCACGACAGGCGATGCAAGCCTCCGTCGCGATCTAGCACTCTTACCTGACGACAATCCAGCGGCGGAGAAAAATGTATCCGGCGGTCAGGACGACCAGGAGCCCGGACACGCGCAGCACCTGCCGGTCTATATCCGTCGAATAGGCGACAAGACCGAAAGCATAGACAGTTAGCCCGAGAGCCACATAACCGATCATCATGCGCCACCAGACTGGCGGAAAACCGGTCATCCAGCCGAGGATAACGCGGCAGACAGGCAGAGCCGGCAGACCCCATAACAGGATGTTGAACGTCCACTGCCAGGCCGTGCCGCTGTCGATCACGGTATAGCCGAGCCAGCCGCGGAAACTTCGGATCCAACCGCTTCCCATATATACGGACAGGTAGAGAAAGAGGGACATCAACATGATGATGAAGCCGGCAACAAAGGCTGCAAGGAAGACCATGTACCGGCCGAATTCGGTCGTCACATGATAACCCCGCCGAATGCCCGGGCGCTCAGCCACCCACAGCCTTCTTTTTCTTGCCGACATTCCGCAGCACGTGACTGAAACCGGAATTGTAGAGGTCGCTGTCTCGGAATTCGACGTGCCCGAACACCCTGCCAACCATGATCAGCGCCGTGCGGGTGATCTTCGCCTTGCGCACCTCTTCCGCCATGTCCTTGAGCGTCGTGCGGATGAAGAGCTCGTCCGGCCAGGTCGAGCGGTAGGCGATCACCACCGGGCAATCCTCGCCGTAGTACGGTGTCAGCGTATCGCGGATATGGCCGAGATTGCGGATCGACAGGTGGATGGCAAGCGTCGCGCGCGACTTGCCTAGGATCTCCAGCGTCTCGAATTCCGGCATCGAGGATGCCTTCATCTCGGTGCGGGTGACGATCACCGTCTGGGCGATCTCCGGCAGCGTCAGTTCCGTCTTCAGCCGCGCCGCCGTCGCAGCGAAGGCCGGCACCCCCGGCACGACGTCATAGGGAATGCCGAGCGCATCGAGCCGCCGCATCTGTTCGGCGATCGCGCCGTATATGGACGGATCGCCGGAATGGACACGCGCCACGTCCTCGCCGCGCGCATGCGCCGCCTCGATTTCGGCGATGATCTCGTCGAGATGCATGGGCGCCGTATCCTTGACGATGGCGCCTTCCGGTGCGGCCTTGACCGTCTCCTCCGGCACAAGCGATCCGGCATAGAGACAGACCGGGCAACGCTCGATAAGCCGCAGGCCGCGCACGGTGATGAGATCGGGGGCTCCGGGCCCAGCGCCGATGAAATAGACGGTCATGCCTCAGCTCCCTTCATTCCCGTATCCGCCTTTCCAGAATAGCCGCGCGGCGTGTAGACCCAGGTCTTGCCGTCGCCGGTCTCCACTGTCCGACTTTCCGAAGAACCAACGACGACCACAGTCAGCATATCGACATCATCGACATTGAGGTCGCCGAGCGGCACGGTGCGCACAGTCTCGCCATCGCGGCCGAGATTGGTGGCAAGGATCACGGGCGTTGACGCCGGGCGGTACTCGAGAAGCTTGTCGCGCGCCCAGGCGAGTTGGGTACGACGCTTCATCGAAACGGGGTTGTAGAAGGCGATGACGAAATCGCCCTCGCCGGCCGCCCTCACGCGGCGCTGGATATGCTCCCACGGCGTCAAGAGGTCCGACAGCGAGATGGTGCAGAAATCGTGCCCGAGCGGCGCGCCGATGCGGGCGGCGGCGGCCTGCAGGGCCGATATGCCGGGCGAAACCTGCACCTCGATCCGGCTTGCCGCATCGGTGATGCCGCCCTTGTCGAACAGCTCGAACACCAAGGTCGCCATGGCGTAAATGCCGGCATCGCCCGAGCAGACCAGCGACACCGTCCGCCCCTGCCCGGCGAGTTCCATGGCATGCACGACACGGGCCTCCTCCTTGCCGAGGTCGAAATCGTGTCGCGTCTTGCCGTCGCCGAGCGGTCCGAGAAGATCGAGATAGAGCGAGTAGCCGACGAGATCGGTGGAGGCAGAGACCATCGTCGACACTTCCGGCGAACGCCAGCCATCCGACCCAGGCCCGATGCCGACGACATAGAGCCTGCCCCGCGCCCGACCGATGGATTGCGGATCGACAATACCCGTGGCGCGCGCGATGGCGGCCGTCGCACCCTTCGACTTGATCTTTTCGACGACCAGTTCGCCCGATGCACCGACGGCGGCCAGAGCGGCCCCTTCGGCCACGCCGTGGCAGCCGACTTCGGCGAACACGACATCGGAGGGGTTCTTCAGCCTCGGGGCCTCGGCTTCCAGCGTCTGCGCCGTGAAGAAGCGCGCGGGGATGCCGAAATGGCTGGCAACCGCATGGATCGCCGTCTCGTCGGCCTTGAGGTCGATCGAGCAGACGGCAGCGAGGCTGTCGCGGGAAAAGCCGCCGCTCTCCAGCGCCCGCTCGGCCAGCGCAATCGCCTCTTCGCTGGACGCATGTCGCTCGCAACCCATGCCGAGCACCAGCGTCTTCGGATGATAGACGAGCTCCATCGGCTCGGGCGTCTTTATCTTGTCGGTTACGGTCAACGTCACACGGGCCTCATTGTCGAAAGGAAGTCGGGATTGAGTGAGCCAGGCGGCAACGGCCCGACCAGAGGCGCCGGCATCGATGGTCAGCCTCGCCTCGGCGCCAGCCACGAGCTCGGCCATCACAGCCTTTGCACCCAACGGATTGGCGAGCACATGACCAACCGGCGGCTGGTCCAGCGCAACGCTAAACTTCAGGTCTCCGGCCGTGGTGATCGCCGCGTGGGCACCGAGCCCTTCGGCGATCATACGCGCGAGATCGTTGGCTCCATGATGCCCGCCCAGCAGTGGCACCACGGAAGCTCCGTCCTCCGAGACAGCCAGCACGGGCGGTTCGGACTGCTTGTCGGCCAGAACCGGCGCCAGAAGCCTTATGACGGCGCCTGACGCCATCACCGCAACGATCGGCCGACCGGCGGCCAAGAGTTGCCGAAGGTGTTCCTTGGGCGAAGCGAAGGACACATCAGCCGTCGTTACCCGCGCCGTCGCTCCATGCAGCTCGCCGCCGACGATAGCGGCAATGCGACGGCCGATGCCGGACGCCTCCTCGGTTAACACCACGACAGCGGGAACAAGCCCGTTCATGCGCCAGCCTCGTTGTTGCGAAACGCCGGATGCCAGACCTCGCCACCCTTATAGATCAGGATCATAGAGAAATACGGCGCAGCGTCATCCGGCACGTCGTCGAGAGGCATCAGTTGCTGATTGTCGAGGCTGACGCGCTCCGCATAGGCCGCCTGCCCCATCAGTCCGAGCCGCTCGATCAGTGCCCGGATACGCGTGAAGTGCCGCCCGACCTTGATGATCGCCACCGCGTCGGCCGCTGCAATCCGAGCTTCAAGTATGTCATCGCCCAACGGTCCCGGCACCACGCTCAGGACGTCGTTGCGCGCTGCCAACGGTCGCTTGAGCGCCGAAGCCGCCGCCATCACCGACGAAACGCCGGGTACGATCTCGGTCGGATAGCGATCCGCTAGCCTCTCGAAAAGATACATGAAAGACCCATAGAAGAAGGGATCGCCCTCGCAGAGCACGGCGACATCCGATCCCGCATCGAGATGGCGCCCAATGGTCTCGGCGGCAGCGTCATAGACCTCCTGCGCCGGAAAACGCTCGACCCGCATGGGCATCACGACAGGCACTTCCAACTGGTGCGCTCCGATATAGGAAGCCGCGATCTGGCGGGCAAAACTCGGGCCGGTATCCGGCGCCGGATAGGCGATCACAGGCGCGGCCGTCAGAATACGGTGTGCTTTCAGCGTGATCAGTTCCGGGTCGCCGGGACCAAGTCCAAGGCCATAGAGCTTGCCGGTCATTCCACCTGTTCCTTCTTCATCACCCAGATCGTCACCGGCATCAGCGATTTCCAGCCGCAATATCGGCCGACCGGCGCGGAACGGGACACCTGGAGACGAACAAGTTCACCGCCGTGCAAGCTGCGCAGATAGGCAATCTGCCCTTCCCCCTCGATGGTGACGGCGTTGGCGACTAGCAGCCCGCCGGGTTTCAGCGCCTCGAAGCACCCCTCGAACACACCCTCATTGTTAATCCCCCCACCGATGAAGATACGATCCGGCGCCGGAAGACCATCGAGCGCGGTCGGCGCCAGACCTTCGACGATCTGCAGGTCGGGCACGCCCAACCGGTCGGCATTCTCCTCGATCATGGCGCGGCGTTCCGCCTTCGCCTCGATCGCGATCGCCTCCGTCCCCATGCCGCAGCGCAGCCATTCGACCGAGATCGAGCCGCATCCGGCCCCGACATCCCAGAGCAGCGCATTGGGCTGCGGCCTCAGGAAGGACAACGTGACCGCACGCACCTCGCGCTTGGTAAGCTGTCCATCATGCCGAAAGGCATCGTCCGGTAGACCCGGAACGGGCGGCAGCACCGCCCCGTCGCCGGCGACATCGATGCCGAGCGTGTAGAAATCGTCGATCTCGGGCTTTTCCGATGCGAAATCCTCGGCGGTCATCCGCACGATCCGTTCCGCCGCGCCGCCGATATGCTCTAGCACGGTCAGGACCGACGGCCCGAAGCCGGCGGCGACGAGACGGTCCGACACCTCCCCGGCCGTATGCCGGTCGCCGGTCAGCGCCAGGATGCGGGCACCCGGCAGCATGTGGCGGGCGAGGTGCGCGACCGGCCTGCCATGCAGCGAAATCTGCGCCGTCGTCTGCAGTGGCCATCCCAGTCGAGAGGCGGCCAGCGAGAAGGCGGACGGCGATGGAATGACATGCATCTCGCGGGCGGAGACGTACCGTCTCAGCGTCGCGCCGATACCGAAATGCATCGGATCGCCGGTCGCCAGAACCGTGACAGGCGTGCCGCGCAAAGCCAGCACCTGCTCCAGCGTATCGCGAAAACCGCCGGACCAGTTGAGCATGCGTTTCAGGCTCGGAAGCTGGCTGCCGGACAGCACCGCGTCCAGCCGTTCGCCGAGCACGATGGTCTCCGCCTGCCAGAGCAGCGATTGCGCCTCCGGCGTCAGGCTCGCAAGCCCGTTGTCGCCGATGCCGATGACGGTGAGCCAGCGGCCGGTCTGCTGTTCAGACATTGGTGCCAAGCCCTCCCGCCAGCGCATTGATCGCCGCCGACGCCATTGCAGAACCACCACGGCGGCCACGCACGGCGATATAGGGAATGCCGCGACTGTCCGCGATCAGGGCATCCTTGCTTTCCGCCGCGCCGACGAAGCCGACCGGAAAGCCGAGGATGACAGCCGGTTTCGGCGCGCCCGCATCGATTCGTTCAAGCAGGCGGAACAAGGCGGTCGGTGCGTTTCCGATCGCGACGACCGCCCCTTCCAGCCTGTCTTCCCAGAGATCGACCTGCGCGGCGGAGCGCGTGTTGCCGATCTCCTCCGCCTTCGGCCGGACCCGCTCATCGTTCAGCAGGCAGACGATATCGTTGTCGGCCGGCAGCAGCCGGCGAATGACCCCGTGGCGCACCATCTCCGCGTCGACCAGCACGGGCGCACCCTTTTCAAGGGCCGCTGCCCCGGCCTCGAACGCGCCGTCGGAGAAGGCAATGTCGCCGGCCAGGTCGACCATGCCGCAGGCGTGGATCAATCGGATGACCAGCGGCTGAAGCACGGCGGGAAAGCGACCAAGTTCAGCCTCGGCCCTGATCGTTTCGAAGGACTGGCGATAGATTTCCGCCGGGTCGCGGATGTACTGGAGGGATGCCGTTTCAGCTTGTTTAGATTCGGAGATTTCATCTGCGAGCGTTAGGTCTTGATGACCAATCCCAAGCACCCAGCCCTCCTCGGCAACCGATATCGCGACTTCCTCTTCGGTCAACATCGGCGGACGACCAAGAAGCGTCGCGAGCCGACCGTCCGCGTCGAACCGGCCGAAAGCTTCCGCCACCGCCCTCACCTGCGCCGCGTCCCTCACCTCGTCGCCGTCAGGGAGGGCAAAGAGCGACGGATAGATTTCGGCAAACACGACGGGTTTGTCGAAGCGCGTCGTGAAACCGGTCTCGAAGGGCCAAACGGCGATTTTGTCTTGAAGCCCACCTTCATCGAGAAAGCGCGAGAGGCATGCGATCCCGAGCAGCGTCTGGCTGCCGACGGAGCCGTTATAGGAGAGCTGCCAAACCGACTTCGCGCCCTTGGCGAACTGCTCCGAGCGGCGAAAGGCAAACGGCGCGCCTTGTGGCGCCGGTGGCTTCGTATCGCTCAAATCGGCGTAGACATGCTGGTGAGGGCGACCCCAAAAGCGCGGCTCTCCCGGAAAATAGGTCGCGTTCCAGCGGGAAGCCAGGTCGAAACGGTTGTTGGTATTGTCCGGCCCGTCCTCGATCTCCGCGGCGATCTTGCGCCACAGGGAACGCCAATCGGCCCTGCCGGTCAGCCGCTCCGCCGTGCCGGCGGGGTAGCCAAAGGCAAAGTCAAAGCCGCAGAGAAGGCATTCGCCCTTTGCAATCGCTTCCCGCACGATCTGATCGAGTCGCAGCATGAAGGCGTGACGGGTCGAAAAATTCTCCAGCCATTCGATCGCGGTCCCATCGCCCTCGCGCCGGGCAAGGCACGCCCAGAGCGAGTTGCGGCCGGTCACCGGTTGCCCGGCGCCCGACCAGTCGACGATCAGGATGCGATCGAACAGCGCCATTACTTCTTCTTCTGCATCGACTTCGGCCCCAGCGGATGGTCCGCGTGCGGGTACGGCGCATGATGGTGGTGATGATCGTGGCCGTGACTGTGACCATGCGAATGATCATGCCCGTGATGGGAATGATCGTGGCCGTGGTCGTGCGAATGGCCGTCATGGTGGTCATGATGGCCATGGTCATGGCCGTGATGACCGCAACCGCAATTCGGCCCGTGCTCGTGTCCGGCGAACTTTCCGCTCGACGGCGCGTCCATCACAGCCTGCAACTCGGCATCCACCGCCTTGTCCGCGAGCGCTGCATATTTGCCGCCGAGCGTGAAGGAGGCGGAATAGTCGAAGGCCGGTTCGAGATCGTGCGGCTCGGCATGCGAATGAACCGGCGTCCAGGGAAGACCATGTTCCCGGCAGAAATCCGGATCGCGACAGGAGGCATCGCAGTCACCCTTGCACGGACAGTTTTCCAAGCCCCCGCCGATCCCCTCGACATGATGGTGATGGCTCTCCTGGGGCTGGCCGATATCCGCCTCGAAGCCGAGCACCTGCTCGCGGTATTTGCACATCTGGCAGTTCATGACCGCCGCGCCCTCGAGGATTTCCTTGACGCGATCCTGGAAGGCATCGAGCACCAGCGGGTGGTCGTTGAGATAGCTCGCCTTGACGAACTGAATCTCCGGATGCCGCGCGGCCACCTCGTCGGTATAGCTGTAGATGCGCTTCACCAGCACGCCGGTGAACAGGAAATACGGAAAGACGATGATGCGCTTGTAGCCGAGCTTGGCCGCGTGTGTCAGGCCCGGTTCGACCAGCGGGAAGGTCACGCCGGAATAGCAGGTCTCGCCCCAGCCGAAGCCCATGCCTTCCCAGAGCATGCGCATCACCTTGGTGGCATTCGAGTTGGCGTCCGGGTCGGACGAACCGCGACCAACGACCATCAGCAGCGTGTCGTGCTTCTCGACGAAGCCGAGTGTCTCGTTCGCCTCGTCGACGGCCGCCTGAATACGGTCACCGGCGGCGCGGATCATCTTGAGGTCGATGCCGAGTTCGCGACCATAATTGATCACCATGCCGGGGTTCTGGGCCTGGTAGGTGTTGAGCACCGAGGGGATGTCGTTCTTGGCATGGCCGGCCGCAAACAGCATACCGGGAACGGCGAGCACCCGCGTTACGCCCTGTGCCTTGAGGCTATCGAGCCCGGCGGCGATGACGGGATTGCAGAATTCGAGGTAGCCGTACTCGACCGGCATGTCGGGATTGCGGGCGCGTAATGCCTCCGCGATCACGGCGAATTCCTTAGCCGCGTTCTGATTGCGGCTGCCGTGACCGCACACCATGATTCCGAGTTTTTCTGCCATAGAACAAGGCCTCCTTGCTTCGTTGCACCATGTACGAAGCGCCGGAATCACCTGACATGATTCCATGGCCTTTACGGACAGCTCCGGAATTGGCCCCCTGCTTGGGTCGGCCGCACCGGACTATTTCCAGCCTGTCGAACAGGCGCCGTCGCACATGGCACGAGCTTTATCCAACCCGGCTGGAGGGGTCAAACCCGTTTGCGCCGTATTGTGTGGAGGATGCGCCGATTGCGACATTCATCGGAAAGCGGAACGGTTGCGGGCACGACCGGTTTGGGGCAAGAGAGGCGACCTGTCGCAGCGTTCCGGAATTCCCGTGGTAGAACTCGCTTTCGAGAGCATCGCTCTTCTTTTCCTCGCCGCATTCATCGCCGGCTTCGTCGATTCCATCGCCGGCGGCGGCGGCCTCATCACCATTCCGGCCATGCTGATTGCAGGCATCCCACCGCTCCAGACGCTTGGCACCAACAAGCTGCAATCCATGTTCGGTTCGGCTTCCGCCACCATCGCCTATGCTAGGCGTGGCCATGTCGATCTCAGGAGCCAGTTGCCGATGGCGGTCATGGCCTTTGCCGGCGGCGCGGTCGGTGCGGTGATCGCAAGCTTCGTGCCGGGCGATGTTTTGCGCGTGCTCATGCCGTTTCTGCTGATCGCGATCGCGCTTTACTTCGCGCTGAAACCGAATCTCTCGGATGAGGACCGCCACCAGCGAATGACGCCCTTCGTCTTCGGTTTGACATTCGTTCCCCTGATCGGCCTCTACGACGGTATCTTCGGCCCAGGCACCGGTTCCTTCTTCATGCTGGCTTTCGTGTCGCTTGCAGGCTTCGGCATGCTGAAGGCGACGGCTCACACAAAGCTCCTCAACTTCGGCTCCAACCTCGGCGCGTTCGTGATCTTCACCTTCGGCGGTGTGATCCTCTGGAAGATCGGCTTGCTGATGGGGCTCGGTCAGTTCTTGGGTGCGCAGGCTGGCTCTCGGCTGGCAATGAGAAGCGGCGCAAGGCTGATCAAGCCGCTGTTGATCATCACCTGCCTGGCGCTGGCTGTTCGGTTGCTGATGGACCCGACCAATCCGGTACGGGTCTGGGCGGGTTTCTGAATTCCATCAGTATCGAACGATCTGGCGGTCACACTGGCGGATGATCTCGACGCGCGGGTCGTAGAGCGGCGCGCGGTACTCGATGTAGTATTCGTCGCAACGGACAGGACGCACCTCCACGGAGGCGGGGGCCACGACCGCCGCCGCTCGCTGCTGGACGACCACGGGCCGTTCCGTCTGGTAGAGCATGTCCGCCCCCACCGCAGGGCTTGCGCCAATCACCAGCAAGACGATCGCGGACGATAGCAGAACGCTTTGAATGACCCTCAGCATGGCGCGGCTCCTGTTGTGGACGTCTCGTAAACACGCGTGGCGCCGGGAGGTTCCCTCATAAGTTCCGGTTCAGAACTCGACGCCCACCTGCGCCTTGATACCGGACCGGAACGGATGCTTGATCAGTTCCATCTCGGTGACGAGATCGGCGATTTCGATCAGCTCTTCCTTAGCGTTACGTCCCGTCAGGACAACGTGGGTCATGTGCGGCTTCTCGGCGCTGAGAAACTCCACCACTTCGCCGATATCGATGTAGTCGTAGCGGATCGCGATGTTGATCTCGTCGAGCAGCACCATGGAATTGCTCTCGTCGCGGATCAGGTCCTTCGCCTTCTCCCAGGCTGCCTTCGCCATGGCGATGTCGCGCGCCTTGTCCTGGGTTTCCCAGGTGAAGCCCTCGCCCATCGTGTGGAACTCGCAGACATCGGAGAAATGCCGCAGGATCAGGTCGCGTTCGCCGGTCGACATAGCGCCCTTGATGAACTGCACGACCGCGCATTTCTTGCCGTGGGCGATGTGGCGGAAGATCATGCCGAAGGCGGCGGACGACTTGCCCTTGCCCTTGCCGGTATGGACGATGACGAGCCCCTTCTCGTCGGTCTTCGTCGCCATGATCTTCTCGCGGGCAGCCTTCTTCTTCGCCATTTTTTCCGCGTGGCGGGCCAGATCGTCCGTTTCCGGCTTGATGTCCTCGGTCATGTCTCACTCCCGCTATCGTCGAATGTCTTTGCATACCAGATGCGCTGTGGCGCCTGGCCGGTTTTCGGAAGGCGGCCGATCTCGGCATAGCCTTCCCGGAGATAGAAGCGTGGCGCCTGGAACTCGAACGTATCGAGATAGACGCCGGCGAGCCTATCGTTGCGCGCCATGTCCTCCGCCGCCGCAAGAAGCTTGGCACCGACGCCGCGGCCACGCGCGTGTTCGCTGACGCCGAGCAGCTTCACGTAGAGCCAGCCCTGCAGCCGCGCGCCGACCAGGCCGCCGAGCATCGTCCCATCCGGAGCACTCGCACGGATATGGACGCGCTCGCTGACGAACGGTCTGCCTAGCGCCAGCGCGGCCTCGTCAAGGATGCCGTCGACGGCGGTGACGAATTCGTCGACACCGTCCCCCGTCACTTCCGCAATCAGGATGTCAGTAGTGTCAAAGACCATGGTTCAGTGCTCGTTCTTCGGCAGGCCGTCGACGACATGCAGCCAGCCCACACGCTCGCTCCAGAAGTCATGTGCCTTGGGCACGATAGCGGACGGATCGTCGAGGCAGGCGATGTAAAGATCGATCTCCGCCGGTCGTCTTTCCGTTTCATAGGACATCGGCGAACCGCACGTGCCGCAGAAGCCGCGCGTGACGCCCGGCGACGATACGAACCGCCTCAAGCTTGCACCGGAGAGTTCCACATCCGTCCGCGCTACCGTGAAGAAACTCGCGACGCCGGACGACGTCGCCCGGCGGCAGCTCTCGCAATGACAATGGTTGGCGTTGAGGACAGGCCCCGACACCGACAGCCGCACCGAACCGCACAGGCAGCGACCTGAAAGCTCAGTCATGACACGCTCCCTTCCAGAACGATTTCGGAAAGCGAGAACTTGGCGGAATTGCTTCTCGGCGTCCACAGTCCGCGCTCGATCGCTTCGATCAGCCGCTCGGCAAGTTCCTTCAGCGCCGGGGCGTTCTTCTCCGCCATGAAACCGCGCACGCGCTCATCCATCAGAAATGCCTGGTAGATAGCCTCGAAGTGGTGGTCGCGCACGGCCCCTGTCGTCGCCGCGAAGGCGAACATGTAGTCAACAGTCGCGGTGATCTCGAAAGCGCCCTTGTAGCCGTGCCGCATCACGCCCTCGATCCACTTGGGATTGACGACGCGAGCACGCACGACCCGACCGATCTCCTCCTCCAGCGATCGGATCACCGGCTTTTCCGGCCTCGAATGATCGTTGTGGTAAACGGCGGGACGCCCTCCAGCGACGTGCTCGATCGCCGCCGTCATGCCGCCCTCGAACTGGTAGTAATCGTCGCTGTCGAGCAGGTCGTGCTCGCGATTGTCCTGGTTCTGCACCACCGCCTGCACCGAGCGCAGCCGTTCCTCGAACAGGCCGCGCTCCGCCTTGCCCTCGACATCCGCGCCATAAGCATAGCCGCCCCAGACGAGGTAAGCCTCGGCCAGATCGCCGCGCCGCTCCCAGCCCTTCTCGTCGATCAGCGCCTGCAGGCCGGCGCCATAGGCGCCCGGCCTCGAGCCGAACACGCGGTAACCAGCCCGCCGCGCCGCCTGCTTGTCGTCCAGCCCTTCCGACTTCAACTTTTCCGTTTCGGCCCGAACGCGCGCCGCGACCGGATTGTCGCCATCGTCCTCGTCGAGCGCGGCGACGGCACGGACGGCCTTGTCGAACAGCGCGATCTGCTCCGGAAAGGCATCGCGGAAGAAGCCGGAGATGCGCAGCGTCACATCGACGCGCGGCCGCCCAAGCATCGCCATCGGGATCACCTCGAAGCCGGTGACCCGTCGCGAGGCCATGTCCCAGACCGGCTTCACGCCGATCAGCGCCAGCGCCTGGGCGATGTCGTCACCACCCGTGCGCATGTTGGACGTGCCCCAGGCCGTCAGTCCGAACGAGGTCGGCCAGTCACCGTGGTCCTGCACATAGCGCTGGATCAGCAGTTCGGCGGACTTCCGGCCGAGTTCATAGGCCGCCGGCGTCGGCACCGCCCGGCTGTCGACCGAATAGAAGTTACGCCCCGTCGGCAGCACATCCGGCCGCCCCCGCGTCGGCGCTCCCGAAGGCCCCGGCGGCACGAAGCGGCCATCGAGTCCCTTGAGAAGCCCGGCGATTTCAGCAGCACCCGACTTCACCACCGCTGGCTTGAGACGCGTTTCGATTTCATGAAGCACAGCCCGCGTGGAGACCCAGTCGTCCGGTGCCTCGATATCCCCCGCCACAAGCTTCGCCGCCAGCATTTCGATCCGTTCGACCGTATCCCCGTTCGTGCGCCATGGCTGGTTGTCGAGGTCGGCAAGGATTGCAGGTTTGGGTCCGGTCCAGGGATCGGACATGACGCAATCGAGAGGATCGAAGACCGGATCACCGGCACTGAGATGAAGGTCCGCCGCAATCGCCCGCTGCAGGCTCCGGTCTCCGCCCTCGCCCAACCCGCGCGGCGCCCGCGCCAGAGCCACGACGAGATCGGTCAGCAACCGCCCCTCCGGCGCCAGACCGAACACGTGCAGCCCGTCTCGGATTTGCATTTCCTTGAGGTCGCATAGATAGGCGTCGAGCTTTTCGAGCGCCGTGTCCTCAGCCTCGCCCTTGCCGATCCCAGCGTCATGGTCGAGACCGATGTCTGCGATGAGGTCGAGGATTTGCTTTTTCAGCAGTTTCAGGCGACGCGGATCACCCCCCGCTGCCTCGTAGTATTCATCGACAAGCGCCTCGAGGTCCTTCAGGGGGCCGTAGCTCTCCGCCCGCGTCAGCGGTGGTGTCAGGTGGTCGATGATGACGGCGGAGGTACGCCGCTTCGCCTGTGTGCCCTCGCCCGGATCGTTGACGATGAACGGATAGAGATGCGGCAGCGGGCCGAAAACGGCTTCGGGATAACATGTCTCCGAGAGCGCCAATGCCTTGCCCGGCAGCCACTCGAGATTGCCATGCTTGCCCATATGGATCATCGCATCGACCCCGGCGACCTTTCGCAGATAGGCATAGAAGGCAAGATAGCCGTGTGGCGGAACGAGGTCCGGAGAGTGATAACTCTCCTTCGGATCGATGTTGTAGCCGCGCGCCGGCTGAATGCCGAGGAATACGTTGCCGAAGCGGGTGAGTGGCAACGCGAATGCTCCATCCTGAAAGAAGGGATCGCCTTCCGGTCCACCCCATCGAGCCGTGATCTCTTCTTGAATCCGCTTGGGAAGAGATTCGAAAAACGCTATGTAATCATTCAAGGAAATGACATCGCGGATTTCCCGCCCATCACGCGCGGCATTGGTCGGCCCGGCCATCATATGCGCCATCAGCGCATCGCCATCCGAGGGTATGTCGCCGACCGAATAGCCCGCCGCCTCCATCGCTCTCAGCACCTCGACGGTGCCGGCGGGCGTGTCGAGGCCGACGCCATTGCCAAGCCGGCCGTCGCGGTTCGGGTAGTTCGCCATGATCAGTGCCACGAGACGGTCCGCCGCCGGCGTCCGTCGCAGCCTAGCCCAGCGCGCCGCAAGCTCGGCGACGAAGGCCATGCGACCGGAATCGGGTTCATGGCTGACGATATTGGTCTCAACCGTCTCATCGAACCGCGCCGCCGCCTTGAACGATATCGCACGGGTCATCACCCGCCCGTCCACCTCCGGCAGCGCCACATGCATCGCAAGGTCACGTGCCGAAAGGCCCTGAGACGAGTTTTCCCAAGCGTCCAGAGCAGAACTCGAGAAAATCGCCTGCAGCACAACCGCGCCGCTCTCGTCGAGCACGGTGGACGGATTTTCACTGCCGGGTGCCGAGACCGCAAAGCCGGTGGCGTTGATCACCACATCGGGCGTCGCCTCGGCGAACACCGCCCGCAGTGTCTCAACCGAGACAGCGTCCTTGAGCGAGCCGACGAACACCGGCAATGCCCGCATGCCCTGCGCTCGCAGCGCCTCCACCATCGCCGCGACAGGCTTGGTTTCGCCGCTCTGCACGAGCGCGCGGTAAAAACAGATGGCGGCTATCGGCGCCGCTGACCCCGCAGCCTTCCGCCACTCCTCAACTCCGACGACACCCCGGCCCGGCCACCAGATGCCGGCCTTCATCAGCGGGATCGCCGGGGCAGGCCGTTCGCCTTGGTCGATCAGGAACGCGGCGTAATCCAGAAAGGCATTCGCGTTCTCTGCTCCGCCCTCGACAAGATAGGACCAGAGAACGGCAAGGTTGTCCGGCCCGACAGTCGAAAACGGCGCCAGTCCCTCATCCGGTTTGTCGTCGCCCGGCAGCACGGCGATCTTCGCGCCGCTCCGCCGAACGACCGCATGCAGCGCCTCGAGCGCATAGTGAAAATAGCTCGCCCCGCCGAGCGCCCTGACCACGATCAACTTTGCGTGCCGCGCCGTGCGCTCGACATAGGTGTCGACCGACATCGGGTGCTTGAGGCTCATCAAGCTAGCCAGTCGCACGGATGGCCCGCCCTCACGGCCAGCAGCAGCAGCGGCTGCGATCGCTGCGAGCTCCGTGTCGGCCGCAGACAGGACGAGGATGTCGCCGGGCGTCTGCCCGAGGTCGATCGCCTCCTCCCCGTCGCTGATCGAGCCTTTCTGGGCGAGCAGAAGATGCATTGATCAGCCGGCCGCCGCCTGCACCGCCTCGACCACGGCGCCGTAGTCCCACTCGTGCAGGCCGATCACCACCAGGCGCGTCTCGCGCTTGTCGCCGCTCGTCCAGGGACGGTCGAAATAGGTGTCGACGCGGCTGCCGACCGCCTGCAGGACAAGACGCATCGGCTTGCCGGGCACGTCAATGAAACCCTTGAGGCGCAGCACGTCATGGGTGGCGATCACGTCCTTCAGCTTCTCGACGAAGGCCGCCGGATCGGCGATCGGAGGCAGCTTCAGCACAAAGCTTTCGAACTCGTCGTGATCGTGATGGTGCAGGTGATCGTGATCGTCGCCGGCGGCGTGGGCCGCCTCGTGCTCCAGTTCGTGATGCGACTTGCGGTTTTCGATGTCGTCCTCCGTGCTCGCCCCGATCCCGAGCAGGACGAGCGACGGCACCTCGCCGTTCCTCGCCTCGATTAGCGCCGGCTTGCGCGCGGTACGGCCGGTCACCTCGGCGCGCACGGCCGCGACACCAGCGGCATCGAGCAGATCGGTCTTGTTGAGCACGATCAGGTCGGCGCAGGTCAGCTGATCCTCGAACAGTTCCTCGATCGGGCTTTCGTGATCAAGGCTCTCGTCTCCGGCCCGCTGGGCGGCGACCGCATCATGGTCGTCGGCGAACCGGCCCGCCGCGACCGCGACGCTATCGACCACCGTCACAACACCGTCAACCGTCACGCGGGTGCGGATGTCGGGCCAGTTGAAGGCTGCGACCAACGGCTGCGGCAGAGCAAGACCGGAGGTTTCGATGACGATATGATCAGGCTTGATATCGCGGTCGAGCAGCTTCTGCATGGTCGGCACGAAGTCATCGGCCACCGTGCAGCAGATGCAGCCATTGGTGAGCTCGATGATGTCATCCTCCGTGCAGTTCTCCGCCCCGCAGCCCTTCAGAACCTCGCCGTCGACGCCGAGATCGCCGAACTCGTTGATGATCAGCGCGATCTTCTTGCCGCCGGCATTGGTCAGCATGTTGCGGATGATGGTGGTCTTGCCGGCACCGAGAAAGCCGGTGATCACGGTAGCGGGAATTTTCTGCTGCAACATGGTTCAACCCTTCATCTTGAGCGGCAATCCGGCCGCCACGAAATAGACTTGCGCCACCACCTCGGCGACGCGCTGGTGAAGACGGCCGGCATGGTCGCGAAACTCCCGCGCCATCCTGTTGTCGGGCACGATGCCCAGTCCGACTTCGTTGGAAACGACGATCACCCGCGCCGAGAGCGACGGAAGAACTTTCACGAGGCTGGTGGCCGAAGCGTCGATGGAGCGCTCCTCCATCATCAGATTCGTGATCCACAGCGTCAGGCAATCGACGAGGACCACACGGTCCGGCGAGTCGAGAGCCCACAGACGATCGGCAAGATCGAACGGCTCCTCGTGTGTCGTCCAGCCATCCCCGGCGCGATCCGCCTTGTGTTTGTCGATACGCGCCTGCATCTCGTCGTCAAAGGCGCGGCCTGTCGCCAGATAGTGCAGATCGAGACCGCTTTGACGAGCCAGGCGCTCCGAAAAGGCCGACTTGCCTGAGCGGGCGCCACCGAGCACGAGAATGGTCCTATTCATCTTGCCTCCATCGCATCCGTCGCATAAATGCCGCCGCCCCGCGCCGCAAAGGCTGGAAAAGTCGCGGTCGGCCTTCCGGCAGATCCGTCAGAAGGGTGCAGGGAATAGGTCGATGTCACAACAGGGCTCGTAATCTCAGCAGACGCAGAAGAAAGTCCATCAACGGTCTGCTGGGTCGTTATCGGATCGTCCTGAAAAGACGGAACCACCGCAAACGCCGTCGCGGCAACAATCAGGATGCCGAGGGCGATCGAAAGGAAAGAGAAATTCTTACGCACGACGTGTCGCCTCGGCACGTTTCATAGCGCGGCCCAGGGACTCATCGCGTGTTGACCGGACGTACGGATACACCACGCCTGTCGTCTGTGTCGCCATGACAACCTCCGTGCTGGCAACGGGGAAATCCTTCCCCAAGGCTGGGCAAAATGCCCGGCACGGATGGCAGGTCTCCTGGCTCATGGCATAAGGCCCAATCAAGGGCACGCGGGTCCGTCTCGCCTTCCCGGCGCATCGGCAATATCGCGAAAAGGTGGACGATTCGTAGATCCTAGAGGCGTCCGACCCCGGCTGATCGCGCATGCCGCGCCAGTGACTTTTCCGGACTGTCCAGTAGCGCCGCCCAAGGCACCATGCCCTGATCCCGACGTGTCCGAGGCAGATCCGGATGACGGACCCTCGCCACTCTACAGTCGCGGGGTCGGCTGCGATGGGGACGCCCGGAATGGGTCCGTCCTGTCGCATTCCCTTTTGCTCTCCGCCCACCCTTTGCGGGACGACGGAAACCATCCGTTCATGCCGACTTGATTAGGCCGACGACATCGGCAAGTCAATCGCGCCGGCGACCTTCGCCGTTCACGGATTGCAGGTCGGATCGGTTGCCACGTCGCAAGTGGAACCGCCGCCAATGGTGATCTTGCCGCTAGCACCTTCCTCAACATTGGTGCCCGATGGAACCACGGGCGCAGCAGCCGGCGCAACGGTCGGCGCGGGCACCACCGCAGGCGCGGTAACCGAGGCTGGCGCGGCCACAGCCGGAGCATCCGCTTTCAGCTTGGTCGACGTGGTCCGCGGCTTCGGGCGGGGCGGAGGCAGGCGAGGCGTTTGCAAGGAGAAGGCGAAGCGAATTCGCGCTGCTGCCTCTTCCGCAAGGTTCTCGTCGGCGATACGGGGATTGTCGGTAGAACTGTGAACAATGAAGGTTCCCGCTGCCACGGGATTGCCGGTGTCGATGTCGGCGGCTGTCACCTTGAAGCGCACGCTCGCACGCCTGTCACCGTAGGCCTGTACCGGACGATAATCGTCGAACTTCACCGTCAGCACGACCCTTTGCAGCGGAACATTGCGGCGGGTGGCATTGACTGCCGCAGCGACACGGCGGTCAACGCCAGCAAGCACGACGAGAGGCACGTCGGCGGCACCGATCACCGCAACGTCCCTGACATCATACATCAATGGCCGGCGGATCGGCTCGCGCCCCGTGAGAATGCAGGAGGGCAGTACGGCGACCACCGCGATAATCGCAAGGAGACGGAGAAGGAATCGCTGCATGGGGAATCCCGAAAAGACGTTTCGTCTTTTTCGACATTCCTGATTTATGGTTAGCGGGTGGTTAACTCAGCCGCGACGGGCCGAAAATACACCATAAGCCGCGGCCATTTCCTCGAACCGCTTGGCCCGGCGATGGGCCGCTTCCGCGTCGATACCCCAATGCTCGTCCGTCCAGTCTTCGTCGAGGTGGGCCAGAGACCATGCCTCTTCCAACGAAATCCGCCCTTCGGACAGCGCGAGGCCGATGAGCGCCGAGCCCGTGAGGGTTGTCATGACGTGCAAAGCCGAGAGCGCGAAAGGATCGCGATGCCTGGCAAGCGCCTTTTCGAATGCGGCGATCGCCGCTTCTGGCTGCTCCTGGTGCATCACACCGACAGCCAGGATGAAGCGCGCCCCAAAGGTCTCCGCGGCCCAGTCCAGCAGGGGATTCCACGAGAGGTTCTGGCGCTCCACCAGCTCCTGCGGCGTGTCGGCGCGATAAAAGATCATGTCCGTGCCCGCAAAGCGGAGAATTTCCGCCGCCACCATGTCGACCTGTTCGGCCACGGCATCGATTGCGGTGTTGGCAAGCCTGGTCACGGGCATGGTCGCCGGATCGATCACATCCTTCTGCGCCCGCCATTCAACCGCCACAAGTTCGGCGAGCGGTGTGGTCGGAAGGAGAAGCGTATTCCTGGCAGGCGTCTTTACGGGTCGCCCGTCGAGCTTGACGGCGAAGCTGTCGCCATCTGCCTCCACGCTTACGTTTTCGTAGAATTTCTTCGGCAGAGGCCGCTTCATCTGGATCTGCGCTCGGCGGACCGGATCTTCGTGGCTGGGCTCAGGCACGAATGTGCCGAAGATATCAGAAAGTTCATCGCGCATCGGGTTACCCCTTGTGAATATAGGCCAGAAGATCGGCGGGGCGCTCCACCACCGCGTCGGCGCCGGCCTGCCAAAGCTCCTCGACGGAACAGTAGCCCCAGGAGACGCCGATCGCTGCAGCACCCGCCGCCTTCGCCATCTGCATGTCGTAGATCGCGTCGCCGATGACGACCGTCTCCGCCGGCGAGATGCCGCTCTGGTCGCAGCATTCCGTCACCATGGCCGGATGTGGCTTCGACGGACAATCGTCGGCGGTGCGGCTGACGAAGAAATGGTCCCGCCAGCCGTTCGAATCAAGGATCAGGTCCAGCCCGCGCCGCGACTTTCCTGTCACCGCCCCGATCAGCACGTCGTCCCGCGCGGCAAGCGTAGCAATAACCTCGGCGATGCCGTCGAAACGCCGCTCTGTGGCTGCCCCGCTGCCTCGGACATCCGAGAAAATCGACTTGTAGTACGCGGTCATCTCGATCGCTTCGTCGTCGACATGCGACTTCCCTTGCAACCGCGCGATCGCGATATCGAGCGTGAGCCCGATGATCGCCTTGGTCGCCGCAAGGGTCGGAGGTGGGGAGCCAAACCGCTCGAAAGTCTTCTCCATCACTGCATGGATCAACCCCGCGCTGTCGACCAGCGTCCCGTCGCAGTCGAAGAGCACGAGCTTCATTCGATATCTGCCTCTGGCCCATCGACATCGAAGCCGAGCAGGTTCCAGCTCTGCACCATATGCAGAGGTAGCGGCGCCGTGACGCGCAGCCGCCCGCCGTCCGGATGCGGAATGTCGATATGGCGCGCGTGCAAATGGAGCCGCTTCTGGATACCGCCCGGGAATTCCCAGTTGTGGTCGTCGATGAAGTATTTCGGATCGCCGATGATCGGATGCCCGATGTGCAAAGCGTGCACGCGCAATTGGTGGGTACGGCCGGTATACGGTTCCATTTCCAGCCAGGCGAGGTTCTGCGCAGCCGTGTCCACGACGCGATAGTAGGAGACTGCGTGGTCCGCCCCCTCCTCGCCATGCTTGGCGATCCGCATGCGGTCGCCGTCGATCGTCGGCTCCTTGACCAGCCAGGTGGAAATCTTGTCCTCCCGCTTGCGCGGCACGCCCTTGACCAGCGACCAGTAGGTCTTCTTCGTATCGCGCTCGCGGAAAGCCGCCGTCAGTTTCTGGGCCGCACCGCGCGTCCGCGCGACGACCAGAACGCCGGAGGTGTCGCGGTCGATACGGTGCACAAGGCGCGGTTTCTCGCCCTTTCGGCTGGTCCAGGCCTCGAGCATCTTGTCGATGTGCCGCGTGACGCCGGAACCGCCCTGCACCGCGATCCCCGCCGGCTTGTTCAAGACGAATACCTTCTCGTCCTCGTGCAAGAGCATGCGAGACAGCAATTCCGCATCGCCGGCATGCTTCAGATCCTTGCCGGCGATCGGCCCGGTCTTCGGGCTTTTCGGATCGATATCCATCGGCGGAATTCGAATGAGTTGGCCCGGCTGCACGCGGCTGTCGCTTTTCACCCGGCCGCCATCGACACGGATCTGCCCGGAGCGCAACAGCTTCTGCAGCGCTCCGAAGCCCAGTCCCGGATAGTGCACCTTGAACCACCGGTCGAGGCGCATGCCCGCCTCGTCCGCGTCCACCTTGATATGCTCTATGCCGGCCATGGGTTCTCTTCCGTGCGCGCGGCCGAAACGCCGCGTCTTGCTTGTCAGACGCCGGCTTTACTGCATTTCACCGCCTTCGGACAACCTCTATCGAGGATACCGTCAAAACAGCATGCGGCCGATCTGCAGACCGCCAATCACCGCGCAGACGGAAAGGAGGACACTTGCCACGAGGTAGGTCACTGCCGCAACTGTTGCGCCGCGCTCGAACAAGGAGATGAAATCCAGGGAAAAAGCCGAAAACGTGGTGAAGCCGCCGAGGAAACCGGTGATCATCAGCAGTCGTAATTCCGCCGAGGCGTTGAACCGCCGTGCCACCAGTTCGGCGAACAGCCCGATCGCCAGAGAGCCCACGACGTTGACGGTCAACGTGCCCCAGGGGAAGGCCGGCCCGAACCAGCGCAATGTCAAAAGACCGACGAGATAGCGGCAGACCGAGCCGCTAGCGCCGCCGAGGGCGACGAGAAGGACATGCAGCATAGGGACTCCGGCATCGAACGCGGACAAGATTCGTCCAGACCTTACATCCGGCCGTCGTTGTTTGCACCCTGTCAGCGGTCAGCCGACGACAGGAAAACGGACACAAACCGGTCGATTTCGCTCCAGTCGGTGAACTCGACATCCTCACCGGTGTCCGATGGTGCGCCTTCCCGCTCCGCCATGCGCTTCATCATCCAGCGCTTGAAGAAATCGTACTCGCTGAAGCGGAAGGCACCGGCGGCATGGTGCACATGATCCGGCGCCCATCCGGTTTCAGTCTTCAGCGCATCCGGAAAGTGTCGGGCCTCATCCTGTTCTGCGTCGATATCGCTGCGGATGAACAGCGAAACGGACACGAAGGCATTCGGAACGGAGGACAGCCAATCCTTCTCGCGGCGGACGAAATCGACGAAGGGCGCCGGATAGCGGCCGGCATGGATCGGGGCGCAGAGGATCGCCGCCTCGGGCCGCTCCAGCGCATACTCCGCCATCGACATCACGTTGAAGAGAACGGCGCGGTGACCGTCCTTTTCGATCCGCGCCGCGATCGCTTCGGCGATCTTCCGTGTCTGACCTTCGATACTGACGTAACCCACGAGTACGATCATCTGAACCCTCCCTCAGGCATCGCGAGCCGGCGCAGTCTTAACATTTTCAGGCACTGACAGACAGGTCGCGCCGCCGACGCTCTGTTCAAGCTTGACCAGTTTGTCCGCAAACGCAAGCGACCGGCCGGAGGCGCCATGTCGCACCCTCCGTTGAACCGTTAAAATTCTAGGCTTTAATTTAAAGAACCGTACAAGCAGGGGCTGTTATATTAGAGAGATAAACAAAGTGGTAAGGCCATGACCCAAGTAGTCACAGTGTCGGCCCATACCGCCGCCTATGCGTCGGAGGCCGTGAAAAAACCGATACGGTCTCCTCGCAAGACCGATGTCCAGGACAATATGCGCGCGGTCGTCAACAACGCCGCCGAGGGCGAGGACGTCTGGAAGACGGCACCGCTGAACATGGTGCAATCGTCCAAACTCAGCCTTGATTTCCTGAGCGCGAACCAATCGCGGCACGAGCAGCAGGCAACGCTGAAGCAGACGATCGACGCCTACAAGAACAGCACGACCTGACCCGCCGAAGGGGGTTCGGCAAGGCCGCAGCCTGACTGACTGCGGCCTCTTGTTTGGTATCAGTTCTTCTTGCCGGCAGCCGCCACCGGAAGCATGATCTCCACCTCGCCCGCGTTCTGGAAGACCAGCTTCACCGGAACAGTCGCGCCTTCGGCGAACGGTTCCTTGACCTCCATGAACATCATGTGAAGTCCACCAGGCTTCAACTCCACGGTCTGCCCGGCCGGGACAGGAATGCCGTCCGCCAGTGCACGCATCTTCATCACCTCGCCGACCATCGCCATTTCGTGCAGTTCGACGCGACCGGCATTCGGCGATTCCGCCGACACCAGAACGTCGTCGTGATGACCGTTGTTCTTGATGGTCACGAAGCCGCCGCCGACGGGCTGTCCGGGCAACATCGCCTTGGTAAAGCCGGCCGTCAGTTCCAGGTCACCGACCGTGACGGGAGCGAAGCTACCGGGGTCGGCGGCCGCGGCCATATCACCGTGCCCGGCATGGGCATCGTGGGCGCCGTGCGCGCCATGGCCTTCATGAGCATCTTCGGCCGGATCCGCGGCCACAATCTTTAGAACGGGCGCCGGGTTTTCCAGAGAATGCGGATCGACACCCGCCGCAGCGACCTCGGTCCAGCTGACCTGCGCATCCGAGCCGCATAGCTGAACAGTCGGGAACGCGAGGCCCGCCTCGTCGGCTTCGGCGACCTTCCCGTAAATCACGAACGTATCGTAGAAATTATCCGGCAGTTCGCCGTTCTTCCAGCGGATTTCCACCGGACCGGAGGTGATCTGCGTGCCGTGATTGTCATAGGCTTTCTGGTAGTCGCCGGTGATCACCTCGATTTCCCAGCCGGCTTTGGGCTGCGGCTTGGCGGAGATGAAGCCTTCCGGCAATTTGATCTGGACCTCGTTGGTCGCCTTGCCGTCGCAGCCGTGCGGCACCTGGAGCGCCGCGGCGACATAGGAACCGACCTTCACCGGCTGGTTCGCGAAGGTGGCGTGGGCGAGCGCCTGGCCGCCGGTGAGCGAAACGAGCGCGGTGGCGCCGAGAAGAAAAGTGGTTTTCATGGGTGTTCTCCGTGTCCGGCCGCCCTGCGACGTCACCGGATTTGCCGCAAGGCGGCGATTGATCATCGTTTGCATTGAAGATCAGGAGAACGTCGGCGGCCCGCGCGACCGGGGCAGAGAAAGCGCATCAACGGTGACATGGGCCACGACGTCGGAAAGGCCATTGTCCAGACATTCAAAGCTGTCGATCAGCCATGACTCATCGTCAGGCAGCGGCAGAAGCGTCGAGCCGCCGATGAGGCAGGCCTCGCATTTCGCCATGTCATGGCCTGGATGCGGCAGGCCCTCGTCACCGATACAGAGATCGGCATAGGTTCCGTCGGGAAGGAGAAGCGCAGCCGTGTCGAACGCGGCGAGCGCGACACGCGGCGGGGTATGTGCGAGACCCAGCGACAGCATCGCGATCGCGCACAAAAGGCGCGTCATCGTCCCGACCATCGCAATTGTCTTGCCCATTTCCGCAGGCCCTCCGGCAGCCCTCCTTAGCCGGAATCAGTCGGCAAGGCAAAATCGAAAAGAGGCTGCGACAAAGGAACACAAAACCGTCTCTCGCTGTTTGTTTCTGCATCGACAACCGGAGGAGAAAATTCATGCCCGCAAAGTCCAAGGCCCAGCAGAAAGCAGCCGGCGCCGCCCTTTCTGCCAAGCGCGGCGATACGCCGAAGGAAAAGCTCAAGGGGGCCTCGAAGAGCATGGCCGAATCCATGAGCGAGAAGGAGCTTGAGGACATGGCGGAAACGAAGCGCAAAGGTCTTCCGGACAAGAAAGACTAAGCGCCACGTGCAGCACGCGCACGCCCCCGCGTACGATGCGACGAAAATTGTGCTGGTGACGACATTTGCCCCTTGCCAAGTGGCGGGTCCCGTCGATAATGGCGAGAACCCGTTGGGAGAACCGGTTCGATCCGGTGCCGAAGGAGCAACCGCCCCGGAAACTCTCAGGCCAAAGGACCACGGGTGCCGACAGGACTCTGGAGAGACGTCGCGGTTTGTGACCGTGACGCGCCGAAGGGATAACAATCTCAGGCGAAGGGACAGAGGGGGCTCAATGAACCGGCGCGCGGGACCCGTGCGCCAAATTTGAGCCAGCGCGTTTCGCGCCAATCCGGAGGCCATGGTGGACGACACCGTTCCCCTGAAAACGACCCCGCTTCACGACCTTCACCTATCGCGCGGTGCCCGCATGGTGCCGTTTGCGGGTTATGACATGCCGGTGCAATATCCGATGGGTGTTCTGAAGGAGCATCTTCATACCCGCACCAGCGCCGGCCTCTTCGACGTGTCCCACATGGGCCAGGTGCTCCTGCGTGCGAAATCCGGCCGCTACGAGGACGCCGCCCTAGCCCTGGAACGTCTCGTTCCCGTCGACATCCTCGGACTCAAGGACGGCCGCCAACGCTATGGTTTCTTCACCGACGAGAACGGCGGCATTCTCGATGACCTGATGATCACGCACCGCGGCGACCATCTCTTCGTCGTCGTCAACGCCGCCTGCAAGGACGCCGACGTGGCGCACATGAAGGCGCATCTCTCCGATACCTGCGACATCGAACTGCTTGAAGACCGCGCCCTCATCGCGGTTCAGGGCCCCCGCGCCCACGAGATCGTGCCGCAGATGTGGGCCGGTCTCGATGCGATGAAGTTCATGGACATGCGCGAGGGACCTCTGCACGACATAGACTGCATCGTCTCCCGCTCGGGCTACACCGGCGAGGACGGCTACGAGATCTCCGTTCCGGCAGAGCGCGCGACCGAACTGGCGGAGATTTTCCTCAGCCACCACGCCTGCGAGGCGATCGGCCTCGGTGCCCGCGATTCGCTCCGCCTGGAGGCGGGCCTCTGCCTCTATGGCAATGACATCGACACGACCACGTCCCCGATCGAGGCCGGGCTGGAATGGGCGATCCAGAAAGCCCGTCGCCGGGGCGGCGAACGTGAAGGCGGCTTCCCCGGCGCGGACCGCGTGCTCGCCGAGCTTGAAGACGGCGCCACGCGCCGCCGTGTTGGCCTGAAACCTGAGGGTAAGGCCCCCGTCCGCCCTCCGGCGAAACTCTTTGCGGACGCGGAAGGCTTGAACGAGGTAGGCCATGTCACCTCGGGCGGCTTCGGCCCGACCGTCGAAGGTCCCATCGCGATGGGCTACGTGCCCACGGCGCTCGCCGCACCCGGCACGCAACTCTTCGCCGAGGTTCGTGGCAAGTATCTGCCCCTAACCGTGACCGCCCTGCCCTTCGTGACCCCCGGCTACCGGCGTTAGCCGCCACCAGCATTTTTTTCCCTATCCCACCAGAGGACAACACAATGATCAAATTCACCGCCGAACACGAATGGCTCAAACTCGACGGCGACGTCGCGACCGTCGGCATCACCCGTCATGCCGCCGACCAGCTGGGCGATCTTGTCTTCGTCGAGCTTCCGGAGGTCGGCGCGACATTCAAGAAGGATGGTGAAGCCGCCACCGTCGAGAGCGTCAAGGCCGCATCGGACGTGTTTTGTCCGCTCGACGGCGAGATTGTCGAGGTCAACCAGGCGATCGTCGACGACCCGTCGCTGGTCAATTCCGATCCGCAGGGTGCTGCCTGGTTCTTCAAGCTGAAGCTCGCCAACGTGGCCGATGCCGACGCCCTTCTCGATGAAGCCGCCTACAAAGAGCTGATCGCATGACAACGCCAGTCGAATTCTCCTTCACCGACTACGATCCGTACGACTTCGCCAACCGTCGTCATATCGGCCCCTCACCGTCCGAGATGACGGAGATGCTGAAGATCGTTGGCTATCCCACGCTCGATGCGCTCATCGACGCCACTGTGCCGCCCTCGATCCGGCAGGAAATCCCGCTCACCTGGGGCGCCGCCATGACCGAGCGCGAGGCGCTGGACAAGCTGCGGGAAACCGCCAACAAGAACCAGGTGCTGACATCGCTGATCGGCCAGGGCTATTACGGCACGATCACGCCGCCGGTGATCCAGCGCAACATTCTCGAAAATCCCGCCTGGTATACGGCCTATACGCCCTACCAGCCCGAGATTTCCCAAGGTCGGTTGGAAGCGCTGCTGAATTACCAGACCATGGTCTGCGACCTGACCGGCATGGACGTGGCCAACGCCTCGCTGCTGGACGAAGCAACCGCGGCCGCCGAAGCCATGGCGCTCTGCCAGCGCGTCGCGAAATCCAAGGCCACCTCCTTCTTCGTCGACAGGGACTGCCACCCGCAGACCATCGCCGTCATCCAGACCCGCGCGGAACCGCTCGGCTGGACCGTGATCGTCGGCGACCCCTTCGCCGATCTCGATCCGACCGAAGTCTTCGGCGCGATCTTCCAGTATCCCGGCACACACGGGCACGTCAGGGACTTTTCGGGCCTGATTGCCCGCTTGCACCAGACAGGCGCAGTCGCCGCCGTCGCGGCGGATATCCTCGCTTTGCTTCTCCTGAAGTCGCCCGGCGAAATGGGCGCCGACATGGCGATCGGCTCCTCCCAGCGCTTCGGCGTGCCGGTTGGCTATGGCGGACCGCACGCGGCCTACATGGCCGTCAAGGACGCCCACAAGCGATCGATGCCCGGCCGTCTCGTCGGAGTCTCGGTCGACGCGCGCGGCAACCGCGCCTATCGCCTGTCGCTGCAGACCCGCGAACAGCATATCCGCCGCGAAAAGGCGACCTCAAACATCTGCACGGCGCAGGTGCTGCTCGCCGTCATGGCCTCGATGTATGCCGTCTTTCACGGTCCCGATGGCCTGAAGGCGATCGCGCAACAGGTCCACCGCAAGGCGGTTCTAACGGCCAAGGGGCTGCAAAAGCTGGGCTACAAGGTCGAGCCGGACACCTTCTTCGATACGATAACCGTCGACGTCGGCCATATGCAGGGCCTTATCCTGCGCGCTGCAGTGGCCGAAGGGGTAAACCTCCGCAAGGTCGGCGAGACGAAGATCGGCATCGCGCTCGACGAGCGCACACGCCCGGCAACGCTGGAAGCAGTCTGGCGCGCCTTCGGCGGCGGCTTCAAGGTTTCGGAGTTCGAGGCGGATTATCGCCTACCGGCGGACCTGATGCGCACGAGCGACTATCTCACGCATCCGATCTTCCACATGAACCGCGCCGAAAGCGAGATGACGCGCTACATCCGCCGGCTGTCCGACCGCGACCTGGCGCTCGATCGCGCCATGATCCCGCTCGGCTCCTGCACGATGAAGCTCAACGCCACGGCCGAGATGCTGCCGATCACCTGGCCGGAGTTCTCCGAAATCCACCCCTTCGCGCCGCCGGAACAGGCGCTCGGCTACAAGGAGATGATCGACGACCTCTCTGAAAAGCTCTGCGCCGTCACCGGCTATGACGCGATCTCGATGCAACCGAATTCAGGAGCTCAGGGCGAATATGCGGGCCTCCTGACGATCCGCAACTACCATCTCGCCCGGGGTCATGCCCACCGCACCGTCTGCCTTATCCCGACCTCGGCGCACGGCACAAACCCGGCCTCGGCACAGATGGCGGGAATGGTAGTCGTACCGGTCAAGGCGAAAGACAACGGTGACGTCGACCTCGATGATTTCCGCGCCAAGGCCGAACAGCATGCGGATAACCTCTCCTGCTGCATGATCACCTATCCCTCGACGCACGGCGTGTTCGAGGAGACAGTGCGCGAGATCTGCGCCATCACGCACCTCCATGGCGGCCAGGTCTATCTCGACGGCGCCAACATGAATGCCATGGTCGGCATCTCCCGGCCCGGCGATATCGGCTCCGACGTGTCGCACCTCAACCTGCACAAGACCTTCTGCATCCCGCATGGCGGCGGTGGTCCCGGCATGGGCCCGATTGGAGTCAAGTCGCATCTGGCGCCCTATCTGCCCGGCCATGTCGCGACCGACGGTCGTCCGGGCGCGGTCTCGGCCGGTCCCTACGGTTCGCCGTCGATCCTGCCGATCTCCTGGTCCTACTGCCTGATGATGGGCGGCGAAGGCCTGACGCAGGCGACCAAGGTGGCGATCCTCAACGCCAACTACATCGCCGAGCGACTGAAGGGCGCCTACGACGTGCTCTACAAGTCCGAGGCTGGCCGCGTGGCACACGAGTGCATCATCGACACGCGACCGCTGAACGCCTCTGCGGGCATTTCGGTCGATGACGTCGCCAAGCGCTTGATCGACTGCGGCTTCCATGCCCCAACCATGAGTTGGCCGGTCGCCGGCACGCTGATGATCGAGCCGACGGAAAGCGAGACCAAGGCGGAAATCGACCGCTTTTGCGAGGCCATGCTGGCGATCCGCGAGGAAGCCCGCGCGGTCGAGGAAGGCCGGATGGATAAGGACAACAATCCGCTGAAAAACGCGCCGCACACGGTCGAGGATCTCGTCGGCGAGTGGAACCGTCCCTACAGCCGCGAACAGGCCTGCTACCCGCCCGGCGCCTTCCGCGTCGACAAGTACTGGTCGCCGGTCAACCGGGTCGACAATGTCTACGGCGACCGCAACCTCGTCTGCACCTGCCCGCCGATGAGCGAATACGCCGAAGCGGCAGAGTAAGACTTTAGCATGGAAACGCCGCCCGAAAGGCGGCGTTTCCTCTTTCCCAGTATGGGGCGGCTACGTCAGCGCAGATAATGGATGTGCGGCCGGCCATGATGTGACGAGGTCTCCACCCGCGCGTCGACGGCAAAGACGCCGCGAAGCAGGTCTTCCGTCAGCACGTCCTCGGGTGATCCAAAGGCCACGATCCGTCCGTGATTCAGCACAATCAGCCGATCGCAGAACATGGCGGCGTGGTTGAGGTCGTGAAGTGCGATGATGCTGGTGACCGGCAGACCGGCGACAAGCCGCAGAAGCCCGATCTGGTGCTGGACGTCGAGATGATTCGTCGGCTCGTCGAGGATCAGCTCTCGCGGGCTTTGTGCCAGTGCCCGCGCGATATGCGCTCGCTGCTTCTCCCCACCCGACAGGTTCTGCCAGCCGTCCTGGCGCTTCTCCGACATCCCTGCCCTTTCAAGCGCCTCCTCGACTGCCACTTCGTCGGCCGCTGTCCACCCTGCGAACATCGAGCGGTGCGGAAAACGGCCGAGCTTGACCACGTCGACCACTTGAAGATTGGCATTGGTCGCCGCATGCTGCTCGACGAAGGCGACGCGTTGAGCCAGAACCCGCCTTTGGGTCGCATGGATATCCCGGCCTTCGATCAGCACCCGTCCCGCATGCGGCTTCTTCAATCCCGCGACGAGACGCAACAGCGAAGTCTTTCCCGATCCATTCGGGCCAAGCAGGCCAAGCATCTCGCCCGGCCGCGTCTCGAACGAGACACCGTCGAGGATCGTTTTCCGGCCGATCTTCCAGCTGAGATTTTCGACCGAGATGCTCATGACGCGCGCTGGAACCGGTAGAGGATGAGCGAGAAGAACGGCACGCCGACGAGCGCCGTCACCACCCCGATCGGCAGGATCTGCTGCGGCACCAGGATACGGGAAGCGATGTCGGCGAGAACCATGAATACCGCCCCGCCGACAGCGCAGGCCGGCAAGAGCCTGAGGTGCAAAGGCCCGACCAGGAAACGGACCGCATGCGGCACGACCAGACCGACGAAACCGATGGAACCGACCATGCTGACGATCGTCGCCGTCATCGCCGCCGTCAGCGAAAACAGCGCGATCCGCGCCCGGCCGACATTGACGCCGAGCGCCGCCGCCGCTTCTTCGCCGAACGCGAAGGCGTCGAGAACGCGGGCATAAAGCAGACAGATGACGAGCCCGCATCCGACCACGACGGAAACCAGCGCGAATTCCGGCCAGCGCACGCCGCCGAAGCTGCCGAGCAACCAGAACATGATGTCGCGCGCCTGCTGGGCGTTTGCTGATGTGGTCACGATGTAGGAGGTCGCCGCGTTGAAGAGCTGCGACGCGGCGACGCCGGCGAGAATGGTCCGGTCGGCGCCGCCACGGGTGCCGTTGGAGAGCAGTGCGACGAACAGGAAGGCGGCGAAGGCGCCTGCGAACGCGCCCGCCGACAGAGAAACCGCTCCTGCTCCGAGCCCCAGGATCACGATCGCGACCGCGCCCGTAGACGCGCCTGCGGAAATGCCGAGCACATAGGGTTCGGCGAGCGGATTGCGCAGCAGCGACTGCATGATCGCGCCCGACAGCGCCAGCCCCGCGCCGCAGAAGGCCGCGACCAGAGCCCGGCTCAGCCGATAGTCCCAGATGACGGTCTCATGAATGCGGTTGAGCTCGGCCGTGGTCCAGCCGAGCTTGTTGGTTACCGCGTAGAAGGTCGTCTGAAGCGGGATCGGCAGGTCGCCGATCCCAACGCTTGCGGCCACGGCGAGCGCCACAGCCCCGATCGAGGCCAGAAGCAGCGCCCAGAACGTGAAAGCGCGGTTGCGTGTGACCGTCAGCGTGCTCACTTGAGAAGACCGAGTGCCTTCAGCTGTTCGGCCACCTGTTCCGCCCCATAGACGGTGCGGATCGTCGGGTTCATCGCCTGGCCGTCCATGACGACGATCGCCTTGTTCTGCACCGCCGGCATCTGGCTGGTAGCCGGATCGGTCGTCAGGAACTGGATCTTGGCCTCCGGCGTGTCGAGTTCCCACCGGTTGCGGTCAAGGCTCGCGACGACGATAACGTCGGGATTGGCGGCGATGATTCCCTCCCATCCGACCGTCGGCCACTCCGCTTCGGTGGTGATCGCGTTCGTTCCACCAAGCAGGTCGGCAATGAATCCCGAGGCACCGTTCTTGCCACCCAGATAGGCTTCGGCCGACGGCGAAGGGCTGGAGAACCAGAAAACATAGGAAAGCTTTTTTCCGTCCTTCGGCGCTGCGGCACGAAGTGCTGCCTCTCGCGCCTTGAAGTCGGCGATCAGTGCCTGGCCGCGATCGGCAACATCGAAAATCTGCGACAGCTCGTCGATCTCCTTGTAGAGCAGGTCCATACTCCACAACGCCTTGCGGCTACCGTACATATCCGACTTGCCGTCCGTCGCAAGGCAGGTGCTCGGCGACAGGTAGCTCGGCACGCCGACCTTGTCGAAGTCCTCGCGCTTTGCGACCTTGCTGTCGGGTCCGACAAGGCTCGGCAGGGCGGACGCCACGAAGTCCGGGGTCTCTGCGAGGATCGACTCGAACGTCGGGAACTCGACCGTCAGAAGCTTGACCTTGGCATTGGCTTCCGCGAGCTCCGGCAGCACCTTGCTCGGCCAGAAGGCTGTCCCGGCCATCTTGTCCTCGAGACCGAGCAGCAGCAGGATTTCCGCGCTGTTCTGCCCGAGCGCGACCGCCCGTTCCGGCGCCTTATGGAAGGTGACCTGGACACCACAATTCTCAAGCGTCAGAGGGTATTCCGTCGGAGTAGCCGACGCGGCTCCAGCAAGCAGACCGATGGTCACAAGGGTGGAGGCGGCGAGCGTGCGGGCAAAAATCATCGGGATAAATCCTGGTCGGTTGTCTGTCCGCAGGCCTATAGTTCCGGGCGCAACAGAAAACAAGATAATAACAATCATGTTTCTATGCATTGGGCGATGCGGGAGGCGCGTTGTGCGTGGAAAGATGTGGTCGCAAGACGCTGACGCGCCTCTCCGTTCGAAACGGACCGGGCAATCCGCCGCTCTCTCCCGCTCCCTGAAACCATGGTCAGGTCGATCGTTTACACGGCACCGAACTCGAGAAGAACGAAATGCGCAACCAGCTTATTCTCGCCGGCACGATGGCACGGTCCGGTGGAACTCTACCCGAGTGAAGGGCTTCCGCTTGTCATTCGGCCGATGTCGATGCAAGACAGCGACTATCCCGTCAAGCAGAGCCCTTTGCCGAATGCCGCACGCCCAAAACATTATCCGCCCGTATGGTGGAAAAATATCGGAACCGTCGGCGTGAGCGGGGGTATGGGGGCGTTATTCGGGCTTTTTTCCTCTGCCTTTCTGGCGGCCACCCTGCTCCCGGCACAGTCGGAATCCGTGCTCGTTTTCCTCGTTCTTGCCGGCGGCCATCCGCTCGCTCTGCTGGTGACCGTTGCGAGCCTCGGCAATGTTCTCGGCTCCGTCGTCAACTGGTTTCTCGGGCGCGGTCTTGAACGGTATCGCGACCGTCGCTGGTTTCCCGTCTCGCATGCCGCTCTGGAGCGAGCGCAGCGCTGGTATGCCAGGTATGGCCGCTGGTCGCTGTTGGCGAGCTGGCTTCCCGTCGTCGGCGACCCGATCACGGTGGTCGCGGGTGTGCTGCGCGAACCGTTACCGACCTTTCTCGCACTCGTCACTCTCGCCAAGGTCGGACGGTATCTGGTCCTCGTCGCCGCCACAGCGGGCTGGATGTCCTGAAGACTGAACGTCAAGAGCTAGCCCGGCTCTCCGAATGATCACCGGAGGCACCACGTCCAGGTCGCTTGCCTTTCGCTTCCGGCTTCGACATAGCTCACCCTCACCACCGAGGCGAAGGCGCATCCATGTTCGTTTCCGAAGCTCTGGCCATCGGCTCCGCCGCCTGCATCGCGGCAAGTTCCATGTTCGTCAATGAACTGAACGGCCGGGTTCCATTGATGCGGCTGACGCGCTGGCAGCTCACCTCCGCCTTTCTCTTCACTGCCATCGCGGCGACGATGACCGGTGGCTGGAATACGCTCGGTCCATGGCAGATCTGGGCACTGATCGGCTCCAGCACAGCCGGCATCGTTGTTGCGTCCACAACCTATTTCGCGGCGATCTACACGGCCGGACCGCGCGTAACGGCGCTGCTCTTCTCCCTTGCGTCACCCTTCGCGCTGCTATTCGGCTATGTGGCTCTGGGAGAGACGATCTCCGGCCGCCAAGGCGTCGGTGTAGCGCTCATCCTGACCGGGATCCTCATTGCCATCGGCGTGCGCCGCCGACGCCCAGCCCCCATGATCCCGCTCGCCGACCAGCAGCCTATCGAGGCACCGGCACCGCAAAGCCCGCCGATATCGCTGCTTGGGATCGCGCTTGGCGTTGTCACCGCTTTCGGCCAGGCATTCGGCAGCCTGCTCGCTCGACCGGCAATGGCACCCGGGGTTGAACCGTTTGCGGCGATGGCCATCCGGTCAGGCTTTGCTGTCTTTGTGTTCTGGGCTCTTCTCTTCATTCCCGCCATCCGGCGCGAAGGCGGAACATTCCGCCTCGGCGACCTCGGACTTGCCGCGACCGCAGCATTCTTCGGCACCACGCTCGGCATGTCCCTGCTGATGGCAGCGCTGGCGGGCGGCAATGTCGGCATCGTCTCCACCCTTTCTTCCATGACGCCGATCGTCATCCTGCCGATGGTATGGCTGCGCAGCCGGAAGATGCCGCGGCCACACGCTTGGGTCGGCGCCGCGCTGGCGATCGCGGGAACGGCGCTCATCAGTCATTGACGGCCGAAGATGCAAAAAGCTGGAATGTATCTTCCTTAAAATGCAGTGTTTTTAAGAAATGCTTCGCTCACCTCGTCTTTTCAGAGTTTGCTAAAACCTTCATATTATCAATGGAGCCCTGACCGTTCTGTGCATCGGGGGGCAAGGAATGAGCATCTCAGCCGTCATGGGTGTCGCCCTGTCCGGCATGCAGGCGCAAACGACGCGGCTAAGCGCGACGGCGAACAATGTCGCCAATGCCTTGACGCCCGGCTATGACAGGCGCGTGACCGACTTCGTCACAGGCTCGCGCGTTGGCGTTACCGCTTCCGTTTCTCCGTCGGGGGAAACCACCCTCCCCGACGCTTCCAATGTCGACCTCGCCCAGGAAATGCTATCTCTCGTCGAGGCAGAAACGGCCTTCAAGTCGAACGCCGCCGTCTGGGAGACCGGTGCCGAAATCTGGGACGTGCTGCTCTCCATAAAGCGCGACTGAGCCCTGCGGCCGGCGAAGCCGGCCCTCATCGGACCGGCTTCCGGTCGTCTTACTCTTCTTCGTCGATCACCGGCTCATCGTCGACAGGCTCATCTTCGACAAACTGGTCTTCGACGGGCTCCTCGACGTCTTCAGCATCGTCCGCATAGTCTGGTTCTTCGTCGACAACCTGCTCTTCCACGACATCGTCCTGCTCCGTCGTGTCCTCGGCCTCCTCGTAAATCGCCTCGTCATCGCCGGCCTGATCATCCGCGCCATCGACATCGTTGACAACGTTGTCGGTCATGTCTTCGTCCATATCAGCGGCAGTGTCCTCATCGGCGCTCTGGTCGGATTGCGTTAAGATGTCCTCGTCATCAGTCGTTTCTTCCGTCTGCTGGTCCTCCGAGAATGTCGCTTCTTCCGAATACGCCTCGATCTCCTCTTCCACCAGCAGATCGCCGGCAGCGTCGTCCGGCAGGCCTTCGTCGAGATCACCCTCGGCGTATTCCTCGACCTCTTCGTAGACGACCTCCTCGTATTCCTCGTACGTCACTTCGACATACTCTTCGGTCACGGAGAGTTCCTCCGTGGTGATGACGGTGTAGCTTTCGAACACGGTCCACTCCACCGTGTAGCCGAACGTGTAGGTCAGGTCGACAAAATGGCGGCCGCGCGAACCGGTCACGATCGGGCTTACCCCGCGGCCGAGCGACAGGACGAGAAGGCCGATGATCTCCGAGTTGCGACCATCGACGGCCATCAGCGCTTCGGTGCCGAAGCCATCGCGGACGTGCAGGAAATAGACCTGCGCCAGGCGGCGCATGGCGATAACCTCGATGCCGCGCTTCTCGAGCGCCGTCATGATAAAATAGGGAGACCTCACGCGCTTCATGCGGTGCTGTACGGCCGCTTCGGCTTGGTAGTGGGAGATCGAGGCGACGCCCGCCGCCAGTTGCAGCGCAATGGCCGCCGAGCAAAGAACTTTGCGCACGGAAATGATCCTTGGAGAGAACGATCTGTGGACGCTCCGGCCCCTCCGAGGGCGTCCGTCGGCAACGTTGGCGCAAAGCATGGCCACAGTCACCGTCCAAAACCGGGCCTATCGGATATGGCCTGATTTGGCCGATTTATAGCAGCAGCGTCCTCAGTCCGAGGCCGACGGAAAGCAGCCCGAACCCGAGAAGCACGCCCCCGGACACCCAAGACACCCAGGTGGAGAATGAAGGCGGTAGGCGATGCTGCAGAAGCCGCACGAGACCGGAGAGAAAAATCCACCAGAGCATCGAGCCGCAGAAGACACCAGCCACGAGCAAGGCCGGGCCGGTCCGCTCACCCGCCAGCCCAAGCCCGGCGAAGATGGCGGCGAACGAGAGGATTGTCGCCGGATTGGCAATGGTCAGGAAAAAGGTGGCGACCGTGGTCGAGACCAGATCGCGCGCACCTGTGCCGGCGGCCTTCACTTCGCCGCGCGGACGAAAACTCGTCACACCAAACCAGAGCAGGAAGGCACCTCCAGCCAGTTGGAGCGGCAACGACACCACCTCCAGCAGGCCCGAAAGAGCCGCAAAACCAGCCGCCGCCATCGCGGCATAGGCACCGTCGGCGAGCGCGGTTCCCAGACCTCCGGCGATACCGGCGAGAAAACCCCGCTGTAACGTTCTCTGGATGCAGAGCGCTCCGATTGGACCCACCGGGGCAGCGATGGCTAGCCCCAGCAACAGTCCCTTTCCGAACAGCAGCATAGTCACTCTGCGCCCACCCGATCGATCGCCACGCTAGGCTGCCACATTGGCAAATCATCGTGGCTGAGGCAACGCACGGAGCAGACCTGTCACCCGTGCGCGTCGGCCCCCTGCTTCTGACGGGCAAGTTCTGCAAGGTCGGCGGCTTTCAGTTCCACCGACTCGCCACAGCCGCAGGCTGACGTTTGGTTGGGATTGTGGAACGTGAACCCCGAGCGCAACGTCGTGGTTTCGAAATCCATTTCAGTTCCAAGCAGATAAAGCACGGCCGCCGGATCGATCCACACCGACGCGCCATCGCGTTCGATCCGGTCGTCCTTCGCCTGGGGCTCAGTCACGAGGTCGATGGTGTATTCCATCCCGGCGCATCCGCCCTTCTTGATGCCGACGCGCACGCCCTTGGCGCCCGGGGAATTATCGACGATCGCACGAACCCGTGCTGCCGCCTTGTCCGTCATGGTCATGACGCTGAAAGCCATGGTCTTCTCCTTGGGCATCCGGGTTCAAGGTCCGGTGCCTTCGTCTTCAATGTAGGGGTTGGCGGTCAAAGGATCAACAAGACCGTCAACGAAACAACCTTCCCCAGTCCCGTGCGCCGTGAATCACGCGTAGGATTTCGATATCGCCGAATAGCACCCTGTAGAAGATGAGGTAGCCGTCTTTGCAGAACATTCTCACGCCGTCAGCTCGCCCTTCCACCAGATGCCCCATTCCAGGCATCTCGGCCAACCTACGAGCTGTCGCTAGGATCGTCCTCCGCCAAGCCCTCGCCGCATCCGGGTTCCGGTCGGCGATATACTGCGCGGCGAGTTGTATATCGAGCTTCGCTAAGGGGCGAAGAATGAGGGTCATCAAGCCCTCTTGGATGCAATGTAACGCTCCAGATCCTCTTCGATACGCCGAAACGCCTCTTCCCCATCAATCGGATCGCCGCTGTCCAGCCCTTCCTGGATCAGTACATCGAGCTCTTCCGGCGTGAAATTTGCGAGCAGCCGTTCGGCCTGCCATTGTGTCAGCGCCGCCGACACGACATCTTCGGCCGACTTGAAGTCGCCGGAAGACAAGGCATCCTCGACGATGTCGCGCATTTCGTCACTCAAAGCAACGCGGATTGTCTCGGCACCCATCGTCTTCGCCTCCGCAAATCCCGCAGAGAATAACCGATCCGGGACCTCAATACCAGCCGACGGCGACCTGCGCCTCTTCCGACATCCGGTCCGGTGTCCACGGCGGATCGAAGCTCATTTCGACCTCGACATTCGACACGCCCTCGACCGCGCCAACGGCGTTCTCCACCCAGCCGGGCATCTCACCAGCCACCGGGCAGCCCGGAGCCGTCAGCGTCATGACAATCTTGACCGTACGGTCGTCTTCGATGTCGATCTTGTAGATGAGACCAAGCTCGAAGATGTCGGCCGGTATTTCCGGATCGTAGACTGTCTTCAGCGCCGCAATGATATCATCGGAAAGCCGCGCCACTTCTTCCGCCGGAATGGCTGTGTTGATTATGCCCTCGCGGACGTCGATCTTGTCTTCCGTGTCGCTCATGGCATGGTCCTCAGGCAAAGAAGCTGCGGGCATAGTCGAGCGCGTCGGCGAGCGCATCGACCTCTTCCCTCGTGTTGTAAAGTCCGAACGAGGCGCGGCAGGTCGACGTCACGCCGTAGCGGGCCAGAAGCGGCTGGGCGCAATGCGTACCTGCTCGAACGGCGACACCGCGGCGGTCGATCAGCATTGAGACGTCATGCGCATGGATGCCGGCAAGCTCGAACGAAAAGATCGCCCCCTTGCCGGGCGCATTGCCGAAAATCTTCAACGAGTTGATCGCCCGGAGCCGTTCCTCGGCATAGGTTTTCAGATCGGCCTCGTGCGCAGCGATCGCATCCCGGCCAAGACTTTCCATGTAGTCCAGTGCATAGCCGAGCCCGATCGCCTGCACGATCGGCGGCGTGCCCGCCTCGAACCGGTGCGGCGGATCGTTGTAGGTGATCGCATCCTCGCTCACCTCGACGATCATCTCGCCGCCGCCCATGAACGGGTCCATATCGCGCAACCTGTCCATCTTGCCGTAGAGCACGCCAATGCCGGACGGACCATAGAGCTTATGGCCGGTCACCGCATACCAGTCGCAGTCGATGTCGGTGACATCGACCGGCATGTGCACGGCACCCTGGCTGCCGTCGATCATGACGGCGATGCCACGCTCACGGGCGATGCGGCAGACCTCCTTGACCGGAACCACGGTGCCAAGCGCGTTCGACATATGTGTGATCGCGATCAGCTTGGTGCGCTTTGTCAGGCAGGCTTCGAAGGCCTCCATGTCGAAGGCGCCATCGTCTGTGACAGGTGCCCAGACCAGCTTCGCCCCTTTGCGCTCGCGCAGGAAATGCCACGGCACGATATTGGAGTGATGCTCCATGATCGACAGAACGATCTCGTCGCCCTCGCCGACATGCTTCATGCCCCAGCCATAGGCGACCGTGTTGATCGCCTCGGTCGAGGACTTCGTGAAAATCACCTCATCGATCGAGCCGGCATTCAGAAAGCGCCGCACCTTCTCGCGCGCCGCCTCATAGGCGTCGGTCGCAGCGTTCGACAGGAAGTGCAGGCCACGATGCACATTGGCATATTCGTGGCCATAGGCATGGCTGATCGCGTCGATCACCATCTTCGGCTTTTGCGCCGAGGCGGCATTGTCGAGATAGACCAGCGGCTTGTCGCCGTGGACGGTGCGCGACAGGATCGGAAAATCCCTTCGCACCGCCTCGACGTCATAGCCAACCTGCGTGGCGATCGTATCAGCCATGACGCTCCAGCCAGTCGGAGATGACGGTTTCCAGTGCTTCCACCAGCGCCTCGTCCTCCAGTTCCTCGACGATCTCGGCAACGAAGCCGTTGATCAGCAGCCCACGTGCCTTCTTCTCCGGAATGCCGCGCGACATCAGGTAATAGAGATGCGTCTTCAGGATATCCGCGACCGTCGCACCATGGGCGCACTGCACGTCATCGGCAAAGATTTCCAGCTCCGGCTTGACCGAGAACTCGGCATCATCAGACATCAGCAGCGTATTGCAGGCCATTCGGGCATCGGTCTTTTGCGCATCCGGCGCCACCTTGATCATGCCCTGGAAGACGCCCTTCGCCCGATCGAACACCACGTTGCGGATGACTTCCGTCGACGTCGTATTGGGAACGTCATGGCCGAGCGTCATCGTGATGTCGGTATGCGTGTCGCCACCGAGCAGGTTGACCCCCCGCAAGGTGAAGTCCGAACCCTCGCCGGCGGTGTTCACATGCACTTCCTGGCGCACCAGCTTTCCGCCCGTATTCACGATGAAAAGCCGGAATTTCGCATCCGTGCCGAGCACGGCCTTGATCTGGCCGAGATGGGTATCTTCAGCACCTTGCGCCTGGACGATGACCCAGGTGATTTCCGCACCTTCGCCGAGCGTCAGATCGCTGACCGAGCTGACGAAAGACGCGCCTGAGGCCGACGAGATATGCCGCTCGATCACGGTTGCCTTAACGCCGGCGCCGATCGAAACCGGAAACCGGCTGTGCGCTTGTCCCGCCGCATGCGTGAGCTGGAGTTCGAGTGGCGCCTCGAGCTCGGTGCCGTCGGCAAACGACAGTGCAAAACCGTCGGTCACGAAACTTCCGTTGATCCGGCCGATCGCATCGTCAGCCTTGAAGGGCACGAGGCCAGCGACGTGACGACCTGCAACGAGAGCTTCGCTCAGCCGCTCGACGACAACGCCGTCCGGCAGCGATCCTGCGTTTTGCGTGCGACCCTGGTTGACAACCAACAGAGACGACCCGGCGACCAACGGCGTAGCCACGTCACCCGTCGCCGCAGGCTCCATCGCCGGAACCGCGCGCAGAAGTGTCTTGAGGTCGGTATAGTGCCAGGCCTCGACGCGGCGTGTCGGCAACCCACCCTGACGAAGCTCGGCGAACAGCCGGTCGCGGGCGATCATCACCGAGCCGTCACCCGGCAGGGTTCCGACCTGGGCGGTATAGGCCTCGATCAGCGCGCTTTCGGCGGCTGTCGGCCTGTTTGCAGCTTTCAGATCCATCGAAAAGCTCCTTCCTGGCCTCAGGCCGCCTCACCGATGATGTCGGCATAGCCATTGGCTTCGAGCGCGAGCGCAAGGTCCTTGTCGCCCGACTTGATGATCTGGCCCTTGTAGAGAACGTGGACGGTATCCGGCACGATGTAGTCGAGCAGGCGCTGGTAGTGGGTGATGACGATCACGGCGCGATCCGGCGAGCGAAGCGCATTGACACCATCGGCAACGATCTTCAGCGCATCAATGTCGAGACCCGAATCCGTTTCATCGAGAATGCAGAGCTTCGGCTCCAGAAGCGCCATCTGCAGGATCTCGGCGCGTTTCTTTTCGCCGCCGGAGAAACCGACATTCAGCGGGCGCTTCAGCATATCTGGATTGATCTGCAGCTTGGCCGAGGCTTCCTTGACGAGGCGCATGAAATCCGGCGTCGTCAGTTCCGCCTCGCCGCGCGCCTTGCGCTGCTCGTTCATGGCCACCTTCAGGAACTGCATGGTGGCAACGCCCGGGATTTCGACCGGATACTGGAAGGCGAGAAAGATACCCTTGGCGGCGCGCTCGGCCGGATCGAGTTCGAGAATGCTCTCGCCGTTATAGAGGATATCGCCCTCGGTGACCTCGTAGTCCTCGCGACCCGACAGGATGTAGGAAAGAGTCGATTTACCCGAGCCGTTCGGGCCCATGACGGCGGCGATCTCGCCCGGCTTCACGGTCAGGTTCAGACCGCGGATGATCTCGGTGCCATCTTCGGCGATGCGGGCGTGGAGGTTCTTGATTTCAAGCATGATTTCTATCCCAGATATTCGATTGTCGTTGCGCGGCGATCGGCTATTCGCTCAATTCCAGCCGCTTTTCGATCCGGTCGAGACGCAGCTTCAGTTCCGCAATCTCGCCATCCTGTCTCGTCTCGTCGGTCATGAACCCGGCCATATGCTGCTTCATAGCCCGCATTTCGGACCGCATCCCGACCATCTCCTCTTTCAACGAGGCGATATCGGTGCGCATGACACGCAGATGCTCCAAAATGAGGTTCTCGACCTTCTCGTTCATCACCCCACGCTACCCTCGAGCGAAATATTGATCAGCTTCTGCGCCTCGACAGCAAACTCCATCGGCAGCTGCTGGATGACGTCGCGGACGAAGCCGTTGACGATCAGTGCGATCGCCTCTTCTTCCGGGATGCCGCGCTGCATGGCGTAGAACTTCTGGTCCTCGGAGATCTTCGAGGTCGTCGCCTCGTGCTCCACTTTGGCCGTCGAGTTCTTGACCTCGATGTAAGGCACGGTATGCGCGCCGCACTTGTCACCGATAAGTAGCGAGTCGCAATTGGTGAAATTGCGCGCGTTTGCCGCCTTGCGGTGCATCGAGACCTGGCCGCGATAGGTATTTTCCGACACGCCGGCCGAGATGCCCTTCGAGATGATCCGGCTCCTGGTGTTCTTGCCGAGATGAATCATCTTGGTGCCGCTGTCGATCTGCTGATGGCCATTCGAGACGGCGATCGAGTAGAACTCGCCCTGGCTGTCATCGCCGCGCAGAATGCAGGACGGGTACTTCCAGGTGATCGCGGAGCCAGTCTCGACCTGGGTCCACGAGATCTTGGAGCGCGCACCACGGCAATCGCCACGCTTGGTGACGAAGTTGTAGATGCCGCCCTTGCCATCCTTGTCGCCCGGATACCAGTTCTGGACGGTCGAATACTTGATCTCGGCATCGTCGAGCGCCACGAGTTCGACAACGGCCGCATGCAGTTGGTTTTCATCGCGCTGTGGCGCCGTGCAGCCTTCGAGATAGGATACGTAGGCCCCTTCTTCGGCGATGATCAGCGTGCGCTCAAACTGGCCGGTGTTCTTCTCGTTGATACGGAAGTAGGTCGACAGCTCCATCGGGCAACGAACACCCTTGGGAACGAACACGAAGGAACCGTCGGTAAACACCGCGGAATTCAGCGTCGCGTAATAATTGTCGGAGGTTGGAACGACCGATCCCAAATACTTTTTCACAAGATCAGGGTGCTCGCGAATGGCTTCCGAGATCGACATGAAGATCACGCCGGCCTTCTTCAACTCTTCCTTGAAGGTCGTGACGACCGACACCGAATCAAACACCGCGTCGACAGCAATCCTCGACGACTGAACGCCGGCCAGCATTTCCTGCTCCTTGAGCGGAATGCCGAGCTTCTCGTAAACCTTCAGAAGCTCCGGATCGACTTCATCAAGCGACTTCGGACCCGCAGCAGTCTTCGGTGCGGCGTAGTAATAGATGTCGTTGAAGTCGATCTTCGGGTAGTTGACGCGTGCCCAGGTCGGCTCCTCCATGGTGAGCCAACGCTTGTAGGCTTCAAGCCGCCATTCCAGCATCCAGTCCGGCTCCTGCTTCTTCGCGGAGATGAAACGGATGATGTCTTCGTTCAGACCCTTCGGAGCCTTCTCGACCTCGATCGTGGTCTCGAAACCGTATTTGTACTGGTCGACATCGATCTGGCGGACCTGATCGATTGTTTCCTGTACCGCAGCCATGTGCGTTCTCCAATCTTGCCGGGTCAAGGCCGGCAGCTTGTCAACGTAGTGAGGCGGGGAAGTCCCGACTCTATGTAAGAGCGAAAGGCGTGATTTCACCCCTTTTCGCAAGCGAAATTTGCCAATCGGCAAGTTTTACGACCTCAGGCGGCCCTTTCCTCCCGAGGCCGCCGGCCGTTGACCAGGGCGAAGACCTCCAAGGCCCGGTCGATCTCTTCCTCTGTCGTCGAATACCCGAGAGACATACGCAATCCTCCCGATTTCGGATCGTGCCCCATCGCCGTCAGCACGTGACTTTGCCCGACCTTTCCCGACGAACAGGCCGATCCGGCCGACAGCGAGACGCCTTCGATGTCGAAGGCGATCTGCCCGGTTTCGGACTTCAGTCCCGGCAGGCCGAAGAACGTGGTGTTGCAAATCCTCGGAACCGACGCGCCGTAGATTGCGACATCGGGCGCAACGTCCCGCATCCGCGTCTCAAGCCGGTCGCGCAAAGCCCCAATTGACGCATTTCGATCGCCGATGCCTTCGGCCATTGCGGCGGCCGCGACCCCGAAACCGACAATCGCGGCAACGTTTTCCGTACCGCCGCGGTGCCCCTTCTCCTGCCCGCCGCCCGTCACCAGCGGCTTCGGCATGAGGGTCTCGCCACGCGACACCAACGCGCCCACCCCTTTCGGACCGCCGATCTTGTGAGCCGAGACAATCAGGAAATCGGCGTCTATCGCCGCGATATCAATCGGAATGCGTCCCGCGGCCTGCACGGCGTCGACGACGATCAAACCGCCCCTGGCATGGACGAGCGCTGCCACCTCCCGAACGGGCTGGATCACACCGGTCTCGTTGTTCGCCGCCATCACCGCCACCAAGGGCAGGCCGGCATCCGCCGGATGGACAGCAAGCAAGGCTTCAAGCGCTGCAAGATCGACGAGGCCATCCGATGTCACAGAAATTTCGGTCACCTCGGAAGCGGCGAACCGCCCTCCGAGCCTGACCGCCGGATGCTCGATTGCAGAGACGTAAAGCCGGCCGAAGCGAAGCGGCGAGCGGCCCATCGCGTAATCGGGCGTCAGCACCATATTGGCCGCTTCCGTCGCCCCCGACGTAAAAACGACATTCGCGGGCGCCGCCCCGACCAGCACCGCGACCTGCCGGCGCGCGGTCTCGATGGCGGCCCGTGCCGCACGACCATCCGCATGAACCGAATTCGGGTTTCCCTGAAGCGAAAGCGCGTCGACGAACGCATCACGAGCGGCCGGTAGAAGCGGCGCCGTGGCATTCCAGTCGAGATAGATGCGGCTCTTGCTCATCCGGGACCAGTTTTCGTTGGTTTCGGCCAACCGACGCATTTTTCTTGATATTCGCGCCGGGCTTGAACTAAGACACGTCCACACCGGATGGCCCACCATCGCAGTTTCGAACGGTTCTAAACTGTTCTAGAAAAGCTGACATGTTTCGTCAAGTCAGCTCGCGGGATATGGGGTGTCCGAACACAGAAAAAAGACAGGGACCCGAGTTTATGCCCGAAGTCATCTTCAACGGCCCGGCCGGCCGCCTCGAGGGACGCTACCAGCCGTCGAAGGAAAAAAGCGCCCCGATCGCCATCATCCTGCACCCGCACCCGCAGTTCGGCGGCACGATGAACAATCAGATCGTCTACCAGCTCTTCTACATGTTCCAGAAGCGCGGTTTCACGACGCTCCGTTTCAACTTCCGCGGCATCGGCCGCAGCCAGGGCGAATTCGACCATGGCGCGGGCGAACTCTCCGACGCGGCTTCGGCGCTCGATTGGGTCCAGAGTCTGCATCCCGATTCGAAGAGCTGCTGGGTTGCAGGCTATTCCTTCGGCTCGTGGATCGGCATGCAGCTGCTGATGCGTCGCCCGGAAATCGAGGGCTTCATTTCTGTGGCCCCGCAGCCGAACACCTACGACTTCTCCTTCCTGGCACCCTGTCCCTCCTCTGGCCTGATCATCCACGGCGATAGCGACAAGGTCGCGCCGGAAAAGGACGTTCAGGGCCTGGTCGACAAGCTCAAGACCCAGAAGGGCATCCTGATTACCCATAAGACCATCCCCGGCGCCAACCACTTCTTCGGCGGCCAGGTGGAAACGCTGATCGAGGATTGCGGCGACTACCTTGATCGCCGTCTCGACGGCGAGCTGGTGCCGGAGCCCGCTGCGAAACGCATTCGGTAACCCAATACGGGTTGTCTGAAGGGCGGCGAAAGCCGCCCTCAGACCGCTGACAAACCCGCCGATTTTTGCTTGGCGGGTTTTCTTGTTTTGAGGTGCGCGGTCAGGTGGTGTTTTGGTCTTAGATTTTCGTGATCTTCTCGAGAGCCGTCTGTTCGGGAGCAGGTTTCTTCAACATGTCCCAGTGAATCATAAACCCCCGGATGTAGCCAGGGGTTTGTCAGCAGTCTGAGGGCGGCGAAAGCCGCCCTTTTTCGTTTGCGCCTTGTCTGCCGGTTTTGGGCATTGACACGGCAGGACGAAAGTTCTGACCTGAACGACAGCGCACTCTACGAAACGAACACATGTCAGATCATCCAACTTTTGATGCCGTCGGGCTCGCAGGGGGCGGCAACCGCTGCTACTGGCAAAGCGGCTTCCTGAAGGCTTATTCTGAACACGCCAGCCTCACGCCGCGCTTCTACGTTGCCGTGTCGGCCGGCGCCTATCATGGCGCCATGCATCTGGCGGGAGTCGGCGACCGGGTTCGCGCGGCAGCCTTCGCCTTCGCCGAAACCCGTCAACGCGATCTGGACTGGAGGGCGCTGAAGCGGCGTCAATCGCCGCTTGTCGTCGGCGACCTCTATCGCCGGTTCCTCGCCCAGGAATTCGGGGAAGCCGAACTCGACGCGCTGAAGGCAGCCCCACCGATGCTGATCCAGCTATCCGCGCTGCCCGGCTGGATGCCAGGCGCCCTTGGCGCACTCGGCTCGATTGGCGCCTACCAGATCGAGAAGCTTTTGACGGACGGGTCCCATTCTCGCGCCGGACGACACATGGGGCTGAAGCCGGTTTGGATCTCGACGCACAATGTCGACTACCCCAGCGAACTGGTCGACGCCCTCGTGGCGACGTCCTCGGTACCGCCGTTCATGCCCGTCGGACGACTGCGCGGCCGCGCCTATCTCGATGGAGGGCTCGTCGACAACCCGCCGCTCATCAAGCTCCGGGAGGTCGAGGAAAAGGGTTGGCGCACGCTGCTGCTCTCAACCCGGTTTGGCCGAAAGCCCCCGGAGGCCCCAAACCGCACAGTTGTCGGTCCGAGCGAGAACATCCCCGTCAACAAGTTCGCCGTGGGAGATCCCGATGGCATACGCCATGCCTACGAAGTGGGGTTGCGGGACGGCAAAGCGTTTTCGCAACGCTCCCTTGCGACCATCTCTTGTTAGGCGCGTATCGTCCTCGCCAAGACCCCACCCGTCATCGGCCGCGCCACGCCGGTGGTGCCCGGAAAGGTGAGCGGCAACCCGGCGAGCGAGCGCACGGCAAGATACGCCCACGCCTCGGCCTCCATCGCATCGCCGTCGAAACCCGCTTCCTCTGCCGTCAGCACTTGCGCGCCATGCCGTGACGCCATTTCGGCGAGATCTTCCATCACGGCGCCGTTGAGCCGCCCGCCGCCGCAGATGATGAAGCATTTCGGCATCGCCGGCAGGTGACCTGCCGACCGCATGACGGAAGCCGCCGTCACGTAGGCCAGGGTTCGCGCGCCGTCGTGGAGGCCCGCCTCGTCCGCAGCAGGCGGCCGAAAATCGCTGCGGTCGAGCGAGCGGCGCATGTCGGAGGTGAAGAAGGGATGATCCAGATAGCGATCGGCAAGGGCCATGATGATGGTACCCTCGGATGCGATCCGTCCGCCCTGATCATAGGGAACGCCGGCGTTCTCCTCGACCCACTGGTCGATCAGCGTATTTCCCGGTCCGCTGTCAAAGGCAATGATCTCGTGATCCGGGCCGATATAAGTGAGATTGGAGATACCGCCGATATTGACGAAGCAGACCGGGCTCGTCCGATCCTCCAGCCGGGCGGCAAGCGCGGCATGATAGGCGGGAACGAGCGGCGCCCCCTGCCCGCCATGCGCGATGTCGTTTGCCCGCATGTCGAACACCGTGGCGATGCCCGTGCGGTCCGCCAACAGCTGGCCGTCGCCAATTTGCACCGTCAGTGCGGCATACGGACGATGAAGCACCGTCTGCCCGTGGAAACCGATCACATCGATATCGCCGGGCAAAATGCTGTTTTGCTTCAGGAAGTCATTGACAGCATCGACGTGTCGCAGGGTGAGATCGCGCTCCAGGTCCGCAAGATCGCCGGGCCGCTCATGCCGCTCGTGAATGGTCTTGGCGGTTTCGAGGCCGGCCTTCAGGCGCTCCCGAAAGTCAGGATCGTAGGACACGGAAAGAAACGGCCCCAGCTCGACAGTCTCGCGTCCGTCGGTCGCCAGCAGCGCCACGTCGATCCCGTCCATCGACGTGCCGCTCATCAGACCCACGGCCCGCTTCAACTCACCCACGATTCAGCTCCTTTTCGAATCAACGTCACGAATAAAAGTCTTGACGAGATTTCATGGCCGAACCACGTGCACAAATCACAAAACAGTGGTAAAGCGCCGGCGCATTTGCGTTTATTCCAGAAAGCCAAGAGTCATGTCGAAGTTCAAGTCCGATTTTCTCCGCACCATGCACGAGCGCGGCTTCATTCATCAGGTCTCCGATGAAACAGGCCTCGACGAGTTGCTCGCAAAGGAAAGCGTGACCGCCTATATCGGCTTCGACCCGACGGCCCCCTCCCTTCATGCCGGCGGCCTGATCCAGATCATGATGCTGCACTGGTTCCAGGCGACCGGACACCAGCCGATCTCGCTGATGGGCGGCGGCACCGGCATGGTGGGAGACCCCTCCTTCAAGGAGGAAGCCCGGCAGTTGATGACGATCGAGAAGATCGAGGACAACATCGCCTCTATCAAGCGCGTCTTCGCCAACTACCTCGACTACGACAAGGGTCCGAAGGGCGGCGCCCTGATGATCAACAATGCAGAGTGGCTGCGCGGCCTCAACTACCTCGAATTCCTGCGTGATGTCGGCCGGCATTTCTCCGTCAACCGCATGCTGTCCTTCGACAGCGTGAAGACGCGTCTCGACCGCGAGCAGTCGCTGTCCTTCCTCGAATTCAACTACATGATCCTCCAGGCCTACGATTTCGTCGAGCTGAGCCAGCGCTACGGCTGCCGCCTGCAGATGGGCGGTTCCGACCAGTGGGGCAACATCGTCAACGGCATCGATCTCGGCCACCGCATGGGCACGCCGCAGCTCTACGCCCTGACATCGCCGCTACTGACGACGTCGTCCGGCGCCAAGATGGGCAAGTCGGTCAACGGCGCGGTCTGGCTCAACGCCGATATGCTGTCGGCCTACGACTTCTGGCAGTACTGGCGCAACACCGAGGATGCCGATGTGTCCCGCTTCCTCAAGCTCTACACGACGCTGCCAATGGACGAGATCGCTCGACTCTCCGCGCTTGGCGGCTCCGAGATCAACGAGGTGAAGAAAATCCTCGCCACCGAAGTGACCGCCATGCTGCATGGCCGCGTAGCGGCCGACGAAGCCGCGGAGACGGCGCGCAAGACGTTCGAGGAAGGAGCACTGTCCGCGAACCTGCCGACTGTCGAGGTCGCGTCGAGCGAGCTGGAGGCCGGCATCGGCCTGCTGGCCCTGATCGTCCGCGCTGGCCTTGCAGCGTCGAACGGCGAAGCTCGCCGCCATGTCCAGGGCGGTGCGGTCCGCATCAACGACGAGCAGGTCTCCGACGAGCGCAAGACGATCGGCACCGGCGAACTGACCGCCGACGGCGTCATCAAGCTCTCGCTCGGCAAGAAGAAGCACATGCTGGTGAAGCCTGCCTGACATCAAAGCATTGAAAGACATCTGAAAAAGCCGGCCCTGCGCCGGCTTTTTCGTCAGCGGAATTCGAAGATCTGACGAAAAACGCCGGGAGCGATGATCGATAGCGGATTGACCGCCAGCCTCGGCTCTTCCGTCGGTCCGGAGAGCCGGAAGGTGATGCCAAGCAGGCCGCGGTCGCGGCCATTTCCGAGGATGGCGCCGATGATCGGCAGCTCGCCGAAGATGCGGTTCAGCCCGTAGGCAGGCATGAAGGTGCCGGTGAGGTCCATGCGGCCGCTCTCGTCACGGACGACCCCCTGGAATGTCGCGCCCACCTGCTCTCCCCGAACCACGCCGTTTTCGACGCGGAAGGCACCCGCTGTGGTCACCAGCCGGGCAAAAGCGCGCTGGAAGCGTTCGGAGCTCACGTCGATGTCGCGCCGCACGGCATTGTTGAGGCTTTGTCCGTCGCGGCCGGCCGGCGTCGAGACGATGGACTGCAGGCGCTGCTCGTTCACCAACTGGAAATTCCGGACGTCGACCGTGCCGCTCCAGCCATTGGTCTGCTCGTTGAGCTTGAGGTTCAGCAGCCCCCCCGCCATGCGGGTGTACAGGTTGGCGATCCTGAGTACGGCGCCGGCATCGCTGCTGGTCAGGGTGAGCGTCCGCGATTCTCCCGGGGTCATTTTCGCGACGACCGCCTCGCCCCTTTCGGTGACGGCCGTAAGGTCGAGCGATGATGTCTTGCCCCCACTGGCAAGGTAGGAAAGGGAGACATTGCGCAATTCTTCGCCACCGAAACCCTCGACCGAGTCGAGCCCCACGGTAAGGGCAAGCCGCTTGGAGCCGGTCGCGGCGCCACTGCCGGCACTCGACTTCAACTGCGCCATAAGCGACCGGATATCCGCCGATCCGCCGGTGACCCTGATATCGTAGCCACCCTTTGCCGACGTCATGACGACGGCGAAATCGTCGGCCGGCGATAGCCTGACCTTGCGGAATTCCGCCGACTGCAGCCCGTCCTTGCCGACGACCAGATCGCCGCTGGCACCGAAGCCGTCGCCGGTCAGCTCCAGCCCCTTGATCCGCGTCAGGCCATCGGCTTCGGTCACCTCGAAACTGGCCTTCGCGGCGACCCCCTGCCCCTTCGACCAGCCCACCCACGGCACCCGCAGCGTCGCACGCGCAAGGTCGAGATCGAGCTTCTGGCGGCTCTCGTCGATCCGCGTCATCGTCAGCGACAGCGGCCCGTCGATGATCTCCTCGAGGCCCGGCACTAGCCGATCCCGCTCCGCGTTCGACAAGGTGGCCTTGACGATCCGCTCGCGCGCGACGGTAGAACTTGCCTCCACCGGCTCGACGAGGGTAAGCTCCATCGGCACCCCGTCGATTTCGCCGCCCCCTTTGAGGCGCGCCGCCGCGCGGTCCACGTCTAGCGTTCCATCGAACGCGGCGACCTTACGCCCTGCAATCTCCGTCGCCAACGACACCTTGCTAAGATCGAGATGCGCGTTCCACTCGGTCGGCGGTGGATTTTGATCGCGTATCAGACCTACGCGCAGCCTCACCTTGGCCTTCACGTCTCCGGAGAGATCTTCCGGCTTCAGACCGGTCCGCGACAGCACGTTGATCGGCTCATAGGTGACGAGCTCACCGACGGCATCCGCCTTGCCTGAAAGGTCGAGGTCGAGATCGGCCATCAATGGCTTGAGATAGACGTCGTCGACCGTCAGCCGCCCGGCATCCAGCTTCACCGTGCGCCCGGAGCTGAAATAGGAGGCCCCGGTCTTGAAATCGATGGCAAGAGCCTCGCCATTCATCGTGATATGGGCGCTCGCATCTCTCACCGGCGGGATTTTTCCTGTGACGTTGACCCGGCTGTCGACAAGATCGATATCGAGTTTCAACTCGTCGCCCCGCAGGTGTAGCGGCGTCGGCTCGACGCTCATCCGGCCTGCAGGAATGAAGACGTCGATCGTTCCCCTGGCGACCGTACCGCCTATGACGTTCTGCATTATCCAGTCGCGCGGCTTGTCCGCGATCCAGAACGGCCACAATTGTTTCACCACCTCGGTTTTCATATCGGCAACGTTGCCGCTGAACCGCACCTCGGGCGACTGCGCTCCCGTATTGCGCACGCGCGCCGATGCCGTCATGGTGCCGGCTGGCGTCGAAACGATCAGCTGGTCGGCCTGCAGTTCTGAGGTCGCGTAGAGATAGCGTCCGTAAACCTTGAAATCGAAGGGCACCGGGGCTGCAGCCGCCTTCGGCACAGACGCCGTTCCCTGCCGTACCAAGAGGTCGATGCCGATCCCGCTTCCAGTGGGATAGTCGCCGTCAAGGCGGTCAAGGTCGATCAGCGCGCCGGTAAACGGCAGCACCGTGGCGCCGAAAACGGCGCGCGATGACCGCAGTTCGATCGTATCCTTCGAAAAGTCGTAGGCGAGGTTGATGTCCGCCATCGTCAGCGGCTGAACCTTGCCGTCCATGTAGAACAACCCGTCCTGGCCGGTGACTTGGGCCGACAGCACAGGCGACTGCCCGTCATCGGCACGGCGCGCCTCCATCGCAATGGTGGCATCCGCATCGAGCCCTTGGCGAATTTCGCCGGCCCGGCTGCGGCGAATGAGGAAAGGCGCAAGGTCCACCGATTCCAGCCGCGCGTTCATCGACAACGTCCGCCCCGGCAGCCCCTGGCTATCGATCTTCAGCGTCGTTGCCTTCCCCGCGACGGCGACGGAACCCTCGATCACCAGCGACGTCTCGTCCACCCGCTCCAGCGTCAGGTCATCGAGCGCCGCCACGATCCGCCCGGTCTCCGGATTGCCCCGAAGGATCTGCAGGTTGTGTAGGCTAACCCGGTCGAGACTGCCGCGGGCGATGAAGGTCGAGGCGTTATCGATCTCGACGAAGGCTCTTTCGAGCAGCGCCGGCAGCTGGTCGACACGAAGCTTCGCAAGATCGATGGGCGGACCGGCTGGCAGCTGGTTGGCGTCGATCACCAGACCTTCCCCGTCGATCTCATCGATCTCCACGCGTCCGAACCCGAGCGCCAGTGGATCGATGACAAGGCGGACGCTCTCCGCCTGCCCGAACACGCCGCCGCCGTCGCGCTTGTGGACCGTCACGCCGCGCGCCTCGACGGACAGATGCATGCCGGTGAAAAAGCGGACCTGAGTCGTCTCGATCCGCGCGATGAAATCGGGAGCAAGCGCCGTATTCAGCGCGGCCTGCGCCCTTGCCGCGAGGATGCGGTCAAAGCCGCCGCCCTCGACCGTGAGCATCACGGCCGACACGGAGAGCAGAAAGAACAGGCACGTCACCAGTCCATACCGCAAAAGGCGGCGGCCGAGTCCCAATCGCGGCGGGCAGTGAACGATCAACGGATCCTCGGCCTGCGCCGACGGAAGCCGGTGCAGGGGCACGATGTCTTGCCTGCGAAAGCTGACCTTTTCGCCCCGGATTTCTCCCATGCGCGGTCGATCGTCTCCATCGATCGGCGATGGCCAGTCCTGCTCTGGACCTTCTCCGAACCCTTTCCATATCTATGCAGTCGTTTATATCGACAATGACGGCGAAAGAAAGGATTACCATGAGCGCGCTTGCAATCGGCGATACCGCACCGGCCTTTACCCTGCCCCGCGACGGCGGCGGCAGCGTCTCCCTCTCCGATTTCACCGGAAAACCGGTGGTCGTCTACTTTTACCCCAAGGACGACACCAGTGGCTGCACCACCGAGGCCGTCGCCTTCAGTGGCCTGGCGGACGACTTTGCCAAGACAGGCGTGATCGTCATCGGCGTCTCCCCCGATTCGGTGAAGAGCCACGACAAGTTCGTGTCGAAGCACGGCCTCAAGGTGATTCTCGCCTCCGACGAGGGCCAGGACATGCTGAACGCCTATGGCGTCTGGAAGGAAAAGAGCATGTACGGCCGCACCTACATGGGCGTCGAGCGCACCACCTTCCTGCTCGACAAGGATCACAAGATCGCTGCCGTCTGGCCGAAGGTGAAGGTGCCCGGCCATGCCGAGGCCGTTCTCGAGGCGGCAAAGTCGCTGTGACACCTCGTGAAGGCGGCACGCTGCCGCAGATATCATCGCTGCGCGGCGGCGCGACGCTTGCCATCATCTCGGCCGACCTCGACGTGAAATGCGCCCTCGCCCGTGATACGGCGAGGCGCTGGCACGAGCGACGGCTGTCGTTGCGTTCGCCGCTAGACCCGCCGCTGCCCGATCGCCCGGGTCGACCGGCCAAACCCGAACTCGTCCCACCGAAAGCGGTCGGGAAGCGCTCGCTGCATACGCTGCCGGGACGCGTAGCCATGTTGCATGCGCTCGCCCATATCGAGCTCAACGCCGTCGACCTGGCGCTCGATATCGTCGCGCGGTTCGCCGCCGAACCGGTGCCCCATTCCTTCTTCGACGGATGGATGCGGGTCGCCGATGAGGAGGCCAAGCATTTCGGTCTCGTGCGAGACCGCATGCGCGCGCTGGGCGCCGATTACGGCGATATGCCCGCCCATGACGGTCTCTGGCAGGCGGCGCATTCCACCCGCAACGACCTGACGGCCCGCCTCGCGGTCGTACCGCTGATTCTGGAAGCCCGAGGCCTCGACGTGACGCCGTCGCTCCAGGAGAAGATGCGCGAAACCGGTGATCTGGAGAGCGCCGAAGTCCTGCGCATCATCTACGAGGACGAAAAAGGCCATGTCTCGGTCGGCGCCAAATGGTTCCGATTTCTCTGCGCCCGCGAAAAGAAGGACCCGGCGGCCACGTTCAAGGAACTGGTGCGCGTCAACTTTCGTGGGGCGCTCAAGGCGCCGTTCAACGATGTCGCCCGCGCAGAAGCCGGTCTCACCCCCTCCTTCTACCGCTCCCTGACCTCCACAAGCAACGGCTGAAATACCGTTGCGGTCAAGGCCGCGCAACGACCGCGAACAGCATCGGGAAAGGCTTCGTTAACCATATTCGGTTCTACTCCTGCCATCGGTAAGGCGCCGCCCATCGGTCTGGATCATGCGGCACTGAGAACGGCAGGAGAGTAGCTTTGTCAGCCAGGACGCAGGGCCGCGTATTTGGAAAACGCCGCGAGCCACACATCATCATCGTGGCGCAGGGCGACAACATCCGGCACGTAACGGTCAGGCCGTGGATGGTTGCGCTTGGCGTCTCCTTCCTCGGCATGATGGCGATCGGCTATCTCGGAGCCACAACCTATCTCGTCCTCCGCGACAATCTCATCGGCGCCAGCATGGCCCGCCAGGCCCGCATGCAGCACGATTATGAAGACCGAATCGCCGCCCTTCGCGCCCAGGTCGACCGCGTCACCTCGCGGCAGCTCCTAGACCAGCAGGTTGTCGAGGAGAAGGTCGAGAAGCTTCTCGAACAGCAGATGGCGCTCAGTTCCCGCCACGGCAAGCTCGATACGCTTGTCGATCGCGCCGAGGAAAACGGCCTCGTCCCGGAGGCTGCACCGCTGCCGACAGTGAAACCCGAAGACGGCTCGCAGCGTGCATCGTTGAGCGGCGGCATCGGCGCCATCGACAGACTGCTCGGCAAGGACAGCGCCGAAGCGGAAGCCACACCGGACAACCTCACCCTCGCCTACGTGCCCTTGCGGCAGACGGCTGCCGATCGGGCGGACCGGCTGTTCTCGACGGTCACGCGGTCGCTTAAGGATATCGAACGCAGCCAGCTCGACCGTCTCCAGCAGTTGACGATCGGCGCCACGGTTGTCGCCGACGAGATCGACAGCATTCTGCGAAAGACCGGTGTCCGTGTCGACGTCGCGTCCAGCGCGATCGCCGACCAGCAGGCGATCGGCGGACCCTATCTGGATCCCCAGTCGCCGACGGATTTCGACAATTCCCTCGATGAACTCGATGCGGCACTTACCCGGCTCGAAGCCATGCGCTCGACCGCCAAACGACTGCCCTTCGCCAATCCGGCACCCGGAAAACCGATCACCAGCCGTTTCGGCAATCGCATCGACCCCTTCTTCGGACGCCTTGCCATGCATGCCGGGATCGACTTTTCCGCGACGACCGGCAGCGATGTGAAAAGCACCGGCGCAGGTGTCGTCATCACGGCATCCCGCTCCGGCGGCTACGGAAACATGGTCGAAATCGACCACGGTGACGGCATCACCACGCGGTTCGGCCATCTGTCGCGCATACTCGTAAAGGTCGGAGACGAGGTCGCCGCCGGTGATCTTATCGGCCTGGCCGGCAGCACCGGGCGCTCCACGGGCCCGCACATCCATTATGAGGTCCGCCGTCACGGCGACGCCGTCGATCCGATGCACTTCCTGAATGCCGGCATGAAACTCACCTCGCTGGTAGATTGACAGCAGCAGAGGCGCACGCGAGGGTACATCAACCTCCGGAGTCGCCATGGACAGCCATATTCTGCTAGCCTTCGCCGCCGCCTTCTTCGTGTTCGCGGCAAGTCCCGGCCCTGATAACATGACGATCGTCGCGCGCACGGTGACCAGCGGCCCCCTCTCCGGAATCGCTTATGGGCTTGGCACGGTTGCCGGAATCCTCGTCTATCTCGCGCTAGCGGCCTTCGGCCTGACGGTGCTTGCCGCCGAGATGGGCTGGCTGATGACGCTCCTGCGCTATGGCGGCGCCATCTACCTGATCTGGATGGGCATCAAACTGTGGACCGAGCCGGCCCGCGTTCCAGCCGAAAACGTCGAGGCACGCCAAGGCGATGTGTTCAAGATTTTTCTGACCGGGTTTGTCCTCAACCTTGGCAATCCCAAGATGCCGCTGTTTTACGTGGCCCTTTTGCCGAACTTCGTCGGAGAAAGCTTCGGCCGCGCCGATTTCGTGGCCCTCGCGACCGTCATTCTCGGTGTCGAAACGCTGGTGATCGGCGGACATGTCGTGCTCGCCTGGCGCGCGCGACGTCTGCTGCGGACGCCGTCCGTCGTCACCATCACCAACCGTGTCGCCGGCACGCTTCTGGCCGGCGCCGGCATCGCCACCCTCGCGCTTCGGCGAGGCTCCTGAATTGCTTGTTAAGGGTTAATCGCGGGAATCTCCCGCATTCCTTGACTTTCAGGCTCTTTGGCTCTATCCCGCCCTTGCGAAACGGCCCGTCTGACGGGTCGACTCATGAGTTTTCGCCAAAACCGAAATGGAAAACGATCTCCCTTTGACAACGTTCGCCGATCTTGGCCTGAGCCAAAAAGTCCTGTCCGCCGTTACCGACGCCGGTTACACAATTCCGACGCCGATCCAGGCAGGCGCCATTCCGCCGGCGCTTCAGCGCCGCGACATCTGCGGCATCGCCCAGACCGGAACCGGCAAGACGGCCTCGTTTGTTCTGCCGATGCTCACACTGCTGGAAAAGGGCCGCGCCCGCGCCCGCATGCCACGCACGCTGATTCTCGAGCCGACGCGCGAACTCGCGGCACAGGTTGCCGAGAATTTCGAGAAGTACGGCAAGAATCACAAGCTGAACATCGCGCTTCTGATCGGCGGCGTCTCCTTCGAGGAACAGGACCGCAAGCTTGAGCGTGGCGCCGACGTGCTGATCTGCACGCCCGGCCGCCTGCTGGACCACTGCGAGCGCGGCAAGCTGCTGATGACCGGCGTCGAGATCTTCGTCATCGACGAAGCCGACCGCATGCTCGACATGGGCTTCATCCCCGACATCGAGCGCATCGCCAAGATGATCCCGTTCACGCGGCAGACGCTGTTCTTCTCGGCCACCATGCCGCCGGAAATCCAGAAGCTGGCCGACCGCTTCCTGCAGAACCCGGAGCGGGTCGAAGTCGCTCCGCCGTCCTCTACGGCCAAGACCGTGACCCAGCGTCTCGTCGCCGCGAACAAGAAGGACTATGAGAAGCGCGCCGCCCTTCGCGATCTGATCCGCGCCGAGGAAGGCGAGTTGAAAAACGCGATCATATTCTGCAACCGCAAGAAGGATGTCGCCGATCTGTTCCGCTCGCTCGAACGACACGGCTTTTCTGTCGGCGCGCTGCATGGCGATATGGACCAGCGCTCGCGCACAAACATGCTGGCCGGCTTCAAGGACAACCAGATCACGCTGCTCGTCGCCTCCGATGTGGCCGCGCGCGGTCTCGACATTCCCGATGTCAGCCATGTTTTCAATTTCGACGTCCCGATCCATGCGGAAGACTATGTCCACCGCATCGGCCGTACCGGCCGCGCCGGTCGTTCCGGCAAAGCGTTCACGCTCGTGACCAAGGCAGACACGAAGTATCTCGATGCGATCGAGAAACTGATCGGCCAGAGCATCGAATGGATGAGTGGCGACCTGTCGGCGTTGCCGGCATCGGAAGAAAGCCAGGACGAGCCGCGCTCGCGTGGCCGTGACAAGGATCGCGACCGCCGCAAGGGCGGTCGTAAAGCTGAACCCCGGCGGGCGGAAGCTGCTCCGGTTATCGAGGAGATCGAAGTGCAGACAGAAGTCCGCGAACCGCGTCGCAGCGAAAACCGCCCGGCACCGCAGCCGCGCAACGAACGTCCGCGTTCGCGCGACAACGATCGTCCGCGTCCGGCCAATGACGACCAGCAGCGTCGCCGCAACCACTACCGCGATCACGATGATGGCCCGACACCTGTCGGCTTCGGCGACGACATCCCGGCATTCATGCTGATCGTCGCAAACGCCAAGGCCTGATCGCTTCCCATGGGAATGCCCGGCATCGACTTTCCCGGCCTCGGCGTCGGGCTCGCGATCCTGCGCGACGACCGGATTCTGCTCTACCGCCGCATGAAGGCGCCCGAGGCCGGCCACTGGAACATCGTGGGCGGCAAGGTCGACCACATGGAACCGGCTGAACGGGCCGCGCGCCGCGAGGCGGAAGAGGAAACCGGTTTATCGATTGGTTCGCTGACGTTCCTCGGACAGACCGAGCAGATCATCGAGGCCGACCGCCAGCACTGGGTCTCGTTGCTGTACAAGACAACCGACTTCAGCGGCGAGCCGCAACTGACTGAACCCGACAAGCTCTCCGAGTTCGGCTGGTTCGATCTCGACGCGCTCCCCGAGCCCCTATCGGCCTTTACCCGCGCCGTCCTTCCGCTTCTTCGCTGATTTCTTCTTCGGCACCGTCGGCCCGGCCCTGAGCCCCGCCTCGTAGGCGAGCCCGACCCATTTCGCCATCTCGTCCGGATCATCATAGGCGCCGTCAGGCACTGTCCAATAGGGCATTGCAACCGGCGACTTGCCCTCGCGCTGGTAGACCCATTGCGTCGCGCCGGCCTCGGCGAACCGCGGCCCGCTTTCCGCATCCGCCTTCAGCATGATCTCGTCGAACAGGTCGATCGCGATGATCACGCCGTGATGATAGATGCCCTTGCCGCCGAACATTCGCTTGATCGTCACGGGCCCGAGCGACTGGAACATCTCCTCGATATCGATCGTATCCACAGTCTCACCCCTTCAGGATTCCACCAGCGGAGACTACCGCTTCGGGGGTATCCACGTCGAGATGGGCGGCGGCACCAATCTCGACGTCGATCACCGGAAGTCCCGACCCCTCGACGATCGGCCGTGCGCCGATATCACCCTCAAGAGCCTTTACGGCATCGAAGGTGGAACGCGGCAGGATCACGGGATTGCCGCGCTTTCCATTGGCGACGGCCCGCACGATGGCCGTGCCGCCATGCTCGTGAAAAGCATCGATCAGCCGCTTCAGGTCGTCCGCCACCAGTCCCGGCATGTCGGCAAGCATGACCAGCACGCCGTCGCTCTCCGCGACCTGCGGCACCTCAAAACCCGTCTTCAGCGAACTCGCCATACCGCTGGCAAAATCGGGATTGTCGACAATACCAACGGCAAGACCAGCCAGTGCATCCCGGATGTCCGCGGCCCTGTGCCCGGTTACGACCACTACGGGACAGGCACCGCTCTCCAGCGAGATCCGCGCCGACCGCCTGACGAGCGGCTCGCCATCGAATTCCGCGAGCAGCTTGTGGTTTCCGCTGCCGCCCATACGGCTGGCTTTGCCGGCTGCCAACAACACGATCGAGATCGACAGGATCTTATCGCCATGCGTTGCGACCTCGCGCGGCAGCGGCCGGCTCGGGATTTCCATCAGCAACCCTCCCACGCCCAATCCGGACAATTCCAGCGCGGTCGGATGTTCACCCGCCAGCAGCCGGTTCATCACCCAGTCAAAACCGTTTTCCTTCGGCGAGCGCGCGCATCCCGGCGCGCCGATGACAGGGACATCGCCGACCCGTCCGAGCACCAGCAGATTGCCCGGATCGACCGGCAGCCCCACCTGCTCGACGATGCCGCCGGCCATGCGGATCGCTTCCGGAATCACGTCGGCCGGATCGGTCATCGCCGACGCCCCGAAGATCACCACCATCGGCGGTTCCTCATGCCGGACCACCAGCGCCGCCTCGATCGCCGCCGCAACATCGCGCGCATGATGCGGAACACGTTGTTCACCGACGAGCCGGCTGCCGGATGGCGAAAGCCGTTGCTCCAGGACCCGCGCCGTCTTGTCCATGACAGAGGTCTTCAGCGAGGGCAGTTCGGTGGCAATCAGCGATACCTCATGTGCGCTGTAAGGCTTCAGCGTCACTGGCGCCGATTGCCGGAAGATATCGAGGGCCATGTCGACGCTCCGCCGCGAGACGGCGAGCGGAATGATCTTGACCGTCGCGACGAGATCGCCGGTCCGCACATCGCTGTGGTCGTCGAGACAGGCGAACGTGATCGCGGGATCGACGCGGTTGAAGCGATCGACAACCTCCCGGTCAGCGACGAACAGACCGTTACATGCAGCATGTATGTTAACCCGGCCTGTGGAAGCCGGCGAGAAACGCAGATGATCAGGCGCCATGGCGTTCGCCAACGCTTCGGCCGCCAAATCTTCCCCAAGATCGTCGTCCTCAATCCGGCAGGCGATCACTCTTGTGACACCGCCGGCCCTCAGCGCCTCGACGTCACCGGCCGTCAGGTGATGGCCCTTTGGCAGCTTTCCATCGGCCAGGCGTATCGAATGGGCGAGCACCAGCCCTTCGGCCACATCAAGCGAAAACTCGCCGAAGATCATGCTGCCTCTCCGGCGGCCAGCCCGCGCCGACGGAAGGCGCCGATGATATCGGCCAGCACCGCAACGGCGATCTCGCCCGGATTGGCGGCGCCGATATCGAGTCCGATTGGCGCTGAGATGCGCCCGATCTGCTCGGGGCCGAAGCCTTCGGCGGCAAGCCGTTCGACGCGTTTCGCATGCGTCTTGCGACTGCCGAGCGCGCCGACATAGAAACATCCTGTACGTAAAGCCTCCGCCAGCGGAAAATCGTCGATCTTCGGGTCGTGCGTGACCGCCGCGACCGCCGTATAGGCATCGAGCGGCCGCGCCTTCAGCACGTCTTCCGGCCAGTCCGCGACCAGATCGACACCCTCGAACCTGTCGGGCGTGGCAAAGGCGGTGCGGGGATCGATGACGGAAACGTCGAAGCCGGCGATCCGCGCCATCGGACAGAGCGCCTGGCTGATATGGACGGCTCCAATGATCACGACGCGTGGTGGCGGCAGGTAGACGTTGATGAAATGGCTGCCGCCGCCCATCTCGACGATGCCCGCCTTGCCGGAGCGAAACCGCGCGGAGACTTCCTCACCCAGTTCCCCCGCAACGCTCTCGCCCTCCAGCACCAACTGCCCTTGGCCCGTGCCAAGGTCCGTGACGACGGCCGCCGCCGTCCGGGCGGCGCGCGCCGCGTTCAGCCGCTCCAACAGGTTCCGGTCCATCAGCCGAGCCTCTCGACATAGACGCGAATGCGCCCGCCGCAAGAAAGCCCCACCCGCCAGGCGGTCTCGTCGGCCACGCCGAATTCCAGCATGCGCGGCGCGCCGCTTCCGATCACCTCCATCGCCTCGGTGATGACGGCGCCCTCCACGCATCCTCCGGACACCGAGCCCTCGAAATTGCCCTCGCCGTCGATCACCAGATGGCTGCCGACAGGACGGGGCGCCGAGCCCCAGGTCTCGACCACGGTCGCAAGCGCGACCGAGCGTCCTTCGCCGGACCAGGTCTGCCCGATGACAAGCGGGTCGCGCGCCTCGTCCATGGATGTCGTCACTGCAGCCTCCCGTGTTTCAGAAATCGCCGCGGATCCGCTTTCCGGCTCGTCGCGCCGGACAGCGCGGACGCGAGATCCGCGAGTGAATTGAGATTGTGGACCGGGCGGAACTCGTCGACATGCGGCAGCATGGCCTTGACCCCGCTCGCCCGCGCCTCGAAACCGTCGAACCGGAGCAGCGGATTGAGCCAGACGAGCCTGCGACACGAACGGTGCAGCCGGTCGACCTCGGTCTTCAGAAGATCGACGCCGTCGCGTTCCAGCCCGTCGGTGATGAGCAGCACCACAGCACCCTGCCCCAGCACCCGCCGCGCCCATATGCGGTTGAATTCCTTGAGCGTCTCACCGATTCGCGTACCGCCCGACCAGTCCTTCACCAGCGCCGAACATTGGTCGAACGCCTCGTCTGGATCGCGAAAACGCATCTGCCTCGTGACATTCGTTAGCCGGGTACCGAACAGAAAAGTGTGCACCCGCCGCCTTCGCTCGGTCATCACATGCAGGAAGTGCAGGAAGACGCGCGTGTACTGGCTCATCGAGCCGGAAATGTCGGCGAGGATCACCAGCGGCGGCTCGATCGCCCGTCGGTCGCGAAAGCGCGGCAGGATGAGATCGCCGCCGCTCTTCAGCGACGCCCGCATCGTCGCGCGCGGATCGAACGCGCGCTGCCTGTGCGATGGCTGGAAGCGCCGCGTCTGCATCGTGTCGAACGGCATGACCAGTTGCTCCATGATCCGCCGGGCATGTGCCAGTTCCGAAGCCGACATCTGCGCGAAATCCATCTGCTTCAGGAGTTCATTGCCCGACACCGTGAACCGCGCGTCGATCTCGATCTCCGGCTCATCCTTCTCCCGCAGAGGGCGCTCCCGCTCGGCGAACAGCGCATCGCTGACACGCGCCGATCCCGCCTTGTCCTTTTCCTTGTGCCCCTTGTCGGGCGCCACCGGCGACATCATCGCGATCATCTTGCCGACCAGATCCCGCGTCCGCCAGTATAGCCGGAACGCCTCGTCGAACACCGGCTGATCCTCATGGCGCTTGACGAACACCGCCGAGAGCGCCGCATGGAATTCCTCGCGCGACCCGATCCCGATCGCCTGCACCGCCTCGATCGCATCCGCCACCGCGCCCGGCCCCGGCTTCAGCCCGGCCTTGCGCAGCACGCGAGCGAAATGCACGATGTTGTCGGCGAAACGGCCCTCTCCCGGCGCGACCGGCGGCATCACGAGACCATCCTGCGCTCCGGTCGCCGCCATCGTCAGCCCGCCAGCAGTTCCGCCCGGACCTCGGCGAGCAACTTCTGTCCCTCGCCGCCCTGTATCCGGGCAATATCGTCCTGGTATTTCAGCAGAGTCCCGAGCGTGTCGGAAATCGTCTCCGGATCGAGCGCCAATCGGTCGAGCTCCGTCAGCGCCGTCGCCCAGTCGATGGTTTCCGCGACACCGGGATTCTTGAAGAGATCGAGCGTCCTGAGCTTCTGTACATAGGCAACGATCTGTCGGGACAAGGCGTCGTTGCATTCAGGCACCTTGCGGCGGATGATCTCCAGTTCCTCGGCGGCCTTGGGATAGTCGACCCAATGGTAGAGGCAGCGCCGCTTCAGCGCGTCGTGCACCTCGCGTGTCCGGTTCGACGTGACAATGACGATCGGCGGTTCGGCGGCGCGGATGGTGCCAAGCTCGGGCACCGTGACCTGGAAATCGGACAGCACCTCAAGCAGAAAGGCCTCGAACGCCTCGTCCGTCCGGTCCAGTTCGTCGATCAGGAACACCGGCGCCTTGCCCTCGGCGCCCTCCAACGCCTGCAGCACCGGCCGGCGGATCAGGTAGCGCTCGGAGAAGATGTCGCCCTCCAGGCGACCCCGGTCAGACACGCCGGTCGCTTCCGAGAGGCGAATCTCCAGCATCTGCGCCGGATAGTTCCATTCGTAGACGGCCGACGAAATATCGAGGCCTTCATAGCATTGCAGGCGGATCAGTGGCCGGTCGAGCGCCTTGGCCAGCACCTTGGCAACCTCGGTCTTGCCGACCCCCGCCTCGCCTTCGAGAAACAGCGGCCGTCCCATTTTGAGAGAGAGAAAGAGTACGGTGGCGAGCGGGCGGCTGGCCAGATAGTCATGACGCCCAAGAAGCCCGGCCATCTCGTCGATGCTTGCCGGCAGATTGCCGTCCGACTGTCCGCTCATGGCTGCTCCCTCGTGTTTTCGAAGGAGCTTACAGGCTGTGATAGCCCCGGTCCAGATAGATGAGGCTTTCGTCCTTCGGACCGAAATGGACCCCTGCCACCTCGCCGAAGAGAACGGTATGCGTCGCCGTCACCTTCATGTCGACGACCCGGCAGTCGAAGGATACGATGGCGTCCTTCAGCACCGGCGCTCCGGTCGCGAGACTGATCCACTCTGCCATCCCGAAGCGTTCGTCCGCAGAGAGGCTTCCGAACCCGGCAAAGGCGTTGGCAAGCGTCTGGTGCCGTGCACCGAGCGTGTTCAGCGCAAAACGGCCGCTCTCGAAGAAAACGCCGTTGCTGGCGTTGCTGTTGTTCAGGCAGGCAAGCACCGTCGGCGGATTGTCCGAAACGGAGCAGGCGGCGGTAATGGTGACGCCGCGCCTGACGCCCTCGTGTTCGGTCGTCACGATCTGCACATGCCCGGCATACTGCGCCATCGCATCGCGATAAAGGACGGGTTCGATCTTATGCCTGTTCAACAAGTCTATCTCCAGGAGTGCCTGCACGGCGCCGGCGTCTCAGATGTGGCTGTGCCGTCAATATGGAGCGCAGGCGTTACCTTTTCCACAATGGGCGTTGCAATATGCCTGCAACGGCAATTTGGCCACCATCTTGCGGTTTCCTTTGCGATGGCATGCCTCTAAGCTGCATCCGTTGCCGAAGGACCGATTGCCGATGACGATCCGACTTGCCCTCACCGCCCTCTCCTTCCTGTCCGTCGCATCCCATTCGGTTGCGGAAGGCATCGCCGTCGTGGCACCCCAGTCCGGTCCCTATGCGGTGCTCGGCGAGCAGATCCGCGATGGTGCCGCGGCCGCCGCATCCGCGGTCGGGCAAAACATCTTCCTCGTCAACGAAAGCTGCGAGGCGGGCAGCGGCGGAGACATCGCCGCCCGGATTGTCGAGGCCGGCGTCGACACCGCCATCGGCTTCCTCTGTTCGGAATCCCTTGACGGCGCCCTGCCGGCCCTCGCCGAGGCCGCCATCCCGGCGATCACAGTCTCGGTGCGCTGGAAGGTCCTGATGGAAGACGCGCTGAAAAAGGGCTGGCCGTTCTTCCGGCTGGCACCCGCTCCGGACGACGAGGCGGAAAAGCTCGTCGAGGTCATTCTCGCCAACTGGCCCGGATCGCCCATCGCTCTCATCGAGGACGGCACCATTCACGGACGCGAACTGGTCGAGTCCGTCAGGGCTGGACTGGAGGAGCGCGGCCTGACACCGGTTTTCACCGACACCTTCCGTCCCGGCCAGGAACAGCAGCTCGCCCTCGTGCGCCGTCTGAAGACCGCCGGCGCGACGCATGTTCTGGTCGGCGGCGACCGCAACGACGTGTCGATCATCGCCCGTGACGCCGCCGCCGAATCCATTCCGCTGACGGTGATCGGCGGTGACGCCATGCGGGCCCTGGATGAGCCCGTTCCGCTCGCCGACGGCGTGTTGGCCGTCGCCCTGCCCGACCACGCCGGCGACACGACGGCAGCGGCGGCCCTCGCAGCACTCGCCGCCGTCGATGTCGCTCCACAGGGTTACGTGTTGCCCGCCTTTGCCGCTGTCGAGATCGCCCTTGCCGCAGCGACGACGGCGACCGATCGCAAGCTGCCGATCGCCGACATCCTCGCCAGCAACACCTTCGAGACCGCCATTGGCCCGATCAGGTTCGGACCGGATCACGAACTGGCAGAAAACCCCTACCGGCTCCTGGAGTGGCAAAACGGCCGTTTCGTCGAGCCTGCGCCGCAGGGACAGTAATATCCGTCGGCGTCAAACCGGATAGGGCCATTGGGGCTGCGAAAACAGACCGCCATCCACCCAGATCGTCTGTCCCGTGATGAAGGCGGCGTTATCGCCCGAAAGAAACAGCACGGCCGCCGCGATATCCGCCGGCTGTCCGGCCCGGCGCAGCGGCGTCAGCTTCGACCACGTCTCCTCGTAATCAGGCGCCTCCTCGAGCGTGCGCTCGGTGATGATCGCCCCCGGCGCCACGCAGTTGACGCGGATACCCTTCGGGCCGAGCTCGACCGCCGCGACCTTGGTGAACTGCTCGATCCCGCCCTTGGACGCCGTGTAATCGACGAGGCGCGGGAAGGCGAGCTTGTTGCAGCCCGACCCGATATTGACGATCGCCCCGCCCTTCCCCGCGTCGACCATCCGCCGCGCTGCGGCTTTGGTGTTGAGGAACGTGCCCGTAAGGTTGGTGCGGATCACCCGGTTCCAGGCCTCCTCGGTGAGATCGAGCAGCGGGGACCATGTCTGAATGCCGGCATTGTTGACGAGCACGTCGGGAGCCATTCCGGCCCAATCAACGACGCCGTCGAAAAACCGCTCGACCGCCTCCCCCTCACCTGCGTCGGCGGCAAACCCTCTGGCCTGTCCGCCCAGCGACGCAACCTCAGCTTCAACCGCATCGGCGCCGGCCTTGTCGTTGAAATGGCTGAACGCGACCCCGTAACCGGCGCTTGCGAAAGCCTCCACCAGCCCGCGACCAATGCCGCTGCTGCCACCCGTGACCACGGCCAGTTTCTTCATGTCATTCTCCCTTGCAGACGTCAGCCCGTCCTTACACCGCCCCGCACATGCCCGCCAGATCATCGACGTTGCCGCCGCGATGCGACGAAAGACGCGACCAACCGGTCGCCCAGAGTGTTGTGACACGACCCGCCCGGTGCTATGGGCGGCAACATCGCCGAATGCCGAGGAGCCCACCGCCATGACCCGTCCGCTGAAGATCGCACCGTCGATCCTTGCCGCCAATTTCGCCAAACTCGGTCAGGAGGTCGCCGACGTGACGGAGGCCGGCGCCGAATGGATTCACCTCGACGTCATGGATGGGCATTTCGTGCCGAACATCTCCTATGGCCCCGCCGTGATCAAGGCGCTCAGGCCCTTCACGAAAGCCGTCTTCGACTGCCACCTGATGATCTCGCCCGCCGACCCCTATCTGGAAGCCTTCGCCGATTCCGGCTGCGACGTGATCACCGTCCATGCCGAAGCCGGCCCGCACCTGCACCGCTCGCTGCAGAAGATCCGCTCGCTCGGCAAGAAGGCCGGCGTATCTCTCAATCCGGCGACACCGGTCAGCGTCCTCGAACACGTCCTCGACGACCTCGACCTGATCCTGATCATGAGCGTCAACCCCGGCTTCGGCGGCCAGAAGTTCATCCCGGCCATGGTTGAAAAGACCGCGCAGGCCAACCTGCTGATCGGCAACCGTCCGATCGAGCTTGAGGTCGACGGCGGCGTCACCGCCGAGACCGCGCCGCTGGTCACCGCCGTCGGCGCCAACGTACTCGTCGCCGGTTCCGCCGTGTTCAAGGGCGAAGGCGTTGACGACTATCGCAAAACCGTCGACACTCTGAGGAAAGCTGCGGAGGGAGCACGCGCTTGACGCGATGGGAGAGAGGCCGGCTGGCCGCAATGACGATGTTTGTGCTCGGCATGACCGGGCCAACGCTTGCCGGAGACATGGCGGCCTTCAATCCCCTCGGTTTTTCCGCTGACGGCAATATCTTCGCCTTCGAGCAATACGGCATCCAGGACGGCTCCGGCTTTCCCTATTCCGAAATCTTCGTGATCGATACCGCGAAGGACGCCTTCCTGCCGAAGACGCCGATCCGGGTCAGGATCGACGACGAAATGGCCGGGCTTTCCGAGGCAAGGGCAAAGGCGGGCGGCAACGCCGCGCCGGTCCTGACACAACATGGCATCGCCGATCATCCGGGTCATCTGGTCGCTTTCAATCCGGTCAGCGAGATCGAGGCGCCAGCGCACCAGCTCGGCTATCGCGCTTTTCCGGCGGAGCCCGCCTTCGGCGAACCCTACCGGCTATCGCTGACGGAAACCGAAGCGCAGCCGTCCGACGCCTGCAAGGATCTCGGCACGCCGATCAAGGGGTTCCGCCTCTCGCTGACGGAAAAGAACGGCGAGGCCGCCGATATAACGCTTCATGAAGACGGCAAAGCCGTCCCGTCCAGCCGCCGCTGCCCGACCGGCTACCGCATCGGCGGCGTCATGACGTTTCATCCCATGCAAGGCGAGCCGCTGCATGTCGCCCTGGTGCTCGTGCTCAGCTATGGCTTCGAAGGCCGGGACGGACGATGGATCGCCGTTCCGTTTCGCCCCTGACGATGGTCGGCGACACGCGGCACTCGCCGGGCGGCAGACTTTCGGCCCTCAAGATACCTCTGCTGCCATGGCTTGGCGGCGCGGTTCTCTGGGGTACGGCGATGGCGATCTCCGCCTGGCTCGGGTTTGCCTTGTTGCAGAACATCCCCGTCACCCACCACGACGAGTTGATGATCCTGTATTTCGCCGGAGGCTCGCTGACCTGGCTAACCGTACTGCCGCTCGTCCGGTTACTGTCTTATGCCCGTCCCCCCGAAACCCGCTTTGCTGCCGCCTTGCTTCTGCTTGGAGCAGGCACTGTCGCGATAACGGCTTTCATCTTCGCCATGCAGTACCGGCTGTTCTACGCGCAATGGCACGCACCGTTCGGATCCCGGATCTGGATGTTCCAGTTCGTTTTCACATCCGCCGGTGCCGTATACCAGTTCGCGGTGCTCGGCATCCGCCCCCTGCTGCCGATCGGCGGACCGATCCTTGTGGCGATGAGCCTGCTGCTTGCCCGCCGGCACCGTTGAGATTGCCGCCGCTCTTTGCTAAAGCGGCGCCAGTCCTTCCCGCACCCGTTCTTTCGAAGACAGAAAGCCCAAGCCGATGATCCCCCGCTATTCCCGTCCCGAGATGGTCGCCATCTGGTCTCCCGAAACCAAGTTCCGCATCTGGTTCGAGATCGAGGCCCATGCCTGCGACGCGCTTGCCGAGATTGGCGTGATCCCGAAGGACGCGGCCAAGACGATCTGGGAGAAGGGTGGCGCCGCCGAGTTCGACGTCGCCCGCATCGACGAGATCGAGGCCGTCACCAAGCATGACGTCATCGCCTTCCTGACGCACCTTGCGGAATTCGTCGGCCCCGACAGCCGCTTCGTCCACCAGGGTATGACGTCCTCCGACGTGCTCGACACCACGTTCAACATCCAGTTGGTGCGCGCCGCCGACATCCTGATCGCCGACATGGACCGCGTTCTCGCTGCGCTCAAGACGCGCGCCTTCGAGCACAAGGACACCGTCCGCATCGGCCGCAGCCACGGTATCCATGCCGAGCCGACGACCATGGGCCTGACCTTCGCCCGCTTCTACGCCGAGATGGACCGCAACCGCGCCCGTTTGGTCGCCGCCCGCGCCGAAGTGGCCACGGGTGCGATCTCGGGTGCCGTCGGCACCTTCGCCAACATCGATCCGCGCGTCGAGGAACATGTCTGCGAAAAGCTCGGCCTGCAGCCCGAGCCGATCTCCACCCAGGTCATCCCGCGCGACCGCCATGCGATGTTCTTCGCCACGCTCGGCGTCATCGCCTCGTCAATGGAAAACATCGCGATCGAGATCCGCCACATGCAGCGCACCGAGGTTCTGGAGGCCGAAGAGTTCTTCTCGCCCGGCCAGAAGGGCTCGTCCGCCATGCCGCACAAGCGCAATCCCGTTCTCACCGAAAACCTGACCGGCCTCGCCCGGCTCGTGCGCATGTCGGTCACGCCGGCGATGGAGAACGTTGCCCTCTGGCACGAGCGCGACATCAGCCATTCGAGCGTCGAGCGGGCCATCGGCCCCGATACCACGATCACCCTCGACTTCGCCCTGAACCGTCTGGCTGGCGTGATCGAAAAACTCGTCATCTACCCCGAGAACATGTTGAAGAACATGAACAAGTTCAAGGGACTGGTCATGAGCCAGCGCGTGCTCCTGGCCCTGACGCAGGCCGGCGTGTCCCGCGAGGACAGCTACCGCCTCGTCCAGCGCAACGCCATGAAGGTGTGGGAAAAAGGTGCCGATTTCCTCGAGGAACTGCTGGCCGACGAAGAGGTCCGCACGGCACTCTCCGAGGAAGAAATCCGCGAAAAATTCGACCTCGGCTATCACACCAAGCACGTCGATACGATCTTCAAGCGCGTCTTCGGCTGATCTACGCCACTATTGCTGTTCCGGTTTGCGGGCCGCCGGAGATCATCCGGCGGCCTTGCCGTGTCAGTCGTCAGCGTCTGTCCGAAGCCACCATTGCCCGGTAGAGATGCCAGGTTCCGTGGCCGAGGATCGGCATGGTGATCGCCAGGCCGACGAGCAGCGGAATGGACCCGACCACCAAAAGTCCGGCAACGATCGCGCCCCAGAGCGCGACCGGCAACGGATTGGCAAGCGTTGCCCGGATCGAGGTCTCGACTGCCGTCGCAACGCCGCAGTCTCGGTCGAGCAGCATGGGGAAGGCGATGACGGTCGACGCTAGGACGGCGACGGCAAAGAAGAAGCCGACGAGAATGCCCCAGAAGGTCATGGCCCGCCCATGGCTGGTCTCCAGGACGCCGCTGAGGAAGCTTGCGAATGACGCCGGCACGGCTTCGCCGAAATAGCTGGCATAGATCTGCTGGGCGGTCAGAAGCCAGACCACCAGGACCATGGTCAGCAGCACGCCCAGCGCCAGGATCGACGGCAGCGCCGGAGACCGTCGAATGGCAACGATGTCCTCGAATGTCCAGGACAGCCCCTGCTCACGCCTCCGGCTGATCTCATAGAGCCCGAGCGCCGCGAAAGGACCGACCAGCGCAAAGCCGGATAAAAGCGGAAACAGCAGCGGCAGGAGATTGGCGCCTGAGGCCCAGGCCATCAGCAGCGCGCCCGCCACCGGATAGATGAGACCGAGAAAGAGATAGTGCGACGGACTGGCGCGAAAGTCCTCCGCCCCCGCCTTCAGTGCCGCCAGAACATCAGCTGTGCCGATCTCGCGGATGACGACACGAGACCTTTCGACGCCGGTGGACCCGGCCCATACGTGGAAAGTAGCCATGCAAACCTCCTCCGTTTCACGACTGGTGAGACCGGCGCATCCGCGGCGAAGGGTTCGACCGACGTCACGAAAGAGCACCGGCAGAGTTCAGATTAGCAAAAGCAGCGTCCTTTGTCGCCCCGAGCCTTGACACCACTTCGTGAACGTCACAAATCGGGCGTCACCATGAAAGCATCCGACGCCGACATTCTCATCATCCCCGGCTATACCAATTCCGGGCCCGACCACTGGCAGAGCCGATGGGAGAGCAAGCTCTCCACCGCCCGCCGCGTGGAACAGGCCGAATGGTCGAAGCCCGTGCGCGAAGACTGGGTCGAACAGGTCGCGGAGGCCGTCAATGCCGCGAGCCGGCCGGTCGTTCTTGTGGCCCATTCCCTCGGTGTTCCAACCGTGATCCATGCGATACCGCATTTCCGCAAGCCGGTCGCAGGCGCCTTCCTCGTCGCGCCGCCAGACGTCGCCAATCCGGCGATCCGTCCGAAGCATCTGATGACTTTCGGCCCCTACCCGCGCGATCCGCTGCCCTTCCCGTCGATCACCATCGCCAGCCGCAACGATCCCTTCGGCACCTACGACCACGCCGACGATATCGCCTCCGCCTGGGGTTCGCTGCTGATCGACGCCGGCGAGTCGGGGCACATCAACGCGGAGTCCGGGCATGGACCTTGGCCGGAAGGGTCCATGGTCTTCGCCCAATTTCTGGGGAGGCTCCGGTAAAACTTCCGGCGTCTCTTTAAGCCGATCTTAATCTGCGCATACACATAGTCAGCCTTCTAGTTTTGCTTGCAGACGAGTTGGCCGTGCCCGTCAGTTCCGCCTTACCCTTGAGCCGCGAGGCGACGCCGCAGGAGCGATCCGCATATCTTGAGGCCCTACCGCAAGCCGCGGCCATCGTGGATGTATCCGGTACCGTCCTCGCGATGAACGAACCGTTCCATCGGTTGACGGGCAGCGCACGACGTCCCGGTACATCATCATGTTTCGAACTCGTTGATATCGCCGACCAGCCGAGACTTCAGGCCAACCTGACAGCCGCTCTGACGGGAAGCACGCCGCCGCCTTGCGACCTGATCCTCACCGCCGGCGATGGGAGACGTTCCACGGTCCTGGCGCTGACAAGCCAGGTGGATGATCGCCGCACACGCGCCGCCATTCTGCTACAGTTTGTCGACATCAGCGAACGCGCGGAGCGCGAGGCGGAACTTGCTCGACATGAAAGTCGCTGGCATCAGGCCCTCACCAGTGCTGCGACGGGAGTCTGGGATCACAATTTCAAAACCGGCGAGATGTACTACTCGGAAACGTGGCGGCACCTGCGCGGTCTGGGCCCCGACGACATGCCGGCTGCAACGGCGGAGGAATGGCTCCAGCTCCTGCACCCCGACGACCGGGATCGCGTCTGCCACGCCCTCGAACGGCAGAACGCCGGCGATCCGGACTACATGGCGTTCGAATATCGTGAACGCCACAAGGCCGGTCACTGGGTCTGGATCGAGTGCCGCGGCGCCTGCGTCGAGTGGGATGACAAAGGCCAGCCGACCCGAATCATCGGCACGGACATCGACATCACGGCGCGCAAAAACGCCGAGGAAATGTTGCGGCAGATGACCGCGCGGCTGGAACTTGCGCTGGAGACATCCAAGATCGGCGTGTTCGAGGCCGATCTAGATACGATGGAGGTCTACTGGGACGAGCGCGTGATGCGCATCTACGGCGTGGAGGGACCCGGCCGGATACTGCCGAACGGCACGTGGCAGAGCATGCTCCATCCCGACGACCGGGACCGCGCGATCGGCAATTCCGAAAATGCGATCCGGGGCGGCGATGAGTTCTACGACCAGTTCCGGATATTCAGGAAGAACGACGGCGAGATTCGCCACCTGCGCTCGCGGGCAACGACCATCATCGACCAGAACGGCCGCCGGCGCCTTCTCGGTGTAACCTGGGACGTCTCCGACGATATCACCCTGCACCAGCAGCTCGACAGCGCAAAGACGCTGGCCGAGGCGCGCAATCGCGAGCTGGAAGGCGCGCGCCAGCGCATGGAGCATATCGCGCTCCACGATCACCTGACCGACCTACCCAACAGGCGATATCTCGATGCGATGCTGGACCAGATGGAAGAGCATTGCCGGTTGACGCACAAACGTCTCGCGGTGCTTCATATCGATCTCGACCGCTTCAAGCAGATCAACGACACGCTCGGCCACAATGCCGGCGATGCGCTGCTCCGTCACGCCGCATCTATCCTGCGGTCCGAGGTCGCCGCAGGTGATTTCGTCGCTCGCATCGGCGGCGACGAATTCGTCGTCCTCGTTCAGTTCGAGGGACCGGAGAAGCGGCTCGGCAAACTCGCCGAGCGCCTCATCGATCACACCCGCCGCCCCGTCACCATCGAGGGACATGAATGCCGGTTTGGCAGCAGCATCGGCGTCGCCGTGTCACGCGGGCCCGTCATCAATGCGCGCCAGCTGTTGCTCAACGCCGACATGGCGCTCTACCACGCCAAGAACCGCGGCCGAAACCGGTTCGAGTTCTTCCGTGACGACGACCAGACCCGCGCCGTCAGCACCAAGCGCTTGTCGGACGACATTTTGCGCGGGCTTGAGCAGGACGAGTTCGTTCCCGTCTACCAGTTCCAGTTCGACGCCCGGACGCTTGACGTCGCTGGCGTCGAAACTTTGGCGCGCTGGCAGCACCCCGAGCGTGGCCTTTTGACGCCCGATCTGTTCCTGAAGGCCGCCGACGATCTGAACGTCGTCTCCGATATCGACGGTCGCGTGCTCGACAAGGCGCTGGCCGACATGCGCCTCTGGCGCCAGCGCGGCTTTTCCATTCCCAAGCTGTCGGTCAACGTTTCCTCAAGGCGCCTGCACGATCCGAACCTGCGCAAGGCGCTGGCCGGAATCGAGATCCCGCCCGGCGCGCTGTCCTTCGAGCTCCTTGAATCCATTTTCCTCGACGATTTCGACGCGCAGGTGAAGGAGAACCTGCGGCTTCTGCGCAGGCTGGGAATTTCCATCGAGATCGACGACTTCGGCACCGGCCATGCGTCGATCGTCAGCCTGTTGCGCCTCAATCCTCAGGCGCTGAAGATCGACCGTGAGCTGATCCGCAAGGTGCCTGACTCCCGCGAGCAGCGGCAGCTCGTCCGGGCGATCATCGAGATCGGTCACTCCCTGAACGTCAAGGTCGTCGCCGAGGGGGTCGAGACCGACGCCCATGTAGAGGTATTGCGCGACCTCGGCTGCGATGTCCTTCAGGGTTTCGGACTCGCCCGCCCCATGCCGTTCGACCAGACGGAAACCTTCCTCAAAGGCCAGACATGGAAACGCCCCGCCACGGCCCTATCGGGCAACGACACGGGGCGTTGAAAAATCTGTCCTGATATTAGGTGTTCTGAACCTGTTCCACGGCGACGCCGAGAAGCTCCAGCATCTTGGCGCGCAGTTCCTCATCCGAAACGGACACGCCGCCGGCAGCCAGGTCGCCCTTGACCTTGCGGAACACGTCCTCGTCGCCGGCTTCCTCGAAATCCGAGGCTACGACTTCCTTGGCATAAGCATCGACATCGGTCTTGCCAAGCAGTCCGCCAGCCCAGATGCCAAGCAGTTTGTTGCGACGCGCTTCAGCCCTGAACTTCAGGTCCTGATCGTGCGCGAACTTGTTTTCAAACGCTTTTTCCCGGTCGCTCATGCCACTCATATCGTTCTCCCGAAATCTCTTGCCTTCTTGATGGCGCGTTTCCCCATTAATCAAAAGGCTGTAGAAAGTGCAATGCGAAGTTTGTCGTTTCCCTGAGTCGTTACCGGTTTGTCGGAAATATCCGTGAGGAACAACAGCTGCATTGTGAAAACGGATGTTTTCCTTTATGGGACCGCTTCAATTGCCGATCCACTGCGCCCCGCGCGAGGCGCCAACCAGCAGAGTAATTTTTCCATGAACCGTCGCCGCCGTATTTACGAGGGCAAGGCCAAGATCCTGTACGAGGGTCCGGAGCCGGGCACGCTGATCCAGTTCTTCAAGGATGACGCCACGGCTTTCAACAAGAAGAAGCACGACGTCATTGACGGCAAGGGTGTCCTTAACAACCGCATTTCCGAATACCTGTTCACGCACCTGAACAAGATCGGCATCCCGACCCACTTCCTGCGCCGCCTCAACATGCGCGAGCAGTTGATCAAGGAAGTCGAGATGATCCCGCTCGAGATCGTCGTGCGCAATGTCGCCGCCGGCTCGCTCGCCAAGCGTCTCGGCATCGAGGAAGGCGTCGTTCTGCCGCGCTCGATCATCGAATTCTACTATAAGTCCGACGCGCTCGACGACCCGATGGTCTCCGAGGAGCACATCACCGCCTTCGGCTGGGCCAATCCGGCCGAACTCGATGACATCATGGCGCTCGCCATCCGCGTCAACGACTTCCTGTCAGGCCTCTTCCTCGGCATCGGCATCCAGCTCGTAGACTTCAAGATCGAGTGCGGTCGCCTGTTCGAAGGCGAGATGATGCGCATCATCCTTGCCGACGAGATTTCGCCCGACAGCTGCCGGCTGTGGGACATCGAGACCAAGGAAAAGCTCGACAAGGACCGGTTCCGCCAGGATCTCGGCGGGCTTCTCGAAGCCTACCAGGAAGTAGCCCGCCGGCTTGGCATCATCAACGAGAACGAACCGATCCGTGGAACCGGCCCGGTTCTGGTGAAGTAAGGAAGAGGGAAATTCCAGTGATCAAGGCCCGTGTCACCGTCACCCTGAAGAATGGCGTTCTCGATCCGCAGGGCAAGGCGATCGAAGGCGCGCTCGCAACCCTCGGCTTCGACGGCGTCGGCCATGTCCGCCAGGGCAAGGTCTTCGACCTTGAACTTGATGGCGCCGACAAGGCAAAGGCGGAGGAAGACCTCAAGGCCATGTGCGAAAAGCTCCTCGCAAACACGGTCATCGAGAATTATACTATCTCCATCGCCTGAGGGTTGAAGGAGCGGTGGCATGGCCGACCAGACGCAGGAACTGATGTTCGAAATTCTGCGGAAACTGCAGGCGGATATTTCGACCATCAAGGATGGCCAGCGGGAAACGCGTCAAGATATCAATTCGCTCCGCAACTACATGCATGTAATGCAGGGCGACCTCAACAATATGCATGGGACGATGAGCCAGGTTCTGGACCGTCTCGATCGCATCGAAAATCGCCTGGAGCTGCGGGAGCTCCAGGAAGCCCAAGCAAGGTTTGAGCACCAGCCATGAAATCAGCCGTTCTCCAGCTTCCAGGCCTCAACCGCGACCGCGACATGATCGCCGCGCTCACCAAGATTTCCGGACAGGCGCCGGTGACGGTGTGGCAGACCGAGACGGACCTGCCCGATGTCGACCTCGTGGTCATCCCCGGCGGTTTCTCCTACGGCGATTATCTCCGCTGCGGCGCGATCGCCGCCCGTATGCCGGTGATGCAGGCGGTCAAGAAGGCGGCTGAGCGCGGCGTGAAGGTTCTCGGCGTCTGCAACGGCTTCCAGATCCTCGTCGAAGCCGGCATGCTGCCTGGCGCGCTGATGCGCAATGCCTCGCTGAAATTCGTCTGCCGCCAGGTGAAGCTCGAAGTGGTCAATTCCGACACCGACTTCACGCGGGCCTACGAAACCGGGCAGATCATCCGCTGCCCAGTGGCACACCATGACGGAAACTACTTCGCCGACAACGAAACGCTGAAGGCGCTCGAGGGCAACGGTCAGATCGTCTTCCGCTATGCCGATGGAACCAATCCCAACGGTTCGGTGAATGACGTCGCCGGCGTCATGAACGAAAAGGGCAATGTGCTCGGCATGATGCCGCATCCGGAAAACCTGATCGAGGCCGCCCATGGCGGCAATGACGGACGCGCGATCTTCGCCTCCGCCCTCGAAGTCATCGCTGCTGCGTGAAGGTTTGAAAAACATGCGCAAAGCGCTCGGTGCGACCGCCCTGCTCGCCCTCATGGCCCTCGTCGGCTGCCAGCCCAAGGCGACGACGCCGGCCGGGGGGCCTTCGGCGCTCGACATCATGGAAAAGGTCGCCGTCGGCGCCAATCGCTGCTGGTTCAAATCGGGCGACCCGGCATTCAAGTCCTATTCGCTCGCACCTGAACTGACATCCTTCTCCGGACGGCCACGCATTCTTCTCGTCCGCAAGGGCTCGAGCGACATCCGCCCCCTGCTCGTCGTGCAGGCCGAAGGAAAGCCCGCCCGCCTCCAAGCCTTCGGCCCGATGATGGGCGAGACGATTTCCGGTCGTATCGGCAAGGATGTCCAGCGCTGGGCTGCCGGCAATACCGACTGCTGAACGGATCCGGCGTCACGGGGTCGGGGAGACGCAACGCCGGATCCGTGCTTCCGCCAGGGGCGGAGGTCTAAGCGGCGGAAGCTCAGAACCAGGTCAGCAGGCGAGAACGACCCGCCTCCGACATCGCCTCGAGCCGCGACACGCCGATATCGCGCAACTGCTCGTCAGACATATCCCGCAGCGAAAGCCGGCCGGCGCGCCGTGCGTTCCAATTGCGCCACCGATCCACCAATCCCAAAATCCCGCTGCGCGGCGCCGGCATCGGCGCTGGCGCCAACAGGTCGCCGCTTGCGAGAAACTGTGACTCCCTGACATAGCTATCGGGGTAGATTGTATCGATTGTGATGAGATATTCGTCATATCTACGCATATTGCACCTGCCACATCGGGCGTTTCGGATGAATTGTCATCTATATTGACAGGGACATTATGCCAATGTAGAGAATTGTCCCCATGACAAATTGGCTTCCCAATCTCGCGGCGGGCAAAGGTCCGCTCTATGTTCGCCTTGCCGATCAGATGGAGGATGCCATCATGACCGGCCATCTTCCGGCGGGTAGCAAGCTCCCGCCACAGCGAAACCTCGCCTTCGACGTAAAGGTGACAATTGGGACGATAACCCGCGCCTACTCGCTGCTGCACGAGCGCGGCCTGGTCAGCGGCGAGGTCGGACGCGGAACCTATGTGCTACCCCGCCCCAATGGCGAGGCGGCCAACGATCCCGTCAGCGCAAGCCTCGCCGGCACCCGTCCCTTCGTCGCACCGGACGACAAGATCCGCTTCGACAGCACCGCCGCACCCGATGTCGGGCAGGCCGAGGTTCTGAGCGGCCTGATGGCGGAGATCACGCGCGACCACGCGACCGATATCGCGAGCTACACGCGCTCTTTCCCACGCCAGTGGTTCGAGGCGGGCGCCGAGTGGCTGGCCTGCAACGGCTGGCGCCCCGCGCCCGAGACGATCGTGCCGACGCTCGGCGCCCATGCCGCGATCATGTCTGTCCTGACCGTGCTGACGAGCCCCGGCGACAAGATCGTCTTCGAGCATTTCACCTATTCCCAGGTCTCGCGCGCCGCCGGTCTGGCAGGCCGCCGGACGGCGCTCGTCGAGTCCGATGCCGAGGGCGTGAAGCCCGACGACTTCGAACGGGTCTGCATCCAGCAACATCCCAAGATGGCCTTCGTGATGTCGACGACACAGAACCCGACGCTTGCCACCATGCCGGTCGAGCGGCGCAAGGCGATCGCCGATATCGCCCGCAGGCACAATGTCTGGCTGATCGAGGACAATCTCTATGGCGCCCTGACCGACTCGGCCCTCCCCCTGATCGCCACCTTCGCGCCGGAGCGCACCTTCGTCGTCGACGGCCTGTCGAAATCGGTCGCCGCCGGTGTCCGCGGCGGCTGGGTCGCCTGCCCGCCGCATTTCGCACAGCGGGTCCGCATCGCCCACAAGATGATGACCGGGGGCCTGCCGTTTTTGCTTGCCGAACTGGGTGCCCGGTTCGTGCTGTCAGGCGAAGCAGCGCGCATCCGCGATCTCTGCCGCAGGGAGATTGCTGCCCGCGTCGAGATCGCCCGAAGGGAACTCGCAGGCTTCGACTTCCGCTCGGATACCTTCGTGCCCTTCCTCTGGCTGAAGCTTCCCGAGCCGTGGCTGTCGGCGACATTCAAGCAGGCGGCCTACAATGACGGCGTCCTCATCGACGATGAAAACGAATTCAAGGCCGGCCGGTCAGAAAAGGTGAGCCACCGCGTCCGTCTCGGCTTCTCTTCGTCGCAAGACCGTACAGAGGTCTCGCGCGGCATGAAGATCGTCCGCCGTCTGCTCGAAAACGGCGCAGCCGGCTACGACAGCGTCGCGTGACGGGCGCCCCGGGGTCCGGCAGGCGCTAAGCCGTTGAAACGGCCATTTTCCTGTCGCGCTTGCCCGTCACATGCGCTAAAGAGGCCGCAATCCCGAACCGGCAGCCGTCCCAGGAAAAGCGATGACGATCTCCAATACGATCCAGATCACTCCCGAACTCGTAGCCGCACACGGGCTGAAGCCCGACGAATACCAGCGGATTCTGGATCTGATCGGCCGCGAGCCGACCTTCACCGAGCTCGGCATCTTTTCCGCCATGTGGAACGAGCACTGCTCCTACAAATCCTCCAAGCGCTGGCTGCGCACCCTGCCGACCAAGGGTCCGCGCGTCATCCAGGGACCGGGCGAAAACGCCGGTGTCGTCGACATCGATGACGGCGATGTTGTCGTGTTCAAGATGGAAAGCCACAATCACCCGTCCTACATCGAGCCCTACCAGGGTGCGGCGACCGGCGTCGGCGGCATCCTGCGCGACGTCTTCACCATGGGCGCGCGTCCGATCGCCGCCATGAACGCGCTGCGCTTCGGCGCGCCGGATCATCCGAAGACCAAGCATCTGGTTGCCGGCGTCGTTGCCGGAGTCGGTGGATACGGCAATTCTTTCGGCGTGCCGACCGTCGGCGGGGAAGTCGAATTCGACGCCCGTTATAACGGCAACATTCTCGTCAATGCCTTCGCCGCCGGCCTCGCCAAAGCCGATGGCATCTTCCTGTCGGAAGCCAAGGGCGTCGGTCTCCCCGTCGTTTATCTGGGCGCCAAGACCGGCCGCGATGGCGTCGGCGGCGCGACGATGGCGTCGGCCGAATTCGACGAGTCGATCGAGGAGAAGCGCCCGACCGTCCAGGTCGGCGACCCCTTCACCGAGAAATGCCTGCTGGAAGCCTGCCTCGAACTCATGCAGACCGGCGCCGTCATCGCCATCCAGGATATGGGTGCGGCCGGCCTCACCTGCTCGGCCGTCGAGATGGGCGCCAAGGGCGATCTCGGCATTGAGCTCAACCTCGACAAGGTGCCGGTGCGCGAGGAGCGCATGACCGCCTACGAGATGATGCTGTCGGAAAGCCAGGAGCGCATGCTCATGGTGCTTGAACCCTCCAAGGAAGAGGTTGCCAAGGCGATTTTCGTCAAATGGGGCCTCGACTTTGCGATCGTCGGCTACACCACCGACGATCTGCGCTTCCGCGTCATCCATCAGGGCGAGGAAGTCGCCAACCTGCCGATCAAGGATCTTGGCGACCAGGCGCCGGAATACGACCGCCCATGGCGCGAGCCCGGCAGGCGCGGCGCCCTGCCCGCCAACCTCGTCGCCGAACCGGATGACTATTCGGCAGCCCTCCTGAAACTGGTCGGCTCGCCCAACCAGTCGAGCCGTCGATGGGTCTACGAGCAGTACGACACGCTGATCCAGGGCAATTCGCTGCAGCTTCCCGGTGGCGACGCCGGCGTCGTCCGTGTCGACACGCACCCGAAGAAGGCGCTCGCCTTCTCCTCCGACGTGACGCCGCGCTACGTCGAGGCAGATCCGTTCGAGGGCGGCAAGCAGGCGGTCGCCGAATGCTGGCGCAACATCACCGCGACCGGCGCCGAGCCGCTGGCTGCCACCGACAACCTGAACTTCGGCAATCCCGAGCGCCCGGAAATCATGGGCCAGTTCGTGCATGCCATCAAGGGCATCGGTGAGGCCTGCCTTGCGCTCGATTTTCCGATCGTCTCGGGCAATGTCTCCCTCTACAACGAGACAAACGGCGTCGGCATCCTTCCGACCCCGACCATCGCCGGCGTCGGTCTGCTCCCCGACTGGTCGAAGATGGCCCGCATCGGCAGCGCCCAGGATGGCGACCACCTGATCCTGATCGGCACCGACGGCAGCCACCTTGGCAGTTCGGTCTATCTCCGCGACATCCTCGGCCTGACCGATGGTCCTCCACCGGAAGTCGATCTCCATGCCGAACGCCGCAACGGCGACTTCGTGCGCTCGGCGATCCGCAATGGACAGGTCACCGCCTGCCACGACATCTCCTCCGGCGGCCTTGCGGTCGCGCTTGCCGAAATGGCGATGGCGTCCGGCAAGGGCATGTCCGTCAACCTCACCGAAAGCCGTGGCCCCGCCCACGCCCTGCTCTTCGGCGAGGACCAGGCCCGTTACGTGGTCGCCGTCCCGGCCGACATGGCGAATTTCCTCTGCGCCAATGCAGAAGGTGCCGGCGTTCCCTTCCGCCGTCTCGGCACGGTGGGCGGCTCTACGCTTGCCGTGGAAGGCGTGCTCTCGGTCTCCGTGGACCAATTGCGTTTGGCCCATGAATCGTGGTTTCCTGAGTTCATGGACGGCAAGGCCATGGCCTTTGCCGCGGAATAACAGGGAGCATACCGATGGCAATGAAGGCCGGCGAAATCGAAGATATGATCAAGGCGGGCATACCCGGCGCGAAAGTCGTGGTCCGCGATCTGGCCGGCGATGGCGATCACTATGCGGCGGAAGTCGTGGCGGAAGCCTTCCGCGGCAAGACCCGCGTGCAGCAGCATCAGATGGTCTATGACGCATTGAAGGGCAATATGGGCGGCGTTCTCCACGCGCTTGCCCTCCAAACCTCCATTCCGGAATAAGGTGATACCGCCATGGCGAAGGGGCTCGTCGCGGAAATCGTCGAAAACGTCATCGAAGGCGTCCTAAAGGAGGTCCTGAAGAAGACCACCGGCCGCAAGACGACGCGCCGTCGCAAACGTCAGACGCGCTCGGCCACAACGGGCCGCTTCGTTCGCAAGAAGACGGTGCGCAAGCCGGCCCGCAAGCAGGTGAGCCGGCGCCGGACCGCCGCCAAGCGTAGCCGGCAGAAATCCCGATAACGAGGCGGACCGACCATGATCCTCCGTAGTCTGATGATCGCCGCGTGGGCATCCGCCGCGATGCTGACCCAGCTCCCTCTCAAGGCCCAGGCCGGCGAAATACACTGCCACGCCAATGAAAACTTCAACGTCGCTGTACGCGAGTACGATGAAGAACCAGGGTCGCAGTTCGCCGTCACAGTTCTCGATGGGGCGGAAGCGCCGGCGGACTGTGTATTCGATGCACAGGGTGCGGACATCGTCATCGGCGAGGCCGGAGACCCGCTCTGGTACGGCGAACTCACCGCCGATTTCCTCGTCACAACCCGGTCGACCGGCCCGGAAGGCGATCTCGTCGTCTTCGATCTGTCCACAGGCGAGAAAGTTCTCGACGCACCGGCGGACGAATATGACATCGAGGATGGCTTCATATCGTTCTGGCAGCGCGCCGGCGAGGCAACGTCAGCGACCTGCCCGGAATACGCCGAGAACCAGGCCAACGGCTTCGGCTCCGTCATCCTCGAGCACGTCGCCTTCGACCTTCAGGCAAAGACATTGGAAAAGACGGGCGATACGCGCTGCGGGGCGACCCAGTAGGCTTCAGTCTGAAGCGCCGGCAGCTTATCCGCACCATCACGGTTTTTTCGGCGGTCGGCTGGAATTTGGCCACCGACATGTTATTTAGGGGCAAGCAAAAAGCAGCGGACCTTGAACCCGCATGTGAAAGGATATGCCATGAGCGCCAACGAATTCATCGCCAATGAAGTGAAGACCAACGATGTGGTTCTCTTCATGAAGGGCACGCCACAGTTCCCGCAGTGTGGCTTCTCCGGCCAGGTCGTGCAGATTCTCGATTACCTCGGCGTCGACTACAAGGGCATCAACGTCCTTGCCGACAGCGAAATCCGCCAGGGCATCAAGGATTATTCCAACTGGCCAACGATCCCGCAGCTCTACGTCAAGGGCGAGTTCATCGGCGGTTGCGACATCGTCCGCGAGATGTTCCAGGCCGGCGAGCTGCAATCGCATCTCCAGGAAAACGGTATCGCCGTCCGCGGCGCTGCCTGAGGTCTCGCGACCCTTTAAAATTTAATGGTTTCATGACAAGGCGCTGCCCCCGCGGCGCCTTGTCGCTGCTTGAAAGAAAGTCATGTCCAGTCAATCGGAAAACCCGCCGGCGCTCGGCGCTATGCACCGGGTCGAATTCATTGCCCTGATGGCAGCCTTGATGTCGCTGACGGCGCTTGCCATCGACAGCATGCTGCCCGGGCTTGCCATCATTGGCGCCGACCTCGGCGTCACCGATCCCAACCACAACCAGTATATCGTCTCCGCCTTCCTCCTGGGCTTTGGCGCGGCACAGCTTTTCTACGGCCCGGCCTCGGATCGGCTCGGCCGTCGTATTCCGATCTTCTTCGGTCTCGCGCTCTACATCATTGCCTCGCTCGGCGCCGTCATCGCGCCGAGCTTCGAGGTCATGCTGGTGCTGCGCGCCATCCAGGGCGTCGGCGCCGCGTCGCTGCGCGTCATCACCGTGTCGATCGTCCGCGACGTTTACGGCGGCCGCCGCATGGCCGAGGCCATGTCGCTGATCCTGATGGTCTTCATGGTCGTGCCGGTCATCGCGCCGGGCACCGGACAGGTGATCATGCTGTTCGCCGACTGGCACTTCATCTTCGTCTTCATGGCGCTGGGCGCGCTGGTGGTCGGTCTCTGGACCTATATCCGGCTCCCCGAAACCCTGCCCGTCTCCGAGCGTCGCGCCTTCACGCCGAAGATCGTGCTCCAGGGCTTCCGGATCGTGCTCTCCGATCGCATCGCGCTGTGCTACACACTGGCCAGCACCTTTATCTTCGGAGCGCTGTTCGCCTTCATCAACTCGGCGCAGCAGATTTATATCGACATCTATCAGCTCGGTGAGTGGTTTGCCGTCGCCTTCGCGGCGGTTGCGATCTTTATGGCGTTGTCGTCCTTCATCAACGCCAAGCTCGTCGGCCGCTTCGGCATGCGCCGGCTCTCCCACGGCGCGCTGGTGGGCTTCCTGATGATCAACCTGGTCTGGCTGATCGGACACTTCGTCGGCCCGTCGCCAATGCCGTTCCCGCTGTTCATCACACTCTTCGCTCTGGCGATGTTCCAGTTCGGCTGGATCGGCTCGAACTTCAACTCTCTGGCAATGGAGCCGCTCGGCCATGTCGCCGGCACCGCGTCCTCCGTTCTCGGTTTCCTCAGCACGATCGGCGGCGGCCTGATCGGCGCGGTCATCGGCCAGGCCTTCAACGGCACCGCGATCCCGATGGTCGCCGGCTTCTTCACCGTCTCCGTCATCGGCCTCGTCTTCGTACTGATCGCCGAAAAGGGAAAGCTGTTCCAGGCGCACAACGCGCCGGTCTGAGAGCTCGTCAGTCCCCGGAAACGACAAGGCCTGCGGAGATCGCTCCGCGGGCCTTCTCTTTTGGGCTGACAAGCGGGCTCAGGCGGGACGAAAAACCTCGCACGACAGCATCTCCCAGCTTTCCCTGTCCGGTGCCACCAGCAGACCGCCGTCGACATGGCTCGGCAGATAGGCCGATCCGTCGAGCCTCGCTACATGCGCGCCCGCTTCCGCCGCGATCAGCGCGCCGGCCAGATGATCCCAGGGCATCAGCTTGCGATACATCAGGAAGTGCACGTGACCGCCGACGAACATGCGGTATTCGTGCGCGGCGCATCGGTAGGTGGTGAAGAGCCTCACTTCGGCGAGCCGCGTCAGCAGCCCACGCCGTTCCTCGATCGGCACGTAGCTCGCATTGGCGATCCCGACCATGTCGGCAAGCGGCACCGGCGGCACCACGCCCATCTGCGTCTGCGATCCGTCGGGACCGCAGAGCCAGGCACCCGAGCCCTTCTCCGCGATCACCCAGTCATTGCCCATCGGATCGTAGATGATCCCGGCCACGACCTCACCCTTCGACACCACGCTCGCCATCACCCCGAACAGCGGCAGTCCCGCGGCGAAGTTGAAGGTCCCGTCGATCGGGTCGACGACGACGGCAAGATCGGCATCGGCAAGCTTCGGCAGGAGGTCCGGATCGGCCGCGACTGATTCCTCCCCGACGAACAGCGCGTCCGGCATCGCCGCCTCGGTCCGCGCCCGGATCAATCGTTCCGCCGCCTCGTCCGCTTCCGTCACCAGGTCGATGGCCTCGGTCTTGATCCTGACATCGCCGTCACCGAGATTGCGGAAACGCGGCAGGATCTCGACCGCGGCCGCCTCCTGCAGCGCATTGGCAAGAATCGCGATATCGAGATCGGGCATGAGTGTTCTTCCTTCCTTGTTCAGTCGAGCGCGAGAATCTCGCGCCTGATCATCGTCCAGCTGTCTAAGTCGGGCGCCGACAATATGCCGCCCGTGGTCTCGCCCGGACGATAGGGCGTGCCATCGAGCTTAGCCGTATGTCCGCCGGCTTCCTGGTGAACGAGCACGCCGGCCAGATGGTCCCAGGGCATGAGCTTTTCGTGGCCGATGAAATGCACCTTGCCGGTCGCCGCCAGCCAGTATTCGTGCGCCGAGCAGTTGAGCGACAGCGCCATCCTGATACGGCTCATATTGGCGGCGATCAGCGGCCGCCGCGCGGGCGCGCTGTGCCCCCAGGAGAAGATGCCGACCATCTCACCGAGATCGACCGGCGCGGCAACCCGGATTGGCATCGTTTGACCGTCATACCGCCGGAGACGCGCCCCTGCCCCCTTCACCGCCACCAGCGTATCGCCCAGGACAGGATCATGGATCAGCCCGGCAACTGTCTCGCCGGCCACCGTCACTGCCAGCAGCGTTCCGAAGGCCGGCAGACCGGAGGCGAAGTTGAAGGTACCGTCGACAGGATCGATGACGAAGGCAAGTGGCGCTTCGGCGAGACCGTCTATAACGCCCGGATCGGCGGCATAGGCCTCCTCGCCGACGATGTGGGCGGACGGAAAACGCGCGCGGATCGCGGCGGTGATCCGCTTTTCCGCGTCGAGGTCCGCCTCGGTGACGAGATCGACGGAAGACGCCTTCTCGCTGATGTCGGCGGAGCCGAGATTGCGGAACCGTGGCATGATGTCATGAACGCCGGCCTCGCGCACGATGGCCAGCAGGAAGTCTATGTCTGTGTCTGAGAAGCTCATGGAAGAAGATCGGTCTCGGTGGAAGGGTCCGCCTGACTATCCTCTCCCGATGACGACGCCGTGACAGCAAGCCCGGCAAAATCGAAGAGCTTTCGATCCATCAGATGCGACGGGTTCACGTGCCCGAGTGCCCGCAACATCGCGTCCTTGCGGCCCGGCATCTTCGCCTCGATGCCGGCCAGCATCTCCTTCATCGCATTGCGCTGCAGCCCGTCTTGGCTGCCGCAGAGATCGCAAGGGATGATCGGAAACGCCATGGCCTCGGCAAACCGCGCCAGATCCTCTTCCGCCGCATAGGCGAGCGGCCGGAGCACCATCAGGTCACCCTCGTCGTTGACGAGCTTCGGCGGCATGCCCGCAAGCCGCGCCCCATGGAACAGGTTCATGAAGAACGTCTCAAGAATGTCTTCCCGGTGATGCCCGAGCACCAGCGCCTCGCAACCCTCTTCCCGCGCGATGCGGTAGAGATTGCCGCGCCTCAGCCGCGAACAGAGCGAACAATAGGTCGCGCCCTGCGGCACCTTCTCCTTCACGATCGAATAGGTGTCACGATACTCGATCCGGTGCTTGACCCCGATAGACGAGAGATAGTCCGGTAGCACGTGCTTTGGAAAGTTCGGCTGCCCCTGGTCGAGATTGCAGGCGATCAGCTCGACCGGCAGAAGACCACGCCACTTGAGATCGAGCAGAAGCGCCAGCAGGCCGTAGCTGTCCTTGCCGCCTGACAGGCCGATCAGCCAACGCTTCTGGCCCTTCAGCATGTCGAAGTCCTCGATCGCCTGCCGCACCTGCCGGATCAGCCGCTTGCGCAGCTTGTTAAAGCCGACGGAGCGCGGCGCTGCGGCAAACATCGGGTGCGCGCCGGAAAAATCGGCGTCGTCGACCGGTTCGGCATCCTGGAGGGACTGGGCTATGGGGGACGTGAGGTTCATGCCGTCTTCCGCAAATGGCGTTCGAGAAGCGACATGCCCCCATCCGGGTCCAAGATCAAGTCCCGAATACCGACCAGCCGGTGCGCGTCGCCAGCATTTCGAGCGCGACGGAGCCCAGCGCCGAGTTTCCGACCTTGTTGAGACCGGGCGACCAGACAGCGATCGACGCCTCGCCCGGGGCGACGGCCAGGATGCCACCGCCGACGCCGGACTTGCCGGGAAGGCCGACATGGAAGGCGAAATCGCCCGACCCGTCATAGTGGCCGCACATCAGCATCAGCGCGTTGATGCGTCTCGCCCGCTTCGGCGAGACCACCGAAAAGCCCGTGATCGGATTGGTGCCGCGATTGGCGAGATAAAGCCCGGCATGGGACAGCTGCACGCAGCTCATCGCAAGCGCGCACTGGTGAAAATAGACGCCGAGCACATGCTCGACCGGATGATGCAGGTTGCCGTAGCCGCGCATGAAGTTGGCGAGCGCGAAATTGCGATAGCCGGTCTTCTGCTCCGACTGGGCGACCTTCTCGTCGATGCTGAGCGTTTCGTCATCGGCGAGATAGCGCATGAAGCGCAGGTATTCGCCGATCGCCTCGCGCGGCGCATGCCCGGCAAGCACCATGTCGGTGACCACGATGGCCCCGGCATTGATGAACGGATTGCGCGGGATGCCATGCTCGTATTCCAGCTGCACGATCGAATTGAACGACGATCCCGACGGCTCGCGCCCGACCCGTTTCCAGATCGTCTCGCCCGCCTTGCCGAGCGCCAGCGTCAGCATGAAAACCTTGGAAATGCTCTGGATCGAGAAAGAGGTATCGGCGTCGCCGGCCTTGAAGGTCCGTCCATCCACGGTGGTGATCGCGATCCCCAGCTGTTCCGGCTTCACCCGCGCAAGCTCGGGGATGTAGTCGGCGACATTGCCCTCGCCGAGCCGGGGCTTAAGCTCCCGCACGATGTCGTCGGCGATCGCCTGCAGATCCATGTCGTCCCCTCGTCACAAAACGCCCGTCGCAATATTCAACGACGACCACCGCACCGCAACAAAAAAGCCGCCCCGAGGGACGGCTTTTCCGAAATCGATAACTGAAACCGATCAGCGCGAATAGAATTCGACGACCAGGTTCGGTTCCATGATGACCGGGTACGGCACGTCCGAAAGGGTCGGCACGCGCGCAAAGGTCGCAACCATCTTGTTGTGGTCGACTTCGAGGTAGTCAGGAACGTCGCGTTCGGCGAGCGAAACCGACTCGAGAACGGTTACGAGCTGCTTCGACTTCTGGCGAACTTCGATCACGTCACCGGCCTTGCAGCGGTACGAACCGATGTTGACGCGGACGCCGTTGACCGTGACGTGGCCGTGGTTGACGAACTGACGGGCAGCGAAGACCGTCGGTACGAACTTGGCGCGGTAGACGATGGCGTCGAGGCGCGATTCCAGCAGGCCGATCAGGTTTTCGCCGGTGTCGCCCTTGCGGCGGTTGGCTTCTTCATAGATCGCGCGGAACTGCTTCTCGCGGATATCGCCGTAGTAGCCCTTGAGCTTCTGCTTGGCGCGCAGCTGTACGCCGAAGTCCGAAAGCTTGCCCTTGCGGCGCTGGCCGTGCTGGCCCGGGCCGTATTCGCGACGGTTGACCGGCGACTTCGGGCGGCCCCAGATGTTTTCGCCCATGCGGCGGTCGATTTTGTACTTGGAAGATGCGCGCTTGCTCATCCGTATTTCCTTTTCAACAGGTTACAGCGGTTTGTTGCCAAACCGCCTTAAGGAAACACGCCCTCCTCTGAGCCCTGTTTGGGAGCTCTGACAGGCTTCTCACGTCAGCGAACGGAGAAAACCACGGGACATGTCAAAACAAACACCGGGCATTTCGGCCCGGCGTTGGGGGCGTCTTTAGTCAGGATAGGCATTTTTGTCAACAGCCATGGCCGAACTTCGCAACCGCCACGCCGACCGTATGGCCTCGGGCGTCGGACCACACAGCCATACAGCGCCATGCCGTCGTCCGCCACCGTCCGCCAACAGTTGAAAATACCGTGAAGCGGCACACGGCGGCTGACAGCCCGGGTGATCTGCGATATGCGGAAGGCCTGCATTCCATTTACCGAAAGATCGCCATGTCGTCCCGCGTTCACACCGCCGTCGCCCGCACGTTTCTCGCCATAGTCCTGACTTTCACCGCCAGCCAGGCGCTCGCCGGTCGCGCCCATCTCGTGGTCGACGCGCAGACGGGGACCATTCTGGAAGCCGAGAACGCCGACGAGCTGAACTATCCGGCCTCGCTCACCAAGATGATGACGCTCTACCTCACCTTCGAGGCGCTGCATCAGGGTCGGCTGACGTGGGACAGCAAGCTGGTGATGTCGGAAAACGCCGAGAGCAAGGAACCCTACAAGTTCGCCGTTGGCGTCGGCCGCTCGATCACCGTGCGCGAGGCGGTGATGGGCATGATCGTGCTGTCCACCAATGACGCCGCCGTTGCGGTCGCTGAGGCGCTCGCCGGCTCGGAGGCAGCCTTCGGCCAGATGATGACCGCAAAGGCCCGCCAGCTCGGCATGGCGAGCACCGTCTTTACCAATCCCGCCGGTCTGCCGGACCCGAACCAGGTGACGACCGCGGCCGACATGGCGCGACTTGGCCTTGCGCTGCTGCGCGACTATCCGGAAGAGTACAAGCTGTTCTCGACCCGGACCATGACCTTCCGCGGCATGAAGTTCCGCGGCCACAACGGCGTTCTCGCCGCCTATCCGGGCGCCGATGGCATCAAGACCGGTTATACGGAAGCGTCCGGCTACAATCTGGTCACCTCCGCCAGCAATGGCGGACGCCGCCTCGTCGGCGTCGTGCTCGGCGGCAACAGCGCAGGCGAGCGCGACAAGCAGATGATCGCGCTGATGGAGAAATATCTGGGGCCCGCCCCGGCCGGCCAGTAACAAACATTGGAGGATCGAAGCACGCCATGACCGACACCGTCCTCGACCGCCTGCTGCGCTACGTCATGATCGACACGCAATCCGATCCGGAATCCATGGCGCAGCCCTCCACCGAGAAGCAGAAGAATCTCGCCCGGGTGCTCGTCGACGAGCTTCTGGCCATGGGCCTGTCCGACTCGCACATGGACGAACACGGTAATGTCTACGCGACCCTGCCCGCCAATACCGGCAAGCCGGTCCCGGTCATCTGCTTCTGCTCGCACATGGACACCGCTCCCGACTTCACCGGCACCGGCGTCAAGCCGCAGGTCCTCAGGAACTACCGGGGCGGCGACATCGTCCTGCCGGGCGACACCAGCCGCGTGATCCGCGTCGCCGAACATCCGGACCTGAACGACCAGATCGGCCACGACATCGTCACCACCGACGGCACCACCCTTCTCGGCGCCGACGACAAGGCGGGCGTCGCCGAGATCATGACGGCGATGCGCCATTTCGTCGACAATCCCGACATCCCCCATGGCACGGTGAAGGTGCTCTTCACCACCGACGAGGAAATCGGTCGCGGCGCCGATAAGGTCGACCTCAAGAAGCTCGGCGCCGCCTTTGGCTACACCATGGACGGCGGCAAGGTCGGCGAGATCGAGAACGAGACCTTTTCCGCCGACGGCGTCGACATCGCCATCACAGGCGTCTCCATGCACCCCGGCACGGCCAAGGACGTGATGGAAAACGCGATCAAGATCGCTGCCGACATCGTCGCCCGCCTGCCGAAGGATCAGGCGCCGGAAACGACCGACGGACGTCAGGGCTTCATCCACCCGACCGACATCTCCGGCGCCATGGACGCCGCCCACCTGAAATTCATCATCCGCGACTTCGACGTGAAGGGCCTGCATGAGAAGGAAGCGCTGCTGGAGGGCATCGCCCAGGACGTGATGAAGGCCTATCCCGGCTCGTCGATGACCTTCAAGGTCCGCGAGCAATATCGCAACATGAAGGAAGTGCTGGACCGCCATCCGGACGTGATTGCCAATCTGGAAGAAGCCGTCCGCCGCGTCGGCCTCACCCCCGTCACCGCCTCGATCCGAGGCGGCACCGACGGCTCCCGCCTCTCTTTCATGGGCCTGCCCTGCCCCAACATCTACACCGGCGGCCACGCCTACCACTCGCCGCTGGAATGGGTGAGCGTCCAGGACATGGAGGTCTCGGTGAAGACGATCGTGGAACTGGTGAAGGTCTGGGAAGAGCGGGCCTGACGCCGGTTCTAGCGATGGTGCCAAGGATTGATCACTGTCAGCCCTGCCGCTTCGAAGGGTGAGGTGTCGCGCGTCGCCACGTCGAAATTACGGGAGGCCGCGATAGCGGCGATATAGCCATCGGCGATAGCAATAGCCCTCCCTTTCGAGCGTGAAACCGACATCAGGGTCGCGTAGGCTTTTGCGGCGGCTTCATCGAAAACGAGAAATCGGTTGTCGAACACAGCCTTGACTGTTTTCTCGAACGCCGTCGCAAGCCCTGCTTTACGTTGCCCCTCGGGCATTTTGGCGATTCCATATCGAAGCTCGGCCAGACTGATCGTCGTCAGAAAGAGTGTTTCCAGGACTTGCGTGTCCATCCACCGCAAGACCCCCGGGTCCGATTGCGGTCGGAGAAGCTCCGACAGGATATTGGTATCGACGATGATCATTCGAAATCGATATCACGCGGCGGCGAAGGGTCGCGCTCGATCTCAAGATCGACCCCGCCGAATTCCGCGACGATCGCCCGGAACGCCTCCCCGGCCTTCAGGCGCGGCTGTACGTCGACCGCCGCGTCCAGTATCGCGCGTATCTCCGCCTCCGTGCTGCGTCCATGCGCCACCGCCCGCTGCTTCAAGGCCCGGTGCGTATCGTCTGACAGGTTTCGTATTGTAACGGCTGCCATAAACCCTTACCTCCGGCTAGGGAGAGGATGATATCACATAGATGGGCGTGATATCAAACAGACGCAAGGGAGGTTTCATGACCGCGTCCTTCGATCTCACCCGCTTCATCGACGCCCAAGCCCACGTCTACGACACGGCCCTGCGCGAGCTCCGCGCCGGTCGGAAGCAGAGCCACTGGATGTGGTTCGTCTTCCCGCAGATCGCCGGCCTCGGGTCGAGCCCGATGGCACAGCGCTATGCCCTCACCTCGCTCGACGAGGCGCGCGCCTATCTCGACCGCCCGGTTCTCGGCCCACGTCTCCGAGAATGCTGCCAGATCCTGCTCGCACTCGACGAAACCGATGCCGAACGCATCTTCGGCTATCCGGACGTCATGAAGCTGCGCTCGTCGATGACGCTCTTTGCCAAGGCCAGCGCAAGTCCGAACCTCTTCGAGGATGTGCTTCTTAAATTCTACGACGGCAAGGAAGACGGCGAGACGCTGGCCCGCCTCTGACCCTCATTCGGCCGCGGACGGAACCTCGCCGCCAGCTTCATCGGTCGCGTTCGGATCGCCCGGCGCCGTCTCAACCTGCAGGTCGGGAAACGCCACGATCCGCTTGCCGGCGAAGTCCGTGTGCACGACGATCAGCCCCTGTTCCTCGAAATAGCCGAGCAGACGCCGCGCCCGCCGTGCCGAGTGCGTGCCATAGGCCTTGGCGATGCGCTGGTCCGAAGGGCAGAGTTCTCGGGTGAGCGCCGCCTTGGCAAGCAGCAGGAACACCCCCTGCAGATCGTCCGACACCTGCACCGACAAAGATAGCGCCGTCGCCCAGCCCTCGCTGGCTGCCGTCTCCTCATCCACGCCGGAACGGGAAATGGCGACGCGACGCCGGAACTCGCCCATCGCCATCGGCGGACCGCCGACGCGGCGCATGCGGGCCCGCACGAGAAACTCCTGGTAGAGAACCGAATCCGTCCGGTAGGCCGCCTGCGGATCGGCGAGTATTTCGTCGAGCACCGCGGCAAGCCGCTCCTCGCGCTCCTCCGCCGAGATTTCCGGCGCGGCCGGACGCGACGGCGTGGCGGCGGACGGCTGGTCTTCGCCACCGGCCGGGGCGGCCCGTGAAAGCTCGGCGAGGATGTCCGTGCGAGATTTCCGGCGCGGCCGGACGCGACGGCGTGGCGGCGGACGGCTGGTCTTCGCCACCGGCCGGGGCGGCCCGTGAAAGCTCGGCGAGGATGTCCGTGGTCGGACGCGGCGCCGGCGGCGCGCGGCGCACGATCGGCCGGGTAAATTCCTCTGGATCGGGCGTGAAGATCAGGTCTTCCACGTCCTGCGGCGCATCCGGCAGCGGCATCAGCTTCGGCGAGGAGGAACGCGCCGAGGTCTCGACATTTCCGATCACGATCGGCAGCGGCCGACGCGACAGCGCAGGTCCGAGCGCAACGAAATTGCCACGCTTCAGGTCACGGAACATCTCCGCCTGCCGCCGGTCCATGCCGAGCAGATCGGCGGCACGCGCCATGTCGATGTCGAGAAAGGTCCGCCCCATCAGGAAGTTGGAAGCTTCGGCCGCGACGTTCTTGGCAAGCTTCGCCAGACGCTGCGTCGCGATCACGCCGGCAAGCCCGCGCTTGCGGCCGCGGCACATCAGGTTGGTCATCGCGCCAAGCGACATGCGTCGCGCGTCTTCCGACACGTCGCCACCCATCGACGGCGCGAACATCTGCGCCTCGTCGACCACCACCAGCACCGGAAACCAGAACTCGCGGTCGGCGTCGAACATGCCGTTGAGGAAGGCTGCCGCTGCCCGCATCTGCTGCTCGATTTCAAGGCCTTCCAGCGTGAGCACGCAGGACACGCGGTGACGCCGGATGCGGTCGGCGATGCCCGCAAGCTCCGCCTCGGTTCGGTCGGCATCGACGACCACGTGACCGTATTTGTCGGCGAGCGTGACGAAATCGCCCTCGGGGTCGATGATCACCTGCTGCACCCATTTTGCGGACTGCTCCAGCAACCGCCGCAAAAGATGCGACTTGCCCGAACCGGAATTGCCCTGCACCAGCAAACGCGTGGCCAGCAATTCCTCGATATCGAGCTTGGCCGGGTCACCGCCCGCCAATGTTCCCATATCGATCCCGACCTGCAACGTGAATCACCCTTTCAGACTGTCTGGAAGATGCCGCCTACGGCTATCGCGGCAAACCAAACCCCGCAATAGCAGACCCGGCACGCGGTGACGCGCCGGGAATTGCGAAACCCACAGGCAATAACGCCACAGCGATCAGATTTCGCCCTCGCCGACCGGCGTCACCAGGAGCTTGTCGATCCGCCGGCCGTCCATGTCGATGACCTCGAACTTCCAGCCGTCCTTGATGAAGCTCTCGCCGAGATTGGGAATGGTCTTCATCTCGTCGATGGCGAAGCCCGCGACCGTCGTATAGTCGGGCTCGTCCTCGATGCGCACGCGGATGTGATCGATGAATTCGTCGATCGGGGTCCAGCCGGCCACCAGATAGGAACCGTCCTCGCGGCGCAGCATCGCCGGCTCGTCGTCGCCCTCCTCCTGGAAGGCGCCGGTAATGGCCTCCAGAATGTCGCCCGAAGTGACGATCCCCTCGAAATGACCGTATTCGTCATAAACCAGCACCATGTGCAGCGGCGTCCGACGCATCGCCTGGATGATGTCGGTCGCGCCGGCGAGGTCGGAGATGATCGGCACCTCGGCCGCCATCGTGCGGATGTCCACCGGCTGGCCGAGCGCCAGCGCCTCGTAGACCTTTCGGCTCACGAGGACACCGAGGATTTCGTCCGAATCGCCGGTTCTGACCGGCAAACGCGAATGCTGGCTGTTCCTCAGCGTGTCCTTCAACTCTTCAAGCGTATCGTCGACGTCGACCATCTCGACATCGCGGCGCGGCGTCATCAGGCCTCGGGCGGTGCGATCGGCAAGCCGCATCACGCCGGAGATCATCGCCTGCTCTTCCGTCTCGATCACGCCGGCGCTCTGGGCTTCCGCGAGCACGCTCTTGATCTCCTCGTCCGTAACGGTCCCGACATTGCCGCCGCTCTGCCCGAGCAGGGCAAGGATCAGTTTGCCGGAGGTGTCGAGCAGCCAGACAAGCGGCGCCGCGACCTTGGACAAAAGAAGCATCGGCCGCGCCACACGCGAGGCGACGCCCTCGGGATTGCGCAGCGCGATCTGCTTCGGCACGAGTTCGCCGACGATCAGCGACAGATAGGTGATGAGCACGACGACCGAACCGACGCCGAGCGCATTGGCGGCCGTCGTCGAAAGCCCTTCGCTCGCGAGAAACTGGGCAAGGCGGGCGCCGAGCGTGGCGCCGGAAAACGCACCCGAAAGGACGCCGACCAGCGTGATGCCGATCTGTACTGTGGAAAGAAAGCGACCGGGGTCTTCACCCAGCCGGATGGCGACTTGCGCGCCGTGATTTCCCTGATCCGCCAGGATTTTCAATCGAGCCGGCCGCGACGAGACAACAGCCAGTTCGGACATGGCGAGAACGCCATTCAGCAACGTCAAGAAGATGACGATCAATATCTCTGTTAACAAAACGAAACGAGCAACGCTCCTCTACACCGGCTAAACGGCCGGCCACTCCGGTTCTCTATCATACAAGACCGGTCCTTCCAAACGACAAGGACCGGCAACCGGCGATCAATTCTTGCGGAACGGATGCGGCGACGAGGTCCCCGCATCCTGCCTGATTGACGGGAATTTACCGGTCCTTTCACTCAGAACCGGATATCCCAAAAGCTCGGGCGCGATGGAGGAGGAAAGCGCTCCTCGAGCGGCAAACCCATGTCGCGGCGCATCCTGTCCGACAGGTCTGCGATGGCGTTGTAGCGCCGCCGGAGCCGCATCTCGTTGATGAGCAGGGACAGGGCGATGCGCCAGAAGCCGAATTTTTCCCGCAATTCCTCGAGCGGAATCCGCGGGGACGAATCAATCAAAAGTTGATCTCTGAACATGGTTTCTCATGCCGTCGCCTCTCGGCCGACGGCTCCTCGAAAAATGAATGAGCGCGCGCGATCACGGCTTACGGCGCAACAGGCGCCGAGAAGCACAAATCAGGCACGGGATGATGGTGAAAAGGCCGACGAACCGGACTTATCGGGCTCTCAATGCGAGGCGCGACCGGAGCAACCTCGGACGACGTTTGTAGAAACACGCGTCGAGGCAGCGAGACCGAGGGTTCGGCGCATCAGTCGTGCAAAATGAGTCATAACGCCTCCAACGGTTCGGATTTCGGATTGTTGGACGATGCCATAGAGGTCCGATCACGACAAGAGCACAATTCGCAATTGCATCACCGGGGCGTGAGCCGTTGTCCAAAAGCAACATTATCGACGTTCACCCCACGCGCAGACCAAATCCCTGCATCAGCCGCCGCGTCGAGAAATCCGGATTGCCGGACGTGAAGACGGCGAGATCGAATCCGTCCGGATGCTCCGCCCCTTCGACAACAGGCACCAGCCGCCGCGCCTGCCTGGCGATCGCCTCGGCCGGGTCCAGCCAGTCGACCGGCCATGGCGCCAGCCGCCGGAAGACGTTCGCCATGAACGGATAGTGCGTGCAGGCGAGCACGACGATGTCGGTCCTGCGCCCCTCGCTCTCGACGAAGCAAGGCGTAATCTCCGACAGCACGTCTTGGTCGGAGACGGCCTCGCCCCGAATATAGGCCTCGGCCATGCGCGCAAGGTTTTGCGATCCGACCAGCCGCACGTGGCACTGCGTGGCGAAAGACTGGATGAGGTCGCGGGTATAGGCGCGTTTCACCGTTCCCGGCGTGGCCAGCACGGAAACCAGCCCCGATCGCGTGCGCTCCGCCGCCGGCTTGATCGCCGGCACGGTACCGATGAAGCGCATTCCGGGAAATGCTGCCCGCAAATCCGCGCCGGCCAGCGTAAAGGCAGTATTGCAGGCGACGACAACGGCTTCGGGATCATAAGTGTCGATGAGCTCTCGGAAGAGAGCGACGATCCGCGCCTTCAGCGGTTCCTCCTCCCAGTCGCCATAGGGAAAGCCTGCGTCGTCGGCGACGTACACAAAGCCGCGTTCGGGCATCAGCACCCGCGCCTCGCGCAGGACCGTCAGCCCGCCAATGCCCGAATCGAAGACGAGAACAGGCTTCAGCTCACGCGTCTCCGCCGCCATCCTCGTCCCCGCTCCTAGACTTGACCGAACCCTTGGGATTGTTGCGGCTGTAGCGGTCGAATGTGGCGAAAACACCGCGCAGCACGCTGATCTCCTGCTCGGTGAAGGCCCGCCGGGACAGTACCGCGCGCAGGTTCTCGATCATCCTCGGCTTCTTGCCCTCGGGGCGAAAATAGCCGCGCGCGTCGAGCGCCTCCTCCACCTGTTCGAACAATCCGATCAGATGGTCCTTGGTCGCCGGCCGCTGTTCCGACGCGGTGAACCGCGTCTCCGCCAGATCCTCCATGCCCGATTTCATCCACTCGTAGGACATCAGAAGCACCGCCTGGGCGATATTGAGCGAGGCGAAGGCCGGATTGACCGGAAAGGTCACGATCTCGTCGGCGAGCGCCACCTCCTCGTTCGTCAGTCCCCAGCGCTCGCGGCCGAACAGGATGCCGGTCCGCTCGCCGCCGGAAAACTTCGCCCGCAGCGTCGAGGCAGCGACAACGGGCGAGCGCACCGGCTTGAAGCCGTCGCGTTCGCGCGCGGTGGTCGCATAGACGAAGTTCAGATCGGCGATCGCCGCCTCAAGCGTGTCGTAGACCTGCGTGGCGTCGATCACGTGATCGGCCTTGGAGGCGGCGGAGCGCGCCTTCTCGCTCGGCCAGCCATCGCGCGGATTGACGAGCCGGAGCTCCCAAAGCCCGAAATTCGCCATGGCGCGGGCCACCATGCCGATATTCTCACCGAGCTGCGGCTCGACCAGAATGATCACCGGACCTTCCGCCAACAATTCGCGCTCGCTGTTCGTGCCTGCCATTCTATTCGCCCGCTCTCGATGAAACGGCGGCTTCACTGGCACAGGTGCCGCGAAAATGCAAAAGCGATGATCATCTCCACGGCACCGGCTTGCCCGACGCCTGCCGTTCGAGCCAGGCCTTGAGCGAAAACCACCCGCCACTTTCAAGTGGCCTCAGAACATCGTCGATCGCATATCGCGACGATGAACCTGCGACCGGCTCGAAGATGAACATCAGGCGGTGACCTCCCTCGGGAAAGTTGTCGCCACAGTCCGGTGTCTGCAGGCTCACATCGATCATGTTGCGGGTATCGGCGCGTGTCCGGTCGATTACCCCGACCTTGCCGATCGGACAGCGGTTGGGATCGCCGGTCATCGCATCGGTCTCGAACAGCACCACCGAGCCCGCCGCCTTCGCCATACGGACCGCGCCGGTGTAGGCCTCGACGAAGGACAGCGTGAAATCGTTCAACAGTTGCGTTTCGGTGAAATACGGCTCATGCCGGTCGGGTTCGTCGAGCGCGTTCACCACGATCCGCTCCACATAGCCGTCAACCAGATCCCGCCGGTTGTCGGCCTGAGCCGGCGCCGCCAGAACCAATCCCGAAATCAGGGACAAACACGCCAACCGAAACATTGCATCTCCCGGACATCCGTCTCTGTCCGGAGATTGCGCGCAAGACCAAAACAGCGCAAGGGCGCCGCGACCATCAGTCTTCGGCGAGCGCCCGGAACTGTTCCCTGAGCGAGTGGTCCGTCTTGCCGTCGTCGCCGAGATGGCGGATGTCATCGACGTAGTACCACGGCGCGGGCTCGTTGTAGCCCTCCTGCACGACGTCGAAGACGACACGCGTTCTCACCTTGGCCCACTCCTCGCCGAAACAGGCAAAGGCATTGAACTCCACGAAGACAGGCGTCTTGTCGCCCTCCGGCTTGCCGACCTCGTAGGTAACGTCGGTCACCTCGCAATTGTCCTGCCCGCCGATCACGGGCTCGTGGTCGAGGAACATCATGTCCTCGTTGCTCTTCACCTTGACCAGTGCAGCGGCGAGATCCCTTGTGAAGCCGACGCTGTAGAGCGCCATCAGCGCCTCAGGATCGAAATAGCTGGTCGACACGTCCCCGCCGGTCGTCTCGCCGCCCGAACTGCGGATCGTCACGCCCATCACGGCCTTGACCGGCCGCAACGGATCGGCGCCGTCGGCCAGCGAGATCGAGGGCGTGGCCGTCAGCATCGCCAGACCAAGGCTTGCAAGCAGCAGGCGTCTTGAGGACCGCGGACTGCTCATTGAGCACCGATTTCCTTCAAATAGCCCTTCAGCGATTCGCCGGTCTGCCCGTCGACCACCTCATAGAGGTCGTCGATCACCGCTTTGCCTTGCTCTTCGATCACATGGAAGATCAGTACGCGTTCGGGCTCGTTGGTCGCCTCGTCGAAGCAGTTCCGGTTATCGAAGGTCGCGACCACCTGGCCGTCGCCGTCGTCCTCTATCTTGAGCTTCTCGATCGGGCAGCTGTCCTGTCCGCCGACGATCGGATCGTAGTCCAGGGGCGTGCCTGTCGTTTCACCTTCCGGCGGATCGTAGACCGGAAACTTGGATGCCTCGCGATAGCTGTTGGCGAAGTCGCGGCTGTAAATCTCGTCCAGCAGGTCGTCGCCGAACATGTCCCGGAAATCGGTATTGTCCCTTTCCCAGTTCTTCTGGGCGATCTGCATCAGGGTCTTGACCGGAGCGGTCATGTCGGTGGCCAGGGCGGAACTGGCGAGAAGCGTCAGCGACAGGCCGAGGAGGATGGATTTCATCTGTGGATTTCCGCAGGTTTTGAGTTTATCGCAATCTATCGATACCATGGGAAACGGCAAGCGCGCCTCCGATCGACGACGCGACCAAAGTTGGTGGCAATTTCTTCAGCAAAAGCACGATAGCAGGGCTTCTGCGCTTTGCCTCGCGCCGTCTCGATGCTATAGCGCAGCAAATTTCGCTTGAAACCCCGCGGGATTCCCCTCCCACAGAGCAGAAGAGGCAATTCATGAACAAGATCAAGGTTGCGAACCCGGTCGTCGATCTCGACGGCGACGAGATGACCCGCATCATCTGGCAGTTCATCAAGGACAAGCTGATCCTTCCCTACCTTGATCTGGACATCGAATACTACGACCTGTCGGTCGAGAACCGCGACGCAACCAACGACCAGGTGACCGTCGACGCCGCCCACGCCATCAAGAAGCACGGCGTCGGCATCAAGTGCGCAACCATCACGCCGGACGAAGCTCGCGTGAAGGAATTCAATCTGAAGCAGATGTGGAAGAGCCCGAACGGCACGATCCGCAACATCTTGGGCGGCGTGATCTTCCGCGAGCCGATCATCTGCAAGAACGTTCCCCGCCTCGTTCCCGGCTGGACCCAGCCGATCGTCGTCGGCCGTCACGCGTTCGGCGACCAGTACAAGGCAACCGACTTCAAGTTCCCCGGCAAGGGCAAGCTGTCGATCAAATTCGTCGGCGAAGACGGTGAAGTGATCGAGCGGGAAGTCTACGACGCCCCCGGCGCCGGCGTGGCGCTCGCCATGTACAACCTCGACGAATCGATCCGCGAATTCGCCCGCGCTTCGATGATGTACGGTCTGATGCGCAAGTGGCCGGTCTACCTGTCGACCAAGAACACCATCCTGAAGGCCTATGACGGCCGCTTCAAGGACATCTTCGAGGAAGTCTACCAGAACGAGTTCAAGGCCAAGTTCGACGAAATCGGCATCGTCTACGAACACCGCCTGATCGACGACATGGTCGCCTCGGCTCTGAAGTGGTCCGGCGGCTATGTCTGGGCCTGCAAGAACTACGATGGCGACGTCCAGTCCGACACGGTAGCCCAGGGCTTTGGCTCGCTTGGCCTGATGACCTCGGTTCTCCTGTCCCCCGATGGCCGCACGGTCGAGGCAGAAGCCGCCCACGGCACGGTCACCCGCCACTACCGCCAGCACCAGAAGGGTCAGGAAACCTCGACCAACTCGATCGCCTCGATCTTCGCCTGGACCCGTGGCCTTGCCCACCGCGCCAAGCTCGACGACAATGCGGAACTCGCCAAGTTCGCGACGACGCTCGAAAAGGTCTGCATCGACACGGTCGAATCCGGCTTCATGACCAAGGACCTGGCGCTCCTCATCGGCCCGGATCAGCCCTGGCTCTCCACGACCGCCTTCCTCGACAAGGTCGACGAGAACCTCAAGAAGGCCATGGCGGCCTGAACGCCTAAGACGAATGGATAATGAAAAACCCGGTCTTCTGGCCGGGTTTTTTCTTGCCCGGCTGCGCCGGCCCATTGACGCGCCAGCGATCCGGGTCCTAGCCTTCCGCAAACTTCTGGGAGGGGTTCAAGATGTCCGAGATCGTGTTCTACACCAATCCGATGTCGCGCGGACGCATGGTCCGCTGGATGCTGGAGGAGGTCGGCGTTCCCTACCGCACGGAAATCGTACCCTTCGGCCCGCCGATGAAGACCCCGGACTATCGTTCGGTCAACCCGCTCGGCAAGGTGCCGTCGATAAGGCACGGCGATAACGTCGTCACCGAGGTCGCCGCAATCTGCGCCTATCTGGCGGACGCCTTCCCCGAAGCTCACCTTGCTCCGCCACCCGCCGACCGCGCCTCCTATTATCGCTGGATGTTCTTCGCAGCCGGCCCGCTGGAGGCCTGCCTCGTCAACCGGGCGCTGGGCGTCACGGTCCCTGACGACAAGCGCGGTATGGTCGGCTACGGCCGCTACGACACCATGCTCGACACGCTGGAAGGTGCGGTCAGCGCCTCCGACTATGTCGCGGGCAAGGCCTTCACCGCCGCTGATGTCTATGTCGGCTCGCATATCGGCTGGGGCATGCATACCGGCGCGATCGAGAAACGCCAGGCCTTCACAGACTATCTTGGTCGTGTCGGCAGCCGCCCCGCCGCGCGGCGTGCGGCGGAACTCGACGATGCCGCTGCAGCGGCCATGCAAAATACCTGAGCCGCCGCGGGGGCCGGCCTTGCCCCACGCAAGGCCAAGGTCTCTAATCCGGCATCACAATCTCCGCTCGACCGAGTCGCCATGTCCGCCAGCCTCGAGACCTTCGAACCGAAATCCTTAAGCGTCCTGAAGGAAGGCTACGGACTTGCCCGGCTGCGCGCCGACGCGATTGCCGGCCTCACCGTCGCGATCGTCGCCCTTCCACTCTCCATGGCAATCGCGATCGCTTCGGGTGTGACACCGGATCGCGGCCTGTTCACCGCCATCATCGGCGGCTTCCTCGTCTCGCTGCTCGGCGGCAGCCGCCACCAGATCGGCGGTCCAGCCGGCGCCTTCATCGTGCTCGTGGCCGCCACCGTCGATCGCCACGGCATTACCGGCATGCTGCTTGCCGTGATGATATCTGGCTTCTTCCTGATCCTCGCCGGCAGCCTGAAGCTCGGCACCTACATCAAGTTCATCCCCTACCCGGTCACCGTCGGCTTTACCGCTGGCATTGCCGTCATCATCTTTTCCAGCCAGCTCGGCGAACTGTTCGGCCTGACGCTGCCGGGCAAGGAACCCGGCCCGATCGTCGAGAAACTCGAAACGCTGGCCGGCGCCTGGCAAACGATCAACCCGGCGGCCTTCGCCATCGCCGCGCTGACGATCCTGATCATCCTCGTGCTCCGGCGTCTGCGCCCGCATTGGCCCGGCCTGCTGATCGCGATTTGCGTCGCCTCGCTCGCAACCGCGCTGCTCAGCCTCGACATCACCACGATCGGCTCGCGTTTTGGTGGCATTCCGCGCACGCTGCCGCTGCCGGAAGTGCCGCCCTTGTCGTTCGATCTGGCGGTTGCCGTCCTGCCGGATGCCATCGCCTTCGCGCTGCTGGGGGCGATCGAGTCGCTTCTCTCCGCTGTCGTTGCCGATGGCATGACCGGACGACGTCACCGATCGAATGTCGAACTCGTCGGCCAGGGTGTCGCCAATATCGGCTCGGCGCTGTTCGGCGGCATCTGCGTCACCGGCACCATCGCCAGAACCGCCACCAATGTCCGCGCCGGCGCCACGAGCCCCGTGTCAGGCATGCTGCACGCCCTCTTCCTGCTGCTCTTCATGCTCGTCGCAGCCCCGCTCGCGGTCTATATCCCGCTCGCCGCCTTGGCCGGCATGCTGGCGGTCGTCGCCTGGAACATGGTCGAGCGTCCCGCATTCGCCGCACTCCTGCGATCCTCACGCGGCGACGCGGCGGTGCTTCTCGTCACCTTCCTGCTGGTCGTCTTCCGCGATCTGACCGAAGGCATCGTCGTCGGCTTTGCGCTCGGCGCGCTGCTCTTCATCGGCCGCATGAGCAAGGCTGTGACCGTGACACCGCACGAGGAACCGGGCGCAGCCGAAAAACCCATCGACCAGAGCGACGAGGACACCGTCGTCTACCGGATCGGCGGCGCCTTCTTCTTCGGCGCGGCCGCCACAGTCGGTTCGGTTCTGGACCGCATCGCCGACCGCTACCACAATTTCGTCCTGGATTGCTCCGATGTCTCCTTCATGGACTCGACGGCGGCGAACGTAATCGAGGGAACGGTCCGGAAGGCCGAGCGCGCCGGTGTCAGCGTCTACATCGTCGGCGCAGGGGAAGAGCTTAAGAAGCTGCTGGAGACGCATGAACTGGAACCGCCGCGCGTCACCTATGTAGCCCGCATCGCCGACGCCCGCGCGGCCATTGCCGCAAGGCGTGCCGTCACGTCGCCTGTCTGAGGCCGTCCCGGTCCGGCCGGCCGGCATCCTTGCTCTCCGCCATCAGCGAAGCGATCAGCTTCAGCCCGGCGCTCGCATTGAGCGCGGTGACCCGGTTGCGGCCGTTGCGCTTGGAGATGTAGAGCCCCCGGTCGGCGATGCCGAGCAGAAAATTGATATCCGCGTAGCTGGCGACATCGGCGCTGAGACCGATGCTGACCGTCATCCGCAGCTCCTGGGCTCCAAGGATGACCGGCGCCCGCTCCACCGCCTCGCGCAGCCGCTCGCACGTCGCCCGCGCTTCCTCCAGCTCGCAATCCGGCAGGTAAAGCGCGAACTCCTCGCCGCCAATCCGGCCGAACACGGCGTCCTGAGGCACTTGCGCGACGAGAAGCCGGCTGAACGCCATCAGCGCTTCATCGCCGCCCGCATGGCCATAGGTATCGTTGATCCGCTTGAAATGATCGAGATCGAGCAGTGCGAGCGCGCCTTGCGCCTTCGACTGCTCACGAAGCCGATCGACCGCCTTGATGAACGCCCTGCGGTTGAAGATGCCGGTCAGTGAGTCGATCTCCGCCTCTCGCCTGTAGCGGAATTCCAGCCGCTCGCGAGTCATCACGAAGATCGAGAAGCCGCCCATCAGCGCCAGCGCAAACAGGCTGAACATGAAGATGCCGTTGGTCAGCGAAGCGATGCTCTCCGGCGGTTGCACCAGCGTCACGATGAGCCGCAAAGCATAGACCGCCGCATGCAGGCCGAAAAACACCGAGAGCCAGGTCCGCGCCGGCAGCGGTTCTTTGGCCCGACCCCGCCAGCCGGCGCCGGCGACCAGAACCGATGTCACGACCATGAGCACCGAAGCGCCGAGGATACGGGCTCCGAGATCGTTCTGAAACGTGGGCAAGCCGAAATAGAGGCCGAGCCAGATTGCTGGCGGCACGGTGGCCCAGAGCGGATTGACCGGCCGGTCGTCGAAGGCCCGAATGCCGACCCAGTAGAGAGGCATGGCGTAGGTCGTCAGAGCGTTGCCGATGCCGGCGACCAGCCATTCGGGCGCAAGCCCGCGCAGGGACAACAGGAAAACACCGGTAGCCGACGTAAAATAGGCCAATGCCCAGAAGAACAGGGCGGCGTTGGACCGCTCACGAAGCCAGTTGGCGGTCACGAAGACACAGATGATCGCCAGCCCGGTGGACAGGCACAACATTAGGGTCGACACATTCAGCAATTCGGACACGCACTACTTCCCGCTCACTGATGCCGAGACGTAGCAGCGAAGTCTTAAATAATGACGTAAGCGGATCGCTAGAAATCTGTCGTGCCGAAAATAGTTCGGCACGACATCGGTTTTCCGGGAAAATGGTCAGCCGCCGATTGCAGCGGCGACGGCATCCACGGCCGCCTGGGCATTGGCGCCGTCCGGACCGCCGGCCTGCGCCATGTCGGGACGGCCACCGCCACCCTTGCCACCAAGCGCGGCCGAGGCCACGCGGACCAGATCCACCGCGCTGAAGCGACTGGTCAGGTCTTCGGTGACCGCGACGACGGCGCTTGCCTTGCCATCTTCCGAAACCCCGATCAGCGCGACGATACCCGAACCGAGCCCGGCCTTGCCGTCGTCGGCGAGGCCCTTCAGGTCCTTCGGCTCGACGCCCGACAGCACCTTGCCGACGAACTTGACGCCGGCGATCTCGGTCGCTTCGACGGCACCACCACCCTGGCCGCCGCCCATCGCGAGCTTGCGCTTGGCATCGGCCAGTTCGCGCTCCAGCTTCTTGCGTTCTTCGATCAGCGCCTCGACACGGCCGACAAGATCGGCCGGCTGCACCTTCAGCGAAGCCGACAGCGTCTTCACCCGCTCGTCCTGCTCGGAAAGATAGGCGCGTGCAGCCTCGCCCGTCAGCGCTTCGATACGGCGCACGCCGGCGCCGACTGCGCTGTCCGACAGGATGCGCACGAGGCCGATATCGCCGGTCGCCGAAACGTGCGTCCCGCCGCAGAGCTCGATCGAATACGCCTTGCCGGCCTTTTCGCCGCGCAGCGCCGTGCCCATGGCGACGACACGAACCTCGTCGCCATACTTCTCGCCGAACAACGCCATCGCGCCCTCGGCAATGGCGTCGTCGACGCTCATCAGCCGCGTCGTCACAGGCGCGTTCTGCAGCACGATTTCGTTCGCCATCTCTTCGACGATCTTCAGCTCCTCGGCGCTGATCGGCTTCGGATGCGAGACGTCGAAGCGCAGCCGTTCCGGCGCCACCAGCGAACCCTTCTGGGCGACGTGGGTGCCGAGCACCTCGCGCAGCGCCTCGTGGATCAGGTGCGTCGCCGAATGGTTGGACCTGAGGCGACCACGACGGGCGTGGTCGACATCGAGCGTAGCCGCGACACCGACGGCGACCTTGCCGTCGCGCACGGTGCCGATGTGAACGAACAGGCCCTCGCCCTTCTTCTGCGTGTCGGTGACATCGATGACGAAACCGTCGCCGGTAATGACGCCGGCATCGCCCATCTGTCCGCCCGACTCGCCGTAGAACGGCGTCTGGTTGACGACGATCTGCACTGCCTCGCCGGCCGATGCCTGGTCGACGGACGTGCCGTCGCGCACGATGGCCTGGATTTCCCCTTCGGCGGTTTCGGAGCTGTAGCCGAGGAATTCGGTGGCGCCGAGCTTTTCCTTGAGCTCGAACCAGATTGTCTCGGTCGCCTTGTCGCCGGAGCCGGCCCAATGCGCCCGTGCCTCGGCCTTCTGCCGCTGCATCGCGTCGTTGAAGCCGGTGATGTCGACGCCGATGCCCCGGGCGCGCAGCGCGTCCTGCGTGAGGTCCATCGGGAAGCCGTAGGTGTCGTAGAGTTTGAAGACAGTCTCGCCGTCGAGCGTATCGCCCTTGGACAGGTTGCTGGTCGCATCCGACAGCAGCGACAGGCCGCGCTCCAGCGTCTTGCGGAACCGGCTTTCCTCGAGCTTCAGCGTCTCTGTGATCAGAGCCTCGGCGCGGACCAGTTCCGGATAGGCCCGGCCCATCTGCTGCACCAGCGCCGGCACCATCTTGTAGATCAGCGGCTCGCGCGCACCGAGCAGTTCTGCATGGCGCATGGCGCGACGCATGATGCGGCGAAGCACGTAGCCGCGGCCCTCGTTCGACGGCAGCACGCCATCGGCGATCAGGAAGGCGGACGAACGCAGATGGTCGGCGATGACCCGGTGGCTGGCGCGGCGCTCGCCTTCGGCGGCAACGCCCGTCAGGTCGACCGAGGCCTCGATCAGCGCCCTAAAGAGATCGATGTCGTAGTTGTCATGCTTGCCCTGCAGAAGAGCTGCGACGCGCTCCAGGCCCATGCCGGTATCGATCGACGGACGCGGCAGGTCGATCCGCTCCTCCTTCGTCACCTGCTCGTACTGCATGAAGACGAGGTTCCAGATTTCGATGAACCGGTCGCCATCCTCTTCCGGCGACCCCGGAGGACCGCCCCAGATATGGTCGCCGTGGTCATAGAAGATTTCCGAGCACGGTCCGCACGGGCCGGTATCGCCCATCGCCCAGAAATTGTCGCTGGTAGCGATGCGGATGATCTTGTCGTCGGAGAGCCCGGCGATCTTCTTCCAGAGATCGAAGGCCTCGTCGTCGGTGTGGTAGACCGTCACGCAGAGACGCTTCCGGTCGATGCCGAATTCCTTGGTGATCAGGTTCCAGGCAAGCTCGATCGCACGTTCCTTGAAATAGTCGCCGAACGAGAAATTGCCGAGCATTTCGAAGAAGGTATGGTGGCGCGCGGTGTAGCCGACATTGTCGAGGTCGTTGTGCTTGCCGCCGGCGCGCACGCATTTCTGCGCCGTCGCCGCCGTCGAATACGGACGCTGCTCAAGCCCGGTGAACACGTTCTTGAACTGCACCATGCCGGCGTTCGTGAACATCAGGGTCGGATCGTTGCGCGGCACCAGCGGGCTGGAGGAAACGACCTCGTGACCATTCGTCTTGAAGTAGTCGAGAAAAGTCGACCGGATGTCGTTTACACCGCTCATGTCACGCCCTTCATTCGGGCCGGAAGCCCGGCCAATTCGCAAAATCAATGGCTTTTATCGCCCGGCATGGCCCCTGTCCAGCGGCGTATCCGCATGCGCAAATGAAAACCGGCCGCGTCCCGAAGGAAACACGGCCGGTGGAATTTCGACAGACTGGCGAGAGCCTTACATGTCGTCGGCACCGTCGCCGTCATTGGCGTCGGGACCACCGTTCTGCAGGAAGCGCTCGGCGATCAGGCCGGCGTTCTGGCGCAGCGCCATCTCGATCTCGTCGGCCACGGCGGGATTGTCGCGCAGGAACAGCTTGGCGTTCTCCCGGCCTTGGCCGAGGCGCTGGCTGTTATAGGAGAACCAGGCGCCCGATTTTTCGACGATTCCGGCCTTGACGCCGAGATCGACCAGTTCGCCGGTCTTCGAAACACCTTCGCCATACATGATGTCGAATTCGACCTGCTTGAAGGGCGGTGCCATCTTGTTCTTGACGACTTTCACCCGGGTCTGGTTGCCGACCACTTCCTCGCGATCCTTGACCTGGCCGATACGACGGATGTCGAGGCGAACCGAGGCGTAGAACTTGAGCGCATTGCCGCCGGTCGTGGTCTCGGGAGAACCGAACATCACGCCGATCTTCATGCGGATCTGGTTGATGAAGATCACCATGGTCTTCGACTTGGAGATCGAGGCCGTCAACTTGCGCAGCGCCTGGCTCATCAGGCGGGCCTGCATGCCCGGCAGGCTGTCGCCCATCTCGCCCTCGATTTCGGCCCGTGGCGTCAACGCCGCGACCGAGTCGACGACGAGAACGTCGATCGCGCCGGAGCGCACCAGCGTATCGGTGATCTCGAGCGCCTGCTCGCCGGTATCGGGCTGCGAGATCAGCAGGTTCTGCAAATCGACGCCGAGCTTGCGGGCATAGACCGGGTCGAGCGCGTGTTCGGCGTCGACGAAGGCGCAGATGCCGCCCTTCTTCTGGGCTTCCGCGATCGTCTGCAGCGCCAGCGTCGTTTTGCCCGAGCTTTCCGGACCGTAGATTTCGATGATGCGCCCCTTCGGCAGGCCGCCGATACCGAGCGCGATGTCGAGGCTGAGCGACCCCGTGGAAACGGTCTCGACCTCGACCACGCTCTCGTTGGCGCCGAGCTTCATGATCGAGCCCTTGCCGAACGAGCGCTCGATCTGCGACAGCGCCGCTTCCAATGCCTTGCTTTTATCCACTGCTTTATCCTCTACGAGCCGCAAAGAATTCTGTGCCATTTGATCCACCTTTAGGTTATTGAAGCCGCATAGGCAATAAAGCAGCCGATATGGGTTATGTACACTTTTTGTTCTCTTTTTGCAAGAGCCACACAACCACCTGTTATCATTGAGATAACGGGAGAGAGTTCGATTTTCGTTCCGCAGTCTCTCCCGGATGACAGACGATATGCGCCTTCCGAGGCCCGACACCCGTCGCGGACCCTGCTCGATTCGGCTCGCCGGTGTCTATTGGAGGGCGTGTCGTGAACGGTCCCTTGGTCGTTTTCGGCGGGGCGCATATCGATCGCCGCGGACGCATCGAGGCCGATACGGTGATGGGTGCGAGCAATCCAGGTCACTTCATGTCGGAGGCCGGTGGCGGCGCTTTCAACGCCGCCCGCGCGCTCGCGCGGCTCGGCCATAGCGTCCGTCTCGTGGCGCCGCGCGGCGGCGACGCGGCCGGCGAAATCGTCACCCATGCCGCCGCCGAGGCTGGCATCGACGACCGGCCCTTCGTTTTCCTCGATCGCGAAACGCCGAGCTACACCGCGATCCTCGACCGCGACGGCGGCCTCGTTATCGCCCTTGCCGATATGGAACTCTACCGCCTCTTCTCCCCCCGCCGGCTGCGCACATTGTCGGTACGTGCCGCGCTTGCGGATGCCGGCGCGATCCTCTGCGACGCCAACCTGCCGGCCGAGACGCTGGAGGCATTGGCAGCGACCGGTCGCCAGCGTGGCCTGCCGGTCGGCGCGATCGCCATCTCCCCGGCCAAGGTGGTGCGGTTCCGCGCCGCGCTGCCCCATCTCGACTGGCTGTGCATGAACGTGGCAGAAGCACGAGCGATTTCCGGCGCCGATGCTGCCTCCCCCGCCGACTGGGCGACAATCCTTCGCGGTCTCGGTCTTGCCGGCGGCCTCGTCACCAACGGCATGCATCCCGTCGTCGCCTTCGACCGCGAGGGCATTGCCATTCTGACACCCCCGCGCCTCGATAGGGTCGCCGATGTCACCGGCGCCGGTGACGCGACGGCCGCCGGCTTCCTGTCGGCCAGGCTCGCCGGAATACCGCTCGGCGAGGCGCTGCGCCGCGGTGTCGCGGCGGCGCTGGTGACGCTGAAGACTGCGAGCGCGACGGCGACAAACCTTTCGCCCGACCAGCTGAATGCGAATCTGCCCCTTGTTCCGGCGGCGCAAATGTTGTCATGACAACGCGAACACTTGATCGGACGGCCCCATGACGAAGCATAACCTCCCGCAACTCCCCCTCGCCTATTCCAAGGAAGTCTCCGACGCCAAGGCGCGCGGCGCGCCGATCGTCGCGCTGGAATCGACGATCATCACCCATGGCATGCCCTATCCGGGCAATCTCGCAATGGCGAGAAGCGTCGAGGACATCATCCGCCACGCTGGCGCCGTTCCCGCCACCATCGCGGTGATCGACGGCACACTGCACATCGGGCTTGATGCCGACCAGATCGAAAAGCTCGCCCAGGCCACCAATGTCATGAAGGTCTCGCGCGCCGATCTCGCCTTCGCCATCGCCGAGCGGCGCACCGGCGCCACCACCGTGGCCGCAACGATGATCGCCGCCGCCCGCGCCGGCATTTCCGTCTTCGCCACCGGCGGCATCGGTGGCGTCCACAGGGGGGCCGAGGAAAGCTTCGACATCTCCGCCGACCTCGAGGAACTGGCCCGCACCGGCGTTCTCGTCGTCTGCGCCGGCGCCAAGGCGATCCTCGATATTCCGAAGACGCTCGAAGTGCTGGAAACCCGCGGCGTCCCGGTCGTGACCTTCGGCAGCGAGGACTTCCCGGCCTTCTGGTCCCGCGTGTCAGGACTGAAAAGCCCGCTGACGCTGTCCAGCCCGGAAGCGATCGCCAACTTCCAGCGCACCCGCGAGAGCCTCGGCATCGACGGCGGCATGCTGATCGCCAATCCCGTGCCGGAGGAGTTCGAAATCCCGCGCGAGGAGATGGAAATCTATATCGGCAGGGCACTCGCCAGCGCCGAGCGCGAGGAGATCGCCGGAAAGGCCGTCACGCCGTTCCTGCTCGACAACATCTTCCATCTGACCGCCGGCCGCAGCTTGAAGACCAATATCGCGCTCGTCGAAAACAATGCCCGTCTCGCCGCCGAAATCGCGGTGGCGCTCGGCTGACACGCTGGATGACAACGCACGGCTTCGTCAGGAAATGAAGCCGCGCCTCAAAGCCTCGGTGACGGCATGCTCCAGCGTGTCGACGCCGAGCTTGGAGCAGACGGACGATACCAGATAGTTCACCGTCCGGGCCGAAAAGCCCATCTTCTGCGCGATAGCCGACGAGTCGAGACCCGATGCGGCAAGCGTCAGGCATTCCATGTCGAGTGCCGAAACACCGGCCGGCCAGCCGCCGCCGCGCTTCTCCAGCGTGTAGACCCGGTGGAGCAGTTGGAACGAGAGGAGGCTAAAATCGTCGAGTTCCGACGCCGACAGCGGCTCGCGGTTGCCATAGAAGGCGACGATCCGGTTCGGTCCCTCAACCGCGTGAAGCGAAAAATAGACGCCGAGATGCAGCTGATAATCGTCCAGCAGCTCCAGCACGCGGCAACGCTCGGGCTCCTGATAAGCCCTTTCGACGAAATCCCGTGTCCAGACGAACGTCCGGCTCTCCCCGGAATGAAAAAGCTCTTCAGGCGTCGGCACTCGTACGCCGGTCTGCTCAAGCCGGGTGAAAAACTCGTCCGGGAAATTGTTGAGAAGCAATTGCTCGCGGAAGCTGGCGCCCGGCTCCGGCTGCGACACGAAGATCTTGTAAAAGGAAAACCCGAGCCGGACCTGGATCAGGGAGAGCGCCTCGCCGATGCCTGTCAGCGTTTCGGCGGCATGGATGCGCGCCACGATCCTCTTGCGGCCGTCGGGGCAGTCCTCGGTCTCGCTCATGCCGCTTCCCCTTGCTCGTTCGGTAGAAGATATGCCGTCACCGGCTCACCGACCGCCTTGATCCGGCTCAACTGTCGAGCATCTCCCGCACGGCGACGGCCAGTTGCTTCAGCGAGAACGGCTTCGGCAGGAAGCCGAATTTCGCGTCGGCCGGCAGGTTCCGTGCAAATGCATCCTCGGCATAACCGGAGACGAAGATGAACTTGAGGTCGGGATAGTTCTTGCGCAGCTCGCGCAAGAGGCTCGGCCCGTCCATCTCCGGCATCACCACGTCGGAGACGACGATGTCCACCTTGCCGTCCAGCTCCTCCATGATGTCGAGAGCCTCGACGCCGGAACCGGCCTCGTGCACGGTGTAGCCGCGCGTTTCCAGCATGCGCTTGCCGCCGCGCCGCACAGCCTCCTCGTCCTCGACGAGCAAGACGATCGCCGACTTGCCGGTGAGGTCGGCCTTCTCGTCCGCCGCCGGATCGGCGCTCGACGCCGGCGCATCCACGGCGGCCTCCGCCGCCTCGGCGCTCTCGGCCGGAACATGGCGCGGCAGGAAGATGCGGAAGGTCGTTCCCTTGCCGACTTCCGACAGCGGATAGATATAGCCGCCCGACTGCTTGACGATCCCGTAGACCATCGCGAGGCCAAGTCCGGTGCCCTTGCCGACATCCTTCGTGGTGAAGAACGGCTCGAAGATCTTGTCCATGATCTCGGGCGCGATGCCCGTGCCGGTATCGGTGACCTCGACCATCACGAAATCGTCGGCCGGCAGGCCGCGATGATTGAAGGTCGCGACCTCCGCCGCATCGACATTGCGCGTGCGGATGGCGATGGCGCCGCCATCCGGCATCGCGTCGCGGGCATTGACGCAGAGGTTCACGAGCACCTGCTCGAATTGCGACAGATCCGTCTTCACCGGCCAGAGATCGCGATCGAACTCGACCGAGAGCTTGACGTTCGTGCCAGAGATCAGCCGATCGACGAGGATGCGCAGGTCGCCGATCACGTCGGTGAGGTTCAGGACGCTCGGCCGCATCGTCTGCTTGCGCGAGAAGGCGAGCAGCTGCCTGACGAGCACCGCGGCGCGGTTTGCGTTGCGCTTGATCTCCATCAGGTCGGCGAAGCTCGCGTCCGAGGGTCGCGCCTGCAGGAGAAGATGGTCGGAGGAGAGCAGGATCGCTGTCAGCACGTTGTTGAAGTCGTGCGCGATGCCGCCGGCGAGCGTGCCGACAGCATTCATCTTCTGCGTCTGCGCCATCTGCGCCTCGAGCGCCTTCTGCTCGGTCACGTCGACGGCATAGACGATCGCTGCCTCTTCGGGCGCCTCATCGCTCTGGTCGATCACGGCGTTCACATAGAATCGGAAATACCGGCCCTCGACCGACGGATGCCGGGATTCGATCGGCGCGATGTCGACCTGGCGGTCCTTGGCGGCGGCGAGCGCCTCGGCGAACCGCTCCCGGTCGCTTTCGGGAAAGACGACCTCCATGCGGGCCCCGCTTTCAAGATCGTCGCGCGAGACGAGATCGGCGAAGAGCCGCATAAACGGCGCATTGGTGCGCAGGATTTTCCCGTCGCCGTCGACGGAGGCGATCGCCATCGGCGTATTGTTGAAAAAGCGGGTGAACCGCATTGAGGCGACGGAATCCGACTGGTCGGACCCGGCCGTTTCAGTGCGTTTCAGGATGATCGTCCGGCTTTCGCCCGGTGCGCCGTCGCGGGTCGAACGCACCCGATGCACGAACCTAACCGGCAGGCTCTGGCCGTTGCTGCGGCGCAAATCGAGATCGAGCGTGGCGGTGCGCGTCAGACCCGGCTCGGCCTGGACGGATTCGATCAGCGCCATACCCTGGCCGGCGACGATGTCGGCAACCGACATCGAGCCGGGCGCAAATTTGGTCAGGTCGATGCCGAGCCATTCGGCCAGTGTCGCATTGATATAATAGATCTCGCCGTTTCTCCCAGCTGACAGGAAACCGGCGGGCGCATGGTCGAGATAGTCGATCGCGTTCTGCAAATCGCGGAAGAAGCGCTCCTGGTCGTCACGCTCGGAACTGATGTCGACGATCTGCCAGACATGCATTTCCCGCTTCTGCTCATCGCCCTTCAGAAGGCGTGCCTTGAGACGGTACCAGTGGGCGCCGGTCGGATGCGGAGCCGCTACTCCGAGAGGTTTCAGCAGGCGGAACTCCTCGTAGCCTTCGCGTCCCTCGCGCAGCCCGTTGGTCAGCCGGTAGAGCGCCTCGCTGGATTCCCGGTGCTTGGAAAGCAGCGTCTCGAGGTTCTGCACCTCGGTCGCCTTCCGCGCGCCGGTCAGCCGTCCATAGGCGGCGTTGGCATAGATGACGCGTCCCTTGGTATCGGTGATCAGCGTCCCGTCCGGCTGGCTGGCGAGGAATGCCCGGGCGAGCGTGTCGGACTGCGATTGCGGCATCACCTCGACGAAGCCGATCACGGCAGAGACGAGGAAGAAGATCCCGACCATGGCGAGAATACCGAGAAGCCCTATCACCACCTGGCTGTCGAGCGTCTCCTTGAAGATGACGAATGATACGGCGGCCGCCATCAGCACGAGGGCGAGCATGAGGATACGGATCGCGGTCCCGGAACGGTTTCTGCGATCCACCAAAGGCGCTGCCGTATCGACGGCCTGCTGCGATGTTTTCATCAATCCCTCATGCACGACGCCGGCGACTGTTGCGGATAAACCGGAATCGCGCCCGTCGATTCTTCTTTAGCAACTTGCGCCATGCATCAAAAGCGCCGCCGCAGCAGATAACGCACTGCATTCACAACCAATCCCAAGCCCGATCCCAAGCATTGCCACAATCACCTCTATGCTGCGCCACCCCGGCGCCTTGCCGCCGGCAAGGGTCGGCTACGAGACGCTCAAAGCTGTGGCAGGGCGGCAGCTGTGCGTTGCCATTGTGCCGGTCTTCTGTCACAAAGCCGCAAAAGGAGACGCGACTATGCTCGAAGAAATGGTGTCTGCCTACGGCAACCGGTTTCTGATCGCGGCAGCTGGCGTGAGCCTTGCCCTGCTGGGTTTGTTCGTCGTTTTGTGGGTGCTGCGGCATCGCGCCCCCTCGCCCTTCGTGCGCGGCGGACGCAATCGCCAGCCGCGCCTGCAGGTTCTCGACGCCGCCGCGGTCGACGCGCGCCGCCGCCTCGTGCTGGTGCGCCGCGACAATATCGAACACCTCATCATGATCGGCGGCCCGACCGACATCGTCATCGAGAGCGGGATCGGTGACGACCGCACCTATATCTCCGTCCAGCAGCCGGCACAGGAAGAGCTCCCGGAGTCGGAGCGCGCCGCGCCGCTTATGCCGCCGGTGCAGCAGGTGACAGAGGCCCGGAAGATCGCCCCGCAACCGCCGGGAAGCGAGCCGCGCGTTGCCGCCCGCGCTCCAGAGCCGGCCATGCCTGCACCCCGCCCGGTGCCCTCGCAACCGCCGGCGCCCAATCCTGTGGCGGTCCAGCCAGCGGCAACCCAACCGTCCGCGATCCAGCCGGCCACCGCTCAGCCCGCCGCGCCCCAGCCTCCGGTGCAGCAGCAGTCCGCACCGGCACACACAGTCGAGCGCGAGGCCGCATCCACCACGCAGCCAATACCCGCAGCACGACCGGTGGCCGCGCCGATGGCACAGCAAACCGCTCCCATTGCCGCACAGCCGGCTGCGACCGCGGCGCCCCAGGCGCCGCAGACGCCTCCCGTCGCGCCGCCACGGGAGACCTCGCCGGCACCCATAACCGCCACGCGGACCGAGCCCAGTGTCGATGACGTCTTCGATGCGGCGCGCAAGCGCGTGCTCTCGGTCGATCCGGATGAGGCGGAGCCGGCCGCCGCCGTAGGCCCCGAGCCGATGCGCGCCGCGGCCCCAGGCGGCAGCGCGTTCGAGCAATTGCTCGAGGCGGAAATGGCGACGCATCTGGACGCGGTGAAGGCCGCAACCCAGGCAGCACCGCGTCCCGTACCGACCGTACTGCCTCCCGCACCGCCCAGCGTTTCCGCATCGATGGTCGCTGTGCCCTCGGCCACCTCGCGCCCGTTGGTAACGCCGGCCGCACCTGCCTCGCCGGTGCCAGCTAGACCCGCTCAGGCGGACGCTCAACCCGCGTCGAAAGCGGCACCGGCCCCGCAGCGCGAAGAACCCAATCTCCAGACGGAAATTGCCCGAATTTTCGGCGAAATGGAGTCGGGCCGAGATACGTGATCGCCGGATTTTCTTCTGGTCGACACAAAAAAACCCGGCGGAACGCTCCACCGGGTCTTAAAAATCACGGATAAAACCGCAGACTCATTCGTCCCGGTAGACTTTTTCGCGGCGCTCGTGTCGCTCCTGAGCCTCGATCGACAGAGTCGCGATCGGGCGGGCGTCGAGACGCTTGAGGCCGATCGGCTCACCCGTCTCCTCGCAGTAACCGTAGGTGCCGTCCTCGATCCGCTGCAGAGCGGCGTCGATCTTGGAAATTAGCTTGCGCTGACGATCACGGGCGCGAAGTTCGATAGCGCGGTCGGTTTCTGACGAGGCCCTGTCCGCGAGATCGGGGTGGTTGGCGCTTTCTTCGGCGAGGTGGTCAAGGGTTTCCCGGGCTTCCCGGAGAATGTCGTTCTTCCAGGCAATCAGTTTGGCGCGGAAGTATGCCCTTTGGTTCGAACTCATGAACTCTTCGTCTTCCGAGAGCACATAGTCGCTAAGATTGATCTTCTCACTCAACGCGATTCTCCTGAAGAACATCTCAATGGGCGGCTGTATATCCTTTCAAAACGGTGCATTCAAGCCTAAAGCCACGATTTAAGAAAGAGTTCACATTGTCGTAAAACTCTCATAAACGGCTAATATTTCATCGTTTTTCGGAAAGTGCCGCTCATTTTTCCGGCAGTGCCCTCCAACCCACCGATCCGCCTTTGGCCTTACGCCCTTGGCTGTGGTTGACGGACATCCCCCTCAACCGCTAGTGCAGGAGAGCCGACCAGCCTCGCACTTGAAGAACCGGGATGATGACCGTAACTCCGCCCCCCTACCGGATTTACCTGCTACGGCATGCCAAGGCGGGCTGGGCGCAGCCGGGAGGGCGCGATTTTGATCGTGAACTGACGGAAGACGGACATGCGGAAGCCGAGGCCATCGGGCGTATGGCCGCCGCACGTGGCTACAGGCCGTCCATGGTCATCAGTTCGACCGCCGCCCGCTGCCGTCAGACCGCCGAGGCGATGCGCCGCGCGCTCGGAGACAGCGGAGAAGTCCGCTTTACAGACGATCTCTACAACTGCCCCGCCGAAACCTATTTCGATCTCCTGGAAAGACTTGACGACGTCCAGTCCGTGATGATCGTCGGCCACAATCCGGCAATCGAGGAGGTTTTGGCCGGACTGGCGGGCTCAGACGCGGTGTCTGAACGCGTACCCATGGGCTATCCGACCGCCGGCCTCGCCGTTATCGACCATTCAACCGGCAACGGTGACAGCGCCACCTGGCGCGTCATCGACTTCCTCTGCGCCTGATCCGTTGCCAAACGCCGGCCGATGGCGAACCGTTGTCTTCCGTCCGCGTTGCCGTCTTCCTATATGTCGTGAAGAACAACAGACCGGGAGCGCATTTTGCCGCCGAGAATAACCACCTTCGCCGACGAGGCGATCATTGCGCTCGACAACATCGCCGATCGTGCCGTGCATTTCATGCAGCCGACGCTGCGCCTCGGGGTGACCGGCCTCTCCCGCTCCGGCAAGACTGTGTTCATCTCCTCGCTGGTCCACAATCTCTTGAACGGCGGTCGCCTTCCCCTGTTCGAAGCGCTGCAGTCCGGTCGCATCACCGCAACCCGGCTGGAAGAGCAGCCGGATGATGCTGTGCCGCGCTTCCAGTACGAGGATCACATCCGCTCGCTGGTCCGCGACCGCGTCTGGCCCGACTCGACGCGGGCGATTTCCGAGCTGCGGCTGACGATCGACTACGAAAGCGCCAGCGGCTGGAGCCGCTTCTTCTCGCCCGGCCGCCTGTCGATCGACATCGTCGACTATCCCGGCGAATGGCTGCTCGACCTGCCGCTGCTGGCGCAGGACTTCCGCACTTTCAGCGACAATACGACCGCCCTTGCCAGAACCGGCATCCGCGCCGAACTCTCCTCCGAATGGCTGGCGGCCGCGGCCGCGATCGATATGGACGCGCCCGCAGACGAAATGACTGCCCGCGAGATCGCCCGGGTCTTCGCCGACTACCTGAAGGCCTGCAAGCGGGATGAGCGCTCCCTCTCCACCCTGCCGCCGGGCCGCTTCCTGATGCCCGGAGACCTCGACGGCTCGCCGGCCCTCACCTTCGCTCCGCTGCCCGACATGCCATCAGGCCCGCCGCCGGCGGGTTCGCTCAGGGCCATGATGGCGCGGCGTTTCGAGGCCTACAAGAGCGTCGTCGTCAAACCCTTCTTCCGCGAACATTTTGCCCGGCTCGACCGGCAGATCGTTCTCGTCGACGCGCTGCAGGCGATCAATCGCGGCAACGAGGCTGTCGAAGACCTCGAAAGGGCACTCGTCGACGTGCTGAGCTGCTTTCGCCCCGGCACCAACAATTTCCTGACTTCGCTGCTCCAGCGCCGCATCGACCGCGTGCTCGTCGTCGCCACCAAGGCCGACCACCTGCACCATGAAAGCCATGACCGGCTGCAGGCGATCACTCGCCGGCTGGTGGACAGGGCCGTCCGCAGCATCGGCCTGTCGGGCGCCGGCATCGAGGTCATGGCGCTCGCCTCCGTCCGCGCTACCCGGGAGGCCACCGTCCGCGAAGGCGGCGAGGACCTGCCTGTCATCGTCGGCACGCCGATGGACGGCGAGACGATCGGCGGCGAGCGCTTCGACGGCAACCGCAAGACCGCCGTCTTCCCCGGCGACCTGCCCGAGGACCCCGAAGCCTTCTTCGCCTCGCTGGAGAAAGCCACCGGCAGCCGCCCGATGCCGGAACTCAACATCGTCCGCTTCCGTCCGCCGGAACTGGAACAGACCGGCGAAGGCATCAAGCTCTCCGTCCCGCACATCCGCCTCGACCGCGCCATGCAGTTCCTGCTGGGAGACCGTCTCGCATGACACCGACCTCCAAAACCCCGAACGCGGGCCGCCGGCCGGCGTCCTTTACCGTCAAGGACGACACCGCTCCGCCGGAGACCAAACAGCTGCCGCGAACCCCACGCAGCTTCGACGCGCCCGTGGCCGTCGTCGTGCCCGACGAGGAGGATGTGTTCCTGGCCGAAAGCCTCTCCGCCGACATGACGACCGCGGACGCGATCGCCCTTCCCCGTCGCCGCCGCTTCTCGTTCCTGAAGCTTGCGATGAGCGCCTTCGGCGTGCTGGTCTCGCTGGCGCTCGGACTCTGGGTCGACGGACTGGTGCGCGATCTCTTCGCCCGCGCCGACTGGCTGGGCTACACCGCGCTTTCGGTACTGACGATCGGACTTTCCGCCACGCTCGTCGTCATCCTGCGCGAACTCGCCGGGCTGATGCGGCTCGACGAGGCGCAGGTGCTGAAAAGCCAGGCCGCCGACGCCATCGCCAGGAACAACGACCGCGAAGCCCGCTCCGTCGCCGACAGGCTCTCAAGGCGCCTCGCCACCCGCGCCGAGACCGCCAGGGGCCGGGCGACGCTGGAAGCCAGCCGCGACGACATCATCGACCCGCCGCACCTGATCGCGCTCGCCGAACGCGAACTGCTGGCGCCGCTGGACCGAAAGGCCCGCGCCCTGATCCTCGGCTCCTCCAAGCGCGTGTCGGTCGTCACCGCCGTCAGCCCGCGCGCCATCGTCGATCTGGTCTATGTGCTGTTCGAGGTGGTTCGGCTCGTCCGCGCGATGGCGGAACTCTATGGCGGCCGGCCAGGGCGGCTCGGCATGCTGCGCCTGCTGCGTGACGTGATCGCCCACCTCGCCGTGACAGGATCGATCGCCGTCGGCGATGGCCTTGCCCAGCAGATTCTCGGCCACGGCCTCGCCTCGCGCCTGTCCGCCCGTCTCGGCGAAGGCGTCATCAACGGCCTGATGACCGCCCGCATCGGCATCGCAGCGATGGATCTCTGCCGCCCGCTCCCCTTCGTCGCCGTCAAACGTCCGGGTATCGGCGATTTCATCGGCGATCTGACCCCGGGCGCAAAGGGCGAAAAACCCGACAATCACGCGTGACGGTACGCGCGAAGACGATTGCCGAACGCCGGCGAATATGGTTAATCGAAATGAAGCATTAACCACTCCGCGTTAAGGTGCGGTCAGGTTTCCGGTTGCTCGTACCCCAAGGTAGCTCGATGTCTTTCCGTTCGTTCACGCTCATCGGCGTGTCTTTCGCCCTCCTCGCCACGGCGGTTGTTGCCGTGCCGTCTCCGGCCGACGCCGCCCCCCGCGACAAGCGCTTCTTCGATTCCGTCGCCGGCATCTGGACCGGCCCGGGCGAAATCGTCGCCGGCAAGTACAAGGGCACCAAGTTTACCTGCAATCTTACGGGCATCTCGTCCACCGGCCCTGCCGGCCTGACACTGGATGGCACTTGCCGCGTCGGCGTCTTCTCTCAGCCGATGAAGGCTGTGATCTCGCAGGTCGGCAACGGCTACCAGGGCAAGTTCCTGGACGGCGCCGAAGGCAAGGGCCTCGACATCATCTCCGGCAATGTCAGCGGCAACAAGGTCGTGATGGGCATCAACCGCGCCAAGCTGAACGGCGCGATGGTCGCGAGCCTCAAGAACCAGACCGCGATGAACATAACCATTTCCGTCAAGGTCGAGGATCAGCTGGTGCCGGTAATCGGCCTCAGCCTCAACCGCCAGGCCGCCGCGCGCGCTGACTGATCAGCGAAATTCACCGACAGCTTTCGAAGGCCGCGTTTTCGCGGCCTTATTCGTTTGAGCGCCACCAGCCGCCGTCGGCACTGGCCGCCTCGATGCCACCGGCGTCGACGATAGAAGTCCAGTCCCGTACCGACTTGCCTGCAATGTCGAGCTCCGGCGCGATATCCGCGAGCGGCACCAGCACGAAGGCCCGTTCGGTGATACGCGGATGCGGAATGGCAAGCGTCTCGGTCGAGACGTCCTGGTCGTCATAGGTCAGGATATCGATGTCGATCGTGCGAGGCCCCCAGCGCTCGATCCGCACCCGCTTCATCTCCCGTTCGATCGACAGGCAGAGCTCAAGAAGCGGCTGCGGCGCAAGCCGCGTCTCGATCAGCGCGCAACAGTTCAGGAAATCGGCCTGGTCGGTCTTCCCCCATGGCGGCGTGCGGTAGAGTTTCGACACCGACACGACCCTGCAATCGTCCCGCCCATCGAGCCGGGCCAGCGCATCGGCCATGGTCTGCCGGGGATCGCCGACATTGCCGCCGAGGCCGAGCGTGACGCGCGACCAGCCGGACGTCTCAACGGGAGAGTTCAACGCACACCTCGGCGTAATCGAGCACGCCCTGGATCGGCGCCGACGGTTTCCGCACTGTGATCGCCACGTGGCGTATCGGCGGAAACCTATCGAGAAGTGTGCGGCAGATGTCGAGCGCCAGCGCCTCGATCAGGCGCCGGCGCGTGCCGGTGACGACCTTCTCGATCTCCTTGAAGGCGGCGCCGTAGTCGACCGTATTCTCGAGCGACTCGCGGTCGAGCGACTCGCCTGCATCCACATCCATCTCCGCGTCGACGAAGAACCTCTGTCCCAGCACCCCTTCCTCTGGATAGAAGCCATGATGGGCGAAGAACGCGCAGTTTTTCAGTCTGATCTTGTATCGTCCGGTCAAAGACCCTGTCCTTCTGTAAATACGCCGCGGGCGGCCAGCATAGCATCGGCCACCTTCAGCGCGTCGCGATTGGCCGCGACATTGTGCACCCGGAAAACGCTGGCGCCCGCCAGCCTGAGCAGCGCCGAGGTAGCAGCCGTCGCGATATCCCGATCGGCCGCCTCCCGCCCCGTCAGCGTCCCGAGAAACCGCTTCCGCGACGTGCCGACCAGAAGCGGCAATCCGAGATCATGAAGCTCCGCGAAGCGCGCCATCAACGCGACGTTTTCGGCTTCTGTCTCCTTGGCGAAGCCGAAGCCGGGATCGAGCACGATCCGTGCCTGGTCGATCCCGGCGCCGGCGGCGATTTCAAGCGAACGCGCAAGATAGGCCTTTTGATCCTCGATCGGATCGGCAAGCGGGGCCCGGCCGCGCCCCGAATGCATGATGCAGACGCCCGCCGATGCGGACGCGACGACGCCGGCGACGTCGGGCTCGCGCTGCAACCCGTGCACGTCATTGACGATATGCGCGCCGGCGGCAAGCGCCAGTCTTGCCGTTTCCGCCCGGTAGGTGTCGATCGAGATGACCGCGTCGGTCTCGCGCGAAAGCCGCTCGATCACCGGCAGGACCCGGTCCTGCTCCTCATCCGCCGTCACTTCGACGGCACCGGGACGGGTCGATTCGCCGCCGATGTCGAGGATGTGAGCGCCGTCCTCCAGGCACCGCAGCGAATGGCGCAAGGCCGCCTCCGCCGTCGCATGCTTGCCGCCGTCGGAGAAGGAATCCGGCGTGACGTTGACGATCGCCATGATCAGGCTCTCCGGCCCGAGCTGCAGCTGACGACCGTGGCCGATCAGCCACGTCGATCGAACGATCTGCTCCATCGAGCCTCTCCCTCTCAAAAATCGCGACCCGATATTGCGCTCGCGATGGCTATGCCCCAAGGTCGGGTGGAATTCAACAGATGGACTCGCCGATGACCCGCCTGCGCAGCCTTGCGACCTTCTTTCTCGCCGCAATTCTGCCTCTTGTGTTTGTCCAGCCAGTCCCCGCCGAAACGATCGTCAAGAAACGCACAACCTATTTCACGATCGGTGGTCGCACCGCCGAGGAGCTGGACAACGAGTTGTCGCGCCACGGCCCGATGACTCAGACGACCGGCGCCCGGCACCCCGGGGCGACCCGGATCAAGTTCGACGGTGAACTGACATACGTGGAAAAGGGCGGACGCTGTCGCATCGGCAAGGCAACCGTCGTCGTGGACACCCACCTGATCCTGCCGCGCTGGAAGAACCGCAAGACCGCCAGCCGCGACTTGGGCTTCATCTGGGATGCGCTGTCGAGCGACATCAAGCGTCACGAGGAACGGCACGCCGAAATCGCACGCCAGCACGCCCGTTCGCTGGAGAAATCCCTGAAGGCCCTGCCCGCCATGCGCAGCTGCGAACCGCTCCAGGAACGCGTCCAGCAGCTCTCCGACCGCGCCATCGAGGCGCATGACGCCGACCAGATGCGGTTCGACCGCGTGGAATCGGTCAACTTCGAACGCCGCCTGATCCGGATTCTGGAAAGCCGGCTCGAGCGTTCGGCCAAGTCCAAGTAGCCCACGACCGAATCTGCACAACTTTTTTACAACTTTGCTCGCAAGCTTGTGCAAAACTTGTGCGTAAGCCTGTGAATAACAGGGCATTTCTCGTCGTGGAACTTGATAAAAAACTGAAATACAACTGTCATCAACGTCAAGTGCTGGCGTTGATGGTCCCGAGTTCTCCTGGCGCGTCCTTGATGCCGCGGGTGTATCCTCCCTCTCCCGTTGGCGATGCGCCCCCTTGCCTCGCTCGTCGCATGCGACGTAGCGAGGCCTTTTTATGTGGGCATGCCTCATGGAAACGGGTCTGCGGATCAGCCCTGGCGCTCGGGAACGTTGACCACAAGCCCGTCAAGGGCCGGCGTGATCTTGATCTGACAGGACAGACGCGAGTTTGGACGGACATCGACGGCAAAGTCGAGCATGTCTTCCTCCATGGGCGACGGCTGGCCGGCCGCGGCGACCCAGGCGTCATCGACATAGACATGACAGGTGGCACAGGCGCAGGCGCCGCCGCATTCGGCCTCGATGCCGGGCACCGAATTGCGGACAGCGTTTTCCATCACGGTTGAACCCGGCTCCACCTCCAGGTCATGGCGGGTACCGTCAAAGGCGACAATCGTCAGTTTGGTCATTTTTGCATAAGGTCCAGGCTAGGCTTTCGGAGAGGCCCGGAGTCATCCACGAATTCCCGATCCCAGTCAACAAAAAGGCCGCCGCCGATAGGGTTTCTAGGGCGCGGCCTCTTGTCTCTTGTTCTGTCGAGGTCAGCGGCAGAGCTTAAGGATGAAGTTTTCCGCTTCGACGATCGCCGCGCTGACGACAGCGAGATTGGCAGCCGAGGCGCCATCGCGCTCCAGTGCCTCCGCCGCGTCGATGACGCGCTGCGCCCCGATCTGGCCGGCCGCACCCTTGAGGCGAGCCGCGGCTCCGGCAATGGTGACCGGATGCTGGCTGACGAGATCAAGAAGGCAGGCCCGCGCCTGGCGGCTGTAGGCCTTCAGGGCCTCGATCTCACGTTCTTTGTCGCCCTGCGCCTGTGCGGCCAGGAAGACGAGGTCGACGGGCCGCGACAGCGACGCAGTGGCGGCGGTGGCGTTGACCGGAGGTTCAAATGCGATATTCAAGGCAGCCATGATCAGGTTTCCCGAGTTTCTGTCCTTTGGCACGGACACCCTGCGCCCGGAAAAGTCGATTTCGCGTTAAATGCGCCTGGTTGGCGCCTGCAAATCTCTGAACATGGTTAATTTTCGGTAAATGCTTATATAGTTTCGCATTTCCGTCCGAGACTTCGTTCAAATGCTGTTAACAACCTCCGACGAAAGCCGTAAGCGACCCGCCCTATTAATTGTCACGGCCCTGTGAATGTGTCACTACGATACGAATGAATGGGCAAGTGTCTCAAACCTTTGCCTGAAATGGCCGGAGGATGGTATGTAAATATCGTCCAGCGCCCGACGAAATTCGGGCTCCGGCAGAGTAATAGTGTACGTCGTATCCCGTTAGGGCAAGGGGATGCGGCGGGCCAGAGTACGGATCTGCCAACGCTCTCGAGGCAGCGGCGGAAGGGGGCAAGGCGGAACTGGCTTGGAAAGCGGTAACGAGGCGTAACCCGATGGCGAATAATAAAACGAGCGGATCGATCGACGAAAGCGCCTATCAGGCCCTTGAAGCTGCGCTTCGGATCGAATTCGACGACACCGAACAGCCGGCGCCTGGTAGGCAGTATGCGCCGGACGCTGCGGAGGCCAAAGTGTCCGATCAGTCCAACCCGCGTACCGCCGCAGATCGCCGCAATGCCGAGCGAAAGGCAGCACGGCCAAGCGAGAGCCCCGAACCGCGCGCTCCTTCATTCGAACCGGCCAATGACGCATCCCGCCGCAGCTCGGCCGCGATCATGAAATCGCTCGACGGCGCTTCCATGCGCTCGGCCCTGCGCAATGCGTCGATCGTGTCCGTCGCCTGGGTGATCGGCGCTGTCGGACTGGCACAATTGCTGTTCGGATCGATGATCTGGCAGTCGCCTTCGGTCTCCGACCTCGTCGCCAATCCCGGTCTCGTCGCCATCCTGGTCGGCACGATCCTGCCCGTCATGCTGTTCTTCGCCTTCTCCATCATGATGGCCCGCGCCCATGACCTGCGCAACGCCGCCCGCTCGATGGCGGAAGTGGCACTGCGTCTGTCCGAGCCGGAAACGATCGCCTCCGAGCGCATCATGACGGTCGGCCAGGCCGTGCGCCGCGAAGTCTCGGCCATGAACGAGGGCATCGAACGCACGATCGCCCGCGCCACGGAACTCGAAACCCTCGTCCACTCGGAAGTCTCGGCGCTGGAGCGCAGCTATACCGACAACGAACTGCGTGTCCGCGGTCTCGTCCACGAACTCGGTGCCGAGCGCGATGCCATCGTCAATCACGCCGAGCGCATCCGCACGTCCATTATCGGCGCCCACGAACAGCTCAAGGAAGACCTGTCGCTCTCGACCGAGGAAATCTCGGTTCGCCTCGCGACATCGGGCGAAGCCTTCGCATCGCTGCTCGACACCCGCGCCGCCGCCCTCATGGAGAAGTCGGACGCCGCCGCCAACGCGCTCGGCAGTCTTCTCGCAACCAAGACCGAGAATCTCGTCCAGGCGCTGAGCGTCTCCGGCATCTCGCTCGCCAGCGAGTTCGACACCCGGCTGCACTCGCTGACCTCGACACTGGCGGAAAGCGGCCAGCGGCTGCTCGGCGAGTTCGAGACGCGCGCCTCCACGCTCGAAGCCAATACCGAGAAGCTGAACGAAGCGCTGATCGAACGCGCCCGCCAGCTCAACGAGACGCTGGCCGAGCGCACCCGCGCCATTGCTGACAGCCTGACGACGGGCGAACGCGACATCACCACCTCGCTCGATTCGGTTCTTGCCAAGCTCAACAGCGCGCTCGACGAAAAGGGCACCAGCTTCCGCCACAGCCTGCAGTCCAGCGTCGACGACGTGGTCGTCGATCTCGACCTGCGCACGGGCCTGTTCGAGGAGCGCCTGCAGGGAACGATCGGCCAGATCAACACGATCTTCGACGACAGCATCTCCGGCTTCGCCACCGCCTTCGACCAGCGCGCCGGCACGCTGGACAACAAGCTGATGGACAGCCTCAACCGGATCAACGAATCGCTGTCAGGCAACGTCGAGTCCCTCGACGGCATCCTGAACTCCGGTATCGACCGCCTCGGCTCGACCCTGACCGACCAGTCGTTCGCGCTTGCCACCACCCTTGGCACGGGTCAGGAACTGATCGAAGGCGCCCTTTCCGATCATCAGGCGAAATTCCAGCAGGTTTTCTCGGAACGCTCGGCGGAGGTGATCTCGACCTTCGAGAGCGGCCAGCAGCGGCTCGCTGAGACGCTCGATGCCAAGACCGCCGAAATCGACGGCCTGCTCTCGACGGGTGTCGACAATGTCACCCGCAGCCTCGAAAGCCGCTCCGGCACGCTGATCGGCGCGATCTCCGGAACCGAGGAACGCCTGTCCGAGACGCTTGGTACACGGACCCGCGAAATCACCGAGGCGCTCGATCACGGTCAGGAACGGCTGGCGCAGAGCCTTGATTCACGCACCGAAATCCTGTCGCAGTCGCTGTCCGGCACCGAGACCCGCCTCGCCGACATCTTCGAGCGCCAGACCTCGGCCATCGCCGAAACGGTGTCGGACGCCGAGCTGCAGATCGAAACCGTTCTCGCTGTCCGGACGGAAACGCTGCAGGCCTCGCTTGAGGAAAGCCAGCGCCAGATCGACGAAAGCCTCGGACGCCACACCGAAGGCATGTCGACGGCTCTTGCTTCGGGCACCGAGCGCCTCGATGGCGTGTTGCGCGGCGCCGGCGAACAGATCGAGGTCAACCTGTCCCGCCACGCCGACGATATCTCCGGCGCCCTCACCTCCGGCACCGACCGGCTGGATGGGGTATTGCGCGGCGCAAGCCAGGAGATCGACGGCAACCTGTCCCGCCACACAGAGACGCTCGCCGAGACGCTGTCTTCAAGCGCCCGGACGCTCGACGCAGTACTTCGGGACGGCGAGACCCAGATCGGCAACACCATCTCCGAACAGGCCGCAGCCCTTGGTGCAACCGTGGCAGCAAGCGCCGGCATGCTCGAAATCTCCATCGAAGGCCACAGCGACGAGCTGCGTCGCGCGATCGACGACAGCGGCAAGGCGCTCGACGAACGCCTCCGCAGCACCGTCGGCGCGATCGCCGGCGAACTCGGCTCGGCCGCGACCGACGTCACCCGCTCGGCACAGGACTTCTCCGAACGCGTCGAAAAGTCGATCAGCGGCATGACCACGCGCCTCGACGAAACCTCCACCCGCATCGAGACAAGCCTCGGCACGCTGGAAGACCGCATCCGCAACGGCCTCGACGGGGTCGACAGCGCCGTCGACGATGCCGGCGAGAAGTTCTCCGCCCGTCTGTCCGAGAAGGTCTCCGTCATGGAGCGGGTCGGCTCGGAAACGACCGAGCGGATCGCCCGCGTCATCGAGGAAGGCACAAGCCGCGTTGGGGAGACGCTGGACAGCCGTACGGCGAAGATCGACGAACGCCTCTCCACCATGGACAAGGCTCTGAATATCGGCCTCGAAAACGTCAACCGCACGATCGAAACAAAGGCGGCGGGTCTCGCGAGCGCTTTGCGCGCCGCGGTCTCCGATGCCGCCCAGACGATCGACACCGAAGCCAGCCGCTCGGTCGAACGCATCGGTGAGACCGGCGACCAGTTCGCCTCCCGTCTGGCCCAATCCACCAGTGACTCGACGCGCAGCCTGACGGAAGCCGCAAGCAGCGCCGCAGCCTCGTTGAGCGAAGCGGCGGCGAACGCCACACGGTCCTTCGGCGAAGCCGGTGACGCATTGGCAAGCCGCGCCGAATCCGTCCGGACCGTCCTGTCGACGACCGCCACGGACGCGACCACCTCGCTGGAAACGGTCGAGAAGGCATTGGAAGCGCGCGGCAATTCGATCCGCTCCGTCCTCGACGAGCGGACCCGCGAACTCAATTCGATGCTCTCCGGTCGTGCCGCCGAGCTCAATCGTGTTCTCGACGAAAAGGCCCTGCCCGCGATCGAGCAGTATACCCGCACCAGCCGCACCATTGCCGACAATGTCACGAGCGCAGTCCAGGAAGGCGCCGACCGCATCCGCACCGAAAACGCCGCGATCGTCGGCGCGATCAACGAGCGGACGGAAAACGCTGTCCGAACCTTCGGCTCCACTGAGAACTCGCTGGTCAACAGCGCCGGTCGCCTGATCGAGCGCCTGGAAGCCAACAGCGCGATCATATCCGAAACCCTGCAGAGGGCGTCGTCGGAAATCGCCTCGGCCGACGAGCGCCTGGATGCGACGACCAACCGCTTCGCCGAGGCCTCTTCGCGTGCGGCGGATTCGCTGTCGAGCTCCAGCCGTCTGCTCGACGATAAGCTGCAGCGCCTGTCGACCATTTCCGACGAAACGCTGTCGCAGGTCTCCAGCATCGTCAGCCGCTTCGGCGACCATTCCCGCGTTCTCGGCCAGGCCGCGGAGCTTCTCTCGGCCGCCCAGTCGAACCTTGCCGGCACGCTCGAAGAGCGCCAGCAGGCGCTGCGCGACCTTTCCATCGGGCTCGTGAAGCGCTCCGAGGAAATCGAGAACACCATGAAGTCGCTCGGCAGCATGGTCGAGGTCGCCTTCGACCGCGTCGAGGATCGTTCCAACCAGGTCGCCGGCAATCTCCGCCAGTCGGTCTCCTCGTCCTTCTCGGATGTCGGCCGCATTCTCGGCGAGACCGAAAAGCAGGCGACCGCCACCGCCGCGTCGATGCGCGAGGCGCTGATGTCGGCCGGTCAGGACGTCACCAGCACGATCGAAAGCACGCTGTCGGAAGCGGAAAAGCGCTCCGCCGACATCGCCAACCGGCTGCGCTCCGGCCTGTCGAACTCGCTGGGCGATCTCGACCGCCTGCTCGCCGATGCCGGCCATCGCTCGGATCAGACCGCCGCCCACCTGCGCGAAGCGCTCAAGGGTGCTGTCGAGGATGCCGTCGGTCGCTTCGCCGGCGCGACGGAGGAAATCCGCCGCTCGGCCAGCGACATCCGCAAGGAACTGGATCTGACCCGCAACGAGCTGAAGCGCGGCGCCTTCGACCTGCCGGAAGAAGCCAAGGAGAGCGCTGCCGCCATGCGCCGCGCCGTCTCCGAGCAGATCCGTGCGCTGCAGGACATCTCGCAGTTGGTCGGCCGTTCCGTCCAGCCGATGGAAGTCTCGACGCCCCGCGCACCGGCCCCTGCACCCGCTCCCGCTCCGGTCGCCCAGGCGCCGCAGCAGGAGACCCGCCGTGCCCCGGCGCCCGCCGCCGCTCCGGCACGCCAGGCTCCGGCCA
>NZ_JAGRRC010000001.1:988490-1347730 GCF_018122705.1 Ciceribacter sp. L1K23 | reverse complement strand
CAGCAGGAGACCCGCCGTGCCCCGGCGCCCGCCGCCGCTCCGGCACGCCAGGCTCCGGCCACCGACTTCGGCCTGCGCGGCAGCCTCGGCATGGAACAGCAGCCAGCCCGCCAGACGGCCCCGGCCCGCAGCGACGAAAGCGGTGGCTGGATCAGCGACCTCTTGCGCGGCGCCTCCCGCGACGAGCAGCCCGAGCAGCCGAGCCGTCCGGCGGCACCCCGTCAGCCGGAACCGCAACAGGCCACCCGTGCCAATGACAGCCGCAACCCGCGCCATGTCGTGGAATCGCTGAACTCGCTGTCGGTCGATATCGCCCGCGCCATCGACCATGACGCCTCGGTCGACCTGTGGCGGCGCTACCAGCGCGGCGAGCGCGACGTCTTCACCCGCAGGCTCTACACGCTGAAGGGCCAGCAGACCTTCGACGAGATCAAGCGCAAGTACGACCGCGAGCCGGAATTCCGCGTCGCCGTCGACCGCTACATCGCCGATTTCGAGAAGCTGCTCGCCGACGTCGCCCGCACCGACCGCGACAAGACCGTGACGCAATCCTACCTGACGTCCGATACCGGCAAGGTCTACACCATGCTGGCGCACGCGGCGGGTCGCTTCAACTAAGCCGATCCACGGTCCGCAGACAGCAAAGCCGCCGCTCACCCGGCGGCTTTTTCGTTGGCGGCCCATGGGGCAATCCTGCAGACGCGCCAAAACCCCGGCCGGGCGAAAACCCTCCGGTTGGTGACTGTTCATTCTGTTGTCCCTCCGAAGAAGGACGGGGCACCGGCGCTGCCGGGTATGCGGTATGCCATGCGGTGTCGTTCGTGGCAGCTTTATCGGCGCCCCGTTCGGCAATTAAGTCTCCCGGCCTGATCCATGCCAGCATCGGCGCCACCCGATGCCTCCTCCGGTCGACACGTGTCAGTTGCCGTCCGGTCTCTGCGGCGACGCATTGGGCGTCGCCGTGGCATGCCTCATTCCGGTCGGCCCTCGGGGATGAAGGATCGCGTCCGCTCCCACCCGCCCAGGCGCCGGTCCCGCCTCGCCGGCACGTCTGCCGGTGTATCCAAAGCGGAACGGGAGAATTGTCTCACGGCCTGGAAAAAGGGGGACGCGGAGCAAAAAGTATTTTTCAAAATTTTTCGGGGTCGACGTCGAGGTCGCCAGTATCTCAACAAAAACAAAGCCCTGGACGATGCCAGGGCCGTAATCTTTTTTTTCAAGGTGAAAGCGCCGTCAGATATTCGACAGCGTCCACGACACGATCTGCGCCGAAACCTGGCCGAAAGCTCTGTCGAGCGCGGCGATATAGGCGGGGTTCTGTGTGCCCGATGCGGGGACGGTGGCGCGAAACACCTGCTGCGCCTTCACCGTGCCGTTCCGGTCGTTGAGCAGCTTGACGGAGATCTCGACGATCGCCCGGTCGGCACCATTGGTATCGATCTCGAAGGCCCTGATATCAGTGACCAGCTGGTAGTCGATGGCAAGTCCCTGCCCCGGCTTGCCGACACCGCCGAGACGGCCGGTGTTCTCGAAGGTCTCGACGAGCTTGGCCTGGACCACCTTCGGCAGGCTGTCGCTCCATTGGGCACCGGAGAGATACTGAACCTCCGAACCCGAGAGACGGACGACGACCTGTTCGCTGTCGAGCACCTTGAGCGCAGTCGGATCGGGGACCAGCAGCTGCCGCGAGCGCGCGGAGGACGAGGCCTCTATCGCGGCCGCCGAAAGATCGAAGGTGTCGTTCTTGGCACCCGTGCCGCAGCCGGACAGCGCTGCCAGGCAAACCGCGACAACGGCGGCGGTGACACCCCGGCGATACGCAAGACGCTCCGATACACCCATGACTACCCCGCCTTCCCGCATGTCTGTCCTCAACGCCTTGTCCGCCCGTCATACTGCTTGACGGTTTCCCCGCCGAAAAGCAACCGCTGCGGATTTTCGTCGAAATTGCTCACAGCCGAATTCAGCGTGCGCACCGCATCGCGCGTCTCGCCGACCAGCGACTGGATGTCTCTCAGCCCCGTGCCGGAGAACCGCGCCAGGTTGGCGGCAATCGGGCCGATCTGGGCATTGAGGTTGTCGGCAACCGCCCGAATCGACTCGAGGGTGCGCCGCGCCTCGGCCGAGAGCGACTTGGTGTCGTCGGTGCCGAGTAGTTCGTCGACCTTCCTGAGGATGCTGTCGACACGGTCGGAGGAATTGTTGAGCTTGTTGGCAAGCTGCGTGAAATCGGTGATCGCCTGGTCGATGTCCTGCTGGCGTCCGCTGACATTCTTGCCGACTTCCGCGAAGGAGGAGATCGCCTCCCGCGCTTCGCCGGTGGCGACAGAGATGTCGTCGACCGCCTTGCCGATCTTCTGGCTGTCGACGGCGGCGATCAGCTGGTCGACCCGGTCGAGCGTCTCGTTGGCGCTGGCACCGAACTGCTTGAAATTCGCGATCGTCGCCTCGAATTCGTCGATGACCGGACCCGCCTTCGCCGACACGTCGGCGGCATTGCGGCTCACCGTCTCGACATTCGACAGGATCGTGTCGATCTTCTTCGCATCGACCGCCCGCACCAGATCCTCAACCGCCGTCAGCGTCGAATCGAGACGGCCGGAGAGACCCGTGACCGTATCGGACAGCGCGCTCACGCTGGTGAGGAACTTGTCGACACCATCGGCATTGTCGGCGAGCGCCTTGGAAAAGGTCTCGGCATTGCGAACGGTGTTCGTGAGCGGCGTACGCGCATCGGCGATGAAGCCCTGCAGATCGCCGATCGCGCTGTCGGCCCGCTGCAGGATCTTGTCAGCGGTCGCGAGCAGGTTCGTAACGCTCGACTGGTCGGCGACGAGCACGGCCGGCTCGTCCCGCTCGATCGAATCCCTGAGGATTTCCCGATCGCCCGGCTCCCCGCCGGAAAGTTCGATATAGGCAGCACCCGTCAGCCCCTGGATCTCAAGGACCGCCGTGCTCGACGCGGTGACCGGCGCATCGGCCCGAATTTCGGTCATGGCGATGGAATACTTTGGATCGGCCTTATCGATGAACAGGCTGCGCACCGAACCGACCGCAATACCGTTGAAGCGCACGGGAGAGCCGACGCTCAGCCCGTTGGCGGAACCTGGAATGCGGATGATCAGCTGCGCCGTCGGGCCGCCGCGGCCGTATTCGGACATCCAGTAGATGAAGCCGAAGGCGGCGAAGATCACGACGACCGCGAAAAATCCGACGATTGCGTAGTTGGCTCTGGTTTCCATGTCGTTACGTCACTTCATCGGATTTTCGCCCGCCTCGGAGGCCGGCACAATGGATCGGGCCCGCTTGCCGCGGAAATAGGAGCGCACCCAGGGATCGTCGCAGGCGAGCATATCGTCTATCGTACCCTCCACCAAGACCCGCTTCTCGCCGAGTACCGCAATTCGGTCGCAGACGGAAAACAGGCTGTCGAGGTCGTGCGTCACCATATAGACCGTCAGCCCCAGCGTGTCGCGGAGCCTTGCGATCAGATCATCGAACTCGGCCGCGCCAATGGGGTCAAGACCGGAGGTCGGCTCGTCGAGGAAGACCAGATCGGGATCGAGCGCCAGCGCGCGGGCGAGCGCGGCGCGCTTGATCATGCCGCCGGACAGTTCGGACGGATACTTGTCCGCCGCATCCTCCTGCAAGCCGACCAGCTTGATCTTCAGATGCGCCAGTTCGTCCATCAGCCATTGCGGCAGGTCGAGATATTCGCGCATCGGCAGCTGGATGTTCTCCTTGACGGTCAGCGAGGAAAAGAGCGCCCCATGCTGGAACAGCACCCCTAAACGCATGTCGAGCCGTGCGCGTTCCTCCTGCGTCGCATTATCGTAATCCGTGCCGAGGATTTCGATCCGCCCCGCACGACGCGGCAGCAGGCGCAGGATCGTCCGCATGAGCACAGACTTGCCCGCGCCCGACGCGCCGACGAAACCGAGGATCTCGCCGCGATAGATGTCGAGGTCGAGATGATCCAGAACGATCTTGGGTCCGAAGCCCACGGTGACGCCGTGCACCGACAGTACGACCTCGCGTCCCGACTTGCCCTGCCTCTTCTCGTTCAAACCGTCGCTCCTCAAAAATCGATCGCCGAATAGAACATGGCGAACAGGGCATCCACGAGGATGACGACGAAAATGGACTTCACCACCGAGGCGGTGACGTGGTGGCCGAGCGACTCCGCACTGCCGCCGACCTTCATGCCCTCGACGGCGGCGACGACACCGATCAGCAGCGCCATGAACGGCGCCTTGATCATGCCCGACGCGACGGTCGAATAGTCGATCGCATCGTGCAGGCGCGAGATGAACACCTCATAGGTGACGCCCGAATAGACATTGGCGATAATCGCCGCGCCGACGAGCGCCGAGAAATTGGCGATCACCGCAAGCAGCGGCAAGGCGATGGTGAGCGCCACGAGGCGCGGAAAGACCAGCACGCCGATCGGATTGAGGCCGATGACCTTGAGCGCATCGACCTCCTCGCGCATCTTCATCGAGCCGATTTCGGCCGTGATCGCGCTGCCGGAGCGGCCGGCGATCATGATCGCCGTCAAGAGCACGCCGATCTCGCGCAGTTGGAGAATGCCGACGAGATCGACGACGAAGACTTCCGCACCGAAATAGCGAAGTTGGAAAGCGCCCTGCTGGGCGATGATCGCGCCGATCAGGAACGACATCAGCGCGATGATCGGAACCGCGCGCACGCCCATGTGATCGAGTTGGTTGACGACGGCCGCAGGCGAGACGCCGCCGCCACGGCCAAGCTTCATCTGCGCGCCGCGCACGGCAGAGCCGACGACGTAGAGCATCGCGACGACATCGTCGAAAAGGTCGTAGGCGCCCTTTCCGATCGGCGTGAAGATACGTTGAAAAAGGGCAGGCTTCGGGCCTTTGCCGGCCTCGGTCTCGACCCTCTCCGGCAGGGCCTCGACCAGGTCGGTCATGATGGCGGACGCGCCGACGAGACGAACCTCCGCCCCGGCCTTCCGCCGGGTCACCAGGAGCCGCTTGACGAGCCACGCGCCGGTCGTGTCCATGTCCGTGACGCCGCTGAGATCGATGTCGACCCGGCCTCCGCCCCCGGACGCGCCGAGTTCGTCCAGAGGCTGGAGCACACCGCCGATGCTGGTGTTGAGCCAGGCGCCCGACAGGCGCAGCTGCGCATCCGCTCCTCCGCCGGAACTGGCGAGCTCGATCCGTGCGCTGTCAGGATGAACGGGCTTCAAGCTGCTGCCATCTCCGCTTGCTCGATACATACAGACGCCGCGAGTCACGCCAAACGGCTCGCGGACGCCGGACTATAGACAAGCCTTGGGCAAAAAGCACCCGTCCGCAACCGTTAAGCAGCAGGCGTCTCCATATCGCAACAGCAGGCCGAAAGCCCTGCCGAAATCACGCCGCCTGGACGTCTTCGGCCTTCGCCCCTTCCGGCAGCAAAACCGGTACGGCGGGCGCGGCGAGCAGCTTCACCTTCTTCGGCATGGCGATCATGTGACCCCAGGAGATCATCTCGAACCGGCCGTCGAAATGCTCGACAACGGCAGTGCAGCTTTCGACCCAGTCGCCCGTGTTGATGTAGTGGATACCGTCGATATCCTCCATCACGGCATGATGGATATGGCCGCAAATCACGCCGTCGACCTCGTTGCGGCGGGCCTCCTCGGCCACGACCCGCTGGAACTCGCCGATGAAGTTGACGGCCTGCTTGACCTGCTGCTTGGCCCAGGCGGAGAATGACCAGTAGGGCATTCCGAGACGACGCCGCACGGCCGACAGCACGACGTTGATCGAAATCGCCGCGTCATAGGCCCAGTCGCCGAGATAGGCGAGCAGGCGGGCATTGCGCACCACGACGTCGAACTCGTCGCCATGCAGGACGAGATACTTCTTGCCGTCGGCGGCTTCATGGATGATGCGCTCGGCCACTTCGATCCCGCCGAAATGCGTGCCGGGAAAATCGCGGAGAAACTCGTCGTGATTGCCCGGGATGTAAACGATATGCGTTCCCTTGCGCGCCTTGCGCAGCAGTTTCTGCACCACGTCGTTGCAGTCTTGCGGCCAGAACCAGCTGCGCTTCAGGCGCCAGCCGTCGACGATGTCGCCGACGAGGACGATCTTTTCCGCCTCGTGCTCGCGCAGGAAATCGAGCAGGAAATCCGTCTTGGCCGCCTTCGAACCGAGGTGGACGTCGGAGATGAACAGCGTTCTGTACTTGCGGGGTTCAGAATGGGAAGTCATGATCATGGCCTCTCGCCTCATCAGCGTTTGGCCTTCCAAGATCAGACTCTTGTATCAGGAAGATGACAGCGCTGGCGAAGCCGCGTGCGGATTCGGATCAGCCGGCGCATCCCGTCGTGTAGTTGACCTGCATCTCGCCGCTGGAACGCTTGCTGAACATGGCCAGATAACCCTGCTTCCCGTTGACGCGCGTGACACACCACGGACCTGTTCCGTTGGTATCGAAACAGGCCCAGATCGGCACGCAGCTGCCGGCCGGGATGCTGAAATGCACCGGCTGGTCGAAACCGATCTTCGCCCTGAAGTTCAGCCCTGTCAGAACGGTGACGTTAACGGGCTTGGTGTAGGCGGTGGAATTGCGTGGCAGAGACGTGGGAAGGCCGAGCTCGTAGTCGGTGGCGCAGCTGTCGCCGCTGCCGCGCTTGACGCAGGAAACACCGCGGACGAAGGCTTCCGGTGCCCCCACCGGCACCGAACCGCTTCCGGCCACCCGTGGCGCAGCACCCGCCGGCGCCGGTGTGGTGCGCTTGAAGCGGATCTCGGCACCGGACGACAGATATGTCACGAGGTCGCCGCCCGATGGTTTCAGCCGCGCCACCGACTTGTCGAGAACGGTTCTTAGATCGACCAGATCGCCTGACATCCGCCACTGGGTGACGAAGGCCCAGTCGCCCGAGCAGAAATTCGTCTCCGCCTGGAGGTTGCCGAGGATGTCGCCGCCCTTGAGGTGCAGGGTGCAGCCCTTGTAGGTCCAGGTTCCGATGTAGAAATTGTTGGCCCCGGCCGTCCCCACGCCCCAGAGGATGAGACCGATGGCAATCAGCAAGCATCTCAGTGTCATCATCAGCCCGGTTCGCCCTCCGGTACTCAAGTCGTCTCTAACGGGTGGAGCGCATAGACCTTCACTCGGCACCGCTGCACAGACTGTCATGATGGGGTAACCCTGTCACGTCACAAAATCGCCAGCAATTGGCTGCGGGTACTCCCAGCGTGCGCCATTTGGTGTATGCAGGAATCGATTGAACTTAAGACGACCGCACGCGGGGACAGCATGGATACGAGCGACACGACCAAGAAACCAATCGGCACGGTGCCGGCAGATCTGGACGAACAGGCGCTGTTCTACCACCGCTATCCGCGCCCCGGTAAGCTCGAGATTCAGGCGACCAAGCCCCTTGGCAACCAGCGCGACCTGGCGCTGGCCTACTCGCCGGGCGTCGCAGCCCCCTGCCTTGCGATCCGCGACGATCCGGAAACCGCTTTCGACTACACCGCGCGCGGCAACCTGGTCGCCGTTGTCTCGAATGGCAGCGCCGTTCTCGGCCTTGGCAACATCGGTCCGCTCGCCTCCAAGCCGGTGATGGAAGGCAAGGCGGTCCTCTTCAAGAAGTTCGCCGGCATCGACGTCTTCGACATCGAGATCGAGGCGCCGCTGGTCGACCAGATGGTCAGCACAGTCGCCGCGCTCGAGCCCACCTTCGGCGGCATCAACCTCGAGGACATCAAGGCGCCGGAATGCTTCGAGGTGGAGCGGCAGCTGCGCGAGAAGATGAATATCCCCGTCTTCCACGACGACCAGCACGGCACCGCCATCATCGTCGCAGCCGCGATCCTGAACGGCCTTGAATTGGCCGGCAAGTCGATCGCCAGCGCCAAGATCGTCGCCTCGGGCGCGGGTGCGGCAGCCCTCGCCTGCCTCAATCTGCTCGTCGAGCTTGGCGCCAGACGCGAAAACATCTGGGTCCACGACATCGAAGGCCTTGTCTATGTCGGCCGCGAAGCCCTGATGGACCAGTGGAAGGCCGTCTACGCGCAGGACAGCGACAAGCGCGAGCTGTCGCAATCGATCGACGGCGCCGACGTCTTCCTTGGCCTCTCCGCCGCCGGCGTCTTGAAGCCGGACCTGCTGGAGCGCATGGCGGAAAACCCGCTGATCATGGCGCTGGCCAATCCCACGCCCGAGATCATGCCGGACCTGGCGCGCGCCGCCCGTCCCGACGCAATGATCTGCACCGGCCGCTCGGACTTCCCGAACCAGGTCAACAACGTCCTCTGCTTCCCCTATATTTTCAGGGGCGCGTTGGACTGCGGCGCCACGACCATCAACGAGGAAATGAAACTGGCCGCCGTCCGCGCCATCGCCGCGCTGGCGCGCGAGGAAGTCTCCGAGGTCGCGGCCAAGGCCTATACCGGCGAATCCCCGACCTTCGGCCCGAATTACCTGATCCCCTCGCCCTTCGATCCGCGCCTTATCCTGCGCATTGCCCCGGCCGTGGCGCGTGCCGCGGCCGAGACCGGCGTGGCGCGACGGCCGATCGCCGATTTCGACGTTTACATGGATCAACTGAACCGCTTCGTGTTCCGCTCCGGCTTCGTCATGAAGCCAATCTTCGCCGCCGCCAAGAAGGCCGAGAAGAAGCGGGTGATCTTTGCCGAGGGCGAGGACGAACGCGTGCTGCGCGCCGCCCAGGTGTTGATCGAGGAAGGAACGGGCCGCCCGATTCTGGTCGGCCGTCCGCAGATCATCGAGACGCGCCTCAAACGCTTCGGCCTGCGCATCCGCGCCGGTGCCGACTTCGAACTGGTCAATCCCGAAGACGATCCGCGTTACCGCGAATATGTCGACGAGTATTTTGCCCTTGTCGGCCGTGCCGGCGTCAACCCCGAGGCAGCGCGCACCATCGTGCGCACCAGCAACACGGTGATCGGCGCGCTCGCCGTGCGCCGGGGCGATGCCGATGCTCTGATCTGCGGCCTCGAAGGCCGTTTCGACCGCCACCTGCGCGATGTCCGGCAGATCATCGGCAAGAAGCCCGGCGTCTGCGCCTTCTCCGGCCTCAGCCTGTTGATCTCGCAACGCGGCGCGATCTTCTTCACCGACACCTTCGTGACATATAACCCGTCCGCCGCGGAGATCGCCGAGATGACGGTGCTCGCCGCCCAGGAAATCCGCCGCTTCGGCATCACGCCGCGTGCGGCGCTTGTGGCCCATTCGAACTTCGGCTCGCGCGATTCCGAAAGCGCCCGCAAGATGCGCGAGGCGCTGGTACTCGTCCGCGAGCTGGCACCCGATTTGGAAGTCGACGGCGAAATGCAGGGCGGTTCGGCGCTGTCGGAAAGCCTGCGCAAGCGTGCCATGCCCGATAGCACGCTGACCGGCGAGGCCAACCTGCTGGTGTTCCCCAACCTCGACGCGGCCAACATCTCGCTCGGCATCGTCCGCACGATGATGGACGCGCTGCATGTCGGCCCGATCCTGCTCGGCGCCGCCCTGCCCGCCCACATCCTGTCGACCTCGGTGACGTCGAGAGGCGTGGTCAACATGGCAGCGCTCGCGGTCGTAGAGGCTGAACAGCCCGTCTGATCCAACGCTCCGGATATTCGGCGCGACACCCCGAAGGATGTCGCGCCTCCGGCCTCGCCCCGCCGCCATTAAGCAAAACCGCCATAAGCGGTTGGCCTTGTGGCACCGCTTGGTTATGGTGAGGGCGGAACAGGCGGAAGCCGTCCCGCCCCGGCCCCACAGGATGAACGCGTGAAACAACGCCGCCCATTGCTGCAGTTGCTTTCCCTGGCTTTGCTCCTTGCCACGCAGGCAGGCGGAGCCGAGGCCTCGCTCGTCTGCGACAGGCTGCGCATGAAGCTCGCCAACACGCCGGAGAGCGAGGCGACGACGGCCGAAATCCGCAGTTATTCCAGCGCAATAGCCAGACAGAACCTGGAGATCCGCAAGACGATACAGGACCGGAAACGCCTCGGCTGCACGAGCGGGAGCATCACCGTGGTCAGCGAGCCGTCAGGCTGCGACGTTCTGAATGACGCGCTCGACCGGATGGAAAACAACAAGCGCATCCTGACCTCGAAGCGCGAAGGCCTGGAGCGCAGCGTCGGCCAGCAGGCGGCGCGCAACCGCGTTCTCGCGGCCATGCGCACCAATGGCTGCGGAGACGGTCCGGCCGCCGACCTGGCCTCGGCGGTGGTCGAGGATGATGCCATGATCGGCGAATTGCGCATCCCGGACGAGGGACTGGACACCGATGGCGGCTGGACGCTGAGCCCGTCGGACCGGGTAGGCACGCTCCGGACGCTCTGTGTGCGGACCTGCGACGGCGCCTTTTTCCCGATCTCGTCGAATGCCACACCGCTGAGCTTCCGGCGGGATGCGGCGATGTGCCAGCAGATGTGCCCCGGCACAGAGACCGAGCTCTACTACCACTCGATCATGAAACAGGAATCGGCGGAGATGGTGTCGGCCACGACCGGCCGTCCCTACCGCGAAATGCCCGGCGCCTTCGCCTATCTGGGCCGCGCTTCCACCAAGGACCCCTCCTGCAGCTGCAACCTGTCGGCCTACTACGACCGCGCCAGGCAGTCGCAGCCATCGCTTGGCCGGGAAGAGCAGCTCTATTCGTCGATCAAGCAGATAAGAACCCGCCCCGCCAAGCCGGATGAACCGATCGAGGCGCGCGAACGGCCATACGATCCGGCCAGGGACAAGGTACGTCAGGTCGGACCGACCTTCCTGCCGACGGAAACAAGCAGCATCGACCTCAAGAACCCGGCGCTCGACGGCCCGCAACCGCTGCAGCAGTGACGCTTGGCCGCCCAAATGCAAAGAGCCGCCCGATCGGCGGCTCCTGCGGTATCGGTGTGTCACGCGGCGCGTGACAAGCGGGGCTGCCGCTCCTGTGAAAGCCGGAACTGGCCGATCTGGCCGCTCATGTCCTCGGCTTCGCCCGCGAGTTTGTGTGCGGACGCGGTCATTTCCTCGACCATGGCGGCATTCTGCTGCGTGACCTGATCCATCTGCGAAATCGCGGAATTGATCTCGCTGAGGCCCATGGCCTGCTCGCGAGCACCCGTCACGATGTGGCGGATGTCATCGTTGATCTGGAGCACCTGCTGTTGGATCAGCGACAGGATTTCGCCGGACTGGTTGACCAGCGACACGCCGTTGCTGACGGCACCGTTCGACTGACTGATCAGCGCGGCGATCTCCTTGGCCGCGGTCGCGGACCGCTGCGCCAGTTCGCGGACTTCCTGGGCAACCACGGCGAAGCCCTTGCCGGCATCGCCAGCACGCGCGGCCTCGACGCCGGCGTTGAGCGCGAGCAGGTTGGTCTGGAAGGCGATCTCGTCGATCACGCCGATGATCTGGCCGATTTGCGAGGAACTCCGCTCGATGTCACCCATGGCCTTGATCGCGTTGCGCACGATACCGTCCGACTGGTCTGCCCGCTTGCTCGCCTCGGCGACCTTCTGGCCCGCCTCGTCGGCGATACGGGAGGCGTTCTTCACCGTGTCGGTGATTTGCCCGAGAGCCGCCGCGGTCTCTTCGAGCGCTGCCGCCTGCTGCTCGGTCCGCCGCGCCAGGCCGTCTGAGGCGGAACGCATCTCGGCCGAGTCGCCACGGATTTCGTCGGAGATGTTCGAGATATCGGTCATCGCCCGCTGAAGCTTCTCCGCCGACTGGTTGAAGTTGAGGCGAAGCCGGTCGTATTCGCCGTCGAAGGTGGTGTGGATACGGGCCGTCAGGTCACCCCCGGCAAGACGGTCGAGCGCGTCGGCCAGAACGTCGACCGTCGACTTAGACCGATTGAATTCGGCGGTCCGCCGCGCCTCTTCCGACGAGCGCATGTCGTCCATTTCCAGCCTGCGGCGCTTGTCTTCCTCGTCCGCCTGCTGCTTGGCGAGAAGGTTCTCTCGGAACTTGACGAAGGCGCGGGCCAGATCTCCGATCTCGTCGCCGCGATCGGCGCCGTCGAGCGAGACCGACAGCTTTCCTTCCGCAAGGCCGTTCATGGCGCCGGTCGCCCGCGTCAACGGCCGCATCAGGCGCCGCGACACGAAAAACGCCAGCGCGATGCCGCACAGCACGGTGAAAGCGCCAAGCAGCTCCATAACCAGCAGCATCCGGGCGCCGTTCGCCTGCACGCTGACCAGCGCCGCCCCGGCCTCGGCGTCGCTTTTCGCGACGATGCCGGAGACGATCGACGTCATCGATTCCACTTCGGCCTGCAGCGCGTCGGACACGGCGTCGAAATTGCCCATGAGGACATTGCCCTTCTCCGGCCCACCCGCGATATAGGCCTTGGCCATCTCGATGCCGCCGGCGTGGAACTCATCGTACCGCGCGACGAGCTGACCAATGGCGGAGGCCAGTTCGGGTGAATTGAGTTTCGACGCAAGCTGCGTAATGCCACCCGCATATTCGTTCAGATGCCGCGCCTCTTCCTCGGCGAGCGCGAAACCGTCATCGAGACCGTCTCTGCCCTGTGTAGCCGAAATATCGGTCAGCGATTCCTGCGTGCTGACAACGGAGAGCTCGACATTCTTCTGGAGCGTCACCAGCTCGCGGATGAGCAGCGCTTCGTTCTGTGTGCGCTCATGCAGGTCAATCACATCAGCGAGCTGCCGCTGACCAACAATATCCGAGATGACAAGCGATCCGGCGCTCAGGGCAACGAGGCCCGCCACGGCAACGGGCACCGCCCGGCCAAGTCTAACATTTCCAAAAGACATGATTTCTCCGCTCAAACACTCTCGTGCGCAGCAACCGCCCCTAGGGGGATCAATGATCCCGCATAGGCAGCTCGTTGCCGTTACGTGATGCTGAAATTAGTAATCGTCCTTTAAAATAACATTAAACATATGATGCAGCTTTTAAGCGACCGATCGAATTCAGACACCTTTAGGACGAAGGCCATGCCTCCTCGAAGACGAGTTCATCGAGCGGCATCCGCTGCCGCCAGCCCTTGATCGCAAGCTCCGGCTGATCATAGAGCCTCTCGACATAGCCGAGACAGAACCAGCCGATGATTTCCACATGCTCGGGAATGTTGAGGAGCACACGCAGATCCTCCTGGTGGAAGATGCTGACCCAGCCCATGCCGATCCCCTCAGCCCTCGCCGCGAGCCAGAGGTTCTGCACCGCGCAGACGGAGGAATAGCTGTCCATGCGCGGATTGTGGGTCCGGCCAAGAACCACCGGACCGCTCCGCGTCGGGTCGCAGGTGACGCAGATGCCGACGGGCGCCTTGCGGATGCCCTCCAGCTTCAGCCGCATGTATGCGTCACGACGCTCCTGCGGAAACATGGCCGCCGCCTCGTCGTTGGCACGGCTGAAGGCTTGCCAGACAGCCTGCCGCTTTGCCTCGTCGCGCACCACGATGAAGTTCCACGGCTGCATGAAGCCGACGGAGGGCGCGGCGTGGGCGGCTTCCAGCAGGCGACGCACGAGGGTGTCGGGCAGAGGGTCGGGCAGGAACTGGTCGCGCACGTCGCGGCGCGTATGAATGGCGCGGTAGACCGCTTCCCGCTCTTCCGGCGAAAAGGCAGCGGCCCGCACGAGATGGTCGTTCGGTTCGTCGTGCATCGTCAAATCCCCAACGGTGCATGCGACCGCCTGCCGTCCACGCAGGCAAAGCCTATCTCGTCAGGCCGGTCTTCTGGCTCGGCTTCGTCTGCCTTTCCCGCCTTCCCGGCGAAACCGCCAGTGGCCGGAGCAACCGCTCCCTGGAAAAGTCATCCGCCTCACAGCGTTGGGCACGCACCGGATTTCCACCGGCTTCCCGATTCTCCCCCGTCGCCGAGGGCACCTGACGATGATGTTCTAGCGCGCCCGGAGGGCAAGGCAAAGCCCTGCCTGCGACACCCGGATGCTATTCCGGGAAATAGCGGACGAAGGCGAACGCGCTGCCGTCCGGCGACCAGTTGGGCACATTGATGCTGCCCTGCCCGCCGAAGAACTCGAACAGCGTCTCGACATCGCCGCCATCGGCATCCATCAGCCGAAGCCGGACGGTCTTGTCGCGTGAATGGTCGAAGACGTCGGCGTCATAGGAGAGAAACAGCACCTTGCTGCCATCGGGCGACGGATGCGGAAACCAGTCGCCGTAACCGTCCGACGTCAGTTGCTCGAGCCCGGTGCCATCGGGATGCATGCGCCAGATCTGCATCAGACCGGTGCGGCTGGAATTGAAATAGATCCACTGTCCGTCGGGCGAATAGTCGGGTCCGTCATTGCGGCCCTCGCCCGATGTCAGTCGCCGCTCGGCGCCGCCGTTGACGGAGATCGTATAGATATCGAACTGGTCGTCGCGGATGCCGCAATAGGCGAGCTCTCGCCCGTCCGGCGACCAGCCGTGCCAGTAGGACGGCATGTTGGCCGTCACCTGCCGCGGCTGGTCATCCCCGTCGCCGAGGATATAGATGCACGATTTGCCGAACAGCGTCTTGTCGGAGAAGGCAATCGAGGCGCCATCGGGCGAAAGCCCGTGGTCGTTGTTGAGACGCACCGCGAAACCCGTGTCGATCAGTTCCGGCTCCGGATCGTCCTCGTCGAGCGGCAGGGCATAGAGCAGGCCATCGCCGTTGATAACGAGGAAATCCCCGTCGCGCGACCAGTTGGGCGCCTCGACCAAGTCTTCCGTCTGCCAGACGACCTCGCATTCGCGTGTCGCAATGTCATAGATCTCGACCGAACTGCGCATCCGGGCCTCCTCCCGATGAAGGGTTCAACGATCCCGGAAGCGATTGGTGATCGGATAGCGACGATCGCGGCCGAAATTCTTCTTGGTGATCTTCACGCCCGGCGCCGACTGGCGGCGCTTGTATTCGGCCAAATAAAGCAGGTGCTCGACGCGATGGACGGTCGCGATGTCATGGCCACGGGCGACGATCTCGTCGACCGACATCTCCTTTTCGACGAGGCATTCGAGAATGTCGTCGAGAACCGGGTAAGGCGGGAGAGAATCCTGGTCGGTCTGGTTGGGGCGAAGCTCGGCCGACGGCGCCTTGGACAGGATATTCGCGGGGATCACCTCGCCCGAAGGCCCGAGCGCACCGGGCGGCACGTGGCTGTTGCGCCAGGCCGACAACGCGTAGACCTGCATCTTGTAGAGGTCCTTGATCGGGTTGAACCCGCCGTTCATGTCGCCGTAGAGCGTGGCGTAGCCGACCGACATTTCCGACTTGTTGCCGGTGGTCACGACCATCGACCCGAACTTGTTGGAGATCGCCATCAGGATCGTGCCGCGCGTCCGGCTCTGCAGGTTTTCCTCGGTGATGCCGCTCTCGGTGCCTTCGAACATCTCCGACAAAGCCGACAGGAAGCCTTCCACCGGTTCGGCGATCGGGACCGTATCGTAATGGCAGCCGAGCGCCTTTGCACAGGCTTCGGCATCGGTGAAGCTCTCCTGCGACGTGTAGCGATAGGGCAGCATCACGGTGCGCACCCTCTCCTCGCCCAGCGCATCGACGGCGATCGCCGCGCAGATGGCGGAATCGATCCCGCCCGAAAGGCCGAGCACCACGCTCTTGAATCCGTTCTTGTTGACGTAATCGCGGAAGCCCAGCATGCAGGCGCGGTAGTCCGCCTCCTCGGCCGTCGGGATTTTCGACACCGGGCCGCTGTCGCAGCGCCAGCCGTCGGCCGAGCGCTTCCACGTCGATACGTATTGCGTCTGCTCGAACTGGCTCATCTGGAAGGCGAGCGTCTTGTCGGCGTTGAAGGCAAAGCTCGCGCCGTCGAAGACGAGTTCGTCCTGGCCGCCCAGCTGGTTGGCATAGACCATCGGCAATCCAGTCTCGATCACCTGCCTGAGCACCACCTGGTGTCGCACGTCGACCTTGCCGCGATAGTACGGAGAGCCGTTCGGCGAGAGCAGGATTTCAGCCCCCGATTCCGCCAGCGTCTCGCAGACGCCAAGATCGCCCCAGATATCCTCACAGATCGGAATGCCGATCCGAACCCCCCTGAAATTAACCGGTCCCGGCATGTCGCCGGCGACAAAGACGCGTTTCTCGTCGAACTCTCCGTAGTTCGGCAGATCGACCTTGTCGCGGATCGCGACGATCTTGCCGCCGTCGAGCAGCGCCACCGAATTGTGCCGCCCGGCCTCGCACTGGCGCGGAAAGCCGATCACCACGCCCGGACCGCCGTCGGCCGTCTCGGCGGCCAGTTCCTCGACCGCCGTCAGGCAGGCCTTCAGGAAGGCCGGCTTGAGCACGAGGTCTTCCGGCGGATAGCCGGAGATGAAGAGTTCCGTCAGCATCACCAGGTCCGCCCCATGGGCGGCGGCCTCCGCACGCGCCTCGCGGGCCTTGGCAAGGTTGCCCGTCACGTCACCCACGGTCGGGTTCAGCTGGGCGATGGAAATGCGGAGTGTGTCGGTGCGTGAAGGCGTGTCGGTCATGTCCATTCCTCTACCGTGCGCGCCCACCGATCGCAATCGCGAAGCCGCCTCGCAAGCCCCTTCTTCGCACCGCAAAATTTTTTCGCCGGAACAAAGTTCCCCGCCGCCGGTTCATCTGGCGTTCATGACAGTAATGTGACAGTGATATGACGCAATCGTCATGAAGGCCGGATTTTTCGAAACTGGCCAATCCGAACCATCGCTGGAGAACCGAGTTGGCCGACACTGCCTCCGACACCACCGCTGTGACCGCCGCCATGCCGGCGAATGGCCGCTCGCTCGAGGTCGGCAATGCGCGGTTTGTCATCCGTTGCGCCAGCCGCATGGCGATATCCGGAGCGCTCGCGCTGCTTCTGGTTTTCGTCACCGAATGGATCTCCCGTGGCAGCATCGTCGACATCGGCAACTATCTCCTGGCCCCGGATCGCCCGGGTCTCGCGGTCGTCGGCGTGCTGTTCCTCGTCTTCCTCGGGCTCGACGCGCTGTTCGGCCGCGCGCACCAGGCCGCGCTGGTCCTTTTCCCGGCCGCTCTGCTGCTTGCCTTCTTCTCCAGCCAGAAGCAGCTCTATCTGTCCGACCCACTCTACCCAAGCGACATGCTGTTCGGCCGGCAGATCGCCGAACTGCTGCCCGTGATGGCCGCAGCCCAGCCGCTGAAGGCCGTGGCGGCCGGGATCGGCCTTCTCGTCGTCTGCGCCCTCCTGGTCTACATGTGGATCTTCGGCCGGCGCAATTTCAACGCCATTCCCATAGGCGGCCGGGCTCTGCGGCTTGTCGTTGCCGTGCCGCTTCTTGTGGCCTTCGTCCCGCTGCTCGATTACACCCGCTTCTACGAGCTGCGCGACCGGCTGAACATGATCCCGATGATGTGGGATCAGCAGGAAAACTATCGCCACAACGGCTTCCTGCTCGCCTTTGCCTTCAACGTGCCGATGACGAATGTCACCGCCCCCGAGGGATATGGCGCCGAAGCGATCGACATGATCCCCTCGCCCGGCAATGTCTACGGCTATTCCCCGAGCCGTCAGCCAGACGTGATCGTCGTCATGAGTGAATCGCTGTGGGACCCGACGCGACTGTCGAATGTCGAGCTCTCCAAGGATCCGATGCCGGTCATCCGCGCCAACCAGTCGGGCCAGGTATTCTCGCCGGAATTCGGCGGCATGACCGCCAATGTCGAGTTCGAGGCTCTGACCGGTTTTTCGAACGCCTTCCTGCCCTATGGCAGCATTCCCTACCAGCAATATATCCGGGGCGAGCTTCCCTCGCTCGCCACCTTCTTCCGCTCCAAGGGATATGTGGCCAAGGCCTTTCACCCCTTCCAGAGCTGGTTCTGGAACCGCGGCAGCGTCTATAGCCACCTCGGCTTCGAAAGCTTCCTGTCGGAGGAAAATCTGCCGGCAATGGAAAAGCGCGGCATCTTCGCCTCCGATGCCTCGCTTACCGACAGCCTGATCCGCGAGGCCGATCGCAGCAGCGCGCCGTTCTTCTTCTTCGCCGTGACGCTGCAGGGTCATGGACCTTATGAGGCGAACCGCTATGTCAAGAACACGGTAGGCGTGGAGAGCGACGTGCTCTCGCCGTCAGCTCATGCTTCCCTCGCAACCTATGCGCAGGGCGTGCGCGAGGCCGACGACAGCCTCAAGCGGCTGATGGACTGGGCGAAGAAGCGCAAGCGCGAAACGATCATCGTGCTCTTCGGCGACCACCTGCCGCCGATGGGCGACGTCTACACCCAGACCGGCTACATGGAAAAGCCCGTTGCCACCCGCAAGGCCTCGCCTGCGATCATGGCGCGCGAGCATGAGACACCGCTTGTCGTCTGGTCGTCCAGGCGCGGCGTGCAGAAGGACCTCGGATCGATCAGCCCGTCGCAGTTGCCCTACCACGTCGTCCGCCTGACGGGTTTCCGCCATCCGTTCTATACCGGCCTGCTGCGCGATGTTCAGAACCGCTATGCCGTGGTCGACCGTCACCAGCTGATCGACCGCGAGGGCCGCGGTTATCCCGACTGGCAGATAAACGGCGCCGACCGTGATCCGCTGCTGAAGAATTACGGCCTGCTGCAATACGATATGATGTTCGGCAAGGCCCACGCCGGGGAACGCTATTTCCCGGAACTGGGCGAGCTGCAACCAAGCACGTGAGGTTGTCCTTCCGGCATCACTAAAGTAGCTTGTTTATCATAATAATGCATATCAGTTGACTTTTTCGGGTATCGCCCGTTGATATCGAGTGGCGGGCTGTCCGTAGTCTGACCCTGCGCTTCCGCACGGCTGTTCCGTGCCTTGTGATCTGACCGATGATGCTGAAAATCGAAGCCGTTGCCGCGCCGCAATCCCGCCCCCTGGACCGCGAGGATATCCAGTCCCATCCGCTGTTCGCGGAAATCGAGCGCCAGATCGCGCTGCATCTCATCGCCATCCACGATCGCACGCCGCGCCTGTCGCGCCTCAAGGCCTCGCACCGCAAGTGGCTGATGACGCATTCGCTTTTCGCGCTGAGCCTGCAGCGCCGCGACGACGATCCGCTGTCGGGGCTGACGGCCACCCGCTTCGTCGACACCGTAATGCGGCTTGCGGCCGCGAGCCGGAACACCGCGACCGCCTATCTGGCCGAACTGGTCGCCTACAAGTTTCTCCGCGACGTGCCTGACGTCCCCGACCGCCGCGTGCGCGTGCTCGAGACGACGGAAGCGGCCTATGACGCCATGCTCAGCTGGTTCAATGGCCACCTGGCGTGCCTCGACCGTCTGGACGGCGGCACCCGCCAGCAGCGGAGCCTTGCCGACGGACGGATCTTCCGGCTGGCCCAGCCGATGATCGCCGAACGCCTGTCGGAAGACCCCCTTTGGCGCGATCCGCCCGACAGTATCGGCAACTTCCTCTGGTCCGACTATGGCGGCATGGTCCTGCACGACTTGATCACCCGCATCGAACACTACGATCCGCAGGCGGAAACGACCGAGATCGCCCCGCTGGCGCTGTCGACGCTGAGCGACAAGTACATGCTCTCCACCACCAATCTGAAGCGCATGTTCAAGAAAAGCGAGGACGACGGGCTGATCGGCTGGGAGCAACCGCGTCGTCGGGGGCACATGTGGTTCTCGCGCTCGTTCCTGCACGACTATTTCCAGTGGCAGTCGGCCAAGTTCGCAGCCGTCGACGCGGCGTTCCACGAGGCAAGCTCGCGCTTGGACGACAATCGTTGGACAGCCGCACCGGGTGCATCCGGCTAGGCCGTGCACCCCTGCGGATAGCGCGGCTTGCCGTCGTCGATCTCGTAGAAATCACCCTTGTCGGCGCAGAAGATGTGGTAGCCGATCGACAGGCCGCTCGGCTGCTCGAAGGCACCGGCCATCACGGACACATAGTCCTCGCCATCGCCCTGCCAGAACAGCGCCGACCCGCAGACCCGGCAGAAGCCCCGGCTTGCCGTATCGCTGGCGCGATACCATGTGACATTGTCGGCGCCCTCCACCTCGATCCTGTCGCGCGCCACATTGGTCGCGGCATAGTAGAGCCCCGTCTGCTTGCGGCATTGCGAACAATGGCAGGCGATCACCTCGCGCAACGGCCCTCGCGTTGAAAACCGGACCGCGCCGCACAGGCAGCCGCCGCGATGCTCATCGTTCATCCCTCACTCCCCTCAAACGAAAACCGGGCCAGCATTTCCATGCCGGCCCGGTCCGTCAACTTAAAAGCGGTGAAGCTTAGCTTCAGCCGTTTTCACCGGCCATCAGCCGTTGGCGACCATCATCCGCTTTTCGTCGCGGCCGCTCTTCATCCGCTCGGCCAGCAGGAAGGCCAGTTCCAGCGCCTGGTCGGCGTTGAGGCGCGGGTCGCAATGGGTGTGGTAGCGATCCTGCAGGGCTTCCGCCGTGACCGGACGGGCGCCGCCAGTGCACTCGGTCACGTCCTTGCCGGTCATCTCGATATGGATGCCGCCCGGATGCGAACCCTCGGCCCGGTGGATCTGGAAGAAGCTCTCGACTTCCGACAGAACGCGCTCGAACGGGCGGGTTTTGTAGTTGTTGAGCGTGATCGTGTTGCCGTGCATCGGATCGCACGACCAGACGACCTTGCGGCCTTCCTTCTCGACGGCGCGGATCAGCTTCGGCAGATGGTCGGCGACCTTGTCGTAGCCGAAGCGGCAGATCAGCGTCAGGCGGCCGGCCTCGTTTGCCGGGTTCAGCGCGTCGATGAGCTCGAGCAAGCCGTCAGCCGTCAGCGACGGACCGCATTTCAGGCCGATCGGGTTCTTGATGCCGCGGAAGTATTCGACATGCGCATGATCCGGCTGACGCGTCCGGTCGCCGATCCACAGCATGTGGCCGGACGTCGCGTACCAGTCGCCGGTGGTGGAATCCACCCGGGTCATCGCTTCCTCGTAACCGAGAAGCAAAGCTTCATGGCTGGTGAAGAAATCGGTCTCGCGCAGGCTCGGATTGTTTTCCGACGAAATCCCGATCGCCCGCATGAAATCCATGGTCTCGGAAATGCGGTCGGCGAGCTTACGGTAGCGTTCCGCCTGGGGCGAGTCCTTGATGAAGCCCAGCATCCACTGGTGGACGTTTTCCAGGTTGGCATAGCCACCCATCGCGAAGGCGCGCAGCAGGTTGAGCGTCGCGGCGGACTGGCGGTAGGCCATGATCTGCCGTTCCGGATTCGGAATGCGCGATTCCGGCGTGAACTCGATGCCGTTGATGATGTCGCCCCGGTAGCTCGGCAGTTCGGTGTCACCGGACTTCTCGAAATCGGACGACCGCGGCTTGGCGAACTGGCCGGCAATACGGCCGACCTTGACGACCGGCAGCTGGGCGCCGAAGGTCAAGACGACAGCCATCTGCAGGAAGGCGCGGAAGAAGTCGCGGATATTGTCGGCGCCGTGTTCGGCGAAGCTCTCGGCGCAGTCGCCGCCCTGCAGCAGGAAGGCATTGCCTTCCGCCACTTCGGCAAGCTGCTTCTTCAGGCGGCGTGCCTCACCCGCGAAAACGAGCGGCGGAAAGCTTGCGAGCCGCCCTTCCGCGGCCGCCAGCGCGGCAGCATCCGGATAGGCCGGAACCTGCTTGATCGGCTTTTGCCTCCAGCTGTTCGGGGTCCAGTTCTGTGCCATGTCATCACCTGTTGTCGATCGGGCCGGCATATCCGGCTTTTTGAATGGGCGGCTTATAGACGGTTAATCGGGTCTTGCAAAGCCGCAGTGCGACGCCCGCTGTCCGATTCGACACCCCTTCTCCGGCAAAAGCCATCAAAAAAGATGCTGCATCGCAACGGAAACGCAGCGCTTTCCGTGCCTAGACCCGCTCCCCGTTCCGGACGCGGTAGGTGGGGCTATACATCGTCACCAATTCTTCCGCCGCCGTCGGGTGAACGGCCATGGTGCGGTCGAAATCGTCCTTGGTGACGCCCGCCTTCAGCGAAACGCCAAGAAGCTGCGCCATCTCGCCGGCGTCGTGACCGAGGATATGGGCACCCACCACCTTGCGGTCCGCAGCGTTGACGATCAGCTTCATGATCATCTTTTCCTGCCGCCCGGAGAGCGTCGCCTTCATCGGCCGGAACTGGGCGCGATAGACCTCGATCTCCTCGAAGCGCTTCGCCGCATCCTCCTCGCTCAGCCCAACGGTGCCGATTTCCGGCTGCGAGAAGACGGCGGTGGCGATCAGATCGTGGTCCGGTGCGGTTGGATTGTTCTTGTATTCGGTCTCAATGAAGCACATCGCCTCGTGGATGGCGACGGGGGTCAGCTGCACCCGGTCCGTCACGTCGCCGAGCGCGTAGATGTTCGGCACGTTGGTGCGGGAATATTCGTCGACGATGACCGCACCACGATCATTGACCGCCACGCCCGCGGCCTCGAGGCCGAGACCGGCGGTGTTCGGATCGCGGCCAAGCGCCAGCATCACCTGATCGGTGGACAGGTGGCCGTTGTTTTTCGTCTCGGCCAGCAGGCCGCCGGCGGCGGTACGGCTGACCTTGGTGATGATATCCTCGCAGAGGATGCGAATACCCTTGGCTTCCATCGCCTCGTGCAGCCCGTGACGCATGTCCTGATCGAAGCGCGACAGGATTTCCTTGCCCCGATAGATCAGTGTCGTATCGACGCCGAGGCCGTGGAAGATATTGGCGAATTCCACCGCGATATAGCCACCGCCGGCGATCACGATCGAGCGGGGCAGTTCCTCCAGATGGAAGGCATCGTTGGAGGTGATGCAGAGCTCGTATCCCGGCAGCGAGGCGTGCGGATTGGCCGAACCGCCGACGGCGATGACGATGCGCTCGGCCGTCACCACCTTGCCGCTCTTCACGAGCCTGATGTTGTGCGGCCCAACCAGTTCCGCCCGCGTCTCGAGGATTTCCGCACCGGCGTTTTCCAACCCCTTGCGGTAGAGACCCTCAAGCCGGGCGATTTCCCTGTCCTTCGCCTCGATCAGCGCCTTCCAGGAGAACGAAGTGTCGCCGACCGTCCAGCCATAGCCGCGGGCGTCTTCGAAATGCTCGTGAAACTGAGATGCGTAGACGAAAAGCTTCTTCGGCACGCAGCCGCGGATGACGCAGGTGCCGCCGAACCGGTACTCCTCGGCGATGGCCACCCTCTTGCCCATGGCCGCGGCGAGCCGGGCGGAGCGTACACCGCCGGAGCCGCCGCCGATTACGAAAAGGTCGTAGTCGAACTGGGTCATGGTCATCTCCGGATTAACAACGTGAAAAGCCGCCCTTCTCAGGCGGCCATTGGAAAGAAGGCCCGGACATGGTGTCCCGGGCCTTGATTTGCAAGACGATCAGGGATTGGCCGGAGCCGCGGTCCCCTCGGCGGCCGCCCCGTCCGCCGGCTGCTGCGTCGGCACGAGCTTCAGCATTTCCTCGTTGGTCTTGGTGCTGAGGTCACGCTGGATGCCCGATGCCCAGATGTCGGCGGCCTTCAGCATTTCGCGCGCCGCGATCGGACCGTCCTTCAGGAGCTTCTTGCCCGTTTCGCTGCCGTAGAAGTCGGCGATCGCCTTCAGTTCCTCGACGCTGAACGACTTGGCGTAGACCAGCGCCGCTTCGCGCTCCAGATCGGCACGACGCGGGGCCAGCGACAGCGCCGTCTGGTCGACCGTAGCGGAGATCTGATCCTCAAGGTTCGGATAGTTGAGGATAAGTTCGCGCTTCAGCCTTTCAGCAAGCGTCGGCAGGATGTTGTCGAACTGGTTCGTCAGGCCCAGCGCGCTGATCGCGGCGCGCGCAGCCTGCACATGTTCTTCCGGCACGTCTTGCGCCCGGGCCGAGGCACCAAGGGCAAGTCCGCTGATGACGATAGCGACCGATACGGCGCGGCCGAAGCCCGTTTTCGTGAACATGAAACTCATTGCTCCTGTTTATTTTTGTCTCTCGACCGTGCGCGCGCCGGACGGACCGGCGATGATCGCAAGCGCAGCCAGATTGATGAAAAGCCCGTGCTCGACGACCCCCGGAATCGCGTTCAGCGAAGCTCCGAGCGCCTCTGCATCAGGAATACGGCCAAAAGATGCATCAAGGATCAGGTGCCCGCCATCCGTCATGAAAGGGTCATCGCCCGACTTCCGCGGGGCGATTTCGCCGCTCAAACCGAGCCGGGCGGCCACCTTCTCGACAGCGATCCGCGTCGCCACCTGACCGAAGGGATTGATCTCGATCGGCAACGGGAATGCGCCCAGCGTGTCGACCATCTTCGTCTCGTCGGCGATGACGATCATCCGCGAGGAGGCCGCAGCGACGATCTTCTCGCGCAGCAGAGCGCCACCGCCACCCTTGATGAGACGCAACGAGCGATCCACCTCGTCGGCGCCGTCGATGGTCAGGTCGAGTTCGGGGAGTTCGTCGAGCGATTTCAGCGGCACGCCGAGTTCGACACACAGACGAGCGGTACGTTCCGATGTCGGAACGCCCTCCACCTTGAGGCCCGACGCGACCTTTTCCGCCAGCAACCGGACGAATTCTTCGGCGGTCGACCCAGTCCCGATCCCGAGCCGCATGCCGTCCTCGACATGCGACAGCGCCGCCTCGGCGGCCTTGATCTTCATCTGGCGGGCGTCCATGCGCCGGATACTCCGTCTGTTTCGTCGCAAGCTGTTTACACGCCTCGCCCGCCAAACGAAAGCCCCTTTTGCCACCCTCGCGCGCCTTGCATTTCGGGCATGCGTGACGTACGCGCAGACCATGAAACGCTTCGAAAGGCCGCGCCGTGACAGTCACCACAATCGTATTCGACCTCGACGGAACGCTGGTGGATACCGCTCCGGACCTGATGCACAGCCTGAACCACACGATCGCCGCTGTCGGTCTGGCGCCTGTCGGCTACCAGGACATAACTCATCTCGTCGGACAGGGCGCCAAGGTGATGATCGAGCGCGCCTTCAGGCTGCGTGAAGCACCCCTGGCGGATAGCGAACTGCCAGCCCTTCTCGACCGTTTCATCGACCACTATTCCGCGCATATGCCGGGCGAAAGCCTCCCCTTTCCGGGGGTCGTCGACGCCCTCGACCGGCTGACGGCTGCCGGCTACCGGTTGGCGGTATGCACCAACAAGATGGAGCGCCTTGCCGTTCCGCTGATCGCAAAGCTCGGCCTTGGCGATCGTTTCGCCGCGATAGCGGGCGGCGACACCTTCCCCACCCGCAAACCGGATGGGGCGCATATCGTCTCGACGGTTGAAAAGGCGGGCGGCGATCCCCGCCGTGCGATCATGGTCGGCGACAGCGTCAACGACATTCTGGCGGCCCAGAATGCCCGAATGCCTTCGATCGCCGTGCCGTTCGGGTATTCGGACGTTCCGGTCGACACACTCGGCGCCGACCGCATCATCGGTCACTTCGACCAGCTGACATCGGAACTGGTCGAAGCTCTTCTCGCCTGAAGCCGTTGAGCCAGGGCGTCAGCCCTGGGCTTCGCGTGCCTTGGTGGTGGCCTCGAACGCCTTCATCGTGTGCTCGTCGCGACCATAGACGTCGTCGAAGAACTCGACCTGACCGTCCTTGTTCGGCCATGCCGTGAAATAGGACACGTAGACCGGAATGTCGCCCTTGACCGGGATCGCCTTGTTGCGACCCTGGGCGATCTCCCGGCCGACGTCCTCGACGCTCGTGCCGAGCACCGCCGCCGCCATCACCCGCGGTTCGGCAAGGCGCACGCAGCCATGGCTGAGCGCCCGAACGTCACGCTGGAAGAAGCTCTTTTGCGGCGTGTCGTGCATGTAGATCGCGTGGCTGTTGGGGAACAGGATCTTCAGCTCGCCAAGCGCATTGCCGCCGCCCGGCGGCTGACGGACGTCGACGCTATGGGTAGAGTTCCAGTCGACCTGGCTCGATGCGACGGTTCGGCCCTTGTAGCTCACTTCATAGCCGAGACGATCGAGATACGTCGGATCCTGGCGCAGCTTCGGCAGCATCTCGTTGACGATGATTGACTGCGGCACGCCCCAATAGGGATTGACCTCGACGGTCTCGATCTTGTCCTGGAAGAAATAGGTCTGGTTGGCGCGCGAGCCGACGACGACGCGCATCGACAGCTGCTCGCGTCCATCATTGACATAATAGACACGATAGGCCGGCTGGTTGATGAAGACGTAGCGCGAGCCGAGATCGGCAGGAAGCCAGCGCAACTGCTCCATGGCGATCACGAGCTTGGAAATCTTCTCGGCATTGCTGTGCCCGACGAGCGCGCGGATCGTGGCGGGGCCAATGACGCCATCCGGCTTCAGGCCGGCTTCCTTCTGGAAATCCTCGACGGCAGCGACGAGTTCTGGCGTGTAATCCTGACCATCGACATAGGCTGAAAGCGTCGCGGCATGCGCAGCCTTCATCGCCTCCGATCCGTTCTTGCGCAGCGCCGCGACGACATTGCGCAGTTCGGCGCTTGTCTGGCCCGGCTTCAGCAGCGTGCCGCTGGCGATCACGATCGACGGACCCGACGAGGCTTCCGCGGCACGCAGCTTAACAAGTTCGCTCTTCAAAGCCGCGAATTGCGGGCTGGACGGGTCACGGTTCCGCAGATAGGCCGCGACATCGGGGCTGAGCCGCAGCATGTTGAGCACAGGTCCGAGGTTGACCGGCTTGCGCTTGAAGTCATGGTAACCGGAGAGCTTGTTCGGGTCGATCCGACCGCGCACCGTGTCCTGAACATAGGCGACGACCTTGGCCGACAGCATCAGCTCGAACCGTGCCAGGGCGCGGCGCTGGGCATCGATATCGGCACCGGCGAGCGTGGCTTCGGGAGGGCTGACCAGGTAGTCGGACGCATCCAGACCGACATCGCCTGCGGCAGCCAGCGCCGACATCGCCGATTTCGCCTTTTCGGTAACCGCATCGCCTTCGACCCAGATCAACGGCTTGCCGGAGGCATAATAAGCCTCGACCGCCTTGGCGACGTCGTCGGTCGCCAGAACCTTAGTCTCGGCAAGGGCCGCCCGAACGTCGGAAACAGGCGCAACCGAGCCGGTCGTCACGTCGGTGTCGGTCGCAGCCGGTGCGGAGACGGCGGGCAAAGCGATCTTGATCGGCCGCTGCGCCTCGGTCTTGTAGGTGTAGTAACGCGGTCCGCTCACCTTCGGCAGCGGTTCGGGATCGCCGTCGAGCATCGGCGCGGCAGCGGACGAGGAGCCGCCGAAAAGCGTGGGACGCTTTTCAGCATTCCTCTCTGTCGACTTGCCGGGGCCGCCGCGCAGAAGGTCCATCAGCGTGGTCGCGTGGGCATCCGCAACGAGGGCGGTGCTCGCAATCAGGGAAATGGACAGGGCCGAGGCCCAAACGAATGGTGTCTTGAACTTAGGCAATGTCATTCCCCGACGGATCTAGGCGAAGGCTGAATCGAAGTTTGGAGCTGAATGCTCCAGTTAGCGGATAGGCGAAAGGTTGAAAAGGCAAAGCCTGCAACACCCGTCGGCTAATTTGTCACTTGTCCGTGAGACGGCCACGGTGCTCGTCACAGGCCAACGATTGTAAAAGGGCCGCCAGTTAATGCAAAGTTAATCTGGACCGTAAAATCCACAGCATTCCTCGGTGACCTCGGAACGCCGCCAGCGCGTGAGCGAAAAACGATAAGATGACTGCAGACATCAAATTAACCGCTTCATCGTATCGCCGACCGGCAGGCCGTTGTGATAAGGCGATGGCCTGCAATTTCTGTGACGGAGACACTTCATGACGACGACACGCACCGAAACCGACACCTTTGGCCCGATCGACGTGGCGGCCGACCGCTACTGGGGCGCGCAAGCCGAACGCTCGCGCGGCAACTTCAAGATCGGCTGGGAAAAGCAGCCGCTGTCGGTCGTTCGTGCGCTCGGCATCGTCAAGCAGGCGGCCGCCCGCGCCAACATGGCGCTCGGCGTTCTCGATCCGAAGATCGGCAATGTGATCGTGGACGCCGCGCAGGAGGTGATCGACGGCAAGCTCGACGACCATTTCCCGCTGGTCGTCTGGCAGACCGGGTCCGGCACCCAGTCCAACATGAATGCCAACGAGGTGATCTCCAACCGCGCCATCGAAATGCTGGGCGGCGAGATGGGCTCGAAGAAGCCGGTCCACCCCAACGACCACGTCAACATGAGCCAGTCGTCGAATGATACCTATCCGACGGCCATGCACATCGCCTGCGCCGAGCAGATCGCCCATCACCTGATCCCGGCTCTCACCCATATGCACAAGGCGCTGGAGGCGAAGTCGCAGGCCTTCGCGCACATCATCAAGATCGGCCGCACCCATACGCAGGACGCGACGCCGCTCACGTTGGGTCAGGAGTTCGGCGGCTATGCAGCCCAGGTGCATTCGGCGATCAAGCGCATCGGCGACACCATGGGCGGACTGCTGGAACTCGCACAGGGCGGCACGGCCGTCGGCACCGGCCTCAATGCTCCTGTGGGCTTCGCCGAAAAGGTCGCAGAGGAAATCGCCAGGATTACCGGCATGCCGTTCGTGACCGCGCCCAACAAGTTCGAGGCGCTCGCCGCCCATGACGCAATGGTCTTTGCCCATGGCGCCATCAACGCCGCGGCCGCCGCCTGCTTCAAGATCGCAAACGACATCCGCTTCCTCGGCTCCGGTCCCCGCGCCGGACTCGGCGAGCTGGCCCTGCCGGAAAACGAACCGGGCTCGTCGATCATGCCCGGCAAGGTCAACCCGACCCAGTCGGAGGCGATGACTCAGGTCTGCGCCCACATCTTCGGCAACCAGGCGGCCATCACCTTCGCCGGCAGCCAGGGCCATTTCGAGCTCAACGTCTACAATCCGATGATGGCCTACAATTTCCTGCAGTCGGTACAGTTGCTCGGCGACGCCGCGATCTCCTTCACCGACAATTGCGTCGTCGGCATCCAAGCCCGCGAGGACAATATCAGGAAGGGCGTCGAGAATTCGCTGATGCTGGTCACGGCGCTGAACTCGCGTCTCGGCTACGACACCTGCGCGAAGATCGCCAAGACAGCCCACAAGAACGGCACGACGCTGCGCGAGGAAGCGGTCGGCGGCGGTTACCTGACGAACGAGGAGTTCGACCAGCTGGTGCGGCCGGAACTGATGATCGGTCCGAAGTAAGCCGCGTCACATCTCGGCGAGGTGAGCGTCAGACCGTGCTCACCTCGACACGGTTTCGTCCGGTTTCCTTCGCGCGGTAGACAGCCATATCCGCCGCGTGAATGAGTTCGGCGATCGACGGGTTTTTCGAGGCCCGCGTCGCAACGCCAAAGCTCGAAATCAACGAGCCCTGCTCCACGGCGTTCGTCGAGGCGGTCTCGAGAGTAGCGCGCAGGGCTTCCGCCCGTTCGCGCGCGTCCTTCTGGTTCGCCCCCACCAGGACCAGCGCAAACGTCTTCTCCGACAGGCGTCCGCCAAGATCGGCGGGGCCAAGGACACCGCGAACGATGTCGCCGACGACGACCAGAGCCCTGTCGGCCGCCTCGCGGCCATGCCGGCGGCGGATGTCGCCGTATCGGTCGAGGTCGAAGACGACGACGCTCAGCTTTCCCTGGCCGAGGACGACCTCCGCCAGCCGCTCATCGCCCATGTCATAGATGCCGCGCGCGTTCGCTAGTCCGGTCAAGGGGTCGCGCATGGCGCGCTCGGTCACCTGCTCTCCCAAAACGGCGATCTCGCCAACGAGGCCGCAGACGCCGCGCGTAACGATCCCGATCTCGCTATTTCCGCGCTTGTCGAGCCTGCTTTCGCTGAGATGACCGGTCGCGCGGTAGACGGAAATGGCCTTGGAAAGCCGGCGGATTGGTGAAACGATCTTCCACATCAGCCCGAGGCAGACGACAGTGCCGACCAGAGTGGCCCCGAGCACGGTCCAGAATGCCGCAAGGTCCTCAGCCAAGCCGCGCGAGAAGAACAGGGCGGCCAGCGCCAGCAGCGGCAGGTGGATGCAGACGAAGCTGACCACGAATATCCTGAAAATCATCGTCTGGTGCCACACCGGTGATTGCTGCGTCGTCATGCTCATTCCTGTCTCCGCTCGTCGTCTGCCGTCACCCCTCATGTCATGACAGACATTATGAATATCCTAAAAAAGGAATGCTATGTGATCGTCCTGACCGGCCGGGGCCATAGGCTTTCGGCTCATTGAATTTCCGCCGCGATAATCCTAAACCACGGCGATTTTCCGCGTCCGCACGAAAGGCTCGCATCCATGGCTGACGATCTCTTCCCGCTTGGCGAAGACCAGACCCCCTACCGCAAGATCACGTCGGACTACGTGTCGACGACCAGCTTCAACGGCAAGGACATCCTGACCGTCGATCCGGAAGGCATCCGCCTTCTTGCCGAAACCGCGATGGCCGACATCAACCATCTCTTGCGCCCGGGCCACCTCAAACAGCTGGCGTCGATCCTCGAAGACCCGGAAGCCACCGATAATGACCGTTTCGTCGCCTATGACCTGCTGAAGAACGCCAATATCGCCGCCGGCGGCATCCTGCCGATGTGCCAGGATACCGGCACCGCGATCGTGATGGCCAAGAAAGGCCGCCGCGTCTGGACCGAGGGCGGCGATTACGAGGCGCTCGCCCAGGGCGTGCGCGATGCCTATGAGCGCAAGAACCTGCGCTACTCGCAGCTCGCGCCGCTGAAGATGTTCGAGGAAAAGAACACGAAGACCAACCTGCCAGCACAAATAGACATCTACGAGGAGGGCGAGGACGCCTACAAGTTCCTGTTCATGGCCAAGGGCGGCGGCTCGGCCAACAAGACCTTCCTCTACCAGGGCACGCCCTCGCTGCTGACCCACGACCGGATGATCGACTTCCTCAAGGAGAAGATCCTGACGCTAGGTACGGCGGCCTGTCCCCCCTACCACTTGGCGATCGTCATCGGCGGCCTCTCGGCGGAGATGACGCTGAAGACGGTCAAGCTTGCTTCGGCGCGCTACCTCGACGACCTGCCGACCGAAGGCTCCGAAGGCGGCCACGCCTTCCGCGACATCGAGATGGAGAAAGAAATCCACAAGCTCACCCAGTCGATGGGCGTCGGCGCCCAGTTCGGCGGCAAGTATTTCTGTCATGACGTCCGCGTCATCCGCCTGCCCCGCCACGGCGCCTCGCTGCCGATCGGGCTCGGTGTCAGCTGTTCCGCCGACCGCCAGGCGAAGGGCAAGATCACGAAGGATGGCATCTATATCGAGCAGCTGGAAGCCGATCCGTCGAAATACATGCCTGATATCGACGAAAGCGCCCTCTCCTCCTCTGTCGTGAAGATCGACCTCAACCAGCCGATGAGCGCCATTCTGGCCGAACTGACGAAGCATCCGGTCAAGACGCGGCTGTCGCTGACAGGCACGATCATCGTCGCCCGCGACCTGGCTCATTCGAAGATCAGGGAACGGCTGGAAAAGGGCGAAGGCATGCCCGACTACATGAAGAACCACCCGGTCTACTACGCCGGCCCGGCCAAGACCCCTGCTGGCTACGCCTCCGGCTCCTTCGGCCCGACGACCGCCGGACGCATGGACAGCTATGTCGACCAGTTCCAGTCCTTCGGCGGTTCCATGGTGATGCTTGCCAAGGGCAACCGGTCCCGCGCGGTCCGCGAGGCCTGCAAGACGCATGGCGGCTTCTACCTCGGCTCGATCGGCGGCCCCGCCGCCCGCCTAGCACAGGACTGCATCAGGAAGGTTGAGGTGCTCGAATATCCGGAACTCGGCATGGAGGCGGTCTGGAAAATCGAGGTCGAGGACTTCCCCGCCTTCATCGTGACCGACGACAAGGGCAATGATTTCTTCCAGGAATTCAACCTTGGATGAATCGGGTACGTGCCGGGCAAAGCGGCAAGACTTTGCCCGGCACCCAAAAATTCAAATAAAGACAATCACTTGATTGGATTTTTGCTGAGACACCCAAGAATTACTGAACCACAACTGGGGTAATCTCCATTAAAACTTTTCAAACAATTTTACCGTAACCATTAAGCGAATGCGGTTTAAGAATTTGGGGGCATGCGGATGGCCACGGCAACGACGCCGAAGGGTATGAATCCGGACATTGGCGCACAGATCAGCTATGCCATGCGTTCCATGGGCATTGCCCCGATCCCGCGCAATTACGAGCTTTTTTACGAAGCCTACATAGGGTCCAATCCGGCGCTCAGCCGCGAACTGGCGGCACTCGGAAGCCAGGCGACCCAGGAAGAGCTCGACGCCATCGGCCAGCAGTATTTCTCTTCGCAGCATGGGCGAATGGTGGAGACTGCGCACGACCGGATCGCCGCCGAACTGGACAGCCTGCTTCGCCTGCTGCGCCAGGAACAGAATTCGCTGGAAAGCTACAGCCGCCTTCTCGGCGAAACCTATTCGCGCATCAATTCGAAGAACAACGCAAGCGCCGATATTCTCAGAAGCGCAATCACCATTCTGACGGAAGCAACCGAGGGCACCATGGCCCACGGAGAACAGACCGTTGAAAGCGTCACGCGCAAGTCCCACGAAATGGACATGGTGCGCAAAGAGCTCGACGAATACAAGCGGATCGCCAACACCGATTCTCTCACCCGTCTGTCAAACCGCCGCGCCTTCGACGACCGACTTGCCACGGTCTACGACGGCAGCGCCGGGCTCACCGGCCTCATCCTGATCGACATCGATCATTTCAAGCGCGTTAATGACAGTTTCGGCCATCCCGTCGGCGACAAGGTGCTCGCCACCGTCGCCACCGTGATCCGCAACCATGTGCGCAAGGACAGCTTCATCGCCCGGACCGGCGGCGAGGAATTCGCCGTCATCGTTGACGGACTGGGCGCGGAAGAAATCCAGCAAATCTGCGAGCGCGTTCGAACAGCGCTCGAGTCCACGCCGTTCAAGAACTCGAAGTCCGGCGTCAACTACGGCCCGATCACCATTTCTCTCGGCTACTGCATGGCAGGAGAAGCGGAAGATGCGGGCGACCTCTACAGCAAGGCCGATATCGCGCTCTACTGCGCCAAACATGCCGGACGAAACCGCACCAAGGTGTTCGAAGCCGGCATGCAGAAGGATTTCACGAAGAGCTGGTTGATCTATCGCCGCTGAACCGACGATTACCACATCGTTTTGGCGGCCCGCTCCGGCCACTGCCTGTCATAGGTTTCCTTGTCGAAATCGGCTTTCGCCGCCTGCAGGAGATCGCCGGGCGTTGGCAGGCTCTTCGGATCGGCGTAACGCTGCGGGTTCCAGAGTTGCGATCGGATCAGCGCGCGCGCGCACTGGAAATAGACCTCATCGATCTCGATCAGCACGACGCTGCGGGGGTGTTTTCCCTCCATCTCGAAGCTCGCGAGAAGGTCCGGATCGACGGATACGACGGCCTTGCCGTTGACGCGCATGGCCGTGTTCGAGCCCGGGACCAGGAACATCAGGGCAACGCGCGGATCGCGCACGATGTTGAGGAGCGAATCGATCCGGTTGTTGCCGCGCCAGTCCGGCAGCGCGAGCCGTGTCGGGCTTTCGACGCGGACGACGCTGCCATCGTCGCCGCGCGGAGAACAGTCCATGCCCTCCGGGCCGATGGTTGCCAGCGCCACGAACGGAGAGGCTTCGATCATCTGCCTGTATGCAGGCGTGAGAGACGCGGTGACCTTGACCACAGATGCTTCGCTGACACCGTCATAGATCGCCTTGAGCTCTTCCACGCTGCGAAGAATGGTCATGTCGGATGCGCCTCCCTTGGGGTGTCTCCCTGCTGCTATCGCCCGACCATATCAGTTTCATGACGACCGGCCACCGCCTCTGTCGCTGCATCTCCATGGGCGAAGGCGGCGACGGCTGCGATGACCTCCGGGGCGCTGACGATGCGCCGGTGACCGTGACCGTTCGCCCATTCGAGGCGAACATGTTCACCTAAACCTTCGTATCTGCGGGCGTGGCGGGGATGGACCTCCTTGTCGTCCTCGGCATGGATCACCAGCAAAGGGCGTCCCAGGCGGCGGGCGATTGTAACGGTGTCAAACGCCTCCAGCGTCGTCCCGACCCTGCGCTCCGCGTGGCCGAAAAGACGCCTCTGCGCCTTGGGCGGCAGCCCCACCATGGCGAAGAAATCCTCGAAGATGAACTCAATTTGCGATGGTGCGCCGAGAACAGCGAGCCTCGGCGCCCGCACCGCCTCAATGCCCGGGAAAATCCCTCCGGCAGCAACCAGCAGCGACGCGCCACCGAAGGAATGGCCGACCGCCGCGTCGAACGGCCCGAGCGTCTTTTCGACCGCCGCGATCGCCTCGGCCGCCAGCCGCATGTCGAGCGCTCTTCCGTAGGATCGCCCATGGCCTGGCAGATCGAGGACGGTGACGTCGAGGCCGCTGGCGCGCAACCCCGAAGCCAGACCGGCCAGATATTCCGCCCGCGATCCCCAGCCGTGGATGATCAGGACCCGTGGCGCGTCGTGGCACGAAAGCCTGTACGTCATGACGGCGCCCGAGCCGGTCGGGACCGCGACACGCTGCGCGCTGGCGAGCGTCCGCACGCCCTCATCGAACGCCTTGCGGGCCTTCTCGCCTGCCGGCCGGCGGGACGGGGTTCGACGGAACAGCCGCCAGGCAAGCCTGCCGGCCAGATCCGGCGCGACCGCACCAAGCCCGCCGACTCCGAGACGGGTGACCTTGAGCAGAAACGGTGGCATAGTCGGGACTCCGGAAATATGTTCAACTATGAACAATAAGAACAAATATGGACGAAAATCAAGTTCTGCCTTGGGATCATCCGCGATTTCGCAGCTGGATAGCCGTCGGCCGCGCCTGCCAGATGATGCAACAAGCCCTGTCGCGGTCGCTCGCACCCCTCGACATCAAGCCGCCGCATCTCGACATTCTCGTCAATCTCTACCGTTTCGAAGGCATCTCGCAGCAGGAACTGGCCCGCAAGCTTCTGGTCGGCCGCTCCAACATGAGCATGCTGCTGCCGCAGATGGAAAAGCGCGGACTGGTGGAGCGTCGCGGCGATCCGGCCGACAAACGCGTCCTGCGGCTTTATTTGACGGAGAGCGGCAACGCGCTGACCCGCAAGGCCATGGTCATCCAGACGGAGCTGATCGAAGCGACGCTGTCGGCCACTCCGCTCGAAGAATGCCTTGCCATGGCCGAAGTGATGGAGGCACTGACCCGCCGGTTGCAGTCCGAGGAAAAGTTAGCCTGCTGACGCTCAGTTGCGGTGATCAACCACAACTTTCTCCAGACGTCGATCCGGCACGATCCACATCAGGGCGACGACCGCGTAGAGACCGTAGGATATCAGCGGAGACACGAAGGCCAGAGCAATCGCCGTCACGTATATGAAAGGCGAGATCAGTCCTTTTACGTCCCGACCAAGGGCCGATCTTAGTGCGTCCCGCCGGGACGACGAGTTGATGATCTGCACCTGGAGAATCTTGTAGGCGATCGCCGCCATCAGCATGACCGCGCCGTAGCAGGCGGCCGGCATCGCGGCGCCATGCGACTCACCCACCCAGCCGGTGACGAATGGCACGAGAGACAGCCAGAACAGCAGATGCATATTGGCCCACATCTCGCGCGCCGTGGTCCGCCCGCAGAACGTCAAGAGATGATGGTGATTGTTCCAGTAGATCGCCACATAGACGAAGCTCAGCACGTAGCTGAGAAATACCGGTAGAAGCGGAATGAGATTAGCGAGGTCCTCGCCGTGCGGAACCTTGAGTTCCAGCACCATGATGGTGATAACGATCGCAAGCACCCCGTCACTGAATGCTTCCAGTCGTGCCGTACTCATGACGCTCTCCCTCGCCCGTGTCGTCAGCGAGGATCGCGGCTGAGCCCCTTTTCCGCAAGTGCCTTCTCATAGTCGGCGAATTTTTCAGCGCCACTCTCCCCGAGCTCGCCGAGATAGATCCAGGTGAAGATGCCGCTGTCGTGACCGTCGTCGAAACCGATGCGCACCGCATAATTGCCGGTGGGGGTCATCGACGAAATCGCAACCAGGCGTTTGCCGGGCACGGTAACGCCCTGCCCCGGCCCGTGACCCTGGACCTCCGCCGAGGGAGACAGAACCCGCAGCATTTCGGCCGGAAGCGCGTAGGACGCCCCGTCATTGAAACTGACTGTCAGGGTTCGCCTGTCCTTGGAAACCTTGAGTTCGGTCGGCCAGATGTCGGTCATGAGCGCAATATCCCGCGAGTTTTCAGAGGCAGACCTAGTCGCCGCACGACCGCCGCGCAAGAGATTTTGAACCGATTGCACGTACCCTTCCTTGACCGGATTGCCCGCAAGTCCCAGATTAGCCGCAAGCTTAGGGAGACATGCCTTGGACAACAGCATCGCGGCCTTTCGGGAGGGAAAACCTCTTGCCGCCGCCGAAGGACCGATGATCGACCCGTTCGGACGCGCGGTGACCTATCTCAGGGTCTCCGTCACCGACCGTTGCGATTTCCGCTGCACCTATTGCATGGCGGAGAACATGTCGTTCCTTCCCAAGAAGGATCTGCTGACGCTGGAAGAGCTGGACAGGCTCTGTTCCGCCTTCATCGCCAAGGGCGTGCGCAAACTGCGCCTGACGGGCGGCGAGCCGCTGGTACGCAAGAACATCATGTATCTCGTCCGGCAGCTGGGGAGGCACATCGAGACCGGCGCGCTGGATGAATTGACGCTGACGACCAACGGCTCGCAACTTGCCCGCTTCGCCACCGAGCTTTATGACTGCGGCGTCCGCCGCATCAACGTTTCCCTCGACACGCTTGACCCGGCCAAGTTCCGCGCGATTACCCGCTGGGGCGAGTTCGACAAGGTCATGGAAGGCATCGAGGCCGCCCAGTCCGCCGGCCTGAAGGTCAAGCTGAACGCGGTTGCCTTGAAGGGCTTCAACGAGGACGAATTGCCGGAAATGCTTCGTTTCGCCCATGGCCGGGGCATGGACCTGACCCTGATCGAGACCATGCCCATGGGCGAGATCGACGAGGATCGCACGGACCAGTATCTACCACTCTCCGAAGTGCGGGCCCGGCTCGCCGAAACCTTCACTCTGAAGGACAACCTCTTCCGCACTGGCGGACCGGCCCGCTATGTCGATGTTGCAGAGACGGGCGGACGGCTGGGCTTCATCACGCCGATGACCCATAATTTCTGCGAGAGCTGCAACCGCGTCCGCCTCACCTGCACCGGAACGCTCTACATGTGCCTGGGGCAGAACGACGCGGCGGATCTGCGGACAGCGCTCAGGGCGTCCGATGATGACGCCTACCTTCACAGCGTCATAGACGAGGCGATCCTGCGCAAACCGAAGGGCCACGACTTCATCATCGACCGGGAGCATCGCCGCCCGGCTGTCGCGCGCCACATGAGCGTCACCGGCGGCTGAGCGCCGCCGGCAGGTACCTCAGGCGCTTCGGCGGAACGCGGTCTCCGCGATACCGGGCGTCTCGGTCTGGAAATGCCCGACCTTCTGCATCAATACGTCGACGCGCTGGCGAAGCCCGTGGATTTCGGCATTGTTTTCCTCGACCATCGCCGCGTTCTGCTGGGTGATCAGCTCGACGTCGCGCACCGCGCTGGTAACCTCGCTGATGCCGGTCGACTGTTCGCGGGTTGCCGACGAGATGGTTTCCACCAGCCCCTGAACCTCTTCCACCTGGTCGATGATGGACCGTAGCGCAGCGCCGGTGTTTTCCACGAGCTCGACGCCGGTCTTCACTTGGTCGCCACTGACGGAAATCAGCGACTTGATCTCCTTCGCCGCATTGGCGCAGCGCTGGGCAAGATCGCGGACTTCCTGGGCCACGACGGCAAAGCCGCGACCCGCCTCTCCGGCACGGGCAGCCTCGACCCCGGCGTTGAGTGCCAGCAGGTTTGTCTGGAACGAGATTTCGTCGATGACGCCGATGATCGTCGAGATTTTCTCAGACGACTGGCTGATCGCGGCCATGGCATCGACGGCCCGCCGAACCACGACACCCGACTGTCGTGCATGTTCGCGCGCAGCCGTGACCGATTGCGCCGTCCGTGCGGCACCGTCGGCGGTGGAGCGCACAACTTCGCCGAGATGCGAGAGCGCGCGCACGCTCTCCTCCAGTGCGGCCGCCTGCTGTTCGGTGCGGCGCGCCAGATCGTCGGCCGAAGCCGCGAGGTTTTCCGTGCCGGCATTGATGTCGCTGCTGGCGCCGCGAACCTCGTCGATGGTCGCCCGGAGCGCCTCGACCGCCTGGTTGTAAGTGGTCGCCATGGCGCGGAAATCGGCCGGCAGATCGTTGCGCATGGATGCATGCAACTGGCCGCGCGCAAGTGCCTCCAGAACAGAGGAGAGCGCATCGAGCGCCGCTCTCTGGTCCGCCTCGACCTGCGCCCGTTCGCGGGCGCGCTGCTCGTTCTCTTCAGCCGACCGTTGCCGCGAGGCGGCGGCCTCCTCCTCCAAGCGGCGGTTTTCAAGGGCGGCATCGCGGAACACCGTGACGGACCGCACCATGTCGCCAATCTCGTCGCCGCGATTGCGACCGTCAATCGGAACCGACAGATCGCCGCTTGCGAGCCTGGACATGACGCCGGTGATGCGCTTGAGCGGCGCGCGCAGCGTCTCGATCAGCATCAAGCCGCCGACGATCGCCAGAAGCGTGCCGACGACCATCGTGACCACCGAGATCGTCGCGGACCGCTCGCTGTCTTCCTTGCCAATTTCCTGGGCTTGGCTGACGAAATCGCGCAGCGCAGCCATGGCGGCGGCAACCTGCGCATTCGTCGCAAGCCGCTGTTCATCCCACGCCTTGCCGGCGTCAAGCAGCGCCTGCGAACCCGTCTCGATGGCCGCGACCCGCGGCGCGATCTTCTGCGGAAAGTCGCGTAATGCAGCGTTCTTCGCGCCGAGTTCGGAAATCCGCCCCGCCATGTCGGTCAGCGACGCAAGATTGGCGAGCACGGCAGCGCGGGTCTCGCCCTGCGGATTGCCGCGCATCTGCTGGATCCGCAGCTCAAGTGTCGCGATCTGCAGCGCGGCGGCATCCACGAGGCTCATGAGTTCGCGCTGGTCGATGACGAGCTTGTTGAGGCCGACGAAACGGTCAGCGGCGATATCGGTGTTCTTCGCGGCCTGCAGCGTGATCTTCTGCTCGATCTGCACCAGCTCGGACAGGACGCGCGACAGAGCCTGCGCCTTGACGTCTTCCGGCTCGCTCCCCTGGAGCAGCGCATCGATCTTGCCCATGGCGCCCTCCACCTCGGTGATCAGGGCCATGCCCTTCTTCGAGGCAATCGCCTTGGCTTTCGCGATATCCTTGTTGACCGGGCCGGCGAACTTCGTCGCCTCCTCGATCTGTTCGGCCGGCGTGAACGCCATCTGCACGCCGGCGCGCAGCTTGCCGAGCCGGTCGATCAGCATCTTGTATCCGGATGCGTCGAACAGCAGTTCCTTGGCAAAGGTTTCCTTGTCGGAAATCTCCTTGCGCACGAAATCCACCTGCTTGACGATCTGCTGGCCGTCGCCCTGGAGCTGCGCGAACGCCTCGGCAAGCCCTGCATCGAGCGCCGCGCGCTCGCTTTCGGTCTGCCACATCGTGGCGGCCTGCTGGCGCATCCGCTCCGGCAGCGCGCGCAGATCCTCAAGATCGGCGCGTTCGGCCTGCTCGGCGATGACGCCGTCAAGCACGGTCAGGCCACTCTGCTGAGCGTCAACTGCGGCGAGAAAAGCATCCCGGCTGCCTTCGGTCGGCTCAAGGCTGAACTCCTGCAACCCCTGCTGCACGCGTTCGAGATCACTGATGTTGCCAATGGTGGCGCGGGTAACCGTCATATGGCCGTTGAGCATCGTGGCAGTCCGGTAACCCAGAAGTCCGACGCCGGCCATCAGAAGAACGAGAGGAACAACAAATAGCAATACTTTGGTGACGATCCTGCGGCTCTGCAGGAGGCGATCGATAAAATTCATGAGGGCCCTCGGCAATATCAACCGACGGCAGCCATGCATCGGCCGGTCGTCGAACGGGCATAAACCCGCCTCATGCGGGTAGTGCCAGCTTTGCGAGCGAAGTTTGAACAAAGGTTAAACCGGAAGCAGAGTTTTCGCAGTGCAGCACATTTTCTTGGTGTCCCGATCCCAAAAAGGCGGTTTCGCCATCTCACCGCTTGGTCTACAAGAACCGGCGCAATTGAGAATCTGGTAAAACATGGCCTTTTCCGACAATACCCGCGGCGCTCTCCTGATGTCGCTCGCCATGGCTGGCTTCACCTTCAATGACGCGCTGACCAAGACGCTGACTGATGATCTGAATGTCGGGCAGATCATGTTCGTGCGCGGCGTGATGATGACGATACTCGTCTTCGCGCTGGCAAGACGTTTGGGCGGTTTCGCGCCGATGCGGACCGTCATGCAGCCGATGGTCCTGGCACGGGTGGCGCTGGAATGCGCCGCAACCATCCTCTTTCTCTCGGCGCTCGGACTGCTGCCGCTCAGCAGCGTGTCGGCGGTGCTGCAATCCATGCCACTCGTTGTCACGGTTGGCGCAGCACTCTTCCTGCGCGAACCGGTCGGCTGGCATCGCTGGACGGCGATCATCATCGGCTTCGGCGGCATGCTGCTGATTATCCGCCCTGGTCCGGAAGGGTTCCAGCCGGCATCGGTCCTACTTCTTATCTGTGTGTGCTGCACCGCCGGACGCGACCTCGTCACCAAGAGGATCGGCCCCACCGTACCGTCCGTCATGGTGACCTTGCTCACCGCCATAGCCGCCATCGTCATCGGCGCCGCGCTGATCGTGCCGCTCGGCGGGTGGCGCCCGCTCACGGCATCGGCGGTTGGTGTCCTGGCAATCGCCGCCGTCCTTCTCGTCGTGGCGCACCAGGCGATCGTCATGGCCATGCGCACGGCGGAAGTCTCCTTCGTCGCCCCGTTCCGCTACACGAGCCTCATCTGGGCGGTGGCGATCGGCATCGTGTTCTTCGGCGAGACGATCAACATTCCGACCGCCTTCGGTGCTGTCATCGTGATCTGCTCGGGCCTCTACACCTTCTACCGCGAAAACAAGCGCAAGAACGCCCGGCCCATCAGCCAGTCGTCCCGTCCGGGATCACCTTTGTGATAAAGATGATAGCGCTGACAGGATACCGACAGACATGACCGGCGGCCGTTTCCTCGACCGGCGCACGCCGCCGCACATCCTGACCCTCGTGCTGATCGCGGGCCTCTCGGCCCTGACGATGAACATCTTCCTGCCGTCGCTGCCGGAAATGGCGCGGCATTTCGGGGTCGACTATTCCGTGATGCAGTTCGCCGTGTCCGGCTACCTGACCGGCATCGCCATCCTGCAACTCGGCATCGGACCGTTTTCCGATCGCTTCGGCCGTCGCCCGACGATGATCCTCGGCATCGTCGTCTTCCTGTTCGCCACCCTTCTCTGCATCATGGCGCCCTCGGTCACCTGGTTCATGGTCGGACGCCTTCTCCAGACGACCGTCGTGGCCGGCATGGTGCTCTCCCGCGCCATCGTGCGCGACATGGTGCCGATGGAGGAAGCCGCCTCGATGATTGGCTATGTCACGATGGGCATGACCATCGTCCCGATGATCGGCCCGACCGTGGGCGGTGTCCTCAGCGACGTGTTCGGATGGCAGGCGAATTTCATCGCGCTCGGCGTCGCAGGCCTCATCGTACTGGCGCTCGTCGTCTTCGATCTTGGAGAGACCAATCGGCAGCGCTCCACGAGTTTCATGGATCAAGTGCGAGCCTGGCCGCAGCTGCTGCTGTCGCCACATTTCTGGGGCTTCACGCTGACGGCTACCCTGACATCGGGCGCCTTCTTCGCATTTCTGGGGGGCGCGCCATTCATCGGCAGCACGATCCTCAAGCTGTCGCCGAGCGTGCTTGGCATGCAGTTCTTCTTTGTCGCCGGAGGATATCTGATCGGCAACTTCCTGTCCGGCCGCTACACGCGCCGCTTCGGCATCCCGAACATGATGCTGTGGGGCGCCCTGCTCTCGGTGGTTGGAACGGTGATCCCGCTGGTGCTGCTGGTCTTGGGTTTCCACACGGCCCTGTCCTTCTTCGGTCCGCTGGTTCTGGTCGGGCTTGGCAACGGACTGACGCTTCCGAGCGCCAATGCCGGCATGGTAAGCGTCAGGCCGCATCTCGCCGGATCGGCATCCGGCCTTGGCGGCGCCATCACCATGGCCGGTGGGGCGATGCTGTCCGCCCTCGCCTCGGCGATCCTGACCGAGGAAACCGGCGCTCTTCCGCTTCTGATCGTCATGCTCCTCTGCTCTCTGGCCGCGATCGGCTCCGTGCTCTATCTTCGCCGCCTGGACGCTCCGGCATAAGCGGCAAAGGGAAGGCATGAGCACGCAATCCGTCGACCTCGCTGTGATCCTGGCCGGTGGCCTATCCCGCCGCATGGGGCAGGACAAGGCAACGGTATCACTTGCCGGCAAACCGCTCGTCGGTCACGTCATCGATCGCCTGCTGCCCCAGGCGCGAATGCTGGCGATCAACGCACCGGCGCCGCTCGATCTGCCCTATCGGATGCTGCCAGACACAAGATCGGATCGGCCAGGGCCGCTGGCCGGTATTCTCGCGGCCATGCGCGAATCCACGCGACTTGGTCTGCCGCACGTCCTGACGGGGCCGGTCGACACGCCCTTCCTGCCGGCCGACCTTTCGGAACGGCTTGCCGCAAAAGCCGCGCCGGGTTGCATCGCAGTCGCAAGCTCCGCCGGGCGAAGCCATCCGGTGGTAGCGCTTTGGCCGAGCGCTCTTGCCGAAGATCTGGAGCTTTGGCTGGCCGACCCGCAAAACCGCAAAGTCACCGCCTTCCAGGCCCGCCACCCAAGCATCGTTGTGGAATTTCCGCTGCGCGACGGCCCAGCCCGCCCGTTCGATCCGTTCTTCAACGTCAACAACGCCGACGATCTCGCAAGGGCGGAACAGATAGTGGAGGCAGGGGGATGGGACTGATGCGTGTCTTCGGCATCGCCGGCTGGAAGAATTCGGGCAAGACGGGCCTCGCCACGCGCCTCGTCGAGGAATTCACGCGGCGCGGATATCGAATCTCGACCATCAAGCACGCGCACCACGACTTCGACATCGACAAGGTCGGCGCCGACAGTTGGCGCCATCGCCATGCCGGTGCCCACGAGGTCGTGATCGTCTCCGGCACCCGCTACGCCATCATGCATGAATTGCGCGGCGCGCCCGAACCGAGCTTCGAGGAAATCCTCGGCCGCATCGGTCCCTGTGACCTTGTGCTGATCGAAGGTTACAAGCGCGAACCCGTTCCGAAGATCGAGGCGCGGCGCTTAGAGGCGGCCAAGCGCGAGCCCTTGGCGCCGACCGATCCGCATATCGTCGCCATCGCAGCCGACCACGCGGTCACTGACACCGACCTTCCGGTCTTCGATCTCGACGACACCGTCGCCGTGGCCGATTTCATCGCACGCATCACCGGACTGCCGCCCCGGACATGAAAAGGCCGCCGGATCGCTCCGGCGGCCTGGTCTTGGCGGCTGTGCCGATCAGCGCGAGGCGACCGGCTTCACCAGCGGCGTCACGCGCCGGATCGTAACGCGGCGGTTCTGCTCTTCGGCCGCTTGCGTGCGGATCTTCAGGTAGCGCTCGCCATAACCCTGCGTCGACATGTTCTCCGGCGGGATGCCGTAGACCTCGGTCAGCAGGTTGGCGACGGTTTCCGCCCGCTCGTCCGAAAGGATCAGGTTGGAGCGATCTGAACCGACGGCATCGGTATGGCCTTCGATCAGGAAGACCTCGCCTGGATCCCGATCGAGGATCTTGAGCATCGCCTCGGCGACCCGGCGCAGGGTTTTCGCCTGCGAAAGCGACACCTCGGCCGAACCGGTCTGGAACGTGATCGTGTCGAGATCGATACGACGGACCTTGTCGCGCAGTCGGGCCGACGACTTCACCTCGTCGATCGAGTAGACGCGCTCGACGCGCTCGACTGGCGGACGGGCGAGGAAGTCGTAGTAGTCACGATCCGGCTCGTCCGACATGGTCACGATATAGTCGCTGACCGGAACCGTCAGACGCATCGGCGGCAGGCTGGCGCCCACGTCGACATACATGCGCGGACGGTCGCTGTCGGCTTCGGGCGAGTAGAACAAGACATATTCCTCGCCGCGCGGCGAGAACCGCGAACGAAGGATGATGTCGCCGAACCGGTTGTAGATCGTCACAAGTCGCGAGCCGTCCAGTCGCTCGATCGTCTCGCGAACCCGGCCACGCGATAGTTCCTCGTAATATGTACGCTCTTCGTCGTAGCGCAGGCGCGGACGGTCATCGTGACGAACGACAACCTTGTCGCCGACATTGATGATCGTCCGGTTGTCGACCTGCTCGACGACGCGCACTTCGGTAACCTGGTTCACGACGTTGTTGGTCACATTGTTCGTGACATTGGTCACGTTGGTGACGTTGTTGACAACGGTCGTCGGGACCTGGAACGTCGGTGCGGCATTGAGTTCGGTGCCCTGCTCGTTCGCGGCTTCGCGGATCATCTCAGGCTCTATGCGGACGGCATCGGCCTGGGCATCCGCATCGCTTTCCGGCGGCGGAGCAACTTCTGCTTCCTCGCGCTGCTCGCTGCGCTGTTCGCGAACGTCGGTCTGGCCGCTATTGTCGGCGTCCTTGTCGCTGTCGAGAACGGCGGCGCCATCCTCGACCGGAAGGACGATGGTCTCGGACGTCGAACCTGGATCCTCGGCGATCGCCTGCTTCTCTTCCTCGGTGCGGGTGTCCTCGATCTCGACGACCGGCTGTTCCTCGGGCGGCTCTACCGCCGGGACGACAACCTGTTCGCCTTCCGGAAGCGGCTCTTCGCCGGCCTGCTGCTCGTCGGTCTGTTCCTCCTGGCCGGCAGTGTCCTCGCTATCCTGCGACGGACGAAGGTCGCCGTCACCGGGCTGTTCGGCCTGCTGCTCTTCGTCGCTCGAAGGCTTCTCGGCCTGTTCGTCCTGCTGCTGCTCGGCCTCGGCAGGTTGTTCTGCCTGTTCCTCAGTCTGTTCTTGCGCCTGCGGCTGTGTCGCCTCGACAGTGCATTCGTCTTCGGAAGCGGCCTCTGAGCCATCGGCGCAGGTCACGACGTCGGCCTGGGTTTCGTCGGCCGGCTGTGCGTCCTGGTCAGCCTGCTCGGCAGCTTGGCGTTCCGCTTCTTCGGCGGCCTGCTGTTCCTCGGCCTGACGCGCCGCTTCTTCCTCGGCGGCCTGTTGCTCGGCCTGGCGAGCGGCCTCCTGTTCTTCTGCCTGACGCGCTGCTTCTTCCTCAGCCTGTCGCTGGGCTTCCTCGGCGGCCTGCTGCTCTTCCGCCTGGCGTGCGGCTTCTTCGTCAGCCTGACGCTGGGCCTCTTCCGCCGCCTGCTGCTCTTCAGCCTGACGGGCAGCCTCTTCCTCTGCCTGACGTGCGGCTTCCTCTTCGGCGGCTTGCTGCTCGGCCTGACGTGCCGCCTCCTCTTCGGCGGCTTGTTGTTCTTCCGCCTGGCGAGCGGCTTCTTCGTCGGCCTGACGCTGGGCTTCCTCTTCCGCCGCCTGCTGTTCCTCTGCCTGGCGCAGCGCCTCGTCGTCGGCGGCCTGCGCCTCTATCGCATCGCAGGTCTCCTGGTCCGGAGCCTCCGACCCGTCGGCACAGGTGACAGTCTCGGCCTGGGCGACAAGCGTGCCGACCGGTTCGGCCTGTATCCTCGCCTCGCCCACGTGGGCGGTTGCGGCAGCCAAGGCGGGTTGTCCGGCGACGACGGCGGACAGCACCGGCACCGCGACAGTGGCAAAGAGTTTCGATCTCAACGTCATTTCATCTTCCTTGCAGGGCGTGCAGACACGCTCGTTTGAGGCGGGAGCGCGTGAAAACAGTCGTTACGACTCTCCGGACGCCCTCCCAGACACGTCCGAAGCTATTTTCCGGCACATTAACCGCCGCTGAACGAAAAAGTTTCGCAGCACCTCGGGATCACGCCTCCATGACGAATTTCACTCGATTGCGGCGCAATTCGGCGCGATTCGTCACCTACACCCGTCTTTCCTGTTGATTTTCCGGTGAAAGGCGTAGGAATATCGGCCCAGGCCCGACATGGAGACATGAAGGCTTCACCGTTCAGCGCGGGCATCACAACCGTGCGGACGACCAACAGAGAGGATCTCATGCGTATTTCCACCCGCTTCTTCGCCGCTGCATCGATCGCCGCCCTGTCGCTCTTCGCCGGCAGCGCGATGGCTGAAGACAAGCTGATCATCGGCACCGAAGGCGCCTACCCGCCCTTCAACAACCTCGAGGCGGACGGCACGCTCGTCGGCTTCGACATCGACATCGCCAAGGCACTTTGCGAGGAGATGAAGGTCACCTGCGAGTTCGTCACCAACGATTGGGACGGCATCATTCCCGCCCTGCAGGCCAAGAAGTTCGACGCCATCATCGCCTCGATGTCGATCACGCCTGAGCGTGCCGAAAAGGTCGACTTCACCCACAAGTACTACAACACGCCGCCGGCACTCGCCGTGCCGAAGGACAGCCCGATCACCGACGCCACGGCCGAAGGCCTGAAGGGCAAGGTCATCGGCGCCCAGGGTTCGACGACCCACTCCAACTACGCCGAAAAGCACATGCCGGATTCCGAGCTGAAGCTTTACCCGACGGCTGACGAGTACAAGCTCGACATCTCCAACGGCCGCGTCGATGCAGTCGTCGACGACGTCGTCGTTCTCTCCGAGTGGGTCAAGTCCGACGCCGGCAGCTGCTGCAAGATCCTGGCGACCCTTCCGGTCGACGTTGAAATCAACGGCGAAGGCGCCGGCATCGCCATCCGCAAGGGCGAAACCGAGCTGGCCGAAAAGTTCAATGCCGCCATCGACGCGATCCGTGCCAACGGCAAGTACAAGGAAATCAACGACAAGTACTTCGATTTCGACGTCTACGGCGAATAAGCGCCAGACGTTCTGTTGATACAAGACGGCGGAAGGGTTGCCCTTCCGCCGTTTTTGCTGGAAAAAGACCGGATAACAAGAAACGCGGCGCCTGCCGCGAGGGGATAGAAATTTATGGGCGGAGCCCTTTCCGCGATCGGGTCTTTCCTTGCATCCGCCGGACATCTGGTCGATCCGATGTGCGGACCGGTGGGTGTGTTCACGCTGCTTGGTCCGTCGTCGATCCTGTCCTGTGGGGCCGAAGGCTGGGGTGACGAGATCGCGTTCGGTTTTCGCGTCTCCCTCTCGCTTGCCATCGCCACCTTGCCGGTCGGCCTTGCCATCGGCTTCTTCGTGGCCCTTGGCTCCCAGTCGGGCGAGCGCAGCCTGCGCACCGCCGCCGGCATCTACACCACCATTTTTCGCGGACTGCCGGAGCTCCTGACGCTCTTCATCGTCTACTATGGCCTGCAGATCCTCATCCAGTCGACGCTGACGGCGCTCGGCATCGAGCAGCGCATCGAGATCAACGCCTTTTTCGCCGGCATGATCGCGCTCGCGGTGGTCTTTTCCTCCTACTGTTCTGAAGTCCTGCAATCGGCCTTCAAGGCCATTCCCAAGGGACAGTATGAAGCCGGTCACGCACTCGGTCTTTCCGGCGGCCGGACACTTCGTCTGATCGTCCTGCCGCAGTTGATCCGCATCGCCCTCCCCGGCCTCGTGAACCTCTGGATGAACCTGTTGAAGGATACCGCGCTCGTCTCGGTGGTCGGCCTTTCCGACATCATCCGCCAGACCGGCATTGCGGCGAAAGTGACCAAGGAAGCGTTTTTCTTCTACCTGATCGCCTGCGCCCTTTATCTCGCGCTTGCGGTAGTCTCCTCAATCGGCATCCGCTTCATCGACCGCTGGACCAAACGATCGGAGGCACCGCGATGAGCGTCGCCGAACACATGATCGACCCGCGCCCGGCGCCGCCGCCGGCTCCCAAGCCATTGACCGCCGGCCGCATCGTCGGCACCGGCATGATGGCGCTCTGGCTGCTGCTCGCCGCAAGCCTCCTTGCGATGATCGTCACAGGTTGGGACACGGATAAATTCGTGCGCTACGGCCCCCGCTATCTCGAAGGGCTTTGGGTCACCGTGTCGCTGGTGACGGTATCGGTGGCGCTCGGCGCCCTGCTCTCCGTCCCGCTCATCTTCGCCCGCATGTCGAAGAATTCCGTGCTGAACGCCATCGGTTTCGGTTACGTCTATGTTTTCCGCGGCACGCCCCTGCTCGCCCAGCTCTTCCTGATCTACTACGGCCTCGGCAGCTTCCGTGGCTTCTTCGAGAGCATCGGCCTGTGGTGGTTTTTCCGCGAGGCCTGGTATTGCGGCCTGCTGGCGCTGACGCTGAACACCGCCGCCTACCAGGCGGAAATCCTTCGCGGCGCGATCCAGAGCGTGCCGAAGGGTCAGCATGAAGGCGCCGCGAGCTTGGGCCTGCCGAAACTCGTCACCTTCTGGAAGATCGTCCTGCCGCAAGCCCTCATCGTCGCGCTTAGACCCTACGGCAACGAGATCATCCTTCTGATCAAGGGCTCGGCCGTCGTCTCCATCGTCACGGTCTTCGACCTGATGGGCCAGACGCGCTACGCCTTTTCGCGCACCTTCGACTACCAGGCCTATCTCTGGGCGGCGATCTTCTACCTGGCGATCGTCGAGACCATGCGCCATGCCTGGGCGGCGATAGAGCGACGCCTGACGCGCCACCTCGTCCGGTAAGCGCTTGTCAGCACTCTCACCGATTGGCTGCTAACGACCTGAAAGAAAAAGAGAAAATCTCTTTTGACGGCGATCCGTTAAGCTTCGGTTAAGCATCCCTTGTTTCCATTGAGGACGCTCCCGGGCGGAGCACAAAAAATGGGAACGTTGACGAGGCGGACATGAACGCAGACATGGACATGATGTTGAAAGGCTATGGCCTGACGACGGCGCAGATCCTCTACCGCATGCCGGACCACCCGGCCCTTCTGCAAACCTATCTCTGGCAGCACTACGACCTGGCGCCGGACTTCCCCGAAATGAAAAGCTTCCTCAAATTCTGGCAGGAAAAGCTCGACGGCCCTCTGCACTCGGTGCGCTACGTGCACCGCAAGCTGATCGGCGCCAGCGAATGGAGACATCTGAACGGCGAATTCATCCTGCACTGACCTCGCTCAGACATGCACCTCGCCATAGGCGAACTCGCCGTTGTCAGGCTCGCGCCGAACGGCGAAATAGAGGATTGCGAGGTGCACCAGACCGACCGTCATGAGCACCGACCAACCGGGCAGCGGGCCAAGGCTGGCATTCTGCACCAGATGTCCCCATGACCAGACCAGGTCGGTCGCCGGCTGGTTGGGCAGAAGCTTGGGCGTCGATATCTTGAGGCTCCAGGCGAGCAGCAGGATCAGGTACATCCAGCCGTAGTTCCGGCGGATGCGGCGCGCCACGGCCTGACGCCGGGTCATTAGAAAGGCCGGCGACCGTAGGCTGTTGGCAATCGCCCCCGCCCAATCGTCATTGAGTTCGGCCTGTGGCAACAGGGCCTGCGCGAAATAGTGTCGCTCCAGCTGTCGCACCCGCGCCCGGTAAACGTCGAAGAACCGATAGCGCCGGGCCTCGATCATCAGGAACACGGAGATGATCAGCATGGCGAACAGCACGACGCCGTGGTGAGAGGTCGGCGTGGACAGCGACACCGACAGCAGACCGGCGACCACCGTCATGGCCCAGTTCGACGTGCGGTCGATGCGGTCGCGCCAACTCGTCATCCGGCCGAGTTCCCCGCGATAATAGTGGATGATCATGTTGGCCTTCTCGCCGGACGACGACGGAAGCCTTGGCGCCGTCGGCCCCGGACGCTCCGCTTTCTCGAAAATGGTCTCCTGCGTATCCATCGCTCGCTCCGTTCGTTCAAAGGAGAACGGAGAAATGGAAATTCCGGTTCCACCCCGCTTTGCATTGCCAAAGCGGCGGCGAAGCTTTAGAGCCCGCCTCAAACGACCTTCAGGAGACGACAATGGCCAAGATCGACGAGGAAGCCCTGGCGGAGGCCTATAACCGCGCCCTGGCGCACGAGAAGGCCGGAGAGGTCGACGCCGCGGTCAAGGCTTATGAGGAATGCCTCGCGCTCGATCCCGATGATCACGGCGGCGCATCGGTGCGCATCGCCGCACTCGGTCGTGGCGAAGCGCCGCCGAAGGCGCCTGACGCCTATGTCGCGACCCTGTTCGACCAGCACGCCGCCGCCTTCGAGGATATCCTGGTGGAGCAGCTTGGCTATGCCGTTCCCATGCTCGTGCGCCAGCGCCTGCAGGAACTGAAGCTTGGGCCCTTCAAGCGCATGCTCGATCTCGGCTGCGGCACCGGCCTGACCGGTGGCGCGCTCCGCGACATGGTCGAGGATATCACCGGCATCGACATTTCGGAAAACATGGTCGAGCTTGCCCACGAAAAGGACCTGTACGAGACCCTCTACGTGGCGGAGGTCGAGGACTACCTCGAAGACAATGACGAGGACGCGTTCGACCTCGTCACCGCCACGGATGTGCTGCCCTATCTAGGCGCGCTGGAACCGCTGTTCTTCGGTGCCGCCGAAAACATGGAACAGGGCGGCATCTTCGTCTTCTCGTCGGAAACGCTGCCATCCGGAACCGGCACCTATGCCGTCGGCCCGCATCAGCGCTTCCTGCATTCCGAGGCCTATATCCGCGACCGCCTGGCCGCGACCGGTTTCGAGCTTCTGGAAGTGACCGAGATCAACGTGCGCATGCAGGACGGCGAGCCGAGCCCCGGCCATCTGGTGATCGCGCGACTGGCGTGAGCCAATCCAGCCACGCAGCCTGCCATCGCATCGGCGACCCTGACAGACCCTTTCGTCGGGCGCCCACATGCTTTAATCGTTCGGCCAACAAGGCAAGACAGGAGTTTAAGGCATGGCGAAGGTAGCGTTCATCGGTTTGGGCATCATGGGGTATCCAATGGCGGGACACCTGAAGGTGAAAGGCGGCCACGACGTCACGGTCTACAATCGCACGACCGCAAAGGCCGATGCCTGGGTGAAGCAATATGGCGGCACATCGGCCGAGACGCCGGCAAAGGCTGCCGAGGGCGCTGATTTCGTCTTCACCTGCGTTGGCAATGACGACGACCTGCGGTCCGTCACCCTTGCCGACCAGGGCGTGATCGGCGCGATGAAACCGGGCGCCGTCCTGATCGACAATACCACCGCCTCCGCAGAGATCGCCCGGGAGCTGGAAGCAGCGGCGAAGGCGCGCGGCTGCGGCTTCGTCGACGCGCCCGTCTCCGGCGGACAGGCAGGCGCGGAAAACGGCGTGCTCACTGTCATGTGCGGCGGCGATGAAGCGACCTTCGAACAGGCGCGGCCGGTCATCGACGCCTATGCCCGCATGGTCGGCCTGATGGGTCCGGCCGGCTGCGGACAGCTCGCCAAGATGATGAACCAGATCTGCATCGCCGGCCTCGTCCAGGGGCTGGCCGAGTCGATCCACTTCGGCAAGAAAGCCGGCCTCGACATCGAGAAGGTGGTGGAGGTCATCTCCAAGGGAGCCGCCGGCTCCTGGCAGATGGAAAACCGCCACAAGACCATGAACGCCGGCAAGTACGACTTCGGCTTCGCCGTCGACTGGATGCGCAAGGACCTCGACATCGTGCTGTCGGAGGCCCGTCGCAACGGCGCCAATCTGCCGGTGACGGCGCTGGTCGACCAGTTCTATGGCGAAGTCCAAAAGCTTGGCGGCAAGCGCTGGGATACGTCCTCGCTTCTCGCGAGGCTGGAAGCCAAGTGATCGGCCCGTCCTCCTCCGCCGAGGACATCATTGCGCATCTGCGAACGATGCGGTCGGAGGAGAATATCACCGGCATGGCCCGCTTCGGTATCGCCACCGAAAATGCGCTGGGGATCGGCAATCCGGTGATCCAGAAAATTGCGAAGGCGGTCGGGAGGAATCAGCCCCGCGCCTCAGCGCTCTGGCAGAGCGGCATCCGCGAGGCGCGGCTGCTGGCGATCTGGACATTCGATCCCGCGCAGTTGTCGCGGGACGACATCCGGCGCCTTGCGGCCGATTTCAACTCCTGGGAAATCGTCGATGCCGCCGCCGATCTTCTGACCGAGACTCCCTTCTGGCGCGAACTTGTCGAAGAATTTGCGAAAGACGAGCGAGAGTTCGTGCGGCGCACGGCATTTGCCATGATTGCCGGTGCGACGGTGCACAACAAGAAGGAGCCGGACGAGACCTTCATCGCCTGGCTGGCGCTGATCGAGCGATACGCTGTCGATCCCCGCAATTTCGTGAAGAAGGCCGTCAACTGGGCACTGCGCAACATCGGCAAGCGCAGCCGCAAATGCCACGACCACACGCTGCCGCTGGCCGAACGTCTTGCGGAAAGCGGCGATCCCTCAGCCCGCTGGATTGGCAAGGATGCCCAGAGGGAACTGCGCGACCCGAAACGTATCGCCAAACTGAAGGGCTGAGGCGGTCGGACTATTCCTCGCCGGACTTCTGGTTGTCGATTACCATGTAGTCGAGCGGCAGCTCGGTCGTGTACTTGATCTGCTCCATGGCAAACGCCGAGGAGACGTCGCGGATTTCGATCTTGGCGATCATCCGCTTGTAGAAGGCGTCGTAGGCCGCGATATCAGGCACGACGACCCGGAGCAGATAGTCGACGTCGCCGCTCATGCGGTAGAATTCAACCACCTCCGGAAATTCGGCAATCACCTCGGAAAAGCGCTTCAGCCATTCGATCGAATGGGTGTTGGTGCGGATCGACACGAAGACGGTGACCTTGGTGTTGACCTTGGCCGGATCGAGCAGCGCCACGCGCCGGCGGATCACGCCGTCCTCTTCCATCTTCTGGATACGGCGCCAGCACGGCGTCGTCGACAGTCCGACCTTCTTGGCGAGGTCGGCGACGGCGAGCGTCGAATCTTCCTGGAGGATACGCAGAATCTTTCGGTCTAGTCGGTCCATTGCATGCCTTTCACGTTCCCTCCGTCTTATAGAACGAAGACATTAAAACAAACTCTATCTTTCTAGGCGATCATTCGCTCCACCTCTTTCCGCAGCACCGGCAAAACCTCTGCCTCGAACCACGGGTTCCGCTTCAGCCAGCCGGTATTGCGCCAGCTTGGATGCGGCAGAGGCAGCACGCGCGGAAAGATGTCGTTGGCGAAGAACGTGGCCCGCCAGTTCTTCACAGTGTCGGTCATCGTCTTCTGCCGGTGGTCTCGCATGTGCCAGGCCTGCGCATACTGGCCGATGACCAGAATAAGCTCGATCTGCGGCATCGCTGCCATCACCGTTGCCCGCCAGAGCGGCGCGCACTCGCGACGGGGCGGCAGATCGTGCCCCTCAGCGTCGTATCCCGGAAAACAGAAGCCCATCGGGACGATGGCGAAGCGGTCGCGATCGTAGAAGGTCTCGCGGTCCACCCCCAGCCACTCGCGCAGCCGGTCGCCCGAGGCATCGTTGAAGGTGAGCCCGCTCTGATGCGCCTTCATACCCGGCGCCTGGCTCGCGATTAGCACCCGTGCCGTCGAGGAAATCACCGGCACGGGCCGCGGCTCGTGCGGCATCCGTCGCTCCGGCCCTCCATCCGGCGCGTCGCGGCATTTCCGGCAGCCGGCGATCGCCAGCCTCAGCTCATCGAGGTCGTGCATGTGTTCTCCATAAACGCCGTTCTCCCCCTCGTGCCGACGAAATCCTGAACGGCGGGGCGATCCGTTGAGTTTCATGGCAAACAAATCCTTTAGCGAAGCATCTTCTTAAGAAATCGCCTCTAGTCTGTCGTGAGTTTGGTGAAATCGTCAGATCGTCATGAGTACAGACGCAAGTTCCTCGACCGACAAGAACATCGTCGACCTGACGCGCAAGCACCGCGACAAGGCGGCGGCGAAAGCCGTCCGCACTACGCGCGAGCGGCTGCAGTCCGGCAACAATGCCACCGGCGCCTTTGCTCCCGAAATGCTCAGGATGTATCTCTCGTCGAGCCTTCAGGGTGCCGCGATCATGCCGGTTCTGGTGATGCTGGTCGGCGGTGTTGGCGCCTATCTCGACCTCCGGCCGGAACTCTATCTCTGGGCACTTCTGACGCTCTCTGTCCACGCCCTCAATATCGTGCTGGCCCGGAAGGCGATCAAGAGCGAGATCACCCAGACCACCGTCGGCAAATGGCGTACCGCCTTGCTCGTCGGCCAGGTCGCGATGGGATCGTGCTGGGCTGTGTTCGCCTGGCAGGATTGTTCAGCCTGCGACGGCAATACATACATCCTCTACAAGGGCGCGGTCCTTCTCATCGTCCTGTCGATCACGGCCATGGCCAACATGCTGTTGCGACAGGCGGTACTCGTCGGCTTCTTGCCGACTGTCCTTGTCCTCAGCCTCATCGCCGGCACCACCCGCCAGCCACTCGATATCGGCCTTACCGCGATGTTCACCACGGCTATGGTGTTCTTCGTCTACGTGACCGACCGGCTCTACCAGAACAGCCTCAGGCTCATGTCCTTCCAGACCGAAAAGGATGACCTGATCGCGGAGCTGGAGGTCGCGAATTCCATGTCGGACGAGGCACGTCGCCGGGCCGAGGAGGCCAACCTCGCCAAGTCGCGCTTCCTCGCCTCGATGTCGCACGAGCTTCGCACCCCGCTCAACGCGATCCTGGGCTTTTCCGAGGTGATGGCGACCGAAGTCCTCGGCCCCCTCAACAATCCGCTCTACAAGGAATATGCTGGCGACATCCATCGCTCCGGCCAGCACCTTCTGAACCTCATCAACGAAATCCTCGACCTCTCCCGCATCGAGGCGGGCAAATACGAACTGAATGAGGAAGCGATCTCGCTGCTCGAGCTCGCCGACGACTGCATCGGCATGGTGCAACTGCGCGCGCGGGCAAAGAACATCTCCATCACGCCGCACCTCGAACAGCAGCTGCCGCAGGTCTGGGCCGACGAAAAGGGCATGCGGCAGGTGATCCTCAACCTGCTTTCCAATGCCGTGAAATTCACACCGCAGGGCGGCGAGATTTCCGTGAAGGTCGGCTGGACGGCCGGCGGCGGGCAGTATGTCTCCATCCGCGACAACGGTCCGGGCATTCCAGAAAAGGAAATCCCGGTGGTGCTTTCGGCTTTCGGCCAGGGGTCTATTGCCATCAAGAGCGCCGAACAGGGTACGGGCCTCGGCCTGCCGATCGTCCAGGCCATCCTCGCCAAGCATGGCGGCGACTTCAAGCTGAAATCCAAGCTGCGCGAAGGTACCGAGGTCATCGCCATAATGCCCGCGAGCCGCGTTCTTCAGAGCCTGCCGGCCGTTGCCGAAACCCAGGCGATCGAGCCCCGCAAGCGCCAGTTCGCCTAACGTCGAGCCTGTTGCTTCAAGGCTTTCTGCCTTCTTCCAGCCGTCACGATTCCGCGATAACGTCGGGCCGATCAACCGCCGTTCCGGAGCAAATGATGTTCAGCGCCCGCGCAACCCTTCTTGCCGCCTTCGTCTCCTCGATCCTCTGCTTCAGTGCGCAGGCGCAGCAGCCGACAACCGAATTGACGGTGATGTCCTTCAATATCTGGGGCGGCGGCGCCAATGAAAGCAAGGGCGTCGAGGAAACGGTCGCCGCCATCCGTGCGGCCGGTGCCGATATCATCGGCATTCAGGAGACAAAACCGGAACCGGAGGTCTGCGAGGCGGACGATTGCGCCGCCACCGGCGAGAGTGCGGCTGCGCGCATCGCCGAAGCGCTTGGCTTCCACCACTTCGATCAAAGCAAGGAAAACCCCGCGCTTTGGGCAAACGCGATCATCAGCCGCTATCCGATCGGCAAGCCAACCGCAAACGAACTCGGCGTCGAGATCGCGGTCGGCGACCGCAAGGTCTACGCCTTCAACATCCACCTGACGGACTTTCCCTACCAACCCTACCAGCTTCTGAACATCGAATACGGGCCGGCGCCGTTCCTGAAGACCGGTGAGGAAGCGGCAGCCGCGGCGAAAGCCGCTCGCGGCCCGGCACTCGATCTGTTGATGAGCGACCTGAAAGAGGCAGACGGCGCCGATGCGGTCTTCCTCTTCGGCGATTTCAACGAGCCCTCGCACCGGGACTGGACCGAGGCCGCGGTCAAGGCCGGCCATCAACCGACCGTCGTTGAATACCCGACCACACTCAGGATCGAGAAGGAAGGCGGCTTCACCGATCTCTTCCGTGCGGCATTTCCCGATGAAGTCGCCAAGACCGCCTTCACCTGGACGCCGACGAGTGAGCCGACGGACCCCGAGGATCACCACGACCGCATCGACTTCACCTTTGGTAAGGCGGATAACCTAACAGTCGTTAAGGCCGGCATCGTTGGCGAGAAGGCGCCGGAGGCCGATATCGTCGTGACGCCGTGGCCGTCGGATCATCGCGCCAGCATGGCGACCGTCAGGTTCTAGGCGAGAGCGGTGCGGATAACGACGCTCGCGACGAACACCGCATTGGCCACGAGAAGGCAGAAAACGGCGAAGGAACCCAAATCCTTGGCGTGTTTCGCGACGATCGAAAACTCCGGAGAAATGCGGTCGATGATCTCCTCGATCGCCGTGTTCAGCGCCTCGACAGCGAACAGCACGAAGGCCAGGACGCTGAACAGCAGATAATCGTTGAACGACGCGCCAAGAACGGCGAAGAGAACGATGATACCGGCATAGGCGAGCAGTTCGTGGCGGAACGCCGACTCCTGCGTCAGCCGCTTGAAACCCTGAAACGAATAGCGGGACGCGGCAAAGAAGTGAGCGATCCCCCTCTCCTTGCGGATTCCGGTGTTGCCGATGATGTCGGGCTCGGGTGCCTTGTGTTCATTCATGGGATTTGTTGCTCACGCCTGCGCTTTCGAACGTCGCCATGCCCGAATGGCAGGCCGCAGCGGCCTTCACGATACCGGCCGCGAGTGCCGCGCCTGTCCCTTCGCCAAGCCGCATGCCGAGCGCCAGGAGCGGCGTCTTATCAAGACGGTCAATGGCCTTGATGTGACCGGGCTCGGCCGAGACGTGGCCGATCAGGCAGTGATCGAGCGCCGACGGGTTCATCGCCTTCAGGATCGAGGCCGCCGCCGTCGTCACATAACCGTCGAGCAGCACCGGAACGCGCTCGACGCGGGCGGCCAGGATGGCACCCGCCATGGCCGCGATTTCGCGCCCGCCGAGACGGCGCAGCACTTCGAGCGGATCGCCGAGATGGTCACGGTGGAAATCGACGGCCTTCTCCACCGCCTCGATCTTCCGCTTCAGGACGTCGCCTTCCGAACCGGTGCCGGGTCCGACCCATTCCTCTGCTGTGCCGCCATAAAGCGCGAGGTTGATCGCAGCCGCGATCGTCGTGTTGCCGATGCCCATCTCGCCGACGCAAAGAAGATCGGTGCCGCCGGCAATCGCCTCCATGCCGAAGGCCATGGTCGCCGCGCAATCGCGCTCCGACAAAGCCGGTTCACAGGTGATGTCGCCGGTCGGATAATCGAGCGCCAGATCGAAGATCTTCAGCCCGAGGTCGTTGGCGACGCAGATCTGGTTGATGGCAGCGCCACCCGCGGCGAAGTTCTCGACCATCTGCTGCGTCACCGACGAGGGGAACGGCGTGATACCGTGCTTGGTGACACCGTGATTGCCGGCAAAGATGGCGACCAGTGGGCGATTGACCGCCGGCGGACGACCGGTCCACGCTGCCAGCCACATCGCGATCTCCTCGAGACGACCGAGCGCGCCCGGCGGCTTGGTCAATTGCCGATCGCGGTCGCGCGCGGCAACGAGCGCGGCCGTATCCGGTCCCGGCAGATCCCGCAGGAGGGTGCGAAAGTCGTCGAAAGGCAGTCCGGTGACCGTCATGGAGAAAGCTTTCTTGTCATCTTCGTGTAAATCAGGCTTTGTGCGCTTGTCATAATGAGGCTGCGTCACGGCCACAACATGAAAAAGCGACATTTGTCGCGTCCGATGGAGCAGTCGATCGCCATGCAATTGCGTGGATTTTTGGGCGATAGCGTAAGAGCGGTCGGCTTTCTCAGCCGCTTTCCCGTCCCTTCACGGTTTTACGAGGGGCATACGGCGCCTATCTCCGCCATGGCGGGCGCCTTTCCCTTGGCCGGTGCGATCGTGGCCCTGCCTGCCGCCATGCTGCTCCTCGTTCTCGACGCGACGGGCGCGCCCGGCCTGCTCGTCGGCTTTCTGGTCGTCGCCACGCAGATCGTATCGTCAGGCGCACTGCACGAGGACGGTCTCGCGGACTGCGCCGACGGTCTCTTCGGGGGCCGCGACCGGGACAGGATGCTGGCCATCATGAAGGACAGCCGCGTCGGCAGCTACGGCGTGTTGGCCCTCGTTCTGGCCGTTGGCATACGCGCATCGGCCATCGCGGCCGTTGCCGACGCACAGTCGCCGCTTGTCGGCGCCGTCGCCTTGCTGATCGCAGCGATCCTCAGCCGCAGCGCCATGGTGTGGCACTGGTCATCGCTCCCGCAGGCCCGGCCCGACGGCGTGGCGGCCGCGGCTGGCGCACCGGATCGGTCCGCAAGGAGGATCGCCGTGATCAGCGGTGTCGCGCTTTGCCTTGTTCTCGGCACGGTGGAGTTCATCGTTCCTGCCGTCCTGCTGGCCATCACAGCCTCGGCGGTGACGGGCCAGGTCTTCGCCAGCTTCGTGACCCGCAAGATCGGCGGCCACACCGGCGACACCATTGGTGCCAGCCAGCAAATTGCCGAGATCGTGACACTGCTCTGCCTTGCCCTGGTGCTCTGACATACCAATATTAGGCCGCGAACACGGAACATCTCATGGAATCGCCCTGCATTCTCGTCTGCTCCATCGACGACAAGACCGGATACTGTTTCGGCTGCGGCCGCACGCGCGACGAGATCGCCGGCTGGATCGGTTATTCCAGCGCCGAACGTCGATCGATCATGGAGGAGCTTCCGGCGCGGCTGGAAACGGTCGAACGTAAACCCCGCCGGGAAACGCGTCGCACCCGCATGGCCAGGGAGCGCCAGGACGGTGTTTAGGCTCGGTTTCGCGCTCGCCGTTCTCGGATTCGGCCTCGTCGTGCTCATCATGAACAATGACAGCGGCCGGAGCTTCGGCATGGACAACGACCGGTTCGGCGAGATGATCACGCTGCTGCCCTTTGCCGCTCTCATCGGCGCCGGAATCCTGGCGAGCCGCAGGTCGCTCGGCGAAAGCGCGCGCCAGTTGTTGATCTGGGTGGTGATCGTGCTGGCGCTCGTCACGGGATACGTCTATCGCGGCGACCTGATGGCAGTAGGCGATCGGGTGCTCGCAAGCCTGGTCCCGGGCCGCGCCGTGGTGGTCGAGGAAGCGGAGGGTGTGCAGTCGGTGATTTTGCACAAGTCGATGGGTGGCCACTTCGAGGCGACGGTCGATGTCAATGGCACGGGACTGCCGATGCTGGTCGACACCGGAGCATCATCGGTGGCGCTGAGCTGGGACGACGCCATCAGGGCGGGCATCGATCCCCAATCGCTCACCTTCTCCCGCACCATCCTGACAGCCAACGGAACGGCGCAGGCGGCACCGGTCAGGCTGCGCAGCGTATCCATCGGCCCGATCTGGCGTGAAAATGTCGAGGCTCTGGTGACCGAACAGGGAAAACTCAGCCAGAGCCTGCTCGGCATGAGCTTCATCGGCACGCTCGGCGCGCTGGAAATGCGCGCCGACGAGCTACGGCTCAGAAACTAGCAGTATCGCTGCCAGAGAAGCGAGAGACGCCTAGCGCTTCTGCGCGCTCCTGATCTGCGTCAGGGTGTCGAGGTTCTGGTTGACGCGGCAGTAGAATTCCTCGTCGATGAACGGTCGCAGCATGAAGTCGTTGCCGCCGACCTTCAGGAACCGCGCCGACAGGAGGCGGTTCGTCGAGGACGAGACGCCGATGATGCGCAATTCGTGCGAGCCGCGCACGCCGCGGATACGGCGGGTCAGTTCGAAGCCGTCGATGTCGGGCATGTTGTAGTCGGTGACCACCAGGCCGATATCCGGATTGGCCTTGAGAATCTCGAGCGCCTTGGCGCCGCTCTCTGCCGTGCTGACCTTGAAATTGTAGCGCTTCAGACGGCTCGACAGCAGCGTTCTGGCGGTCGGGCTGTCATCGACGATGAGCACGTGATGGCGATGGTTGGTCAGGAAGCGATAGACCGACTCGATCAGCATTTCGACAGCGAAGATGCTGTCCTTCAGGATATAGTCGACGATGTTCTTCTGCAGCAGCTTCTCGCGGGTCTCGTCGTGAAACGTACCCGTGAAGACGATCGTCGGGATATTGCAGTCGATGAGATATTCCAGAGCCTCGCCGCTTTCGGCGCCAGGCAGGTTGATGTTCGAGATGGCGAGAACCACCGGCTCGGACGACAGCTCGTTCGCCGCCTGTATATCCTCGAACGTCCGGCAGATTTCGCAATCGATGCCGAGAAGTTCCTTCAGCCGCGCCGAGATCATGGAAGTGAAGACATTCGAATCCTCGCCCACGAGGATACGAACATCAGGAAACTGCTCACCGGAATACTGCATTCCGGAAATACCAAGGACTGCCATGCTGCGCCTTTTCTGGGAACGACCGAACTGAATCGGACGCTAGCACGTGTCACTTAGGGAACAGTTAATCGGCAAACGCGAGGAATTGGTAAAGCCTAACGAAGGGTAAATCCCACCAGGCTAGATTTGCCACAGCCACGCCGGTGCGAGAGCAGTCAGCGCTGGTCAACGCACGGTCGCCGAGCCATCCTTCACGTCGACGGTCTCGCCGCCCTCCAGGCCTACGCGGTCGCCGTTCGGCAGCGTCAGGAAACAACCGGCCGGGCAGATGGTTTCCGTCTGGCCGGCGTCGAGCGCCACCTCCATCCGGTTGCCGCCCTCGACAACGACGAGGACAACCGGGGCGGAGCCAGAATTGGTCACCGTCGCGGAGAAAGCCGGCACGGCTGCGGCGGAGATCATCGACATGGCGATCAGAAATCTTTTCATTCTCGTCCAGCGTGCGAGCGCTGCCTCTCAGTAGTCGACCCGGTGTTTCCGAGCCTGCCCCTCTTATTAGTTGAACGAGACTGAACGGACGCTGAACGACCGTTCAGTCTCGCGTGACTGTGTCAGCCTCAGGGCGATCTTGCAATTGCCCGTGGTCGCCATCCGGCAACTTCGCCCCCGTTGCTCGCCCGAGTTCGGTCTGGACGACCTCGCGCACGAAGAGATTGACGTCGTGCTTCTGGTAGGGAATTTCGATGCCTTCCGCCCGGAATTTTTCCAGAATCGAAATGCGGACACCATTCTTCACGGCAAGACTGTCCAGAATATCGGGCACGAACAGACAAACCTGGAAGTCCAGCGACGACGCGCCGAAGCCGAGGAAGATAACGAAAGGCTCAGGCGTCAGCAGCACGCCCTCCTGCTCCAGCGCCGCCTGCTGAAGGAGTTCCATGACCTTTCGCGGATCGCTGTCGTATCCGGCTCCGACGACCACATCGATACGCGCCAGGCGGTTGCGGTGGGTCCAGTTGCCGACAGACGCGTTGATCAGCTCGGAATTCGGGACAATGATAGACTGGCGCTGGAAAGTCTCGATCTCGGTCGCCCGCACCGAAATGCGCCGCACGAAGCCTTCCGTCGTTCCCGTCGCCACCCAGTCGCCCACCTTGAACGGCCGCTCGGCGAGAAGAATGAGACCCGAAACGAAGTTCGAAACGATGTTCTGCAGTCCGAAGCCGATGCCAAGCGACAGGGCGCCTGCTACCAGCGCCAGGCTTGAAAGGTCGATCCCGGCTGCAGAAATGCCGATCAGCCCTGCCAGCGCCGTACCAAGATAGCCGACAGCCGTCCTCACCGAGTTGCGCACGCCGCCATCCACATGCGAGCGCGCCATGACGCTGCCGTCGAGCCATTTCTGGAACCAGCGGGTCGCAAGAAGGCCCAGCACGAACAACAGGATGCCGCCGAAGATCCCGACAAGCGAGATTCGGATGCTTCCGATCGATATCTCGGTGAACGCCTGGTAGGCGAGGAGTTGCAGGTCGCGTGGACTGAACCCCCAGGAAAACAGAATGAGCGGCAGGCCGATTGCGATCGCGAAGGCATAGATGAGTAGACCCGCCGCCAGACCCGTCTGGTCTAGCGCGACCGGCGAAAGGGCGAACCGCTGACCGAGACGCCGGCCGACCAGCGTCTCCCCAAACCGGTTCGGCGCGGAAATCGCTTTGCCAGACAGGATACCGAGATAGACGGTCACAAGAACCGCACCCGTCACCACGATCTGTGTCGCCATGAAGCGCGCGAAGCCGACATAGCCGGTCAGTGCAGCGAGGATGAGACCGAGCCCGACCAGGCGGAAGCTGATGGCAAGCGTCCTCGGCCAGGGGCGTCCGCGCAGTGCCGGGTCACCGCTGGCATCCGTGACAGGACGCAGGAAGGACACGATGAAGATGATGAGACCGACGAGAACCGAAGAGATCAGGCTCTTGACGACCGTCAGGACGATTGGCGAGCTCAAGGCTTCCGTCGCGGAGCCCACCACATAGTCCAGGCCGTTGATGACGGCCATCATCAGCACCGCGAAATTGAGGTCGCGTGCACCCTTGTTCGACAGCCGCACCAGCCGCCAGTCGGGCTCCCTTGGCGCAAGGACGGCTGTCGCCAGCAGCGAGACGAACACCACCAGACCGACGAAACCGAAGAGCGCCTGGACGATCGGCGCGATGTCGGCTCGCAGCACGTTGAAAACATCGAGGAAGAAATAGCTCGAGATCAGGAAGACCCCGAGCGCCAACGTCGGGAGGATCGTCGACCAGAATGCCACCGATAGCCGGCTCATGTAACTCGGATTGTCGCGCGTCCGACTGCGTCGGATCAGGTTTCCGAAGAGGCGGTATTCGGAGAAAGCAAGTGCCAGCGCCAGGACGAGCGACAGTGTCACGGCGGCGCCGAGCGCGGCGCGCTTGAATTTCCACACGAACGAATACCAGCTCGACACGACCCGACCGAACCGGTCAGCTTCCTGCACGAAGGTTCCGGATGCTTCCGCGAACACGTCGGCGGAGATATCCGTGTGCTTGAACAACTCGGCGGCAAAAAGCTGCCGACGGATCTCCGTCACGGAATTGGAGAGCGTCGTCCCGCGGATCGACAGGTCTTCGGCCTGTCCCGTCAGCGCATTGATCTGCAACCGTTCGGCGTTCAGCCGATTGCGCTCGTCGGTAATCTCGGGAGCCTCCGCCGGCTCTCCTTCGGCCGGCGGCTCTCCCAGTTCCGTGAGGCGCGACTTCACCTCGTTGAAACGCGGCCGCAAGTCGACGGAGATTTTCAGAAGGTCCCGCACGATCGAATCGATCTGCGCCTTGATCTCCGTCAGGGCAGCGTCGTTGTTGCTTCGGCCCTCGATCTGGCCTTCAAGACTGTTAAGCCTCTGGCTGGCCGTTTCGATCGATTTGCCTGCCTGCTCTAGCTGCGCGGGCGCTGCCGGCGCCTGGGCAAGGACCGGCGTCACGGTGAAGCTGCCGCAGACGAGACATGCAGCCAGGATCACTCGAAGCAAAAGCAGGCGTTGAAAAATAAGAATCAAAATCGGTCCCTGTCGGTGTTCGCGGCACGAGCGCGGAAAATAGGGACAGTTCGGGACAAAAGAAAGGAGGCGTTGATCCTCGCCTCCTCCGGTCTTGCAGCGAATGGTCGCGTGTCAGGCGGACGCCATGTCGCTGCGCAGGCTTTCGAACTGCTCGAGTTGCCCGGCGATCAGGTTCCGTTCGGCATCGCGCCGCACGAAGACCTTGAACATCGCCTTGCCCTCGCTGTTCATGAACCATACCGAGCACGACCGCCGGCCGTGGAAACCACGGTCGACAAACACGATCGAAACGCAACGATCCTTGCGGATGTGACCGCCGATCGGGCTGTCGCCGTGAATGTTGAACCATCCGTGGCCTTCGCTGCCGGCAGGCAGCGCGCCTTCGACTTCAAGCACGATATCCTCGGTATGCACGATCATCAGGACGTCTCCCCAGGCGCCGAGACGCGCCCAGATGTCCTCGAACCGACTGGCGGGAACGATCACCGCGGCGCCCTCGGGCAGCACGGCAAGCACGTCGAGCGGCGTGACGCCGCCATTGGCGGCAATCGCCTCGACAACCCCGTCCGGCTTCTCGGCCAGTGCCGCCCGCGCCTTTTCGGCCGTCTCGGGCGCGATTTCGATGCTCAAGGCGCTCATCACGCGGCCTCGGTCAGGCGCTGGCCCTTGCTGTCTTCGTGGATGATCACCTGGAAGCCCTCGAAATGCGGTCCGGCCAGATACTGCACCTTGCTCTCACCGGTGCGGGAATGGGCAGCGCGGAACTGCTCGGACTTGGTCCAGTCCTTGAAGTGCTCCTCGGTTTCCCAGACCGTATGCGATGCATAAAGCGTGTGATCGTCGCTCTTGGGGCCTTTCAGCATGTGGAACTCGAGATAGCCCGGCATTTCCGCAAGCCTGCCCTGGCGACTGCGCCACATGCTCTCGAAAGCTTCTTCGTAACCGGGAACGACCCGGAAGCGGTTCATTGCGATGTACATCGACCTCAATCCCTTGCTTTGCCACGGTATTCGCCGCGACGGCGATTATCGCCCGCCGCGATCCTGTTGCCTTCTTATTTAAACATGCGTATTAGAGTCAAGTTATAACGCCCTCGGCAAACCGACGACGCGAGCTCCGCACGCGCGCCGGAAATTCGTGCCCGGCGACCAAAGAAACCTCGTGTTTTCAAAGGCCTGATAATATGAACGCTTTCATCTCCCGACTGTTCGGCTTTGCCCTCGGGGTCGCCTCCGTGGCCACGCCCGCGCTTGCCGATGACACCTATCCAGACGCCCGGCGGATCGTCTCGGTCGGCGGAACGGTGACCGAAATCCTCTATGCCCTCGGCGTGCAGGATCGCATTGTTGCGCGGGACTCGACAAGTCTTTATCCGGCTGACGCCGCCACGAAGCCGGATGTCGGATACATGCGACAGCTGTCTGCCGAAGGCATCATATCCCAGAACCCCGACCTGATCCTCGCCGAAAGCGGGGCCGGACCGGCAGACACGATCGCCATACTTCAGGCGGGCAGTGTTCCGCTGGTCTCGATCCCGACTCCGCCCACGGCGGAATCGGTCGGGCCCCGGATTCGCGCCGTCGGCGCAGCGGTCGGCAAGCCAAAAGAAGCGGAGGCGCTGGCTACCGATGTCGAGGCGCGCCTTGCCACATTGACCGACGAAATCGGCAAGCTCACGGGCGCCAAGAAGCGCGTGCTCTTTGCTCTGTCTCTGGCAAACGGCCGCGTGATGGCCGCCGGCCGCAACACCGCCGCCGATGCCATGATAAAGCTTGCAGGCGCCGTGAACGCGGTGGAATCCGTCGAAGGCTACAAGCCGCTGACAGACGAAGCGGTGATCGAGGCGGCGCCGGACGCGATCCTGATCATGAACAATCCGGGCCGCCACATGACAGCGGATGAGGCCTTCGCCATCCCGGCCCTTAAGGCCTCGCCGGCGGGACAATCCGGCACGCTGATCGCGATGGACGGTCTCTACCTTCTGGGCCTCGGCCCGCGCGCCCCGCAAGCGGCCCGCGAACTTGCCTCGAAGCTCTATCCCGACCATTTGACGCCATGAACGCGATCGCCCTGATGCTCCGCCGCAATGACGACGGCGATCGGACCGGCAAGGGGATCATGACCCTTGCCGCCCTGGTGTTTCTGCTCGCCATCGCCGCTCTGGTATCGCTCCACAGCGGCGCCACCGAGGTCGGTCTTGCCGACCTTCTGCGCTATTTGTTCGGCGACGCATCGGCGCTTCCCGAGCAGGACCGCATGATCCTCGAATCCGTGCGCCTGCCGCGCACCGCGTTGGGCCTTCTCGTTGGCGCTGGCCTCGGCGTTTCGGGTGCGATGATGCAGGGCCTGTTCCGCAACCCGCTCGCCGATCCGGGCATCGTCGGCGTCACCTCGGGCGCCGCCTTCGCCGCCGTCACCGCCATCGTGCTTGGTGGGACGGTCCTTGCCCCGTTGCAGGCGCTGCTCAGCCTGCATTTTCTGCCGATCATGGCCTTCCTTGGCGGATTGGCGAATACCCTCGTGCTCTACGCGATCGCCACCCGCAACGGCCAGACATCAACCACCGCCCTGATCCTATCGGGCATCGCGATCGGCGCCATGAGCGCCGCCGCCACCGGACTGCTGATTTTCTTGGCCGACGACAGGCAATTGCGCGACATCACCTTCTGGAGCCTCGGCTCGCTCAGCGGTGCAAGCTACGCCAAGGTCACGGCCACCCTCCCCTTCATCCTTGCCATCCTCGCGGTCACGCCGTTCGTCGCCCGCGGGCTCGATGCGCTGGTGCTTGGCGACGCGGCGGCCTATCACATGGGAATCTCCGTCCAGCGCCTGAAAAAGCTGTCGATCCTGGCGGTCGCCGCCGCCTGTGGCGCCACCGTTGCCGTCGCCGGCTCGATCTCCTTCGTCGGCATCGTCGTCCCGCATCTTCTGAGGCTCGCCATCGGTCCTTCGCACCGCTTCCTGCTGCCGGCATCCGCGCTTGGCGGTGCTGCTCTGCTGCTCTTCGCCGACAGCGTCGCCCGCGTTGTCGTCGCGCCGGCGGAACTGCCGATCGGCATCATCACTGCGATCCTCGGCGCCCCCGTATTCCTGATGCTGCTGCTCGGGAGGACCGGCCGCGCCCAGATGGAGAACCTGCAATGATCAAGGCAAGCGGGGTTTCCGTCATCCGCGCCGGCCGCGCGCTCGTCGACCAGGTGGATCTTGCGCTCTGCGCCGGCCGCTTCACGGTCGTCCTTGGCCCGAACGGCGCCGGCAAGTCGACGCTTCTCAAGGTGATGGCCGGCGAAATCGCGGCCGATGCGGGTCATGTCCTCTACGACGACCGCGACATCAGGGACTGCCGCCCGGTTGATCTCGCACAGCGTCGCGCCGTCCTGCCCCAGTCGATGGCGATCGCCTTTCCGTTCACCGCGCTCGAGGTCGTGCGTATGGGCGCCATCGCCCATGGCAGCCTGACACCGACGGAAGATGCCAGACGGGCGCTTGCCCGCGTCGATCTGAAGGGTTTCGAGGCTCGGTCGTATCAGGCGTTGTCTGGCGGCGAGCAGCAGCGCGTGCAGTTCGCCCGGGTGCTGGCGCAGGTGCCGGAACCGGTCGAGCACGGCCGCCCGAAGGCGCTGTTTCTGGACGAACCGACGGCAAGCCTCGACATCGGTCACCAGATATCGGTGCTGGAAATTGCGAGAGATTTCGTGGCCCGCGGCGGCGCGGCACTGGCCATCCTGCACGACCTCAACCTCGCCTGCGAGTTCGCAGACCGCCTCGTCGTCATGCACCGGGGCCGCGTCGTTGCCGCCGGAACGCCGGCCGAGACCATCACCGAGGAGGTGATCGCGTCGGTGTACGGCATCAGGGGCGCCGTCGGTCGCGTACCCCACGCCATTCCCTACGTGCTGCCGCAGGCACGTATATAGCCGGCTATCGGCCCAATAGTTATCCACAGCTCTCCACAGGAACATTCTGAGGCGCACGCGGCGCGCAGAGAACGAGTCGGGAACATAAGGGGAAACCAGGGACTTTTTCGGTCCATCATGCGCCGCTTTCGATGCCACCCTTCAAGTTCGCATCTCGCCGTGGCGCATCGCCCGCGGCCATGACTTTCGTTTATTCGGCCGGACGATGGAACAGAGCGCGAGCCTTAAGGTTAGCCCTGTGCAAGGCACAAGGAGAAACACATGCGCGCGCTCAACCTCATCACACTGCTTCTCGTCATCGTCGGCGGCCTGAACTGGCTCCTGGTCGGCATTGCCGACTTCGATCTCGTAGCCACGCTGTTCGGCGGCCAGGACACCGCACTGGCCACCATCGTCTACGTCCTCGTAGGCCTTTCCGCGATCTGGCAGCTGGTGCCGTTCGCCAAGGCTATGTCGGTCGGCGAACCGGCAGCCGAATCCAATCTCGGTCACCGCCACTAACAGGCCGCAAGGTTTTCACACGCGCGCCGCTGGCAGGGTCTGCCGGCGGCGTTCTTGAAAAGCCCTGCGCCGGCCATATCGATCAGCGCAAAACGCCAAAAAGCGGCCATAGCCGCTCTTCCACATCATCGCTAAGTCTTTGAAAATGGTGGGTGATGTAGGGCTCGAACCTACGACCCGCTGATTAAGAGTCAGCTGCTCTACCAACTGAGCTAATCACCCGAACGCTGCCTTCCGGCGGCGTGAGGGGGGCTATAAAGGGGAACGTTCGGCTTGTCCAGCACCTTCGGAAAAAAACTTTCGCCGCCGGGCGATTTGCGCAGAACAGGGTTACCGCCCGCTCATATCTCCAGCGTGCCGGTAGCGATACGGACCGCCTGACCTCCGATACGGGCACGGGAAATGCTGCCATCCTTGATGTCCATGTGCAGATGGATATAGGAGGGCCGCCCCATTTCGACCCCCTGCTCCACCAGGACTGGATGATGGCCGTCGGGCATGGCGTCGAAATGGTGGATGGCGCCGGCAAGCGCCGCCACCGCCGAGCCTGTTGCCGGATCCTCCGAGATCCCCATTCCGGCCGCAAACATCCTGGCATGAAAACGCGCCGTATGGTTCACACCGCCACGACAGTAGACATAGGCCGAAACGAGCCCGCCCTCGGCGAACGGCGCGACGTGTTGCCAGAGTTCCGCATCGAAATCGAGGCTTTCGACCGCTTGGAGATTATGCACCGGTATGACGGCAAACGGCACGCCGGCCGTCCAGATCGACGGCACGTGGTTCTCGAAGCCGATATCGGTGCTCTTCAGTGACAAGGCATCGGCCACGCCCTGTCGGTCGAGCGGATGATCGAGGCGCACCGGCACTTTCGGCAGGTCGAACTCGGCAAAGGCGGCCTCGTCCTCGCGCAGCCGCACGGCGCAGCGGACCGGACCGATCTTCTCCTCGATGACGGACACGATGTCGAGCGATGCGCCCTCCCCGCCATAGGATCGCTCGGCGAGCGCGACGGCGGTTCCGACCGTCGGATGACCGGCGAACGGCAGCTCCCGGCCGGGCGTGAAAATGCGGATCCGTGCTGTGTGGGCGGGATTGTCGGCGGGGATGACGAAGACCGTTTCCGAGAGCTTCAGCTCCGCCGCGATGGCCTGCATCGTCTCGTCGCTCAGACCCTCACCATCGAACACCACGGCAAGGGGATTTCCGGCCAGTTTCGTGCCGGTAAACACATCATAGATCGAGTAAGCGCGCGCCAAGCCTGCCTCCGCTCCTTCATTACCGTCCGCCGCGACGGCCACTCCACATTTCTGCCGCCCCCTTCGACAGGGTCAAGTGCCGCCACCGAAAAACCACGAGAGGAGCGGCGGCATGGTCGGGTTATACGGATGCGCGTCCGGATCGGACGAGCGTATCGCGATCGCACCCGCGATCTCCTGTTCCTCATCCTCCGCCATGTGCCGCTCGATGGCCGCCAGAAGTTCGTCCGCCGACTGGCGGAAACGAAATACCCGGCAGACCATCATCCGCCGCTCCTGATGACAGGCGAAATAGCGACCGTCGTCATCGGCCTGTCTGAGGTCGAGGCCGGTTTCCTCCCGCACCTCGCGCATCATGTTGCCGAGCACTTCGCATACGCCATCGACGACATCGGAGGCATCGAGCGACCCGGCCGGACAATAGACCTGTCCGGGATTGGCGGTCCGCTCGCCCATCCGCACCGCGATGATCGCCCCGTCGGAACTGACCGGCACGGGATAACAGAACAGGTGAAGCCCCCCGCTCGGCCGCTCCTGCCGGCGCCACCAGAGAAAGGTGGAGAACGGCACCATGTAGGCCTCGCCGCGAATGATGCCGTCCTGCAGCGCCAGCCGGTGCTGGAACACCATCTTGCCGTCGAACAGCGCCGGATTGGCAGCGACTTCCTTCCGCCAGTTTTCCGCCGCCCTCTCACGCTCGGCGAGATACCAGGGATGGTCGCCGGGAGAGACCTTGAGGTCCAGCCCCGAGATCGGAAAGACGGTGTTCGCCGGATAAAGACGGAAAGGATCGTGATCGATCGACACGGTCATGCGAAATCCAGGCTCATGACAACGGGACAATGGTCGGAGGCCTTCGGCCGGTCCCAGCCGACGCGCGGAAAACGCTCGACATCCTGCCCCGGCGGAAACACGGTACGGAAGGGCTGCCCGCCGCGCACGATCTCCGGCGCCCGTCCGCTATTCCGGGCGGCGAGCGATGGCGACAGCCAGATATAGTCGAGCTGGCAGAGGTGCTGCTCCTCCGGACCGCGGGCATGATACAGCGTCCAGCGGTCGAGAGGCTCTCGCCGCCGCATGACGTTTTCGGCGAAGCCATCGTGGCTGAAGACGTCGAGCGCGCTCGGCAGGCCGTCCTCGTGCGTAAAGCCGTATCCGGTACGTTTGGAGCCCGATACGATGACCCGCTCTTGGTAGTCGTTCATGTCGCCGCAGATCGCGAAATCCTTGCGGCCCGCATGATCTGGCCCGAAGCGGTTCTCGATGATGTGCCGGACGGCAAGCGCCTCCGCCCGGCGGATCGGCATGGTCGAGGTGCGCCCGTCGACGCCGTCCCGACCGTTGGTCATCGACTTGAAATGCACCACATAGAGCGTGAACGGCCGTCCGCCGATCTTGAGATCGAGTTCCAGGCAATCGCGCTTGAAGATCTTGTCGTCCGGCTTGTTGGTCGCGGCGATCTCGGGCGAAAAGAGCCCGATGTCGGCATAGGTCAGCGCCGCATGGCTCTTGATGTCGACGATCTCGATCCGCTCGCCGTCGCGCGTCTGATCGCGCATCATCACGCCCACATCGATGCCGCGGCTGTCATTGCCCTCGACGAGGTACTTGTGCATGTAGCCGTGCCCGACCATGCGAAACAGGTAGCCGTATTCAAATGCCCTCAGGGCATCCATGTTGTCGACTTCCTGCAGGCAGAGGATGTCGGCCTCGGCCTCGGCGATCGCCAGTGCCGAAAGCTGGCGGGTGTCGTCGGTCGAGGCGACGATGCGGGCGGCTTCGAGCCTGCGGTAATCCTCCTCCGACTTCACTTCGAACAGCTTCAACACGCGGTCCTGGCGCAACTGGTTGCGAAAGCCCGTGAAATCGAACCGGCTCATGAGATTTTCGACATTGAAGGTAGCAAGTCTCAAAGACATCGGCGGTCCGCTGCGAGAAAGCGCCGACTGGGCCGGCTGATCATTTCTGGCATGTCACGCCTGGCGGGTCAAACGCCGCTGGGCAAGCCATCCGTCAGCCTATATCGTCGCAAGCGAGCATTATCCGGGGGGACGCATGCAACGTATTTCGACATTTCTCTTCACTATTACCCTGATCGTCGCGACCACTCTGTCCGGCACGGCCGAGAGTGCCGGCCAGAGCTTCGGCGCGATCGCCTACTCGCCACAAACGGGCGCCATGGGCTGGTCCTATGATTTCGGCAATCAAAGACAGGCGGAGCGGCGCGCGCTTTCGGGCTGCGCGAAGCGAGCCCGCGACTGCCGTGTGGCGATCTGGTTCAGCAACGGCTGCGGCGCGCTGGCCGTCGGTTCGTCCGGATGGGGATCCGGATGGGGCGGCGATCGCAACCGGGCGGAGTACGAGGCGATGGGCAGTTGCGCCAAAAATAGCTACGGATGCCGCGTCGTCCGGTGGCAGTGTTCCGGCGCCCGCTGACGGCATCAAAGCCGCCACCCCGACCTGATCGTCACCCGCAGCACATCACCGGCTGCCGCCGGCAAGCGGCTGTAGGCCCTCAACCGTTGCCCGTCACCAAGTATCAGCCGCAAGGCGTGGCGCTCGCCCTCGAAGGTGGCGCTTTCAACGGTGGCCGTTAGCCCGTCGCCACCGATCTCGACATCCTGGGGACGAACCAGCACGTCGACCGTGGGCATGTCCTCGGCTGTGCCAAGGCAAGCCCTCAGGCGCGGCCAATCATAGCCGCGCTCGCCCGTGCCGTCGTCGCGGACCTGAAGGATAGCCCCCTGCCCGATCAGCGACCCCACAAGCCGGCCCTGGGGCCGGGCGTAGAGCTCGGCCGGCGGCGCCATCTGCAGCACGCGCCCCTCCGACATCACCGCGACGTCGGTCGCCAGCGCCATCGCCTCGGCCTGATCGTGCGTGACATAGATCATCGTGGCGCCTGAGCGGGCATGGAAGTCGCGGAACGCCTCCTCCATTTCCTGCCGCAGATGACGATCGAGATTGGCGAGCGGTTCGTCGAGCAGCACCACGTCAGGCTCGGTCACCAGGCATCGGGCCAGCGCCACGCGCTGCCGCTGGCCGCCGGAGAGGTCCGCAGGTCTCCGGTCGGCAAAGGCCTCCAGATGCACCGCCGCCAGCGCCTTGCGGACCTTATCGGCGGCGACACCCGCCGAAAGTCCCCTCACCTTCAGCGGATAGCCGACATTTCCGGCAACCGTCATATGCGGCCAGAGCGCATAGGACTGGAACACCATGGCCATGTTCCTGCTCTCGGGCGGCACGACGGCATTGGCGGACGAGAGCAGCCTGTCGCCGAGCCGGATCGTCCCCTCGTCGGGCGTCTCGAAGCCCGCAACCATCCTGAGCACGGTTGTCTTGCCGCAGCCGGAGGGACCGAGAAGTGCCAGAAAGCCGCCAGGACGCAGCGTGAGCGAGACGCCGTCGACGGCAGCCCTCCCACCGCCGAACGTTTTTCGCAAATCAGAAAGGATCAGTTCCGCCAAGGCACGACTCCCTTCGGCAGCCTGGCTGCCAGCAGTTCCAGCAACAGCATGAGGATCACGACCATGATCACCACCAGCACGGAGAGCGCCGAGGCAAGATCGTAGGAGCCGCTGTCGTCGAGATTGTAGATCGCCACGCCGAGCGTCTGCGTACCCGCCGACCAGAGCAGCGCCGAGACGGTCAGCTCATTGCACGCGATCAGGAAGACGAGGATCACCGACGCGCCCGCCGCAGGTGCGATCAGCGGCACCAGAATATCGGAAAGCCTGTGCCTGAAACCGGCACCCGAAAGCCGCGCGGCCTCCTCGAGCGCCGGGTCGAGCTGACGGAACGCACTCAGCACCGGCTTCAGGCCGACAGCAAAGAAACTGGACAGGTAGGCAAGCAGGATGATCCAGATCGTCCCGTAGATCGACACCTCGATCACCGGCAGCGGCGCGGCGAAGAGCAGGATGAAGCCGACGGCAATCACGATTCCCGGCAGCGCGTACGGTATCTCGATCATCGCCGACAGCAGCCCGACCAGTCGCCCCCGCTTCCGCGTCAGCACATAGGCCGTCAGCACGGAGAGCGCCAGAAGCATCACGGCGGCCGAGGCGGCGAGGAAGATCGAATTGGAAAACGCCGTCTGCGTCACCGACTGCCGGAACAGGATCTCTTCATAGGCCGACAGCGACGCCGTCTTCACAGACAGGGCAACGCCGTAGGCCGGCACGAGCGAGGCTGACACCAGCGCCAGGAACGGCGCCACCAGCATGACGAACAGCATCAGCCACAGGCAGAGTTGGATCGGCAGCCGCAATCGACCGAGTGCGAATGTCGCCATCGCACCCGAAAGCCCGATCAGCCGGTAGTCGCGCCCCTTCAACGCCCGCTCCTGCACCGCAAGGCCTGCCACGGCAAGAAAACCGATCATGGCGGAGAGGATGGCGATGTCGCCGAACGTGCTGGTCCCGAAGCTCGCGAAGCGCGAATAGACCAGCGTCGGCAGCGTATAGATCGACGCGGGTATGCCGAGGATAGCCGGAATGCCGAAATTGCCGATCCCCGAGACAAATGCAAGCGCCGCCCCGGCAATCAGCCCCGGCAGCGACAGCGGCAGGATGATATCAAGCAGCACCCGCATCGGTCTCGCACCGGAGAGCATCGCCGCCTCGACGGCATCGCGCGGCAAGGCGAGCAGCCCGGCCCTTAGCGCCAGATAGACAAGCGGCGCGTGCTGCACGCCGTAAAGCAGCGCAATTCCGCCGATTGAATAGAGCGGCTGCGGGCTGCCGAGCGGCGGCGCCAGCCCCAGCGTCTTCAGAAGCGGGCTCGACGGTCCGGTCATGCCTATCCACGATAGCGCCGTCACCTGCGGCGGGATCATCATCGGCAGCATGAACAGGAAGCTCAGCCACCACTTGCCGCGAATGTCGGTGAGCGTCAGCACAAGCGCGAACACACCGCCGATCAGGACCGCGATCACCATGCCGAGGAAGGAGGTCGTCAGCGTATTCCAGGTCGCCAGCCAGAAGGACTTTTCCAGGACCAGAGCGGTCGCCGAACCGGATGCGATCGATGCTGCCCCCGCCCCGGCAAGCCGGATCAGCGGCAGCGCGCAAAGAAGAAAGACCGCCGTCAGAACAAATGGAAACAGCCAGCGGGGCTGGCTGTTTCCCTTGACGAAAGAAGTGGCCATTGCGGCGTCAGTTCGTTCCGAAGATCGACGAGAACGTCTTCAGGTCCTCGTCCGTTGCCTTGAGCGCGGCAGCGGCGTCCAGCGGCAGAACCTTGATCGACTCGCGGGCCGGGAAGCCGTCCGGAACCGGCATACCGTTGCGCGCCGGAATATAGCCGAGCTTCAGGAAGCCTTCCTGGCCCTTTTCGGACAGGACGTAGTCGACGAACTTCTTGGCGGCGTCGGCATGTTCGGTGCCGTTGAGGATCGCAACCGGCTCGGTCACGGCGGAGACACCCTCTTCCGGGAATACGAACTCCACCGGCGCGCCCTTGGCCTTCTCGCGGATCGGCATGTAGTCGACGACGACTCCATAGGCCTTTTCGCCCGATGCCACTGATTTCAGGACCCCGCCATTGCCGCCAGCGGCGATCGCGCCGTTTTCCTGCAGCGCGCGGTAATAATCCCAGCCGAGGCTGTCGACGCCGGTCAGCGTCTGGGCATGAATCAGCGCGGCGCCCGAGGTCAGCGGGCTCGGCATGGTGACGAGCCCCTTGGCTTCCGGCTTGGCCAGATCCTGCCAGCTCGTCGGCTTCATCGAAGCCGCGGTGTTGTACATGATGCCGGTGGTGATCAGCTTGGTCGAGTAATAATGGCCGTCGGCGTCATAGAGACTTGCGTCGTAGTTGGCGGCCTCCGGCGACTGGTAGGCCATCAACTGGCCGGCCTGCTTCATGCGTTCCAGCGTGACGGTATCGGCGATCAAGAGAACGTCGGCGACCAGATTGCCGGCTTCGATCTCGGCCATCAGTTTGGCCATGATCTTCGGCGTGCCGTCGCGCACCCAATCGACCTTGATCTCTGGGTTTTCAGCCATGAAGCCGTCGACGGTCGCCTGCGCGTCCTCGTTCGGCTGGCTTGTGTAGAGCACCAGGTCGGCGGCGTTCGCGAAAGACGTCGCGGCACCGAGGGCAACCAGGGCCGTCGCGGTCAAGAGCAGCTTCTTCATGGGATATCTCCTTTCATCGGTGGCCGCTCAATAGGACCCGGTTTTAACAGCCATGTGACATCGCGGCCGTCCCGCCCCGGCAACTGGCCCGCTCGGTCACCGATTTTTGCACCGTTCTCAGACTTTTATCGGTCGAAAGCCGGCACCCGCTTCCAAGCCGGATTGTTTTGCACTAGTGGCCTTCACGGAACATTGATCTTTGCAAGGGGGCAAGGGCACCATGAAGGCGGAAGCGGGTTGGCGCGCGCGGGCACGCTATGCATTCGACAAGAGCATGGCGGGCGGCGCTGTGGCGCTGATCGGCTGGCTCGGGCTGATCTCGCTGATCGTCATCATTCTCGCCGGTCTGTTTCTGTCCCTGACTGGCATAGCCCCTGAAGGCGGCGAACCCGTCGGCTTCATCGAGGGCGCTTGGGAATCCCTGATGCGCACCATGGACGCCGGCACCATGGGTGGCGACATGGGGTGGAGTTTCCGCATGGTGTCGCTCTTCGTCACCATTTCGGGCATCTTTGTCTTCTCCGCCTTGATCGGTGTTTTAAGCAGCGGTCTCGAGAACAAGCTCGACGAATTGCGCAAGGGCCGCTCCAGGGTGCTGGAACAGGATCACACGATCATCCTCAACTGGTCGCCCTCGATCTTCGACATCATCTCCGAACTCGTCATCGCCAATCAGAGCCGCCGCCATCCGCGGATCGTGATCATGGCGAACCGCGACAAGGTCGAGATGGAGGAAGAGATCGCCGCCAAGGTCGACAATCTCAAGAACACCAGGATCATCTGCCGCTCCGGCGATCCGACCGACCTCTACGACCTCTCTATCGTCAATCCGCAAACCTCGCGCTCGATCATCGTGCTCGCCCCGGAAGGCGACGATCCGGACAGCCAGGTCATCAAGACCGTGCTGGCACTGGTGCATGATCCAAAGCGCCGCCAGGAACGCTACATGATCGCGGCGGAAATCCGCGACGCCGAAAACGCGGAGGTCGCCGGCATCGTCGGTGGCGGCGAACTGCAGCTGGTGCTCGCAGACGACCTGATCTCGCGGATCGTCGTCCACACCAGCCGGCAATCGGGTCTTTCGGCCGTCTACTCGGAACTTCTCGATTTCGACGGCTGCGAAATCTATACGCTGGAAGTCCCGGCGCTCACCGGCAAGAGCTTCGCCGCATCGGTCATGGCGTTCGAGAACTGCGCGCTGATTGGTGTCTGCGACCGGAACGACGCGGTCCATCTCAATCCCCTGCCCAACCGCGTATTCGAAGCCGGCGACAAGGCGATCATCATCGCCGAGGATGATGCCTCCATCGGCACCTGGGGCGAGGACATAAAGCTGGACCGCGAGGCGGTGATCGCGCCCGTGAAGCATCCGAACCAGGCGGAACACACCCTAATGCTGGGCTGGAACCGCCGCGGCCCGATCATCGCCCGCGAACTGTCCCGCTATGTCGCCAAGGGCTCGCACCTGACCATTGCCGCCAGCACGCCGGAGTTTGAGAGTGAGATCGACGCGCTTGCGCTGCCGGTCGACAACATGACGGTGACCCATAGGGTTGTCGACACCAGCAGCCGTTCTGCGCTCGATACACTCGACATCGACAGCTATGATCACGTGCTCGTCCTCGGATACAGCGACCACATGAATGCGCAGTCCGCCGACACGCGCACGCTGATCACCCTGTTGCATCTCAGGAAAATCGCAGAGCGCGCCGGACACCATATCAACGTCGTCAGCGAGATGACCGACGTCCGCAACCGGGAACTGGCCGAGGTTACGCGCGCCGACGATTTCGTCGTCAGCAACAAGCTGGTCAGTCTGATGCTCGCCCAGGCATCGGAAAATCCCTACATGTCGGCGATCTTCGCCGAACTTCTGAACGAGGAAGGTTCGGAACTCTACATGCGCCCGGTGACGGATTACGTCTCGATCGATCGTCCGGTGAACTTCTTCACGATCGCTTATTCGGCCTTGCGCCGGGGCGAGATCGCGATCGGCTATCGCCGTCTGCGCGACAACGACCCGGACGAACGCAATCTCGGCGGCGTTGTCGTCAACCCTCACAGGGCGCCGGCCATGACCTACCAGCCGGAGGACATGATCATCGTGCTCGCGCGCGACTAAGCGCGCAGAAGCCTGGTCCAATGCAAAGGCCCGCGATCGCTCGCGGGCCTATTTTGTTTTGGCTAACGACACGCGGTCACGCTGCCGCGGCAATCGCTCCGCCGACCAGGCGTCCAAGACGCTTGATACCCTCGTCGATCATCGCCTCGTTGGCGCAGGAGAAGGACAGCCGCAGCGTGTTCGTCCCCGACCGGTCGGCGAAGAACGCCTGCCCCGGCACGAAGGCGACCTTCTCCGTCTCCACCGACCGCGCCAGCAATTCGGCGCCGTCCATGCCCTCGGGCAGCGTCACCCAGACGAACATGCCGCCTTCAGGCTTGGTCCAGGTCGTCCCGGCTGGCATGTACTTTTCCAGCGCCTTCAGCATCGCGTCGCGGCGCGCGCTGTAGGCAGCCTTGATCTTGGCGACCTGCTCCGGGAAATGCCGCTCGGCCACATGGGTGATGGCGATCTGGTTGATCGTCGAGGAATGCAGGTCGGCAGCCTGCTTCATCAGCACCAGCTTGCGGATGACGGGCATGGCGGCGACGACGAAGCCGACGCGCAGGCCCGGCGCCAGAGTCTTGGAGAAGCTGCCGCTGTAGATCGTACGCGTCTCCTCGATCGAGCCCTTCTCGGCGATCTCGAGCGCGAGGATCGGCGGAACCGGTTCGCCGTCGTAGCGCAGCGACTGGTAGGCCGCATCCTCGATGATGGCGATGTCGAGTTCCTCGGCGAGCTTCAAAAGCCGCTCGCGGCCGGCGCGGTCGACCGTCTCCCCCGTCGGATTGGCGAAATCGGCCGATAGGTAAGCGAATTTCACGGCGCCGCCGTTCTTCTCCGCAGCAACCTTGTAGCTTTCCGGCGTGCGATTGCCGGAAACGCTGAGCTGGTCGTAGTTCGGCTCGTAGGCATTGAAGGCCTGCAGCGCGCCGAGGTAGGTCGGCCACGTCACGAGCGCGGTATCCTTCGGCGACAGGAACAGCTTCCCGAGATAATCGAGCGCCTGCTGCGATCCTGAGGTGATGAAGATGTTGTCGATGGTGCAGGGAATGCCGAGCTTTTCCATCTCGCCGCGCAACCATTCGCGCAGCGGCTTGTAGCCCTCGCTCACCGAATACTGCAGCGCCGTACCGACCTGGTCGCCGGAAAAAATGTCGGCATAGGCGGTCTTGAAGGCCTCGTCCGGAAACAGCGCCGGATCGGGAATGCCGCCAGCGAACGAGATGATGTCAGGCCGCTCGAGCAGCTTCAGAAGTTCACGAATTTCGGAGGCGCGCATACGCGAGGAACGCGTTGCAAAGATATGGTCCCAATTCAGCACGGGAGTTTCCTCGAAGTGTTTTTGTGATGGAGCAAGATCACCACACAAACCACGATAAGTCAACAATGCTGACCTATCGCCACACGCAACATTTCTCACATTTTTTCGAGTGCCGGATAATGTTCGGTCGTCTCTACCCCTTCAGCGGACCGAATCGAACCGGGTCAACGGGTGAACAGCCAGCGAAACACCCAATTTGGCCAGTGGGCGGAGGACTTTGTTTAGACTCCGGCGCTAGCGTGCAGTCACACAATCGAAGCGTTATATTTATGCCCGCCACGTCAAATTACATCCTGCAATCTGTCATCGGTCGTGAATTCGGTTCCGAACGCTATTGTTGGTCGGTGCTGGATGACCTCTTCTCCATCTGGCCTCATCTTCTCGCGGGCGCGGCCATCGCCCTTGTGGCGCTGCAAACCACAATCATTGCGGAACCCGCCTATCTCCAGTGGTCCATGGCAGCCCTCGCAATTCAACTCGTCGGCCGGTTCGCCGTCGGATACGCCTACAGACACCGATCCTCATCGTCCTCCGAAGCGCTGAACCGGTGGCTGATGGTCTTCTGGATCTCGGCAGGTGGTTCGGGAGCCCTGTGGGGCGCCTCGCTCGGACTTCTGCTGCTCGATGCCAGCAGCGAGGCGACGGTCACCATCCTCGTCGTCGGCTGCATTCTCGTACAATCGGCAAGTGCGCGCGCCTATATGACGCCGATGCCGGCCCTCACCCAGGCTGGGCTGCTGCTCTCGACGCTGCTTATGATCTCGGTCGCGAAAGGCCATCTTCTGATGCTGCCCCTGACAGCGATCTTCGTCGCCTTCCAGCTGGCCTATGTCAGCCGCCTGATCGGCCTGCGCCTGTCACAGATGAAGGCAGAGACCGAAAAAGACGGCCTTCTCGGGGAGTTGGAACTGGCAAACCGGGAACTGTCCTCGGCGAACGAGCGTCTGGCCCGCCACGCCTTGACCGACGGGCTGACAGCGCTGCCCAACCGCCGCCATTTCGACCGGAGCCTGTCGAGCCTGCTGGATCGCGCCAACCGCCTCGGCCTGCCGTTCTCGATGATCCTCGTCGACGTCGACCACTTCAAACGCTTCAACGACACCCACGGGCATCTTGCCGGCGACGCCTGCCTCCGTGCGGTTGCGACAGCAATGGCGACTCGCGTGGACGACTCGCACGTGCTTGCCCGCTATGGCGGAGAGGAGTTTGCGGTACTGCTGCCGGACACTGACGCTTGCAAGGCGCAAGAGGTCGCCGAGAGGCTGCGCCAAGCAATCGCCGGGCTTGATCTCGCCGCGGCAACGGGAACCGCAACCTCGATATCCGCCAGCTTCGGCGTCGCCACCAAGCCCGCGCGCGATGCCGCGAAGGATGAAACCCTGTTGTCTGAGGCTGATGAAGCCCTCTACGCCGCCAAGGGCGCCGGTCGCAACTGCGTCCGCCACGCCAGCGACCTCTCGCGCCAACAGCCCCGGCTGGAAGCCTGACTCAAGGTCAGGCATCCCCCCTTGCGGAAACATCAGCGAGAACACCCGCGATCAGCTTCCGGGCGGCCCACAGGGCCGTATCGATGGCCTCTTCGGTTTCGAGGTCATAGACATCCTTGAGAACGACGAGCGTTTCGATGCCGCACATCAACCCCAGCGCATGAACGAGACGACGGAAGTCCGCGGCGGAAAGCTCGGCCTCGAGCGGCTGTAGCGCCTCGCTCAGCCACTCCGCCCGCCGCCCGGCACGCTTAACGGCATGGCTGCCGCCCACGGTGCTCGCAAGCAGAGCGCGAAACGTCGCTTCATTTGTCTCCACCATGTGCAGAACCTGTCCGATGACATCGACTGCCCTGCAGGATGCATTCGAATCGTCGCTGAGCGGCTGCACCTGAATTCGGTTCGCAACCGCATCCAGCACGGCTTCGCGGATCATATCCTCGGCTGTCGAGAAATACCGGTAAGCGGTCGCCTTGGATATGCCCGCGTGTTCCGCCGCCTCTACAACGGTCGGCGACAAGCCACGTTCCGTCAGTTCCAGTGCGGCGCGCATCAGCTCGGCGCGTGTACGCTTCTTCTGGTTGACTCGTTCGAAATTTTTCTCTTGACCTGGCATTTACACCTCATTATGAGACTATCGTCTCGTGATGATCCGATACTATCATTTAAGAAAGGAGTTGCAAGCGTGAATCCCTCACATGCGTCATCCGGCCACTCGGCGCCGCGCACAGTTCATTTTCTCGGAAACCTTTTGACCTTCATTGCCAAAGCGCCGGATACGTCCGGGAGCTTTTCGCTGGCGGGGTGCCTGACGGCGCCGGGAGCGGGATCGCCCTATCATACCCAGCAGGACGAGGAGGGCTTTCTCGTCGTCGAAGGCACCTACGAATTCATCCTCGACGGCCAGCCGCGCACATGCAAGGCGGGCGACTTCGTCCACATTCCCCCGGGCCTGCCGCACATGTTCCGCAACACGGGCGACGCCCCCGGCAAGCTCGTCATCATCAACCTGCCCGCTGGCCCGCACGAGGATTTCTTCATGGAAGTCGGAACGCCGGTTGAAGCCGACTCAACGACCTTCCCGCCGGCATCGGAGCCGGACATACCCTTCGTCATGGCGGCGGCGGCCCGTCACGGTATCGCAATCCTCCCGCCGCCCTCGGCCTGACCGTCATATATTATCGACACGCGGGCGGATTTAGGGAAGTTTTAGGAAGCGGATTACACCCCGAGCGCGTATTGCCCGCGACGAGGTGAAGCGAGGCCCGCGCCATCGCCGGCCGACGACTATCAGACACAAACACAGCAGATCAGCACGGGCGATCAGTATCGCGTCCTCCCGCCCGTCGCAGCCGCTGTCGCGACATTCGAAATCAACTGCATGTCCGCGCCCTGATCCGGCTGACGGACGGTTCCATATTGGAGAGGTATAGAAATGCGTGGACTTTCATTCTTCTGCCTGGCGACTGCCGTCGCCTACGCGCTGGTCGCCATGGCGCTCGGCATCTTCATGGCGGCGTCCCATGACCACATGCTGGCACCCGCCCATGCACACCTGAACCTGGTCGGTTGGGTCAGTGTCGCCTTGTACGGCCTCTTCTATCATGCCGTTCCGGCGGCGTCGGGGATGAGGCTGGCAAAGGTGCAGGTCGGCTTTGCCACGGCCGGTGTCGTGACGCTTTGTCCCGGTATCGCGCTCGCGGTTCTCGGGATTTCGGAAGGTCTGGCGGTGCTTGGCTCCTTCCTCACCATTATCGCAATGGCGCTGTTTGCGACTGTCGTCTTCAGGTCCCGCGCTCGCGCCTGAGACGACCATCGCCGTCGTTATGCAAAAGCGCATAACATAATGACGGGAATGCAGTTTGCTGATCGGTCGGACCGTCGCTAGAGCAAGGCGGCGGAGCGCTGGCGGCAGGCGGCGATCCATTTTCAACAACAGGAACGCTGCGGGAATTCGGAGCGGGTCCGGACAGGCCGGAAGCCGGTAACGCAGGGACCGCTTCCGGCAAGGCCGTCGCGCGCCGTTTCTGCGGGCGGACGGCATCACCAAGAGTAGGGATCGGCCGCACCGGACGATCGCAACCATCAGCATGGCGAACCACGTGCGCACCCGCACGGGGGCGGGATGACGCGTGCCTTTCAACCGGTTTTGCCGGTGGCGGCGGTCATCCTGTGCGGCCAGCGGCAACACAACCATTGAAAGGAAACACCATGGCTTACAGGTACGGAACAGATAACGCTGAAACCATGATTGGCGACGACAGCGCCGACTATTTTGCGGCACTCGGCGGCAACGACCAGATCTACGGCGGGTTTGGCAGTGACATTGTCTCCGCTGGCGAGGGCGAAGATACCGTGGACGGCGGCTTCCAGGACGACACGCTCTATGGCGAAGCCGGCAACGACAAGCTGATCGGCGGCTCGGGCGATGACCTCCTGATTGGCGGAGTTGGTGCCGACACGTTGTCCGGCGGCATCGGTGAGGACACCTTCAACGAATTCGACCCGGGAAATTGGGACGGCGACACGATCGACGGCGGCCTCGGCGTCGACATGATGCAGTTCGACCTGCGCTGGTTCTCAAGCGGCGTCACCTTTGCTGTTGCCGATCCGACCGTGACGAACTCGATCCTTGGCGCAACCGTCAAGAACGTGGAAAGGTACGGGATCTTCGGCACCTCCTACGCCGATACGCTGACAGGCGGCGCATGGAACGATGAATTCTACGGCGGTGCCGGCAATGACAGGCTGAACGGCGGCGGCGGCAACGACTACCTCATCGGCGACACCGGTGCGGATACCCTCTATGGCGGTCAGGGCGACGACTATATTTCCGGCGGCAGTGACAACGACACGCTCAGCGGCAGCTACGGCAACGACTACATCAGCGGCGACGATGGCGACGACACGCTTTCCGGCGCCAACGGTAGGGACAGCCTCTATGGCGGGCGCGGCAAGGACAATATCACGGGCGGCTCCGGCAACGACTATATCGATGGCGGCGAAGGCGATGACATCATCGATGCCGGCAACGATAACGACTATATCATCGGTGGCGACGGCAATGACCGCATCAATGCCGGCAGCGGCAACGATGAGATCATCATGACCATCGGCCAGGGCCGCGACACCGTGGATGGTGGCTCCGGCACCGACATCCTCGACATCACCGGGTTGAGCGGAGTCTTCACCGCAAAAGCCGCCAACCTGACCAATACGCTCTCCGACGGCACCACGATCAAGGGTATCGAAGCCTATAACCTCAAGGGCTCGAACGGCAGCGATACCTTCACGACACTCGATGGCAACGACGTGATCTTCGGCTATGGCGGCAACGACCGCCTGAAGGCCGGCGCCGGCAATGACATGGTCAACGGCGGCCTGGGCAACGATGTCATCTACGGCGAGGCCGGCAACGACGTCCTGATCGCCGGAGGTGGAAAGGACACCATCTATGGCGGTTCCGGCATCGACACGGCCGTGATCGACGTGTCCGACTCCAACGCCAACACCACCTTCTCGATCAGCGGCACGACGGGCAAGGTCTCCAACGGCACGACCGCAAAGGACGTCGAAATCTACGAGATCACCACCGGTCGGGGCAATGACATCCTGCGCGCCGGCACCGCGCGTCAGGTCACCTTCCAGACGGGCGACGGCAACGACCAGCTCTATGGCGGCAAGGGTGACGACTATCTCTACAGCGGCCTCGGCTCCGACAAGGTCGAAGGCGGAGACGGCGATGACACCGCCTACGACCTCGGCGGCAACAACACCATGAACCTCGGGAACGGAAACGACCGCGTGGACATCACGGTGTTCGAGAACCATTCCGGCGGCGACAAGTCGGTCGTCAATCTTGGCGCTGGCAATGACAGCGTTTCCTTCAACAGCGGTCTCGGCTACACCTATGGCGTCCTGCAGGCCGACGGCGGCTCCGGCACCGACGTCGCATCGGTGGATCGTTCGCGCGGGACGTCGAACATGTCCTTCACGCTGAGCTCGAATGCCACCTTCGTCAACGGCAATGCCGTTCTGAAGAACTTCGAGGCCGTCATCCTGGCCAGCGGCTCCGGCAACGATACCCTGAAGGGCGGCAATCTCGCCGACACCTTCCGCGGCAATGCCGGCAACGACACCATTTCGGGCCTTGGCGGCAATGACTGGATTTATGGCGGCAGCGGTGCCGACAAGCTCTACGGCGGCGACGGCAATGATCGCCTCTATGCCGCCGACGGCAGCGGGGATACCAGCCGCGATGTCATCAGCGCCGGCGCCGGCAACGACCACATCTACATGAATGGCAACGACACCGCCGATGGTGGCAGCGGCATCGATACCGTCCACCTCAACCTCAGCACCCTGTCGGAAGGCGTCAAGTTCACCTTGTCGAGCGGCACGGTGAAGGTCAATGCCAACACCACGATCACCGGCATGGAACAGCTGGACTTCACCGGCACCTCCGGCAACGATGTCGTCACCGGCGGCGCACGCAACGACGTCCTGCGCGGCAAGAACGGCAATGACACCCTGAACGGCGGCGCCGGCAATGACACGCTTTATGACGGCGCCGGCAACGACAAGCTCTACGGCGGCTCCGGCAACGATCAGTTCTACCGCGATGTCTACAGCGGCACCGACCGTTTCGACGGCGGCTCCGGCACCGACACGCTTTCCTTCGGCAACTGGTATGGCGACATCTCCGCCAAGGTGGACCTCCTGGACTCCACCAAGAATGACGGTCTGGCGCGCGGTCTGACTTTGGTCTCCATCGAGAACGTCACCGGCTCCGCCAAGGACGACTGGATTGCCGGCAGCAATGAGGCAAACGTGCTGACCGGCGGCGCCGGCGGTGACGCGCTTTACGGTCGCGGCGGCAACGACACACTGAACGGCGGAAGCGGTGCCGATCTTCTGTCAGGCGGTTCCGGCGACGACCGGTTCGTTTTCGATACCTTCGTCGGCGGCGGTGACGAGATCACCGACTTCCAGCGGGGCCACGACAAGATCGCGATCGACTCCATCGATTTCGGCCTGAAGAGCAACTACAAGCTCGCGCTCATCCAGGGCGCAAATCCAGTGGCCACCGGCCACGGTCCGACCTTCCTGTTCGAGACCGACACGCACCGCCTCTGGTTCGACGCGGACGGCGCCGGCGGCGATCAGGAAGCGCACCTGATCGTCACCCTGGACAATGTGAAGTCCCTGTCGGCCAGCGACTTCCTGTTCATCTGAACAGGCGAACCCACAAAAACGAAAGGGCCGGAGAGCGATCGCTCTCCGGCCCTTGAGTTTGCAGCAGCGCCGTGCGCGGCGCGCCTTGGCGACAATCAGTTGCGGGCCTTGTCGACCAGCTTGTTCTTGCCGATCCACGGCATCATGCCGCGCAGCTTTTCACCGACCTGCTCGATCGGATGCTCGTCGTTGAGCCGGCGGGTTGCCTTGAAGCGGGCCGCACCCGAATGCCATTCCTGCATCCACTCGGCGGTGAAGCGGCCGGTCTGGATATCCTTCAGGACGCGCTTCATCTCGGCCTTGGTCTCGGCGGTGATAATGCGCGGACCGGTGACGTATTCGCCCCACTCGGCCGTGTTGGAGATCGAGTAGTTCATGTTGGCGATGCCGCCTTCATAGATCAGGTCGACGATCAGCTTCACTTCGTGCAGGCACTCGAAATAGGCCATTTCCGGTGCATAGCCTGCCTCGGTCAGCGTCTCGAAGCCGGCGCGGATCAGTTCGACCAGACCGCCGCAGAGAACGACCTGTTCGCCGAAGAGGTCCGTTTCGCACTCTTCGCGGAACGTCGTCTCGATGATGCCCGAACGGCCGCCACCGACGCCGCAGGCGTAAGAGAGCGCGAGTTCGAGCGCGTTGCCGGAAGCGTTCTGGTGAACGGCGACCAGGCACGGCACGCCGCCGCCCTTCTGGTATTCGCCGCGAACGGTGTGGCCCGGGCCCTTCGGCGCGATCATCACGACGTCGACCGAAGCCTTGGGCTCGATCAGGCCGAAATGCACGTTGAGGCCGTGAGCAAATGCGATTGCCGCGCCGTCGCGGATGTTCGGAGCGATGTCGGCCTTGTAGATGCCGGCCTGCAGTTCGTCCGGGGTTGCCATCATCAGGAGGTCGCCCCAGGCGGCCGCTTCCGCAACCGTCATGACCTTGAAGCCGTCGGCTTCGGCCTTCTTGGCGGTCGGCGAGCCGGCCTTCAGGGCGATCGCGACGTTCTGCGCGCCGGAATCCTTGAGGTTGAGGGCGTGCGCCCGGCCCTGGCTGCCATAGCCGACGATGACGACCTTCTTCGACTTGATGAGGTTTACGTCGGCATCACGATCGTAATAGACGCGCATTGTCTGTTCCTTCCCTATGCTTGTCAGTTGTGGTGAGTGTTTGTGACGGACCGGCCGGAGGCGGAATTGCCCTCCGGTCCGGCCAGAACCTTGTCCGTGCCATAGAGCGCCAGGAAGGCGTGAACCGCCTGCTGGGCCCGGGCTGCGAATTTCTTGGTGTCGGGCATCTCTCCAAGCAGCATCCGCACATGCATGTCCTGAACGATGAGCCCGTAAAATGTGCGGTAGGCCTCTTCGCCGTCGGAAAAGCGTAGAAGTCCGTCGCGCTGGCCGGCGTCGAGGAGCGCCCTCGCCCGCCTGTCGATCTGCCGGCGGCCGCGCTCGCGCAGCAGCGTCCCGAGCTTGGAACCGTCGCGGCTGGTCTGGCCGATCGCCAGCCTGTTGAGCGCCAGCGAAACATCCCCGGCAAGAACATCCAGAAGATCATGCGCGAAGATGTCGAGATGCTCGCGCAGGCTCGCCGGCGTCAGTCTCTCGCCCTGGCGCTCGACGGTGCGAACCTTGCTCGCCTGATAGGAGATCATCGCGGCAAGCAGCCCGTCGCGGTCGCCGAACCATTTGTACAGGCTTTCCTTGGAGCAGTTCGCGGCGCGAGCCAGCCCCGCCGTCGTGAGCGCCTTGTCGCCGCCCTCCACCAGCAGACGCAGAGCCTCCGCCAGGACGGCGTTCTGCCGCGGCGTGAATCCTGCATCGCTCGTGAGATCCGCTGACAAAAAAGCACCTCCAATTCGCGTACCGTACCGTACGGTTCATATCTCTATAGCGGCGGATATAGGAGGTCAAGCGTCTATGACTGCGAAAACGCCATTTAAAAAAGACAAGCCCAACAACCGCCTCACAATCCCATCACACACGAGTGATTGTTGTTGCATATAATTAATCACAGCGTTCACAAAACCGGAATAGTAATTTTAAGTTATTGATTTTAAACAGATACACAAAAGCTTCACACAAGACGTATCGAACCAGAAAGTTCGATTGACCGCAATTGACCCCTTGTCAAAAACCAATCCGTATCCCAAATCCAGCTCATCGAACCGACAAGTTCGATATACAAGACAACAAAGAGGTTCGTCATGAACAAGCTCGCAATCGTAGCAGCCGCTACACTTCTCGCCGGCGCTTCCACCGCCTTCGCTATCGAACCGATCCCGGGTTCGATCACCTACGGTGGAAACGTCGCCCAGCTGGAGAAGGCACCGGTAGGCTCCACCGTCCTCCACACGTTCACCAACGCGGGCAAGGACGTCAATGAAGTTTACGTCGTTGCCGCTGACAAGACCCTTCAGCTGGTCTCGCGCTCCATCAGCAACGACTGACATTCAACCGCTCAACCAGAGAGATCTCCGGAAATCACCTGAAGTCTCCCCATAAAACACTGAAAAGGAAACACCCAATGAAGACCATCATCGCAGCAACCGCCGTCATCGCTTCGCTTGCCGGCGCATCCTCCGCTTTCGCCGTTGAGCCGATCCAGGGTTCGATCACCTATGGCGGCCATGTCGCCCAGCTGTCTGAAGCTCCGGTCGGCTCGACCGTCCTTCATAGCTTCAGCGCCGGCGGCAGCGACTTCCGCGAAGTCTACCGCGTATCGGCTGACCGTACGCTCGACCTGGTATCCCGCTCGGTCGCCAACGACTGATCTCGACAAAGGTGAACGCCAGCAGCGCCACCACAAATACAACCCAAGATTAAAGTCCTCCCAAGACTTGAAAGGAACACAACCATGAAGACCATCATCGCAGCAACCGCCGTCATCGCCTCGCTTGCCGGCGCCTCCTCCGCCTTCGCCATCGAACCGATCCAGGGTTCGATCACCTATGGCGGTAACGTCGCCCAGCTCCAGCAGGCACCGGTCGGTTCGACCGTCCTTCACAGCTTCAGCGCCGGCGGCAGCGACTTCCGCGAAGTCTACCGCGTCTCCGCTGATCGCACTCTGGACCTCGTCTTTCGCTCGGTCGCCAACGACTGATCCCGACACACATCAAGACCCGGCGCAGTCGACTGACTGACCGGAACCCAAATCGAAAAGGAACATGACCATGAAGACCATCATCGCAGCAACCGCCGTCATTGCATCGCTTGCCGGCGCATCCTCCGCTTTCGCCGTTGAGCCGATCCAGGGTTCGATCACCTATGGCGGCCATGTCGCCCAGCTGTCTGAAGCTCCGGTCGGCTCGACCGTCCTCCACAGCTTCAGCGCCGGCGGCAGCGACTTCCGCGAAGTCTACCGCGTGTCGGCTGACCGTACGCTCGACCTGGTATCCCGTTCGGTCGCCAACGACTGATCTCAACCATCCCCTTGCGGCCGACAGCACTAGGCTGGACGGCAGCAGATTCGAAAGGAACAAGACCATGAAGACCATCATCGCAGCAACCGCCGTCATCGCTTCGCTTGCCGGCGCATCCTCCGCCTTCGCCATCGAGCCGATCCAGGGTTCGATCACCTACGGCGGCCATGTCGCACAGTTGTCTAAAGCTCCGGTCGGCTCGACCGTCCTCCACAGCTTCAATGCCGGCGGCAGCGACTTCCGCGAAGTCTACCGCGTATCGGCTGACCGTACGCTCGACCTGGTATCCCGTTCGGTCGCCAACGACTGATCGACACCTCCGGGTGACACGGGGTCCCGGCTTCGGCCGGGACCCCCGAACTTTTTTGCCATACCACATTTGGTCTTTGGCAGCCGGCGTGACCTGCGATACTGAGCTTCAGGCCCTATCGGAGGAAATCATGCGCCCCCACCTGCTCTCCCCAATTCTTGCTCTCAGCCTCATCGGCCTGCCGGGCCTTGCGTTCGCCAAGGAAAACCGCTGCGGCTGGATCCAGAACCCCACGCCCGGCAATTATTGGCTGGACGACCGCGATGGCACCTGGATCATCCTCTCCCAGGGCAGTCCCGACGAACCGCTCGGCATGGAAAACTTCCCCGACATCTCGACCGGCGACTATGTCGCGGCCAACGGCAATTACGGCTACACCTGCGGCTGCATCCAGGCCGAGACCGAAGGTGACCCGCGCGACATGGGCCGCATCACCGCGATCTATTCGGTGAAGCTCCTGCCGCTCAGCAAGTGCCTGGCCGATCGCAGCCTGCCGAAGCCGGAATAATCTAGACGGCGTAGCCGACCGGCAGCACCGCACCGCTTTTCAACGTCTCCATGGAAATGAACGCGGAGACGTCGAAAAGCTCGATGCGCTTCACCAGCCGCCGGTAGACCACGTCGTAGTGCTCGACCCGGGGCAGCACGACTTTCAGCAGGTAGTCATAATTGCCCGTCAGCCGGTGCGCCTCCACCACCTCGGCAATGTCGGCGATCGCGCGCCGGAATTCCTCGATCCACTCGTCTGAATGATGCGCGGTCTTGATCAGCGCGAACACGGTCGTGGGCACCCCGGCCTTGTCGCGATCAAGCTTTGCCACGCGCGCGACGATATAACCTTCGTCCTCCAGCTTCTGGATACGCCGCGAACACGCCGACGGAGACAGCGCCACCTTGTCGGCAATGGCGGCCACGGGCATGGCCGCGTCCAGTTGCAGCAAATCCAGAATCTTCCTGTCTCTGTCGTCGATCATGATCACCTTCACGCAATAGAAGAGCGTAAAGGCGATATATCATGCATCCTTGTTGCGCGGAACCTCGACTACCGACATCAAAACACACCCCGTTTGCCTCAGGCGAGCCCTAAGCTGCGAGTAGATGGAAACGCAGGAGAACGGGATGAAAACCATAGGTCTGATCGGCGGCATGAGCTTCGAGAGTTCTGCGGTCTACTACCGTCTGATCAATGAGGCCGTCCGCGACCGTCTCGGCGGCATCGCCTCGGCGGAGATCCTCATGCACTCCCTGAACTTCGCGGAGATCGTCGCCCTGCAGAAGGCCGACCGATGGGACGAGGCGGCCGAACGCCTCTCCGCCTCGGCCCGCATGCTGGAGCGTGGCGGCGCTGGATGCGTGCTGATCTGCACCAACACGATGCATCTCGTTGCCGACGCCGTGTCCTCGGCCATCTCAGCTCCTCTGCTGAACATCGTCGACGTTACGGCCGACGCCATCAGAAAGACTGGCCTGCGCCGGCCCCTGCTGCTCGCCACGCGCTACACCATGGAACATGGCTTCTATACCGAGCGCATGCGGACCTTCGGTCTCGATCCGATGGTGCCCGAAAAGTCGGATCGCGACGCAGTCCACGCCGTCATCTTCGACGAACTCTGCGCCGGTCAGGTGAAGGACGCTTCCCGCGACCGTTATCTGGCAATCATCGACAAGGCGCGCGCCGCTGGCGCAGACTGCGTCATCCTTGGCTGCACCGAGATTTGCCTGCTGCTCGATCCCGATGATCTTCCCCTTCCCGGCTTCGATTCCACCCGCCTGCATTGCCAGTCCGCCGTCGAACTGGCGATGAAAGCCGATCTGCGGCAACGTGAATTTATTTGACTCAGTCAAATATTATCTTGATGAAGTCAATTTTTCGGATTAGCTGTTGTGGCGGGGAGATCATTCGCCATGCACGCGCCAAACGACATTGACGTCATAGACGGCATCCGCGCCTTCAACCGTTTCTACACCGACCGCATAGGACTGCTCGATCGGGCCTATTTGAAAGCGGATTATACACTGGCAGAAGCCAGGGTTCTCTACGAGATCGGCGCAAGAGGCACGACCACGGCCACCGATCTGGTCCGCGACATCCACCTCGATCCCGCCTATCTCAGCCGTATTCTGAAGGTCTTCCGCGACCGCGGTCTCGTCGCGATCGAGAGCGACCCGGCCGACCGCCGCAGCCGCCGCCTTCGCCTGACACCCGTCGGAACGGCGGAATACGAACAGCTGGCCGACCTGTCTCGCGGTCAGATCCGCGAGATGCTGTCAGCCCTTCCCGCCAGTGAGCAGGAGGGGCTCGCCTCGGCGATGCAGCGCATCACCGGCCTGCTGGGCAGCCAGGAGACGCAAAAGACGCCCATGGTCCTTCGCCCGCACAGACCGGGCGACCTCGGCTGGATCATACAGTCGCAAACGGAGTTCTATGCTAGCGAATTCGGATGGCGCCAGGGCTTCGAGGGGCTGGTGGCGAAAGTGGCGGCGGACTTTCTCGCCGGCCACGATCCCCGTAATGAAGCCTGCTGGATTGCCGAGCGCTCCGGCGTGCGGCTGGGCTCGATCATGGTGGTAAACGGCGGAGGCGATGTCGCCAAGCTGCGGCTGCTTTACGTCGATCCGATGGCCCGCGGCCTGGGGCTCGGGATGCTCCTTGCCGAACAGGCCACGTCCTTCGCCCGGCAGTCGGGATACCGGCGGATGACCCTTTGGACCAACGACAACCTCGACGCCGCGCGCCATATCTACAGGAAGCTCGGCTTCTCTCTCGTCTCCGAGGAGAAACACACTCTTTTCGGACCCGAACTGACTGGCCAGACCTGGGAGATTGACCTGTAAATCAGGTCTCGTCGGCCTCGTCGAACCTGCGCCGCGCCTCGCGCACCGCCAGATAATTCTCTTCCGCCCAGGTGAGCAGGCTCGACAGTGCGCCATACAGCGAGACCCCGAGTGGCGTCAGCCTGTACTCCACGCTCGGCGGTTTTGTCGGAAACACTGTCCGCTGCACATAACCATCGCGCTGCAGCTCCCGCAGCGTCTGCGTCAGCATCCGCTGCGAAATATCGGGCACCAGCCGACGCAGTTCGCCGAACCGGTACGGCTTTTCCGAGAGCGCCAGCAACAACAGTGACGACCATTTCCCGCCGATATGATCGATCACCGTCCGCACCGGGCAATTGGCAAGCCCGCCTTCGCCGCTGCTGAAATCGGCAAGCTTGTTCTTCAGATCGACAGCGACATTCATCCGGGTGGTTCCCTGAAGGTAACGAGGTCCCGAAAAACTGCCTTCTTTACAGCTCCACGTCAATTCCCATTTTAGTGTTACTCTCATTTTGAGAGCGACTAACCGGCCGGACGCGCCGATCGAAAGGGATACCCATGAGCAAGATTCTTATCACCGGCGCCTCGGGCAAGCTTGGCCGCCTCGTCATCGACAACCTCTTGGCCTCCGGCAAGGTATCGGCCTCCGATCTGGTCGCCGGCACGCGCGACACGGCAAAGCTTGCCGACCTGTCCGGCAAGGGCGTCGAAATCCGCCGGGTCGATTTCGACGATGAGGCGGGCCTCATCGAGGCATTTGCCGGCATCGGTCGGCTGCTGATCATATCGACGGATGTGCTCGATCGTCCTGGTCACCGGCTGGTCCAGCACCAGGCAGCCGTTCGCGCGGCAAAGGCGGCCGGCGTCGGCCGTGTCTACTACACCTCGATACCGAATGCCGAAACGAGCAAGGTCAGCTTCGCCCCGGATCACGCCGGCACGGAGGAAGCGATCAAGGCGAGCGGCATGGCCTACACGATCCTGCGCAACGGCTGGTACATGCAGAACCTCTTCATGGGCCTCCCCCCGGCCTTCGCCTCGGGCCACTGGTATACGTCGGCCGGCGACGGCAAGACCTCCCATATCGCCCGCGAAGACATCGCCCGGGCGACGGCGGCGGCCCTCGCAAATCCACCGTCTGAAAACGTCATCTACACGCTGACCGGCGCCCGCGCCTATTCAAACAGCGAGATCGCCGCCCTCGCTTCGGCTGCCACCGGAAAGCCGCTCGACGTCGTCAACATCACCGATGAACAACTGGCCGAGGGCATGGCCGCCCATGGCGTACCGGCCCCCTTCATTCCGACACTGGTTTCCTTCGAGGCGGCGACACGCGCCGGCGACCTCGGCATTGTGACATCCGATGCGGAGAAGCTGGTGGGTGCTCCGCTCGTCACGCTGGAAACCTTCATCGAGACCAACTCCGCGTCCCTCGCCGGATGAGGAGACGGGGGAGCGGCGCGAGCCGCCCGTTCAGGCCGCTCCCCACGCCCATTGAAACCAGACGATCAGATCGTCTGTCCACATGCCTTGCGGAAACGGCGCACCGTCTCTGCCATGCCGTATTCCAGCGCATCCGCCGTCAACCCATGGCCGATCGACACTTCGGCCAGTCGCGGGATCCGCTTCACAAGGGCCGGAAGGTTCGCAACCGTCAGATCGTGCCCGGCATTGACGCCAAGCCCGAGCGCGAGCGCCGCATCCGCCGTTTTCCCAAGGAGTTCGATTTCCTTGGCAGCCCTTTCCGGATCGTCGAAGCACCCGCCATATGGTCCGGTATAGAGCTCGATCCGGTCCGCACCGGTCTCCTTAGCGAGCCGAACCCGCTCGGCATTGCCGTCACCGTCCGCAAACAACGACACGCGCATGCCGCTGCGCTTCAGTCGCGCGACCACCGTCTTGAGAAAATCTCGATGTTTCTCGAAATCCCATCCGTGGTCCGACGTCGCCTGGGATGGATCGTCAGGCACCAGCGTCACCTGTTCCGGCTCGGTCGCCTCGCAGAGCGCCAGGAAATCCTCGGTCGGATAGCCCTCGATATTGAACTCCGCATCGGGAAACTGGTCATCGATCAGGGCCCTGAGCACCGGCAGGTCGCTGAAGCGGATATGGCGCTGGTCCGGCCGCGGATGGACCGTCAGACCGCTGGCGCCGGCGTCAAGGGCGATACGGCCGAAATCGGCGACGTCCGGCCACGGCAGATCGCGCCGATTGCGCAGCATGGCGATGGCATTGAGATTGACCGAAAGCTGGGTTGGCATGACGGGTTCACTTTTCGAAGCGATGATCGTTCCGTCCGGATTTAGGCCAAGTCGGGCCCGATTGCCAACGCGTTTCGTTCGCCATTCCATGAGCGGCGTTGATGGATCGCTCTCATTACCTCCACCGGCTCGCCGAGGTTGCAGCGAATTGCCCCGCTTCGGCACAAAAATCGCGACGAATGAGGACTTTTTCAGACTTTTGCAGAAGACGCGGCGTTTCCCGGTTTACAAGTTTGACGACAGCGGCGTAACCTGTGTGATGGTCGCGGGAGGAGAGACGCGGCAACGATGCGTTGAGGAACGCAAACCAGAAAGCACGCCTTGGCGCGATTGCCGGGACGGGACGGTCATGGTCCCGCCCAGGGAAGTACCGTGCCCGGACGACCGAGCAGGAAGGGGACAATATGGCGGAACGCTCCAAGCACCTGCATGAACGGAAACCTCCTGCGGCGGGCCAGCAAGCGGCTTCCGGCTTCCTGCCGCAAGCAACGCTGCCGCGCAATCCGCCCGACGAGCCGATCGCGATCGCGGAAATGGCCAACCACTTCGGCGTCACCCATCGCACCCTGCATTTCTACGAGGAAAAGGGACTGTTGTCCGCCGGCCGCATCGGCCTGATGCGCGTTTATACCCGCGCCGATATGCAGCGCATGGCGCTGATCAACACCTGCCGCGAAATCGGCATGCCGGTCGCCGTAATCCAGGAGCTGTTGGAAGAACTGTCCGGCGCCACCAGCCAGGAGGAGGCCGATGGTATCTTCCGCCAGGCCCTGCGCACCCGCCGCCGCGAACTGACGGCCGCGCTGTCGACCATCCAGCGGCAGAGCCAGCAGATCGAGCGTCTCCTGTCGGACGACGACGATCATGACGATGCGCCAACCGCGCACCGGATTGCAGTCCAGCTCACCGATCTGGAGAAACGATGCCTCGAACTCATGGCCGAAGGCTATACGCCGATGCGACTGTCGCGGGCGCTCGGCCTCCAGTCGGACGAGATCGCCGCGCTTGAAGAGCGCATCATCCGCAAGTTCGACGCCAACAACCGGTTTCAGGCCGTCGCCAAGGCAGTCCTTCTCGGCGTCGTCGCCTCTTAGGCTGCATTTGCCCTCTGTCAAAGCTTACGGGGATTTAAGCTGACTCCGGAGGAATAGCGTGTATGCCGAAGTCTGTTATCACAACGAACGGACTCGTCTTATGCCCTCCCTTTTCTCGCGCTACGCCACGCCTCTCGTCACTGGCCTTTTCCTTGTCTCGCTGATTTCGGGCATCGCCCTCTTCTTCCACGTCGGCACCGCCGCGTTCCACGGCATGCACGAATGGCTGAGCATGGTGCTGATCGTGCCCTTCGTGCTGCATGTGTGGAAAAACTGGCGCGCCTTTCTCACCTATTTCAAACGCCTGCCGATGACCATTTCGCTGGCTCTTTCGCTGGTCGCAGGCCTCGTCTTCGCCTGGCCCTCCCTGACCGCAAGCGGAACCGGAGCCGGCAATCCGCAGATCGCCATGATCACGCTGGTCACCGCGGCAAGGCTCGGCGACGTGGCGGCCCTCTACCACCAGTCGGAGGACACTTTCCTGTCGATGCTGAAAGATAAGGGCTATACGGCCGCGACCGCTGACATGCCCCTGAACGACATCGCGACCGCCTCGGGCAAGAGCGAGCGCGATCTTGTGATGACGCTGGTATCGCTGAAAAACTGACCGCAGAAGCGCTCACCGCACGATGGTGAGCGTCTGCGCCGCGCGGGTCACGGCCGTATAGAGCCAGCGCTCGCGCGTGTCGCGAAAGGCCCAGCTCTCGTCGAACAGCACCACGTCGTTCCACTGCGAGCCCTGCGCCTTGTGAACGGTCAGCGCGTAGCCATAATCGAACTCGTCATAGCGCTTGCGCGTCGACCACGGGATTTCGGTCTCGATATCCTCGAAGGCCGCCTTCAACAGCTTGATCTTCGCCGCACCTCGGTCCTCGTCGTCCTCGGGCCGCACCAGGAGATTGATGCCGGGCTTAACCGTCTCGCGCGACGAGCTCATCACCTGCCACAGCGAGCCGTTCAGAAGCCCCTTCACCTGGTCGTTACGAAGACACACCAGCTTGTCGCCCGCCTGCGGATAGTCGGCGGAGAAACCCTTCAGCTCCCGCAGTCGCTTGTTGTAGCGCCGGCGAGTCTTGTTGGTCCCGACCAGCACCTGATCGGCGTCGAGCACCAGTTCCTGCGTCACCTCGTTCTTGGAAATCACCTTGGCGGTGCCGTAGTCGCCATACATGATCTCCTTGCCCTCACGGACATGCATGGCAAGCTCGATGATCGGATTGTCGCGCGCCTGTCTATGGATTTCGGTCAGCAGGTAGTCGGGATCATGCTCCGTGAAGAAGCCGCCGCCCGAGACCGGCGGCAGCTGGCCGGGATCGCCGAGCACGAGGATCGGCGTACCGAAGCTCATCAGGTCCTTGCCGAGCTGCTCGTCCACCATCGAGCATTCGTCGATGACGATCAGCGCCGCCTTGGCGACCGGGCTCTGCCGGTTGATCGCGAACATCGGCGCGATCGAGGTCTTGCCGGTTTCCTCGTCTTCCACCGCCTCCTCGCCGCGCGGGCGGTAGATCAGGGAGTGGATCGTCTTGGCATTGGATGCGCCGCGTTGACGCAGAACCTGCGCGGCCTTGCCGGTGAAGGCCGCGAACAGGACGTCGCCGTCGACATGCTCGGCGAAATGCCGCGCAAGCGTCGTCTTGCCCGTACCGGCATAGCCGAACAGGCGGAACACCGGCTGGCGGCCCTCCTTGAGCCATTGCGAAACGGCTTTCAGAGCCTCATCCTGTTGCGGCGCGAACTGCATGACCCGGTCTTGTCAGGATTCGGAAGCAAGACGCAACGGCTATTTGCCTCACCGCTGAAATCACTGCGACGAATTCGCGCGAACGTGGCGAAGAAACGTGTGCCAGCTATTCGGTGACCTCGACATGCGCGGGCTTGGATCGACCGCCATTGCCGGCCGGATTGATGACCACCACCGGGACCTTGCGCGCGCTGGCCAGTTGCCCATCCTCGAGCATGACCTGCAATCTGCCATCGTCCATCACCTTGTGAACGACGGCTTTGCCATCAATCTCGACGGTCGCCCGGGCCGCGAAATTGCGTCCCTTCACCAGGATCCCCTTGTCAGTGTCGTTGATCTTCTTGTTGGAGGGCTCGACGCTGTCGATCACCGGCGGCAGCGCTTCGATCTCCTCCTGAACCTTCGGCGCTTTCAGGAGCGTATCGAACAGTTCGTCCAGCTTCGCGATGCCCTTGCGCGCGAACATCCCGACCAGCGCCGACAGGGCGGCAAGGCCCGTTGGATCGACGGCCGCAGTCTTGTCCCCAGCCGTACCGACTGCAAACAGTCCGCCCTTGAACAGCAGGCAGACCAGCAGCCCCAACCCCATTCCGAACACCGGGTGCATGACATACCACCAGTTCCAGCTGTCGTTGAACTGGCCGAGCCCCTTGTGAATGGCGAACTTGTAGGAAGCATTGAGCGACCCGCCGAGCGCGCCGGCCATGGCGATGATCAGCAGCAGGCCGACATCGGGCGCCACAGATTTCAGCAGAAAGGTTGCCCAGAGGTCATCCTTGATACCCGAAGGCCAGAGCCCGATCAGGAGAAACACGAGTATGAAGGGAAGCATGACCAGATAGGCGCCAAGCTGCCAGTTCTTGTTTTCCGCGTAAGACTGCTTGTCCGGTCCAATCTCCATGGCTACCCCTCCAGCGCCGAAGGGATAACGCTAGCATAAAACCCGATGCCGTCAACCAAAACGAGAATTTCAAACAAACACACCCAGACACCGCACTGAGTGTCTCATCACCACAGCTGGCAAGCGGCACATCCTAGCGCTGCGGATCGTTTTCCAGCAGGATCGGCCGACCGTGTGGCGTAGCCTCGGCTGCCCGCTTCCAGCTCTCCTGCAGCGCGAGCACGTCGCTTTCGTCGCCGATACCCTTCGACACCAGAAGGCCTGTCAGGGCCGCGACCCAGGCATCGAAATAATCCGATCCGTCCTCGGCCCGATCAGGCTGGTGCACTTCCGCCGAAAGGCGCTCCGCCCACTCGCTCCAGGAAAACACCCCGCGCTCGTGCAGATGCACCGTCATGGCAAACGCCTGCGCATGCCACGGCTCGGCAAACACAGGATCGCCCTCCGCCGACACGGGCAGACCCGGCGAACCCGACATCGGCGAGCGAACCTCACACGTGCTCAAGATAGCTCTCCCAGGCATCGATCGACACCGTCAGCGTCGGGTCGGCCCCCTCGCCCCAGATTTCCGATGCGTCGAAGACAACCGTGTAGACCCATTGCGGGTTCTCGCCCTTGCCATGCGCGTTGTCGTCGGGAAACACGAAACTGCCCTGCACCGCCTCGATCGTTCCCGTCTTGGCCCGCGCGTAACGCGGCAGCCGGGTATGGGTCTCGGGATGGAAGTTCTTCGTCTTGACGACGTCGTCAGGCATGAAACGCGGCTCGGAATGGACCGGCCGGTCGCAGGGGCCGCCCTTGGCAAGCACGCCGGCCACCATATCGGCCTTGAGCACCCGTTGCGGCTGCCGTCCTTTCCCGATCGAATGCCCCGAGAACAGCTCCTCCCGGGTGGCGAAGCCGTGTCGCTCCAGCAGCACATCGAGTGCCCGTATCCAGATTTCGTAGTAGCTGGCTGAGAGATATGTGGCAGGCGGAATATTCTCCCGGGCATGGCGGCTTTCGTCGATGGTCCATGCACCGAACGCACCGCAGGAGAGCGTCAAACCCAGCGCCCGCTTTTCCCAATCGGCATGGAAATAGGGCTCGTCCTTTTCAGGCGCGACCGGCCCCAGCCCCATCTGCCCGCCAAGATCGTGGGGCCCATTCATCGCCGCGCCTCCGGCGAGAGCGCCAGCCCGGTGCCGATCATCGAGTCGCGTGTAACAAGGGCCGCAAGCGCGTCCTCGTCCAGGTCCTCGCTCCCGGCCGGCCGCTCTGGCACCACCAGGTAGCGCAGCTCAGCGGTCGAATCCCAAACGCGAATATTTTTAGAATTCTCTAAAGTTAAGCCGAATTCCTCAAGCACCGCACGAGGATTGATCACCGCCCGCGACCGGTAGGCTGGCGCCTTGTACCAGACTGGCGGCAGCCCGAGCACCGCCCACGGATAGCAGGAGCAGAGCGTGCAGACGACGATGTTGTGGGTCTCGGGCGTGTTGAACACCGCCCGCATGTGCTCGCCCTGCCGGCCGGTGAAGCCAAGGCTTGCGATCGCCGCCGTTGCATCCTCGCGTAGCCAGTCGGCGAACCGCGGATCGGTCCAAGCCTTGGCAACCACGCGGGCGCCGTTGCGTGGCCCCACCTTTGTCTCGTAGGTGTCCACGATCGCGTCGATCGCCGCCGGATCGATCAGGCCCTTTTCGGTCAGCAGCGTCTCGAGCGCCCTCACCCGCGCCTGCATGTCGGAGTAGTGATTGTCGTGATCATGGTCGTGGTGGTGATGATCGTGGTCGTGCACGTCGGTCGGTCCGCGTTGTTGATCCCCGATGATTAAGCGGGCGGGAGATCAAATCCAAGTGAAAAGAGCGCGTTACCGAAGCATCGGCCAGAGGCTGGCAACCAGCAGCACCGCCATGGTGATGTTGAACCACTTGAGCCTGACAGGCACCGACAGCCAGTCGCGCAGAACAGAGCCGAACCCGGCCCAGGTCGACACGCTCGGCAGGTTCACGGCCGCGAAGACGAGACCGATGACGATCACGCTGAAGACGTAGCGGTCGGGCGTCGGATCGGCATAGGTCGCCATGGCCGTCACGGCCATTACCCACGCCTTCGGATTGACCCACTGGAAGGCGGCAGCGCCAAGGAACGTCATCGGCCGTGCGGCCCCTCCACCCTCCGAGAGGCTGCGCGACGTTCCGATCTTCCAGGCGATATAGACAAGGTACAAGCCGCCGGCGATCTTGAGGGCAGTATAGAGAAGAGGCACAGTCGCAAGCAGCGCCCCGAGGCCGAAGCCGACGCCGATCAGCAGCGACAGAAACCCGACCCCGATCCCCAGCATATGCGGGATCGTCCGCCGGAACCCGAAATTCACGCCGGAGGCAAACAGCATCATGTTGTTGGGGCCGGGCGTGATCGAGGTCGTGAAGGCAAAGACGACCAGCGTGGCAAGCGTTGCGAGTTCCATGAAATTCTCCGGTGTCGAGCCACTGCATTAGCGCCTGCGCTACGACGCCACCACACGAAAATTGTCATGGTTGCAAGCTTCGAACGCATTGTAATGGCGTGCATCTTCTCTAATCTCGGCTCCCGAAGAGGAGATCACACCCGATGCATGACAACCTCCCCACCGTCACCCTTGCAAACGGCAGTTCCGTCCCGGCCCTTGGCCTCGGCACATGGAAGATGGGCGAGCAGAAGAGCCGCGAACGGGCGGAGATCGACAGCCTTCGTCTCGGCATCGATCTCGGCATGACGCTGGTCGACACGGCCGAAATGTACGGCGATGGCGGCGCGGAGATCGTGGTCGGCAAGGCGCTGGAGGACCGCCGCGACGACGTCTTCCTCGTCAGCAAGGTCTATCCGTGGAATGCGAGCTTCGAGAAGACGGTCGCCGCCTGCGAGGCAAGCCTGAAGCGTCTCGGCACCGACAGGCTGGATCTCTATCTGCTGCACTGGCGGGGCGACCATCCGCTCGACGAAACCGTCCGCGCCTTCGAGCACCTGAAACGGCAGGGCAAGATCGAGGCCTGGGGCGTGTCGAATTTCGATACAGATGATATGGAGGAGTTGTTCGCCGCACCCGATGGCGAAAAATGCGTCGCCAACCAGGTCCTCTACAATCTCAGCAGACGTGGCATCGAATACGATCTCCTGCCGTGGTGCCAGCAGCGCGGCGTCGCCATCATGGCCTATTCGCCGATCGAACAGGGCCGCATTCTCGCAAACCCTGTTCTCGTCGATATGGCCAAGGCCTATCAGGCCACCCCGGCGCAAATCGCCCTCGCTTTCCTGATGGAACGCGAGGGCGTCATATCGATACCAAAGAGTGCGAGTCTGAAAAGAATTCAGGAGAACCGGGAGGCGGTGGATGTCGACCTGACGGACGAGGATCTCGCGGTTCTCGATGAGGCCTTTCCACCTCCGGCAGGCAAGGTACCGCTCGAGATGATTTAAGAAATCAGGACGGCATAAGGCAGCTGTCGAGAGAGGTCGTATTGGGATCGCTACCCTCCGGACCGAACTGGTCATAGCAGTCGAGAGCCCATTCGCTGGCCGCCTCGTCCCATTCCTCGTTCGGCGCGACCGGCAGGCGCACGGTTTTCTGCAGGGTAATCGTCTCCATGGCCGGAATGCTGCTGTGGGCCTCGGATGCACTCTGCGCCGCGAGCAAGATCGCGGCGGTGACAAACAAAGAGGTGGCTGCTGACAGTATGATCGGCTTGTTCATGGTCATATCCTTCCGTGCCAAGTAAACGCGCGACCAGCGTTTTTGTTCTGGACCAGGAGAAATGAACCATTCCGGAACGGCCGATTAATCCGCCGTTAACCATATTCTTCACATGCAAGCGCCCGCTTCTCATCGAAGCGGGCGCATTCTTCTTGGCGACGACTATAAGACGCCGAAAATTACATACCTTGCGAGCCGCGGTTCATGGCCGCGATGCCGGTGCGGCAGATTTCGTTCAACCCAAGCGGCTTCATGATCGCCACGAACTGGTCGATCTTGGAGGACTTGCCGGTCAGCTCGAAGATGAAGTGGTCGACGGTCGCGTCCACCACCTTCGCATGAAAGGCATCGGCGAGACGCAGCGTCTCGGCCCGCATGTCCCCGGAGGACACCACCTTTATCAGCGCCACCTCGCGTTCGATCGGCCGCTCCTGCCCAAGCTCGCGCGCCCGGACCGTCAGGTCGACGACCCGGTGCACCGGCACGATGCGCTCGAGCTGCGCCTTGATCTGTTCGAGCACGCTCGACGTCCCGCGGGTCACGATAGTGATCCGGGAGAGATGCGCCTCGTGCTCGGTCTCGGAAACCGTCAGGCTTTCGATGTTGTAGCCACGTCCGGAAAACAGGCCGATGACGCGGGCGAGAACGCCCGGCTCGTTGTCGACGAGAACCGAAAGCGTGTGGCTCTCGATGACCGCCGTTTCCTTGGCGATGAAATAGGCCGAACCGGTCGGCTGAAGATGTGCGTTCATGGTCTTCTTCCTTCGGTCAGACGAGCTGGCGGCCCTTGGCGTCGATGGCATTGGCGACAACTTCGTCCGTCGCCTCGTCCGGCAGCAGCATTTCATTGTGGGCCTTGCCCGACGGGATCATCGGGAAGCAGTTGGCGAGGTTGGCGACGCGGCAGTCGAAGATGACGGGCTTCTTCACGTCGATCATCTCCTGTATCGCCCCGTCGAGATCGTCAGGCTTTTCGCAGCGCAGGCCGACCGCGCCATAGGCTTCCGCCAGTTTGACGAAGTCGGGCATCGCCTCCGTATAGGAGTTCGACAGCCGGTTGCCGTGCAGCAGCTGCTGCCACTGGCGCACCATGCCCATGTACTGGTTGTTCAGGATGAAGATCTTGATCGGCGCCTCGTACTGGATCGCCGCCGACATTTCCTGGATGCACATCTGGATCGACGCGTCGCCGGCAATGTCGATGACGAGGCTTTCCGGATGCGCGATCTGCACACCGAGCGCCGCCGGCAGGCCGTAGCCCATCGTGCCGAGGCCGCCCGAGGTCATCCAACGGTTCGGCTGTTCGAATCCGTAGAACTGCGCCGCCCACATCTGGTGCTGGCCGACTTCGGTCGTGATGTAGGTATCGCGATCCTTGGTCAGTTCATAAAGCCGCTGCAGCGCATATTGCGGCATGATCACGTCCTTGGCCGGGGTATAGGCGAAGGAATTGCGTGCCCGCCACTTGGCGATGCTGTCACGCCATTCGGCCGTCTGCGACGCCTCCGGCTTCTTCGGCAACGCGCGCCAGGCGCGGACCATGTCTTCCAGAATGCTGCCGACATCGCCAAGGATCGGCACGTCGACGCGGACGTTCTTGTTGATCGACGACGGATCGATGTCGATGTGGATCTTCTTCGAGTTCGGCGAGAACGCGTTGAGACGACCGGTGATGCGGTCGTCGAAGCGCGCGCCGATGCAGACCATGACGTCGCAGTCGTGCATCGCCATGTTGGCCTCGTAGGAGCCGTGCATGCCGAGCATGCCGAGCCAGTTCTTGCCCGATGCCGGATAGCAGCCGAGGCCCATCAGCGTCGAGGTGATCGGGAAATCGGTGAGACCGACCAGGTCGCGCAACAGCTTGGAGGCTTCCGGACCCGAGTTCACGACGCCGCCGCCCGAATAGATGATCGGCCGGCGCGCGTTCGCCATCAGCTCGACGGCAGCCTGGATGGCACGTGCATCGCCTTTCAGCTTCGGCTGGTAGCTGCTCTGGATCTTGTGCGTTTCCGGCGGCGTGTAGGTTCCGGTGGCGAACTGGATGTCCTTGGGAACATCGACGAGAACAGGACCGGGTCGGCCCGACTGGGCGATGCGGAACGCCTCGTGGATGATGCTGGCAAGCTCGTTGACGTCCTTGACCAGCCAGTTGTGCTTCGTGCAGGGCCGGGTGATGCCGACGGTGTCGCACTCCTGGAAGGCGTCGGAGCCGATCAGCGAGGTCGGAACCTGGCCGGAAATGCAGACCAGCGGAACGCTGTCCATCAGCGCATCCTGAAGCGGCGTGACCGCGTTCGTCGCGCCGGGGCCTGACGTAACGAGCATGACGCCGACCTTGCCGGTCGACCGCGCATAGCCTTCGGCCGCGTGGCCCGCGCCTTGCTCGTGGCGGACGAGGATGTGCTGGATCTCTTCCTGCTGGAAGATCTCGTCATAGATCGGAAGCACGGCGCCGCCCGGATACCCGAAGATATGCTCGACGCCATTGTCCTTGAGCGCCCGCAAAACGATTTCCGCGCCCGTCATCTGATTGTCTGTACCCGTCATGCCTCTTCCCGTCATATTTTCTCTTGGAGTTTTGGGATGGGGTGCTACCCCGGTTTCGGCCATAAAAAAAGGCCCCTTCGAGGAGCCTGTCTTCTAGCGCATGGGTGGCTGTCGCCGGATGGTTACACCATCCTGCCCATGCGCCTTCCCACCACGATAAGAACGATCGAGTTTGCCATGGGCGAAGTGATAGCCAGAAATATCCGATCCGTCAACGAACAATCGGCGCAATTATCTTTCCCTCTCACCATACCGTCGAAAGCCCTACACCTCTTGTTAACGCGCCCCCGCTAGGCTCTCGCGAGCAGGGAGAAGTCCGTATTGCGTAACAACGATCTCCACACGTCCGGATCCGCCGGCGAGTTGGACCGCCGCAACACCATGGCGCCGGGCAACCGGCTGCTGGGTCGCGTCGTCGCGTGCAACGGTTCGCGCGCGACCATCGCCGCTGTCGCGGAAGAAGGCGGTACCGATCTCACCGAACTCTGGTCCGTTGGTCGCCTGATCTCCATCAGCGTCGGCGAAAACCGGGTGGTCGCGCTGGCCTTCTCCATGCACACGGAAGCCCACGCCTGGGGCGAAGGCGCCGACAACACCTTCCTGATCGAGGTCGAACTCCTTGGCGAGGTCTATAAAGCCCCTTCGGGCCGTGACGAGTTCACGACCGGCATTTCACGTTACCCCTATCTCGGCGCCATCGCCCACCGCATCCGCGCCGCCGACCTCCTGCGCATCTACGAGAGCCGCCAGGGCAATCACTGCGTCATCGGCAAACTGACGCAGGACGAGTCGATCGACGCGACGATCCACATTCCCTCAATGCTCTCCAAGCATTTCGCCGTCGTCGGCTCGACCGGCGTCGGCAAGTCGACCGCCGTCTCGCTCCTGTTGCACAAGGCGATCGAGAGCGATCCGAAGCTGCGCGTCCTGATCCTCGACCCGCACAACGAGTTCGCAGCCGCCTTCCCCAATGACGCCGTGGTCATCGACACCGACACGCTCGACCTGCCCTTCTGGCTGATGAAGCTCGACGAATTCGCCGAGGTGCTGTTCCGAGGACGCCCGCCGGTCGCAGAAGAGCTCGACATCCTCCGTGACGTGCTGCCCGAAGCCAAGCGCGCCTTCCGCGGTTCCGATTCGAGCCTGATGCGTCGCCAGACGGAAAAAAGTTCGATCACCGCCGACACGCCGGTGCCCTACCGCATGGCCGACCTGCTCGCCCTGATCGACGAGCGCATCGGACGCCTGGAAGGTCGCGGCGAAAAGCCCTTCCTCCGCTCGCTCAAGATGCGCGTCATCTCGGCGATCAACGATCCGCGCTACCACTTCATGTTCTCCAACAACACGATCAACGACACGATCATGGAGACCATCGCGCACATCTTCCGCATTCCGGGTGACGGCCGACCGATCTCGACCTTCCAGCTCGCCGGCATCCCGTCGGAAGTGGTGAACTCGGTCGCCTCGGTGCTCTGCCGCATGGCCTTCGAGATCGCGCTCTGGTCCAATGGCGCGATCCATATGCTGGTCGTCTGCGAGGAAGCCCACCGCTACGTGCCGGCCGATCCCAATCTCGGCTTCTTCCCGACCCGCCAGGCGATCGCCCGCATCGCCAAGGAAGGCCGCAAATACGGCGTCTCGCTCGGTATCATCACGCAGCGCCCCGGCGAACTGGACCAGACGATCCTGTCGCAGTGCTCGACGCTGTTTGCCATGCGTCTCTCCAACGACCGCGACCAGGAAATCATCCGTTCGGCGATCCCCGATTCGTCGATCTCCACCACCAGCTTCATCTCGTCGATCGGCAATGGCGAGGCGATCGCCTTCGGCGAAGCCATCGCGGTTCCCATGCGCATGCGTTTTTCGCGCGTCGAGGAACAGTATTTGCCGAAGGCCAACGGCGTCAGCGCCAAGACCACCGAGGAGACGCCTGACACCGTCGACCTGCGCAACGTCGTCGCCCGGATGCGCGCCGTCAGCGGCGGCCCCGACATTTCGGCCTTCCAGCAAAGCTATGAGGCCGCGGCCTCGCGGCAGCCGGGGGATGACGACGACGATCGCGACGAAAGCATCCTGCCCGACAGCCGCGACCTGCGCGCCGCCCATGCCGCCCTGTCGTCACCAGCCCTATCATCCCCGGCGATGTCGTCTCCCGCACCGGCACAGACCGCCGCTCCGCTCGAATCCTACCGATCCGACATGCTCCCCCGTGCCGAAGTGGCGGCGGCAGCGGCGCCCCGCCCGGATTTCGTCGAGATCCGCCGCGATCTGTCCCAGCCCAGCCTCCGTCGCTCCACCGACGGCGCCCAGGAGCCCGCGCCATCCCTCCGCCGCGAACCGGGCACGTCGCTGCGCGAAAGCATCCTCAGAAAGCCGCTGTCGAGCCTCTACGACAAGGATTGAGCGGCCGCCGGATCGACCCGCTGCCAGCTCTCGTCCATCTGGTTGCGGAACCATGTCATCTGCCGCTTGGCATATTGCCGCGTCGCCGCCGATGCCGTCTCGATCACTTGGGACCGCGTCATCTCGCCTTTCAACATTGCCGCAATCTGCGACACCCCGATCGCCTTCATCGCCGGCACGGCGAGCGGCAGGTCAAGCGCAAGCAGCGCCTCGACCTCCTCCACTGCCCCCTCGTCCAGCATCTTGGCGAACCGCCGGTTGATGCGGTCGGCAAGCACGGTCCGGTCCGGCAGGACGACAAGCTTCTTCGCCCGCGCCGGATCGACGATCACGGGACCGCCGGAAGACTGCAAGTCGGCGATCGACCGACCGGTCGCTTCAAGAACCTCCAGCGCCCGGACAATCCGCTGCCCGTCCGTCGCGCCCAGCCGTGCCGCCACGGCGGGATCGCGGGCCGCAAGCTCCCGATGCAGGATCTCCGCCCCCTCTTCCACCAGCCGCCCCCGCAGCCGCGTGCGCACATCCTCCGGAATGGCCGGCATCTCCGACAGCCCGCCGGTCAGCGCCTTGAAATAGAGTCCCGTCCCGCCGACGATGACAGGCAGCCGCCGTTCCGCTTTCAGCCGTTCGAGCAGCGGCCCGATTTCCCGCAGCCAGTCGCCCGTCGAATAGGACGTCGCCGGATCGACATGCCCGTAAAGCCGGTGCTCGATCCCCTCCATCTCCTCCGCCGAAGGACGCGCCGTCACCACGCGCAGCACGCCGTAGACCTGCATGCTGTCGGCATTGATCACGACGCCGCCATGGCGTTTGGCGAGATCGAGCGCCAGCGCGGACTTGCCGCTAGCGGTCGGCCCGGTTATCAGGATCGCGTCCGGTTCTGTCTCAGGGTTCTTCATCATGGCCTTCGTTGCCACGCTTATCGCCAATCCGTCAAATCCCGTCCTCAGCCCAGCCCTTGGAGAAAAGGCGGCCGAGGCGGCCGGCGCCGCTGGCCTCTACTGGCTGGCGGACGGCATCGCCTGTGACATCGCGCTGAAGGACGGCTCGGATCCCGCTCAGGTCGAATCGTCGCTGCGCACGCTTCTCGCCGGACTACCCGTCGACCTCGCGGTGCAGGATCAGGAAACCCGCCGCAAGCGCTTCCTGATCGCCGACATGGATTCGACCATGATCGGCCAGGAATGCATCGACGAACTCGCCGCCGAAGTCGGCCTTAAGGAAAAAGTGTCCGCCATCACCGCCCGCGCGATGAACGGCGAGATCGAATTCGAGCCGGCCCTGCGCGAACGCGTCGCGCTTTTGAAGGGCCTGCCCGTCACCGTCGTCGACGAAGTCATCGCCAGGCGCATCACGCTGACATCGGGCGGACCGGAACTGATCGCCACGATGAAGGCCAGGGGGCATTACACCGCCCTCGTCTCCGGCGGTTTCACCGTCTTCACCACCCGCATCGCCGCCACGCTCGGCTTCGACGAAAACCGTGCCAACATCCTGCTGGAAAAGGACGGCCACCTCACCGGCGAAGTCGCGGAACCGATCTTGGGCAAGCAGGCCAAGGTCGACGCCCTCATCGACATCACCGCCCGCCTCGGCATCGAGCCCGCCGATGCCATCGCTGTCGGCGATGGAGCCAATGATCTCGGCATGCTGCATCTCGCCGGCGCCGGAGTCGCCCTGCATGCCAAGCCCGCCGTCGCGGCGGAAGCGAAAATCCGCCTCGACCACGCCGACCTCACCGGGCTTCTCTATCTCCAGGGCTACCGCAAGACCGATTTCGTCACGCCATGACCGTGATCCTCGAAACGGACCGGCTGATCCTGCGCAACTGGCGCGACGAGGACCGCGACCTCTTCCGCGAGATCAACCGCGATCCGAAGGTCATGGAGTTCTTCGCCTGGCGCCGGACCTACGAGGAAGCCGACGCCATGCTGGAGCGCGTCCGCGCCATGATCGACGCCACCGGCCTCGGCTTCTACGCCATCGAGGAAAAAGAGAGCGGCGATCCCGTCGGCTTCTGCGGGCTCGGCCCCGCCATGGTGACACCCGTCATGCCGGAGGAGACGATCGAGATAGGCTGGCGGCTCGCGACCCGTTACTGGGGCAAGGGCTACGCCACGGAGGCCGCCACCGCCGCCCTCCGTTACGGCTTCATAGACCGCGGCATCGACGCCATCCTCTCCTTCGCCGTCGCCGGAAATACCCGCTCGACATCCGTCATGAAGCGCATCGGCCTCCGTCGCCTCGAAAGCCTCGATTTCGATCACCCGCGTGTGCCCGATACCCATCCGCACCTGAAGCGGCACGTCGTCCACGGCATCACCGCCGGCGCCTGGCGCGAGGCGCAAGCCAACGCCTGAAACGAAACGGCCGCCCCGAAGGACGGCCGTGATCTCTCGACACGAAGGGTGCCGCTATTCCAGCGGCACCGCGATGAAGCGCAGGTCGCCGGCCTTGTTGGCAATCATTAGGTGCGCGCTGCGCCGTCCGTCGCGACGGAGTGCCGTCACCGTATCGGCAACGTCCTCGGCCGACTGCACGAACTCCTGGGAAACCTCAACGATCACCTCACCCTCGGCGATCCCCTTTTCGGCAGCCGCCGAACCCGGCTCGACCGAGGTGATGACGACGCCTTCGACGCTGGCGGCAATGCCATAACGCTCCCGAGAGGCTTCGTCGAGCGGCGCTAGCGCCATTCCGAGGATCGTGTCACCGGCAGGCTCCTGGGTACCGTCGTCAGCCGGCGGTGCTTCCTCCGCTTCGCCGGTCTCACCCTCTGTTGCCGGAGCCTGGTCGTCCGCCTTTGTGTTTGCGGCAGCCCGCTCCCCATCCTCAAGCCGGCCGAGCGTCACCTTCACGGTCTGCTCCTTGCCGTCCCTGAGGATGCGCACCTCGACTTCCTTGCCGACGGGCGATTCCGCTACGACCCGCACCAGTTCGTCGCTGTCCTTCACGTCGCGTCCGTCAAACGAAACGATGACGTCGCCGATCTCGATCGGTCCGTTTTCGACCGGCCCGCCCTTGATGACGCCGCTCACCATGGCGCCGCGCGCCGAGGTCAGCCCGACGCTCTTTGCAACCTCGTCGGTCACTTCCTGGATGCGCACGCCGAGCCAGCCCCGTCGGGTTTCGCCGAACTCGATCAACTGATTGACGACGTTTTCCGCAAGCTCCGTCGGCACCGCGAAACCGATGCCGATCGACCCGCCGCTCGGCGAGATGATCGCGGTGTTGATGCCGATGACCTCGCCCTGCATGTTGAACAGCGGACCGCCGGAATTGCCCTTGTTGATGGCTGCATCCGTCTGGATGAAATTGTCATAGGGGCCTGCATTGATGTTGCGGCCACGCGCCGAAATGATGCCGAGAGTCACAGACCCGCCGAGCCCGAACGGGTTGCCGATCGCCATCACCCAATCGCCGATGCGCATCTTCCGGGAATCGCCGAATTTGACCGCTTTCAGCGGCTTCGGCGGCTCGACCTTCAGCACCGACAGGTCCGTCTTCGTGTCGGTGCCGATCAGTGTCGCCTTCAGTGTCGAGCCGTCGGCGAACACCGCCTCGATGTCGTCTGCGTTCTCGATCACGTGGTTGTTGGTGACGATGATGCCGGAGGGATCAATCACGAAGCCGGAGCCAAGCGAATTGACCTTCTGGCTGCCGCCGCCCTCGCGCCGGTTCTGGAAGAAATCCTCGAACAATTCCTCGAAGGGCGAGCCTTCCGGCACCTGCGGCCGCGGTCCCTCGCCTTCGCCCTCGCCGTCGACTTTCTGCGACGTGGAGATGTTCACGACCGCGTCGAGCAGCTCTTCCGCGACATCCGAGACGGCCGCCGGGCCGACCGCCTGGGCATGGCCGGCGGACAAACCGCCGATGCCGGAGCCGGCAACAAGGGCACTCGCAAGCACGATGGACAGCAGCTTCGAAAACGGATTGGCGATCACGACCATGGGCTTCCTCGCGGCTCGGTTGAATGACGCCGGCACCATAGGATGCTTCGGCCGATTGCGAAACGGCTATTGCCGCGAAAACGGCCTCTGGCCGATCACATCCGGATGAGCCAGACCAGACCCACGCCGAGACCGATGGCAACGAGGCCCGTCATCCGCAATTGTTGTTCGGGAATTGATGGCAGCAATTTGGCCATCGCGACAAGAAAACGAGGGGCCAGTGCGTAGACCAGCCCCTCGATGATGAGGAAGAATGCGATTCCCGTCAGGAAATCCTGCATCGCCCGCCCGTCAGTTGGCGGGCGCGGCCGGCGCCGCCGGCGCTGCGGGTGCAGCGGCGCCGGGCGTGGCAGGTCCTCCGGGCGGAACCGGCGCCGCCGGCGCTGCGGGTGCAGCGGCGCCGGGCGTGGCAGGTCCTCCGGGCGGAACCGCGCCGGCCGGATCGCCGAAGTACCGGAAGAACTCCGAGTCCGGCGACAACACCATGGTCGTGCCGGTATTCGACATCGAGGCCACATAGGCACGCATCGACCGGTAGAAGTCGAAGAAATCAGGATCGCGCGAGAAGGCCTCGCCGAAGATGCGGTTGCGTTCCGCATCGCCCTCGCCTCGGATGATTTCCGAGTCGCGCTGCGCTTCCGACACCAGTTCGACGACCTGACGGTCGGCGATCGCCCGGCGACGCTGGCCTTCTTCACCACCACGGGCGCGGATCAGTTCAGCTTCCGCCAAACGTTCCGCCTTCATGCGCTCGAAGGTCTGCTGCGACACTTCCTGCGTCAGGTCGGTCCGGCGGATGCGGACGTCCTGGATTCGCAGGCCGAGCGTTTCAGCCGCGACGTTGAGGTCCGAGTGAACCTCGGCCATCATCGACGCCCGTTCTTCCGAGAGAGCCGCGGTGAAGCTGCGCAGACCGTAGACGCGGCGAAGGCCGGCATCGAGACGGGTGCTGAGACGCGATTCGGCCGCAACCCGGTCGCCCGATACGGTTTCCCGGAACAGGCGCGGATCCTCGATGCGGTAGACCACGAAGGCATCGACTTCATAGAAGGCACCGCCGCTCACCTGGACGCGGATGTTGTCGAGGTCGAAGCGCAGGGCCCGGTCTTCGACATACTGGACGCGGTCAGCGTCGAGGAAGGCGAACGGCAGCTTGAAGTACAGCCCCGGCTCGGTCTTCACATCCTGGATTTCACCGAAGCGCAGAACGATCGCCTGTTCGCGTTCGTTCACCACGAAGATCGACGAATAGAGCACGAACAGCACGAGGCCGATGGCAATGATGAAGGCAGGCAATTTGTTCGAGTTCATCAGTTGCCTCCCTGCTGTGTCGTTGCGGACCGGTTCAGCTCGTTCAGCGGCAGATATGGCACGACGCCCTGCCCGCCCTCGATGATCACCTTGTTCGAGTTCTTCAGTACGTTCTCCATGGTCTCCAGGAAGATACGCTGGCGCGTCACATCAGGAGCGTTCACATACTGGTCATAGATCGAGATGAAGCGCTGCGCCTCACCGGTCGCCTCGTTGACGACACGGTCGCGATAGGCGGACGCCTCTTCGCGCACCTGCGCCGCCTGGCCTCGGGCCTGACCGAGTTGCTGGTTGGCGTAGCGGTTGGCTTCTTCTACGATACGATCCTCGTCCTGTTCGGCACGCTGCACTTCTTCGAACGCGTCGGCCACTTCGCGCGGCGGAGCGGCGTCCTCGATCGGAACCGCATTGATGGCGATGCCGGCGCCGTAGCGGTCGATGGTGCCCTGGATGATATCGCGCACGAGATTGGAGATGCCTTCGCGGTCATCACGGAAGATGTCCTGCGCCGGACGACGTCCGACCACTTCGCGCATCGCGCTGTCGGCCACCTGCTGCAGCGTTTCGGCCGGAGATTCGACGTTGAACAGATAGGCCTTCGGATCGGTCACGGTGAAGAGCACCGAGAACTGCACGTTGACGATGTTCTGGTCACCCGTCAGCATCCAGCCGGTATTGGTGCCGGAGGTATTGCCGCGCGAGCCGATGTTCTGCTGCTGCTCGGTCACCTTGACCAGTTCGACGGTTTCGAGCGGCCAGAGGTGGAAGTGCAGGCCCGGCATCGAGATTTCGTCTTTCGGCTTGCCGAAACGAAGTTCGACGCCGCGTTCGTCCGGCTGCACGGTGTAGACCGCCTGCATCAGCCAGAAGACCAGGAGGATCGCGACGACGGCGAAAATCGCCCCGCCGTTGAACCCGCCCGGAACGATGTTCTTCAGCTTGTCCTGTCCCCGACGGATGATGTCCTCGAGATCCGGCGGATTTCCGTTTCCGCCACCACCACCGCCCCGGGGACGGTTAGGACCTTGTCCCCACGGACCTTGGTTGTTACCACCGCCGCCGCCGCCCCAAGGGCCGCCGCCGCCGTTCTGATTGCTCCAGGGCATTCATACCTCTTTGTTTAAAACGCTCCCAATCCCGCTCCAACGGCCGGTTTTCCGGCCACCCCGCAGGCTCATGGCATGGTTATAGGGACGAGACCCCAAGCTTTCAACGGAAAGCCCCTAACTTCTTTGAGAGCTATGGAAAATAGAGCGTTATGCCGCAGCTTTTCGGCGATAGACGACGTATCGCGTCGCGTGGCTGTCTTTCTCCCCGGCCGGAACCTTTTCCTCCGAGATTTTTTCGAAGACAGCAGGGTCTATCTCGGGAAACACGGTATCGCCCTCGATCTCCGCCTCGACATGCGTCACGTGCAGCTCATCGGCGAGCGGCATGGCCTGCCGGTAGATCTCCCCGCCCCCGACGACGAACACCGTATCGACACCGGTTTCCGCCGCAATCGCCCCTGCCCGGTCAAGGCCAGCCTCCAGGCTCGTCGCGACCTCGACCCCGTCGGCATGAAAGTCGCGGTTGCGCGTCACGATTACATGCGGTCGCCCCGGCAAAGGTCGCGAACCGATCGATTCGAATGTCTTCCGCCCCATCACCATCGGCTTGCCAAGCGTGATTTGCTTGAAGCGCTTCAGATCCGTCGACAACCGCCACGGCATGTCCCCATCCCGCCCGATCACACCGTTCCGCGCCGCCGCCACCACGATGACGATGTTCATCAGGCAGCCAGCCTGTGTATGAGGGCGTCCTCGACGTAGATGCCATTGACCATCGAACGGGAAAACCGCGCACTCGTCGTCCCGGGGACGCGCACGACCTGCGTCAGGCCCGCGACCAGCGGATCTGACGAACTTGTGATCCTGACACGATCGAGCGGCAGGAGATCGGGAAGCCCGCTTTCGCGAGCTTTGGAGATAATCCCCGCAGCATCCAGGTATTTCTGCCCTAGAACCCGCTCGGCGTCCCTCGCGGCAACGACGAACCGCCAGCGTTCCTGATCGGAATCGTACAACCAAAACGCCGCGGTCACGCCGAAACCCGCCCGGTCGAGCAGTTCCAGCAACCGCAGGCCGGCATCGATGTCATCCTTCACCAGCGTTTCCGCAACCATTCGAACACCCCGTCTTCCTCGGACGCCACCGCATCGCGCATTGCCGTTGCTCGCGATTGGTCAATCATATCATAGCGGGACGCCTCGGACCAATCAGTAACGGTGGACCAATGGGCGTTTAACCGCACCGATTGGGCCTGCGCCGCACGCAATTCGGCCTGGAGGCCAGAAAATTCCATGAGGCGCGCAAGATTATGGGTGTGAAGATCGTTCACGAATTTCCTGTCCGGTATCGTATCGGCCTCGAAGAAGCGCGCGAGCCGCGCCTTGAGAGCGATCTCCACCGCATAGCCGAAAAGGTAATACGCGTTCGAGTATCGTCCATGGCGAAACAGAAGCTCCGCATCATCGAGCTTTTCCACCGCGATGCGTTGAAGCTCCGCCCGCCTCATTTATCCCTCACACCGCGATCGGCGCCTTAATGTTCGGGTCGGCCTCGTAGCCTTCCAGCGTAAAATCCTCGAAGCGGAAGGCGAAGATGTCGGTGATGTCAGGGTTGAGCCGCATCACCGGCAACGGCTTCGGCGTGCGCGACATCTGCAGCTTCGCCTGCTCGAAATGGTTGGCGTAGAGATGCGCGTCGCCGAAGGTGTGGATGAAATCGCCGGGCTGAAGCCGCGTCACCTGCGCCACCATCAGCGTCAGGAGCGCGTAGGAGGCGATGTTGAAGGGCACGCCGAGAAAGATGTCGGCCGAACGCTGGTAGAGCTGGCAGGACAGCTTGCCGTCCGCCACGTAGAACTGGAACAGGCAGTGGCACGGCGGCAGCGCCATATCGTCCACCTCCGCCGGGTTCCAGGCCGAGACGATGTGCCGGCGCGAGTTCGGATTGGTCTTGATGCTCTCGATCAGGTTGGCGATCTGGTCGATCTTGCGCCCGTCCGGCGCCGGCCAGGACCGCCATTGCGAGCCGTAGACCGGGCCGAGATCGCCGTTCTCGTCGGCCCACTCGTCCCAGATCGTCACGCCGTTCTCGTGCAGGTAGGCGATATTGGTGTCGCCGCGCAGGAACCACAGCAGCTCGTGGATGATCGAGCGCAGGTGCAGCTTCTTCGTCGTCGTCACCGGAAAGCCGCCGGAGAGATCGAAGCGCATCTGGTAGCCGAACACGGAGCGCGTGCCGGTGCCCGTGCGATCGCCCCGGTCGGAGCCGTTGTCCATCACATGACGAAGAAGATCGAGATATTGCCGCATGGTTCACCACGAGTCGAAAGTAGCCGCATCCTACAGGCTCGGTCCGGGGGAACCAAGCGAAGGACCGGCCCGGAAGAGGTTTTCCATAGCCTATATGGGCTGGGTCCTGTCGATGCAAATTTTGGACCTTGCCCGCTGATCGGCAATGACGGAAGAAAGCAGGGCCGCGTTCGCGGCGCGACTAGGTGGGGATGGACATGAAAAGACTGGCAGTTCGTGCATTCGCTATCCTGGGCCTTCTGGCCCTTCTTGACATCACGGCGGCCAGCGCCCAGTCGCCGCAGGATTTCGTCGGCAACTGGACCGTCGAGGGCGGGCCGCTTGGGGCCTGCTCGATCAATCTGTCCGGCCAGGCCATGGGCGGCCAATTGAAGGCAACGACCTATACCTGCGTCGGCCCGATGTCGTTTGCCTGGGCTTGGGCGCCCACCGGTAACGGCGTGACGATCCTCGGCACCAACAACTTCCAGATTGCCACGCTCAACGTCAATCGCGGCGTTCTGACCGGTCGCATGAACGACGGCAGTCTTGTCACGATGAAGCCCGCCAGCGGCCAGCGTATCGGCGCGCCCCAACGCCAGGAGAATGCCGGCAATACCCGCCGCGAAAAGTGCTATCGCCGCTACGACAACGATCGCTGCGCCGAGGATGTCGACGTCGTCCCGCCCCGCACCGGCAATGGTCCCATCCGGGCCCAGGCCCTCAACATGCTCAACATTCGCGGCAAAGAGGACATGAAGAGTGAGATCATCGGCCGGATCGAGCCGGGCCAGTGCTTCCTCGTCGAGTCCTGCCGGGAGACCCAATGGGGCCTCAGATGCCGCGTGCCCGTCGGAGACAGCGGCCAGAAGGGCTACGTCATCAAGTATTTCAGCGACAAGACCGGCGATTACATCGTCTTCCGCAACCGCTGCCGCTGATTGCACCTGCGGCGGGAGGCCGGGATAGTTCGCCCGCCCCTCTTTTCATCGCCGGCGGAAACACCTATATCAGCCTTGCCGGGGCTTGCTCCGGCTATGGCAATAAACGGTCGGTGTAATAAACCTATTGGACCCGGGGGCGGTACCCGGCGCCTCCACCAAAAACCGGTCGGTGACGACGTCTGTCGGACCGGCTTTTGATGGGGGCGAAATAGGATCGACAAGGGCGTAAAGATCGAACTTTTGCTCGGCATGATACCGCCGTTATCGGGTCACAAGTGTAGTTGCAAACGACAACAACGCTAAGGGTTACGCTCTCGCTGCCTAATGGCGGTGCGGGAAACCCGCTCTAAAGTCCTTGGGGTTAGCCCCTCAAGGCGGGGTTCGAAGGCACCTGGCAACAGAAGCCTTCACCTACTCCCCTTTATGAAAATCGTGTAGTATGGCTTTCCGTGACTCGTGACCGGCTTTGACACTTTGCCGGATCATGCGATAAGGCGCGCCTCGCGAGAGGAACAGCAAGGAAAGACAGGATCACATGGCGACGGACCACATTCGCTACGACATTCTCGCTCAGGACGCCCTTCGTGGTGTCATTCGCAAGGTCTTGGCGGAGGTGGCGGCGACCGGCCGGCTGCCGGGTGATCATCACTTTTTCATCACCTTCCTGACCGGTGCGCCGGGCGTGCGCATCTCGCAGCACCTGAAAGCCAAATATGCCGAGCAGATGACCATCGTCATCCAGCACCAGTTCTGGGATCTCAAGGTCACAGACAGCCTGTTCGAGATCGGCCTCTCCTTCTCCGACACGCCGGAAAAGCTGGTCATCCCGTTCAACGCCGTCCGCGGCTTCTACGACCCCTCGGTCAACTTCGAGCTCGAATTCGACGTCCCGCTTGCGGACGAGGATGAGGAAGGCGGCGAAGTTACCGCCTATCCCGTCGCCACGGCCGAAAAGCAGGAGGATGGCGCCGAAGCCAAGCCAGCCTCCGACGAAAAGAAGGAAGGCTCCGTCGTCTCCCTCGACGCCTTCCGCAAGAAGCAGTGACGGAGCCGGGTCCATGACCGGCGACGTCGTCAATCTCCGCCAGTTCCGCAAGGCCAAGGCGCGCGACCTCAAGGCGCGCGAAGCCGAGCAGAACCGTATTGCCTTCGGCAGGACCAAGGTGGAGAAGGACCTGACGCGCGCGCTGAACGAAAAGGCCGAGCGCGCGCACGAGCAGGGACGACTGGAAAAATCCGACGAAACGTGACGTTCGCCACCGCCGCAGCGCGAGGCCGGTGGAGGAACGTTTTCGCCGTTTTTGAATTTCAATGCGTGTCGCGCAGCGGAGGTGTCCTTTGATCCGCAAACATTCCGTCTCCCTCCATGGTCACCGGACCAGCCTGTCGCTCGAGGAACCCTTCTGGCAGGAACTGAAAGCCATCGCATCCGATCGCGGCCTCTCGCTGGCCGCCCTCGTGGCCGAGATCGACGAAACCCGCGAAGCCTCCACCAACCTCTCCTCCGCCCTTCGCCTGCATGTGCTCGATGTGTTGAAGGCGGGCGCGGCCGAGAACTGAACGGGCTTGGACGGCATTTGCAAGCGCCTCTAACCGACGCTCCTGGGACCGGGGTTCATGCTCGCAACGACCATCCGGCGGTCAACCAACGCCGCGTCCGGTTCAAGTACGCACACTAACCATTCGTTCACGCCTGACCCCCTATATCGAATTTATTCGATTCGCCGAATCGCGCGCCGGTCACTCGTTTCCCGGTTCACCGCGTCGTCCCTCAGTCGTTGGTCCTTGCCGCCCACTATCAGGAGCGTCCCATGGTCAGTGCCGTCACATCCGCATCCACCACCGTAGAGGTCTCTACGACAAACAACACGGCCGCATCGATCCGGTCGAAAATCGCCGGCATCGAAAACCGGATTTCCGCCAAGCAGCAGGAAATGAGCGCGGCGACCGACGAGGAAGCCAAGTCCTCTCTGGAAGACGAGATCGGCGAGCTTCAGGAGCAGGTGGCGCAGCTTGAGGCGAGCGCTGCCGCGGCCGAGGCGGCGGAACGGATGCAGGCGTCTGCTCGCGGTGAAGGCGGCGGGCAATCCACCGAAACCCGCGCCGACGAGAAACTGTCGGGCGAAAGCGACCGGATCGGCACCCGCAACTACGACGACGAGACGCCCTTCGGTGATCGCAGCGCGATCGTCTGACCTGCCTTGCTGCCGCCGCTCGTGACTTAACCGAGCATCCCCGTCCTCACGCAAAACATCAATAAACGCCCGGAAGCCCCTCGAATTTAAGGGGCGGTAATGGTGCGCCGCGCGTCACGCGCTCCTGTGCGGGAACCGGCATGCCACCGGAACCGCCGCCCGGAGCCGCAGCCGGATCTGCCGCTGGAACCTCCGGAGCTTCGATTTCCCCGGTCGGCGCCACCGTGCCCGTCGATCCGTCGTCGGGCGTTGCGTTGAGCCGCTGCTCTTCGATCTCCCGCGCCCGGCGTTCGGCCGCCAGCGCCCGCAGGCGCGCCTCTTCCGCCGCCTGCAGCTTGCGCGCCTCTTCCTCCTTCAGGCGCGTCTCCTCACGCACAAGGTCCAGCGCCCGGTAGAGTGCCACCTCGCGCCGCAGCCGCTGTTTCTCCAGCACGTTGGACTGCAAGGTTTCCACACGGCGCCGCTCGCGCTCGAAGGCTCTCAGCGACAGATAGTTGGTGAGGTCGGTGACGGAGATTTCGCTGAGCGGCCCCGCGACGTCGCCGATCAGGTCGACACGGAAGGCAGGTTCTGCGCCCGTGACCTCCTCATCGCCCGCATCGAGCGTCACATCTGCCGAAATCTCCACGCCGGCGCCTCGCAGGTCGAATCGCCCGTCGGCTCGGATCGCCGCTGTCCCGGCCGGCACGGTCAGGTTCTGGACGCGCACCACGCTGTCCGTGATGTTGAAAGGCACGGATACATCGCCGAGACGCACCGGCGCCCTTGCAAGCAGCGGACCGATCGCCTCCCGCACCGAAGCCTCTGTGATTTCCGTCTCCTCCGCGTCGAACATCGCCGTCAATGCCGGCAACAGCGTCAGGTCGAACCGGGAAATGTCCACCTCCCGAAGCATGGCGCTACCGGAACCGTTGAACGAATGCAGAATTTCGTCGACGCTCGCGCCGGCCGCCTCGCCGATCAGCGTCAGCCCGAAGCGGCCCGTCGCCGCCGCCACACCGCCGGGACGCGGCGTCACCGCGGCAAGATCGCCATTCTCGATGGTCAGCTTCAATTGCGCGAAGCCGCTGGCATTGGCGTTCGTCAGCGCCAGCCGACCAGTCACCGTCCCGCCAAGCCACGTTCCGGAAATATCCTCCAGCGCCAGGCTTCCGTCGTTCAGCACCAGCGAACCGCTGACATCGGTCAGCTCACCGCCGACGCCCGGCGACAGGCGGGACGTGGTGAACTTGACCGTTCCGTCAAGCCCGGCGATCGATGCCATGCCGAGTGGCTGGGTATTGCGGTCGCCGGTCGCCGGATCGGAAAGCGGCCCGAACACCGACTCGGCCAGAACGGCAAGATCGAGTGTGCCGAGGGAAAGCACACCGGTCACCTTCGGCCGAGACTGGCCCCGATCGACCGTGAGCGTGCCGCTTATCGGCGTCCCGGCGATCTCGCCGACAATCTTCTCCGCAGCAACGGTGGTGTCGCCGATCGCGACATCAGCGCCGCCCTTCACCGCCAGCCCGTCCAGCAGCGCCGGTACCTGCACGCCACCTGCCAGCAGGTATGGCGCGAGATCGCTGCTGTCGATGTCGACCCGCATCTGGCCGCGCAGAAAATCTTCCGCCTGCAAGGAAACCTGGCCGGAGGCCGTGACACTCGCATCGTCGGTCGTGAATGTCAGCGTGGTTTCCGCCGCGCCATCGCCTTCCGGCTGGGCGATCAGCAGGGTCAGTATACCCGCCTGGTCGAGCGGCAGCGGCAGCGGCTGCAGCCCCGCCTGTCCGAGCAGGATCGACGCGTCTGCGTTCTCGACCGTCAGGTCCATCTGTCCCGCCGGCGCGGCGAAAAGATCCTCCGGCGCCTCGCCCAGATAGTTGAGATCGATGCGGCTGCCGTTTGCGGTGCCGCCCACACGCACGCCGATGCCACCGCCCTGGCTCTCTCCAAAGGCGATCCGCGCCGTCAGGTCGGCGTTCTCGAACCACGCGGCGTTGTCGACCAGCCTGTCGAGCGCTGGATGGGCCGCCATCTGCGACCGGACGATATCGAGGAAGGGTCTCGGATCGGCCGCCCGCACCCTCACTGTCGCGTCGCCGCTGGACTCCAGCAGCGATCCACTGGCGCGACCCGAAGCAGAAATCACCGCACCACCGAGATTGCCGATTTCGAGCTTTTCGAGGGAAATCCCCTCCTCGCCGACCGTGAACGTCGTATCGACGTCGCGCGCCGTGATCCCGCTATAGGTCAGTTCGTCCACCGTCAGTCGGGCACCGATCTGATGCGCGAAGAAGCTTTCGGCGCTCGTCTCGCCGGCGACCAGCGAATAGACCGCCTGCATCGCCTCAAGATCGACCGCGTTGCCGTTCAGGTCGAAGGTGATATTCGGCTTTGAATTGACGAAAGACTGCCGTTCGATCCGGCCGTTGAGCGTCGCCCCGCCCATCGCAAGCTCCAGCCGGTCGAAGCGCTGGATTTCCGGCGTCAGGTCGACCCGGGCCGAAAATCCGAGAGAGGCAAGGCCGCGAATGGCGGGATCGACCGACCCGGCGAGCCATTGCGAAAGACCGGAGGGCTGCGTCGACGCCACCAGCAGGTCGCCGGTGAACGACATGTCCCCGGAGAGCCTCAGATCGCCGCTCGCCTCCACCGTCGTGCGGCCCGGCAGCACGGCCACGGCCTTGTCCACCGTCCAGCCGCCGCCATCGGGCCTCAGATCGAGCTGGATGTCGCGCACGACGGTGTCGCCTGCGACGATCGCCGGCAGGCGAAGCGTCGCCCGGCCCGGCACCGAGGGGATCGGAATTTCCGCCGCCCGCGCCACGAGCCCCATCAGCCGCTGCCGCGCCGACAGCGACGGGTCGCGCCCTGTCTTGCCATTGGCGCCCTCGTTGCCGATGCGGTTGACGTCGATCTGCTGGCCCTCCGCGGTCAGCAGGAATTCGGCCTCCTGCCCGGTATCCAGCGTCGCCTCGCCGTTCACGGCATAGGGATTGTCCGCATCGCCGAGTTCGAGCCGGTAGGAGGGAATGCGGATCGCCTCGTTGGTCAGCGAAAACTCGCCCTTCATCTCCGGCGGCCGCGGCGGCTTGACGCCATTCACGACGGTCGCCTCCTTGTCGGCCAGCCAGCGGGCATCGAAACGCCCTTCATAGCTCGGCCGGTCCTCCTTCAGCGCGATGGTGCCGTCGAGCTCCAGCGTGAACGGCCGCATGTCTGGCATCAGACGCGTGCGGATCGGCAGGGCGGCGCTTCCCTCGGCCATCTGCTGCGTCGCGATCGAGAAGGCACCAGCCTCACCGTCCAGCACGCCGCGCCCTTCGATCGTCCAGGGACCGGCAAGCGAACTCGCCCGCATATCGGCCTGCAGGCTTTCGATTCGTCGGATTCGTCCGGTCTGTTCGTCGATGAACTCGACCGTGCCGCCGCTCACCCGCACGCTTTCCAGCACCACCGTGCGCGCCGGAATGGCAGGATTGCTGCCGCGCAGCCAGTCGAGCGTACCGTTTTCCAGGAGCCGCAGCCGGACCTTCGGCTCCTCGATGCGCATGTCGAAGATGCGCGCCTCGCCGGAGAGGAACGGCGCAAGCTCCGCATCCATCGAAAACCGCGCCACCTGCACCAGCGGCTCGCCATTGTCGTCACGGCCAACCGTTACGTCATGCATCGTCACGGAGGGGAATGGCAGGATGCGCGCCTCGACGGCGCCGTTGACGGTCACCTTCTTGCCGAGGATGCGGCTCGCCCGGTCCTCGAAGTCGCTGCGGAAATCCGTCCAGTCGACGAAGAACGGCGCGAGCAGAGCGGCGAAAAGCGCCACCACCACCAGACCGCCGAGTGCCACGAGGAATCGTCCGAGCAACTATCCGCTCCCTTGTCGTTTGCAGCAGACTACCCGTATTCGGCGGTGCGGCAAGCCGCAAAACCTTGTGATCCCGCGTACAATTCGCAAATCACGTCAGGCGGAAGATCTTGCCCGGATTGAAGATATTGTCGGGATCGAGTCCGCGCTTGATCTGCCGCATCAGTTCCAGCGCCGGCCCCATCTCCTCCTCCACGAAGGTCATCTTGCCCTGCCCGACGCCATGCTCGCCGGTACAGGTGCCGTCCATTGACAGTGCCCTTTTGTTGAGCCGCGCCATGAAGGCCTCGGCCCGGGCCACATCGCCGGCACTCTTGTCGTCGAAGAGAATCAGCACATGGAAGTTACCGTCACCGGCATGCCCGACGATCGGCGCCAAAAGCCCGGTCTCGACGATGTCGGCTTGCGTTTCCGCCACGCAATCGGCCAGGCGCGAGATCGGCACGCATACATCTGTGGACAGCCCCGCGAGTTCAGGCGCGAGCGCCCGTCCCGCCCAATAGGCGTTGTGTCTGGCCTTCCACAGTTGCGTCCGCTCCTCGGCATTGGCGGTATACTGGAACGGATCGGAACCGCATTCGGCGGCAATCTCCTTGAACTGCTCCGCCTGCAGCGCCACCGTCTCCTCCGTGCCGTGAAATTCCAGGAACAGCGTCGGCTTCTCGGGATAGGACAGCTTCGAATAGGCGTTCACGGCCCGCATCTGCGTCTCGTCCAGAAGCTCGATGCGCGCCACCGGAATGCCCATCTCGATCGTCAGCACAACCGCGTCGCAGGCCGCCTTGAGGCTCGGAAACGCGCAGACGCCGCCCGAAATCTTCGCCGGAATGCCCTGCAGCTTCAGCGTCACCGACGTGATGATGCCAAGCGTGCCCTCCGCACCGACGAAAAGCCGGGTCAGATCATACCCCGCGGATGTCTTGCGCGCCCGCCGCGCCGTGCGGATTTCCTCGCCGTTCGCGGTGACGACCGTCAGCGCCAGCACATTGTCCTTCATTGTCCCGTAGCGCACCGCATTGGTACCCGAGGCACGAGTCGAGGCCATGCCGCCGAGCGAGGCATTGGCGCCGGGATCGATCGGGAAGAACAGTCCGGTATCGCGCAGATGCGTGTTGAGGTCCTCGCGCGTCACCCCCGGTTCGACCGTGCAGTCGAGGTCCTCGGAATTGACCTCCAGCACCCGGTTCATGCGCGAGAAATCGATGGAAATCCCGCCCGCCGGCGCATTCACATGGCCTTCCAGGGAGGTTCCCGTCCCGAAGGGGATCATCGGCACCTTGTGCGCCGCGCAGGTCCTCACCACCGCCTTCACGTCATCTACGTTCTCGACGAACACGACCCCATCCGGCAGCTGCGCCGGCAGGTAGGTGGTCGTGTGCGCATGCTGCTCGCGGAAGGATTGTCCGGTCTGGAAACGCTCTCCGAAAGCCTGCTTCAGGATGCCGAGAACGGCAGCTATACCCTCTTCGTTGCGTGGCAGCGCGACGACATCTCTCATGACCATAGTGTGTCTCCCACGCGCCCGCCACGAACGGTCGGCGCGCTCCCTCGTTTGGCCGATGGTATCGGGCAAGTCGCCCCGCTTTGTCCAGACGGTAGATTGCGAGTAAGTACCTTTATCTTACCGCTTCGGGCCGAAGTCGGGCGACTGCCTGGATCGTCTCGGCCCTTATCGGAAGATTGGCTAAGACCAGCCTCTCAGGTCATGGTTCACAACACCAATCTCTGGAATCGAGCTGACAGGCTGCGTATAGTTGCAGTGAAGTGGCAGGGGAAAATGGCAAAAATCACATTCAACCAGGAACTGACAACGGCGCTCAGCCAAAAGGGTATCTCCATAACCGGGGCAAAAGGAGAGGTAAGCATAAACCCCCATCTGTCGCTTGAGCCTCCCTTATCTGTAGATGCAAACGTTTCTCTTTCTAGCTTTCTCCAGATAGGGGCGTTTTCGCATTTGAACGGCGGGTTCATCCAGAATGTTTCCATCGGCCGCTATTGTAGCTTTGCGCGGGATGTGCAGATCGGGCATGGCGGGCACCCCACCGACTGGCTATCCGTCTCATCTATGCAATACAAAAGAGACTATCGGGGGTGGGCGAGTTTTGTCGGCAGCAAAGGCGTCGAGCGTTTCATAGCGCGCGAAGTCACTCCATTTGAACATACACGAAGGACCATCATCCAAAATGACGTTTGGATTGGTAATGGCGTGTTCATTAAGGATGGCGTGACGCTCGGGAACGGTGCAATTCTTGCGGCAGGCAGCGTCGTGACAAAAGATGTCCCTGACTACGCTATTGTAGGCGGTAACCCGGCTAGACTAATTCGTATGCGCTTTCCTGAAAAAACAATCGAACAACTAATGGACCTGCAGTTCTGGCGCTACTTTATCGGTGATTTGCATCCAATTGACTTTTCCAACATTGACGCCGCAATCGAGCGCCTATCGGAATTGGTCGGCAATGGTGACATCGAAGAATACCGGCCCGCGCCGGTGGGTTTGGCCGAGTTGAAGAAACTGGCTCTGATAACGACTACACAAAAACAAGAAAGTATCCCCCGTCGTCCCTGGCTACGGCGATTCCTCAAGTTACGTCGGTAAACTGCCGAACGGGAGCCGAATCTAAGCACGCTTGCCGACTAAAGAAGCGTCTCGCGGAAGAAAGTCGTCACCCGCTGCCAGTGCCGCTCGGCCCCGGCCCGGTCATAGGCGCTGTGATCGTCGATGCACCAGCCGTGATTGACGCCGGCATAGCTCTCGAGCGCGAAGTCGATGCCCGTCCGGTGGAACGTCTCGACCAGACGCGAAGCCTGATCGGGCGGGAACGATCCGTCAGAGCTGGCGGTGCCGATATGGATGCGCGCCCGGATCGAAGACGCCAGCCGGTGCGGACTGTCCTCGGCCTCCGTCGCGAGGTGGCCGCCATGAAAGCTCGCAGCAGCCACGATGCGCTCCGGATAGGTGCCCGCCGCCGTGATCGCCCGGCCGCCGCCCATGCAATAGCCGACGACGCCGACCGGACCCGTGGCGCCCGCATCGGCAAGCGCGGTCAGAAAGTATGTGGTGTCGGCCGCCGTCATCGCCTGGCTGGTCGCCGAAAGCATCGCCTTCAGCCGCGCCCCCTGCTCCGGATCCTTGAACCCGATCCCGGCATCGAACGTGCCTTTGTCCGGATGGCGATGGAAGAGATCGGGCACCAGCACCGCATAGCCCTCCGCCGCATAGCGCTCCGCCATGGCGGTCAGCGCCGGCCGCAGGCCAAATATGTCCATGAACAGCAGCAGGCCGGGCATTCCGGACCTCTGGGCCTCCGGCAGCACCAGCGTCGCCTTCGCCAGGCCCTCGTCCATCCGCACATCGATCTGCCGCGTCACCGTCATGCCATGCTCCTCTCCGGACGCCACCCTATTCGGCGGCCTTCGGAGACATCGCACCTTCCATCTCGCGCTTCAACCGTGCTTCCTCGTCGGCATGCGGTTTGGCGAAGCGGGCAATCGCGAAATAGGCGACCGGCGTAATGTAGAGCGTCACGGCTGTCGCGAGCCCCAGACCGCCGACGATCACCCAGCCGAGCGCGATGCGCGCCTCCGCGCCGGCACCGCTGGCGAGGATCAGCGGCAGGCCGCCGACGATGGTGGCGATCATCGTCATCATCACCGGGCGCAGCCGCAGCCGGCACGCATTCTCGATCGCCTGGCGGACGCCCATGCCCCGGTCGCGCAACTGGTTCGCGAACTCGACGATCAGAATGCCGTTCTTCGCCATGACCCCGACCAGAAGCACGAGGCCGATCTGCGAATAGACGTTGAGCGACGAGCCCGTCAGCACCAGCGCGAACACGGCGCAGGCGAGCCCCAGCGGAACCGTCGTCATGATGATCAGCGCCGAGAGAACGCTCTCGAATTGCGCCGCCAGCACCAGGAAGATGATCGCGATCGCAAAGCCGAAGGTCAGCGCCATGCCGCTCGAGTTTTCCTCCAGCGACGCCGCTTCCGACAACGGAATGAGCCGGCTTCCCGGCGGCAGCAACGGAGCGGCGATCTGCTCAACCGCGGCCACGGCATCGCCGAGCGCCACACCGTCGCCAAGCCCGGCCGAGAACGACACCGATGCCAGTTGCTGCTCGCGATTGAGCTCAGGAGCCACGGCCCCTTCCCGGAGCGTCGCGATGACGGACATCGGCACGATCTTGCCGTCATCGGTCTTCAGGAAGATGTTTTCGAGGTCGGTCGGATCATTGATCGGCCGCGTCGTGGACGTCAGCCGCACCGGCAGCGCCTCGCCGTCGACGAACACGTCGACAATGGAGCGCCCCTCGAGCAGCGACTGCATCGCCGAGGAAAGCCCGGTGATGTCGATGCCGAGGTCTGAGGCCCGCTCGCGGTCGATCGAGACCGACAGCTGTGCCTGCGTCGGCTCGTTGTCGAGACGCGGCGTCTCGAACATGTCCGCCCCCTCCATCGCCCGCACGATGTCGGCCGCCGCCTTCGTCAGGCTGTCGTAGTCGCTGCCCACCACCGCCATCTGCAGCCCGTTGCCGGCGCCGCGAATGCGCAGGCTGTTCGACTGGATGGCAAAACCGCGCAGCGCCGGAACACGCTGTGCCGCGGCATTGATGTCCTGCACGATCTCGTTCTGGGTCCGCTCGCGGTCCTCCCACGGCGCCAGCGTCAGCACCATGAAGCCGCTATTGGTTGAGCCACCGAAGCCGGAGATCGAGAAGACGTTGAGCACTTCGCCGCTGTCGACCAGCGGCATCAGGTTTTCCTCGACCCGCTGCAACTGATCACGGGTGAAATCGAGGCTGACGCCCTGCGGCGCCGACGCCCGCATCATCACCATGGCGCGGTCCTCGCGCGGCGTCAGTTCGTTCTGCACCGTCAGGAAGGCCATGTAGCCGGCACCGGCGAACAGCACCGCGACGACGAAGACGATGAACGGCGCGTCGAGGCAGGCCTTGAGCGACCGGTCGTAAAAACGCGCGAATCCGCCGCCGATCCGGCCCATGATGCCGCGGTCGTGATCCCGGCTCTCCTTCAGCATGCGCGATGCCAGCATCGGGCAGAGCGTCAGCGCGGTAATGGAGGAAAGACCGACGGCGAAGGCGAGCACGAAGCCGAACTCGCGGAACAGACCGCCCAATTGCCCCGGCAGGAAGGACAGCGGAATGAAGACCGCGGCAAGCGTCGCCGTCGTCGCGATGACGGCGAAGAACACTTCCTGCGTGCCAAGCACGGCCGCTGCCCTCGGTCCCATGCCTTCCGATCGTCGTCGCACGATGTTTTCGAGCACCACGATCGCATCGTCCACCACAAGACCCGTCGCGAGCACGATGGCGAGCAGCGTCAGCGTGTTGATCGAGAAGCCGACGAGATAGATCGCCATCAGCGTGCCGATGAGCGCGACGGGCATGGTGAGCGCCGGAATGAGCGTCGCTCGCCAGTCCCTGAGGAACATGAAGATGACAGCGACAACGACGGTCGCCGAAATCACCAGCGCGATTTCCACCTCGTGGAGCGCGCCACGAATAAAGATCGCGTCGTCGCTGGTGACGAACAGCCGCGTGCCCTCTGGCAGGATGCTCTGCATATTGTCGACGGCCGCACGCACGCCGGTGGAAATGTTGAGTGTGTTGGACTGCGCCTGGCGGATGATGCCGAGACCGACGCCCTGCACCCCGTTCGACCGCAGCACCGTGCTGCCATCGTCGGGCCCGAGCGTCACGGTGGCGATGTCGCGCAGGCGCACGTTCGGACCGATCAGCAGATTCTCGAAGTCCTCGGGCTTGGTCAGGTTCGCCGTCGCCCGCACCACGATGTTCTGCATGGAGCTTTCGAGCGAGCCCGCCGGCACGTCGAGCGCGGCCGATGACAGCGCGGTCGATATGCTGGCGACCGTCAGCCCCCGGCTGGCAAGCGCTTCCTGGTTGATGTCGACGCGGAAGATTTTCTCCTGGTCGCCATAGAGCTCGACATCGGCGACGCCATCGACCGAGGCGAGCCGGTCGATGATCTCGTTGTCGACCAGGAGCGTCAGGTCTTCCATGGACAGCGTGCTAGAGGTCACGGCAAGCCGCATGATCGCCTGGGAGTCGGAGTCCGCCTTGACGATGCGCGGATCGTCGGCATCGTCGGGCAGCTGGTTGGTGACGCGGCTGATCGCATCCCGGACGTCGTTCGAGGCGACCTGCAGGTCGACGGTATCGTTGAACTCCATCGTCACCCGGCTGGAGCCGGACTGCGATTCCGACGAGATCGATTTGAGCCCGCTGACCCGAGCCACCGCGCCCTCGATCACCTGCGTGATCTCCTGGTCGATCGTCTGCGGCGCCGCCCCGTCATAGGAGGTTCGCACCGTAATGACCGGCTGGTCGACATCTGGCAGCTCGCGCACCTCGACGCCGGCCAGCGCCGCGAGCCCCGCGACCACCAATAGCGTATTGATGACGGCGGCAAGAATCGGCCGGCGAACAAAGAGCGCCGTGAAATGCTGTCCGGATTCCGAAGGCGTATGGTTCTCCGATGTCATTGGCGTGCCACCTCCGGTTCGGCCGGACCGCCGAGCAGGCGCACTGCCTGTCCCTCGCGCACCCGCTGGATGCCCTCGGTCACGACCAGATCGCCCGCCTCCACGTCACCTTCGACAAGCACGCTCTCGGGATTGCGCTGCACAATGCGCACCCTTGCCTTTTGGGCTTTCTCGTCCGTCACCTTCCAGACGAAAGAACCGTCGACATCCCACTGCACCGCGAGCGGATTGACCGACGGATAGGTCTCGCCGGGGAACCGCATGGAGACGTTGAAGGCCATGCCGGCCCGCAGCACGTCCTGCGGATTGTCGATGCGGGCGCGGATGCGGATCGTCCGGCTTTCGAGATCCACACGGTTGTCGATGGCGTCGACGACGCCGCTGAACACCTGGCCCGGACGGGCGATCGATGTCGCCTCGACCGCCTGCCCCGGTTCGATCGTCACGGCGAAACGCTCCGGCGCCCAGAAATCGACGAGGATTTCCGAACGGTCGTCGATCGTCACCACCGTCGTTTGCGTCGTGACATTATCGCCCACGTTGACGGCGACGATACCCGCCACACCGTCGATGGGTGCGACGATGTCGCGGCGCCTCAGGTCGAGCTCGGCGGTGCTCACCGCAAGCTTGGCCGTTTCCTCGGCGATCTGTGCATCGAGTACCTCGAGACGGGCGACCGACTGGAGGTTTTTGTAGGACGAGGAGCGTTCCACCGCGCTCCGAAGCGCCACGCGGGCCCGGTCGAGCGCGATCACCTGCTCGTCGCGGTCGAGCTTCGCCAGCACCTGACCCTTGGTCACGCGCTGACCCGACGTCACAAGGATCTCCTCGATCGTGCCCGCAACCTGCGGCATCACGACGACCGACTGGATTGCCTCACCGCTGCCGATCGCGCTCAGCCGGTCGTTCACGGTCCCGGTTTCGACGGCGACGGCGACCACAGCCGGTGCGTTGCCGCCCTGCCGTCGGCCACCGTTTGCACCCGCCTGCCCACCGTTGACTGCGCCGGTCTGCGTCGCCGCATCCGGTGACGGTCCGAGCGCCGATACCAGAGCCTGCGGCAGGCCGAGCCGGGCAAGCGTCTGCCCGCTTCCCGGGACGAACCACAGCCAGCCGACCAAGGCCACCACCAGCAGCACCGCCGCCAGAAGCAATTGTTTCCAGAACGCCATCAAGGACTCCGCGCATTAAAAAAAATAAGTCATCGAGCGTTCGGCCGGCGCCGAAAAACGACACCGGCCGACAGCCCGGTCCAAGGAATTCCTGGTACTATTTATGCGCCGCAACAGAACGGCAAGCCAGATTGTTCAACATTACCAAATTGTCATCGCTATCACGAAAGCGTCATCGGCCATTCGCTCGCCAGCTTGACTTTTGCCGCACCGCAGCAAGACTGCCTGAACTCCTTTGGCAAAAGTGACCTGACCCATGATCTCGATGGCGGAATTCCTGGCGAAAATCCCGAAGATGGAACTGCACCTGCATCTGGAGGGTGCCATTCGCCCGCAGACGGCCGTCGGTTTGGCCCGAAAGAACGGCGTCGCCCTGCCACCCTTCGAACGGGTCGAGGACCTTTACCGCTACGACACGCTTGAGCAGTTCCTCAATATCTACACCGCCGTCTCCGACAGTCTGGTCTCCGCCGACGACTATAGGCGCGTCACCTACGAGATGCTGGAGAGCTGCGCGGCGAACAACGCACGTTACGTCGAGTTCTTCTTCTCTCCGCAGATTCATTTCCCGAACGGCGTCAGCTTCGACACCCAGATGGATGGAATCCGCGCCGGCATGGCCGATGCCGAACGCGATTTCGGCATTGCCTCCGTCTGCGCCCCCGGCGTCAACCGCGAGCTCGGCCCCGCTGCCGGCGAGGGGTTCCTCGACATGATCCTGGCCCGCAAGGACGAGAAGCTTGTCGGCATCGGCCTCGACTTCAACGAGGCCCCCTTCCCGCCGGAACCCTATGCCGCGCTCTTCGAAAGAGCCCGGAATGCCGGCCTGCAGGTCACGGCACATGCCGGCGAAACCGGGCCGGCCGATTCATCCGCGGCTCGATCGACGCGCTCAAGGTCCGCCGGATCGATCACGGCTATCATATCGTCGACGATCCCGCGCTGATGCAACGCTGCAAGGATGAGGGCATCCTCTTCACCGTCTGCCCCTCGACCAGCGCCGTCACCTCCCCCTGGCACGACCTGTCTGCCCCGGACCACGCGATCCGCCGGATGAAGGACTTCGGCCTGAAGGTCATGATCAACAGCGACGACCCGCCGATGTTCTTCACGGACCTCGGCAAGGAATACGAGAAGGCCGCCCATCAGCTCGGCTTCACCCCCGCCGACATCCGCCGCAGCACCATCGACGCCATCGAAGGCAGCTGGCTGGACGACACGACGAAGCGCCGCTACGCGGCCGAATGGGGCGCCGAAATCGATGGCCTCATCGCCGAGCTCGGGTGATTTTCCCCTTCCGGAATCCGGCCCGTCAAACCGCCGCCGGAATGAAAGGAGAACATCTTGACTCGCCTTTCGGGCTCGAATCACTACATTGGGGCCCATGAGTAACGGTTTCGACGACATTCCTTTCTTCGACGAGGAGCCGACGCCGCGCAACGGCGCGCCCGCCCCGGCTCCAAAGGCCGGCGGCCTCGGCATTGCCGCGCGCGCCATGGCGGCCCGCGACCAGGCCCAGACACCCGACTATCTCGCCGGCCTCAATCCCGAGCAGCGCGAGGCGGTCGAGACAACTGAGGGTCCTGTCCTGGTGCTCGCCGGCGCCGGCACCGGCAAGACGCGCGTGCTGACCACCCGCATCGCCCACATCCTCGCCACCGGCCGCGCCTATCCCTCGCAGATCCTCGCCGTGACCTTCACCAACAAGGCCGCGCGCGAGATGAAGGAGCGCATCGGCATGCTGGTCGGCGGCGCCGTCGAAGGCATGCCCTGGCTCGGCACCTTCCACTCGATCGGCGTCAAGATCCTGCGCCGCCACGCCGAGCTCGTCGGCCTGAAATCCGATTTCACCATCCTCGACACCGACGACGTCATCCGTCTGATCAAGCAGTTGATCCAGGCCGAAGGTCTCGACGACAAGCGCTGGCCGGCCCGCACCTTCGCCGCCATGCTCGACGGCTGGAAGAACAAGGGCCTCGACCCCGCACACATCCCGGAAGGCGATTCCCGCGCCTTCGCCAACGGCAAGGGCCGCGAACTCTACACCGCCTACCAGAACCGCCTGAAAAGCCTGAACGCCTGCGATTTCGGCGACCTGCTGCTCCACCCGATCCGCATCTTCCGGCAACATCCCGATGTGCTGAAGGATTACCACCAGCGCTTCCGCTACATCCTCGTCGACGAGTACCAGGACACCAACACCGCCCAGTACATGTGGCTGCGCCTGCTCGCCCAGCGGTCGCCGGCATCGCGAAATACCTCCCCGGCCGAGGGCCGAGCCGGCGATAGCCGGCCGGGCGACGTTTCGCCCGCGCCCGCGCAGGCCAGCGCCGAAAGGCGCGATACGGCCGTGAGCGAAAACAAATCGCAGCAGATAAACATCTGCTGCGTCGGCGACGACGACCAGTCGATCTACGGCTGGCGCGGTGCCGAGGTCGACAACATCCTGCGCTTCGAGAAGGATTTTCCCGGCGCCAAGGTCGTCAAGCTGGAGCGCAACTACCGCTCCACCGAGCACATTCTCGGCGCAGCCGGCCACCTGATCGCCCACAACGAGGGCCGTCTCGGCAAGACGCTGTTCACCGAACGCACCAACCCCGACGACGAGAAGGTGCTGGTCCACGCCGCCTGGGACTCGGAGGAAGAGGCCCGCGCCGTCGGCGAGGAGATCGAGCGCCTGCAGCGCGGCGATGGCGCCGACGGGAAAAAGCACAATCTCAACGACATGGCGATCCTGGTCCGCGCCTCCTTCCAGATGCGCGAATTCGAAGACCGCTTCGTCACCCTCGGCCTCAACTACCGCGTCATCGGCGGCCCGCGCTTCTACGAACGGCTCGAGATCCGCGATGCCATGGCCTATTTCCGCCTCGTCTGCCAGCCGGCCGACGATCTCGCCTTCGAGCGCATCGTCAACACCCCGAAGCGAGGCCTGGGCGACACCACGGTGCGGACGCTCCACGACTATGCCCGCGCCCGCGACATCCCGATGCTCGCCGCCGCCGCCGAGATCGCCGAGACGGACGAGCTGAAGCCCAAGGCCCGCAAGGCGCTCTACGACGTCGTGCAATACTTCACCCGATGGTCGCAAGCCCTTGAATCGACTCCCCATACCGAGCTCGCCGAGCAGATCCTCGAAGAGTCCGGCTATACCGACATGTGGAAGAACGACAAGTCGGCCGAAGCCCCGGGCCGGCTGGAAAACCTCAAGGAACTCATCCGCTCGATGGAGAGCTTCGAGTCGATGCGCGGCTTCCTCGAGCACGTCTCGCTCGTCATGGACGCCGAGCAGAACGAGGACATGGACGCCGTCTCGATCATGACGCTCCACTCCGCCAAGGGCTTGGAATTCGACACCGTCTTCCTGCCCGGCTGGGAGGAAGGCCTCTTCCCGCACCAGCGCGCGCTCGACGAAAGCGGTCGCGCCGGTCTCGAGGAAGAACGCCGCCTCGCCTATGTCGGCATCACCCGCGCCAAGAAGCTCTGCCACATCTGGTTCGTCTCCAACCGCCGCATCCACGGCCTCTGGCAGTCGACCATGCCCTCGCGCTTCCTCGACGAGCTCCCCGCCGTCCATGTCGAGGTCGCCGAGGCCGAGACGAGCTATGGCGGCTACGGTCGCGGCGGCTACGGCCAGTCGCGCTTCGACAAGGCCGACCCCTTCCAGAACAGCTATTCCACCCCCGGCTGGAAACGCGCCCAGGCCAACAAATCGGACGCCACCCGCGACAACTGGGGCACCCGCTCCGGCCACGCGGTGGAACGCATCGGCTACGGCGAGGCGGGTCCGAGCGGCAAGGTCATCGAAGGCCAGCTCGTCGCCAAATCCGTCGCCGACACCCCCTCGAAATTTTCCGTCGGCGACCGCGTCTTCCACCTGAAATTCGGCAACGGCAACGTCTCAGGCGTCGAAGGCAACAAGCTGACTATCGATTTCGACCGGGCGGGGCAGAAGCGGGTGCTGGACGGGTTCGTGGAGCGGGCGTGAGGGGTTAGGCCTTGGCTGCACAGGCCCGTGTGATCTGGAACAACCACAACGAGATCATTCCGTCGGGACCCCTGAGGTTTCCCAGTTTTCCCTGCCGTGCCGAACGCGAACGACGAAAACCTCGTCATCCTCTTCCACGACGTAAACGATCAAATGCGCCTTGAAAGGCAGCAGCCTCACCGGCGGAACGATTTCCGTCCTCTCGCGGGCCATCCGGGGATTTTCGCCGATCAACCCCAAAAGCGCCAGCAGTTCGGTATGGTAGCGCTTCGCCTGGGCTCGGCCGAAGACCGAAATTCCATGTTCAGCGATCGCGATGATGTCTTCTTCCGCCTCGCCTGACAGACGGAATCCGATCCGTCAGCGTCCGTTCTTGGCGCTCACCCGCGCAATCGCTTCTTCGAAAAGCGCCTCCGGCGACCGCTCGCCGATCCCGCTCGCCAGTCCCTCGTCGACCAGTCGCTGCATGGCCGCGATCTTGTCAGCCCTTTCCTGGTCCCGCCGGATCAGGTCGCGGACATAGTCGCTGGCATTGGAATACCGGCCCGACTTGGCCTGCGCCTCCACCCAGTCCTTCATCGGATCCGGCAGGGATACGTTCATCGTCGCCATCGGCATCGTCCTCTTTTCCAGGATAATGGCAAACTTTGCCATCTGCTGCAATCCGCGCGCCCGGGAAGCGGAGCATACATATCAAATTCAATTTTAGATTGAACTCAAGAACGGCTTGCCCTATCCTCCCCCTATAACCGGGGCACGACGCCAATGACTGGCAATCTGATCGTCTCGCTGTCTTTCGTGATGCTGGCCGCGCTGTGCATTCTTGGCAGCATCTTCGTGCTGTCGCGGGTGAAGTACAATCCGGGCGCCGGCACCGAGATCAACATCCCCTTCCTGGGTACGATGAAGACCGATGTCCCGGCCATTGGCGGCCTCCTCGTCGGCATTGTCTTCGCCGGGTTCGCCTATGACCTGCAGCGCCCCAACAAGATCGAGTTCGTCAATTTCACCGGCAAGGTCCATATCGACCCCGAGGTCCTCCGCGACGTTCCTGCCGTCGTCGTCGGCGTCACCACCAGCCGCTGGAACCTGACGGAAACCCCGCGCGACAATGGCACGATGGAGATCACCATTCCGGTGCCCAACAACTGGGACAACTACACGGCTTATGCCTTCGCCCACGGCGTCCCCTCTGTCCGTCCGGCCGTCGAGGGCCTGCGCCTCGATGCGGCAAGCTTCGAACTGGATCTGAAACGATGAGCCCGCGCGCCCTCCTCCCCGCCCTACTGGCCGCCGTGACGCTGGCGTCCGCCGCACTGGCCCAATCCGCCGAGGTCACCGGCGAGGTCAAGACGCCGACGGCCGAGCCGCTCGCCGGCGTTCCCGTCATCATCGAGGGGCCCGAAGGCAAGAGCGTGCTGTTCACGGACAAGGAAGGTCGCTGGACGCTCTATAACGCGCCGGCGGGAGATTACTCCGTCCAGGCGATCATGCCGCAGGCGAGCGTCACTGATGCGGTGCCGAGCGTCCCCTTCACCATCGAGGAAAAGGGACTGTTCTCGAATTTCGGCGCCGGCAGCATCACCAATGTCGAACCGCTGATCGCCGATCAGATGTAGGCTGTATCCGCCGCGACATTACCGGAATGAGCCGAGCACGCAGAAATGCCTAGCAGGTCCAGTCGACCGCGGCGGCATGCTCCTTCACGATGGCCTTGGCCACATCCATGACGGCCCGCACGCGCGGCACGGCCCGCAGGTGCTCATGGGTCAGAAGCCACAGCTCCAACGTCGGCGGCAGGTCGGGCCGGAAGCAGCGCACCATGTCCGGCTGCATCATCGCGAGGAATTCCGAATAGAGGCCAATGCCGATACCGGCGCGGATGCTGGTAAAGGCTGCCGGAAGGGAGTTCTGCCGCACGACCACCGCTTCCGGCGGAAAATAACGGTCCGCCCAGTCGAGTACAGGTCGCCTTCGTACGGAGGCGTCGAGACCGATCAGCGCGTGATGTCGCAGATCTTCCGGACGCGTGGGCGTTCCGTGGACTTCGGCATAGGCGCGAGAGCAAAACAGGCTCCAGTAATCGATGCCGAGACGGACCCCGACCAGGCCCGCCTCGTCCGGGGCTCGAGCCAGACTGCGCAACGCGACATCCGCCTCCTCCTTGGCGAGGTCGCGCAGTTGCGCCGTTGTATCAACTTCGATCCTGATATCCGGATGCAGCGCCTTTATCCGCCGGATCAGCGCCGGCAGGAACAGCTCCGCCAGCGGCTCGTTGGTGGTAAAGCGCACCGTGCCTGAAAGATCGCGCGACAGGCCGTCGACCGCATGACCGAAGGCGTCGGTTGCCGCCCGCACCGCCCTCGCCGGCTCGATCAGCCTCTCGGCCGCCTCGGTCATCACATAGCCGGTGCGCCGCTTGTCGAAGAGCTCCAGCGCCAGCGCCTCCTCCAGCGCCGCGATCCGGCGCGAGACGGTGGACTGGCTGACGCCGAGCTGTTTGGAGGCCGCAAGCGTCGAGCCCGTCTCGGCCACCGCCAGCAGGAAACGGAGATCGTCATGGTCGAAGCGCTGGATCATCGGGTTATGCAGAAGTGGAGAACGAACGGGCGAGAACGGTGTTTGAACGCGAAGTCGGCGCACACTACACGCGTTTCATCGCGCGGTGAACACGTCACACGCGCATCATTCCCATCCCGAAGAGAGAACGCCGATGCAAACCGCCCTCGTTCCGGCCGATACCCGGATCACCAATCATTTCAACAAGGAGACCTTCGTCTTCACCCACCCCTACGACGACCAGCCGGTCAGCCGCATGGATGTCATTCTGGAGGCCGGTGGTTCTGGCGGCGGCAATGCCATCGCCCATGTCCATCCGCGGACCGACGAGATCTTTACCGTTCACTACGGCCGCCTGATGGTCTCGCTCGATGGCGTCGAGCACTATGTCGAAGCGGGCCAGTCGGCCACGGTGCCCATGGGCGTACCGCACTTCTTCCGCAACGCCTTCGACGGCGAAACCCGCGCCACGGTCACCTTCACGAACCCCCAGCAGCACCAGCGCTTTTTCCTCAATCTCGCGCTCTGGACGGAAAACCATCCGACGTATTTCTCGAACAACGGCGAGGTGAAGCTGCTGGCCATGGCACTCGGCCTGCATGAGTTCCGGGATCATCTCTACGTCGCCAGCCTGCCGGTCAGGATGCAGAAGATCCTGTTCGCCGGGCTTTCCGTCGTCGCGCGCCTGGCGGGCTATCGCCTCGCGGTCCGGCCGCGCGAGGTGGAAAAATCGGAGACGTCGCGGCTCGTCGGCGTCCCGGCCGAATGACAAGCTGTCGGGTGCCCGGTCTTCAGCCCTGCGCCATCTGCTCGCGGTGCAGCGTCATCAGTTCCATCTGTACGGCGAGCTGGAAATCCATGATCTGCGTCCGCATCTCGTCTTCCGGGCATCCCCGGGCGACGAGATCGGCGCCGAGCGCCCGGCAGGTCGTCTTCCAGAAATCGACAGCCGCTTCGCCGTGATGACGGTCGAGATCATGTGCGGCCTTGCGCACCAGATCGCGGCGCATGTGCAGGGGAAAGAAACTCAAGGAACCACCGGCCTCAGCCGAACGCGCGTCTACCGACATACCGAAACACCCTTACATCTGATTCCTGGAGTTAAGGGCATGCGGGTTAATGAAGGGTTGAGTCGCGGCATTTTGGCGGCGGCCGCCGTGCCAAAATGAAAACGAGGCCGCGCGTCGGTTGGCGGGACGGCGCCGAGGATTGACCGCGGCCGGCAACTCGCCCTCGCCAGTCCGTCACCTTTGTCGCCACGCCGACAAGGCCGTTTCACTTGGCATGGATCAAGGCGCTTCGCCAAAAAGCATTGTCTCACAATGGACGGCACGGCCCGTTCGCGACAGCATGTTATCACTAGAGGATTCCCCTGTCGCAGAACAAAAAGGCAGGCCTGCGAGACTGACGCGACACGACGAAGGAGAACGCCGCCGATGACGATCCCCGAACGCGCGACCGACAGACGCCATGCCGACATGCCCCACCATGCCCATCCCGCCGAGACCGTCATCGCCGCTCTCGCGTCGGACAAAAAGGGCCTGAGCGCGCAGGAAGCCGGCGACCGGCTCCTGCGCCATGGCGCCAACAGCCTGCCAGTCGGCAAGCAGCGTCACCCGCTGTTTCGCTTTCTCGCCCAGTTCAACAATGCCCTGATCTATTTCATGCTGGCGAGCGCGCTCGCCGCCGGGCTGCTCGGACACCTCGTCGATACCGGCGTCATCCTCGCCGTGGTGCTGGTCAATGCCATCGTCGGCTTCCTGCAGGAGGGCAAGGCCGAGCAATCGCTGGCCGCCGTGCGCGACATGATCGCCCCCAACGCCGCCGTGCTGCGGGATGGCAAGCGGATCAGCATCCCGGTCTCGGGGCTGGTGCCGGGCGATGTCGTCCTCATCGAGGCCGGCGACCGCGTACCCGCCGATCTTCGCCTCTTCAAGGCGCGTGGCCTGAGGGTTGACGAGGCGCTTTTGACGGGCGAATCCGTCGCCGCCTCCAAACATGTCGATCCGGTGGCGGAAGATGCCGCTCTCGGCGACCGCAAGTCCATGGTCTTTTCCGGAACCCTGGTCTCCACCGGTCAGGGCACCGGTGTGGTCACCTCCACCGGTCTCCGCACCGAGATCGGCAAGATCAGCGCGCTCTTGGGCGAGGTCGAACAACTGACGACGCCGCTGCTGCGCCAGATCAACAGCTTCGGCCGCGGCTTCACCTGGTTTGCCTTTCTCGGCGCCGCCATCCTGTTCGGCTTCGCCGTCGCTGTCAGCGGTTTTGCCTGGGACGAGGCGCTGATGGCGGTCATCGCGTTGTCCGTCAGCCTCGTGCCGGAGGGCCTGCCCGCCGTCATCACCATCACGCTTGCCATCGGCGTCCAGCGCATGGCCGCCCGCAATGCCGTCATCCGCCGCCTGCCGGCGGTCGAAACCCTCGGCGCCACCTCCGTCATCTGCTCGGACAAGACAGGCACGCTGACCCGCAACGAAATGACAGTCCGCCGCCTCATCACGCCGGAGGCAACGATCATGGTCGGGGGGGCGGGCTATGATCCCGGCGACGTCCTCCTGTTCGACCACAGGAAACCGGCCGGACCTGGCACCGCCCTGTCGCTCGTTCGTGCCGGCCTGCTTTGCAACGACGCCACGCTGCGCCAGGATGCCTCCGGCTGGCACGTGGAGGGCGATCCGATGGAAGGCGCGCTCGTCACGCTGGCCATGAAGGCCGGCTTCCAGCCGGATGTCGAACGGGCCGAATGGCCGCGCCTCGACGAAATCCCCTTCGATGCCGCGCACCGCTTCATGGCAAGCCTGCACCACATGTCGCTTGCCGAGCGGGTCGTGCTCGTCAAGGGCGCGCCGGAGGTGGTGCTGGCGATGTGCGCCAACCAGGAAGGACCGGCAGGCCCGGTTCCGCTCGAAGCCGAGCTCTGGAACCACCGCATCGCCGAAGCCGCCGCCGAGGGCGAGCGCGTGCTCGGTTTCGCCACGCGGCCCCTGCGCGCCGGAACGGACCGGATCGATTTCGACGACGTCGAGGGCGGCCTCATTCTGCTCGGCATGATCGGCTTCATCGACCCGCCGCGCGAGGAGGCCATCCAGGCCGTCGCCGAGTGCCGGTCGGCCGGCATCGCCGTCAGGATGATCACGGGAGACCACGCCGCCACCGCCCGGGCGATCGCCGGGCAGCTCGGCCTGGCCGACGATCCGAAGGTGCTGACCGGCGCCGATCTCGATGCCCTGCCCGACGAGGATTTCGCCCGTGCCATTAGGGAGACGGTCGTCTTTGCCCGCACCAGCCCGGAGCACAAGCTGCGCATCGTCCAGGCCCTTCAGGCCGAGGGCCGCGTGGTGGCGATGACGGGAGACGGCGTCAACGACGCGCCGTCGCTGAAACAGGCCGATGTCGGGATTTCGATGGGCCTGAAGGGCACGGAGGCCGCCAAGGAAGCCTCGGAAATGGTGCTGATGGACGACAATTTCGCCTCCATCGTCGCCGCCGTCCGCGAAGGCCGCACGGTCCACGACAATATCCGCAAGGTCATCGGCTGGACCCTGCCCACCAATGGCGGCGAGGCATCGGCTGTCATCCTCGCCATCCTGTTCAATTTCGTGATGCCCATGTCGCCGGTGCAGATCCTCTGGATCAATCTGCTCTCGGCCGCCACGCTCGGCCTGGCGCTGGCCCTGGAACCTTCAGAACCGAACGTGATGCAGCGCACCCCGCGCCGACCGGACGCCGGCCTGCTCACACCGTTCATCCTGTGGCGCATCGGCCTCGTCACGGTCATGTTCACCGGCATCGTGCTCGGCCTGTTCTTCTGGGCGCTCGGTCAGGGCCGCGATCTCGAAACCGCGCGCACCATGGTCGTCAACATGCTTATCGTGCTGGAAATCTTCTACATGTTCAGCGTCCGCTACCTGCACACGACCTCGCTGACGTTCACGGGGGCCAAAGGCACCTGGCCCGTTCTGACAGCGCTTGCCGTCGTGGTGATCGGCCAGCTCGCCTTCACCTATCTGCCGGTGATGAACACGATCTTCGACTCCCGGCCGCTGACGTTTCTTGACGGCATCCTCATCATCGCCATCGGCGCCGCCTCTTTCATCGTGCTGGAGATCGAGAAGCGCTTGACGCGTCGGCTGTTCGCCGAGCAGTGAACGGTGCCCAACCTCAAGAAATCGCCGCCGAAGCGCATATCTTCGGCGGCGATGCGGACTATCCAATCCCTGCTTCGGGACGAGCCGGAACCCTTATCGGTGTAGCATCAGCCCGCCATCGCCGGCGGCGGCATGTGGAAGGGCTCGCCGGTCTCGGCCAGCGTCTTCAGCCGCGACAGCGCTTCCGGCCAGCCGCCGGTGATCGCCTTGCTGGTGGCCGTCTCGCCTCCGAAATCGTCATGCGTCAGCGTTAGCTTGCAGGCCTTGTCGCCGACGGGTTCGAGCGTCCAGGTCACCCGCGAAGCGGGATCGACCGCCACGTCCGGCGACCACTGGGCGCTGAACGTATGCACGAAGCGGCGCGGTGGCTCGATTGCCACCACCTTGCCCACGATCATCGGCCGGTCGCCGACGAGGAACGTGATCGCTCCGCCTTCGGTCCATTCGGTTTTCGAGGTCATGTTGAAGTGCTGCCAGAGCGGCGTCTGCTCGTCGTCCGTCAGGATCGACCAGACCGCCTCCGGCGTGGCGCGGATATACATTTCCCAGACATGCTTCGGTGCTGCGGCGCCCATGGTCCTGTCCCTTGTTTCTGCGGCCGTTGCCAGATCGCTCAGCGTGCGCGCGAACGGCGCGGCGAAACGCGACACCCACCGGTCCGCCACCTCTTGGATCGGCAGCGGATTGAGATAGTGCAGCTTTTCGCGGCCCACCTTGCGGGTCACGATGAGATGGGCGCTCTCCAGCACGCCGAGATGCTTCATCACGCCGAACCGCGTGACAGGCTGGTCCCGTTCGAGCTCGCCAAGCGTCTGACCGTCGCGTTCGCGAAGCCTGTCCAGGAGGTCGCGACGGATCGGATGCGCCAGAGCGTTGAAGATATCGTCCATGCAGCCACAATAGGTGACTATTTAGTCACGTGTCAATAGGGTCACATTTCCGGCGCGGCCTCTCGTCAGCGTCCATGCCAGCGCGCCGAGACCGAGCAGCGTCGTCAGCGCCCCCACCACCATCATCACCTCGGACGGCCCGAGAAACGCGATGTCCATCGTCGCGTGGAACACGGCCGCAGCGAAGACGCTGCCGCCCGTCCCGTTCAGAATGACCGTCAGCAGGAAGGCGCCGGTCAAAAGGCTCGCGGCCCATCCGGCGATACCGCCGGCGCCCAGTGCCGACAGACCGGGCGAGAAGAAAAACAGCGGCCAGTGCCAGACGGCCCAGATCGCGGCAACGCCAAGCGTCGCCATGAACGGCGAGAACCGCTCCTGCAGCATCGGCAGCGCAAAGCCTCGCCAGCCGATTTCCTCGCCGAAGCCGTAGAAAAACAGCACCGCCACCCAGTAGATGGCGACCGGCATGGCGGGATACTCCGCGCTCGGCGCCAGTTCGCCCGGCGTCACCTCTGCGCCATTCGCCCGCGCGACCAGTTGCGCTATGACGAGCAGCGCGAACGGACCTAGCCAGACCGCCATCTGCCAGCCCCATCCGATCCGCCAGAAGGCGATACGACGCACCAGCCGCCGCAAACCCTCCCGCCCGCCGGTGAGCCACGCCCAGTAAAGCCCGGAAAGCGCCGGCCCAAGACTGCCGACGAGATGCAGGATGGCTCGCGGTGACGTTCCCGTCTGCCCGGGTTCACCGAGCGCAAGCGGCAACCACAAGAGCCACGAAAACAGACCGGCACAGAGAAAGAAACCGACAAGATGTCGGAAGACGGCTGATGATGACGGGGTGGAGGACATCCGGGACAACCTTCGGGACGAGGCGAACGCGCCTGTTTTACCCCCATGCCGGCCCGGCGAGAAGTGCGGCGCGACGTCCCGCCTCCGCCGTAAGACAATGACCGGCAATCAGGGCGGTGCCGGCCCTGTGCCTGCTAGCTTGTCGAGATAGGCATTGCTGTCGTCGATATCGAACTCCACCCACATTGGCAGGTGATCGCTCATCCGGAAGGTCCGCCAGTCCTTGTAGCTCCTGCCGCCCTTCACGGCCCGCTCGGCCGCGTAGTCCGCCTCCTGATCCGCGCGGTAGACATGGTCGAAAAAGTTGAACACCCCTGCCCGCTTCGTCGGCTTCAGGCCGGCCAGCTTCTTGTGGTAGGCGATCTGGTCGTAGTGCTTCTTCTGGTCGACATTGGAGCCCGGAATGCTCTGTAACCCGTCAGGCACCACGAAACCCGCCTTGGTCAGCGCCTCCATCGTCACATCCTTGCGATTGAAGATGTTGAAGTCGCCGAGCAGCAGCAGGTTGTCGCGCTGCGGCTTGCCGTCCGGCGAATAGACGCGGGCGCTCGAAAAATCGGGCGCGAACTTCGTCAGCGTTTCCGCGAGCTTCTGGATCTCCGCCAGCCGCCGTTCGTCCACCGGCACGCCCTTGCCGTAGTAGACATGCACGGTCACCAGCGTGAAATAGGCCCAGCCGGCCCGGAAGCCGGCGATATAGGGCGAGCGGGCGAACTGCACGATCTTCTCGTCGATGGCGATTGCCTTGTCGAGCACCAGTTCCGCCGCGAGCCCGGTGAAATCGACCTTGCGCCGATCGTAGAGAAACGCCATGCGCTCCGAATTGCCGCCGGCGCCGAGCGTGATGTCGGTCACGAGGAAATCCCACCAACTGCCGAGCAGCCGTTTCAGGTTCTGCAGCGGGTAGAGGCTACGCCGCACCTCCTGGATCGCCACGATGTCGAACCGGCTGATGATTTCAGCGATATAGTAATAGGCCTCCTCATCGCGGAAGCTCGCCTTCGATCCGGCATCGAATTCGCGGATGTTCCAGGACGCCATCAAAAGCGTGTTGTCCGCCGATTTCGACGGTATGCCATGTTCCGGATCGGCAAAGCCCTCGCGCAGCGCCTTCAGCCCGCGCACGATCCGGTTTCGTTTCGCCTGATCCTTGATCGTCCGGATGTCACTGTAGAACGGCATGCCACCCTCCCCGCGTCCGATAATCCATCATACACGCTCTGCGGGATAATTCGAGTCTGTCACACCGAAATGACGAAAGGCCCCGGACATGCCGTCCGGAGCCTTTCTCTTTCATTGACCGCGATGATCGCCCGTCAGTTCGGCAGCGTGTAGGCGATGACGTAGTCGCCCGGCTTGGTGCCGACCGAACCATGGCCGCCGGCGACCTGCACGACATACTGCTTGTCGCCGAGCGCATAGGTCATCGGCGTCGCCTGGCCGCCGGCCGGCAGCCGGGCTTCCCAGAGCTGCTTGCCGGTCGTCAGGTCATAGGCGCGCAGGTAGTCGTCGACCGAAGCGGCAAGGAACGCGACGCCGCCCTTGGTGATCATCGGGCCGCCGATACCGGGCACGCCGACCTTGAAGGGCAGCGGCAGCGGCGTCATGTCGTAGACCGTGCCGTTGCGGTGCTTGTAGGCGATCTCGCCGGTGCGGAGATTGGCGCCCGCGACATAGCCCCACGGCGGCGCCTGGCAAGGAATGCCGAGCGGGCTGAGGAACGGACCCATCTTCACCGCATAGGGCGCGCCCTCGTTGCGGTTCAGGCCCTGCTCGGAACCCTTCTCGTTGGCACCCGGCGGCGGCACGTCCTCACGCGGCACCAGCTGCGAGGTGAAGGCGAGATAGGTCGGCATGCCGAACATCACCTGCCGCTCCGGATCGACCGCGATCGACCCCCAGTTGAACGTCCCGAAATTGCCGGGATAGACGATCGTCCCCTCAAGCGACGGCGGCGTATACTGCCCCTCGTATTTCAGCTGGTGGAAGGCGATGCGGCAGGCAAGCTGGTCGAACAGCGTGATGCCCCACATGTTGCGCTCCTCGAGCGGCGGCGGCCGGAAGGTGAGATCCGAGATCGGCTGCGTCGGCGCGGTGAAATCCTCCGGGATCGCACCGCCGGGCGCCGCGATCTCGCGCACCGGGATGATCGGCTCGCCGGTGCGGCGGTCGAGCACGTAGATGTCGCCCTGCTTGGTCGGACCGATCAGCGCCGGCACCGTGGTGCCGTCCTCCTTGGTGATGTCGAGCAGCACGGGCTGGGCCGGAACGTCCATGTCCCAGAGGTCGTGATGCACGGTCTGGCGCACCCAGCGCACCTGGCCCGAATTCACGTCCAGCGCCACGATGGAGGACGAATAGGTCTCCACCGCCTCGCTGCGGCCCATGCCGAGCTGGTCGGGCACCTGGTTGCCGAGGGGGATGTAGACGAGCCCCAGCGCGTCGTCGACCGAGAAGATCGACCAGCTGTTCGGCGAGTTCGCCGTATAGGTCTCGCCCTCCGGCAGCGGTTCGGTTTCGTCGGGATTGCCCGAATCCCAGTTCCACAGCAGTTCGCCGGTGTCGACGTCGAAGGCGCGGATGACGCCGGACGGCGAGCGGATCGAATAGTTGTCGTTGACGGCCCCGCCGATGATGATCTTGTCGTCGACGATGACCGGCGGCGAGGTCGAGTAGTAGTAGCCGGCCGGATTGTACGGCATCTTCTGCTCCAGCCGCAGCGTGCCGCCATCGGCGAAGTTCTCGCAGATCTGGCCGTTCTTGGCGTCGAGCGCGATCAGCCGCGCATCCGAGGTCGGCAGGTAGACCCGCTCGCTGCAGGCGCTGCCGGCCGGAACCGACGGATCGGCATAATAGGTCACGCCGCGGCAGGTCTGGTGCTGGCGCTGCGGCTCGAGCCCGGCATTCGGGTCGAACTTCCACTTCTCCTTGCCGGTCGCGGCATCGATCGCGATCGCCCAGTTGTGCGGCGTGCAGATATAGAGCGTGTCGCGCACCTTGAGCGGCGTCACCTGGTAGGTGGTTTCGCCGACATCCTCCGGCAGCTTCACGTCGCCGGTCTGATAGGTCCAGGCGACCTCCAGCTGATCGACATTCTCGGTGGTGATCTGGTTGAGCGGCGAATAGCGCTGACCATAGGGGGTGCGGCCATACTGATGCCATTCCTGGTCGGCCACCTGCCCGCCATAATCGACCGTCTGCGCAACCGTTTCGGTCGGCAGCGACCCGGACATGTCGGCCGGATCGGTGGTCAGCGAATAGCCGGCGACAACGATTGCCAGCACGACAGGCACCGCCACCGCCGTGGCGCTCGCCGCATGCCGACGCCCGTCCGATCCGCGAAAGCCGAGCGGACGACGAACGGCCGGCAACAGCAGCCAGAGACCGGCCACGACCACCACGCCGCCGCGCGTGCCGAGCTGCCACCAGTCGAAACCGACCTCCCAGATCGCCCAGGCAAGGCTGCCGACGATGAAGAGCCCGTAGACCCAGAGCGCCGACGGGCGCCGGAGGAGAAGCAGGATCGCGGTAAGCGCGAAGGCCAGGCCGGCAATCAGGTAGTACCAGCTGCCGCCGAGCATGACGAGCTGGCCGCCGCCGACGCCAAGGAAAAGTCCGATGGCGCCGAACACGACGGCGGTGAGGATGATGATCATGGTGAAACCCCGGGGTGTCTTTGTCGAGAAAGGGCGAGAGCCGGCGCATGGTCCGACGAACCCCAACGCAAAACACCCCGTAAAGGTTCCGCGCGTCGAATTCACAAAGCGCCAGCGTGCTTTACGCCCGTTGACGATATGCCGCCCGCCTCACCCCCGCCACGTCATCGCCACCCCCGCCAGCGTCACCGCCAGCCCCGCGAACATCACCCCCGTCAGAGGCTCGGAAAACAGCATCCAGGCCCAGATCATGGTGACCGGCGGCGAGAGATAGATCGCGGCACTCACCTGCGCCACCGGATAAAGCCGGAGCGCCGTATAGTAGACCCCGTAGGCCGCGAAGGTGGCGAACAGCACCAGCCAGCCGACGCCGAAGGCGAAATGCGCCGTCAGCGGCGGCATCAGCCCGCCCTGCCACCACGCCACCAGCCCGAACACCGCCGCCCCCGTCAGCGTATGGATCGAGAGCGCCTGATGAACAGGCATCCGGAGCGTCGGCCGCTTCTTGTGCATGACCGAGGCGAGCGCGAACACCAGCGTCGAGGCGACCGTCACCACATACGCCCAGAGCGGCGCCTCCCCCACCGTCAGGCTGTCGAACGAGACGATGAACACGCCGCCGACCGCCACCGCCGTTCCCGCCCATCGCCGCCCGGACAGCCGCTCGCCCAGCACCGGCTGCGACAGCGCCGCGATGGCCAGCGGCAGCATGTCGGAGATCAGCGCCACCAGCCCCGTCGGCACCCGCTCGGCGATCGCCACCGCGAAGCCCCCGAGATAAAGAACCACCGCCGCCACGCCGAACACCATCTGCTCGAAGACACCGCGCGCCGTCATCTTCGGCCCGGTGAAAACCGCGAACGGCAACAGGATCAGCCCCGCCACCAGCGTCCGCCAGAACAGCACCGTCGCCATGCCGGCCTCCTCGTTGGCATAGCGCAGGCCGACGAAGCCCGAACTCCAGCTGACGATCATGACGAGCGCAAGAACCGGCCAGAGCCAGCGTCTGTGAACGACGGGAGCGGGTGAAGGAACGCAGGTCATGGCCAATCTCCGTGTGGATGACAGCCGGAGACTTAGGCCTGAATGATCCGCAAGGCACATGACAAAAATCGATGATGAGATGACATTCAAGAAAAAGATGGCATGAAAATTTGCCATAGCAATCGATCTGGCGCACTATTGGCAGACAACGACGAGGAGCCAGTCATGACCGACCTGAACGCCCGCCGCCTCGAGATCGACGCGCTCCGCGCCCTTCTCGCCATCCGCCACCACGGCGGCATCACCCGGGCGGCCGACGCCCTCGGCCTGTCGCAATCGGCCGTCAGCCACAAGATCAGGCGGCTCGAGGTGAGCCTCGACTGCGATCTCCTGAGCCGCAAGCCCGGCGACCGCACCTTCACCGCCGCCGGCGAGGACCTGCTCGATTATGCCGGCCGCATCCTCGGCCTGCACGACGAGGCGCTCTTAAGCCTCACGCGCACCACGCTCGCCGGCCGCCTCGCGCTCGGCCTCACCGAGGACACCACCTGCACCGATCTCGCCCGCATCCTCGGCCGCTTCCGCCGGCTCCATCCGGATGTCGCGGTGCGCACCAAGGTCCGCATGAGCCTCGTGCTGCGCGCCATGCTCGATCGCGGCGAGCTCGACGCGGCCATCGTCCAGGTCTTTGCCCACGAGGTCCGCCCCACCGACCTCGTGCTCTTCCGCGAAAACATCCACTGGGTGAAACACCGCGACCTCGTCCTGCCCAAGGACGCCCCGATCCCCTTCCTCTCCTTCGACGACGACTGCTTCTACCGCCGCTGGGCGCTCGATATCGGCCAGGACGGGGGCGGCGTGCTGGAAACCGTGTTCGAATGCTCCAGCGCCGCCGGCATCACCGCCGCCGTCACCGCCGGCCTCGGCGTGGCACTCCTCTCCGACCGGCATCTCCGCCCCGACATGACCCTGATCGAGGACCGCCTGCCGGCACCCCCCTCCGTCGCCTACATCGTCCGCCGCGCCCGCAAAACCCGCAACCCGGCGCTCGACACGCTGGTGTCGGAAATCGAAAGCGAAATCAGCCGCTACGGCGGACTGGGCCTCGCAAGCTGACGGCCGGAACCGCCAACCGCTACCCTCACCCCAACCCGAGCGGCATCACCGCCAGCGGCCCGATCAACATCAGCGTCGCCATGGCAAGCGCGATCCGGTCGCGGGTCTCGAAGAGGGGGCCGCGAAAGGCGGCGGCGGGGTAGCGGGGGTGGAGGTTGGCGGGGGTATCATCGACCAGTCGCGTGTCGGTCGGTGCGGGATATACGTCGTGAGTGGGGTCGGTTGTGTCAATGTTGGGATGCATAGGACTTCTCCATCATTAAGTATCTGGAGCAGTCCTAACAGCCAGCATCCGCGAGAGTTCCTCAAACATCCTAACCATATGTACAAAGGCAGGGCCGCTATCTGAGATCCTTCAGCTTATTCCGCGCCAAGACCTTGAACCATCCATCTATAAGCCATTCAGAAAGACCGCCAAGTTCCTTCAACAACGTGTGACGCTCAAGCAAAATTTTTCCGCGCGTATCTTCAATCTTCGCGGAAAACTCACGCATGCGATTGGCAAGAGCGGTTGTCTCCACCAAGAAAATATCGTCGGATGGATTTGCTTCTGCCTTGCATACACCACTAGGGCCTACGATCAGCATACCAGGCCAAGATATTTCTGGATAGTTATCCTTCATCCACTGGATGTGGTTATGAGCCTGCCCGACTTCCTGTTTCGAATACTCTGCCGGCGCATTTTTCTGTGTTTTCAGTTCAAATGGAATACCTACTTTTGCCTCTTCATCGATCCAAACCACATCAGGACCAGCTCCCGTTTCGTTGTCTGGACGGCTCGCAGAAAATCCAATTAACTCACCAAACATTCGAAGAGCTTCTTCCTTAACGTTCGATGTGGCTTTATCTTCCAACAAGTTTCGTGATTGTATCCTCAGCTTAGCTACAAGGTCTCCTAACGCCTGTGGGCCATGGTGGTTTACTTCCAACAATCTGCGTTGGATTAGTGTAATTTCCCCGTCTGCCTTCTCGACAAGAAGATCCTCAGCAGACTTGAATTGGACATTGAGCCACGCCGACAACCTCGACCGAGCCTTTTTGTAATGCGCAACACTTGTCACCGCATCGCCGTCAATTTCGTAAGTCATACCCAACCAAACGGAATACCAACCCGCTAATCTGGCATCAACGAGCGCTACATCGTCTAATACATCGAGGAGCGCTTTGCGGGCACCTTCAACATCTCCTTGCCATAGGCGCGTCATAAAACTGCATTCGGCTACCGCCGCAACGGCAAGCTGGCCTTCACGTTCCTTTACACGCTCAAGAGCGTCGCTCGATACTTCTAGACCGTCGACAGTGTCCCTGTAGAATTTCAACCAGCCGGAATCTCGCGCCATTACTTGTGAAATAAGCGCGTTAACTTCTTCCGCATTACTAGACGTCATCCCTTCTTGCACAGTCTGCCCCAATATTACCTGCTTGCGAATAAGAGGCGGCAGCAAGGCGACGTTGCGTTCGGTTTTGAGCCAAACATTGAGGTCACTGCCATAGATCAAGAAAGCGCCGTAGTCGCTTCTTCCACGGTTTATGCGGCCAAGTAACTGAGTGACACGACTTGCCATTTTTGTAGAGAACAAGTTGCTCAGCGAAAGATGGCTGAAAAGGTACTGATCCATTAGGTTCGCCCCCGAAGGCGCGCCGTCAATCAGCATTACGCGACAGGTGTTTTGTGGGAGATCGATGCCGTCAATGCGCGACACCAAAACGAATGCACCCGTTTTATCATCTCTAAACTTTTGAAGCGCTTCAGTGAACTCAGATCGATTTGGTGGGGTCCCAATGCCCTTCCATGGAACCGCCTTCGGATAGGACGGAACGGAGATTAACAACTTGTGACTCTTAAGGATCTCCTTCGCCAGTTCTCTCTTTTCCGGTTTGTCGACGAACCGGCTACTCAAAAGGATTAAGCGCTCGCCGTTGCCCGCATCGTTGTCGGGCACGATACGGTCACTAATTCTTCTCCCGAAACCGCGGACGAAGTCCGTCTCGAATTCCATCGTGGCGGAGAGATAAACGCGGCGGACCCCTTTACCAAGGAAGTCAAAAACTCCAGTTGGAATGAAAGGAGGAGTTATTTCAACCGAATTAGCCGAAACAAAAATGGCGCAATTGCCGATGTGCTCCCAAAGGCGCAACGCTGGGAAAAACAAATCGGTCTTTCGAAAATTCTTAACGCTTTTAATAGCTTCGATAAGCTCCTCCTTGTGCCTATGAGCGCTCGCAGGAGGACACATCGTGACAGACTGCTGCCCGAACTGCTCCAAAATGAAATTTAGATGTGCGCCCTTCCCGATGCTATCAAATTCGGGTCTGACCATCTCCACAATCTTTGTGAATAGCGCTGGGAAGTCTTCTTTTGTTACCGTTAAAGTAAAAGCATCCCGTATCATTCGTTCTGCGACATGCGCATCATCGAAAATAACACCCGCAGGCTTTTTCTCGCCGCCGAAGGTTGTGTTGGCGGTGAACAGCGCCTGATACGTAGTAATGCAAAACGCTTTGCCGATCTCAAAGAGGTCGTTAGAAAATGCTCCTTGAACCCGCGTGGTGTAACTTATTCCTAGTCTGTCGCATTCCCGGGCTGTTTGATTCACTAGGTCAATAGTGCTGCAAGCAAAGACAATCGGACCGATCTGCTCATTAACAAGACTCTGCGCAACAAGAATCCCAACGATGGATTTTCCTGCGCCGGTGTTTAGGAGGATGGCATTGTCGTCAGCGCTACGAGTTGCGTGCCATTTTTCCAACGCCTCGGCCTGACCTTTCCAAAGATCGTTGGGCGCGTCCTTCAAATTCGGAGTTTTTGCAAATATCTCAAGAGGGTCGATAGGCGCGACATTTCCTTTGGGCCGCGCAAGCTTGTTGAAGTCTATCAAGGCGATTTCTCCCGATCTCAATTGTCAATGACATTAAAATCGCCAGACCATTTTCGCAACGACAGATTGCTTTATATATCCACCACACGAAGGTTCGCCAAAGTGTCTTTTCTGCCCAGGCAAAACTAGTAAAGAGCGTGCGACTGAGGGTAATTTCAGCTCTTAGCTTTCGCTAAGTGCCAGATTTTTCAGGTGAAGGGGTCGTCCCAAGGCACGCCACCAAAATTATCTCCCAACAAAAACAACACCTTATCAGAAAAAAACACTTTCCTTCGAAAAAATCTCACCGCTGCTTTCCCCCTTCTTTTCCACGCCCGTATCCTAGTTCCCGTTCCGTCGCGGATACACCACAAGGCGTTGTGGCGAGGCGGGGCCGGCGCTGGTGGCAGGGGAAGGACGCAAGAGCCTGCCACCGGGGTCCGCGGAAAATGGTCTCCCTCCGGCGACATGGGGGAGGACGGGTTTGCAGCCAGGCCCGTCATCCAGCCCTAACCGGGCGCCGGGTGTGCCTGTGGGGCACGGAAGGGAGCGCGGGGTATGCATGCGGCGCGGGCCAACGGACCTGACAAGTCCCGGCGGCGCATGCGGGGTGGGGGTTTGCCTCCACCGGAAACCCGACGCTCTCCCAGAGAGACCGAAGTCGCGGATAAAAACCGCCGAACGGGGTACCGGAAGGTACCACTATACTAAACTAACGAGGTGCCCCCGGTACCCCGTCCGCTTCCCCTTTGTCTGGAGTTATGGGGAAGAACATTACAGGTGATGCCGAACCGGAGGGGGAGAGCCTCTGCGGGGTTTTGGGGTGCGCGGGATTTTGGGAGCTTGAGATTGGAGGAGATGGATGACGCTACCGCTGAAGAAATGCCGGGACTTGCCCCTCATCCGCCTGCCGGCACCTTCTCCCCGCTCGCGGGGAGAAGGAGGATGGAGCGCCGGCGGCGCCACGAGTCCCTTCTCCCCGCGAGCGGGGGTGAGGCGCGGTCCGCGCAGCGGAGCAATCGATCCGGCGAATCGATTGCAGCAACGAACGCCTTGAGCCCTAGCGAAAGGCCGGCCGGGTGGCGGCAGCCGGATGAGGGGCACTTGTGACGCGGTGACCGACGCAACAGCCACCCGGCACGCCCTCATCCTGAGGTGCCCTCGCGAGAGCGAGGGTCTCGAAGGATCATGCGGGGCACGACACCGGCGCCGGTGCGGCCAGCCCCGATGATGCTTCGAGGCGCCTGCGGCGCACCTCGGCATGAGGCTGGAGAGAAGGCGACGCCAAAACCGCACACCTGCCCTGCGGCGTCCCCCCTTGATCCCCTGCCCGGCCCTTGCCATCTTCACCCAACGAAACGAAAGGCAAACCCATGACCCGTGCGCTGCTGCTGATCGACATCCAGAACGGCTTCTGCCCCGGCGGCAACCTGCCCGTCGCCGATGGCGACGCCGTGGTCCCGGTCGCGAACCGCCTGATGAAGAGCGGCCGCTACGATCTCGTCGTCGCCTCGCAGGACTGGCATCCGGCCAACCACGGTTCCTTCGCCTCGCAGCATCCCGGCAAGGCGCCGTTCGAGATGGGTGAACTCTCCGGCAAGCCGCAGATGATGTGGCCGGACCATTGCGTCCAGGGCACCGCCGACGCCGACTTCCACCCGGACCTCGACGTGGCCTCCATCGACCACGTGCAGCGGAAGGGCGAGAATGTCGCCGTCGACAGCTATTCCGCCTTCCGCGACAACGACCGCGCCGCCCTCACCGGCCTTGCCGGCTATCTCGCCTCGAAAAACGTCACCGAGCTCGACCTGATGGGCCTTGCGACCGACTACTGCGTGAAATTCTCGGCGCTGGATGCCGTCGACATGCTGCCGGGCGTGCGCGTCGCCTTCATCGAGGATGGCTCCCGCGGCATCGATCCGGAGGGTGTGAAGGCGGCGATCGCGGAGATGCGCGCGGCCGGCGTCCTGATCACGACAAGCCATGACCGCCTCGCCTGAGACAACGGGACCAACCCATCAGGGGAATTGCCTTTTTGCGCCGCACGCGCTAGGCCGCCTTGCAAGGACCGAACGCAACAAGGGTCCGCGGAAAATGACAGGGAGGAGCCGGTCATGAGAACCATCGGTACCATCGCCGCACTGCGCGAGCGCCTGACCGCCCATCGCCGCGCCGGCCGCAGCATTGGCTTCGTGCCGACCATGGGCTACCTGCACGAGGGGCATATGAGCCTCGTCGCCCGCTCGAAGGCGGAAAACGACGTGACCGTCGTCTCGATCTTCGTCAACCCGCTGCAGTTCGGCAAGAACGAGGATCTCGCCAAATATCCGCGCGACCTTGCCCGCGACAGCCTGATGCTGGAGGCTGCCGGCGTCGATTTCCTGTTCGCCCCCGATGTCGAGGCCATGTACCCCGAGCCGATGCAGACGGTCGTCGACCTGCCGAAGCTCGGCGGCCAGCTGGAGGGCGAGGCCCGTCCCGGCCATTTCGCCGGCGTCGCCACGGTCGTCACGAAACTCTTCAACATCGTCCAGCCCGACGCCGCCTATTTCGGCGAGAAGGACTACCAGCAGGTGACGATCATCCGCCGCATGGTGGACGATCTCGCTCTGCCCGTCCGCGTCGTGCCGGCCCCCACCATTCGCGAGGCGGACGGCCTCGCCTGCTCCTCGCGCAACGTCTACCTGTCGCCGGAAGAGCGCGCCGCCGCCGTCATCGTGCCGAAGGCGCTGGAAGAGGCCGACCGCCTCGTCGCCGCCGGCCTGCGCGATCCGAAGGAACTGGAAGACGCCATAAAAACCTTCATCCGCGCCGAACCGCTGGCCGACCCGGAAGTGGTCGCCGTGCGCGATCCGAAGACTCTGGAGCCGCTGGAGCGCATCGGCGCCACCGCGCTGATCCTGCTTTACGTCCGCATCGGCCAGACCAGGCTTCTCGACAACAGGGTTCTCGGCAAGGCCGAGGCAACCGGAAAGGAAGCCGCATGAGCGCGCCCCTCCGCCAGAAGCGCATGACGCCGTCGGCCATCAAGGCTCTCAAAGGTCAGCGCCCGATCGTCTCGCTCACCTCCTACACCACGCCGATGGCGCGGCTCACCGATCCGCATTGCGATTTCCTGCTGGTCGGCGATTCCCTCGGCATGGTGCTCTATGGCATGGAAAGCACCGTCTCCGTCACCATGGACATGATGATCGCCCACGGCCAGGCCGTCATGCGCGGCGCGAAGCAAGCCTGTGTCATCGTCGACCTGCCCTTCGGCGCCTACCAGGAATCGAAGGAACAGGCCTTCCGCAATGCGGCCCGGCTGCTCAAGGAAACCGGTTGCGATGCCGTCAAGCTGGAGGGCGGTGAAGAAATGGCGGAAACCGTCGCCTTCCTCATCAGCCGCGGCGTGCCGGTTCTCGGCCATGTCGGCCTGATGCCGCAGCAGGTCAACACCAATGGCGGCTACCGCTCGCAGGGCCACACGCAAGCCGAGGCCGACAAGATCCGCCGCGACGCCAAGGCAATCTCCGAGGCGGGCGCCTTCGCCATGGTGATCGAGGGCACGGTCGAGCCGCTCGCCCGCGAGATCACGGCCGAGGTCGCGACCGCCACGATCGGCATCGGCGCCTCGCCTGCCTGTGACGGACAGGTGCTGGTCGTCGACGACATGCTTGGCATCTTCAACGATTTCAAGCCGCGCTTCGTCAAACACTTCGCCTCGCTCGCGCCCCTGATCTCGTCCGCCGTCGAGGATTACGCCAACGAAGTCAAGGCCCGCCGTTTCCCCGCCGAGGAGCACACCTTCCAGCCGCGCGTGAAGAAGTGAGGCCTTGTCAGCCGAGATCGACCGGCTGTTCCAGCTGGTAGATCGCGTCGTTCAGATCCTCGATCTTGCCGAGCATCACCGACTGGGCATCGTAGAGGCCGCGATTATAAAAATGCGCGCCGATCTGCTGGGTGAAGAAATCGACGAGTTCCTCGGCCTCGAACCGTCCGAGCTCCAGTTCGAATTCGGACTCGAAATGCTCCTGCACCCTGGAGATCAGCGTGGCGAGATCCTCGGTGGAATAGTCGAGCTTCATCGTCGATCGGTTCCTTTCGTTCAAGAAACATCGCCATCGGCCTGCCAAGAGTAAGTCGAGACGCCTTTGGGATCAACCACGGCGCGCGAAGGTTCGGTTTCGTCAATCGATCCATCAGCCAAATTTGATTGTCCGCCCGGCGGCAAAGCCGTAAGGGGCGGACGAAGGAGACCGAAAATCCATGCGAGCCGATCTTGTCGAGGGCCTGCGCCAGGCGCCGCCGGTGCTGATGTCCACCATCCCCTTCGCGCTGCTGTTCGGCGCCGTCGCCGTCGGCAACGGCCTGACGGTGGCCGAGGCGACGCTGATGAGCGCGACGCTGTTTGCCGGCGCCAGCCAGCTCGTCGGCATCGAGCTCTTCGGCCACAACGTCCCGGCCTGGCTGATCGTGCTCTCAGTCTTCGCCGTAAACTTCCGCCACATCCTCTATTCCGCCGCCGTCGGCCCTTTCCTCTCCCGCTTCACCTTCCCCCAGCAGGCCGCCTCCTTCTTTCTCCTGACCGACCCGCAATTCGCGCTTGCTCTTGCCCGCGACGAGAGCGGCAAGAAGGTCACCTTCGCCTGGTACATGGGATTCGGCCTGGCGCTTTACGTCGCCTGGGTCGGCACGACAGCCATCGGCGCCTATTTCGGCCGGCTGATCGGCAACATGGAAACCTGGGGCATCGACGTGCTGCTGCCGGTCTACTTCATGGGCCTGCTGCTCGGCTTCCGCAAACGTGACAACTTCGCCCTCGTCGCCGCCGCCAGCGCCTTGTCCTCGGTGCTCGCCCACATCTATGTCGGCTCGCCCTGGCATGTCAGCATCGGCGCCGCTGTCGGCATCGTGGTCGCCGCCGCCCTGCCCCCGAAAGCGCCGGAGGCGTCGGAATGACCGAGATCCTGTCGCCCTACATGACCGCCGTCATCCTCTTGTCTGCACTCGCCACCTACCTCACCCGCATCGGCGGCCATCTGGTGATCAGCCGGATGAAGACGATCCCGCCGAGGCTAGAGGCGGCGTTGAACGCCGTGCCGGCCGCCGTGCTCACCACCCTCGTCGCCCCCGCCTTCTTCGCCGGCGGCTGGGACGTGAAGGTGGCGATGACGGTCGCCTTCCTGGTCGGACTGCGCTTTTCGGCGATCCCGCTGCTCGTCGCCGGCTGGGTCACCGTGATGATCATGCGCTACGGAATCACCGGCTGAAGGGCGCCGTCGCCTTTTCGAGCCAGTCCCGAACCTTGGGATCGTGGATCAGCGGCAGAAGCTCGTCACGGGTCTTCTCGTGATAGGCGTCGAGCCAGCGCAGCTCGTCCCGCGTCAGGAGCTCGGTAACCACGAGATAGCGGTCGATCGGCACATAGGTCAGCGTCTCGAAGCTCATCATCGGCATGTCGCCGCCCTCCACCGGCTCGAGATCGCGGACATAGATCAGGTTCTCGATCCGGATGCCGAAGGCGCCGGGGCGGTAATAACCGGGCTCGTTGGAGAGGATCATGCCCGGCAGCAGTTCCTGCGTCGCCAGCCGCGAAATCCGTTGCGGCCCCTCATGCACGGAGAGATAGGAGCCGACACCGTGGCCGGTGCCGTGGGCATAGTCTGCGCCGGCCTTCCAAAGCGCGATGCGCGCCAGTGGATCGAGGTCGCAGCCGCGCGTGCCCTTCGGAAACCGCGCCGTGCTGATGGCGATCATGCCCTTCAGCACCAGCGTGAAGAACCGCTTCTGCTCCTCCGGTACCGCCCCGACGGCCACCGTGCGGGTGATATCGGTCGTGCCGTTGACGTACTGCCCGCCGGAATCGATCAGGAAAAGTTCGCCCGGCCTCAGCACCCGGTTGGTTTCGGTCGTCACCCGGTAATGGATGATCGCGCCATTCTCGGCGGCCCCTGATATCGTGTCGAAGGAAATGTCTTTCAGCGGGTTCTGCATCCGCTCGCCGACCCGCCGGCGCGCCACTTCAAGCGCCTTGGTCGCGTCGATCTCGGTGACGGTGCCGGGACGCTGGTCGCTGAGCCAGGCGAGGAACTCCACCATCGCCACGCCGTCCTGCAGGTGCGCGACGGCGGAACCATTGAGCTCCACAGTGTTCTTGATTGCCCTCGGTAGCTTCGCCGGATCGCGGCCCTCCACGGCCGTTCCGCCGTCGCGGCCGATCAGGTCGTAGAAGGCGTAAGGCGTCAGGTCCGGATCGACGAGGACGCGCGCGCCATCCCGGCCAAGTGCTGCCAGACGTCCCTCGATCTCCGACGGCTCGCGCTGGGTAGCAAGCTGGGCAAGATAGGCTTCGACCTCTATCCCGGTCTTGCGCCGGTCGAGGAAGATGTCGGCGGAGCCGTCGGCAAACACAATCGCGCGGGCCAGCGGATGCGGCGTATGCGGAACGTCGTTGCCGCGTATATTGAGGATCCAGGCGACCGACGACGGGTCGGTAATCAGCGCCGCCCGCAAAGAGCGTTCGGCAAGATCGCCAGCGATTTTCGCGATCTTCTCCTTCGCCAACGTTCCGGCGAAGGTATCGGTCTGGATGGTAACCGCGCCGAGCGGTTCGGGCGGACGGCCCTCCCACACGGCGTCGAGCGGGTTCTCCCCGAGAAGCACGAGGCTACCGTCCTTCTCTGCAAGCGCCTTTTCCAGCCGCCGAACCTCGGCAGCCGTGTGCAGCCACGGATCGATGCCCAGACGGAAGCCTTTGGTGGCCCTCGCGGCAATCCAGCGGTGCGGCGGCTCGCCGACGAGGTCGCCGGGCTCGAACACCGCGCCGTCCACTTGGTCGACAAGCTGCGTCGTGTAGCGGCCATCGACAAAGACGACCGCCTGCCGTGCCGTCACGAGAGCGATACCGGCCGAGCCGGTGAAGCCGGTCAACCAGGCAAGCCGCTCCGACGAGGCCGGCACGTATTCGCCCTGATACTCATCCGCGCGTGGAACCAGGAACCCGTCGATCCCGAGAGAGGCGAAGCGGGCGCGCAGGGCGTCCACCCGCTCCTTTCCGAACTGCGGGGTGGAGGTGACGTCGAAGGACTGGAACATCGGAAAACCTGACTGAAAGAAACGAACGTGAGTCGTTATAGCAAGCCCGACCGGCTTGCACAGCCGCGGCGTCGGGCGTCGATGCGTGCATCGCAACATCATCTGGAGGCACGCTGCCCAATTTTGTGACAGACAACGGCCAAAAATCCGGCGAAAACGACGAAGCTTTGCGCTAAGCGCATAACACCCGTGCCTTAGACCCCCTCACTAAAATTGTTGCAGCGCTTATATTGGGATCATCGAACGGAGCAAGAGTGCTTCCGTAACGAAAGGATTTTCAAAATGGCAACCTCCTTCTTCCGCACCGCATACGAACGCGTCGTCGCGGCACGCGAACGTCAGGTGAGCCGCTACGTCAACGGCGCCCTGCTGAACCTCGATGATGAGACGCTAGCGTCCATGGGCACCAGCCGCGAAGAACTGCGCCGCAAGGGCGCCAAGAGCTTCGTATTCTGATCACGATCCGGTCGCCGTCTCCTCCTCCCTCCAGCGACCGAATTCCAGAGTACGAATGATCCGCTTGAGCGTCTCCTCCCAAAGGCTCGTGGATCGGATTTGCATGTAGCAAATCAGCAAGGCGGCACCATCGGTGCCGCCTTTTGCATGTCCGGAGCCTGAAATGCCAAGCGCACCTGACATGCGTCAAGTGCAACGCTGCGCCGCAAAATAAGCAATAACTACTGAAGATGAATGGTGACCCAGCCGTTGCGCCAGATTGTGCGCACGTGGCGGAGGCCCGCGCCGTTATAGGCAGCGAGAACCTTCCATCGCTGCTCGGCAAGAATACCCGAGAGGATGACCGAACCGCCGAACGCGAGATTGCCGACGAGCTGTGGCGCCATCTTCATCAGCGGACGGGCGAGAATATTGGCAACGATCAGGTCGAACGGCCCGTGGTGACGGAAGGCCGGGGAGTGGAAACCGGGCGCGGTCGCAAACTCGATGCGACCGGCGACGCCGTTCTTGCGGGCGTTTTCGCGTGCCACCCGGGTGGCGATCGGATCGATGTCGGTCGCCAGCACCGGAATAGCCGCGAGCTTGGCGATGGCGATGGCAAGAACGCCACTGCCCGTGCCGAGATCGAGTGCGTTGACGACCGGGCGGGAACGGATGACGCTGTCGATGACTTCGAGGCAGCCGGCGGTCGTGCCGTGATGGCCGGTGCCGAAGGCCTGCCCCGCCTCGATCTCGATTGCAAGGTCATTGGCCCGCACTTTGTCGCGGTCATGGGCGCCGTGAACGAGGAAGCGGCCGGCCCTGACGGGCTTCAGGCCTTCGAGCGATTTGGCGATCCAGTCTATGTCGGGAATGACTTCCGTTTCGATGGCGAGACCGGCGAACTCTTCCGCCAGCAGGGCCGCGAGCCGCTCGCGGATGTCGGCCTCCTCATCGGCCATCAGATAGACGGATGCCTGCCAGCGGTCAGCCTTCTCGTCGACTTCGGTCGTGGCGATGGCATAGCCCTCGTCCTCGAAGACAAGCGTCATCAGGTCGAGAATGCGGTTCGCCTGCTTCTCTGATGTGGTCACAAAGAGACGGATTTCACTCACGGCCTGCCCTCGGATGCTGGATGGAAGTCTCAGCAGTCCGGTACTATGCCGGCCCCCGCGACGCAACTACCGCCGCGGGCAATCCGGAGAGAAGGCTCAGCCCTTCATCAGGTTCTGCAGCTTTTCGATGGCGACATCGGGATTTTCGCCGTAGGCGATCGTACCCTTGAACCGGCCCTCGGCGTCGAGCAGGAAGATCGAGGCGGTGTGGTCCATGGTGTAGTCGCCGTTCGGATCCTTCTCGTCGATCGGGATCTTCTTGGCATACACACGGAAGCCCTTCACAACTTCGGCGACCTTTTCAGGCGGGCCGGCAATGCCGGTCACGCGGTCGGTGACATTGGAAATGTAACTGCCGAGCAATTCCGGGGTATCCCGCTCCGGATCAACCGTCACGAAATAAGCGTGCAGCTTGGAACCATCGGGATCGACCTTCGGCAGCCAGTCGCCGAGTTCGAACAGTGTCGTCGGGCATACTTCCGGGCAATGCGTGAAGCCGAAGAACAGAAGCGTCGGCTTTCCGCGGAAAGCCTGCTCGGTGATCGGCTGGCCGTTCTGGTCGACCAGTTCGAACGGCACCCCGAACGGCGCTTCGGCCAGTTGTTCCTGCTTCTGGCTGATCGAAAAGCTCATCCAGCCGAGCGCGCCGGCCATGACCACGACGAGCGCCCAGAGAACGATGCGGACTGTTTTCATGATATACTCCCTGCCGATCCTCGCGGACCGCGACTTCAGGCTGCCTGCTTAGCGCCAAGAAACCGACGGATCAAATCAACAGAGACGGAAAGCGGCGGACCGCGCGGTTTTGTCTCGCCATCACGGCATCAGGAAGGCTGGTCAGAGACACCAGCTGAGTCCGTTCTGGCTGAACGCCAGAAGGATATCCGCTCCAAAACGCATCCAGCCGGCGAACACGAGACCGCTCACGGCGCCCAGAGCAAGAAGCAGGGCGACAACGGTCATTGTGCGGGGCGTTTCGGCTGTGGCTGTCGTCATGGATAGAGAATACCAGTGCCGCCCTGCCCGCGAAAGCGCATTTTTTGCGAGCGTCGATCAGATTTGATAAACATCAGGGACTGGGGCGCCGGTTTGCGCCAATCTTCGCTTATCGCCTTTGATCTTGGGAGGGATTGATGGGAGACGGCACATTGGAGATGGGTGTTCCGGCCAAACCGACGATCGGGACGTTGGCGCCTGCTGACATCTCCGCGGCTCTTGCCGAAGGATGGCGGGACTTTACGCGCTACCCTACCTACGGACTTTTCTTCGGCGCCATCTATGCGTTTGGCGGCATTTTTATCGTCACCATGCTGGCCATCTACCATCTGCCCTGGATGATCATACCGGTGGCGATCGGCTTTCCGCTGGTCGGGCCCTTCGTCGCCGTCGGCCTTTACGAAGTGAGCCGCCGTCACGAGCAGGGTCGCGCAGTGACCTGGCAGGGGATTCTGACCGAAGTATTCCGACAGCGCGAACGGCAGCTTTCGTGGATGGCCTTCGTGGTGCTGTTCATCTTCTGGATCTGGATCTACCAGGTCCGCCTGCTGCTTGCGCTGTTTCTCGGCTTTCGCATCCCCGCAACGCTGGAGGCGTTCGCGACCGTCGTCACGACAACGCCGGAAGGTCTTCTTTTTCTTGCCGTGGGGACGGTCGTCGGGGCCGCACTCTCGACGTTCCTGTTTGCCGTCACAGTCATTTCGATGCCGTTGCTGCTCGACCACGAGATCGACTTCGTCACGGCGATGATCACCAGCATCCGCACCGTCGCCGCCAACCCTGTGCCGATGCTTGCGTTCGGCTTCGTCGTCGCGGCGACGGCCATCCTGGCAATGCTGCCGCTGTTCCTCGGCCTGTTGGTGGCGCTGCCGGTGCTCGGCCATGCCACCTGGCATCTCTACCGCCGCGCGATCGCTTTCGCGTAAAGGCTGCATGAGCACATAGAATATTAGCGAATGTTTAACTGTAGCAGGCGAAACTTGGCCTGCGAGGCAGATTCTGTCGAATCGCGTGGATATGACATCCGCGGACTGTGCTGCGTTCCGACCTTCGCATGACACCGACGAGGCCGATTGGGGCCATGGAAAAGCATCGAGGAACGCATGCTGGGGTTCATTGCCGGTCATAACCTGTCCGTAAAACAGAGAATGATGACGCTCGGCGCTGCCGCCGTCATCGGTATCGCATCCATGCTCGGAGCGGGCTGGTACCAGAACAGCCGCGCCGATGCGGCCCTTGAACGCGCCATAGAGAGCCAGATCGCGATGGAACGCGTCGGCGAAATGCGGCTGGCCGTTTCCAACCTTGTGCTCGCGGCCATGGACACGATCATCGATCGCGACGAGCGCGTGGTCCAGCCGGAGCGCCTCGCGATCATGGCCGAAAGCGGCGCCATGCTTTCCGACAATGTCGAAACCCTGAAATCCGTTGCCGCTGACGCCGGCCAGCCGACGCTGATCGACGGTTATGCCGAAAAGGTCGCCGCTCTGCGCAAGGCCATCGAGATCGACCTGAAGGCACTGGTCGAGGCCGGCGCGGAGCCTGGCTCGTATGCCGCAGCCGACGATATTATCGACAGCAGCGGCGACGAGGTAGCCGAAATGCTGACCAAGATCGCCGGGCTTGGCGGCAGGCTGATCGAACAACGGGTCTCCGAGGCACAGGAGAGCTCCGCAGAAGCGCTTTACATACAGCTGGTGCTGGGCTGCATCGCCTTTGTCAGCGTTCTGGCGCTGCAGCTGATCCATGGGAATGCCATCGTCAACGGCATCCAGTCTGTCCGCGCCTTCCTGCAGTCCATCATCGACGGCAATTACCAGGCCGACGTCGCCGAAAAATCGCGGAAGGACGAGATCGGCGACATCGCACGGTCGGCGGATCTCTTCCGTCTCGCCGCGATCGAGAAGATCCAGATGGAAGCGGAGGCCGAGAAGGAGCGCGAGGAGCGCGAGCGGGAACGGCTGAGCCGCGCGGCGGCCACGGAAGAGGATGCCCGCGTCATCAAGAGCGCAGTCGACCAGCTCGGCCAGGGCATCAACATGCTGGCCGAAGGTGATCTTTCTCCAACCATTTCGAGCGCCTTCGCCGGCGAACTCGACCGGCTGCGCTCCGACTTCAACCAGCTGACCGAGCGCCTGCGCAACGTCATGCGCGACATTGCGACCAGCACCGCCTCGATCACCGCCAACAGCCACCAGATGCGCTCGGCGGCCGACGACCTCGCCCGCCGGACGGAGCAGCAGGCGGCCTCCCTGGAGGAAACCTCCGCCTCGCTCGACCAGATCACCGCCACCGTCCGCACAGCCGCCGAACGGGCCGAGGAGGCAAGCCGCATGGTGGACGGCGCCAAGGATTTCGCCGAACGATCGAGCGTGGTGGTCGGCGACGCCGTTGCCGCCATGGAGCGCATCCAGACAGCCACCGGCGAGATCGGCAAGATCATCAACGTCATCGACGAGATCGCCTTCCAGACCAACCTTCTGGCGCTCAACGCCGGCGTTGAAGCCGCTCGTGCCGGGGACGCCGGCAAGGGTTTCGCGGTGGTCGCGCAGGAAGTTCGGGCGCTCGCCGGTCGCGCGGCCGATGCGGCCCGGGACATCAAGGACCTGGTTGGAAAATCCAATGACGAGGTCAAGACCGGCGTCGATCTGGTGGCCGCCGCCGGCGAGGCGCTCCATCGGATCGGCGAAGAAGTTTTGCAGATCAACGACCACGTTAAATCAATCGTAACTGCTGCTCGTGAACAATCAGCGGGACTATCTGAAATCAACGTGGCCGTCGGCCAGATGGATCAGGTGACGCAAAAGAACGCGGCGATGGTGGAAGAAACCAATGCCGCAAGCCATACGCTGGCTCAGGACGCGGAAAACCTCACGCGACTGGTCGGCCAGTTCAAGACCGGAGGCAATGCCGCTTCCGCCCCGGTCAAGCCGGCAGCAGCGACAGCCGCGGCCGTGCCGAAAGCTTCTCCTGCCCGCGACCTGATGAACAGGGTGGCAGGATCGATCAACCGCTCCGCTCCGGCAGGCCGCGCCGGAACGGCAGCCGCAACAGAAACCTGGGAAGAGTTCTGACATGACAAACGCGATCAAACAGTCCGGGGCCTACCTCGAAATCGTCTCGTTCCACCTGGGTGACCAGGAGTTCTGCATCGACATCATGGCGATCCGCGAAATCCGCGGCTGGGCGCCGGTGACGCCGATGCCGCACACCCCGCCCTACGTGCTCGGTCTCATCAACCTGCGCGGCGCGGTGATCCCTGTTATCGACATGGCCTGCCGCCTGGGTATGAAGATGACCGAACCGTCGGAACGCGCTGCCATCATCGTCACCGACATCGCTGGCAAGCTGGTCGGCCTCTTGGTCGAACAAGTCTCCGACATGATGACCATCAAGGGCGAGGACCTGCAGCCGGCACCGGAAATCATCCCGGAAGCCCAGCGCGCCTTCTGCCGCGGCATCGTGGCGCTGGAAAAGACCATGGTCTGCTTCCTGAACCTCGACACTGTGATTGCCGACGAGCTGGCCCAGGCTGCCTGATCCGGCAATCGGGCCAAAGCACGTCCGAAATGAGGCCACGCGCTCGCGCGTGGCTTTCGCATATGTGATTTCAACCTCTGAAACTGCCTAAATTAGCAAAAATAACCGGAAAATTGTCGTTATTTTTCCGGAACTTCGCCGACTCCCGTCCGTTCTTTCATCGTCCAACACAGAGACGAAAACGGAAGGAGAAACACCATGAAAAACGTTATCAAGATCGCCCTGGCCGGTATGTTCGCTGCCTCGTCGCTGGGCGGTATCGCCTTGGCTCAGACGGCAACCACCACCATGGCGCCGGATGCCACCACGACCGGTTCGACCATGGCTGAGGACAACTATACAATCGTTCGCCTGAGCTCGCTGAACAACGACACGGACCGCCAGCAGTACGAGCGCCTGTCGCTTGTCGCAACTGACGCATCGCAGGTCCAGGAAGCCCAGGCTGAAGTCGCGGCCGACCCGGCTCTGGCTGCCAAGCTTCAGGCAGAAAACGTCCAGATGGAAAACATCATCGAAGTTGAGACCGCTGCCAACGGCGGCAAGATCATCTACGTCCGCTAATCTGATCGACGGACGAACTCTGCGGAGTAAGCCATATCAACAAACGCAGACCGCCCCGATGGGAGTCGGGGCGGTCGACGAAACGAATGGCCGTCAGGCCAGGCAAGACATTGAAAACACGGACTGGGGTTTGCCCGCTTTCCGGATGTCAATGTGATCCTGCCTCATAATAAGTATGACCAAAAGCCCTCCTCACCCACCCGATCGGCCAAAACTGGGTTCATTTTCAAGAACCGCTTGACCTTTTTTGGGTTTTAACGCTGCGGCTTTCCCTCTTCCCATCGCACCTCTTCGCCGAAAAGCGGGACAGTCGAGATCGCCATTTTGGCCGACCCCTCGACGACCTGACGGCTGTGCGCCAAGTAGATGAGTGTGTCGTTCGCCTTGTCGTAAATCCGGTTCACCACCAGCGATTTCCAGATCAGCGAACGTCCTTCGCGAAACACTTCCTCTCCATCTTCGGACAGATCGATATCACCGATCTCGATCGGGCCGGTCTGCCGGCAGGCGATCGAGTTGTTGGACGGGTCTTCGAACCAGTTGCCATTCGACAGCCGATCGATGATCGAGCGGTCGAAATAGGTGACGTGGCAGGTCACGCCCTTCACTTTTGGATCAGACACAGCCTCGACGACGATGTCGTTGCCGACCCAGTCGACCCCGACCTTGCCGACAACCTCGGCGGCGACGGGCGTGACGAGGGCGCCGAAAACGGCGGCGGATGCCAGGAAACGGCGAAAAGCCATGGGTTTCACTCCTTTGTGATCGTTCCCATAGAGTGGGATCGCACGGTCAGGCTTGCAAGGCCGCGCGTCGCCGCGGCGTGCGGGCGACCGAGCACGCATCATAGCCGCCGCGATAAATTCGCCCGGGATTGATACCGAGCAGCGACGCAAACGCGATCAGGCTGTCCGCGCCCGCTTCCGCCGCCATGGGGAGCGACGCTTCGGCGCAAATGCGCGCATCCTCGGCCGCATTATGATGCTGGAAAGAAAGACCGAGATGCGCCGCGAGCACGTTCAGCCGGTGCGATCCGAGATCCGGCCAGTGCCGCTGCGCAAGCTTGACGCTGCACAGGTAGGAAAGCTCGGGATAGTCGAGGCCGTACATGTCGAGGCTGGCGCGCAGCACGGAGAAATCGAAGGAGGCATTGTGCGCGATCATCGTCGCGCCCTCGAAATCCTCCGCGAACTCCGCCATCACATCCGGAAACTCCGGCGCGAAAGCGACATGTTCGGGGCGAATGCCGTGGATTGCGATGTTGAAGGAGGAAAAGCGATTGCCCGGCGGCCGGATAAGCCTTTCCTCGACGCGCACCACCTTGCCATCCTCGATGAAGGCAAGCCCGATGGAACACGCACTGGCGCGCGCTTCGGTGGCTGTTTCGAAATCGATGGCGATGGTCTTGCCGGCGGAGTGATATGCGATCGACATGATCCCGGCATAGGCTGCATCAGGGATTCGGGCAAGGTTTTGAGGGCAATATGCCGAAGATCGCCGGCTTTTACTGCGAGATCGACAATCCGGACGGCCACGGTCTGCCGCTTGTCTTCCTGCACGGCAGCGGGCAGGACGAGACGGTCTGGGGCGATCGGGCCGAGTGCCTGGGGCCAGACTCGCCCCGCATTCGGCTGCGCGGCAAGGTCGACTGGGAAGACCGTTACGCCTTCTTCCGCCGCCGCCCCGACCGCAGCCTCGACCCTGAAGACCTCGCACGCTCGGTCGCGGAACTGGCCGTCTTTCTCGAAAACCTCGCCGCGCTGCTGCCGGACCGGCCTCCCGTCATGGTCGGCTACTCCAACGGCGCCATCGCCTCGGCCGCGCTGGCAATCAAAAAGCCCGAGGCGACACGGGGCGCAATCCTCATGCGCCCTCTTTCACCCGCTCCCGGGACGGACTTTGCCGGTCTCGGCGGCTACCGTCTCCTCCTCCTGAGCGCAACGGCGGACGAACGCCGCAACCCCGCCGACGCCGCCTTGCTCGCCGCGCAGCTTCGGGCGGCTGGCGCGGAGGTCGAACATCACGATCTTCCCTGCGGCCACGGCTTCGACGAGGAAGGACGCGACATTGACCTCGCACGCCAGTGGCTAGACCGGCTGGACGGAGTAAAAGACGACCGGGTTTGAGCGGCGCCGGAGCTTTTTCAGTCCGCCCCCTGTACTTTTTGCCGCCGCGAGGATAGGAACGCGGCAAAACCGTGTCGCCGGCTACGTATAGACTGCCGGCCCTGCCCTTCCATCCCTCGGGAACGGAAGGAGCGTAATCGAAAGACCGTTACATGACCCAGTTTGACGGCATCGCCCCGGCGATCGCTGAAGCCTTGCGCAAGCGCGGCTATGACACCCTGACTCCCGTTCAGCAGGCGATGATCGATCCCGAACTGGAAGGCCGCGACGCGCTCGTCTCCGCCCAGACCGGATCCGGAAAGACGGTCGCCTTCGGCCTTGCGCTGGCGCCGACGTTGCTCGAAGGCGAAAACCGCTTCGGACGGGCCGGCGCGCCGCTGGCGCTCGCCATTGCACCGACCCGCGAACTCGCCATGCAGGTGAAGCGCGAGCTCGAATGGCTCTATGCCGAAACCGGCGCCTCGATCGCCTCCTGCGTCGGCGGCATGGACGTGCGAACCGAACGGCGCGCCCTGGAACGCGGCGCCCATATCGTCGTCGGCACTCCTGGCCGCCTGCGCGACCATATTACCCGCAACGCGCTCGACCTCTCGGCGCTGCGCGCGGTCGTGCTCGACGAGGCCGACGAAATGCTCGACCTCGGTTTCCGCGAGGATCTGGAATTCATCCTGGAAGAATCACCGGATGACCGCAGGACGTTGCTGTTCTCGGCGACCGTGCCGCGCTCCATCGCCGATCTTGCCAAGAGCTACCAGCGCGATGCCCGCCGCATCGAGACCGTGTCCGAGAAGAAGCAGCACGTCGACATCGAATACCGTGCGCTGACCGTCGCCAATCCCGACCGCGAGAACGCCATCATCAACGTGCTCCGCTACTACGAGGCGCGCAACACCATCGTGTTTTGCTCGACGCGTGCGGCCGTGAACCATCTGACGGCCCGGCTGCACAATCGCGGCTTTTCGGTCGTGGCCCTCTCCGGCGAGCTCTCCCAGAACGAACGCACCCACGCCCTTCAGGCCATGCGCGACGGCCGTGCCCGCGTCTGCATCGCCACCGACGTCGCCGCCCGCGGCATCGACCTGCCGGGGCTTGAACTCGTCATCCATGCCGACTTGCCGACCAATTCGGAAACCCTGCTGCACCGCTCGGGCCGGACGGGCCGCGCCGGCAACAAGGGCATCTCGGCGCTCATTGTTCCGGTCAATGCCCGCCGCAAGGCCGAACGCCTGCTCGGTGGCGCCAATGTACAGCCGACCTGGGCGCTGCCGCCGTCCGCCGACGAGGTGATCGCCCGCGACGACGAACGGCTTCTGGCCGATCCCTCGCTGACGGAAGCGATCACCGAGGACGAAGCGCCGATGATCGAGGCGCTCATCGCCACCCACGGCGCCGAGCAGATCGCCGCCGCCTTCATCCGCCTGCAGCGCGGCAATCGCTCGGCGCCCGAAGACCTGATCCAGGTCAATCTGGAAGCCGCCAAGAAGCGCCGCGAGCCCGACTATGCCAATCCGTCGAGCCCGGTCACAAAGCCGCGCGGCGACTTCGGCCCGAGCGTCTGGTTCACGGTCTCCGTCGGCCGCCGGCAGAATGCCGAGCCGCGCTGGCTGATCCCGATGCTCTGCCGCAACGGCAAGATCACCAAGGACGTGATCGGCGCGATCAAGATGCAGCCCGAGGAAACCTTCGTGGAAATCGCCGAGGATGGACTGGATCGCTTCCTGTCAGCGATCGGTCCCGGCGGTCAGCTCGAGCGCGGCATCACCATTGAGCAGCTCGAGGGCAAGCCAGACTTCTCCGCGCCGCCGAAGGAACGTCCGCAGCGCGACGATCGGGAGTTCGCCGACCGCAAGCCGAAGCGTGAGCGCCCGGCCCGTAGCGAGGGCGACGCGCCGGCAAGGGACTGGGCCGGCAAGAAGGACTTCACGCCAAAGAAGGATTTCGCTCCGAAAAAGGATTGGGCCGCGAAAAAGGACGGCGCCGGCCGCAAGGACTGGAAGGACAAGCCGGCTCGCGACAATGCCGCCCGTCCGGCGCGTCGCGGCGATGACGACCTGAGGGCTGCCGATGCCGAAGTCTGGGGCGATGCGCCGGCAAAGCCGCGCCGCGACGACAGGCGCCCCGCGGAGGCGAAGAGCTTCGGCAAGCGCGGTGACGGGCCGCGCGGTCGTGGCGACGCAGCCGGCGGACGCGAAGGTCGGTTCACCAAGCCGCAGGGCGGGCCGAAAGCCGGCGCGCGGGACGGAAAAAACAAGGGCTTCGGTCCGAAAAAACCGCGCGGCTGATATCGGCCACGGAACCAAATACCCCGTTCCGCGTTTGGAGTACGCACCGCGGACGGGGTATTCATGGGTCAGCAGACCAGCCTGAAAGATGACAGTGTCGATCGGCACGCCGCCTCGCGGTTTATCTGGGGGCTGGCGCGCGGCGGAGCAAGCGCACTCCTGTTCTCGCTTCCCATGCTGATGACGATGGAGATGTGGGCCCTCGGCGTCTATCTCTCTCGCGACAAACTGCTGCTTCTCCTGCTTCTGAACATGCCGCTGCTCGCAGTGCTTTCCCACCGGATCGGCTTCGAGCATACCGCGACGTGGCGGCAGTCGATCCGTGACGCGCTCGTTGCCTACGGTATCGGCATCGTCGCGAGCGGTGCGATCCTCGTGCTGTTCGGCGTCATCAAGAACCACATGCCGCTCGACGAGATCATCGGCAAGATCGCGGTACAGGCAGTACCCGCCAGCATTGGCGCCCTGCTCGGCCGCAGTCAGCTTGGGACGAGCGACGAGACAGAGGATGACGACGAGGACACGGATCGACGTACCTCCTATGTCAGCGAGCTTTTCCTGATGGCGATCGGCGCCCTGTTCCTGTCGCTGAACATCGCTCCGACCGAGGAGATGATCCTCGTCTCCTACAAGATGACCTACTGGCACGCGCTCGTTGCGATCCTTTTGTCTCTCGCCGTGATGCACGGCTTCGTCTACGCCGTCTCCTTCGACGGCGGACACAGCATGGAGAAGGATGCGCCTCGCTGGCATGCGTTCGTGCGCTTCACCCTGCCCGGCTACGCCATCGCCCTTCTCATCAGCCTTTATTCGCTCTGGACGTTCGAACGTCTCAACGACAGCGCCATGCTGACGGTTGCGATGTCCGTGATCGTTCTCTCCATGCCCGCGGCGATCGGCGCCGCGGCAGCCCGCCTGATCCTGTGAGGTCGCCATGTCTCCTGCAAAACAGACATTTCCCGAATCCGGCAAGCCTCACTGGATCGAGTGGGTCACCGGTGTCGTCTCCGGTTTGCTGGTCGCAAGCCTGGTGATCTGGATCGCCTACGAAGCGGTGGCCGGCGAACAGAAGCCGCCCGAACTCGTCGTGCACGCGACGCAGGTCGAGCAGATCGCGGGAGGCTTCAGGGTGTCGTTCGATGTCCAGAACCGGTCCGGCACGACAGCAGCCGCCGTCGTCGTGCGCGGGGAACTGTCCGACGGCGATGAAACGGTGGAAGACGCCGAAATCACCTTCGACTACGTTCCGGCCCAATCGAAAAGCAGCGGCGCCGTGATCTTCGATCGCGATCCGGCCGAGCTGTCGATGTCGCTCCGTCCCGTCGGCTACACCGAGCCATAAGGGCATCGTTGGCAGCCGGGGGTTCGCTTGATCGCTGCCTGCTCACCGTTCCTCAATCCCGAGCGGCGGAGATGCCCTTCAGTACCAAATCGAGATGGGCTTCCATGTAGGCCGGCAGGTCGACCGTTCGCCGGCTGTCGAAGATCAACAGGTCGATCATCAGGGTCAGGATCGGCGCGACGATGATGTCGGCGTTGACGGTCGGCGAGGAGCGAAATTCTCCGGCCGCGATGCCCTCGTCCAAAATCTGCTGCGTACGGCCGATCAGCGGCTCGATGAGTTCGGCGTGGTGGGCATCGATGACTTCGGGAAAACGCGTGCCCTCCGCCACGACGAAACGCAGCAGTTCCTTCGCACGCCGGTCCTGTGTCACCTTCTCATAGGCGATCTGGAAAAACGATCGGAGCTGGTCGGCGAACGAGCCGCTGAGGCCGTCCGTTTCCCGCAAGAGATCCTCGATCGGCACAGAGACATGCCGGATCATCGCCGAGAACAGGTCCTCCTTTGTCGGGAAGTAGACATAGATCGTGCCCTTGGTGACCCCGATCCGATCCGCGATGTCCTCCACTCGTGTAGCGGAAAAACCGTTCGCGACGAACTCTTCGAACGCCGCGTCGAGGATCTGGATGGGCCGTAGCGCCTTCTGCTCTGCGCGCGTGAGCTTTCTGGCCTTGATCATCGATATACCTTTCATCGCCTCCGCGACGGAAATTCATTGACTAACGAGTCATTCAACGATACAGATTTGCCACCGATATTCAAGAGGCGATCATGCAACGGCTCCGTACAATACTTCTGGTGGCGTGCTCATGCGCCTCCCTGGCCGCCTGCGCTCCGGCGGAAGAGGCAGGCGACAAGGCTCCCCGACACGTGGAAACGGTGACAGTCAGGGCAACGCCCTGGTCGGAGAAGGTGTCCAGCACAGGTGAAATCAATGCGCGCGTGCAGTCCGAACTGTCGTTCCGCATCAGCGGCCGCATCATTGAGCGGCTGGCCGATGTCGGCGACCGGGTCGCGGCTGGCGAGGTGCTGGCCCGCATCGACTCGGAGGAACAGCAGGCCGACCTGCAGGTGGCGCTCGCCACGCTGCAATCGGCCGAGGCGCAGCAAACGCAGGCACAGCAGGCTTTCGACCGACAGCAGAGCCTGTTCACGACGGGTGTTTCGACCCGCGCCGCGCTGGACGAGGCCCGCGAGGCGCTGCTGAGGGCCGATGCGACAGTCGATTCGGCCAAGGCCCAGGTCGACACGGCCCGCGATACCCTAGCGCAGACAGAGCTGAAGGCCGACGCCAACGGCATCATCACCGCCAGAAATGCAGAGGTGGGACAGGTGGCGCAGGCGGCCCAGCTGATCTTCACCCTCGCCCAGGACGGACCGCGTGACGCCGTCTTCAACGCCGACGAGTCGCTGTTTCTCGGTCTCGGCCTTGGCCGCACGATCGAAGACGAGGTCGAGGTTCGGCCGCTGAGCGGCGGCGCGCCGATGAAGGCGATGGTTCGCGAAATTTCCCCGACCATCGACACCAGCACCGGCACGATCCGAGTCAAGCTGGCGATCGAAGGGGATCCTCAGGTGAGCCTCGGCAGCCCTGTCGTCGCAACGGCGCGCTACACGCCTGTCGACACGATCGAACTGCCCTGGTCGGCGATCGCTTCCGACGGGGGGCGGCCCGCCGTGTGGGTCGTCGATCCGCAGACGAGCAAGGTATCTCTGCGTCCGGTCGAGATCCTGGTCTATGGCAGCGAGAGTTTTTCGGTCCGCTCCGGCCTCAAGCCCGGCGAAATCGTCGTCACGGCGGGGACCAAATTCATCAGCGACGGGGATGTCGTTGCCTACGAGGGGGCCGCCCAATGAACAAAGTGTGTAAACTCGTCCTGGTCCTCCTGGCAGGCACGGCTCTATCGGCCTGTCAGGACGAGGAGCAGAAGGCGGCGACGGAACCCCGGCCAGTACTCTCGGTCGTGGCGATCGCCGAGCCCGCGGTCAAGCTTGCCCTGCCCGGCATCGTCGAGGCACGGATCGAGACCGAATTCGGCTTCAGGATTCTCGGGCGCGTCGTCGCCCGCAATGTCCAGACCGGCGATCTCGTGAAGAAGGGCGACGTTCTCGCCGCCATAGATCCGCTGGCGCTTGAACTTGCCGTGAAGAGCGCGCAGTCCGACCTCGCCAACAGCGAGGCGCAGCTCGCCAACGCCATCACAACCGAGGAGCGCCAGAAAACCCTGTTCGAACGCCAGTCCGGCGCCAAGGCCGCCTATGAGACGGCGCAGCTGGAGCGCAAGACGGCGGAAGCCGCTGTCGCCAAGGCGAAAGCCAATCTGGCCAAGGCGAACGAGCAGCTCGGTTACGCGCAGCTGGTCGCCGAATTCGACGGCGTCGTCACAAGCACTTCGGCCGAAATCGGCCAGGTCGTCTCTCCAGGACAGACGATCGCCACCGTCGCACGACCGGAGGAGCGCGATGCAGTGATCGATGCACCGGAGACCGCCGGAAAACTTTTGCAGCCGGGATCGGTTTTCGATGTGTCCCTGCAGCTCGATCCGTCGGTCCGGGCGCGCGGCATCGTCCGCGAAATCGCCCCCGAAGCCGATGCCGCCACCCGGACGTTCCGCACGCGACTGACGCTGGTCGAACCGCCGGAGGTCATGCGGCTTGGCTCAGTGGTGACGGCGACCGCGACCAACGGCGGTGAACCGGCGATCCGCCTCCCCGCCTCCGCCATCAGGACCGACGGCGCCGCGCATTCCGTCTGGATCGTCGACGTCTCCGCCGCCAAGGTGGCTCTCCGACCGGTGACCATCGACGGCGATCCCTCCGCCGGAGGACCGGTCACGATCCTTTCCGGCGTCGAGCCCGGTGACAGGATCGTCACCGCCGGTGTCAACACGCTCGAAGAAGGCCAGTCCATCCGCGTCGATCAGGAGATGACAAAGTGAAATCCTTCAACCTCTCCGACTGGGCGCTCGAGCACCGTTCGCTCGTCTGGTACTTCATGCTGATCTTCATCGTGGCGGGCACGCTCTCCTACATCAATCTCGGACGCGAGGAGGACCCTGCGTTCACGATCAAGACGATGATCATCAACGCCCAGTGGCCGGGCGCTTCGGCCGAGGAAGTCACGCTTCAGGTGACCGATCGGATCGAAAAGAAGCTCGAGGAGCTCGATGCGCTCGACTATACGAGAAGCATCACCAGGGCCGGCCAGACGACGATCTTCGTCGAACTGCTCGACACCACCAGAGCGAAGGACGTGCAGGACAACTGGGTCCGCGTCCGCAATATGGTCAACGATATCAGGGGCGAGTTTCCGAGCGGTGTCGTTGGTCCCGCCTTCAACGACAGCTTCGGCGACGTCTACGGCAACATCTACGCCTTCACCGCTGATGGCCTGACACAGCGCCAGTTGCGCGACCTCGTCGAGGACGCCCGCGCCAAGCTGCTGACCGTGCCGAATGTCGGCAAGATCGATGTGATCGGTGCGCAGGACGAGGCGATCTATCTGGAATTCTCGACCCGCAAGATCGCGGCACTCGGCATCGACCAGCAGTCCGTCATCGCCACGCTGCAGGCGCAGAACGCCGTGACACAATCGGGCGTCGTCGAAGCGGGTGCAGAACGGATCGCCCTGCGCGTCAGCGGCCAGTTCACCTCCGAAGACAGCCTCAAGGCCATCAATCTGAGGATCAACGACCGCTTCTTCCCGCTGACCGACATCGCCACGATCAAGCGTGGCTATGTCGATCCGCCGTCTTCGCTGTTCCGCTTCAAGGGCGAGCCGGCGATCGGCCTTGCCATCGGCATGAAGACCGGCGCCAACCTGTTGACCTTCGGCGAGCAGCTCGACGCCCAGCTCGACCGCGTCGTCGCCGACCTGCCGATCGGCGTCCACGTCGAGCGGGTCTCGGATCAGCCGAAGGTGGTCGAGGAAGCCGTCTCGGGCTTCACCAGGGCCCTGTTCGAGGCGATCGTCATCGTTCTCGCGATCAGCTTCATCAGCCTTGGCATGCGCGCCGGCATGGTCGTCGCCATCTCCATCCCGCTGGTGCTGGCGATCACCTTCGTCTTCATGGAGTACACCGGCATCTCGCTGCAGCGCATCTCGCTCGGTGCGCTGATCATCGCGCTCGGGCTGCTTGTAGACGACGCCATGATCGCGGTCGAAATGATGGTGTCGCGGCTTGAGCACGGCGATACGCTGCGCAAGGCGGCGACCCACGTCTATACCTCAACCGCCTTCCCGATGCTGACCGGTACGCTTGTCACCGTCGCCGGCTTCATCCCGATCGGCCTCAACAGCAGCGCAGCGGGCGAATTCACCTTCACGCTGTTCGTCGTCATCGCGGTTTCGCTGATCGTCTCCTGGGTGGTGGCGGTGCTGTTCACCCCACTGCTCGGCGTCACGATCCTGCCGAAGACGATGAAATCCCACCACGAGAAGAAGGGCCGCTTCGCGAGTGCCTTCGCATCGCTGCTGGCGCTCGCCATGCGTTGGCGCTGGGTGACCATTATCGCCACCGTCGTCGTCTTCGCGGTGTCGGTCGGCGGCCTGGGTCTCGTGCAGCAGCAGTTCTTCCCTGCCTCCGACCGCGTTGAACTGATCGTCGACTGGGACCTGCCACACAACAGCACGATCGCCGAAACGAACCGGCAGATCGCCCAGTTCGAGCGGGAGAAGCTCGTCGGCAATCCCGACATCGACCATTGGTCGACCTATGTCGGCGAAGGGGCGCCGCGCTTCATCCTCTCCTATGACGTTGCGACACCCGCCCCCTCGACAGGCCAGGTCGTCATCGTCACAAAGGACCTCGAAGTACGCGACCGCCTGCGCGCCGATCTGCAGGACTATCTCGTCAAGACCTTCCCCGGCACCGACGCCTTCGTGAAGCTGCTCGACATCGGCCCGCCGGTCGGCAAGCCGGTACAATACCGGATCGGTGGTCCGGACGTGCAGAAGGTGCGCGAACTTGCCGGCAGGCTCGGCTCGATCGTCAACGGCCATCCACTGCTCTCCAACATGACCTTCGACTGGAACGAACCCTCGCGGGTCGTGAAGGTCGACGTGCTGCAGGACAAGGCTCGCCAGCTTGGCATCTCCTCGCAGGACATCGCCACCGGCCTCAACAGCATCGTCGAGGGATCGGCCGCGACGCAGGTCCGTGACGACATCTACCTGATCGACGTCATTGGCCGGGCGCAGGATTCCGAACGCGGCTCGATCGAGACGCTGAAGAACCTGCAATTGCCGAGCACCAGCGGCAAGTCCGTGCCGCTCTCGGCAATCGCCAAGTTCCGCTACGAGCTCGAACAGCCTGTGATCGCGCGCCGCGACCGTATCCCGACGATCACCGTCAAAGCAGCCGTGATCGGCCCGACCCAGCCGGCGACCATCGTCGAGCAGCTGAAACCGGCAATCGACGAGTTCGCCCGGTCGCTGCCGGCGGGCTATCAGGTGGAGGTCGGCGGTTCGGTGGAATCGAGCGCGGAATCGCAGGGGCCGATCGTTGCCGTGGCGCCGCTGATGCTGTTTGCCATGGCGACGATCCTGATGATCCAGTTGCAGAGCTTCAGCCGCTTGTTCCTGGTCTTCGCGGTCGCCCCGCTCGCCCTGATCGGCGTCGTCGCGGCATTGCTGCTCAGCAACGCGCCCATGGGCTTCGTCGCCATCCTCGGCGTGCTGGCGCTGGTCGGCATCCTGATCCGCAACTCCGTCATCCTCGTCGTCCAGATCGAGCAGTTGCGGAGCGAAGGTATCTCGCCATGGAAAGCCGTTGTGGAAGCGACCGAGCACCGCATGCGGCCGATCATGCTCACCGCAGCGGCCGCGACGCTCGCGCTCATCCCCATCTCGCGCGAAGTGTTCTGGGGACCGATGGCCTACGCCATGATGGGCGGCATCGTCGTTGGCACCGTCCTGACCCTGCTCTTCCTGCCGGCGCTCTACGTCGCCTGGTTCCGGATACCGCGCGAGGACGACGATAAAGCACAGCCGGCCGCATGACGGAACGACTGAGGGCGCCGCGAGGCGCCCTCTTCACTTCCGAAGGATCTACGATCACTCAGCCGGCGATCAGCGCCAGCCATTCGTCCTCGTCCATGACGGTGACGCCGAGTTCGCGGGCCTTGTCGAGCTTGGATCCGGCGCCGGGGCCGGCCACGACGTAATCGGTTTTCTTCGACACGGAACCCGCCACCTTGGCGCCCAGCGATTCCGCCCGCGCCTTCGCCTCGTCGCGGGTGAACTTTTCGAGCGAACCGGTAAAGACAACCGTCTTGCCGGCGACTGGGCTTCCGCTCGCTGTCGGCGCTTCCGCGTCAAGCGGTGTGACTTCCTGAAGGAGGTCTTCAATGACGGCGGTGTTCCGCGGCTCCTTGAAGAACTCGACGATCGCGGTTGCCACCACCTCGCCGATCCCTTCGATGGCGTTCAGCTCGTTCCAGGCCTCACCATGGAGCGGCGCGGCCTCCTTCATGGCCGCCGCGAAAGCCGCATAGGAGCCGTAGGAGCGCGCCAACAGCTTGGCGGTGGTCTCGCCCACGTGGCGGATGCCGAGCGCGTAGATGAACCTGTTGAGGGCGATCTCGCGGCGGGCGTCGATGGCATCGAACAGCTTCTTGACGCTGACCTTGCCGAAGCCCTCGATGTTTTCCAGTCGAGTGAGGACCGAGCCCTCCTGGCGGCGCTTGAGCGTAAAGATTTCCGGCGCCGTCCGGACCCTGATCGCCGGATCCTCGCTCTCGAAGAAGAAGTCGACCTGCTTGGTGCCGAGGCCCTCGATGTCGAAGGCGTTGCGCGAGACGAAGTGCTTGAGGTGCTCCTTCGCCTGCGCCGAGCAGACGAAGCCACCGGTGCAGCGCGTGACGGAATCGAGCTTCCCGGTCTTCTCGTTCTTTTCCCTGACAGCATGGCTGCCGCAAACCGGGCACTTCGTGGGAAACTGGTACTTCGCCGCCCCCTCCGGCCGCTTCTCCATGACGACGTCAAGCACCTGCGGGATGACATCCCCTGCCCGCTGCACGATGACGGTGTCGCCGATACGGATATCGTGCTCCTCCTCGCGGATGCGCTGGCCGGAATTGCCGATGCCCTCGATGTAGTCGGCATTGTGCAGCGTCGCATTGGTCACCACGACACCCCCGACGGTGACTGGCGTCAGCCGCGCAACCGGCGTCAGCGCGCCGGTGCGGCCGACCTGGATGTCGATCGCCTCGACGGTGGTGAAGGCCTGTTCGGCCGGGAACTTGTGCGCCGTCGCCCAGCGCGGCGAGCGCGAACGGAAACCCAGACGCTCCTGCAGGTCGAGCCGGTCGACCTTGTAGACGACACCATCGATATCGTAGTCGAGCTCGGCGCGTTGAAGGCCGATCTGGCGGTAGTGCTCCAGGATATCCTGCGTCGAGGAGAGCCGCTTCATCAGCGGATTGACCGGAAAGCCCCAACGCTTGAACACCTCGACCATGCCGAACTGGGTGTCTTCAGGCATCTCCGACATCTCGCCCCAGGCATAGGCGAAGAACCGCAGCTTGCGGCTTGCCGTCACCTTCGGATCCAGCTGGCGCAGCGAGCCCGCGGCGGTGTTGCGCGGGTTGACGTAGGTCTGCTTGCCCTCCGCCTCCATCTGCGCGTTGAGCGCCATGAAGTCGGACTTGGCCATGTAGACCTCACCCCTCACCTCGACGACATCAGGGGCGTCGGCCGGCAGCGTATTCGGGATTTCGCGGATCGTGCGGATATTGGCGGTGACGTTTTCGCCGGTCGTGCCGTCGCCGCGTGTCGCCGCTGTCACCAGTTCGCGGTTCTCGTAGCGCAACGACATCGACAGCCCGTCGATCTTCGGCTCGGCGGTAAAGGCGATGGAGTCGTCCGGCAGCTTTCCGAGAAAGCGGTAAACGGACGAAACGAAGTCGGCGACATCCTCGTCCGAAAACGTGTTGTCGAGCGACAGCATCGGCCGGGCATGGGTGACCTGCGAGAACACGCCGGCAGGGGCCGCGCCGACGCGCTGCGAGGGGCTGTCGGTCCGAACAAGTGTCGGAAAATGCGCCTCGATCTCGTCGTTGCGACGCTTCAGCGCGTCATAGTCGGCGTCGGAAATCTCCGGCTGGTCCTTGCCGTGATACAGCGCATCGTGATGGGCGATCTCGCGCGCCAGCCGCTCGAGTTCGGCTTTCGCCTGCTCCTCGGTCAGGGTCTCGACGGGAACGAGCTGTTCGGCCATGGCATCCTCCGGAATCGTCTGCAATTCTCATAACGCAAATTCGCCGAATGGAAACCTGCGAGACGTCTAGCTTAGGCAGGCTGTGAGATCGATCCTGGCAGTAAGTGGCAGGTGATCGGAGGCCTTGCGGGCAAGCGGCGTGTCGTGAACGGCAAGATTGCCGATGAGGCCCTGACGGTTGGCGAGGATACGGTCGAGTGACAGCACCGGCATGCGTGCTGGAAAGCTCGGCAGCGCCGGCGGCAGGGGCCCGAACAAGGTTTCGAGCCGGTTGAGCGCCGAACCATTGCCGAGGCGCCATTCGTTGAAGTCGCCCATCAGGATCGTCGGCCGGTCGTCGCGGCCACCCAGCAATTCGAGCAGAGTGTCGGCCTGCTGGCGGCGCGCCCAGCGCATCAGTCCGAGATGGGCGGCGACGACGCGGATCGAGGCGCCGCGCTCGAGGTCGATTTCAGCGAGCAGCGCGCCACGCGGTTCCAGGCCCGGTAGCTTGACCTGATGCACGTCGCTGACGACACCCTGCCGAAACAGCAGCACATTGCCGTGCCAGCCATGCGATTTCGGATTCGACGTGACGGGTACCGGAACGAGCCCCGTCTCGTGCCTCAGACGCGGCAGGTCGAGCAGCCCGGCACGCTCGCCGAACCGCATGTCCGCCTCTTGCAGCGCGATCACATCGGGACCGATTTCGCGGATCACTTCCATGACGCGGGACGGATCGAACCGGCCATCGGTGCCCACGCACTTGTGCACGTTGTAGGACGCGACCAGCATGCTGTCGCCGTCGAGGACGTATCCAGGATGCTGCGACGGACGCCGCTTGCGATTACGGATGGAGGCGATCAGCGCACGGGCAAGGTTGGTGTCGTTCGTCTTCATCGCAAAGTTCCCGCTCCCTTCCCGTCCACGCTCCATCTCATAGATAGGGCGACCCCAGCCAGAAGATGCGGTCGGTCAGGCGCAGCGGAAACGGCCGCGCTTTCAGCTGGTCCAGCTTCAGCTCGGTACCGCCATCGCGGGCCGCGAGAATCCGCGCCTCCACCTTCCGCGCGAAATTGGGGTCATGCACCTCGAGGTCGATCTCGAAGTTCAGGCGCAGCGACCGGGAATCCAGGTTGGAGGAGCCGACGAAAGCCCAGTTGCCGTCGACCACCAGAAGCTTCGAATGATCGAAGGGCCCGGACGACAGGAAAACACGGCTACCATCCTTCAGCACCATCGCGAACTGGGCCATCATCGCCCGCGCGACGATGGCGAGATTGTTCTGCGAGGGCACCACGATTTCGACCGCAACGCCACGCCGGGCGGCAGTGGCCAGCGCGCCGAGGAAGACATTGTCAGGCAGGAAATAGGGAGACATGATGCGGATCGATTTTTCCGCGATCGAGAACGCGCCTGTCAGAAGCTTGTGATTGGTCTCGATCGTCGAATCAGGACCGGAGACCACGGCCCTGGCGCACGCCGCTTGCGGCCCTGCGACCCCGATCCCGGACGAAATCCAGGGCTCGCCGGACAGGGTTTCCCCGGTTTCGAAATGCCAATCCTCCGCCGCAACGGCGAACAGATCGGCGACAAGCGGCCCATGCACGCGGAAATGTGTATCGCGGTTCGCCGCCACGCCGCTGAAGCCGGCGCGAATGTTCATGCCACCGGCGAAGGCGATCAAACCGTCGACCACCATGATCTTGCGGTGCGTGCGCAGGTTCGCATAGGGCAGCCTGAGTCCCATGATGACCTGCCCGTTGAACGAGGCGACGGTGACCCCTCCGGCTTCGAGATAGGGCAGAATGCTGGGCACCGAATAGCGTGCGCCGACGGCATCGATCAGCACGCGCACCTCGACGCCCCGCTGCCGCGCCGCGATGAGCCGGTCGGCGATGCGTTTACCGACGCGGTCGCGGTCGAAGATATAGGTTTCCAGAATGATGGACCGATCGGCCGCATCGATCGCCGTGCAGAAGGCGTCGTAGGTCTCGTCACCGCTTCCCAGAAGATCGATCTGGTTTCCGTCCACCAATGGACTGGAGGCGACCCGATCGCCGAGCCTTTTCAGGGAGGCCATGCGCGCTCCGAACCGCTGCGCATACGTTTCGTCGTCGACGATATGGGATGCGAGGATCGTCTCGACCGCCGAATGGGGAACGTGCCGGCGCAGGAGCAGCGACTTGCGGCGGATTCGGTTGACGCCCGCCACCATGTAGATCAGCGCTCCGAGGATGGGCGACAGGATGATGACGCCGACCCAGCCGATCGCGGAAGGCACGTCGCGCTTGGTCATCGCCGCATGCACCGCCGCGACGCTGCCCATGGCTATGGAGAGAGCGGCGAGCACATGCGGCCAATAGGTCGAGATGATGTCCACGCGCTGTTACTCCGTTGTCCGCCGACGAGAACGACCGGAAGCGGTTTTCGTTCAATGATCTCCGGAAAGCAGTTTGGCCGCCGCCGCGCGAGCCTCGTCGGTGATCGAGGCGCCGGCGAGCATCCGGGCGATCTCCTCGGTCCGGTGCTCCGGCTGCATGCGGGCGACGCGTGTCGCGATCTTGTCGGCGGCTTCCTCGGACGGTCCCTTGGAGATCAGCAGGTGCGTCGAGGCGCGGGCGGCGACCTGCGGCGCGTGGGTAACCGACAGGACCTGCACTTTCGAGGAGAGACGCTTGAGGCGCTGACCGATCGCATCCGCCACCGCGCCCCCGACACCCGTGTCGATCTCGTCGAAGACCAGCGTCGGTGCCGAACCGCGATCGGCGAGCGCGACCTTGAGTGCCAGCAGGAAGCGCGACAGCTCGCCGCCAGACGCCACTTTCATGATCGGGCCGGGTCGCGTGCCGGGATTGGTCTGCACATGGAACTCGACGGTATCGATGCCGTCGGCGGTGGCCGCCTCGGCATCGGTGGTGAGCTCGACCATGAAGCGGGCACGCTCCAGCTTCAGCGCCGGCAGTTCGGCCATGACCGCTGCGGCGAGAGCGTCGGCGGCGTTGTGGCGCTTGGCCGACAGCGACTTCGCCGCGTGATCGAAAAGCGCCCTCGCCTCGCCGACGGCCTTGTCCAGGATCGACAGTTTCTCTTCGCCGGCATCGAGATCGGCGAGATCGGCGACCATCTTCTCGGCAAGCGCCGGCAGATCGGACACGAGAACCGAATACTTGCGGCCGGCGGCGCGAAGCGCAAACAGCCGCTCTTCGACGCGTTCCAGCTCGCGCGGGTCGAATTCGGTGCGCCTGAGCGCCGATTCCACTTCCATCTGCGCGTTGGACAGATTGTCGAGCGCCGAATCGAGCAGTTGCACCGTCTCTTCGAGCAGGCCGGGCGCCTCATGACTCTTGCGTTCGAGCCGCCGCACCAGCGAGGCGATCAGCGGTACGGGGGAAGCATTTCCGTTGAGGAATTCGGAGGCTTCGGCAATGTCGCCGGCAATGCGCTCGGACTTCTGCATCACCGCGCGACGGTCGGCGAGCTGGTCCTCCTCGCCATCCTGCGGCGACAGCGTTTCCAGTTCCTCGACCGAGGCGCGCAAGTAATCCGCTTCGCGGGCGGCAGCCTCGACCTTGGCGCGATGCGCCTTGGCGGCACGTTCGGCGTCGCGCCATTTGCGATAGAGCTCGGCAACGGCCAGCGCTTCGTCCTGAAGCCCGGCAAAGGCATCGAGCAGGATACGGTGGGCGTTGGTGTCGATCAGCGCACGGTCGTCATGCTGACCGTGGATTTCCACGAGCAGCTGACCAGCCTGTCGCATAAGCTGCACGCTGACGGGCTGGTCGTTGACATAGGCCTTGGTGCGTCCATCAGCCGACTGCTGGCGGCGGAAAATGAGATCGCCGTCATCGTCGATGCCATTGTCACGAAGAAGAACGCGCGCTGCATGATTCGCTGCAACGTCGAAGACTGCGGTCACCTGCCCCTTGTCGAGTCCGTGTCTCACAAGCCCGCCATCGCCTCGTCCGCCGAGCGCCAGCGAGAGGCTGTCGAGCAGGATCGACTTGCCCGCGCCGGTTTCGCCGGTCAGCACCGACAGGCCGGCCTCGAAGGCGAGGTCCAGACGTTCGATCAAGACGATGTCACGGATCGACAGCTGAACCAGCATGGGCTTTCAGGTCTCGTTCGGATTCGGGGCTCACGTGCCGAGAATAAGCTTCTTGCCCGCTCTCGCAATCCAGGAGCCCGGATTTTCACGCGGCTCCAGGCCTCCGGTCTGCAGAAGCTTGTACGAATCGGCGTACCACTGGCTGTCAGGATAGTTGTGTCCGAGAACGGCCGCGGCGGTCTGCGCTTCCTGGGTCACGCCCATGGCGTAGTAGGCCTCGACGAGACGAGCAAGCGCTTCCTCGATCTGATTGGTGTTGGAATAATCCTCGACCACCTTCCGGAACCGGGAGATGGCCGCGAGGTATTCCTTGCGCTCCAGATAGTAGCGGCCGACCTGCATCTCCTTGCCGGCGAGCTGGTCGCGCGCGAAGCGGATCTTGGCCTGGGCGTCGGGCACGTATTCGGAGTCCGGCCAATTCTCGACGACCTTCTGCATCGCCTCGATGGTGCGCACCGACGGCTTCTGGTCCTGCGTGACGCTGGCGATCTGGCGCCAGTTCGACAGGCCGATCAGGTACTGCACGTAAGCCGCGTCGTCCGACTTCGGATAGAGCGCCATGTAACGGTTGCCGCTGGAGATCGCCTCCGTGTAGCGCGAGGTGCGGTACTTGACGTAGGTGGTCATGACCAGCGCCTTCTGCGACCATTCCGAGAACGGGTGCTGCCGGTCGACCGCCTCGAACTTGCGCCCCGCCTCCGTCATGTTGCCTGCCTTCATGTTGGCAAGCCCCTGATTGTAGAGCACTTCCGGGGGATCGGTCTCGACCGCGAGCTTGGTGATGTCGATGTCGGGATCCGTCTGGCACCCGGCCAGAAGGACACCCGGGCCCGTCATGAGGACACACACGGCGGCGATACGCGCTGCTTTCTTGACCATTCTCGACCCTACATCACTCGTACGACGGTTCCCGGCTGCAGCGCCGCCGGCGAAGATCGCCTCTCTCAACTGGCGTTTCTAGCCACAAATGCGGCAAGAGGGCAACGCAATGATCGTGATTTAACGCATTTTTATGGCAGCCGGCGGGCTTGCACCAAGAATGACCGTTCGCCGATCCGTCAGATGACAAGAAAAAGGCGGGTCCGAAACCCGCCTTTTAAATCAAACCTCCGCAGCCCAGGGCGCGAAGCCCGGAACGCTGACCGCCACGAACTCGCCTGCCCTGACCCGTGTCGTGCTGCGCGACGGCGCCTCGACGATTTCATAGGCGGTCGGATCCGACAGCAGGGCCTTGAGCGCATTGGCGTTCATCTTGTGGCCGCCGCGATAGGAGCGGTAGCAGCCGATGAACTGGGCGCCGGCAAGCGCCAGGTCGCCGACGGCATCGAGGGTTTTGTGACGCACGAACTCGTCGCCGGCATACCGCAGGCCCTCGACGTTGATCACTGTGTTGTCGTCGGAAATGACGACGGAATTTTCAAGCGACGAGCCGAGCGCGAAACCGGCGGCCCAGAGCTTTTCCACATCGCGCATGAAGCCGAAGGTACGGGCACGCGACAGTTCGTCCTTGAACGTGCCGGCGGTCAACTCACCCTGCCAGGACTGGCGCCCGATCAGCGGCGTGTCGAAATCGATCTCGACTTCGAACCGGGTGCCGTCGTGCGGACGGAATTCGGACCAGGAGGCGCCGTTATCGATTCGCACCGGCTTCAGAACGCGGATATAACGACGCTTGACGCCGAGATTGCGGATACCGGCCTGCTCGATCGCTTCGATAAAGGGCGCGGAGCTGCCGTCCATGATCGGCATCTCGGCGCCGTCCACCTCGACGATCAGATTGTCGATGCCGAGCGCGTAGATCGCGGCCATCACATGTTCGATAGTGGCGACTGAGCCCTTGGCGGTCTTGCCGAGAACCGTGCAGAGATCGGTATTGCCGACATTGTTCGAAACGGCGCGCAGTTCCGTCGACGTTCCGTCGGCATGCTGGCGGCTGAACAGGATGCCGGTGCCGGCCTCCGCAGGCTGAAACGTGATCGACACAGGCGTGCCGGAATGAACGCCGATACCCGATATCGTTACGGGGGATTCGATTGTGGACTGGAAGCCCAGGAGGCCGATTGCCATTCTAACTTAACCTTCCGCACGGCGCGCCAAACCTTGGGACGAAAGGCGCAGCCCCATCTTTAAACACCGTCCGCACCAAAAAACGCCAAGCGGGACATCTGTCTTCACCCCATACATACGGGTGCGCGGCGGCCAAACCAAATCACTGTTTCTTTCGAATTGTTACGAATCTTCTCGAAAGAATAACTTAATATTTTCAAACGCTTGAACACGGAAAGACGAAAGGCCCGGACGAAGCCGTCCGGGCCTTTCGTTACAATGTGGTGACGGCGTCGGTCAGGTCGACTGGCGTCGCAGGAAAGCCGGAATTTCCAGCTGGTCGTCGTCATGGCCGGCATGGCTTGCCGGAACGGGGCGACCATGGTCGTCGAGGTTGCCGCGACGCGGTGCGTAGAGGCTCGCCTCGGGCGACAGCGGGCGACGCTGCTGCGAGGCAGCCGGCGGCACGGCGGTCATGTCGGCCTGCACACCCTCTTCGTCGGCATGGCGGCCGAGACTGTTGGTGATCCGCTTCAGGAGACCCATCGGGCCACGCTCGTCAGCAGCAGCCGGCGCGGCCTGGGTGGCACGCTGGTCGATTTCCGCACGCAGAACCGGCGGGAAATCCTCCACCTTCGGCATCCGGACCGGGTCGACCGTCTGGCGTCCAACGGATGCTGCCATCGGCTCGTGCATCATCGGAGCAGGCTGCGGCGCCGGAGCGGGAGCCGCCGGACGCGTCATGACCGGAGCCGGCTGCGGCGCGGGTGCGCGCACCGGAGCCTCTGCAGCGGGCTGTGCGAACAGCTTGCTCTGCGGACGGAAGTCGCCGGCCGGCGCGGCGGGCTGTTCCATCGACGGGGCGGCCGGGCGGGCCATGGCGATTTCGAGCTCGCGCTCCATTTCAGCTTCTGCCGAGCGGATGGTCTCGGCGACCGGATCGATCGCCTTCGGTGCCTGCGCGGCGACAGGCTGAACGGCGGCCGGGGCCGGAGCCACGGCCGCGGAAGGACGGGTAACTGTTCTCTGGACCGGCTCATAACCCTGCTGGCCCATACCGGCCGCACGGTCGATGCCCGTGGCGACGACCGACACGCGGATCAGGCCTTCCAACGCTTCGTCGAAGGTCGCGCCGAGGATGATATTGGCATCCGGATCCACTTCCTCGCGGATGCGGGTCGCAGCCTCGTCGACTTCGAACAGGGTCAGGTCACGACCGCCGGTGATCGAGATCAGCAGGCCCTGGGCGCCCTTCATCGAGGTTTCGTCGAGCAGCGGGTTCGCGATCGCGGCTTCGGCGGCCTGCATGGCGCGGCCCTGGCCGGAGGCTTCGCCGGTGCCCATCATGGCGCGGCCCATCTCGCGCATCACCGAGCGAACGTCGGCGAAGTCGAGGTTGATCAGGCCTTCCTTGACCATCAGGTCAGTGATGCAGGCAACGCCCGAGTAGAGCACCTGGTCGGCCATCGCGAAGGCGTCGGCGAAGGTGGTCTTGTCGTTGGCGATGCGGAAGAGGTTCTGGTTCGGGATGACGATCAGGGTGTCGACCGACTTCTGCAGTTCCTCGATACCCGATTCGGCGAGACGCATGCGGCGCGCGCCTTCGAAATGGAACGGCTTGGTGACGACGCCGACAGTCAGGATGCCCTTGTTGCGTGCCGCCTGGGCAACGACCGGAGCCGCACCCGTGCCGGTGCCGCCGCCCATGCCGGCGGTGACGAAGCACATGTGGGTGCCGTTCAGGTGGTCGATGATCTCGTCGATGCACTCCTCGGCGGCTGCACGACCGACTTCCGGCTGCGAGCCGGCGCCAAGGCCTTCGGTGACGTTGACGCCGAGCTGGATGATGCGTTCGGCCTTCGTCATGGTGAGCGCCTGGGCATCCGTGTTGGCGACTACGAAGTCGACGCCCTGGAGGCCGGCGGTGATCATGTTGTTGACGGCGTTGCCGCCGCCCCCGCCCACGCCGAATACGGTGATGCGCGGCTTCAGCTCGGTGATGTCTGGCTTTTGCAGCTTGATAGTCATTTACCCATTCCTTCTCTTCTCGGCCGCATCGCCAAGCCGGCCAGATATGCTAACTTCCCAGCCCTGCCCGAACCTTGTGTCGGGCGAGGACAAACTCAAAAACTTTCCTTCAGCCACTGTCCCATGCGGGCAAACCGCCCTGAGCCGTGGTTGAACGGTGAAAACAGGCCGCCCTGCCCGGCATGGGTCTCCATGTCGGCCACCTGCGGATAGATCATCAGACCCACGGCCGTGGAGAACGCCGGCCCCTTGGCTGCGGCCGGGAGGCCGGCGACACCCATGGGGCGACCAATCCGCACGTTGCGGGCCAGGATGCGGCGCGCCGCTTCCGGCAGGCCGGTCAGTTGGCTGGCGCCGCCCGTCAGCACGACCCGCTTGCCGACCACAGGGCCGAAACCCGACTTCTGGATTCGGTCGCGCATCATTTCGAGCGTTTCCTCGATCCGGGCGCGAATGATGCGGGTCACAAGTGCACGCGGCACCTGATGCGGCTGGTCGCGCTCGTCCTCGCCGATCGGCGGGATGGAGATCAGATCACGTTCGTCCGTACTGTTGGCGAGCGCCGAACCATGAACAACCTTCAGACGTTCGGCGTCTTCGATCCGGGTGGACAGGCCGCGCGCGAGGTCGGTCGTTACGTGATGACCGCCAAGGCCGATCGCGTCCGTGTGGATGAGCTTGCCTTCCGCAAAAACCGAAATCGTCGTGGTACCGCCGCCCATGTCGATCGCGGCGCAGCCGAGTTCAACCTCGTCGTCGACCAGAGCAGCAAGACCACTGGCATAGGGCGTCGCCACGACGCCCTCGACGGTAAGGTGGGCACGGTTGATGCAAAGCTCGAGATTTTTCAGCGCGGCGCGTTCGGCCGTCACCACGTGCATGTCGACCCCGAGCGCGTCGCCGAACATGCCGAGCGGATCGCGGATACCGCGTTCGCCGTCGAGCGAGAACCCGGTCGGCAATGAATGCAGCACGGCGCGGTCATGGTTCTGCGACTGCTGGCCTGCCGCGACGAGAACCTTCTTCAGATCGCTTGCCTCGACTTCCTGGCCGCCGAGATCGATGGTCGCCGTGTAGACGTCGCTGGTGATGCGACCGGCCGACACATTGACGATCAGGCTATCGATGGTGAGACCCGCCATACGCTCGGCGGCATCGACCGCCAGACGGACGACGCTCTCCACCTGATCGAGATCGGCGATGACGCCCGACTTGATGCCGCGCGACCGCTGGTGGCCGATACCAATGATCTCGACGCTGTGTGTGCGACCGGGCAGGATCGCGCTTTCCTTGCGCGGCGTCAGCCGTCCGATCATGCAGACGATCTTTGTCGAGCCGATATCGAGAACGGAAACGACGTGAGACCGCTTCGACGACAGCGGCTTTATGCGCGGGAGGCCGAAGCCCTGGGAACCAAAGAAGGGGGTCATGTGCGCTGCCCCTGCTTCTTGAGAAACTTCTCGCGCTCGGCCAGCGCCTGCTCGCGCCGCTCCTGTGCCTCGGGCGTCAGGCGGATGGCGATCCGGTCAGGGAGACGAAGATCGATGGCGGCGATGTCGCGCTCCAGAACCTGCTGCTCCGCTTCCAGACGACCCAGACGATCCATGGCCTCCGCCATGCCGGTTTCCGGCAGCTTGATGATGACGCCATTATCGAGATGCACGTCCCAGCGACGGCTGGCGACGCGGACATAGGCCTTGATCTGCGGCGTGATGGCCGGCCAGCTTGCGAATTCGGTCTCGATCGAAGACGCCGCCCGCTCGGCATCGCGACCGACGAACAGCGGCAGCGAGGCGAACTTGTTGTCGCGGAGCGGCGCAATCACGCTCCCGTTCTTTTCGATGATCGAGAGTTCGGACCCATGCTGCCAGATGCCGAAGGCCTGACGCTCTTTCAGCATGACTTCGACGGTCCGCGGATAAACCTTTCGCACCTCGGCCGTTTCGACCCAAGGCAGCACAGACAGCGCCTGACGCGCCGCACCGATATCGAGGGCGAGCAGCGACGTGGTCCCATCAAGACCCAGAAGCTGAAGGATGTCGATTTCCGATGTGTGCTGATTGCCCGAAACACGGACGTCCTCGATCGCGAACCCGGCCGCCGACGTTAGCGACTGGGCGACGGTTTGGCCGTGTCCGCCGGCGATAACGCCGTAGCCGACAACGAAGGCACAGTAGGCAGCAAACGAAAGGCGACCGAGCGCAGGCGCGATCGTGATCCGGCCGGTGCAAAGCCCGATGACGAAACGCACGGCACGGCGCAGCGGACGAGGCAGCACGAACTGCTCCGCCTGTGGTGCGACCGCCAGCCGCCCCGCCATATCGTACCGACCATGGTCGTCTAGCGAGCGCACGACGCGTCCTCCACCATCCAACGAACGAAATCACCAAAAGAATAACCGGCGTGAGCGGCCATTTCGGGCACCAGGGAGGTCGGGGTCATGCCCGGCTGGGTATTGACTTCCAGCCAGATCAGATCGCCATCCCCACCGAGACGGTCGTCGTAACGAAAGTCCGAGCGACTCACGCCACGGCATCCGATCGCCTGATGCGCCTTGACCGCGAAGTCTTGTATTTTTTGGTAAATTTTCGGTGAAATTTCCGCAGGAAGAACGTGCCGGGAGCCTCCGGCGACGTACTTGGAATCGTAATCGTAGAAGCTGTGGCCCTGCGGCACGATCTCGATGACATCGAGCGCCTTGCCGTCCATAACGCCACAGGTCAGCTCGCGGCCAGCGACATAACGCTCGACCATGACACGATCGCCATAGCGCCATTCGGAGGAGCTCAGCACCTGCGGCGGATGAGACTGATCTTCCTGCACGATCACGACGCCGAAGCTGGACCCCTCGGTGACCGGCTTCACGACGTAGGGCGGCTTGATCGGATGCTCGTGACCGATCTCCTGGCGCATCATGATCCGCGCCTCGGCGACGGGAACTCCGGCATTGGCCGCAACGATTTTTGCCTGCCCCTTATCCATGGCAAGCGCGGAGGCAAGAACGCCGGAATGCGTATAGGGAATCTGGAGATATTCGAGCACACCCTGGATGGTGCCATCCTCGCCGAAGGGCCCATGCAGCGCGTTGAAGGCGACATCGGGCTTGAGGTCTGCGAGAACGGCGGCAATGTCGCGACCGACATCGACCCGCGTCACCTTGAAGCCCTCGCCTTCCAGAGCCTCGGCGCAAGCCTTGCCCGAAGAAAGACTGACCGGCCTCTCAGAGGACAATCCACCCATCAGGACGGCGACGTGCTTGCTACCCATGAACGCTCCGGGAATTACCGACTACCACACTGCGACGAAGCGACTCGAAGACAGTGCGCGCCGACGTGGGAGCAGTAGAACGACATTAAGGTTAATGAAGCGTTTACTTTTCTTAACCGGGAGCTGCGCCGAGCGGAAATTTTGCGAACCGTAGCCAAGCTTCATCGTTCCCGCCGGACGCTGGCCAGTTCAAGTCGACTGGCATCCGACACCGGCAAGTTCATGGCTTGAGAGGGCTTTTCGCCACTGTGGTTGCGCCGCCTGTTCTGCTATCGTCCGCCCTAAGGCCGCCACGGGAGAAGTTCGCAATGCTCACCAGACGTTCCTTCATGGGCGCCCTCTCCGCCGCCACCGTCTCCACCATAAGCGGTCCGCTCCGGGCCGCCACATCGACCGACATCACCTTCCTCGTGATCAACGACATACACGCCTGCCGGATGGGCGACGTGCTCAGCCCCGGTTGCGCCGAGGAGGGAAAAACCGATGAAAACCTGCTGCGCCACATAAGGGCTCTCAACGGCATCGCATCCCGTCAGTGGCCCCTGGAGATCGACGGCAAGCCAACGGACCTTCGGAGCGCCGGCACGGCGATCGGCCATCCTGTCGGGGTGGTCGCCTGCGGCGACCTGACAGATGATGGCGGTGGCCAGACGGCCGAGCTGTCGGAAGGATCGCAGCTGAAGCAATTCGCGCAACGCTACCGCCTTGGCTCGACACCGGACGAGGTCAATTACCCCGTCTATGTCGGCCTCGGAAATCACGACCTCGACCAGGACGGTCGATCGCCCAATACGGACTGGTACCGCGACGAACTGCGCGATTATGTCCGCATCAACCACAAGCCCAGTGCCTTCTTCAAGGCGCCCTTGCCGGCGGAGAACTATCACGAGGCGTCTGACAGCTATTCCTGGAACTGGCAGAGGCTGCATCTCGTGCAATTGCAGCGTTTCGGCGGGGATACGAGGAAAGGCGCGGCGACCGCCCTCTCCTGGCTGAAGAGCGATCTGGCGGAATTCGCTGCCGACGGGCGGCCGGTCGTTCTTTTCCAGCACTACGGATGGGACCGGTTTTCAACGGAGCGATGGGACCCGGAACGCACGTCCTTCGACGAGACCGGGAGCGGGCCGCCGCACTGGTGGAGCGACGAGGAGCGCAAAGCGCTCCTGGATACGCTGTCGGGCTATAATATCGCCGCGCTCTTTCACGGACACGAGCACGATGCGCCGATGATCTACAAGGCCGACGGCCTAGATATCGCCAAGGCAACGGCCGCCTACAAGGGCGGTTTCGGCATCGTTCGGATAACCGACGATTTCATGGATGTCGCGCTGGCGGAGGCGATCGACGACGAGGGCGGCGTGCGGTTCCTCGCCGCCCATCGCAAGTCACTGCCGAGCCTCTTTACTCGGCGGTGACGCCCATGAACGGTTTCACCTCGCGCCCCGGCATGAAGATGCCCAGGCGCTTGATCTCCCATTCGAGCTTGACGCCGGCGTTTTCGAACACTCGTTGGCGAACTGTCTCGCCGAGATATTCCAGATCGTAGCCGGTCGCGTGGCCCACATTGATCATGAAGTTGCAGTGAAGCGACGACATCTGCGCGCCGCCGATCATCAGCCCCCGGCAACCAGCCTCGTCGATCAGCTCCCAGGCCGAGTGGCCTTCCGGGTTCTTGAACGTCGAGCCGCCGGTCTTTTCCTTGACCGGCTGCACCGTCTCGCGGTGATGGCGAACCGCATCCATGTCGGCCCGGATCTTCGCCTTGTCCTCGGGGTATCCCTCGAAGGTGGCATGCGTGAAGATCAGGTCGGATGCGGCGGACGAATGGCGGTAGGAATAGCCCATCTCCGCCTTGCTGAGCCGGACAATATTGCCCTTGCGATCGACCGCCTCGACCTCGACCAGACGCTCTGACGTATCACCGCCATTGGCGCCGGCGTTCATGCGCACGGCGCCGCCGATCGATCCCGGAATGCCGTAGTAGAAATGGAAGCCGCCAATATTGTTGTCCATCGCCATGGCGGAAATGTGCTTGTCAGGGCAGATGGCACCGGCGCGGATCAGGTTTTCGCCGGCGAGTTCGACCTGGCCGAAGCCCTTGGCCGACAGCCGGACAACCACGCCCGGAATGCCGCCGTCACGCACCAGAAGGTTGGAGCCGACGCCGACCACCGTCAACGGAACCTCTTCCGGCAGCAGTTTCAGGAAGGCGATGAGATCGTCGACGTCGTGCGGCTGGAACATAAGCTCGGCGAGACCACCGGCCTGGAACCAGGTGACGCGATCCATCGGAGCGTCGGGCGTCAGGCGCCCTTTGAGCTCGTTGGCGCCCGGTCCGAGCGATGCCAGCAGTTTTTCTCCGTCGACCTGTTTCATTCACGCACTTCCTGTCAGGGCTTCCAATTCCTTGGGCAGCGCTGCCGCCCACTGCGTAATATTGCCCGCTCCGAGCAAAATGACAAAATCTCCGGGCTGCGCCACTGAGGCAACAAGTCGCGGAAGATCGGTGGGCGTTTCCAGGTAGCGGGCGTCGCGATGGCCGCCCGACTTGATGCGCGAGACCAGCGCTTCGGAATCCGCACCCTCGATCGGATCCTCGCCCGCCGCATAGACCGGCGCCAGCAGGATGCTGTCTGCATCGTTGAAGCAGTTGGCGAAATCCTCGAACAGGCTCGACAGACGGCTGTAGCGATGCGGCTGGTGGACGGCGATGATCCGGCCCTTGCACGCCTCGCGCGCGGCTCGCAGCACGGCGCGGATTTCGACCGGATGGTGACCATAGTCGTCGAACACCTGCACGCCGTTCCAGGTCCCCGTCAGCGTGAAGCGGCGCTTGACGCCACCGAAGCCGGAGAGCCCCTTGCGGATCGCGGCCTCGTCGATCCCGAGACGATTGGCGACAGCGATCGCAGCGCAGGCGTTCGAAATGTTGTGGCGGCCGGGCATGGGCAGCATGAGATTGTTGAAGTTGAACACCTTGCCGGTGCGGCGACGGCGGATCTCCACATCGAAGAACGATTGCGTGCCTTCCAGCCTTACGTTGGAATAGCGCACGTCGGCCTGCGGGTTTTCGCCATAGGTAATGACCTTGCGGTCCTCGATCTTGCCGACAAGAGCCTGAACTTCCGGGTGATCGAGGCACATGACGCCGAACCCGTAGAACGGCACGTTCTCGACGAACTGCCGGAAGGCGGCGCGAACGGCGTCGAAATTGCCGTAGTGGTCGAGATGTTCGGGATCGATGTTCGTGACGATCGCCACCTCGGCCGGCAGCTTCAAGAAGGTGCCGTCGGATTCGTCAGCCTCCACCACCATCCATTCGCCCTCGCCCATGCGGGCATTGGTGCCGTAGGCGTTGATGATGCCACCATTGATGACGGTCGGGTCGAGCCCGCCAGCATCGAGCAGCGCCGCGACCATGGAGGTCGTCGTCGTCTTGCCGTGCGTGCCGCCGATGGCGATCGCATTGCGGAAGCGCATCAGTTCGGCGAGCATCTCGGCGCGCCGGACGATCGGCAGCAGCTTTTCGCGCGCGGCGATCAGTTCCGGATTGTTCTTCTTGATCGCTGTCGAAACGACAACGACTTCGGCCTCGCCAAGGTTGGCCGCCTCGTGCCCGACGAAGACCTCGATGCCCTTGGCGCGCAACCGCTGGACATTGGCGCTGTCGGACTGGTCGGAGCCCTGCACCTTGTGGCCGAGGTTGTGTAGCACCTCGGCAATGCCGCTCATGCCGATGCCGCCAATGCCGATGAAGTGGACGAGCCCGATGGAGGTCGGCATTTTCATCTTGTCATTCCCTTGTAGTCCGAAACGCGTTTGCCAGCGGCAATAGCCTCCACAAGGTCCGCAAGCAAGCGCGCGGCGTCAGGTTTGCCGACATGGCGGGCGGCCGTTGCCATGGTGGAGAGCTTGTCAGGCTGCGTCATCGCGTTCTTGAGGAAGTCCGCAAGCTTCTCCGGCGTCAGCTTCGCCTGGGCGACGACCTTGGCCCCACCGCTTGCCTCGAGCGCCGCGGCATTCGCCGCCTGGTCATGATCGAGCGCGTAAGGATAAGGCACAAGCAGCGACGGACGGCCGATCACCGAAAGCTCCGACACCGTCGACGCACCGGAGCGGCAGATGACGAGATGCGCGGCGGCGATGCGGGCCGCCATGTCGGTGAAGAAGGGCGCGATCTCGGCGGCGATGCCCATCTTGGCGTAGCACTCCCTGACCCGCTCCTCGTCCTCGGGACGCGCCTGCTGCGTGACGACCAGACGCCGGCGCAGATCATCATCAAGCAGCGTGATCGCATTGGGGATGGCGGAGGAGAAGAACTGCGCGCCCTGGCTGCCGCCGAACACCACCAGCCGGAAGGGACCTCCCTCGGGCGACGGGGCATAAGGGATGTCGGCGGCCGCGATCACCGGCGGCCGTACCGGATTGCCCGTCAGGACCGTCTTGTCGAGATAAGCCGCGTCCTCGACGAGGAAACCGCCGGCGATCGCCCTCACCCTCTTGGCGAGCGCGGTATTGGCGCGCCCCATGACGGCGTTCTGCTCGTGTATCATCGTCGGCACGCCAAGGCCGCTTGCAGCCAGCAGCGGTGGCACCGTCGGATAGCCGCCGAAGCCGACGACAACAACCGGCTTGACCTCACGCACCAGACGGCGGGCCGCGCGATAGCCACTCCAGAGCGTCAGCAGAGCCCTGGCGATCGCGACCGGGTTCTTCGAGCCGATCGTCGCTGACGGAATGGAGTGGACGGCCTCGGCCGGAAAGCTGCCCGCGTAGCGCTGGACCCGGCTGTCGGTGACGAGGTGGACACGATAGCCGCGATCCGTCAGCGTATGCGCGAGCGCCTCAGCCGGAAAGAGATGCCCGCCGGTCCCGCCGGCGGAAAGAAAGACGATGCCCTTGGCCATGTTCGCTTACTCCGCCGGCACGCCGTGCATCGACCGGAACAGGCTGCGCTCCTGGGCGCGTTTTTCAGGTCGGTGACGCGTCAGCGCCAGGATGAAGCCGGCCGTCACGCAGATCGCGATCATCGACGAACCGCCGTAGGAAATCAGCGGCAGCGTCATGCCCTTGGCCGGCAAAAGTTCAAGATTGACGCCGATGTTGATCATCGACTGGCTGCCGATCTGCAACACCAGCCCGGCAACGGCGAAGCGGTTGAAGTCATCGCGCTCCCGGTAGGCGTGGCTGAGCCCGCGCAACACGAGGAAGGCAAACAGCGCCACAAGCGCCATGCAGAACAGGATGCCGAACTCTTCCGCCGCGACGGAGAAGATGAAGTCGGTATGGCTGTCGGGGATGATCCGCTTGACCACGCCCTCGCCCGGCCCCTGGCCGAACCAGTCACCGCGAATGATCGCCTCGCGCGCGGTATCGACCTGGAAGGTATCGCCCTCGCCGGTCCAGAACCGGTCGATACGCCCCGCCACGTGGGGCAGTGTCACATAGGCCGCGCCGAGCCCGGCGACGCCGATGCCGCCCAGGATGGTGATCCAGAGCCACGGCATTCCGGCCATAAAGAACATTGCGCCCCAGACGACCGTGGTGAGGATGGTCTGGCCGAGGTCGGGCTGCGCCACGAGAAGCGCGGCAACGACACCGAACAGGATGATGGCGAAGAGATTGCCGGGAATGTCGGGATGGCGGGCGTGTTCGGCGAACAGCCAGGCACAGATGACGACGAAGGCAGGCTTCATGAATTCCGAAGGCTGGATGGACAGACCTGCGATAGACACCCAGCGTCGCGCGCCCTTGACCTCAACCCCGAAGAACAGCGCAAGCACCATCAGCACGATGGAAATTGCAAGCAGCAGCACGGCGGCGCGGCGCACCTGTCTCGGAGACAGAAAGGACAGGCCAATCATCACGCCGATCGCGGGCAGCATGAAGAAGGCATGACGCTTGACGAAATGGAAGCTGTCGAGACCGAGGCGCTCGGCCACAGCCGGCGACGCGGCGAAAGAGAGCATGAAACCGATGCCCATCAGAAGCAGGAACAGCACCAGGAACAGGCGGTCGATCGTCCAGAACCAATCGGCGAGCGGTCCACGCTCTGCGCGGCTGACCATGTCATTTGCCTCCTTCGGGCACGTCCACGAGCATCGTCACACCGGCAAGGCCGGCAACATGCGCGACGAACGAATCACCACGCACTTCGAAATTCTTGTACTGGTCGAAGCTTGCGCAAGCCGGGGATAGCATCACGGCGACCTCCTGCCCGTCCGCTGCCGCATCGGCCGCCGCATGTGCCACGGCCCGCTCCAGCGTCCCGGAAATCTCGTAGGGCACCACGTCGCCGAGCGTTGCCGCGAAGGCGGAGGCAGCCTCGCCGATCAGATAGGCCTTGGCGATGCGCGAGAACAGCGGCTGCAGGCTGGTGATCCCCCCTTCCTTGGGAAGACCGCCGGCGATCCAGTAGATTCGATCGTAGCTTGACAGCGCCGGCGCCGCCGCCTCGGCGTTCGTCGCCTTGGAATCGTTGACGAAAACCACGCTTCCGATGCGGCCAACCGGTTGCATGCGATGCTTGAGGCCTGTGAAGGAAGACAGACCGGCCCGGATTTCGTCGGGCGTGACGCCGACGGCGAGGCAGGCGGCGATGGCCGCCGCGGCATTCTGGGCATTGTGGCTGCCACGCAGCGTCTGGATGCCGTTGAGGTCGGCCAGAATCGATGTCGCACCCTGGTGCGCCTCGATGATACGGTGCCCCTCGTTATAGAACCCGCTTGCGAGCGGCTGGCGTTTGGAGATGCGCACCACCTTGCCGCCGCCGTTTTCGATGCGGTCGGCGATCAGTGCGCAATAGCTGTCGTCCACGCCGACAATGGCCACATCGCTACCAGCGACCAGCCGTTCCTTAACCTCGGCGTAGTGCTGCATCGTCCCGTGCCGGTCGAGATGATCGGGCGTCAGGTTGAGCAGGATGCCGGCGGTCGGATTAAGCGTCGGCGCAAGATCGATCTGGTAGGACGAGCATTCGACAACGAAATACCGCCCGCCTTTCGGCGGCTCCAACGTCAAGACGGCACGGCCGATATTGCCGCCGAGCTGCGTGTCGCGGCCGGAGCTGGACAGGATATGAGCGATCAGCGCCGTCGTCGTCGACTTGCCATTGGTGCCGGTGATGGCGATGAACGGGCAGTCGGGCGCCAGCGCGCGACGCTCGCGCACGAAGAGCTCGACGTCGCCGATCACCTCGACCCCGGCGGTCTTCGCGAGCGTCACCGTCCAGTGCGGCTTCGGATGGGTGAGCGGAACGCCGGGGGACAGAACGAAGGCCGAAAGCGGCGTCCAGTCGATCTCATGCAAATCGCGCGTTGCGATCCCCTCGCCGGCGGCCTTGGCGACACTGTCGGGATTGTCGTCCCAGCAGACCACATCCGCCCCGCCGGCAACGAGCGCGCGTGCTGTGGCAAGGCCGGAACCGCCAAGACCGAACAGCGCGACCTTCTTGCCAGCAAAGGTGGTGACGGGGATCATGGAGCCCTCACCGCAGCTTGAGCGTCGAAAGGCCGAGCATCGCGAGGCCGACGGCGATGATCCAGAAGCGGATCACGACTTGGCTTTCCGTCCACCCGAGCTTCTCGAAATGGTGGTGAATAGGCGCCATCAGAAAGACGCGTTTCCCCGTCCGCTTGAACCAGAAGACCTGGATGATGACCGACAGCGTCTCGGCCACGAACAGTCCCCCGATGATCGCCATGACGATCTCGTGCTTCGTCGCCACGGCAACGGAACCGATGAGACCGCCCAGCGCAAGCGAGCCGGTATCGCCCATGAAGATTGCGGCGGGCGGTGCGTTGAACCACAGGAAGCCAAGACCCGCCCCGATGACCGCGCCCAGCAGTACCGCAAGTTCTCCGGTACCGGGCACGAAGTTGATCTGCAGGTAGTTCGCGAAGACCGCGTTACCGGAGACGTAGGCGATCACGCCGAACGAGGCGGCGGCGATCATGACAGGCACAATGGCGAGGCCATCAAGACCATCGGTGAGGTTCACCGCGTTGCCGGCAGCCACGATAACGAAGCCGCCGAAAAGCACGAAGAAGATGCCGAGATTGAGCAGCAGATCCTTGAAGAACGGGAAAGCCACCGACGAGCCGAAGGTCGAGCCCTGCGGACCCGAGGCCAGCGCGGTGCGCATCATGAAATAGACGGCGATGCCGGCGATCAGGAACTCGATGCCGAGGCGCGCCTTGCCCGAGAACCCCTTGTCGCTCTGCTTCGTGACTTTGAGGTAGTCGTCATAAAAGCCGATCGCGCCGAAACCGAGCGTGACGAGGAGGGTAGCGACGACATAGGCGTTTGACAGATCGGCCCACAGCAGCGACGAGCCGACGATACCCGCCAGGATCATCAGACCGCCCATGGTCGGCGTGCCCGCCTTCTTGAAATGCGTCTGCGGACCGTCGGCACGGATGGGCTGGCCCTTGCCCTGACGAACCCTCAGCGAGTTGATCATGGCGGGGCCGAACAGGAAGACGATCATGGCACCGGTGAACATCGCCGCGCCGGTTCTGAACGTAATGTATCGAAAGAGATTGAAAAATTGCAGGTCGCTCGACAGTTCCACCAGCCAGATCAGCATGGGAGCCCTTTCCGAAAAGCTCGATTAATTCAGGCGCTCCGTCTCGTGGAATGCCGGATACTTGTCAAGAAGCGCGGCCACGATCTTGCCGAATCCGGTTCCGAGCGAGGATTTCACCATGAGCACGTCGTTGGCCTTGACCTTGGTCAGCGCGAACTTCGCGAGATCCTCGGTCTTTTCCCGGTACTCGACGTGAACGCTGTCCGGCAGGGCATCGCGCAGCGCCCGCATCTCCGGTCCGGCAAGCCAGACGTGGCTCACGCCCGCGGCAAGGAGCGGGCTCGCCAGTTCAGCGTGCACCTTTTCCGAAAACGCCCCCATCTCCAACATGTCGCCAAGAACCGCGATCTGCCGCCCCTCGCCCTTCGCAGGCGTTTGCGCCAGAAGCGCTATTGCCGCACGCATCGATGCGGGATTGGCGTTATAGCTTTCATCGATCAGGGTGAAATTGCCCCTGCCGATCTTGAGCTTGTGGCGCTGTCCACGCCCCTTCACCGCCGCCAGTCCGCCAAGCGCCTGAACCGCCGCGTCGACATCCGCGCCGAGCAGTTTCACTGCGCCAAGCGCCGCCACCGCATTCTCGGCGATGTGCTTGCCGGGAGCAGAGATAAAGACTTCGCGCGTCTCGCCGCCGAAACTGGTCCAGATCGTCGAGCTCTCGGCCGAGCCGTCATATTCGGCAAGACGGAATTCGGCTTTCGCATGCTGGCCGAAAGCATGGATGTTGTCGACGCCGGCGGCCTGGGCGGCCTTGTCGAGGAAGTCGTAAAAGGCGTTGTCGCGGTTGAGAAGCGCGTGACCGCCGGGCTCGACGCCTTCGAAGATCTCCGCCTTGGCGGCAGCGATTTCCTCAAGACTGTTGAAGTTGCCGAGATGGGCGGCGGCGATCGTGGTGATGATCGCAACATGCGGCCTGACCAGCTTGACCAGCGGCCGGATTTCGTTCGGATGGTTCATGCCGATCTCGAACACACCATAGTCTGTGTCCTCCGGCATGCGCGCAAGCGTCAGCGGAACACCCCAATGGTTGTTGAAGGATGCGACGGCGGCGTGAACCTTGCCGGACGGTTCGAGAACAGTGCGCAGCATTTCCTTGGTGGTGGTCTTACCCACCGAGCCGGTGACGGCGACGATGCGGGCACGGCTGCGGGCACGAGCCGCGACGCCAAGCCGCTCCAGCGCCTGCAACACGTCATCGACCACGATCATCGGAACGGTGAGACGGCCAAGCGCCGGCAGCTTTGCCTCGCTGACGACGAGAAGCGATGCGCCATTGGCGACCGCAAGGCTTGCGAAATCATGGCCGTCGACGCGCTCGCCCTTGATGGCGAAGAAGGCTTCTTCCGGGCCGATCGAACGGCTGTCGATGGAAATACCGTTGACGCCCTCCGGCATCTGGCCGAACGGGCGCCCGCCCATGGCATCGGCCATTGCCTGCGATGTCCAGAGATAAGTCAATTCTTGAGCTCCTCCAATGCCTTGGTGAGTTCCGCATGGTCCGAGAACGGCAGCGTGACCGACCCGACTGTCTGTCCCTCCTCATGACCCTTTCCGGCGACGATCAGCGTGTCGCCGGACGACAGCATCGATACGGCAGTACGGATCGCCTCGGCCCGGTCGCCGATCTCGGTGGCACCGTTCGTCGCGGCCATGATCTCCGAACGGATCGTGGCAGGCTCTTCCGAACGCGGATTGTCGTCGGTGACGATCACCACATCCGCCAGCCGGCAGGCAATCTCCCCCATGATTGGCCGCTTGCCCTTGTCCCGGTCACCGCCGCAACCGAAGACGACGATGACGCGGCCGGTCGTGAAGGGCCGCACGGATTCCAGAACATTCTTCAGCGCATCAGGCTTGTGGGCGTAGTCGACGTAAGCGAGCGCGCCGTTTTTCGTGTGGCCGACCAGTTCCAGACGCCCGGCGGCACCCTTCAGATGCTCGAGCGCCTTCAAGGCCTTCGCCGCAGGCACGCCGGTCGATATTGCAAGACCTGCCGACACAAGCGCGTTCGCGATCTGAAAGTCACCGGCAAGCGGAATGTGCACCTCGAAGATATCGGAACCGGCATGGACCTCGGCGACCTGCTTGTGCCGGAAGTGCTCGACCCGCTTCAGCGTCAGGTAACCCCCTGCGCGACCGACGGTCCGCACATCGAGCCCGGATGCCTTCGCAACGCGGATGGCTTCCGCCGACCAGGGATCGTCGGAAAAGATCACCGCCGGAGCCCCCTTCGGCAGAAGTGTATCGAAGAGCCGCATCTTGGCGGCCATGTAGTCCTCGATCGTCGGATGGTAGTCCATGTGATCGCGGCCGAGATTGGTGAAGGCACCGGCAGCAAGCTTCACGCCGTCGAGGCGCGACTGATCGAGCCCGTGGCTGGAGGCCTCCATCGCGGCATGCGTCACGCCCTCTGCGGCAAGTTCGGAAAGCAGCTTCTGCAGCGCGACCGGATCGGGGGTGGTGAGCGAACCGTACTCCTCGCGGGTCGGCGAGATCACACCCGTGGTGCCGATCTGCGCGGCTGCGAGGCCGGCGGCGGCCCAGGTCTGGCGCGTGAAGGAGGCGACCGACGTCTTGCCAGCGGTGCCGGTGACGGCGACCATGGTTTGCGGTTGCGCACCGAAAAATCGTGCCGCGGCAAGCGCCAGGAAACGGCGGGGATTGTCGACAACGATGACCGGCACGTCCGCGTCGACGGCATGGCCGGCCACAACGGCAACCGCCCCGCGCGACACGGCATCGGCCACATAAGCGGCGCCATCCGCCTTCGATCCGGACAGCGCGACGAACAGCGCTCCGGGCGTCACCTTGCGACTGTCAGCTGTGAGACCCGCGACCTCCAGTCCGCCGGCACCGGCCGGAAGAGTTTCAAGGGGTGCCAGGTCGGATGCAAGATCGGTCAGTTTCATACATGTATTCCAATTGTCGGCCCGGCCTCCAGGAGACCGGACGAATCGCTGTTCACTCAGTAAGACACAAGCATGGACGAGCCATCTTCGCCAAAACTGGGTTCTACACCGAGAATTGCGGCGCTTCTGCGAATGAGATCCTTCGTCACCGGCGCGGCGGTATAGCCGGCGGTTGGACCGCCATTGTCGTCACCCGTCTTGGGCTCGTCGACGAAGGTCATCACCACGTATTTTGGGTCGGAAATCGGGAAGGCAGCGATGAAGGCATTGAAGTTCTTGTCGCTCGAATAGCGGCCGTTCACAACCTTTTCGGCGGTCCCGGTCTTGCCGCCAACGTCGAAGCCTTCGACGCGGGCACGACGACCGGAGCCCTGCGTTCCGTTCCATTCGAACAGGAAGCGCATGTCGTCGCTGGTCGATGGCTTCATGACCACCTGAGCGAGTGTATCGGCCTCCTCGCGAGAACGCGGGAGAAACGTCGGTGGAATGAGCTTGCCACCGTTGACAAGGGCCGAAACCGCGACAGCCGTCTGCAATGGCGTCGTCGAGACACCATGTCCGAACGAGATCGTGACCGAGTTGATCAGCTTCCACTCGCGCGGCTGCGTCGGCGTCGCGACTTCGGGAATCTCCGTGTCCATCTTGGTCAGCAGACCGATCCGCGTCAGAAACTCTTTGTGGGCTGCGATACCGACCGATTCCGCCATGCGGGCGGTCCCGATGTTCGATGAATACTGGAAGATTTCCGGAACGGTCAGGACGCGTCCCTTGCCATGAAAGTCCTTGATCGTGAAACCGCCAATGCGGATCGGATAGCGTGCATCGAAGCTCGACTGGAGCGTCACCTTACCCGAGTCGAGTGCCATCGCCGTCGTGAAAGCCTTGAAGGTCGACCCCATCTCGAACGTGCCGTTCGACATACGGTTCAGCCAGCCCTCCTTGGCGCCGACGGTCGGATTGTTCGGGTCGAAATCCGGAACCGATCCCATGGCGATGACTTCGCCGGTATGCGCGTCGAGGATGACCGCACCGGCGCCGAGGGCTCCGTATTTCGAAACGGCGTTGACTAGCACCTCGCGAACGATGTTCTGCACCCTCAGATCGATGGAAAGCCGGACCGGCTCGAGCGGAGCATTGCTGGTCAACCCCGCTGCGGCGAGATCGGCAAGGCCTTGCTGGTCAATATAGCGTTCCATGCCCGCCATGCCGCGATTGTCGATATTGACGAAGCCGACGATATGGGCCGCCGTCGGTCCGCCGGGATAGAAACGGCGCTTTTCCGGCCGGAAGCCGATGCCGGGAATGCCGAGCGCGAGAATCTGGCTCTGCTGCTTCGGCGTCAGCTGGCGCCGCAGCCACTGGAAATGCGAGCGCGGATTGGAGAGCTTGCGATAGGTGCCCTTGATGTCGAGGTCCGTCAGGACTGTCGCGAGCTTCTCGACCGCTTCATCCGGATCGACGATCTTGTGAGGCTCAGCGAACAATGAGACGGTGCGGATGTCGGTCGCCAGAACCTCGCCATTGCGATCCAGGATATCGGGGCGCGACGCCATCAGACGGTCGGCCGGCAGGATGGAGGAGACGACCTCCGGATGAGCATAGCCATATTGCACGAGGCGGCCGCCGATAACTGCGTAGAAGGCGACGAAGCCGGCCATCATCAGGCCGACGCGCTTGCGGGCCAGTTCCGCCTTTCGCTTGCCCGTACCCTTGAAGGTTCCGGTGTTGAGCGAGACACCGACCCTCTGGCTGTTGGCCGAGAAATGGGCCTGGCTTTTCAGAAGCATGATCCGTGACAAAAATGACATCAGGGCTTCACCGAACCTGTTTTGATAATATCCGTCACCGAAAGTCCGTCCTCTTCGGCCACTTCGGGCTGCGGAAGCTGCGAACGAAGCATCGGGAGTTCCGCCGGACGCGCCAGCTGCGTCGACTCCGTCGGCTGAAGCTTCAGCTCATCGCCATAGACCTGGACAAGACGGTCCAGCCTGTTCGGCTGCGTCAGCAGGGCCCAGTCCGCCTTGAGCAGGTCGATCGTGTCGTGCTCCAGCTTGATCTCGGCCTCGATACGGCGAACCTCTTCCAGCTTTTCCTCGGCGTGATGCTTGATCTTGTAGGTGACCGTCGCGGTGGCGACCATGGCGCCGATCATGATGAGGTCGAAGGTGCGCAGCATGTCAGCCTCCCAATCGCTCGAGGCTCGCCAGAGCCGGAAGGTCGAATATGGCCATGTCGGCCTTGGGAGCCGGCGCAGCGGTGCGGATGCCGGCCCGCAGCTTGGCCGAGCGCGCACGGGGATTGGCCTCGGCCTCCTCCTCGCTTGCGGACACCATGCCCTTGCCGAGCGGTTCGAAGATCGCCGGGGCAACTGCCGCCATCGGCATGTGCCGCGATCCGCCGCTCTTGCCGGAGCGCTCGGAGAAAAACTTCTTCACGATGCGATCCTCCAGCGAATGGAAGGTCACGACGACAAGGCGACCGCCTGGCTTGAGAACCTGCTCGGCAGCAAACAGCGCCTTGGCAAGCTCGCCCAACTCGTCGTTGACGAAGATGCGCAACGCCTGGAATACGCGCGTCGCGGGATGGATGCGGTCGGTCATCTTGCGCGGGGTGACGATCTCGATAAGTCCGGCAAGATCGCGGGTCGTGCGGAAGGGCTCTTTCAGCCGCTGCTTCTCGATCGCGCGGGCGATTCGGCCCGCTTGCTTCTCCTCGCCGAGAAACCCGAAGATGCGGGTGAGATCGGAGACCTTGGCGCGATTGACGACGTCGGCAGCAGAGACCCCCGAGGCCGACATGCGCATATCGAGCGGACCGTTCTTCTGAAACGAGAAGCCGCGCTCTGCCTCATCGATCTGCATGGAGGAAACGCCGATGTCGAGCACGACGCCATCAAGGCCGCCATCAGGGGCATGCTCGGAAAGACGGGAAAATTCCGAATGGATGAGCTTCAACCGGCCACCATAGCTCGCAACAAGCGCCTGACCGGCGACAATCGCGGTCGGGTCGCGGTCGAGCGCGATGACATCGGCACCTTTTTCCAGAATGGCCGAGGTGTAGCCGCCGGCGCCGAACGTACCGTCAAGAACGACCTGCCCCGCTTCGGGCGCAAGCGCCGCGAGAACCTCTGAAAGAAGAACCGGAATGTGGCGAACCGGTCCGCCTCCGGCTTCAGCTGAACCTCCGCCAGGATTCGCCATCATTCCGTTTCCTCGTCCTGCAGGGGCCGCTAGCCTCTCGGCTTGCGCCCCTCCCTCGCCGCCGTCTGCGCCGTCTGAAACGCATCGGGCCGCCAAAGCTGAAAACAATCCGACCGTCCGACAAAGGTCACTTCCGAAGTGATTCCGGTGAAATCGCGGATAAAATCCGTGACCATCAACCGGCCTTCGCCGTCCAGCCGCATATGAACGCCACCGCCATGCACGAGAAGCGACAGATCGTTCGCCTCCTGCGAAAACGGATCGAGCTGGGCAAGCTGCCGCTCGTACCGTTCGAACAGGTCCGGACCACCCACAGTGATCGCCGGAAAGACGAAGTCCTGCAGGCAATAGAGATCCTGGACCTCCTTCGCCATCAGGACGGCACGAAACGGCGCAGGCACGGAGACCCGGCCCTTCGCATCGATCCTGTTCGTTGCATTGGACAAGAAGCGGTTCATGAAAACCAGAAGCCGCCCCTATCGGCAGAAGGCGGAAAACCCGCCCGGTAAACCCAACAAATCGACATGCCACCGAGGAGCGAAAAGACCCGGCAAAAACACCGGAATGCGACCGGAACGACCGCTCTCGCCCTTGAGAAATACGAACCTTCATCGGCCCTTGCGTGGCGTGATTATGGGATACCATGGGACAATATGGGCGTCAATGGGACGGAACTCGATTCCCGACCTTCGTCGATCAATCATTTATATCCGGTTAAGCTTAACGAAAGGTTAGGAAACACCATCGACTCGCCCAATCGAGAGAGCGCCCGAGAAGAGAAATAAGTATTTATTTTCAGATATTTACGAGATTTTTCTTCACTCGCGCGAAGCTCTGGAAGGTGATCGCCAGTCGGCCTGTAAGCCGGGTTCTGTATGGCCCCGGTTTCCCGGAACGTGGCAGCCATTCATCTGGGACAGCACTTGCGCGCTGCCTCGTGCAACCCACCCGGATGACTGGCCCGGAAACCGGCTGGCTCGGGTTGCCCCGCGCCGCGTCATCCCTATTCGGTCTTGCTCCCGGTGGGGTTTACCATGCCGTCCCTGTCGCCAGGTCCGCGGTGGGCTCTTACCCCACCCTTTCACCCTTACCCCGAAGACGGGGCGGTTTGCTTTCTGTGGCACTTTCCCTGAGGTCGCCCTCGCCGGACGTTATCCGGCACCGTGTTTCCGTGGAGCCCGGACTTTCCTCACCCCACCGCCTTTCGGCATTGGTGGAGCGCGGCTGCCCGGCCGACTGGCAGGGGCTCCTTAGCGGAGACGGTTCGCGAATGCCAACAAATTCTCCCCGGGAGACGAACGGCGACACGTCGATCAGACGAACGTGGCGTTAAACTCCACCCCGTAGTCTCCGCCCGAGCGTCCTTCGAGCAGCAGCCCCGCGCCAAGCCGCCCGATCTCGTCGGAACTCTTGGCCGCCGCACCGCAGCCACCGGTAAGCACGCCGATCCGCTCGCTGGCGAAATCAACCGCGGGATAGCCGCTCGGCGTGAACGAGGTCACACAGGCAGCCATGGTCGGCGGAACATGCGCGAGATCGGGAACAAGACGGTCGATAATGCGCTTGAGGTGATCGCGCGTGCCCACCCTCCCGCCACTGCGGAACCACACCCGCACATCGGGCTCGTTCGAAAGCCGCAGATCATCCGGATCACCGCCGATCTTCAGATAGACCTTGCCGTCCGGATAACGAACCGGCGGCAGGAGATAGATGTGCTCGGAGGGGTCGTCCGGCTGGTGGATCAGCGACGGCATGCCCTCGAACAGATCGCTTCTTTCAGGCGTGATTTCGAAGAAGGCAACGGTGCGCGCGTAGACGCTGAGATCGAGCCGACGCGGCAGCAGCCTTTCGGCGATCGAGAAGCCGCCGGCGGCCACGAGCACCTTCTCCGCCGTATAGGAAGCGCCGCTATCGGTGGAAACAACAACGAGACTGCCCTCCTCCCGCACGGACACGACCGTTTCGGAAATCAGGGTCGCGCCAGCCTTTTCTGCCAGCCGCGACTGCGCCTCGACCAGCCGACGCGGATTGACGTAGCCGGCGTTCGACGCCTCGTGAACACCTTCGCAGGCATGGCCGAAACGGAAATAGGGAAATCGTGTCGCAAGCGTCGATGCATCCAGAAGTGTGGCCGCGACTCCAAGCGTTTGCGCTGCATCCCAGACGCGCTCGACATAGGGATCGCTGCCACCCCGCTTTGGTCCGACGACAAGGCAACCGGCCTCGACGTAGAAATCGATGCCGCTCTCGCTTGCGATTGCGTCGTATCGGGCGATGGAGCGGTTGGCGAGCAGGGCCCAGACGGGGCTCTGGTCGATCGTGCGGGTGATGCGCGCCTCATCGTAGTGACTGGCAAAAACGCCGGCATGACTGGCGGGATCGGCAGGTTCGGACGGGCCGATGACGGCAACGCCTTCGCTGTGCCAGGCGAGATACTTGGCCGCGGCGCTTCCCATCATGCCTCGGCCGATGATGATATATTTGAACTGTGCCGTCATCGATTCCCAACATCCGTTGTCCTGGAAATCGCGATAGCACGATAGAAATCCGCGCGCATCCGGGCAAATGCAAACCGGATGCGCAGCCGGGAAATGTCGTCAGTCGAGCAGGGCCATAACTTTGCCGCAGTAGCGCTTCGAAACCGGATTCATGCGCTTCGCGCCATGGCCGGCATTGTATTTCAGGATGGTCCTGCAGGTTTCGCCCCCGCCGAGCTGGTGTGCGGCTGCGAGATACTTCATGCCGAAGCGGATATTGGTGTCAGGATCGTAGAGGCCCTTCACGGAACCGCTATAGCCCATGGAGCGTGCTGTGGCGGGCTTGATCTGCATGAGACCAACCTCGCCTGCGCTGCCCCGCGCCTTGGGATTGAAGTTGCTCTCGATACGTACGACCGCATGTGCAAGGCTGACAGGCACGCCGTATTGCTTCGCATACTTGGCGATGATGTCGCCGTACGGGCCTTTCTTGGCGGCCTTGTCCTTCGAGCTTTCCGAACCGAACAGCGGCTTGATATGAACCTTGGTCTTGTCGTTGTCCCGGGCAAGGGCGGTGCCGGATAGAGGCATGGCGAGGGCAATGCTTGCCGCAGCAGCAACAATCAATCTGATCATGTGGGTATTCAGTCTCCGAACCTTAAGGGCGTGTTTTCAGGCTTTCGGCAAAGCTCTCTTGTTCGGCGTCCCGTAGGGAAGCCGGCCGATGATGCCCTTTCGTTGATGTTATGCGGTGGCGACCAACACGGGTGCCCGACCGCCTTTCAGCGCGGCCTTTAGACCCTGAATTTAAGGAATTCCTGTGGCACTGCGGGAAAAACGCGTCTGAGAGGATCCGAAGCGGCGCCTCGCCTCAACGGTAGCGCGGTAGCGCCGTCAACAAACGATGCAGCGTTTCGACGGTCGACATGTCGGCTATGCCATCGACGCGCTCCGGCCGGAAATGACGCTGGAACGCAGCAACGACGCCTTCGGTCGCGGCGCAGAATTCACCCGTGATCTCAACATTGTAGCCATAGAGCGACAGCATCGACTGCAAGGCTTCGACCGGCTGGCCGCGATCGCCGCGCTGGAAGAACCGCCCACCCCCGACCGGAACCGGATCGACGTAGTGGCCGACGCCGGCGGCAAACAGACTTCCCCAAGGGAAGTTCTCGCCCGGATCGACCTTGCGAACAGGGGCCACATCGGAGTGCCCGAGCACCCGCTCCGGCGGGATTTGCCAGCGCTCGCCGCAATCCCGACACAATTCGGCAACCGCGGCGATCTGCTTTTCCGGAAAAGGCGGCAAGCCGGCCGGATGCCCCGCATTGGCGATCTCGATCCCAATGGAGTGGGAATTGATGTCGGTTTCGCCCGCCCAGAAGCTTTTTCCGGCGTGCCAGGCCCGCATCCCCTCGGGCACGAGTTGCACGATCCGACCGTCTTCATGAACGAAGTAATGCGAGGAAACCTCGCTCTCCGGATTGCAGAGCCACGACAGCGCGCCCTCAGCCGACGGCATGCCGGTATAGTGCAGGAGGATGATATCGGGTGCATCGCAACCCACGCGCGGACCGCAATTGGGCGACGCCTGAACGCGCGCGCCCTTGAAATCCGGCTGGAATGGCTTCATGCGGCGCGGCGCTCTTTCTCGATCGCGGCGTAGGCAGCGTTGAATTCGGCCATGCGCTGGTTGGCGACGGCGTGAAACTCGACCGGAACGCCGCGCGCATGCAGGCGGTCGGGATGATGTTCCGCCGCAAGGCTCCTGTAGCGCTTGCGGATCGCCGCGAAGTCGTCCTCAGGCGAGACCCCGAGCACCCGGTAGGGGTTGCCCTCTAGATGCAGGTGGCGTTCGACGATGTCGGCGAAGCGCTGCTCGTCGATCCCGAAGATCTCGGCTATCCGGCTGACGAAGCTCAGTTCGCGTTCATGCACGGCTCCGTCGGCCTTGGCGATATGGAAGAGACCGTCGATGATGTCCTCGAGGACCGGGCATGCCTTTTCGCAGGTCCGGCACATGGCGGCGAGCCGCTCGGCGTAGGATTCGTAACCGGCGATGTCCTGCTTGGCGAGATTGTAGAGACGAGCGACGTTGCGCGCCTCTTCCGGCGGATAGTCAAAAATCGACCGGAAGGCGTCGACCTCCGCCGTGGTCACGACTCCGTCGGCCTTGGCCATCTTGGCAGACAGCGCGATGATCGACACGGAGAATGCGACGCGCCGCCGCGTGTCGGGATCGCCTTCGAACAGAGTTCGCACGGCTTCTATCATGCCCGACAGTGCGTTTCCGGCGGTATCGGCGACTACGCCGACAAGCCGGTCCCACAAGGATTGAATCTGTTCACAGGCGAAATCGAATATCATGATTCAGCATGACCAAATACCGCGTCCAAAAGCAAGCGAAGACGGCTGATGCGACATTAAACTTTATTCATCTTGCCTACCGGATGGATAACACCCCTTGAAAAGACGGGCCAACGTATACGCGAAGCCTCGCCTGCCGCTCTCACCACCACGACACCCAGGCAGCGATGATGAGACCGTGACAACCCAGGAGTGCGCCGCGAAAAATTGAAACGATTATATTCGCGCGATCTCTGTGGATTGGCCGAAAGCCCTCAATTTCCTGACAAATTTTCTTTACAGATGCGCCTTAACTGTCGCATCCATTCGCCCGAAAAGCCCTTGTCGGCATGTCTTTGTGTTTCAGGAGAGTTCGATGGCCAAACAAAAAGTTGCAATGCTGACCGCCGGCGGTCTCGCCCCCTGTCTCTCGTCCTCGGTCGGCGGCCTGATCGAACGCTACACCGATATCGCGCCCGACATCGACATCATCGCCTACAAGTCCGGCTTCCGCGGCCTGCTGATGGACTACAAGATCGAGATCACCAGCGGGATGCGTGAAAAGGCGTATCTGCTGCATCGTTATGGCGGCTCTCCGATCGGCAACAGCCGCGTGAAGCTGACCAATGCCGCCGACTGCGTGAAGCGCGGCCTGGTGAAGGAGGGTGAAAACCCGCTCCGCGTCGCCGCCGAACGGCTCGCTGCAGACGGCGTCACGATTCTCCATACGATCGGTGGCGATGACACCAACACGACGGCGGCCGATCTCGCCGCCTATCTGGGCGCCAACGGCTACAACCTCACCGTCGTCGGCCTGCCGAAGACGGTCGACAACGACGTCTACCCCATCAGACAGACGCTCGGCGCCTGGACGGCGGCGGAAGTCGGCGCTCGCTTCTTCGACCATGTCTCCAACGAACAGAGCGCCTCGCCGCGCACGCTCGTCATCCACGAGGTCATGGGCCGCCACTGCGGCTGGCTGACGGCGGCGACCGCCCGTGCCTACATGCAGCGCACCCGTCACAACGAGTATATCGAGGACTTCATGATGAACGAGGAGCTCAAGAACATCGACGGGCTTTACCTGCCGGAAACGCATTTCGACATGGAGTCGGAGGCGGCGCGCCTGAAGGACATCATGGACCGTACCGGCTTCGTCACCCTGTTCGTCTCGGAAGGCGCCTGCATGGACGAGATCGTCGCCGATCGCGAGGCAGCCGGAGAGGAAATCAAGCGTGACGCCTTCGGCCACGTGAAGCTCGATACGATCAATGTCGGCAACTGGTTCCAGAAGCACTTCGCCAAGCTGCTCGATGCAGACCGGTCGATGGTTCAGAAATCGGGCTACTATGCCCGCTCGGCGCCCGCGAACTACGACGACCTCCGCCTCATCCAGAGCATGGTCGACCTGGCAGTCGAAAGCGGCCTCAACAAGGTTTCCGGCGTCACCGGCCACGACGAGGACCAGGGTGGAAGACTGCGCACAATCGAGTTCCCGCGCATCAGGGGCGGCAAGCCTTTCGACCTCGATACGCCCTGGTTCAAAGAAGTGATGGACTACATGGGCCATAAATACCAACCGGCCCGTTGACGACTCCCCCAATCGGTGTCTTTGCTTTTCACCGGGAGGATGCGGATATGTCGTTTGAACTCTGGATCGCCTTCGTCGCGGCCTCGGCGGTTCTGGTTGCAATACCGGGACCGACGATCCTGTTGGTGGTCTCATACGCTCTGGGTCACGGTCGCCGGACGGCGGCGGCCACGGTCACGGGTGTGGTCCTCGGCGATTTCGTCGCGATGACCGCCTCGATGCTCGGTGTCGGCGCGCTGCTGATGGCCTCCGCCGATGCCTATGCGATCCTCAGGATCATCGGCGGCGCCTATCTCGTCTACCTTGGCATTCGCCTCTGGCGCGCACCGGTCGGAGACGGCCCTTTGGCAGACAACGACAACCTGCCCGAAGAAAAGCCGCTGCGAATCCTCGGTCACGCCTTCGTCGTGACGGCGCTCAATCCGAAGAGCCTGATCTTCTTTGTAGCCTTCCTGCCCCAGTTCATCGATCCGGCAAGACCGTTCCCGCTGCAGATGGCGATCCTAGAAGTCACCTTCCTCACCATCGCGGCGGCGAACGCGCTTGCCTACGCCTTAATCGCGGAAAAGGCGCGCGCTTACATCCGCCGCAAGGCGGTGCGCAAGGCGATCAACCGCACCGGCGGCACGCTGCTGATTGCCGCTGGCGCCGTTACGGCAGGGTACCGCCGCATCGCCGCGTGACCCGGCACGCTTGCGACGATGGTACGCCTCGGTTTATAACTGCCTCCGCATCGCCGCTTTTGCCGCAATTTGGCCGCCGGATTGTGAAAATCGACGAGACAGGATTCGGGACCGAAAAGGGATTCGGATCATGACGGGGACAATGGACGTTGGCATGACCTTTAGCAGACCTATCGCCCTCAAGCTGGGGACCGCCGCCCTTATCGTCGCAGGCATCAGCGGATGCAGCTCGAGCATGGAAGACGCGGCCCGACAGGAACTGAAGGCCAATCCGAAGGTTGCAACGCCCATCAGCAGCGATCAGGCGCTCATTGCCGCCCTCACCCCTGCCCCCGAGGATCCTGCCACGGCGACGCCGGCACCGGTTATCCCCGGCACGAACACACCAGCACCGCTTCCGAACTTCCGGGTCATGGCTCTGGCCGCATCAAGCGTGCCGCCGACGCCCGCCGAGGCGGAGGCCGTTGTCAAGGCACAGGAACAGGCTGCCCTTCAGGCGCCCGCCATGCCCACGACCTCGACCGAGCTTGTGACGACACTGGCTCCAGCGGGCGGACCGGACGAGGCAGACGATGTCGCCGCCACCACCACCCTTGCCACAGCAGCGACGGCCGTACCGAGCGCCAAGCCGGCGGGAGGCGCTCTCGCGTACGCGGCGACGCCGGCGGTCGCATCGTTCTCCGTGCTCGAAAACAGCTATGACGTGACACCGCCAGGCCCGCCGCCGGTTCTCGACAAGCCGGCGACGACAGGCCCGACCGTTCTCAACGCGCTGATCAAGAAATACGCTGCGCTATATGAGGTCCCCGAATCACTGGTTCACCGGGTCGTGCATCGCGAAAGCCGTTATAATCCCGCCGCATACAGCAAGGGCAACTACGGCCTGATGCAGATCCGCTACAACACGGCCAAGTCCATGGGCTACGACGGTCCGGCCTCCGGCCTGTTCGACGCCGAGGCGAATATCAAGTACGCGACGAAATACCTGAAGGGCGCATGGCTCGTGGCCGACAAGGACGCGGACAGCGCTATCCGGCTCTATGCCCGCGGTTATTATTACGACGCCAAGGCGAAAGGCATGCTGCACCTCGTGCAGTAACCTCTCTCTCGTCAGTTCAGGGCATCAATGACGGCCTTCACCAGCAATTGAGGCCGGTATCCCTTGTTGTAGGGCGTGAGCCCCATTCTGAGAACAGCCAGTCGCAGGCTCGGCACGATGGCGATGGTTTGTCCGTCATGACCCTGAAGCCAGAACGTGTCGGGCGGCAATCCGTAGTCTTCCCTTGCATCAAAGCCCGGTCCCACCGTCCAGGTCTGCATTCGAGAATAGCGTCCGCCTGACGCTTCCGTCGGCTCCGCCATGGCGGCGACATAGCCCTCCGGCAGCAGCCGTTCGCCGTTCCACATGCCGTCCTGCAACAGGAAGAGTGCGAACCTGGCCCAGTCGCGCGGGGTCGCATACATGTAGGAACTGCCAACGAACGTGCCTCGGGCATCTGTCTCGAAGACAGCGCTGGTCATGCCGAGCGGACGAAACAGGGCTTCGTCCGGATAGGCCAGAGCCTCGGGCCTGTCGCCGATCCGGTCCATCCACAGACGCGACAACAAGACGGCGGTTCCCGAGGAATAGTTGAATGCGGTTCCGGGGGCCTCGACCTTTGGCCGGGCACTGGCAAAAGCCGCCATGTCAGGTTCAAGGAACAGCATCCGCGTCACATCGGTAACGTCGCCATAGAGTTCGTTGAAGCGCAGGCCATCTTCCATCGCCAGCAGCGATCGGATTGTAATCGCCGAACGCGGATCGCCTTTCCAGTTACTGAAGAGATTGCTCTCGTCGAGCGACATCCGATCCTCAAGCACGAGACGGCCGAGAATTGCGGCATTGACGGTTTTCGTCATCGACCAGCCGAGCAGTGGCACGTCTGGCCCGAACCCGGCGCCATAGGTTTCACCGAGGATTCGGCCGTCCTGAACGACAACGACGCCGCGCATGCCGGGGCCCTGCAGGGAGGCATCCACAAGAACGGAGGCGATACGCGCATCAGTGACTGTGACATCGGTTCCCTCAGGCCACACACCGTCGGAGATAGCGGAAACAGTATCTTTCGGCGGCAGGTCACGCGCACGCTCAACATCACCGTCGGCCACGTTGGCACAGCCGAAGCCGGGTCGATTGACCGCCAGCGACGGCGCGATGAAGCCGAGCATGCTGGCTCGCACCGTGCCGGCGTCCCGATCGACGTTGACCGTCACAAGTCGCAACAGCGGATGACCCGGCGCCTGCACGTCGACGGCCAGAACCGACTCCGCGTCGCGTCCGGCAAGGAAGACATTCGAGCAGACCATCTTGGCGGCGTAGCCCGTTCCGACAAGAAGCAGGCTCGGAGGACTGACCACCAGCCAGCCCAGACCTGCGATGATCAGAACCACGAGACCGATCGCGAGACCTCGCAGCAGCTTTCCGACAATCCGCATCAAGCGCCTCCCGTTTTTTGTCATCGTTACCATGCAAGCAGGAAACGGCCCGGCATGAAACCCCCGTCGGTTGTCGCGGCGGCCGCATCCCCGGTTTTCCAAGGGGCCGTCATCAAACTGTAGCAGGAGGGGTCTAGAGCCCTTCGAACCGTAAAAGGGGATGGCAGAATCGATGACTGACCTCGCACCCGCTGCCGGCTTTCGCAAGAACGGAAAGCTGAAAAGCGCCCTGCTCCAGCACAAGGCGCTGTCGAAGGACGGATTTTCCGAGCGTCTGTTCGGCCTCCTGTTCTCCGGCCTCGTCTATCCGCAGATCTGGGAAGATCCGGACGTCGACATGGAGGCGATGGAGCTCGGCGAAGGTCATCGTCTCGTGACGATCGGCTCCGGCGGTTGCAACATGCTGGCCTATCTTTCGCGCAGCCCCGCAGCCATCGACGTCGTCGACCTGAACCCCAATCACATCGCACTCAACCGGCTTAAGCTCGCGGCTTTCCGGCATCTACCCGATCACGGCTCTGTCGTCCGCATGCTGGCAAGCGACGGAGTGGCGACCAATAGCCGAACCTTCGACCGCTACATCGCGCGGCATCTGGACGAGGTTACGCGCGCCTACTGGAACCGCAGGACGGCATCCGGTCGCCGGCGGATCGACGTCTTCAACCGCAATTTCTACCGCACCGGCCTGCTCGGCCGCTTCATCGGCGCCGGCCACTTGCTCGCCCGTATTCATGGAATCCGGCTGGAGGATATCACGAAGACCCGCTCGCTGCGCGAACAGCGGCAGTTCTTCGACGACGCGATTGCGCCGCTGTTCGACAAGCCGTTCGTCAAATGGCTGACGAGCCGCAAGAGCTCGCTGTTCGGCCTTGGCATCCCGCCGCAGCAATACGACGAACTCGCAAGCCTGTCGGACGGTGGCACCATCGCTCCTGTTCTGCGTCTCCGCCTGGAAAAGCTCGCCTGCCATTTTCCGCTCAAGGACAACTACTTCGCCTGGCAGGCCTTTGCCCGCCGCTATCCGAAGGCCGGCGAAGGAACCCTTCCCGTCTACCTGAAGCAGGAGCACTACGCAGCGATCCGCGCCAATGTTGACCGCGTCAGCGTTCACCACGCCACCTTCACCGAACTGCTGTCGACCAAGGCGGCGTCGAGCATCGACCGCTACGTTCTGCTCGATGCGCAGGACTGGATGACGGATGGCCAGCTTTCAGAACTCTGGGGCGAGATCACCCGCACCGCAGCGCCAGGCGCGCGGGTGATCTTCCGCACCGCCGCTGAAAAAAGCATCCTCGACGGCCGACTGCCGCAAAGCCTGCACGACCAATGGGTCTATCACGCCGACCGTTCGCATGCGCTGAACCTCAAGGATCGCTCTGCGATTTATGGCGGCTTCCACGTATACGAGAAGAAGGCCTGATGGCGACCGGCTCGATCATCTCCGGGGACGGCCATGCCGAACGCATGGACCGGATGTACCGCTACCAGAGGCACATCTACGACATCACTCGCAAATACTATCTTCTCGGCCGAGACCGGGCGATTGAAAAACTGGATGTGCCAGCCAGCGCATCCCTCCTGGAGGTGGGCTGCGGCACGGGTCGCAACCTGCTGCTGGCGCATAAACGCTATCCAGAGGCGCGCCTCTTCGGACTCGACATCTCCGAAGAAATGCTGTCGTCCGCACGCGCGAATTTCCGCTCCGCGGCCACAGCGCCCGAATTCCGCGTGGCCGACGCCACGAGCTTCACGCCCGCAGATTTTGGCACCGATGGCTTCGACCGGATATTGATCTCCTATGCATTGTCGATGATCCCAGACTGGGAGCGCGCGATCCAAGCCGCGCTGGCCGCCCTCGCCCCCGGTGGATCGCTGCACATTGTCGATTTCGGCCAGCAGGAGGGCCTGCCGCGCTGGTTCCATCACCTGCTCATACGCTGGCTCACGCGTTTTCATGTGACGCCAAGGGCGGAACTGGAGCATGTTATCCGGACAAACGCCGAAAAACGCGGCGCGCTGCTGGAGTTCGACCGGATCGGTCGCGGCTATGCCTGGCACGCGATCGTCAGGATCTGAGCAAAATCTCCGGTTGATCGTCATCTCATTTTCAGGATGATGGCTTCGAATCGCGCGCCATGTTCCATGCCGACTTGCAAGCGCGCATCGGATGCCCTCGATCTACGGACCGTTTCTTCATGCGCTGGCTCATTACGGCCCTCCTGCCAATCGCGTTTCTGGTCGGCGGCTGCACCGCATCGGGCTATGACGTGCTGGAAACGGCATCGGCCAAGCCGCGCTTCGCCGACAAGGATCCCCAGGATTTCGGCAGTGTCACGCCGCACCACCATTCGGTCCACGGCATCGACGTGTCGAAGTGGAATGGCGACATCGACTGGCCCAAGGTCCGGAAGTCAGGTGTTTCCTTCGTCTTCATCAAGGCGACCGAGGGCAAGGACAGGCTCGACCCGCGCTTTACGGACTACTGGCGCGGCGCCCGCGCCGCCGGCATCCCGCACGCGCCCTACCATTTCTATTACTTCTGCTCGACCGCCGACGAGCAGGCCGACTGGTTCATTCGCAATGTTCCCAAGGAATCCGTGCACTTGCCACCGGTTCTTGACGTGGAATGGAACCCGAGTTCACCGACATGCACCTACCGGCCCGGCGCTCTGACCGTCCGCACAGAAATGCAGCGTTTCATGGACCGGATCGAAGCCCACTACGGCAAGCGCCCGATCATCTATACCTCCGTCGACTTCCATCGCGACAATCTCGTCGGCGCCTTCAAGGATTACCACTTTTGGGTCCGCGCCGTCGCACAACACCCGAAGCACATCTATGCCGACCGCCGCTGGGCCTTCTGGCAATACACCTCGACGGGCCTCATCCCCGGTATCGAGGGAGACACCGACATCAACGTCTTTGCCGGTACGGAGAAGAACTGGCGCAACTGGGTCGCGACCGTTTCGAAAGGTTGAACCGGACGATTTTCATCCTTTGGCCTTGTTCGCAAGGCAGGAGAGGCTTGACTTTCGCCCCACTGTTGCGATCCGCTAAAACAGACAATTATTGAAGGACCTTCGAATGCGCGCACCCTTACGCCTTGCTCTCGCACTGTCGCTCTCCACCATGGTCGCAACCCCGCTTGCCGCCCAGCAATGCGGCGGCGATCTTGGCGCTTTCCTCGAAGGCGTGAAGCAGGAGGCAATCGCCAACGGCGCATCGCCAGAAGCGGCGGAAAAGGCGCTGCGCGGGGCGCAGATCGACCAGAAAGTGTTGTCACGCGACCGCGCGCAGGGCGTCTTCAAGCAGACTTTCCTTGAGTTCTCGCAGCGCACCGTCAGCCAGGCCCGCCTCGACATCGGCCGCCAGAAGATGAAACAGTATGCCGATGTCTTCGCCCGCGCCGAAAACGAATACAGCGTGGCCCCCGGGGTCATCACCGCTTTCTGGGCGATGGAAACCGACTTCGGCGCCGTGCAGGGGGATTTCAACACCCGCAACGCGCTGGTCACGCTGGCGCACGACTGCCGCCGCCCGGAACTCTTCCGTCCGCAGCTGCTGGCGCTGGTGATGATGGTCCAGCATGGCGACCTCGACCCTTCATCGAACACCGGCGCCTGGGCAGGCGAAATCGGTCAGGTGCAGATGCTCCCCAAGGACATCATCGAATTCGGCGTCGACGGCGACGGTGACGGCCATGTGAACGTCAAGCAGAGCTCGCCCGACGCCATCCTGACGGCGGCGAAGTTCATCCAGCATCTTGGCTACACCAAGGGCGAGCCGTGGATCCAGGAAGTGACGGTTCCCGACAATCTTCCATGGGAAAAAACCGGTTTTGACGCCGGAATGAAGGCCGGAGACTGGTTCGCCCTTGGCGTAACGCCGCGCGACGGCAATACCGCGTTTTCGCATCTGGAAGGAGAAATCCTGCTGCCGCAGGGGCGCAAGGGACCGGCCTTCCTCGCCTACCCGAACTTCAACATCTACCTCGAATGGAACCAGTCGTTCATCTACACGACGTCCGCCGCCTATTTTGCGACGCGCCTGTCCGGCGCCGAGCCGTACCGGAAGGGCAATCCGGAGCAGGGTCTCGATGACGGTCAGATGAAAGCGCTGCAGACAAAGCTGCAGGCGATGGGCCACGACGTCGGCAAGATCGACGGCATTCTTGGCGGCGGCACCCGCGTCGCTGTCCAGAAGGAACAGCAACGCCTCGGCATGCCGGCCGACGGATGGCCGACCCCGGCCCTGCTCAACGCGCTCTGAGTATGAAGGGTAGAGAATTTGAAGCCGCGGTCCCTGGCCGCGGCTTTTTCTTTACACCCATACAGATGCAATAATGACAAGAAACGGGTGGCGAGAGGCAATGAGGCCTTCTAGGAAGGAGGCAACGGAATTCCACTGTCGCACCGGATGCTTCCATGGCCGCGCCGCAAGACTATCGCCTCACCTCCAAAGCATGGCTTCTTCTTGTCCTCCTGGGACTGATCTGGGGAGGCTCCTTCTTTTTCGCCCGCATCGCCGTCGCCTATGTGCCACCCTTCACGCTGGTCCTGCTGAGGCTGTCGCTTGCCGCACTCGCTTTGCATGTCTGGCTGCGCGGCAGCTCCGATCTCTACGGCTCTCTAAGGCGGCACTGGAAGGAATTCCTGCTGATGGGGCTTCTCAACAACGCCCTGCCCCACAGCCTCATCTTCCTCGGGCAGACGCAGATCGGTGCAGGGCTTGCCGCCATCCTCAACGCAACCACGCCAATCTGGACAGTGATCATTGCCCATCAGATGACGGCCGATGAGAAGCTGTCGACCGCCAAGGTCACAGGCTGCCTGCTCGGTCTTGCCGGCACCATGGTGCTCATCGGGCCTAGCGCCCTGGCCTTGACCGACATACCGCTCTGGGCTGTCATTCTACCCGTCTCGGCCGCGCTGTCGTACGGTTTCGCGACCATCTATGGCCGTCGCTTCAGGCATCTTCCGCCACAGGTCACGGCCACCGGTCAGCTGACCGCGTCGTCGATGATCATGCTGCCGGTGGCGCTTCTCGTCGATCAGCCCTGGAATATCGGCCTTCCGCCCCTGACGGCGATCGCGGCGATCCTTGCGCTGGCCTGGCTGTCAACGGCCTACGGCTACATCCTGTTTTTCCGCATCATGGCGATTGCCGGCGCCACGAACACGTCACTCGTGACCCTGCTAGTGCCGCCGAGCGCGGTTCTGCTCGGGGCCGTGTTTCTCGGGGAACGGCTGGCTGTCACCGATCTGGCAGGGATGTTGCTGATTGGTTGTGGCCTCGTCGTTCTCGACGGGCGGCTCTTCGCACGCCGCGCGCGACCAGCCTAGCGGCGTGATCGAATCCCTTATTCACGCAATTAGTGTCCCGTTAACGCACGTTGGTAACGCCTGCGGCAATTTGCCGGCAACCAATTGGGATATCCATTAGAGATGTCGGATGAAATATTCGTCAGATATTTCAACAAATTGCCTGTTCTGGGCAAAAGTTTTCCACCGTTCCCCACTGCACCGCAGCACAGAATTCCCTTCCCAAGCGACACAAAACGGACATATTATCTAACGGTCAACACAAGGAGGCAGACATGGGACTGACCAATTCTCTCAATGTCCTGATCGTCGGTGCGGCGTTTGTGTTCATCGCGACAATGCTGTTCATCTAGCCGGAGGTGATGGACGGATCGGATGGAAAGCCATCCGGAGGCTCGGCAAAATGAGCCCTTAGCAATCAGTAGAAAGGCGCATGCGACAGGGCATGCGCCTTTTCTTTTTGTCGGAACTGAAAGCGAGGATCAGGCGGCGGCGCCCGTCTGGACCGGTTGCCCATCCCGGACACCGAGAAGCGACAGGACGGACGAGACAAGCGGTGCCTTGTTCATCGTATAGAAGTGAAACTCGGAGATGCCGCGACGGCGCAGGTCGTCAATCTGTTCGGCTGCCAGTTCGGCCGCCACCAGCGCACGCGCCTGCGGCTTGTCGTCAAGACCGACGAAGCGCTTTTCCAGCCATTGCGGCACCGAGGCTCCGCATGCGGAAGCGAAGCGCTTCAGCTGGTTGAGGTTCTGCACCGGCATGATACCAGGCACGACAGGAATGGAAATCCCGGCCGCGCGGACCCGCTCGAGGTAGCGCTCATAGACATCGTTGTCGAAGAAGAACTGGGTGAGCGCGCGGTCGGCACCGTTGTCGACCTTACGCTTCAGCATGTCGATGTCGGCGTCCACATCGCGGCTTTCCGGATGCTTCTCCGGATAGGCGGACACGGAAATCTCGAAATCGCCCATCTCCTTCAGCCCGAGGACCAGTTCGGCTGCATTGGCAAAGCCGCCCTCGTGCGGCCGATAGGTCGAGCCGACACCATCGGCCGGGTCGCCGCGCAACGCCACGAAATGACGAACGCCCGCTGCCTGGAAGGTCCGGACGACCTCGCGAACCTCGTCCTTCGTCGCACCAACACAGGTCAGGTGCGAGGCGGTAGCAAGCGGCGTATCGGCGATCAGCCGTGTGACGGTCGAGAGCGTCGGAGCCTGCGTGCTTCCGCCGGCGCCATAGGTGACGGAAACGAATTGCGGCTGAAAGCGCGACAGCTCGGAAATGCACTGCCAGAGCTGGCCGTCGGCCTCCGGCGATTTCGGCGGGAAGAACTCGAACGAGAACCTGATCGGCTGCGGACGATTGTCGGTGCGGGTCATCTCGGTTGCTCCCTTGATTTACGCGGCGGATTGCGCGGCCGCCGCAGGACGGCGGGCGAGCCAGATGGTGACGGTCAGCCCCTGAGGACCCTTGCCGGCGGGGCGAAGGTCGACGATCTTCTCGACCTCGAGACCGGCACGAGACAGCCATTCGGACATGGTCGAATGCGAGAAGCCGAGACGCACATGGGCATGCTCGTCGCGCAGGAATTCCAGCGAGTGCGGCGCGAGGTCGATGACGACCAGTCGCCCGCCGGGCGAGAGCATGCGCGAGGCCTCGCCAAGGGCGAGCTCGGGCTGCACGAGGAAGTGCAGCACCTGGTGAATGAGCACCAGGTCGAACTCGCCGCCATCGAGCGGCAGATTGAGAATATCGCCGAGGCGAACGGACGCTTTCAGGACACCCGCCTTATCGAGGTTCGCGCGAGCGACCGCGAGCATGTCGCGGCTTGCGTCAACCCCAACGGCGCGGCGATAGTTTTCCGACAGCAGCTGCAGCATGCGGCCGGTGCCGGTCCCGAGGTCGAGCAAGGAGTCCACCGGATCAGCGCCGACCAGCTTCAGCAGCGCAGCCTCGACCTCGGTGTCGTCGACATGCAGCCGGCGCAACTCGTCCCACTCGTCGGCATGCTGGCTGAAATAGGCCTGCGCCTTCTCCGCCCTCGCCCGCTTGACGCTGCCGAGACGTTCACCGTCGCGCTGGACCACCGGATCGCCGACATCGACCGCTGCAAGAAGCGTGCGCGCCAATTCCGCCGCACGCCCGTCCTGCTTCAGCCGGAAATAGGCCCAGGCGCCTTCCTGATAACGATCGACCAGACCGGCCTCCGCCAACAGCTTCAGATGCCGGGAGATGCGGGGTTGCGATTGGCCCAGTATATCGGTCAGATCGCTGACGGTGAGATCGCCGGAGGCGAGAAGCACCAAGAGCCGCAGCCGCGTCGGCTCGCCGGCGGCTTTCAGAAGTTCGACAAGTTCGTCACTGGAAAAGATCACGCTCGCCACCAAATGCAATCAAGATATAAACATGTCTTTATATCAACAATTGCACGAGTGCAAGCGGGAAACACGAAAGCGCCATTTCGTGGCCGGACAACGACAGGACTTGCTCACGTCAAGCGTCGCAGGACAAACAAAAACCCCGGCAAACGCGCCGGGGTTCCTGAACGAAAATTTTTGAAATGATCAGCGGGTCAGACGCTTGTAGGTGACGCGCTTCGGGTTGACCGCGTCAGCACCGAGGCGGCGGATCTTGTCCTGTTCGTAGTCTTCGAAGTTGCCTTCGAACCACTCCACGTGGCTGTCGCCCTCGAATGCGAGAATGTGCGTCGCCAGACGGTCGAGGAACATGCGGTCGTGGCTGATGATCACGGCGCAGCCGGCGAAGTTTTCGAGCGCGTCTTCAAGCGCACCGAGCGTTTCGGTGTCGAGGTCGTTGGTCGGTTCGTCGAGCAGCAGCACGTTGCCGCCGGCCTTCAGCATCTTCGCCAGGTGCACGCGATTGCGCTGACCGCCGGAGAGATTGCCGACCTTCTGCTGCTGGTCGCCACCCTTGAAGTTGAAGGCACCGCAATAGGCTCTGGAGTTCATCTCGAACTTGCCGAGCTTGATGATGTCGTTGCCGCCAGAGATTTCTTCCCAGACGTTTTTCGACCCGTCCAGCGAATCGCGGCTCTGGTCGACATAACCGAGATGCACCGTCTCGCCGATCCGGATTTCACCGCTGTCGGGGGTCTCCTGGCCGGTGATGATGCGGAAGAGCGTCGACTTACCGGCCCCGTTCGGCCCGATGATGCCGACGATGCCGCCGGGGGGCAGCTTGAAGGACAGGTTCTCGAACAGCACCCGGCCGTCATAGGCCTTCGTCAGGTTTTCCGCCTCGATGACCACCTGGCCCAGGCGTTCGCCGACCGGAATGATGATCTGCGCTTCGCCGGGACGACGGTTCTCGGCGGCTGCCACCAGTTCGTCATAGGCGCGGATACGGGCCTTGGACTTGGCCTGGCGGGCCTTCGGGGAGGAGGCGATCCACTCCTGTTCACGCGACAGCGCCTTTTGGCGACTACCTTCCTCGCGCTCTTCCTGGGCAAGACGCTTCGCCTTGGCCTGCAGATAGGCCGAGTAGTTGCCCTCGTAGGGGATGCCGCGACCGCGGTCGAGCTCGAGAATCCAGCCCGTGACGTTGTCGAGGAAGTAGCGGTCGTGGGTGACCATCAGGATGGCGCCCGGATATTCGCGCAGGTGCTTTTCGAGCCAGGCGATCGTCTCGGCGTCCAGGTGGTTGGTCGGCTCGTCGAGAAGCAGCAGGTCGGGCTTGCGCAGCAGCAGCTGGCAGAGCGCCACACGGCGACGCTCACCACCCGACAGTGTGTCCACGGCCGAGTCACCCGGCGGGCAGCGCAGCGCGTCCATGGCCATTTCGACCTGGCTTTCCAGATCCCAGAGGTTCTGGCTATCGATGATGTCCTGAAGCTTCGCGCCCTCTTCCGCCGTCTCGTCGGAGTAGTTCATCATCAGTTCGTTGTAGCGGTTCAGGATCGCCGTCTTGTCGGCAACGCCTTCCATCACGTTCTCGAACACGGTCTTCTTCGGATCGAGCTGAGGCTCCTGCGGCAGATAGCCGAGCGTGGCACCATCGGCGAGCCAAGCCTCGCCCGTCCATTCCTTGTCGAGCCCGGCCATGATCTTCAGAACGGTCGACTTACCGGCGCCGTTCGGACCGAGAATGCCGATCTTGGCATCGGGATAGAAGGACAGGTGGATGTTCTCAAGGATCTTCTTGTTGCCATAGGCCTTGTTGAGGCCGGACATGTGGTAGATGAACTGGCGTGCCATGAAGTGTCTGCTCCGCGCGTCAAAGGGAAAGTGGCCGCTATGTAGGCCAAAGCGGCACCTGGGGCAATGCCGGACGGTGGCTTCGGGTCCGATTGGGCCGGAAGTTGCGAATATGGTTGTGGATCGAAACGCTGCAGGCGTACCAAGGCCGCAAACGACATTGCGCCCGTGAAAAAAATCCCCTTCTGTCTCGCCATACATCGTGGAGGAGGATCCGGATGTTTTCCGAAACAAGGCGCCTTTCGAGCCCGAGCGGCGCCCTTCTTGCCTATCATTACGAGGAAGCGTTGGCTCCCGCCCGCGCGACCGTAGTCATATGCCATGGACTGATCGAGCATTCCCGTCGTTACCAGTCCTTCGCAAAATCGCTTTCAGCCAACGGTTTCAATGTTTATGCGCATGACCATCGCGGGCACGGCGAAAGTTGCTCGACGCATGCGCCCCTCGGGATTTTCGCCTTGTCCGGGGGGCCAGACAAGGTGATTCAGGACGTTCTGGCGATGCGGGAAGTCGCGCGGTCGGAACATCCGAGGCTGCCGCTGATTCTGTTCGGCCATTCCATGGGCGGATTGATCGCGCTCAATGCGGCGATCGCATATCCGCAGGCAATGGCCGGTCTGGCCATCTGGAACTCGAATTTCAACACGGGACGTGAAGGCAAAGCAGCGAAGTTCGTGCTGGCCCTGGAGCGCATGCTCAAGGGCTCTGACGTCCCGAGCAGCATCCTGCCAAGGGCCACCTTTGGTGCCTGGGGTAAGTCGATCGAGGATCGTTCGACCGAGTTCGACTGGCTGTCGCGCGACCCCGACGTCGTTGCCCGTTATGCCGCCGATCCGCTCTGCCGCTTCGACGCCAGCATCTCGATGTGGCAGGACGTTCTGGAACTGGCGCAGCGACCGATGCGCAAAGGTGCCCTGTCACCGCTCAACAAGCTAATGCCGATCCATCTCGTCGGCGGCGGCCAGGACCCGGCGACGCGAAATGCTGCCGACGTGCGCTGGCTGGCGAAACGGCTGCGGCATGAGGACTTCCGAAACGTCACCATGCGGATCTACGAGGAGATGCGGCACGAAACTGTCAACGAGATCGGACGCGAGCAGGCCATCGACAATTTTTGCGACTGGATCAACGGCGTCGCCAGAAAGGCGTCGCATTCGTGAGGCGATGATCTTTCGTCTGATCCGGAATGAGGTCATGACATAACTTCAAGTGCCTGGCGACGGCCGCCGGGCTATAGGGAAAGCATGACCATGGCGACGACCAGCCTTCCGCATTCGACCGCAACGAACAGGATCGTTCACGGCCTGGGCCTGATGGTTCTTGCCATGCTTCTCGCGCCACTGATCGACGTCTTCTCCAAGTTGGCCACGCAAACAGCGTCGCCGGCGATGATCACGGCCGGTCGCTTCTTGTTCCAGGCCCTGTTCATGCTGCCTTTCGTCATGGCCAACAGCGGATGGCGCGGCCTGTCCTGGCGCCAGAGCAAGTATCATGCAATCCGTGCCGTTCTGATCACGCTGTCGATGATCTGTTTCGTTGCCACGCTTGCCGTCATGCCGGTCGCCGATGCCGTCGCAATCTTTTTCGTCGAACCCATCATCTTGACCGTTCTCGCCAGCATCTTCCTCAAGGAAACCATCGGCTGGCGGCGCTACCTCGCCTGCGTGGTTGGCTTCATCGGGGCGATGATCGTCATCCGTCCGAGTTTTCAGGAGGTCGGCTTCATCACCCTGCTGCCGATCGTCACCGCATTCTGTGTCGCCGTCTTCGCGCTGATGACGCGCGCCCTCTCGCAAAAGGAAGATCCCTGGACGATGCAGTTCCAGATGTCGCTATGGGGACTACCGATCTGTGCGGTCGTGCTTTTCGTCGGGAACTTTGCAGGCTTCGCGCCGCTGACGCCGTCGCTGCCGGATAGCCTGACGATCGCATGGATGGCAGGGGTCGGGTTCGCTGCTGCGCTCTCCGGCATCCTTGCCGTCTTCGCCTATCGCGAGGCGCCGGCGTCCGTCCTGGCGCCGATGCAGTATCTCGAGATCGTCTCGGCCACGCTTTCGGGCTGGCTGGTGTTCGGTGACTTCCCGAATGCCGTCAAATGGCTCGGAATCTCCATCATCATTGGCTCGGGCCTCTTCATCATCTGGCGCGAGCGCAGGGCCGCATCCCGCCCGGTGACCGAGACCGAAAAGATCACCGCCACAGTTGAACCATGACAGACACGAATTCGAAACAGCCTCCGCTCAAGGGTATCCGCGTCATCGAGCTTGCTCGCGTGCTGGCCGGTCCGTGGGCTGGACAGATGCTCGCCGATCTCGGCGCAGACGTCATCAAGGTGGAAAACCCTGAGGGAGGCGATGACACCCGCGCCTGGGGACCGCCCTTCGTCGAGGGCAAGGATGGCGAAAACCTGTCGGCAGCCTATTATCACTCGACCAACCGCAACAAGCGCTCGATCGCCATCGATTTCCGCACCGAGCAAGGTCGCGACATCATCCGCCGGCTGGTCGCCACCGCCGATGTCGTCATCGAGAACTTCAAGCTCGGCGGCCTGAGGAAATACGGTCTCGACTACGACAGCCTGAAAGCCATCAACCCCAGGCTCGTCTACTGCTCGATCACCGGCTTTGGCCAGAACGGCCCTTACGCCGAATTCGCCGGCTACGACTATATCGTGCAGGGCATGTCCGGCTTCATGTCGATCACAGGCGAGAAGGACGGCGAGCCGATGAAGGCAGGCGTCGCGATCGCCGACATTTTTACCGGCATCTATGCCGTCACCGCGATCCAGGCGGCCTTGATCCATGCCATGAAGACCGGAGAAGGCCAGTTCGTCGACATGGCGCTGCTCGATGTCATGTCGGCCGTGCTCGCCAACCAGAACATGAACTACCTCGTTTCCGGCAAGGCGCCGGTGCGACTGGGCAACGCCCATCCGAACATTTCGCCCTACGAGGTCGTCCCGACCTCTGACGGCCATCTCATTCTCGCCGTCGGCAATGATGGCCAATTCCGCAGGCTTTGCGCCATCCTGGGGATCGCAGACATCGCGGATGACGAACGCTTCGCAACCAACAAGGCCCGCGTCGCCAACAAGGTCGAAACCCGCGAGATCGTGACCGCCCAGACGGTGAAATGGACGAAGCGCGACCTGCTGACCGCCTGTGAGACGAATGCCGTGCCCGCCGGCCCGATCAACTCGATCGCCGAGATGTTCGATGACCCGCAGGTCAAGGCGCGCGAGCTCCGGATCGACCTCGAGGACACCGACGGCAACAGCATACCCGGCGTGCGCACCCCGATCGTGCTGTCCGAAACACCCCTGACCTACAAGCGGCCGAGCCCGCGCGTCGGCGAGCACCAGGACGAGATCCTGGCTGAACTCGCGGAAATCGAACGAAAGGCATCGAAATGACAAAGAAGACCGGCGGCGAACTGATCGTCGAAGCCTTGAAGGCGAACGGCGTCAAGCGTGTCTCCTGCGTGCCCGGAGAAAGCTATCTCGCGGTCCTCGACGCGCTTTACGAAAGCGGCATCGAGACGCTGGTCTGCCGCCAGGAGGGTGGTGCGGCGATGATGGCGGACTGCTGGGGCCGGCTGACCGGAGAACCGGGCATCTGCATGGTCACCCGCGGCCCCGGCGCCACCAATGCCAGCGCCGGCCTCCACATCGCCCGCCAGGATTCGATCCCGATGATCCTTTTCATCGGCCAGGTTGCCCGTGACATGCGCGAACGCGAGGCCTTCCAGGAAGTCGAATATCGCCGCGCCCTGACCGAATACGCAAAATGGGTCGGCGAGATCGACGACGCCCGCCGCATCCCGGAATTCGTCACCCGCGCCTTCGCCGTCGCGACCTCGGGTCGGCCCGGACCGGTCGTGCTGTCACTGCCGGAGGACATGCTGACGGATATCGTCGAGGCCCCCGCCGCCCTGCCCTATACGGCCGTTGAAAGCCATCCGGGCCGCAGCCAGATTGCTGCGTTCGAGACCTTGCTGAGGAATGCCGAGCGGCCGATGTTCATCCTCGGTGGCACACGCTGGACCGACGAGGCGATCGCCGGCATCCAGGATTTCGCCAGCCGCTTCAAGCTGCCCGTCGGCTGCTCCTTCCGGCGCCAGATGCTGTTCGACCACATGCACCCATCATACGCGGGCGATGTCGGTATCGGCATCAATCCGTCGCTTGCAAAGGAAATCAAGGAGGCCGACCTGCTGGTCCTGATCGGCAGCCGCATGTCGGAAATGCCGTCCTCCAGCTACACCTTGATCGATATTCCCTACCCGAAGCAGAAGCTGGTCCACGTCTTCCCCGATCCGGGAGAACTCGGCCGGATGTATCGTCCCGATCTCGCGATCTGCTCCGGCCCCGCGGAGTTCGTGGAAGCCTTGAAGGACCTTGAGGCGCCTGCCGCTCCGATCTGGGCTGAGCGGAAATCAGCGATGCACGACGCCTATCTCAGATGGTCGACGCCGCCGAAATCCGGACCCGGCGACGTTCAGATGGGACCGGTCATGGAATGGATCGAGGCCAATACGGCTGACGACACCATCTTCACCAACGGCGCCGGCAACTACGCAACCTGGGTGCACCGCTTCCATCGCTTCCGCAAGTTCCGCACCCAGGCCGCCCCCACTTCCGGCTCCATGGGTTACGGCCTGCCGGCGGCGGTCGCCGCCAAGCAGCTGTATCCGGAACGCGAGGTCGTCTGCTTTGCCGGCGATGGCTGCTTCATGATGCACGGCCAGGAATTCGCGACCGCCATGCGCTACAATCTGCCGATCATCGTGATTGTCATCAACAACGGCATTTACGGCACGATCCGCATGCATCAGGAGCGGGAATATCCCGGCCGCGTCAGCGCCACCGGGCTCACGAACCCGGATTTTGCCGACCTCGCCCGCGCCTATGGTGGACACGGCGAAACGGTCGGGAAGACGGAGGAGTTCGCGGATGCCTTCCAGCGGGCTCGCGCCTCGGGCAAGCCCTCGATCATCGAGATCAAGCTCGATCCGGAAGCGATCACGCCGGCGCGGACATTGAGCGAGATCGCCGCTGCAAGCAGGAACGGCTAGAACATCACGAGGTGGGCTGGTCCTCAGCCCGCCAGTGACCGGATCGTATCCGTGTCGAGCGCGCAGAGCCGGCGGGCATCGTCCGCCGGCATGGCGCGGCCGAAGAGAAACCCTTGGCCGACATCGCAACCAAGCTCGGTCAGCGCTTTCAGCTGGCTTTCGCTCTCTATGCCTTCGGCGGTCATCGTGAGGCCGAGACCCCGGCCGAGGCCAAGCACGGCGCGAACGATCTTCGCCTGCCGTTCGTCTGTCTCGAACCCTTCCACGAAGCTTCGATCAATCTTGATCTTGTCGAAGTTGAATCGGGAGAGCTGGGAGAGGCTTGAATAGCCGGTTCCGAAATCATCGAGAGCGACGCGAATTCCCGCCGCATGCAGTGTGGATACCGTTATGTCGGCCTGATGCAGATCCTGCACCAGCGCCGTCTCGGTGATCTCGATCTCCAGCCTGTGGGGCGGCAGCCCGGTTTCGCCGAGGATCTGGATGATGCGCAGGCCGAGCTGCGGGTCGCGGAACTGCACCGGCGAAATGTTGAAGGCGAGATTGATATGGTTCGGCCAGCTTTTCGCCTCGATCGACGCCCGGCGCAGGAGCTGGTCGGTCAGTTCCACGATGAGCCCCGTTTCCTCCGCGAGGGCGATGAATTCCATGGCGGGTATGAATTCGCCGTTCTGCTCCCATCGGGCCAGGGCCTCGAAGCCATGGACCTTGCCGCTTTTGAGATCGACCAGAGGCTGGAAGTACGGGACAACGACATGTTCCCTGAGCGCGTTGCGCAGATCGCGCTCAAGCTCGATGCGGTGCTTCAAGGCGTCCTTCATCGAAGGCTCGAACCAGACTGTCTGGTTGCGGCCGCCGCGTTTGGCGACGTACATCGCAGCATCGGCATGTTGCAGGGCTGTCCGGACACCGCCCTTCCCCTTGGGCACGGAGGCAATGCCGATACTGGCGCCGATCTCGGCCGTCGTTCCGCTGAGCGCAAAGGGTTCGGAAAGCGCCGCCACGGCCGCGCTGGCTTTCGCCTGCGCCGCTTGGGCGTCGGTGGACCCCTGCAGCACGACGAATTCGTCGCCTCCGACACGAAACAGCGCGTCGCTTCCGTAGATGCCGCCGAGCCTGCGGGCGACCTCGAACAGCGCCTGGTCGCCGGCCTCGTGGCCCAGCAGGTCGTTGATCTTCTTGAAGCCGTCGAGATCGATGGAATGGACGGTGTAGCGGCCCGTGGTGCCGTTGGCCTCCATCGCCGCGACGGCCGCGTCGAGCCCCCTGCGATTGTGAAGATGGGTGAGCGGATCGTGTTCGGCGAGCCAGGCGGTGTCGCTTTCGGCGCGCTCCTTGGCTTTCAAGGCACGGGCAAGCTCAACCACACGCAGAGCAGCGTAGATCAGGCTGCCGATGCCGGCGGTGGCGAGAGCGAGGATCAGTTCGTCGAGCTGGTAGTCTTCATGGTCAGCGACATAGTCGACAAGGCTCTCGAAGGCATCGTGGCGAATCGCGGAGATCAGGACCAGCAGGCAGAACGCCGCCAGGATGATCGCGTCGGAAAAAGCCCGATTTCTGAAAAGACTGCGCACCGTATACGTCCACCCCCGCCTTCGTCCGGCCGTTTCCTGAACGGAAACCCTGGCCAGGCGCTCGGACAGTAGGACACACATATATTAAGCTATCCTTATAAAAGAGTAGAGATAGCGTTCTTTCTATCTTTTCCTGGTGTCTGCTTTGTGATTTCGCCGACTACGTCGCTGTCTCGGTCGCATTCGCAGCCGCGATCGCCCAAACGACAAAGCCGGCGTATCGGGGGATACGCCGGCCGATTGGCAATCGATCGTCGAAAGCTCAGAGCGCTGCAGTAACGATGAACTCGACCTTGTAGTCCGGGGTCGCGAGAGCGGCTTCGCTTGTCGCGCGCGCCGGCGGGTTCGCCGGGTCGATCCAGCCTTCCCATACGGCGTTCATTTCGCCGAAGGTCGACATGTCCGAGAGATAGATGATCGTCTGAAGAATCTTCGACTTGTCGGTACCGGCGGCGGCAAGCAGGCGATCAACTTCGGCAAGCGCCGACTTCGACTGTTCGGTCACGCTCGTGCCCTCGCCCACTTGGCCAGCCAGATAGACAGTGTTGCCGTGAACGACGGCGCCGCTCATGCGCTTGCCGGGCTCGATACGCTTGATGGTCATGGAAATGCTCCTGTTGGTGTCAGATATTGGTCCGGCTGGAACGCCGGCTCAGCCGCGCTGGTGGAGCGCGAGTTCGTAGGTGCGCGTGGAGCGCGCTCCGGAACGGCAATAGCCGAGCATCGGACGGTCGAAGTCGTCAAGCGCATCGACCATGTCGGCGACCGCCTCCGGCGTCACGCCCATCGGGCCGACGGGCACGTGCTTGATCTTGATCCCAAGTTCTTCCGCGCGAGCCGCGATCTCCGCGAATGTCGGCTGGCCCGGTTCCTCATTGTCAGGACGGTGGCAGACGATCGACTGGAAACCCTGCGCCTTGATCTCATCGAGATCGGCAACAGTGATCTGGCCTGTGACGGCGTATTCGTCGTTGATCTGCCTGATATCCATCGCCATCGTGCTCCTCGAATGAATGTGGCAAACACTTAAGGTGCCATCGGCAGGGCGTCAATCTAAACGAAGGCAAAGGTCAGCGCGTATTCACGGGTCTCGCCCGGCGCCAGCATGTCGAGCTCGCCCGCCTTTTCCAGTTCCGCCCGCCCGACCCAGCGGTGCGAGACGGGTTCGATGCCGAGAACGGCAGCCGGAGCGGACTGGTTGTGCCACATCTGCAGAAACGGCAGCGTGTCGGTGCGGAACCGCACGATGAGCGTCCGGCCACCGATAGCGGCGATCGGTCCGAGCCGTACCTCGGCCCAGCCGCCCTTGCCCGCCGGCACACAGAACACCTGACCCGCCGGATCTCCGAACCGCCAGCCAAGCGAACCCTCCTCGATCATGGCGCCGGATATCCGAGTGGCCTCGTCGAGATGCTTCGAGCCGATGTTCATGTGGTACATCAGCATCGCGGGGAACGGCGTCTCGCCGGAATTGCAGAGCGTATCGCGCAGATGCACCTCACCGTTGGCGCCGTCGATCCGCCAGTGTCGCGTCAGCAACGCCTTTCCGCCGTCGGCGAGGTCGACAGGCACTCTTGCCCGGCAATCCGCGTCGTCTCCGAGGCTGACATCGAGAATATCGGCCGGATGGGACGAGAACGAGCCATGCAGCGGATAGTTCGCGCCCACCTTGCCCGGTATTGGTTCAGGATGACGGATGTGATCGGGACCGCAGGTGAAGAGAAAGCCTTCAAGCGAATGGTCGATTCGGGGGTCGCCATCATCGGGAATCGCGCGACCCGGCGACAGGTCCACGCCGTCGACGACACAGGAACGAATGTCCAGCACGGACGTTGGATCGAGTGAAAGCCGCGGGCCCTTTGCCGCATTGAAATCCATGGAAAGCCGCCTCATCTGAATTTTTCGTGACACCGCCGATTTGCCATAAGGAAGGCATTGCTTTGCCACACTTTTCCCGCATCAAGCCGAAGCTGTTAAGACGGTGTTCACCATGAATTCACCTTTTGCGGCCTACTGTCAAATGGGGAATTTTGCCGAATACCGGAGTGGAATCTCAATGAAGGCTACCGTGACGAAAAGATGGATGACAGGCACGGCGCTTGCAGCTCTGGCGGCAGCGACATCGCTTTTTGCCACGCCCTCGGTGGCTCAGGATGTCTACGGCCGCTCACAGACGCTCCTGGTGACGCCAGAGGGCGACTTGCTGGGCTACACGCCCGAACGGGGTGAAGTCGTCGTGCGATACGACAACAGCGGTCGCCGCATTCTCCTCGACCGCTACGGCAACATGATCGCTTACGAGATGCCGGCGGAGGAGTATTTCCCGCGCCGCCATCGCGAACCCTACTGGGGCGGTCAGGTTGCCAACGCGCCTGTATGGGAAGATGACGTCATGACCGGATCGGTGCCAGGCGATCCCGCGATCGAGCGGCAACCGTTGGAGCAAGCCCTGCCCGGCTTCCCGGACGACAGCTTCGGCGCTCAGGAGCAGCCTGAACAGCCGATGACGAAAAAGGCGATCCCTGAAATCCCGGTCGGCAAGCTGTCGCGCCCGGAGGTCACGGCGTTGCAGGTCTTCCTCGACCGCGAAGGCGTGTCGCCCGGCGTCATCGACGGCAAGATGGGACAGAACGTCAACAAGGCGATCGTGGCCTGGGAACAGATCACCGGCGAGACGCTGGACCCGAATGACGCCGATGGCATCATCGAGCGGCTCCGCCTCTCCGGAGGCCTCGCCTTCATGAGTTACACAATCACTGCCGGTGACGCCGCGGGTCCCTATGTGGCGGCAATTCCGGAGGATTACGCCGAGAAGGCCGCGCTTCCGGCTCTCTCCTACACTTCGACCGCCGAGATGCTGGCCGAGAAATTCCACATGGATGAAGCCTATCTCCGCGAACTTAATCCGGGGGTCGATTTCACCATTCCGGGCACCATCATCAAGGTGGTAGATCCCGGCCCGGCCAAGAAAGGTTCGGTTGCGCGCATCATTGCCGACAAGGGATTGAAGCAGGTTTTCGCCTATGGTGAAGACGGCGCGCTGATCGCGGCCTATCCCGCGAGCATCGGCTCTACCGATACGCCGTCTCCCTCTGGAACCGTCACGGTCGAGCGAATCGCCCTCAATCCCGGCTATACATACAATCCGAAGGTAAACTTCAAGCAGGGCAACAACGACCGCGTTCTGTCGATCCCACCGGGTCCCAATGGTCCTGTCGGCACCGTGTGGCTGGCGCTGTCGAAGCCGACCTACGGCATTCACGGAACGCCGGAACCCTCGAAGATCGGCCGCACCCAGAGCCACGGCTGTATCCGCCTAACCAATTGGGACGCGACCGAACTTGCCAAGATGGTGAAGCCGGGCGTGACGGTCGAGTTCATCGACTGATCGTGACTTTGGCTCCTGAAACGAAAGAAGCCGCCGGATGGGATTACGGCGGCTTCTTTCGTTTGGCTTGGGAGGTTATCAGGCGGCGTTGCGCACCAGCCGCAGGAAGCGACGCGGCGTCTGCGAGCGGATGACCTTGACCGGCAGAAGCCGCATGACTTCGGCCGCAAATGCACGGGCGTTTTCCTGGGCCTTGTCGAGATTGCTGATCTTGGCAGGATCCATCCCGTACAAGGTGCCGCCACAGTCGAAAATCTCGCGATAGGCGCTGCGCTCGACGATCGGGGTATTGATGACGTTCACGCCGCGCGCCGAGAGCAAGCCCTTGATGGTCAGCAAGGCACGCGTCGTGACCATGGAGGTAACCCGGGTCAGAACGACGGAGTGCGCGACCTTCAGGTTACCCGCCTCCTCCATGAGTCGGATCAGATCGAGGATCTGGGCACCACCCTTGGCATCCATGGCACAGCCCTGGATCGGGATCATGACGTGGTCGGAGAGACCGATCGCCGCCGTCACCACCGCATCCCGGGCGCCGGCGAGGTCAACGACGACATAGTCGGAGGTAGCCGACAGCTCGCGCAGGTGCCCCTGCAGCGATGCGAGCGATACTTCGGAGACCACTTCGATATTGTGCTGCGGGCCGGACAGTTCGAACCACTGGCTGATCCACCGTTGAGGATCGGCGTCCAGAATGGCGACGCGGTAGCCCTGGTGGGCGAGTTCGGTCGCGAGAAGCAGAGCGGCTGTTGTTTTGCCCGCGCCGCCTTTGGCATTGGCAAAGGAGATGACTGGCATTCTAGATCCTCAAACGTATGGCCCGAGCCAATCATTGCTCTGCGGGACACCGGCTCATGGTGCCATATTCCCACTCTTTCTAATTATGGTTAACAAACCTTCAAGAATGGGGCGAAGATCTCATCTTTAAGAAATTTCTGATATATTTTCAGTGAATTGATATCAAAAAGAAAATCTCCCGACACGTTGTGCCGGGAGACGAAGGGGCACCCCCTGAATTGAGGGGTTAGAAGCAGGCTTCGAAAAGGCTCTTGGTGTTCTCCAGCGTCATCTTTACAGGATTGCCGCCGGCACTCGGGTCCTCGATCGCCATGGCCGACAATTCGTCGATCCGGTCGGGCTTGATTCCCATCGCCGTCAGATTGTCCGGCACGTTGAGTTCGGAACGAAGCGCCAACACGTAATCGTAGAAGCCATCGAAGCCGCCGGCGATACCGAGATAAGCTGCGGCGCGCTCGATCTTGTCCTCGATGGCGTCCCGGTTGAACTTGAGTACCGGCGGCATGACAACGGCGTTGGTCATGCCGTGGTGCGTGTTGTAGACCGCGCCGATCGGATGCGACAGCGCGTGGATGGCGCCAAGACCCTTCTGGAACGCGACCGCGCCCATGGCGGCAGCCGACATCATGTTGGTCCGTGCCTCGATGTCGGTCGCATCCTTGTAGGCGCGCGGAAGGAATTCCTTGACGAGCCGCATGCCTTCGAGCGCGATGCCCTGGCTCATCGGATGGTAGAAAGGCGAGGAATAGGCTTCCAGGCAGTGGGCGAAGGCATCCATGCCCGTGCCGGCGGTGATCATCTTCGGCATACCGACCGTCAGTTCCGGATCGCAGATGACGACACCCGGCAGGAACTTCGGATGGAAGATGATCTTCTTCACATGGGTTTCGGAATTGGTGATGACCGAGGCTCGGCCGACTTCCGAACCGGTGCCGGCCGTTGTCGGCACGGCGACGATCGGGGCGATGCCGTCGGAATTGGCCCGCGTCCACCAGTCGCCGATATCCTCGAAATCCCAGACGGGCCGCGTCTGGCCGACCATAAAGGCGACGCACTTGCCGAGGTCGAGACCGGAACCGCCGCCGAAAGCGACGACCCCGTCATGGCCACCATCCTTGTAGGCCTTGATGCCGGCCTCCAGGTTCTTCTCGTTCGGGTTCGGATCGACATCGGCGAAGAGTGCGCGGCCAAGGCCCGCCTCTTCCAAAACGTCGAGTGCCGTCTGTGTAATCGCCATGGGCGCCAAGCCCCGATCAGTGATCAGCAGCGGCTTCTTCATGCCGAGCGATTTGCAAGCGTCCGCCAGTTCCTTGATGCGGCCACGTCCCATCTTGACGGCGGTGGGATAGCTCCAGTTGGCGACGATGTTCATTTCGTGACTTTCTTCAGGTGATAGGATTTTGGACGGGTAAGGTTCTGGAAGCCGAGTACGGAAAGAGAGCCGCCCTTGCCGGTTTCTTTCACGCCGGTCCAGCAGAGCGCCGGGTCGAGATAGTCGGCGCGGTTCATGAAGACGGTGCCGGTTTCGATGTCGCGGCCGATACGGGCGGCCCGCTCCGGATCCTGCGTCCAGAGAGAGGCAGTCAGGCCGTAGGGGCTGTCGTTCATCAGGCCGAGCGCCTCGTCGTCGTTCTTGACTTTCATAATGCCAACGGCCGGACCAAAAGTCTCGTCCTTCATGAAGGCCATGGAGTGATCGACGTTCACCAGGACCTGCGGCATCAAGTAGGCGCCCCCATCGTCCTGCGGGAACAGCTTCGGATCGACAAGCGCCTTGGCGCCCTTCGAAACCGCATCGGCGATCTGCTCGCGCACGACCTTGGCGAACCGCTTGTTGGCCATCGGGCCAAGGGTCGTTTCCTTGTCGAGCGGATTGCCCAGCTTGTAGTTCGACACCCAGGCGACAGACTTCTCGACGAAGGCGTCGTAGAGGCTTTCATGCACATAGATGCGCTCGATGCCGCAGCAGCACTGGCCGGAATTGTAGGTCGCGCCGTCCATCAGCGTGTCGACGGCAGCGTCGAGATCGGCATCCTCCATCACATAGCCAGGATCCTTGCCGCCGAGCTCGAGGCCGAGACCCGCAAAGGTACCGGCAGCAGCGCGTTCGATCGAGCGACCGCCTTCAACCGAACCGGTGAAGTTGATGAAGTTGAAATTGCCGGCCGCGATCAGAGCGGACGTCGTCTGGTGGTCGAGGAAGAGGTTGATGAACACGTCATCAGGCACGCCAGCCTCGACGAAAGCGCGCACCATCCGCTCGCCAACTAGCAGCGTCTGCGTCGCATGCTTGATGACCACGGTGTTGCCCGCCATCAGGGCCGGCGCGATCGTGTTGATCGCGGTCATGTAGGGGTAGTTCCACGGCGCAATGACGAAGACGACACCATGCGGCTCGCGCTCGATGCGACGCTCGAAGGATGCGCTCTCTTCGATGACCAGCGGCTTCAGCGAGTCCGCAGCGATGGAGGCGACATAGTTCGAACGTTCGTTGAAGCCCTTGTATTCGCCGCCGTAACGGACCGGCCGGCCCATCATGTGGGCCAGTTCCGGCACCACCTCGTCGGCCATCTCGTTGAGGCGCGCCACACCCTTCAGCACGAGTTGCACGCGCTCCTCGAGCGGCCGGCGCGCCCAGGCCTTCTGCGCCTTGCGGGTACGCGCAACCGCCTCGGTCGCCGCTTCAAGCGACATGGCCGGGCGTTCGGCGTAAACCGATCCGTCGATCGGCGAAATGCATTGGATCATGGTCATTCCAGGGTGCTCCTCAAAAGCTCTTTGTCGCCGATACCGCGCCTCGATCCGTACCGCCATCCGTAAAGGTGACGCAGGGGTGCGTCATCGCGCTTCCCCTGGATCGGTCCGTCCGGCATGCCCTCCCTGATCGAGAGGTCGCCTAACTCTTCATATCGCCGCGATCGCGGCTTCGATATCTCCCCAAAGGGGTATCCTTAGCTCCCAGCCGATTATGCTCGCTCGAAACCGCGCGCGACTTCCCAGTCGGTGATCCGCCGATCATACTCCTCCTGTTCCCATTCCGCAGCACGGACATAGTGATCGACAACGTCATCGCCGAACGCCGCCCGCAGCATCTGGGAGTCCTTCAGAGTTTCGGCGGCCGCCCGCAGCGTGCGCGGGATTTCGCGGACGTCCCGCGCGCCATAGGCATCCCCCGTGAAGGCCGGTTCGAGCTCCATTTTCTTCTCGATCCCGTCTATGCCCGCGGCCAAAAGCGCTGCCATGGCGAGATAGGGATTGAGATCGGAGCCACCGACGCGGCATTCAACGCGGATACCCTTGGTGCCGTCGCCGCAAAGGCGGTAGCCGGCGGTGCGGTTGTCCTTCGACCAGATCGCCTTGGTCGGCGCAAATGTGCCAGCCATGAAGCGTTTGTAGGAATTGATGTATGGCGCGAGGAAATACGTGATCTCGGAGGCGTGGTTGAGCAGGCCGGCCATGTAGTGCGTCATGGTCTGCGACATGCCGTACTGACCCTTCTCATCGAAGAACAGAGGCGTCTTGCCATCCGCAGACCAGAGCGACTGGTGGATATGGGAGGACGAACCGGCAGCGTTGTAATGCCACTTGGCAAGGAAGGTGATGGCCTTCCCCTTCGACCAGGCGATCTCCTTGCAGCCGTTCTTGATAATCACATGCCGGTCGGCCATGGTTAGGGCGTCGGCATAGCGCACGTTGATCTCTTCCTGGCCGGCAGAGGCCTCGCCCTTGGAGTTTTCGACAGGGATGCCGGCGCCCTGCAGGCCCTTGCGGATCGCCCGCATCACGTCCTCTTCCTTGGTCGTCTGGAAGATGTGGTAGTCTTCGTTGTATCCAGAGACCAGTTTCAGGTCGCGATAGCCGGAAAGCCGCGCCTCGTCATAGGTCTGGTCGAAGAGGAAGAATTCGAGTTCCGTCGCCATGAAGGCCTTCATGCCCATGGCTTCGAGCCGGGCGACCTGCTTCTTCAGGATCGCGCGCGGCGAATGTGGCACCTCGGCATGGGTGGCATGGTCGAGCATGTCGCAGAGAACGAGTGCGGTGCCTTCGAGCCAGGGGATCCGACGCAACGTCGACAGATCCGGCTTCATGGTATAATCGCCATAGCCCTTTTCCCAGCTCGTCGCCTTGTAGCCGGAGACGGTTTCCATCTCCATGTCGGTGGCAAGCAGGTAGTTGCAGCTATGCGTTTCCTTATAGGCACTCTCGACGAAATACTCCGCCTGGAAACGCTTGCCCATCAAGCGTCCCTGCATGTCCACCTGACACGCCAGAATCGTGTCAATGCGCCCCTCGGCGACGTCCTTTTTCAGATCTTCGAATGTGTACGTGGTCATCTCGGTGTTCCCAGGGCAGCGATTGGCTCATGCCGTCTTGTTTTGTGAGGGCGACCCGGTCGAAACCGGATCGCCATGTCATGTCTTAGCCGTAACGGTAAGGCTTACCGGCCTTTTCCATGTCGGAATTGTACTTCTTGAGGATCTCGACGACCTTGCCGGTGCGCGGGGTCTGCTTGGCGACTTCCTCCCAGAACACATGCGCGGCATCTTCGACGGTCTTCCACTCAGCGTCCGGGATGCTCGTCAGTTCAAGACGACCACCTTCGGCACGCAAGCGCGCTTCGCCGCCCCAGTACCAATGCAGGCGCTTGTAGTGCGACGAATCCATGCACATCTGCCAGAGCGTCTGCAGATGCGGCGGGACTTCCTTCCAGCGGTCGGCATTGGCGAAGAACGAACCGCACCAGCCGCCGGAGACGTTGTTGGTGAGGAAGTACTTGGTCACGTCGACCCAACCCGAGGTGAAGACCTCAGTGATGCCAGACCAGGCGATCGCGTCGATTTCACCGGTCTGCATGGCAACCGGAACGTCTTCGAACGGGATGGTGACAGGGACGACGCCGAACTGCGACAGGAACTGACCGGCCGTCGGGAAGGTGAAGACGCGCAGGCCCTTCAGGTCATCGAGTTTGGTAATTGGCTTGTTGGTGGCGAAATTGCACGGATCCCAGGCGCCGGCCGACAACCACTTCACACCCACTTCCGTATAGGCTTCGTCCCAGATCTCGGCGAGGCCGTATTCGTAAAACAGCGTCGGCACGTCGAGGCTGTAGCGCGAGGCGAACGGGAAGTAGCCGCCGAACACCTTGATATCGACCGGCGAGTTCATCGAGTCGTCGTCCGACTGCACCGCATCGATGGTGCCGGCCTGCATGGCGCGGAAGAGTTCGCCGGTCGGCACCAGCTGGTCAGCCGTATAGAGCTGGATTTCCATCTCGCCGTTCGCCGCCTTGTTGAAGGCATCGACCGCAGGCCGGATGACGAATTCGGCAAGCGCAGCACCGGCATAGGTCTGCAGGCGCCAGGTGATCTTGGCGTTTTGCGCCTTCACGTAGGGCGCCGCCAGAACGGCGGGGGTGGCCATCGCGGCCGTCTTCAGGAATGAACGTCTGCTGTTGGTCATGTTGTTTCCCTCTTTTCTTCGTTTCTCTGGAAGACCGCGGGAACCTCAGGTCCTGCGGGTAGTGCTTGTACCGAGCCCGTTTGCCGGGCCTCTTGTCATTCGAACGCTAACCTCGAAGATAGATTTGGCTCGGGAGCCAGGTTGCGATCTGCGGAAAGACCATGATGATCACCATACCGAGCAACATGATCAAAACGAACGGCACGACAGAGCGGTAGATATCGATTAACCGGAAATCGGGCGGCGCCATCGCCTTCATGAGGAACAGATTGTAGCCGAAGGGCGGGGTCATGTAGGCGATCTGGCAGGTGATCGTGTAGAGCACGCCGTACCAGATCAGCGCGTTGTCGATCCCGAGATCGAGCTTGCCGACGAGCGGGATGTAGAGCGGCGCGACGATGACCAGCATCGCCGTGTCGTCGAGAAACGCGCCCATGACCAGAAACGACAGCTGCATCATGATCAGGATCTGCCAGGGCGATAGGCCGATATCGTTGACCAGCAGGTTTTCGATCGCGCGCACTGCACCCAGTCCGTCAAAGACCGCGCCAAAGCAGAGTGCAGCCAGGATGATCCACATGAACATGCAGGAGATGCCGAGCGTCTGCTCAAGCACCCGGTTCCAGACAGCCTTCGTCAGGCGGCCCTTGTACCAGGCCGCGAACAAGGCACCCAATGCCCCGACCGCCGAGCTCTCGACAAGGCTGGTGATGCCCATCAGGAAGAGACCCATCATCAGGAAGAAGATGATGAATGGCAGCACGCCGGCACGCGCAAGCTTCAGCTTCTCGACCATCGGCATGTCGCGCTCTTCCTTGGGAAGGGCCGGACCAAGCGCCGGATTGAGGCGGCAACGGATGATGATGTAGATGCAGAACAGCGTTGCAAGCAGCAGGCCCGGGAACACGCCGGCGAGCCAGAGCTGGCTGACCGGCTGGCGCGCGATCATGCCGTAGAGCACGAGAACGACGCTTGGCGGGATCAGGATCCCCAGCGAACTGCCCGCCTGGATGACGCCCGAGACCATGATCTTGTCATAGCCGCGGCGCAACAGTTCGGGCAGCGCGATCGAGGCACCGATCGCCATGCCGGCCACGGACAGGCCGTTCATGGCCGAGATCACCACCATCAGGCCGATCGTGCCGACGGCGAGACCGCCCGGCATACCGCCAAACCAGACGTGAAAGGCCTTGTAGAGATCCTCCGCGATACCGGATTCCGACAGCATGTAGCCCATGTAGATGAACAGCGGCAGCGTCAACAGCGGATACCACTTCATCAGCTTCATGCCGGCCGAAAAGCCCATTTCGAAGCCGCCATTGCCCCACAGCACCGCAGCAGCAACCACGCCGACGAAGCCGATGGTCGCGAACACGCGCTGCCCGGTCAGCATCGACATCATCATCGACGAGAACATCAGGAGCGCGATCATTTCATAGCTGAGGAAGTCGGTCACGCGATCGGCCTCCCGATGGCGACCGCCAGATCCTTGATGAAGATCGACGTCGCCTGCAGGAAGGTGAGCAGGATGCCGATCACCATGACAATCTTGACCGGGGCCATATAGGGGGACCAGGAGGAGTAGCTGGTTTCGCCGTACTCAAGCGCGTAGGTCGTGCTCGACACGCCGCCCCACAGGAGGAAGAACAGGTAGACGAACAGCATCATGATCGTGATCACGTCAACGAGCGCCTTGGTCTTCGGCGACCAGCGGCCATAGAGCAGGTCCATGCGCACATGGCTGTCGAGCTGAAGCGAATAGGCGCCGCCCAGGAGATAATAGCCAGCCATCACGAACTGCGCCATTTCGAGTGTCCAGTGCGCCGGCAGGAACATGCTCTTGGACAGGGAAGAATAGAGCAGGATGCCCATCATCACGAAGACGCCATACATGACGATCCGTCCGACGCGCCGGTTGAACGCATCGATCACGCGCACATAGGTCCTGATCGCCTCAGGCATGAGCCACGTCTCCCGCTTTTATCTTCAATCGCATGCGTTCCCTCTTTTTTCTCGTATGCGCTTGCGTTGCTATTTCAGCCCGTTCAGGGGGCGAAGGTACCAAGGGCGGCATTGATGAGCCGCGCCAGATAACCGGCCGCCCTCTCCTGCCCGTCCACATCCGCGATCAGGTCGTTCCTGACCTCGATCATGACATTCAGCAGACCGAACGGAAGAGCGTGAAGCCTCAGGCTGTGCGTCACCCCGTCGGCAGGACCATAGGGCTCGTTGCGCTCCACTCGGTAGCCCTCCGTCGCACCATTGAGCATGGCATCGGCGAGACGGCTGTCGTCGTCGTGCAGGATGCCGATTTCGACATCGCGGCGCTTTCCCATGTACACGGGTGTGAAGCTGTGGATCGTAACCAGAACCGGCGCCGCGCCCCGCTGCCGACGAAGCGCGATCTCGCTTGCGACCCGGTCGTGGAACGGCACGTAGAGCGCGGCCGTACGGGCGAACTTCTCCGCCGGCGAGAGGTCGCGATTGCCGGGTATCTCGTAGATTTCGCTCACCTCCGGCATCGCCGAAGGCGATTCCGGAGGTCGGTTGCAGTCATAGATCAACCGGGAAAATCGCTGTGAAATCAGCGTCGCGTCCAAAAGCTCCGCCATGCGCTTGGCAACGGCAAGCGCACCGGGATCCCAGGCAATGTGGCTGATCAGGGCATCTGACGAAAGACCGAGATCGCCGACGCTGGCCGGCAGTCGTCGCGATGCATGCTCGCAGACGAGCAGCACGCGGCCCTGGCTCTCCGGCCTGTGCACCGCCACGGCTGCGCCGTCGCTTGCCGCCAGGATGTCCGATCGCGTCAGCATGTAAGGTTCCCCGAGGCTGGAATTCGAGAAAAGAATTCTTCACCTTCCTGTCACTGTCAATCGTGTTTCTGAAAAAATCTCTTCACGAAGAGGATTGACCCGGCCGAACTCCAGGGCAATAGTTCGGAAAAAAGCGGTAGAAGCCGCACGCCGGGGAACAAGAAAGACATCCGTTTGAACGCAACGGCCAAAACCGTTTTCGACGCCATCCACGCGCGCTTCGGCGAGCTGACGCGCGCGGAACGATTGCTGGCCGAAAGCCTGCTCGACAACTATCCGGTGTCGGGCCTCGGCAGTATCACGACGATTGCCGAAAATGCCGGCGTGTCGACGCCAACGGTGGCGCGGATGGTTCAGAAACTGGGCTACAAGGGCTACGCCGAGTTTCAGGCGAACCTTCACCAGGAGCTCGAGGCGAGCCTGTCGAACCCGATCGCCAAGCACGACCGGTGGGCGTCGAATGCGCCCGGCATGCATATCCTCAACAGATTCGCCGACGCCGTGATGAACAATATGCGCCAGACGCTGTCGGGTCTCGACAGCGCCATGTTCGACAGCGTCGTCGACCTCCTCAGCGACCGCAAGCGCAACCTCTATTTCGTCGGCGGCCGCATCACCGGCGCGCTCGCCGAATATTTCTTCACCCATATGCAGGTCATCCGCCCCAAGACGGCGCTGATCTCGTCGAACACCAGTTCCTGGCCGCAGCATGTGCTCAACATGAGCGAGGGCGACATTCTGGTGATGTTCGACATCCGCCGCTACGAGGCCGACATGGCACGGCTGGCCGAGGCCGCCAGAAACAACGGTGTCGAGATCATTCTTTTTACCGACCCATGGACCTCGCCGGCAGCCAGGCATGCCCGCCACGTATTCAAGATCGACATCGAGGCACCTTCGGCCTGGGACTCGTCCGTCGTCACGCTCTTCGTCGTGGAAGCTCTGATCGAGGCGGTGCAAAGCGCCGCCTGGAGCGAGACCCGCGAACGCATCAACACGCTCGAAGGCCTGTTCGAACAGGCCCGTCTCTTCCGCAAGCCTAAATAGCCGACGAAAGGAATGACACACAGAAGATCGACAAAAATATCAAAGGGATGAGGGGAAACACCGACGCTTGCGGCACGCGTCTGGCTTCCGTCACACAAGTATCATCGAAGACGAATAACAGTCGCGCCGACACGCGACACCAACAAGGAGAAAGACCGTGTTCCAGAACATCACCCGCCTTCTTTCCGCTACGACGGCGCTCGTCGTGGCCTCCACTTCCCTCGCCGTGGCAGAACCCAGCGCAGAGCTGATCGAAGCCGCTAAGAAGGAAGGCATGCTGACCACCATCGCCCTGCCCCACAGCTGGTGCGGCTATGGCGACGTCATCGCCGGCTTCAAGGCCAAGTACCCGGAAATCCAGGTCAACGAGCTGAACCCGGACGCCGGTTCGGCCGACGAAGTGGAAGCCATCAAGGCCAACAAGGACAACAAGGGCCCGCAGGCTCCTGACGTTGTGGACGTCGGCCTCGCATTCGGCCCGCAGATGAAGGCCGAAGGCCTGCTCCAGCCCTACAAGGTCTCCACCTGGGACGAAATCCCGGAGAACATCAAGGACGCCGAAGGCTACTGGTACGGCGACTACTACGGCGTTCTGTCGTTCATCGTGAACAAGGATCTCGTCGAGAACACGCCAGCCGACTGGGCCGATCTGCTGAAGCCGGAATATGCCGGCCAGGTCGCTCTCGCCGGTGACCCGCGCGCTTCCAACCAGGCTATTCTTGGCGTTCTTGCCGCTGGCCTCCACAAGGGAGCCAAGGCTGGCGAAGAATCCGGCAAGGCTGGCCTCGAATACTTCGCCGAGCTGAACAAGGCAGGCAACTTCGTTCCGGTCATCGCCAAGGCAGGCACGATTGCCCAGGGCGCGACCCCGATCGCGATCGCATGGGACTACAACGTTCTCGCATGGCGCGACGAACTCGCCGGCAACCCGCCTGTGGAAATCGTCGTTCCGAAGACCGGCGTTCTGGCCGGTGTCTATGTCCAGGGTATTTCTGCCTATGCACCGCACCCGAACGCTGCGAAGCTGTGGATGGAATACCTCTACTCCGACGAAGGCCAGAACCTGTGGCTCAAGGGCTACTGCCACCCGGCGCGCTTCAACGCCATGGCCAAGGCCGGCAAGATCGACCAGGCTCTGCTGGATGCGCTGCCACCGGCTGAGAGCTATGAAGCCGCTGTGTTCCCGACCGTTGAAGAGCAGAACGCCAACAAGGCCGTCGTCACCGGCGGCTGGGACAGCGTCGTCGGCGCCAACGTTCAGTAAATCCGGCTGACATTCAGGCTCCGGTCCGCCTGGCGGACCGGAGCTTGCCATTTCCCCGCTTCTGCGCCTTACTTCATAAATTGTTTACCATGCCCGCCGCGAAGGCTCTCACATGACCCAAGCTCCTCCCGCACGCAGGATGCGTTTGCCCCTGACATGGCTGGGCATCATGCCCTTCGTGATCTTCATCACGATGTTCCTGATCCTGCCGACGATGCACATCGTCATCGGTGCGTTCCAGACCCGCGACGGAAGCTTCACCCTTCAGAACATCATCGACCTGAACTCCGGGACCATCCCTTCGAGCTACTGGATTTCGGTGAAGATTTCGGTTGCCTCGGCGGCGCTCGGCAGCCTCATCGGATTTGCGATGGCGGCGGCCGTGGTGTTCGGCGCGGTGCCGCGGTGGGTCAAGTCGCCCCTTCTCACCTTCTCGGGGGTTGCCTCCAACTTCGCCGGCGTGCCCCTGGCTTTCGCCTTTCTGGCCACCTTCGGTCCTGTCGGCCTGGTTACCGTCTTTCTCCGCACCAATTTCGGCATCGTCCTGCAGCGGGATCTCGGCTTCAACATCCTGAGTTTTTGGGGCCTGACCGTCACCTATCTCTTTTTCCAGATACCGCTGATGATCCTGATCATCACGCCGGCACTTGAAGGCCTCCGCCGCGAATGGCGCGAAGCTGCTGAAATCCTTGGCGCGACAGCGCTGCAATACTGGCGCATGGTCGCCCTGCCAATCCTTTTTCCCTCCCTACTCGGCACGTTCGCACTGCTCTTCGCCAACGCGTTCGGCGCCGTCGCCACCGCCATCGCGCTGACCGGATCGAGCCTCAACATCGTGCCCATACAACTCTATGCGCAGATCCGCGGCGACGTTCTCGGCAACCCGCATTTGGGCTACGCCATGGCCTTCGGCATGATCGTCGTCACGGCGATCGCCAACGTCGTCTACATCTGGCTGCGCATCCGCGCCGAAAGGTGGCTGAAATGAGCATCTGGGCACGCATTGCCGGCTGGGCCGCGCTGATTTTCGGCCTCCTTTACTTCTTCGTCCCGCTGGGTGGCCTCTTCGAGTTTTCGATGAAGGCCCGTCGCGGCGTCTACAGCTTCGACGCCTACGTCAAGGTCTTTGCCGACCCGCAATTCCAGCAGACGTTCGGCTATTCCGTGATCATGGCGCTGGTGACGATCGTCTTCGGCGTTCTGCTCGTCGTGCCCACGGCCTTCTGGGTGAGGCTGAAGATGCCCTGGGCTCGCCCCTACGTCGAGTTCCTGACACTAATGCCGCTCGTCATACCCGCTATCGTCATCGTCTTCGGCTATATCAGGCTCTACAACACATCAAGCTGGCTGCCGCTGACGGGATCGGTGATCGGAACAAACCTGCTGCTCGCCTTCGGCTACACGATCCTTGCGCTGCCTTACATGTATCGTGCGGTCGATACCGGATTGCGCACCATTGACGTCGCGACTCTGACCGAGGCGGCGCAGAGCTTAGGAGCCGGATGGACAACGATCCTCGGCCGGGTCATCCTCCCGAATGTCATTCCGGCAGTGCTCTCCGGCGCTTTCCTGACATTTGCGATCGTCATTGGCGAATTTACCCTCGCCGCCCTTCTCGATCGCCCGGCCTTCGGCCCGTATTTGCAGCGCATTGGTGCCAACAAACCATATGAACCTTTCGCTCTTTCGGTGATCGCCTTCGCCATTACATGGGGTTGCCTGGCTCTGATTCAGCTCGTCTCCCGCTTCCAGAAATCCGCCCAGCGCCCGGCCTGAGGACCATCCATGACATTCCTGACCCTCACCAGCATTCAAAAATCCTTCGGGCCGGTCAAAGTCGTCCATGACTTCAACATGTCGATCGACAAGGGCGAATTCGTCTCCTTCCTCGGTCCGTCCGGCTGCGGCAAGACGACCGTGCTGCGCATGGTCGCAGGCTTCGAGACGCCAACCGCCGGCAGTATCGTCATCAACGGCAAGGACCAGTCTCGGTTGAAACCGAACCAGCGCAACATCGGCATGGTGTTCCAGGCCTATGCATTGTTCCCCAACATGAACGTCTTTGACAACGTCGCCTTCGGTCTCAAGATCCACGGCATGCCGAAGGCGGACATCGAAAAGCGCGTCAAGGAAATGCTCTCGCTCATCCATCTGGAGCATCTGGGCGAGCGCTACCCATACCAGCTGTCCGGCGGACAACAGCAGCGCGTGGCGCTCGCCCGTGCGCTGGCGCCGAAGCCACAGGTTCTGCTTCTGGACGAGCCGCTGTCGGCGCTCGACGCCAAGATCCGTGTGTCGCTCCGCGAGGAAATCCGCCAGATCCAGCAGCAACTCGGCATCACGACGATTTTCGTAACGCACGACCAGGAAGAGGCGCTGTCGATCTCAGACCGGGTGGTGGTGATGAATTCAGGCCGGGCCGACCAGATCGGCACACCCTTCGAGATCTACAACAAGCCCGCAACGCGCTTCGTCGCCTCTTTCGTCGGTACGCTGTCGACCATCGACGCCACTGTCGTCGACAGCGCATCGGGCAAGGCGAAGATCGGTGAACAGGTCATCGACCTGAAGCAGGCGCTTCCCGCCGCGCAGGGCGAGCGCATCCAGCTCGCGGTGCGGCCGGAAGCCGGTTCGATCGCCGATGGGGCTAAGGGCGATTTCGCACTCGACGGCCAGGTCACATCCAGCCAGTTCCTGGGTTCGGTGATCCGTACCCGCATCAATGTCGCCGGCAGCGTCGTGTCCTTTGACATGTTCAACGATCCGGGGGTCAAGCCACCGGCCATCGGCGACATGGTGTCGGTGAAGGTCGACACCGCGCACGTTCACGTCCTGCGCGATTAAACCTCCGCCCCGATAAACCTTCTGCTCACGTTTCCCCGTCATTGTCTGCTGGCGGACAAAACGGGCAAGCCGAGGGAGGTGGCAGTGGCATCGGGATGGAGACACTTTTCCGATCTGTCGGAAAGGCATTTTCTGGAGGAATACCAGCGTCTTCGGCGCGGCTCTATAACCCGAAGGCAGTTTTTGCGCGCCACCGGTCTTGCCCTTATGTGCACGTTGATCCCCGGTCTCGCCAGGCGTCCGGCCTCGGCAACGGGCGATACCAAACAGTCGGTTCGCCTCGGCACTTGGCCGAACTATCATGACCCGGAAGTTCTAAAGGCCTTCACAGAGGCCACCGGCCTTGATGTCGAAATAGAGGTATTCGGGTCCAACGAAGAGATGCTGTCGCGTCTTCGCTCCGGCCGCGCGCGCTGGGACCTCTTTATTCCGACCAACTACACCATCTCCACCTATCGCGACCTCGACCTTATCGAGGAACTTGACGGCAACCGCTTACCGAACCTCGACATGGAGATGGAGAACACGCGTTTCACCCGACCCGGTATCATCGATGGGCGCGTTTATGCCATCCCGCGCAACTGGGGCACGACGGGCATGGCGTTCAATGGCGACATCGTGTCGACCACGCCGACGACGTGGAAGGATTTCTTCGACCTCGCCGCGACGGAGGCAAGCGGCCGCACGATCGTCCATGACTACCAGCTGACGACGATCGGAAACGCGTTGGTTTCGCTCGGCTATTCCTTCAACTCCGTCGATGAAACCGAACTCGCGGAAGCCGAAAAGCTCCTTTTGGCATTGAAGCCCCACCTTCTGGCGGTCGACAGCGACTATCAGGCGGCGATGCGGGCCGGCGACGCATGGCTGTCGATGTGCTGGTCCAACGATGCCGCCCAACTTGTCCGTGACGTGCCGGCCATGAGGTATCAGATCGGGGCGGATGGTGGCGAGGTCTGGACGGATTTCTACGCAATCCCCAAGAGCGCGCCAAACAAACGGGCCGCGTACGCACTCCTCGATTTCCTGCTAGCGCCTGCAATCGCCAGCCGCGAACTGGCCAACAGCGGCGCCGGCGCCACCGATGGACGGGTGCTGCGTCTCCTGTCGGAGGAACTGGTGAAAAGCCGCATCAGCTATCCCGATGAGGCTGCGCTCACGCCACTGGAATTCGGCGCTGCCGTGACGCTGACCAATCCGCTTCGCCAGGAAATCATGGCACGCTTCCGCGCAGCTTGAGCGCCAGCCTCAGGCCGGTCGAAGCCGTCGACGCGTTTCCGACGGGCTTTCCCGAAAATTGGCGCGATAGCTCCGGGCAAAGGCAGACGCCGAGTTGAAGCCCGTGGCAGCCGCGATATCGGCAAAGGCAGCACGCGTCTCGATCACCTTCCGCCGCGCCGCATTGAGCCGGAGAGCCAGATAGTGCACGTGCGGCGACACGCCGACCGTCGTATCGAAAAGCAAGGACAGGTGGCGAGCGCTGACGCCCACCCGACGCGCAAGACGCGGCAGGGTCAGCGGCTGCTCGATATGCTCCTCCATCAACCGCATCGCGTGGCCGACACGGGAATCGACCATCCGGATGCTGCCGGTGGACGGCATCGCCGAAGCCGAAGCATCGACACCGCCCTGCTCGTGAATGAACTGCCGCGAGACTTCCAGCGCCAGCGAATACCCATGCCGCCGGCGGATAAGCTCAAGCATCAGGTCGAGTGTCGGCAGCGACCCGCCCGTCGTGATCCGTTTTCCGTCGATCACATAACGCTCGCGCACCGTCCGAATCTGCGGATAGGTGGCTGCAAAGTCATCATAATCTTCCCAGTGCGTCGTCGCGGAAAAGTCGTCGAGCAGCGCGGTGTCGGCAAGGAACCACGACCCCGATTCGACGCCCGCCACCAGCGAACGGTAACGTGCGGTCTTCGCAAGCAGGGTTTTGAGCGCGGATGTCGCATGACGACGCCAGTTGTGGCTGGAGAGCACGAAAAGCGGCGCAGTCTCGCTTTCTGGTCGGAAGGCACCGCAGACCGGAACGGGGATGCCGCTTCGCGTCTCGATCGCCTGTCCGTCGGGACTGAAGATCCGCCAGCGGTACAGTTCGAGTCCGCTGATCCGGTTCGCAACGCGCAGCGGCTCGATCACCGACGCGACCAGGATCAGGTTTGTTTCAGGGATGACGAGCAGGTCTATTTCCGTGCTCTCTCCCGCGAAATGCTGCGTCGCCATAATCACTCCAGATCCGTTTATGTATGAAATGCAGCACAAAATGAAAAGCATCGCAAGCCGGATTGCCTCGTAATGCCCCTAGACAATAAGGGAGAACGACCGTGCCGCTAGCCATGAACCGCGATGTCTTTATCACCTGCGCCGTCACAGGAGCCGGCGACACGACGTCGAAATCGAGCCACGTTCCGATCACGCCGAAGCAGATCGCCGAGTCAGCGATCGACGCGGCCAAGGCCGGCGCCGCGATCGTCCATTGCCACGTCCGCGATCCGGAGACCGGTGCCGCCAGCCGTCGCAACGAGCTGTACCGCGAAGTCACCGACCGGATCCGCTCGGCCGACATCGACGTGGTGCTCAACCTGACCGCCGGCATGGGCGGCGACCTCGTGTTCGGCGGCGTCGAAACACCTTTCCCGGTCAATCCCAACGGCACCGACATGGCCGGCGCCACCGAGCGCGTGTCCCACGTCGCCGAATGCCTGCCGGAAATCTGCACGCTCGACTGCGGCACCATGAACTTCTCGCTCGGCGACTACGTCATGACCAACACGCCGTCGATGCTGCGCGCCATGGGCCAGATGATGACCGATCTCGGCGTCCGCCCGGAGATCGAAGCTTTCGATACCGGTCACCTGTGGTTCGCCAAGCAACTCGTCGAGGAAGGCATCATCGAGGACCCGGTCCTCATCCAGCTTTGCATGGGCATCCCGTGGGGCGCGCCTGATGACCTCAACACCTTCATGGCCATGGTCAACAACGTTCCCTCCAACTGGACCTTCTCGGCCTTCTCCATCGGCCGCAATGCGATGGCCTATCCCGCAGCTGCCGTGCTGGCCGGCGGCAATGTCCGCGTCGGCCTTGAGGACAATCTCTACGTCGGCAAGGGCCAGCTCGCCACCAATGCGCAGTTGGTCGAAAAGGCTGTGCAGGTTGTGGAAGGCATGGGCGCCCGCATCATCGGCCCGGCCGAGGTCCGCGAGAAGCTGAAGCTCACCAAGCGCGCACCGCGCGGTTGATCGGGTTCGAACACAACGAGACGGGGAATTTCATGACCAAGATCAGCAAGGCAGCCTGCATCGGCGGCGGCGTCATCGGTGGGGCCTGGGCCGCCCGCTTCCTTCTGGGCGGCATCGACGTCCACATGTTCGACCCGCATCCGGAGGCAGAACGCATCGTCGGCGAGGTGCTCGCCAATGCCGAGCGCGCCTATGCGATGCTGACCATGGCTCCCCTGCCCCCGCGCGGCAAGCTCGTCTTCGCAAAGAGCGTTGAAGACGCCGTGCAAGGCGCTGACTGGATTCAGGAAAGCGTGCCCGAGCGCCTGGAGCTCAAGCGCGGCGTCATCACCCAGATCGATGCGGCCGCGAGCCCCACTGCCCTGATCGGGTCGTCGACGTCGGGCCTGCTGCCGACCGACCTCCAGCGCGACATGAAGCATCCAGAACGCCTGTTTGTCGCCCACCCCTACAACCCGGTCTACCTTTTGCCGCTCGCCGAACTCGTCGGTGGCGAGAAGACCTCCCCCGCTGTGCTCGAGGATGCCAAGGCAAAGCTCGCCACCGTCGGCATGAAGGGCGTGATCATCAAGAAGGAGATCGAGGCCTTCGTCGGCGACCGCTTGCTGGAAGCCGTCTGGCGCGAGGGCCTGTGGCTGATCAAGGACGACATCTGCGATACCGAAACGCTGGATGACGTCATCCGCTACTCCTTCGGCATGCGCTGGGCGCAGATGGGCATGTTCGAGACCTATCGCATCGCCGGCGGCGAGGCCGGCATGCGCCACTTCATCGCCCAGTTCGGCCCCTGCCTCTCCTGGCCGTGGACCAAGCTGACCGACGTGGTCGATCTCGATGACGCGTTGACCGACAAGATCGCCAGTCAGTCCGACGCCCAGTCCGGCGCCTACGGCATCCGCGACCTGGAACGCATCCGCGACGAAAACCTGGTCGGTATCATGCACGCCCTGAAGGGCGGCAATGGCGGCAAGGGCTGGGGTGCGGGCAAGCTGCTTTCAGACTTCGAAGCCCACCTCTGGGCCAACGCCCCGAAGCCTGACGTCAAGCCCTCCTCCGAGCCGATCCGTCTCCTCGACACCAAGGTCAATCCGTCCTGGGTTGATTACAACGGCCACATGACCGAGTTCCGCTACAACCAGTGCTTCGCCGATAGCGGGGATGCGCTGCTGCGCCTGATCGGCGTGGACATGGACTATGTCGCGGCCGGCCACAGCTACTACACCGTCGAGGCCCACAACCAGTGGCTCGACGAAGGCAAGCTCGGCGATTCTCTCTACGTGAAGGCGCAAATCCTGCCTTGCGACGGCAAGAAGCTGCATAGCTTCATGTGGCTGCACCGCGCTTCAGACGACGCGTTGCTTGCGACCTGCGAGCACCTCATGCTTCATGTTGCCTCAAAGGAAGGCAAGGTCGTCCCGCCGCTTCCGGCCGTCCTTCAAAAGCTCGAGCCACTGCTCGCTGCCCATGCCGGCCTGCCGCTTCCTGCCAGTGCCGGGCGCGTGGTCGGACAGAAGAAAGGCTGAGGGAGGAACGCCATGAATTTCGGGCTCACCGAAGAACAGGAGATGATCGTCAAGACGGTGCGCGACTTCGTCGAGACGGAAATCTATCCGCACGAGGACATGGTCGAGAAGACTGGCGAGGTTCCGAAGGAACTCGGCCAGGAGATCGCCCGAAAGTGCAAGGAGATCGGCTTCTTCGGCTGCAACTTTCCCGAAGAAGTCGGCGGCGCCGGCCTCGACCACACCACGTTCACCCTGGTCGAGCGCGAGCTTGGCCGGGGCTCCATGGGCCTGACGGTCTTCTTCGGCCGCCCCTCCGGCATCCTGATGGCCTGCAACGACGAACAGCGCGAGCGGTATCTTCTGCCCGCCGTGCGCGGCGACAAGTTCGACGCGCTGGCGATGACCGAACCCGACGCCGGCTCGGACGTGCGCGGCATGAAATGCTTCGCCAAGCCCGATGGCGACGACTGGATCGTCAACGGCACAAAGCACTTTATCAGCCACGCCAACATCGCCGACTTCGTCATCGTCTTCATCGCGACCGGCGAGGAGGACACTCCGCGCGGCCCCAAGAAGCTGATCACCTGCTTCCTTGTCGACCGCAGCACGCCGGGCTTCGAAATCCGCGAGGGCTACAATTCCGTGTCCCATCGCGGTTACAAGAACTGCATCCTGACCTTCGACAACTGCCGCCTGCCAAAGAGCCAGATACTCGGTGAACTGCACAAGGGTTTCGACATCGCCAACGACTGGCTCTATGCAACGCGCCTTACGGTCGCCGCGACCTCCGTCGGCCGCGCCCGCCGCGCATTCGACTACGCGCTGAACTACGCCGCCGAGCGCAAGCAGTTCGGCAAGCCGATCGGTGCAAACCAGGGCGTTTCCTTCAAGCTCGCCGACATGATCACCGATATCGACGCTGCCGACCTGCTGACGCTGTCCGCGGCCTGGCGCCTCGACAACGGCCTGCCCTCGAACCGGGAAATCGCGTCGGCCAAAGTCTTCGCCACCGAAATGCTGGCCCGCGTCACGGATGAGGCGATCCAGATCTTCGGCGGCATGGGCCTCATGGACGACCTGCCGCTCGCCCGCTTCTGGCGCGACGCCCGCGTCGAGCGCATCTGGGACGGGACGTCCGAAATCCAGCGGCACATCATCAGTCGCGATCTGCTCCGACCGCTAGGAGCGTGACGACATGATCAGAAGCCTCGACCGCCTCATTCGGCCCAAATCCATCGCCGTCTTCGGCGGCAAGGAGGCGGGTCGTGTTGTCGAACAATGCCGCAAGATGGGCTATGCCGGAGACATTTGGCCGGTCCATCCGACGAAGGAAGAAGTCCATGGCTATCGCTGTTACCGCAGCGTCGCCGACCTCCCCTCTCCCCCCGACGCTTCCTTCGTCGGCGTCAATCGGGCTCTGACCATCGAGATCATCGGGCAGCTATCGGCCATCGGCGCCGGCGGTGCTGTCTGCTACGCCTCCGGTTTCCGCGAGGCCGTCAGCGAACTGGCCGACGGCAGCGACCTGCAGGATGCGCTCGTCGCGGCGGCCGGCGACATGCCGATCATCGGGCCGAACTGCTATGGTCTCATCAACATGCTGGACGGCGCGCTGCTCTGGCCCGACCAGCACGGCATGGTCCGCACCGATCGCGGCATCGCCATCCTCACCCAGTCGTCCAACATCGCCTGCAACATCTCCATGCAGATGCGCGGCCTGCCGATCGCCTATCTGATGACGGCCGGCAACCAGGCCCAGACGGGTCTGTCGACACTGGCCAAGGCGGTCCTGGAAGACGAACGCGTTACCGCGGTCGGTCTTCACATCGAGGGTTTCGACGATATTGCCGCGCTGGAAAGCCTCGCCATGCGCGCCCGCGAACTCAAGAAGCCCGTGATCGCGCTGAAGGTCGGCAAATCGGAAGCCGCCCAGAAAGCGACGGTATCTCACACGGCTTCGCTCGCCGGAAATGATGCGGTCGCCACCGCCCTGCTCGAACGGCTCGGCATCCCGCGCATCGACACGCTCCCCGAAATGCTGGAGACACTGAAGCTGCTGCACGTCTTCGGACCGCTGGAAAGCGCCGAGATTTCCTCGATGAGCTGTTCCGGCGGCGAGGCATCGCTGATGTCGGATGCCGGCGAACGGCACAAGGTCGTCTACCGCGACCTGAAGCCGGAACAGTTTAAGCCGCTGCGCGAAAGCCTGGGCGAGATGGTAACGCTTGCCAATCCGCTCGATTACCACACCTTCGTCTGGGGCAATCTCGAACGCCAGACCGCCGCCTTCACGGCAATGATGCAGGGCGGCTATGCCTTGAACCTGATTGTTCTCGATTTCCCGCGCGCCGATCGATGCGACGGCTCGGACTGGCTGACCACTTGCAAGGCTGTGATCGCGTCCACCCGTGCAACCGGAGCCCGCGCCGGCATCGTCGCCAGCATGGGTGAGAACATGCCGGAGGATGTCGCGCTGTCACTGATAGCCGATGGCGTCATCCCCTTCTTCGGCATAGACGAGGCGCTGACGGCGGTTGAGACGGCTGCCTTTATCGGCGCTACCTGGCGCAAGCCGAAGCCTGCGCCGCTTCTGCACGCGGCACCATCCGACGGCAAAACCCGTATGATCTACGAGGACGAGGCCAAGGCCGAACTCGCCGCGTTCGGCGTCCCGGTCCCGAAGGGGGCACAGGCCGCAACGCCCGAGGAGGCAGCGTCTGCATCAAGCTCGATCGGCTTTCCCGTGGCGCTCAAGGGCATGGGAATCGCCCACAAGACGGAAGCGGGTGCGGTGAAGCTGAATCTGAAGACGGAAGACGAAGTTCTTGCCGCCGCACGTCAAATGGCCTCCGTCGCGAGCGGTTTTCTTGTGGAAAAGATGGCGGCTAAGCCGGTCTGCGAGATCATCATCGGGGCGACGAGAGACCCGGTGGCCGGGCCTGTTCTGACCGTCGGCGCAGGTGGCGTGCTGGTCGAACTTCTGGAAGACGCCGTGACCTTGACGCTGCCGACCGATCCTGAAACGATCCGCGCCAACATCGCACGTCTCAGGATATCGAAGCTTCTCGCTGGCTATCGAGGCAATCCGCCGGGAGATATCGACGCGCTGGTACAAACGGTCGCGGCTGTGGCACAATATGTCGCAGCCAATGCGGCAACGGTGGAGGAACTGGACCTTAATCCCCTTATGGTTTTGCCTGAGGGGGATGGTGTGGTCGCAGTCGACGCCTTGATAAGGAAGAGGAGCTGACGCCATGAGCGAGCCCATCCGGACCCGCCGCGAAAACGGCATCCTCGAGGTCACCATTGACCGCCCTAAGGCCAACGCGATCGATCTCGTCACCAGCCGCATCATGGGCAAGGTGTTCCAGAATTTCCGCGACGACGATACGCTCCGTGTGGCCATCATCACCGGCGCCGGCGAAAAATTCTTCTGCCCGGGCTGGGACCTTAAGGCAGCCGCTGCGGGCGATGCGGTAGACGGCGACTACGGCGTCGGCGGCTTCGGCGGGATGCAGGAACTTCGTGACCTGAACAAGCCGATCATCTGCGCGGTCAACGGCATCTGCTGCGGCGGCGGCTTCGAAATCGCGCTGTCCACGGACCTGATCCTGGCCGCAGAACATGCGACCTTTGCCCTGCCGGAAATCCGCTCCGGTACGGTTGCGGACGCCGCCTCGATCAAGCTGCCGAAACGTATCCCCTATCATATTGCCATGGATATGCTGCTGACCGGCCGCTGGCTGACTGTCGAGGAAGGCCATCGCTGGGGTTTCGTCAACGAGATCCTGCCCGCCGACAGACTGATGGATCGCGCCTGGGAGCTCGCCCGCCTGCTGGAAAGTGGCCCTCCCCTCGTCTACGCGGCGATCAAGGAGATCGTTCGCGACGCGGAGGGCAAGGATTTTCCGACGGCGATGAACAAGGTCACCAAGCGGCAATACCGGACCGTCGACATTCTCTATTCGAGCGAGGATCAGCTCGAGGGTGCGCGCGCCTTCGCCGAGAAGCGCGATCCCGTGTGGAAAGGACGATAATCGAGGTCGCTCCAACGGCAAAGGGAGGTTCTGCCAGCCGAAACGCCGGCTTTTATCCGCCTATCCCATATGGGCGACAACAAGGAATCCGTGTCACGAACACGAACGATTGGGCAAAAACAGAGAAGGAACTGGGGAATGAGTGATTTTACTAATTATTTGAAGGGCCGTGTGTCGACGGGCGGCATGAGCCGCCGCGAATTCATGGGCCGCGCCATGGCAGCGGGCCTGACGCTGACAGCCGCAAGCACGCTTTACGCAGCTGGCGCCGCCGCCCAGGAACCGAAGCGCGGCGGACATTTGAAACTCGGCCTCGAAGGCGGCTCCGCCACCGACAGCAAGGACCCGGCGAAATTCCTGTCGCAGTTCATGTTCTGCGTCGGCCGCTGCTGGGGCGACATGCTTGTCGAATCCGAACCGCTGACCGGCGCCCCTGTTCCGGCCCTCGCCGAAAGCTGGGAAGCCTCTGCGGACGCTGCGACCTGGACCTTCAAGATCCGCAAGGGTGTCCAGTTCCATGACGGCAAGGAACTGAAGGTCGACGATGTGATCGCCACCCTGCGGCGCCATACCGACGAGAAGTCGGAATCCGGCGCGCTCGGCGTTATGAAGTCGATCAAGGACATTGCCGCAGACGGCGACTACGTCGTCCTGACGCTGACCGAAGGCAATGCCGACCTGCCGCTGCTCTTGACCGACTACCACCTGGTCATCCAGCCGAACGGCGGAAATGACGATCCGCTCGCCTCGATCGGCACCGGCCCATACAAGATGACGAGCTTCGAGCCCGGCATCCGTGCCACCTTCGAGAGAAACCAGAACGACTGGCGCTCCGACCGTGGCTATGTCGACTCGATCGAAATCATCGGCATGAACGACGCCACCGCCCGCATCGCGGCTCTGGCATCCGGTCAGGTGCACTACATCAACCGCGTCGATCCGAAGACGGTCTCGATGCTGGAGCGTGCCCCCAACGTCGAGATCCTGAGCACCTCGGGTCGCGGCCACTACGTCTTCATCATGCATTGCAACACCGCGCCGTTCGACAATAACGACCTGCGCCTGGCGCTGAAATACGCCATGGATCGCGAGAACATGCTGAAGACCGTTCTCGGCGGCTACGGCAAGGTGGGCAACGACTTCCCGATCAACGAGACCTACGCTCTCTTCCCGGAAGGCATCGAGCAGCGCGCCTATGATCCTGACAAGGCGGCTTTCCACTTCAAGAAGTCGGGCCACTCCGGCCCGGTTCTTCTCCGCACATCCGAAGTTGCCTTCCCCGGCGCCGTCGACGCGGCGGTTCTCTATCAGGAAAGCGCAAAGAAGGCTGGCATCGACATCGAGGTCAAGCGCGAGCCTGGCGACGGCTACTGGTCGAACGTCTGGAACGTACAGCCGTTCTCGACCTCCTACTGGGGCGGCCGTCCGACGCAGGACCAGATGTACTCCACCGCCTATCTTTCGACGGCGGACTGGAACGACACCCGCTTCCTGCGTCCGGACTTCGACAAGATCCTGCTGGAAGCCCGTTCGGAGCTGGACGAGGCCAAGCGCAAGGACATGTACCGCGACATGGCGATGATGGTCCGCGACGAAGGCGGCCTGATCCTGCCGATGTTCAACGATTTCGTGAATGCCGCGACGAAGAACGTCAAGGGCTACGTCCACGACATCGGCAACGACATGTCGAACGGCTACGTCGCGACCCGCGTCTGGCTGGAAGGCTGAGTTCCGCACGCATGCGGGGCGATAAGCCCCTTATCGGTCGATCGACCCGCGGCAGTCCCTGCCGCGGGTCATTCCCGCTATAAAGGACCTGGGCAGACTGACCATGACCAACCTTACGGATGCCGGCGACGCGCCGGCTCGAAAACTGTCGGAGCGATATCCGCTCGCCGCGCTCGTCATCCAGCGCCTGGCGCTGAGCTTCGCGCTTCTTCTGGCGGTGTCGGTACTGATCTTCGGTGGCGTGGAGGCGCTTCCCGGCGACTTCGCAACCACCTATCTCGGCCAGTCGGCGACACCGCAGGCGGTCGCCAACATCCGCTCCGAACTCGGCCTCGATCGCCCCATTACGACGCGCTACTTCGAGTGGCTCGGCGGCGTACTGCAAGGTGATTTTGGCACCTCCTGGGCCAGCCGCAATTCCGTGACAGAACAGATCGGCAAGCGCCTCGGCAATTCCCTGATGCTTGCCGGCCTGGCCGCGGCGATCTCCGTGCCGCTGGCGGTCGGCCTCGGCATGCTCGCGGTCCACTTCCGCAACCGGCTGCCCGACCGCATCATCAACGTGGTCTCGCTGGCAGCGATCTCCCTGCCCGAATTCTTCATCGGTTACCTGCTGATCCTGTTCTTCGCCATCAACACAGGCATCGCCACGTTCCCCTCGACCGTACACGACGGCATGAGTTGGTCCGACCGCCTGTCGGCGATGGCGCTGCCGACCGCGACGCTCGTGCTTGTCGTGCTCGCCCACATGATGCGCATGACCCGCGCCGCGATTCTCTCGGTCATGTCGTCAGCCTATATGGAAACCGCCGAATTGAAGGGCCTGTCCGCCTTTCGCGCCATCGTCAAGCACGCCGCTCCGAACGCCATTGCGCCGATCGTGAACGTCGTTGCACTCAACCTCGCCTACCTCGTCGTCGGCGTGGTGGTGGTCGAGGTGGTCTTCGTCTATCCCGGCATGGGCCAGTACATGGTCGACGCCGTGACGGTCCGCGACATGCCGGTCGTCCAGGCCTGCGGTTTGATCTTCGCCGCCGTCTACATTTTCCTGAACATGCTGGCGGACATCATCGCCATTGTCGCCAACCCGAGACTGAGGCATCCGAGATGAGGCTGAAAGAAATCCCCATCAGCGCCTGGGTAGGCATTCTCGGCATCTTGCTGGCCTTCTTCTGCGCGCTTTTCGCGCCATTCATCGCCCCTTACGGCGAGCGCGAGATCGTCGGTAGCGTATGGGAACCCATGGGTGGCACCTACCTTCTGGGCACCGACAACCTTGGTCGCGACCTGCTGTCGCGCATGATTTACGGGGCGCGGACCACCCTCTTCGTGGCGCTCGCCGCCACCCTGCTGTCGTTCTCGATAGGCATCATCCTGAGCTTCACAGCCGCTGTATCGCGCGGACTTCTCGACCAGTTTCTGTCGCGCTTCAACGACCTGATGATGTCGATCCCGACCCTGATTTTCGCGCTGGTCGTGCTCGCGGTCCTGCCGCAAAACCTCTTCGTGCTGATAGGCGTCATGGCGATCCTCGATTCCACCCGCGTCTATCGCCTCGGCCGCGCCGTGGCGCTCGATGTCGCGGTCATGGAATTCGTCGAAGCGGCACGTCTTCGCGGCGAAGGACGGCTCTGGATCATCTTCCGCGAGATCCTGCCCAATACGCTCTCGCCCTTGCTCGCCGAATTCGGCCTGCGCTTCGCCTTTTCGATCCTGTTCCTGTCCACCCTCTCCTTCCTCGGCCTCGGCATTCAGCCGCCGGCCGCCGACTGGGGCGGCATGGTGAAGGACAACAAGGACGGCATCATCTTCGGCATCTCCGCCGCCCTCGTTCCGGGTTCGGCGATTGCCGCGCTCGCCGTCTGCGTCAACCTGGTGGTCGACTGGCTGCTGAAACGAACCTCCAGCCTGAAGGGAGGCCGCGGCGATGCCTGAGCTCCTGTCTGTTCGCAATCTCAAGATCGAGGCGACCTCCTACCCGCCGGGCGAGCCGCCAAAGACCATCACCATCGTCGAGGGCGTCTCCTTCGATCTGTCCAAGGGAAGGGTCCTCGGACTGATCGGCGAATCCGGCGCCGGCAAGTCGACGATCGGCCTGTCAGCGATGGCATACGGGCGCGGTGGAGTTCGCATCACCGGCGGAGAGGTCCTGCTCGACGGCGAGAACATTCTCGCGCTGGGCAAGTCCGGCATCCGCAAGGTCCGCGGCGCCCGGGTCTGCTACGTGGCGCAATCGGCGGCCGCCGCCTTCAATCCGGCCCACAGGCTCGGCGACCAGGTCATCGAGGCGAGCCTCAAGCACGGACTGATGTCACGCGAGGAAGCCAAGAAGCGCGCCGTCTACCTGTTTGGCGTTCTCGGACTGCCCGACCCCGAGCACTTCGGCGACCGGTATCCGCACCAGGTCTCCGGCGGTCAGTTGCAGCGCGCCATGACCGCCATGGCGCTCTGCCCGAACCCCGAATTGATCGTGTTTGACGAACCGACGACGGCGCTCGACGTGACGACCCAGATCGACGTGCTGGCCGCGATCAAGCACGCAATCGAGGAAACGGACACGGCCGCCCTCTACATTACCCACGACCTCGCCGTCGTCGCCCAGATCTCGGACGACATCATGGTTCTCCGCCATGGCAAGACAGTGGAATACGGCACGGCCCAGCAGATCATCGAGGCGCCGGTGGAGGAGTATACCAGGGCGCTCGTCAATGTCCGCCAGACCGGCAAGGAAGAAGCGGCTGACCAGTCGAACACCCTGATCAAGGTCGAACATGTAACAGCCGGCTACCCGAACGGCTTCAAGGTTCTGCACGACGTCTCGCTGCACCTGCCGAAGGGACAGACACTTGCCATCGTCGGCGAATCCGGCTCGGGCAAGTCGACGCTCGCCCGCGTCATCACCGGCCTCCTGCCGCCGCAGGAGGGAACCGTCTCCTTCGACGGCCGCCCCTTGCCGAAGGCCCTCAAGGACCGCTCGCGAGACGATCTGCGACGCATCCAGCTGATCTACCAGATGGCCGACACGGCGATGAACCCGCGCCAAACGGTGCGCGACATCATCGGCCGGCCACTGACGTTCTATTACGGCCTCCACGGTGCGGCAAAGACGGCGCGCGTGAAGGAACTGCTGGAGCAGATCGAGATGGGCTCCGGCTTCGTCGACCGCTATCCCGCCGAACTTTCCGGCGGGCAGAAGCAGCGCGTGGCGATCGCCCGTGCTCTGGCAGCGAAACCCGAAGTCCTCCTCTGCGACGAGCCGACCTCGGCGCTCGATCCGCTGGTGGCCGAAGGTATCCTGAAACTGCTGATGCGCCTGCAGGCCGAAACCCAGCTCTCGTATGTGTTCATCACCCATGACATCGCCATCGTCCGCGCGATAGCCGACTCCGTGGCTGTCATGCACAGGGGACGGCTGGTGCGGTTTGGGCCGAAGTCGAAGGTGCTCGCTCCGCCCTTCGACGACTACACCGACCTGCTGCTGAAATCCGTGCCGGAGATGGAAATCGGCTGGCTCGAAAAGGCGCTCGCCACCCGCAAGATGGAGAGCGCGGGCAACTGACCCGCGCTCAATACTCGTTCGGAACCGTCAGAAGCTCCGCCTCCGGAACGTCGAGAAAACTTCGGACCGTCGGCGGCAATTGCCGCGACGACAGCGGCAATACTCCGCATCGCGACAACAGTTGCCGCAGGTCCGGCTCCGCGCCGACATGCCGCCAGATCATGCGGGACGCATAGGGAAGATTGCCCTTGCGCCAGGAAACGCCCATAGTCGTTCCCCTGAGATAGGCCTTCTGGTGGATCTCGAACGGTAGCAGGATCGTCTGCGACAGCATCGTATTGATGCCCCTCGCCCGCTCGTAGATAAAGATACGATTGCGCAGGAAGGCGGCGAGGCCGACATATTTCGTATCCTGCCGGATTTCCCTTTCCCGGTCCCTTATCCGCTCGACCGTCTTCACATGCATTTGGCCGTTGTGCTCGTAAAGCCGGCTGCAGGAGCAAACGGCAAGGCCGGGCCAGGACAGCGACAGATGATAGGTCTGGTAATAGCCGGCATGCTTTCGAAGCGCCGCGAGATCGCCCGGAAGTCCTTTGAGGAGGTCGGTGGCCTCGGCCCCGCCGCGCTCAGGCCGGTGCAGCTTCTCGCCGAATACCCTGGTAGACAACGAGAAATCCGAGGCGGAGAGTCCGAAGAAGGCGGCGATCCGTGCCAGGTTGTGCGGCGACGGTCTCGTTTCGCCATTGATGTAGCGGTTGAACTGCTGCCGGTTGATGCCGACCTCGCGGCAGATGTGAGAGATCGAGCGCTGTGTCGCACACGCCGTTTTGAGATTTTCGATGAAGACATCCATGGCGTGACAGACCGTAAGAAGACAACCGTGACGGCAGCGTAAATTCGCTTAAAAATGCGTCATACAGCGAAATTGTGTGGCGCACCACTCGGATTACGGTCTCGGCGACAAATCCGAAAAGGGGATCTCCAAATGTCCGATTTCAGCAAGGGTCGCACCGGCCTTATCCTCCCCACCTCCATCGACCGCCGCACCTTCCTTGGAGGCACGGCCGCCATCGGTCTCGCGGCCGGTTTCTCCGGCAGCCTGCTCGCCTCACCCGCTCGCGCTCAGGAACCGAAGCGCGGTGGCGATCTCAAGCTCGGCCTCAAGGGCGGCGCCACCAGCGACGTGCTTGATCCCGCCACATACAGCGCATCCGTCCTCTTTGTGATCGGCCGCCTCTGGGGCGACACGCTGGTCGAATCCGATCCGAAGACGGGCGCACCGGTGCCGTCGCTTGCAGCCTCCTGGGAGCCGTCCGCGGACGCATCGGTCTGGACTTTCAAGATCCGCGATGACGTCGCCTTCCACGACGGCAGCAAGATGGGCGTGGCTGACGTGGTCGCCACATTGAAGCGCCACGCAGATGAAGCCTCCCAGTCCGGTGCCCTCGGCCTGCTGTCCTCGATCACCGGGATCGAGGAAAAAGCCGGAGACCTTGTGCTGACGCTGAAGGAAGGCAATGCCGACCTGCCGCTGATGCTGACCGATTACCACCTGATCATCCAGCCGAAGGGCGGCGTCGATGCGCCTGCCGCGGCAATCGGTACCGGCCCCTACACGATGAAGAGCTTCGAGGCCGGTGTTCGCGCCACCTTCGAAAAGAATGGGAGCGATTGGCGTCCTGACCGTGGCTTTGTCGACAGTGTCGAGATTCTGGTGATGAACGACACCACGGCGCGTGTCGCGGCCCTCGCCTCCGGCCAGGTCCACTTCATCAACAATGTCGATCCCAAGACCGTACCTCTGTTGACGCGTGCGCAGTCGGTCGAGATTATCAGAAACGCCGGCAAGGGCTTCTACAGCTTCCTGATGCACTGCGACACGGCACCGTTCGACAACAACGATCTTCGCCTCGCATTGAAATACGCGATCGACCGGCAGGCGATTCTCGACCAGGTGCTCGGCGGCTACGGCACGCTCGGCAACGACTACCCCGTCAACGGCAACTATGCGCTGGCACCCGATGATATCGAGCAGCGCGTCTACGATCCGGATAAGGCCGCCTTCCACTTCAAGAAGTCCGGTCACGACCGTCCCGTCCTGCTGCGCACGTCGGACGCCGCCTTCGCCGGTGCGGTCGACGCGGCGATCATGTTCCAGGAAAGTGCCAAGAAGGCCGGCATCGAGATCGAGGTCAAGCGCGAACCGGAAGACGGCTATTGGACCAATGTCTGGAACGTCCAGCCCTTCTGCGCCTCCTATTGGGGCGGTCGCCCGACACAGGACTCGCGCTACTCGACCTCCTACCTCTCGACAGCCGAGTGGAACGACACGCGGTTCAAGCGAGATGACTTCGACAAGATGCTGCTGCAGGCCCGCTCGGAGCTCGATGAAGCCAAGCGCAAAGACCTTTATCGCACGATGGCGTTGATGGTGCGCGACGAAGGCGGCCTCATCCTGCCTGTTTTCAACGACTACATCATGGCGTCGACGAACAAGCTCAAAGGCTACGTCGATGATATCGGTAACGACATGTCGAACGGCTATATCGGCAGCCGTATCTGGTTCGACGCGTGAGAATGGAAGCACGGGAAAACATCGTGAGCAGCAAACGCCCCTTCACCGTAATCGAAAACGAGTGGATCACCCTCAAGGACGGCACGCGGCTTGCCGCGCGCATCTGGATGCCGGATGGCGCCGAGGCCGATCCGGTACCGGCCGTCTTCGAGTTCCTGCCCTACCGCAAGCGCGACGGGACCTCGCCGCGCGACGAGAGCACCTATCCGCACTTCGCCGCCGCCGGCATCGCCGGCGTGCGCGTCGACATCAGGGGTTCCGGTGAATCAGATGGCGTCATCGATGGCGAATACACGCCGCTCGAACTGGCGAACGCCTGCGAACTGATTGGCTGGATCGCGGCCCAGCCGTGGTCGAACGGCTCTGTGGGCATGATGGGAATTTCCTGGGGCGGCTTCAACTGCCTGCAGGTCGCGGCGATGAACCCGCCGGCGCTGAAGGCGGTCATCTCCATCGCCTCCACCACCGACCGCTACAACGACGACATCCACTACAAGGATGGCTGCCATCTCTCTGCCCAGCTCTCGTGGGCTGCCACCATGCAGGGCTACCAGTCGCGCTCCCCCGATCCTGACATCGTCGGCGACCGCTGGAAGGAGATGTGGCTGGAGCGGCTGGAGAAGGAACCCTTCTTCATGAACGAGTGGCTGCCGCACCAGCGCCGCGACGCCTTCTGGAAACACGGCTCCATCGCCGAGGATTTTTCCGCGTTCAAGATCCCCGCCCTCGTCATCGCCGGCTGGGCCGACGGCTATCGCAATACGCCGATCAAGGCCGTCGAGGGCTTAGGCGACAAGGCCAAGGCCCTCATCGGTCCCTGGGTTCACAAATATCCGCACTTCGCCTGGCCGAAACCGCGCGCCGACTTCATCGGAGAGGCTATCGCCTTCTGGAACCGCTGGCTGCGCAACGAACAGAACGGCGCCGAAGCAACGCCGCAGATGCGCGCTTACATCCTCGACGCGATCCGCCCTGCCCCGCGCCGTGACCACGACACCGGCCGCTGGATCGCCAAGGATGTCTGGACAGCACCGAGCTTCCAGACCTTCGCAGTATCCGGCACTGGCGCCCTCACGCTCGGTGGCAAGTCGGGCGCCAATGCCCGCGACGTTTTCCTGAAATCGCCGCTCGACACGGGAACGGCCTCCGGCGAATGGTTCACGCTGAAGCCTGACGTCGAGATGGCGATCGATCAGCGCAGTGACGATGCCGGCTCGCTCTGCTTTGACACCGCTCCTCTTGACGCCGATGTCGATTTCCTCGGCCGGCCGACCGTGACGGTGGAGGTCGGCTGTGACGCCGACTGGGCAAACCTCGTCGCCCGCGTCGTCGACGTCCATCCGGATGGCACGGCTTATCGTGTCTCGTTCGGCATGCTGAACCTTGCCCATCGCGAGAGCAACGAACACCCGAAAGCCATGCCGCACGGCGAAAAGGTCCGCATCACCGTCACGCTCGACGCCTGCGGCTATCGTTTCCGCGCCGGCCACCGGATCCGGCTCGCTCTATCGACCAGCTACTGGCCGATGATCCTGCCGCCGCCTTCCGATCCGGGCCTAACGATCGACACCGCCAGCCTCGAACTCAAGATGCCGGAGCTCGGAGATCACCGCGACATAACGGTGAGGGAGCCGGACGATCCGAACCCGCTGCCGACCTACATCGAACACGAGCCGTCGGAAACCTTGCGCGAGGTCATCCGCAACCTCTCGGAAAACACGACGACCTACCACATTCTTGAGGATACCGGCGTATCCGAACATCCCGGCACCGGCCTCTCGACCCGTCAGGTTCGCGAGGAAAACTGGACGATCTCGCCGGGCGATCCCCTGTCGATGACCGGCAGTTCGACCTGGACCTGCGACATGTCTCGCCCCGGCTGGTCGGTTCGCTCGGTCGCCACATCGACGATCGCCTGCACCGCGACCGAATGGGTCATCGCGGCGCATGTCACCGCCTACGAGGGCGATACGCTGGTCTTCGAGCGGCATCACGGCGAGCGCATCGCGCGTGATTTCATGTGAGCGACGTGCTTTGATGGCTCGCCGCCGGCTAAGGCGGCGAGTCGCAGGGAGTATGTGATGAAGGCGATGTTCTACGAGCGTTTCGGCGAGGCACCCAAGATTGCCACTTTGCCGGATCCCACGCCACCCAAGGCCGGCGTCGTGCTCTCCATCACAGCGACCGGCCTCTGCCGCAGCGACTGGCACGGCTGGATGGGTCACGACCCGGATATCAATCTGCCCCACGTGCCCGGCCATGAATTCGCCGGCGTGATCGAGGCCGTCGGTCCCGAGGTGAAGCGCTTCAAGGTCGGCGATCGCGTCACCGTCCCCTTCGTTTCGGGCTGCGGCCATTGTTTCGAATGCAAGTCGGGCAACAGCCAGGTCTGCGAGGAACAGTTCCAGCCGGGCTTCACCCATTGGGGCAGCTACGCCGAACTGATGGCGCTCGACTATGCCGACCACAATCTGGTGAAGCTGCCGGACGAGATCGACGATGCGACCGCCGCGAGCCTCGGCTGCCGTTTCGCGACCTCATTCCGGGCCGTTGTCGACCAGGGACGGCTGAAGGGCGGCGAGTGGCTCGCGGTCCACGGCTGCGGCGGCGTCGGTCTCTCTGCGATCATGATCGGCAAGGCGCTCGGCGCCAATGTCGTCGCCATCGACATTTCCGAGGAAAAACTTGCGTTTGCCCGCTCGCTCGGCGCCACGGTGACCATCAACGCATCCGTCGAAACCGACATCCCCGTCGCGGTTCGTGATGCCACCGGCGGCGGCGTGCATGTCTCGGTCGATGCGCTCGGCCACCCCTCGACCTGCAATCACTCGATCCTCAACCTGCGCCGCCGCGGCCGCCACGTCCAGGTCGGCCTGCTGTTGGCCGCGCAAGCGCGCCCCGCGCTTCCTATGGACCGCGTCATCGCCCACGAACTGGAAATCTACGGCAGCCACGGCATGCAGGCGTGGCGCTACGACGCGATGCTTGCGATGATCTCCGCCGGAACGTTGCAGCCGCAAAAACTGATCGGTCGGCATATCTCGCTGACGGAGGCCGTACCGGCACTAGCAAATATGGACCGTTTCGCCGAAAGCGGTATCACCATCATCGACAGCTTTGCCTGAGACACGCGCAAGCTGTGCTTGCGTTAACCACACAAGCACATGTTCCTTATGTAGAAAGTTCTGATTTTAATAGATTGTTGTCTATTATCATCAATACTGAGGTCACTCACTCATCCGGAGACCTCATCCATGTCCCTGTTCGGCCTCGGCAGTGATGCCAGCCTCGTTATCGACGCCCTGAACAAATCGCTCGCCATCATCGAATTCACGCCCGAGGGCGAGATCCTCGATGCCAACGAGAACTTCTGCAAGGCGATGGGATATCAACGCTCCGAAGTGGTCGGCAAGCATCATCGCATGTTCATCGCTGTCGAGGAGGCGAACTCATCTGCCTACCGCGACTTCTGGAAACAGCTCGCGTCCGGCCGCTTTGACCGCCGCCAGTACAAGCGTTTCGGCAAGGGCAACCGCCCGGTCTGGATCGAGGCTTCCTATAACCCGGTGATGCGCGGCGGCAAGGTTTTGAAGGTGGTCAAGATCGCCACCGACATCACCGAGGCGAAGCTCAGGGAACTCGACAGCAATGGCAAGATCGATGCGTTGAGCCGTTCCCAGGCCGTCATCGAGTTCACCCCGACGGGCGAGATCCTGACGGCCAACGAGAACTTCCTCCAGACGCTCGGCTACAGCCTGAACGAGATCGTCGGCCGCCATCATTCAATGTTCTGCGAAAAAGACTATGCGCGGTCGGCCGACTACGCCACCTTCTGGTCCCGTCTGGCCAAGGGCGAATTCTTCGTCGACAAGTTCGCCCGCGTCACCAAAAGCGGCGCCCGCATCCATATCCAGGCGAGCTACAACCCGATCGTCGACGACACCGGCAAGGTCTGGAAGGTCGTCAAGTTCGCCTCCGATATCACCGCCCGCGTCAACGCGCTGACGGAACTGGGTGCAGGACTTACCCGTCTCGCCGACTGCAATATTCGAGTGACGATCGACAACCCCTTCCCCGAGGAATTCGAAAGCCTCCGGCACAACTTCAACACCTCGATAGGCCGTTTCCAGGAAACGCTTGAGCTGGTTCTGTCCGAGACCGCGCAGCTGACTTCAAACAGCAGCCAAATGCGCAGCAGTTCCGAAAGCCTCGCCCATCGTTCGGAACAGCAGGCCGTATCGCTGGAGCAGACATCGGCCGCCCTCGAACAGATCACCGAGACGATCCGGGAATCCACGGAGCGGACCCGCAGCACCCGCACATTGGTTCAGGATGCCCGCAAGGCCGCGTCGGAATCGGTCGATGTCGTGAAATCCACAGTCGACGCCATGGGCCGTATCGAGACGGCCTCGAAAGAGATCGGCAACATCATCGACGTAATTGACGAGATCGCCTTCCAGACCAACCTGCTGGCACTCAATGCAGGCGTTGAGGCGGCGCGCGCCGGCGAGAGTGGCAAGGGCTTCGCCGTCGTCGCGCAGGAAGTGCGCGAGCTTGCCCAGCGGTCGGCCAAGGCGGCACAGGAGATTGCCCAGCTGATTGCCAAATCAACGTCCGAGGTCCAGGAAGGCGTGCGCCTTGTGGGTGACACGGGGGATGCACTGAACCGCATCCAGACCTTCGTGCAGTCCATCGACACCAATGTCGAGGCCATCGCCCATGCCGCGCAGGAACAGTCGAGCCGGCTTGGCGAGATCAACGCCGCCGTCAACTCGCTCGATCAGGCGACCCAGCAGAACTCGGCCATGGTCGGCGGGATGACGAGTGTCGGTCAGGCGCTGGCAGAAGGGGCGCGCAAACTCACCGAGATCGTCGCGACCTTCAAGCTCAACCGCCGCAAGGCAATCCGCGAACCCGGTTCTGCCGCGGCCGCAGCAGCACCGCAAAGGCGAGCGGCCGCCTAGGCCAACCCCTTCCGGGCAGCGTCCGCTCCGGCGAGACGTGACACCGCTCCACAAAGCGCGGCAAATCCGGCTCTTGCCCCTTCGCTCATATGCCTGGCCCGCAGCCAGGCATGCACCATCTGCGGCTCCTCCCGGAACCAGACCTCGACACCCGCTTTCGCCAGCCGCGCCGCATAGTCACGCCCATCATCCCGGAGCGGATCGAAACGGGCGACGGTGATGAAGGTCGGCGGCAGCCCCGCGACATCCTCCGTCAGCAGCGGATGAGCAACCGCGTCGTCACCAGGCGCCTGCAGGACTTCCCGATAGTAGCGAACGTCGGACGTCGACAATCCGGGCGCCTCGGCCATCTCGTCATAGGAACCGGTCCTCAGATCACCGCCAAGCGCGGGATAGATCAGCGCCTGTCCGATGATGGCACGCGACCAGCCCTCCTGCAAAGCCCGGACACAGAGGCCGGCCGCCAGATTGCCTCCGGCACTGTCACCGATGACAACGACCTTCTCTCCCGCCTGTACGAAGCTTCTCAGTACCGCGAGGCAATCCTCATGCTGCGCCGGCCAGACATGCTCCGGCGCGAGACGGTAATCGACAGCCGTCAGTTCCGCACCGACAGCGTCGGCGATCTCTGCACAAATCGAGTCGTGGCTGTCGAGCGAACCGACGACGAAGCCACCGCCATGCAGATAAAGCAGCCTGACCGCTGTCCTGGGCCGAGAGGGTCGGTACCGCCGCACCGGAATGCGATTATCGATCAGGAAATCGTCGGTGACCACTCCCTCCGGATGCGCCGGCGAAAATTCCGCGCAGAGCGCATTGTACCACTGTCGCTGCTGCCCGATCGAGGCATCGACCGCATCCGCCGGATAGAAGGCGTCGCACTTTTCGAGAAAGGCCAGGATGCCCTCCTCGCTCGGCATGGGTTTCGTCCCGGCTGTCATTGAATTCCCCTGGCGCTTCCGGATCTTGTCACCGATCATGCCACGGCGTCAGGCATGACACCTTGCCAAAAGCGACAGCCAGGAAGCAGGCGAACCACCGCGCGTCACGCGGCATCGTCCACAGCCGCCTCCGGCTTCGCGGGAATGTAGTTGAGCACAGGGCCCAGCCACCGCTCCACCTCCCGAACCGCCATGCCCTTCCGTGTCGCATAGTCCTCGACCTGATCGCGCTCCACCTTGGCAACGCCGAAATAGTAGCTGTCCGGATGGCCGAGATAGAGGCCGGACACCGAAGAGCCTGGCCACATCGCCATGCTCTCGGTCAAGGTCACCCCTGTCGCCTTCTGCGCGTCCAGCAGCCGGAACAGCGTGGTCTTTTCCGTATGGTCCGGCTGGGCCGGATAACCGGGCGCGGGACGGATACCGGCATAGGGCTCGCCGATCAGGTCCTGCGGCGCATAAGCCTCGTCGGCGGCATAGCCCCAGAATTCCTTGCGCACCCGCTCGTGCATGTGCTCGGCGAAGGCCTCGGCGAACCGGTCGGCCAGCGCCTTCACGAGGATCGACGAATAGTCGTCGTTGGCGCGTTCGAATCGCTCGGCAATGGCGATCTCCTCGAAGCCCGCCGTAACGACAAAGCCGCCGACATAGTCCTGAATGCCGCTGTCGAGCGGCGCGACGAAATCGGCGAGCGCAACGTTCGGTCGCCCGTCACGCTTCGACAACTGCTGGCGAAGCGTGAAAAACGTCGCCAGTTCTTCCTGTCGCGATGGATCGGTGAAAAGACGGATATCGTCTCCAACAGCGTTCGCCGGCCAGAAGCCGATGACGGCGCGCGGCCGGAACCACTTCTCCGCGATGATCTTCTGGAGCATCGCCTGCGCATCAGCAAACAGCTGCCGCGCCGCCTCCCCTTGCGCCTCGTCCTCGAGGATTGCCGGGTAGCGGCCCTTGAGTTCCCAGGTCTGGAAGAACGGCGTCCAGTCGATGTACCGGGCAAGGTCCGCCAGATCATAGTCGTCGAACACTTTCGTGCCGAGGAAGCTCGGCGCCGCGGGCTTGTAGGCCGACCAGTCGACCGTCACCTTGTTGGCCCGCGCTGCCGCCAGCGGCAGCCGCTGCTTCTCGGCTTCCGCCCGCGCGTGGGCATCCGCAACTTTCCGGTACTCATCGCGAATTCCGGCCAGATACGTATCTTTGTTGTCGGGCGAGAGAAGCGATGACACCACGCCGACGGCACGGCTCGCATCGGTCACATAGATCGCCTGGTTGCGCGTGTACTGCGGCGAGACCTTGACCGCCGTGTGCACGCGACTCGTGGTGGCCCCCCCGATCAGCAACGGGATGTCGAAGCCCTGCCGCTCCATTTCCGAGGCGACATGCACCATCTCGTCGAGCGAGGGCGTGATGAGGCCGGATAGGCCGATAACATCGACCTTCTCCTTGATCGCCGTCTCAAAGATCTTCGTCGCCGGCACCATGACGCCAAGGTCAATGATCTCGTAATTGTTGCAGGCGAGCACGACGCCGACGATGTTCTTGCCGATGTCGTGCACGTCGCCCTTCACGGTCGCGAGCAGGATCTTGCCCGCGCTTTCGCGTTCGCCGCCTCCGTTCGCAAGCTTCTCCGCCTCCATGTGGGGCAAGAGCACCGCAACTGCCTGCTTCATCACTCGGGCGGACTTGACGACCTGCGGCAGGAACATCTTGCCCGAACCGAACAGATCGCCGACGACGTTCATGCCGGCCATCAGAGGGCCTTCGATGACATGCAGGGGCCGCTCCGCCACAAGCCGGGCTACCTCGGTATCGGCTTCGATATACTCGGTGATGCCGTTGACCAGGGCGTGTTCCAGGCGCTTCTCGACCGGCCACTCGCGCCAGGCCAGATCCTGCGCTCGGGCTTCCTTGCCTGGCCCACCCCTGAAGCGTTCGGCAATCTCCAGCAGCCGCTCCGTCGCGTCGGCACGACGGTTCAGCACCACATCCTCGCAGGCCTCCCGCAATTCCGGTTCGATGCTCTCGTAGACCGCCAGCTGCCCGGCATTGACGATGCCCATGTCCATGCCGGCCTGGATCGCGTGGTAGAGGAAGACGGCGTGCATGGCCTCGCGCACCGGCTCGTTGCCACGAAACGAGAAGGAGAGGTTCGAGACGCCGCCGGATATATGCACCAGCGGCATTCTCTCGCGGATCGTCCGGGCGGCCTCGATGAAATCGCGGCCGTAATTGTTGTGCTCCTCGATACCCGTCGCCACAGCGAAGATGTTCGGGTCGAAGATAATGTCCTCGGGCGCGAAGCCCGCTTCCTCCGTCAGCAGCCGGTAAGCTCGCTCGGCGATTTCCACCTTGCGCTCGTAGGTGTCGGCCTGCCCCTTCTCGTCGAAAGCCATGACGACCACCGCAGCACCGTAATTGCGCACGAGACGGGCCTGCGCGAGAAAGCTCTCCTCGCCTTCCTTCATCGAGATCGAATTGACGACCGCCTTTCCCTGAACGCACTTCAGGCCGGCCTCGATGATCGAGAACTTGGACGAATCGATCATGATCGGCACGCGGGCGATATCCGGTTCGGCCGCGATCAGGTTGAGGAATTCGACCATCGCCTTCTCGGAATCGATCAGGCCCTCGTCCATGTTGATGTCGATGATCTGCGCTCCGTTCTCCACCTGGTCGCGCGCGATTGCGAGTGCGGAGGCATAGTCGCCAGCGGTGATCAGTTTGCGGAACTTGGCCGAGCCCGTGACATTGGTGCGCTCGCCGACATTGACGAACGGGATGTCCTTGGTGAGCACGAACGGCTCGAGACCGGACAGCGACATGAACGGTTTGTGCTCGGGCACCTGACGCGGCTTGAACGGTGCCACCGCCTCGGCGATGGCCCGGATATGCTCGGGCGTCGAGCCGCAGCAGCCGCCGACCACGTTGACCAGACCGTCTTTCGCGAAACCCTCGATCTGCGCCGCCATCATCTCGGGCGTTTCGTCGTACTGCCCGAATTCGTTCGGCAGGCCTGCGTTCGGATAGGCGCAGATGAAGGTATCGGCAACGCCGGACAGCTCCTGCAGGTGCGGCCTCATGGCGTCGGCTCCCAGAGCGCAGTTCAGGCCGACGGTGAAGGGGTTGGCGTGTCGCACCGAATACCAGAAGGCCGATGGCGTCTGGCCGGAGAGTGTACGGCCCGAAAGGTCTGTAATCGTCCCTGAGATCATCACCGGCAGGCGGATGCCTTTCTCGGCGAACCGCTCCTCGCAGGCAACGATGGCCGCCTTTGCGTTTAGCGTGTCGAAGATCGTCTCGATCAGGATGATGTCGGCACCGCCGTCGATCAGGCCGTCGATCTGCTCGGCATAAGCGAGCCTCAGATCATCGAAGGACACCGCGCGATAACCGGGATTGTTGACGTCGGGCGAGATGGAGGCTGTCCGGTTCGTCGGTCCGATGGCGCCGGCGATAAAGCGGCGCTTGCCATCCTCGCGCTCGGCCCGGTACGCGGCCCGGCGCGCGACACGGGCGCCTTCAAGGTTGAGATCGTAGACGGCGCCCTCCATCGCGTAGTCGGCCTGCGCGATCTTCGTCGAGGAGAAGGTGTTCGTCTCCAGGATGTCTGCCCCGGCCATGGCGTAGTGAAAATGAATCTCCTCGATCGCGCTCGGCTGGGTGAGGATCAAAAGGTCGTTGTTGCCCTTCTGGTGGCAGGCACAACCGAGAAACCGCTCGCCGCGAAACTGGTCTTCGTCGAAGCCGAGCCCCTGGATCTGCGTGCCCATAGCACCGTCGAGGATCAGGATGCGCTCCCGCGCCGCCTTTGCCAACGCTTCGGCAATCTCCTGCCCGTCCCTCAGTCCCCTCTCCGGTCCAAAAAGATTGTTGAGCATGAGCGAATTTCCTTATTCCATAAGCGACACGATTTCAAAAGCACATAAAGACATGTTTATGTCAACATACCTTTATGCTGTTCGTCAAGTCCGAGTCTCAGTCTCTCTCGCCGTGACAAAGACCGGAAGCGCCGCTATACGAACCATCGGATTGCAGACGGCGGAGGAACGATCATGGAACTTGCGAACACGACGGGGACACTCCCCCGGCACTGGACCGATCGCCCGCACCATCGCCGCTGGCTCTTGCAGCAGGCCGCAGGTCTTTTTGATTTCTTCCAGTTCGCATCGATCAATCCAAAAGGCGGCTTCTACGACCTCGACCGTCGCGGCAAGCCGCTCAAGCTGGACAATCCGGTGCGGGGCATCCACGCCAGCGCCCGCATGGTCCACTGCTTTGCAATCGGCGATCTCCTCGGCCAGCCGGGATCCGCCGAGGTCGTCGATCATGGCATGACCTTCCTGTGGAAGCGCCACCGCGATCAGGACAATGGCGGCTACTACTGGCAGGTCGATGACAACGGCGCGATCGATCCGTCGAAGCAGGGCTACGGCCATGCCTTCGTGCTGCTTGCCGCCGCCTCCGCCAAATGTGTCGGTCATCCGCTCGCCGACGATATGCTGGCCGACATCACCGAGGTTCTTGAAAGCCGCTTCTGGGAGCCGGAGCACGGTGCCATCGCCGAGGAATTCTCCGCCGTCTGGACGCCGGTGCCCGGCTATCGCGGACAAAACTCCAACATGCACCTGACCGAAGCGCTGATGGCAGCGTTCGAGGTTACCGGTGAGCGCCATTATCTCGACAAGGCGGAAAGCATCGCCGACCTGATCATTCGCCGCCGCGCCACAGAATGCACCTACCGTCTGCCGGAACACTTCGACGAGCAGTGGACCCTCGACCGGAACTACTATCATCGCAACGAAATGTTCCGACCGGCGGGCACCACGCCGGGCCACTGGCTGGAATGGGCCCGCCTCGTGCTGCAACTCTGGACCCTCGGCGGCAAGGTGCACGACTGGATGCCGGAGGCGGCACGCGGCCTCTTCTTCCAGTCGATGAAGCTTGGTTGGGACAAGGAGCGCGGCGGCTTCTACTACACGCTCGACTGGGACAACGTGCCGGATAAGAAGATGAAACTCTGGTGGCCACTCTGCGAGGGTGCCGCCGCTGCGCACTATCTGAACCAGCACGCGCCCAGCGACTTCCACGAGGAAAGCTATCGCAAGATCTGGGGCTTTATCTCGCGCTACACGCTCGACCGCGAGAACGGCGGATGGAACGAGGAACTGAGCGACGACCTGAAACCGTCAAATACGCTCTTCCCCGGCAAGGGCGACATCTACCATGCCCTCCAGGCCTGCCTGATCCCGCTATTCCCGGCCGAAGGCAGCCTGACGAAGATGATCACGGAAATGCCTGACGCGGCAGCCTGAACGCGCTTACTGCGGAGGCGTGCCGTCCGTGCGGAAGGACGCCACAAAGGACGTGCCCTCGGCCAGCGCACCGACGCACCGGATCGTCACGGGGCCGCGGCTCGGATCGGTATAGCTGCAGCGTCCCGTCGCACGAACCGCCTGTGGCTTCACGGCCTCCTCGCCGGTGTTGAACACAACCCGGTCGATCGGGAAACCGCCGCGCTTGTCGGTCGCCTTGCCGCTGAACGTCACGATGTGATTGTTGGCCATCAGGAAATAGATGCCGTTGCGGCCATCCGCGTGCTCGGAACCGCCCAGCATACCCGTGCAGGCCGGCGTCATGTCCTGTTTGCCCATGGCGACGCGCAGGCATTGCCCGGAGAACGTGACGAATTCCGGCGCCTTCAGCCCGCTTCTTGCCTGCCCGGCCGAAGGTGCGGCGAGAAGGACTGTGGCGGCCATCAGAGCCAGGGCGATCTTCATTGGCGATCTCCGGATAGATACAATGTGCTTCCAAGACTATCGCGGCCGCCTTTCGTGAAGCTTGGCCAGGCCTCGCCAGATACATACATGCAGCATGTATCAAAAGAAAAAGCCGGACTCTCGCCCGGCTTTCAGTGCGTTCGTTGTGATGGTTCAGTTCATCGCGGCGGCTGCTTCCCGCATCCGGCGCTTGGCGCGCCTTGAAAGGAAGACCGGGAACACCGCGACCGCGATGGCCATGCACCACAAAACGATGCAGATCGTGCTGCTGAAGAGGATGGAGACCTCCCCGCCGCTGATTGCCAGCGCATTGCGCAGGTTCACCTCCATCACCCGCCCGAGCACGAAGCCCAGGATAATCGGCGCCATGTCGAAGCCTGCCTTGCGCAATAGCCAGCCGGCCATGCCGATCGCGAACATCAGGTAGATCGAGAAGATCGACGCATGGGTGGAGTATACCCCGACGATCGACAGGACCAGGATGCCGGGCACCAGCAGCCAGTTCGGCACCGTCAACACGCGGGCGAAGATCTGCACCAGCGGCAGGTTTAGCGCCAGCAGGATGAGGTTGCCGACGAACAGCGATGCCACGAGACCACCCACGATCTCCGGCCGTTCCGTCAGCAGCATCGGCCCCGGCTGGATGTTGTAGAGCATCAGCGCGCCCAGCATGACGGCGGTGGTACCGGAACCCGGAACCCCCAGCGTCAGCATTGGCACAAATGCGCCGCAGGCCGTGGCGTTGTTCGCGGCTTCCGGCGCGGCGAGCCCACGCACGTCACCCTTTCCGAACGTGCCTTCGGTATCGGAAATACGCTTTGCTGTTGTATATGAGATCGCGCTCGACACCGAAGCACCCGTGCCGGGAAGAACACCGACGACGAAACCGATGATGGCGCTGCGCACGGTGGTACCGGCGCTCTTGGTGATGTCGGAGAGACGCGCGGTCATCCGGCCGAGTTCGCGGATCACAGTCATCCCACGCCCCTGGTTCTCCAGGATGATCAGCGCTTCGGAGATCGAGAACAGGCCGATCACGAGAACGACAAACTCGATGCCGTCGCCGAGTTCCGGCTCGTTGAACGTGAAGCGGTAGGCGCCGGACGTCGGATCGAGACCGACGGTCGCCAGCATCAGGCCGAGCGTGCAGCCGATCAGCGTCTTGACCGGCTGGCTGCCGACCATCGAGCCGAGCGTCGCGAACGCGAACACCATCAGGACGAAGTATTCGGCAGGACCAAAACCGATCGCCAGACCGGAGAGGATGGGCGCAAAGAGCGCAAGACCCGCCGCCCCGAACATGCCACCCACGAACGAGGCGAGACCCGACAGCGCCAGCGCCTCGCCGGCGCGGCCCTGCTTGGCCATCGGATAGCCGTCGAGCGCCGTCATGACGGCACCGGCGTCACCTGGAACGTTGAGCAGGATGGAGGAGATGCGGCCGCCATATTCGGCACCGCAATAGATGGCGGCAAGCAGGATCATCGTGCTTTCCGCCGGCAGGCCCATCGTATAGGCGATCGGCAGGAGAAGCGCGATGCCGTTGATCGGACCGATGGCCGGCAGTGCGCCGACCAGTGTGCCGATGAAGCAACCGACGAGACCGATCAAAAGGTTCTGAAAGGTGAGCGCTACGGCGAAACCCTGCCAGAGATATTCGAAGTTCATGGAATTGATCCTTTCCGGTTCCGGTCCCGAGCCTCAGCCGAACAATGCGCCGACGGGCAGGTAGACCTCCAGAAGATAGGAGAAGACGAACCACCACAGAGCCGCATGACCGACAGCCCCGATAAAGGCCTTTACCGGTGGCGCGCCGAAGATGAGCGCCGCTCCGAAGGTGAGAACAAAGATCGAAATGGCAAAGCCGGCCGGCTCGAACAGTGCGACCGAGACGATCAGCAGTACCGGCACCGAGAGGACGCGAACGAGAAGCGCGCCTGAAGGGAAGCCTTCGGCCGATCCCGGCGAAGCGATATACCAGATGCACAGCAGCCCGAGGACAATCGCGAGCGCGACAGGAAAAACCCGGGGGCCGAGCGGATCGGAGGAGAAGGCGTATTCGATCATGCTGCCGCCGATACCGTAGGCGAGTGCAAGCAGGATAAGGCAAAGCGCCGCGCCACGGCCGATCAACTGCACGGCCCGGGCTGATGGATGATGGTTTTCTGACATGGTGTCACCCCCTGTTCTTATGAATAAGCCGCCGGATCGTGATCGCCCGGCGGCGCAGGTCTGGATGAATGTCTTCGCCCTCGTTTCCCTCCGTCACCTGACGATGCAGGTGACGGAGGGCGGTCCGCCTCGTGTCTTGGGAGGATCGTCGAGGGGAGTGGAAATTACATGCCGGCTTCCTTGGCGAGGATCTTGAAGCGCGCCACGTCTTCCTTCACGCGGTCTTCGAAGGCCTTGCCGAGCAGGGTGAACTCGAACAGGCCGCGCGCTTCGCGTTCCTTGGCGAACTCCGGCGTGGCGGCGGCCGTTTCGAAGGCCTTTACCCACCAGTCGTAGTCAGCGTCGGACACGTCCTTGCCGACGTAGTAGCCGCGCCAGACCGGCCAGTCGATGTCGTAGCCCTGTTCGCGGGCTGTCGGGACGTCGGCCAGTTCGCCGGGCAGGCGCTCCGGCGCCATGACGGCGAGGATGCGGACCTTGCCGGCAACGTGGTGCTTGCCCATTTCGGCCGCGTCACCGGAGCCGACCTTGATATGGCCGCCTTCAAGCGCGGTCAGAACGGCTCCGCCGCCTTCCAGCGCAACGTAACGCATGGTCTTCGGATCCTGGCCGGCAGCCTTGGCAAGCAGCGAACCCTTCATCCAGTCCTGCGAGCCTACGGCACCGCCGCCACCGATCGGGAACTGCGTGGAGTCCGCCTTGAAGGCCTCGATGAGTTCACCGAGCGTTTTGTAGGGCGAATCGGCGGATACAACGAGAACGCCGTAGTCGGCACCGAGCGCGCCGAGCCAGCGGACCGCATTCTCGTCGTACTGGCCGAACTTGCCCTGGGCAATGAGGAGCGCCGAGCCGGAGGAGGCAGCGGTGATCAGATTGCCGTCGGAGCCGCGCTTGCCGATCACATGGTTATAAGCAACGGCGCCGACCCCGCCTTCCATGTAGGTGACCGCCATCGGCTGCGAGATCTGCTTGGTCTCGAGCAGGGCGTTGGCTGCCAGACGGCAGGTCAGGTCGAAGCCGCCGCCGGGCTTTGCGCCGGCCAGGCATTCGGGCTTCGAAGGCTCGGCAGCGGCGGTCGCGGCGAAGGCGGCGACAGCAATCGCTGCGCCGAAAAGGGTCTTGCTGAAATCTCGGATCATGGATGTCTCCCGTTTATCCTGTAGCACCGAAAAGAACCGCAAACGGCGACTGGCCCGCTTTTCGCAAGGCAGCGGCGACAAGGCGCACATCCGTTGGGTTCCCTCCCGGACCGGCTTCCTGCTCTCTCCCTGAAACCGGCAGCGCCAAACTAGGACACGTTCCTGTCACCATCCTGTCAAACTTCCGCCCCACCGGTAAACGCGCGTAAACCGGATACTTGCGAGCCCTCGGGCCACATGCGATCATTGCGCGTGCGCATACTTTTGGTCGAAGATACCCTCGATGTGGGCGAAGCAATTTGCCGGCGCTTCCAGCAGACGGGGCATACCGTCGACTGGGAGACCGACGGAGCGGCTGCGGCCGACATTCTGGCATTCACGGAATACGACCTGGTGATCCTTGATGTCATGCTGCCCGGCATGGACGGGTTTTCCGTCCTACGCGGCCTGCGCCAGTCAAAAAGCAGCGTACCCGTGCTCGTTCTGACGGCCCGTTCCGAGATCGATGACCGGGTCGGCGCCCTCGACCTCGGCGCCGACGACTATCTCGTCAAACCCTTCGACTTCCGCGAACTTGAGGCCCGCGCCCGCGTTTTGATGCGTCGGCGCAGTGGCGGGGAATCGACCAACACGATCGTCTGCGGCGACGTGACGTTGGATCGGACCAATCGCTCCGTCACGGTCGGCAAGCGGGAAGTCCAGCTGAAGCGCCGTGAGATGACGCTGCTGGAAATTCTCGCCTCGCGTCCCGGCAAGGTGTTCAGCAAGGAGGAACTGCTCGACCAGTTATTCGGCTTCGAGGAGGCGGCCGGCGCCAATGCGATCGAGCTCTATATCGGACGCCTGCGCAAGAAACTCGAAGGCGCGAAGGCCCGAATCGTGACACTGCGCGGTGTCGGTTACCAGCTGGTGTCCGATGACTGAATCAAGAAGCTCCCTGTTCTCGCGCCTCATGCGGCGTGTGGCGATCGTGCTCGGACTGGGCGCGGCCTGCCTTATAACCGCTGCATGGTTCTACGCCCGCGCCGCCGCCGACGAGGCCTATGACCGGCTGCTGCTCGGCGCGGCATTCCAGATGTCGGAAAATCTGGTTCTGTCGGACGGCGAACTCGATTTCAACTTGCCGCCCTCCGCGTTCGAACTGCTCGGGCTTGCGCAGCGCGACCGGATTTTCTACCGCATCATCACGCCGACCGGCGAGACGCTGACGGGTTACGGCGACCTTTCGCCCGATCTCGATCTTGCCGATAGCCGCGCAGTTCCGCTCTTCGGTCGCATCACCTATCGCGACGTCGAGGTTCGAACCGTCACCACCGCGCGGGCCATCACCTACGGCGAGGGCACCGGCTGGGCCTACGTGATCGTGGCCCAGACAACCGATGCGCGCCGCTCGCTCGCCGCGGAACTGACGACCCGCGCCACCCTGCTCGTCCTCGTCATGAGCCTGCTGGCACTCGTCGGCACGGCGCTTGCCGTGCGTCACTCGCTGCGCCCGGTAGACGACCTCGGCGAGGCGCTACGCCAGCGCGATCCGCAGGATCTGACGCCGCTCACCCTCGCGGTCCCGCGCGAGCTTTCCCCCTTCGTCACCTCGATCAACCATTTCATCACCCGACTCAACGAGCGCGTAAAACTTCTGCAGCGCTACGTCGCTGACAGCGCGCACCAGATCCGCACGCCGCTCACCGCCCTCACCTCGCAGGTCAGCCTGATCAACGAGACGAAGCTGGCACCCGAGGACCGGCGGCACCTGGAGCGGGTCAGAGACCGCACGGCGGAACTCGCGCGCTTCACCAACCAGTTGCTCAACCATGCGATGGTGATCCACCGGATCGATTCGACCCATCTGGTGCCGGTGTCTCTGAACGAGGTGGCGCGCCTCGCCTTCCGCGCCGCCGTACCGATCACCGTCGACCCCGATATTGTCGTCTCCTTCGAGGCCGCCGAGCCGGACGCTTCGGTACTCGGCGATGCGCTGAGCCTTCGCGAAGCGATCGTCAACATCATCGACAACGCGCTGCGCCATGGCGCAAAAGCCCGGCTCGACGTGCGCGTGACACGCACGGAAAGCCATGGTCTTGTCGAGGTGCGCGACGACGGCCCCGGCATCCCCGCCGACGAATGGAGCAACGTGACACGGCGCTTCTATTCCAGTCGCTCCGACAAGGGCGCATCCGGCCTCGGCTTCGCCATCGCGGCGGAAGTTGCGGCCACGCTCAAAGGACGGATCGGCTTTCGCGAGAAGACCGACGACCAGCTCTTCTGCGTCTACATCGAGCTTCCCCTGCTGGAGGAGAGCCCATGAGAACAACGCCGATCTATCTTGCCTTGACGCTCTGCCTCCTTCCCTCCCTCACCCAAGCGCTTGAAGGCGATCGGGAGATATTCTCGGCAAAGGGCGAGGAGACAGCCCGCCTCGTGGTACATGCAGCAACCGATCTGGAGGCCATGCGCCCGCTGATCGAGGATTTTCAGACGAAGGAACCGGGTGTGACCGTGGAATTCGTCGACTACGTCACCAACGACCTGTTCCGCGAGGCGCAGGACGCCTGCGCCGGCAGGGCGCGCGGCGGCGACATCCTGCTGTCGTCCTCCGTCGACCAGCTGGTGCGGCTCGCGAACGACGGCTGCGCCCAGCCGCACACCTCGCGCGAGACGCAGACCACGTCGAGCTGGGCGAACTGGCGGGACGAAATCTTCGGCTTCACCTTCGAGCCGGTCGTCTTCGTCTACGACCGTCGATCCGTGCCGCCGGAAGATGTGCCCCAGAGCCACGAGGCGCTCGCCGACCTTCTGCGGCGCAAGCCCGAGGTCTATAGCGGCCGCATCGGCACCTATGACATCGAGGCCTCCGGCGTCGGCTATCTCCTCGCCTTCAACGATTCGCGGCAGGCGCCAACCGCCTATGGCCGGCTGGTCGAAAGCCTGAGCCGAATCGATACGGTAATTCGCTGCTGCAACAACGAGGTGCTGGGCGAACTCGCCGCCGGCCGCGTTCGCCTCGCCTACAACGTGCTCGGCTCCTATGCCTACGGCGCGGCGCTCAAGAACCCCGATTTCGGCATCGTTCTGCCGGAGGATTACACCTTGGTGCTGTCGCGCGGCGCGATGATCCCCTCGACGGCTCCTAACCCTCTGCTCGGCAAGATCTTCTTGGATTACCTGCTCTCGCCGCGGGGCCGCCAGCTGGCGCGCGAAAAATCCTTCTTCTTTGCCGAGGGGCTGGCGCTGCCCAAAGGCGTCGAAGGCCCCCCGTCCCTGATGGAGTCAGGCATCGGCCGCCCCATCCGCATCGGCCCCGCGCTGTTGGCGGCGCAAGACGAGATCCAGCGGAGGCAGTTTATCGAGGACTGGAAGGGATTGATTGGGCGGTAACCGGTCTGGCGGCGAAGTAGCGTTAAAGTGGCTGGGCGATATCGCCGAATATAGTTTGAGTGCAAAACAAATCAGCCCAAAAAACATAGCTGAATGTCGCAATTGACTTTCAAACACGCGTCAAGAAACTGCGTCTCTTGAAAAGAGCGGATCTTGAAGCGGTACTCGATCACAATGTATTAGATCATGATACGCCTCACCGCCTCGATGCCGCATTCCAGTACATAGATGACGATGGCGAGGATAGAGGCAAAATATGAGCAGAGGGACACGCCCTCAGTGTCGATGATGGCCAATAAAGAGTGCGCCCCGAAAAACAAAGGCACAAACTGCAAAAACTGCCCACCTGTATTCATCAATGCTTTCAGATCGAGATTTTTTCTCCCAGCCAATCAATTTCAATTTAGATTTAATTATAGAAAATATTAGATAAAATAAAAATATTAGATAAACATATCGGGAAAAACAGTCCAGAATACCCACCAAGGATCATGACGATCATGGGTAAATTGGCAACAATCATCCACCGAAACAGAGTTTTCTTCATGCACGTATATTCTTTATAACGAGCGGGCGAATTAACGTGCTTTGAGGAGAATTTAACTTCCCGCCTTACCGAAAAACAACATCCAAGAGTAGTTTCTGTCGCGTTGCAAAGGGTTGACACAAAGCTTGAGATACAAGCCGCCAAAGCCAACTCATCTAGCCGGTTACAAAATCATCGGACACCGATATCTCCACCGACCTCGCCGATATATAAAAATCGCTGAACTGAATATCCTCTAACGTGCCTTCATTTGGGAGATCGCCCCAGCAGTCGAAATTCATATAAAACATGTCATCTGCCTGAAAAAAGGACACCCCGAACGAAACGACGGCCATGCTCGTTTTAGTTGGCTGAAAAAGCTTGTATTCTCCAACATCCGAAAAGAGAATTGTACACCGTTTGCGCCGATGCTGATCGTCTTGATCGTCTTGGCAAATAAACACGACAGATACAGTTCCGGAAGGTGACGACGCGTAGTCAATACGGATGCTTTCCAGGACGGAATCATTGAAGAAATCAAACCTGTAAAGAACATCGTTGATCAAACGGGAAATCGAGTTAGCCGGTTTACGAAGTTTTGGGTATCTCATCACTCTCTCGGCATGACGCAGCGGGACAAGCGTCCTCGGAAACCAATTCGGTGGCAGCGAGCATAAATGAGTTTTGAACCTCGCCATAGATTTTTCGACACTCTTCTTTCGGAATGGATCGAACGGGTACCGAATGAGCTTGACGTCGATGCCGTCGGCCTGTGGCAGATCGTGGGTTCTGGGCGAGACGGCTTCTCGTTGCAGGGAAAGGAGTTAGCGGACTTCGTAAACGGCTGTGTTCTCGCTTTGCTACGCAATGGCGCGGTCCCTGTGCGACCCAGCGCACAACCGAATGAGTTTTGGCGAAGGGACATTCGCTACGAAGGCTGCGATGAAGAGATTGCCCTCTCAATCGTCAACGAGTGGACCATGTCGGGCAGCGACCCGGATCATGACGGACTGTGGTTTTTTCGCTTCCATTCCGCAGGAATGCAATACCGACGTCAATTGACAATTAAACAAGATCAGAAAACAGAAATGGTGGGCCCGGAGGGAGGGACCGCCGTGTACACCCAAAAGCCCTGAATTACAGAGCGCCACTCGCATCCTGATACTTCCGGATACATTCGCGGGTTCGGCGATGTGTACGGAGCTCGACAGAAGGTGTCAACAATATGGAATATTTCGCCGGGCACAGTCGATCCCGCGTCTATCAAGTCGTTACTTGTTCACGCTCCTGCGGCTGCACATTTAACCGGTCTCAATATGCGCGAATTCCCGCCGTCCCGCCCACTGCGGCGCTATGCTGACGGCTCCGATATGCTCATCTTTATAAGGGGGCAGGGGTAGCCTCACGCCCTTCCACGTCAATTCTTTCCTTTCCTTCGGATCGAGCCACGCGTCTCGATCCGATCCGCGTGGCGGACCGGGGAAACAATGGACGCGGAACCTTGTCGATCGGTGACTGTCAGCGCGGCGGCTCTTATGCCCTACGGGCACCGCCATGCCCATTCTGGCCAAGGCGGGGCAAGAGCCTAGGCCGCCACGCTGTCAGTCAACCCCTGCCTAGCGTCGCGACATCCCAACTCCTGTTAACGAACCGATCGCCATGCGATCGGCAATCGCGGAGTGATCTCTGATTGACCTGGGCTCGACTCTCAAGAATCTGTATAAAATCATTGTTTTCAATGATTTATGGAGATTCAGGGTGGAAACCAAGACGACGCGCATTCCTGGTTTGGCAATAGACGTGGTTGTTGTTGAGACGGCGCAATCCGACAGCCTCGGACACCTGTTCTACGTCGCGCTGATCTATGTCCGTCATCGCCGGACCGGTGCACAGCGCCTTGTTCAGCGCACCCGGATTCCGGGCACAGGGCAGTCGCTGGCCCACGCCGTTCAACAACGAGGAATTCGAGCGCTAGAAACTTTTTTGTCGGCGAGGTGAAATATTTTTCTACGGCTTCATAAGGACTCGTTATGCCTCGGCAAGGACTCGATCTCCATTGAGTCCTTGCCGCTAAGGATTCATAGACCCATCGAGGGCGAGCTAGATGCGCCGCAAGGATATGAAATTCCTCGATTATTCTTCATAAGTCAGCCACCTTCTCCATCGTCAACAATGATTGACAGACAGAAACGGAGACGACAGTGGCAGACATCACTAACGAGACTATCGCCCGCCAAATCATGGCAGAGTTCAACGCATTCAAAGACACCTACGATCGTTACCTCGACCGAATGGATGACCTCGTATGCTCGCTCGGCGAAAACAGTAAGATTAGGCTGAAAGCCCGCTACCTCGTGGTAAATACCACTCATATTTCACAGTTCATCATCAACGGCAGCTACGTTGTGAGGACTATCGATGGGATGCTCAAGAAAGGGGAAGTCTGATGCTGGCCGCTCAACTCGTTGGCTGGGAGCGCGACCATACTGTATCCAGCGACACCGAGAGCACATGGACGAACCTACTCATAGTCGGAGGCGGCCCCGACGACAGTTATGACATGTGCGTGGTGGGGGAGCCGGGTCGCATCGGCCCCACCTTTTACGATGTCACCGGCACCCGAGAAGGTACCGCCGTCACGTTTGCAAACGGTTGGTCATCATCTTGGGACGAGGCGTGCCGCCTTGCCGAGACTATGGCTCGCCGCGCATCGATTAAGTCAGTCAAGTGAGAGGAATGACAATGGACTTCAATACCTGGAAGACCCTCCCGCCTGTTGAAGAGATGGCAACGCGCATCGGATTCGGTGCCGAGCTGTCCCGATCCCTCAACTGGGATGACTACACCAGTAGGTTCATTCAGGCGAACGACGACGGCGGGAAAATCGTAAAGGCCGCCCAAGATCTGTGGGGTTATCTTTCGACCGGAGAGCGCCCAGTTCTTGCTGCTATGCTGCATGCAGCAGATTTCTCAAGCTTCGCTGACAGATGGTCAGACGGAGAGGTATGGAGGGATCTTGACCGCACCTACGGCAAACATGCCGCAGCAGTCGCATTTGCCATTCTCCGACAATAAACCCGGCATCAGTAGCGGCGGCCCGCTCGTAGAGCACCATACAACCTTCCAGAGCGGCTAGAACGTTGATGGCGGGGCGACTGTGCCCCGCTTCCTACCAAAAACGCAGAAAGGTAGGCCGAAGCCTCCCGATCCGAAATCTCTACTGATGCAGAGAAAGCCGCTTATTCAGCGGATAACTGTGTGCAGTAACCAAGCAGAGCTCAGCTATCAGACCAACAGATATACTTCAGAGCCACCTATTCGGCGGTTCCCATGTCAGTGTTTCTTTCGTCCCGCTGACCAGAAAAGCATGACGCAGATCGAACACGCTGGCAAGATGCAAAACGCAACTTTCTGCGAAATTATTGACTGTTAAGGCATTGTAATTGTTGACAATAAGGAACTGCGCCGGAGTGGCGCATGCGGCAGTCATGGCTTCGAATTGCTGGGCTTATCCTGATCGTTATCATCGCCTCCGATACCCGGCTTCGAGCCAGTTCCCGCTTTGCCCCCAGCCGCGTCTTTTTTGGCCTCGCGGGCCTTCTGGTCCTGATCCGCCTTCCATGCTCGAAAAGCTCCCAGCACGCCTCCGCTTACCTCCTCGTCAGATGCACCAGAGCGGGCATAAGGCCGGATCGCAGACCAGTCAGCGTCACGAAACACGGCATCGAGCCACGGACGGCATTCGACAGGCAGCCGTGCATAGACCTCGGCCCTAGCCATATCGTGCGCCACTGGCCGGGCCAGATCCGTCATGAGCCGAGGCCATGAAGGTGCGCGCTTGTACGTCCGAGGCTCCGGCTCGGACAACTGGACTGTGACCGGCACGGGACGAGGAGGCTCCGGTAAGGGAGCCGCAGAAGCCGATCGCATATCCGGAAGCGGGGGGAATAAATTGATGATGAAGGAGGCGAGGGCGAGAAGCTGGATGAAAACGGACATCGCGGGGTCGATCCGCTTACGCCGATGGATCTTCCGCGCGCTGGCTTCCGCCCGCAGTCTGTCGGCACAGTTGCGCCGCCTTTGCCGTTTCTCTGTCATGCCCGCTCCTCCGATCTGGTAATTCAAGGTTGCGGTCTGGCAGGGACCGGCGCAATGACGGCGGCAGGCTCATACAGTGCGAGGCGCGCACGCAGCTCGTCGCGCTGCGCACCGAGCTCGGCGGCGGAGACCGATAGCGCCGATAGCCTCTTCTCGGCCTTAGCCCGCCGTTCAGCTTCAGCAGCAGCGGCAGCGCGCGCCGATGCCTCCGCCTGCCTCCACCTCTCGATAGTCGGGCGGAGCTCCTCCCGGACACGAGCGACGATCAATGATTTGCGAAGGCCGTCCCAGAGCGCGCGAATAGCGCCGCCCAAGCCCCTCAGACGACGAGCGGCACGTGTGTCGCGCTCGGCCTGTGAAATCGCCCTACGGGCAGCTTCCTCACGTTTAAGGGCCTGTTTTTCGGCCGCCTTAGCGGCATCAGCCCTGCGCACCGCGTCGGCGCGAATAGATGCCGCTTTCTCTGCGACTTGGCGGGCGAAAGCATCGGCCTTGACCTTCAGAGCAGCAGCCTCCTCTTGCGCGGCCTTCAGGGCCTGCGCCTGGTGTCGCTCCTGGTGCCACTCAGCGCGTGAGAGGCGGCGCTTGGCAGGGCCGAGCCTAGTTAGCCCAGCAGGCATCCCCACCGCGAGGAAATACCTGTCCTGCCAATCACGCATTGCGGTCTTGTAGGCACGATCGGAACGCTGACGCAGGGCCTTCTCATCCTCACCTTCGACAGATGCGGCAGCCAGCACAGCCGCCCTCGCGACCTGTCCAGGATGAGAAGCCGAGGCCCGCATTTCAGGATCGCCGGGCAGACCATAGATGTGGAGATGCCATTGCCGTTCATCGGTGTGGCGCACGACTGTCCGCAGATCGTCGCCGAGCTCCTGTCGAGCCCAGGCAACGTTGAGGGCTTCCCACCTCTCGACCTCCTGCCGCTTCTGCGGATCGGCCTCCACTTCCTCAACCGTATAAGGATGAGAAACGACGATCGTGCGGAGCGTGTGCTGTTCCTTCCCCACGGATCGCGTCTTGCCTCCGGCGATCGTCTTCCGGGCAACGGCAACCCGGTCATCGTGCTCGCGCTCCAGGTCCTCTACTGAACAGCCCCAGACGACATCCGGAGGGCGCGGAGAAGACACGTGCAGTGAGGCCGCGGGATCACGGCGAGCCTCAGCTAGAACGAAGGAAACCGTGCGGCCTCCCTTGTCGCCCTTCCTTGAGAAATTCTGCATGTGCGCAAACTGAAACCCGGCCATCTGAACCCTCCCAATCTGGAGAATCTTGCCCACCGGCGGCGCAGGAATCCATGTTATTAGTGACCGACTAATAGCACCAAGGTGCTGTCGGCTCTCCCGAGGGGCTAGGCAGGGGCCTAGCGACCTTCTCATGGACTTGAGCGATGACGAGCGTCGTCGTCACGCCGCTGTCCGGCTGTTATCACCCCAGCGCTCCGAGGGGTGATAGGGAGCCGAAAGCCTACGCGTCGCCCAGCCCGATTCGTAGGCCTCCTGCATCGCCAGCCTCTGAGCCCTCTGCTCAGCTTGTTCGGCCGTCTCGTAAGGAATGATGTCATCCTCTGTCGGTGGCCGGGGCTTCCATTTGACGATTGTCGCACCTTCAAAGCACGAGAGGATGCTCCTTACGTCGTCATCAATGTCTTCTTCGGCCAGCAACTCATCCTCGTGCGGGACAGTTGGCCGACATGTGTGAACGATATACGGAGCGGCTTCCGCCGCTTCCCGTACATCGTCCGCCGACATGGTCTTGTCCATCGCCATGCGGGCCACGCGGAGCGCTTCCTCCGGAGGAGGCGCAAACGCCTCGTCCCACCACTGGCGTGCCTGGCGCTTCCACTCGCTTATGTCGACGCAGTCCTCATCAGACAACCGCGCTGGGTCATAGTGCTGCACCATGATCATCGGTTCCGCCCAAGAGGTATGCCGCCACTGAGGCAGCGACAGGCCGAGAACAATGTTGGCTGGCGGCGGTCGATCTCCCGGCTCATTACGCTTCTTCACTTCGCGCTTCTCTGAGGCATCAGTGGGCACGTTGCCGTCCTCGTCGGAGCCGTCGCCAATATCAGTAGGCTTGCCGTCATCGGCCTTGCGCGACAGCTTCCTCACGCGCATCAGCTTGCCGTCGCCGTGTCCTACATGGACGCGTACGACCTTCTCCTTTCGCTCGTTCAGGTCCCGCAGCCATTCCGCGAACGGGCCTAGAGGCTGGCAGATTTTTAGGCGCTGGGTTTCCTTGTAGAGCCACACGAGTTCGTCGTCGCTCGCCGCAAGGGTGTCAGCGGGCTTTGAGCAGTACTTTACGATCTCCTCGACATTCTCGACCTTGCCGTTGTCCTTCCACTCCGATCCGATGAACTCAAAGGTCTCCCGTAGGAAGTTTTCCCATTCCCCCTTCATGTTGCGCATCGGCCAGTAAATCACGTTGGCGTGGACGTGGTAGAGTATCGTGTCCGCCGGATACCGATCCGTCATGCCACGTTCTTCCGCTGTCTTCCTCGTAAACTCGATCCCCCGGAACAACACCTTAACGCCATATTTCTTCACCCGATGCGCCCACTTAGAGATGCGCCGGGAAAGAGACTGGATCTCGTCACGGAGCATCCCAAAGGCAGGGACCGGTTGGGGAGCGGTGAACACGGCATAGCGCATGTACTTGCCGACATATGCCGTCTTGTGGCTTGTGCCGGACATGAAGAGCTTAAGGGCATTGACCATTGGCCTGCGGTCACGAGCGGCGATTGTCGGTAGGAACCGCACAGCGCGGTAGACCGGAAGAGACTCTACAATGCCTGTCACGGCTGAGATCAATGTCACGTCGCCGTCGCGGATAACATCGATACCACCCCGAGCCAGCGCCGCAACAATACGTTCCGTCTGTTCGGTAAGGAGCCGCGAAGCTGCGGCGCGCTTCGCCCAGGCAACTGGGTCCATCTCCCATCCTGTATTCGACCGCAGAACGTCATGATGGAATTTCTTCGCAGGCCCGTTCGCGACCATTTCCATGGCGGTGCGGGCTGCCAACGCTTCCGCTGCGCGCTTCGCGAGGCCGGGCGAGGCATTGTCAACAATTTGGTTTTGAAAAACAGTCTTCGGCGCGGCTTCGGATGGTGAATATCCGCGCCCGGCGGTCAACCAGCCGTCAATGGCGGCTTTACAATGCTAGTGATGTCGTTCAACATTCTCGAACACCTTGATGAAAAACCGCCGGAGGGGGCCAACCCGTTGATGGCGGTTTTTCAATGGTCAGTCGAAAGCGATTACCCGTCAAGGCATCTCCAGACAAAACAATGGTCGTCACCTTTTCAGAGGATGGCTGAGATTGCCTTAACAAAGCTCGCTTCTTCTTCCTCGATTGCGGCCGCGTCCAGATCAATCATTCCATTGTAAACGCTGAATTCTCCTACCTTCCCGCAAAACTCCACATGGGATCGCCCTTTGGGACGACCAGCGTGGAGCAACATTACATGTTGGGCCCCATATTTCGCGCCGTAGAGAACAACCTGATTTATATCGTTTCGATCAGGCACATTCGGTGCGCCTTTGTATTTCGCGTCGATGATAATCGCTGTTTTGGCGTTTACTTCGATGACAATATCCGGCGTTACAGCGGGGTTCTTTAGTCCCGATCTGACGGGATCAAACAGCTCCGTCTTTGCGCCTTGTTGACCACCGCGATTCCCGTCTTTGATCGCCACGCGGCTATCATTGGAAAACCCTTCGACAAGAACCCTCCTCATGTAGTCTTCGAATACCCTCGCCATGTCGATCAACAGAGAAGGAAGGAGTGCGACCTCTCCTGCTCCGCGGATGGACAAGCTCGCATCAAAGATAATCAGTTGCGCGATCATCATCGCATCTGCGTAGTCCTGGCGCTCGCTGGGCAGAGCTCGGATCATCCTGGCGATTGAAGATGCCGCCATTTCGGCATCCGAGGGCTTTGAAAGCGTATCTAGCCGATCCACTGCACGCTTCAACCTCTGCAAACGGCCACGGTTTCGATCGTCGGTTGTGCCAACATAACGAGTAAGAAGCTTCTCGAAGGCATATCGTAGGACACGGTTGGGGCCGCAGTCCGATGTTCTTTGAAAAGAAGATGACACAGCGACCGGTCTACCAAGCTTTTCAGTGCGCCAAGCACTTTGGAACGGATAGATCCGGCCGACGGGAAACGATCCTGTCCGCGTTTCACGGACGTATGTCTTCAACAACCCTAGCTCGCTTATACGGTCGAAGGTTGCTAGCAACTGATCGGCAAGTATCTCAACCAGAGACGCTGGTTGCTCCTGTGCCTCGGCGAACTTGCGAGCATGATGGCGCAGGATATTCGGCGTATACCCAGCGGCCATTCCGACCAGTCGCTCAAGATTGCCAATCGGAACGCGTGGCGCAACTTCAAGAGCAAAGGAGTCATTCAATGGGATGTAACCAACCCATCCGCCGCATTGGATCGCTGGACGGTTCCTGTGATATGTCGGCCGAAACAGATTCATGATGTCGTCGTAGACATCGATAGAGCCGTCAGGCCTCAACAACTCAAGCGGCAGGGCAATGGTCTCCTGTTCGGTTGCAGAAATAATCTGCCGCTCAGTGCGCAGGGCAACGGCGAAGCCCTGATCCGCCATAAGCCTCGCAAGAGGTGCAAGTGCTTCCGATCCCATTATTCAGCCTGATTGGCCGGAGTATTCTCTTGTCCTGCGGCATTACCGTCAGGGACGGGCTGCACCACTGCTACCTGCGGCGGTTCAGGAACGACGCTCAACCAGAGCCTTTGAATCCGTTGCAATAGTTCCCTGTCCAGGCGGCAGGCCTTCCGAAAGAAGGGGAGCAGTCGATAATCCCAGACGCGACGAGCGCTTGCTTCGTCTAGACAGTTGTTGAAATATGCATGGCCGAGGTGCACAGCATCGTCTGGAATTTTCAGAACCGCCTCAAAGAACGCCGCAACTTTATCCACAAAAGGCTCTTTGGCACCTTTGTCCAAGAGGATCTTCCGAAGGTCAACTACACTGGGTGGCATATCGATCTGGGCAAACCGACGTTCTAATGCAACGTCCATCTCATCAACGCCCTTATCCCATGGGTTCATCGTTGCAAGGATGATGAGATTTGGGGGAACCACAAGCGTGCTGCCTGATGCCATCAGGCATGGCAGCCCCCGCTTGTCCATCTCCATGTAGGTTAGTGCTTCACCAAACACCCGAGCCACGTCGCATCGACTGATCTCATCGATAACAAGAACGAACGTATCATCTGGCAGCTCTGCTGCATCGTCGCAGAGCAGGGGGAAGACCTTCTTATGCAGTTCGAAGCCGCCGCCATCTTTCGGCATGAATCCTTCCATGAAGTCTTCATACTGATAGGAAGCATGAAACTGGACTATCCTTACGTTGTCAGGATTCCCGGAAAGTGCCTGCGCAATTCGCTTTGCGTACCAGCTTTTTCCGGTGCCAGGTGGACCAGAAAGTATGACCCCAGCAAAGCCCATATCCAATGCCGCCCTGACTTCAGCTAAGGTCTTATCCTCAGCAGGCAGCGGTTCCAACGCCTCGGCTTGCTCAGTGGGCTCTGGGGTGGTTGCTTGGAGGCCGAGGTCATCAATTGACAGAGGTCTAATGCGGTATGCTGTGATGCTAGGCATTGATGTCACCGTCAGTCGCGATCTCAAAATCCGAAGGCGAGAAGCCTGCGCTATCATCCTCGAACAAAAGATTGAACACAACAATGCCAGTTCCGACCGTCAAGCCGAACTCGTCTCTGAAGAGGGATATGGCGTTCTGGATCAATGGCTCGGCCAAACGAAGCCCGTAGTCTCGGTAAAGGAATGCTACCAGCGCCCCGGCCGGAACTTTTCTGTTTTTCAGCAAGCTCTCAAAAGCCGCTTCAGCATGACCTTCCTTGAGAGAGTAGGTTGCCTCACGATTTGTCCCGTGAACGTCTATGATACCGGCCAGCGGGCTCTCTGCTCGAATTGAGGACGGTGAATATGAGCCAGAGACGTTCGAGTTGAACAGGGAGAGTCTGCCCTTGCCTCTCGATTTGAATGGCCTGACATAAGGCGACCGCTCCGGAGCTCCAAGAACGTGAAGATAACGTTCGTGAAACTCCTTTATGTCAGTGACTTTTACAGGTTCAACGCCGCGTCCGACCCTCAAGGCTCGGAGGATCGCCAAATACCCCGAGAAGTGTTCATGTATAGGTTGCCGCTCCAATGAGGCAATCGAGCGCAGCACCGTTTCCTTGGTGAAGACGTAAACTTTTTCAGTTGGTTCCGCCACTTCGTGTAGGCCTCTTCGACTCACTTATCTGAGCCAAATCTACACCAATCGCGCTTCGTCCAACATCCTTCGCTGCCCTCAAAGTTGTACCGGTCCCCATGAAGGGATCCAGAACTATACCCGGACGAAAAGGTGCACCGCACCCGCAGTCAGTCCATCCAACCGTTTCGCGCTTCGCAAAAGTGAATTCCCTGAAGTAGCCACCTAAAACAGCTTTTGCTTCTGCCGCCAGTGCTTTGACGGCCGCCGAATTGCGTCCAGTACCAGTCTGAACGCGCATCGCCTTTCCAGCGTCAGAAATGCCAGTCGCTTGAATCGCCATGATGTGAGCAGGGGTGAGACCATGCTCCTCCGCGAGTTGCATAGCGCGTTTTGCTTGCGGTCGGCTTTCGTCCAGCCTGCTGGTCCGTTTCACTATTCTTTCACGGGGCTTGCCGCAACACGTGCAGACCTGCTCTGGGCAAGCCAAAGACAGAAGTCTGTCCACCAGTTCAACAGGGTATGGCGCGAGGTGGTTGCTGGTGTCGCGCCGAAGCCCAATCTGCCACACATCGCTCGGACCTGTGCCGTTACCGTACTTCTCTGCGTAGCCGAACTGATCATAGTAGTAATCACGACGCTGTGGCGTGAAATGAATTATATATTCGTGGCGGCTTTTCAGGCGATCCTTAGCCGGGTCAGGCATCCCAGCCTCCTTAACCCAGATGATCCTGTTTCTCACTGTCCATCCAGCGTCCTGCGCGGCAATTTCAAGTCGACCGGGCGTATTGGCAAGCGAGCCGCGATGGTAAGTGTCTCCAATATTGATGAACACAGAACCCCATTTCGGGATGATGGATTTCCAGTTTTCCATGCAATCCAACAAGCTGCGAACGAACGCGTCAGCGGTCGGCTCTTGTCCAATTTGGCCCTCGACACCGTAGTCGCGCTTGAGCCAGTAGGGAGGTGACGTGATCACCAAGTCTGCGTCGCCAGATTTCAAAGGAACCTTCCGAGCATCGCCGAACAATTTTTTTGTAAACGGCGACATGATTTCTCGTTCGGGCAACTCAGCGCTTTCGTTGGCCTCAAGGGGAGTGGTGATTTGAATGTTCATAGGTTCGCCGCTCCGGATGCAGGACTCAAGTTTGTATATCTGACCCTACAAGATCGGGTCGGGGTCGTCGAGGGGGGGGGCGAAGAAAAAAGACGGTAGTTCATGATTCGTCCATCGCTTGCGTTGCATGAAACGAAAGGGGATTTTTAATAGAACATATGCGGAACATAGCAAAATTTCTGGTCTTGGCAACCGCTTTAGCTAACTCGAGAGGAAGGCGCTGAAGTCAAGCCCCTCGGGCGGGCGTATTCGCATAATTCGTTTTACTTCCTTAGGTTTCAGAAGTTTGGCGCCATAGTTGGCGCTGACACCTTGGAAGGCGTGGCCGCATTGTTTATCAGCAAGGCGTGGTCCGACGCTGTCTCGGATCCAATCCTTGGCGTTGTGTCGCAAACTGTGGAAAACCTGTTTCTGGGTCACATGGATACCCAAATCCTTCATCCAGTTTGCCATCTGCTTTTGTGCCGCATCCGCTGGATCTTCGGCCTGATGAAACCGACTGAATACGAACCCGTCTTGTGTCTTCACCGTCTTCGCATACTCTACGAAGCCGAGGTCACTAAGAAGCGGGTGGATTGCGACATACCGTTTTGACGTTTTCGTTTTCACCGGACGGTCAACTGTCTTGCCTGAAATCAAAAGTGGCTGAGTTAAGTCGATAACTTCGTTACCTTCAATCTCCACGAAGTCACTGCGTTGCAGGTAGATCAGCTCGGCAAGGCGCATTCCCGTCAGTAGACCTGCAATCGGCAGCCACGATTGATGTGGCTTGCTCCGACGCTTGGACGATGCCGCATCGCGTATCCAGACATTCAGAGACGAGACTGTCAGCGGTTCACGCTCGATTGCCTCTTCCACATCCTTCGGCATTGTGATGCGGTATGCCGACATGTCGCGCAGCCCCGGCACACCGGCTGCGACTCGGCTCCAGATGTTCTTTATCTCGGATAGGTAGCTGCTAACGGTTGTCTCTGACAGGCAAGCCACTCGCTGCTCAAGAGGCAGTGAGGCGTTTTTTTCAATCGCCTGCGTCAACGTCATGCCCTTAAAGAGTGGCTTCTTCTTCCAATTCGTAGGCAGTTTGGCGAGGGCGGTAGCGTAATCTTGCATATGGATTGGTAGATAATAGCTGAGCGGCTTGTCCCCGATAAGCTCAAGGAACACTGCAAAAGAGGTCGCCAGCCGCTCCTCGTATCTTCTCCCATCTTCATCGTTGGGATCTAAGGCGGCCAGACGAGCATCTAGGATCGCCTGCCCAGCTTCGCTAAACAATGTTGTCGGCTGGAAGGCACGCCTATCTGTTTCTGGCTCACGGGCTTGCGGCGAAGTAGAGGGCGTTACCGGACGCGTCCCGCCAAGGATCGTGACGATAGATTCGTAAGTAGCGCGTTCGGACTCCCACGCAGCCTTGTCAACCGCTAGCGCTTGGCCCACCCTGTCAAGTCGTTGCCGCAGAGATGCCAAATGCTCACTTTGCTGTTTGGAATATCGGTAATGCGGTGGAATCGGCCCGTCAGGGAAAGTCTCGAATTCCGAACGTCGTTCCGGATGCTTATTTAGAAACTCTGATTTCTTTTTGCGGCTGAGCCCGGTCAATTTCGGGTGCAACATCGCGGTCTCTGTCTTGATGTCATTGAGCTCGGCCGCAATCGTACTCAGCGTGGACGTGAGGATCTCTCGCGTCATGTCCCTCTCCTCAATACTTTGAGTCATTGCCCCAGCGAGAATCCTGGCACGGCGACGGGCTTCCTCGATCGAAAGTGGGCCTAAATTGATCCTGATCGGAGATGCTCCCAACTTTCTATGCAGCCTAGCTGGGATCCGTTGCTGGAATGTAAAGCCGGAAGGCCTGCGCCATAGATACATAACGAACCCTTTTCAAATGGGCCGCGCTGTGTACGGTCGTGTGTACACTGTAGTGTACGACGCGAGTTGAGAGCCTGAAATCTGATCAAACGCTGGCTTTTGGATGTTGGTGGGCCCGGAGGGAGCGCCCACCATCGCTCAAAAGCCTTAGAAGTTGGGGCTTGAGGGATCGCGAGGGGGACACGATGTCCCCCTTCTGTGGCTTCGTATCGCACAACAGCGAACAGCGGACAAGAGTGTCCGGCTGCAAGTACGGTCATCGGAACGGTGTGAAGGACGACTTGCTGACAAAGTGTTCGGTGTAGGGATTCCCGTTGCCCCGCTTGACTCCTCCACTTAGCGATTGACAGATCAACATCGCCCGTTCTCTAAATACAACGCTAAGATGAGGTACATGTCGCTGCATGTTTAGGTACTGGAAGATACAAAACTTCAAATCCTTCAAGACTCCACCGCCCTTGCCTATGAGCAAGATTAATATCCTCGCGGGTGCAAACAGTAGCGGCAAAAGCACGATCATACAGAGCATGCTGCTTCTGAAGCAGACGGTTCAGTATGGCTCTCCTGAGAGAGGCATAGCGCTGAACGGCCCCCTTCTGAGAATGGGCGAGTTTGGTGATATTAGAAACTTCGACGCAGAAGGCGCCAACGTCACTATTGAATTTGAGCTGGAGCCTGAAAACGAGGGCGAGTTTGGCAGTTGGCGAAGTCATGGCGTGTTGCCTCTTCAAACCACCGCACTGGAAGATGTCGCTCTAATTCGCGTCGAAACGGAACTAGGGCAAGACTTTGTACAGGATTCGGACGGTGCTGTTAAGTCGAAGCTAGCCCTTAGGCGCGCTCATTTCGCGGCCTATTTCACCGACGATGAGGCCAAGGAACCCCAGTTTATAGATTTAATATCCAAGGGCAAGGCGCCGCAGGACGGCATTGCAGAAGCGTCCAGGGCTTTTCATGCTCGCACAGACGACGAGAGCAAAGAACAACTTGCAGCGTCACGCCCAAAATTACGTATAATCGGAGGGACTGTACGCCATTTCCTCCCAGATTATCTGTTGATAGAATATGATGCCGCCGCCCAACGAGCGGCAGAGTTAGCTGCTTATATGTGCGGGACGGCATCAAGCTTACTTACCCGAAGCAGCCAAGGGGAGCAGAGGGTACCAGCTGGCGTTTTGGCCGTAGTTAATCAGTGGCTTTCAGGCAAGAAGGCTATGGCTATAAATGACGCAGCACCGGCTACAGCGAATGTCATCCGCCATCGTATCGCACCCCTTCTATACGGAGGAACGGCACGGAATTTCTCAAACACTTTCTCCAGAACAGAAAAAAGTCGTTCGGAAGAAGCACTGCTGAGGAGTCTAATAACAGAGGCGATGCTGGCTGAAACGGAGTCTAAGACAGCCTATGACCTAGACGTGCCACGAGCGATGAAACTTGCCTCTGACTACGTGAGGGAATTTTTTCGTAAAGGCGTTCGGTATCTGGGACCGTTACGAGACGCGCCCCGTCCTGTTTATCCACTTGAAGCGTTGGAAAGCAGCACAGACGTTGGATATCGTGGCGAGCACACCGCAGCTGTGTTCCAACTCAACAGCCACGCCAGACTGGCCGTTCACTTGCCGCCGGAAGACGATTTTGAATCCGACTACCTGACATACGCACAGTCGGAAACACTGAGCCTCCACGACGCAACTGTGCTATGGCTTGCATATCTAGGAGTTGCGGATGAGGTGAAGGCGACAGATAGCGGAGTATTCGGTAACAGGTTACAAGTGGCCAACGGCGACACAAGCCGCTGGCACGACCTAACGAACGTTGGAGTTGGCGTGAGCCAAATTCTTCCGCTTGTAGTCACCTCCCTGCTCGCACCCGCTGGAAGCGTGCTGATTTTCGAGCAGCCGGAACTCCACCTTCATCCACGAGTGCAGGCGAGACTTGCGGATCTCTTCATCGCGCTGGCGCTAGATGGAAAGCAAATGGTCCTCGAAACCCATAGCGAGTACTTAATAGACCGAATCCGCCTCCGAATTGCCCTCTCAGATGACCCTGGCGCAGCTCAGCTGGTGAATATTTTGTTCACAGAGAAGCATAGTGAAGAGAGTAAGATTACGCCCGTTGAAGTTTCCGAATACGGAGCGATCTCTAACTGGCCTAAAGACTTCTTTGACCAAAGCCAGAAAGACGTTGCACGCCTACTGAAGGCCGCCGCAACTAAAAGGGCAAAAAAAGCTAAAATAAAATGAACAAAATATATCTTGATACAGCCCTCCTCGCAGTGCCTAATTATGCTATTGATGCAGAAACTGGGCAAGAGCTCATCGACAGAATAGTTCATTTCTCCGAACTAGCAGATCCGGACATTCCTTTGCAACTAATAATCTCAAGCACTGCGGAAGAAACGCTATGGGGCAGCAATTTTGGTCCAGATTACGAACAAATTGACCAGTTTCTTGACATCATGGAACTAAAAAACTTCTATTCGACGAATGATATACTTCAGAGATATCAACTTCTTTTTCAGCATTGCGCTCGAGCTGCCGATGTAAATCTTGTTGAAGTTGATTCATTAAGCCATTTCTCCGTTCAGCCGCAGCTTCCGGCTGCTTCACCGGCACAACTTATTAACGAAACGCAACGGGTATTTGCCACTGCTGCGGCTCTTGCGGTTATACAGCAGCCAGTGCGAGTTGGCTCAGCGTTCTACTCTTCTCCGAGTTCGGAATATGAAGTGCAAGCGACGCTCGCTACGATCTGCGGACATGGGAGCGGCCACTTTGATCCTCTGCCAGCACACATCCATGCAACCGTGTCTACGTTCACCCACCTTAGAGACTTGGTATCATCCGACGTTGCTGACGAGCTTTGGCGTATAGCTCAGACAGCAGAAGATATTCATTTCTCCATCACTTTGGGTGCCTTGGCCTTGCAGGTAGAGACCGGTGAAGGAGTTAATGTGTCTGCTCTAGAAAAATTCTCTATCGGTTCTGAATTCGTAAACAGCTTGCAGCAGGTAGAGTGTTGGGGAACCGGTCGATTTTCGGGGACAACTCGTGAACTTTGCAGCCAAATCGTCGCGAAAAAATGCAATCGAAAAATCAATCCATTCAGCCTGACAGGTCAGCATATCCGAAGCTTCGATAGCGCTCGGGCGTGGCGAACGCATTTGACCAACAGTGGCTTGGGGCTCCGCCTTATGTTCTGGCAAGGCAAGAACGGAATAGAGTTTGCTAATGTTGACGTTAAGGGCGGCGAAAGAATTGACACTGGCTCCGAAGTACCCGCTGCGGCGCCGGATATACGTGGATGCTTCAATTGAGGATCACCCGGCGCATCGGACGCTATCATGATTGATGAAGTCGTTGCAGCGAATATAGGTGAAGGGCCGTGATCACTTGCGTTCACAAAGACCTATCAAGCGGACCTTGGAAAAGTGCAATGCGCTTTTGATGTTTCGGTACTGGTGAGCTAACAATCGACCGATACGGGAGTGTATTGGGGTAAGAGAGTTGGCGTCTAGCGCATATCAAGGCGGCTTGTTTGCAAGCGATTTTGTCGAGAGTTCAATCACGAGCTTGCCCGATTGGAAGAGCGTATCAGACGCAGACATAACATCACTGCAAGCAGATATAGCGGCCGTCTATGCCCGCTTTCCCATAGACCAAACTCCCAATGAGACACAGACAGAAGACGACCTGATTTGGCGCGTACTAGCGACCTTGGGTTGGAGCGAATACCTCAGGCAACAGAACCTCACCGCCAAAGGCCGCGACGATGTGCCGGATGGCCTGCTGTTCCTAAATACAGCCTCGAAAGACAACGCCAATGCCATTCCAGAAGAGTGGCGACGCTACGAGTTTGGAGCGGCATTGGTGGAAAGCAAGCGGTGGCTTAGACCACTAGACAGGCGCTCAGAAAAGCGCGACGAAGTGACCGCACCGTCAACCCAGATGCTGCGCTACCTACGGCGCGTAGACGACCTTACCAACGGCAATTTGAGGTGGGGTATCTTAACCAATGGTGCCCGCTGGCGACTGTACTACGCCGGAGCACAGTCGATTGCAGAGGATTTCTTTGAGATCGACTTGGCCGCAGTACTGGACTTGCCCGGGCACAACGATGGCCTGTTCGCACTGTCAGAAGATGACAGAAAGCACTGGCTGAAGGTCTTTGCCCTAGTTTTCCGTCGTGAGGCATTTGTCCCGACGGTTGACCATCGCACATTTCATCAGCGTGCCATTGATGAAGGCAGGTTCTACGAAGAGCGGGTAGCCAAGAACCTGTCAGACCTTGTCTTTGGCTTCGCCTTTCCTGCCTTGGCGCAAGGCATCGCCAATGCCGCACCAAAGGCCGAACTTCAGGAGGTCAGGGAAGCTGCTCTGGTCTTGCTCTACAGGCTTCTGTTCATCCTTTATGCAGAAGACCGCGATCTATTGCCTATTCGTGATCCAAGATATGACGACTATGGCCTGAGAGAGAAGGTTCGGCTTGACGTTGGACGCAGGAAAGATGCCAACGACACGTTTTCTCACACTGCCGCTCGGTATTGGTCGATCTTGGATGACCTTTGCAGGATGATTGACAAGGGCGACAAGTCGATCGGCTTGCCACCATACAATGGCGGGCTCTTCGACGCAGACCGAACACCCCTGCTTGCCACTGTCCGTCTTGGCGATGCCCTCATGGCTTCCGTGATGGACACGCTGTCGTTCACGCAGGCGGATGGTGAAAGGCACTACATCAACTACCGCGACTTGAGCGTCCAGCAGCTTGGCTCGATCTATGAGCGCCTTTTGGAACACGAAATCGTGCGTGAAGGTGATCAGGTTCTTGTGCGACCAAACACCTTTGCTCGCAAGAACTCAGGCAGCTATTACACGCCGGACAACCTGGTCAGCTTGATCATCGAAGAGACACTTGAGCCGCTCGTAACCGGCATCACAGAGACGTTTCTCGCCAATGTTGAAGAGGTCAGAAACGAGCCGGTAGGAACCAATCGTCGGGTCGGCCTGCGGCGTTTCGATCCTGCAATGAAGTTGCTTGAACTGAAGGTATGCGACCCTGCAATGGGCTCGGGTCATTTCCTAGTCAGTTTGGTGGACAAGCTCGCAGACCATGTCATTGAAGCTATGGCAGAAGCTGAAGCCAGAGTGGATTGGGGTGACTACATCTCACCCTTGGCGGAGCGCATTGAAGCGATCCGCAACACGATCTTGGACAACGCGGAGGCGAGCGGCTGGACGGTCGATATGGACCAGCTAGACGACCGGCATATAATCCGCCGAATGGTACTGAAGCGCTGCGTCTATGGGGTTGATAAGAACCCGATGGCGGTAGAACTGGCAAAGGTTGCCTTGTGGCTGCACACTTTCACAGTCGGCGCTCCCCTTAGCTTCCTTGATCACCATTTGAGGGCTGGAGACAGTCTATTCGGCTCGTGGGTAAAGGCGGGAACAGAGAAGGCTGCCTCATATGGTTCTCCGCTTCTGTTGCATGATCCCATAAGAAAGGCCGTTCATTCCGCATCGCAGATGCAGATCGTAGAAGGGTTGACCGACGCAGAGATTGCGGAGGCGCATAGGTCGGCAGACATCTTCGATCAGATCACCGACATGACCGCTCCGCTTGCCTCGCTCTTATCGTTCATTCACGCCCTGGAGTGGGTTAATGGCAATGACAGGACGCGGATCGGCTTGATCAATAGCTTCTTTGACGGCCAATTCGGCGACCCCGTCGATATTGTTATGGGTAAGTCAAAGCCGCGAGGCGGTCGCGATCTTGCCGCATTCAAAGAACTATTGAATGAGATCAAGGAAATTGTTGAGGAGGAAGGTTTCCTACATTGGCAAGTCGCCTTCCCCGGCGTCTGGACCGATTGGGAAACAGACAGTCTGGTAGGTGGATTTGACGCTGTCATCGGTAATCCACCGTGGGATAGAATGAAGTTGCAGCAAGTGGAATGGTTTGCTGCACGACAACCTGATATCGCGTTGGCACAACGCGCATCTGATCGCACTCGACTTATCAATGAGCTTCGGAAAGCCGGAAGCCCATTGGCAGCGGCGTTTGATAAGGCCAGCGCTCGCGCTGAAGCCAGTAGTCGAATAGCCCGGAGAGGTGGTGACTACCCACTTCTCTCAGGCGGAGATATAAATCTCTATTCCTTGTTCGTCGAGCGGGCGATGAATTTGGTTAAGCCTCGCGGGATGGTTGGCCTGCTGGTACCGTCTGGTATTGCATCTGACAAAACAGCATCAGCCTTCTTCAAGGGCGTGGCAACAGAAGGACGACTAAAGGCGCTCTATGACTTTGAAAATCGTCGCACCCGTTATGGATTGCAGCCGTTTTTCCCCGACGTGGATAGCCGTTTCAAGTTTTGCGCCTTCATTGCCAGCCCATCACCGACGGATCATGCAGCACGATGCGCATTCTTCCTACAAGACGTGGCAGAAACGGAAGACAGTGAACGCTGTTTCCCTCTCAGCGCAAAAGACTTCGCGACGGTAAACCCGAATACAGGGACAGCACCTATCTTCCGTAGTACGCGGGATGCGGTTCTTACGTCAGAGATTTACCAGCGCTTGCCTGTTCTGGTTGATCGTTCTCATGGTGAACCTCGGAAGATTTGGCCGATCCACTACGCGACAATGTTTCATATGACCAACGACAGCGAGCACTTTAGAACACTCGAAGAATTGGGTAATCAGGAACAAGCATATCACTTAGGCGGCAACGTCTATCGCAGCGCAGCGGGCGACTGGCTGCCCTTATATGTCGGCCGGATGATCCATCTTTACGATCATCGCGCAGCATCTGTCAGAGTGAACGAGGGAAACATTCACAATGCCGCACTAAGCGATGACGTTGAGATTGCAGAAAAAGCCAATCCCGATTTCGTCCCAATGCCACAGTACTGGGTTCCAGCCTCCGAGGTACGATTGCCGATCAATGCTGAATGGGTCATTGCCTTCAGGGACATTGCAAGAGCGACAGACGCACGTACCATGATATGCACGGCATTGCCAAAAGTGGGTGTCGGCAACACCGCACCTTTGATCCTCCCGGATAGAGGAAAAACGTTGGCGCCTGAACTCTTGGCAAATCTTGCATCCCTTTGCCTAGACTACGTCACAAGGCAGAAAGCCCAAAGCACACACCTGAACTGGTACATTGTCGAGCAGTTGCCAATCGTTCCACCGAACGCCTACGAGAACACAAAGTTTGGCTCCAAAACAGCGGGCGAGTTGATTAGGGCAGCAGTGTTGGAGCTCGTTTACACCGCTCATGACATGGCGGGGTTTGCGAGGTCATTGGGCTACACGAACGACAAAGGCAACGTGAAACCTCCCTTTGTTTGGAATGAAGAGCAAAGGCTACATCTCGTGGCCAAGCTGGACGCAATTTTCTTCCACCTCTACGGCATCACAAACAGGGATGATGTGCGGTACATCTATTCGACGTTCCCTATCGTTGAACGAGAAGAGCTCACAAAGTGGGGCGGGATCTACCGTTCCCGCGAACTCTGCCTTGGCTACATGAACGCTTTGGCAGCAGGTCACCCAGACGCATTTGTCAAAGGCTAATTGCAGGATCAATGCGCGGGCTGGGCGACCTCGAAAACCAAAGATTTTTTCGAGGGGGTATTTAATACCCCTCGTACAGCCACTTCCCCCTTAGGGTACCGTCGGCTACCCGGGTCCATACTCTGTGCAGTGGCCGCACAATCAACCAGCGAAAGCCTCAGTGACAGACTGAGCACATTAGGAGGGCATAGGGGGGGCTGTCCGCAGGGGCATGCCGTAACGTACACCCGGAATGGTGTACAAAAGACTGTACGAAAGGGTTGACCTAGTTCAACGTACATGCATTTTAACGGACATAACCTTAACGGATAAAGGAATGGACCATGTCCAAGACTGTACTCTATGCCCGTGTTTCAACGACAGACCAGACGCTTGATCACCAGCGGACACAGGCCGAGCAAGCAGGTTTTGTCATTGACGAGGTGATTGCAGATCATGGCGTGTCAGGCGTCAGCACCAGACTTGCGGACAGGCCGGAAGGCAAGAGGCTGTACGATAAGCTTCGCCATGGTGACATACTGGTTGTCCGGTGGGTCGATAGGCTTGGTCGCAACTACGAGGATGTGACCGACGCGATACGGCATTTCATGCGGCAAGGGGTGATCGTCAAAACTGTCATCAACGGGATGACGTTCGACGGGGCGACGGCGGACCCGATACAACAGGCCGTTAGAGACGCGCTGATTGCGTTCATGGCCGCGACGGCGCAAGCTCAGGCCGAAGCCACAAAAGCCGCTCAGCGGGCCGGCATCGAGGCAAGCAAGGGCGATGTCGAACGCTATCGGGGCAAGAAGCCAAGCTATGACCGGAAGACGTTCCGGCAGGTCGTGGACATGCTGTCAATCGGCAATGGTGCATCCGAGATTTCCAAGGCGACGGGATTGACCAGACAGACCGTTCTCAGGATCAAGGGCGATCAGGCCGGGGCGGAGGCTGCCCTTGCAAGGTGGGACATGTGATGGCCTTGGGCCGGGAGGCGAAAAGGCCGGAAACTAGGGGCTTTTCGCTTGTGGTCCCTATTAGGAATAACAACGGTTTTAAACCGGCGCTTTCCCGCCTTCGGCGGATCATAAGCCGGGATTGAGCCGAAGGCTGTTAAGCCGGAATGTTTTAGCTGTTGCTTACGGTATCAGTCTCACCCATCGGAGATGGAAATAGTACCAGTAGTAAATACAGATATAGATACAGAGATACGATAGATATAAATACATATAAATAAACAATATCATATAATTAGTATCGTAAATAGATAAATATACAGCATTCCACAATGTATATAATAAATTGTATATACAATAGATTAATACCACTATAGTCATAACTTTGTCGTACAGTTACAACATACGATAGTAACTATGGACTTATATCTACATGTACATCGGCCACACGGATCTGACCTGTATGGTTCCGGCTAGATGTATTACATAATAACAACAAGAAATTCGACGCAGATCATGACACGGCTACGATCTATAGAATTAACAACAGTCATGTTCAATTTTTTGCATAAGTTGATTAATACACTGCTTCTTTACCAATGCCGGAAACAGATTATCAGAACAGTTGCTTACATCGGCATTGTGTAAGATTGAAAGGTCAAGAAATATACACCAGAACCTCATTCGGCTGGTCAGATTTCTGCTTCGAACTCGCCAGCGTGAAAGGTGCGGCCAACCCGGCAGGATGTATGGCGTCTATTTCGGCCATAGCGGGGCGTCAGGGCGCATTGCGGGCTTCAGATAGGCAACCATAGCCAAAACGATATTTTGCTCGCTACGGCGCAGATATGGCGGTTTTTCGGCCTGGGTGGAAATTCAGATAAGACACTGAAACAAATGGTCTTTTCGTACACGGCGCTCGTAGAGCCTGCTTGTGGAATGGCCCGTAGCGATCACCTGCCAGGACGATTTCAGCACCATGGCTGCCTTCTGCCTGTCCATGTCCGGGCCAAGCCTTCCGACACAAGCATGTCGCCAAGGGATCGGCCATCCCGTACCAGCACACGGAGTTTGCGCCCGTACTTGTCTTCGTCTCGCCCCTGCCATGCCTGCATCTGGAAAGGTCCGGCATTGACCAGTTCTATGAAGCGTGAGGTTGCACGATCCCCTAGCGCCTTCTCGGCTGCACAACGGGGTTCACTGACTTCCGGCGTGTCTATGTCAGCAACGCGGATTTTGACGCCATTGCTCCAAAGCGTATCACCGTCCACGATGCAGTTGATGCGGACGCTTCCGGAGCAGCGCTTGTAGGTCACGCTCTGTTTGATGGCGGCAAAGACCACTTGTTCGGTTAGCTGCGCTTGTTTGCCGTTGAATACGGCGATGGGATTGCTAAACCCAGCAGCAAGCGCTGTGACTGAATTGGCGCTGTCGATGAATTGAGACGCAGCCAAGCCAATGGCAAAGCTTCCAGTCATGGCAATGGCTGTGAGCTGGATGAACGAGCCGGTTTTGGCAGCTCGCTTTTTGTGTCGTGGCTTGAACTGCACAACCTTGGACATGAGAAATGCTCTCCCTCCCTGCACTGGATACAGGCGGGCGGTGTAGGTCAGACTAATTGGATCGCTGCAATTTTAGACAATGCTGGTATTTCAGGCTTGGGCTGCTGCCTTTGGTGACGATGGTTCGACCTTGGGGTACTTCGCTTGCAGATAATCGTAGTAGCGAACCCCGAACATTTCCTTGAACATGGCTTCCATGTTGAACCGCAGGATTTGCCCCATCATCATGGCTGCTGCTTGCTCGTCTGTTTTAACTTGCCTGATAATCTCGTTGCGATGAGCGGCCAGTTCGGCTTCGGTGATGTCCGTGCCTGCTTCTTCCTTGTGCATGGCGCGAATGAATGGCCCTAGAGCCGCATGGCTGTTGGCCCACTGGATGTTCGCGGAAAGTAGCTTGCGAATATCTGCAACGGCCTTCGGGTAATCGCTGGGCTGTAGATTGCGCCCGCATTCAGCTTGAAGGTAGTTGCCCAAACTGGCGATGAAGGATTGCTGCACGCCTCCGGCGATACGCGGCTCCATGAGGCCGACAAGCTGTTCCGGTACATCGCCGCTGCTCGAACCATGGAGGCACAACGCATTTGTAGCGTAGTAGACGGAGAATTTTCTTACCCAGTCGTTCCGATTAGCCGGTGCCCGGTTCTTGTAGAGCCAGTAGACGCAACCGGCGATGACAAGAAGTACGATGATTTCCATGATGCTGCCCCCATGCGGAAGGGCGGTAATCGCGGTACGTCCCCGCGAATTGCCCTTCGATCTCTGGTGATCGGGGAGTTAGTAACCGTACAGCGACGGCCCCACGGCCTTTAGTTCGGAGAACCTGGACATACGCCGCAGGCTCCCCGACCATATAAGGTCGAAGAGTGGTGCTGATTTGGCAGCACGCATACCTAGCTGTAGGGGTTACTAAGCCCCTGAAGCCGCACGTACGGCTCCAAGGTCTGTTTCTCGTGTTCGCGCTTTGTTGTCAATCCTGAATGGAAATATCAGGTTTCTGTGCTGGCAAGCTGTAGTCCAGCTTTTGCATAGCGTAATTGCGCTGCTGCAATGTGAAGCCTTCCTTGAAGTACTGCTTGTGCGTCATGCCATCCTGCTCGTGGCCGATGATTGATTTCACCAGTGGGTCCGCTACGCCAGCTTGCAGCAGTCGCGTGTTAACGGTGTGTCGCAGGCTGTGGAAAACGCGCGTCTTGGATTTCAAGCCAAGCTGGACGAGAAGCCTGTCATTGAACCAGCGGCTTTGCTGCCGTCCCCATCCGTTCTTCGGATCGTAGGTGAAGTCGGGGAAAAGCTTGGTTGCCCTCTTGTCGGTCATGGCCTGTACATATTCGAGAAGTCCGGCCTCAATAAGCTTACTGTGTATCGGCACCAGACGGCGAGCGGCGGACGTCTTCAAGCTCTTGCGATCGCCTTCCTCGTTCATATCGAACACCCATACACCGTCCTGTTCCCGAATATCCTTGAGGTGCAATTGGGCGATTTCGCCAAGTCTGGCACCTGTATAGATGCCTATGAGCGTGGCCCATTTCTGATATGGTTTCGTAACCAGCCCATGCTCATTGTGTAGAACCGCCCGCAAAATCAGCCGGATTTGTTCATCCGTATACGCCTCCCGGTCGCCTTCCCTGTTCTTCTTGGCCTGTTTGACGGCGAGACCGGAGAAGAAGTTTTCGCTGATATGGTGGTTCTGCTTCGCCCACTCGAATAGCTCACTGTAGGTTTGCAGGTACTTGTTGATCGTCGGAACCTGAATGGTCTCGATGTTCGGAAGATTGAGGACATCGGCCAGTGGCTTGCCTCGTGTCAGTGGGTTTTTGGAACGGTTGCGCGGATAGACAAGCAGAATGTCCTTGACCCGCTTCGCCTCCATGGCCGTCAACGTCCGTACGTCCGTATCGCTGCCAAGAATTTCTTCCAGTAGTTTGATATGGTCCACCTTCTCGATAACCGTCTTGGCTGCCCATGCGTTCCCGCGCTGCCTTTCCTTGCTGTAGGTGGCGGCAACGTCGCTGATGCTCATTCCCGCCACTCTAGCGCCCTGGGTCATATCACCAGTAGGTGAGATTGGGCCGCTTTCGAAATCATAACGCTGCAACGACTTGTCGTAGGCAAGGACTGCCTTCACAAAACCATGGAAGGACAGTTTCATTTCCCGTTCAAGCCAGACGTATTCAGCGCTGCCCTTGCTGATGCTCAGCCCGTACTTCTCGATAAAACGGTCAAGAAGATCGTCGTCGGATTTGACGAGGGAGAGCGGAGTATCTGTTTTTCTTGCCTGCTTGGCGACACGCTTGCTGGTCTCGTAGGTCTGCCTGTCCAACTCGCTCAGCGGGCCGGTATCGTTCATCTCGGTCTTCGCCTCTTCTAACAATTGGCGAAAATGCTCTGTCAGTACGCCTCTCAGTTCCTCGTGCCGCATCCCGTATGCAATTCCGTGTTCATTCAACTGTTCACCTATCTGGCTCAGGGAACGGGACAAGCGCAATGCTTTTCGTGGTTCGCGGGTCCGTAGCGAAAGCTTGAGCGTTGATGCTTTTTTCTGCGGATGTAGCTGCTTCGGTAGAGGCCAGCGTAGATAGAAAACGCCGCATCGGGACTTCACGAGATAGGCCGGATTGAACAAATCAATGTTCCCCTTGGATGTTCCCCCAAGAAAATCCGGCATCTAAGTAATTGATTTTAAACGAAATGGTGGGCCCGGAGGGACTCGAACCCCCAACCAAGCGGTTATGAGCCGCCGGCTCTAACCATTGAGCTACAGGCCCCGGCCGGCATTGCGCGGCGGTGACGGACAATGGTAACCCGTCGCGGACACGCTCTAACCGAATTCTTAGGCAGCGACAAGCCGTTGCCGTATTCGCTACACAATCGATCGCCAAGACTGCGCCATCATCAAGCCGGAGGACATCCCGAATGAAGACTACCCTGAACGCCACTCTCGCGGCCGCGGCCCTGTTCGGCCTAACGGCGGCGGCAGCGCCAGCCTTGGCGGAGACGCCGCGCGAGGCGACGGTGATCGTCTCCGGCGAAGGCGAAGCGACGCTGACCCCCGACATGGCGATCCTCACCATGGCCGTCGTACGCGAGGCCGAGACGGCTGCGGATGCGCTCTCGGCCAACAACGAGGCGATGGCGGCGGTGCTTGCCGACCTGAAGCAGGCGGGTGTCGAAGAGCGCGACGTGCAGACGAGCGGCTTTTCCGTCAGCCCGCGCTACCGTCAGGATCCCTCGACCGACGGCGGCTACGAGGCGCCCGAGATCGCAGGATACCAGGTGAGCAATTCGGTAACCGTGCGTGTGCGCGACCTCACCGCGCTCGGCGGCATCATCGACCGGTCGGTGAAGCTCGGCGTCAATGACGGCGGCAATATCGCACTCACCAACGACAATCCGGATGCAGCGGTCGCGCAAGCCCGCAAGGAAGCCGTCGCCGATGCCGCCGCCAAGGCAAAGGCGCTGACGGACGCAGCCGGCGTCAAGCTCGGCCGTATCATCGAGATCAACGAGAATTTCGCCCGGCCGATGCCGCAGCCGATCTATCGGGCCGCGATGGCCAAGGAAATGAGCGACGCGTCGGTTCCGATTGCAAGCGGCGAAAACAGCTACACTGTTACGGTCAACATCACATACGCCATCGAGCAGTAAGCAAGACGGCACTATAGACAAAAGCCGCTCCGGCCGATTGGCGGGAGCGGCTTTTTCATGGGCGTTACCCGGATCAGCTGCGAATCAGCGGGCAGCCGTGACGATTGGCGAACACCATCCGGTCGAAGCGGTGATGCCGGTGGCCAGCCACGACGACTTTATGACGCGAGACGTGCTCCACATGGGCGCGACGCAAACCGGTCCAGCGGGCCTTCTCGACCGCCATCATCGGCCGGCAGCCGCGCTCGCGGTCGCCGTGCCATCCATGGTGTCCGCCGGGGCGACCCGGTCCGCCGATGTGAAAGCTGAAGCCGGGGGCATCGTAGTAGTATCCGCGTCCACTGGCACTAGCCGTGGTGGCGAATGCGGTCAGCGACATCAGGGCACCCAGCATCGCTGCGCCGATCTTGATCAAGGTCTTCGTCATGGCTGCTCTCCTCAGGTTCGATCTCCCGCGTCCGTGGCGGTGACAGGGACCCTAGGACAGGCCGGCTGAACGCCCGCGTAACCCTCCATTCAGCCAGGGTTCATTGTAAACGAGATCAGCCGGAAAGATGCAGCACCACCTCGCGCCGGTGCGGCCGGTCGCGATGCTCGAAGAGATAGATGCCCTGCCAGGTTCCAAGTAGCAACCGGCCACTTGAGACGGGAATCCCGAGCGACACCTGCGTCAGCCCGGCCTTGATGTGGGCCGGCATGTCGTCCGCCCCCTCGTCCCGGTGCACGAGATAGGCCATGGCGGGATCCGTTGCCGGCGGCACCAGCCGCGCGAAGAAGGCTTTCAAATCACGCTTCACGTCCGGATCGGCGTTTTCCTGGATGATCAGCGAGCAAGAGGTGTGGCGTACGAAGACAGTCAAGAGCCCCTCGCCCCGCCCGGTCCTTTCAACGAAGTCGGAAGCGGCGGAGGTGAATTCGTAAAGTCCCTGCCCCCGGGTATCGATCGTCAACCGTGTCTGCGCCATCGCATCGCCTTCCCTGAAATCCCCTGCCAAACGCACACATAGACCAGCGGGCGGCCATGGCAAGCGCACCCTTGGCGACGCGGGACTGGTCAAGCCCTTGCGGCTGTGGCTAGAGTGCGGCCACTTGACTCGGGAGGAAAATGAGATGGGGAACGGAACACCGCTGGTCGACGAGATCGCCGAACAGGAGCACCGTCTGGTGTTCGAGAGCTTCGATGAGGACACAGCCCTTGCCCTGGGTGAGACGCTGGTCGGTCTGGCCCGCGCATCCTCCGCACCCGTCGTAATCAACATCCGCACGCCGAACCGCACTCTCTTCCATGCCGCCATGCCGGGTTCGGCGCCGGATAACGATGTCTGGGCGCGGCGCAAGAGCAATGTCACGCTGCGCCTGCACAAGGCGTCGATGTGGGTCGGCGAGAACAACCGGCTGAAGGGCCGCACGCTCGGCCCGGACCATGGCTTCGATCCGATGGACTACGCCGATCACGGCGGCAGTTTTCCGATCCGCGTGAAGGGTACCGGCGTCGTGGCGGCCGTCACCGTCTCAGGCCTGCCATCGGCCGACGACCACGCGATGATCATCAAGGCGCTGGAAGCCCAGCTTTCAACTCGCTGATTTCGATCACGTACACGGAGAGGCCCATGTTTCTCACCAACCAGGACCTCGTCTCGCTGATCGATCTCAGGCACGAGCTGCACCGGTTTCCCGAAGTGTCCGGTGACGAGGGGGAGACGGCCGCCCGCGTCGTGGCGTTTCTGCAACCGCTGTCGCCCGCCCGCATTTTGACGGACCTTGGAGGCCACGGCGTGGCGGCCGTGTTCGATAGCGGCTCATCTGGCCCCACGCTCCTGTTCCGCTCGGAGCTCGATGCGCTGCCGATCGAGGAACTGTCGGACGCGCCGCACCGCTCCACCATCGCCGGCAAGGGTCATCTCTGCGGCCATGACGGCCACAGCACGATCCTGACCGCCATGGCGATCGGCCTTTCCCGCCAGCCACCGAAGCGTGGCCGCGTCGTTCTGCTGTTCCAGCCGGCAGAGGAAAACGGCGTGGGTGCCGCCGCCGTGATCGCCGATCCGCGTTTTTGCGAGATCGTTCCGGATTTCGCTTTCTCGCTCCACAACATGCCCGGCCTGCCGCTCGGCCACGTGGCGCTGACGGATGGCCCGGTCAACTGCGCCTCGCGTGGCATGCGCATCCGGCTGACCGGAAAGACCTCGCATGCGTCGGAGCCGGAAAAGGGCGTCTCCCCCATGCAGGCCGTCGCGTGCCTGATGCCGGCTCTTGCCGCTCTCTCCCACGCTAGGCCGCCCGCGCCGGACTTCCTACTGGTGACGATCACCCACGCCGAACTCGGAGAACCGGCCTTCGGCATCTCGCCCGGCGCGGCGGAGATCTGGGCGACGCTGCGCACACTGACGGACGACCGTATGGATGCGCTGATCGAAGCCGCCGAGATCCTCGTCCACGACGCTGCACGCAAGGATGGTCTGCAGGTCGAGATCGGTTACGAAGACGTCTTCCACCACTGCGAGAACGCACCGGAAGCCGTGGCGCATCTCGAACGTGCGCTCGCGACGGAAGGAATACCGTTCGGTCCGGGAGACCTGCCGATGCGGGCATCAGAAGACTTCGGCCGGTTCCGCCAGCATGCGCCGACGGCGATGTTTTTCCTCGGCGCCGGTGAACGCCACCCGGCCCTCCACAATCCCGACTACGATTTTCCCGACGACCTGATTTCAACAGGATCACGAGTCTTCATGCGGGTCGTACGCGATATCCTAGGCTGACGACCGGTCCGATCAGAAGCTCGGAAAACCGCGCCGCGCCCATTCGCTGCGCGGTATGGAGGGGCCGACGTGAAATGCAAACGACAGGACGCGGGTGGCATCCTGATCGACTTCGCAGCGGAAGCTCAGGTCGTGCCATTCGCCCTCTGCCCGGAAGGCCGCACGACGGATTTCGTAGATCGTGCCCTCGCCGAGCCGGTGTGATGGCAGGAGGTCCGGCCGGTAGCGCGGCGTTGAATTCAGGAGCTGCGCGCGGAGCTCCGTTAGGCAAAGCTGGTCCGCTCTGACACCCCGCGGCAGGTTGCCCATGGCGGTCATGGCGATCGGATCCTCGCTGACGCGGGTCGAGAACAACCGCTCAGCCCGGTCAAGGGGCGGGTCGTCCGCCGCCTCGTCAAAAGCGTCCGGCTCCGCCTGATCCGTTGCGTCCGCTTCAGACGGGTCGGATATTTCTTCGGCAGGCGCCGCCAAACCTGCGTCGGCCTGTCCGCCTTCCGCCGTCAGCAAAGCGATATCGGTCCGGGACGGCTCTTCCGGCAACGGCTCCTCGGCGTCCGTGTCCTGTGTCTCTGGCGCGACCTCGGTTTCCTCTAGCGTTTCAGCCTCCGGTTTGGCCGGCTCTTCGACCGCCGTTCCGTCAAGCGCCTCGCGAGGCCCCTGATCCCGGTCGCCAAACTGCACCACAGGTCTTAACCTGGGAAGCGGAATGCGTGCTGGCGGCAGAGGCTCTTCCAATGACGGGGCTTGCTGCTGGTCGGCTGGCGGAGGGGGTGGAGGCGGTTCTTCCGGCTCGGCCGCCTGCTCTTCCTGCGGCTGTTCTTCTTCCGCCGGCGGCTCTTCGGTCTCGGGTTCCGGTGGCGGTTCCTCCGCTTCCGGCTCCGGCGGCGGCACCAGCGTCACGGCCACCTCGGTCTCCTCCGGCGCAGCCTGCGGCCAGGAGATCGGCACGATCATCACCAGCACGAACAGGGCGTGCAGCGCCAGCGATCCGGCGATTCCCCATCGCAGGTTCCGCCGCCAGGTGATTTCGCTATCGTCCGTCTTCGACAAGAAGCGCCTTTCCGGGATTTACCTTCGCTACCGCATATAGTGTGCCGCCGACACCGTAGAAACATCTTTTCGGCAGACATGCGGCAGTTCACTACCATGACGGCATTCCGTGCGGCGAATTCCCGGTTGAAATTTTCGCGAGGCGGCATCTCTCGAGAAAGCCATTCGCCGACAGCCAGCTGAAAACCTGTCAGGATCGCGCCAACTCAGATGATTTTCAGGGAGACACGCCATGAGCCTTCGCATCAACCAGACCGCTCCGGACTTCACCGCCGAGACCACCCAGGGCACGATCAGCTTTCACGAGTGGATCGGCGACAACTGGGCCGTTCTCTTTTCACACCCGAAGAACTTCACTCCGGTCTGCACCACCGAACTCGGCACCATGGCCGGCCTTGAAGGCGAATTCCGCAAACGCGGCGTCAAGATCGTCGGCATTTCCGTCGATCCGGTCGAAAGCCATGGCAAGTGGAAGCAGGATATCCGCACCGCCACAGGCTTCGACGTCGAATATCCGCTGATCGGCGACAAGGACCTGAAGGTTGCTAAGCTCTATGACATGCTGCCGGAAGATGCCGGTTCAAGCTCAGAGGGCCGCACGCCGGCCGACAACGCCACCGTTCGCTCGGTCTATGTGATCGGCCCGGACAAGAAGATCAAACTGATCCTCACCTACCCGATGACGACCGGCCGCAACTTCGATGAAATCCTGCGTGCGATCGACTCGATCCAGCTGACGGCGAAGCATCAGGTGGCGACCCCCGCCAACTGGAAGCAGGGCGACGATGTCATCATCACCGCCGCCGTTTCCAACGAGGATGCGATCACCCGCTTCGGCTCCTTCGACACGGTGCTGCCGTATCTCAGGAAGACGAAGCAGCCGACGGCTTGAGGCCTATCAAGGCGGCGGTTGAAGCGGAATGTCAAAACTGCTATTTATGACCAGAATTATAGTCATGGATAAATCAGATGACCACGGTCAACGTCGCACACGCCAAAGCCCGTCTGAGCGAACTGATCAACAAGGCGGAGCGAGGCGAAATCACCGAGATCGAGCGGCATGGGAAGCCTGTCGCTCGACTGGTACCGGCACGGCGGTCAGGCGAGCCGATCGACTTCGAGTGGTTGCAGACAATCGTCGACAGCATGCCCCGTACCGAACCGGACACGGTGCGCAAAATGCGTGATGAAGACCGCTATTGATGGTCTACGTCGATACATCAGTGTTCGTTGCGCTTTTGACGAATGAGGCCTCAGCGCCTCGGGTCATGGAGTGGTTAAAGCGGCAGCCGTCCGGTTCGGTTCACGTCAGCGGATGGACGATCACGGAATTCTCGTCGGCGGTTGCGATAAAAATACGAACGCGGCAGATTGACACCTCGCAACGGCAAGCCGCGCTGACCGCCTTCAACAGGCTTCTCTCGACATCGCTCAACGTGTTGCAGGTCAACGCCTCCGACTATCTGGCGGCGGCGCGCTTTTGCGACCGCGAGGAACTCGGCCTTCGCGCGGGTGATGGCCTGCATGTGGCAGTCGCCATGTATGGAGGCCTCTCCCTGGCGACCCTCGATGTAAAGCTCGCGGAGGCCTGCACAGCCTTCGGGGTCTCCAGCAAACTTCTATAAGAAAAAACCCGGCGTCGCCGCCGGGTTCTCCTTATCAACGTTTTGCACAAGCCTCAGCTATCCAGGAACGAGCGCAGCTTGCGGCTGCGGCTCGGGTGCTTCAGCTTGCGCAGCGCCTTCGCCTCGATCTGGCGGATACGCTCGCGCGTGACCGAGAACTGCTGGCCGACTTCTTCCAGCGTATGGTCCGTGTTCATGCCGATGCCAAAGCGCATGCGCAGCACGCGTTCTTCGCGCGGCGTCAGCGATGCGAGGACTCGAGTGGTGGTCTCGCGCAGGTTCGCCTGGATGGCGGCGTCGATCGGCAGCAGCGCGTTCTTGTCCTCGATGAAATCGCCGAGGTGGCTGTCCTCTTCGTCACCAACAGGGGTTTCGAGCGAGATCGGCTCCTTGGCGATCTTCAGGACCTTGCGGACCTTTTCGAGCGGCATGGCAAGCTTTTCGGCCAGTTCTTCCGGGGTCGGCTCGCGGCCGATCTCGTGCAGCATCTGGCGCGAGGTACGGACGATCTTGTTGATCGTCTCGATCATGTGCACCGGAATACGGATCGTGCGGGCCTGGTCGGCGATCGAACGGGTGATCGCCTGACGAATCCACCAGGTCGCGTAGGTCGAGAACTTGTAGCCGCGACGATACTCGAACTTATCAACCGCCTTCATCAGGCCGATATTTCCTTCCTGGATCAGGTCGAGGAACTGCAGACCACGGTTGGTGTACTTCTTGGCGATCGAAATCACGAGACGCAGGTTCGCCTCGACCATTTCCTTCTTGGCGATACGCGCTTCGCGCTCGCCCTTCTGCACCATCGAGACGATGCGGCGGAATTCGGTGATCGAAATGCCGGTTTCCTGCGCGAGATTCTGAATCTCGCCCCGGATATCGCGGATCGTCTGGTTTTCTTCCTTGGCGAATTCCTTCCAGCCGCGGGCGGCAAGGTTGGAGATCGACTTCATCCAGTTCGGATCGAGCTCGGCACCCTGGTATTGCTCCAGGAACGAGTCACGCTTCACGCCATAGGATTCGGCAAGACGCAGCAGACGTCCTTCGTTCTGCATCAGGCGCTTGGAGATGTCGTAGAGCTGCTCAACGAGCGAGTCGACGCGGTTCTGGTTCAGCGACAGCGACTTCACGGCCGTGATAAGCTGATCCTTCAGTTCCTTGTAGCGTCGCTCCTGACCGGAAGACAGCGTGCCGGCACAGGCCAGACGCGCCTCCACCTGCTGGTCCTGCAGCTTGCGCAGCTTCTTGTAGGTGTCGGCGATGGTGTCGAGGGTCTCCATGACCTGCGGGCGAAGCTCCGCTTCCATGGCGGCGAGCGACAGGTTGCTCTCGTCCTCGTCCTCTTCCTCCTCTTCCGGAGGAGCGCCATCGCCGCCGACATCGGTGATGTCGTCGTCGCTGGACGAAGCGCGGCTCCGGCGAGCCTTTTCCTTTTCCTCGGCGGCCTTGCGGTCGGCCTCGATCTTCTCCGGGCTCTGGAACTGCGGAGCAGCCTTCGCCTCGGGACCCGAATAGGTCGTTTCGAGATCGATGATCTCGCGCAGCAGCGTCGTGCCTTCGTTGAGCTCGTCACGCCAGATGATCAGCGCCTGGAAGGTCAGCGGGCTCTCGCAGAGACCCGCGATCATCGTTTCGCGGCCGGCCTCGATGCGCTTCGCGATCGCGATTTCGCCTTCGCGCGACAGCAGTTCGACGGAACCCATTTCCCGCAGGTACATGCGCACCGGGTCGTCGGTACGGTCCGTCGGCTCCTTCTTTTTGGTGGTCGCGAGCGCGCCGCCGGTGGAAGTCGCCAGTTCGCCGCCTTCGCTCTCGGCATCCTCGGCGTCATCGCTGTCTTCGGCGGCAGCTTCCTCCGCCTCCTCGTCCTCGATGACGTTGATGCCCATGTCGGAGAGCATGGCCATGGTGTCCTCGATCTGCTCGGAGGTAACTTCCTCCGACGGCAACACCGAATTCAGCTCATCCATGGTCACGTAGCCGCGCTTCTTGGCGGCCTTGATCATCTTCTTGACAGCATCATCCGAAAGGTCGAGAAGCGGACCATCCGTAGCGCCGTCGCGTTCGCCGTCTGCTTCTTCGTTTTCTTTGACTTTCGTTGCCATCTATCTCGTCGCTTTCCCTGACGCGTATCCATGCCATGTTCTTCGGTGAGACGTTACGGGACGATAAGCCCGCCACGAATCCCGCCCATGACCTAGTGGAACGGTATTAATTCCTGCTTAACCACGATGGTTCCCGCCGGCACGTGGTCCCTTTGCGCATCCGATAAACCTGTCATGCTTAGCTGAAAGTGCATGACGTGTTTCACCTAAAAGTGCCTGCAATGGTGATTCCCACAATTTTTCCCGACGTCAAGCTTTTCCGCCGCGAATGCCCATCATTTTTAGAGATTCCGATGGGCTTGCAGCTTTTGCTGCCGAGACAAAACCATCACGTCGACCAGACATTTAGGAAGACTTCAGAAAAGAACAAGGCTGCAATCTCGACAAAGACGACATCAGGCCGCAACGACAGCATTCCAAACCGCCCCATAGCGGTCGACGTCGCTACGATCAGTTATCGTCAGACACCGTGACTCGATGCAGCGCCCTTCACACGCCCCGACATGATGCCGAAGCCGTCGATGATGGCCTCCTGGTTTTCCATCCGGACGATTTCGAGCTGAACCTGCTGAAGCGCGCCGATTAATTGATCCATGCGGTCGGCGTCGCCGTCCTCCGTGGCGGTCGCGACCTCCTGCTCGAGGTCCAGCCGCTGACGCTTCAATGCCTTGGCGCGCTTCTGGAGAGACAACGCTTGGCGGTAGCCTTCCCGCGCATCCTCCAGTGCCGCCACGGTCGTGGCGGTCCACAACCGCGCATTGCGTATCTGCTGGTCGAGACTTGAGAGAATACCGCCTAGCCCCTGCGCTTCCAGTTCGAGGACCAGAGCCTCGCGATCGAGCTTGGCACCGCTCGTCATCGCCACTGTCAGCACTGCGGACCAGAGGCGCTGCAGGTCGCGGTGGTCGAAGTCGATACTGGCGATTTCGTCATACTCTTCCTGTAGCAACTGGGGATGATTGACGATGGTCAGCGCCAACACGCTGTCGCGCAGCGCCGGGTTGCTTTGGTAGCCTTTCACCAAGCCGGAGCGGGCGAGCCGGTCCGAAATTCCGCCTGCGGCCGAGGTGCCCGGCATCCCGCGCCCGGCCCCTTGCCCGCCGCGATTGCCATTGCCTCTCTCGAAGCGCTTTCTCCCGTCACCACTGAAACCGCCTGCGGGCCGAAACAGGCCGTTGAGCCGGTCGCGCATGTCCTGGGAATAGTGACGTCGGACACTTTCATCGCCGACCGTCGCGACGATCTGCTTCAGCCGTGCTTCGAGCTCCGCGCGTTTTTCCGGCGTATCGAACCCGCCCTGCCCCGTCTCGCGCATCCAGATCATTTCGGCCAGCGGCCGCGCATCGGCGAGAACACGGTCGAAGGGTCGCCGGCCTTCGTGCCGAACAAGATCGTCCGGATCCTTGCCTTCGGGCAGGAGGGCAAACTGTACGGAACGGCCGGGCTTCAGATGTGGCAAGGCCAGATCGGCGGCGCGATTGGCGGCGCGAAGGCCCGCCTGGTCGCCGTCGAAACACAGCACCGGCTGCGGCGAGACCTTCCAGAGGAGGTCGAGCTGGTTCTCGGTCAGCGCAGTACCGAGAGGCGCCACCGCGTTTTCGACGCCCGCCTGGTGAAGCGCGATGACGTCCATGTACCCTTCGACTGCGATCAATCGTGCATCACCACCGCTTCCCTGCGCGGCACGACGTGCGCGGGTAAAGTTGTAAAGCACGGTCCCCTTGTGAAAGAGCTCGGTTTCCGGCGAATTCATGTATTTCGCCATGGCATCGGGCGCCATTGCCCGGCCGCCGAAGGCGATGACCTTCTCCCGCGACGACAGGATCGGGAACATGATTCGGTCCCGGAACCAATCGTAGGAAACGGGAATATCGGGCCCGTGACGGACAAGACCGCAGGCTTCGATCTGCTCCTTGGGCACGCCTTTCGCAGCCAGATGCTCCTTCAACGCATTGCGGCTTTCCGGAGCGTAACCGAGGCGGAAGGTTTCAATGGTTCGGCCGGAGAGGCCTCGCTCCCGCAGGTAGGCGCGCGCCTTGGCCCCACCTGCTGACTGAAGCTGCTCCTGGAAAAACTGGGTTGCCATCTCCATGACGTCGAGCAGCGTCGTGCGCTCGCGTTCGCGCTGTTCCGCCTGGGGATCGGCCTTGGGCATGGCGATACCGGCCATGTCGGCAACACGTTCGACGGCCTCGGGGAAGTTCAGACCTTCAAGGTCCGTCAGGAAGCGGAAATGATCGCCCGACACGCCGCAGCCAAAGCAGTGATAGCGCCCCTTGCGATCCTCGCAGTGAAAGCTCGGCGTCTTCTCGCCGTGAAACGGGCAGCAGGCCCAGTAGTCGCCCTTGGCGGCATTGGTCTTGCGCCTGTCCCACGACACACGCGTCCCCACCACGGCCGATATCGGCACGCGGTCACGGATCTCGTCGAGAAAGCTGTTAGAAAAACGCATGAGCGTCCCTGCTGTTGGCTCATTCATATAGAGCTACGAACGAGCAGGCGCCAAGACAATCGGATTGCCTTACCCGCTATTCACAGACCAAAAGTCGAGGGCAGAAACGAAAACTCCGCCCGAAGGCGGAGTTTGGGGTCTCGACCGTTCAGGCCGGGCTACTTCAAAAGGTCCTTCACCACGCCGGACGCCTTGGCGAAATCCATCTGGCCGGAATAGCGCTCCTTCAGTGTGCTGATGCACTTGCCCATGTCGCGCAAGCCTTGCGCGCCGGTCTCGTTGATGACGGCAGCGCAGAGTTCGCGCACCTTCTCCTCCGGCAACTGTTCCGGCATGAAGCTCTTGATGATCTCGATTTCCTCGCGCTCCTGGGCGGCGAGTTCCGGACGGGCGTTGTCCTCGTAGATCTTGGCGGACTCGTCGCGCTGCTTGATCATCTTGACGAGGATTTGCATGATTTCGTCGTCGCTGACGGGGTCCTTGCCCACGCCGCGATTGGCGATGTCGCGGTCCTTGATCGCCGTCTGGATCAGACGGACGGTCGAGGTGCGGCGAACATCCTTGGCTTTCAGAGCGTCCTTGAGGACATTGGCGAACTTGTCGCGCAGCATGATTTTTCTCCATGAAAAGCCCGTTTCCGGGTTCGCCGAATTGTGGCTTTTCCTTGTCAATTTTGCCGAAGTCATAACGACAGCCGCGCGGCCACGCAAATCAATTAGCCAAGCCTTTGAATTTCATTGGAAGAAATTCCACGCTTTCCACAAACGCGAATTGACCTGTCGGGCCTATGCGACTATTTTCCGGCACCTGCACCAAATACAGTCGGGACGAACCGGCGCGACCTTCGCGCCTCCCTTTGCCTGCGCTTAAATGGCCCTCAGCCCGCCGTCCTTCAAGGGCGGCCGCAAACGGCCGGAAACGGATAGACCATGACCACGACAGCCCCGTGGACCTCCCGCAAGCCCACCGCCCTGCTCGTTCTCGCCGACGGCACCGTCATCGAGGGACAGGGTATCGGCGCCACCGGCAAGGTCCAGGCCGAAGTCTGCTTCAACACCGCCCTCACCGGCTACGAGGAAATCCTGACCGATCCCTCCTATCTCGGCCAGATCGTCACCTTCACCTTCCCGCACATCGGCAATGTCGGCACGAATGACGAAGATATCGAGGATCTGACGCCCGCTGCCCGCCACGGCGCGGTTGGCGTCATCTTCAAGGCCGATATCACCGATCCCTCGAACTACCGTGCCGCCAAGCACCTCGACGCGTGGCTTAAGGCGCGCGGCGTGATCGGCCTTTGCGGCGTGGACACGCGTGCGCTGACTGCCTGGATTCGCGAAAACGGCGCGCCAAATGCCGTGATCGCCCACGATCCGAACGGTGTCTTCGACATCGAGACGCTGAAAGCCGAAGCCAAGGCCTGGAGCGGCCTCGAAGGCCTCGACCTCGCCAAGGTCGCTTCATCCGGCCAGTCGTCGCAGTGGTCGGAAAAGCCATGGGTCTGGGACGAAGGCTTTGCCGAGCTGAAGCCCGAAGATGCGAAATACCATGTGGTCTGCATCGACTACGGCGTCAAACGGAACATCCTGCGCCTGTTCACCGGCCTTGATTGCAAAGTTACCGTCGTCCCCGCGACCACGAAGGCGGAAGACATCCTGGCGCTCAAGCCGGACGGCGTGTTCCTGTCGAATGGACCCGGCGACCCGGCAGCGACCGGCGAATATGCCGTTCCGGTTATCCGCAAGCTGATCGATAGCACCCTGCCCGTCTTCGGAATCTGCCTCGGCCACCAGATGCTCGGCCTCGCGGTCGGCGCCAAGACCGAAAAGATGCACCAGGGCCATCACGGGGCCAACCACCCGGTGAAGGACTACACCACCGGAAAGGTCGAGATCGTCTCGATGAACCACGGTTTCGCGGTCGATACGAAGACCCTGCCGGAAGGTGTGGAGGAAACTCACATCTCGCTGTTCGACGGCACCAATTGCGGGCTGCGCATCGTCGGCAAGCCGGTCTTCTCGGTTCAGCATCATCCCGAGGCTTCGCCCGGCCCCCAGGACAGCCACTACCTCTTCCGCCGCTTCGTCAACATGCTGCGCGAGAAAAAGGGCGAGCCGGCGCTCGCAGAGCGCTGATAAGACTCATCTTATCGAAATGGTACAAACGGCTGGCGCCTCAGGCGCCGGCCGTTTTCATTTCGTGCCGGACCAGCAGAACGAAGCGAAGGCTGAGCATCAGCGCAGCGCTCGCAAGACCGATGAGAAAGCCGAGCCAAATGCCGATGCCGCCGAACTCGAGCGGAAACGCCAGGAGCCAGGCGAGGAAGAACCCGATTGGCCAGTAAGAGACCAGCGCCAGCACCATCGGCACGCGTGCGTCTTTCAGCCCCCGGAGCAAGCCGGACGCAACAGCCTGCAGACCATCCATCAGCTGGAAGAAGCCTGCCACCACGATGAACGGTCCGGCGATCTCCAGGACGCGCGCGGCATCCGCCGTGCTGGTGTTCAGGAACGGGCTTCCGAGCGTCGTCGGAATCGCCGCAAACAGGATGCCGCCGACCAGCGCGATCAGCATCGCGATAAGCGTCACCGTGATCGCCGCCCGCACAAGGTTCGGATAGTCGTTCCGCCCGTGGGCGATACCGATGCGGACAGTGGCTGCCTGCGACAGACCCAGCGGGATCATGAACGCGATGGAGGCCAGTTGCAGGGCGATACCGTGTGCCGCGAGCTCCAGCGTGCCGATGCGCCCCATCAGCAGCGATGCTGCTGCAAACAGGCTGACCTCCGCCAGCACAGTGACGCTGATCGGTAGCCCGAGATGAATGACCTCCCAAAGCGCGTGCCAGTCCGGCCGCCAGAAGCGGACGAACAGTTCGTATCCCCGGGTCTCGGGTCGCCTTTGCAGATAGACGACGAGGAAAAAGAAGCTAGCCCAGTGGATGACCGCGGCGACGATCGCCGCACCCAGCATTCCGAGCGCCGGCAGGCCGAAATGGCCGAGCACCAGCGCGTAGGCAAGGATGGCGTTCATCACCAACATAACCAGCGTCGCATAGAGGATGATCCCCGCCTTGCCCGTGGCACTGATAAGCGAGCGCAAGACGGCGAACAGCAGCGCCGGCAACAGCCCGAGATGCACGATACGGACATAGTCGGCGGCAAGTGTGGCGACGTCAGGCTTCTGCCCGAGCGCGAGCAGGATGGCTTCCGCATTGTAGAACAGCGGCGCCGTCAGCAGCGTGTAACCGATCGACGCCCACATGCCCATGCGGATCGAGCGGCGGACGGAAACGGCATCGCCACGGCCATAGGCCTGGGCGACCATCGGCACGACAGCGATTGAAAAACCCGAACCGAAGATGAAGATCGTGAAGAAGAACTGTCCGGCGATCACCATTGCCGCAAGTGGAACCGGACCAAGCTGCCCGACGATCACGACGTCGGTCGTGTGGATGCCGAGCTGCGCCAGCTGGGCGCCAATCAACGGCACGCCAAGCGATAGCGTCGCACGAACGTGCGCCATCCAGCCGTCCGCCACCTGTTTGGGGCGCAGAAGTGTGGCGGTGTGATCCATGATCGCGTTTCCAGAACGAAAAAAGCCGCTTTCCAGATCGGGCTGGCGGAGCGGCGGTCCCCACTTCGATAGTTGAACAAAATTTAGGCCGCAAGCCCGAAAACCAATCAAGAAATAATATTGGCCGCACGATCACGCCGATTGATGCATCGCTGCAATGTCACAGCCAGTCGACAACATCGAGGAAAACGACCCTTCCCATCCAGAAGTCGCGATTCTTAACTTGACTATTTTTATCTTGTTTAAATAGGTTCCGCCCACGGCGACGGTGCGGCCTGCTGTCGCCACATGATTTTGATCAAGGAAGGGACGATAGAATGACGACGGAACGGGGCAAGGTTCTGATAAGGCGACTAACGGCGAGCAGTGCGATGATGACGATCGCGTTGCTGGGCATCAGCGGGTTCGCCAGCGCCCAGGACGCAACCGAGCTTCAGACGATCGTCGTCGATGGCAAGTCGAATCGCCCGGTTGGCCCGGACACCACGATCGTTGCCGAACAGTCCGCCACCGGAACCAAGACCGATACGCCGGTCATCGACGTCCCAGCCTCGGTGTCTGTGGTAACGCAACAGGAACTCGAGAAGCGCCAGGTGGACAGCCTGCAGCAGGCAATCGGCTATACATCCAGTGTGTTCGCCGATGAGTTCGGCAGCGATGATCGCTATGACTACTTCCGCATCCGCGGTTTCGACCAGACGACCTTGGGAACCTACCGTGACGGTCTGGCCGCCCGCATTCCCGCCTGGTTCACGGCAAGCCGGCTCGAGCCCTACGGCCTGCAGCGGGTAGAGGTGCTCAAGGGATCGACATCGACCCTGTTCGGCCTCAACGGTCCCGGCGGTCTTGTCAATGCGATCACCAAGCGCCCGCAGGACGAAAAGCACGGCGAGGTGTTCACGTCCTACGGCGACGGCACGAAGACGGTCGGCGTCGATTTCGGCGGACCGATCGACGAGGAAGGGATCTGGAGTTACCGCCTCACCGGTTTGGCAAAGGAAGGCGATCTTGGCTGGGACTATTCAAATGATGACCGCATCTACGTCGCGCCGGCCCTTACCATCAAACCGGAAGAAGGCACGTCGCTGACGATCCTGACCGACTATTCCAAGCGCGACGGCACAGGAGCGCGCGGCTTTCCAACCGGCGCTGATATCGACATCGACACGTTCACCGGCGAACCGGACTTCAACCGCTTCAACACCGAGCAGGTCGACATCGGCTACCAGTTCGAACACGAGTTCAACGAAAGCCTGACGTTCCGCTCCAACGGCCGCTATACGCATCTCGATCTCGACTATGCCGAGGTCTACGGCGCTTCCACGGATCCGACGGCCGACCGCACCGCCTTTTCCGTCGACGGCATGTCCAATCGTTACGCCTTCGACAATCAGTTGCAGTACGACGCGAGTTGGGGTCGCTTGGATAGCAAGACACTCGTCGGTGTCGACTACACCAACGACAACACGCGCGAGGAGATCCTCTACGGCACCGCCGGTCCGATCGACATCTATGATCCCCAGTATTGCGGCATGTCGTGCATCGCCGTTGGGCCCTACGTGAACTGGCAGGTCAAACAGGAGGCCGTCGGCGTCTACGCGCAGGAGCAGCTGACGATCGACGACCGATGGATCGTCACGCTCGGCGGACGCTGGGATCACGTCAATACCGTCGCCGACTATCTGGATACCGGAGCCCGCGATGACGAGACAGCCTCGGCCTTCACCTCCCGCGCTGGTCTGACCTACAAGGTGACCCCGGGGTTAGCCCTCTATGCAAACTATTCCGAGAGCTTCCAGCCGCTCGTGGCCCCCACGGCAAACGGCTACGCGGTCGATGGCTCGCTGAAGCCCCAGGAGGGTGAACAGTTCGAGGTGGGTCTGAAGTATAAGCCGGAGGGCTTCGACGGCCTCTTCACAGTTTCCTTCTTCGACCTCACCCAGACCAATGTCCCGAGCTATGTCTCGCCGACGGAACAGCGGCAGATCGGCAAGGTCGGCGTTCGCGGGATCGAACTCGAGGGCAAGGCCGCGTTGACAGACAATGTGAATATCACCCTCGCCTATTCCTATTGGGATGCGGAAATCCTGGAGGACGGTATCAGCGGAAATGTCGGCAACAGACCTGAGCGGGTGCCGCAGCACCTCGCATCGGCCTGGCTCGACTACACCATTCCGGGCGACGGGCAGCGCGGCGACCTCACGATTGGCGGCGGCGTGCGCTACATTGGCCAAACCTACGGCGATGCAGCGAACACCGTATCGGTGGAGGGTTACACCCTCGTGGATGCAGCGGTCAGCTACAAAGTCACGGAAGACGTCACCCTGGCGGTCAATGCTACCAACTTGTTCGACAAGGAATACGTCTCGACCTCATACTACGGCACCGAATACTATGGTGACCGTCGCAAGGTGATCGGCACGCTGAAATACAACTGGTAGAAGCGGCTGGCTTCTGTGAAAGCAATCCGGTCCCGGAGGCAATGTCTTCGGGACCTCCATCAGCGACGTTCCGCAGCCTTCCCCTCCTGCCGCACGAAATCGACGAACGCCTTCAACGGCGCCGGCATGTATTTTCGGCTCGGATAGTAAAGATACGGCCCGGTAAATACCTCGGTCCAGTCGTCGAGGATGGACACCAGACTGCCGTCGTCGAGAGCGGGACGGACAAATTCCTCGAAGGTCGCCAGAATTCCCAGGCCTGACACGGCCGCGGCAAGCTCGACCTCGAACGCTTCACATATCAGTCGCGCCGGCGGCGTTACCGTCAATGACTCCTCTCCACGCTCGAAATACCAGTTGAGCATCCTTCCGTTGGGGAAGCGGTGAAGGACCGACCGGTGGGCGACCAGATCGCGCGGATGAGCCGGACGACCGTACTCGGCAAGATAGGTAGGCGATGCCGCGCAAACATAGCGCTGCCGCCGCGGTCCGATTGGAACGGCAATCATGTCCTGATGCAGGGATTCCTCGTAACGGATTCCCGCGTCATACCCCTCGGCCAGGACATCAACGAGCGTGTCGTTCACGGAAAGCTCGACCACGATATCCGGATAGTCCGCCAGGAAACGCGACAGGATATCCGGAAGGAATGTCCGCGACGCCGCGCCCGGCACGTTGAGGCGCAGCCGGCCCATCGGCCGGTCGCGAAATTCGTTGACGTCATCGAGCGCTGTTTCCAGTTCGCTCATCAGCGGAGCCACGCGATCGAGAAGCCGCATGCCTGCATCTGTCAGTGTCACGCTGCGGGTCGTGCGGTTGAACAACCGGACTCCAAGCCGTTCCTCCAGCCGCCGCATCGCCTCGCTGAGCGAGGAAGCGGAAACGGCTCTCACCTTGGCGGCCCCACGGAAACTGCGAAGCCGTGCGACGGTCGCAAAGGCATCAAGGTCGGCAAGAGGAATATCGCGCATTGTTCTATTTTCCGCACAACTTGTACAAATAATGCATTATTATCTCACAATCCAAGCTGGAGTAAAATCCCTTCCGTTTCCGATGCGGGTTCGACAAACCCGCCAACGCCAGATGGAGATCCCTATGAAGAAGACACAACTTGGCCAGACTGGCCCGAACACCTCTCGCATTGGCCTCGGCTGCATGGGCATGTCCGATATGTACGGACCCTCCGACCGGACGGAGAGCATTGCCACCATCCACGCGGCGCTCGACGCCGGTATCACTCTGCTCGACACGGGCGATTTCTACGGCATGGGCCACAACGAGATGCTGATTGGCGAGGCTGTCAGCGGCCTCAGCCGCGATGTGTACCAGCTTAGCGTCAAGTTCGGCGCACAGCGCGATCCGTCGGGAGCCTGGATCGGCTACGACGCCAGCCCCAACGCCTTGAAAACAGCCCTCTGCTACACACTGAAACGCCTCGGCGTCGACTATATAGACATCTATCGGCCCGCGCGCCTCGACCCGAAGGTGCCGATCGAGGACACAGTCGGCTCCATAGCCGACATGGTGAAAGCGGGATACGTGCGCCACATCGGCCTCTCGGAGGTCGGCGCCGACACGATCCGCAAAGCGGCGTCCGTCCATCCGATCGCCGACCTACAGATCGAATATTCCCTGGTGTCACGCGGCCTCGAAGACAAGATCCTGCCCGTTTGCCGCGAACTCGGTATTGGCATCACCGCCTACGGCGTCCTCTCGCGCGGCCTCATTTCAGGGCACTGGGATCCCTCGAAGGTCGGCCAAACCGATTTCCGCGCCCACGGCCCCAGGTTCCAGGGAGAAAACATGGAAAAGAACCTGGCGCTTGCCGCAGCGCTCGGCCGGATCGCCGCCGCCAAGGGCATGACGACGGCCCAAGCCGCCATCGCCTGGGTTCTTGCTCAGGGTGAGGATATCGTCCCGGTCATCGGAGCCCGCCGTCGCGACCGGCTGGCGGAATCGCTCGGTTCCCTTGATCTGGAACTGACACAGGCTGACCTCGCGGAGATCGAAAACGCCGTACCCAAGGGATCGGCATCTGGCACCCGCTATGCCGAGGCGATGATGTCCCACCTCGATAGCGAGAAGTGATCAACACCGAACACAGGGCGCAACCACGTCCGCGCCCTGTGTTCTGTACCTCGGCAAATCACACGGGTCCGGAGAATGTATCGCAATCGGAGAAGCGTCCGCTCTCAAAACCGCGACGGAACCACTTTGCCCTTTGCTCGGAGGTGCCGTGGTTGAAGCTGTCGGGCACGACATAGCCCTGGCTGCGTTTTTGCAAGGTGTCGTCGCCGATCTGGTGGGCGGCGTTGAGCGCCTCCTCCAGATCGCCCTGCTCCAGCAGCCCCTTCTGCTCGGTGAACTTGCCCCAGATACCCGCGAAGCAATCGGCCTGCAGTTCGACGCGCACGGACATCTGGTTAGCCTCGACTTCGGTCATCGAGCGGCGCATCTCGTTGAACTTCGGTAAGACGCCGGTGAGGTTCTGCACGTGATGGCCAACCTCATGCGCGATCACATAGGCCTGGGCAAAATCGCCGGACGCACCGAACTGCCGGTCAAGTTGGCGAAAGAAGTCCGTATCCAGATAGACCTTCATATCGGCCGGGCAATAAAACGGCCCGGTGGCCGACGATGCGGCCCCGCAAGGCGAGGACGTTCGGTCGGAGAACAGGACCAGTGTCGGCTCGCGGTAGGTTTCGCCGTCGGCCTGGAAGATGCCATGCCATACGTCTTCGGTCTCGGCCAATACGGTCCGCACAAAAGCCGTCATCTCGTCGCTTGCAGGGGAGCTCGGCTGCGACCCCGCCGACTGCTCGTATCCGCTACCGGAGCTCGAACCATCGTCGAGCACCTGCAGCATGTCGATACCCATCATCTTCAGGACGAAGTAGATGACGACGAGGAAGATGATCGTCGAAATTGACAAACCGCCACCGCGCCCACCTGTTGGAATACGCATGCCCCGCCCGCCGAACGGATTGCCGCCCATGCGCCCGCGACCAAGCGACGTCCCGCGCCGGTCCTCGACATTGTTGGATTGCCGACGGCCTCTCCATTCCATCTTTCTGCCCTCTCCTGAAGCATCCGAGCCCGAAGAACAATCTACAGGTCAATGGGTTCCGGGCGCCACCGGAAAAAATCCGTCAAAAGCGACGTCGCTCCGCGACCCGCAGCGACTATGCCCTGCAACCGCCGAAGCAAGGGTTTGTTAACGACGTTTACCTACCGTTGTCGCCGGCTGGATCCAATCACCGAGGGAGCGAGGGGTGTCATGATATTCAGGTCGGCGACAAGCAGGAACGTGTTCTCGATCGTTGCCCTGGGATTGGCGACAACCATGACGGCGGCCGGAGCACTGCTCTATGTCACCTATTCCGGCATTCGCGACGCAAGCATCACCGAGATGACGCTCGCTGCGGCACAAAACGCAGCCGAGATCGAATCCGACCTGCGCAAGGACTACCAGCTGGTTGCGGACATGGAAGCCGCGATCAGCGCCGTTCGCACATCCGGCACCGCAACGCGCGACAACGTCATGGCGCTGATGCAGGAGTTCCTGACCCGTGCGCCAAACCTGGTGGGCGTTTCGACCGGCTGGGATCCCGACACCTTCGACGGCAAGGACAGCGAGTTCGTCAACGCCCCCGCACATGATGCAAGCGGACGCTTCGTGCCGTATATCTTCCGAAGCGGTGGCGCGATCCAGACGGATGTGCTGGTTGACTACGACAAACCGGGTGCCGGCGATTACTACATCCTGCCGCACGATACCGGCAAGCCCGTCCTGCTCGAACCGTATGTCTATCCGGTCGACGGCAAGGACGTCTTGATGACGACGATCTCGGTGCCGGCAAAAGCCGACGGCAAGGTTGTCGGCTATGTCGGAGCCGATATCGATCTCGCCGAAGCCTCGCAACAGCTTGCGGAAAAGAAACCCCTTGGCGATGGCTTCATCGCTATGCTTTCCGCCGCGGGCGCCGTTGTAGCCCATCCCGACAGCACGATCGTCGGCAAAAGCCTCGCCGAGTCCGGCCTGGATGCCGCCGCTTGGCAAAAGGTTGTCGCGACCCCCGGCGATGCTGTGGCCCTGCCGGCAAAGGACGGAACACACCTTCTCGCCGTGGCAGTGCCGATCAAGCCTTTTGAAGGTGCAAGCTGGTTCGCCATCGCCGCGGTGCCGGAAGCCACCGTGTTTGCCAAATTGGATAGCCTCATCGCAACGGCCGCCCTGATCATTGTCGCGGGCGTCGTCGTCCTCAGTGTCGCCGGTTGGCTGATCGCGCGCCGCTTCGTGCGCCGGATCGCCGATGTCGTCGACCAGACCACGCAGATTGCCGAAGGCCGCTTCGATGTCACGCTGACAAATGTCGATCGCACCGACGAACTTGGCGACCTGTCGCGATCACTGGAAATCCTGCTCAACAACAGTCGCGAAAAGCTCGAACTGGAGAAGAAGGACGAGGCCCGACTGGAGCAGGAGGAACTAGATCGTCAGGAACGTTCCAAGGAGCACCGCGCCCGCGAAGCCGATATCCGTTTCGTCGTCGACGAATTGAGCGCCGGGCTTTCGCGTCTGGCAAACGGCGACATGACTGTTCGTCTCGAGCGTCCGTTTACCGCCAACCTCGATTCGGTTCGAACCGATTTCAACCAGTCGATCGAGAAGCTGCAGGCGGCGATGGTGTCCTTTTCCGAAAACGCCGCGACCATCCGCAGCGGCTCGGAAGAAATCCGCTCGGCAGCAGACGATCTTGCCAAGCGGACGGAACAGCAGGCCGCCTCGGTCGAGGAAACAGCCGCGGCACTCGACGAAATCACCAAGTCGATCAAGGATTCCACCCGCCGCGCTGAGGATGCCGGTGACCTTGTGAACCGCACCAAGGATGGCGCGGAGCGCTCGGGCGAAGTCGTCCGCCGGGCTGTTGCCGCCATGAGCGAAATCGAACAATCGTCCGAGTCGATCTCCAACATCATTGGCGTGATCGACGAGATCGCCTTCCAGACCAACCTGCTGGCGCTGAATGCGGGCGTCGAGGCCGCTCGTGCCGGGGAAGCAGGCAAGGGCTTCGCCGTCGTGGCTCAGGAAGTTCGCGAACTCGCCCAGCGTTCCGCCAATGCCGCCAAAGAGATCAAGTCGCTGATCACCGCCTCGGGCGACCATGTCAAACACGGCGTGGCCCTTGTCGGAGAAACCGGCGAAGCGCTGGAAGCCATCGTTGCGGAGGTGCAGGACATCAACAGCAACGTCCAGGCCATCGTCATGGCCGCGCGCGAACAGTCGACTTCGCTCCAGGAAATCAACACCGCGATCAACGTCATGGACCAGGGCACGCAGCGCAACGCCGCCATGGTCGAGGAAACGAATGCCGCCTCCCACACGCTGGTGCAGGAGGTGTCTGCGCTTTCCAACCGTCTGGCCCAGTTCAACCTGGGCCTCGTTGGCGCGTCGCAGCCGGCAGCGATGCCTGCGAGGGCCGCGCCCGTCGCACCCGCAAGCCCGTCTGTCGCCGGCGCCCAGTCCCGTCCCGCGCCATCGCCGGCACGTGCGCTCGGCAACAAGATTGCCACGGCCTTCACCAAGACCGCCGGCGGGAACACCGCCGAAGAATGGCAGGAGTTCTGACGACAAACCGCGGAACGCGTGGCAGCCGGCGTGACCGGCGGCCTTGCGTCTTAACAGCGGTCAAGTCTTGGAATAGGCGTAGAGCCCTCCCCGCTCCAGTGCCCGCCTGTAGGCGCCACGGGAACGGGCTGCCTCAAGCCAGGGTCGGAGATGCCGCGTCTCAGCCGCCCCGGCATAGCGGCTCATTGCAGTCTCCACCGGGAAACTCATTGCGATGTCTGCCGCCGAAAACGCCTCACCCGCGAAGTAGCCGCCGCGCGATACCTCGCTCTCCCAGAACGCCAGATGGTTGGCGAGTTGCGGGTCGAGAAGCTTCGCCGACACGCCGTTCGAGATCAGGCGTGCAACAGGGCGCAGCAGGAGCGGCATCTGGCCGGGCAATTTCGAGAAGATCAGCTTCATCACCAGAAGCGGCATGGCCGAGCCTTCCGCGTAGTGAAGCCAGTATGTGTAGCGCAGCGCCTCATCTGTTCCCGGTCTTGGTCGCAGGGCGTCGCCGCCATAGGTCTGCACCAGATATTCGATGATCGCACCGCTTTCGGCAATGATCCTGCCGTCATCCTCGATCATCGGCGACTTGCCGAGCGGATGCACCGCCTTCAATTCCGGCGGCGCCTGCATGTCAGGCCGGCGCCGGTAGACGTTCACCTCGTACGGAACCGCGAGTTCCTCCAGCAACCAGAGTATCCGGTGGGCACGTGAGTTTTCGAGATAGTGAACGAGGATCATGAAGGGCTCCGGTGTTGGCCGGAGATGATCCGGCGGCGATGAGGGGTGCACCTTAATACGCCCGAGACCGGCCTGCGGTTTCCGAACCGTCCGTTTCCGTTCAGCCGGACACCGGCAACACGATGAGTTCCTCAAAGTGGTTCATGTCCTCAAACGAACAGAATGCCGGCGGCTTCAGCTCCAGAACGGGTGCGCGCCGTTGGATATCCTTAGCAACCTCGTCGAGCATCGCATGCCACCGCGCCAGCGCCTCCTCGTCGAACCAATCGGTGACATAGGCGAAGGTGATATGGAAGACATAGGTATCGTGGTCGGGATGACGGTAGCCGAACAGATCTGCGAGACGGTTGCGCCAGTCCATCAAAGCCCTGCGGTCAGCCTCCGTCGCGCCCTCGAGCGTCAACCCGGTCGGCAGCGCCTCGACGACTTTCATCTGGAAGGCCGGACCGGGGGAGAAGCCCGCCACCCTTTGCGCCAGGATCGCCGTCATATCCTCGATCGGAGTCGCGAGCGGCACATCCGCCGGCCAGTAACCCTCCGTCCGCCGATACTCGATGATCCCCTGAAAGAGCGTCATGTGCAGGCTGGAGAGCGGTGTGAACGCCAGCTGCCTTGCCTCCGGCATGTCGAGATATCTCTGACGCGCATCTGCGAGCGCCCTATCTGTCTCCGTTCCCGGCATCAGGTGGCATACGACCGTATTACCCGGTTCGGGCAGGAAAGTGCCGCTCGCGTCGTACCGCGTGCCGAAATGCCGGGGCGGCGCAGCGTTGCTTTTCCTTGCGTATGTCTGGAGGCGGGCGGCGAGACTGGTCTGGTCCATGGTGGTTCCTGCTTGAACTGGAAAATGCCGTCTAGGCAAACAGTGCAACGTCGGTGTGACGCCTTCCGAAGTCACATCATCAGATGCGCGAATAAATCATGCGGGATTCGTCATTTCCGGGGTTCCGCTCCGGCAAACATTTCCCTATAAGCCGCTTCTAGCCTGAAAAGACCCTCCTTGCGCGCCCCGGCCGGTAAATTGCCCTGGCCGGTTTTTCGCGCAACAAGAAATTGGAAGACGCCGATGCCGAAGCGCCAAGATATCAAGTCCATCCTCATCATCGGCGCTGGACCGATCGTCATTGGCCAGGCATGCGAATTCGACTACTCCGGCACGCAGGCCTGCAAGGCGCTGAAGGAAGAAGGCTACCGGGTCATCCTGGTGAACTCCAACCCGGCGACGATCATGACCGATCCGGGCCTCGCCGACGCGACCTATGTCGAGCCGATCACCCCGGAGGTCGTCGCCAAGATCATCGCCAAGGAGCGCCCGGACGCGCTGCTGCCGACCATGGGCGGCCAGACCGCGCTCAATACCGCCCTCTCCCTGAAGCGCATGGGCGTTCTGGACCGCTACAATGTCGAGATGATCGGTGCGAAGCCCGAGGCGATCGACAAGGCAGAAGACCGCGCGCTCTTCCGCGAGGCCATGGCGAAGATCGGGCTCGAAACGCCCCGCTCCATGCTGGCCAACGCCACCGACATCAAGGACGCTGACCGCAAGACGCATGAGGCGGCCCGTGCCGAACTGCGCGCGAAACTGTCAGGTGCCGAACTCGACAAGGCGCTAGACGAACTCGAAAATCAGTGGAACCTTGGTGAAAGCGACCGCAAGCAGCGTTACATGAGCCACGCTATGGCGATTGCCGCCCAGGCGCTCGACCATGTCGGCCTGCCGGCCATCATCCGCCCGTCCTTCACGCTCGGCGGCACCGGCGGCGGTATCGCCTACAACCGCTCGGAATTCTTCGACATCGTCGGCGGCGGTCTCGATGCGTCACCGACGACAGAAGTGCTGATCGAGGAGTCCGTGCTCGGCTGGAAGGAGTATGAGATGGAGGTCGTCCGCGACAAGGCGGACAACTGCATCATCATCTGCTCGATCGAGAACATCGATCCGATGGGCGTCCACACCGGCGATTCCATCACCGTCGCGCCAGCGCTGACGCTGACCGACAAGGAATACCAGATCATGCGCAACGCCTCGATCGCGGTTCTCCGCGAGATCGGCGTCGAGACCGGCGGCTCGAACGTTCAGTTCGCCGTCAACCCGAAGGACGGCCGCCTCGTCGTCATCGAGATGAACCCGCGCGTCTCGCGCTCGTCAGCACTCGCCTCCAAGGCCACCGGCTTCCCGATCGCCAAGATCGCCGCCAAGCTCGCCATCGGCTACACGCTCGACGAACTGGAAAACGACATCACCGGCGGCGCGACGCCCGCTTCGTTCGAACCCTCGATCGACTACGTCGTCACCAAGATCCCGCGCTTCGCCTTCGAGAAATTCCCGGGCGCCTCGCCTGTGCTCACCACCGCCATGAAGTCTGTCGGCGAAGTCATGGCCATTGGCCGCACCTTCGCGGAATCGCTGCAGAAGGCCCTTCGCGGTCTCGAAACGGGCCTCACGGGTCTCGACGAGATCGAAATCCCCGGCCTCGGCGCCAACGGCGACGGCGCCGACGACAAGAACGCCATTCGTGCCGCGATCGGCACGCCGACCCCGGATCGCCTCCGCATGGTCGCCCAGGCGCTGCGCCTCGGCATGTCGGAAGCCGAAGTGCATGAAGGCTGCAAGATCGATCCGTGGTTCATCGCCCAGTTCAAGGCGATCGTCGACATGGAAGCACGCATCCGCGAGCACGGCCTGCCGCAGGATGCCGAAAACCTGCGCATGCTGAAGGCCATGGGCTTCTCCGACGCGCGCCTCGCCTCGCTGACCGGCAAGCGTCCGAAGGAAGTCGCGGAACTGCGCAACGGCCTCGGCGTGCGCCCCGTCTTCAAGCGCATCGACACCTGCGCGGCCGAGTTTGCCTCGCCGACGGCTTACATGTACTCCACCTACGAGACGCCCTTCGTCGGCGCCACGCGCTCGGAGGCACAGGTGTCGGACCGCAAGAAGGTCGTCATCCTCGGCGGTGGTCCGAACCGCATCGGCCAGGGCATCGAGTTCGACTATTGCTGCTGCCACGCCGCCTTCGCGCTGAAGGACGCTGGCTTTGAAGCGATCATGGTCAACTGCAACCCGGAGACCGTCTCGACCGACTACGACACCTCCGACCGTCTCTATTTCGAGCCGCTGACGGCCGAAGACGTGATCGAGATCATGCGCGCCGAGCAGGAAAAGGGCGAACTGGTCGGCGTCATCGTTCAGTTCGGCGGACAGACGCCGCTGAAGCTCGCCGAAGCGCTGGAAAAGAACGGTATCCCGATCCTCGGCACGGCGCCTGACATGATCGATCTTGCCGAAGACCGCGACCGCTTCCAGAAGCTCCTGACGAAGCTCGACCTGACCCAGCCGAACAACGGCATTGCCTACTCGGTCGAGCAGGCCCGTGTGGTCGCAAGCGAGATCGGCTTCCCGCTCGTCGTGCGCCCGTCCTACGTGCTCGGCGGCCGCGCCATGCAGATCATCCACCAGGAAAGCCAGTTGCAGGCCTACCTGCTCGATACCGTTCCAGAACTCGTTCCCGAGGATATCAAGCAGCGCTATCCGAACGACAAGACCGGCCAGATCAACACGCTTCTCTCCAAGAACCCGCTGCTGTTCGACAGCTATCTGACCAACGCCATCGAAGTCGATGTCGACTGCCTGTGCGATGGCACGGACGTCTATGTCGCCGGTATCATGGAGCATATCGAGGAAGCTGGCATTCACTCCGGCGATAGTGCCTGCTCGCTGCCGCCGCGCACGCTGTCTGCGGAGATGACCGACGAACTGGAACGCCAGGCCAAGGCCATGGCAAAGGCCCTGAACGTCGGCGGCCTGATGAACGTCCAGTTCGCCATCAAGGACGGTGTTGTCTACGTGCTCGAAGTCAACCCGCGCGCCTCGCGTACCGTGCCCTTCGTCGCCAAGACCATCGGCGCGCCGATCGCCAAGATCGCCGCCCGTGTCATGGCCGGCGAAAAGCTCGATCCGGTCTTCAAGGCCTATGGCGAGAAGCCCGATCCCCGCGCGCTGAAGCATATCGCCGTCAAGGAAGCCGTGTTCCCGTTTGCCCGCTTCCCCGGCGTCGATACGCTGCTTGGCCCGGAAATGCGCTCGACCGGCGAGGTCATCGGTCTCGACACGAACTTCGCGCTCGCTTTTGCCAAGAGCCAGCTCGGCGCCAATGTCGAACTGCCGCGCGACGGCACCGTCTTCGTGTCCGTCCGCGACGAGGACAAGGAGCGTGTTCTGCCGGCGATCCGCATCCTGACCGAGATCGGCTTCAAGGTCATGGCGACCGGTGGCACCCAGCGCTTCCTTGCCGAAAAGGGCATCGAAGCGATCAAGATCAACAAGGTGCTCGAGGGCCGTCCGCACATTGAGGATGCAATCCGCAACCGCCAGGTTCAGCTGGTCATCAACACGACGGACGGCAACAAGGCGATCTCGGATTCCAAGTCTCTGCGCCGCGCCGCGCTGATGCAGAAGGTGCCCTACTACACCACGATGGCCGGCGCGCTGGCCGCGGCGGAAGCGATCCGCGCGCTGAAGAGTGGCCAGCTTGAAGTGCGCCCGCTGCAGAGCTATTTCTGAGGAAACGTGGACAAGCTATTGAAAAGGCAGGTCTCAGGCCTGCCTTTTTTGTTTTGAGAGAATGGCGAAGGCAATACCGCCGAGCACGACGAAGCCGGCGACGACGAAGTGCAGCGTTAGCGCTTCCCCGAGCAGGAGGATTGCACCGGCCGCGGCGATAACTGGAACCGAAAGCTGAATCAGTGCTGCCCGGAATGTCGTCAGTCCGCGAAGCGCGCTGTACCAGATTGCATAGCCGAGACCGGACGCTACAATCCCCGATGTGAGGGCCAGCACGACGCCAACGGTCGTCGCGCTTTCCCCAACCAACGCATAAAAGCCAAGCGGGATACAGAATGCGGAGGCACGAACGAAATTGCCTGCCGTCTCCCCTACCGGATCGACAGAACCACGACCAAGCAGGGTATAGGCTCCCCACGCCACGCCAGAGACGATCATCAACAGACTGCCAAAGAGATCCGGGCGGCCTGCGCCCGGAAGGACGAGATAGACGAAGGCAGCGAACGCGACGGCAAAACCGAGCGCCTCGTTAAGGCTGGGCCGATCGCCCCGCGCCACGGCATAGACCAGCATCGTCGCCTGTACCGAGGAAAACAGGATCAACGCGCCCGTTGCCGCACCCAGGTCGACATAGGCCGCCGAAAACGCGATGGCATACAGAAACAGCGCCAACGCCGCCGGCCAGCTTCCGGGAATGCTGCCACCGTGGGTCAACCCGCGCCTCCGCCGAAACAGCAGGAAGAGAACAATAGCGCCGGAGATGACGCGCAGCGCCGTATAGCCGGCGGGATCGATCGCTGGCACGCCAAGTGCTTGACGGGCCAGAAGCGAATTGGCCGCAAAGGCGACCATGGCCACCGCTGTCAGAATAAATGTCGACCGCAAACATCCCTCCCGCTCCGTCACGGGGGCGGCTTTCCTCGTCCGGTGACTATCTCCACACCTCATCTCGCTGTCAAATCGGATGCGTGTTGACACAAAGCTTTTTCGAAATTAATTAGCTACTAGGTTAATTAACCGATGAGATAAATATGGCCCCGGATCCTCTGTCGGAAACCCTCTCCGCCCTCGCCGACCCAACCCGTCGTGCCATCCTGGCGCGCCTGGCTCAAGGCGAAGCGACAGTGAACGAACTCGCTTCGCCCTTCTCGATGAGCCTGCCGGCGATTTCCAAGCACCTGAAGGTTCTGGAACGCGCCAAGCTAATCTCGCGTGGCCGCCATGCCCAGTGGCGACCATGCCGACTTGAGCCGGAACCGTTGCAGGCGGTGGACAGCTGGCTCGCGGACTACCGCAAGCTCTGGGAGGACAGGCTGGAGCGCCTCGATACCTATCTCGCGACTTTGCAGGACAAACGCACACAGGAGGGCGACATCAATGACTGACAAGATCGAAATCCTCAACGACCGCCTCTTCCCGGTAAGTCGGCAGACGCTGTTCGACGCCTTCGCCGACCCAAAAACGCTGGAAATCTGGTGGGGACCGGACGGCTTCACAAACCGCATTACCGCATTCGACCTGCGGCCCGGCGGCGACTGGCTCGTCACCATGATCGCATCGAACGGCGATGAGTTTCACAATCACTGGAGCTTCGAGGAGGTGGTCGCCGGAGAGCGGATACGGGCATTCCATCACGGACCTGTCCACGCCTTTCCGCTTGAAATGACCTTCGTCGAAGAACCGGACGGCACACGTCTTTCCTGGCGCATGCTGTTCGAGCGGACGGAGGAAAACCTGGAAATCGAACGCTTCCTCCACGCCGCCAACGAACAGAACTTCGACAGGCTCCAGGTCGTTCTTGAAAAGGGAGCAAACTGACATGTCCGCCGAACTAGACCCCGCCAAGATCCTCCGCGTCGAACGCCTGGTGTCGGCACCCCGGCCACTCGTGTTCGAAGCCTTTTCCGACGCCAGGCATCTCGACGCCTGGTGGGGACCAGACGGCTTCACCAATGACACACATGAGATGGAATTTTCCGTCGGTGGCCTTTGGCGCTACACGATGATCGGGCCAGACGGAAAACACTGGCCCAACTGGATCCGCTACACCGAGATTTCCCCACCCTCACGTATTGTCTACGACCATGGGGGCGAGATGGGAGAACCGGCGCATTTCATCGGCATCGTCGCGTTGGAAGAGCGGGGAAACAAGACCATGGTTTCGCTGACGCTTGTATTCCCGACGGCGGAAGCCCGTAACGCAACGCTGAAGTTCGGAGCCGTGGATGGCGGCCGCCAAACGCTCGCAAAGCTGGATGTTTACGTTCAGAAACGGGCCGCATGACGCTCATCCAGCGGCCGATAAGACCGCCATCCGCTCGGAGATCGCCCGGAAATCCCGCCGGAAACGCTCCATCTCCTGCGCACGGCGATCCTCATCCGGCAATCGCAAAAGGTAGGAGGGATGGACGGTGACGAACAGCCGCCGACCATCCTCCAGCATCCGCTCGCCCCGCATGTCTCCAAGCGCCGAAGTCTCGCCGGTCAGCGCCGTGACGGCGGTTGCCCCCATGGCGACAATCAGCCGGGGTTGAACGAGGTCGATCTCCTTGGTCAGCCACCACCGGCATTTCTGCACCTCGCCCGCATTCGGACGCTGGTGGATGCGCCGCCTCCCGCGCGGTTCGTATTTGAAGTGCTTGACGGCATTGGTGAGATAGATCGCACGGCGGTCGATGCCGGTTTCCTCCAGCACCCCGTTGAGCAACCTGCCGGCCGGCCCGACGAACGGCCGCCTCGCAACATCCTCTTCGTCGCCGGGCTGCTCCCCGACCAGCATGACGGAAGCTCGCTCCGGCCCCTCGCCGAACACGGTTTGCGTTGCCTTGCAATGCAGCGGGCATAAGGTGCAGGTACTCGCCTCCTGCCGCACCGCCTCCAACGTCTCCCCGGCGACGACGGGCGCGGGTTCCTCCGCCCGTCGCAGCCGGTGATGAAATGCCGGCGGCATGGTCGGCGCCTGTGCCGCCATTTCGATGACGCGCGCCTCCGCAGAGGCGATCAGCCCAGGAATGAGATCGGCCTCCGCCAGGTTCTTCCAGTATTTCTTCGGCATCTCGGTGGTCATCATTTTGACCTTCAGCCGCGCCGGATTGAAGATCGAGGCATAATAGGTGCGCCAGAGATCGTCGGTGTCATCCGACAGATCGGGTTTCTCCGCACCCTCGTCTGTCGCCCGCAACGTCGCCCCGTCCCACGATGCCGACCCTTTGGGAGATGCGATCAGCCAGTCCATGTCGGTGAACCGGCGCTGGAAGAACGGCGCGGTGCGGGCGACGATGAAATGGTCCGGCTCGAACCATGCCACGAACCGTCGCCGTCCCGCCTCACCCGGCGCGAGCGGCATCTCCTTGAACCGCACGAACGCCGTCATCTTGTGGCAGTCGCGTCGCACCGATTTTGCCAGCCGATGCGCCGCCACCACGTCCACGTCCGTGCGCATGCCGAGCAGAGCACGGTCACCGGCCAATCGCCACAGCAGACGATAGAGCAGCGAAAAGCGTCGAGGATCGGAATGACAGATGACCGCTTCGGCCAGGTGAAAGAAGGGCGCCGGAACCGTGGGCGGCCTCGCACCAGGTCGTGGTGAGGGCAAGACGCTACTCGCGCTTGCGAACAGCCCGCCGTCCGTTCTGTCCGCGCACAGCCAGGAGACCTTGTCTGGTTCGACCTCCCCCATCAGCAGGGCCCTGGCGGCGTCACGCCATTCCGCAAAATCACCCCTGCCCCTGAGAACGACCTCCTGCATCAGAACAACGCAAGCTGTTCTGGCGGCGGCGCGAAAAGCCCGCGAAGATCGCTCCGATCGGCAAGCCGCATCGGCGTCCAGCTCTCCGCGACAATGAACGGGCGCACCTTCTTCAGCGACACCCCGAGACGTTTCAGGTCATCAAGCCGCAAGCGCCGGAAGCGGCGCGCCGCCAGAATACTTGCCACCGTCTTCGTGCCGAAGCCAGGCACCCGCAGCAGCATCTCCTTCTCCGCCCGGTTGACGTCGACCGGAAAGCGGTCCCGGTGCGAGAGCGCCCAGGACAGTTTCGGATCGAGGTCGAGATCAAGCATGCCGTCAGGTCGCGCGGACGTGATCTCGCCGATGTCGAAGCCGTAAAACCGATAGAGCCAGTCCGCCTGGTAGAGCCTGTGCTCCCGGATCAGCGGCGGCTTGACCAATGGCAGCTTGCTCGAGGCATCCGGGATCGGACTGAAGGCCGAATAGTAGACGCGTTTCAGATGGTAGCTGCCGTAGAGCCGCGCACTCGTGCCGAGAATGGTGGCATCGCTTGCCCCATCGGCACCGACGATCATCTGTGTACTCTGCCCCGCAGGCGCGAACACGCGCCGGCGTTTGGTCTTCAGCGTCGGCTCCGCCATGTCCTCGATCTTCAGCCGCAACGCGCCCATCGACCTGCGAATACCGGCCGGCTGTTTTTGCGGCGCGTAATCGGTAATTCCCTTGTCTGTCGGCAGTTCGATGTTGATCGACAGCCGGTCGGCATAAAGCCCCGCCTCCTCGATCAGCGCCTGCGATGCCTCAGGAATGGTCTTCAGGTGGATGTAGCCGCGGAAGTTATGCGTCGTCCGAAGCTCCCGCGCCACACGCACCAACTCCTCCATCGTGTGATCGGAAGAGCGGATAATGCCGGAGGACAGAAACAGCCCCTCGATATAATTGCGTCGGTAGAATTCCAACGTCAGCCAGATCACTTCGTCGGTCGTGAAACGCGCCCGCGCGACATTGCTGGAGGAACGGTTGATGCAATAGGCGCAGTCGTAGATGCAGAAATTGGTGAGCAGGATCTTCAAGAGCGAAATGCATCGTCCATCCGGCGCGTAGGCATGGCAGATACCGGAGCCCTCCGTCGAACCGAGCCCTCCGGATGCGGAGGAGTTGCGTTTTACCGTGCCGCTGGACGCACACGATGCATCATATTTCGCCGCGTCCGAAAGGATCGCGAGCCGTTCTTTCAGCGTCTTTACAACCATGTATGTTCACTATATGTTCCATTTCTAAAAGTCAAACATCGAAAGGTTGTGTTGTGATGGCTCTCGCCCGCTGTACGCCGCCGGGATCCGTGTCTGCTGACATCGTCTGTCACCATTGGCCTCTAGGAGACTTTTGATCGCTGTCGCCGTCGCGGGGATTCAATCAAAATTTCATATTTGTCCATTCACGCGCCGCGAGGCACTCTCCACGCCTCATCAAGGATTGCGCCATGCAGATCAGCAACGCCCGAGCAGCGACACCAGCCGGAAAGCGCGAATGGACCGGGCTTTTCATCCTGTCCATCGCCTGTCTCGTCTATTCCATGGACCTGTCGGTTCTGTTCCTTGCGATCCCGGCGATCACCGCCGACCTCGACCCATCGGCCGCCGAACTACTGTGGATCAACGACATCTACGGCTTCATGGTCGCAGGCTTCCTGGTCACCATGGGCACCCTCGGCGATCGCATCGGTCGACGCAAGATCCTGATGATCGGCGCCGTCGGCTTCGGCCTTGCCTCGCTGCTTGCCGCCTTCTCGTCGACCGCGCAGATGCTCATTATTTCGCGCGCGCTTCTCGGGATCGCCGGCGCAACGATCGCGCCCTCGACGCTGTCGCTGATCGTCAATCTGTTTTCGGTCGAAACCGAGCGTAACCGCGCCATCGGCATATGGGGCACGGCGTTTGCGCTCGGCGGCCTGGTCGGACCACTCATCGGCGGCGTGCTGCTGGAATTCTTCCACTGGGGTTCCGTCTTTATCATCAACGTACCGATCATGCTGGGCCTCGTCTTGACCGCGCCGTTCCTGCTGCCGGAATTCCGCAGCGACGACACCGCGAAGCTCGACCTACCCAGCGTCGGCCTTTCCATGGCAACCGTCCTGCCAGTCATCTATGGGCTGAAGCACATCGCCACCGACGGCTTTCAGGTCATTCACCTCGCACCCATTGCCGCCGGCATGCTGCTCGGCATCATCTTCATACGGAGGCAGAAAAAGCTCGAAAACCCGCTGATCGATCTATCGCTGTTCGCGATCCCGTCGTTCACGGCATCGCTTTTGGTAAACCTCTTCGGCGTGTTCTTCGTCTTCGGCATCTTCCTGTTCCAGAACCAGTTCCTGCAGCTGGTGATCGGCCTCTCTCCGCTGGACGCCGCAATCTGGTCGGCTGCGCCGGGCCTCGTCTTCACCATCATGTCGCTACAGGCCTGGCGCATTACAAACCGTCTCGGTTCCGTCAGGACGGTGCTCATCGGCCTCGTCGTCAACGCTTTGGGCGCAGCCGTCATGGCAGTCGCCGCCTATCAGCAAAACCTCTACCTCGTGCTGTTTGCGAGCATGATCATCGGTCTCGGCTTCGTGCCCGTGGTCTTGACCACGACCGGCCTGATCGTCGGCTCCGCCCCGCCCGAACGGGCCGGTGCAGCCTCGGCGATTTCCGAGACAGGCGCGGAATTCGGAGGCGCCATGGGTGTGGCTCTGCTCGGCAGCCTCGGCACCGTGATCTATCGCTTGACCATGCAGCCGGTCGATTTCGGTGAGGTGCCGCCCGCGCTTGCGGAAGGCGGACGCTCGACACTCGCCAGCGCGCTTGAGACGGCAAAGACGTTCGGACTGACCAACGCCGCATGGCTGGAAGCGGCAAGGCACGCCTTCTCCGCCGGTTTTGCGGTTTCCTGCGCCGTGGCGACCGTCACCCTGCTTCTCCTCGCGCTGCTTGCCCGGCGCGTCTACGCCAGCGGAGCACCCCTCAATCCACAGGCAGTGCACGGACATGGCTGAACGGACATGAGCGTGTGTGACAAAAAATCTGGCAATTGCCGCGCACGTTCTGCTATAGTTTGAGTAAGGTTGATTTGAAACATGGTTCCGTAGCTTCGCTCCGGAGCCTGTTTTTCTTTTGTGTCTGCGGCAAAGTGGACAGGATAATGCAAAGGAAAAGGACATGGTAGAAAAGGTACCCATGACGCAGGGCGGCTTCACCAAGCTGCAGGAGGAACTGCGTTGGCGGCAACAGGAGGAGCGTCCGCGGATCATTGAAGCGATCGCGGAAGCCCGTGCCCATGGCGACCTGTCCGAAAACGCCGAGTATCACGCCGCCAAGGAAGCGCAGAGCCACAACGAAGGCCGCATCACCGAACTCGAGGATCTGATCGCGCGCGCGGAGGTCATCGACCTCTCCAAGATGTCCGGCGACAAGATCAAGTTCGGCGCGACGGTGAAACTCGTCGACGAGGACACCGACGAGGAAAAGACCTACCAGATCGTCGGCGACCAGGAAGCCGACGTGAAGTCCGGCCGCATCTCGATCTCCTCCCCGATCGCGCGGGCGATGATCGGCAAGGAAGTCGGCGACTCCATCGAAGTCGTCGCTCCCGGCGGCTCCAAGGCCTACGAGATATTGGCCGTCAACTGGGGTTGATCGAAGGAGCAGTCCTCTGTCCAGCAGCCTAGAGCACACGAACGGCGACGATCGTCGCCGTGTCGTGAAGATCATGGGGCGTGTCGATCGCGGTCCGGGCAGGAACCCCCTCGCCCGCCAGATCCTTCAAGGCTTTGCCGAAGAGCGTGGTCTGCGCTTCACCTTCGACCCTGAGGCCCGCGACTACGACTGGTTGGCGGTGTACGAGAACCTGCCTGCAGCCGAAGGCGAGCGTCGTCCAGTCCGGGTCGAAGAGCTCGCATGCCCGCAGGAAAACACCATCCTGTTCACGACCGAGCCGAGCGGCATCAAGATCTATGGCCGCACGTTCACCCGCCAGTTCGGTCACGTGGTCACGAGCCAGGAGCCGTTTGCGCTGCGCCACCCGGGACGGATCTGGAGCCAAGCAGGCCTGCGCTGGTTCTATGGGAATGGCAGCAAGCACCTGATGACGGCTGACGAGATCCGCGACCATTTTCCGGAAAAGACCCGGATGATCGGCACCGTCTGCTCCACCAAGCGACAGGGACATACACTCCATCGCCTGCGGTACGACTTCACGCAGGACATGGCCGTCCGTATGCCGGAACTCGACGTTTTCGGACGCGGCCACCGCCCCGTCGACGACAAGGCGGAATCGATCGATCCCTACAAGTATCACATCGCCATCGAGAACCATCTTGCCCCGCATCATTTCACAGAGAAGCTGAGCGATGCCTTCCTCGGCCTGTCGCTACCCTTCTATTTCGGGGCGCCCAATGCGGCCGACTATTTCCCGGCAGACAGCTTTATCGCGATCGACATCCGCAAGCCTGACGAAGCACTGCGAGTCATGAAGCAGGCTATGGCGAAGGGCGAATACGAGAAGCGACTGCCAGCCATAAAGGAAGCGCGCCGCCGCGTCCTTGAGGATCACAATATCATCACGCTTATCGCCAACATAGTGGACGCAAATCCGAGCGGAAGCGGCGCCAAAAGAGGCGGCGGCACGATTAAAAGCCAACGCGCCGCGCGACAGGGTCACCCCCTCCTGACGGCGGGTGACTTCGCCTTTCGCGAGGCCCTTCACCTCCGGAACCGCGTCGCCGGCTGGCTCTCCAGATAGAGCAGGCGCACGGGCGCAGCCGGGCCAAGCTGCCTAGCGCCAGTTCTCGGTGATCCAGGGCGTTGGGCGCACGTGCTTGTAGAGTTTCTTGTACCAGGCACTTGCTGGCCACACGCCGATCTCGGCCTCGTCGGGATCCGGTTTCCCCGTAAAGGCGACCACCCGCGTTGCCGGCGGCAACGGCGCGACCTTGAAGAAGTTCATCGGCCATTTGGGCAGGAGCGTGTGCTTGAAGCTGACGCACCACTCCGCCGGCCAGTAGGTCATGCTGTCGACGGAGCCCGAAACATAGCGCTGCGAGATGCCGTACTTGGCAAACGGTGTTTCGGCATCCCTGTTGAAGTCGTCGAAGATATGGGTGTTGGTACCCACGCGCCAACGATAGACCGACGTGTTGCCGATCCCCTTGCCCGGCTGCGTCCAGTTCTCAGCGATGCAGAAGGTTTTGTCCGGCTCGTAATCGAAGAAATCGTCGAGCGGACCCGTGATGACAACGTCGAGATCAAGAAAGAGTACATCGCCTTCGAGATCGGCCAGCGGCGCCTGCCACAGCGAGATCTTGCGCCACGGCTTCCATGCGATCTTCGCCGGAATATTGATCTCCGGTAACGGAAACACATGAACGGCCGGGTCGATGCCGGTGGCATCCTCGGTGAAGCAGACGAGCCGGGTCGGGCGCCGCGTGTTGCGCTTGATCATCGACCAGAGCCGGTTGACATAGTCACCGGGATAGCGCGTTCCCCATTTCATGCATACGATGGTCTGCACCACTTCACCGCTCCTGATACGCAGGCACAAGAGAATGGCCCGCTTTTAAGGCGCCTCATTAGACCATTTGCGCGCTGGAAGAAAGCGTGCGCACCGTCGGCTTCCGCGGTTGCTTGCTTCAGCGACGGTGGCTTGCTAGCGGAGTTCTCAGACGACACAGGAATGGTAAAAATCGATGAGTGATCCGCGTATACTCCAGCTGCTGCCGGCCCTTGGCGACGGCGGCGTCGAGCGGTCGGCGCTGGAGATGGCCGAATTCCTGAGTGGGCGCGGGATCAAGAACTGGGTCGCCAGTGCTGGCGGACCGCTGGTGGAGGCGGTCGAGGCAGCAGGCGCGGTGCACGTCACCGTACCCGTGGGAACCAAGGCGCCCTGGCGCATGATCTCGGCAGCACGCGCGGTGGCGAGACTGGTCGACGCGGAAGGAATCGATATCTTGCATGCCCGCAGCCGGGCCCCCGCCTGGGTCGCCTTGATGGCCAGGTGCTTCAGCACCCGCCCGGTCCGCTTTCTCACAACCTTCCACGGTGTCTACGGGCACGCCAGTGCGCTGAAGCGGCTTTACAACAGCGCCATGCTGCGCACGCCCGTGGTGATCGCGAACTCAGACTTCATTCGCAAGCACATCGTCGAAGTCTATGGATACCCTCGCGAGCAGATCATCGTGGCGCCGCGCGGCATCGATCCCCTGGTCTTCGATCCGGCGGGGATCGATCAGGCAACAAGGGAGGCCATCCGCGCGGAATTTGGTGCCGGCGAGGAACACCGTCTCATCGTGATGGTGGGGCGCATCACAAGCTGGAAGGGCCACGCGATCCTTCTGGACGCCTTCGCGCGTCTTGCCGACCCGACACTGCGGCTTGCCTTTGTCGGCAGCGGCGCGGCATCCGTAATATCGGAACTAAAGACGCAGGCGGAACGGCTCGGCGTAACGGACCGGCTGATCTTTGCCGGAAGCCGGCGCGACGTTCCGGCCGTGCTTGCCGCCGCCGATCTCGCCGTCTCGGCTTCGACCCGCCCGGAAGCATTCGGACGCGCGGCGATAGAGGCACAGGCCATGCAAACGCCGGTCATTGCCACAAACCACGGCGGCAGTCGCGAAACGGTTCTGCCCTCAGAAACGGGCTGGCTGGTCGAACCGGGCGATGCCGCCGCTATGGAAGAGGCTATTCGCGATGCACTAGCCGACCCGGACCGCTTGCGGGAGATGGGCAGCAAGGGCCGTGCCCATGTTCTCGATCACTTCACCACCCAGTTCATGCTTGAACAGGAATATTCCGCCTACGAGCGGATCATGTCCGAAAGCGCGGATAGTCAGTCATGACGAATGGCAGGAGGCCGACAGTCTGGGTGTTGACGGACGGCAAGGCTGGCGATGAGCAGCCGTTGATCGGCGTTGCCGAAGCGCTCGGCGTTACACCCGTTCTCCGCCGGCTCCGTCCACGGCGCGTCTTTTCCTGGTTCATGCCCTGGGGGCCGATCGATCCGCGCGAGGCGCCCAACCAACTCGGCTCGCCGATCGCACCTCCCTACCCGGACATCTGCCTTGCGACCGGTCGCCGGGCGGTCTCCTATCTTCGACGGCTCAAGGTGCTGTCGCCGAAGACGTTGACGGTTTTCTTCAAGGACCCTCGAACGTCGCGCCACGGAGCCGATCTACTCATCGTGCAGCATCACGATCGGCCGGCCTTGGCTGACAACATACTTGCCGTGACGACGGCGCCCAACCGCACGCCGCTGGCACGTCTGGACACGATCCGTCGGACTCCGCCACCTCACCTCGTCGCCCTTCCCCATCCCCGCGTTGCCGTGCTCGTCGGCGGCGATAGTCGTCACTCCCGTTTCACGCCCGACGACATCGACGCGTTCGCCTCAGCCCTGGAAAGCCTGCACGATCGTGGTACTTCTCTGATGATAACGACTTCGCGAAGGACGCCGCGAGAACTTGCAGACCGTCTTGCGACGCTTGGCGAACGGAACGGAGTGCATTTCTGGACCGGAACTGGCGAAAATCCGCTGGCGGGATATCTCGCACTTGCCGACGAGGTGGTCGTCACCGCCGACTCCACCAACATGATCGGCGAGGCAGCCGGCACAGGACGGCCGATCCGGCTGTTTTACCCGTCCGGTGGACACCGGAAAATCGATCGCTTCATCGCAGCCTTGTCGGACCAAGCCAACATCGGGCGCTTTCCGGGCAATCAGGTTATGACCGGTTACGAGCCGGTCAACTCAACGTCATTGATCGCGAACCGCGTCCTGGAAAAGTGGCAAACCATGCGAGAAAAGCAGCCATGGTGATACTCGCCCTCAGATCTCCACAAGCCCCAGCCGCTTGACCTGGCGGATCGTCAGCATGGTCCGGACGGTATCGACATTGTCGTGCGCGGTCAGCACCTCGATCACGAAATCCTGGAACTGAGTGAGGTTGGCCGCCACACAATGCAGCAGGAAATCGCTCTCCCCAGACACCATCCAGGCCTGGCGGACGATCGGCCAGCCTTCGCTGGCGGCCGCGAATGCCTTGAGTTCCGATTCCGATTGGTGCTTGAGCCCCACCATGCAGAACGCCACGAGATCGAAACCCAGCTTTCGCGCGTTGAGCATCGCGTGATAGCCCTCGATGATCCCCGCCTCCTCCAGCTTGCGCACGCGTCTGAGGCAAGGAGGCGCGGAGATGCCGACCCTGTCGGACAGTTCCACATTGGTCATTCGACCGTCGCGCTGAAGCTCGCGGAGAATTTTGAGGTCGATTGCATCGAGTTCGGCGCGCAACAAAGACATACCTTTCAACGTCGGCAATGCACCAGTTTGTAGCGAAGAGGTTGCCTGACGCAAGAATATGTCGCACTTGTGAACAATTATTACGATGTGCGTTTTTGCCCTGTGGCTATTGCAGGGCTGACCTTGAATAAATGCATGGAGGGACCGTAAATGAACCGGCTATTGCGCCCTGCACCAACGCATCCCATCTAAATCGTTCCGATGCGATACGGCGAGTTGAAAGGACATTTGACATGACGGCCCGTCACACCAAGGCGCTCATCATCGGCTCCGGCCCCGCCGGCTATACCGCAGCAATCTACGCCGCCCGCGCCATGCTGAAGCCGGTCCTCATCGCCGGCATGGAACAGGGCGGTCAGTTGATGATCACCACCGATGTGGAAAACTATCCCGGTTTCGCTGATCCGATCCAGGGGCCCTTCCTGATGGAACAGATGCTCAACCAGGCGGTCCATGTCGGAGCGGAGATCGTCAACGATATCGTCACAGAGGTCGAGCTTTCCCGGCGCCCGTTCACGGTGCGCACCGACAGCGGCGCCGTCTGGACGGCCGACACGCTGATCATCGCCACGGGTGCCAAGGCCAAGTGGCTCGGCATCGAGAGCGAGCAGCACTTCCAGGGTTTCGGCGTGTCCGCGTGCGCCACCTGTGACGGCTTCTTCTACCGCAACAAGGACGTGATCGTTGTCGGCGGCGGAAATTCGGCCGTCGAGGAAGCACTCTACCTCTCCAACATCGCGAAGTCCGTCACCGTCGTCCATCGCCGCGACAGCTTCCGTTCGGAGAAGATCCTCCAGGAGCGGTTGTTCGCCAAGGAGAACATCAACGTCCTCTGGAATACCGAGGTAGCCGAGATAACAGGAACGCCGGCCAAGCCGCCGATGCCGCCGTCTGTCTCGGGTGTCAAGCTACGCGACACCCGCAGCGGCGCGATCACGGAAATGCCGATCGACGGCGTGTTCGTTGCCATCGGCCACGCGCCGGCTGTCGAACTGTTCAAGGGCAAGCTGAAGATGAAACCGAACGGCTACCTGTGGACCGCGCCGGATTCGACCGCCACCGATGTGGAAGGCGTGTTCGCCGCCGGCGACGTGACCGACGACGTCTTCCGTCAGGCGATCACCGCCGCCGGAATGGGCTGCATGGCCGCACTCGAGGCTGAACGTTATCTGACCGCCGTGGAAACACGGCGCGAAGCGGCAGAGTGACGATCATGAGAGGGGGAGGCATGCCGCTCGACTGGGACAAGCTGCGCATTTTTCATGCGGCGGCTGAAGCCGGCTCCTTCACCCATGCGGCCGATAAGTTGCACCTCTCCCAATCGGCCATCAGTCGCCAGGTGAGCGCGCTGGAGATGGACATCGGCGTCAAGTTGTTCCATCGCCACGCGCGAGGCCTCATCCTGAGCGAACAGGGGGAACTGCTCTACCGCACCGCCCATGAGGTACTGCTGAAACTCGAAACGGTGAAGATGCAACTGACGGAGGCCACCGAAAAGCCGACCGGCAAGTTGCGCGTCACCACGACAGTCGGCCTCGGCCAAGGCTGGCTGACCGACAAGGTGCAGGAGTTCCTGCAGCTATACCCGGACATGTCGATCCAGTTGCTTCTCGACAACGAGGAGCTTGACGTCAACATGCGCCACGCCGATTGCGCGATCCGCCTGCGCCAGCCGCAGCAGTCGGATCTCATTCAGCGCAAGCTGTTCACCGTGCACATGCATGTCTACGCCTCCCCCTCCTACATCAACAGGTATGGCGAGCCGCAATCGATCGAGGATCTCGACAATCACCGGATCATCACGTTCGGTGAACCGGCACCCGCCTATCTGCTGGATGTGAACTGGCTGGAGATCGCAGGACGCAATTCAGACAATCCGCGCATGCCGCACCTGCAGATCAACAGCCTGACCTCGATCAAGCGGGCATGCCTCTTGGGAATCGGAATAGCGATGCTTCCGGACTATATCGTCGGTCGCGACCCTGGCCTTCTTCAACTGGTTACAAACGCCGACGTGCCGTCTTTCGACACCTATTTCTGCTATCCTGACGAAATGAAGAATGCCGCCAAGTTGAAAGCCTTCCGCGATTTCATCGTGGCCAAGGCACGCAACTGGAATTTCTGACAAGTCGGGCCGACAGCAAAGTGCTACCATCTGAAGGGCTTTCGACGCATACGACATAAATTTGCCCTCACGTCGGCTACGTCTAGAAGTAGAAATGCATGTGATGCATGCCTGACATGCACAAAAACACATTGTTCACTGCACAAAAAACCACCATATCGCACACAGCTGATGCACATGGCGGCTTTCCTCCCAGTTCCGCCGCAGCAGCTGTTCCCCTCTGGAGGTTTTTGACCTTCACACTTCAAAGGGCCCTGGAGCGATCCGGTGGCCCTCTTTTTTTTGCCCCTGCTGAACTTTTTCCCAGCTCGTGCGTTTTCGAGCCGATCAGCCGAAACGATCTGCCATCACCCGAACGTGAATTGACGGAAGGCAATTGCGACCGCTTCGAATGGTCGTCAATCTGCCCGGCGCAGGAATTAGGCACGACGCATGAATGACATTCTCAAGGCACTCGCTAGTCCGGTTCGCATGGATATGCTGAAATGGTTGAAGGAGCCCGAACAATATTTCGGCGAGCAGGCACAGCCCTTCACCACCGGCGTTTCCGCCAGCCAGTTCGAGCGCTGCGGACTGTCGCAGTCCACTGTCTCGGCCCATCTTTCGGTCTTGCAAAGAGCGGGGCTCGTCACCACATCCCGACACGGACAGTGGGTCTACTACAGGCGCGATGAGAACGCGATCAGACGTTTTCTTGCGGACCTGCAATCGACACTCTGACCAGGCGCGCCAGCGCTCCCATCAGATTTCCCACCTGCAATACCCTCCCGATTGCACTTTCCTTTTGAAAGGATCACCGATGCCGTCACTCTTCGATCCCATGACCGTGGGAGGCATCCCCGTCGCCAACCGTATCGCCATGGCCCCGCTGACCCGAAACCGGTCCCCGGGCGCTGTTCCGAACGATCTGAACGTCACCTACTACGAGCAGCGCGCCTCCGCAGGCCTGATCGTCACCGAAGGCACGCCGATCAGTCAGCAGGGCCAGGGGTATGCCGATGTGCCCGGGCTCTACCTTCCTGAGTCGATCGAAGGATGGAAACGCGTAACCGAAGCGGTCCACAAAGCGGGCGGCAAGATCGTCACCCAAATCTGGCATGTCGGCCGGGTGTCCCACACCTCGCTTCAGCCAAATGGCGGCGCACCCGTCGCACCTTCGGCCATAACCGCAAAATCGAAGACATACATCATCAATCCCGACGGAACCGGCGCCTTTGCCGATACATCCGCACCGCGCGCTCTCGATATCTCTGAAATTCCGGGCATCCTCGAGGACTACCGCAAGGCTGCCCGCGCTGCAGTCGATGCCGGTTTCGATGGGGTGGAGATACACGCCGCAAACGGCTATCTTATCGACCAGTTTCTCCGGTCCGGGACCAACCATCGCACGGATGCCTATGGCGGCTCGATCGAAAACCGCGTCCGCTTCGCCGTCGAAGTTGTTGAAGCGGTGACGAAAGAGATCGGCGGTAGCCGCACGGGCATTCGCATCTCCCCCGTCACCCCTGCCAACGATGCCTTTGATCCGAACCCGCAACCGCTGTTTGATCTTCTCGTGTCGAAACTGGCCGATTTCGACCTTGCCTTCATTCATGTCATCGAAGGCGCAACCGGTGGGGCACGTGACTTCCAACAGGGCGACAAGCCGTTCGACTGGGCGGGCATGCGCGAGGCTTATCGCAAGGCCGGCGGTAAGGGTGCCTGGATGGTCAACAACGGCTATGACCGCGACAGCGCCATGGAAGCGGTGGAAAGCGGACGCGCCGACATGGTCTCCTTCGGCAAGCTGTTCATCTCGAACCCGGATCTGCCGGAGCGGCTGGAAAAGAACCTGCCGCTCGCCGATGCCAACCGGGAAACCTTCTATGGCGGAGGCGCGCCCGGATATACGGACTATCCGACCGTGGCCTGATACCTGGCGTCGCGGTCCCGCGACGAGGGACGCCGCCTGAAGCGTCCAAATCACAGGACGAATTTTGCTATGGGTCGGCGGCCTCCGCCGGCCCTTTCACATTAATTGAAAGGCCCAGTCCTCCAGCATCTTTTGCAAGCGGGAGCGCTCCGCAACATCACTCAGGGCGCGTCTTCATATAAAGCAGAAGACCCTCCACGAGCGCATCGAACGTGACGCGACAGCGCGGCGCCGTCCTCAGGCTTTCGTGCATGACGACATAGGTATCGAGATGCAGATCCAGCATGCCTGGCAAAATCGGCACGAGCTCTGGATCCTTTATAGCGAGGCCGACCTGACAGATACCGATACCGGCTCCGGCCTCTATCATGGACAGCTGTGCAACATTGCTGTCCGTCCGCACGGCGAAACGCAACTCTCCCAGTTCCGGGTTGGCTTTCAGTACGGAGCGAACATAGGCCATTTGTCGGTCGAAACCGATGAGGCGGTGCGCGCGAAGCTCGTCTGCGGTGCGTGGAAGACCGTGGCGCACCACGTAGCTGCGATGGGCGAAGAACCCCAGCGGAATTGCTCCAATACGTCGGCTGATCAAGGCCTCCTGCGCGGGAGCAACCATGCGCACGGCAATATCCGCCTCCTGACGCAACAGATCCTCGACCGCATCGGAAACGGATAGCTCTGCGTTGAGATCGGGGTACTGCTCCAGCAGATCTGCAAGGATCGGCGGCAGGACTTCGATGCCCATCACCTCGCTGGAACTGATCCGAACCGTGCCGCGTGGAGTCTGCGTGTCTCCAGAAGCCGTCCGTGCAAGCGCAGCTGCGGAAGCCGCCATTGCTTCTGCGTGCGGCAGCATCTCCCGCGCCGTGACGGTCGGCAACAGTCCTTGCTGCGACCGCAGGAAGAGTGGAGATCCGGACGCGCGTTCGAGCGCATCGATGTGACGGCCGACCGTCGGCTGTGTCAGTCCGAGTTCGCGCGCGGCGGCAGACAGGGAACCGTGCGTCAAAACGGCGAGAAACGTCCTGTAGTGGCTCCAGTCAAGCACGGGGATCATGCATTTTTGTATATCATATCAACAATAATATGCAATTTCGAATATGCAGAGGCTATGGCATCGTCCGGTTGTCACAACAAAGGAACTTGGCGATGACCTCCACCCCGCAGGAACCCATTATGAAGTCAGCAATAGCGCTCGTCCTCGGCGCGACGGGAGGAATAGGAGGAGCAGTCGCGACGCGCCTGCATCGGGACGGCTATCGGGTTCGGGCCCTCCATCGCAACGCCGGCGTCATGCAGCGTCGCCTGCCGATATTTGAGTGGGTGCAGGGAGACGCAATGATTGCCAACGACGTCGTGACGGCTGCCGCGGGCGCGGACGTCATCGTGCATGCGGTGAACCCGCCGGGCTACCGAAACTGGGGCACGATGGTGTTGCCGATGATCGACAACACCATCGCTGCGGCCAAGAGGGCGGGTGCAACCATTCTGATGCCGGGCACCGTCTACAATTATGGCCCCGACAGCTTTCCCGATGTACGAGAAGACAGTCCGCAGAATCCGGTGAGCGTCAAGGGACGCATCCGCGTCGAGTTGGAGCGCCGTCTCGAGATCGCGAGTACCGAGGGGGTTCGCGTGCTCATTGTGCGGGCGGGAGACTATTTCGGTCCAGGCGCCGCCAACAACTGGTTCTCCCAGGTGGTGGTCAAGGCCGGCAAGCCCGTGACGTCAATCACGAATCCCGCGTCCCCGCAAACCGGGCATCAGTGGGCCTACCTGCCCGATGTCGCTGAAACCATGGCTCGCCTGCTGGCCGTCTCCGATCGGTTGCCGACGTTCGCCCGATTTCATATGGACGGCTTCTTCGATCGTGACGGAATTCAACTCGCGGCCGCGATACGCCGTGTCGTGGGCAAGCCTGACCTGCCGATCAAGCGATTTCCGTGGCTCCTTGTCCGGCTCTCTTCGCCCTTAGTCCCCATGTTCCGGGAACTGCTCGAAATGCGCTACTTGTGGAAGCAGATTGTCAGGCTGGATAACCGGGCCCTCGTCGATTTCCTCGGAGAAGAGCCCCACACCCCGATCGACCACGCCGTCCGGGCGACGCTCGAAGGCCTGCGCTGCCTGCCACCCGCCGCAGGCCTGGTCAGTCCTCCGGAACGGGGCCGTTCTGTCGAGGGAGCTATGGCATGATCGGCTACCAAAAACTGGCGGCCGTCGTCCTGGGCGGCGCTGTAATACCCGTAGGCCTGCTGGCGCAGGTGTTCCTGGCGGGGGTCGGCATCTTTCACGATGGGGCATGGTGGCAGGTACATGCCATGTCCGGAGGTTTACTTGGTCTGCCTATACTGACAATGGCCGCCCTCGCCCTGACACGATGGTCCCATCCGCCCGTTCGCCTCCTGGCGCTCCTGCAGGCCGGCCTCTACCTGCTTCAGCTTTCCCTCATTGGCCTTGGCTCGGAAACTGGCAGTGGCTGGATTTCCGCACTGCATCCGGCGAACGCGGTCCTCATGACTGTCGTCGCCACGGTCGTTGCCCAACGGGTCGCGTCGATATCATAGCATAGGCGTCAAGCGGGTTGTCGCCCGGATCGACATGGCACGATCCGGCGTCATCGCTCAAACGGAGAAGCGGTGGCGACAGTGTTCGTCAGGCCGGCAGTTCGGCTCCTGGTGGCTCAAATGGGTCGACGATCTCGACCTCAGGACGGTCGCCGCCGTCGGAATACTCCTCGTGCCACTTGCCTTTTTCGTCCTGGTAGCTGATCTCGACCGGCTCGTCCCCGACCTGCTGCTCCAGCATCACGATCCGGGCGGCTTCCAGCGCCTCGTCGTGACTTGAAAAGGTTTCTGAATATACCCCGTTCGACCGGTAGGCCCAGCCGCCATCGTGAGGTACAATTTCGTATGTCACTTTCACCATCAGGTGCCTCCTCGATGTCACTCCCTCCCGTGCATTAGTATCGCATCACGGAGATGGAACTGCAATCTCGCTCGAGCATTGGGCGAAGGGCGTTCAACGCTCCATGCTCGCCAACCATTATTCTGATCGAACCCAAGAGGTTACGTGTTGACCCTTCTCAAGCGTGAGAGCCTTATTCTCCTGTCCGTGCTCGCCGCAATTATAGGCTTTGCGCTGGAGCATACCGTCATGGAAGCGGGTCGCACGGCGTCGCTAATCGCAGCGGCGATCATGATCGGCGCGATCGTCCTTGCCTCGACCCGCGTTGCCCACCACGCCGAAATCCTAGCAGAGAAGGTCGGCGATCCCTACGGCACGATGATCCTGACACTGTCGGCCGTCGCGGTGGAAGTGCTGATCCTCGCGATCATGATGAACAACGAGGCGTCGCCGACGCTCGTGCGGGACACGATCTATTCCGCCGTTATGCTCGACATCAACGGCATCCTCGGACTGGCGGCACTGCTGGGCGGCCTGAAGCACGGCGAGCAGCCGTACAACGACGACTCCGGCAAGACATACGGCGTCATGATCCTGACGGCCATGGGCATATCCATGGTCGTGCCCGAGTTCGTTCCCGAAGCGAAGTGGCAGTATTATTCCGGCTTCACCATCCTGGCGATGATTGCGCTTTACGCCCTTTTCCTGAAGATGCAGGTGGGCACTCACAGCTACTTCTTCAGCTACAGCTATCAGGGAAAAGGTCGGGTCGCGGACCACGAGACCGACAGGTCCGCATCGCCGGCGACGCCCTCGATCCTCATCATTCTTTTTGGCGTTGCGGTCATCGGTTTCCTGGCAGAGATCATGTCTACTCTCCTCAACAACGGCCTTCGCGGAACCGGGGCTCCCGTTGCCCTCACCGCTATTCTTGTGGCCGGCATCTCAGCCGCGCCCGAGATCCTGACAGCCGTGCGGGCGGCACTTGGCAACCGCATGCAGGCCGTCGTCAACATCGCCATGGGCGCCTCGCTGTCGACGGTCATTCTGACCGTGCCCGTCATGGAGGCCATTGCGCTTTACACGGGCCAGCCGTTCATCATGGCCATGACGCCGGTGCAGACCGTCATGGTCGCCATCACCCTCATCGCCGCAGCCATCAATCTGAACGATGGCGAAACAAATGCGATCGAGGGGATGACCCATTTCGTACTCTTCGCAACCTTCCTGATGCTGGCGATGCTCGGGCTCTGACAACAACGTTAACAGGGGAACTTTTCGGCCGGCTTGTCCGTTGCCGCAGCGCACATGTCAGCGGGATCGCCCCATTGCCGACATGATGACAGGCAAAATCACCCCCGGGTCGCGGGGGCCAAACCGGGAGCCGAACCGTGAAGAGATTGGACGTGATCGACGGCATGCGGGGATACTTCCTCGTGTTCATGCTGCTAAACCATCTGGTCTTTGCCGGCGGGCTGTGGCTCGTCGAAATCAACCACCGCAACCTGGCCTTTGTCGAGGACGCACAAGGCTTTGTCTTCCTCTCCGGCCTCCTGACGGGGATGGTCTATTCCCGCAAGATGCTCCGCGACGGCTACAGGGTCGGCCAGGATCGCATCTATTCCCGCGTGGCCGAACTCTATCGCTACGCGATGGGCATCATTCTTGTCATCCTGGCGCTCAAGCTCTTCCTGCCGGGCGCTGCCGCGATCTGGACCAACTGGCTCGGCGATACCCGCCTGGATGATCCATTGCGGCTTGGCGCCATCGCCACGTTCCTGTTCCAGCCGACCTTCATGGATATCCTGCCGCAATACATCATCTACATGCTCGCCGCGCCACTTGCGATCTGGCTCTGCATTAACGGGCGCTGGTCGACCGTGGCGATCGCATCGCTGCTGCTGTGGATGGCGGCGCAGCTTGGCCTTCAGCGCGTCCTGACCGTTCCGCTCAACGAGTGGCTCTCGGCGGGCCGCGAGGAAGAAGGCTTGCGCGCGAGCTTCAACCTACTCGGCTGGCAGATCGTTTTCTTCTCCGGCATCATCGCGGGATCGCTGACCGCGGTGAACAAGGTTGAATGGAGCAAGGTTTTCGACCCCCGCAAAACGCGCGTACTCAAGGTAGCAATTGCCGTCTGCCTGTTCTTCCTGCCCTTGAGGGTGATGACCGCCCATGGCCTCATGCCCGGTATCGTGCTCGAAAAATTCGGGTTGATGGAAGTCCGAGCAGACTTCGGTCCGGTCTACCTCATGAATTTCGCCGCTGTCGGCTATATGTTTGCCTGGACGCTCATCGCCGGTCCTAAACATGCAGACGAGCGGGTCCGTCGGATCGCACAGATACTGACGGCGGTATTCTCGCTGCGCTATCTCCAGCTGCTCGGCCGCCACTCCCTGCAGATTTACGTCTGGCACGTGCTGATCGTTTATCTGGTCTTCTACGTGGATGGTCACACCTCCGAACTCAGTCAGTTGACAAAGACCGCGATAGCCCTCGTTGGTCTTGCAGTGCTCAGTCTGCCGGCGGTCTGGCGCGAGCGCGACCGACTGATCGGCGAGCCTCCGACGGCATCGGGCGGCGTGAAAGTCGCAACCTGATCAAAACGAAGAAGGGCGGAACCACGGGGTTCCGCCCTCAGACTGCTGACAAACCCCTGGCTACATCCGGGGGTTTATGATTCACTGGGACATGTTGAAGAAACCTGCTCCCGAACAGACGGCTCTCGAGAT
>NZ_JAGRRC010000001.1:887616-988390 GCF_018122705.1 Ciceribacter sp. L1K23 | reverse complement strand
ATCACGAAAATCTAAGACCAAAACACCACCTGACCGCGCACCTCAAAACAAGAAAACCCGCCAAGCAAAAATCGGCGGGTTTGTCAGCGGTCTGAGGGCGGAACCACGGGGTTCCGCCCTTCTTCTTCGGGAAAGTCTGCCGGAACTTTACTTCAGCGATGCGCAGAAGCGCTGGATACGGCTGCAGGCCTCTTCGAGCTTTTCGTTCGAGGTCGCATAGGATACGCGGAAGTTCGGGCCGAGCCCGAAGGACGAGCCATGGACGGTCGCCACCCCTTCGGTCGCCAGCAATTCCATGACGAAATCCTCGTCGTTCTCAATCACCTTGCCCGACGGTGCCGTCTTGCCGATCAGGCCAGCGCAGGACGGGTAGACGTAGAACGCACCTTCTGGCTTCGGGCACACGATGCCGGTCGCCTGGTTGAGCATCGAGACGACGAGATCGCGACGCTCCTCGAAGGCCTTCTTCGACACCTTGACGAAGTCCTGCGGACCGTTCAGGGCCTCGACGGCGGCCCACTGAGCGATCGAGCACGCGCCCGAGGTCTGCTGGCCCTGGATCATGTCCATGGCCTTGATCAGCGGCAGCGGACCAGCTGCATAACCGATACGCCAACCGGTCATGGCGTAGGCCTTGGAGACGCCGTTCATGGTGAGCGTGCGGTCGTAAAGAGCAGGTTCGACCTGGGCTGGCGTGTAATAGACGAAGTCGCCGAAGACGAGATGCTCGTACATGTCGTCCGTCAGCACCCAAACATGCGGATGCTTCAAAAGCACGTCGGTCAGCGCCTTCAGCTCTTCCTTGCTGTAGGCAGCGCCTGACGGGTTGGACGGAGAGTTGAACATGAACCACTTGGTCTTCGGCGTGATCGCCTTGTCCAACTGCTCGGCCGTGAGCTTGAAATTGTTTTCGATCGTCGTCTCGACGAAGACGGGCGTACCGCCGCACAGCGCGATCATCTCCGGATAGGACACCCAGTAAGGCGCAGGTATGACAACTTCATCCCCTGGATTGATCGTTGCCATGAAGGCGTTGAAAAGAATCTGCTTTCCGCCGGTGCCGACGATCACCTGCTCGGGCTTGTAGTCGAGACCGTTCTCCCGCTTGAACTTCTCGGCAATCGCCTTGCGAAGTTCCGGAATGCCGGCAACCGGCGTGTACTTCGTCTCGCCACGGGCGATCGCGGCCACAGCCGCGTCCTTGATGTTCTGCGGCGTGTCGAAGTCGGGCTCGCCGACGGAGAGCGAAATGACGTCTTTCCCCTGCGCTTTGAGCTCCCGGGCCATCTGCGTGACGGCGATGGTCGCGGAAGGCTTGATGCGGGAAAGGGCGTCGGCAAGAAAGGCCATGATCTTCGGTCCTGAAGCTGTTGCGGTTGAGAACTCCGTGCACCGGGGCTCCAGGTCCAAGCTCTATGGCGAATTCGCCCATGTGTTTCAAGCGGAAACGCGTCTCGGGGACAATCTCCACCCTCTTGGCCAGCAAGCCTCCTTTCGTGAAGCGATTATGGTCGCGCTCATTAACGGCGTTGGCGCACTGTCCCGGCGTCTTCTGCCAACCGTTAACGGATCACAATAAGGCCACAATAATTGCGCCGGCGAGCCGTATTTCGGTCGCCAAGCCGTCCACTTGAACGGCTTTTCTCCTCTGGCGAACGACAGCGAGGGACCAACCATGTTTTTCGACGAAGACTCCCGCAATCTCCGGGCCGGGCGAAATGACCGGCATCCGCTAATGATGACCCTCCTGGCCTTGCTGTCTTGTGCGCTCATGCTGACCATCCTGGTGTCGCCGGCACGGGCGGAGACGGTAGTTCCGTCCAACCTGCTCGACTCCAATAGTCTTGCCGACCAGCGCATCCTTATGGGCTTCCTCATGATCGCATTTGCAGCGATGGCGGCTGGCAGCGTAAGCTTCTGGCGCCGTAGTTTCAGCGACATGATCCACGCCGAGGAACTGCGCCGTGGTCGATGATGGAAGCGGCATGGGTCAGCGTTGCCGTCGCGCGGGACGTGGAGAAAAGATCATACTTCTCGCCCTTGCTCTGATAGCCATTGTCGGTTTGGTGCTGGTGGCTGATGGCCTCTATCTTAAAACCAAGGTACTTGCTTCAGAGATGATGCACGAACGTGCCACGGTCCTGCGCCCCCTCGCCGACGAGCGCTGACGCACCCGATGGCGACTGCCGCGGACATCGACCGGCGGGCCCCGACGCCCAGTAAACAGGCAGTGTAGAAAAAATTCGCACAGCCGTTTTATTCCGCATCCAACGACTTCAGCGAGGAAATAGTCTCAGAACGAGATAAAAGCCCCCATATTTTTGGGATTTTTGACCGGGATTGGGCCTTAGACTTGATATTTTAAAGAAACCGAAAATGTCGCGGTACTCTGGTGCAGCAAAACTTTCGCTTGCCAAGATCGGATAAAGCAAGCAATCTTGCGCCGTTCGGGCAGTTAGCGAGCACGGGAAGACCTAATAAATGATGCGGGCCGGAGACGCAAAAAAGTTCCGGGCAGATGGTTGGCGCGCTGCCCTCGTGGTCGCGCGGCATAAAGCCTCTGCGGTAACCGGGACCCTTTCCTCACATTTCGAGAAATGCCTGCCAAATACCCGTAACGGGGTTGTAGCAATGCTGTCCCTTGACCCGGACAGAGAGAAAAGGACCTGACGCATGGCCGAGACTGGCACTGTAAAATTCTTCAATACCGACAAGGGCTTCGGCTTTATCAAGCCGGACAATGGCGGCGCTGATATCTTCGTACACATTTCCGCTGTCCAGGCTTCTGGCCTCTCGGGCCTCACCGAGAACCAGAAAGTATCCTTCGACACGGAACCGGACCGGCGCGGCAAGGGACCGAAGGCCGTCAACCTGCAGATCGCGGGCTGATCCTTTCTTCCCACGCATTTTTGTTTCGCGTATCGGCCCGGCAGAATTGCCGGGTTCTTTTATTCAGCTTCCGTTCAGGCACACCCAGCTACTCATTCGTCCAGGCTTTCCAGAGAGGAAAGCGTCGTCAGTGAGGATGACAGAGGCCATGAACAGGTTTGCACGCTACGCCCTTCTTTCGATTGCAGTCACAACGACGGCGATCTCTGCCGCCTCGCCGGCTTTTGCCGGTGGTGGTTATCGTCACCATCGCCACAATGACGATGCAGCTGTGCTGGGCTTGTTTGGCCTGGCGGCTGGCGTGGTAGCAGGTGCGGCGATCGCCAGTCAGCCCCGCTACGTAGAGCCCGACTATCTTCCGCCCGCGCCTCCCCCGGCCTACTACCCGCCCCGCGGCAACGTCTACGTGACACAGTATCCGCCGGCACCGGTTTCCTATGCGATCGAGCCTTGGACGCCGGAATGGTACGATTACTGCTCGGCTCGCTACCGTAGTTTCTCGCCCGATGACGGCACCTATATCGGCTACGACGGTCGCGCCCACTTCTGCGTGGCAGGCTGACCGTCGAAACGATCTGCTAGAGCCCCTGGAGGAACGGATTGGTCCGCCGTTCCTCTCCTATCCGCCCACCGGGACCGTGTCCGCAGATAAAGCCGACCTCGTCGCCGAGCGGAAACAGTTTCTCCTTGATCGACTGAAGCAGCTGCTGGTGGTTCCCGCCGGGAAGATCCGTGCGGCCGATCGACCCGTTGAACAGAACGTCGCCGACATGGGCGAACTTCTGATCACGATTGAAGTATATGACATGACCCGGCGCATGGCCGGGTGTATGGAAAACCTCGAAGCTATGCGTCCCGAATGAGACCTTGTCTCCTTCGTCGAGAAATCGGTCCGGCCTGCAGTTCCTGACCGCCATCTCCACGCCGAAACGTTTCCCCTGCTCTTCGAGACGATCGAGCAGCGGCACGTCGTCCTTATGCGGACCGATGATTTTCACACCAAGCTTTTCCTTGAGCTCCTCCGCTCCACCGGCGTGATCGATGTGCCCATGAGTGAGCCATATCTCCTTGATCCGGATGCCGTTCTGCTCAAGCGTCGCAACAATGGCATCGACATCGCCGCCCGGATCAACAACCACGCCCTCTTTCGTTTCAGTGTCGAAGAGAATGGTGCAATTCTGCTGAAACGGTGTGACCGGTATGATTCCCGCCTGCAACTGGCCCATGACTACCTCGTATCGGTTCGTGTCGGGCGCCAAGGACGCCGCAGCCCACACATAGGCTAATTTGTTGGCGAAGAAACCCCATCGGCGATCGGGCCGCCAATTCGGGCCTCAGCAGGCGATCCATGCGGCAGGATTGCCAATTGTACGACGAGAAAGAGCGCGACAAGAAGCTTCGTCAGCATCACCGCAAAGAAAACAGGACGAAGTCGCTGGCGCGCGTGTTGTTCTGCCGTCTGTTCCGCCATCGGTCTGCAAATCCTTCTGAAGGTGCTGCGTCGGTAGATAACCGCGCCGGCTTGCGCAAGGCGGACCTCTCCCCAAAAGTGCGTTGCCACACCGATTTTTTGTAGCGTTTTTGACGATCTGCCCTTAGTTCTTGCCCGAAAGACGCAACCGGCCCGGCCGAGCCGCCGCAAAAGTCCCCGCTTATAGGGGATGCGTCCCAGGGAAAGGAAAACGCGCCGTGGCGCCACAGAAGACCGTTCGCAAGGAATTGCCGGAGATCCCGGTCGTCGACGACAAGACGATCGACTTCGACACGATCGAGTCCCTTTTCTTCGCCTATCGCGACTTCATCTCCGACCCCGACGCCATTCTGTCAAAGATCGGTTTTGGGCGAGCTCATCACCGCGTCGTATACTTTGTCAGCCGTCGGCCCGGAATGACGGTCGCCGACCTGCTGGCGATTCTGCAGATCACCAAGCAGAGTCTCGCGCGCGTCCTCAAGGAACTGATCGATTCCGGCTACATCAGGCAGATGGCGGGTCCGGCCGATCGCCGCCAGCGCCGCCTCTATCCCACGCTTGCAGGCCGAGAATTGGCGCTGGCGCTATCCGAGCCGCAGTCGCGACGGATTGCGCAGGCGCTTGAAGGTCTGTCAGGCGACCAGCGTGACGGCGTCCGTCGATTTCTGGAAGGCATGCGCGGCACCCGGACGACAGCTCCGGCGGAGCTCGGGGAGGACTGAGACATGGCAAGCAAGGGGCCGGTGGCCGACGATGCAGCACATCTACTGGTCGTCGACGACGACACCCGCATCCGTGATCTGCTTCAGCGCTACCTGACGGAACAGGGCTTCCGCGTGACCGTCGCCGCCGATGCCGCGGAAGCACGTCGCAAACTGGAAGGTCTGGATTTCGACCTTCTCGTTCTCGACGTGATGATGCCCGGCGAAACGGGCCTGTCCTTGACCAAGAGCCTCGTCGGCGAGCGCACGATCCCGGTGATCCTGCTCACCGCGCGATCCGAGGCGGAGTCGCGCATCGCCGGGCTGGAAGCCGGCGCGGATGACTACCTCGCCAAGCCCTTCGACCCGCGCGAACTCGTTCTGCGCATCAACAACATCCTGAAGCGGAACACGGCAGGCAGCGCGCTGAAGATCGAGCAGGTCATGTTCGGGCCCTATTCCTTCTCCATCGTTCGCAAAGAGTTGAAGAAGGCATCGGAAACGATCAAGTTGACCGAGCGCGAGCAGGAAATCATGCTGCTGTTCGCCACGCGCGCAGGCGAAACCATTCCGCGCCACGAACTGATTGGCGACGAGGCCGAGGTCGGCGAACGGACTATCGACGTGCAGATCAACCGGCTGAGGCGGAAGATCGAGGACGATCCGGCCAACCCCGTATGGCTGCAGACGGTCCGCGGCATCGGCTACCGCCTCAGCATGGACTGACGCCGGCAACCGCGGGAAGCCCGCGAGCAAGGAGCCAAATGGCGATCTTCGATGCCATCAGACGGGACCAGGACAAACCACCAGCCAACGCCTACAAACGGGTGACGCGCTGGATTCGCAGACGGCTGCCGACGGGTTTGTTCGCGCGCTCCCTCCTGATCATCATCGTGCCGATCCTCATCCTGCAGACGGTGGTCGCCTTTGTCTTCATGGAGCGCCATTGGCAGACCGTGACCCAGCGGCTCTCTTCCAGCGTCACGCAGGAGATCGCCGCCATCATCGACATCATCGAGACCTATCCCCACGAAGCCGACTATGGCGAGCTCGTCAGGATCGTCGAGGACAATCTCGGCATGCGGATATCGGTCGAACCTGGCGAGAAACTACCCGCCCCTCGCCCCAAGCCGTTTTTCTCTCTTCTCGATCAGACGCTGACAAGCGAGATCACAAGGCAGATCGGACGTCCATTCTGGATCGATACTGTCGGCAACTCGCGCCTGCTGGAAATCCGTATCCAGCTGGAAGGCGAAATTCTGCGTGTTTTCGTCAACCGCAATCGCGCCTATGCCGCGAACTCCCACATCTTCATCGTCTGGATGGTGGGCACCTCGCTTGTGCTGATCATCATGTCGACGCTTTTCCTGCGCGGTCAGATCCGGCCTATCCTGGCGTTGGCACAGGCTGCGGAAAGCTTCGGCAAGGGTCAGAAGTCGCCGGAGGATTTCAGCCCCCGCGGGGCCGACGAGGTGCGCCGCGCCGGCCTCGCCTTCATCCTGATGCGGGAGCGCATCGAGCGTCAGATGGAACAGCGCACCGCCATGTTGACAGGTGTCAGCCATGACCTGCGGACCATCCTCACCCGTTTCAAGCTGCAGCTGGCGCTGGCAGGCGACAACCCCGAGCTCGACAATCTCAACAATGATGTCGAGGACATGCAGACCATGCTGGAGGGCTACATGGCGTTTGCCCGCGGCGAGGCGGAGGAGGATGTCGGCGAAGTGCTGCTGAGCGACGTTCTCGAAAAGGTCGCCGCCGACTTCACTCTGCACGGCAAGGAGATGACCTGGAAGATCGAGGGTGACGACCGCGTCAAGGTTCGTCCAAATGCGTTCGCGCGCCTGATCGGCAACCTGGCGTCCAACAGCCGCCGATATGCAAAGAGGCTGGAGGTCGATGCACGGCATAGCGCCAAGTGGCTGACGGTCACCTTCGACGACGATGGTCCCGGTATTCCGGAAGAGGTTCGCGACGACGTCTTCAAACCGTTTTACCGCCTCGACGAGGCTCGCAATCTCGATTCCTCGGGGACGGGTCTCGGCCTCGCCATCGCCCGCGACATCGCCCGCAGCCATGGCGGCAACGTCACCCTTGGCGACAGCCCTCTCGGCGGATTGCGAGCAACCGTACGGATACCGGCCTGATCGTCAAATCAGCTTTCGGCCATTGGGCACGGGACGCTCGGTTGCCGCGAGCACGATTGCGCCGCTCTCGTCCTCAAAGCCGAGCGTGAGCACCTCCGATCGGAACGGGCCGATCTGCCGCGGCGGAAAATTGACGACCGCCAAGACCTGCCGTCCGAGCAGCATTTCCGGGGTATAGTGCACGGTGATCTGCGCAGAGGATTTCTTGACGCCGATCTCGGCGCCAAAGTCGATCTTGAGCTTGAAGGCTGGCTTGCGCGCCTCCGGAAAAGGCAGCACCTCGACGATCGTCCCGGTCCGGATATCGACCTTCTCGAAATCGGCGAAGGTGATGGTGTCGCCAGACGCGTCCGAACTCACTTCGCCAGCTCCTCGGCTCGCTTGCGCGCAGCCTCGATCGCACGGTCGAACAGAGGTTGCATCCCATCGTCCGCCATAAGAACAGACAGTGCCGCAGCCGTGGTGCCACCGGGCGACGTCACGTTCTGGCGCAGCCTCGAAGCGTCGTCGGGGGACTGGTGAAGCAATTCACCAGCCCCCGCGACTGTCTCCCGCGCGAGACGCATGGCAAGGTCCGCCTGCAGGCCGGCCTTGCGACCGGCCTCTGCCATGCACTCTACGAGATAGAAGACGTAGGCCGGGCCGCTGCCCGACAACGCGGTCACACCGTCGATATCGGCCTCTGAAGAGAGCCACTCCACCGGACCGGATACCTTCAGGAGCCGGTGCACGTGATCACGCTGACTATCGCTCACCTTCGCGTTGGCATAGGCGCCGGTGATCCCGCGCCCGATCATGGCCGGCGTGTTCGGCATGGCGCGAACCATGCCCGCGCCCCCCAGGTGCCGCTCGAGGGTTGCGATCGTGGTGCCCGCAGCAACGGAGACGACGACGGTGTCCGGACCGACGCATTTGCGAAGTCCCGGCAGAACCGTCTCCATCATCTGCGGCTTTATCGCGAGAAACAGGATAGCTGGCTGCAGACCCCCGGGCACCTCGGTCGTCCAGCTCGATCCTGCATCGGCGATAAGCGACTGCATCTTCTCCGATGGGCCGGGATCGATGACGGTCACGCTGCCGCCGGCAATCCCGCTCTTCAGCCAGCCCGCGAGCATTGCCCCGCCCATATTGCCGGCACCGACGAGAAGGACGTGTTCCGATTTTGAAGACGGCATGCTCAGGCTTCTCCGACCGTCTCGAAGAGGACGGCATCGATCGCGGCCTGCGCTTCGAGTCCCGACCAGACGACGAATTGGAAAGCCTGGTAATAGGCCTCACAGGCATCAATGGCACTGGATAGCAGAACCTCGACCTGACGGTTCGTCGGCTCCGCTCCGCCGGCGAGCAGCAGAGACTGGCGGAAGATCACCACGTCTTCCTGCCGCCAGAGATCGAAATGTCCCATCAACACCTGGCCGTTGACCAGCGAAAGCAGTCGGATGACCTCGTTGACGCGCGTCTCGGGAATGCGAATGTCGAAGGCACATGCAAGGTGCAGGGCCTCGAACTCCTCCATCCACGAAAAAGAAACGTGGTAATCCGCCCAACGCCCCGCGACCGTCATCGCGATCTCGTCTTCCCCGGAGCGTTCGAAGGTCCAGTCGTTGTTCGAGGCCACGAATTCGATCATGTCGACCGGATTGGATTGGCGCTCAAATTCCATCTCGATAAGGCTCATACGGGCACCTTCTTCAGGGAAGCAAAAGAGCTCCGCGGCAAGCTTGCCGACGCTGCTCCACACTCCCAAACCAGACCAGGAATGATTACCTATGGACGTCAGGGTTAAAGCACGCACCCTGCCTGAAACTTGCGACGTCCGTTTCGAATCATCATTTAAAATCAGTGTATCGACGGACTCGTCCAAAGCCAGTCCTCCAAACCGGCCCATCGCTCCGAGAGCTGTGGAAACACCTTCCGATGGCACGCGACCAAGTCGCTCTAAGCGACTCTTCGGATTGGTTTTTTCGTGCTCGTGCGGGATGTGGAAAACGAGGTGTGAAGAGGTCGATTAAAGCTGTGGGCGACTCAAAATGGCACACAAACGAAGAGGGGCGCGAACCTGTCGCGCCCCTCTCTGATTCAATCTCGCCACAATACAGGCTGGTGGCCAATATCTGGCCAGCACGACCTCAGGACTTCGCGGCCAGCTTCGCTTCCAGTTCGGCGATTCGTGCGGCCAGCGCTTCGTTCTCGTCGCGCGCCTTGATCGCCATCTCGCGGACGGCCTCGAATTCCTCGCGCTTGACCACGTCCATGCTGTTGAGCCACCGCTCGGCCTGGGCGTTGAATGCCGTTTCCATCTCCTTGCGCACGCCCTGGGCCGCTCCGGCGGCATCGGTCATGAGCTTGGCGAATTCATCCAAGATGCGGTTCGGTCCGGTGGTCATCCCTAGGCTCCCTTCTCGCGTCGATCCCTCATCGCCGCGACCGTTTCGCGGTTGTCTGTCAGGTAGGGCTTCGACACGGCCGTTGCAAGCACAAAGGCGGGTGAGGCCTTGCCTTAGATTGGACGCGGCAAGATTCCATCTTGACCCGCAACAGCCACGACGCCATTTTCGCCCGAGTAAACGAAAGTACCGCCTTGCAGACAGCCGCCGCCTTCCTTGCCGCCCTGCCCTTTCCGGCAATTGATCCGGTTGCCTTTTCCATTGGTCCGCTTGCTGTACACTGGTACGGCCTAGCCTATGTCGTCGGCATTCTCCTCGGTTGGTGGATCGCGCGGCGTCTGATTGCCCGCCCCGATCTGTGGCCGAATGCCTCACCCCCGCTTACCGCGCAGCAACTCGATGATTTCATCCTGTGGGCTGCGGTCGGCATCGTCCTTGGCGGCCGGCTCGGCTACGTCCTGTTCTACGATCTGACGCCCGTCGCCGCGAACCCGGTGCGGCTGATCGAGGTCTGGAATGGCGGAATGTCGTTCCACGGAGGCTTCATCGGCGCGACGCTCGCGATGATCGTCTTCGCCCGAAAACACGGAATCGCTCTCTGGAGCCTTTTCGATCTTGTGGCGAGTGTCGTCGCGGCCGGTTTGTTCTTTGGCCGCATCGCCAATTTCATCAACAGCGAACTCTGGGGTCGGGTGACCGATGTGCCGTGGGCCTTCGTCTTCCCGACCGGCGGCCCAATGCCTCGACATCCAAGCCAGCTCTACGAAGCGGCGCTTGAAGGTATCGTTATCCTCGTCGTCCTTCAGTTGATGGCACGGTCGGGCACATTCCGCCGCCCCGGACTGGTCACCGGCGTGTTCGCCATCCTTTACCCTTGCGCCCGGATCTTCGTCGAGTTCTTCCGCGAGCCGGATGTACAGCTTGGCTATCTCTTTGGCGGCTGGCTGACCATGGGCATGCTCCTGTCGCTGCCTATGCTCGCCGCCGGCATCTGGGCCCTGCAACGCGCCCTTCGCCAGCAACCCCAACTCTCGGGAGGGCGGCCGTGACGACAGCCCTTGCGGAGAAAATCAAGGCTCTGATCCAGACGAGCGGACCGATCAGCGTGACCGACTACTTTGCGCTGTGCCTCGCCGACCCGCAGCATGGCTACTATCAGACGCGAAATCCCTTTGGCTCCCTCGGCGATTTCGTCACAGCCCCGGAAGTCAGCCAATTGTTCGGCGAGATGATCGGGGTTTTCGTCGTTCATGCCTGGCAGAACCATGGCAAACCGTTGCCCGTCTGCCTCGTCGAGGTTGGCCCCGGCCGGGGGACGATGATGTCGGACATGCTGCGGGTGATAGCGCGTGTAGCACCCGATCTCTTCGAAGGCGCCTCCGTTCACCTGGTGGAGACCAGCGACCGGCTTCAGGATGTCCAGAAGAAGACGCTGGAGAGTTACGGGGACAAGGTCCGCTGGCACAAGGGGTTCGACGAACTCCCGGAGGGTTTCACCCTTCTGGTCGCCAACGAACTCTTCGACGCGATCCCGATCCGCCAGTTTGTGAAGACACCCACCGGGTTCCGGGAACGCATGGTCGGGCTGGATGCGAACGACAATCTCGCCTTCACCGTCGGGGTTGCCACGCTCGACCCCGATTTTCTGAAGGATTTCGAAACGCTTCCCGCCGACGGCGCGATCTTCGAGATCTCGCCGGCCCGGCTGTCCGTCATGCAGGTTATCTGCGAGCGGATTGCGGCGTTCGGCGGAACCTCCCTCGTCATCGATTACGGCCACCTCACCACCGGGTTTGGCGACACGCTGCAGGCCGTTCTCGCACACGAATACGACCCGCCACTCGCCCATCCCGGCATGGCGGATCTCACCAGTCATGTTGATTTCGAGCAACTGGCGCGAGCCGCAACGGCGCTCGGCATGCAGATCAACGGCCTCCTGCCACAGGGCGATTTCCTGAAGGGCCTTGGCCTGCTGGAACGAGCAGCTGCGCTGGCCAAGGAGAAACCGGAGGACACGCAGCACGAGATCGCGCTTGCGGTCGACCGTCTGTCCGGATCGGGCCAGGGCAAGATGGGCGAACTCTTCAAGGTTCTCGCCTTTTCAAGCCCGCCCGTCAAACTGATGCCCTTCAGAAGCGGCAATTGACAGATACCGCCATCCTGCGCACCATCCCGCCGTGTCTGCCGGGGTGGTGCCGCGTCTCCCGGAGTCCGATCCGGAAATCAAGCCCCTCGGGCCACCTCGAACGGAGCGACATTTTGAACGACACACTTCCTCAGCCGATTCAAAGCCCGCTGCTCGCCTCCGATGCGAACGGCATACGTCATGGCTTTTTCACACGCGAGGGCGGCGTTTCCGAGGGCCTCTACGCCGGATTGAACGTAGGGCTTGGATCAAGCGATGATCCTGAGCGGATAAAGGAAAACCGCGCTCGCGTCGCCCGGTGGTTTGCGCTCTCCCCCGACAGGCTGGCGACGGTTCATCAGATCCATTCGCCAGATGTGTACGTTGTGGACCGCGACCTGGACGGTGAGCGACCGAAGGTGGACGCCCTCGTCACCGCCAATCCCGGCATCGTGCTCGGCGTGCTCGCGGCCGACTGCGGGCCAATCCTGTTCATCGATCCCGAAAATCGCGTTATCGGCGCGGCACACGCTGGCTGGAAGGGAGCGCTCGAAGGGGTCCTGGAGAACACCATCGACGCCATGATAGGCCTCGGCGCCGAGCGGCGCGCGATCCGCGCCTGCCTTGGTCCATCGATCACCGTAGACAATTACGAGGTCGGGCCTGAATTCGTCGATCGCTTCGTGACAAGAGACAGAGATTACGAACGGTTCTTCCGTCCGTCCTCGAAGCCGGGCCACGCCATGTTCGACCTTCCCGGCCTGATACTTGCACGCCTGTCCGCAGCTGGCGTCACCGCTGAATCGCTCGGGTTATGCACATATGCCGATCCCGCGCGCTTCTTTTCCTACCGGCGCACGACACATGCCGGAGAACCTGATTACGGACGCCAGATCTCCGCGATCGCAATACTGGAGGACTGAGATGGCACTTCACTTTGAAAGGCGGGAATACGCTGACCGCATGGCAAGGCTGACGGAGACGATGCGCGAGCAGAAACTCGACGTCATGCTCCTCTTCGCCCAGGAAAGCATGTACTGGCTGACGGGATACGACACATTCGGCTACTGCTTCTTCCAGACACTGGTGGTGAAGGCCGACGGCACCATGGCGCTTCTCACGCGCTCGCCGGACCTGCGGCAGGCCCGCCATACTTCGATCATCGACGAAATCGTCGTGTGGATGGACCGCGCCAACGCCGACCCGACGGTCGACCTGAAAAACATGCTGAGCGACATGGATCTGCTTGGCTGCCGGATCGGCGTCGAATACGACACCCACGGCATGACCGGCCGCGTCGCCCGGCTGATCGACAATCAGTTGATGAGCTTCGGTGAACTGATCGATGCCTCCTACCTCGTCAGCGGACTGCGCCTCTTGAAAAGCCCTGCCGAGGTGGCACACGTTCGGCGGGCCGCAGAACTGGCGGATGACGCCTTCGACGCGGCGCTTCATCTCATCCGCGAGGGCGCCGACGAGGCTGATATCCTCGCGGCCATGCAAGGCGCCGTCTTCGCCGGCGGCGGCGACTATCCGGCCAACGAGTTCATCATAGGATCCGCCGAGGACGCCCTTCTCTGCCGCTACAAAGCGGGTCGCAGGAAACTGGAGGCGAAGGACCAGTTGACGCTCGAATGGGCGGGTGCAAGCGCGCACTATCACGCGGTGATGATGCGAACCGTGGCCGTTGGCGATCCCTCGACCCGTCACCGCGAACTCTTCGCCGCCTGCCAGGAAGGCATCGTCGAGATCGAGAAGATCCTGACCCCGGGCAACACCTTTGGCGACGTGTTCGATGTGCACGCCCGCGTGATGGACGCGCGCGGCCTGACGCGGCATCGGTTGAACGCCTGCGGCTACTCGCTCGGGGCGCGCTTCTCGCCGTCCTGGATGGAGCACCAGATGTTCCACGCCGGCAACCCTCAGCCGATCCTTCCCGATATGACGCTGTTCGTCCACATGATCGTGATGGATTCGGAGCGCGGCGTCGCCATGACGCTGGGCCACACCTACCTGACGACGGAGGCGGCGCCGCAGGCCCTTTCGCGCCACCCGCTCGAGCTCGTGACGCGCTGAACTATGATCCACCGACAGGGGGCGTTGACACGCCCCCGCCGGCGCACCCATAACTTGAGGGGCGGAATTCACGACGGGGACGCAAGGAATGAGGCTCAACGGCTATCTGTCCGTTCTTCTCCTCGCGGGCGCGCTCAGCGGCTGCAACACGGCGGAGGGACTGACGCCGCCGGCGGATGTCGGCGACCCTGGCGGCTACGCGCCCCAGAGCAGCGCAACGACCATGACGTCCGCCGATGCTGCGACGTACCAGGCGGCCAATGCCGAACAAGGCTATGTCTCGCCGCCTCAGAACACTCTGGAAGCACAAGCGCAGGCGCTTCAGGCAGGGGCGGCCCAATCGCCCGCACAGTCCCAGCCCCTCGGCGCCGCACAGCCGTCGGTCGCCGCATCCCAGCCTCTGTTGCCTGCCACGTCGCAACCAATGCCGCCGCAACCTGCGGCACAGCAGGCACCATCCGGGCAGGTCGCCGCCCTGCCCGCCACCTCCGCCAATACGATCCGCTTCCTGCCGATCATCGGCGCCCCGGTTCAGGCCGTCACCCCCCTGTCGCGGCAGCTGGGGGCGGAAGCGCGCGCGAAGGGCCTGACGATCAAGGGGGCCAGCGATCCCGCCAGCCGGCACATCCTGAAAGGGTATTTCTCCGCCTTTTCCGACGGTGGCAAGGTCAACGTCGTCTATGTCTGGGATATCCTCGACGGCAACGGAACGCGGCTGCATCGCCTGCAGGGACAGGAGAGCGTTCCCGGCAGCGGCGCCGAACCATGGGCCGCGGTGCCGGCCTCGCTGATGCAGCAGATCGGCTCTCGGACCATCAACGACTATGTCGCGTGGAAGGCCGCCCAGCCCGGCTGAACGGGCTTTGGTCACATTCTTTTCATGAAAAAGTTCGACGACCCCGCCTAACCTCTTGCAATCGGGGGGCTAGGCGGTAAAAGCGCCCCAACAGCACGACAACAGGCGGACCAACATGAAGGTTTTCGCAGGTAATTCCAATCGGCAGCTCGCCGAAGCAATCTGCAATTATCTCAACGTACCACTCGGAAAAGCCAGCGTCAGGCGGTTCGCCGACCAGGAAATCTTCGTTGAAATTCAGGAAAATGTGCGTGGCGAGGACGTTTTCGTCGTCCAGTCCACCGCCTTCCCGGCCAACGATCACCTGATGGAGCTCCTGATCATGATCGATGCCATGCGCCGCTCCTCGGCGCGGCGCATCACGGCGGTCCTTCCGTACTTCGGGTATGCCCGCCAGGACCGCAAGCCGGGTCCGCGCACACCGATCTCCGCCAAGCTTGTCGCCAACCTGATTACCGAGGCCGGTGCACATCGTGTCCTGACGCTCGACCTGCACGCCGGCCAGATCCAGGGTTTCTTCGATATCCCGACGGACAACCTCTACGCCGTTCCGCTCCTTGCTCGCGACGTGAAGGAACGCTACGACACCCGCAATGTCATGGTCGTCTCGCCTGACGTCGGCGGCGTGGTTCGCGCCCGCTCGCTGGCCAAGCGCCTCGACTGTCTTCTGGCCATCGTCGACAAGCGTCGCGATCGTCCGGGCGAGTCCGAGGTGATGAACGTTATCGGCGATGTCACCGGCAAGGATTGCATACTTATCGACGACATCGTCGATTCTGGCGGCACGCTTTGCAACGCGGCGGAAGCGCTTCTCAAGCACGGCGCCACCAGCGTAACGGCCTATATCACCCACGGTGTGCTGTCTGGTGGGGCCGTTTCGCGCGTCACCTCTTCCAAGCTGCGCGAACTCGTCATTACCGATTCGATCCAGCCGACGACAGCGGTCCAGTCGGCCCACAACATCCGCGTCCTGACGACTGCGAACCTGCTGGGCGAGGCGATCAACCGCACGAGTGCCGAAGAGTCCGTATCGAGCCTGTTCGACTGAGAAAATGGCGCGCGCGCCGGCATCGGTTCCGGCGCGACTAAACCTTTAGCCTTACAGCCTTAACACTCCCGAAATCAATTTTCCCGAAACTCCCCGGCATATTGCGCCTGGAGGAGTTTATTGATGTTCAAAGGCAATTCGGCACCGAGCCAGATCAAAGGCATATTATCGGTCAAGGCAAAATTCGCGGCGCTCGTGATCGGCGCCACTCTCGTCTCCTGCTCGGCCGTCGGCATCCTAAGCTACCAGATCGGCAAGAATGGATTGATCGAAGCGAGCAAACTTCGTCTCGACACGATCTCTGCAAACCAGTCGAAATCGCTCCTCGCCTACAATCAGCGCATCGAGCAGACGCTGTCGGAACTGTCGCAGAACACCGCGATCGGTGAGACCACCGACTCGGCCGGCAACCTCATCAAGATCGAGGAAGCCAGCGTCCGCGAAGCCTTCCAGGACCCGGCAAAGAGCGTGGAGGATCGCGCCGCCTTCGACGGATCGGGCTTGAAGCTGCTCTACGGCGTTCGCCACAGCGCGATCCACGGCACGCTCTCCAGCGCCCGCAAGAACGCCAATGTGAGCGACATCTACGTTCTCGATGTCAACGGACAGATCGTCTACACCGTGACCAAGGGCGATGAGTTCATTACGAACGTTGCCGATCCGCAGAACGCTTCCCTGAAGGTCCTTTACGATCAGGTCGAGGCAGGTGCACTCGATCAGCTTCACAGTTCGGGTTTCGTCGACTTCAAGGCGCAGGATGGCGATGTCTCCGCCTTCGTTGCCAAGCCGCTCGCCGTCTCAGTCTGGGGCGACGTCGTGAAGCGCGGCACTGTCGTGGTGCGCGTCTCCGCCAACAAGCTCGCGTCCATCCTCGCACCCGAAGGACTGGGCCAGACCATCAGCGACGCCTTCCTTCTCGCCGCTGACGGCTCGGTTCGCGGCGGCACGGTGTCGAGCGGCAGCGTCATCGCCCCCGAACTCGTGGAAGCGGCAAAGACGCAGCAGAAGGGATCGGTCTTCGCGACAGCCGGCGATCACTCCAACTTCTATTCCTACCTGCCGATCACCCTGTTCGGTCAGCCCCACCTGCTGGTGATCGGCCAGGACGAAGCCCAGGTACTGGCCTCCGCCAACGATCTCGCCCGCTGGGCATTCCTGGCGACGCTGGCCGTCCTCGCTGCCATGGGCGCGGTCGGCTTGCTCGTGTCCGCCAGCCTCACCCGTCCGCTCACGGAACTTGCCGCCCTGATGAACCGCCTCAACGAGGGTGACAAGTCGATTGAGATCAAGGCCGTTTCGCGCGGCGACGAGATCGGCGTGATGGCGCGCGCGCTGGAATCCTTCCGTCAGAGCGCTCTCGACAAGGAGCGTATGGAAGAGGAATCGGAACGCCGCACATACGAAATCGACGAGGAGCGCCAGCAGCGCGAGGCCGAGAAGGCCCGCAGCGCTGCCGAACTGGAAGAAGCGGTATCCGCTCTTGCCACCGGCCTCAAGAATTTGGCGGCAGGCCGCCTCAACCTGCGCATCGACACGCCTTTCGTGCCGTCGCTGGATCACCTGCGCGTCGACTTCAACCAGTCTGTCGATCAGCTTGAGACAACGATCCGCTCAATCACCGCGAGCGCCGACACGATCCGTGGCGGTTCCGGTGACCTGAAATCGGCTTCGGAAAATCTTGCTCACCGCACGGAACGCCAGGCAGCCTCGCTCGAGGAAGCGGCCGCTGCCCTTGGCGAGATGACCGGCTCGGTCAACGACACCCTGAAGCGCTGCCAGACCGCGGTCCGCGTCGCCGCCGATGCGCTTGACGGCGCCAAGACCTCGTCAACGGTCGTCAGCGAGGCGATCGTCGCGATGGAGCGCATCGAAAGCTCGTCCTCGAAAATCCGCCAGATCATCGACGTCATCGACCAGATCGCCTTCCAGACCAACCTGCTGGCTTTGAACGCCGGCGTCGAGGCCGCCCGTGCCGGAGAGGCAGGCAAGGGCTTCGCCGTCGTCGCTCAGGAAGTCCGCGAGCTGGCCCAGAAGTCGTCGGGTGCCGCCCGCGACATCTCGCAGCTCATCAATACCTCGACCGCAGACGTTGAGGGCGGCGTGGCGCTCGTTCTGAAGACCGGCGAGAGCCTCAGCCAGATCGAGACCAACATCGTCGCGATCAACGACCACATCGGCGCGATCGCCGACGCCTCGCGCGACCAGTCGACACGTCTGTCGGAGATCAACTCCTCCGTCAACGACCTCGACCAGGTCACCCAGCAGAACGCCGCGATGGTCGAGGAAACGACGGCTGCCGCCTTTGCGCTCGCAAGCGAGGCCGACGGTCTCACCCAGCAGGTCAGCCACTTCGCGATCCAGCGCGCTCCGACAAGCACAGGTAGGCAGCGTCAGGCGGCCTGATCCACATCAGACCAGAAACCTAAAAGCCCGACAGGTAAGACTGCCGGGCTTTTTTATGCGTCGGATCAGGCACATCTCATCGATCCGGCAACGGGCAAGCTTCCCCTCCCCCGAATAGTCTCGACCGAGTGAGAAAGCGCCTCTCCCGGCCGTTGTCGAGCGAGAACATGCCTCCCCGTCCCGGTACCACGTCGATGATCAGTTGCGTGTGCTGCCAGACCTCGAACTGTGACCGGTTGATGTAGAAGGGAACGTCACCGATGTCGCCGAGCTTGATGTCGGTCTCGCCCACCCGGTAGTCCGCCAAAGGATAACACATCGGCGACGACCCATCGCAGCAACCTCCCGACTGATGAAAGAGAATATCCGGATGGTCTCGTCGGATTTCGGCGATGAATTCCAGCGCAGCGTCGGTTGCGATCACGCGCGCGATCGAACTGCTCGTCATTCCTGCCCTCCCTCGAAAAGGTGTCCGGCGGCGATCGGGGCCGCCGCCGGACGTCCGGGTGTTAGCTTGGCGGCTACCCGGACATTTCGTGAAGACGTTGGCTCAGAAGAAACCGAGCGCCTTGGGGCTGTAGGAGACCAGCATGTTCTTGGTCTGCTGGTAGTGGTCGAGCATCATCTTGTGCGTTTCGCGGCCGATACCCGACTGCTTGTAGCCGCCGAACGCCGCATGGGCGGGATAGGCGTGGTAGCAATTGGTCCAGACACGTCCGGCATGGATGTTACGACCGAACTGGTAACAGGTGTTCGCATCACGGCTCCACACGCCGGCGCCGAGGCCGTAGAGCGTGTCGTTGGCGATCGCGAGCGCCTCTTCCTCGTCTCGGAACGTCGTGACGGAGACAACAGGGCCGAAAATCTCCTCCTGGAAGATCCGCATCTTGTTGTGACCCTTGAAGACGGTCGGCTTGACGTAATAGCCGCCCGCCAGATCGCCGGAGAGTTCGTTGCGGTAGCCGCCGGTCAGCACTTCCGCGCCTTCCTGCTTGCCGATGTCGATATAGGAGAGAATCTTCTCCAACTGCTCGTTGGACGCCTGGGCGCCGATCATGGTGGACATGTCGAGCGGATTGCCTTGGCGCACCGCCTCGACCCGCTTCACCGCCTTTGCCATGAAACGGTCGTAGATCTTCTCGTGCACCAACGCGCGGCTCGGGCATGTGCAGACCTCACCTTGATTGAGCGCGAACATCGCAAAGCCCTCGAGCGCCTTGTCGAGATAGTCATCGTCCTCGCGCATAACATCTTCGAAGAAAATGTTCGGCGACTTGCCGCCAAGTTCGAGCGTCACCGGGATCAGGTTCTGCGAGGCATATTGCATGATCAGCCGGCCGGTCGAGGTCTCGCCTGTGAAGGCGATCTTGGCGATCCGCGGGCTGCAGGCGAGAGGTTTGCCGGCCTCGAGACCAAAGCCGTTGACGATGTTAAGAACGCCCGGTGGCAGGAGATCGGCAATCAGTTCGGCCAGCACGAGGATTGAGGCCGGCGTCTGTTCTGCCGGCTTCAGGACGACGCAGTTGCCTGCGGCAAGTGCCGGCGCCACTTTCCAGGCCGCCATCAGGATCGGAAAGTTCCATGGAATGATCTGCCCGACAACGCCGAGCGGCTCGTGGAAGTGATAGGCGATCGTATCGTGGTCCACTTCGCCGATCGTGCCTTCCTGTGCCCGCACGCAGGCGGCGAAGTAACGGAAATGGTCGATCGCAAGCGGAATATCGGCTGCCATGGTTTCGCGCCACGGCTTGCCGTTGTCCCACGTCTCGGCCCGCGCCAGAAGCTCGAGATTGGCCTCCATCCGGTCGGCGATCTTCAAGAGGATGTTCGAGCGCTCGGTGGTCGAGGTGCGGCCCCACTTGTCCTTCGCCGCGTGGGCGGCATCCAGCGCCAGATTGATGTCGGCCTCGTCCGAACGTGCAACCTCGCAAAGCTTGCCGCCAGTGACCGGCGTCGTATTGTCGAAGTAGCGACCATTGATCGGGTCGCGCCATTCACCGCCAATGAAATTGCCGTAACGGAGCTTGAACGGCGTGTTCGCAACCGGTTGAACCTGGATATTCATCTGTCATCCTCCCTGTGAAAGGCCCTCCTCGGGCCGATGGGACGATGATTGTCGGAGCGACGCCGAGAGGATAGACCGCCCGGGGGCTATTGCAGCGCACACTGTTTCAGTTCTGCGACATATGTCGCAGCGCTACTGCAAGGAAAGCCGTTTCAGCTTCCGGTGCATCGTCGCGCGGCTGATACCAAGCGTCTGGGCTGCCAGAGAGACATTGCCGTTGCTGCGGGAAAGCGCCCGCCGCAGCGCTGCCCGTTCCGCCTCCTCGAGATCGGCGCAAACCTCACGTCGGTCTTCATTGAGCGCATCGGCTGCCGGCATGCCGCTCCGTATCTGTGCATCGTCGAGCCGAAGCGCCACCCGCGCCGCCTTGGTCGCGCCGAGGATCATGTCGTCCTGGTCGACGGCGAGCAGTGCCACCGATGAGATCGGACCCGATGGAACCATGACGATGCGGGCGCCGGGAAAGGCACTGCGAAACAGCGTCGTCTCCAGCTTGCCTGCGACGTCGCGCACGGCGTGCGAAAGCATCGCGAGCGTCATGTCGGTCACGTCGTCGCGGCAGGTGGAGATGTCGATTGCGCCGGCGACCTGGCCCAGATGATCGCGGATCGGCGCCGTGACGCAACTCAGCGAGATGTTTGAAGACAGGAAATGCTGATCGCGGTGGATCATAACGCTGCGTTCGTCGGCAAGCGCCGTCCCGATACCGTTCGTGCCGACGCTCGCCTCGCTCCAGAGGTTGCGTTGCCACAGACCGAGTTTCTTGAATTCGACGTCATTGCCGGCCGCCCCTCGCCGATCGACGATCACGCCGTGCCGGTCGGACAACACGATGCAGCAACCGGAGCGGCCGACCGTCTGGTAAAGGCGGTCGAACTCGTCAGCACAGGCATGAATGAGCGGCTCCATGCTTTCGCGTGACGAAGTATATGCATCTGCGTCCACCTGCACCGGATCCCGAGGCGCGTCCGGCATTAGGCGATGAACATCGAGGCACCGGATCCACGACGCCGCGATCGGCGAACTGATCGCCGCGGATGGCCGCGAGGCGGTCGCATAGACAAGATCGGAATGTCGCACGGACTGGCGCATCGGCTCCTCCCAAAGCTTGGGCCCATCATGCTCTTCACCGATCCATGTTTCAATGGCGTGTGGCAACCTCAAGTCCGCATGATACTTGGGCGGCCGGTCTGTCGCAAAACTGCGACAGTCGGGACGACAATCAGGCAGCGGCCGGCTTCTTTGCGTCTTCGCGATCGGTGACCTGCTGATCCATCGGCAGTTCGATCTCCGGGCCGTTCACCTCGATCTCGATGTCGGCGCGCGGCGATGGTCGTCCATAATAGAACCCCTGCACCTGCTGACATCCCTCATCGAGCAAAAAAGTCATGTGTTCCGCGTTCTCCACCCCTTCGGCGAGAACGGGAATATCAAGGCTGGCGGCGAGAATGAGCGTCGACCTGACGATGGCCGCCGAATGACGATTGGTGGCAACGCCGTCGATGAAGCTGCGATCGATCTTGATCTTGTCGAACGGAAAGAGCTGCAATGTCGAGAGCGAGGAATACCCCGTGCCGTAGTCGTCCATCGCAATTCTCACTCCCGCGTCCTTCAACTGACGGATCGTCTGCAGAGCGCGTTGCTGATCCTGGATGATCCCGGACTCCGTGATTTCGAGTTCCAGGCGCAGGGGATCCAGACCGGTCGTCTGCAGAATCTCCTGGACGCGCTGCGGAAACTTCGCGTCCGCAAGCTGCGCCGGTGCCACGTTCACCGCGACCGACAAGGGATTGCCCCATGCCGCCGCCTCGCGGCAGGCCTCCTCGAGAACCCAGTCGCCGATCTGGTTGATGAGCCCGGTTTTCTCGGCGATCGGAATGAAATCCGCTGGCGAGATGCGACCGCGCTGCGGGTGGTTCCAACGCAGCAGGACCTCGAAGCCGATCACCTTGCCGCTCGCCGTCTCGTTCTGCCTTTGATAATAGAGCTCGAACTGTCGCTGCTGCAGCGCCGTTCGCAGATCCATGGCCAGCGCGTTGCGCTCGCGCGCGGCACTGTCCATCGAGATATCGTAGAAGCAGATGTTGTTGGAACCAGTCGACTTCGCGCGATACATGGCAACGTCCGACTGAGCGAGCAGATCGTCAATGGTCGTCGCCGAATCCGGATAGATCGATATGCCGACGCTCGATCCGACGAGGAATATCTGCTCCTTCCACTCGATGGGGCGGCTGATCTGGTCGATCAGCCGCTTGGAAAAATGCATCGCGTCGGACCGGGTGAAGTAGCGCGTCTTGATGGCCACGAACTCGTCACCGCCCACCCGGGCAAGGAACTCGTCATCATTGAGAACGCCGGACATGCGCTCGGAAATTGCCCGAAGGACGTGGTCGCCGGCCGCATGACCGTGCACGTCGTTAATCTCCTTGAAACGATCGAGATCGAAAGACAGGATTGCGATCTTGGGCGACCGGCCTGCCGGCATCTCCAGCGCCTCCCCCAGATGCTCCATCAGCGACACCCTGTTCGGGAGACCGGTCAGGGCGTCATGCATTGAGAGATGACGATACCGCTCGGCGCTCGCCCGGGTCGACTGCATGTCGATGAAATAGGAAGCTGCCCCAAGGGCGAGGATCATCATCATGATTGCGACCACGACCACGATAAGGACGCCCTCCGGAACGACATTCGCCGGAACGACCGCGTCTGCCATCGGCACGATCGTCAGGCCTGCCATGCCGATGAAATGCGTCGATGCGATCGCCAGGATCATGGCGGCGGCGCCGCCGTATTTGCAGAAACGCGTCACCGGCCGGCCGATGCGGTTGGTCGCCACAGCGCCGAGAAACGCACCGGCAATCAGGGACGCGAGGACGAAGTTGGCATCCCATTGCTTGAGACCCTGCACTTCATAGGCGTCCATGCCTGTATAATGCATCGCGGCGATGCCGAGCCCCATGATGACGCCACCGGCCTCGATCAGCGCACCGCGCTGCTGGACCGTGCTGATAAGGAAACCGGCCGACGTCACGGCGATTGCGATGGCAAGCGACGAAAGGGTTCCGACGGGTTCGTAACCTACAACGACGCCGGCCTTGTAGCCCATCATAGCGACGAAATGCGTGGTCCAGATCGTCGCGCCTCCAATGATCCCGCCGAGTGCCAGCCAACTGAACCGTGTCGCCTTTCGGGTATGTCGTGCCCGCGCGAACAGACGCATGGTCAGAAGCGATCCGGTCAGGCAAACCAGGACTGCGGCGACGGTGAACACAGGGTTATGGTCGACAACAATGCAGGAAAGGACAGTCAGCATGAAATGAACTCGGCAAATTCGGACGCACCCTTCCTAACAAAAAGCAATTTCCAAACGATTGGGATATGTAGTTACCGATCCTTGAATATACGGAGGTCGGTGCACCGACCGAAACACCCCGCAGCGCCTTGCATTTTCATGCTTCGTGGTCTATAGCGCCCCGGTCCGCGCAGACACCCTTGGAGGCAACGCGGATGAGGTCTGCCGGAAACGGCACCTCCAGCTTCGAAAAATTGCCTTTTGCAGGCACTTTCAAGCTCTCCAAATAACCTCGAAAGGAAATGCCATGAGCCACTCTTCATACGAGCTCAAGGCCGAGGCGCGCGAACGGGTCGGTAAGGGGTCCTCCCGTGAACTTCGCCGCAAAGGTCTCATTCCTGCTGTCATCTATGGTGACAAGCAGCCCCCCGTCTCCATTGTGCTGAACACGAATGAGCTGACAAAGCGCATTCATGCCGGCGGTTTCAAGACCACCGTCGCAACGATCGAAGTCGACGGCAAGAAGGTTTCGGTCCTGCCCAAGGACTACCAGCTTGATCCGGTTCGTGACTTCCTCCTGCACGTGGACTTCCTGCGCGTTTCAGCCGACAGCAAGGTCGTCGTTGCCGTTCCGGTTCACTTCATCAACGAAGAAAAGTCCGGCATCAAGATCGGCGGCGTTCTGAACATCGTTCGTCACGATGTCGAACTGCACTGCCCGGCCAACGACATCCCGGAATTCATCACGGTCGACCTCGCTGGTCACAAGATCGGCGACAGCCTCCACATCTCGCATGTGAAGCTGCCGAAGGGCGTGACCCCGGTCATCACCGACCGCGACTTCACGATCGCAACGATCGTGGCGCCGGCCGGTGGCGTTTCGGAAGAAACCGAAACCGAAGCCTGATAGGCCGCTCGAAATACGAGATCGACCCGCAAACAGGAAATCCCGCCTCCACCGAGGCGGGGTTTTTTATAGTGCGAAATCTTGCACTCCGGCATCACCCCTTTGTTAATCCTGTCGCTTCAGCCGCGTTTAAGCTTTCTCTGACACCCTCGCCTCTTGATCAAAATCATAAGGGGAAAAGGGTTTGAATTCCGCATGGGGACATCCGGAGCAGCGGGAGGCCGCCGCACCATGACACATTCAGTCGAGAACCGGTTCCTCGCGATCGTCGCGACGGCGGTTTTCGTGCTCGTCGTTCCCCTATTCGTCCTTTTCCTGACGCTGTCCACCGAACGGGCCGGACGCGAGCTCGAGGATCACGTCGACGTACTCCTGGCGGCCAATGCCCAGGCGCTTGGAAAGCCGATGTGGGACTTCGACGAGGAAAGCGTCCGGCGCATCGCCACGACCGTTATCTCCGGCGGAGCCATCAGCAAGGTTCAGATCAGGGATACAGCCGGAGCCCTCAGCGTCGCGCTGCCCGCCATGCCCGAATGGCCCAAGGGTGGGCTGCGGTCCAAATCGCAGCCGATCGTGTACGAAACGGTCGAAGGCCCCAAGGTCGTCGGCTCGATCACGGTCTATTTCAGCCGCCGGAGTTTCCTGTCGAGCCTGCGCGAAGCCGAGGCGGCCATCGTCGCGATCTTCCTGATCACCGTTCTTGCCGTCATCGGTGCCGCCGTCGTCGGCAACCGAATGATGATCGTGAAGCCGCTTCTGAAGCTGACGGCCGCCATCGAGGCGACCCGTCGCCTTGGCTCGCGTCACCACGTCGACTGGCATTCGAACGATGAAATGGGCCGCCTGGCGCAGAGCTTCAATGCCATGCAGATCAAGCTCGAGCAGGAAGAGCGTGAGTTGAAGCTCGCGCATCGGCGCTCGAACGAAATCTACAACATGACGCCGGCCATGCTGTTCTCGATCGACGACGACGATCGCATCACCGGCGTTTCCGACCACTGGCTGCTTGCCACCGGCTATAGCCGCGAGGATGTACTTGGAACGCGGTTCTCGGACCGCATTGCCGCCGATGCCCGTGAAAAATACCTCAGCCGCAAGCGGGAACGCCAGATCGGCGAGTGCATCTGGGAGTGCACCACCAAATTCATCTGCGCCGATGGGCGCGTGATGGATGTCCTGATCATCGAAAGCTCGAAGAGCGTCGAAGATGAGGCCGAGGCCCTTTCCCTCAGCGTCATGACGGACATCACCGCTCTCAAGCAGTCCGAGGCAAGAAACCACCGTCAGGCGATCACCGATCACCTGACAGGGCTCATGAACCGCCAGGGCTTCGAAAGCGCGCTGGACGAGAAGATCGCCGAGGCGGACGCGGCGCACACGCAACTCGCCTGCCTGTTCATCGACCTCGACCGCTTCAAGTGGATCAACGACAATCTGGGACATCAGGCCGGCGACTCGGTGCTAAAAATGTTCGTCGCCATGCTTGAACCGCTTCTACCGCAGGGATCCGTTGCGGCGAGACTCGGTGGCGACGAGTTCGCGATCTTGCTGCTCTCCGGCGACGCAGAGCGCACCGCGCTGGACGTTAGCCGGCGCATCTGCGCAATCTTCGACGCACCCTTCCTATTGCAGGGCACGGCCGCGCGCCTCAGCGCCAGCATCGGCATCGCGCTCTATCCCGCCCATGCCGGCAATGCGGCCGAACTGCTGCAGAAGTCTGACCTTGCGATGTACAGCAAGAAGCGGGGCGGCAAGAATGGTGCGCGCGTCTACGACCCGCAGCTTCAGGACAGCACCCGCCAGCGCGCCGAGATCGAGAGCTTCATCGAGGCAGGCCTCGAAAACGACTGGTTCGAGGCCTTCCTCCAGCCGATCGTCGATCTGACGGACGGAACCGTCATGGGCTACGAGTCGCTGATGCGGCTAAACCATCCGCAAAAGGGCCTTCTCCCGCCCGGCGACATCATCAATGTCGCCGAGGAAACCGGTTCGATCGTCGACATTGGCAATCGCATCCTCGAAAAAGCGCTCGACAACCTCGTGATGCTGACCGAAGCCACCGGTGACGACCGCACCTATCTTGCCGTCAACTATTCGCCCCTGCAGTTCGAGCCCGGCCTGCCGATGCGGCTGGCCGCCCTGACGGCGCGACGCAACATTCGGCCCGAGCGCATCGTCATCGAAATCACGGAAGCCATGCTGTTGCGCGACAATCCGCTCGTGCACACGATCCTCGAGGAGTTCAAGCAGTTCGGCTGCCGCATCGCGCTTGACGACTTCGGCACAGGCTATTCGTCGCTGAGTTACCTCAACCGTTTCCCGGTCGATATCATCAAGATCGACCAGAGCTTCATTCGCTCGCTCACAGACGGACAGCCTGAGAAACGCAAGAAGAGCCACCTCCTCGCGGAAGGCATTACTGACATCGCCCACCGCATGGGCTGCTCGGTCGTCGCCGAAGGCATCGAGTCCGGCGCCCAATGGGAAATCGTCCGCGACTTCGGTTGCGACTACGGCCAGGGCTATCTCTTCGCGCGTCCGCAGCGGGTCGAGGATCTGATCGAACAACACCAGTGGCAACAGGAGAAGTCGACCTACGTTGCCTAATGCGGCGGCCGCCCCGCCCGAGAACCAGGAGAAGACAACATGAGAATGCTTTCTGTGCTGCTTCTGCTTGCCGCCGCTCCCGCTGCGGAGGCACAAACCGTCAAGTTCACCACGGAGGAATATCCGCCCTACAACTATCGCGAAGGGGATGGCTATGGGGGCGCCGGCTACGAACAGGTCGTCGAGATGATGAAGACGGTTGGTGTCGACTATACCGTGGAACTTATGCCCTGGGCCCGGGCCCTCGCGCTCGCCGAATCCGAGCATGATCACTGTGTCTTCACAACGGCCCACATTCCCGAACGCGACGCGCGCTTCAAATGGGTGGAACCACTGGCGATCGATCGCAACTTCATGATCTCGAAATCCGGGACAAACGTTGAGGCGAAGAACGTCGAGGAAGCGCGCCAGTACATTGTCGGCACACAACGCAACGATTACACGCAGGATCTTCTCCAACGCAACGGTTTCCCGAAGATCGACCTTGCGGCCGATCTCGATCTGACGCTGAAAAAACTGCTGGCTGGTCGCATCGACATGATGCCGATCTCCGAGAAGTACTACACCAAGCTCAAGGCGGAAGGTAATCCGGTGGAGGCGGAATTCGTGTTCTCCAAGCAGACCTTCTCGATCGCCTGCAACATCGATTTCCCCGCCGACCTGCAGAAGAAAATGCAGGACGCGCTATCAGAGCTGATCGCCAATGGCACGCAGGCTCGCATCCTGGAAGCCCACGGTCTCGGCGGCCTGGGGGAGACGACGGCGGAGTTGCAGTAAGAAACGGGTTGACAAGTCCCGCGTTTGACGATGGTGGATCACCAGAGACAAGCACGGGACTGACGTCACATGTTCATCATCGCCGGCCTCGGCAATCCGGGCGCAAAATACGAAAACAACCGCCATAATATCGGCTTCATGGCCGTCGATGCCATCCATCGCCGCCATCCGTTCGGCCTGTGGTCGAAGAAGTTCAAGGCGGAGATTTCCGAGGGGGAACTCGGCGGTGAAAAGGTGCTGCTGATCAAGCCCCAGACCTTCATGAACCTATCAGGCGAATCCGTCGGCGAAGCGATGCGCTTCTACAAGCTGACGCCGGCGCAGATCATCGTGATCCACGATGAACTCGACCTGCCAGCAGGCCGGGCCCGGATGAAGACCGGCGGCGGCCATGGCGGCCATAACGGCCTCAAATCCATGGATGCCCACTGCGGCAAGGACTATCGCCGTCTCCGGCTCGGGATCGGCCACCCCGGCGACAAGGACCGTGTCCATGGTCACGTTCTCGGCGATTTCGCCAAAGTCGACCGCGATTGGCTCGATCCGCTGCTCGACGCCATCGCCGACAATGCCGACATGATGATGCTGGCCGATGAATCGAAGTTCATGAACAAACTGGCGCTGGCGACCGGCGGCAAGGCCGAAGAGGAAAAGGCAAAGCCGGCGAAACCACCCAAGCCTGCCGGCCAGTCGCATATCCGCCAGGCGCGGGGCGGCGCGGCACCGAAAATGCCGGCGAGCGGACCGATGGCCGACATGCTCAAGCGGATGTTCGGCGAGAAAAAGGATTGAGTCCTACTCTTCGGGCTCGGTCGTGAACATCAGCGGGAAGCCCGCCTCCTTGGCGAGGTCGGTCGCTTCCTTGGCTTTGGTCTCGGCGATATCCCGGGCACAGACCACGACGACCGCCGATCCGAACCGGTGCGCCGTCATCATCACCCTGTGACCGGTCTCCTCGCTCATCCGGAACACCGCCTTCAGCACGATGGTGACGAACTCGCGTGGTGTGTAGTCGTCGTTGAGCAGGATGACCTTGTAGAGCTTGGGACGCTCCAGCTTCGGCTTCGACACCGTCTTCGGCGCCAGCACCGTGTCCTTGTCTGCCATGGCGAACTCCCGGATCGGTTGGATACGCTTCGCGGACGGTCAACACTTGACCGTCCCTCTCCTATACCCCATACGCGTGGTCAACGAAAATCCATCCCGAGCAGGTATTCAGAGCCATGGGCTTCAAATGCGGTATCGTCGGGCTTCCGAATGTCGGCAAGTCCACTCTCTTCAACGCGCTGACCAAGACGGCAGCCGCCCAGGCGGCAAACTATCCTTTCTGCACGATCGAGCCGAACACCGGTGAAGTGGCCGTTCCCGATCCGCGCATGAAGAAGCTCGCCGACATCGCCGGCTCCAAGGAGATCATCCCGACCCGCATCTCCTTCGTCGACATCGCCGGCCTCGTGCGCGGCGCGTCGAAGGGCGAAGGTCTCGGCAATAAGTTCCTCGCGAATATCCGCGAAGTCGACGCCGTCGTCCACGTCCTGCGCTGCTTCGAAGACGACGACATCACCCATGTCGAGGGCAAGATCGACCCCGTCGGCGACGCCGACACCATCGAGACCGAACTGATGCTCGCCGACCTGGAAAGCCTGGAACGCCGCGTCGAGCAGACCCGCAAGCGCGCCACCGGCAAGGACAAGGAAGCGACCGCCCAGCTGCCGATCATGGAACAGGTGGTCAAGCTCCTGCAGGAAGGCAAGCCCGCCCGTCTCCTGCTGAAGACGCTCGCCCCGGAAGAGATCGAAATCCTAAAGGGCCTGAACCTCCTGACCTCGCATCCGGTCCTCTACGTCTGCAACGTGGCAGAGGCCGATGCCGCGACCGGCAACAAGCACACCGAAGCCGTCGCCAAGATGGCGGCGGAACAGGGTGCGGAATGCGTCATCATCTCGGCCGCGATCGAAGCCGAAGTCGCGCAGTTGCCGGAAGACGAAGCGACCGAGTTCCTCTCGGCCCTTGGCCTCGACGAGGCCGGCCTCGACCGCCTGATCCGCGCCGGCTACCACCTGCTGGATCTCATCACCTATTTCACCGTCGGCCCCAAGGAATGCCGCGCCTGGACCATCGTCCGCGGCACCAAGGCGCCCCAGGCCGCCGGTGTGATCCATACCGATTTCGAACGCGGCTTCATCCGCGCCTTCACCATCTCCTATGACGACTACATCGCCTACAAGGGCGAAGTCGGCGCCAAGGAAGCCGGCAAGGGCCGCGACGAAGGCAAGGAATACGTCGTCCACGACGGCGACGTCATCCACTTCCGCTTCAACACCTGACGGCAATCCATTCGTTCAAAAAGAAAAAGCCGCGACATCGATCGCGGCTTTCGACGTTTTGGGACGTTGTCCTTCAGGCCTTGGTCACCGGGCACGTGGAGATACCGAGGATCGAATAAAGCGGGCAGGTCGACAGCAGACCGGTCGCCAGCGGCACGATGCCGATCAGCGCCAGATAGCGCCACGATGCATCCGGATAGATGAAGAACAGCGACAGCAGCACGAGTCCGGCGACAATCCGCAGGACGCGGTCGATCGATCCGACATTCTTGGCAAACATGAAAGTCCCTCCGGCTTTGTTGTCCATGCGCCGACACTACGCCGCGTTACCTTCCGTGTCGGTGACTAAGTCACGCTTTCACGCAGTTTGCGGTCCAGCCATCCGGCGCAATTCGTTGCGGTCGAGAAGGCGAACCTGGCCTCGCTCGCTGGTGACCAACCCTTGCGAAACCAGCGCTTCTATCCGCCGTGACACAACCTCGCGGGCGGAGCCGATAACGGCAGCCAACTCCTGGTGCGTCGCCGCGACGATACCGTTATCGTCAGCGCGCTCGACCAGTGCCTTCGCAAGTCTCTGCTCGACCTTCACGAAAGCGACCTGTTCCAGCACGAACATCATGTCCGTAAGGCGCGCACCGAACGCCTTGAAGACGAAGCCGCGAAATGTCGCCGACCGCGCCATCAGCCGGTCGAACAGGTCGGGAGCGAGCATCACGGCGACGATGTCGATTTCGGCAATGGCCTCCCCGGAATAGCGCGTACCGCCCATTACGCCGAGTGTCGTCTGGATGCAGGTCTCCCCCGGCGTAACCGAGTAAAGCAGCAGTTCCCGACCGTTGCGTCCGGTCAGATACACGCCGATCCGGCCGGACAGGATGATCACGAAGGCTTTGGCCTCATCGCCCGCCCCGAAGAGGACGGTCTTTGCGGGCACGAACTGCGGTTTCACTGCGGCCAGCATGTCTCGGGCTTCGGGCTCGATGCCGTTGAGAAAGGTCGCTTGGTCGAGCCACCCGCTCATGTCACCTCCTTGAATTTCAGAACGTCCCCCGCCATGGTACCGGCACAGTAATGCGGGCGGAGAAAATGACGAGACTTTATTTCGAGGATTTTGAACCGGGCCGGAGCTTTCCGCTCGGGCCGAAAACGGTTGATGCTGCCGAGATTGTTGCTTTCGCCACGGAGTTCGATCCGCAGCCGATGCATCTCTCCGAAGAGGCCGGCAAGGCGAGCATTCTCGGCGGTCTATCTGCCTCCGGCTGGCACACGAGCGCCATGCTGATGCGCATGATGATCGACGCCTATCTGCTGTCCTCGGTCTCGGAGGGCGCACCCGGCATCGACGTTATGGAGTGGAAAAAGCCCGTGCTGGCCGGTGATACGCTGTCAGGGCGGTCGACAGTCACGGCCGCGCGTACCCTCCGCTCGCGTCCGCAGATCGGCATCGCCACCTTCCGCCACGAACTGGAAAACCAGCGCGGCGAACGGGTTCTTGTCTCGGAAAACTCGATCATGTTCCGCCGTCGCGATATCGAGGGGGGCACCGCATGAAGTTGCTCGAACTCTCCCCGCCTGGTCATCCGTTGAAGACCGGCAGCAAGGAATTCACCGCCGAATCGATCATCCGCTTCGCCGAAAAATTCGACCCCCAGCCCTTCCACACCGACGCGGAAGCCGCAAAGGGTTACGTCTTCGGCGGCCTCTGCGCGTCCGGCTGGCACACCTGCGCCGAATGGATGCGCTGCTTCATCGATTTCTGGCGCCTCGAGACGGCGCGGCTGATCGCGGAGGGCGTGGTCCCTCCGAAGCTCGGCCCCTCCCCCGGTTTCAGCGAGTTGCAATGGCTGAAACCAGTGTTTGCCGGCGATGTCGTCAGCTACTCCCTGACCGGCATCGACAGCCGTCCGCTCGCCTCTCGTCCTGGCCTCATCCTCAACACCGGCCTCGCCGAAGGGGTCAACCAGAATGGCGAGCCGGTTCTGCGGTTCAAAAGCAAGATCATCGAGTTCGAATAGGAAACGACTATGACGGTCCACGATTTCACCGCCTTCGACATCACCGGCAAGGAACGGCAGCTCTCCGAATTCACCGGCAAGGTCCTCTTGATCGTCAACACCGCGAGCGCCTGCGGCTTCACGCCACAATACGAGGGCCTCCAGCAACTGCAGGAGAAATATGCCGATGACCTCGTCGTGCTCGCCTTTCCCTGCAACCAGTTCGGCGCGCAGGAAAGTGGCACCAACGCGGAGATCGCCTCCTTCTGCGACCTGCGCTTCCGCGTCACGTTTCCGCTGTTCTCCAAGATCGAGGTCAACGGCAACGATGCCCACCCGCTCTACAAATACCTGACCCACGAGGTGCCGGGCATTCTCGGCACCGAGGCGATCAAGTGGAACTTCACCAAGTTCCTGATCGGCCGCGACGGCGTGCCGATTGCGAGGTATGCCCCAACCACCAAACCGGAAGCGATCGCGCCGGATATCGAGAAAGCGATGTAGCGTTCATGGCCCACGGGTTCACAGCCTTCTCGACCGGTATTCGCGGACTCCACGCCGTGGCGGCGGAAAGCGATCACGTCTTTCCGAGGCATACCCACGACGAGTTCGGCATCGGCGTCATACTTGACGGTGGTCAACTCTCGGCATCCGGACGCGGTCAGGTCGAGGCCGGTCCTGGAAACGTTATCACCGTCAATCCGGGCGAGGTTCATGATGGCATTCCGGCGGGCGGCAAGAGCCGTCGCTGGACGATGTTCTATCTGACACCGGAATGTCTGCACGACTTTGCCGCCGGCTTCACACACCTCACCGCGCCAGCTCTCGAATTCGAGGCCCCGGTGTTCAGGAACGGGCAACTGGCTGATCGTTTCCTGTGCGCCTGGCGCACGATCAGGACGACCGATGCGGCTGGGCCGCTCGCTTGGGAAGAGGCACTTTTGGACCTGCTGGCCGAAGCGATGGCCCCACCTCGCGCACATCTCGATCGTCACGATCAACGGGGCATTGCCCACGCCCGGCAGATGATCGACGACGACCCAACCTCGACGCCGACACTCGCATCTCTCGCGGCGGAGACTGGCCTCAGCCGTTTCCAGACGCTGAGAGCCTTTGCGAAGGTAACCGGATTGACGCCGCACGCCTATCTCCTGCAACGGCGCCTTCTCCTGGCGCGTCGCCTGATCGCCTCGGGCGTACCGCTGGCGGCAACCGCCGCCGAGAGCGGCTTCGCAGACCAGAGCCACCTGACTCGCGCCTTCCGCCGTCACTACGGTCTGACGCCGGCAGCCTTTCGGCAGGCGACAACTGCAATCCCGTTCAAGACGCAGGAGCGGCACTAGTTGTATCTCTCCTTCCAAATGGAACCGGAGACACCCATGACCCTCGAATTCCTCGTGACCGCCTTTATCGTCGTCGCCACGCCCGGCACCGGCGCAATCTACACCATCGCCATGGGACTGATGCGCGGACGCAGCATGTCGATCGTCGCCGCCTTTGGCTGCACCCTCGGCATCGTGCCCCACATGGCCGCCGCGATCCTCGGCCTCGCCGCCGTGCTGAGCAGCAGCGAAAAGGCCTTCATGATCCTCAAGCTCGCCGGGATCATCTACCTCATCTATATGGCGATCGACATGCTGCGTGCCGGCGGCGGAGGCGGGCTGGGAAAGCCGGATACACGTCAGTCCGGCACCAGTATCGTCATGCAGGCAATCCTAATCAACCTGCTCAACCCGAAGCTATCGCTGTTCTTCCTCGCCTTCCTGCCGCAGTTCGTCGATCCGTCAGCGGAAGGCGCCGTCTCTTTGATGATCGCCGACAGCCTCGTCTTCATGCTGATGACCTTCGTGGTCTTCGCCATCTACGGCCTCTTCGCCGCATCGCTTCGGGATCGTGTCGTCGAGCGTCCGAACGTACTCGCCTGGATCAGACGTGTCTTCGCGGCCGCGCTCCTGGCGATGGCTGCGAAGCTCGCTCTGGCATGAGCGTCACAGGTATCCGTCAGGGGGATGCCGCGGCCAACTCCGACGGGACAGACGGCAGCCGCTCCGCGTGATCCGCTGTTGCCCGCAGCATGCTTGCCTCGATCTGCCGCGCCAGTCCGATCTCGCGCACGATCTCGGCCACCTTCTCGAACTGCTGCTTGAGCGGATTTGTCTTGCGCCAGACCATGCCGATCCTCCGGAATGGCCGGGGTTCGGCGAGGCGGGCGACGGAAATCTCCGCCGACCGCGCCTCGATAGAAACGGCCATTTCCGGAATCAGCGTCACGCCGATGCCGGCACTGACCATCTGCACCAGCGTGGAGAGCGAACTGCCCTCCATCAGATCGCGTGGCGTGGAGGAACTGATGTTGCACACCGCGAGCGCCTGGTCGCGGAAGCAATGGCCCTCTTCCAGCAAGAGCAGCCGCATTTCGTGCAGCCTGTCGGAACTCGGCACAGGCCTGTCGGCATCTTCGAGCGAGCGCACCAGCACGAATTCCTCGTCGAACAGCGGCACCTCTTCGAGCGCAGGTTCCGACACCGGCAGCGCCACGATTGCCGCATCGAGCCGCGCGTCCAGCAGGTCCTCGATCAGCCTCTGCGTAATCGCCTCGCGCGGGCGCGGGTCGAGACCCGGATAGCGGCGGGTGAGCGTGGCGATCACCTCAGGCAACAGATAAGGCGCGACCGTCGGGATGATTCCGAGCCGCAGCCGCCCGGCAAGCGGCCCGTGAGCAGCCCGCGCCAGATCCTCGAGCTCGTCCACGGAACGCAGGATGGCCCGCACCCGCTCGGCGAACTCGTTGCCGAGTGTCGTCAGCCGGATGGTCCGCCCACCCCGCTCCACCAGTGGCGCGCCGATGAGGTCCTCCAACTCGCGGATCTGTACCGAAAGCGCCGGCTGAGAGATGGCGCAGGCCTCCGCCGCCCGGCCGAAATGGCCCGATCGCGCGAGCGCATCGAAGTAGCGCAGATGCCGCATCGACAAACCTATCATAACCTGAGCATATCGGACCCTTTAGATTATACAATTGGAATTTATGGAACAGGCTTGCTAACCGTTGAAATCACGGAAGGAAGACGCTCGCTGTCACACAACGCGCTTACCTTCTCCTCGATCTTCAAACCTGAAAAAATCCGTCGGAGGATAAAATGGACGCAAGTACGAAACCGGCTGGCAAATGTCCCGTCATGCATGGTGGCAACACCGCCACTGGTAGCTCGGTCATGGCCTGGTGGCCCAATGCGCTGAACCTCGACATCCTGCACCAGCACGATACCAAGACCAATCCGCTGACCGGCTTCAACTATCGTGAAGCAGTCAAGACGCTCGATGTTGCTGCCCTGAAGGCTGACATGAGGGCGCTCCTGAAGGACAGCCAGGATTGGTGGCCGGCCGACTGGGGCCATTACGGCGGCCTGATGATCCGTCTCGCCTGGCACTCAGCCGGCTCCTATCGCCTGGCCGATGGTCGCGGCGGCGGCGGCACCGGCAATATCCGCTTCGCCCCGCTCAACTCCTGGCCGGACAATGCCAGCCTCGACAAGGCCCGCCGCCTGCTCTGGCCGCTGAAGAAGAAGTACGGCAACAAGATTTCCTGGGCCGACCTGATCATTCTCGCCGGCACCATTGCCTACGAGGACATGGGCCTGAAGACCTTCGGCTTTGCCTTCGGTCGCACCGACATCTGGGGTCCGGAGAAGGACGTCTACTGGGGTGCCGAAAAGGAATGGCTGGCGCCGTCCGACAACCGCTACGAAGACGTCACCAAGCCCGACACGATGGAAAACCCGCTCGCCGCCGTGCAGATGGGCCTCATCTACGTCAACCCGGAAGGCGTGAACGGCCGGCCCGATCCGCTGGCCACCGCCGCCCAGGTGCGTGAGACCTTCGCCCGCATGGCGATGAACGATGAGGAAACCGCAGCCCTCACGGCCGGCGGCCACACCGTCGGCAAGGCCCATGGCAACGGCGATGCCGGCGCGCTGAGCGCCGAGCCGGAGGCAGGCAATGTCGAGAACCAGGGCTTCGGCTGGATGAACCCGAACCAGAACGGCAAGGCAAGCCTCGCCGTCACCTCGGGCATCGAAGGTGCCTGGACCGCCAACCCGACCGTCTTCGACATGGGCTATTTCGAGCTGCTGTTCGGCTATGAGTGGGAACTGACCCGCAGCCCGGCCGGCGCGCAGCAGTGGCAGCCGATCGGCATCAAGGAAGAGCATATGCCGGTCGACGCGTCCGATCCGTCGGTCCGCCGCATGCCAATGATGACCGACGCCGACATGGCCATGAAGGTCGACCCGGCCTACCGCGCCATCTGCGAAAAGTTCATGGCCGATCCGGAATACTTCAAGGATACCTTCGCCCGCGCCTGGTTCAAGCTGACCCATCGCGACATGGGGCCGCGCGTCCGCTACATCGGACACGACGCACCGACCGAAGACCTGGTCTGGCAGGATCCGATCCCGGCTGGCCCGACCAACTACGACATCGGTGCCGTCAAGGCGAAGATCGCCGCCTCGGGTCTCTCGATCTCCGAGATGGTCTCGACGGCGTGGGACAGCGCCCGCACCTACCGCCAGTCCGACATGCGTGGCGGTGCGAACGGCGCCCGCATCCGGCTTGCTCCGCAGCGGGACTGGGAAGGAAACGAGCCCGCCCGTCTCGGCAAGGTCCTGTCGGTGCTGGAGCTCATCGCCGAGGAATTCGGAGCCAGCGTTGCTGACGTCATCGTGCTCGCCGGCAATGTCGGCATCGAAAAGGCAGCCAAGGCGGCCGGCTATACGATCGAGGTGCCCTTCGCCGCGGGTCGTGGTGATGCGACGGCCGAGCAGACGGATGCCGCAAGCTTTGCACCGCTCGAGCCGCTGGCCGACGGTTTCCGCAACTGGCTGAAGAAGGACTATGTGGTCAGCCCCGAGGAAATGCTCCTCGACCGCGCCCAGCTGATGGGCCTGACGGGTCCGGAAATGACGGTCCTGCTTGGCGGCATGCGGGTGCTTGGCACCAATTTCGGCGGAACCCGCCATGGCGTCTTCACAGACCGCGAAGGCCAGCTGACGAATGACTTCTTCGTCACGCTGACCGACATGGGCTACAGCTGGAAGCCGACCGGCAAGAACAGCTATGATATCTGCGATCGGAAGACCGGGGCGGCGAAGTATACCGCCACCCGTGTCGATCTGGTTTTCGGGTCGAACTCAGTCCTGCGCTCTTACGCGGAAGTCTACGCCCAGGACGACAACGCCGAAAAGTTCGTCAAGGACTTCGTTGCCGCCTGGACGAAGGTCATGAACGCCGATCGCTTCGACCTGGCCTGATATCGAACGCGTCTGCGTCGACAATCAACGGTGTGAAGCCCTCCCCGCCCGGCGTGGGGAGGGCTTTTTCGTTCGCGACTTTGGCGGCCGTCGGACGATCAGAGGGAGGAACATTTGCCTATCGGGTCCGTTGATAACGGGAGCCCAACGAGGAGTAGACAGATGTCCGAATACGCAAAGAACAACGACACGACGAAGAAGGAAACCGACGAGGATCCGGGCGTGATCACCGCAAGCCCGGACGCCCACCGTCGGGAAAAAGCCGGCGCGGACAAGCGGGATGACAAGCCGGCGCAAAAGCCGGCGACTGATCAAACCAAGGACCGCTAACGTCCACCGAAACAAAAAACGCCGGCGTCTACGCCGGCGTTTTTTTGTGAACGCGATCGCCAGATGGGCTTCAGTGCCCCGAAAACTCCACCAGCGTGCGTACCTCGACGCCCATCGCTTCGAGCTTCTTTCGTCCGCCAAGATCCGGAAGATCGATCACGAAGCAGGCGGACACCACGTCGGCGCCGATCTGCCGGAGAAGCTGCACAGCTCCGACGGCGGTGCCACCGGTGGCGATCAGGTCGTCGACAAGGATAACCTTCTCGCCCGGTTGCACCGCATCGATGTGCATCTCCATCTCGTCCACTCCGTATTCCAGGCTGTAGGCGATCCGCACCGTTTCGTGCGGCAGCTTGCCCTTCTTGCGGATTGGCACGAAACCGGCCGACAGCTGATGCGCGACCGCGCCACCCAGGATAAAGCCACGCGCCTCCATGCCGGCGATCTTGTCGATCTTCAGACCCGCATAAGGCTGCACGAGTTCATCAACGGCGCGACGAAACGCCCGCGGATTGCCGAGCAGCGTGGTGATGTCGCGGAAGATGATCCCCGGTTTTGGATAGTCCGGGATCGAACGGATGGCGGAGGCGAGCTCCAGGGCAATATTGCTCATGTTCTGTCTCTGGGAGAGTTCGGAAAAGTTGGGCAACACTAGCAACAGCGCCCGCTGCGACCAACAAAAAAGGCGGCCGAAGCCGCCTTTTCCAATGGGCTTGGAAAACCTCAGTGTTCCTTGTTCGCGTAAACTGACTTCTTCGTCAGATAGACGAGCGCGGTGAAGATCGCCAGGAACACCATGACCATGAAGCCGGTGCGCTTGCGTTCTTCCAGATGCGGCTCCGCTGCCCACATGAGGAACGCGGCTACGTCCTTCGCGTACTGGTCGAGCGTCTGCGGCGTGCCGTCGTCGTAGGTCACCTGATCGTCGCTGATCGGCTGTGCCATAGCGAGCGCCGCGGCATTCGCGAAATAAGGATTGAAGTGCGTACCCTCGGCAACGGTGACACCTTCCGGCGGCTCCTGGTAACCAGTAAGCAGCGAGTAGATGTAATCCGGCCCGCCTTCCTGGTACTGCGTGAAGATATCGAACACGAAGGTCGGGAAACCACGGGTCACGCCGCGCGCCTTGGCGATCAGCGAGAAGTCCGGCGGAGCAGCGCCGTTGTTGGCGGCGGCAGCCGCTTCCTTGTTCGGGAACGGCGACGGGAAATGATCTGATGGCACGGCGGTGCGGGTAAACATCTCGCCATCACCGTTCGGACCGTCCTCGACTTCGTACTCGGCGGCAAACGCCTTCACCTGCTCCTCCGAGTAGCCAAGGTCTTCCAGCGTACGGAAAGACACGAGGTTCATCGAGTGACAGGCCGAGCAGACTTCCTTGTACACCTTCAGGCCACGCTGGAGCTGACCCTTGTCGTATTTGCCAAACGGGCCGGCGAACGACCATTCGACATTTTTCGGCTTCAGGATCGGATAGTGACCGACCTGGGCCGCATGATGGACGGCTTCGGCGAGGTCTCCCTCGCTTTCTGCCGCCGTGGCGACGGCACCGAAGGTTCCGATCGAGGCGATCAGCGCGATGCTTGCAACAAGCTTTTTCATTGTATCAGTCCTTCTCTCGCGCTCAGGCCTGGGCTGCGGCAGACTTGCCGTTCTTTTCGAGAACCGCCTCGGTGATCGAGTTCGGAATGCGCCGTGGCGTTTCGAACAGACCAAGCAGCGGCATGATCACGAGGAAGAAGCCGAAGTAGTAGAGCGTGCCGACCTGCGACATGACCACATACAGGCCTTCCGCCGGCATCGCGCCGAGATAGCCGAGCATGATGGCGTTTGCCACGAAGATCCAGAAGAACAGCTTGTACCACGGACGATAGACGGCGGAGCGAACCTTCGACGTGTCGAGCCAGGGCAGGAAGAACAGGATGATGATCGAACCGAACATCACCAGAACGCCGCCAAGCTTGGAGTCGATCGGGCCGACGTTGAAGGTGATGGCGCGCAGCATCGCGTAGAACGGCAGGTAGTACCATTCCGGAACGATGTGAGCCGGGGTCTTCAGTGCGTCAGCCGGAATGTAGTTGTCCGGATGGCCGAGGTAGTTCGGCATGTAGAAGACGAACCAGGCATAGACGATCAGGAAGAGCGAGATGCCGAACGCATCCTTGAGGGTCGCGTAAGGCGTGAACGGAACGGTGTCCGTCTTCGACTTCACTTCAACGCCGGTCGGGTTGGTCTGGCCGGTGACATGCAGCGCCCAGATGTGCAGCACCACGACGCCGGCAATCATGAACGGCAACAGGTAGTGCAGCGAGAAGAAGCGGTTCAGCGTCGGCTGGTCGACGGCAAAGCCACCGAGCAGGAATTGCTGGATCCATTCGCCGACCCACGGGAAAGCCGAGAAGAAGCCGGTGATAACGGTCGCACCCCAGAAGGACATCTGACCCCAGGGCAGCACGTAGCCCATGAAGCCGGTCGCCATCATCAGGAGGTAGATGACCACGCCGAGAATCCAGAGGATCTCGCGAGGCGCCTTGTAGGAACCGTAGTAGAGACCGCGCGCGATGTGGAGATAGACCGCGATGAAGAAGAACGAGGCACCGTTGGCGTGCATGTAGCGCAGCAGCCAGCCGTGGTTCACGTCGCGCATGATCTTTTCGACCGAGTTGAACGCGACTGTCGTTTCGGCGGCATAGTGCATGGCCAGCACAACGCCGGTCAGGATCTGCACGACCAGCATCACCATCAGCATGGCGCCGAAGGTATAGGCATAATTCAGGTTCCGGGGGACCGGATAGGCGACGAAGCTGTCGTACATCATCCGCGGCAGCGGCAGACGCGAATCGATCCACTTCTCCAGACCGGTGGACGGCTGATAGCTAGAATGACCACTCATATTTCAGTATCCCCTCAACCGATCTTGATCACAGAGTCGGAAACGAAGCCATAGGTCGGAATGTGCAGGTTTTCCGGCGCCGGGCCTTTGCGAATACGGCCCGCTGTATCGTAGTGCGAGCCGTGGCAGGGACAGAACCATCCGCCGAAATCACCGGCCTGGCCGAGCGGGACGCAGCCGAGATGGGTGCAAGAGCCGATCATGACGATCCAGTTTTCCTTGCCGTCGCCGGCCGAACGGGCGATATCCGTCGCTTCCGCGGTACCGTCGATATTGGCATTGCGCGCGATCGGGTCCTTCAGGTCGGCGAGCGGAACGGCCTTGCCTTCCTCGACTTCCTTCTCGGTACGGTTACGGATGAAGATCGGCTTGCCGCGCCACTTCACCGTCAGCGACATGCCCGGCTCCAGTGCTGAGACATCCACCTCGATCGAGGCGAGTGCCAGCGTCGAGGCGTCTGGCCGCATCTGGTCGATGAACGGCCAGGCAACCGACACGGCGCCCACGGCACCGGCCATACCCGTCGTCAGGTAAAGAAAATCGCGGCGAGTAGGCTCGCCCATGCTGTCGCTGTTGTCGTGTTCGCTCACGGTCAGACCATCCTCTTCGCAAATGTTTGCGATCACCGCATTTGCCCAAATGGCGACGAATCCCCCCTGCGCCATGAAGCAGACACAGATTCCCCGTCAATTTGGCGCGTTCTAAGCTTGATAGCGAAATATGTCCAGCCTTGACAGGGGGATGGGGGCAGTTTGTCGCGGAATTTATTGACCGCTTTGAAGAAGTCGGCATCGCCCTTCTTCGAGGTCCGCATGATGCTGGTATCGCTGGGATTCGCTACGATATTTGCCTAGCAGGATGACGTGTTTTCGCCATTCTTACTACCGATGTTGCATTGCACACAGGTCTGCGGCATGGTCCGCGACCGTCAACACGCCGCTCAACGGAACGTCCTGCATGAAAACCACCCTCGCCAGTGCCGTGTGCACGATCGTCACGCTTGCGATCGTGGCAATGAGTCTTCGCTACCTCACAGATTTCTGGCCGCTGTCCTTCATCTATACGCTTCAAAGCCACGCCGGTATCGCAGCGATGTCGGGAGCCCTGGTCGCGATTATGCTCGGCGCACGCCGCTACGGCACCATACTCCTGCTGGCGGCAGCGGCACTGACGGTCCACTCCGTCTGGATGTCGCGTGAATTTCTGCCGGCCGCGCGCGACGTGGCGGCGGGAGCGCCGACGGTGCGGCTGATGTCCTTCAATATCCTCAGCAGCAACCACGCCAATGCCGGCCGCATTGCCGAGGAGATCCTGTCGTCTAAGGCCGATATCGTCTACCTGTTCGAGGCAGCTCCCATACTGTCGCAACTCTCCGCCTTGTCGGAGAAGTATCCCTACCGCATTGGCTGTGGCGAGGTGACCCGCGGATGCGACCTCACGGTCCTGTCACGCCTGCCGATGAAGAAACGCGGTGCCTGGGGTCTCTCGGACCTGCGCGGCGAACGTTTCGCCGTGGCCGAAATCGACGTCGGAGGCAGGACCGTGCACTTCGCGGCCATCCATCTCACCAAACCCTACTACGACGATTACCACAGCACCGAGCTCGAGGTGGCTGGCACCTACTTCGCCCGCCACCCCGGAACCTGGGTGGTGGCCGGCGATTTCAATTCCGGCGTCATCGCGCCCGACATGCAGCATTTCCTGCGCACTTTCGGCATGACGACGGCAGGCACGGAACCCGCCACATGGCCGGTCGCCGCCGGCCGCTGGGGCGTGGCCCTCGACCATGTTTTCGTTTCTCCGGACGTCGCTCCGCTGAACCTTGAACGGATGGAAGACAACTACGGCTCCAACCACTTCGGCCTGATCGCCGACCTCGCCTTCCCCGCGGAGTAAACGGTCAAGTCACTCCGCATCGTCGACGGCAATGAATCCGCCTGACTGCCTGGCCCAGAGTTCCGAGTAGAGTCCGCCACTCTCGACCAGCTCCGCATGCGTGCCCTGCTCGATGATCCGCCCCTTGTCCATCACCACCAGCCGGTCGAGCGCGGCGATCGTCGAAAGCCGGTGGGCGATGGCGAGTACCGTCTTGCCCTGCATCAGTTTCTCAAGGTTGGACTGGATCGCCGCCTCGACCTCGGAATCCAGCGCCGATGTCGCCTCGTCGAGCACGAGGATCGGCGCGTCCTTGAGCATGACCCGCGCAATCGCGATCCTCTGGCGCTGGCCGCCGGAGAGCTTCACGCCCCGTTCGCCGACATGGGCGTCGAACCCCTTGCGCCCGCGCTGATCCTCCAGCCTTTCGATGAAGTCGAGCGCCTCCGCCCGCTCCGCCGCCTTGATCAATTGCTCTTCGGTCGCGTTCTCGCTGCCGAACAGGATGTTGTCCCTGATCGAGCGATGCAGCAGCGCGGTATCCTGCGTCACGACACCGATCGAGCAGCGGAGGCTCTCCTGCGTGACCGACGACACGTCCTGCCCGTCGACTAGGATACGGCCGCCCTCCACGTCGTAGAAACGCAGCAGCAGGTTCACGAGCGTCGACTTGCCGGCCCCGGAGCGCCCGACAATGCCGACCTTCTCGCCCGGAGCGATGGTGAGGGACAGGTGGTCGATCACGCCGGACTGCCGGCCATAATGAAACGACACATCCTCGAACCGGATTTCCGGACGGCTGATCTTGAGCGCGACCGCATCCGGCTTATCGGTGAGTCCGATCGGTTTCGAGATCAGCTCCGCCGAATTCTGGATCGTGCCGATATTGCGCATGATGCCGTTGAGCTGCGTCATCATCCGGGCGAGCAGCATGTTGAGTCTCAGCACCAGACCGAGCGTGAAGGCAACGCTGCCAGCGCTGATCTGCCCGGAAAGCCACAGGTCGATGGAGAGTGCTGCCACCGCCGTGATCATCAGGCCGGACAGCGCCGCCTGCGAGGCCCGCACCCCTGTGATCAGTCGCGCGAACGGCCGCAGCGTATCCTGGAAACGGTCGAAGCCTTGGCGGATGAAATGGTCGTTTCGATCCTCACGCCCGAACAGTTTAAGCGTCTGGATATTGCTGAAACTGTCGACCAGCCGCCCGTTGACCATCGACGCCGCCTCGGCCGACTCCCGCGCATGATGCCGGATGCGAGGCACGAAGTAGCGGGCAAGCAGGCTGAAAATCACGACCCAGAGCCCGATGATCGCCGCAAGCCGCCAGTCGAGCTGGCCGACGAGTGCCATGGTCGATGCCGTATAGATCACCATGAACCAGACGACCTGCAGGATCGAGGTCAGGAGATCGCCCGTCGACTGTCCAGCCGCCCAGACCTTGGTAACGATGCGACCCGAAAAATCGTTCTGGAAAAAGCTCAGCGACTGTCGTGCCACATGCGCATAGGCCTGCCATCGCACGAGGTTAAAGAAATTGAGAACGATCGCCTGCTCCTCGACCAAAGCGCCGACCGTCACAACGATGAAGCGGCCGAGCAGAACGACCAGCATCATGCCGAGCAATTCAAGTCCATGTGCCTCTAGGAGGCCAGACCAACCCGCCTCGCGCGGCACGGTATCAAGCAGGTCGACCAGCCGCCCGACGAACCAGAACAGCGCCGCCTCGAGAATGGCAACCGCGCCACCGAAGACGGCCATGACCGCAAACGCGCCCTTGGCCTGGCTGACATAGTGCCAGATGAACGCCGACGTCTTCTCCGGCGGCCGCACATCACCGCGCTTGGAGAAGGGATCGACCCAGGTTTCAAAGAGGCGGATGATGGGGGCGAAGATCATGGAAGGCGATATAGGCGGTTTCCGACGAAAGGCAAAGGACCCCGCCCCTCACCCCTACCTCGAAAACCGCGTGAGATAGATCCCGAACAGGATCAGCGCCACGCCGGCCGGCTGACCGATGTGGAAGGTGGCGGTGCCACGCAGATAATCGATCATCAGTCCCGCGATCATCTGCCCGCCGATGATCAGCAGCGCCGAGCGGTTCGCCCCGATGCGGGGAAAGACGTAGGAGCTGATCGCCACGAACACCGCGCCAATGATCCCGCCCGTGAACGCCCACGACGGCGTCGCGCCGAGAAGCGGAATTCCCTCGCGGTGCAAAAGCAGGATGTAGACAGTCAGCAGCGCGAAGCCAATGAAGTGGTTCCAGAACGAGGCGCTGAAGGCACCACGGTCCATGGTGAGCCGTCCGTTGATCGACCGGCTCATCCCGACAGCGGCGCCGCCGGCGAGCGCGATGAGAACCGAGGTCAGCATCAGGCACCTCCCGAATAGATGATCAGCGCGCTGCCGCCGATCACGCAGGCGGCCGCGAGCAAGTCATATCGGTTGACCGCCCGCTTCGGCGTGCCGAACAGTCCGCCCATATCGGAGATGAGGCCGAACAGAATCTGCCCGACCAGAAGCAGCGACAGTCCGCCGGCGAGCGCCAGTTCCGAATTGACCGCGATGGAGGACAGGGCAACGGCAAAGGCGCCCGGCGCGCCGCCGAGATAGGACCAGAGCGGCGGTTTCTCGCCGCTGAGACCTGCCGGGCGGCGACCGCGCGCCAACATCACGTTGACCCGAAGCAGCACGAAGGCGGCAACGGCGCCGACGCCGTGCACGACCCACGAGGCGGTAAACGGGGTCGTGTGGGCCGCCAGTCCGCTGTTGATCGTGACCATACCAGCGAGCAGCACGCCAGCCAGCCCCGCCCACAGCCAATCGATATAATGTCTCATGCCGCCTCACTTGCACTGCCGCAAGGATTCGCGGACCGATGGCCCCGCATAGGCAAGCAGCGGACACATGCCAATCGAAATCTGTCGGTCCTGTATATAGAAAAACTGAAGCGTCCACGCGTCCGCAAACGCGTGGACGGAGATGATGTGGCAGGATTACTCCGCCGCTTCGTCCGCCTCTTCGAGGGCTTTGGCCTCTTCATCGGCGCGACGCTTCTTTTCCAGCTCCTGCTCCTGGTCGACCTGGTCGGCAAGAAAGCCGCCGGACTGGCGGTTCCAGAGGTCAGCATAGATGCCGCCCTTTTCCACCAGTTCGCCATGCGTGCCCGTCTCGACGATATGGCCCTTGTCGAGAACCACCAGCCGGTCCATCTGCGTCAACGTCGATAGGCGGTGTGCGATCGCGATCACCGTCTTGCCTTCCATCAGCGAGAACAGGCTCTCCTGGATCGCCGCTTCCACTTCGGAATCGAGCGCCGAGGTCGCCTCGTCGAGGATCAGCACCGGCGCGTTCTTGAGGAACACACGGGCAATAGCGATACGCTGGCGCTGACCGCCTGACAGCTTCACGCCGCGTTCGCCGACCTGCGCGTCGAGCCCCTTGCGGCCCTGCATGTCGACGAGCCCCTCGATGAAATCCCAGGCATTCGCCCGCTTCGCCGCCTCGATCACTTCGGTATCGGTCGCATCGGGACGACCATAGGCAATGTTGTCACGGATAGAGCGATGCAGCAGCGACGTATCCTGGGTCACCACGCCGATGAGAGATCGCAGGCTGTCCTGCGTCACCGCCGAGATGTCCTGCCCGTCGATCGTGATGCGGCCTGCCTCCAGGTCGTAGAAACGCAACAAGAGGTTCATCAGCGTCGTCTTGCCGGCACCGGAGCGTCCGACAAGGCCCACCTTCTCGCCCGGCTTAATAGCCAGGGAGAAGTCCTCGATGATGCCCTTGCTCTTCCCGTAGTGGAAGCGCACGCGATCGTAGACGATCTCCCCCTTTTCCACCGTCAGCGCCTTGGAGTCCCGGCCGTCGACGATGTCGTGTGGCTTGGTCATCATGCCCATGCCGTCATAGACCGTGCCGATCTGCTCGAACAGCGCCGCCACTTCCCACATGATCCAGTGCGACATGCCGCTGATGCGCATGGCGAGACCGACGGCGACCGCGATCGCGCCGACCGACACCGTACCCGTCATCCAGAACCAGATGCTGAGCGCCGAGATCGTGAACAGCGCCAGCGCGTTGTTGAGATCGACGACGATGTTGAGCCAGGTGATCTGGCGCATCTGCCGGTAGACCGTGTCAAGGAAGGAGTCCATTCCCTTGCGCGCATAGACCTCTTCGCGTCCCGAATGCGAGAACAGCTTCACCGTCGCGATGTTGGTATAGCTGTCGACCACCCGGCCGGTCATGATCGAGCGCGCATCCGCCTGCTCGCTGGAAAGCTTCCGCAGCTTCGGCACGAAAAAGGCGAGGATTCCGACATAGAGCACGATCCATGCGATCAGCGGCAGCGCCAGCCGCCAGTCGACGGATGCGACCAGTACGACCATCGAGACGAAAAATGTCACCGCGTAGACGAAGACGTCGATCAGTTTCATCGAGGTTTCGCGCACCGCCAGTGACGTCTGCATGACTTTGGTGGCCACACGGCCGGCAAACTCGTTGGCGAAGAAGGTCATCGAATGGCGCAGCAGGAAGCGGTGCATCTGCCAGCGCGCGATCATCGGATAGTTGCCGGCCAGCACCTGGTGCATGACCAGGCTGTGCACGACCCCGATCAGCGGCAAGCCGACCAGCACCAGCAGCGCCATCCACAGCAGGCGTCCGCCTTCGTCTGTCAGGAAGGTCTGCGGATCGGCCTTCGACAGCCAGTCGACGATATTGCCGAGGAACTGGTAGAGCACCACTTCGCCGATGGCGATGGCGCCTGAACACAGGCCGAGAACCGCGAGCCACGGCGCCGCCGTCTTGGTATAGCTCCAGCAGAACGCAACCAGGCCCTTCGGCGGCAGGCTCGGTTGTTCCGACGGAAACGCAACGAGGCGTTTTTCGAACCACGAGAACATGAAACAGCTCCTGATGAGGTCACCCGCGGCGCCGACAACGGCAGCATTCCGAGAGCGCGGGCGTTAGTTCAATATGATAAGGCCAAATCCGGCCTAAAGGCGATTCACGGGGAAAATCAAAAAAGCAGAACGGCGTCCGCTGTCACGCAAGCCAGGTAAATGGCGGGACGGGGAAGCGCATCATGCTGAATACTGTCATCGATGCCTCCCTTGTTGCGTGTTGAAGATGGTGTCTTCTACCTTTGCCGCCAACGTCTGGAAAGAGACAATCGGCTCGGCCGGCGCGGAAGCGCGCACCTGTTGCCCGCCGACAACAGCGCCGGTCGCTTGAGTTCCATGCTTTCTCCGCGCTAGATCAGGCCCATGAGTCTCATCAGGATCGCCCTCTACCAGCCCGACATTCCCGGCAACACCGGCACCATTCTCCGGCTCGCCGCCTGCCTCGGCATCGGCGTCGATGTCATCGAGCCCGCCGGCTTCGACCTTTCCGACCGCAACCTGAAACGCTCCGGCATGGACTATCTCGCCACCGTCGCGTTGACGCGTCATCTGTCGTGGACCCATTTCGAAGAGTGGCGGGCAACGACCGGCCGTCGGCTCGTCCTCGCGTCGACCAAGGCGGCGGAACGGTACACGGATTTGCACTATCGCCCGGACGATATCCTGCTCTTCGGCCGCGAGAGCGCCGGTGTCCCCGACCATGTCCACGAGACCGCCGGCGAAAGGGTGCTTGTCCCCATGGTCGAGGGGCAAAGGTCGATCAATGTCGCCATGACCGCGGCGATGATCGCGGGCGAGGCGTTGCGGCAGACGGGCTTCTCCGGCTGATTGTGTCGACATGACCATAGTCCTCCCAGGGCTGGCATCGGCAGGACACCTTGATAGAGGCTCAACCGCGGTTGAGGTCAAGCCTGCTCAGGACACGCCGCGACCTATTCCCGCAACCATTCATTCAAGATTGCTAATTCCACCTTGACGCGCTATGTTGCAACGCAGCAAAAACCGGGAGGTGACTCATGTTCGAGACAGCATTCACCGTAGGCCTGACGCAGTTCGCCCGTACTCTCAGTTTTCCCGAACGCCTACAGCACCGCACCGCGCGCAACGGCGTGCTCGAGGCATGGCGTCTCCGCAACACTGGACTCGACGGCTTCTTCTACGACGTGAAAACGTTGACGCCGGAAGAGATCTACTATGTCAGCGACGCAATCTCGGCCGAAGGGCTGATCCTGATCGTTCCACCGAGTGGCGGGCCGATGCTGACTGTCTGTGAAAATATCGACGAATACCTGGCGCGCGGTGGCCGGAACGTGAAGGTTCTTGCGGTCGCCGGCCTCGGCGGCTCGGCCCTTGGTGCCGCCGCCTTCGCCCGCAACGTTGCCGACGCCGTCGGCGAACCCGTCGCAGCGATCGTCTCCGGCTATGGCCTCGGCGATATCGTCAGCGAGACGATCGGCGCGAACTTCCTGTTCGGATGGCTCGGCAGCATCCGTGGCGACTGCGAGGTGATCGACGACGTGGTCGGGCGCCCGCGCTTCGGCGCCTACGATGATCGCCGGGCGGGTGACACGCCGGTCCGCACCTGCCTCGACGTGGATACCGTCAAGGGCCTGCTCGCCGACGACCGTCTTTCCTTCCGCCTGCTTGCCGGGCATTCCCGTGGCAACCTGGTCCTTTCCGAAGCACTTTACGCCTTGAAGGACGAAAAACCCGAGCGGCTCAAAACCATCGCCGCCGGCGCCCGGATCGTTACCTTCGGCGCACGCATCACCATGCCGCCCGCCTTCCAGTCCGTCATCGATGTGATCGGCGATCTGGACTGGTACGGCGAGATCAACTCCCGCCCGAAAATCGAAAGCGATATACGAGTGCCCATGGCCGGGCATTCCACCAACACCGACATGCTGGGTGCCCTACGGGTAACGACGCTTCTGAAGTCGATTCTGGCGGATACATCGGAGAGCGGCGAGGCACATGCTGCCGATCCCCTCGCGCTCCCGGCCCCCTCGCCTTCCGATCATGTCGTGGAGATAACAGCCGAAGACGCCCTGCCGGAGCCCCTGCCACCTGAAGCGATTGAGGCAATAGCGTCGGCGGAACCGGTTGCGGAGATAACGACGAGCGTTTCGGAGACGCCGCCCGCGGAGGCGCTGGAAGCGACACCGTCTGACAAGCCGGATAGCGTCCCGGCAGAGCCCATCATTGCCGATGCGGGCACGGCCAAGGCCCGACCCGCAACGTCCCGACGAAAGAACCCGCCATCTCGCCGCAAGGGCTGATATCGGACGATTAGAGGAAGAGCTTGAAAGACCCGGCGCCGCTGTTGGCGATGGGCAGCGATTGCGCCTGCAACTGTTCGCTGGCCTTCAGCGCGAGTTCGATTGCTCCTTGATCGTCGAGACCTGCATCGAGCGGGGAGGTCGATGAACCCTGAACGTCGTCCAGGCCGATATCGCCAACCACCTGTCCTGCGGTCGTCTCAAGCGCTGTCGCGGCCGCGGCAACATATCCGGACATGAGATCGACGGCGGCGATCATGCCGTCGATCTCATTATTCGAGGTGGCTGGTGCCAGCATGACCGGCCGAACCGTGTCGCCCGTACCCGCGGCCCCGGCGCCCAGCAGGACATAATCCGATATCTCGCCATTGGCGGTGACCACCGAATAGCGTCGTGTCAGAAGACCGTCCTCGGGATTGTGGCGGCTGACGAGAACCGCCCCGGACGTATCGAAATCGATCACGTTGACCGAAAGCTCGCCCGCTGCGGTGCGCGACACCGACGCGACGATAGCCTCCACGTTCGGCGACCGGCCGGCGGGAAGGCTCAGCCAGTTTTCACCATCGAATTCGGATTGATCGACTACGGCAAGGAGCTTTTCCTTCAGCACATCCAGCCTCGCCCCGATCCCGGAGCGGGAGACGTCGGACCGCTTTGCCGCCACCAGGGTCGAGCGGATGTCATCAAGAAGGGTTGCAGCATCTGCAAGGCCAAGCGCCGCCGTATCGACAAGCGCGCTCGCACGACTGGTTGCCGCCTCCGCGCTGGACAACGACAGGCCGTCGACCTTCACGGTCGTGGCAATCGACCAATAGGCTGCGTTGTCGGAAGCCTGCTCGACCTTGAAACTGGCCGCACGCGTCGACGCCGGCGGTGCAGCCCGCCCGACGCCAACAAGCAGCGACAGCGCCTGCGCCGCCGCGGTATTGATAGAAAGCCCCACGCCCATCGACCCTTTAAGTGAATCATTCACCTAAGGCGCCGTTCGCCACCCGAAACGGTACCCTGTCTCGACACACCTTGCATCGGAGGTCTTGAAATCGGGTTTAAGGGACCTTTAAAAATTTAGCGACGCTGCAGATAATGCGACAGTGTCGCTCAATCGGCGGACGGAAGACGGCGCATGGTGAACTCGATCTGGTCGTTGTCGAGCTGACGCCAGCTCTCGACCTCGGTCCAGTAGGCCGCCTTGGGATAGGAATCGAACCATTCGCGCGCCTTCGCCCTCGCCTCGTCGCGGGACAGGCAATAGGTTTGCCGCACGAACTGGCCGGCGCTGCGGCTCTCTTCGCGATGCCGCGCGATCCTGCGCTTCAGGCCGTCGAGCGGCGGTAGACCGGGCATCTTCGTCATGGAATACACCTCGCAGCTGAAAAGATAGTCGCCGACCGTTGCGATTGCGAGTCGATTTTTCGGGGAAGTCCGGCCGCGCGTCTGTTCGCGAAGTCCCTGACCTGCTAATCAAATCCGATTGTAAAACCCGCACACGATCGATGCGGGACAGCAAGACGGCGATGGGGGACGCGATGGAAAGACCGGATCTGCCGAAGGGCCTGCCCGACGATATCGAGGACAAGAAGAGCCGGGCACGCGCGTGGTTCGAAAGCTTGCGCGACACCATCTGTTCGTCCTTTGAAACGCTCGAGCAGGAATTGTCGGGTCCCAACTCCGAGCGCGAACCGGGTCGCTTCGTCGCCAAGGACTGGCATCGGGAAGACGGCGCGGGCGGCGGCGGTCGCATGTCAATGATGGAAGGCCGCGTCTTCGAGAAGGTCGGCGTCCACACCTCCACCGTCCACGGCGAATTCTCGCCCGAATTCCGCAAGCAGATCCCCGGCGCAGACGAGGACCCGAGCTTCTGGGCCTCCGGTATTTCGCTGATCGCCCATCCGGTCAATCCGAACGTGCCGGCGGTGCACATGAACACCCGCATGGTCGTCACTTCGAGCAACTGGTTTGGCGGGGGCGCCGATTTGACACCGGTGCTCGATCGGCGCCGCACCCAGGACGACCCCGACAGCCAGCTATTCCACAAGGCGATGGAAATCACCTGCGGCCGCCATCCCGATATCGCCGACTATCCCCGCTACAAGGCCTGGTGCGAGGAGTACTTCTTCCTACCGCATCGGAATGAGCCTCGCGGCATCGGCGGCATTTTCTTCGACTGGCTGCATTCCGACGAGGAAATCGGCGGCTGGGAAGCCGATTTCGCCTTCGTTCAGGATGTTGGACGAGCGTTCAGCCTCGTTTATCCGCGCATTGTCCGCGGCAACTTCAACGCCCCCTGGACAGATGCCGACCGCGAAGAGCAGCTGGTGCGCCGCGGCCGCTATGTCGAGTTCAACCTGCTCTACGACCGCGGCACGATTTTCGGCCTGAAGACCGGCGGAAACGTCGAATCCATCCTGTCCTCGCTCCCCCCTCTCGTCCGCTGGCCCTGACCGTCTTCGGGCGTGTGCCGCGACATTATTTCATTGGGCAGTTGCGAAACCACATGCTAATTTTCTCCCGAGACTCATGGGAGGAGAACCGCAATGGCTACGATTGGCAGCAGTCCGGTACCCGTAGTTGACCCCGCTTCGGAGCGCGCGTTGGATGCGCCCGAGCTTATCGAACGCATGGCCGCCGAGCTGCGCACCGCAAGCGGCTCGGAACTGCCTCTCGAATACTTTATCGATCAGGTAAAGCGAGGGCTCGCCGGTCAGGAGGCGAACGACAGCCGGCCGCAGACCACCGAGCCGCGCCGCGCAGTCGCCGGCACCTCGCCGTCGGTATTTCACTCCTGGGCGATGCCGGAGAACTAGAGACCTATCGAATTTCAGCACCGATGCAACCATGCTATGATCATGGCGTTGAACCCTGGCAAAGGAGGAAACGCCATGAGACTGTTTGAATGTGGTTCATTGGTTCCCGGTTGCCCCTGGCACACCCGAGCCGACGAGGATGCCGAGGTGGTGCGCCGCGCCGTCGAGCACATGCGCACCGCCCACGGCGAGACGATCATCCGGGAAAACATGGTCGACAACATCAAGGCCCGCATTCGCGACGACGCGAAGGCGGCCTGACCGACGGCTCAGCCGCCGGCCTTCAACTCTTCCAGCCGGGCGAGCAGCCTCGCCCGGTCCAGCGTAAAATTGCGTTCCACCCACTCGTCTTCCAACCGCTTCAACAGGTCGCCGACAGCCGGCCCGGCCGGAATTCCCGCAGCAAGCACGTCTGCCCCGCTCACCGGAAACGAGGGCCGCTCGAAGCGTTCGGCGCGCGACAGCAGCGTCGACACGCGTCCGACCTTTTCCATCCCCGCCATATCCCCACCGCTGCTAGCCCGTGCCGAGGCAAGGTCGAGCTTCAGGCGCGCCACAATGCCCGTCTTGCCGGCGCGATAAAGCAGGCGATCGAGGGCGGCTTCCTTGAGATCATCGGCAACGGCCGGCGCTCCCGCGAACTGCTCGAGGTACGCCGCCTCCGCATTGGACATGCGCAAACGCGAAGCCATCGCCTTCAGACGCTCCACGTCGCGCGGAACGATGGATGCGAGGCGCAACAGCGGGTCAGGTGTCCAGCCAAGCGCCTTTTCAGCAGCGATCAGGCCCGGAATGGCGTCGATGCCCCATCGCTCCGTCTCGGGCAGGATCTCGGTGAGGATCGCGGTCTGCCGCATCCACAGAAGCGCCCGCCCAGGGTCCGGGGCCGAAAGAAGCTTCTTCATTTCGGCCCAGATCCGTTCGGCCGACAGCTGTTTCAGATGGCGTCTGGCGGCAGCGCAGGCCTTCAACCCGTCCGCGTCGGGCCGACCATCGCCATACCAGGCGAAGAAGCGGAAGAAGCGCAGCACACGGAGATAATCCTCGGCGATCCGAAGGTTCGCATCCCCAATGAAACGGACCCGCTTGGCCTCGATATCGTCGAGCCCGTCGACAAGGTCGATGACCTCGCCGTCAGCGTCGAGATAGAGCGCGTTGATCGTTAGGTCGCGACGCATGGCATCCTCGGCCCAGCCGGCGCCGAACGCCACCTGCGCCCGCCGACCGTCCGTTTCGACGTCATGGCGAAGCGTTGTCACCTCGAAGCCGCGACCATCGACGACGAGCGTCACGGTGCCATGGTCGATGCCCGTCGGCACCGCCTTCACGCCATCCTCCTTGGCCCGCCGCACGACCTCTTCGGGCACCAGCGTGGTGGCGATGTCGATATCGGAAACCGGAAGCCCCATTAGGCTGTTGCGCACGGCCCCGCCGACGATGCGGCCCTCGCCGCCGTCGCGATTGAGCAGCTCGAGCACGCGCCGGACAGCCGGATCATTGAACCAAGGCTCGGCCGAAAGATTGGTCATGCGTAGAGCCTTTCATAAAGCGTGCGCAGGATGCCGGCGGTGATACCCCAGATATACCGCTCGCCATAGGGCATCGAATAGAAATGCCGGACGATCCCCTGCCATATCCGGCTTTCCTGCTTGTGATTGTCGGGATCCATCAGGAAAGCGAGCGGCACCTCGAACACCTCATCCACCTCGTGCGGATTGGGCGTGATGGTGAAGCCGCGTTCGACGACCGCCAGCACGGGCGTGATCCTGAAGCCGGTGCGCGACAGATAAAGCGGTAGGCGCCCCACAGGCTCCACAAAGCCCGGATCGAGCCCGATCTCCTCTTGCGCCTCGCGCAGCGCCGCCATCTCCGGCGAGATATCGTCCGGGTCTATGCCTCCGCCGGGAAAGGCTATCTGCCCTGAATGTTTGCGCAGCTTCGAGGTGCGCTGGGTCAGGATCACCTTGGCGTCGTCGCCATCGTTGACGATACCGACCAGCACCGCCGCATCCTTGAGCTTCAGCCCCTCCACCTCGAGCATGGTGTCAGGATTGAGGATGTGATCGCCGTGGTCGCGCCAGGCATGTTCAACCGGCGCCCCGATCTGGTTGAGCGCGCGGTGACGGAAGTCGGCGGCATTGAAGGACGGCGTCAGGCTCATCGAGACAGGCGTTCCAGCTCGCGCGCCGGCATGATTGGAAAGACCTCTCCTCCAGAGCGGACGGAGAACATCGCCTCGCCGTCGATCTCGATCTCCTCCCCGAGTTCCACTAGGTCGTACATCACGGCGCGCGAGACCAGAGCGTCAAGTCGACCGCGGACATGCAGGTACGGCTTGAGCTCCCCAAGTTCGCCCTCGATCGTGAAACGCAGCGGATGGTCTCGTCCCGCCTCGACCACGTCGCCAACATTGGTACGGAACGTCAGAACCCGCTCAACACCCTCACCAACCACATTCATCTCTACGGCGACGAATGGCGCGTCGATCACCCGGATGCCGACTTTTTCCACAGGCGTGACGAGATAGGTTTTTCCGTCCTCGTCCTTCCTCAGAACGGTCGAAAACAGCCGCACCAGCGGCTGGCGGCCGATCGGCGTTCCCATGTAGAACCAGGTGCCGTCGGCGCGAATTTCCATGTCGATATCGCCGCAGAACGGCGGATTCCAGCGATCGACCGGCGGAAGCGACGCCTTTTTGCCAGGCGTCTGCTCGGCGGCGCGCGCGATCAGCGCGGCCAGTCCCGCCGCATCCGTCGTCGCTTTCAGCTCCTCGCCTGCCATCTTTGAGTCCCGGTTGTGAACTAACGGTTGATTTCACGAGATAGTCATTCATGAGCCGCTTGTCAGCCATTCGCCAGGCAATAAGTTATTTAGAATAGCGAAAAACGGATGGCCCGCCTGATTCGCTGGCCGCCATGCAACCGAACGGAGATCAGCATGGGGATGAACACGACGCCGGAAGCCGTGCTGAACGAAAAGGCCGCGATCGAAGCCGCCGAACACGCGCTCGCCGACATCGCGCTGATACGCCAGGAAGTGTCGAAGGTGATCTTCGGACAGGAGCGCGTCGTCGAGAACACGCTGCTCGCGATCCTCTCCGGCGGTCACGCTCTGCTCGTTGGTGTTCCCGGTCTTGCCAAGACCAAGCTGGTCACAACGCTGGGCTCCGTCCTCGGACTCGACGCCAACCGCATCCAGTTCACCCCCGACCTCATGCCATCGGATATCGTCGGCACCGAAGTCATGGACCAGGACGAGACCGGTCGCCGTTCGTTCCGCTTCGTCAAGGGCCCCGTCTTCGCCCAGCTTCTGATGGCCGATGAGATTAACCGCGCCTCGCCGCGCACCCAGTCGGCGCTTCTGCAGTCGATGCAGGAATATCACGTCACCATCGCCGGCCAGCGCTACGATCTGCCCGCCCCCTTCCACGTGCTCGCGACCCAGAACCCTCTGGAGCAGGAAGGAACCTACCCCCTGCCCGAAGCCCAGCTCGACCGCTTCCTGTTGCAGGTCGATGTCGGTTATCCGGGCCTCGACGCAGAGCGCCAGATCCTGCTCGAAACCACCGGCCTTTCCGAGGCGACACCGCAGAGCGTGATTACCGCCGCCCGCCTGTCCGAAATCCAGCGGCTCATCCGCCAGATGCCGGTCTCCGAAAAGGTCGTCGACGCCATTCTGGCGCTGGTACGCTCCGCCCGCCCCGGCCAGGGCGCCACCGAGACAGACAAGCACGTCGCCTGGGGCCCCGGCCCTCGCGCCGGCCAGGCCCTCATGCTTTGCGCCCGTGCCCGGGCCCTTTATGAGGGACGCCTCGCGCCGTCGATCGACGACGTTCGCGCCCTTGCCGAACCCGTTCTGCAGCACCGCATGGCGCTCACCTTCGCCGCCCGCGCCGAAGGCATGTCGGTCCGCGATCTGATCGCGGGTCTGGCGAAGAAGGTGGACGGCTAGGGAAACGCCCATGGCAACGATCGGCCAGGTCGTCGAACAGACATCCGGAAGTGAGGCGCTGACACGCGCCCGCCAGCGCGCCGTGCTGGTGCCCGATTGCATGGTCGAAGCCAAGCGCATCGCCAACACCGTGATCGCCGGCTGGCACGGTCGCCGCAAGCGCGGCATCGGCGAGAATTTCTGGCAGTTCCGTCCTTACAGTGAAGGTGAAAGCCTCGCCCGCATCGACTGGCGGCGCTCCGCCCGCGACGATCATATCTACGTCCGCGACCGCGAATGGGAAGCCGCCCACACCGTGTGGCTCTGGGCCGACATGTCGCCGTCGATGATGTACAAGTCGACGCTCGGCAACGTCTCGAAGGAAAGCCGCGCGCTCGTCCTGATGCTGGCGCTTGCCGAAATCCTGGCGCGCTCGGGCGAGCGCATCGGCTGCCCCGGCGTCATGGAACCGGTGTCCGCCCGCAACGCCGCGGAACGGCTCGCCGCCGCGCTTCTCCACGCGCCGCTGACCACCGGCATTCCCGATACCCGCATGATCCGTGGCGCGAGCGATATCGTGCTCATTGGTGATTTCCTCGACGATGCCGAGGCGATCATGGCGCAGATCTCGCCGCTCGCCCGCCGGGGCCTGCGCGGCCATGTGGTCGAGATCGCCGATCCGGCCGAGGAAGATTTCCCCTACGCCGGTCGTACCGAATTCACCGATCCGGAAACCGGCGATAAGCTGGTATCGGGTCGCGCCGAAGGCATTCGCGAGGAATACCGCCGCGCTTACATCGCCCGCGGCGACGGCCTTGGCGAGGGCTTGCGCCGTCTCGGCTGGAGCTTCGTTCCGCACCGGACAGACCAGCTCGCCTCGCAGGCGCTCGTCGCCGTGCACATGTATCTGTCCGGCAGCCCGCCGCGCAGCGAAAGGAGCACCCGCAGTTGAGCTTCCTGTCGCTCGCCTTTTTAAGCCCCGCCGTGCTTGCCGCGCTCGCCGTGCTGCCGCTCATCTGGTGGCTGCTGAAACTCACCCCGCCACGCCCGCGCACGGAGGTTTTCCCGCCGCTCAAGATCCTTGCTTCGGTCCTGAAGCGGGAGGAGACGCCATCGAAGAGCCCGTGGTGGTTGACCCTGCTGCGCATGGTCATGGCCGCGCTCGTCATCGTCGCCCTGGCTGACCCCGTGCTAAATCCTCGCAGTGACACGCTGTCGGGCGATGGTCCTCTCGTGCTGGTGGTGGACAACAGCTGGGCGACCGCGACCGACTGGGACCGCAGGCGCGACACGGCGGAGTCGATGATCGACGACGCCGAAGGCCGCGACATCCCCGTTTCCATCCTCTTCACCGCCGATGCCCGCCATGACGCTACCCCGGGCGCCGCGACGGCTGCGCGGGAAAAGCTCGCGGCTGCCAGCCCGCAGCCGCAGGTGCCACAACGCGCCCTTGCCATCACGGCCCTCACGGAAGCGCTCGGCGGCGAAGCACCGGGAACGCTCGTCTTCCTGAGCGATGGCATCACCGCAGCGGAGGAAGACGACACCCTCGCCGTCCTGTCATCGCTCAACCCTGCCGAACTCCGCCTGGTCGAGGGTGACGGCGCCGCAGCCGTCGCGGTCACCACCGCTTCCAACGGCTCGACGGCGCTCAATGTCACAGCGTCCCGGCTGCGGACGACCGATGCCGCAAGCCTCGTCGTCGACGCCCAGGATTCGCAGGGCCGCACCATCGCCTCCGGCAGCATCGACTTCGCCGCTGGCGCGGCATCGGCAAGCGGCGAGATCGCCGCCCCCTTCGAACTGCGCAACGATTTCGCCCGCGTCTCCATCGCCGCACTGTCGACGGCCGGTGCCGTGCATCTCCTCGATGACGGCTTCCGCCGCCGGCGTGTCGCGCTGCTGGCAGGCGATACCGGCGACGAATTCCAGCCGTTGCTGTCACCGCTCTATTACATCAACCGCGCCCTGCAGCCGTTCGCCGATCTGGTAGAGCCCGGCGTGGCCGATCTTGCCGCCTCCATCCCCGACCTTCTGCAGCAGAACCCGTCCGCCATCATCATGGCCGATATCGGCCGCCTGCCCGCCGAAACCTATGAACCGGTCGAGCGGTGGGTATCGAATGGCGGCACGCTGATTCGCTTTGCCGGGCCTCGTCTCGCCGCCGCTCCCTCGGCGGACCCGCTCGTTCCGGTGATCCTGCGGCAGGGCGAGCGCGCGCTCGGCGGGGCGCTTTCCTGGGCGGAGCCGCAGCCGCTTGCGGAGTTTCCAACCTTCGGCCCCTTCGCCGGCATGCCCCGCCCCGCCGATGTGATGATCCGCAGGCAGGTGCTCGCCGAACCGACACCGGATCTTGCCGAACGCACCTGGGCAAGCCTCGCCGACGGCACGCCGCTCGTCACCGTGCGCGACGTGGGCCGCGGCCGCATCGTGCTCTTCCACGTGACCGCCGAAGCGACCTGGTCGAACCTGCCGATCTCGGGCGACTTCGTAGAGATGCTGCGCCGCGTCGTGCAGCTCTCCTCGACAGGGGGCGGTGACGCCAGCTCCGGCACGTCGGCCAGTCTGGCGCCCTGGCGGCTGCTCACCGAACACGGCGCGCTGACCGCCGAAACAGGCAATGCCCGCCCGATCCCCGGGGGACAAAACCGCCCTGTTGCTGCAAGCTTCGACCACCCACCCGGCCTCTATGGCAGCGAGGATGGCTTCGTTGCATTGAACCTCTTGCCGCCTGACACTGAACTTCGCCCGCTCGACCGCACCGTGCCCGTCACGACCGCCCCGCTGCTCGGGGAGATTGCCACGCCATTGAAACCGACGCTGCTGGCGCTCGCCCTGATGCTGCTTTTCATCGATGCCCTCGTCGTTCTTTTCATGGGCGGCGCCTTCGCCCGCCTGCCGAAACGAGCCGCGGCCGCTGCCGTCATCGGCCTTGCAGCGCTGGCCCTCTCGCCAGTGCCACAGGCCCGTGCGGACGACCCGAAGCCCGGCGATGAACAGATCTTCGAACGGCTCGACAACACGCATCTCGCCTACGTCGTGACCGGCGAGGAGGAGGTCGACCGCCTGTCGGAACAGGGGCTCGCGGGCCTCACCGAATACCTGACCTATCGCACGACGCTGGAACCCGCCCCGCCGGTCGGGCTCGATATCACAAAGGACGAATTGTCCTTCTACCCGATCATTTTCTGGCCGATTTCGGCTTCCGCGCCGATGCCGACCGCCGCCGCGATCAGCCGCATCGACGCCTATATGCGCGCCGGCGGGACCGTGCTGTTCGACACCCGCGATCAGTTCTCGGCGCTCGACGGCGACACCGGCCCGACGCCGAACGGCGAGCGGCTGCAGGCGATCCTCGCCAACATCGACATCCCGCCACTGGAACCGGTCCCGTCGGATCACGTCCTGACCCGCTCCTTCTACCTGCTCTCCGGTTTCCCCGGTCGCTACAGCGGCAGCCCGCTCTGGGTCGAGGCGCGGCAGGAAGCGAGAAACAGCGACAGCAGCATCACCTCGGCGGGCGACGGGGTCAGCCCCATCATGATCACCGGCAACGACCTGATGGGCGCCTGGGCGATCGACAACAACGGCGCGCCAGTCATGCCGACCGTGCCGGCTGACGAGCTGCAGCGGGAAATGTCGTTCCGCTCCGGCGTCAACATCATGATGTACATGCTGACCGGCAACTACAAGGCGGACCAGGTCCACGTCCCGGCGCTGCTGGAAAGGCTCGGCCAATGACGACGATCAGCTTCGCCCCTTTCCTCCCCTGGTGGATGCTCTCGGTCGCGGCCGTGCTGGCTCTCGGCCTCGGCGTGCTCGGCGTGGCGCGATCCGTACGCGGCGCCTGGATCCGGCTCGCCGCCTTTGCCGCACTGATCCTCGCCCTCGCCAATCCTCTTCTGCTCAGCGAAAACCGCGAAGCGCTGTCTACCGTCGTGCCTGTGATTGTCGACCGCAGCCAGAGCCAGGCGACGGAAGAGCGTCGCCAGATGACCGATACCGCCGTCGCGGAACTGCGCGAGCGCCTGGGCCGCTTCGCCAATATCGAGCCGCGTTTCGTGGACGTCGAGGAGCCGGAAAACTCCGACACCCCGTCGACCCGGTTGTTCGAAGCTCTCTCCGCCGCCGTCGCCGACGTGCCGCCCGCCCGCATCGGCGCTGCCGTCATGCTTACCGACGGCCAGATCCACGACCTGCCGGCCAACGCGTCGGCACTCGGCTTCGACGCGCCGCTCCACGGCCTGATCACCGGTCGCGCCGACGAGACCGACCGGCGCATCGAGATCGTCCGCGCACCGCGCTTCGGCATCGTCGGCGAGGAGCAGGAACTCACCTTCCGTGTCTTCGACGACGGCGTCGAGGACAATGCGCCCTCAGACGTCACTGTGACGATCAACGGCGAGCCCCTGTCCATCGTCCAGGCCGTCCCCGGCGAGGCGACGCCCTTCACTTTCACCGTCCCGCGCGGCGGCTCCAACGTGCTCGAATTCGAGGTCTCCGGCCTGCCGGGCGAAGTCACCGATGCCAACAACAAGGCCATCCACCTGATCGAAGGCATCCGCGAGAACCTGCGCGTCCTGCTGGTATCGGGAGAACCCCATGCCGGCGAGCGCGCCTGGCGCAACTTGCTGAAGTCCGACGCCTCCGTCGATCTCGTCCACTTCACCATCCTGCGGCCGCCGGAAAAGCAGGACGGCACGCCGATCAACGAACTCTCCCTGATCGCCTTCCCGACGCGCGAGCTGTTCGTGGAGAAAATAGACGATTTCGACCTGATCATCTTCGATCGCTACCAGCATCGCGGCGTGCTGCCGATCCTCTATTACGACTACATCGCCGAATATGTGCAGAAGGGCGGCGCGCTGCTGATCGCCGCCGGACCGGAACATGCCGGCGAGGATTCGATCGCGCTGACACCGCTTGCCAACGTCCTTCCCGCCGCGCCAACCGGCGAGGTACACGAGGCAGCCTTCTATCCGCGCCTGTCCGAACAGGGCAAACGTCACCCGGTGACGCGCGGCCTCGATGGCTCCACGCAGGAACCGCCGCAATGGGGTCGCTGGTTCCGCACCATCGATGTCGGCCAGCCGGAAGGCGAGACGGTGATGACAGGCGCCGACGACCGTCCCCTGCTGGTTCTCAACCGGGCCGCCGAGGGCCGGGTTGCCATGCTGCTCTCCGACCAGGGCTGGCTCTGGGCTCGTGGCTTCGAGGGCGGCGGGCCGCATGTCTCGCTCTACCGCCGCATCGCCCACTGGCTGATGAAGGAGCCCGAGCTTGAGGAGGAGGCGCTGAATGCCCGCGCCACCGGCCGCACGCTGGAAATCCGCCGCCAGACGATCGGCGACGATCCGGGCCCGGCAACCGTGGTCTATCCATCTGGCCGCAGCGAGCAGGTCACACTGTCCGAGGCAAGCCCCGGCCTCTGGCGCGCCGAACGCCAGATGGAGGAAACCGGCCTCTTCACCGTCCAGAATGGCGATTTCTCCGCCCTCGTCCATGTCGGCGCGGTCGATGCGCCGGAATTCAAGGCGATGATCTCGACGACCGATACGCTTGCTCCACTCGGTCAGGCGACACGCGGCATCACGACGCGTCTGGATGATGGCGGCGACGGTGTCCGGATGCCCGACATCCTGCCGGTGCGCGGCGCCGTCCGCGTCGTCGATGACCGCCGCCTCACCGTCCGGTTGACCGACGAAACGGTGCTCAAGGGCATCGATACGCTGCCGCTCTTCGCGGGTTTCGCCGGCGTCGGCCTTCTGCTGCTCGCCATGTCGGTCATGTGGTGGCGCGAGGGACGCTAGTCCTCGCTGCGTTCCCTGTCGGCCTTACGCTCATGGCTGTTCCACGGGAACTGAAGAAGGGCGAAGGCAGCGCCAAGCAGGATCGCCGGTACCAGATCGTCGGCCATCACGCCCCATCCGGAGGGAAGCTCTTCCACAAGGCTCACCGGCCAAGGCTTCTGCCGGTCGAGAAAGAGAAAAATAGCTGCGAACGGCACAAGCATCCGCCAGCCTGCCTGGCGGATCAAATATGCTCCGATCAGAAACGCCGCCACCTCATCGATCACGATGCGGCGGTCGTCCTTGACACCGGTTGCGACGTCAATGGACGACGAGACATAAACGCCGAGCGCGAATATCATCATCGCCACGAGCGGCATCACCTGCCTTGGCAGTTTTATCGCCATAATCAGCAACGGAACCAGGGCAAAAACGGCAAGCCCTGCCCGGAACGGAACGACCAGCCCGGCGCCGAACCAGGTCGCCAGTAGCCAGTGCCAGCTCGGCACCAGCGCATATCCGGGCGGTTCCAGCAGTTCCAGGGACCAGAGATTATCCAATAAACACACCCTTGTCCGGCCGGCTCAACGGGGACGGTCCCCGTCAACCTGCTCCGCAATCGCCGCCTTGTCGATGATCGACCACACCGCCCTGATCTTTCCATCCGCGAACTGATAGAACACGTTTTCCTCGAACACGACGCGGGTGCCGTTCACAGGCATCCCGAACAGCATACCGACCGGCGTGCAGTCGAAGCGAAGCCGGCTTGCGACGACAGGTGGATCGCAGAAAAGAAGGCGAACGTCGAAGAAAAGGTCCGGGATCGCGACGAAATCACCTTCGATCATCTCCCGGTAACCGGGAAGACCAATCCGCTCTCCGTTGTACTCCACATCATTGTGGACGAATTGCCCGAGCCGGTCGAAATCCTGACCGTTCAGGCAGTCGATGTAGGCGCGGTAGATCGTGGGAAGGTTGTTCTCGGGCATCGGCTTCTCTTCGCTGCATACCTCTCCATCTAGGTCATCTCGGCCCGATATCCACCAGCAAGGACCTGAGGTCGCCGCGAAGCCACTCTCGACAGCTAAGCGGGAGCCGCCTACCGTAACTCCATGACGACACCCATGACGCTCTCCGACACCGTCCCCGACGACGCCCGTGATGCGATCCTTGCCGGCATCAAGGCCTACAACAACAACGTCCTCGGTCCCACGGACCGGCGCGATCTCTTCATCCCCCTCATCGATGACGAGGGACAGACCGACGGCGGTCTCGTCGGTTACACCGGCCGCGGCTGGCTCTATGTCGAGATGCTTTTAGTTCCGGAGCGTCTACGCGGCCACGGGGTGGCGGGCCAGCTGCTGCAGAGAGCGGAAGAAGAGGCGAAGGCCCGTGGCTGCCAGGGTGCCTATATCGACACCATAAACCCGGTCGCTCGCCGCGCCTACGAACGGCAAGGCTATAGCGTCTTCGGACGTATCGACGATTTCGTTCGAGGCTACGACATCACCTGGATGATCAAGCGCTTCCTGCCATAACCGCATCCGTCCGCTCGGCCCCGTCCTTCAGGATGAACTAGAAGATCAGCATCAGCAGCAGGACCACGACGATCAGTCCGATCAGGAAGATCGCTCCGATCGTTCCACCAATGAATTTCAGCATGATGTTTCTCCTCTCGTGATTGATACGGCGGACGAAGCTTGCCCTGCTAAACAGTGAAACGCTTCGTCGAAAGGGGAACAGATCGGACCCTGAGAGGTTCCCTCTGGCAACAGGACTGCTCCAGACATCACACCTTCTATGGCTGCCGCCGTCGCGCTTTCTGTCCAGCGCAAGGCGCGGCGGAAGCCAGATAACGGGTGAGCATTCCCGCAGCAAAGACGAAGGAAAGGAACAGACATGACGGTAAAACACGATCTGCTCCGCCTCGGGCCAACCGGGGGCCCGGACCGCCGTCAGATGTCCGTCGCTCTTGTTTGCCTGCTGATCGGCGCACTGCTGATATTTCTGCCCGGCACGCTATTGATGGTTTTTGCAGGCGTGCTGCTCGCCATTCTCGTCCGCTCCTCCGGTGCGTGGATTGGCGCCCGCCTGTCTGTCGGTCCGACCTGGGGCGTCGCCATCTTTCTGGTCGCGGTTCTTTTGGTCCTGGTTGCCGGCGGAACGGCGGCAGCGCCGGCCATTTCCCAGCAGATCGACGAACTCTGGCGCCAGATCCCCGATGCCGTCGAAAACCTGCGTTCGAGAGCAGAGGACTACGCATGGGGCCGTGAGCTGATCGACCACGTCAGCGAAGACAGCCTCTGGACGTCGGCCTCGGGAGGCGCCGCCACACAGGCGCTGGGGTCCTCCTTCGGTTATCTCGGTAACACGGTCCTGTTGATTTTCATCGCCCTTTACGGCGCATTCGATCCGCACACCTACCGAAAGGGTTTCCTGAAGCTGTTCGCTCCGTCTCTGCGGGACAAGGTCGCACATGTCCTCTCCCGTTCCGTCGGCCAGCTGGAAAGCTGGCTGTCCGCACAGTTGATCTCGATGACGGTGGTGGGCGTGCTGACAGGACTGGGCCTCTGGCTGATCGGCATTCCGCTGGCATTGGTGCTGGGCCTGCTCGCGGGACTTCTCGCGTTCATCCCGAATATCGGCCCCGTTCTTGCCGCGACGCCCGGTCTTCTCCTCGCTTTGCCCGGCGGAACGAACTCGGTCCTGATGGTTCTGGGGATTTATCTGGCCGTTCAGGCCCTTGAGAGCTATGTGGTGACGCCGATCGTCCAGCGGCAGAAGGTCTCGCTTCCGCCCGTGCTGGTCATATGCTCGCAGCTTGCCTTTGGGGCGCTGTTCGGCCTGATCGGCCTGGCGCTGGCGACACCGCTGATCGCCCTGGTTCTACAGCTGGTCGACGATCTCTACGTCAACGATTACCTTGAGCAAGAAACAAGGGTGCCGCTCGCCCACTAGGGGTCACGCACGTTACCCGGCGCGGGACAACCGGCCGAGCTCGACCGAGGACTCCACGACCGCATCGGCGTCGACATCAGAACCGGCCGCGGCGCCCATTCTCCAGCCGATATCTCCTCTCAGCCGGTCGTGCACGTCCGTCCCCATCGGCACCACCAACACCCGGCCCGGATCAACGGGCCCGGGAAACTCCAGCGCCTTCCAGGCGACCTTCTCGAAGCCGAGCGGCATGTAATACGGCGGATCGCCGATCAGGATAACGGCTTCCGAACCCTTCCGCCGCGCGGCCTCAATGGCGATCCGGACCAGTTCCCGGCCGATCCCCATGTTCTTGTGCGAGGGCCGTACCGCAAGCGGTCCAAGAAGATGGCCCTTCACCGAACCAGCCAGCACCGGCGTCATGCGCACCGAGGCGATCGTTTCGCCGCGATCGGCGCAAACGAACGACAACTGGCGATCATGAGGTCCCTGCTCACGGATACGGGCCGCAGCACGTGTATGCCGGCCGGGGCCGAAGGCTTCTTCGTTGATAAGTTCGATAACCGCGTCGTGCGACGCATCCTCGGTGAGGTAGACGAGCTCGTGAGCTTTCATGGGTATGACCGGAACCAGACTGGACTGACGGAGACATGGGTGATCGATGACACGCGAAGGTGTCAGGTCAGCGTCAGCGTCGTCGCAGGGTCCGTACAAGGGTCATAAAGGAGCGCATCCAATTTTTGGTGACGGCTTCGATAGCAGCATTGCGGCGATCCGTCCAACGGAAAAACGCAGTGTTCATTCATTCGCCCCTCGCAATCGACGCCGACCTGCATATTTTCAGGAAGACGATAAACGTAGCGGGAAAGGATAAGCCGATGGGCATGCTCGTGGACGGCGTCTGGAAGGACGTCTGGTACGACACCAAATCGACGAACGGGCACTTCAAGCGAGGTGCGTCGACATTCCGCAACTGGGTGACCGCCGACGGCTCTGCCGGTCCCTCCGGTGAAGGCGGTTTCAAGGCCGAATCCGGCCGCTATCATCTCTATGTATCGCTGGCCTGTCCCTGGGCTCATCGAACCCTGATCTTCCGCAAGCTGAAACAGTTGGAGGAGCATATCGGCCTGTCCATCGTCGATCCTCTGATGCTGGAAAACGGCTGGGAGTTCCACGAGCGCGATGGCGCGACCAGCGACCATCTCTTCGGCTCCGACGCACTCTGGCAGGTCTACACCCGCGCCAAATCCGATTTCACCGGCCGCGTTACCGTCCCTGTTCTGTGGGACAAGCAGAAGAACACGATCGTCTCGAACGAGTCGGCCGAGATCATCCGCATGTTCAACAGCGCTTTTAACGGCATAACCGGCAACATCGACGACTATTGCCCTGACGACCTCGTCGGCGAGATCGATGAGCTGAACGCCCGCATCTACGACAACGTCAACAACGGCGTCTACAAGGCCGGCTTCGCCACCAGCCAGGACGCCTATGAGAGCGCGGTCAAGCCACTGTTCGACACCCTCGACTGGCTGGAAAGCCGCCTGTCAGGCCAGCGTTTCCTGCTGGGCGACCGGCTGACGGAGGCCGACTGGCGGCTGTTCACCACCTTGGTGCGCTTCGACGCCGTCTATGTCGGCCACTTCAAGTGCAACATCCGCCGCATCGCTGACTATCCGCACCTTTCGGCCTATCTGCGCGACCTCTATCAGTGGCCGGGCGTTGCCGAAACCGTCAACATGCGCCACATCAAGCACCACTACTACCGCAGTCACAAGACCATCAATCCCTCGGGCGTGGTGCCCGTCGGCCCGGCGCTCGACTTCGACCGCCCGCATGGTCGCGACAAGCTGGCCGAGGCTCTGGAAATTACCAGGTCTCGGCGCGGGGAAGCTCACCTCGCAACTCGCTGAGCCGGCGCAGCGTCGCGTCTGTCGTGCCCGCCGGCGGGTTCGCCGGATCGAAGAAGCCGCATTCCACGATTTCCCGGTCTGGGAGTCGTGGTGCGGTCTGCCGGACGTTGACCCGGTAAAACAGCACGTGGTCGCGCTTGCTGACATGCCGGTTGAAATAGACGCCCAGAAGTTCGGGTGGGGCTGTCGCCTCCAGATTGCCCTCTTCCCGGATTTCCTTTGTCAGGGCCTCTCCCACGGTCTCGCGGCGCTCGACCCCGCCGCCGGGAAAGTACCAGCCCGGCAGGTAGCTGTGCCGAACGAGGAAGACCCGCCCCTCCGTGTCGAAGCATGCAGCGCGCACGCCAAGCGTCATGCCGCGCGCCATCACGAAATAGGTATGCAGCACCCGCATCATCAGCCGCCGGCTTCCCCCCTCGACGACAGCCTTGCCTTTGTCTTCTTTCATTCCTTGCCCCATTGCCCCTCCCGCACTATGAGTGTCGCCGATGTTCAAGCTCGCTCACATATCCGACATACATCTCGGACCGCTCCCAAAGCTGACTTTGCGCGAACTTGCCTCCAAGCGCATCACCGGCTACGTCAACTGGCATCGTAACAGACGAAAGCATCTTTTTGCCAATGCTTTAGACCTCGTCATGGAAGGTATTGCCGAGGCAAGGCCGGACCATCTGGCAATGACCGGCGACATGGTCAATCTCGCCACCGCCATGGAAATCCGCATGGTCTCGGACTGGCTGAAGCACGCCGCCGAACCGCTCTCCACCTCGATCGTTCCCGGAAATCACGACGCCTATGTGCCCGGCGCCCACGCTAAGACCGTCAGCGCCTGGTACGATTACATGCGCGGTGACGACGACCCGCTGGTCTGGGAGGACGACCACAAGCTCTTTCCATATATTCGTCGGCGCGGACCCGTGGCGATCATCGGATGTTCCACCTCGATCGCCACCCCGCCCTTTTCGGCCATGGGATATTTCAGTGCCAGACAGGCCCGAGAGACGGCAAACCTCCTGAAGGCGGCTGGCGAAGAGGGCCTGTTCCGCGTCGTCCTGATCCATCACCCGCCGGTGCGCGGCGCCGCCAGCCGCTACAAGCGTATGGTCGGCATACGGCGTTTCGGCGCGGCGATCTCCGTCGGCGGCGCCGAACTCGTGCTGCATGGCCACACGCACCTCAACACGCAATACACGCTGCCAAGCCGTGGTCGCCCCATTCCCGTCATCGGCATCGCCTCCGCATCGCAGGGCCCCGGCGGCCACAAGCCCGCCGCCGCGTTCAACCTGTTCGGAATATCGGGCGAAAGCGGCGCCTGGGCACTGGACTGGCAACGTCACTCGCTGCGCGACGATCTCCAAGGCACCGAGATGTCCCACCACCACATTTTCTCCCTCTGACGCCGGTCAGGCGGCGAACCACGCTCCAGTCTTGATCCAAGTCAATGCCGGAAGCCTTTGCCGGGCGCTCTATATTAGCGGTTCCGATGAAGGCGCGAGGGGGTGGGCATGACGCAAGACAACAACGAGGCGAAGAAACCGGCTGGCCTCCCGGAGGGCGTGGAGACAGGATTGGCGGAGGAACGCCGCGAGGCCGCACAGGAGGCCGAACTCTCCGCCCTCGGCGCCATAGCCGCGACGGGCAACGAGGAGGTCGTCTCCGGCATCGAGGCCATCATAGAGGGCGCCTCTCCCGACGACGCCACCCGGCTGCGCAAGTCGCTCGGCCTTCCCAAGCCATCCGGCCATCCGCGCGGGACGAGCGACGAACTGGCCGACGACTGGCGCGACGGCGGCTATCCCTTCCGCTACAAGATGCTGCGACGCGATTACGAGCGCGAGAAATTCACCCTGCAGACCGAACTGCTGAAGCTGCAATCCTGGGTTAAGGAAGCCCAGCAGCGCGTCGTCATCCTGTTCGAGGGACGCGATGCCGCCGGCAAGGGCGGCGCGATCAAGCGCTTCATGGAACATCTCAATCCGCGCGGTGCCCGCGTCGTCGCGCTCGAAAAGCCGAGCGAGGTCGAGCGCGGCCAATGGTATTTCCAGCGCTACGTCGAACACCTACCGACGCGCGGCGAGATCGTTCTGTTCGACCGTAGCTGGTACAATCGTGCCGGTGTCGAGCGGGTCATGGGTTTCTGCACGGACGAGGAATACCGCGAGTTCCTGCGCCAGGCGCCGGAATTCGAACGTAACCTCGTCCGCAGCGGCCTGCACCTGATCAAGTTCTGGTTCTCCGTCAGCCAGGACGAGCAGCGCCGCCGTTTCAAGGAGCGCAAGGTCCACCCGCTGAAGCAGTGGAAGCTCTCGCCCGTCGATCTCGCCTCCCTCGACAAGTGGGACGATTACACCCGCGCCAAGGAAGCGATGTTCTTCCACACCGATACCGCCGACTCTCCGTGGACGGTCATCAAGTCGGATGACAAGAAACGCGCCAGGCTGAACGCCATGCGCTATGTCCTCCATGCGCTGCCGTACAAGGGCAAGGACCTGAAGCGCGTCGGCCGGGTCGAGCCACTATTGGTTGGCCGCGCCAACACGATCCACGAGCGCGGCGAATACGACTTCGGCGTCCGATAGGCGCTCATGCCCGGTCAGCCTGCGCCCGATATGATCGACTTCAGGAGGTCCGCCACGGCATCTGGGGCCTCTTCCGGCAGCATGTGCCCGATGCCCGTCCAGCGACGGAAGACAAGATTGTCGGGAAGAGAAGTCTCGTCGGGGACAGGAAGGATCGCGTCCTCGTCGCCCCAGACGACGGTCACCGGCATCGAGAGCTGTGCTAACGCCGACATGTCGATGGTTCCCTGTTCCCATCCACCCTTGCCGTCCGGCCGCATCATCGCCTCGAAGACACGACTCAGGAGCTCTCGAGCACCCGGCCGCTGACGCTCGTTCCAGAGCCGATCCACGGCCTCAAGCAATGGCCGTCGCCCCTCCGCCATCATCGCGGCCAGCGCCTCGGCGAGGTTCGGCCTGTCCACGGACAAGGAGAAGCGCCGCAGCACCCTGTGATTGATCTCCGGACCGAAACCTCCCGGCGCCAGCAGCGTCGCGGTCAACACCCGTTCGGGCGCCCTAAGGGCTATCAGCGCAGCGGTCGCCCCGCCGAGCGAATGACCCGCGAGGTGGAAATGCGAAATCCCGCGCGCCGAAAGATCGGAAAGCAGAGCTTTCGCCATCCGCCCCGCCCCGCCTGGATTTTCGGCGTCGACCGAGCCGCCATGTCCCGGCAGGTCGTAGACAACAAGCGGCGGCCCTCCTGCGAGAGCCGCCACCACCTCATCCCAGACATGTCCGTCGCCGCCGAAACCGTGGAGAAGCACCAATGGCGGTGCGTCATCCAGGTTGCCGGTGATGGCGGCGTGGAGACCCATGGCTCAGGCCTTCTTGGTTTCCTCGAGCACGCGGTTGGCGGCCGAGACGATCGCCTCGAGCGAGGCGGCAACGATGTTCGTGTTGATGCCGACGCCGAACAGCTTGCCGGTCGGATGTTCCACCTCGACATAGGCGATCGCCGAGGCGTTGGAGCCGTGCTGCAGCGAGTGCTCTGAATAGTCGGCAACCGAGAGCTCGATCCCGAGATAGGTCGATAGCGCGTTGATGAAGCCGTCGATCGGACCTGTGCCCTTGCCCTCGATCCGCTTCACCTCGCCCTTGTCGGTGATCTCCGCCGCCACCACGCGAACCCCGCGTGCGTCACCGCCGGCCGGGTAGGTGTGGTGGTCGACGAACTTCAGCCGCGCCGTCGGCTGGTCGACATAACGTTCGATAAAGCGCTCGTAGATCGCCTTAGACGGCAGTTCCTTGCCGCCTTCATCCGTGATCCGCTGGATGTCCTCTCGGAACTCGACCTGCAGGTTGCGTGGCAGGTTGATGCCGTAGTCCTCTTGCAGGATGTAGGCGATGCCGCCCTTGCCCGATTGCGAGTTGATCCGGATGATCGCCTCGTAGGTGCGCCCCACGTCCTGAGGGTCGATCGGCAGATACGGCACTTCCCAGACGGGCGAATTCGCCTTGCGGATCGCCTTCATGCCCTTGTTGATCGCGTCCTGATGCGAGCCTGAAAACGCCGTATAGACCAGTTCGCCGACATACGGATGACGCTCCGGGATCACCATCTCGTTCGAGTATTCGTAGACGGCCTTGATCCGCTCGATGTCCGAACAATCCAGTTCCGGATCAACACCCTGCGTGTACATGTTGAGCGCCAGCGTCACGATATCGACATTGCCGGTGCGCTCGCCATTGCCGAACAGCGTTCCCTCGACACGGTCGGCGCCGGCCATCAGGCCGAGCTCGGTCGCGGCAATCCCGGTGCCCCGGTCGTTGTGCGGATGCAGCGAGATGATCACATTCTCGCGGTTGTCGATATTTCGGCACATCCACTCGATCTGGTCGGCATAGATATTCGGCGTCGCCATTTCCACGGTCGACGGCAGGTTCAGGATCAGCTTGTTGTCGGCCGTCGGCTTCACAATCTCGACGACCGCATTGCAGATTTCCAGCGCCACCTCCAGCTCGGTGCCGGTAAAGCTCTCCGGCGAATACTCGAAGCGATAACCGCCGCCCGCTTTCGCCGCCATGTCCATGATCATCTTGGCCGCGTCGACGGCGATCTGCTTGATGCCCGCCACATCCTTGCCGAACACCACGCGACGCTGCAACTCGGACGTGGAGTTATAGAAATGGATGATCGGCTTTGTCGCCCCTTCCAGCGCCTCGAAGGTGCGGGTAATCAACTCCGGCCGGCACTGCACCAGAACCTGCAGCGAGACATCGGCGGGAACGCCGCCCTCCTCCACGCACCAGCGGGCGAAGTCGAAATCAGTCTGCGAGGCCGACGGGAAACCGATCTCGATTTCCTTGAAGCCCATGTCGAGCAACAGCTGGAACATCCGGGCCTTGCGGTCGTGGCCCATCGGGTTGACCAGCGACTGGTTGCCGTCGCGCAGGTCGACGGAGCACCAGATCGGTGCCTTGTCGATTACCTTCGACGGCCAGGTGCGGTCGGAAATATCGATCTGCGGATAGGGGCGATACTTCTGCGAAGCATCCGGCATGCCCTGCTTCACCGTGTGGGTCTTCAAAATCATCGTCGTCGTCTCTTCTCGTCCTCGTCGGCGTGACCGGCTGATAGCAAATCAGCGCCGGTTTCGCACGTCCGAACACACCCTTTTCAAGGGATGGATTGCATCAATGGGGGAGTTTCGAGGAGCAATCGCCGAACGGCTGACCCGGCCGCCGGGCGCTCCTCAATGGACCCGGCAACCGCGGATAAGGCCGAGAAGAAGAAGCGAGTTTGGCACCGACGCGACGAAACCGGCCGCAAAGCGGGCCGTCATGCGAGTCGCAACAATGGTCGTGCCGTTGATCATCATGGGATGAGGAATAACGCGCGGAATGGAATCGCGCAAGAGCGTTATTCGGCCGCGGACGGCGTTACTGCATCGAGCTTTTCACGCAGCCATTCTTCCAGAAGAGTGTCGGCGGGTACACCAAGCTCCCGAGCCTGCCGTTCCAGCCTGAGCTTCGTGCCTCGGGTAACAGTCACAGTTAGCACTACAGGCTCCAGATTGGGACGAGTGGCCGTGGTCCAGTCGATGTATTCGCTTATGTCTTCGCCATCATCGAACTTCCGATCGAATTCCTCAGCGCTGATTGTCTTCATAGCGACGCCTTTCATAAATTCGTGCCCGGCGGACCGAAATGATGCGAATACGCTCCTCGCGTAGAACGTAGACACCGGTCCACAGGACCCCGAAAATCCGGCCTATTCGGATCCGCCTTGGCTCGAGCAGATGTCCGGCATCCGCATCGACGGCGAATAGATCATACCACAATTCCTGCGCCGCCACGAAATCGATTCCGTGCTTCGCTTTGTTCGCCTCGCTTTTGGCCGGATCGAATTCGAACTCCATGCCGAAAAGCTAGCGCAACCATGACGATCACGCCAGATCGGTCACACCTCGCTCACCGCCGCCCGAACTGCGCGATTAAAGCTGCGGCCAGGAAGCAGAGCGCGATCATGCCCCAGACCATCCCGCCATCGGTAACGTTGTTGCCATCAGGCGTAACGCAGCTCGATTGTGAAGCTGCAATGCAGTCCCGCCACATCCAGTAGCGAGCATGAAAGATGGCGGCGAAAAGCCCGGCGGCAAACACAAGGACAATCGCCCGCGGACGAACCCGCATCACGCGCGAGCCCTGGCCACTTTCAACAACCCCAGCATCGCGACCCCCGCGACCAGTCCCCAGAACGCGCCGGAGATCCCGAGGATCGAAATGCCCGACGCCGTCACCAGAAATGTCACCGCCGCCGCCTCCCGCGTCTCCGGCTCCTTGAATGCCGCCACCGCCGAGCCCGAAAACGCCCCGATCAGCGCCAACCCGGCGACGGACTGGATCAGGATGGGCGGTGCCAGGGATACGAAGGCGGTCACAGCGCCGGCCGCGAGTCCAAGAACAATGTATCCGATACCGGCGATCACCGCCGCCCAGTAGCGCCTGACAGGATCGGGATGGGCATCCTCACCGGCGCACATCGCCGCCGTGATCGCCGCGAGGTTGACTGCATGGCCACCAAATGGCGCTGACAGGAGAGAGAACAGCCCGGTCGCGGCGAATAGCGGCCCCGGATTGGGATCGTAGTTGTTGACCTTCAGCACCGCGATGCCGGGAATGTTCTGCGAGGCCATCGTCACGATGAAGAGCGGCAGTGCGATCGAGACGAGCGCGGCGAGCGTGAACTGCGGCGCCACAAATTCCACCGGCGGCGCCAACGACGAGGCCCAGGTGGCGAACGCCCCTTCCGGCAGCTCGACTCCGAGGACCATGACGATGACGAACGCGACGAGCGCGGCCGGCACCGCATAGAGACGCTTGAACGCCGCAACGACCGCCCAGGCGATGAAGATCGGCAGGCCGAGCGCCGGATCGAAGGCGATTGCCTTGAACGGCGCGAAGCAGAGGCCGAGGATGACGCCGGACAGCATGGCATTGGCAAGTGGCGCCGGGATCGCCGCGACCGCGCGACCGAGCGGCCGGAACAGGCCTGCGACCACGATCAGCACGCCGCAGACGAGAAAGGCCCCGACCGCGACGGCGAACCCGCCCTCCGGCACGCCCGCCGTCACCAGAACGGCGGCACCCGGCGTCGACCATGCGATCGAGACCGGCAGGCGCGTCCAGAGGCTGAGCACGATCGCGCACAGTCCCATCGACACCGAGAGAGCCATCAGCCCCGAAGCCGCCTCGTAGTCGGTCGCGCCAACCCCCTTCAGCCCCTGCAGCACCACCGCGAACGAACTGGCAAAGCCCACGAAGGCGGTCAGGCAGCCCATGAACAGGCTTTGGGGGGACAGGTCTTTGAACATCGATGACTCCGGCGAATGACGCTCAACCCTCAGCAAAGATTCAGGTTGTACGCAAGCCTGTCCGGCACCGTTCAGGTACGCATGAAATCCCGCTTTTCGGCCCTTGGCCTTGACATTGCCATGCTTTGACCCGACCTTTCTCCTATGAACACGCGCAAACGCCATACCCTGTACCGGCCCTTCCCGATCGCGGAATAGCGGCCCCGGCTCGGCATCCCCGGGACCGGGGAAGCGTGTAACCATCGGAAAAAATTCATCGGTCGACCGTTGCCGCGTCCATCGCGGCGGCAAGCGTTTTGATTACGGATCAAGCGTTTTGACTACGGATATTGCGCCGGGTCGGCCCACTACACAGAAGGACAAGAACCATGACCAGACCCCGGATCGTCGTCGAGAAGAACGACCACGACAAGCTGATGCGCCTCGCCAACGGCCTCGTCGAAACCCGCCCCGAGATCGCCGAGGAACTGCTCGACGAACTCGAACGCGCCGCCGTCGCCGAGGACGCAAAGGCCATCAACGGCACCGTGCAGATGAACAGCACCGTCGAATACCGCACCGACGAAGGCGCCTCGCGCACCGTGACCCTCGTCTATCCGGCAGATGCCGATATCGCCGAGGGCAAGGTATCGATCCTCACCCCGATCGGCACCGCGCTGCTCGGCATGCCCAAGGGCCGCACCATCGACTTCACCGCCAATGACGGCCGTCAGCACAAGCTGACCGTCGTCTCTGTCACGAAGGCCACCACCGAAAACGGCGCCGCGAAGGCCTGATCGCCGGCGGGCAAAACGGCGCGGGCCGCGAGTTGATCTTTTTCGCGGCCTCGTGTTATAGGCCCGCCCCACACATTGCAGGTTTCATCTGCTGGTTGGAGAGGACGCCATGTCGAGCGACGCCCTGTTCCAATCGGGGATGGGCCCAGTCGAACTGGATGCCCCCCGAACGGAAGTAGTCTCTATCGCGCCCCTTACTCGGGCGTGCCGGACGATATTTCGTCTCGTCTTCACGCACACGCGGCTGACGGGCATCGCACTCGTGCGCACCGAAATGCGCCAGCGCGGCGGCCTTCAGAAGCGCCTCGTGCCGCGCCGCATGGCGATCACCATCCCCTCCTGAACAATCCAAGCCAGCCCTGAAGCCGACGGGTCGAGGCGCGCCGCGCCATGCCCCGCCTCGGCTTCACGTCGCCGTCACATGCCGATGGCACACCCCTTCCCTGCGAACGAACAGGTGTCACCATGCCGCTCCAGACTCCCTATTACCTGATCGACAAGTCGAAGCTGCTCCAGAACATGGAGAAGATCGCGACCCTGCGCGAACTCTCCGGCGCAAAGGCGCTTCTGGCGCTCAAATGTTTCGCCACCTGGTCGGTCTTCGATTTCATGCGCGACTACATGGACGGCACGACCTCGTCCTCGCTCAACGAAGTCCGCCTCGGCCATGAGCGTTTCGGCAAGGAAACCCACGCCTATTCCGTCGCCTACGCCGACTACGAGATCGACGAGGTCGTCTCCCATGCCGACAAGATCATCTTCAATTCGATCGGTCAGCTGACCCGTTTCGAGCAACAGTCTTCGGGGATCATCCGCGGCCTGCGCCTGAACCCCGGCGTCTCCTCTTCGAGCTTCGACCTCGCCGATCCAGCCCGCCCCTTCTCGCGGCTGGGCGAATGGGACTTGAAGAAGGTCGAGCCGGTCATGGACCTGATCTCCGGCTTCATGATCCACAACAACTGCGAAAACGGCGATTTCGACCTTTTCGATCAGATGCTCGGCAACATCGAACAGAAGTTCGGCCCCCTGTTGAAGAAGGCCGAATGGGTGTCGCTCGGCGGCGGCATCCATTTCACAGGCGAAAACTATCCGCTGGAAAAATTCGCCGAGCGCCTCAAGCGCTTCTCCGGCGAATTCGGCGTCCAGGTCTATCTGGAGCCCGGCGAAGCCTCGATCACCAAGTCGACCACGCTCGAAGTCACCGTGCTCGACAGACTTTACAACGGCAAGGATCTTGTCGTGGTGGATTCGTCCATCGAAGCGCATCTCCTCGATCTCCTGATCTACCGGGAAAGCGCAAAGGTCCACCCCAACCAGGGACCGCACCGGTACCAGGTCTGCGGCAAGTCCTGCCTCGCGGGCGATATCTTCGGCGAGTTCAATTTCGAGAAGGAATTGAACATCGGCGACCGCATCTCGCTGCAGGACACCGCCGGCTACACGATGGTCAAGAAAAACTGGTTTAACGGCGTGCAAATGCCGGCAATCGCCATCCGCGAACTGGATGGCAGCCTCAGGACGGTCCGCGAGTTCGACTACGCGGACTACGAACAAAGCCTGTCTTGAGATCCTTCAAGTCAGGTTCTGACGATTGGACGTAAGGAGTTGGTCCCAGAATGAAAAAGAACGTGCTCATCATCGGCGCCGGCGGCGTCGCCCAGGTGGTCGCCCACAAGTGTGCGCAGAACAACGACGTGCTCGGCGACATCCATATCGCCTCGCGCACCAAGGCGAAGTGCGACGCCATCATCGCTTCCGTGCATGAGAAGAAGGCGATGAAGCAGGAGGGCGTTCTCGAAGCCCATGCGCTCGACGCCCTCAACATCGAAGCCACCAAGGCGCTCATCAAGAAGCTCGGCACCGAAATCGTCATCAATGTCGGCACCGCCTTCCTCAACATGTCGGTGCTGCGCGCCTGCATGGACACCGGTGTCGCCTATATCGACACCGCGATCCATGAAGAGCCGAACAAGATCTGCGAGACCCCGCCGTGGTACGGAAACTACGAGTGGAAGCGTGCCGCCGAATGCGAGGAAAAGGGCATCACCGCCATCCTCGGCGCCGGCTTCGATCCGGGCGTCGTCAACGCCTATGCCCGTCTTGCCAAGGACGAATATCTCGACAAGGTGACCGACGTCGACATCGTCGACATCAATGCCGGCAGCCACGGCAAATACTTCGCCACCAATTTCGACCCGGAAATCAACTTCCGCGAATTCACCGGCGTCGTCTATTCCTGGCAGGGCGGCGAATGGAAGGTCAACAAGATGTTCGAGATCGGCAAGGATTACGACCTGCCTGTCGTCGGCACCCGCCGCGCCTATCTCTGCGGCCATGACGAAGTGCACTCATTGGCCAAGAACATGGACGGCGCCGACGTGCGCTTCTGGATGGGTTTTGGCGATCACTACATCAACGTCTTCACCGTCCTGAAGTCGATCGGCCTCCTCTCCGAACAGCCGGTCAAGCTCGCCGACGGTTCCGAAGTCGTGCCGCTCAAAGTCGTCAAGGCCTGCCTGCCGGATCCTGCCTCGCTTGCCCCCAACTACGAAGGCAAGACCTGCATCGGCGACTACGTGAAGGGCTTCAAGGACGGCAAGGAAAAGACCGTCTTCCTCTACAACGTCGCCGACCACAAGGAAGCCTATAACGAAGTGGGCAGCCAGGGCATCTCCTACACCGCCGGCGTCCCGCCGGTTGCTGCGGCCATGCTCGTCGCGACAGGCGAATGGGACGTGAAGAAGATGGCGAACGTCGAAGAACTGCCGCCCAAGCCGTTCATCAACCTCCTGAACAGGATCGGCCTGCCGACCCGCATCCAGGACGAGGATGGCGACCGGGCCGTGGAGTTCTGAGAGCGCTGTTGAGCGCTTGAGGATTGAGGGAATGCGGACCCCGCCGGAGAAATTCGGCGGGTGTTCTGGTCGATCTGCGCTAACTCACTGTAGGGATGCCAGTCATTGCCACAACGAGATCACGAAACTCCTGATATTCGTCACCCTCGGCCTGCGCGAGGCTAGAAATACGGTAGAAGCGGTTGGTAGATGGCGATTCTCGGGCCGCCATATCCATGTCGATCCTGTCAACATTGACGACGGTCCAACACTCAACGTACTTGTTCGCCTTGGCCTTCTGATGGCTTTTTTCCGCCTCGCCGATCCGGTTGTGAATGTTGGAAAAATCCTCGCCGCCTTTTACCTCGATCGCAACGATGTTCCGGTAGCTATCGGTTCGCATTTCCTCTCGGATGACAATGTCGGGATCTGATGCAAACTCAATCAAGACCGTGCGTCCGGCTGCGTTGCGGACGGTCATCCGGCGCGGATCGGCCGTTACAAGGTGGTCGTGCACAATATCGCGAATGGCATTGAACACCTTAATGATACCCGCCGTACCTTTGCGGTTATTGGCTCCGCCCCGCCACTGCGGGCCTAGCGTCAAGATCGTCAGGTCATTGAGTAGCGCAAGTGTAACGGGCTGCGCCAAAATGCCCGTAAGCAACTGCGCACCAGCATCGCACATCTCCTTGCAAAATGCTTCGAGATCCCCGTCCACTTTGGCTCTCAGCGTTCCTCGGTCCTCCATGCTGGCAAACCTGCCTGCAATTTCAGAAACGTAAAATGCTTTTTGGCTGTAACCATAGAGAAGCCGATAGTAGCCCAATAAGCGGGGGTTTGCGCGCAGGAGCAGGGGGACGGGGAAAAACAATTCACCGCGTAGGCCAAAACCGGCCAACTGCTGCAAACTGTGGCCGGGAACATACTTCGCCAGTTCGCGGTCCAATTCAGTGATTTTGAGCGTACGCGTCGTCTCCAAGAGCGCTTCTTGAAGCATTTGACTACGCACTTCCGCCAAATTGGCCGCGAATTCAATTTGAAGGTCGGGAGCTGGAATCATGCGGCCACTCGCACAACCGTTTCTGATGAGGCTTGGAGACGGTCGGCCGCCAAGGCGACATAGTCCGGGTTCAGTTCAATTCCAACATAGTTTCGACCAAGCTGCTCGGCAGCTAGGCCAACCGTCCCTGAACCGAAGAAAGGGTCGAGGACGAAGTCACCCGGACGTGTGGCGGCTTTGACGCATGGGTCGACGAGTTTCTGCGGGAAAGTGGCAAAATGCGCCCCGGGAAATGGGGTCGTGTTCACGTTCCAGACAGACCGAAGATTTCGGCCGTTCAATTCTTTCACCGCCTCACGATCGTAAAAATACTGCTCTTGTTTGGAGAACATGAAAAGGTATTCGTGCGCTCTGGTGGGCCGGTCCTTCACACTCTCCGGCATAGCATTCGGCTTATTCCAGATGACGTCGGCACGTAAATACCACCCATCATCCTGCAGGGCGAAGGCAAGGCGCCAAGGAATCCCCAGTAGATCCTTCGGTTTTAAACCTTCCGGGGTATTTGGCCGTACTGACATTGCCCGGGCTGGGTTCTTCTTATCAGGAGCGCGCCAGCCCCGGTTGCCGCTGGTGAAGCCATCCCCGATGTTCAACCAAAGCACGCCGTCATCCCGCAGCACGCGCCGTGCCTCACGGAATACCGATACAAGGCTGTTGATGAATTGGGGGAGTGTGGGCTCCAAGCCGATCTGATCGCTTATATTATAGTCTCGCAGCCCCCAGTAGGGAGGGGACGTCACAATACACTGGGCATGCCGAGGGGGAAGACGCCGCAATACGGTTAGCGCGTCACCCTCGAAAATTACACTGTCGTGAATAGACAATGGTAACTCGGGGGTGATCTTCGTGGTTTTCATATCTGTCCCAGTCATGACGACGCGACTCGGCGGCGTAGATGTTGTAGTGTACGGTGATACATCAGACGTCATGTTCCGCAAACCTTCTGTGACGGTTAGTCCCAAGGCAGAACTTAGATGAAAAAGAACATAACGTGAACAAGAATTTTGTGGTTCTTTTCCCTAGGGACACTAGATTTCGAAGTATGCTGTCGCGACAAGCAGGGGATAAGCCAGACGCTGTTTTACAAGTCCCTGATCCGCAAGGCCGATACCCGCTTTTCAGCCTGGCTGAAGGAGAAACGCAATGGACACTGACTGGAGAACCCTTCGCGCCGAATTGCCGGACGATGTCCGCGCACGGCTCGACGCCAAGCGCAACGAGCGACGGCTGGGCAAGGCACTGGCCGAGGTCCGCAAGGCCATGCAGGCAACCCAACAGGATGTCGCAGCCCGGGCCGGCATGACGCAGAACACCGTCTCGAAAATCGAACGCGCCGACGACGTCCTTCTCTCCTCCGTCGTCCGCTACATGCGCTCGATCGGCGGTGGCGTCGAACTCCTGTTGAAGACCCCTGACGGCAAGGAAAGCCGTGTCGATCTGACACCCGAAGCGAACTGAGCATATCCACCCCGCCCCCACGATGCTACGAGGCCGCCACACACCACATCCACACGCCGAGACACACGCTTATGCCCCCAGCCCTCCACCCCGACCTCACCGCATCCCTCCGCCCCCTCCTCGCCGAACTCCACCAATCCCCCGACCTCCTCCAGACCTGGGACGCCCACCTGGAACTCGTCGCGGCCGGTGGTCTCGTTGTCGTGAAGTCGAAGCGGGCGAAGGGGCTGGTCGACAGCCTGTTCTGGGGCCGCGCGCCGAATAGCCAGGAAAACAAGCAGCTTCCGGAGACGACAGCCTTTGCCGCGATCGACCGTTTCCTCGGCCTCGGCGCCCATCTCGCTCTGGCGGATGCCCTGCCCGAGGGCGCCGTGCTGGATGAGGCCTATCCCCACTGCGCGGTGAAGATGAGCTACCGCAAGAAGGGTGCGCCCAAGGCGAAATCGCTGTCGATGATCCTCATCGGCTTCAATGACGAGGCCGATGCCCTGACCTATGCGGAGCGCGCTGGCACCGGCCTGCCGCTCGTCACCTCCAGGCCGCTGATGGGCGACAAACTGCACGAGTGGCGCTAGCGCCTCAGCCGCGCAGCGCCTTTACCTCCGCCTCCGTCAGCGTCCGCACAGCCCCCTTTTCCAGCGTACCGAGCTCCAGCGAACCGATCGCCACACGCACCAGCCGCAGCACCTCGATGCCCAGCGCCTCCAGCATGCGGCGGATCTGGCGGTTCTTGCCCTCGTCCAGCACCACTTCGATCCACGAGTTCCTGTCACCCTCGCGCAGCAGCGCCGCCTTGCGCGCCCGCAGCAGGTCGCCGTCGTGCATCACCCCCGCCACCATCGCCGCCAGCACGTCCGCATCGACCAGACGGTCGACCTGCACGTGATAGGTCTTCGACACATGCGTCTCGGGGTCCAGCAGCCGGTTGGCGAACTCCGTGTCGTTGGTGAACAGCAGCAGCCCCTCGCTCGCCTTGTCCAGCCGCCCGACCGGCGAGATATGTGCCCCGGCATGGTCGCCAAGGCACTCGTAGACAGTCGCCCGCCCCTCGGGATCGTGCCGTGTGGTCACTAGCCCGCGCGGCTTGTTGACCATCAGGTAGACAGGCTTTTCCGCCGCCACCCGCGCACCATCCACCGCGATCGCCGCCGCAGCCAGATCGACCCATGCCTCGACATCCGTCACCACCCGCCCGTCGACGCTGACGCGCCCCGCCGAAATCAGCGCCTCGGCCTGCGTGCGCGAACAATAGCCAAGCTTGGAGAGCGCCCTCGGCAGCGTCACGCGTTTGCCCTCGGCCTGCGTCTCAGGCTTGCGGTTGGCGGGTTTTGTCCGCTTCGGCTTGTCCTTCATCAGTCGCGTCCTCGACGTGGCGACGGTTGACCCGCCGCCCCCGGCCTTCTAGAGCGAAGGCACAACCCTTTGTCCCCCGCAATAAGCGAGCGGGCCGCCATTGAAAAGCGAGAATGCCGTGGACGACATCACCAGAGACCTCGTGACCCTGCGCGATTACTGGCGCTATGCGATCTCCCGGTTCAACAAGGCGGACCTGAGCTACGGCCACGGCACCTCGACCGCCGGCGACGACGCCGCCTTCCTGCTGCTCGATTCGCTCGACCTGCCGATCGACGCGCTCGATCCCTTCCTCGACGCCCGCCTGCTGCCGTCGGAACGCAAGCTGCTGGCCGAGCGCATCGAGGCCCGCGTCACGACGCGAAAGCCCTCCGCCTATCTCACCGGCCGCTCCTATATCCAGGGCGTGCGCTTCCATGTCGACGAGCGGGTCATCGTGCCGCGCTCGCATATCGGCGAGATCCTGTTCCGCGAATATCTGGGCGAGCTCGGCTCGTCCTTCCTGCCCGATCCGATGGCGGTCGAAAGCGCGGTCGATATCTGCACCGGCTCCGGCTGCCTCGCTGTGCTGGCGGCGAAGTTCTTTCCGCAGGCGGAGGTCGATGCCGTCGATCTCTCGGCGGATGCGCTGGAGGTGGCAAAGCTCAACCTCGCCGAACACGAGGTCGAGCAGCAGGTCAGCCTCCACGAGGGCGATCTCTTCGCCCCGCTTGCCGGCCGCACCTATGATCTCATCATCACCAACCCGCCCTATGTCGACCACGAGGCGCTCGACGGCTATCCGCCGGAATACCGGGCCGAGCCGAGGCTCGCCCATGACGGCGGCGTCGACGGGCTCGATCTCGTCCGCCGCATCCTGGATGAAGCCGCCGCGCACCTGAACCCCGGCGGCGGCATGATCTGCGAAATCGGCTCCGGCCGCGAAATCCTCGAGGAGGAATACCCCCACCTCGATTTCGTCTGGCTGGAAACCGCAAGCTCCCAGGACGCCGTCTTCTGGCTCTCGGCCGAGGCGCTGGGGGTGGAATAATCCCTAGCGGGCGAACCGCCGCGCCCCCGCGACGCAGCCGACCACGGCGACCGTGACGGCCGCCATCGACCAGCTCACCGCCTCGCCAAGCAGCCCGGCGGCGAGCGCCAGTCCGAAGAAGGGCTGCAGCAGCTGCAACTGCCCGACCGCAGCGATGCCGCCGAGCGCCAGCCCCCGATACCAGAAGATGAAGCCGATCAGCATCGAGAACAGCGAGACATAGGCAAGCCCCAGCCATGCCGCCTCCCCCACGCCGCCGAACGTTGCAGGGCGCGTGACAAGAGCGAGCACCACCATCACCGGCAGCGACAGGATCAGCGCCCAGGCGATCACCTGGAAGCCGCCGAGCCGCCGCGAAAGCCGCGCGCCTTCAGCGTAGCCGAGCCCGCAGGCGATCACCGCCGCCAGCATCAGCCCGCCGCCGATCAGCGACACCTCGCCGCCCTTGCCGCTCAGCGCATACCCCGCGACCATGGCGCTGCCGAGCACCGAGAAGGCCCAGAAGGCCGGCTTCGGCCGCTCGCCGCCCCTGAGGACCCCGAAGGTCGCGGTCGCGAGCGGCAGGAGCCCGATATAGACGATCGAATGGGCCGAGGTGATATGCTGCAGCGCCAGCGCCGTCAGCAGCGGAAACCCGACCACCACGCCGAGCGCGATCACCACGAGCGACGCGATCTCGTCCCGGCGCGGACGCGCGCCCGGAAAAAGGAAGACGAGCGGCAGCGCCAGAAGCCCGGCGATGGCGCCCCGCGCCGTGGTCAGGAACAGCGGATCAAACCCCGCCACCGCCACCCGCGTCGCCGGCAGCGAGGCCGAAAAGATCAGCACCCCCAGCATCCCGTTGATCAGCCCTTCCATCGTTCTCGTCATGCCATGTCTCTCCATGAATTCCACGTTCCGGATGTAACGCCGGGCGACTGGCGTTCCGAGAGACAGTCCAGTACAATATGCGCGAACTGTATGGATCACGAAAGCAGTACGGATGGACCAGACCGTCACCCGCCCCGACACGACGGGTATCTCCCGCGTCGAGCATGTCATGGCCACGATCCGCCAGCGCATCGCCTCGCGCACCCTGCAGCCGGGCTCCCGCCTACCGTCGATCCGCCAGTGCGCCACAAGCCTCAGGGTCTCACCCTCCACGGTGGTCGAGGCCTATGACCGGTTGGTCTCCGACGGTCTGATCCAGTCCCGCCCCGGCTCCGGCTTCTATGTCGCCGCCGCCCATCCCGCCCCGCTGGTACTCGCCGAGATTGCGCCGCGCCTCGATCGTGCGGTCGATCCCTTCTGGGTCTCACGCCAGGCGCTGGAGGCGGGCGCCGAAACGCTGAAACCCGGCTGCGGCTGGCTGCCGCCGTCGTGGTTTCCCGAACGCGAGCTCCGCCGGGCGCTGCGTGATCTCTCCCGCGCCGAGGATACGCTGCTTACCGACTACGGCACGCCGCGCGGCCTGCCGCCGCTCCGCCAGCTGATCGCAAGGCGCATGAGCGAGCGCGGCATCGAGACCTCGCCCGACCACATCCTGCTCACCGAGTCAGGCGTGCAGGCCCTCGATTTCGTCTGCCGCTTCCTGCTCGAACCCGGCGATACCGTGCTGGTCGACGATCCCTGCTATTTCAATTTCCTCGCGTTGCTCCGCGCCCACCGCGTCACCGCCATCGGCGTGCCCTACACCGCGACCGGCCCCGACCTCCAGGCCTTCGCCGCGGCGCTCGCCACCCACAAGCCACGCCTCTACGTCACCAATTCCGGCCTCCACAATCCGACCGGCGCCTCGCTCTCCCCCGTCGCCGCCCACCGCATCCTGAAGCTCGCCGAGGCCGCCGGTCTCACGATCGTCGAGGACGATATCTTCGCCGATTTCGAACAGGACCCCGCCCCGCGCCTTGCCGCCTTCGACGGCTTCGAACGAGTCATCCAGCTCGGCTCCTTCTCGAAGACCGTGTCGGCCTCCGCCCGCCTCGGCTACATCGCCGCCCGCCCAGACTGGATCGAAAGCCTGATCGACCTGAAGATCGCCGGCAGCTTCGGCGGCAACGCGCTGTCGGCGGCGCTCACCCTCTCGGTCCTGAAGGACGGCGGCTACCGCCACCATCTGGCGACGCTGAAGACGCGGCTCGCCAGTGCCATGGGCGAGACGATAAGGCGCCTTGCACCCCTCGGCATCACACCCTGCCTCGAACCGCGCGGCGGCCTCTACCTCTGGTGCCGCCTGCCGGATGGTCTCGATGCCGCCGAGATCGCCCGCAAGGCGCTCGCCGAAAACGTCATCCTCGCCCCCGGCAACGTCTTCTCTGTCTCGCAGACGGCGGGCGACTTCCTGCGCTTCAACGTCAGCCAGTCGGCCGATCCGAGAATCTTTAACGTTCTGGAAAGGGTGCTCGACGCCCGGAATTGACATCCCCCAAGGGACGGATAAGGGAACCCACGCCGAAAAATGAACGGCTGGTCCGGTTATTCCAGCCCCCGTCTCCACGGGAATTAGTCGCTGCAAGCGAACCCACGGCATCGACCCCAACCGGGGTGGTGCTGCGCGACGATTAAAAAACGGCCTTCCCGCACGCTCCACCCCCATCTGTCGTGGAGACAAGAAATGACCAACAGAAAAACCCTGCTTCTCGCCCAGGTCCTGATCGCCGCCATGATGGCCGGCCTGATGAGCGGCTACATGTCCTTCCTGCATGCCGGCCTGACCGCCGCCTGGCTGACGGAATGGGTCCGCGCCTTCGCGTTCGCCTTCCCGCTGTCCCTCGTCGTCAGCCCGCTCGCCTTCCGCATCGCCCGCGCGCTCACCTGACAAGCAACGGGACGCCGTGGCGTCCCGTCGACATTCGTCTCTAGTGCGCCGGCAGCACCCCGCCGTCCTTGTCGTGCACCGCGAACCGGTCGAGCATGTGGGCGCTCGCCTCGTTGACCCCGATCACATCGACCTCCACGCCATGGCGGCGGAACTTCAGCACCACCTTGTCGAGCGCGCCGACGGCGGTGATGTCCCAGAGATGCGCCTCGTGTACGTCGATCACCACCTTTTTCAGCGGCTCCATGAAATCGAAGGCCAGGATGAAGGCCTCCGTCGAGGCGAAGAAGATCTCTCCGTCCACGTGATAGGTCCGGACCTGGCCGTCCTCGCTGATGACGGAGCGGACATGGAACAGCTTCGCCACCTTGCTCGCGAAGAACACGCCCGACAGCAGCACGCCGACCAGCACGCCCTTGGCAAGGTCGTGCGTGCCGACGGTCGTCACCACCGTTGCCAGCATCACCACGGAAGACTGCCAGGGATTGCGGCGCAAATCGAGGATGGACCGCCAGGAGAAGGTGCCGATCGACACCATGATCATCACAGCCACCAGCGCCGCCATCGGAATGATGCGCACGATGTCGTCGAGAACAAGGATCAGGAACAGCAGGAAGGCGCCGGCAACGAAGGTGGAGAGACGTCCGCGCCCGCCGGATGTGACGTTGATCACCGACTGGCCGATCATGGCGCAGCCACCCATGCCGCCGATCAGGCCGGACGCAATGTTGGAGCAGCCCTGGCCGATGCATTCCTGGCTCTTGCGGCTCGACGTATCGGTCATGTCGTCGACGATCTGCGCCGTCAGCAGGCTTTCCAGCAATCCCACGGCGGCGAGCGCGATGGAGTAAGGCAGGATGATCTGTAGCGTTTCCAGCGTCAGCGGCACCTGCGGCAGCGCAAAGATCGGCAGCGCCGAGGGCAGCTCGCCGAGATCGCCGACCGTGCGCAGGTCCATGCCTGTGAACCAGGCGACCAGCGTCAGCGCCACGATGGCGACCAGCGGCGACGGGATCGCCTTCGTGACATAGGGGAACAGATAGATGATGCCGAGCCCTGCCGCGATTATCACGTAGGTGAGATTGGGCACGCCGATCAGTTCCGGCAACTGCGCCATGAAGATCAGGATCGCGAGCGCGTTGACGAAGCCTGTGATCACCGAGCGCGAGACGAACCGCATCACCCGCCCGAGCTTGAGGATGCCCGCGAGAATCTGGATCAGCCCCATCAGCAGCGTCGCCGCGAAGAGGTATTCGAGCCCGTGATCGCGCACCAGAGTGACCATCAGCACGGCGGTGGCCGCCGTCGCCGCCGAGATCATGCCGGGCCGTCCGCCGGTGAAGGCAGAAACGACGGCGATCGCGAAGGAGGCAAAGAGCCCCACCTTCGGATCGACGCCCGCGATCACCGAAAAGCCGATGGCCTCGGGGATCAGCGCCAGCGCCACGACGATGCCGGAGAGGATGTCAGCGCGAATGTTGGAAAACCACTCTCGCTTGTAAGCTATTATATTCATGAGAAAATTCCGCAAAAGGAGATCAACCGGGACGATGGGAGGATCGGCCGTCTTCAAGGTTTGATGCTGATGCGTTGTCTGGCGGATCGGCGGCCAGAAGAGCCACCCGGAGTTTCACCGGGTCCGGGGTGAGTGGGTGTCTTATAAGCAAGCACGGTCGGCATGACAACCGTCAACCTGTTGCGGCGCAAAAGCAGACGCCCGACGACAACGCCAGACGTCCGCGGCATCACATCACACGCGTCCGGACACACCGGCAAGACGCAGCGCGATCATCCGGACCGGTCCGCCGATCGCCGTCGCGATCAGGAATCCGATAGGCCAACCGATCGCGATGCCTCGTCCCCAGGCCCACAGCCAGTCGGCACCGAAGCCGAATGCGAGGTAGGTGAAGAAGCCGGAAAAGAACAATGACATCGCGAACGACATCATCAATGATGTGAGCAGTGCGACTTTGATCTGAGGCGCCATGGCCGTCTCCTTTTGATGGAGGGCAGGCGCGTTGAAAACACAGCGACACCTGCCCGAGGGTTTCGGGTTCAAGCGTCGTGGGTTCATTGAAAACGTGGCCCGCATCAGCGGTGCCCGGCGACCATGCGGGCTAAGCCTCTTTTCGACAGCGGGAGAGTAGCGGATGCAACCCCTGGCCGCAAGCCTCAGGCGCTGCGCCGATACGCCTGCCGCTCGCCGCCGGACGCACCGGAGCCGACCTTGAAGCGGCCGATCAGACCAGCGAGGCTTTCGGCTTCGGCCGCCAGCGACTGCGAGGCTGCATTGGCTTCCTCCACGGTTGCCGCCGCCTTCTGCGTCCCTTGGTCGAGAATGTTGATGGCCTCGTTGATTTCGTTGATGCCGGCCGATTGTTCCTGCGATGAGGAGGCGATCGCGGCGACGTTCGCGTCGACCATCTGCACCTTCTCGGCGATGTCGTCGAGCGACGATCCGGTTTTTTCGACCAGTGTCACGCCGCTCTGCACGGCCGCGTCGGCGGTGCGGATCAGTTCACGGATTTCCTTCGCGGCCGTCGCGGAGCGCTGGGCAAGCTCGCGCACTTCCTGGGCGACGACGGCAAATCCCTTGCCCGCCTCCCCGGCACGCGCCGCCTCGACACCGGCGTTGAGCGCCAGAAGATTGGTCTGGAAGGCAATCTCGTCGATCACGCTGATGATGTTGCCGATCTGGCGGGAGGTTTCCTCGATCCGGGCCATGGCTTCATTGGCATCCCGCACCACGTTTCCGGAGGCTTCGGCACTGGAGCGGGTGTCGGCAACCAGCCGACCGGCCTCGACGGCGCGGCGGCTGGAATCCTTGACCGTGGTGTTGATTTCCTCAAGCGCGGCGGCCGTTTCCTCGACCGATGCAGCCTGGCGCTCGGCCGTCCGGGCGATGTCGTCGGAGACCGACCGGATCACCTTGGCGTTGGCGGCGAGCGTATCGGAGGAATCCCGGATCGACAGCATCGTCGATTGCAGGGCGCGCGCGGCGGTATTGAAGTCCTGGCGGGTGCGCTCGAGCAGCCGGTCAACCTTATCGGCGATTTCCGTCGTCAGGTCGCCTTCGGCCAACCGGCCGATCGCAGCGCCGATGATTTCCACTGACTTCATAGTTTCCGTAATGTCGGTCGCCACCTTGATGACTTTGTAGACGCGACCCTTGGCATCAAAGATCGGCGTATAGGCCGCCTGGATCCAGACCTGCCGGCCGCCCTTGCCAATGCGGATGAAATTATCGGCGATCATCTCGCCGCCGTTCAGGCGCGGCCAGAACTGCGCGTAGTCGGCGGAGGCGGTATAGTCCCGGTCGCAGAACATGCTGTGATGCTTGCCCCGGATTTCCTCCATCGTATACCCCATCGCGCCGAGGAAGTTCGCGTTGGCTTCGACGATCGTGCCGTCCGTCTCGAATTCGATGATGGCCTGGGACTGATCGATCGCCTTCAGCCGGTTGGCGTCGTGCAACGCTGCCGTTTTGCTGGCGGTGATGTCGCTGGCGATCTTCAGGATCCGCACCACCTTGCCGCCGCTGAACACCGGATTGTACGAAGCCTCAATCCAGATGTCCTGACCCTTGCTGTCCACGCGACGGAACTGGCCCCGCTTGAATTGGCCGGCCGCCAGATCGCGCCAGAAGGTGGCATAATCAGGCGAATTGCGGATATCGTCGTCGCAGAACGTGCGGTGGTGCTTCCCGACGATGTCCTTCAACTCGTACTGCAACGCCTTGCAGAAGTTCTCGTTGGCGTCGATGACGGTCCCGTCGGGTTTGAACCAGATCAGCGCCTGAGATCGTGAAAGCGCGGCGACGTCTTCCGACAGACCGCGCGCGTGAAGGAAGTCCCGAAGTGCCATGCTTGTTGTTCCGAATTGTATTTCGTCAAATACAACCTTAAAGAAATTTATAAAATACTAAATAAAAACGTAAAAAGTAGCACCGCCGATTTTTGGGAGTCGCGCGCTCCAAAACAAAACCCCGCCGAAGTGCTCCGACGGGGTTTGAAAATCACATAAGAAGCCCGATCAGCCGATGTCGGCGTGGCTCTCGATGATCTTTCCGACCAGACCATAGGAGACGGCGTCTTCGGCCGACAGCCAGTAGTCGCGGTCGATATCCTTGGCGATCTTCTCTTCCGACTGGCCGGTGGCCTTGGCGTAGATCTTGATCAGGCGCTGGTTCATCTTGATGATTTCGCGGGCTTGGATCTCGATGTCGGACGCCATGCCACGCGTGCCGCCGGACGGCTGGTGCATCAGGAAGCGGGTGTTCGGCAGCGCCAGGCGACGTTCCTTCGGCACCGAGACGAAGATCAGCGAACCTGCGGACGCGGCCCAGCCCGTCGCGATGATCCAGACCTTCGGCTTGATGAAGCGGATCATGTCGTGGATGGCGTCACCGGCTTCCACATGGCCGCCCGGCGAGCAGACGAACACGCGGATGTCCTCGTCGGAGGCGGCGGCGAGTGCGACGAGCTGGGTGCAGACCTTCTGCGCCAGCTCCATGGTGATCCCGCCATAGATGAAGATCGACCGCGACTTGAAAAGGTTCGCTTCCGTTTCCTTGCCGATCGGCAGTTCCTTGCTCTTGTCGTCTTCGTCTTCATTCATCGGAGGTCTCTCCAGCGTTTCCGTGTCATTGAATCGGCACATAATGCGACTCAAGGTCTAAAACAATGGCTGGCGAACGGAAAGGCCAGAGCTGCCGAATATCCGGTGGTTCGAACAAGATGGTAAACCGGCTTGCGTTCGAACGTCGAACAGATGGACCACCGAGCTGCTCAATCCGACGCGATGCGCCTCAGCCACTCGTCAAGAAGCCTGCGCTCCGCATCCGACAAGACATCGACCTCCGCCAGTTCCGACCGAAGCGCCGAGGCGGCCACCGGCGCGCGATGATCGGCGAGCACGTGCACATCTGTCGTGATCGCCGCCAGCACGGCCTCGCGGGCAGCGACGGAGAGCGAGCAGTCCCGCTCATGCTCAGGCATCGATAGCAGAACGAATACGGTGCCGCATCCGCCCACCTGGATCATTTCCGCGGCGCGCTCCTCGCTCACCTTCAGCCGCCCAGCCGCGGCAATCGCGCGGATATGCGTCAAGAGACCTGCCCGCGCGGAGAGGACCGCCGGCGAGGCATTTCCGGGCCGCGGTTCGCCATACATCAGCGAAAACAGCGCCGGGTTCGATAGCCCGAAAGCAACATGCAGGTCCCATCCGTGGCGCATGTCCTCAACCGGATCCGATTTGGGCGTTCGCGCGAGCTTGTCCGCCAGGTAGCGGGTGAACCCATGCTCGGCCACGGCGTCGAGCAAGCCGTCCTTGTCGCCGAACAGACGGTAGATGTTGGGTGCCTGCGTACCCGCAGCGGAAGCGACGGAGCGGGTCGTCAGCGCCTCGCGCCCACCCTCGTCAAGCAGTGCCGCCGCCGCCTCAATGATGCGCTGCCGGAGACCGTCATGTACGTCCATGCTCAAAACCTTTTCTGCCACTTGATTCACATCCAGTGCATTCTCCCGAGCAACGATAACAAATTTCTGTTTCCAGTGAATTGACATTATCGATATCAGTGATAACAAAATAGAAATATCATTGATATGGGCGAAACGTGATCGCCGGAAAAGGAGATCTTGATGATCATCGTCGCAGGCGCGACCGGCCAGCTCGGCCGGCAAATTCTGGAACATCTTCTCGAAACGACGCCCGCATCGCATATCGGCGTCAGCGTACGCGATCCAGACAAGGCGACGGAGCTCGCCGAACGCGGCGTTCGGGTCCGCGTCGCCGACTACGCGGATCCGGCGAGCCTCGCCCGCGCCTTCGAAGGCGTCGATCGGCTCTTGTTCGTGTCCAGCAATACGGCCGGCACGAACATGCCGGACCAGCATGCAAACGTGATCGATGCGGCGAAGGCCGCCGGGGCGTCCCGCATCCTTTATACGAGCCAGATGGCTTCCGCGCGCGACTCACGCTTTCCGCCCATGCTGAACCATGCCGCGACAGAGCAGATCCTGAGCGATAGCAGCGTGCCGTTTACCGCCTTGCGCCATGGCTTTTATGCATCCTCGGCATGGCAGGCAGTCGAGAGCCAGATCGCGTCCGGTACGCTCGCCCTCCCCGAGGATGGCCCGATCGCATGGACCGCCCATGCCGACCTCGCCGCCATCGATGCGCTTGCGCTCACCGAAGCAAGAGCGTTCGACGGAATCACGCCGCCGCTGACCGGCCGCGACATGCTCGATTTTTCCGACATCGCGGCCATCCTGTCCGATCTGTCGGGCCGCGAAATCAAACGCATCACCATATCCGACGAGGCATTTTGCGACCGGTTGAAGCAGCTCGGCGTGCCGGAGAACCGCATCGCCATCGCCATCGGAATGTTCAAGGCCGCACGGCGCGGTGAATTCGCGAGAACCGATCCCGCACTCGAACGCGCGCTTGGAAGACCGCCAATCTCGTTTCGACAGGCCGCGGCGGAATTTCTGGCGCATCAAGCGGCCTGACCCGCCGCTATCTTGATATCCGCGTCGAGAGGATGATCGACGACAGCGTCCGTTCGACGCCGGTGATTTCCCCGATCCGGTCGATCAGCCGGTCGAGGTCCGATATCGACGGCGCCGCGATGATAGCGATGAGGTCGAAGGTCCCGCTCACCGAATGCAACGTCGTCACCTCGCGGATCGCGCCGAGTTCGGCTGAAACCGCCGCAAGTGATTTCGGCGCGATGGTAATGAGCACATGAGCCCGAACCAGCCCGGACAGATAGGACTCCGAGAGTTTGAGCGCATAGCCGGCGATCACCCCATCCCGTTCGAGCCGCTCCATCCGAGCCTGCACCGTGGTGCGCGAGACACCGAGCCGCCGGGCGATCGTCGCCACCGGCATCCGGGCGTTTTCCGACAACAGCGCCAGAAGCTCGCCATCCTTGTCCGATACCTGCATTATGCCCAGCCTCTTCGTCGAATTGTTCATTATCATACATCTTTTTGCCCGGAATGACACTTGGAATTGTTCAGTCATCGCCCGCATCCTGTCTCGACCTGACAACGATCAATCGAGGGGAACGACCATGCAGGACATCGTCATCATCGGCGCGGGCAAGATCGGCGGCGCCATCGCGCTCATGCTGGCAGCGAGCGGCGACTACCGGGTCACCGTCGCAGACCGCAGCGCCGAACAGCTGGCCGCTCTCGACAGCCATCCGATGATCGCGACCGCGACGGTCGACATCACCGACCGGGCGGCGCTTGAAGCGCTGCTGAAGAACCGCTTCGCCGTCCTCTCCGCCGCTCCTTTCCATCTGACCGGCGCGATCGCGGAAGCGGCCGCCGCGACCGGCACCCATTATCTCGACCTGACCGAGGATGTCGCCACCACGAAGCGCGTCGAGGAACTGGCGAAGGACGCCAACAGCGCCTTCATCCCGCAATGCGGCCTCGCCCCCGGCTTCATCTCGATCGTCGGGCACGACCTGACAAAACATTTCGACAAGATCGACAGCCTCCGCATGCGGGTTGGCGCCCTGCCGCAATATCCGTCGAATGCGCTGAACTACAATCTGACCTGGTCGACCGACGGCCTCATCAACGAATACATCGAGCCCTGCGAGGCGATCGTCGAAGGCCGGCTGGTCACCGTTCCGGCCATGGAGGAGCGCGAGGAATTTTCCCTCGACGGCGTCACCTACGAAGCCTTCAACACCTCTGGCGGCCTCGGCACGCTGGCCCGCACGCTGGACGGCAGGGTCCGGACGATGAACTACCGCACCATCCGCTATCCCGGCCATCAGGCGATCATGAAGGCGCTGCTCAACGACCTCAACCTGAAGAACCGCCGCGAGGTACTGAAGGACCTCTTCGAGAACGCCCTTCCCGCCACGCTGCAGGACGTCGTCGTCATCTTCGTCACCGCTTGCGGCTGGAAGGACAATCGCTACCTGCAGGAGACCTATGCCAACAAGGTCTATGCCGGCCCGGTCGCCGGCCGCAAGATGAGCGCCATCCAGATCACCACCGCCGCCGGCATCTGCACCGTGCTTGACCTGCTCGCCGAAGGCCGGCTGCCACAGAAGGGCTTCGTCCGCCAAGAGCAGATCGCCCTGCCCGACTTCCTCGAAAACCGCTTCGGCCGCGTCTACGACCCTGACGTCCTGAAGATCGCCAAGGCCAGCTGACCACTCCTGCGGGGAGGAGGACCGCCCGCGGTCCGGGAGCGGCGGAAGAAAAAGCAAAACCAGCCGCTCCCGTCTTTCCCGACCGCGCCTTGCCATGGCGAAGGGCCGGCTGCTTACCATTCATTCATCACGCCCGCCCACCACTTCGTTAAGCCGGCCATGTTAGCAAGACCTGCAATACGGTGACCCGACCGAGGCGGGAAGACGCGCCTTGTCGCCTCAAGCGGCATGGCAATGGACAGGCAATGGGCAAGGACGCAGGCGGATCGCGGCAGGCGCGGAAAGTGGTTGTCGCCTACAGGGCGGCGGCGCTGGTCGTCTTCGTCATGTCGCTCGCCTGGGCGCTGATCTTCTCCGTCAGCGGGCATCATGCCATGGCCCGCGCCGAACTCTTTCCCGCCGCCGTCGCCATCCTCTGCTTCATCCTGATCGAGGCCGGGCGGCTGGAACTGGTCCTGAAGGTCACGCAGATCGCCTGCTTCGTCTTCATCGTCTATTTCTGCCTTCTGTTCGATACGCCGGACCCAGCCTATCCGCGGGTGACGCATCTCTTCCTGCCGCTTCTCGCCATCCTCGCCTATCTCGATCACATCCGCCGCCCCTCCCGGTTTCAGCTTGCCATCATCGCGGCAAGCGTCATCGCCTTCGTGGTCCTGCATGTCTCCGCATATGCGCCACCCTTCGCCGAACCGATCCCGCACGAGTTGCGCCGGGTCGGCATCTGGGTCAACGCAACGCTCGCGACCGCGACTTTCTGCTCAGCCGTCTGGCTCTTGCAGCGCCGTCTCACCGCCCCGAAAGGGCTCGCCCGGGACCTGCTTGCGGCGCTTCAGCGGGATGAACTGACGCTCGCCTACCAGCCGCAGGCCGATCGCAACGGCCGGATCGTCGGCGCCGAGGCGCTGCTGCGCTGGACGCATCCGGTGCGCGGCACCGTCTCGCCCGCCACCTTTATCCCCGTCGCAGAGGAGGCCGGTCTCATGCCGCTCGTGGGCGGCTTCGTGCTCGAGGAAGCCTGCCGCACGCTTGCCCGCTGGTCCGCCGAGCCGGCCCTTGAGCGGCTGACGCTCTCTATCAATGTCTCCGCCGGCCAGTTCAACGAAAGCGACTTCGTCGCCTCCGTCCGCAGCACCATCCGGGCTCACCGGATCGACCCGGCGCGGCTCAGACTCGAGTTGACCGAAAGCGTGCTGATCGCCGGGCTGGATGCCGTCGCCGCCAAGATGGAGGAGCTGCGCGCGCTCGGGCTCTCCTTCTCGCTCGACGATTTCGGCACCGGCTATTCCTCGCTGTCCTATCTCCGCCGCCTGCCGGTCTGCGAACTCAAGATCGACCGCAGCTTCGTTGCCGGTGCGGCAGACGACGGCCGCGATGCCGCGCTTCTGCGCTCGATCATCGCCATGGCCCGCGACCTCGATTTGTCGATCGTCGCGGAAGGCGTCGAGACCCAGCCGCAGTGGACGGCGTTGAAGCGTTTCGGCTGCGATGTCTTCCAGGGCTGGTTGATCGGCAGGCCCGGACCGGCAGCCGATCTCGAAGCCGCCGTCGGCAATCAGGGCCTGCCCGAACCGCTGGCCTTGCAGTCGCGCCTCCGGATGGCGACCGCCAAGCCCGCCACCCGCTGACGGGCACGGCGTTAGGCGAAGCGCGACAGCAGTTTCAGCAACCAATCCGCCAATCGACCGTACGGCGGATAGAGCAGCGTCACCGCCGACCAGCGGGCCTGCCGCAGCACCGGCTTTTCCTTGCTGAGCGCCAAAAACCCCGCCTCGCCGTGATAGGCGCCGTAGCCGGAGGCACCGACGCCGCCGAACGGCAGGTCGTCCTGCGACAGATGCAGGATTGTGTCGTTGACGGTGACACCGCCGGCGATGGTGCTGGTCAGGACCTTCCGCTCCGAAACCCGGTCGGTGCCGAACCAGTAGAGCGCCAGCGGCCGGTCGCGACCGTTGACGTAGGCGATCGCCTCGTCCGCCGTATCATAGGGCACGACCGGCAGGATTGGCCCGAAGATCTCCTCTTGCATCAGCGTGCAGTCATCGGGCGCGCCGACGACCGCGACGGGCGAGAACAGCCGCCGTTCCGGATCGCCTTCTCCCGCCAGCGATACGACCGTCGCGCCCTTCTCCCGTGCCTCGTCGACGAGCCGCGTCAGCCGCTCGAAATGCCGTTCGCTGATGATCGAGGTATAGTCGCCATTGGCCGATATCGTCGGATATTGCGCCGCAACCGCCGCCTTTGCGGCGACGAGGAAGACCTCGATCCGGTCACGCGGCACCAGCACGTAGTCCGGCGCCACGCAGGTCTGGCCGGCATTCAGCAGCTTGCCCCAGATCAGCCGGGGCACGGCGCTTTCGAAATCGGCGGAGCGGTCGAGGATCGCCGGCGACTTGCCGCCGAGCTCCAGCGTCACGGGCGTCAGGTTCTTCGCCGCCGCTTCCGCCACCTTGCGGCCGACGGCCGTCGAGCCGGTGAAGATCAGATGGTCGAAGGGAGCCGCCGTGAAAGCCGCCGCCACCTCCGGCCCGCCGGCGATCACCGCCACCTCGTCCTCGGCGAAGTGCTCGCCGACAGCCACCCTCAGCGCCTCGGAAAAGCCGGGCGTCAGTTCCGACGGTTTCAGCATCGCCCGGTTGCCGGCGGCGAGCGCCCCCACGAGCGGCGAGAGTACAAGGTTGAGCGGATAGTTCCACGGCGCGACGATGCCGACGACGCCGAACGGCTGGCGGATGAGCAAGGCCGAGGCCGGCCAGCCTGTCCAGGAAAGACCGACGCGCCTCGGCCGCATCCAGCGCTTCAGGTGCCGTCGGGCATGCCTGATGGCGGCGAGCGTCGGAACGATGTCGGTGAGCGTGGTGGAGACCGCCGACCGGTTGCCGAAATCGGCGGAGATCGCCGCCGAAAACCGCTCGCTCCAGGCGCCGATCATCCGCTCCAGCCGGTCGAGCCGGTCAAGGCGCACAGCGGCTTCGGGCGTCACGTCGAGAGCCCACGCCGTCTTCTGCCGGGCGAGAATGTCCGAAATCATCTCCGCCGCATTACCCTTTACCGGCATCGATCCGTCCATCATCGTCTCCTTCCTCGTTTCCCCCACAATGTGCGCACTGAGGGGAATTGTTCAAGGTCGAACAGACAAGCCGGCTGCTCAGGAAACACCGGCGCGGCCGGCAGCAGGACCGATTGCCGATCGGGGAAACTGCGCCGCCCTGACCGGACGGCGCTCACGTCACCAGGAAATCGGCCGCCGTCAATGCGAGGTTGGCGCTAAGCTTGGCGATCAGCACCGCGCCGCCGGACGCATTTCCGTTGGAATCGTAATACAGGTTGCCGCTGTCGGTATCGTAGATGATCCGGTCGTCGGCATCGTGCGCGACCCCGGCCGTGCTTTTCCAGAAGGCGCCGCTGGCGAGCTTGCCGGTCTTCAGCGCCGTCATCACGCTGTTTTCCAGCGAGATCGTGTCGTCGGCAACGTTGAAGTCTGTGATGCGGTCGACATTGCTGGAGGCGCTGAGCGTCGTGTTGAACACGAAGGTATCCTTTCCGACGCCACCCGTCAGCGTATCGTTGCCAAGGCCACCATAGAGGGTGTCGTTGCCGGCACCGCCGATCAACGTATCGTTGCCGGCATCGCCGCTCAGCTTGTCTGCCCCGGCGCCTGCCGTGATCTTGTCATTGCCGTTGCGCCCGGCGAAGATCAGGTTGACCGCCGTCGTGCCTGTCACGGTGAAGGTATCCGTACCGTTGGAGCCGAGGATGCTGTCGACCTTGTAGGCCTTGCCGCCGTCAGAACCGAAGACGCCGCCCTTCACCACCGCCACCTTGGTGGCCGAATTGTAGGTGAGGCTGGTCGACGCCGTGCTCGTGCCGAAGTCCAGCGTGCCGACGCCGCCTGTCGTTCCGCTGTTGAGCGCCTGGATGACGAGATCGCCGCCCCGGTCGGTTCGGGTTCCCCCATAAAAGGAAAAGTCGGAATGCTGGCCGGAGACGATCCAGTCCGGGGCATTGCCTGAGATGTCGTCGAGCGTCACCAGCTTTCGGATCGTGCCGGCGGTGAACTTGTAGCCTTCGAAGGCAGCGACGCGGATGGTCAGCTGGCCGCTGGTGCTGATGAGATCGTCGAGCGTGAGCGTATCCTCGCCGGCAGAACCGACCTCCAGCATCAGACTGCTGGTGCCGGTGACCGTCAGGTTGCCGTTCACGACGAAATCACCGTAGCTGCCGCTGTTGAGGTCGAATTTGCCGGAAGCGGCGAGTTCGACATTGCCGGTGATCGTCGCCGTCGTGCCGCCGACCGTTCCACCCTGGCCGACCCTGAGAAGGCCGCCGGACGCCAGCGTCAGCGCCCCGCCGTCGCGCAAGAAGAGCGAGCTCGTTCCGTTGGCGACATAACCGGTTTCCGACGTCAGATAGCCGATCGTCACACGGTCGACATTGGCGATCTCGGAGTTCGCGCCCTGAATGACGACCGAGGCGCCGGTCGCGCCATAGGCACCGATCCTGAGCGATGCGAAGCCGCTGGTGTCGGACCCGGAAGCGAAGTCGAGCACGCTTCCGCTGCGCACGATCAGCGACGCAGTCGAGCCGAAGGTGCCGCCGACGATCACGTTGCTGCTCGCGGTCCCCGTGATCTCGACGGTCGAACCGTTTTGCAGCGTCAGGCTGCCCTGGCTGCTCGATGCGCCGTCATACGTGCTGCCGATATGGATGGCGGCGTTTGTTTCAACGACGATATCGACCACGCTGTCATCAAGCACCATCGATCCGACGCCGTCATCCGAACCGATCTCGATCAGGGCGGTGTCGCCGGTGAAGGTCAAATCGCTTCGCTGGGCGGAAAAGCTGCCGTAGCCGCCGGTTGTGCCGATCAGGAGCTTGACCTGATCCGGAGCGTCCAACGTCATCGTGCTGGTCCGGAACGACAGCCGACCCGTGCTGTTTTGCTCGCCCACGACGGCAACCGCATCGCCCTCCGTCCCGCTGACGAGGAGACTGACGAGGCTGCCGCCGGAGACATCGACCGTGCCGAGCGAGCCCTGGCCATTGCCGATCCCGAAATAGGCACTCGCCAGACCGCAGAGATGCACGGCCGAATCGCTGCGGATCAGCACCTCGCCGGTGCCCCCCGCCCCGTCAAGCGCCGTTCCGACGAGAAGTTCGGAATTGCCGGTGGTGCTCAGGAAGCTCAGAATCGAGTTCGAGGTTCGCAGCACGCCATGGCCGCCCCAGCCGATGGTGGCGCTCGCACCGCCCGCCCCGCCATTGACGCTGAACTCGCTCTCGATCAACTGCATCCAACCATAAGCGGTGTCGAGACCGACGCCGAGATAGGCGCTGCCGAGCACCGAAGCCGTCATCGAGCCGGTTGAGCCGGTCATCTCGAACAGGCCGTCCGCATTGTTCTGGTTGCCGATGCGTATCGACATCTGGCTGCCGGCCGTATCGCCATTGGCGACGAGGTCGAAGCTCGAGTTGTTGGTCAGCGTGACGGCGCCGGTGCCGGCATTGCGGCCGATCTGGACATTCACGCCGTTGCCTTCCATGCGGAAGGCGCCGCCATCCTCGATCCGTAGTTCGCCGGAACTGCCGCTGTCGCGACCGACCACAAGCCCTTCGACGTCCTCGCCGTCCTCCTGCTGCCCGAGGGTCGAACTGTCGAGCACGCTCAAGGTCCCGCCATCGACGACGACAAGACCGGTGCTGCCATTGCGGCCGATGCGGATGGCGGTCTGGACGCCGTCGATCGCGGAGGTGAACTGCAGCGTCGACCCCGTGTCGATCAGGACCGAGCCGTCACCGGCCCCGTCAGCCGCGGTACCGACGTCCAGCGCCTGGTACGGGTCGCTGGCGAGATTGGCGGAGGAGAGATCGAGCACGCTGCCGCCATCGACGACCAGACTGCCCGTCCCGCCGGCATTGGCGCCATCGGCCCCGACCCGGGTCGATCCATTGTCGTGATCGTCGTTATAGATACCTGTAAATGTAGCCGCCATGACGGCTCCCTCCCCGAAAGAATTGATTGGTCCGATATAGGTCGTATTATTATCGATAGTCCCCGCTTTATCTTTATTTTACTTTTGTCAAAAAGCAATCTGTGCTTGCAAAATGGTCGTGGCCGGAGAGAACCCTCTCTCCAGCCTCATGCTGAGGTGCGCCGCAAGGGGTCTCGAAGCATCGGGGCTGGCCGGTGGTGGTGCCAGCGCCGTGCCCCGCATGATCCTTCGAGGCCCTCGCGTTCGCGAGGGCACCTCAGGATGAGGGCGTGCCGGGTGGTACTCCGCCAGCTTTGTCATCGCCCAGTGCCCCTCATCCGGCTGCCGCCACCCTGCCGGCCTTTCGCTAGGGCTCAAGGCGTTCGTTGCTGCAATCGATTCGCCGGATCGATTGCTCCGCTGCGCGGCCCGCGCCTCACCCCCGTTCTGACGGGGAGAAGGGACTCGTGGCACCGCGCTCGCTCCATCCTCCTTCTCCCCGCATGCGGGGAGAAGGTGCCGGCAGGCGGATGAGGGGCATGCGCTGCCATCTCCAAGTGTCGCTGCATCATCCATCTCCTCAATCCATCCTCTCCCAAAATCCCGCGCACCCCAAAACCCCGCAGAGGCTCTCCCCCTCCGGTTCGGCATCACCTGTAATGTCTTCCCCGTCACTCGAAACAAAGGGGAAGCGGACGGGGTACCGGGGGCACCTCGTTTAGTTAGTAGTGTGGTACCTTCCGGTACCCCGTTCGGCGGTTTTTATCCGCGACTTCGGCCTCTCTGCAGGAGCGTCGGGTCTCCGGTGGAGGCAAACCTCCACCCCGCATGCGCCGCCGGGACTTGTCAGGTCCGTTGGCCCGCGCCGCATGCATACCCCGCGCTCCCCTCCGTGCCCCACA
>NZ_JAGRRC010000001.1:761690-887516 GCF_018122705.1 Ciceribacter sp. L1K23 | reverse complement strand
CCGAAATCTCTCTCCACGGCATCAACACCTCCCGCCAAAAGGCAAAAAGTGTTACCCATGTCTTCGGTACAAAACGTCACCTATCTCTCAGGTCGGACAAAAAATCCGCATATCCGCGTTAACCCTGCCCGTGTCGCACACGAGGAGAGTTATCATGGGATTGTTCGACGGACTGCTCGGCCACGGAAGCAGCGTTGATCCGGCCGATCTGGCAAAACGCCTTGATGGCGTGCTGATCGACGGAGAACGGGCGGAGCTCGCCTACAAGGTCATTCGCGACTTTTTCGTCTTCACGCAATGGCGGTTGATCCTCGTCGACATCCAGGGGATGACTGGGAGCAAGGTGGACTACCTCTCCATCCCTTACCGTGCCGTCACGCGTTTTTCAGTGGAAACGGCCGGCACCTTCGATCTGGACTCCGAACTGAAGGTGTGGGTGTCCGGGTCGAATGAGCCGATTCAGAGAACCCTGAAGAAGGGAACCGATGTGCGCGGAATCCAGCGTGCGCTTGCCACCGGTGTCCTCGCTCCGCGGTGAGACCACCCTTCCCTACCTGACAGCGCGCCAGCTGAGTCCCGCCGCATTCCCTTCAACGGAAAAAACGGCGGCCCGTTTCCGGACCGCCGCCTGATCGTGTTGTACGGCGCGGCGACTGCCGCGCCGGATGTCATCAGAGCGCGTTGTAGGCCGCGATGATGGCGTCGACCTGGTCGCCGCTGAGGGCTTCGACCTGCGAGGTCGTGAGGGCCAGCAGCAGATCGCTTTCCAGGTTGATGATGTCGTCGCTCGACAGACCGGCCATCGCCTTGGTGCTGATCGCTGCAATCTCGTCGGTCGCGAAGAGATTGATATCTTCCGACGACATCGCCGAGATGGACGCGGCGCTCAGAACCGCGACCTGAGCCGAGGTCAGCGCCTCGATCTGGTCGGTGGACATCGCGTCGATCTGCGTCGTGGTCAGGCCACCGATCGCCTTCGAGCTGAGAACGGCCACCTGGTCCGTCGTCAGTGCGCCAACCAGATCCGTGCCCATGGCGCCGATCTGAGCAGCGGAGATCGCCGCCACCTGGCCGGTCGTCAGGTTGGCAACCTGATCGGTCGTCAGGCCGGCAACCTGACCGGAGCTGAGGGCTGCGACCTGTGCCGTCGAGAAGGCGGCAACCTGGTCGGTTCCCATGCCGGCGAGGAAGGTGGTCGAGAGGCCCTGCAGCGCCTTGACGCTGATCGCCTGGACGTCCGCCGAGTCGAAGGTGGCGAGGTCGTCCGTCGACATCGCGGCGAGGCCGGCAGCCGAGAGCACGCCGATCTGGGCGGTTGTCAGCAGGGCAACCTGGTCGGATGTCAGTGCGCCGACCTGATCGGACGTCAGGGCTGCGAACAGCGTCGTTGTCAGGGCACCGAGCTGGGCAGTGTCAAGCAGCGCGACGTTGTCGGTCGACAGCGCCTGAAGCTGCGTTGCCCGCATTGCGCCGATCTGGGCCGTGGACACCGCACCGATCTGGTCGGTGGTGAGGGCTGCGACCTGCGTCGAGCTGAGACCGCTGAGCTGGCCGGTGGTGATCGCCGCAACCTGATCGGTCGAGAGCGCGGCGACGTTGGTGGTCGACAGGCCGGCCAGCGCCTTCGTGCTGATCGCCGCGATGTCGGTCGCGTCGAAGGTGGCGAGATCGTCCGTGCCGAGCTGGCCGAGAGCCGTCGAGCTCAGCGCACCGATCTGGGCCGTGTCGAGCATGTCGAACTGGTCGGTGGTCAGGGCGTTGATCTGGCCGGTGGTCAGCGCGGCAATCTGGGTCGAACCAAGAGCGCCGATCTGGTCGGAGGACAGAAGTGCCACGTTGTCGGTCGACAGCGAGGCAACCTGCGTGGCGCTCAGAGCACCGATCTGGCCAGACGTCATGGCACCGATCTGATCGGTGGTGAGGGCGGAAATCTGGTCAGACTTGAGCGCGGCAACCTGGAGCAGCGTCAGGGCGGCAACCTGGTCTGTGCTGAGCGCTGCGATGCTGCCGGTCGAGAAGCCGGCCAGCGCCTTGACGTTGATCGCAGCGATATCGGCGCTGTCGAAGGTCGCGAGGTCGTCGGTTCCCATTGCGCCGAAGGCAGCGGAGCTGAGCGCACCGATCTGGCCGGTGGTCAGAACGCCGATCTGGTCCGTGGTCATGGCGGTGATCTGATCGGAGGTCAGTGCGGCGACCTGGGTTGTCGTCAGCACGACAACCTGGTCGGTCGTCAGGACGGCGACGTTGTCGGTCGAGAGCGACTGCAGGGCCTTGGCGCTGATGGCGGCGATATCGTCGGTCGAGAAGGTGACGATGTCGTCGGTGGTGAGCGCGCCGATTGCGGCGGTTCCGAGGGCCGCGACCTGGCCGGAGGACAGCGCCTCCAGTTGTTCCGAGGTCATGGCATCGACCTGAGCAGTGCTGAGGCCGGCAACCGTTTTTGTGGCGAGCGCAGCGACCTGATCGGTATCGAGCAGGGCGATGTTGGTCGTGTCGATCCCGGCGATCTGGGTTGCCGACAGGACCGCGATCTTGTCCGTGGTGAGGGCCAGAAGATCGTCCGAGCTAAGGACGGCGATCTGGTCGCTCTTCAGCGCGGCGACCTGACCGGTCGTCAGAGCGGCGACCTGGGTGTCGGACAGCGATGCGAAGTTGCCTGTCGACATGCCGGCCAGAGCCTTGACGTTGATGGCGGCGATGTCGCCGGCGTCAAAGAGGGCAAGAACGTCGGTCGACATGGCGGAGAGGCCAGCCGATGTGAAGGCACCGATCTGACCGGTCGTCAGCGCGCCAGCCTGGTCGGTCGTGAGAGCCGCGACCTGATCGGTGCTGAGCGCGGCGATCTGCTGCGTGGTGAGAACGCCAACCTGATCGGTCGTCAGGACTGCGACATTGTCTGTCGAAAGGCCGGCGAGAGCCTTTGCGCTGATGGCGGCGATATCGTCGGTCGAGAAGGTGACGATGTCGTCGGTGGTCAGTGCGGCAAGCTGGTCCGAAGTCATCGACTTGACCTGAGCCGTGGTCAACGCCTGGGCCTGATCCGAGCTCATGGCATCGATCTGGGCCGTCGAAAGGGCGGCGATCGCCTTCGAGCTCAACGCCGCGATCCGGTCGGTACCGAGTTCGGCGAAGTTGTCGGTGGAGAGGGTGCCGATCTGGGTTGCGGTCAGGGCAGCGGCCTGGCCGGTCGTCAGGGCAGCAGTCTGATCCGTTGAGAGACCCGCGATCTGGGTTGTCGAAAGACCGACAATCTGGGCCGTGGTCAGAGCCGCAACCTGGTCGGTGGAGAGCTCGGTGATGTCGAGACCCTGGATCGCCTTGGCGCTGATCGCCTGGATGTCAGCTGACGACAGCGTGGCGACGCCATCCGATGTCAAACCACTGATTGCCGTGGAGCTGAGTGTGGCGAGTTGCGCGGTCGACAGAGCGTCGACCTGATCCGTGCTCAGCAAGAAGAGCTGGTCGCTAGTCAGCGCAGCCGTTGCCTTCAGGTTGAGAGCCGCGAGTTGATCGGTTGAGAAGCCGCCAGCCAAGTAAGACGCGCCGAAATTGCCGATTTGTGACGCGGTCAGTGCTGCAGCCTGTGTTGTGGTAAGTGCAGCTCCGTTACCAACTGCGAAGAGATCCTGCAGCTGAATGTCACTGAGAGAGGACACCTGGGCCGTCGTCAGGGCTTCAATCTGAGCGGAGGAGAACTCAGCTCCAAACGCGTAGCGGGATACGCTCGATATTGCCTTCGAGCTGATCGCCGCAATTTCGTCAGTGCTGAAGGTTGCGATGGTGGTCGGATCCAGCGCACCGACCTGGTCGGAGCTCAGAGCGGCGATCTGCGTCGATGTAAGCGCAGCAATGCTATCGGTGGTGGCCGCAGCAAGCTGGTCGGTCGTCAGACCCTTCACGGCCTTTGTGCTCAGGGCTGCGACCTGGCCGGTGGTCAGCGTGTCGACGAGAGCGTTGGCGCCAACGGCGGCGATCTGCGTGGCGCTGAGAACGGCGACCTTGTCGGTGCCGAGAACTGCGAACTGATCGGTCGTGAGAGCATCGATCTGACCGGTGCTGAGAGCGGCAACCTGGGCCGTGGTCAGCGCGGCGATGTTGTCGGTGGAAAGATTAGCCAGAACGTCGGTCGAGATGCCGGCGATAGCCTTTGCGCTGATGGCGGCGATTTCGTCGGTTGTGAATGTGCCGATTTCATCTGACGTCATCGCGGCGATGTCATCGGAGCCGAGCGCAGCGATCTGCGTCGAGCTCAGGGCTGCGACCTGGTCGGAGTCCATGGCGGCGATCTGGGCAGTCGAGAGAGCCGCAATCGCCTTGGTGCCGAGCTGGCCGATCTGGTCGGTCGTCAGAACCGCGATATTGTCGGTCGAGAGAGCACCGATCTGGGCGGCGCTGAGAACGGCGATATGCGCCGTGGAAAGAGCGCCCATCTGGTCGGTGGTCAGGACGGCGATATGGTCGGTCTTGAGCGCCGCGAGCTGGCCGGTGGAGAGGCCGTCGAGCTGGTCGGTGGTCAGGGTGACGAAGTTGGCGGTCGAGATGCCTGCAAGCGCCTTCGGGTTGAGGAGCGCGATTTCATCCGAGGAGAAGGTCGCGATTTCGTCGGAGCTGAGCGCTGCGATGGCGGCGGAGCCGAGCGAGGCGACCTGGGTGGTGGTGAGAGCCGCGATCTGGTCGGAATCGAGCTGCGCGAACTGGGTCGAGCTCAGGGCCGCGAGCTGTGCTGTGCCGAGGCTCTGGATGTGGGTGGTGTCGAGCGCATCGAGCTGCGCAAGCGTCAGTCCCTTGATACCAGTGGCGGAGATGGCAGCCAGCTGGTCAGAGTCGAACGCAACGAGATCGTCGGTCTGCAACGCTGCGATCTGCGTGGAGGAGAGCACCTTCACCTGGTCGGTGCGGAGCGCTGCGATGTCGTCACTCGTGAGCGATGCGATCGTGTTCGTGGAAAGCGACCGGATCTGGTTCACGGTCAGAGAGGAGATGATCGAGGTCATGGACGCGCCCTATCAGTTGGCCAAATTAAAGTGTTCGTCTCGCTGCCACGGCCGCGCGGTCGGACTGACGTCCTCCGTCGCAACCTCGAACGCATCCTGCGCCCTTCGGCATCCTTGCCCCCGTCGCCTGGCACCCCACGGGCATCCACACTTCGGGCGTCCTTACGGACAAAAATCAATTTTCACGGAACATGGCTCGACCGAGCCGGCAGGTTGGTAAGGGCATCATGCTCAGGACGCTACCGCGCCCTGCCCCCCGCCTGAATAGAAGTGTCCGCCCCGATGGAGAGACACTGTCGGCTCCCACCCTGAGCGCACCTGAAAGATTCGTGCAGAGATGGAAACTCGAGGAAGAGTTAGTTCGTCACTCGCTAATTTTGGGTTAACCGAAGCCTAAAGTGCAGTCTTCGGCAAAAATATCTGTCCATTATCGGAACAACGCGCCCAACACCTGGTTGCCGAGCATAAATATTAAAAATCAACAGCTTATAGGAAATTTCGGCGTCCTTCCGGGCCCAATTAAGCAGAGACTGCAATACGGGGTAGAGTTTTCAGCTCAAGCAAGGCATGACTTTTTTTGGTTAAACAGTCAGGCGTGACTGCTGGAGCGAGTAAAAAATCGGCCACGGCGGCGGCTCAGCACTTCACCCCTATGTATTGTCTCGGCTTTTTTCGTTCAGCCCGCAAATTTTAGTCGCCGGCCACAAATGCTTTCGGCAAGTCCAACGCAAGCTAGCGCGCCTAAGCAGGTTCAACGCTCCTGCGTGTGATTCAACCAGAGCCGTCAGGCCGCCTGCTTCGGGATTAATGTCGATGAACACCAATGTTCCTGCTCCAGATCAAGTATCGCCGCTTCCCAATCTTCTTGATCGGGCACGTAACGGGCAGATGTCGCTCATCGAACTCTTCCAGATTACCGAAACACTCAACGCCGGCGGACATCGCCCGCAGGCCATGGAATTCTTCAAGAACTGGATCGCCTTCAACGACGGCAATCCCCTCGCCCATGTGGCGCTGTTCAACTATTCGGTCGCGCTGAGCCAGTCCGGCGACACGGCGGGCGCCATTCAGGCGCTGCGCACGGCGATCAAGCAAAACCCGCTGTTCGGCCCTGGCCACATCAATCTCGGCCGAGCGCTTGAGGATGCAGGCCAGGCAGCCAAGGCGATCGAGCAATGGCGCCAATACGTGCAGCTGACAGCCGACGTGACGCCGGACCGCCTGTCACACAAGCACATGAGCCTGCAGCACATCGGTCGTGTGCTGGAAGGTGCCGCGATCCTCGAGGAAGCCGAAAACGCACTCTGGCAGGCGATCGAACTGCAGCCGGACCGTACCGAGGCCGGGCAGCACTGGACAGCGCTGCGCCAGCGCCAGTGCAAGTGGCCGGCCCTCGTCTCGTCAGAACACGTCTCGATCCGCCAGCTGATCGACGCGATGTCACCGCTGACGCTCGCAAACTATGCCGACGACCCGATCTTCCAGCTCGCCAAGGCCTATCGCTACTACAAACACCTCGTCGGCCGCCCGGACCTTTCCGCCGTCCAGCGCAAGCCCGTCCGTCACAAGACCGGCACCGGACAGCGATTGCGCGTCGGCTATGTCTCGTCGGACCTCCGCGAACACGCCGTCGGTTTCGCGCTCTGTGAGGTCTTCGAACTGCACGACTCCGGCAATGTCGAGGTATTCGCCTATTATTCCGGCGAGAACCGTCCGGCTGATTCCACGCAGAACCGCATCAAGGCCGCGGTTCACACCTGGCGCGACATCACAGCGATGAGCGACGTGGATGCCGCACGCCTGATCGTCTCCGACGAGATCGACGTGCTCGTCGACGTCAACGGCTATACCAAACATGCCCGCACGAAGATCTTCGCCTATCGTCCGGCACCGGTCATCGTCAATTTCTGCGGATATCCGGGCACCATGGCGACGCCGTTCCACCAGTACATGATCACCGACGACACCATCGTGCCGCCGGAAAACGAGATCTACTACACCGAGAAGGTTTTCCGCATTGCCTGCGACCAGCCGCTCGACCGGAAGCGCCCGATCGCGCCGCGTCCGTCTCGCAAGGATGTCGGCCTGCCGGAAGACGCCTTCGTCTACGCCTGCTTCAACGGCATGCAGAAGATCACCGAGAAGACCTTCGCCCGGTGGATGGAAATCCTGAAGGCGACGCCGGGCAGCATTCTGTGGCTGCTGGTCGGTGACGAGGACGTCAACCAGCGCCTGCGCAAGCTCGCCGGTGACGCCGGTGTCGAGCCCGAGCGACTGGTTTTCGCCAAGAAGACGCCGAACCCGCTGCACCTCGCCCGCATCGGCGTTGCCGACCTGTTTCTCGACACCTTCCCCTACGGCGCTCACTCGACGGCCGCCGATGCGATCACCTCGGGCCTGCCGGTGCTCACCATGCCGGGCAAGAGCTTTGCGTCCCGCTTCTGCGCCAGCATCGTCAACGCCGCCGGCGCGCCGGAATTGATCTGCTCGTCCCCCGAGGAGTATGTCGAGCGCGCCATCGGCTTCGCGCGCAATCCGGAAAGCCTGACGAAAATCCGCCAGGCGATCGCCGACCAGCGCGAAGCGAGCGTGCTCCGCGACATGCCGGGCCTCGCCAAGCGGCTCGAGGAGATCTACTGGGACATGCAGGGCGAATGCGAGCGTGGCGAGACACCGGTTCCGGACCTGCGGAACCTCGACGTCTACTACGAGGTCGGGCGCGAGATCCTCGCCGAAAACGTCGAGTTCGAGGATGACACGACCTACCGCCAGCGCTATCTCGACAAGCTGGTGAAGTGGAACGAATACGAACCCCTGATGCGCGACAGACGCCTCTGGACCGAGCCGAAGGCCTGAGACCCGGGATTACGACGCGACAGGACGTGGGGGCACGATGTCATACAGGAAGATAGCCGCCGTCGGCGCCGGCCTTTCCGGCGCCGTGATCGGCCGGGAGCTTGCGGAAGCCGGTTACGAGGTCGAGATTTTCGACAGTCGCGACCACATCGCGGGCAACTGCCATACCGAGCGCGATCCGGAGACGGGGGTGATGGTCCATGTCTACGGACCGCACATCTTTCATACCGATGACGCGGAGGTCTGGAACTACGTCAACCGCTTCCAGGCCTTTCTGCCCTACAAGAACCGCGTGAAGACGACGAGCGGCGGTCAGGTCTATTCCCTGCCGATCAACCTGCACACCATCAACCAGTTCTTCGGCAAGACGCTTCGCCCGGACGAGGCGCGCGCCTTCATCGAAACGCAAGCGGATACGACGATCGAGGACCCGCAGACCTTCGAGGAGCAGGCGCTTCGCTTCGTCGGCAACGATCTCTACGAGGCCTTTCTGAAAGGCTATACGCAGAAGCAGTGGGGCTGCTCGCCCAAAGACCTGCCGGCCTCGATCCTGAAGCGCCTGCCGGTCCGCTTCAACTACGACGACAACTATTTCTTCCACAAGTTCCAGGGCATGCCGGAAAATGGCTACACCGAGATGGTCGCCGGAATCCTCGATCATCCGCGCATCACCGTTCACCTCGGCACGCGATTCGGCCGGGACCAGGTGAGTGAATACGGCCATGTCTTCTATTCAGGCCCCCTCGACGGCTATTTCGGCTATGAACTCGGCCAACTCGGCTATCGCACGCTCGACTTCGAACGCTTCACCTATGACGGCGACTATCAGGGCTGCGCGGTGATGAACTATGGCGACGTCTCCGTCCCCTACACCCGCATCACCGAGCACAAGCACTTCTCTCCATGGGAGGAGCACAAGGGCTCCGTCTGCTACCGCGAATTCTCACGCGAGTGCGGTCTCGACGACATCCCCTATTACCCGATCCGGCTGGTGAAGGAGAAGGAACAGTTGGCCGCCTATGTCGCCCGCGCCGAGCGGGAAGACGGCATTACATTCGTCGGGCGCCTGGGAACCTATCGGTATCTCGACATGGACGTGACGATCCGCGAGGCGCTCGACACGGCGCGCCTGTTCCTCACCAATGCGGGGGAGAACGCACCGATGCCGGCCTTCTTGCATCCTCCCGTCTGACGCGCAGGCCTTTAAGCGAAACGATCACCGCGCTGTGACGCGGCGGTAGCCGCGCAGGAAGCGCATGATCTTGCGCAGCAGGACAGAGGGTGTGAGCCGCTCCACATCACCGGGACCGGTGTCGATGGTGGTCGTAAACGTCGTGGTCTCAGGGTTGGCGAATTTGTCCTGTATCGCCACCGCAGGCGTCAACTGATAGATGTTGAGGAGTTCCGGCACGGGCGACGCTTCGTAGCAGAACAGAAAATAGTCGGCGACTGTGTGCGTGCTCTTGTCGAGGGCCAGGAGCTTTGCCGCCGCCGATTTCGACAGCAGATAGGCGCCAGTGCACCAGGTGGACGACCGGATGCGTCGCAGCGAGCGACCGTCCGCGTCGAGCGTGGATGGTCCTAGCAGCACCGAGTTGGTGGTGGACTCCAGTCTGACGATGTCCGCATCAGTCGGAAATCCGGCCATCGTGTAGAGCGCCGCAAATCTTCCAAAGTCCCCGGACAGATGCAGGTCGTCCTCGAGCACAACGCCGTACGGGTCGTCGCCGGCGGCAATCTTTGCCCATGCTTCGATGTGGCTGAAGAAGCAGCCGACCTGGCCGCGCGACCAGCTTGCTCCCGGCCGCTCGGCGCGGATCACGGCAAGCTCCTCGTCGGTCAATCGGCGACCGTCGAAAGCCGGCAGCCGCTCGAACGCCAGCCCGTCGAGCTGTTGCGTCATGTGCTCCAGCCGGTCCGTGTCGCGGTCCATGTTGATGAGGTAGATTGCCATGGAAACACAGCTGCCTTTTGGTCCCTGAAAATGAAAACGACCCGCGCCATACCCCGGCGCGGGAAGACCGCCGCACCCAGACCCTAGCGCGGGCGCAGTTAAGTTTGCGTGAAATCCCGAGCGCTTCTGTCCGCCCGGGCGACGCTTCGAATGATATCGATCAGTTGTCGGCGGGCCGAAAGCGGTGTGAGCATGTGGTCCGTTTCCTCGATGATCTGAAGGTCGATATTGTCGAATGATTTGAGGCCGGCAAAGTCGCCGCCGAAATAGCGGGCGAGTTCGTCCAGACTTCCATCGATCCGGCAGCCTACAAAGGTCACGCGGGCGCCACGGGCTTTCATGTCCCGCAACATGCCAAATAGCGTTGTGCGGAAGCGTCCGAGCTTTGTGAGCCTCCCGAGATAAGGCGCAAGTCCGCGGACAAGACGGCCGGCAACGAGGCGAAGAAGATTGCCGATAGCGCGCCGGACATCGATGTCGCCGTCCAACAGTCGGCGATAGGTCCCAAGGCTGAACGCACGTCGCTGGTAGTCGGCCAGAGGCCTTGCTCCGGCCCGAAGCGTCTCCTCGACATCTTCATCTTCGTCCCAGATCAGCCTCAACTGGTTTACGCTAACCACACCGGCAATGTCACTGTTGGCGCCCGCGAAACTCAGTGCCGCATAGGCACCGCTGCAGGTCCCGACCAGATAGACCGGTCCGTCATACTCCCGTTGAAGCGCGTCTACCGCCTCCCTGAGATCGTGCTGTTGGGCAGAGGCATAGACGACCTGTTCGGGTGTCCCAGGTCGCGCCGGACTGTCGCCGATATTGGAAAGATCGATGCGCAGTGAGCGGATGCCATCGGCCGCCAGTGTCCGCGCGGCATCCACCCAGAGGCCGCCCCAGCCAATGTGGTACGTATAGGCCATGTTGACGAACACCACAGTCGCGCGCGGTTCGAGATCCCGTGGCTCGCACAACACACCGAACAACCTGGGCTCTGCTCCAATCAGCAGCGGTGTCTCGATATAACTCCCGTCCTCTATCGAAGGAGCGGGCAGATCCTGCGTCGCCTGCCGCCCGACAGAGTCCGGAAGGGGCCAGCGAGCCGCGATCCATTCAACGACAGCTGCGATCGGTTCAGGCGGCGTCACCGACACATTGAGCCCGTTCATCATCTCGCCGTAGCCCGGAAAGGTAGCCACATCGACGGCATGTCCGGCCTCGCGCAGCCCCTGAAGGACCTGTTCGTCGGTGGCGTTCTCCGGACGTTTGAGGAAAAGCAGTGGCGTACCGGCTTTCAGGCCGCGACCCTCTACGCCAAAGGATTTTAGCTCTGCCGCGACACCTGTCGGCAGGATGAAACCGGCCAGCGAGACGCTACCCTCGGGATAATCGAGGGTGATGCCGAGGTCTTCGACAATCACCCGTTCGCGCAGCCCGGTCTCGCGGAGAAACCGGCGACCATTGAGTGCCGGCACCGCAAGTACGACGCCGGATGTGGCGTTGAAGCGCTCGGCCGCAGCCAGGGCAATCGCCCCGCCGAGCCCCAACCCATAGAAAATCACGGAGCCGCAACCCGAAAGGCGACGCAATTCGTGGCCCGCAGACACAGCGCCTTCGATCCAGCTTTCCAAATCAGCGCCACCCTTCACGGCTGGGGCATCACCCTCACCGGGATAATCGAAGCGGAGCGTCGGATATCCACGCGAGGCCATAGAAGCGGCCAGCACGCGATGAAACTTGCGCGTACACAGCTGGTCGAAACCCCAGGGATCGCAGATGACGATTCCAACCGGCCCGCCACCCGGGCCGAAATGGCCCACCATTCCGGCAAAGGCGATCGGAATTTCAGCCCATTGCGTGACAGGGGCCTCGATCCGCGCGGCGCTGTTTGTCTTGACTGTCGACATGGCCACCGTCACCGAACCAGCAAGGCGGAACGCAGGATACCGGCCAAACGATTTGGAATTCGACCAGCAGCCCAATCCGCAATCATTGCGCGGTCCTCGGCTGGAATGGCATTCAAGGCCAAAAGGCCGACGCCGTAAACGACGGCACCTGCGACGATGCCAAGCAACATGCCGGATGGTCCAGGCAACCACCACATGCAGGCGCGCGCAGCCGCAGCGCAGAGCACCGCCGCCGCAAGGACCTTGAAGAGACCCGCGAGCCTGAACGATACCCCCAGCACGCGTTTGCAGAAGATGGCGTAGAAGACCATGGTGCCGACCGACACTGCTCCCTTCGCCCAGGCCGCGCCCTCACCGCCATAACGTGGCACCACCAGCATCAGCAGTATGACCGATATCAGTCCGCTGACAATCGACAGCCGCAACGCCTCGCTGCTGCGCTCCGTCGCCAGCAGCAGTCGTCCCGGAACATATTCAAGTGCCTGCGACAGGCAGAAAACCAGGAGAACAACCGAAACGGATATGGACGGAGTAAACTCCGCCCCGAACAGGAACGGGATAAGAACCGGGGCAATGGCAGCTCCCCCGAAACTGATAGGCGCAAGCACGATCGTCATGCCAAGCAGGCTGCGATTGAAAACGCGCGTCAGGGCTTCCCTGTCGCCACGATCGTAATGATGCCCCAGATAGGGAACGAGCGTCGCGACCAGAAAGAGCGCGACCTGGATTACCATGCCGCTCATCGTGATCCCGATACTGTAGAAACCGACATCGGAAAGCGTGAAGAACAGGCCGATCAACGCAAGTTCGATGCGAGAACTCAAGATGGCCGACAACCCGCCCGACAGCCAGTTGTCGCGGGCGTAGCGGCGCATGGCGGGTGTGACGACAGATGGCGCTGCCGGTCCCTTGCTCATGTAGCGGCGCAATGACAGTGCTTGCGGCAGGTGGCGAAGAGCGTGGCCGAAAATCGCACCAGCCGGTCCGAGCAACAGGCCGCCAACAAGAACGGAAAACGGTTGGATCAACGATCCGACGGCGGCGTAGAAAGTGCTTTCACGAAACCGGCCAAGCCCTTCGGCCGCGGCGAGCGCCATCGTCGAGTAGCCATAGGTCAGGAACAGCACGGTCGTCGCAATCCACATAAGACTGCTGTCGCCATTTCCCTGAAGGCCGATCCAGATCGCGTAGGCGCAGAGTGCTGCTCCGACTATCCCCGTCGAAAGCGCGAAACGGCGTGTCAGAACGTTAACCAGGCCGCCACCTTCAGGTCCACCATCGGTGCGCGCGATAAAGCGCAGAACGGTGTGCGGCATGCCGAAGCCGGACACGAGCGTTGCAAGCGACATGATCCAGAGCGCATAGGCGACGAGACCGGCTCCCTCGACGCCAAGCAGTCGCGCCACGAGCACGCTGCTCCCAAGTCCCGCGACCAGTGACAGCAGACCGGCAGCGGTATTGATCAGCGATGAGCTCAGCATGGACTGCATGGGCTGGGAAACGTCTCCGTGGCGCCGGCGGCGTCCTGCATCGGACAGCGCACCCATAAGCCGTAGTCCTTCGGGTTTAATATTCTGTTTCCCTTTCGCATGCCGCCTCTTTCTTTGCGGTGCACACTTAACCGGGGCTTAATGATGCGACGTTAGCGTGAAAGATGCGGACTGACATAGTTCGCGAAGGATCCCCGATGCCCGACATTTCCCTTTCCTCGCATCACGAAAGCTGGCTGAAAACAAAGCTGCAGCATCTGTTCTGGCGCCTGATATCGGGGTTGCCGGACCGCCCATATCTGCGTTGGAAATACTTCTCTATGGCCGGGCGCTTCCCCGATCTCGATCGTCCGACGCTGTTCAGCGAGAAGGTCCAGGTCCGTAAACTTTACGACCGAAACCCGCTTTACCCCGTCATGGTCGACAAATACGGAGCCAAACGGCTGATCGCCGAGCGCGCTGGCGAGCGATACGTGATCCCCACACTCTGGATCGGCCGGAACCTGAAGGACGTCGAGTGGTCGAAAATTCGCTTGCCCGCCGTGGTCAAACCGACCCACGCGTCAGGACGCGGCGCCTTCCTGCGAGGCCCAGCAGATATCGAACACCTTCTCTCCGATGATCCAGGGGAGGAATGGCTGTCGCTGAAACATCACAAGATCAACCGCGAATGGGCTTACGGCGAATTCGAACCCAAGATCATCATCGAGGAGATGCTGGTCGAAGGCGATGAAGTGCCCGACGACTACCGCTTCTTTGTGTTCTCCGGCGAAGTCTCGCACATCGAGATCAGGCTGAGGCGCAAGGGAGTCGGCTTTGAATGCAACTATACGCCCGACTGGCAAAAGATGCCGTACAGCGCCCCATACTACGAGGCCTTTCCAGACGACCTACCAGAACCGGCGGAACTCGCCGAGATGCTTGAGGTCGTCAAGAAAATGGCCGGCGAAAGCGACTTCATGCGCGTTGATCTTTACCTGACCGGCGGTCGCATCTATGTCGGCGAACTCACGCTCTATCCGGGTGGCGGCTTCAAGGGTTGCGTTGCCGACGAATATGACGCGATGCTGGGTGCGAAATGGAAGCAGACGCTCACGCCTGCGCGCGGATCGGCCGAGACATGACGAACCAATGAAATTCCTGTTCCTCTCGACGCACGCGTTTCTGCCGACGACACGCAAGACCAGCGTGCATTTCGTATCGGAGGCGCTTGCCGAGCGGGGGCATGATGTCTCGACGATCAGCGTCGGCTACAGCGGCCTCACCGCCCTGAAGAAGCCGGAACTGCACGCGCAACTCTCGGCCGATCAGAAAAACCGCTTCGTCGAAAGCCGCCCGCGATATCGCTCGGCCTGCTACCTGCCGCCGCTCCATCCGTTCAGTTCCGGCAACGCCCATATCAACAGGCTGACCGCCCTATTTTTCCCGCTCTATGGCAACCTGTTGCCGGGCTTCTTCCGGGAAGCGATCCGCGACGCGGATGTCGTGGCGATCGAATCCGGCACCGCGATCGCCTTCTTCGATGCCGTCCGCCGCATCAATCCCCGCGCCCGCACGCTTTACTTCAACCGGGATCGACTCGATACCGTCGGCGCATCTCGCTACTTGCAGACCCTGGAACAACGTGTGGCGCCGCGCTTCGACAGGGTAGTCGTCCCATCCCCGAAAATGGCGGAGCATTTGCCGCCGGAAAGCCGCGTCGTCTATATCCCGCAGGGCATAGACAAGGCTGGATTCGACGCATGCGATACCTCACCCTTCGCGGCGGGAACGAAAAACGCCGTGTCCGTCGGAAACATGCTCTTCGATCGCGAAGCGGTCGTGGCGATGGCGACGAGCAGTCCGGATGTGACCTTCCATTTCTTTGGCGCGGGAATACCCGAGGATCTGCCGGCGAACGCGGTGGTCTACGGCGAGAAGCCGTTCCTGGACATAATACCGTTCATCAAGTTCGCGAATTTCGGGATTGCCCCCTACCGGCTCAGCGAGCGCGAACTCTACCTCGCCCAGTCCAGCCTCAAGCTGCAGCAATACAGCTATTGCCTTCTGCCGATCATGGTACCGGACCTGCTGGAGGGTAGCCGCGCCAATCTGGTTTGCTACGGCCAGCATGGCGAGCCCGACTGGAAAGGCAAGGTGGCAAAGGCCGCTTCCATGCCGCATGAGGAGAACTGGCGAGACGGCATTCTGACCTGGGCCGAAGTGGCCGGGCGCATCGAAGAGGAAATCGCCGCTCTCTGAGGCGGGCGGGCCGTCCATTTGTCGCACCGCTTGCGATGACGGCGCGCTTGCGCGGCGAGAGCTGTCGGGGCAAAAACGCGTCAGTTGCGAAAGGACGACCGTGAGCCAGGAAACGATCACCCTCTATGAGGCTATAGGCGGCGACGAAACCGTCAAGGCGCTGACACGTCGGTTCTACGAGCTGATGGATACGCTCCCGGAGGCCGCCAGATGCCGGGCCATTCATCCGCCGGATCTCTCGGGAAGCGAGGAGAAACTCTACGAGTATCTCAGCGGCTATCTCGGTGGCCCGTCTCTTTACATCGAAAAGCGCGGACACCCAATGCTGCGCCGCCGCCATTTCGTTGCCGAGATCGGAGCCGAAGAACGCGATGAATGGCTGCTCTGCTTCCGTCGCGCCATGGACGACACGATCGCCAACGAGAAACTGCGGGATATCATCTGGGAACCGGTCGAACGGCTAGCGCACCACATGCAGAACAAGGAGTGAGCCAGATGGATCTGCCGGAACGTCTGAATCCGTTGGTTGGCATGCTCGCAGGGCTGATCGGCATGGCCGGAGTAGGCCTTGCGGCCGCTGCGACCCATGCCGGAGGGCCTTTGCTCGGACCGGCATCGGCCATGTGCCTCGCCCATGCGCCGGCCATGCTCGCGTTGTTCGCGGCGCAACCTTTGCTGCGCACCGCAACCGTTGCGGCGCTCGTGATGGGCATGGGATGTTGTCTCTTCGCGGGGGATCTGACGCTCAAGCAGTTCTATGGCGTCGGCATTTTTCCAATGGCAGCACCCATTGGCGGCATGACAATGATGGCCGGATGGCTGCTCGCCGGCGTGGGCGCTCTCATCCGCCCGCCGAAACGCTGAGATCGACCAGCAACACCGTCCGCGGTCGCCGTTTTCGAGACGATCCGCGTCAACGGGATCCGCGGGCCGCGTTCAGAGGCTGCCGGTCTCGCGCTGACCGAACAGCAAGAGGTTGCCGTGCGGGTCGCGTACATAGAACCGTGCGATGCCGCCATCGTCTTCGGCTGTGCGCATCACACCGTCAATGCCACGTGCAACAAGTTCCTCATAGAGACTTGAAACGGAATTGCAGCGGATGAAAACGGAGCTGTTGCTGGACATCAGCGGATCCTCACACTGCCAAAACTGCAGTTCCATGCGACCACGCCGAAACACGATGTAATCTTCACAGGCGACCGGCTTCTGTTCGAAGCCGAGCGCATTGACGTAGAAGTCGCGGGTCTGCGAGAAATTCAGCGAGGGGAGGATCGGCATGACGTCGACTTCGCTGAAATCGGCCCGGCTCATCTCGTTCATGTGAACGTTCCTTGATGATCCCTGCTCCGCCGAAGTGCGACCGGATCAGCCGTTCTTCCTCTCGGCATTGCGTTGCCAGCGGGGCGCAGGAAAATTGATGACTACTGCGTCACCCGAGGGCGACCAGCGAGACATGGGCGCATTGGGTCGCTCATGCAAGCCCGGCAGTTTCACAATCTCGGCACTGTGTTGCAAGTTTGTGTCAGCAGCGGCAAGCCGATCGAGAAGCTCCGGTATAAGTCCGTCCCCGTTCTGCTGCGCCAGCTTGTGCAGTCCGGTCAGAAAATGCTTCTCGTCACTCATTGTTCGCACCTCGGTCATTCAGGGTCTGCAGCGCTCGCTCCAGACTGGATTTGCTGCCATTGCGGAGCGGAATGAAGGTTTTTCCGAACTTCTTGCAGCCGGACTTCACCCTCAGACACGCATCGTGGCTGATACAGTCGATGGGGCAGAACACGCAGTCGACCGATGGCAGCACGGTGTCGATACGCGATACCGCCTCCCTCAAACCCCCGTCGTGGTGAATGAGTTCCGCCCCGTGATTGCTTGCAATCTGGCGAAGGTGCGCAACCTGGCAGTCCCGGCCGCCGACATAGAGGAAGCTGCGGATTGTCCGCGACGTCGGTTCGTTGACCGCGACATCCTCCGTCCTGCCCGCAAGCTTCTGCGCCGCCTGCTTCTTACCCTTCTTCGCCATGAATGCTCCCGATGCTGGCCACACGATCACGGCACTCGCCGATCCTCACGAGTCGGGACCATAATAAACTTGATTTTTCGAGTAAAGATTAAACATGACTTTTCAGGTCATATTTTCGCGGCACAACGCCGGCCCGCTCAAGGACCGGCGTTCGCGAGATGAATTTCGATGATCAATAAGGAAGACCGACATAGTTTTCGGCCATGGCCGTTTGCGCCGGTACCGAAGACGCGAGGTAGTCCAGTTCAGCCTCCTGGACTTTTTGACCGAACTCTCCATCGTCGGGAAAACGGTGCATCAGCATGGTCATAGACCAGGAGAACCGCTCCGCCTTCCAGATCCGCCGCAGCGCCCGCGCGGAATAGGCATCAATGCCGGCCTTCGATTTCTCGCCGTAGAATTCCTCAAGGCCGGCAAACAGGTAATGGACGTCCGAGGCGGCGAGGTTCAGCCCCTTGGCCCCGGTCGGCGGCACGATATGACCGGCGTCGCCGACCAGGAACAGTCGCCCGAAGCGCAGCGGTTCGGCGACGAACGACCTGAGCGGCGCGATGGACTTTTCGATCGAAGGACCTGTTACCATGCTCTGCGCCACATCCTCTGGAAGCCGTCTGCGGATCTCATCCCAGAAGGCGTCGTCGGACCATTCCTCCACCTTGTCCGTCAGCGGCACCTGTACGTAGTAACGGCTGCGGGTCGGAGACCGTTGTGAGCAGAGCGCAAAGCCACGCGCGTGATTTGCGTAGATCAGTTCGTGGTGAACGGGCGGAACGTCCGCCAGCACGCCCAGCCAGCCGAAGGGGTAGACTTTCTCGTAGGTTTGCAGCCCCTTTCCCTGGACGGCAGCGCGAGACGGTCCATGATAGCCGTCGCAGCCAGCGATGAAGTCGCAGTCGATACGATGCGTCACGCCGTCCCTTTCGTAGGTCACATAGGGCTTTTCACCGTCAAATTCGTGCGGGGTGACGTTCCCCGCGTTGTAGATCGTCTTCGCGCCGCTTTGCTCACGGTGATCCATGAGGTCGCGTGTCAATTCGGTCTGGCCGTAAACCATGACCGAGGTGCCGGTCAGTTCCTTCAGCGCAATCCGGTGCCGTCGACCCGAAAACGACAGGCTGAACCCGTCGTGCAGGAGACCCTCCCGGTGCATCCGCTCCCCGGCACCGATTCTGTCCATGAGTCCGATCGCGCCGACCTCCAGCACCCCTGCCCTGATCCGGCCCAGGATATAGTCTCGATCGACCCGGTCGATAATGATGTTGTCGATGCCGGACTTGGACAACAGCGCGCCGAGCATAAGACCAGACGGCCCGGAGCCGATGATGACGACCTGAGTACGCATGCGAAATCCTCCCAATTTCATGACGAATGATAAGAGAAGCCGCATGGCGAACAATGGAGGATTCAGCCACAGACTTGGACAAATCAAACATGGCGAGCTAAACTGAGGTCATGCGCAATGTGCCCACCTACAACCTCTATGGGGAAAACAGCGACGGCAGGCCGGAGTTCTGGCTGCACGCGGAATCGATCGCCAGCCGCAGCAGCCTCCATCGGTGGGAAATCAAGCCACACCGGCATGGCTCGTTGTTCCAGATCCTGCACATCCGCGCAGGAACCGGAGAGGTTCTGTTCGACAGCCGCTGGCGGCCGCTGGCGGCACCGTGCGTGGTCGTCGTCCCGGAAAAGCACGAACACGGCTTCCGTTTCTCGCGAGATATAGACGGCGCCGTAATGACCATGGTCACCGACAGGTTTCCTGCCTGCCGGCCGGGTTATTATGGGAATGACAACTGGCTTTCCGCCCCGCACCACCTGCATGTTCCCGCCGGTCACCCCGACGGCCCCTTCCTGATCGCTATGCTGGATCGCATCGAGCGGGAAATCCTGCTCGGCACCGCGGGCCCGGTTGCCCTGATCGAAAGCCTGCTGACGAGCGCCCTGCTCCTCATCCCCCGCATACTGGGTGAAAGCCCCGGAAGCGCACTCGATCGCGATCGCACCCGCTTCGCCGAACTGGAACGGATGATCCGGGACGGATTTCGAATGCATCTTCCTGTCGAGACCTATGCACGTCGACTCGGCATGACCGCCACCCATCTTAATCGCCTCACCAATGCCGTTGCCGGCAAACCGGTAAGCCGGCTGATCGACGAGCGGATCATGACCGAAGCCAAGCGCGACCTCGCCTTCACGGCGATCAGCATCCGGCAGATCGCCGAGAGCCTCGGCTTCGATGACCAGGCCTATTTCAGCCGCTTCTTCACCCGTCATGCAGGCGTCTCGCCACGTGCCTGGCGCGATCGGGAACGTGCGGACTGATGCCCACAGAAACCCCGGCGCCACAGGCAATCTGGTGCGAAAAACTCCAAAATTTTACCGTTTGATAAAATTTTGATCCTGAGTTACCGTGTGTGCAATCGCACCTAAAAAAACAGAGGGAACTCAGATGCGACGACTGGAACCGGGCCTGAAGGCCGGGCGGCTTGATGCTGCCGACTATGCAAGAAATTTTTCCGACCTCCACCCGCCTCTCGGCGACCACGAGGCGCTTGTCGCTTCCGACCGGTGCTACTTCTGTTACGACGCGCCGTGCATGACGGCCTGTCCGACCTCGATCGACATTCCGCTCTTCATCCGGCAGATCTCGACCGGCAATCCGCTGGGTTCGGCGAAGACGATCTTCGACCAGAACATTCTTGGCGGCATGTGCGCCCGCGTCTGTCCGACCGAACAACTCTGCGAGGAAGTCTGCGTCCGCAATACCGCCGAGGAACGCCCTGTCGAGATCGGCCGTCTTCAGCGCTATGCGACTGACGTGGCGATCGGCGAGGGTCGGCAGTTCTACACGGCAGGCCCCGAAACCGGCAAAAGAGTCGCTGTGGTCGGCGCCGGTCCCGCCGGCCTCGCCTGCGCCCACCGGCTCGCCATGGCCGGCCATTTCGTCACGATCTACGACCATCGGGAGAAGGCCGGCGGCCTGAACGAATACGGCATCGCCGCGTACAAGACGACCAACGACTTTGCCCAGCGGGAAGTCGACTACATCCTGTCGATCGGCAACATCGATGTCGTCAACGGCGAGATGCTGGGGCGCGATTTCACGCTTCCGGATCTGCAGGCAAAGTTCGACGCGGTGTTCCTCGGCGCTGGTCTCGGCAACGTCAACGCGCTGAACATCCCGGGCGCGCAGATCAATGGCGTGGTGGATGCGGTGGAGTTCATCGCAAACCTGCGCGAAGCCAATGACAAGGCCGATGTCCCTGTCGGCCGCGACGTGGTGGTGATCGGCGGCGGGATGACCGCGATCGACGCGGCTGTTCAATGCAAGCTGCTCGGAGCAGAAAACGTCACCATCTGCTATCGCCGCGGCAAGGAACACATGAACGCCTCGGAGTTCGAGCAGGACCTCGCTGCCTCGAAGGGCGTTCACATTCGCCACTGGCTGCAGCCGAAGGAGGTCGCCCACCATCACGGGCATTGCTCCGCGATAACCTTCGAATACACCCATCTCGAAAACGGGGTGATGAAGGGCACGGGGCATACGGCAGAGATCAAGGCCGACCAGATCCTCGTCGCGATCGGCCAGAAGCTCGATCCGCTCGGCCTGGAGGGTCTGCGGCTCGAAGGCGGCAAGATCGCGATCGATGGCGAGGGACGCACCTCCATACCGGGCGTCTGGGCCGGCGGCGACTGCGCCACCGGCGGCAAGGACCTCACCGTCTCCGCCGTCGCCATGGGCCGCGACGCGGCCGAAAGCATCAACCGCTCTCTCGCCGCATCTGCGGCGGGCGTGACCGCTGTCGCCTAACCGATCGGGAGAGACACATGGCTGATATCAGAAACAATTTCGTCGGCATCAAATCGCCCAATCCCTTCTGGCTCGCCTCGGCACCGCCAACCGATAAGGCCTACAACGTCGAGCGTGCCTTTAAGGCGGGCTGGGGCGGCGTCGTCTGGAAGACGCTGGGCGAGGACGGCCCGCCGGTCGTCAACGTCAACGGACCGCGCTACGGCGCGATCTGGGGCGCAGACCGACGCTTGCTCGGCCTGAACAACATCGAACTCATCACCGACCGCCCCCTGCAGATCAACCTGCAGGAGATGAAGATGGTGAAGAAGAACTGGCCGGACCGGGCGCTGATCGCCTCGATCATGGTGCCATGCGAGGAAAATGCCTGGAAAGCGATCCTGCCTCTCGTCGAGGAGACAGGCGCCGACGGCATCGAGCTCAACTTCGGCTGCCCCCACGGCATGTCCGAACGCGGCATGGGCGCCGCCGTCGGACAGGTGCCGGAATACATCGAGATGGTTGTGCGCTGGTGCAAGCAATACACCCGCATGCCGGTGATAACCAAGCTCACACCAAACATCACCGACATCCGCAAGCCCGCGCGCGCCGCCAAAGCCGGCGGCACAGACGCAGTGTCGCTGATCAACACGATCAACTCGATCGTTTCCGTCGATCTCGACAATTTCGCGCCCAATCCCACGGTCGGCGGCAAGGGCACCCACGGCGGCTATTGCGGCCCGGCGGTCAAGCCGATCGCCCTCAACATGGTGGCCGAGATCGCTCGCGATCCGGAAACGCAGGGTCTGCCGATTTCCGGCATCGGTGGCGTGACCACCTGGCGCGATGCCGCTGAGTTCCTGGTGCTAGGGGCGGGCAACGTCCAGGTCTGCACCGCGGCCATGACCTATGGCTTCAAGATCGTTCAGGAGATGATCACGGGCTTGTCCGACTGGATGGACGCCAAGGGCCACCGTACCCTCGACGACATCACCGGCCGCGCGGTGCCGAATGTCACCGACTGGCAGTACCTGAACCTCAACTACATCGCCAAGGCGCGCATCGACCAGGATGCCTGCATCAAGTGCGGACGCTGCCACATCGCCTGCGAAGACACCTCCCACCAGGCGATCACGTCCATGGTCGATGGCGTCCGGCATTTCGAGGTGATGGAAGACGAATGCGTCGGCTGCAATCTCTGCGTCAATGTCTGTCCCGTCGAGAACTGCATCACGATGGTCGGGCTGGACGCCGGCACGCTCGACCAGCGCACGGGCCGACCGGTCGACCCGAACTATGCCAACTGGACGACGCACCCCAACAATCCCATGGCCGTCCAGGCTGCGGAATAACAACCTCCCGTCAAACTGGCCCTCTTCGGAGGGCCTTTTCTTTGCCCATTTTCGTACGGTGGCACGCGTTTCCGATTCAGGAAATATTCAACTGTTGCTGCAATTTTAGGCTGCTTGGAAATGCTCTACGCGTTTTCAACCCGATTTGGATGACGTTCGCGATACGCAGGGTTACGGGGAGCCGCAATGGCGGGACACAGCGGTCTATCAGCGCGCTGGGCTGAATTGCGTGCAATTCTGCAGTATTACTTTCCTGCGCTTATCGTCATAGCAGCGGTCGCGGTATCGATCGTCTACGCCGATACCCAGAAAAAGTTGGTCCATCTCGACAATACCCGAAATCAGGTTGCCGAGCAGTTGGGCGCGCTGCGCACCAATCTCGAGACCAACATAAACTCCAACGTGCAACTTATCAGGGGTTTCGTCGCCGCGCTGGAGACGGAGCCGAGCATGGACCGCGAGAGATTTTCGGCGCTCGCCGCCCGGATCTTCGACACCACCACCCAGCTCCGCTCGCTGGCCGCCGCTCCGGATATGCGTGTCTCCTACGTCTATCCGACGATCGGCAACGAAGGCGTGATGGGACTCGACTACCGAACCAACGAGATTCAGCGCAAGGGCGCGGAGCGAGCTCGCGACACAGGTCGCTACGTCATCACCGGTCCGCTCGATCTCGTCCAGGGCGGTCGCGGCGTGATCGTCCGCTACCCCGTCGTCTACGAGACGCGGAAGGCTGGCCGCAATTTCTGGGGCATCCTCTCTGCCGTGATCGACATCGAGCGGCTCTACGAGGAAAGCGGCCTCAAGAACCCGGATCTGCCGATCGATATCGCCATTTCGACCGAGCTAGAGGATGGTCGACTGGGCAACACCTTCTTTGGAAATGGGACGATCGAGACCGAGCGTCCCGTCAGGATGACGGTGTCCATCGGCGAACTGCGTTGGCGGGTATCCGCCGTCCCGAAGGGTGGCTGGACGGACAGCGCCCCGGACATGTGGCTCTTCCGTGCCTTGATGTTGACCGTTGGGGTGCTGATCATGGCGCCCGTTCTCTGGGTCGCCAGCCTTCTGCGCGAGCGCCACGGCAACATCACCGTGCTGCGGCAGAGGGAAGAAGAACTTCGGGCGCTGTCCCACCGCCTGGAAATCGCTCTCGAAGCCTCGAAGATCGGTGTCTGGGAACTCGATATTGCCTCCGGCGAACTGAACTGGGATGCGCGCATGCGCTCTCTCTACGGCGTCGAAAACGCGACGGTCGCCGAATACGCCACGTGGCGAAATATCCTGCATCCCGACGACGTCGAGGAAGCGGAGCGACAATTCGCCGAGTCCGTGGCATCCGGACGTGACTACTCGACCGAATTCCGCGTGATCTGCCCGTCCGGCGAAATCCGGCACATCCGCTCCTATGGCACGATGTACCGCGACTCCCGGTTCCGCAAGAAAATGGTCGGCATCAACTGGAACGTCACGGGCGACGTGAAGCTTCAGCAAGCGTTGATCGAAGCCAAGCGCCAGGCTGAAATCCAAAACCAGGAACTGGAGCGCGCCAGACAGCACATGGAGTACAACTCGCTCCACGACGCGCTGACGGACCTGCCCAATCGCCGCTTCCTCGACCAGCGCCTCAAGGAAATGGACGAGACGCCGGGTGTAAAAGGTCGCTACGCCCTCCTGCATATCGACCTCGATCGCTTCAAGGAAATCAACGACACGCTCGGTCATGGCGCCGGCGACGTTATCCTTAGGCACGCTGCGGCGAGGCTTCGGGAGAACATCCGCCGCGGCGACTTCGCAGCGCGTATCGGCGGTGACGAATTCGTCGTGGTCTGCGCGGGAACCGCCACCGAAAGCGACTATACCGAACTCGCCAAGCGCCTGATTGATGCGATCAATGCATCCGTCACCTATCACGGCCACGACTGCCGGGTGGGCGCAAGTATTGGTATAGCCGTCAAGCGCGGGCCGGAAGAGCGGGCCGACCAGTTGCTGGTCAATGCCGATATCGCGCTCTATGACGCGAAGCGGCGCGGCCGCAACCGCGTGGAACACTATACCGAGGCGATGAAGTCACTGGCCGTTGCGACCAAGCAAACGGCCGACGCCATTCTCAAGTCTGTGGAGCAGAACGGCTTCATTGCCTATTATCAGCCCCAGTTCGACGCCAATACGCTGGCCATCTGCGGTGTCGAGGCACTCGCCCGCTGGGATCATCCAGAGCGCGGACTGCTGGGTCCCGCAACATTTCTTGCCGCCGCGGAGGACCTGAACGTCGTCTCGCAGATCGACGCGGCAATCCTCGACCAGACGCTCTTCCAGGCCACCCGTTGGGAAGCCAACGGTCTTGTCATCCCCAAAGTGTCCGTCAACATCTCGGCCCAGCGCCTGTTTGACGAAGGCCTGCTTGAGCATCTCGAACGCATCAATATCCCGAAAGGGCGCGTGTCGTTCGAACTCCTGGAATCGATCTCCTTCGACGACAAGAACGAGGCGGCGATCGTCGCGATCGAAAGGATTCGCCAGCACGGCATCGACATCGAAATAGACGACTTCGGCACCGGTTACGCTTCAATCCTCAGCCTGCTGAAGCTCTCGCCTCGCCGGCTGAAGATCGACCGCCAACTGACCCGTCCGGTGATCGAGTCGGAGGCCCAGCGGCGTCTGATCGGTTCGATCGTCGAGATCGGCCGGTCGTTGTCGATAGACATCGTCGCCGAAGGCGTGGAAACGATGGAGCACGCGACCATCCTTCGCGAACTCGGCTGCCAGACGCTCCAGGGATATGCGCTCGCACGGCCGATGTCGGCGAACGACTTCATGGAGTTCGCGCTCGACTACCAGAAGACCATGAAACCGCCGATCAAATCTGTCGGCTGACCACACTCTCGTTTTTGCGGCGACATGGGCTTAGCCGCCGAGCACGCCAAAGCTTTGCGTGGCTGCGAATGCGCCGTAGGCCAGTCCGCCGAAATAGAGCACTGTCAACACCACCAGCAGGTATCCCGCCGCCACCACGGCGCCGTCGCGCTGCGAGATGCCCGCCGATAGCAGCAGGATCGCGACACCTGGCAAGGTGTTGGAGAACGGAATGAAACTCAACGGCATCATCAACAGAAAGCCGGAGAAAGTCAGGACGAGACCGTTGACACGATTGACCAGCGTGCCAGTCGTCAGCACGGAAAGGCGCGGCTTGATATAGCCGTCCATGCGACGCAGCACGCCGACGCCGCGCTCAAGCACCGGAACGAGCTTCTTGCTGTCGAGACGCCGGTCGGCCAATCGTTCGGGCAGCCAGGGCATCTGGTTGAGCGTGATCGCAATACCGATCAGGACGATGCCGGCGCCGAACACGGTTGAGACGCCTGGGATGGAGACCGGGAAAAGAAAGGGCAACGACAGCAACCCGCAGAGCAGCAAGAGGCCGCTCTCCCCCATCTCGCTGAGAATTTCCCGCAAGGTGACGTCCTCGCCGTGCATGGACGCGATGACGTCTTGAAGGACGTCGCTGGTCTTCTTCTCGGTGTCTTGAAAACCGATCGTCGTTGTCATGGGAGCCACATTCGAGTAACAGGCGGGGGAATTCGGCAATGAGAAGCCGACGATGAATCGAGAACGGCTTTGCGGTCAAGCTGGATCGTGGAGACGACGCCGATCGAAACGCAGAACAGAGATGGCCGACCTAACTGAAAGAGCCGCTTCTCCGAACAGCCATGTCATTCATGCCACGGGTCGGGAAAAGCTCCTGGCCCACGGAGCCATGCTGCTTTTCGCAGCACTGATCGCGGGTTCATTCTCATTCGGCGGCATCGCCGCGCAGTCGATGGAGGCGGGCCCTCTGACGCTTTGGCGGTACCTACTTACCGTCTTCGTCATGGGCGTCATGGCCTTCGGCATCTTCAAGGCGCCGCTCGTTCTGCCAAAGCAGCCGTGGCGCTTCGCGATTCTTGGCGGCCTGATCGCCTTCTATATGCTGACGATGTTCACGGCGCTGGAGTTCACGAGCCCCGTACAGACGGGCGCGGTCTTCACTCTGATGCCGCTTTTGAGCGCCGGTTTCGCACTGGTCCTGATCCGCCAGCCGACCCGTCCGGGCGTCCTGGCCGCACTTATCATCGCCGCCCTAGGAGCCGTCTGGGTGATCTTCAGGGCTGATCTCCAGGCAATTCTGTCCTTTGACGTCGGCACGGGCGAAATCATCTACTTCTTCGGCGTGATCGCCCATGCGGCCTATGTGCCGCTGATACGGAAGTTCGGGCGCGGCGAAAATCCGGTCGCGTTCGGCTTCTGGGTCACCGTTTACAGCATCCCCTGGCTGCTACCGACCGGCCTGATGCCGTTGGTCCGGACGGATTTCACCGCCCTCCCCCTCTCGGTCTGGGCGACAGTGGCCTACCTGTCCATCGTGACCACGGCCGTTACCTTCATGCTCCTCCAATATGCCTCGACGCGCCTGCCTGCCGCGAAGGTCCTCGGCTACGGCTACCTCACGCCCACCACCGTCATCATCCTCGAAGGCATGATCGGGCACGGCTGGGCGAGCCCCGCTGTTTTCATGGGCGCTCTCGTCACGGCCGGCGGTTTGCTGGTGATGGGGCTATTGAGGGACTGACGGCCACCGTTCACGTCTGCGGCTGAACCAGCAGGCCGCGGACGAACAGCTCTTCCAGATAACGCGCCGCATCCTCGAACCGGCTTTGCTGCTTTGCCTCCGCACCCAGCACTGCCTGCACCTGCACGTCGAAATCGGCATAGTGCTGTGTGGTCGACCAGATCGAGAATATGAGGTGGTAGGGGTCGCGATCGGCGACCTTTCCCGCCCTGGCCCAGCTGCGGATGACCTCAACCTTCTCGTCCACGAGTTCCTTCAGCGGCCCCCTCAGCACATCGATGATACGAGGTGCACCCTGGAGGATTTCGTTGGCAAAGAGCCGGCTTTCGCGCGGATAGTCTCGCGCCATCTCTAGCTTGCGACGAATATAGGAGCGTATTTCATCCTCGGGATCACCTGCGGCATCGAAAGCGCGAAGCGGTTCCAACCAGTTTTCGAGCACCCTGTCGATCAACGCCCGGTGCATCGCGTCTTTCGTGCGAAAATAGTAGAGCAGATTCGGCTTCGACATGCCCGCCACCTCGGCGATCTGGTCGATCGTGGAACCGTGGAAACCGCGAGACGAAAAGACGTCTAATGCCGCCTCCAGGATCAGCTCCTCCTTCTCTTCCTGAATGCGTGTCCGCCGCAAAGTCTTCGCCGCCCTCGGAATTGCCATGAAGCCTCTCGTAACTGTCAGTTGCCAACCTTTAACCGGTTGATCTTTATCAAGATTACCCTGCATCTTTTTGCGGCAAATGCACGCGATTTCCGCTACGTTTTTTCGAGTTTTTCGTCTTGAGTACGCCGGCGGAAGCTGTAATGTTTACCAGTCGGTCAAATTATCCGGCAGATGCCTTCCGAAGGCAACCGCCGAGATGAAAACCTCCGAAAAGACCATCAAGGCAGCGGAGATGACCAGGGGAACGTAAAGGGAGAGACCACGCGCCGTCTCCCCCGCAAAGACAGGTGAGGACGAAGTCATGGTGGCAGCACCCGGCGAGAACATGCGCATCAACGGCGATCGCCTGTGGGATTCGTTGATGGAGATGGCGAAGATCGGCCCCGGCATTGCTGGCGGCAACAACCGCCAGACTCTGACGGACGAAGACGGTGAAGGCCGTCATCTGTTCAAACGGTGGTGCGACGAAGCCGGAATGACCATGGGTGTCGACAAGATGGGCACGATGTTCATGACCCGGCCCGGTACGGACCCTGATGCCTTGCCCGTCTATGTCGGCTCGCACCTCGACACGCAGCCGACCGGCGGAAAATATGACGGCGTGCTCGGCGTTCTGGCGGCGCTGGAGGTAGTTCGTTCGATGAACGACCTCGGCATCAAGACCAAACATCCGATCGTTGTCACCAACTGGGCCAACGAAGAAGGTGCGCGGTTTGCCCCGGCCATGCTGGCCTCCGGCGTCTTCGCCGGCGTGCATTCTCTCGACTACGCGTATGCGCGCAAGGATCCGGACGGCAAAACCTATGGCGAGGAGTTGAAACGCATCGGCTGGCTTGGCGAAGAGGATGTCGGTGCCCGCAAGATGCACGCCTATTTCGAGTATCACATCGAGCAGGGCCCGATCCTTGAGGCCGAGAACAGGCAGATCGGCGTCGTCACGCACTGTCAGGGCCTCTGGTGGCTGGAGTTCACCTTGACCGGGAAGGAAGCGCACACCGGGTCCACCCCGATGAACATGCGCGTCAATGCGGGCCTCGCGATGGCGCGCATCATGGAAATGTTGCAGGCTGTCGCCATGGAAAACCAGCCGGGCGCCGTCGGCGGCGTCGGACAGGTGAAGTTTTCACCAAATTCACGAAACGTGCTGCCGGGCACCGTCGTCTTCACGGTCGATATCCGAACACCGGACCTCGACAAGCTCAATCGCATGCGTTCCAAGATCGAGACGGAAGCAGCAAAGATTTGCGACACGCTCGGCGTTGGATGTTCGGTCGAGGCGGTCGGCCACTTCGACCCGGTGACCTTCGACCCGACCCTTGTCGAGCGGGTGCGAAACGCCGCCGAACGTCTTGGTTACAGCCACATGAATCTCATTTCCGGCGCCGGCCACGACGCCTGTTGGGCCGCCAAGGTCGCACCGTCGACAATGGTTATGTGCCCCTGCGTCGGCGGCCTCTCCCACAACGAAGCCGAGGAAATTTCGAAGGAATGGGCCGCCGCCGGAGCCGACGTATTGCTGCATGCCGTGCTGGAAACCGCTGAAATCGTAGCCTAGAGTGAACCCGTCGATGCAACAGCGGAACCCGGGGGATCAAGATGGCAGAGCGAAGCGGACCACGGGCGGCGATCTACCTTCTGCTCCTTCTCCCGTATCTGCTCCTGTGGTGGGTCCGCGATGCCCTGACGGAGAAGGCCACCCTCGTCTTCTGCGACGCTGGGGCCATGACCGGACTGCGGGACGCGACGGCGACATGCGGCTTGGAGCCGACCACGACAGCCATCGCGGTTTCCGCAGCGATCGTGTTTCTTGCCATCGCAACGCTGCTGCTGCGTTACGCCGGCAACAGACACCATGCCGGCGAACGCGAACGGCTGCTGCAGGAGAGAAGTGAACTGACGGCCCGCGTCACCCAGCTGGAGACGCGAATGGTCCATAACGCCACCGCCGATGAGGAGATGATCCCCTAGGCGGCCTTACCCGAACGACAAAACGACACGAGGCGAACAACCGCCCGCAAGACGAACAAGGGGAACGACATGAGCACAGTTATCAAGAACGGCACCATCGTGACCGCCGATCTCACTTACAAGGCCGACGTGAAGATCGACGGCGGCGTGATCGTTGAGATCGGCCCCAACCTGTCGGGCGACGAGGTCCTGGACGCTACGGGTTGCTACGTGATGCCCGGCGGTATCGACCCTCACGTCCACCTCGAAATGCCGTTCATGGGCACCTATTCGGCCGATGACTTCGAAAGCGGCACCCGCGCCGGTCTTTCGGGCGGCACGACTATGGTCGTCGATTTCTGTCTGCCCGCCCCCGACCAGTCGCTGCTCGAAGCCCTGCAGATGTGGGACAATAAGTCGGGACGAGCGACTGCCGACTATTCATTCCACATGGCAATAACCGGCTGGAACGAACGGGTCTTCGACGAGATGAAGACGGTCGTCCAGGACAAGGGCATCAACACCTTCAAGCACTTCATGGCCTACAAGGGTGCGCTGATGGTGAACGACGACGAGATGTTCGCCTCCTTCCAGCGCTGCGCCGAACTTGGCGCCCTGCCGATGGTGCATGCCGAAAACGGCGACGTCGTTGCCTCAATGACGGCAAAGCTGCTTGCCGAAGGCAATAACGGTCCTGAGGCCCATGCCTATTCCCGTCCGCCGGAAGTCGAGGGTGAAGCGACCAACCGCGCCATTATGCTGGCCGATATGGCGGGCGTTCCGCTCTATGTCGTGCACACATCCTGCGAACAGGCCCACGAAGCGATCCGCCGTGCCCGGCAGAAGGGCATGCGCGTCTATGGCGAGCCCCTGATCCAGCACCTGACGCTCGACGAGAGCGAGTATTTCAACAAGGACTGGGACCATGCCGCCCGCCGCGTTATGTCGCCGCCCTTCCGAAACAAGCAGCACCAGGACTCGCTCTGGGCAGGATTGCAGTCGGGTTCGCTCTCGGTTGTCGCCACCGACCACTGCGCCTTCACCACCGACCAGAAACGCTTCGGCGTCGGCAACTTCGCCAAGATTCCGAACGGCACCGGCGGGCTTGAGGATCGCATGCCGATGCTCTGGACCTATGGTGTGGCGACCGGTCGCCTGACGATGAACGAATTCGTCGCGGTGACGTCGACCAACATCGCCAAGATCCTCAACGTCTACCCGAAGAAGGGTGCCGTCCTCGTCGGTGCGGATGCGGACCTCGTCGTCTGGGATCCGAAGCGCTCGAAAACGATCTCGGCCAAGTCCCAGCAATCCTCGATCGACTACAACGTCTTCGAGGGCAAGGAAGTCACCGGCCTGCCCCGCTACACGCTGACACGCGGCTATGTCGCGATCGAGGAATCCTCGGTGAAGACCCGCGAGGGCCACGGCCAGTTCGTCAAGCGCGAGCCGTTCACGGCAGTGAACAAGGCGCTGTCGACGTGGAAGGAACTCGTCGCACCGCGCAAGGTGGAGCGCACGGGCATTCCGGCGACGGGTGTGTAATGCTTACGATGTCAGCGGTGCCCGCCAGCCTGACGTCAAATCTGCACCAGCGCGTCCAGCTCCGGCAGCAGGACGACGCTCTCCTGCTCGTTGGGATCGGTGCGCGCGATGATCGCCGAGCAAGGTGCGTTCGACAGGTTGGCCGGCAGATGCGGAACACCGGCCGGGATGTAGAACATCTCGCCGGCGTGCAGGATGATGTGGTTCTCCAGCCGGTCGCCGTACCAGGTATGCGCCTGGCCGGAGAGGCAGTAGATCGCCGTCTCGTGGCTCTCATGCAGATGCGCCTTGGCGCGCGCGCCGGGCGGCATGGTCAAGAGGTGCATGCAGATGCCCTTCGAGCCGACGGTCTCCGCCGCAATCCCCTCGAAGTAGCTGAGCCCCTGCTTGCCGTCATAGGTATGGCCGGGCTTCACGACCCGGCAGGTGGGTTTCGATGCTAGGTCCATGCGCGTCATCCTCCATGGCGGGATCTCCTCCCGCAAAACCTGATAGGCCGGGTCCCGCCGGCGCAGCAATATTATCATCAATCGGGCGTTACGCCTCAAAAACAAAAACGATCGGTTCCAGGCAATGACTGCTCCAGGCTTTTCCGTCGTGTCCGCCAAGGACCTCTGTCTTACCTTTCAGACCGGCGATGGCCCCGTCCATGCGCTCTCCAATGTAGACCTGGATGTGAGGAAGGGTGATTTCGTCTCCTTCATCGGCCCGTCGGGCTGCGGCAAGACAACGTTTCTGCGCGTGATCGCCGATCTGGAAAAACACACATCCGGCACGATCACAGTCAACGGCATGACGCCGGAAAACGCCCGCAAGGACCGGTCCTATGGCTATGTCTTCCAGGCAGCCGCACTTTATCCATGGCGCACGATCGAGAAGAACATAGCCCTCCCGCTTGAAATCATGGGCTTCACGAAGGAGGAGCAGAAGCGCCGGATCGAGCAGACGCTCGACCTCGTCAATCTCTCCGGGTTCGGCAAGAAGTATCCCTGGCAGTTGTCGGGCGGCATGCAGCAGCGCGCCTCAATCGCCCGCGCGCTGGCCTTCGACGCTGACCTGCTCCTGATGGACGAACCCTTCGGCGCGCTTGACGAGATCGTTCGCGACCACCTGAACGAACAACTCCTGAAGCTCTGGGCCCGCACCAACAAGACGATCTGCTTCGTCACCCACTCAATCCCCGAGGCCGTCTACCTCTCGACCAAGATCGTTGTCATGAGCCCCCGCCCCGGCCGCGTCACCGACATCATCGAGTCGACGTTGCCGAAGGAGCGGCCGCTGGAGATTCGCGAGAGCGAGGAATTCCTGAAGATCGCCCACAGGGTGCGGGAAGGGCTGAAGGCGGGGCATAGCTATGAGGAGTAGTAATCGATTTTCTACGAAGTTGCCCCTCATCCGCCTGCCGGTACCTTCTCCCCGCTGGCGGGGAGAAGAGAGATGGAGCGCCGGCGGTGCCACGAGTCCCTTCCCCCCGTTCCAACGGGGAGAAGGTGGCGGCAGCCGGATGAGGGGCAAAGTTACTTTCCCGGAGCGCCGCTGATGAACCCCGCCTTCCTCCTCTGGCTTGGCGCTGCCATGGTCGTATTTCTCTCTGCAGCCACAGCGTCGCGGGCTTACATCGCCAGCGGCGACAGGCTCTGGGTTCTCCTGCTGTCTCTCGCACTTTACTGCATCGGCAACCTGATGATGGTGAAGCTGATGCGGGAGGGAGGACTGGGGCTCGCGATCTCCGCGTCTTCCGTGGCGCAACTCCTGCTGATCAACGTCATCGCCTTCCTCGTCTTCGGCGAACGTCTGTCGGCCACGCAAATGGCGGGCGTCGCGCTCGGCATTGTCTCGATGGCGCTGATGCTCTTCCCGCAAAAGGGAGGCGTCTGATGGGGACAACGTCATCCTTTGTGCGTGACCGTCTCTTTCCGGTCCTGACCGTCATAGCCGTCATCCTGGTGATCTGGCATCTGTTCGTTATCTATCTCAACGCGCCCTTCGTGCGCGACCAGGCGGCCCGTGCCGGCGAGGAGATCTCGTTCGGCCAGATCATGGAACGGACGTTCGCTCAGGAAAGGCCTGTGCTGCCGGCGCCGCACCAGATCATCGCCGAACTCTGGGACACCACGGTCAACAAGGCTGTCACCTCCAAGCGCAGCCTCGTCTACCACGCGTGGATCACGCTCTCCGCCACCCTGCTCGGCTTCGGCATCGGCACCGCGCTCGGTATCCTGCTGGCGATCGGCATCGTCCACAACCGGGCCATGGATCGCTCGCTGATGCCGTGGGTCATCGCCAGCCAGACCATCCCGATCCTTGCCGTCGCGCCGATGATCATCGTCGTCCTGAACGCGATCGGGATTTCCGGCGTGCTGCCGAAGGCATTGATCTCGACTTATCTCTCCTTCTTCCCGATCGTCGTCGGCATGGTGAAGGGCTTGAGAAGTCCTGACATCATCCTGCTGGACCTGATGCACACGTATCACGCCAGCCCCTCGCAGATTTTCTGGAAACTGCGCTGGCCATCATCGATGCCTTATCTTTTCACCTCGCTGAAGGTCGCGATCGCCATTTCGCTCGTCGGAGCCATCGTCGGGGAACTGCCAACCGGCGCCGTCGCGGGCCTCGGCGCCCGGCTGTTGTCTGGTTCGTACTACGGCCAGACGATCCAGATATGGGCCGCGCTTTTCATGGCAGCGGGCCTCGCCGCGATCCTGGTTTCGATCGTCGGGATGGCGCACGCCCAGGTTCTCAAGCGCATGGGGGTCAAGCCATGAACGGTTATTTGACCTTTGCCGTCGTCTTCTGGCTGGCCGCTTGGGGGCTGAACGAATGGCTCGTGCGCCTGCGCCCGGTCGATGCCACCCTGCGAAAGATTGTCAACGCCGCTGTTCCGCTGATCTTCGGCATCACGCTGCTGGTGATCTGGGAGTGTCTGGTCAAAGGTTTCAACATTCCGTCGATCCTCCTGCCTGCGCCCTCGATGATTTGGGCCCGCCTGACGACCTCGGTTCCAACGCTCTGGGCCGATTTCCAGCAGACCTTCCTGAAATCAGTGCTCACCGGCTGGGTGCTAGGCTGCGGTCTCGGCTTTGTCGTCGCGATCCTGGTGGATCGGTCTCCCTTCCTTCAGAAGGGCTTGCTGCCGATCGGCAATTTCGTCTCCGCTCTCCCGGTCGTCGGCATCGCGCCGATCATGGTCATGTGGTTCGGCTTTGACTGGCAGTCCAAGGTCGCGGTCGTCGTCATCATGACGTTCTTTCCGATGCTGGTGAATACCGTTCAGGGCCTGTCGGCCGCAAGCCATATGGAGCGCGACCTGATGCGGACCTATGCCGCCTCCTGGTGGCAGACGCTCTTGAAGCTGAGGCTGCCTGCCGCATGGCCTTTCATTTTCAATGCACTCAAGATCAATTCGACGCTGGCGTTGATTGGCGCCATCGTCGCGGAGTTTTTCGGCACCCCGATCGTCGGCATGGGGTTCCGGATTTCCACGGAAGTGGGGCGCAGCAATGTCGACATGGTCTGGGCCGAGATCGCGGTCGCCGCGCTCGCCGGCTCGATCTTCTACGGTCTGGTGGCGCTCGCCGAGCGGGCCGTCACCTTCTGGCATCCGTCTGTCCGTGGTGGGCAGGCGTAACAACAAAAAGAGGGAACTGACAATGAAGAACAAAATCGCTTCCATGCTCCTCGCCGGCGCCGTGTCGCTGATGGCGATGCAAGCGGCCGCTGCCGAAAAGGTGACGCTGCAGCTGAAATGGGTCACCCAGGCCCAGTTCGCCGGCTACTACGTCGCCAAGGACAAGGGCTTCTACGAAGAAGAAGGCCTCGACGTCGAAATCAAGCCGGGCGGTCCGGACATCGCTCCGCCACAGGTTCTGGCCGGTGGCGGCGCCGACGTGATCGTCGACTGGATGCCGTCGGCACTGGCTACCCGCGAAAAAGGCGTGCCGCTCGTCAACATCGCACAGCCTTTCAAGTCCTCGGGCATGATGCTGACCTGCCTCAAGGAAACCGGCATCACCAAGCCCGATGACTTCAAGGGCAAGACGCTCGGCGTCTGGTTCTTCGGCAACGAATATCCGTTCCTGTCATGGATGAGCACGCTCGGCATCAAGACCGACGGCTCGCCGGATGGCGTCACTGTGCTGAAGCAGGGCTTCAACGTCGATCCTCTGCTGCAGAAGCAGGCGGCCTGCATCTCGACCATGACATACAACGAGTACTGGCAGGTCATCGACGCCGGCATCAAGCCGGAGGAACTGGTGACCTTCAAGTATGAGGACGAGGGCGTCGCGACCCTGGAAGACGGCCTCTATGTTCTGGAGGACTCCTTGAAGGACGCCGCTTTCAAGGAAAAAATGGTCAAGTTCGTTCGCGCTTCGATGAAGGGCTGGAAATACGCCGAAGAGAACCCGGACGAAGCCGCCGACATCGTGCTTGAAAACGACGCATCGGGCGCTCAGACCGAACAGCACCAGAAGCGGATGATGGGCGAAGTCGCTAAGCTGACCGCCGGTTCGAACGGCGCGCTTGATAAGGCCGACTACGACCGGACCGTCAAGACATTGCTCGGCGGCGGCTCCGACCCGGTCATCACCAAGGAGCCGGAAGGCGCCTACACCATGGACATCACGGACGCTGCCCTGAAATAGGCGTACCGCAATCCCTGAAAAAGTCGGCGTCCGGACCAGTGTCCGGGCGCCTTTTTCTTGCGCCGCAGCAGAGATGCTGACATCGGTTGGCGTCATGTGTTGTAGTTTTGCACGGAATTGTGTTTTGCGGAGAGGCAACGCGAAAAGTGCGAACCATAGACTTGCAACCGGTAGCCGCGTCACCATCTTGAGTGCCGTAGTGAGGCGGCATGACCGGCGGGTCCAGAGGGCAATTTCGTATCGCATTTGATGTAGGGCGATCCGCGGGCCCGTAACGCACGTAATGACAGTATTCTCGTTCAGACTTTACCGGAAGAGGCTCATGGTTCGCATCCCGATCTCCGCAGCAATAGCGCTGTTCGCTTTGTCCCTGACCGGCTTACCGGCGGTCTCCCAGGAGGCGGCATCGGAACCTCAACAGAACCTGCCATCGATCGTCGTGAGCGAGGCAACGGTGCGTCCTCTGGTCGATCGCGTTCTCGCGTCGGGCACGATCCGGCCGGTTCAGGAAGTCTTCATACAACCGCTCGTGGAAGGTCTGTCGATCAAGACTCTGAATGTCGATGTCGGTGACCGGGTGAAGGCCGGCGATGTCGTGGCGGAACTCAATCGCGACACCCTCATTCTCCAGAAAAGTCAGCTCGACGCCAACAAGGCAAAGGCGGAGGCAGCGCTTGCGCAGTATCGCGCGCAGGTGATCGAAGCGGAGGCAAACGCCGACGATGCCGTTCGCCAGCGCGACCGCGCAGTGACTCTTGGGCAAAAGGGCACGATTTCGACATCGCAGGTAGAACAACTGACCGCTGCGGCGGATGCCGCGCAAGCCAGGCTGAATGCCGCCCGACAGGCGGTGGCCGTGGGCGAAGCGGACATCAAGGTTGTCGAAGCGCAACTCGAGGACATCGACCTGAATCTCGGGCGTACCGAGGTCAAGGCACCTGTGGATGGTGTCATATCGGCCCGCGACGCAAAGATCGGCGCCATTGCGAGCGGATCGGCGACACCGCTTTTCACCATGATCCGCAATGGCGAGATCGAACTCGTGGCAGACGTGCCGGAAGGCGAAATCGGCCGCATACAGACAGGGATGCCCGCCAAGGTAACCATCGCTGGCACCCGCGACTCCCTGCCTGGCAAGGTGCGCCTGGTTTCGCCGGTCGTCGATCCGACGACACGACTGGGTTCCGTTCATATCCTGGTCGATGAAAGCGCCGGCGCCAAATCGGGCATGTACGCGAGCGCCCAGATCATCATTGAAGAAGTCACGGCGCTGGCGCTGCCGCAAGCAGCACTGACGACCGAACGAGCAGGTACCATTGCTCGCAAGGTCGAAGACAACGTCGTGAAGCAGGTTTCGGTCGAGATCGGCATTCAGGACGAGGGCTTCGTTGAGATCGTGAACGGTCTCGAACCGGGTGATTTGGTGGTTGCGAAGGCGGGTGCCTTCGTGCGTGATGGCGATAGGATCGTGCCGGTTCGCGAACAACCGGCAGCGTCGAACTAACAGGGGACACCTGACGATGAATTTCTCCGCCTGGGCGATCCGAAATCCGATAGCGCCCCTACTTGCGTTTGCACTCCTGGTGTTTCTCGGCATCCAGTCGTTCTTTGCGCTGCCGATCACCCGTTTCCCGAACATCGACGTTCCGGTGGTTTCGATCGCCGTGACACAGAGCGGCGCCTCGCCGTCCGAACTGGAAATGCAGGTAACGAAAGAGGTCGAGGACGCCGTTGCCTCGATCAGCGGCGTCGACGAAATCACGTCGACGGTGACGGATGGTCTTTCGTCCACTGCGGTCCTGTTCCGCATTGAAAAGCCAACCGAAGAAGCGGTGCAGGACGTCAAGGACGCAATCGACAGAATTCGCGGTGACCTGCCGGCCTCGGTCGACGAACCGATCGTTTCCAAGGTGGAAGTCGAGGGACAGGCGATCCAGACCTTTGCCGTCTCTTCGCCCAATATGACCCTCGAAGAACTGTCGTGGTTCGTGGATGACACCATCAAGCGTGCGCTTCAGGGCCAGCCCGGCGTTGGTCGGATCGACCGTTACGGTGGCGCCGATCGTGAAATCCGCATCGCTCTCGATGCCGACAAGCTGAACGCGCTGGGGATCACGGCACCCGATGTCAACGCCCAACTGCGTAGCGTCAACCTCGACCTCGGCTCGGGGCGTGGCCAGGTGGGCGGCAGCGAGCAAAGCATCCGCACCCTCGGCGACGCCCGCAATGTGGCGGAGCTTGCCGAGACGACGATCGCGCTTCCGAGCGGACGCTTCGTCAAGCTCTCGGATCTCGGTACCGTCCGGGACACGTATGAGGAGCCGAAGTCCTTCTCGAGGTTCAATGGCGAGCCGTCGGTGACCTTTGCGGTGTTCCGCGCCAAGGGCGCAAGCGAAGTCTCCGTCGCCGAAACCGTGGCAGCCCAGCTTGACCAGATCCGGACCAACAATCCGAACGTCAACATCCAGATGGTCGACGATGCGGTCTACTTCACCTACGGAAACTACGAGGCAGCGATCCACACCCTGATCGAGGGCGCGATCCTTGCCGTCATCGTGGTTCTGATCTTCCTCCGCAACTGGCGCGCAACGCTGATTTCGGCCGTCGCACTGCCTCTCTCCGCGATACCAACCTTCTGGGTCATGGACCTGCTCGGCTTCTCGCTGAACCTTGTCAGCTTCTTGGCTCTCACGCTTGCGACCGGTATTCTCGTCGACGACGCGATCGTGGAAGTCGAAAACATCGCCCGCCATATCAAGATGGGCAAGACGCCCTACCGCGCGGCGCTGGAAGCGGCTGACGAAATCGGTCTCGCCGTTATCGCAACGAGTTTCACCATCATCGCAGTGTTCGTGCCGGTGTCGTTCATGCCGGGCATACCGGGCCAGTACTTCATCCAGTTCGGCCTGACGGTGGCAATATCGGTGTTCTTCTCATTGCTGGTGGCGCGTCTTGTTACACCGTTGATGGCCGCGTATCTCATGCGCGCCGAAGACGCGATGGACGACCATAGCGACAACGACAGCGCGCTGATGAAGGCCTATACTAGGCTCGTCACCGGAACGACGAAGCGCTGGTACATGCGTTACGCGACGCTCGGCGGCGCGATTCTCTTCCTGATCGGTTCGATGATGCTTCTGGCCCAGGTGCCCGGCAGCTTCCTTCCGCCCGAAGATGCATCGCGCATCACCTTGTCGATAGAACTGCCACCCAACGCCACACTGGACGAAACGGCGGAAACGACGACCAAGCTCTACGAAACGATCCGCGCACTCGACGGTGTCGAAAGCGTGTTCGTGCTCGGCGGCGCCTCACCGAGGGGCGATCTGGAATTGCGTCGCGCGACGATCAACGTCATTCTTGGCAAGATCGAGCATTCGCTAGTCAAGACGCTCGTCAACAAAGGTCTGGGATCGATCCCCCTTGTCGGCGAATACCTGCCGAAGATGCCGGTTGAAGGTCGCGAGCGTCCACAATGGGACATCGAGAAGGAACTCTTCGCTAAGGTGAGTTCAATCCCGGATGTGCGGGTGACGAAACTCAACGATCGCGGCGAGCGCGAACTGTCGTTCAACTTCCTTGCCAGCAGCAGCGAGGAACTGGACGAGGCCGTGGCCAAGCTTGAAAGCCGCCTGCGCGCCTCACCGATCCTGGCCAATGTATCGTCGGAGGGCGCCCTGCCCCGCCCGGAACTGCAGATCCGGCCGCGCAAGGACGAGGCTGCCCGCCTCGGTATTACGCCGCAACAGATCTCCGAGACGGTCCGCGTTGCTACCATCGGCGATGTGGATGCGGCGTTGCCAAAGATCTCGCTCGATGACCGCCTGATCCCGATCCGCGCCCAAGCGTCCTTGGACGTTCGGCGCGACCTGCAGGCGATCCGCAACCTCAAGATCAAGACAGCGACGGGCAATACTGTTCCCCTCTATACGGTCGCCGACATCGACTATTCAGAGGGGCCGAGTTCGATCAAGCGCAACAACCGCAGCCGCGTGGTGTCGATCGGCTCCGACGTGCCGCAGGGGACTGCCCTGGATACGGCCAGTGACGAGTTCAAACGCATCGTCGAGGAGACAGACCTGCCTCCGACGGTTCGACTCGCCGAGAGCGGTGATGCCAAGATCCAGGCCGAAATGGTCCAGGGCTTCGCGAACGCCATGCTGCTCGGCCTGCTTCTCGTCCTTGTGGTGCTGATCCTGCTCTTCAAGGACGTGATCCAGCCGTTCACCATCCTGTTCTCCCTGCCGCTCGCCATAGGGGGCGTGGCGGTGGGCCTGATCGTCACCAACAATGCGCTCTCGATGCCCGTTCTGATCGGCATCCTGATGCTGATGGGCATCGTGACCAAGAACGCCATCCTGCTCGTGGATTTCGCGATCGAGATGCGAAATCACGGTCTGGAGCGGGTTCACGCCATGGTGGAGGCAGGCCGCAAACGTGCTCGCCCGATCATCATGACGTCGATCGCGATGTCGGCAGGCATGTTGCCCTCCGCACTCGGTGTCGGCGAAGGCGGATCTTTCCGCTCGCCGATGGCGATCGCCGTGATAGGCGGCATTATCGTCTCGACGGTGCTGAGCCTTCTGGTCGTGCCCGCCTTCTTCCTGATCATGGACGACCTTTCGCGCGTCCTCGGTTGGGTGTTCAGCCGGATGGTCGGCAAGAAGGAAGAGGAGCAACTGGCAATGAACTCGGAGGAATTGACGCGTCTCGCCCAATCGAACCGCGAGAACCTCTCGGTGCTGGAAGCCAGACTCTCCGAAATCGAGGCCCGCAACCGGCCTGATTCCCGCCGTAGCAGCGACAAAAGCAACGTGGTGACACTTCCACCGCTCGCCGCGGAGTAGTCCCGCGTACTCGCCTCTTCAGAAGCCGGGCCCAGCCCGGCTTTTTTCTTGCCGCACCATACCGTATTTTCGCGAAATGCTCACAAACGGTTGATCGAAATCAACCCGCCGGCATCGCGGGCATCCTATTCTCAACGACTGAAATGGGCGACAGAGCACCGTTTCGAAGGCAACGATCGCCATGGGATCGGGAGATCGGCTTCTCCAGACGCCTGGTGTCGTGGGTCGCGCGAGGCGAAGCAGGTTCAAGGCAAGGCCAGACCTCGCCGCACCTGCGATCATGCCACCGGACATCGAAACGCGTGATCACGACCGGGATGAAGCGTGGCGCTGGGCGCCAGGGTGGGAGCCGTAGGAACGTGAACAAGATACTGAAGTTGAATACACGCGACAGAAACATCCTCCTGAAGACGCCGTTCATGGCCTCACTCGGCCCGACGGCACTCGCGCAGATGCTGGAACTCGCGACCGTCACCAACTACGAGGCCCGGGATCTTCTGTTTCGTGAGGGAGAGCACGCGGAATACTTCTTTTGTGTCTTGAGCGGCTATGTCCGCCTTTACCGTCTGAACAAGGACGGCCGCGAGGCCGATATCCGGGTTTGCGGCCCAGGCGATACATTCGCCGAGTGTCTGCTCGCCGTTGGCGACAGCTACCGGTACAACACCCAGGCAGCCGAGAACGCGACAGTCGCGCGGTTCGAGCTCGACAAGGTCCGCGCACTGGCGGAGCAGGAAAAGGATGTCGCCAAGGCCATCATCCAGTGCCTGTCCAACTATCTCCGCTCGACAATGGATATCGTTGCCAACGACCGGCTTCAGACGGCGCCGCAGCGGGTCGCGCATTACCTTCTAGACCATTGCCCGCAGGACAGCCCCTCCGCCTCCATCAGGCTCCCGTTCCAGAAGAGCCTGTTGGCCGGAAAGCTCGGCCTGGCGCCGGAGGCTCTCTCCCGCGCCTTTTCCTCTCTGCGCCGCGCCGGTGTGACGGTGCGCGGCAGGGTCATTCAGATAAGCGACGTCAGCGCCCTCAAGCAGATCTGACGGACGATTTACTCTCCCTGGTAGACAGCTTTCGGCCGCCACTCCGGCGGCCTCTTTTTTTTCAGATACCGCCGTGCGTCACCAGGAAGTCGACGATCTCACCAAGCCCATCGCCCCGCTTCATGTCGGTGAAGACGAACGGGCGTCCGCCGCGCATGCGTCGCGCATCCCCGTCCATCACATCCGTGTCGACACCCACATACGGTGCCAGGTCCTTCTTGTTGATGACCAGAAGGTCTGACCGCGTGATGGCGGGTCCGCCCTTGCGGGGGATTTCCTCGCCCTGGCAGACCGAGATGACGTAAATGCTGAGGTCCGCAAGGTCGGGCGAAAAGGTCGCTGCGAGATTGTCGCCGCCCGACTCGATGAACACGATGTCGAGGTCGTCGAAACGTCGACCGAGTTCGGCAATGGCCTGGAGATTGATCGAGGCATCCTCCCGGATCGCCGTATGGGGACAGCCGCCGGTCTCAACCCCGATGATCCGGTCGGATGTCAGCGCCTGCATGCGCACAAGCGCATCAGCATCCTCGCGCGTATAGATGTCATTGGTGACCACAGCCACCGAGTAGCGATCCCTGAGTGCCTTGCAGAGTTTCTCCGTGAGCGCCGTCTTGCCAGAGCCCACCGGGCCGCCGATACCGACCCTCAAGGGTCCGTGTTCCGATTTCATCGTCTTCTTCCTTTCGTCGCCCCGGCTGATCCTCAGGACCTGAACAGCCGCACAGGCTGCGTTTCATGACGAAGCGACATGATGTCACCTATCATGGTGCCGCTGCCCAGATCGCCTTCCTCCGCAAATACCAACACTTCGGCGATCCGTTTGAGCAGATCCTCGGTCGCCGACTGAATGGCGACCGCCTCCACCTGTCCGATCACGCCAAGCCGGATGGCGACGGAGGTAGCCTGCGCGACATAGGCCTGCAGGAACGCAAGAAGCGCCCACTCCACCGGAACGCCATGGGCACCGGCGACAGCGCCAACCGCGACCGGATAGGGCACGGGATCTGGCAATCGATCCAGCACCGCCTCCGGCCATGCCCTGACCGCCGTTACAAAGGAACTGCCAAGACCTAGGCTCTCCGCGTGCCGTTCCCGCGACCCGGCAAGAGCGGCGGCAAGGTCCGCTAGTGCTGCGAGCTCTACAGCGTCCTCCTGACATCGATGCGCGAGCGACAGAAACAGGGCGTCCGTCCGCGTCGCACCGATCTCGAGAGATGAGTGTATCCAATCCCGCAGCGAGGGCCCGTCGGACACCAGCCGGTCCGCGACCGCGCGCTCCAGACCGCCGGAATAGGCGAACGTGCCCACAGGAAAGGCGGGAGACAGCCACGCCATTAGACGAAGGAGAGCTTGTCGCTCCCCTTTGTCGCCGCGCGGCGGGCTCTCACCCATGATGATGACCATGGCCGTGATATGCCCCGCGAACCGGTTGGAAACGCTCTTCCACCTCCGCGACCACTCCACCCAAGCCGATCAGCATCTCCCGGATCACATGATCGCGGAGAATGAGGATGCGATCGTCTTCGATTTGCGCCGATAGGTGACGATTGCCCAGATGCCAGGCAAGCTCGATCAGATGAAGACGGTTTCTTGCCCGGATTTCGAGCAGCTTTTCAGGCTTCGCCTCGATCTCCACCACGGTCCCGTCGTCCACTTCCAGCAGGTCGCCATGGGCGAGCAGCACTGGCTCCTTCAGATCGAGCATCACCATGCTGTCATCCGCAAGATGCAGCAGCTTGCGCCTCAGATGTCGCTCGTCATGGGAGAGTATGATCTTGCCGGTCACTGGACGCGTGCCCGCTCCGGCTGTCGAAATCGATGTTACACGACGCATGGACTGTCCTTTTGCACTGCCGTCAAACATGCAAAATTCACGCCAGCGCCGCAACCGGCAAATGCCGTAGATCAGGAGAGCGACACGGCGGTTCTGGTCGGCGGGACGACCTCGATCGATCCCGCCTCCCCTTCGTCGCGACGGAAGGACAGCGCCAGCTCGCTCTCGTGCACCACCCGATTCCGACCGGCGGCTTTGGCAAGGTAAAGCGCCCGATCGGCGGACGAATAAACGATCTCTCCACGCCGTTCGCCGAACTCGGCGACGCCGACCGAGATGGTCGTGGAAATGGCAACATCCTCGAAAGCGACTCTCTGCTCGGCGATCCGCTGCCTCACCCGCTCGACAAGCTCGATACGGCTTTGGATATCGCCGCCACGGATCACCACGCCGAATTCCTCGCCCCCGAGTCGAGCGGCGACATGCGGAGCGCCGAACACTTCGCGAATGGCTGTTGCAACAGAACGGATCACCGTATCGCCAGCCAGATGTCCATGACGGTCATTGATCGCCTTGAAACGGTCGAGATCGAAGATGGCGAGCGAGGCGTTCTCTTCTCCCTGCGCCAGCAGCTCGGAAAACGCGCGTCGATTGAGAAGACCGGAGAGCATATCGGTGCGGCTGAGACGTTCGAAACGCGCGCGGGACAAGGTCAACTCCCGCATGGCGCTCCCAAGGGCGAGAGCCATCAGTCCGGACACGGCACCGCCGATCAGCCACGAAAAAAGAACAGACAGCAACACCGCGTTGCTGAAATCGGGCGCGAGGCCGAGCACATGGTTGACCGGCAGCACGACCAGGCAGAGGGCAAACGACAGAAGAACGGCACGAAAGGCCATCTTGAGGGCAAAACGCCGAACGCCGCCGCGCCGCTCGAATTCGGCGAGATCGACCTTCAGGGAAAACCATTTGTTGAGGCGTTTCACGGGGCGCTCCTCGTTCCTCCGACGGCCAACGGATAAGGAGCTTCTCTTGGCGTTCTCCTAATCGAAACGTTAAAAAGAGAACGATTTCGGACAAAGTTTTCAGGTCGCTTCTGAAGACCGCGTGCCGATATTTAAAGTAGTATATTCGAATAAAATAATGTGCGTCGGATTTGTTGAGGAGCTACCGTAGCTTACGTATTTTGCCGATATTTCGCGGCGTCTTCGACGAACCTCTGCAACCGGATTTGACCGCAACACCACTTTTGGTATGCATCTTTCTTTTCCACAGAAAAGCGCGGTTTACGCTTCGGTCCGAGACCGAATTTCTTAATCTCTTAAAGCGTTGCGACGCTCAGCCGCGTATCGATTGTTAACGATAGCTAACTCCAAGGGAGGACATCTGGCCGGCGACTCACGCAGACCAATCCTCTGACGACATCCGGTGGATGCCGTCAGCCGCCAATGCCAGCAGAGTGCCGATCAGAAGAGAAAATACCGCTGCGCCATCGGCAGCACCCTCGCCGGTTCGCAGGTCAGCAATTCCCCGTCCGCACGCACCTCGTACGTCTCCGGATCGACCTCGATCTCGGGCGTCAGATCATTGAGGATCATCGACTTCTTGGAAATGCCCCCGCGTGTGTTCTTCACTGCAACCAGTTGCTTGCCCACGCCGATCCGCGAGGCCAGCCCCGCATCGAGCGAAGCCTGGCTGACGAAGGTGACGGATGTATTGGTACGGGCCTTGCCATAGGAGCCGAACATCGGCCGGTAGTGTACCGGCTGCGGCGTCGGGATCGACGCGTTCGGATCACCCATCGGCGCTGCGGCGATCATGCCGCCGAGCAGCACCATATCGGGCTTCACGCCGAAGAATGCGGGATTCCAGATCACGAGGTCGGCGCGCTTGCCGATCTCAACCGATCCGATCTCGTGGCTGAGGCCATGAGCGATCGCAGGGTTGATCGTGTATTTGGCGATATAGCGACGAACGCGGAAATTGTCGTTGTCGCCGGTTTCCTGCGCAAGCCGGCCGCGCTGGCGCTTCATCTTGTCGGCGGTCTGCCATGTACGGATCGCCACCTCGCCGACGCGGCCCATGGCCTGGCTATCGGACGAGATGATCGAGAAGGCGCCGATATCGTGCAGGATATCCTCGGCCGCGATCGTTTCCTTGCGGATACGGCTTTCGGCGAAAGCGATGTCTTCCGGAATGGATGACGACAGGTGATGGCAGACCATCAGCATGTCGAGATGCTCGGCGATCGTATTGACGGTGTAGGGACGCGTCGGATTGGTCGACGACGGGATGACGTTCAGCTGGCCGCAGATCTTGATGATATCGGGCGCGTGACCGCCACCCGCACCCTCGGTGTGGAAGGCGTGGATGGTGCGGCCGCGGATAGCGCCGATCGTATCCTCGACAAAGCCGCTTTCGTTCAGCGTGTCGGTGTGGATCATCACCTGCACGTCCATCTGGTCGGCGACCGACAGGCAGCAGTCGATCGCGCCGGGTGTCGTGCCCCAGTCCTCGTGCAGTTTGAGAGAAGTTGCGCCGGCGAGCACCATCTCCTCGAGCGCGCCGGGCAGCGATGCATTGCCCTTGCCGGCGAAGGCAAGGTTCATCGGGAAGGCGTCGGCTGCCTCGATCATGCGGGCGATATGCCAGGGACCGGGCGTGCAGGTGGTGGCGAGCGTGCCATGTGCCGGTCCCGTGCCTCCGCCCAACATGCAGGTGAGACCACTCATCAGGGCCTCCTCGATCTGCTGCGGGCAGATGAAATGGATATGCGCGTCCATACCGCCGGCCGTGACGATCTTGCCCTCCCCGGCAATCGCCTCCGTACCGGGGCCGACGATGATGTCGACACCAGGCTGCGTGTCCGGGTTTCCGGCCTTGCCGATCGCGACAATGCGGCCGTCCCTGAGGCCGATGTCGGCCTTCACGATTCCCCAGTGATCGATGATCAAAGCGTTGGTAATGACAGTGTCGACAGCCCCGTCCGCGCGTGTCACCTGGCTCTGCCCCATGCCGTCGCGGATCACCTTTCCGCCGCCGAACTTCACCTCTTCGCCATAGGTCGTGTAGTCCTTCTCGACCTCAACGAAGAGTTCGGTATCGGCGAGCCGCACCTTGTCACCTGTCGTCGGACCGAACATCGAGGCATAGGCGGCGCGGGACATCTTGTAGGGCATGGTTCAGGCTCCTTGGGAGGGGGAGGATGAGGACGGCAGGCGCTGCAGGCGCCCGGCGACGATATAGGTTTCGATCAACCGGCGTTCCGCCGCGAAGGGATGGCCATCCCACCCGGTATGGCCGAAGCCGGCAATGACGATCTCGTCTCCTGCAAAGCCGAAATCGCCAAGAATGTGGGTCACGACCACCATCCCGCTGCTTGGCACAACATACGGTCCCGGCTCATGGGCGGCGAGCGCCACGTCCGCAGCCTCGTGCACGGTTGCCGGAATGACGCGATGCGCCTTGCCGGACTCTTGAGCGAATGTTGCAAAATCCGCCGTCCGGTCGTCGCAGAAATCGTCGAGCTCGGGATTGGTGATGGCGAGTTGCGGCCGCAACGCGCTGAACTTCTCAGGATCGCGTACGGACCAGATTTCGCGCGACCCGGCGACGGCAGGACTACCCCGCCACTGTTGCGACGTGACCATCGCATGCGCCGGACGGCCGGTATTGCAGACGGCAACGACATCGGTTCTTCGACCGGCGGGGCCGAGATTGCGGCTGTCGTTGAAACGGATGACGAGGTCGGACAGGTCGATCATCCTGTCCGATCCATCCGCCACCGGCCCGTTTCCAACGATCATGATGCGTCTGCCCATTCCCTCGCCCTGCTGTGTCAGTAGTTCTCGACCAGGCTTTTCAGCTCTTCGGTCCGCTCGCGGGTCATTTCCGCCATGCAGGAGGAATAGACCATCGGCGCCATCGAACCGCCCTGCACCCCGAGTTCCTCCACGTCGCATTGCGTGTCGCGATATTTGAGCCAGGCCCGCTGGCTGGCAAGCAGAGCTTCCTCCGCGCGGGCGATCATGTTGAGCGTCTTGAACCCCTCGTCCCAGTCCTTGGCGGCTTCCTTCGTCAGCACCCACTGAGCGTTCAGCGCGGCATCGGCCTCCTCGTAATCCCTCTGGGCGCAGATATTCATGTCGCGCTGCGTCATTGCGTTGTCGCAGTCCACCTGGGGTTCGTCCTCCCCGACGGCCGGCCCATCGACGAGCAAAACACAACCACACAGCAAGAACGGCAGTACGGATTTCAGCATTATCTAACTTTCCGGTTCGGCCCGCACATCTCAGAGTGCCCCCATGACCTGCTGGCGGAACCCGTAGACCTCGCGTTTGCCCGAGAGCGGGATCAGCGTCACCTGCCGGGTCTGACCCGGCTCGAAACGGACAGCCGTGCCGGCCGGAATATCGAGCCGCATGCCGCGCGCCTTGTCCCGCTCGAAGGACAAACCGGCGTTGGTCTCGAAAAAGTGGTAGTGACTGCCCACCTGCACCGGACGGTCACCGGTGTTGGATACCTCGAGTGTCACAGTCGGCAAACCGCTATTGAGTTCGATGTCGCCGCTCGCGGCAATGATTTCACCGGGGATCATGGCTTCTCCTCACTCTCAGGCGGCCGTGCGGGGCTGACAGCCCTCGGCCTTGAAAATTCGTACTGTCGATGCAGGATTGTTGACGAGTTTGCCCGCCGGACGGACCGGCCGGCGCACGAGTTCGCCGCCGCAGTTGGGACAAATGCCTTCAAGAACACCTGTCGCGCAATCGACGCAGAAGGTGCATTCGAAGCTGCAAATCAGCGCGTCACGGCTCTCCGGCAGAAGGTCGCGGTCGCAGCATTCGCAATTGGGCCGAAGCTCGAGCATGGTCTCACCTGATCGGTTCGTGAACGGTCACCAGCTTGGTGCCGTCTGGAAAGGTCGCCTCCACCTGAACGTCGTGAATCATCTCGGCGACCCCTTCCATGACCTGGGCACGGGTGATGACATGCGCGCCGGCTTCCATCAGGTCGGCCACCGGCCTGCCGTCGCGGGCGCCCTCGACCACGAAGTCGGTAATCAGCGCGATTGCTTCGGGATGGTTGAGTTTCACCCCGCGCTCCAGCCGGCGCCGCGCCACCATGGCCGCCATGCTGATCAGCAGTTTGTCCTTTTCCCTCGGCGTCAGGTTCATGACCGCTCCACTTGTTTTTCAGGCTCTTACAGATTCCAGACTTTCGGCACAGACGCGCCGCCGCGCAAGACGGAAATGACCGGGATCAAGGTTTTTCTGAGTGCGAAACCGTCCTCGGCGACAAGGCGGACGACGAGCTTGCCGTTCCACTCGCTCGCACCGCCAAAGCTGTTGCCGAGCGCGCTACGCACTGTTGCCAGATAGGCTTCGCTTTTCGGGCCGGTATAGAGCACGGTCGCGAACGCGACATTTCCATGAAGCACCGCCGCGCGACCGGCAAGCTCTGCCACCGGCCCCTTTAGGCGCAGGTCTTCCGCATGGATGAGGCGCCCTTCGCGGCGGATGCGCCACCGATCACGCACAAGGCCGGTCTCCATGGCCTCGCCCATTGCCTTGCGCCCAAGCAGGATCGCTTCGACGGCAAGAAACTCGGCATCGGCGGCAAGATCGACGTCAAGATGGCGCGTCAGGGAAGAACGGTCGAAGAGAATGGATTCCTGCGGCAGCCAATGGACGCGCGCGCCCTGCTCAACCGTGATTCGGGTTCTGATCTCGGCCGTGTCCTCGGCGGCCTTGTAGATCTTCTCGCACGCCTGCGTCGTGGCGGTGACGAATGTGCCGGCGCCGGCGCTTACCTCCCAGCCGAAACGATCGCCGCCCGTCATCCCGCCGGCGGTGTTGATGAACACCGCCTCCATCTCGCTGGAAAACGTGTCGGGGAGCCGAATCTTGGCGGCCCCCTCCTGATAAAGCTCGGCGATCCGGCTGCGTCCGCCGAGCGCCTTTGCTACAAGTCGCCCACGACCGCGGGCTCGCTGCTGGCTGATCCGAGCGGCTGGCTGCACGTTTTCCCCTGTCCGCCCGTCGAATCCGGGCCGGCGTTCTTGGCGGTCGGGCAAGCCGCTTGTCCCGGCTGGCCCGCAAGCAGACCGCCACCCGAAGTCTGGAAGAAGTCCCATATTCTTCCGGTCGCATCAACCTCACGACTCGGCTGATTTCCGGTAGAGGCAAGTTGGAATAGCAGCTTCTGGCTTGGCCAAGAATGCCCTGCATCGGCGATCACATAGGACATGACGCCGACACCGTTCTTACAGCTGACATAACTGGAGACACTGATCTCCTCACCCTCGCCGGTCATCGGCTTCATGTCGCAGCCATTGAGTTCCGCCCAGCGCCCCACAGCGACCTTGCCGCCATATTGCCAATAAGGCTTTCCGCCGCCGGAGAAGGGATTGACGTCATCCTTCAGGCCCGAAAACGCGATGATCGAGATCGGCTTGGCGGGCTTGCAGGTATCCGGACGGGGGCGCCAAACACCTTCTTCCTGTTCCGGATAACCGGCGCGCAATCCCATCATGAACCCTGCCGCGGCGAACTCTGAGTTGCCGTTGCAGATGAACTGCGACAGCATCCGCCCGCCCCCGGAATAGCCGGTCGCGTAGATACGCGCCGGATCGACGCAGAAGGTTTCCTTGGCATAGGCAACCGCGTCGCGGATGAACTGCTCTTCGTCGAGACCATTCTCCTCGCTGACGCCCGGCAGCGGCTTCACCCCCGGCACGTTCCAGGCATGCGCGCCCTTGAACGATCCGTCGAGGCTGCCCTGCAGCGCGATAACCATGAAGCCCTCGCGCTCCCCGATCTCATCCCAGTGGCTGCGGTTCATCTGACCTTCCGGATGGCTGTTCGAGCCATGGAAGTCGAACACCAGCGGCATCTTGCGCTTTCCGTCATAGGCCGACGGAACGAAATAAACGGCGGAGCGTTCTACACCGTCAGACATGATCTTAAGGTCATGGCGCCCCGACTGGAAAACCGGGCCGCAGCCAGCGGCAAGAGCCGCAGAATTGACGAGTGTCACAAAAACCGTCGCGAGCACGACGCGAACCCACGCCGGCTGACGGAAAAAAACCGCGCTGGTTGTCATCGATATGCCTTCTGTTCGCAGACGAGCGGAAAGTACCACGACACCGTGCAGCATCAAGCGTACATTCTTATCAAATTAACAAAGCAGCCCTGCAACATCAGACGGTCAGATGCCTCCGCGCCTCCACTGTATCCAGCGTTTCGGCCGGCCCCTCATGCACGATCTCGCCGCGATCCATGATGTAGACGTGATCGGCGAGCTCCCGGCAGAAGTCGAGATATTGCTCGACGAGCAGGATCGCCATGCCCGTCGAATCCCTTAGATAGCGGATTGCCCGGCCGATATCCTTGATGATGGACGGTTGAATACCCTCGGTCGGCTCGTCGAGAACCAATATCTTCGGCCGCGTGACCATGGCCCGCCCGATCGCCAGTTGTTGCTGCTGTCCTCCGGACAGATCGCCCCCGCGTCGGCCCAGCATGGTCTGCAGGATCGGGAACAGGCTGAAAATCTCGTCGGGAATGAACTTGTCCTTTCGCGACAGCGGCGCGAAACCGGTCTCGAGGTTTTCCCTGACCGTGAGCAGCGGAAAGATCTCCCGCCCCTGCGGCACGTAGCCGACACCACGCCGCGCCCGATTAAACGGCGCCAGCCCGTTGAGCACCTCTCCCTCGAAGCTGATCGATCCCGCCGAAATGGGATGCTGCCCGGTCACCGCGCGCAACAGCGACGACTTGCCGACGCCGTTGCGTCCGAGAACGCAGGTGATCTTGCCCATCGGAGCGCCAAGGCTGACGCCGCGCAAGGCCTGCGCTGCGCCATAATGAAGATTGACGTTATCGACTGTCAGCATTGGAAAGCTCCAGCGGCTGGACCTGAACGGAAGATGGCCCTCATCATTACCGCCCCAGATAGTTTTCGATGACCTTCGGATCGCTCGACACGAAGTCGATCGATCCCTCGGCCAGAACAGAACCCTCGGCGAGGCAGGTGACCTTGACGCCGAGATCGCGGATAAAGCCCATGTCGTGCTCGACGACGACGACAGAGCGGGTCTTGGCAATTTCCTTGAGCAGCACCGCCGTCTCCACAGTCTCAGCATCCGTCATGCCGGCCACCGGCTCGTCGACGAGCAAAAGTTGCGGCTCCTGGGCGAGCAGCATGCCGATTTCCAGCCACTGCTTCTGCCCGTGGCTGAGATTGGCGGCATAGTCGTCCTTCCGACCGGTCAAACGGACCGTTTCGAGGATTTCTTCGATACGGCCCTTGTCTTCTGGCGACAAACGATAAAACAGCGTGGCGAAGACACCGCGCTTGCGGTTGAGCGCCAGTTCAAGATTGTCCCAGACGGTATGGCTCTCGAACACCGTCGGCTTCTGGAACTTGCGACCGATCCCGAGCTGGGCGATTTCGGCCTCGTCCTTCTTCGTCAGATCGACGGTGCCGTTGAAGAACACCTCGCCCTCGTCGGGACGGGTTTTCCCGGTGATGATATCCATCATCGTCGTCTTGCCGGCGCCGTTCGGGCCGATGATCGCCCGAAGCTCGCCGGGCTCGACCACGAAGGAAAGCGAGTTCAGGGCCTTGAACCCGTCGAAGGAGACCGAGACCCCATCGAGATAGAGAAGGCTGGTAGGCTTCTGGTTCTGGATCGTCGTGTTCATTCCGCCGCCTCGCGCTTCATCTCGACACCGATGCCCGCCTCAGCTGCCGCCGACACCTTCGCCGCCTGGGCATAGTCCTTGCGCCGGGCCATAGCCTGCTGGACCGTCCCGACAATGCCCTTCGGCAGGAAAAGCGTAACGGCAATGAACAACCCGCCCAGCGCATAGAGCCAGAACTCCGGAAACGCACCGGTAAAGAAGCTTTTTCCGGCGTTGACGAGAACAGCGCCGATGATCGGGCCGATCAGCGTTCCGCGCCCGCCGACTGCGGTCCAGACGACCACCTCGATGGAATTGGCCGGGGCAAATTCGCCCGGATTGATGATGCCGACCTGCGGCACGAACAGCGCGCCGGCAATGCCCGCCATCATGGCCGAGACCACGAAGGTGAAGAGCTTGATGTTTTCAACCCGGAACCCGAGGAAGCGGACCCGGCTTTCCGCATCGCGGACGCCGACCAGCACCTTTCCGAACTTGGACCGCGTAATCGCGGAGGCGAGCAAAAGGCAGATCGACAGCATGATCGCCGACAGGGCGAAGAGAACAGCACGCGTTCCGTCCGCCTGCACGTTGAAGCCGATGATTTCTTTGTAATCGGTCAGGCCGTTGTTGCCGCCAAAACCCATGTCGTTGCGGAAGAAGGCGAGCATCAGCGCATAGGTCATCGCCTGGGTGATGATCGACAGGTAGACGCCGTTGACACGGGAGCGGAACGCGAACCAGCCGAACACGAAGGCCAGCAGCCCGGGCACGAACAGCACCATCAGCATGGCAAACCAGAACATGTCCATCCCGTGCCAGAACCATGGCAGTTCCTTCCAGTTGAGGAACACCATGAAGTCCGGCAGGATCGGGTCGCCATAGACGCCGCGCGAGCCGATCTGCCGCATCAGGTACATGCCCATGGCATAGCCGCCAAGCGCGAAGAAGGCGCCGTGACCGAGCGAAAGAATGCCGCAATAGCCCCAGACGAGATCGAGCGCCAGCGCCAGCAGCGCGTAGCATAGATACTTGCCCATCAACGAGACGGCATAGGTCGGAATGTGGAAGGCGCTCGTCTCGGGCACCAGCAGGTTGAGCGCCGGCACCAGAAGCGCGAAGGCGAGGAGGATTGCCACCGCGACGACGATCTTGCCTTCCAGCGCGCGGAGAATGAAGCCGGTGATCATGCTTCCACCGCCCTTCCCTTGAGCGCGAACAGTCCGCGCGGTCGTTTCTGGATGAAGAGGATGATCAGGACCAGGACTAGGATCTTGCCGAGCACGGCACCGACCGATGGCTCGAGGAACTTGTTCAGCACACCGAGCGACAAAGCGCCGACCAGCGTGCCCCACAGATTTCCGACACCCCCGAAGACCACCACCATGAAGCTGTCGATGATGTAGCTCTGCCCAAGGTTCGGCGAGACGTTGTCGATCTGTGAGAGCGCAACACCCGCGATCCCGGCGATGCCGGAGCCGAGCGCGAAGGTGAGCGCATCGACCCAAGGGGTGCGGATACCCATGGAGGACGCCATCCGCCGGTTCTGCGTCACGGCGCGCATGTTGAGCCCGTAGGCGGATTTCTTCATGACGACGAGAAGGGTGAAGAAGATCGACAGGGCAAAGACAACGATCCAGAGACGGTTCCAGGTGATCGTCATGCCGCCGACCGGGAACGAGCCGGACATCCAGCTCGGATTGCCCACTTCCTGGTTGGTCGGCCCGAAGATCGAACGGATCGCCTGTTGCAGGATCAACGAGATGCCCCAGGTGGCGAGCAGCGTTTCAAGCGGACGACCGTAGAGAAAGCGGATCACCCCGCGCTCGATCGCGAAGCCGACCGCGCCGGTCACCAAAAAGGCGACCGGCAGCGCGATCGCGAGCGACCAGTCGAAAAGGCCGGGATAACTGGTGCGGATGACCTGCTGGACGACGAATGTCGAATACGCGCCAAGCATCACCATCTCGCCGTGCGCCATGTTGATGATGCCCATCACGCCGAACGTGATGGCAAGCCCGATGGCCGCGAGCAGAAGAACCGACCCGAGAGAGACGCCGTACCAGACGTTCTGCGCCATATCCCAGAAGACGAGCGTATCTTCGATGGAAGCAATTGCCGCCTCCAGGTCGGGGCGAAGTTCTTCATCGGCCGAACCGAGAGCGCCACCCAGAACGGAAATAGCGTCGCGGCCACCCTTGCTTTTCAGAGTCTCGATGGCGGCGCGCTTGTCTTCGATCGGGCGATCGGATGTCAGCAGGGACACGGCGCGGGCTTCTTCCATGCGCGCCTTGACCTCTGCATCGGTTTCCTTGGCAAGCGCGGCCTCGACGAGGTCCAGATTTTCCGCGCTTGGCGATTGCAGAACTTGCTGCGCGGCTTGCAAACGAATGGCGCGGTCAGGACTGAGCAATGTGAGGCCACCGAGCGCGGACCTGATGGCACGTCTCAGGTTGTTGTTGACCTTGATCTTGGTGACTGCAGATTTTGCGACCTCGGCGACGCCCTCGCCCGTCAGCGGATCGATCAGCGACAGCTTTGATCCAGCCGGCTTGGCGATGAAAACGACATTGTCCGACTTGCGGAAATAGAGATCACCCTCGGCGAAGGCTTCCAGAGCCGGCACGACGCGGGTATCCCCGGTCGCGGCAATCTGCATCAGAAGGTCTTCGGCCTGCTTGAAATTGGCCTTTGCCAGTTGATCGATCAGCGACTTCGGGTCAGCGCTTTGCGCCAGTGACGGCGCGGCCAACGACAGAAAAAGAAAAAGTAGCGTGAAGAAACGGATGAGCATTGTCTTGTCCCCCGGATGACGGGCGGTGGAGCGCAGAATGGCCTCTCATCCGCCTGCCGGTACCTTCTCCCCGTCAACGGGGAGAAGGACGATTGTCGCGCCCTCACTGACCACCACCGGCATGTCTGCCGGCCAAATCCCTCTCCCCGGTTGCGGGGAGAGGGTCAGGGTTGAGAGGCTGAGAGCAAAGATCAGCCGATCAGCTGCCCTTGCCGCCGCACTTGCCGGTGGCGACGTTGAAGTTGCCGCACTCCATCGGCTTGCGCCAATCGGAGATCAGGTCCTTCGAGTCCGGCAGATAGTCAGACCACTCGTCACCGACGACCGAAGGCGTCTGCTGCACGATTTCGAACTGGCCGTCGGCCTGGATTTCGCCGATCAGCACCGGCTTGGTGATGTGGTGGTTCGGCATGACGGTCGAGTAGCCGCCGGACAGGTTCGGCACGGCAACGCCGATGATTGAGTCGAGAACGGCATCCGTATCGGTGGTGCCTGCAGCTTCGACGGCCTGAACCCAGGCATTGAAGCCGATATAGGCGGCTTCCATCGGGTCGTTGGTCACGCGCTTGTCGTTCTTGGTGAACGCATGCCAGGTCTCGATGAACTCGGCATTGGCATCGGACTCGACGGACTGGAAGTAGTTCCAGGCGGCCAGGTGACCGACGAGCGGGCCGGTATCGAGACCGGCAAGCTCTTCTTCACCCACCGAGAAGGCGACGACAGGGATGTCTTCGGCCTTGATACCCTGGTTGGCGAGCTCCTTGTAGAAGGGAACGTTCGCGTCACCGTTGATGGTCGACACGACGGCGGTCTTCTTGCCGGCCGAGCCGAACTTCTTGATGTCGGAGACGATCGTCTGCCAGTCGGAGTGACCGAAAGGCGTGTAATTGATCATGATGTCTTCTTCGGCAACGCCCTTCGACATCAGGTAGGCCTTGAGGATCTTGTTGGTCGTCTGCGGGTAGACGTAGTCGGTGCCCGCGAGAACCCAACGCTCGACGCCTTCGGTCTCGGCCAGATAGTCGACCGCCGGGATCGCCTGCTGGTTCGGAGCGGCACCGGTGTAGAAGATGTTGCGCGAGGATTCTTCACCCTCGTACTGGACCGGGTAGAAGAGGATAGAGTTCAGCTCTTCGAATACCGGAAGAACAGACTTGCGCGAGGACGAGGTCCAGCAACCGAAGACGGCAGCGACCTTGTCCTGGGAGATAAGCTGACGAGCCTTTTCGGCAAACAACGGCCAGTCCGATGCCGGGTCGACGACCACGGCTTCGAGCTTCTTGCCAAGGACGCCGCCCTTCTTGTTCTGCTCTTCAACGAGCATCAGCATGGCGTCCTTCAGCGTCGTCTCCGAAATCGCCATCGTGCCGGACAGCGAATGCAGCACGCCGATCTTGATCGTGTCTTCCTGGGCGAACGCGCCATGGAAGGCCGTTGCCGACAGCATGGCGGCAGTCAGCGCGCCGATGAGATGTGACTTGAGTTTCATTGCTTGAACCCCTCTCCTTGTTTCGCAACTGGTGGGTTAATGCGTTTTAACCGTTGCTGAGGGGACTATCCGACGCTGCAGTGCAAAACCGTATACGTAATTTGACGTAGGCCAGGGGGAAAGCTGCGCAGGCCGGGCGCGCCTGTTTTGGGAGACCACCTTTTGTCGTCGGCATGTCATAGTATATTGACGCTTAGGCCATCGAAGGGACATGGCATGACTTTCAACGGGAAAAGATGAATGCCGCTTCCGCGCCGCAGGCAGAATTTGAAGACACTGACCGCAGACTTGCATCAGCGACTGGACGACAAGGTTGGCGCTCTCGACAGCATCGAGGGTTATGCGGCCTATGTTGAAGGAATGTTGAGATTTCGCCGTGAGATCGAGCCGAGAATCGAAGCATCCAATCTGGCTGACGTGTTGCCTGGCTTCCTTCCAATCCTGATCTCGAAGGAACTGGAGCGGGATGTTGCCAACGTTAGGGGTAGCGTCGCTGCTGGCAACAGCGAGTTGTCACGCGATGGCATCGCATTCAGCCGCGACGAACTTTTGGGCACACTCTACGTGCTGGAGGGTTCGGCGCTTGGTGCCCGTATTCTCGTTCGCCGTGCGGCGGGCCTGGGGTTCGGCGAGAACTCTGGCGCCGCCCATCTCGCAAAACAATCTTCGAACGCCGGGAACTGGAACGCGTTTGCCGCGTTATTGGAAACGGTGAGGAATGTGGACGAGGACGCTATGGCAAATGCGGCCTTGGCAACCTTTGCTACAGCACTAAGCGCCTTCGAGACCCACTAAATGCATTCTCCTCTACCTCCTCAAGCCGTCAACCTGACGAACTGCGACCGTGAGCCTATCCATATCCCTGGAAGCATCCAGCCTCACGGATGCCTTCTCGCCTGTGACGCCGTCGCTGCGCGCGTCTTGCGGCACTCGGCAAATGCCGCTGAGATGCTCGGCTTTTCGGGCAACATGATCGGCGCCAATCTGAATGACGTAGTTGGAAGCCAGGCAAGTCATGACCTTCGCAATGCTCTGGCCGCAGCGCCCCAGGCGTCGCGACCAGCACTTTTGCAGCGGGTCTTGTTGGAAAACGGCAAGTTCTTCGACGTCTCCCTCCATCGTCACGCCGGCCACGCGATCATCGAGTTCGAGGCGTGCGACGAGGTTTTCGTTCCGCTTCATCTTGCACGTGAACTGATTGGACGCATCCGGCAGGTTTCCCGAACCGACCAACTTTTGCGCCTGTCCGCTACGCTCTTGAAGGCCGTGCTCGGCTATGACCGGGTGATGATCTACCGTTTCGACGCCGACGGCGCTGGGAAGGTCGAGAGTGAGGCGAAGCGCCCCGATCTAGAGAGCTTTCTTGGCCAATACTTCCCGGCCAGTGACATCCCGCAACAGGCGCGGGCGCTCTATGTAAAAAATCCGATACGCATCATCTCCGACGCCAGTGGCAGCAGGATTCCCATAGAGCCGGTATTCGACCAGTCCGGCGAGCCGCTAGACCTCTCGTTCGCCCACCTACGCAGCGTCTCACCGATCCATCTGGAATATCTTCGCAACATGGGCGTCGCCGCATCGATGTCGATCTCGATCATCGTCGAGGGAGCGTTATGGGGATTGATCGCATGCCACCACTACAGCCCGAAAAACCTTAGCCTCCCTCAACGCGTCGCGGCGGAAATGTTTGGGGAATTTTTCTCCATGCATCTGATCGGACTGCTGCAGCGACAGAAGCTTGACGTCGTAACGATGGCGCGCCGCGCCCTCGATCGCTTCTTTCTTCGGGCCACCGAGTATGGGGACGTGGCGGAGCTTCTGGTCGAAGTCCTCCCGGATTTCAAATCGCTGCTGCCCTGCGACGGCATCGGCGTTCTGATCAACGGGAAATGGCATGGGCTCGGTACGACGCCCCCTGCCGATGCCATTCCATCGCTTGCGGAACATGTCGCGGCATTCGGCGAGCACAGGATCTGGGCGACGCATATGCTGGCCGATATCCACCCGCGCGCCGATGCTTATTTCCAGGATGTCTCCGGTCTTCTGGCTATTCCCCTGTCGCGCGTAACGGACGATTGCCTGATGTTCTTCCGCAAGGAACGCCTTCAGACACTGAACTGGGCAGGAAACCCCGAAAAGTCCTACGAAACAGGCCCCATGGGCGATCGCCTGACGCCGCGTAAGAGCTTCGACATCTGGAAGCAAACCGTCGAGCGGCAGTCCGAACCCTGGAGCGAGGCCGACCGGGAAATTGCCGCCGCCATTCACTCCGCGACCGTCGAGGTGGTGCTGCGCCAGAGCGAGCTCATGCAGGAAGAGCGCGACAAGGCGGAAGTGCGCCAGCGACTGCTGAACGAGGAACTGAATCACCGCGTCAAGAACATCCTTGCCGTGATCAAGTCACTTATTGCCGGCCCGGCGCGCGAAAGCGCGACACTTGTCGACTACGTGACCTCGCTGAAAGGTCGAATTCAGGCGCTCTCGCACGCGCACGATCAGGTCATTCGTGGCAGTGGCGGCGGCGAAATCGGCCGGTTGCTGGAGGCTGAACTGTCGCCGTACCGCACCGATATCAATCGTCTTGGCCTTGAAGGCCCGACGGTCTTGCTGGACGGCAGAGCCTATGCCGTGACGGCCCTCGTCATCCATGAGCTCTGCACCAACGCGGCCAAATACGGCTCGCTCTCGCGCTCCGGGGGAACGTTGGATGTGAGCTGGGAGCTGCTCGATCAAGGCGATCTGCAGATCCGCTGGACGGAAAGCGGCGGTCCGCCGGTGGACATCCCGATGTCGCGCGGCTTCGGCTCCGCACTCATCGACCGCAGCATCCCCTTCGACTTGGGCGGCAAGAGCAAGGTTACCTATGATCCAGGCGGTGTGAAAGCGACGCTTGTTATACCCGGCCGCTTCCTGAGCGTGCCGCAGGACCAGACAGCAAACATATCACGATCACCCGCGACGATGGGCGATACCGAAGTGCAACGGAGAACTGACATGTCCCTCCTCCTCGTCGAGGACCAGATCCTCATCGCCATGGATGCCGAAACCATGCTTGCCGACAACGGCATCCAAGACGTTGTCACCGCCAATTCCAGCGACATGGCGCTAACGCACTTGAAGACCTTCACACCGGACGTCGCGCTGCTGGATATTAATCTGGGCAGCGGCACCTCCGTTCCGGTGGCTGAGGAACTGGTTCGCCGCGGCATACCCTTCATTTTCGCAACCGGCTACGACGACCGTACCGCACTACCCCAAGAACTACTCTCGGTCCCTGTTGTCCGCAAACCCTACGACGCCGACGAACTGATCAGCGCGATCAATCGACTGCTGGCCGACCCTATCGCCTGACACCTCGCGAACGCCGGCGCGGATCATGCCGCAGATCCCTTGCATTTCGTGCCATTCTCGTAACAATGCCCAATCTCTATTCAGTCTCTCGAAGGCGCTAGATTTTAGGCATGCCGGCACGTCAACGCATCATTCCCGTCCGACGCGAGTACAATCGCTGGGTCGCCAACCAGACGCTTGAAGATTATGCACTGCGCTTCACCGCCAAGAGCGCGCGTCAGTTCTCATCGAGCCGGATTTCCCAGACCGCGATCGGCGCGATCTCGTTTCTAGCCCTGGAAGCGATCGGCGGAACGATTACCATTGCTTACGGCACGACCAACGCCTTCTTCGCGATCATCGTCGCCGCGGTCCTGATGCTGTTGGTCGGCGTGCCGATCAGCCGATACGCGATCCGCCATGGCGTTGACATCGACCTTCTGACGCGTGGCGCCGGCTTCGGTTACATCGGTTCGACCATCACCTCGCTCATCTATGCCAGCTTCACCTTCATGCTCTTCGCCATCGAAGCGTCGATCATGACCAAGGCGCTGGAACTGGCCTTCGGCATCCCGCTCTGGCTCGGCTACATTATCTCCGCTATCGTCGTTCTTCCGCTGGTCACCTACGGAATACGGATGATCTCGAAGTTCCAGCTGATCACCCAGCCCTTCTGGATCGTGCTCAATATCCTGCCCTTCGTTTTCATTGCATTTCTGGACTGGGAAAAGATCGACCTCTGGCGCGCCTTCGCCGGCGTCGGCCATTCGAATGCCGGGCTTGGAGACACCGCTCCCTTCGATCTCCTCGAATTCGGTGCCGCGTCCGCCGTGATCCTGGCGCTGATGCCGCAGATCGGCGAGCAGGTCGACTTCCTTCGCTTTCTGCCACCGGAGGGCGCGCGCAAGCTGCACCACCGTATTGCGATCTTTCTCGCCGGCTCCGGCTGGGTGGTGCTTGGCGTACCGAAGCTGCTTGCCGGCTCTTTCCTCGCCGTTCTGACTCTCTCCACCGGAGTGCCGATTGGCGACGCGGCGGACCCGGCTCACATGTATGTGGCGGCCTTCGGCTACATGATCCCGAACGAAACGGCAGCAATGCTGCTGATGGCAGGTTTCGTTGTCATCTCTCAGCTCAAGATCAACGTGATGAACGCCTATGCCGGCTCTCTCGCATGGTCGAACTTCTTTTCGCGCCTGACCCACAGCCATCCGGGCCGCGTCGTCTGGCTCGTCTTCAATGTGGCGATCGCCCTCCTCCTGATGGAGCTTGGCATCTATGGCCTGCTCGAGGAAACGCTCGGCATTTTCTCGATCATCGCCATGAGCTGGCTCTGCGCGATCTCCGCCGATCTCTTCGTGAACAAAAAGCTTGGGCTTTCGCCGCCCGGCATCGAGTTCAAGCGCGCTCATCTCTACGATATCAATCCCGTCGGATGCGGCACGATGCTGTTCTCGGCAAGCCTGGCGCTGGCTGCCCATTTCGGTGCCTTCGGCTCGCTGATGGCGTCGCTTTCCACCTATGTGACGCTCGTCGCTTTTGTCATCTCACCGCTCATCGCGTGGGCGACGGACGGCAAGTTCTATCTCGCCCGCAAGCCGCGGCAGAGCTGGAAAAATCTCACCGGTATCACCTGCTCCATCTGCGAGCATCCCTTCGAGCCGGAAGACATGGCCTGGTGCCCTGCCTATGCCGCTCCGATCTGCTCGCTCTGCTGCACGCTCGACAGCCGCTGCCACGACATGTGCAAGCCGCACGCGAAGCTCAATGCGCAGGCCGGGGTTGTCGCCCGAGCCTTCCTGCCGGATGTGCTGCTGGAGAAGTTCTCGACACGCCTGGGGCGCTATGCGCTTACGGCAATGATCTCTATTTCCATCATAGGCGGCATCCTCTCGCTGATCGCACACCAGGTGAACGTCGCCACGCCCGACATGGCCGAGGTGGTCAACCGCACCATCACCGTCGTCTTTTTCATTTTCGCGATTATCACCGGCATCGTCTCCTGGTTCTACGTGCTCGCCCATGACAGCCGCGTCGTTGCGGAGGAGGAATCATCCCGCCAGAACACGCTGCTGCTCAAGGAAATCGCCGCACACCGCAAGACGGACGCTGCCTTACAGAATGCGAAGGAAACCGCAGAGGCCGCCAACCGGGCCAAGAGCCGCTACGTGGTCGGCCTCAGCCACGAGCTGCGAACGCCACTCAACGCCGTGCTCGGTTACGCGCAGCTGCTGGAAAAGGACGAGAGCATTCCGCAGCCTCGCCAGTCCGCGATCCGCGTGATCCGCCGCTCCGCCGATCACCTTTCGGGCCTGATCGACGGGCTGCTGGACATTTCGAAGATCGAGGCCGGTCGGCTGCAGGTCTATTCCAACGAAGTGAACTTCCACGATTTTCTCGACCAGATCGTCGACATGTTTGCCCCCCAGGCCGAGGCCAAGGGTTTGAGCTTCGGCCACGAGCGCCCCCCCGGACTGCCGCAATATGTCCGTACCGACGAGAAACGCCTGCGTCAGATCCTCGTCAACCTGCTGTCCAATGCGATCAAGTTCACCGACGCGGGCACGGTCCGTTTCCTCGTCACCTATCGCAATCAGGTGGCGACCTTTACCGTCTCGGACACGGGTCGTGGCATCACCGAGCGCGACCTGAAACGCATCTACGAACCCTTCCAGCGCGGCGAGGCGGACAACATCCGGCCGATGCCCGGCCTGGGCCTCGGCCTGACGATCACCAAACTTTTGACCAATACGCTGGGCGGCGAGATCGCCGTGGAAAGCGAAAAGGACAAGGGCACGACCTTCCGCGTCCGCCTGATGCTATCGACCGTCGACCGGCCGAGCACGGCGCCGGCGCCGGAGCGAAAGATCGTCTCCTACACCGGCCCGCGACGCACCATCGTCGTCGTCGACGACAACGAAGATCATCGCGAACTGATGCGCGAGGTGCTTGCTCCTCTCGACTTCATTGTGTTGACCGCCAATTCGGGTCCGGACTGCCTGACACTGATAGAGGGCGTGAGACCGGACTTGTTCCTGGTCGATATCTCCATGCCGGGTATGAACGGCTGGCAACTCGTCGAGCGGCTTCGCGAGGCGGAGCAGAAGGCACCGATCCTGATGCTGTCGGCCAACATCGGCGATGGCACGGCGGCCGTCGGCACCGATGGCCACAGCGACACGATCGCAAAACCCGTCAACGTCAAGCGCCTTCGGGATAAGCTCGCCATGCATCTCGGGCTTGAATGGCTGTACGCCGACGACATGCCATCAGCGTCAACGACAGAGAAGGCGATCATAGCGAAAGGACCGGGGCGCCCGCATGTCGAGGACCTGCTTCGGCTGGCTGAAATCGGTTATGTGCGAGGCATCGAAGCCAAGCTTGCCGACCTGGCGAAGGAACCGGAAAACGCGGCCTTCACCTCCGCGGTGGGGAAGTACCTCGAGACATTCGACATGCCGGGTGCCATGCGGTATCTGAAGTCGCTTGAGGCAGAGGGGGCCAAGGACGGTGGCTGAGATTGGCGGACCGCGCGACATTGTCTTGCTGGTGGACGACAGCCCGGAAGCCTTGGGCTTTCTCACCGAGGCGCTGGAGCAATCCGGCTATTCCGTCCTGATCGCCACCTCGGGCCAGGCGGCGCTGTCGATCGTCGAACGGATCAGCCCCGACCTGATCCTGCTTGACGCCGTCATGCCCGGCATGGACGGGTTCGAAACCTGCCTGAAGCTCAAGGCGAACCCCTCGGTTGCGCAGGTACCCGTGATCTTCATGACGGGCCTGACGGAAACCGAGCACGTTGTGCACGCGCTGGAATCTGGTGGTGTCGACTACCTCACAAAGCCTATTAACATCGACGAACTGAGGGCCCGCATCCGCGTCCACCTGTCGAACGCCCGCTCCGCCCAGAGCGCGCGCGTCGCGCTCGACGCCGCCGGGCGGCATTTGCTGGCGATGAGGTCGAACGGGTCGGTTCTCTGGTCCACGCCTCAGGCAACACGCCTCGTCAACGCCGCGACCGGCCGTGATGACGGACTGGACGCCATCTCCAGAACCGTACGACAGTGGATGGAACGTCGGCAACAGCCGGGCTTCTCGCGCGACGCATCGTTCATGGTTGATGCTGCCCCTTCGCTGCAGATGACCTTCCTTGGCGCAATCAGCAACGACGAATACCTCTTCCGCCTGACCTCCGCCACGAAACGGGATGACGACGTGGCGCTGAGAAACGCATTCGGACTCACGCAGCGGGAATCCGAGGTGCTGATCTGGATAGCCAAGGGCAAATCCAACCGCGATATCGGTGAAATCCTCGGCCTGTCGGCTCGCACCGTCAACAAGCATCTGGAGCAGATCTACGTAAAGCTCGGGGTTGAGAATCGCGCATCCGCCGCGGTCAAGGCGGCGCAGACGTTGCACGAGGCCTGATTACGCCGGGGCTCCTCAAGAGCCTAACAGCTACAATGGCCCGTAAATCCCGATCTCATCGGGAGCGCCAAGAAGTTCCGACGCCTCGGCATGGTCCGCGACGGTGCCGTACTCTTTCTCAAGCGCTTTCGTCACCTTGTCGTTCGCCTCGGAATCACGCGCGCTGTTGATGACCTCGTTTATCGACAGACCGAGCTTGTCGAGGCCGAGATCCCGCTCAATGCTGGCAATGGCCTGCTGGCCGTTTGGCTGCATCCGGATGTTGCTGAGGGCAGCCTTCATTGCCGAGACGAATTCGTTCGCTGTCGCATAGTCGTCCTTGTCGACACCGAGCGCCTTGCCGGTGCGCTCGATGAGATCGAGCTTCATCGCGGCAATGCTCTGGTGATTGACGCTGAAAAGCCTCTCGGAAAGCTTGGCTTCCGCCTTATTCCCCTGCCCATCCGATCCGGTGAGGTCAGGGAGACCGTTGGCAACGGCGATCATGGCATCAGAAACGTCGGCCGAAGCGGGCGCTGAACCGCCAGTCGAAGTGGTCTGTTGGAGAATGAGCAAAGCGGCAGAATTGGTCGTCGAAATCGAGGTCATTGCACTTCCTTCGATCGGAGCGCCGTCGCGCGAAACGCCTAAATCATGGTCGTGTGATGTAAAATACCGGACCAGAAGTAGCGTGAACGCGATTAAGCATCCGTTAACCCGCAGCCTGTCCTCCTGGGCCGGAACCGCGCCCCCATGTGGGCGGCCGAGCGTGCAACTTTCCTTCTGATACGCTTTCAGACCGATAGATGCGGCGGGAATACATACGCCCACAAAAGCAGAAAGCCCGGTCTTGCGACCGGGCTTTCATGACATCGGCCGTAGGCCTGATGATTACATTTCGAAGTAGCTGATGTTGCCGTCTTCGCCCTTCTTCCACTCGTACATGACGTAGTCCGGACGGGTGATGTCGCCCTTCTCGTCAAAGCCGAGTTCGCCGATAACGGTCGGGAACGGACCCTTTTCCTTCGTTGCGGTTGCAACGGCTTCCGGATCGTTGGAACCGGCGGCCTTTGCAGCCTCTGCGATGACCTGCAGGGCAGCATAGGAGTAGAGGGTGTAGGCTTCCGGCTCGAAGTTGGCGTCACGGAACTTCTTGACGACGTCCTGTGCGGCCGGGTTCTTGCGCGGATCCGGAGCGAACGTCATAAGCGTGCCGATAACGGCGTCGCCGGCGATCGAAGCCAGTTCGTTCGAAACGATACCGTCGCCCGACATGAAGGTTGCCTTCATGCCCTGGTCGGCCGCCTGGCGCTCGATCAGGCCGAACTCGGTGTGCAGACCGCCGAAGTAGACGACGGTAACGCCGGCTTCCTTCATCTTGGCGATCAGAGCCGAGAAGTCCTTGTCGCCGGTCGTGACGCCTTCGTAGATCACTTCGGTGACGCCAGCGGCGTTCATGGCCTTCTTGGTTTCGTCAGCCAGACCCTGACCGTAGGGGGTCTTGTCGTGAATGACGGCAACCTTGGCGTCCTTGAACTTTTCGGCGATGTAGCTGCCGGCAACGAGGCCCTGCTGGTCGTCACGGCCGCAGGTACGGAAGGTGTTCCAAAGGCCGCGCTCGGTGTAGGTCGGGTTGGTCGAAGCAGGCGTGATCTGCATGATGCCGTTTTCGGCGTAGACTTCCGAAGCCGGGATCGAAACGCCCGAGTTGAAGTGACCGACGACGAACTTGACGCCGTCAGCAACGAACTTGTTGGCAACGGAAACGCCCTGCTTGGCGTCCGAAACGTCGTCGCCGAGCACGATCTTGATCATTTCACCGTTGATGCCGCCAGCTGCGTTGATGTCGGCAGCTGCCTGCTCGGCACCCTTCTGCAGCTGAGCGCCGAAAGCGGCGTTCGGACCGGTCAGCGGGCCTGCGACGCCAACCAGCAGGTCTGCCCAGGCGTTGCCGCCGAAGGCTACCACTGCCGTCAGCGCAACGGCGGAGAGAAGCGACTTCTTCATTATGTTACTCCCAATTTTTAAGGTGGCTTTGGTTACGAGAACCCTGCGCAATACCCACCATCACTGCGCGGGAAAACTGTTCCACTCTGTTGTTATGTGAGACGAGAAAACCGACGCTGTCAATCTTTCTTCTTCCAGGAAAAAGGCGAGGTTTTTTCGTACATCCAGTAATAGTTTTCAACCATTTGCGTGGTGCGCCGTGTCCGGAAACCACTGATCGAAAGGATCATCAGAAGCACCACGTCGATGACGTAGAAAGAAGGGCTGATGAAGGGCCCCTGGAACAGCGCGTAATGCAGGAAACGCATCACGACGCCGAGAAGAAGCGTGTAGACGATGACCGTCGGATAATCCTGCCACCCTTCGGCAACCGCCTTGCCGGTACGCCACGCGGTCCAGAACCCGAGGAGGACGACCAGGAAGCGCAGCACATAGCGGACGCCGGTATCGCTCTCGAAAAACAAACCCTGCATATCGAATACTCCTATCGGCGCCTTAGTGGTGGCCGCCTTCGAGGTAGGCCGCGCGGACCGACGGATCGGCGAGCAGTTCCTTGCCGGTACCGCTCATCGTGACCTGTCCGTTGACCATGACATAGGCGCGGTCCGACAGCTTAAGCGCCGCGAATGCGTTCTGTTCGACGAGGAACACGGTCAGCCCCTCTTCCTTGTTAAGCTTGCGGATCGCTTCGAAGATTCCCTTGACGATCAGCGGCGCGAGACCGAGTGACGGCTCGTCCAGCAGGAGAAGCTTCGGGCGGGCCATCAAGGCGCGGCCGATCGACAGCATCTGCTGCTCACCACCAGACAAGGTTCCGCCGCGCTGGCTCTGGCGCTCCTTCAAGCGCGGGAAGAGCGTGAAGATCTTCTCGACGTCCTCGTTGAAGTATTTGAGGTTATCGAGGCCGGCACCCATCTGCAGGTTTTCGAGCACCGTCATGCGCGGGAAGATGCGACGTCCCTCGGGCGACTGGGCGATGCGGCGGCGCGCGATCAGGTGCGTCGGCATCTTGGTAATATCGGTGCCGTCGAACGTGATCGTACCCGTGCGGGCCTGCGGCGCGCCGCAGATCGTCATCATCAGCGTCGACTTGCCGGCGCCGTTCGCGCCGATCAGGCTGACGATCTCGCCGCGATTGACGTGCACGGTGACACCGGCCAGCGCGCGGATGTTTCCGTAGTAGGTTTCGACACCTTCTACCTTGAGCAGGGCTTCAGCAGACATCAGTTCTGCCCTCCCGAAACGGCGTCGACTTCATGTATCGCGTCTTCCAATTCTTCGTCCTCGACACCGAGATAGGCAGCGATCACCTTCGGATCGTTTTTGACGTGATCCGGACTGCCGTCGGAAATCTTCTGGCCGTATTCCAGAACCACCACATGGTCGGAGATTTCCATAACCACCGACATGTCGTGCTCGATGAGCAGCAGCGAGGTACCCTCGTCGCGAATGCTGCGCAAAAGCGCGTTGAGCGCCAGCGACTCCTTCGGATTGAGACCGGCGGCCGGCTCATCGAGGCACAACAGTTCGGGGCCGGTGCACATGGCTCGTGCGATCTCGAGGCGACGCTGTGCACCATAGGGCAGATCACCGGCCGGATCGTCGGCGCGCTCGACCAGATCGGCCTTCTCCAGCCAGAACTTAGCCCGCTCGATTGATGCCTTTTCCGCCGCCTTGTAGGCCGGCAGACCAAGCAGACCGAGTACCGTGTAGCCGGAAGCCTTCATCAGCATGTTGTGCTGGGCGACGAGCAGGTTTTCCAGAACCGTCAGACCCGAGAACAGCCGGATATTCTGGAAGGTGCGCGCGACCTTCGCCTTCTTGGTGATCTCGAAGTCGGCGAGACGTTCGAGCAGAAACTGCTCGCCACTCTTCTGCGTCAGCGTGATCATGCCCATCGTCGGCTTGTAGAAACCGGTGATGCAGTTGAACACTGTGGTCTTGCCCGCGCCGTTCGGGCCGATCAGCGCGGTAATTTCCCCGCGCTTGGCCTCGAACGAGAAGTCGTTGATGGCCATGAGACCACCGAACTTCATCGACAGGTGTTCGACCTTGAGGATCGTATCAGTCATTGCAGTCGTCCCGGACGTCATCAGCCGTGACCTTCCTTGGTAAAGCTACCAGACACAGCCTTGCTTTCCTTGAGGAAGGCGGTTGGCTGGCGCGACCCCACGAAGCCGCGCGGCTTGAACAGCATCACGATGATCATCGCCAGGCCGAAGAGCAGCATGCGGTAGAGTTCCGGCGTAAAATCGTCGCCGAAGATATGCTTCAGGAACTCCATCTCGCGCAGCGCTTCCGTGCCGCCGACCATGACGATCGCTGCAATCGCGATACCCGTCAGCGAACCCATGCCGCCCAGAACCACGATGGCGAGAATGACAGCGGATTCCAGGAAGACGAAGCTTTCCGGCGAGACGAAGCCCTGGCGCGCGGCGAAGAACGAGCCGGCGAAGCCGCCGAACATCGCACCGATCGAGAACGCCGTCAGCTTGGTTGCGACCGTGTTGATGCCGAGCGAACGGCAGGCGATCTCGTCCTCGCGCAGCGCTTCCCACGCACGTCCGATCGGCATCCGGCGCAGGCGGATCGTCACGTAGGCGGTGAGCAGGCAGAGCGCCACGATCACGTAGAACAGGAAGATCTTGTAGTAGGCCGAAGACATCGGCAGGCCGAAGGTCTTGGCAAAACCGTCCGGCGAGGCATCGAACGACATGCCGAACAGCGTGGCCTTCGGGATGCCGGAAATGCCGAACGTACCCTTGGTGACGTCCGTCCAGTTGATCAGCACAAGGCGGATGATTTCGCCGAAGGCGAGCGTCACGATGGCAAGATAGTCGCCTCTGAGCCGGAGAACCGGGAAGCCGAGAATGATGCCCCAGAACGCAGCCAGGATGCCCGACAGCGGCAGCAGAACCCAGAACGACAGGCCGAACTGCTGCGACAGCAGCGCATAGGAATAGGCGCCGACCGCATAGAAGGCCACGTAGCCGAGGTCGAGAAGACCCGCGAGGCCGACGACGATGTTGAGGCCCCAGGCCAGCATTACGTAGATCAGGATCTGGATGCCGAAGTTGTCGACGAACTTCAGCGAGCCCTGAATGCCCGCAGCCCAGACGGCAACGGCCGGATAGATCAGCACGGCGGCGAGCGCCAACTTCAGGAAATGCTGGTGGAAGAAGGATGGCTTTGCATCGACCTCATGCACCGGCACCTGGGCGCGGCGGCTGGTGCGCGACGCCTTCCAGGGCTGGAACACGGCGACTACGAAGAAGCGTCCGGCTGCGGCGATGAGGACAAAGCTGGCCAGAAGACCCCAGCGTGTCCGCCACACCAGCGCGTTGTTCATGTCCTGGTAGGTTTCGATGCCGACGAACAGGAGGAACATGCCGAAGGCAAGAACGCCGGCAAAGATAGCCTCCTTCACCGCCCGGCCGAGCGTGCTCTGCTCGACCTGGGCTGTAGTGGGTGCAGTGCTTGTCATGATGTCAAACCTTCTCGACTTCGGGTCGACCAAGGATACCGGTCGGCTTGAAGATCAGCACGAAGGCGAGGATACCGAAGGTGGCCACGTCCTTGTAGGCGATCGTGAAGTAAGCAGACCAAAGAGATTCGATCAGGCCGATCAGCAGCCCGCCGAGAACCGCACCCGGCAACGATCCGATACCGCCGAGGACCGCAGCGGTGAACGCCTTGACACCCGGAATGAAGCCGTCGTTGAACGAGGCAACGCCGTAATACATCAGATACATCGTACCAGCGACCGCGGCCAGCGCAGCACCCATAACGAAGGTGATCGAGATGGTCCGGTCGACGTCGACGCCGAGCAGTGCGGCCATTTTCCGGTCCTGCTCCGTCGCACGTTGAGCACGCCCGAGCGGCGTCTTGTTGACGATGTACCAGAACGCAGCCAGCAGAACGACAGTGACGGCAACGATGATCAGCTGCTTCAGCGAAATCGTGATGTCGCCGAAATGATAAACGTCATTGACCAGGGGCGGGATCGGCTTGTTGCGCGGGCCCTGCGTGACCTGGATGAAGTTCGACAGCACGATCGACATGCCGATGGCCGTGATCAGCGGCGCCAGGCGGAACGAACCGCGCAGAGGCCGGTAGGCAACGCGTTCGATCACCCAGTTCCACAGACCCGTCATCAGCATGGCCACGATCAACATGACCAGCAGGGCCAGCGCGACCGGTATGCCGGCAAAGAACGACGTCAGGATGAGAAAAACGATCAGGGCTGCGAAGCCGCCAAGCATGAAGATATCGCCATGGGCGAAATTGATCATGCCGATGATGCCGTAAACCATCGTATAGCCGATCGCCACCAGACCATAGATGGATCCAAGAGTCAGCCCGTTGATGAGCTGCTGGACAAAGTACTCCATTTACTACCCCCGGACGCGATCTTCATCGCCGCGTCTCTTTTTTGTCTACCCTTGCGGGTCACCAACTGGAGCAATTCCATAGCGTCTCGGATAAAAAAGGGAAGTCTAAAAGCTCGACTTCCCGCATTTTCGACGCATTTCCGCACAAATTGACGCCAAAACGGCCTGAGGCATCAAATTTGCGGCATGATGTGCAGCAATTTTGGGCAGCGTACCGCTTTCGAAAAAACGGTACGGTTGCAAATGATGGCACTACTACCGCGCGAGTCGTGTTCGCCGAGTCAGCCGCGCATGACGGAACCGTTCGCATCGAAAAGAGGATGAGGCTGCAGACGGGCCGGAAGAACATCCCCGAGAATTTCGATAGACCATCCGTCCGCCTCGTCGGCGACGTCCTTCGGCACGTATCCGACCGCCACCGACAGTCCGGCCGCGTGCGCGTACCCCCCCGAAGTCACCCAGCCGAGCGGCTCGCCCTTGTAGAAGATCGGCTCGTCCCCGATGACATCGGCATCCTTCGCGTCGATGATGAAGGTGCGCAGGCGCAGCTTTCCGCCCGACAGCTTTTCCTCCATCGCCGCTTTCTTGCCGATGAAGTCGGCTTCTTTCTTGAGTGCCACGAAACGGGAAAGACCGGCTTCGAGCGGACCATAGAGGGGCCGGTATTCGCGCGACCAGCTGCCGTAGGATTTTTCCAGGCGAAGGGCGTTGAGAGCCCGCAGGCCGAACGGCTTGATCCCGAACTCGGCCCCTGCCTCCACGATCAGGTCGTAGAGATAACGCTGGTACTCAGGCCGGACCCAGATTTCGTAGCCGAGATCGCCGGTGTAGCTGACGCGCCCGACGACGACAGGCGCCATGCCGAGATCCATTTCGCGAATGTCCATGAACGGAAACGCTTCGTTCGAGACATCGAGATGCGTCAGCTTTGCCAGCACCTCGCGCGATTTCGGTCCCGCGATCGCAAGGCCGGTCAGACCCAGATTGAGCGACTCGATCTCGACGGAACCATCATCCGGCAAATGCTGTTCGAACCAGCGCATGTGGTAGTCCTCTGCAAGACCAGAGCCGATCAGCAGGAAGTCTTCGTCGTCGAGCGTCGCAAGCGTGAAATCGCCGATCAGCTTCCCGGCTTCGTTCAGCATGGGCGCAAGCGTCATGCGACCGGCCGGCGGGATCCGGCAGGTGAGCATCCGGTCGATCCAGTCACGCGCGCCGGGACCCGACACGGTATATTTCGCGAAGCCCGAGGTCTCCATGATCCCGACGCTGGCCCGCACCGCCTTGGCTTCGGCGGCGACATAGTCGAAGTCCGTCGAACGGCGCCAGGAGAACTTGTCCTCGATGCCTTCAGGCGCGAACCACAGCGGAGTCTCAAGGCCGTAATAGGCTCCGAACACGGCGCCGGCGCTCTTCAGCTTGTCGTAGACCGGCGTAGTAAGCAGTGGCCGCGCACCCGGAAGTTCCTCGTTCGGATAGCGGATCGAGAACCGGCGGGAATAGTTCTCGCGCACCTTGGCATTGGTATAGGCGAGCGTCGCGTAGTCGCCGTAACGGCAGACATCCATGGCAAAGACATCGAAGCCCGGATCGCCGTTGATGATCCACTGGGCGAGCGCAAGTCCAACGCCGCCGCCCTGGCTGAAGCCGGCCATGACCGCGCAGGCCGACCAGAAATTCGTCATGCCGCGCACCGGACCGACCAGCGGGTTGCCGTCGGGGGAGAATGTAAACGGTCCGTTGATGATCTTGCGGATGCCGGCATTGTTGAAAGCCGGAAAATGACGGAAGCCGATCTCGAGTTCGTTGGTGATCCGTTCAAGGTCTTCGGCCAGCAGCTCGTGCCCGAAGGTCCAGGGCGTCTCTATCGGCGACCATGGGCGGCAATCCTTTTCGTAGGTGCCCATGAGCATGCCGTTGCGCTCCTGGCGAATGTAGATTTCGCCGTCGAAGTCGACGCAGTGCATCAGTTCTCGACCGGCCTTCTGGTTGAACTCGATCACCTCCGGCATGTCCTCGGTGATCAGATACATGTGCTCCATCGCCAGTACAGGAAGCTCAAGGCCGACCATGCGCCCGACCTCACGCGCCCACAAACCGGCGGCATTGACGACATGCTCGGCCTGAATCTCTCCCTTGTCCGTGATCACCCGCCAGGTGCCGTCAGGAAGCTGCATCAGTTCCTCGACCTTGGTGTGCAGATAGATCTCGGCGCCGTTCTTCTTCGCCGACTTGGCGTAGGCGTGCGTGGTACCGTAGGGATCGAGATGACCTTCGTGCGGATCGAAGACGGCGCCGACGAACTGGGTTGGATCGAGCAACGGCATCATCGCATGCGCTTCTTCGACCGAGACGAGCCGCGCCTCCCCGCCCCCATACTTGCCTTTGGCGAGCAGCGATTTGAACCAGTCGAAGCGCTCATGGGTGGCCGCCAGCATCAGGCCGGAGGTCATGTGCAGGCCGATGTCCTGGCCGGAATACTCCTGGATTTCCTTATAGAGATCGACGGTGTATTTCTGCAGCTTGGCGACGTTCGGGTCACCGTTGATCGTGTGCATGCCGCCGGCCGCGTGCCAGGTCGATCCGGAGGTGAGCTCCGACCGCTCGAGCAGCACGACATCGCTCCAGCCGAACTTGGTGAGGTGATACAGCACCGAACATCCGACGACACCACCACCGATGACGACGACACGCGCATGACTTTTCATGAATGGATTCCCCTTAGCGCTACAGGCATTGTGCCGAAAGCTAGAGTGGCACGCAAAGGACGAGAAGCCCATGGCTGCGACGCGACATGTCGCGTGCGGAAAAACAATTGTTCAGTGTGCGGCGCCGGCTGGGCAATTGCTGCGGCGGAGCGCTGTCGGATATCCGGCTCGCGGCGTCAGCGCTCAAGCCCGGTCAACGCATTCGCGATCTGGTCGGGTTCGAACGGCTTCTGCACGACCATGGCATCCAGGTACGGCTCGATGAGTCCCGCCTTGCCGTAGCCGCTGGCGAACATGAACGGGATACCCCTTTCACGCAGCCTGTCGGCCACAGGGAAGGATTGTTTGCCCGCCAGGTTGATGTCGAGAATGGCGAAATCGACATCCTGCGCCTCGACGATGTCGAGCGCCGTTTCCAGTCGCATCGCAGGCCCCACGACCGTATGGCCGAGGTCGACAACGACATCCTCGATCAGCATTGCGACCAGCATTTCATCTTCGACAATCAGAACTCTTGCCATCACGAAGCGGCTCCGGTGGCCTTGTCACTGACGGCCTCCAAGCTCGTGTCCAGCGTAAAGACCACCCCTGATGGCGCGTACTCGATATGCGCAACGCCCCTGAGTTCAAGCGGCAGAACCTTGAGGATGAGACGCGAGCCGAAACCCCGACGATCGCTGGGCATAACCGCCGGGCCGCCTGTCTCGGTCCACGACATCCGGAATTCGGAATGGGGACCCACTGACCAGGACACGTCAACATTGCCGCTCGGGCTGGATAATGCACCGTATTTCGTCGCATTGGTCGCAAGCTCGTGGAGAGCAAGTGCGAGCGAGATGGCCGCATGCGGTCCGACGCGCAGATCAGGTCCACCTATCCGGATCGCATCCCGTCCGGCTACCTGAAATGCTTCGAGCGAACTCTCGACAATCGCACGCAGATCGGCTCCCTCCCAGTTTTCCCGGGTCAGAACGTCATGCGCTCGTGAAAGTGCCATGATCCGCAAGGATATGGCCTTTGCCGCCTCCTCCTTGGTCTGAACACCGCGAAGGGTCTGCGTGACGATCGACTGGATAGAGGCAAGCGTGTTTTTTACGCGATGATTGAGTTCGTTGATCAGCAGCTTCTGGTGTATCTCCGCCCGGACCCGATCGGTGACGTCGGACCCCTGAACGAAGATCTGGGTAACGGTCCCGCCATCTTCTCGTATTGGCTGATAGACGAAGTCGACAAAGCGTTCTTCGAGAACTCCCCCCTCCGTTCGACGCAGGAGCACTCTCTGCGATGTCCGGTTGACTGCCTCGCCCGACTGGAAGACGTGGTCAAGGAGTTCGACGAATCCCTGCTCGGCAACTTCCGGCAGAGCATCGGCGACCGGCAGACCCAGCACATCACGCGGACCGATCAGTTTCCGATACTCCGGATTTACGAGTTCGAACCGATGCTCCGGACCGCTCAGCATCACCATGAACGTCGGAGCCTGGGAAAAAAGGTTCTGCAGGCGCTGGAACTCCTCGCGATTGCGTCGCTCGGCAATGACACGCTCTGTGGTCTCGATGACGATGGCGATGACACCCGCAGGCGTGCCCGTTTCGTCCAGAACCGGAGAATAATCTAGGTCCAGCCACACTCTCTCGGGATAACCCTTTCGATGCAGGACGAACTCCTGGTCACGATAGGCGAGCGTTTTACCCGCCAGTCCCGTTTGCATCACATGGTCATTGAAATCTCTGGCCTCGGGCCAAGCGTCTCGCACGCTCGATCCAAGCAGCGCCGGATGCCTGTGACCGCCAATCACCGAATACCCGTCGTTATAAATCATCACGCCCTCTTCACCCCACAGCATGACCATGGGAACGGGCGATTGAAGGATGAGAGACGTGGACGTTTTCAGCGGAGCTGGCCAGCGCTCAACGGGTCCAACCGGCGTTGACGACCAATCGTACGAACGGATGAGAGACGCCATCTCTCCGCCATGACCGAGGAAGCGAAAAGCGTCTTCTGTGTCAGGTTCAGTATAGGACATAAAATGTGTGCTACCCATTAGTGCCCCAACGTCGATCGGAGCAGCATACCCAGGCGAGCAACGCACGACCTCCAACTTTGTTCCGCCGGCAAACAATATCTATTTGGCAGAGCAAGTGTTCCTAAAAAGCGTGTCAGGCGAACCCCGCTGTCATGGCATATTCGCGTCCCATCTCCATGATTTCTTCGAACACATGGCCCGCAAACGAGCGGGGAACGATCAGTTCAAAAGTGTTTTCGCCCGTGCGCGCCAGGTTGGCAGCGACATGACAGCATTGGGTTGGAGTGGACGCCCCGACAACAAATTCATCGGGATGGACGTCGACCGCCAGGCACTTGGCGAGGATCTTGCGGACGCTCGGGCCCGCAAGACGCAAGACCACGCGTCCATCACTCTGATCGGTAAAATGAAGCACATCGTCTCCCGCCGCCGTCAGTTCCCGTGCGATCGAGGAAGCAGAAGCATCCTCTGACACGAGCAACCATTCGCCGGGGCCGGCAAACCGGGCGGAACCAGCCTCTATCCGGCCAAGCACCGAAAGTGCGTCCCCTTCCCGCCCGCTTCGCGCCAACACGGAGAGAACGGCCGGTCTTTTCACGACAGCAAGGTGATGCGGGTTGGGCGTGCCTTCGAAGCCGACAATGTAGTCCTCGAGCACATGGCGATGCGGGAAGGTCATGGTCGCGCTCCTTAGATATAGAGTCTTTTGTTATCGGGATCGACAAAGGCCGGGGCGCAGACCTCGGCCAGCACCTCGGATCCTCGCAGGCCATCCCAGACGATAATCTTCTCACCCATGCGCTCGCGTCCGGACTTGAGGAAAGCAAGCCCGATATGCTGGCCGAGGACGGGGGAGTAGCAGACGGACGAAACCCAACCCTGGTCGTTTGCCATCGAAGGATTGGCACCCTCCTTCAGAAGATGGGCACCCGCCTTGATTTCCTTGTCGCGCTCGACGGGCTTTACTCCAACAAGCTGCGGCCGATCAGCCGCCGTCAGCCCGAAACGGCTGGAAAGCCGCTTGCCGATGAAATCGGGTTTCTGCTCGGAGAACATCCGTCCGAGACCGAGATCGTCCGGCGTCGTGCGGCCGTCGATCTCGTTGTGCGTAACATGTCCCTTCTCGATCCGCATCACGTTGAGCGCCTCGACGCCATAGGCGCAGATCGAATGCTCCTTGCCGGCGTCCATCAGGGCATCGGCCACGGCTTCGCCGTAACCCGCCGGAACGGCCAGCTCGTAGGCAAGCTCGCCGGAAAACGAGATACGGAACAGCCGCGCGCGAAGACCACCCTTCAGCCCGACCTCGCGGGCGGCAAGGAATGGGAAGGCCTCATTGGAAATGTCGTCCTCGACGATCTTCTCCAGAACCAGCCGTGCCTTCGGGCCGACCAGCGACATCTGTGCCCATTGGTCCGAAACCGATAAGAAGCGCACGTCAAGGTTCGGCCAATGAACCTGCGATGCGAACTCCATATGGGTCATGACTTCAGCCGCATAGGCCGTGGTCGTGGTGACGAGGAAATGGTTCTCCGCCAGACGGCTGGTGGTGCCGTCGTCGTAGACCATGCCGTCCTCGCGCAACATCAGCCCATAGCGCGCCTTTCCGACAGGGAGTTTCAGGAAGGCATTGGAATAAAGCCGGTTCAGGAATTCCGCCGCATCCGGTCCGAAGACCTCGATCTTGCCGAGCGTCGAGACGTCACAGAGTCCGACATTGGCACGGACGTTCAGAACCTCGCGGTCAACGCTTTCGCGCCACCCCTTCTCCCCCGCTCGTGGGAACCAGGATGAACGATACCAGAGCCCGGCCTCGACGAAGATCGCGCCGTTCTTTTTGGCCCAGCCATGCAGGGGCGACTGGCGGACAGGTCGCGAGTGTTCGCCGCGGCTCGTGCCGGCCATCGCGCCGAACGACACTGGCGTATAAAAGGGACGGAACGTCGGGGTCCCGACCTCGGCCGGCGACACGCCGCGCATGCCGGCAATGATCCCGGCCATGTTGACGTTGCCAAGCTTGCCCTGGTCGGTCGCCATGCCGCCTGTCGTATAACGCTTGGAGTGCTCCACATGGCTGTAGGCCTCGCGTTGGGCGAGACCGAGATCCTTGGTGTGAACATCGTTCTGGAAATCGACAAAAGCCTTGTCGCGGGCGCCCGGAACATACCAGAGCGGCGCGAAGGCGACGTCATAGTCTCCCTCGACTTCGGGTACCGGCAGAGAGCCCACCATGCGCCCCAGTGCCTCGATCGCGGCATGGCCCTTGTCGGCGCCGTCGCGCAGGCAGTCGGCAATCGTGGAAAGACCGGCAGCGCTGCCCGCCACCTGCAGCCCCTGCCCGACATCTGGCGCGAGAAACGCGCTGTGTTTGTCGGACCAAACCGGGCGTGCGCCGCGCTGGCAGGCAAGATGGATCACCGGGCTGTAGCCTCCCGACATCAGAAGCGCGTCGCAATCGAGCGCCTCGTCATAGCCGGATCGTTCAAGGATCAGGCTGGAGATGCGGTGACGGCCCGCGGTCTTGACGATACCGGCACCGCTGATCACACGGACCCCCTCCGGCGCGGTGTCGGTCGAACCGGCGCGGCTATCGATGACGGCAGCGACCTCGATCCCGGCCGCCACGAAATCGGCGGCGGCCTTATAGCCCGAACCACCGTTCGAGAAGATCGCGACCTTCTGGCCGACGGCGACGCCATAACGGTTGAGATAGGTTCGTGCCGCGCCGGCCATCATCACGCCGGGCCGATCGTTTCCGCCGAATACCAACGGCCTTTCCTCGGCACCGGTCGCTAGCACGGCCCGTTTGGCAACGATCCGCCACAAACGCTCCACCGGAAGATCCGGCGATGGTTTGGCGAGGTGCTTCTGCACTTTCTCAAGCGCGCCAAAAACGTTGTCGTCGTACCAGCCAAACACCGTGGTGCGCGGCATCACTGTTACGTTCGGCAGGGCGGAAAGCTCGGCCACGACATCGCCGACATAGACCGCCGCAGGCTTTCCATCGATCGCGACGCGCTCGTTGAGCAGCGACCCGCCAGGCCGGAACCCCTCGTCGGCAAGGATCACGCGAAGGCCGGCCCGACCGGCGGCGAGCGCTGCCATCAACCCGGTCGGTCCGGCGCCAATGACGAGCAGGTCGCAATGCGCCCAGCTCTTCTCGTAGCGGTCCGGGTCCGCTTCCATCACAGCCTTGCCGAGACCCGCCGCCTTGCGGATTAGCGGTTCATAGACCTTCTCCCAGAACGAGGCCGGCCACATGAATGTCTTGTAGTAGAAGCCGGCGCTCAGAAAGGGCGAGAGCAAACCATTGACGGAGCCGATATCGTATTTCAACGACGGCCACCGGTTCTGGCTGCGGGCGACAAGGCCGTGATAAAGCTCCGCCACCGTCGCCCGCGTATTCGGCTCGGTGCGCGCGCCCTCCCCGATGGCGACCAGAGCATTCGGCTCTGCCGACCCTGCCGTCACCATGCCGCGCGGACGATGATATTTAAACGACCGGCCGACCAGCATCTGATCGTTGGCGAGCAGTGCCGAGGCGAGCGTATCGCCTTCGAGGCCCTTCATTTCCCGACCATCGAAGGTGAAGGTGAAGCTGCGCCCGCGATTGACAAGGCCGCCACTGTTTAAACGATGGCTGGTCATCGGCCCGCCTCCCGCGCCACATCGGCGGCATCCCGTACGGAAAAGACCTCGTGGCTCATGGCATTGTCGCGCTCCACGACGAGCCAGCGGCGGCAGCCACCGGTGTGGTGCCAGTATTCCCGGATGCGCCCCTTGGGATTGTCTCTAACAAATACATACCGGTACCACGCATCGTCATCGGCCGAAGGCGACGGACGCTGCGGCACCGCATCTCCCCTGATGGAGAACTCTTCTTTCGGTCGAACCCCGCAATGCGGGCAATGAATCAGGCTGGCCATCGGATGTCTCAATGAAGATTGGGTTGCGGGCCCTTGCCGCCCTCGTCGACAGCAAAACCGCGACGGAAGCGATCAAGGCGCAGGAGGCGTGCGACATGATGTGGCTCGTTGCGGGCAATCAGGTGCGCAAAGCAGAAGCCCGAAGCGGGCGTCGCCTTGAAGCCGCCGTAACACCAGCCGCAGTTCAGGTAGAGATTGTCGATCGGTGTCTTGTCGATAATCGGCGAGCCGTCCATCGACATGTCCATGACCCCGCCCCAGGCGCGCAGAACGCGCAGCCGGGAAAGGCCCGGGATCAACGACACGCCTTCCTCGATCGTATGCTCGACGGTCGCAAGATTGCCGCGCTGGGCATAGGAGGAATAATAATCGATGTCCGCACCGAACACCAAACCACCCTTGTCCGACTGCGAGATATAGAAGTGTCCGGCACCATAGGTGATAACGTTATCGATAACCGGCTTGACGCCTTCGGAGACGAAAGCCTGCAGGACATGCGACTCGATCGGTAGTTCGAGGCCTGCCATCTGTCCGGTCAACGAGGTATTGCCAGCGGTTGCCAGCGCCAGCTTGCCGCAGCCGATGAAGCCTTTGGTCGTCTCCACGCCAAGCACGTGACCATCGACTTCCCGGCGAATGCCTGTCACCTCGCAATGCTGGATAAGATCGACGCCGCGACTGTCAGCGCCGCGCGCATAACCCCAGGCGACAGCGTCGTGCCGGGCGGTGCCGGCGCGCTTCTGGTGGAGGCCACCCAGGATCGGGAAGCGCGCATGCTCGAAATTCAGATACGGCATCATCTTGCGAACCTGCTCGCGGTCGAGCAGTTCCGCGTCGACGCCGTGGATCTTCATCGCATTGCCGCGCCGCGCATACGAATCGCGCTGGCCGTCGGAGTGGAACAGGTTGACGATGCCGCGCTGGCTGACCATCGCGTTGAAGTTGAAGTCCTGCTCCAGCCCTTCCCACAGCGTCATCGACAGCTCGTAGAACGGCTCGTTGCCTTCCAGCATGTAGTTAGAGCGGATGATCGTGGTGTTGCGGCCGACATTGCCTGAGCCGAGATATCCCTTCTCGATCACCGCGACATTCGTGACGCCGAATTCCTTGGCGAGATAGTAGGCGGTCGCAAGTCCATGGCCGCCGCCACCGACAATGATAACGTCGTAATGCGGCTTCGGCTCGGGTTCACGCCAGGCCGGCTTCCAGTTCCTGTTGCCTGAGAACGCTTCCCTGACGATGGAGAGGGCGGAGTAACGCATCTGTTGGTCCTGTGGATATGTGGCGGCCACATTCGCACAGCCGCGCCAAAGAGCAAGTCCATGCGGGACGTCAATCGTGCATTTTGGGACATCGGGTGAGATGCCGGGAATGCACACGCGACACAGACCTACAGTCGATAGTCAAGCGCCACAAAAGAGGCGGGGAGATACGCCCTTAATTATCAAAGAACCATATTTTTTCCTCGTCCTCCGCGTCCCCCTTTTCCGTCGGCAAGCGACAATCATCGGCACGTGATCCGGAAATGTCCGGCCGTTAGAAGGAGACCAACGATGCGCGAGACCACACCGAACCTCGACCTGCCCTACCTCAGGCCAGCACAGGCGCAGAAACATATCACCCATAACGACGCGCTGACGCGTCTGGACGCCATAACTCAGCTCGTTCTGGTCGACGATCTCGTCGACCCACCGGAAGACGCAGCCGATGGCGACTGCTTTATCGTCTCCGCAGGGGCCGGCGGACCCTGGTCCGGCAAGGACGGAAAGATTGCCGTCCGGCAGGACGGCGGGTGGCTTTTTCTCTCCCCCAGGGAAGGCTGGAGGGCGTACTTCCTCGGTGACCACGACATGAAAATCTTTGCGGAGGGCCAGTGGCAATCGATTGTCCTGCCGTCGCACGCAAGCGTCGGCACGCTCGGGATCAATGCGACGGCGGACAACACGAACCGGCTTTGTGTCTCGGCACCGGCGACACTCTTCAACCACGCTGGCTCTGATCATCGACTGACAATCAACAGGCAGGCGTCGGCAGACACGGCGGCTGTCGTTTTCCAGACGGATTGGCTCGGCCATGCGGAGATCGGTCTGGCTGGAAACAGCCGGCTTGCCCTCAAGGTCAGTCCGGACGGCACCAACTGGTTTACCGCTATGGACGTCTCACCGGCAGGGGTGGTCGACCAGCCGAACCGTCCGTTGGTATCGGCAACACTGTCTATCGGCGCCTATGCTCCACCAAGCGATTCGCAGATCGGCTTCGACACGGTTTTGTTTAGCCAAGGTGGCTTCACGCTCGGTTCAGCAGCGCCGGGGAGCGGTATGGGCAATCGACTCATTGTGCCTGCCGACGGCTTCTATGCGATAAATCTGCGGCTCCGGACGAGCGCGTCCTCTGGTCATCACGTAACGGTTCTGCGAAACGAGTCGATCGCGCTAGCCTCGCTGACGGGACAGGCAAACGACCAAAATTGCGTCAACTGCCTGGCGCAACTGGTGACCGGAGACAGTCTCACCCTCGGATTTTCGGGCGCATCGACGATCGATTTTTCCCCGGAAAACCTAGGCCTTGAGGTTTACCTAATATGAATAGCGGACAGAAAAGACGGTTAAATCCAAAGCCCAAAAAACCGTCATACAATTGTTAAATTTTCGACAAATGCATCGTTTTTAGTCTTCAATAGATTAAAATACGATCAGTCGAGAAATATTCACCGCCACAAATAGGACAAACTTTGCAGGACGGCCGGAAATGCCGTGACCGTCTTGCAACGGGACTTGGTTAAGTTAACCAACCGTTAATTTTGCGAATGACTTTGCCGAAAAGGTGATTTATTCAACCAGGGTGTCTTGGCGCAACCATCATGAATGAACGAGGCGAAAACCGTGAGTATTGCGCAAATCCAGGATTCGGATACCGCACGCCCCGCAGCAATGTCTGCTCCCATGGCGTACATCGAAGCGGCCTCGTTCAACGGTCGCGATGACAATCGCCAGGTGGCGGTGCATTACGCCTTGAAGCGATCGCTCGACATATTCGTGTCCGGTCTCGCTCTTCTGCTGTTGCTGCCGTTTTTCCTGACGGTCGCGCTTCTGATCAAGCTCGACAGTCCCGGTCCGGTTCTGTTCAGGCAGCACCGCTGGGGCAAGGGATGCAAGACAATCAGGGTCTACAAGTTCCGCTCCATGCGAACCGACCTCTGCGACACGACCGGGGTCGCGCAGACGGTGAAAAACGATCCGCGCGTAACACGAATGGGCGCCATCCTGCGCAAGACCAACATCGACGAACTGCCGCAACTGTTCAATGTGCTGATGGGCGATATGTCGCTGGTCGGCCCGCGCTGCCATGCTATCGGCATGCTTGCTGCGGGCATGCCCTATGAAAGCCTTGTTCCGGAATATCACCGCCGTCACGCCATGCGGCCCGGCATAACGGGACTGGCGCAGATGCGCGGTTTGCGTGGCCCGACGGATCGTCCGGCCAAGGCCCGTGCCCGTATCGCCTGCGATCTCTATTACATCGAAAACTTCTCGATTTGGCTGGACATCAAAATCCTCGTCGGCACCGTCATGTCGGAAATACGCGGCGGCAGCGGCTTCTGAGCCTACCCTCCATCGACGACTAATCGGATCACAACAGGCGGAATCGACAAGCTCGAGCGACCGCCTGCATCCTGTTGACCGAGTCAAGCTTTCGCATCGCGCTCTTCAGATAGCTGATGACCGTATGTCCAGAGATGTTCAGGATAACGGCGATCTCCTCGCTGCTTTTGCCCGCGGCCGACCAGCGAAGGCACTCCAGTTCGCGTGCGGACAACTTCTCCCGAGGACCGTCCTGCGGCGCGCGTGTAAGGCCGAGATCCAGCAGTTCCAGTGCTCCGAAATAGAGCTTAGCGACGTCTTCCTGCGGAAGAGAGTCTCGCGTCCCCGAGAAGACGAAGATGTAGTGATTGAGATGAGCGTCGTGTAACGAGAACGCGATGCTGGAGACAAGGCCCTGGCTCTCGAACAGACGCTTCTGGTCTGCATCCGATTCCGAGTTCAATGCCGTCGAAAAAAGGCATTCGCGCGTGAAGAACGGTCTCACACCTTGCCGCAGGCGACCCACCAGCTTGCTGAAACCGAAGGCATCGGTCGAATGATAGATATCGCGCAGCGATGCAGGCCAGTTGCAGCTGATCAGATTGGCGAGGAATTCGGGCTTATCCGCCTTGGGAAAGCTTGCCACCAGAAAAAACGGCATACCGTGCGCCTTGCCCAGTGCCATCAGACGGCGCGCAACTGCATCATTTCCGGCGTCGTCCCGTAAATCGGAACTGGCATCCACTGCATGGTCTGCATGACCTGTGTCTACGGCTCGGTACATAAATTCCTCATCGTCGGAACGATTCCGACATTGGACTGAGTGTGCAGGCTGCTTCTAGTCTCGACCTTGCTAACGGTTTTACGACGGCGAGCGTTCCGGATGACGGAACCGTGTCGACGGGTCAGCGGGTTGGAGGTCGGCTCGTATGCACGCATGGCATGCACCGTAACGTTGGTGTGCCTTCTACACGAAATCATACATTAAAATAATTCAAATTAGGCATAACTCCTATGCAACTGCCGCAAGTTTACGCAACGGCAGCAGATCGACGTGAATCATTCCTCTCAAGATCCGGTGAATCACTTTGCTTAAATACTTATCAAATCGTTACAGGCTGCTTAGCCAAATTTTAAAGGTGCATGGTTAGGATGAGCGCCTGTGGTCTTGAGTATGTGTAGAGAGTCCAATGACCGAAATGATACGCCCCCGAGTGAAGTATGTCATCGGCCCCGATGGCAGCCCGCTCACAATCGCCGACCTGCCGCCGCCGGATACGCGCCGTTGGGTCATTCGCCGAAAGGCGGAAGTCGTCGCCGCCGTCAGAGGCGGCCTGCTCAGCCTTGAGGAAGCGTGCGAACGCTATACGCTTACGGTCGAGGAATTCCTCTCCTGGCAGAGCTCCATCAACGATCATGGCCTTCCCGGCCTGCGCACCACAAGAATTCAGCAGTATCGCCATTAAACATCTGCTTTATTCATTCCGCTTTTAAGAACTGCGGGCAACACGCCCGCGATCATTGCAGAGACCGCGAAAAACCAGAGGCCTGGCTGAGTGAAAGCACTCGCCAGGCCGCTGCTTTTTGCGGCGAAGATCACGATCGCGACGAGCATCACATCCATCATGGACCAGCGGGCGAGATGAGGCAGGAGGCGCTGCCAGTACCCTGACTTGTCCGGCGAGGCGCGTTGCCCGATGGCCTCCGCAGCCAGCAACATCAGCTTCAATGTGGGCAGGACCATGGAGAGGACGGCCACGAGAGACGCAAGTCCGTAGTCTCCTCCCGACCACAGCGACCCGACGATTTCGATGAGCGACGGCGTGCGGCTGACGACATAGAACGTCTCCAGGCGAAGAAGTGGCAAGGTGAAGCCAAGAGCAAGACAGAAGGGTGCCGCCACCAGCAATGTCGCCCGTAGCCAGATCATCGCAAGTGTCCTCCCGCGCTTCATCCCTGGGGTTGAATGCCCTTTTAGCCTATATGAGCGTGTCAGGAAGAGACCAAGGTCAAATTGAGAGGATACGATGACGATCACGCACCAGGAAGGCCACAGCGGTGGCGCCTACACCATGGTAGTTGGCGATGAGACGGCGAAACTTACCTATTCCAGGGCTTCCCCGAGCCTGATCATCGTCGACCACACCGAGGTTCCGGATGCGATGCGCGGACAGGGGATCGGTCAGAAGCTGGCGGCCCACGCGGTCGAGGCCGCCCGACTTGGCGGCTGGAAGATCGTGCCGCTATGTCCATTCTTCCGAAGCCAGGTGGAGCGGCATCCCGAATGGCGCGACGTCATTTCAGCGTAACGCGCAAACATGAAGAGGGAAGCCGCGCCTCTTGCAGCGCAGCTTCCCTCTTCATTCCGCTCTAGCCTTTCCCGGTCAGGCGCGTGCGCGCTGCTGACCGTCCCGCTCCTCCAGAGCGGTTGCCTTCGCATATTCCGCTTCGGCCTCTTCCAGCGCCAGTTCCGCAGCTTCCTGCTGAACCTTCAGTTCCCGGATCGAGTTCTGGAGATTATCGGCACGCTGCCGGGCAGCCTTTGCGAAGGTTGGATAGGCAAAATGACCGGGATCGGAAATGCCCGACTTCTTCTCCTCGATGGAGATCTGGCTTTCCAGTTCCTTCGACATCCGATCGAATTCAGACATCATCAATTGCAATTGCTGCAACTGGCGACGTTTCTCGGTGACCTGAAAACCTTTCAGGCGCACTAGGCTCTCACGCGACTTCATACGCAATACTCCGTTGATGCGAGACCCCCGCCAACTCGTTTACTGCCCGCCGAGACGCTGTCGTTTGCGAATCGAATCCTAAAAAAGTTCGGCGACGTTAATAAAAAGCTACCGCTGGTAACCTTTCGTTTACGGGCATCGTTAATGATAACGGTGATCTTTTAAGGGTCAGTAAATGCCGCATCCCAAAAAGGGTGCCTCGACAATGACGAGTCGAATGAATCGGTTAGCGGGAGTTTCTCACAAACTGATTCAAACTTGGCGATGCCGGAAAGACGCGAAAAATCAGGAGTCTGCAAACCTTGCTTAATAAATTCCGTACACCTTGCCAGAGGGAATCAGAATTTGTTAACCATTTGGTGGCAGCCTTCAAATCAGGCAACGACTGGATCCGAAGCGCGTGGGGACCATCTCGACCTTTCGGCGGCGGTTAAGGGGATAATTATGCGGGTTCTTCTCATTGAGGACGACAGCGCCACGGCGCAGAGCATCGAACTGATGCTCAAATCGGAAAGCTTTAACGTCTACACCACCGACTTGGGTGAAGAAGGTGTCGACCTCGGCAAACTGTACGACTACGACATCATCCTGCTCGACCTGAACCTGCCCGACATGTCCGGCTACGAAGTGCTTCGTACGCTGCGTCTGTCCAAGGTTAAGACGCCCATCCTGATCCTGTCGGGCATGGCAGGCATCGAGGACAAGGTACGCGGTCTTGGCTTCGGCGCCGATGACTACATGACCAAACCCTTCCACAAGGACGAGCTCGTCGCCCGCATTCACGCGATCGTCCGCCGCTCCAAGGGCCACGCACAATCGATCATCATCACCGGTGAACTCATCGTGAACCTCGATGCGAAGACGGTTGAAGTCGGGGGCCAGCGCGTTCACCTAACTGGTAAGGAATACCAGATGCTGGAGCTCCTCTCGCTCCGCAAGGGTACCACGCTTACCAAGGAAATGTTCCTGAACCACCTCTATGGCGGTATGGATGAGCCGGAGTTGAAGATCATCGACGTCTTCATCTGCAAGCTGCGCAAGAAACTTGCCAACGCTGCCGGCGGCGCCAACTACATCGAAACCGTCTGGGGTCGTGGCTATGTGCTGCGCGAGCCGGATGGCTCGGAGTACATGGAAACCGCTTGAGCCTTGCTCGATAGACCATCAAAAAACCTGCCTCGCGGCAGGTTTTTTTGTGTTCAGCGCTCGAATGGATGGAAAGGCCGCTGCGCCGCGACCAGCTCAGGATTGTCAGGCGGCGATGGCCTTGTCGGTGAATATCTTCGTGAGGATCTTGCGATCGAAAGGCTTCAGCAGGAACTCGTTGGCCCCCGCCCGCTTGCCCAGCATCATCGTCTTGAGGTCGGCCTCGATCACGCAGTAATAGATCGTCACGCTCTTGCCGTCCGGCAGGGCGCGGATATTCGTGATCAGATCAAGCGCGCCTTCAAGCCCTGCATCGACGATCAGAAAGTTCGGGAGTTCTCGTTCGCAAAGGCGCAACGCTTCGCGCGCCGTCGCAGCTTCGGAAATGAGAAAGCCGATTTCCGACAGGATTCTCTTGCCGACCTTGCGGACGATGTCCGAACTGTCCGCGATCATCAAACGCTGCATGGAAAACTCCTCTCGTCCGCCAAGTCGGGGGCGACCAGAGAAACAATCTAACGTGGTGCGGCTAAGAAACGGTTACCGTGGACCGTCCCGTTTCGGGAAGTTGACCTAACAGGACCAGGCGTGTCAGGCCGCCATTTCCGCAATGAAGGCGATTTGCTCGTCGGACGAGACATACTTGATCTCCATCCCGCATTCCTCGGCCAGCAGCACCGTGTAGTAAGGCTGGATGGAGTGGGCGTCAATCGCTTCCTCTGCGCGACCCGAGAGGATCTCGGCAAACTTCTGCGGCACACGCATCAGGCGCCCTTTTACGGCGATCGTGAACCGCGCATCATATTCCGGGTTTTCGAGCGAGATCTCCATCTCGCCGCCGCGCGGAATGGCGCTGTATGCCACCAGAAACAAGTTGAGCAGCAACTTGACCCTGTTCTTCGCGATGATGGCCCGCGGACCGCTCCACGAAATCTGAGCCTTCTTTTCGGCTTCGACGAAATCGCGCGCCGCCTTTTCCGCCTCTCCGGTGTCGATGGAGGCGCCGACCGAGCCGGACGCACCGAAGGCCAGCCGCGCGAACTTCAGCCGGACCGACGCGTTGAGCGCGCTCGCCCGAATCAGTTCCATCGCGTCGGCATCAGCCCCGCCCTCATCGAGAAGCTCGAGACCGTTGTTGATGGCTCCGACCGGAGAAATAACGTCGTGGCATACCCGGCTGCACAGAAGCGCTGCAAGGTCGGGACCGGCAAGCGTGAGAATAGGGTTCTTTGGCATCGGGTTCTCCTAAGAAACGGAATCGCCGCACCACAGGCGGAGCGGCACACGGTGGCCGCTCGGACATCCGATTCCTCTGCGGCCATAATGACACCATATTTGGTAAACCGATTGTTAAGACCCTCGACGCAAAATGCGCCAAGGGTAACGGGTTCCGCCCGAGCATGCACAATTACGGAGGAAACGATGAGCCCCGCCAGACGTCCTGTGACCGCATTCGTGCGGGCGATCGCGCTGACCGTCATGACCATCGCGCTGTCACTCGGCGCAACGCGTCCCGCTTCGGCCGACAGTAGCCAGTATACCATGCAGGAGATCGTTGATGCCGGTCACGGCTTCTTCGGCTCGACCAGTGGCGCTTTGGCCAAGGTAATCGAGCAGGCCTTCGGCCAGTATGGCCTGCCGAATGGCTATATTCTCGGACAAGAGGGCTCCGGCGCCTTCATCGCCGGCCTAACCTATGGCGAAGGCAATCTCTACACCAAGAACGCCGGCCAGCACGAAGTCTTCTGGCAAGGCCCGTCGCTCGGCATAGACTATGGCGGCAACGGCACTCGCGCTATGATGCTGGTCTACAACCTGCCGAGCGTTGACAGCCTCTATACCAGGTTCGGCGGCGTCAGCGGCTCCGCTTACGTCGTCGCCGGCGTCGGGATGACAGCGCTGAAGAACGGCAACGTCGTTCTCGTTCCGATCCGCACCGGTATCGGCGCGCGCCTTGGCGTCAACGTTGGTTATCTGAAGCTCACCCAGGCGCCGACTTGGAACCCATTCTGAACGATTTGCGCGTCGAACGCGCAAACCTTGTTCCGCGCAAGCCTCGTGGTTAATGATGCGTGTCGCAACGGCTCGCTGAGGAACCACGAAACGTGATTGAATACGCTCTCTTGTTTGGTCTGGGTGTCCTGACGACGGCCCTTATCGTCATGCTGGTCGCGCCGGCCGTGCACCGCCGCATCGTCCGCTTCACCGAAAATCGCCTGCGCGCGACCGTGCCGTTGAGTCCGCAGGAAATCCGGGCGCAGAAGGATATGGCGCGTGCGGTCTATGCGGCCGAAAACGCCAAGACGATGCAGGAGCTGGTCCGCGAGCGCGAAAAGGCAATGGCCCTTCAGGTTCAGAACGACGAACTGGCCAAGGAAGCGAGCCGGCTTCTTGCCGATCATGAGGAGATGCGGATTTCGCTCGAAGAGATGGAGGTCACGGCGGGACAGCTACGCTCGGACGCCCGTCGCTATGAAAACGATGCCCTGAGCCTGTCGGAAATGGTCCGCCGACTGGAGGAGGCCTCGGCTGCGAAGGATATCGAGATCGAGCAGATGCTTGGCCGCCTCCAAAAGCTCGCCTACGAGATCGATACCCTCAAGATAGAAAGCGCCGCACGCGAGGCGGAGATCGAAAACCTCAAACAGCGCGTCCAGTCGCTGCGCGACGAGCGGGAAGACCTTCGTCGCGAGGCAAAACTTGCCGGCCAGCGTGCGAAGGAAGCCGAACAACGGCTGATCCAGGAAGAGCACACGCGGTTACGCATCGACGACCGGCTCACCCGGCAGATCGCCGAAAACGCCGACAAGGATGCCCAGCTGGAGCGCCGCGCCAACGAACTATCGAGCATGCGTGAGAAGCTCAAAGCCGCCAACGCTGCGGCACGCGCGGCCACCCGGGCGCTGCGAAGCGCGAAGATCCTTATTCCCACGGCTGCTGAGGGTGATTTCAGCGATCCTCCGGAGGAACCGCGCATCGATATTGCCAGCCGCCGCCAGCCCCCTGCCGCGCCAACCATCGATCTTGACCGGATGGCCGAAGAACTGACCTTGCGCCAGGAGGCGCTGACGGACCGGCTTCTGAAGTCGAAGGGCTCAGAAAATGATGATGCGTTACGCGAGGAAATTTCCGATCTCGCCGCCCGTATGATCGTACTGACTTCGCTGAAGGAAGGCCGCACCTCGCCAATCGGCGACCTCCTTCCCGGAGGTGCAAGTTTGAAAGACAGCGGCAAGCGCACCAATCTTGGGGAACGAGCCCGGGTGCTCAGAAATGGTATTGAGGAGAAACACTGACGCGTTAGATCCGTCCCAGCTTGGCGGCGATCGTATAGAGAGCGATCCCGCTCGACGTTCCGACGTTGAGACTGTCCAGCGACGGCGACTGTGAGATGCGCGCCGTGCGGAAGCGGGACAGAATTCTCTCCGGCAACCCCTCCCCTTCTGTTCCAAGCACCAGCGCGATCCGTTGCGATCGCTCTATCTGCCTGATCTCCACCTGCCCGGAGGGAGAAAGGGCCCATATGTCAAAACCGCCATCGGCCAACGCATCAAGAGTGGCCTCGGCCGTTCCCCCACGACAATAAGGGACCGACAGCACCGATCCCACAGACACCCTGAGGGCCTTGCGATAGAGCGGATCGCAGCAGGTTTCGTCGAGCAGCACGCCTTCAGCGCCGAAAGCGGCGGCATTGCGAAACATCGCGCCGATATTGTCATGGTTGGAGATGCCGCAGGCTGCCACGATCAGTGACGCCGAGGGAAGGCTTGCCACGAACTCGGTGACGCTCGGCGCGGTCTCGCGCGATCCCAGAGCCAGAACGCCTCGATGCAGATGGAAACCCGCTATGGCATCCAGAACGTCCGCCTCGGCCACGTAGACCGGAATGTCCTCCGGAAATGCGGCGATCAGATCGCCAAGTCCGCCGACGCGGCTGCGAAGCAGAAGCAGTTTTTCCGCTCGCACGCCCGAACCCGCCGAATGGGCGCGCGCCAGTACGCGCAGGACGACCGTGCCCTCGGCGATGAAACGGCCTTGGCGCCCCGTCAGGTCGCGCTCCCGAATGTCGCGGAACTCCGCGATCCTCGGGTCGTCCGGGCTCTCGATCGTCACGAGCCTGCGTTCGAGCATTGTGGCTCTCAGTTACCGGTCACGGTCACGTCGGCAATGATACGGCCGACCGTGAGGTCGAAGACAAGGGCCTTCCGGGTGCCGTCAGCCGTGGTGCCGTAGAAGAGGATCTGGCTGCCGGACAGATCGACTGAGAGGACGGTGAAACCGGCCGGTAACAGCGCGGCCGCGGCAATCGGTTGGTCGGATGGGATAGCGAGGCCCTGAGTGGCGACCTGGGGACGGGGATCCTCGGACCGGGTCACCTTGTAGACAATCGCAGCCAACACCGCCAGAAACATCAGGAACATGATGCCGCCCGAAACGAGCTGCAGTTTTACCATCTTGCGCCGGACGTTTTCCATCGCCGGGTCAAGAGGCTTCTCGTCTTCCTGCTCTTCGGGCTCGTAATTCGCCATGGCGTTCGTCGCTGCTCCTGTGACTCGTGATCTTTTTGCTTTTTCTCGCGAACAAGGCGTTGTGCGAAGAAAAACGGTCATCCGGCGCGTCTTGCGATTGTCGAAGGCGGCCGTCTGTGCCAATTGCACCGCAGCCCTGCCCTCACCGGCAACGTCGCACACGGGATGACGGAATGAACGACCCCTTTAAAGAAGGCGAGACCACAAGGAAAGCCCTGATCGCCGACGAGACGGCGGAAGGCCGGGTCGATGCGTGGATCGCGGCCGAACTGGGCGGAGAGATGTCTCGTAATCGCGTCAAGGCGCTGATCGAGCAGGGCGCGGTCTTCATCAACGGAACGGCCATCACCGAACCCAATAAGAAGGTACGGCCGGGCGACCGCGTCGAGTTGCTCATGCCCGAACCGCAGGATCCGGAACCGAAGGGCGAAAACATACCGATCGAGGTGCTTTACGAGGACTCCGATCTGATCGTTGTCGTCAAGCCACCCGGTCTCGTCGTCCATCCAGCCGCCGGCAACTGGACGGGCACGCTCGTGAACGCCTTGATCTACCATTGCGGCGACAGCCTCTCAGGCATTGGCGGCGTGAAGCGTCCGGGAATCGTCCACCGTCTCGACAAGGACACGTCCGGCGTCATGGTCGTTGCAAAGAACGATGCCGCGCATCGTCATCTTGCCGACCAGTTCGCCGACCATGGCCGCACCGGTCCGCTGGAGCGTGCCTACCTTGCCGTCGTCTGGGGCAGACCGCGCGCGTTGCAGGGAACGATAGACGCTCCTCTGGGACGCGCCGGTGATCGTACCAAACGGGCCGTCAAGCGCGAAGACAGCATCGATGCTCGCGAGGCGATCACGCATTACGAGGTGCTTGAACGTTTCGGCGAAAAGCCTGATGCAACCTGCCTCGCCTCGTTGGTGGAGTGCCGCTTGGAGACGGGTCGGACGCACCAGATCCGCGTCCACATGGCTCACATAGGCCATCCCGTCGTCGGCGACCCGGATTATGGCGCGGCGTTCAAGACCAAGGCCAACCTGCTGCCCGAGCCGGCAAAGCGCCTCGTCAACCGCTTTCACCGTCAGGCCCTGCATGCCTACCTCCTCGTCTTCGAACACCCCTCCACCGGGGAGATCATGAGCTTCGAAGCGCCTCTGCCGGCAGACATGCAGGCGATTGTCGAGGCCCTGCGGAACAGTTGAACGGTGGCCTGCGCTCGATTGTGCGGTATAATACGGTTGAAGCGGGAACGAGCTGCTATTTTTCGCGTTTTTGGAACAGTGTGTTGAAATGTGTCGGGGAAGTAATTCCCGGCGTTCCAGCGTATAAGACGTTCATCAACGAACGTTGACCCTGTCAAACGAGGTCGCGTTCGCCCGCGAAGCTTACCGATTTGTAATGCTGTTACATGCTGGTGATCGCTTGAATCACCATCATGCCGCACTTATCTCTCAATCGGGTTTCTGTGGGGTTTTGGAAATCCACGGAGATCAGGCTCGCCCCGAGATGGAGGGGAGCCACCAGAAAAGGGGGTGCTCTATGGCCCGCAGTTCATTGCCTACCATTACCGCCGGCGAAGGCGGTTTGAACCGTTATCTCGACGAAATCCGCAAGTTCCCGATGCTGGAGCCGCAGCAGGAATACATGCTCGCCAAGCGTTATCAGGAACATGGGGATCGTGACGCCGCTCATCAACTGGTGACCAGCCATTTGCGCCTCGTGGCGAAGATCGCCATGGGTTATCGCGGTTATGGGCTGCCGATCGGCGAAGTCGTTTCCGAAGGCAATGTCGGCCTGATGCAGGCCGTCAAGAAGTTCGATCCCGAGCGGGGCTTCCGCCTGGCGACCTATGCGATGTGGTGGATCAAGGCCTCTATCCAGGAATACATCCTCCGCTCGTGGTCTCTCGTCAAAATGGGCACCACCGCCAACCAAAAGCGCCTGTTCTTCAATCTGCGTCGCATGAAGGGTAAGATTCAGGCGATCGAGGAAGGCGACCTGCGGCCCGACCAGGTGACCGAGATCGCCACCAAGCTCAAGGTTTCCGAGGAAGAAGTCATCTCGATGAACCGGCGCCTATCCGGCGATGCCTCCCTGAATGCGCCAATTCGTGCAACGGAAGGTGAGTCCGGCCAGTGGCAGGATTGGCTCGTCGACGACCACGACAGCCAGGAAGACACTCTGATCGAGCAGGACGAGCTTGAGACGCGCCGCCGCATGCTGGCGAAAGCCATGGGCGTTTTGAACGACCGTGAACGGCGGATTTTCGAGGCTCGGCGTCTGGCGGATGAGCCGGTGACGCTGGAAGAACTATCGGCCGAGTTCGACATCAGCCGCGAACGCGTCCGCCAGATCGAGGTCCGTGCCTTCGAGAAGGTACAGGACGCGGTGCAGAAGGAAGCCCGCGAACGGGCACAGGCACTCCGGCTGGTCGACGCCTGAGCCAGATTGCCTCTGCTAACAGCGCCAGCTAGGTGTCACGATAAATCAAACGGCGGCTCATCAGCCGCCGTTTGTCGTTCCAAGCGCCGCCCACTCCTTGATGACGTTCTCAAAAGCGGCCGCCCCGGTCGCACCCTTGTCGATCGTCAGGAGCGCACGACGGCCGTTGCGATAGGTGACCGGTATGTCGATCCAGTTGCGGGTGCGAAGCAGCTCGAGATTGCGCGCCACGACATCCTGAAAGTCGTTCAGTGCGATCAGGAAGGTATCGTCGGTGATCTTGGCGGCGACCGCCACCAGCGGATCGCCCCGATCCTGCTCGGTGCGTTTCATGGCAACGCGTTGAACATCCTCGATCGCACCACCCTCAAAGGTCGGTGGGACTGAAAAGACGACCTCGATGAGATGGCTGGCAGGCAAGGAGCTGTCGGTATTGAGCTTGAAGGTGATGAGCGCACTCAAGCCGTTTTCCGGCACGATAAGCTTGCCCTGCACAGCCGGTTCCGGTTTGCCGGACGGGCCGATCTCGCGCGAAACGCTCCACTCGATCCGCCCGTTGACGGCCGTCGGTGTCGCTTGGCCGATGCGCTCTTCATACACGATGGCCCGTTCGCCCGCAGCTGTGGCGGCTCCGGCTTCGACAGGAGGCACTGCTGGAGGGGTGTTTGTCGCCCCGGCCGGAGCCTGCGCTGCAGGCGTGTCGGCAGCGGCAAGCGTCTGCTCGGAAACGGAACGGCCTTCCTCGCCGGTGCCGATGCTGCCGTCTCCCTCATCCACCTCGGTCCCGTTGGCAAGAAGCCGCTGGGTGAATTTACGACCGGCGACTTCGCCTTCGGCGGGCGCCTGTGCCTGCGGAGCCTCGGTACCGGTCGCCGTGTCGACCGGCGTCGGCGGCGTCTGGCCCTCGGTCGTCGCAACGTCCCCGGCCTCATCGCTGGTACCATTCGATGCCGAGCTCACAAGCCCGGTCACGAATTCGCCCATCGCATCTTTGTTCAGCCACACCGCATACCCGCCGCCGGCGATGACCACGAGGCCGGCAAGTCCCAAAAGCAATGGTACGAGGCTTCGTTTGCGGGTTGGCGGAGCCTTGTAAGCCTTGGCCTCGGTAGCCGCCATCAACTCGTCGAAATCACCGTCGGTTGCGACGCGCGACGCGGCCGGTTTACCGGTCGTCGGCTCCAACTCGAGTTCATCGAGAGCCTCCGTCATGCGTGACGACGTCGCCGCGGTACCGGCGGTGACAGCCGCAGGCGTCAGCCAGTCCGCGAAATCATCGACCGGCAATGGCTCGCCCTTGTTCACAGAACTCGTCGTTGCCGGCGGCTCCCAGTCGAGAAGGTCGAGACCTGCCGCCGGCATCTCAACGGCGCGCGGAGCCTCCGCAGACTGCGGGACCACCTCCGCCTGTTCTTGCTCGTGAACGTCTTCGCCCACTTGCGCAGGATGAAGTTCGTACGGATCGTAGGGAGCGGGAGCTACGGGCTCCTCGGATGGCAGCTCCGCCGCCTCGACAGCTGCGGCACGCGAAGCTTCGAGCGACCGTTCCCATTCATCGAAAGGGGAGCTCTCGGTCGCCGCCACGACCGGTGTCGGCTCCTCGCTCACCGGTTCCTCTTCAGGCAAGTCCTCTGGCTCTTCCGCCTGCTGGCTCTCGGCAGGGCTCTCCGTCCATGCCGCAGGCGCGCTGACTGGCCAGTTGTCCGCGTCTCCGGCGGAGACAGGCTCCATCGCCTCGACTTCGAGAGGCTCGGACGGTTCCGGATGGATCTCGGTCTCCGGCTGCCATCCGTAAACTGCGGCCGTGTCTTGAGGCTCGGCAGGTTCGACCGTTAGGACCGGCTCGTCTTCCTGCTCCGAATAGGGTATCTCGCCCGCGACAGGCTCCGGCTCCGCTGCCGACCGCTCATCAACTGAACCGTTCCGATCTCCGTCAGACTCAACCTCGCGATAGCTCTCGGGCTGCTCGCTCGTCTGTTCGTCCTGGTAGGGATGGACGTCGTATTCCGAAGGACGCTGCTCCTCGGCAGGAGCGTCCCAGGACGGAGCCGGCTCGACCGCGTCAGAAGCAGCTGCCGGAGGAACATAGGTTTCTGCCTCTGAAGGTTCATCGGCATATGCGAGCGCTTCGACCCCATCGTCTTCGACCGCCGGAAGCGCCTCGGCATATTCCGAATCCACCTCGATGATGGCGGCTTCCAGCTTGTCGAGCTGACGCTTCAGCATCTCCTCGGAGGGACGCGGGTTCATCGTCTCGAGCTGACGGCGGACAGCGGCGCGCGCCTTGTCGTAGACCTTGGTGCGCATCTCCGGCGTATTGTTCGGCAGTCCGGTCACCGCGCGACGAATTACTGCGATAAAATCTGCCATCAGTACTTTCTCATGGTCACCGGTCCACCGGTGATTAACATTTCCTTAAAGGTCGCCAACATTAGTCCTCAAAGGGATCGGTCACAAGTATCGTGTCGTCCCGCTCCGGGCTTGTGGACAAAAGCGCGACAGGAGCGCCGATGAGTTCCTCGACCTGGCGCACATACTTGATTGCCTGAGCAGGCAAATCCGCCCATTTGCGGGCACCAACGGTCGATTCCTTCCATCCTTCGAGCGTCACATAGATCGGCTCGACACGCGCCTGCGCCGCCTGGGCTGCCGGCAGATAGTCGATTTCCTGGCCGTCCAGCTTGTAGCCGACGCAGATCTTCAGCTCTTCAAGACCGTCAAGAACGTCGAGTTTGGTGAGCGCGATACCGGTGATTCCGTTGGTGGCAACCGACTGGCGCACCAGCGCTGCATCGAACCAGCCGCAGCGACGCTTTCGACCCGTCACCGTACCAAATTCATGGCCCTTTTCACCGAGGAACTGACCGATCTCGTCATGCAGCTCCGTCGGGAACGGACCTTCGCCGACGCGCGTGGTGTAAGCCTTTGTGATGCCGAGGATATAGCCAAGCGAACCAGGACCCATGCCAGAACCGGCAGCGGCCTGACCGGCAACCGTGTTCGACGATGTGACGAAAGGATAGGTACCGTGGTCGATGTCGAGAAGAGAGCCTTGCGCGCCTTCAAAAAGGATGCGCGAACCCTTGCGACGCTCCTTGTCGAGCATGTTCCAGACCGAATCCATGAACGGCAGGACACGCTCGGCGATGGAGGTGAGTTCCTGCATAATCGTCTTGTGCTCGACCTCGGCAGCGCCGAAGCCGCGACGCAGAGCGTTGTGGTGGGTGAGAATGCGCTCGACCTTGCCTTCGAGCGCATCGAGGTCGGCAAGATCCATGACGCGAATGGCACGGCGACCGACCTTGTCCTCGTAGGCTGGGCCGATGCCGCGACGGGTGGTTCCAATCTTCGTACCGCTGTTGGAAGCGGCATCCTCACGCATGCCGTCGAGCTCGCGGTGGAGCGACAGAATGAGCGTGGCATTTTCCGCGATTCGCAGATTGGCCGGCGTCACTTCGACACCCTGATCCTTCAACCGACCGATTTCGGCGATAAGTGCATGCGGATCGACAACGACTCCATTGCCAATCACCGCCATCTTGCCGGGGCGCACGACGCCGGACGGAAGAAGCGAGAGCTTGTAGCTGACGCCGTCGATGACGAGCGTGTGACCGGCATTGTGGCCGCCCTGGAAACGGACGACGATATCGGCACGCTCCGACAGCCAGTCGACGATCTTGCCCTTGCCTTCGTCGCCCCACTGCGAACCGATCACCACGACATTGGTCATTTCATAATCCTGTCAATCGCGCATGCCTGCGCCCTATGCAAACCGGCGCATCTATACTGCGTTGTTTTGCGGAAAGCGACCCGTTTGTCGCTGCAGATTCGGCTTTTTGCGTGACAATTCCATGCCCCTGGCCTATTCCGTCGCACACGTCTCGACCGCATTCCGGTCAACGTCAATACCGGTAAGGTGGTGGAACTTGTCCGCGAAAGCATATTTGTATCTGGTCGTGACGACGTTCCTGTGGGGCGGCAACACCGCCTTCGGGAAAATGGCGGTCGGCCATGTTAGCCCCATGATGCTGAACCTGTCGCGCTGGGGCATCGCCTTCATGCTGATCACCGCGATATCCGTTCCGCAGTTGCGCAGGGACTGGCCGGAGATCCGGCGTAACTGGCTGCTTCTGCTCGCTTACGGCGCCATCGGCTATACTGCCTTCAATGGCTTCCTCTACTCCGCTCTCAAATATACGAGTGCCGTCAACGGCGCGATCGAGCAGGGCGGGATCCCGGTTCTGATTTTCATCATCAACTTCATTTTCTTCCGGATCCCGGTGTCAGCAATCCAGATACTGGGCTTCCTGATCAGTTTCGTCGGCGTTGCCTTGACCGCCAGCCATGGCGATCTGGCCACGCTTCTGACGCTGACGCTGAACTACGGCGACGCCCTCCTTCTGCTGGCAGTACTCGCCTACTCCCTTTACACGGTAGCCTTGCGTTGGCGGCCGCAGATCCACTGGCGCAGCCTGATGGCAGGCTCCGCGTTCGGCGCGACGCTCGCAGCACTTCCCCTCGTCTTTTGGGAGGCCGAAACCGGCAACCTCATACTGCCAGACACGCTGGGGCTGGCGATCATAGCCTACGCCGCCTTGCTGCCGTCGCTCGTCTCGCAAATTCTCTATGTCAAAGGTGTCGAGGTCATAGGCGCCAACCGGGCTGGCCTCTTCGTCAACCTGGTGCCGGTATTCGGCACGCTTTTGTCCATTCTGGTCGTCGGCGAGAGCCTGCAGCTCTTCCACGTTGTCGCCATGGTGCTCGTGCTCGGCGGCATTGCAATCGCCGAATGGGGAAAGCCGAAAGAAAAGACGTGATGTGCTGACATCGATACGGTGGCCGCGTCCGCTACCGAAAAGGCAGCACGCTGCCCGCAAATTGATGCTTTTCGACGCCAGCCGGATTTCCTAAGCCATAGCGGAAGCCAAACCGAGGAAGCCGCCATGTCCAAGCCATTCTACTGGAACGAACTCAATACCTCGGACTTCGCGGGACTCTCGGTCGATAAGACGATAGCGGTATTGCCGATCGCATCGACGGAACAGCATGGCCCGCACCTTCCGATAGCGACCGACGTGGCGATAGCCAACGGCATGATCGCCGAACTCCGTAACCAGCTCCCCGCCGACCTCGACATTCTCGTGCTGCCAACCCAGGAAATCGGCAAGGCGAATGAACATATCTATGGTCCTGGCACACTCTCCTTCGGCCCCCAAATCCTGATCCCCGCCTGGACGGCGATCGGCACCAAGGTGGCGGAAGCTGGCGTGAAAAAACTCGTGATCGTCAATTCCCACGGCGGCAATGTCGATATCATGAGCATCGTGGCGCGCGAACTGCGCGTCCGTCACCAGATGGTGGTCGTCTCAACCCAATGGGGTCGCTTCGGCAATCCCGTCGGCATGATCTCCGAACACGAGAACCGCTACGGCATTCACGGCGGCGAAGTCGAGACCTCGCTGATGCTCTACTTCCGTCCGGACCTGGTGCGAATGGACAAGGCCCAGAACTTCGTCTCCAGGGCCGAGGAGATCCGGGCCGGTTCCAAATATCTGACGCCGCTTCCACCGCATTCGCTCGCCTGGATCGCCCACGACCTCAATCCGCACGGCGTCGTCGGAAATGCGGCGGCGGGAACCGCGGCGAAGGGCGAAGCGATTTGCAAGCATCAGGTCGCAGGGTTCGTGGACCTGTTGCGCGACGTCGAAGCCTACCCTCTGTCCAACCTCTACAAGCCCTGATCGAGGTCTGAAAGGACGGGAGCCGCAGCCCCGGCGATCGGCGCCGCTGATACCGGCAGATGGCCCTTCGCCTGCAACTCGCGAACCAGCGCCACGAGTTCCTGCATCAGATATTCGGCAAAGACGCTGGTTGCGGCATCGAGCGGCGCCCGCGCCCGGGCAAAGAGCTTCATCGGCTGGTGCCGCGTGTGCGGATCGGCAATCGGCCGGAAAACCAATTCTCCGCTGCGGCATTCTGCGCTCACATCGAGTGGATTGAGCAGGCTGAGCGCGGTACCCCGTTTGACGAGTTGCTTGAGCATCAACGAGGAATTGGTCTCCAGCAGCGGCTCCACAGGGATGGGAAGCGGTGCGAGCGCCAGATTGATGACATTGCGCAGGCTAGTCCCCGGCTGGGCAAGCACCAGCGGCTCCTGCACCACGCTGACCAGATCCACGGGGCCCGCCTCTTGCGCAAGAGGGTGAGACGGAGGCAAGACGACACCGATCGGGATATCGAAATTGGCCAGAGTGCGGATCCCGGGCGTCGCCGGGATGTTAAAGCCGAGGCCGAGATCGACCTCCCCCGTGAGCACCGGATTGATAGTGGATGTATTGCCGTCATCCCTCAGCAGAATGCGCACGCGCGGGTTCTTCTCTATGAAGCCGGCGAGGATGGCAGGCAGGGGGCCGGCGGCGAGCCCGGTCGTCACGACGATGGACACTTTCCCGGCCTGCGGCATCTTGAGGCTGCGGATACGGCTCTCGAGCCTTTCGTAGTTCTTCAGCACATCGCGGATGTGCTCCACGCATAACTCGCCGGCCGCCGTCAACCGTAGTCCGCGCGGCAGGCGTTCGAAAATAGGCGCTCCAAACTCCTCCTCGATGGCCAGGATCTGGCGGTTGACCGCGGATGAGGCGACATTCAACCGGGCGGCGGCTTTGCGGATCGATCCGCACCTGGCGATTTCGTCGATATAGAGCAGTTTTCTCGAATGCAGCATGGCCACCATTGCCTATTTTTTTATCATCCCGCACAATCAGGAAACAAAGGCGCAAGCGATGCTGCAAAGGCATCAATGCGCGCGAATTTTGATGCTTTTCATCGCGCATGGCAACCGCTCAAATGAGCGTAGAAGAACACGTCTCACGATGCCGCAAGGTTTAACAGGGGAACTCAAAACCATGACCAATGCACGGATATTCAAGTCTTTTGTCGCCGCGCTCAGCCTGACCGGCGCGGCAGCCGTCTCCATGCCCGCCTATGCCCTCGACGAGGTAACATACGGCACCAACTGGCTCGCGCAGGCGGAACATGGCGGCTTCTACCAGGCCGTCGCCGACGGCACTTATGAAAAGTACGGCTTGAAGGTCACCATCGTTCAGGGTGGGCCGCAGGCTGCCAACCGCTCGCTTCTAATCGCCGGCAAGGTCGATTTCTACATGGGCAGCCCGCTCGGTGAGATGGATGCCGTGAAGGAAGGCATCCCGCTGATCGACGTCGCCGCGATCTTCCAGAAGGACCCGCAGGTCCTGCTCGCCCATCCCGACCAGGGCATCGAAACCTTCGCCGATCTCGCCAAGCTTGAGTCGATCTTCATGGGCAAGGACGGCTACGTTACCTATTTCGAGTGGATGAAGAAGAATTTCGAAGGCTTCAGCGACGCACAGTACAAGCCCTACACCTTCAATCCGGCCCCCTTCATTGCCGATCCCAAGTCCGCGCAGCAGGGCTACCTGACCTCCGAACCCTATGAAATTGAGAAGCAGGCCGGCTGGGCGCCAAAGGTCTTCCTTCTCGCCGACAACGGCTACAATCCGTATTCGACGATGATCACGACGACCGCCACGATGGTCGAGACAAAGTCCGACGTTGTCCAGCGTTTCGTCGATGCTTCGATCGAGGGTTGGTACAACTACCTCTATGGTGACAACAAGGCGGCGAACGACCTCATCAAGAAGGACAATCCCGAGATGACCGACGGCCAGATCGAGTATTCGATCGCCAAGATGAAGGAGTACGGCATCGTCGAATCGGCGGAGGCGCTCGACAAGGGCATCGGCTGCATGACCGACGACAAGTACAAGGCCTTCTTCGATGCCATGGTCCAGATCGGTGTGCAGCCGGCCGACCTCGATTACAAGAAGGCCTACACCACGCAATACGTGTGCAAGGGCGTTGGCCTCGCATTGAAGAAGTAAGTCGGGAACTGCCCTCCGCGTTGCACGGCATCAGCGGAGGGCAACCCATCACATGGAATGCAAGGCCGGTAATGACTGCTTCCCAGGTTCAGACGACAACACCCACCATCGCGTCCGCCGCATCTCCGCAGACACGGCGCCCGCTTGTCGTTATGGACCGTGTATCGAAGATGTTTTCCAGTGGCACGCTGGCGCTGTCGAACATGACGCTCACCGTCAATGGCGGCGAGTTCGTCAGCCTTCTCGGACCCTCAGGTTGCGGCAAGTCGACGGCGCTGCGCATCATCGCCGGCCTCGGCGACACCTCGTCCGGCACAATCGACTGGCCGAGCTCCCGGATCAACTCGAAGGGGCTGCCGGAAGGCGACATCTCTTTCGTGTTCCAGGAACCGACATTGATGCCGTGGCAGACGGTGTTCGGGAACGTCTACCTGCCGCTCAAACTGCGTGGCATCTCCAAGGCGTCGGCGCGCGACGACATCATGGCGACCCTCGCGACCGTCGGTCTCCAGGATTTCGCGGATGCCTACCCGCGCGAACTCTCAGGCGGCATGAAGATGCGCGTATCCATCGCCCGCGCGTTGGTCACCAAGCCGAAGCTGCTGCTGATGGACGAGCCTTTTGCAGCACTCGACGAGATCACCCGCCAGAAGCTCAACGATGACGTCCTGCGCCTGTGGAAGGACACCGGCATCACGGTCATCTTTGTAACCCATTCCGTCTTCGAAAGCGCTTACCTCTCAAATCGTATCGTTGTCATGAAGGCCCGTCCCGGTCGGGTCCATGCCGATTTCCCGCTGACCACCAGCCTTGATCGCGACGCGCATTACCGCACGTCGGAAGAGTATCGGCAGGCCTGCGAAAAGGTCTCAAACATGCTGCTCGAAGCGATCGGCGGGGAGGAACACTGATGGCGGACGCGAACCTGATTCTTTCCGTACCAAAACAATCCGCGCTGGGCCGTCATTCCGAAACGATTCTGCGGGTTGTCGTCCCCGTCGGCGTCATCGCCTTCCTCATCCTGCTCTGGCATATCGGCGTCGTCGTCTCAGGCGTACCGCAATACATCCTTCCCGGTCCCGTGGCCGTCGCCAAATCTCTCTTCAACGACTGGGGCACGCTCTCTCCAGCTCTGTGGGTCACGACGAAGATCACCGTCGCTTCGCTCGCACTTGCCCTGATCGGCGGCGTCGGCATCGCCGTCTTCCTCGTCCAGTCCCGCTGGATCGAGGTCGCCTTCTATCCGATCACCGTCATCCTGCAGGTCACCCCGATCGTGGCGATCGCGCCGCTGATCCTGATTTACGCACCGTCGACCCAGGTCGCGCTGCTGATCTGCGCCTTCCTGGTCGCCTTCTTCCCGATCCTCTCCAACATGGTTCAGGGGCTCAAGAGCGTTGACCACAATCTGCTGAACCTCTTTGACCTCTATGGCGCCTCTCGCTGGCAGACCTTGCTCTATCTGAAGCTCCCGGCCTCCCTGCCCTATTTCATGACGGGTCTCCGGATCGGTGGCGGTCTCGCACTGATTGCGGCCGTGGTCGCGGAGTTCGCCGCGGGTTCCGCCGGCGCTGGTTCGGGGTTGGCTTTCCGCCTGCTGGAATCGCAATACCGGCTGAACATTCCCCGCCTGTTCGCCGCGCTATTCCTGCTCTCCTGCCTCGGCGTCGTGATCTTCGCGATCACCTCGTTCATCTCCTGGCTTGCGCTCCACCGCTGGCATGAAAGCAGCCTGAAACGGGAAAACTGATGCCTGCATTTGTTCCACACCTGCCAAAAGCCGACCGCTTCGCGCTGCGCAACGCGACCCTGCCCTCCGTCACCGTCGATGGTTTCCAAGCACCCACATGCGAAGGTCTCCTTAGCGCCGACATCGTGATCAGCGGAGGCAAGATCGAGGCGCTGTTGCCAGCCGGATCGGCGCCCGCGGACCTTCCGTCCACCGACCTCGACGAGAGCATGGTCTGGCCCTGCTTCGTCGACATGCATACTCATCTCGACAAGGGGCATATCTGGCCACGCAGTCCAAACCCGACCGGTGACTTCCCGGGCGCCTTGGAAACGGTCAAGGCCGATCGCGAGGCCCGCTGGAACGCGGGCGACGTACGCGCCCGCATGGAGTTTGCGCTCAGGACCGCCTATGCCCATGGCACGAAGCTGATCCGCACCCATCTCGACAGCCTCGCGCCGCAGCACCGCATATCGTTCGAGGTGTTTTCCGAAGTGCGCGACGCCTGGGCAGGCAAGATCGATCTGCAGGCCGTCGCGCTTTTTCCCTTCGACCAGATCGGCGACGAGGCGTTCTTCAAGGACCTCATCGAGGTGATCGTCGCTCACAATGGCCTGCTCGGCGGCGTCACCCGCATGGAAGGCAATCTCGACGCCGGCCTCGACCTTCTATTTCGCACCGCCGCGGATAACGGGCTCGACATCGACCTGCATGTCGACGAGACGCAGGACAAGGAAGTCCTGACGCTGAAGTCGATCGCGGAAGCCAAGCTGCGCAACCGTTTCGAAGGCGCTGTCACCGTCGGCCACTGCTGTTCGCTAACGCGACAGGACGCCGACGTGGCGAAATACACGATCGACAAGGTGGCCGAGGCCCGCATCTCCGTCGTATCGCTGCCGATGTGCAACATGTACCTGCAGGACCGCCAGCCGGGCCGCACGCCGCACTACCGCGGCGTCACCATGTTCAAGGAACTGGCGGCCGCCGGCGTGCCAACCGCTGTGTCCTCCGACAACACCCGCGACCCGTTTTATGCCTATGGCGATCTCGATGCCGTCGAGGTCTTCCGCGAGGCGGTCCGCATCATTCACCTCGACCACCCCCTCGACGACGCCGCCCGCGTGGTCACCCGCTCACCGGCCGATATCCTCGGTCGCCCAGATGTCGGCCGTATCGCAGCTGGGCTGCCGGCCGATCTCGTGATCTTCAGCGCCCGTCGCTGGAGCGAATTCCTCTCCCGTCCGCAGGCTGACCGCATCGTGATGCGGAATGGCATGGGCATCGACCGCAGCCTGCCGGACTATCGTGAACTTGACCCGCTGATGAAAGACTGACGACAATGGCCGACTACCAGCAGATCAAGAAGGAACTGGAAGGGATCGCCGTCGAGGACAATCCCGCGCTCGTGAAGCAGAAGAGCCGGGATTTCTACTGGTACTCGCCGATCCTGAAAGCGCAGCTCGACAACGTAACTGCCGACCTCGTCGTCTCACCGAAGAGCGAGGAAGAGGTGATCCGGACGCTGCGGGTCGCCTATGCCCACGGCGTGCCCGTCACCCCGCGCGGCGGCGGCACAGGCAACTACGGCCAGGCTATGCCGCTCTCCGGCGGCATCGTGCTGAACCTGATGAACATGAACGCAGTGAAGGAAATCCACCCCGGCCGTGTCGTGTGTGAGCCCGGGGTGATCATCTCCGAACTGGACAAGCAGACAAAGGCTCACTCCGGCCAGGAACTGCGCTTCCATCCCTCGACCGCCCAGACCGCGACGATCGCCGGTTTCATCGCCGGAGGGTCTGGCGGCGTCGGCTCGATCACCTGGGGCGGCCTGCGCGATCTCGGCAACATCCTGCGCCTGCGCGTCGTCACCATGGAAGCAGAGCCGCGCGTGCTGGAGCTCTCCGCCTGGGACCTTCAGAAGGTCAGCCATGCCTACGGCACCAACGGCATCATCACCGAGGTCGAGATGCCGCTCGCTCCCGCCTATGACTGGGTAGACGTCATCGTTGGCTATGACCATTTCATGGATGCGGTGAAGTTCGCCGATGCCCTCACCCATCGCAACGGTATCCTGCTCAAGGAAGTCGCACCGATCGCCGCCCCGATCCCCTACGACTATTTCACCCGCCACAAGCCTTGGCTGAAGGAAGGCCAGTCGGTCGTCGTGCTGATGGTCGCGCCACACTCCATGGAACCCTTCGTCGCCTACGCCGAAAAGATGAAGGGAGATATCCGCTTCCGTTCCGACACGGTCGAGAGCATGAAGGGCATCCCGCATGCCTACGAACTCGCCTGGAACCACACGACGCTACGCGCCCTGAAGCTCGACACGGGTTTCACCTATCTGCAGGTCCAATACCCCGGCCCTGACCATGTGGCTAAGGTCGCGAAAATGGTCGAATTGTTCCCGGACGAGGTCTACGGCCACCTCGAATTCATCAAGTTCGACGGCCAGATCCAGTGCTCCGGTCTGCCGCTGGTGCGCTATACCACCGAGGAACGGCTCGAAGAGATCATCCGTATCCACGAGGAACACGGCTGCCCGATCTTCAACCCACACCGTTACACGCTCGAGGAAGGCGGCATGAAGCAGACAGATACCGTCCAGCTCGCCTTCAAGAAGGAGACCGATCCGAAGGGACTTCTAAACCCCGGCAAGATGATTGCCTGGGACAATCCGGACTTCGATTTCGCCGCTGGCAAGAACTACCTCTTCCCTGGCCTCCAGGCATTCCAGGAGGCTTGAGACCGCCCACACGACGACAGAACTTCCGAAGGTACTCCCGGCCGGCATTACCCGGCGCATGGTATCATGGTGAGGGCCGGCCCGGCATAGGCGGGCGGGCCACCCTCATTGGGACAAACGGCGCGGAAAAATTTCAATCGAAGCCGGAAGAGATTGCCTCCGGCGGAAACTGGAGCTTTTCGACATGCGCGTACTCGTTATTCATTCCCATCCGGTCAAGGAAAGTTTTAACAAGGCCCTATTCCGGCTGGTCTGCGACAGCCTTGCCAGAGCGGGCCATGAGGTGGATCCCTGTGACCTTTACGCGGAAGGGTTCGATCCCGTCATGTCGGCTCATGACCGGCGGGTCTATCATGACTATCCGGAAAACACGCAACTGGTGCAGCCTTATGTCGACCGTTTGCTGGCTGCCGAGGCGTTGGTCTTTGTCACTCCGGTCTGGAACTTTGGCTTTCCAGCCATGCTGAAGGGCTATTTCGATCGGGTGTGGACCATGGGCGTGTCGTTCGATCTGACGGACGGCAAGCTGACCCCAACCCTCCGGCACATCCAGAAAGTCGCTTCGGTGATGACCTACGGCGGCACGCGGATGAGAGCCTTTCTCGTCGGCAATCCGCCGAAAAAGATCATTACGCGTGTAATTCGAGCTCAAGTGAAGCTCGGTGCTCCTGTCCGCTTTCTTGCCCATTACGATATGAACAACTGCACCGAGGAGACACGGTCCGCCTTCATGGCGAAGGTTCGCAAGGAAATGGAGGCTTTTTGATCTTCATCGCCCGGGACTATAAGTCCCGGCGCAGATCCAAAGCACCACCAGGATCGGGATAGAAGCGCGGACCGACACGTCGCACATTCATTCGATTTTCCGGTATAGGAACAGGGGTCACACCGATTTCTACCGGAGTTGCAGGCAGAAAGTCCTGAACAGCCTGAACGTTTGCAGCAACCTGAGTCTCGGACTGCACCGACGCCTTCTGCTGCGCGACGGCCGAAGTCTGCAAACTGATTGTCACGACTGAGAACGCGACGATGATAGGCAAGATGATAGTGCGCATGGCGATATCTCGGAATCAAAGCGGCAGGCGCTATGCACCTGCCGCTTCTTTGTCTCAGTAGACTCCCACGACCACATGGGTCTGGGGATCAACGATGACGCGCTGGTTGTTGACCACAGCGTAGGCGTAGACCGGATTTTCCGGAACGGGAGTCAGCACGACGGTCTGAGGAAGAGGCTGTCCCACAGCCACGCGCTCCTGGATCACAACGGTTTCGGCCGGCATCGGTGCCTGCTGCACGTAGGTGACCACCCGTTCCGGCGGCGGATCGATTGCCGTGCCGGCAGCGGCACCCACGATACCACCCACAGCCGCTCCGATCGGACCACCGACGATGGCACCCGTTACAGCACCACCGGCCGCACCGGTCACTGTAGAATCCTGCGCAAGGGCCACCCCTGCAAGCGAACTGGCTGCAAGTGCAGCGAGCGCGATTATCCTGGTCTTCATGGCTGTTTCCTTTTCTCCTCGTTTGGATGGCAGGAAAACAGCGGCGCCTCTTTTTTGTTCCGTCATCAAATCCGGAGAGGTCGCGAACGACAGGGTGGAACACACCACGTCTGGGTAAACGACTAGCGTTGCGCGCTAGCCGTCAGAAAACTTTAGCCGCCGTGACCTCCACCTCGACCAGAAACTCGGGCCGGGTGAACCCGCCGACGACGATCAGTGTGGAAACTGGCTTTGGATCCATAGTGTAACGGTCGCGCACGGCCATGTACGGGCCAAAATCCTCGCGTTTGGTGACGAACGCCGAGATACGGATGACGTCGGCAAACGACATTCCCGCCTCCTCCAGAATAGCCTTGATCGCCTCGAAGCAAAGTTCAGCCTGGCCGCTGACATCCGCCGGAATGCTGTCGTCTGGCCGGATTCCCAGCTGCCCGGATGTCACAAGAAGGCTCGCACCTGCGGGAACCATAACGCCGTGATTGTAGTGACCGAACGGCTTTCGGACGGATGGCGGGTTGAAAACGCTTTTCACTGAAAAATCCGGCTTTTATCATCGGGAAAAACAGATTGGCTGGCGGCGCCGGGAATTTCAAGCTCTCGACTGCAACCGTCATCGCTTTTGCAAAGCCTCTCTCATGGTGCGCAACCCTGCTCTTTTCTTTCGCAATAGTGCAACTATGCTGTCACCGCAGGCGTTGTAAGTTGTCTTGCACATCACCATTGGAGGGGAAATGTCGAGAACGTCTATTGCGAGCCAGTGGTGGCGTTATCCGCTTTGGACCATGGCAGTTTTGGGAAGCAGCAAATCGTTCAGAACCAACCCGGTGATAGGCAGTCCGGGCCTCAACGAACGCGGCCTTCACCGCGCACGCGTCAAACTGGCAGCCGACATGGCGGCAAGAAGACGCAAATGGCTCGCGCCCTCCGTCCGTGACGATGAGCGTCAGGCATTCGATCGCGACGGTTATGTCATCCGGGAAAACGCGCTGCCGCGGGAAGTTTTCGAACGGCTGGTCGAAACCCTCCACTCCACCCCCCTTCCGGCACGGGAAATGCGACAGGGGCAGGCGGTGACCAGAATGATCCCGCTCGGCCCAAATGTCCTGTCGACAATACCGGATCTAAAGGCTTTTACCGCTCCGCAGACCTTCGCACCGCTGATCCGCTACGTCGCCGGCCTTCCCGGTGAACCCGTTTACTTCATCCAGACAGTGATCGCTGAGCCGGCCGTGAAAAAGGCTGACCCACAGATAACCCTTCACGCTGACACATTTCACTCGACAGCAAAGGCGTGGCTTTTCCTCCAGGACGTTGGTCCGGATGACGGCCCTTTCGTCTTCGTTCCCGGTTCCCACCATCTAACCCCTGAGCGTCTGGAGTGGGAACACCGCCAAAGTCTGGCTGCGCATCACGACGATCGTCAGCACCATGCTTCCGGGTCGTTCCGTATCTCGCCGGAGGAACTGCAAGCGCTGGGTGATTTCACGCCGCAGAAAGTTACCGTCCCCGCAAACACCATTGTAGTAGCCGACACCTATGCGTTTCATTCGAGAGCAACGAGCCCGAAACATACAATCCGCGCGGAACTGCACGCCTATCATCGCGGCAATCCATTTTCTCCACTTCCGTTCTCGTTGAGCTCTCTACCGGGTTTCGGCGAACGCAGGTTGGACATGTTTCTCGCCTATGAGGACTGGCTCGCCAAAAGGCGGCACAAGCGTCCCGTCTGGCAGGACGTCGGAGAAAGCACCGCTTTCGACGGGGCGCATATCTAAAGCTGTGACAGGCGAAGGTGACCTCACTTGGCCTCGGACATCTCTGGCGTCTCCGGCAGACGCCAATCCACGGGCACCCTGCCGTGCTGTTCGAGATACGCGTTTGCCTTGGAAAAGTGGCCGGAGCCGAAGAAGCCGTTTTGCGCGGACAGCGGTGACGGGTGCGGTGCCTTCAGCACCAGATGGCGTGAGCGATCCACAAAGGCGGCCTTCTTCTGGGCGTAGGACCCCCAAAGCATGAAGACCACGTTGTCGCAACGCTCGTTGACCAGCCGGATCACCGCGTCGGTGAAGCGCTCCCATCCCCTGCCCTGATGCGCGGCGGCGCGACCTTCCTCCACCGTCAGAACACTGTTGAGCAGCAGCACGCCTTGCCGGGCCCAGTGCTCTAGGTACCCGTGCCGGGCCGGTGGGATGCCGAGATCGGACTGCAACTCCTTGTAGATATTGACGAGTGACGGCGGGATCCTGATGCCGGGACGGACGCTGAAGCAAAGTCCATGCGCCTGGCCCGCACCATGATAGGGATCCTGCCCGAGAATCACCACCTTGACCTCTTGCAGGGGAGTAAGATCGAGAGCTCTGAAATACTCGGAACCCTTGGGAAAAATTGTCTTTCCATGCGCCTTCTCCTCGACGAGGAACGCCCGGAGCTGCTGCATGTACGGATTGGCAAACTCGCCGCCGAGTTCCCGTTTCCAGCTTTCTTCCAGTTTGACGTCGGCAGTCATGCGGATCACCGTTTCATGAATGGGCTGTCGATTGAAGGCGACCCGTCGACGGTGTCAACCCGAAGCGAGGCTTTTCCACCTGGCATCATCTGAACGGACAGTCCCAAACGGCAGAGCCTTCAGAAAGCGAGCACGCGGGAACGCAGTCCCGACAAAGGCGTTCGGTCTGTCATAAAACTGTCTCCGAATATGCGTTCTATCGCGCCCGAAACAGCGCGGAATCGGGAACATGACCATGGATGGACTGACGCTCTTCTGCCTGGCGACCGGCGCGGTGCAAATGACGAGTTCGGCATTGGCGATACGACGAGCGTGGGCGACGAGCCACGAGGCTGGCCCCTCGATCCAGGGGCAGCCTCCGGTCAGTATCCTCCGCCCCATCTGCGGCCTCGAAAACAACCTGGAGCGCACGCTCGAATCGGCATTCGCGCTGGATTGGCCTTCTCCCTACGAGGTCGTCTTCTGCGTAGCATCCGAAACGGACCCGGCGATCTCCGTTGCGCGCCGTGTGATCGAGAGGAACCCGCATATACCCGCACGGATTTTGACCGGCGACGACCGGGTCAGCGTCAACCCGAAGCTCAATAATCTCGTCAAGGGCTGGAAGGCGGCCCGCTATCCCTGGATCGTGATGGCCGACAGCAACGTGCTGATGCCGCGCGATTACCTTGCACGCCTTTTCGCGCGCTGGCTGCCCGGCACCGGCATGGTCTGCTCCCCGCCTGTGGGCTCGGATCCGGAGGGCTTCTGGGCCGAGGTCGAATGCGCTTGGCTCAACAGCTACCAGGCCCGGTGGCAACTGGTCGCCGACGAAATCGGTCTGGGTTTCGCGCAGGGCAAGACCATGATGCTCCATCGCGGCCTGCTGGACAGCCATGGCGGCATCGAACGTCTGGCATCCGAAGTGGCGGAGGATGCTGCTTCGACAAAGATCGTCAGGGGCGAAGGTCTCAATGTTCGCTTGGTGGAGAAGCCCTTCCCGCAGCCGATCGGTCACCGCGACTGGCGCGGCATCTGGCGTCGGCAGTTGCGCTGGGCCCGACTGCGACGCGATTCCTTCGTGCTGTTCTTCGTGCCGGAATTGCTGGCCGGAGGCTTGCTGCCGATCCTCGCCGCCGGCACGGCCGCAGCGCTGGGACTATGGTCGCCGGTAACAGCCGCCGCATACGCTATTGCCTGGTACAGTATAGAGCTGGCGCTGATCCGCGCCTATCGCTGGCCGCTCGACCGTTGGACACCATTGGCGCTGCTCGCCCGCGACATCGCTTTGCCGGCACTCTGGTTCGCGGCTTGGTTCGGCAACGGTTTCGAATGGCGCGGCAATGCCATGAGCGTCGCGCATCCCGTTGAGGTCAGCCCTGCAAGAGCGCGCATACGCCGTGCCATGGACAAAACCCGGGAAAAGGCGCGGGCGATAGCCGCCTTTAGGCACTAACGCTGAACATGGTTTACTTGAAGCGCCCGTGACGCTGCAGCACCTCGATCTTGTAGCCATCCGGATCGGTGACAAAGAAGAAGCGGGCAAACAGCGAACCGTCCCGGTTGAACTCCACGATCTTGCCGGGCGCCAAACCCGCGTCGTCCATGCGCCGGTGCTCCGCGTCCAGATCGGTGACGCTGACGGCGAGATGGCCATAGCCGGTGCCCAGGTCGTAGGCCTCGTCCCGCCCCTTGTTGACCGTCAGTTCGAGCTCGAACTCCGTCTCGGGATTGCTGAGATAGATCAGCGTGAAGGTTTCGAAGTCGAGCCGCTCGGCGATGTCTAGTGCGAATGCCGTCCGGTAGAATTCAACGGAGCGCGCCTCTTCCAGAACACGGATCATCGAATGGATCATCTTTGCCATGCGTTTCTCCTAAATGAAAAATAACCGTCAGTAGAGCGAGGGTTTTGAAGGCGTTGCCGCCGTGGATTTGTACGGAGCCACCAGATCGGCTGCGGCCTTGACCAGCAGACCGACATCGCTACCAATCGCCACAAAATTTGCGCCAGCCTCGATTGCCTTGTCGATCAGGTTTTGATCCGTCGTCATGATCCCCGCCGGCTTACCAAGTTCACGGATACGGCCAATAGCTTGGACAACCGTCTTCACAACTTCCGGCGCACGCGGACTGCCGGCAAACCCCATATCAGCGGACAGATCCGCTGGTCCAATGAACACGCCGTCGACACCGTCGGTCTTGGTGATCGCATCAAGGTTTGAAATTGCCAGCCGGCTCTCGATCTGCACAAGACACGCGATCTGTTCGTTGGCGGTTTCGACATAATTGGGCACCCGCCCGAAGTTCGACGCCCGGCCCAGCGACGCGCCAAGACCGCGCACGCCATCGGGCGGATACCGGCAGGCGCGCGCCATCTCAAGTGCCTGTTCCGGCGTGTCGACCATCGGAATCAAAATACTCTGCGCGCCGATGTCGAGCGCCTGCTTGATCATCCAGGTCTCGCCTACGGGGAGGCGAACGACCGCATGGGCGGGATGACGCGCGGCGGCGGCAAGCTGTTGCGTCAGAAGCGGAATATCGTTCGGCCCGTGTTCTCCGTCGATCAGGATCCAGTCAAATCCCGAGCCTGCGCAGATCTCTGCCGCGTGCGGACTTGCCAGCGCCGTCCAGAGGCCTAACAGCCTCTTGCCCTCCTGGATGTCGCGTTTGAACTGGTTGACGGGTGCCGACATTGTCCGTGTCCTTATTCTTGCTGTTCAGTAAGTTGTCATGCAACCCGACCTACCGCTTGACAAGCCCCGGCCAGCCGAATTTCGGTACGCTGATTGTCACACTGGGCAAACCGCCGGTTCTGATTGACACCCCTTGGCGCCGCCGCTACCAAATTCGACCGAGGGGAGATCATGGCAAGACGCATAGGCAGCACCGGAAGACTTGACGACGCCGCACGCGCGGGCTGGCTCTATTACGTTGCCGGCAAGACGCAGGACGAGATCGCCGCCGCCATGAGCATCTCCCGCCAGAGCGCCCAGCGGCTGGTCTCGCTTGCCATCGCGGAGAAACTGATCAAGGTCCGCCTCGACCATCCCATCGCCGAATGCATTGAGCTCGCCCAGGCCCTCAGGGACAAATATGATCTGCGCCAGGTCGAGGTCACGCCCAGCGCACCGGGCTCTGACGGCGGCCATGCCGGTATCGCGGAAGCTGGTGCGGCGGAACTTGAGCGCTGGCTGAAACAGACCGACCCACTGATCATCGCCATCGGTACCGGTCGAACGCTGCGCGCTGCCGTCGACCAGTTGTCGCCGATGGAGTGTCCGCAGCACCGGATCGTCTCGTTGACCGGCAACATCAGCCCCGACGGCTCCGCTGCCTATTACAACGTCATCTTCTCGATGGCCGACGCCATCAAGGCGCGGCATTTTCCGATGCCGCTGCCGGTTATTGTCTCGTCCAAGGCCGAACGTGACCTGCTCCATCAGCAGGCGCTCGTCAAACCGACGCTGGCGCTCGGCGCGAAGGCCGACGTAACGTTCGTCGGTGTCGGCGAAGTCGATCCACAGGCACCGTTGTTGCTCGACGGCTTCCTCAATCCGGACGAGGTGAAGAGCCTGATGGCCGCCGGTGTCATCGGCGAAATCTGCGGCTGGATGTTCGACGAAAACGGTGCGCTCGTCGACAATCCCGTCAACGAACGGATCGCCAGTTTGCCGCTGCCGTCAATCGAGACCTCCTGTGTCATCGGCCTGGCACGAGGCCGCCGCAAGCATGTTGCCATCAGGGCAGCTCTCAGGGGCCGGCACATCAACGCCCTCATTACCGATGAGGATGCAGCACGCTTCCTGCTGCAAGACTGACCCCCCTTCACACACATTTATCGTTTCTTAATCAATTGCTTGACTGCCCTTTTCGGCAGCGCAGCATTGATTCCGCATTGACATTCTCACCGGCAAAAGTGAGTAATTGCCCATGAGCAAAGCGAATGCTCATTTCTCTTCTGGGAGGAAGTTATGACTTTCAAGACGATTCTGCTGGGCGCCTGCTCGGCACTGGCACTGGCTGGAATGGCCTCTGCCGAAACTCTCACCATCGCGACCGTGAACAATGGCGACATGATCCGCATGCAGGGTCTGACGTCGGAATTCACGTCGGCCAACCCCGACATCCAGGTTGAATGGGTCACGCTGGAAGAAAACGTCCTGCGCGAACGCGTCACGACGGATATCGCCACCAAGGGTGGCCAGTACGACATCATGACCATCGGTACCTATGAAGTTCCGATCTGGGCAAAGCAGGGCTGGCTTGTCGCTCTCGACAACCTCGGCGCCGACTATGATGTCGACGATCTGCTGCCGGCCATTCGTTCGGGTCTGACCGGCGATGACGGCAAGCTCTATGCCGCTCCGTTCTACGGCGAATCCTCGTTCATCATGTACCGCAAGGACCTGATGGAGAAGGCCGGCCTGACCATGCCCGATGCCCCGACATGGGAATTCGTGGCTGACGCCGCCCGCAAGATGACCGACCGCGCCAACGACATCAACGGCATCTGCCTTCGCGGCAAGGCCGGCTGGGGCGAGAACATGGCCTTCCTGACGGCCACGTCCAACGCCTTCGGCGCCCGCTGGTTCGACGAAAACTGGAACCCCCAGTTCGACCAGCCGGAATGGAAGAACACGCTCGACTTCTACGTCAAGCTGATGAACGACGCCGGCCCGCAGGGTGCATCGTCGAACGGCTTCAATGAGAACCTGGCGCTGTTCCAGCAGGGCAAGTGCGGCATGTGGATCGACGCCACTGTGGCGGCTTCCTTCGTGACGAACCCGAAGGACTCGACCGTTGCCGACAAGGTCGGCTTCGCTCTGGCTCCCGATACCGGTCTTGGCAAGCGTGGCAACTGGCTCTGGGCCTGGAACCTCGCCATCCCGGCCGGCTCGCAGAAGGTCGAAGCAGCCGAGAAGTTCATCGCCTGGGCAACCAGCAAGCAGTACGCCGAACTGGTCGCCTCCAAGGAAGGTTGGGCAAACGTTCCTCCGGGCACCCGCACCTCGCTCTATGAGAACCCGGAATACCAGAAGGCTGCACCTTTCGCCAAGATGACGCTCGACTCGATCAACGCCGCCGACCCGAAGAACCCGACGGTCAAGCCGGTGCCTTATGTCGGCGTGCAGTTCGTGGCCATCCCGGAATTCCAGGGTCTTGGCACCACGGTCGGCCAGCTCTTCTCGGCAGCCCTTGCAGGTCAGATGTCGGTTGACGACGCGCTCGCCCAGGCCCAGCAGGTCTCGGTTCGCGAAATGACCCGCGCCGGCTACATCAAGTAAGGCTCTCCTCCCGAAAGAGCCGTCCGGGCCGAGGCCCGGGCGGCACCCCAAAATAAAGCGGATCGGTGGCCCGCGCGGATCAATTCCGGATACAGTCCCGCCTGGAAAGACGAGCCGCAGCGCCCGATTACGGAAGACGCCGGCCTCTAGGAAGAGATTTTACCCATGGCTACGCAAAACACCCGGACGCTTGCCCGTCTCATGATGGCGCCTTCCGTCGCCCTTCTTCTGATCTGGATGATCGTGCCGCTGTCGATGACGCTGTGGTTCTCGTTCCAGAACTACAATCTCCTCAACCCGGCAAACGTCAGCTTCGCCGGCCTGTTCAATTACCGGTTTTTCTACACCGACCCCGCGTTTTTCCAGTCGATCTGGAACACGCTGCTGATTGTTGGCGGCGTGCTTTTTATCACCGTTGTTGGCGGCATCGCCATCGCCCTGCTGCTCGACCAGCCGATGTTCGGCCAGGGCATCGTGCGCATCATGATCATTTCGCCCTTCTTTGTTATGCCGCCGGTCGCGGCGCTGGTGTGGAAGAATATGATCATGCACCCGGGCTACGGCGTGCTCGCCGATATCAACCGCTGGCTGGGTTTGCAGCCGGTGGACTGGTTCGCCCAATATCCGCTCTTCTCGATCATCGTCATCGTCGCTTGGCAATGGTTGCCGTTCGCGACACTCATTCTGCTCACCGCGCTTCAGTCGCTCGACGGCGAACAGAAGGAAGCGGCAGAGATGGATGGCGCCGGCTTCATCAATCAGTTCATCTACCTGACGCTGCCGCACCTCGCCCGCGCCATCACGGTCGTCGTCCTGATCCAAACGATCTTCCTGCTCGGCGTCTATGCGGAAATCCTCGTCACCACCAATGGCGGCCCCGGTTACGCCTCCACCAACCTGGTGTTCCTGATCTACCGCACCGCGCTTCTCGGCTACGACGTCGGCGGCGCATCGGCCGGCGGCATCATCGCCATCATCCTCGCCAACATCGTCGCCTTCTTCCTGATGCGCGCCGTTGGCAAGAACCTGGACAGGTAAGGAGAACGATCATGGCACGCGCCGTCAGCACCCGCAGAAAGATCGCCTTTACCGTCTTCGCATGGATCGTGGCCCTCGTGATCTTCTTCCCGATCCTCTACACGATCATCACCTCGCTGAAGACGGAGACTGAGGCGATTCAGGGTTTCAGGCTGATCCCGTCCTTCACGCTCGAGAACTATGTGACGGTCCAGACGCAGCGCGACTACTTCAAGCCCTTCATGAACTCGGTCATCATTTCCGTCGGCTCGACCATTCTCGCGCTGCTGGTGGCGATCCCGTCCGCCTGGGCCATGGCGTTCTCTCCGACCAAGCGCACGAAGGACATCCTGATGTGGATGCTCTCGACCAAGATGATGCCAGCCGTCGCCGTTCTCGTGCCGATCTACTTGATGTTCCGGGATTTCGGCCTGCTAGACACCCGCATCGGCCTGACGATTATGCTGATGCTCATCAACCTGCCGATCGTCGTATGGATGCTCTACACCTATTTCCGCGAGATTCCCGGCGAAATCCTAGAAGCCGCGCGCATGGATGGCGCCTCGTTGTGGAACGAGATCATCTATGTGCTCACACCTATGGCGGTTCCCGGCATCGCCTCCACCATGCTGCTCAACATCATTCTCGCGTGGAACGAGGCCTTCTGGACCATCCGGCTGACAACGACCAACGCGGCGCCGCTGACAGCGTTCATTGCGTCCTTCTCCAGTCCGCAAGGTCTGTTCTGGGCGAAGCTTTCGGCGGCCTCGACGCTTGCCATCGCCCCGATCGTCATCCTCGGCTGGTTCAGCCAGAAACAACTCGTCCGCGGCCTCACCTTCGGCGCCGTGAAGTAAGGAACAGGAAGATGGGTAGCATCACGCTTCAGAACGTCTCGAAGACCTTTGGCGAGGTCTCGGTCATTCCCTCGATCGATCTCGAGATCAACAATGGCGAGTTCGCGGTTTTCGTCGGTCCGTCGGGCTGCGGCAAGTCCACGCTGCTTCGACTGATCGCCGGCCTTGAAGACGTGTCCGGGGGCCGAATCCTGATCGATGGCAAGGACGCCACCGACAAGGCGCCGTCGCAGCGCGGTCTTGCGATGGTGTTCCAGTCCTACGCACTCTACCCGCATATGAGTGTGCGTTCGAACATTGGCTTCCCGCTGAAGATGGCCAAGGTCGACAAGGCCGAGATCGACCGCAAGGTCGAGGAGGCCGCCAAGATCCTCAATCTCACCGACTATCTCGACCGCAAGCCCCGCAACCTCTCCGGTGGCCAGCGCCAGCGCGTCGCCATCGGCCGCGCTATCGTCCGCTCGCCGGAATGTTTCCTGTTCGATGAACCGCTGTCGAACCTCGACGCCGCGCTGCGCGTCAACATGCGGCTCGAAATCTCCGAGCTTCACCAGAAGCTCAAGGCAACGTCGATCTACGTCACCCACGACCAGGTCGAGGCCATGACCATGGCCGACAAGATCGTCGTCTTGAACAAGGGCCGCATCGAGCAGGTCGGCTCTCCGCTTGATCTCTACAAGAGCCCGCGCAACCTCTTCGTCGCCGGCTTTATCGGCTCGCCCAAGATGAACTTCATCACCGGAGCCCCGGCGACCGCGAAGAACGCGCATACGATCGGCATTCGCCCGGAGCACGTGACGCTCTCCACCACGGAGGGCGCCTGGAAGGGCCGGGTCATCATCGCCGAACATCTCGGCTCTGACACCTTCCTCCATATCGACACCGAAGGCGTGGGCACGATCACCGCGCGCTGCAGCGGCGACATGCCGGTCCGCCATGGCGATACCGTGTACGTCACGCCGGATGATGCCCGCATCCACCGCTTCGACGACAAGGGCATGGCGCAATGACTGGCAGGCTTTCCGGCAAATCGGCGCTGATCACGGGCTCGGCCCGTGGCATCGGCCGCGCCTTTGCGGAAGCCTATGTCCGCGAAGGGGCAACCGTCGCGATTGCCGACATCGACATCGCTCGCGCCGGAGAAACGGCCAACGCCATCGGCCCGTCCGCCTATGCCATACAGCTTGATGTGACCGACCAGTCCTCCATCGACGCCGCCGTAAAGGCCGTCGAGGAAAAGACCGGCGGCCTCGACATCCTGATCAACAATGCCGCGCTCTTCGACCTCGCGCCGATCATCGACATCACCCGAGAAAGCTATGACCGGCTGTTCTCTATCAACGTTGCCGGCTCGCTCTTCATGCTACAGGCGGCGGCGAAGTCGATGATCGCTCGCGGCAAGGGCCGAAAGATCATCAACATGGCAAGCCAGGCGGGGCGGCGGGGTGAGGCCTTGGTGGCAGTGTATTGCGCCACCAAGGCCGCCATCATCTCCCTCACCCAGTCTGCCGGGCTCGACCTCATCAAGCATCGTATCAACGTCAACGCTATCGCACCGGGGGTCGTCGATGGCGAGCACTGGGACGGCGTCGACGCGCTGTTTGCGAAATACGAGAACCGGCCGCGGGGCGAGAAGAAGAAGCTCGTCGGCGAAGCCGTGCCCTTCGGCCGCATGGGCCGTGCCGAGGATCTGACGGGCATGGCAATTTTCCTGGCCTCCAGCGAGGCCGACTACATCGTCGCCCAGACCTACAATGTCGACGGCGGCAACTGGATGAGCTGAGCCTCGGAGCCAGCTTACCGATCGAGGACACTGATATGACCTGCAAGCTTTCGCTCGCCACCCTGAAAGAAGCCGCCAAGCTGGCCGCCGTTCCCTCCTATCGGCACGACCAGCTGAAGGCAGGCATCCTGCATTTCGGCGTCGGCAATTTTCATCGCGCGCATCAGGCGATCTACCTGCACGAACTCTTCGAAAAAGGGTTGGACCACGATTGGGCAATCATCGGCGCAGGGGTGATGCCGAGCGATCAGCGCATGAAGGACAAGCTCGCCGCGCAGGATTTTCTGACCACGGTGGTGGAGCAGGACAACAACCGCTCGTCCGCGACGGTCACCGGCCCGATGGTCGATATCCTCACCGCCCCGGATTACAAGGCAATCATCGCCAAGCTGGCCGATCCGGCAATCCGCATCGTGTCCCTGACGATCACCGAAGGTGGCTACTTCATTGATCCCGCCACCGGAAAGTTCGACCCGAAGCATCCCGCGATGGTGGCCGATGCGGCCGATCCGGAAAGTCCGAAGTCCGTCTTCGGCCTGATCATCGCCGGCCTCAAGACCCGGCGCGCGGCCGGCGCGCCGCCCTTCACCGTCATGTGCTGCGACAACATTCCCGGCAATGGTGAGGTAACGGAGGCAACGGTCACGGGTCTCGCGAAACTCTCCGATCCTGACTTCGCACATTGGATCCACGAGAACGTCGCCTTTCCGAATGCCATGGTCGACCGCATCACGCCCGCCACAGGCGAGCGCGAAATCAACATCACGCGCGAGACTTACGGCATAGAGGATTCGTGGCCGGTATTCTGCGAGGAGTTCAAGCAGTGGGTTCTTGAAGACAAGTTCCCGCTTGGCCGCCCTGCGCTGGAGAAGGTCGGCGTCACATTCGTTCCGGATGTCGCACCTTATGAACTGATGAAGCTGCGCATTCTGAACGGCGGCCATGCCGCGATCGCCTATCCGGCGGCGCTGATGGACATTCACTTTGTCCATGAAGCGATGGAGAACGACCTGATCCGTGCCTTCCTCGCCAAGCTGGAGAAGGAAGAAATCATCCCGATCGTTCCGCCGGTCCCGAACACCAGCCTCGACGACTATTTCGACCTGATCGAACGTCGCTTCTCCAACCCGAAGATCGGCGACACCATCCCCCGCCTTGCTCAGGACGGCTCCAATCGCCAGCCGAAATTCATCCTACCCTCCACTGCAGATCGCCTCGCAAAAGGAATGGACGTGGTCGGGCTTGCTTTGGTCTCTGCACTCTGGTGCCGCTATTTCGAAGGCAAGTCGGACAGCGGCAAGGAAATCGTCTTCAACGACCCGAATGCCGAACGGCTGCACACCACCGCAGTGGCCTCGCGCAAGGATCCGCTTGCATTCTTGGCACTTTCCGACATCTTCGGCAGCGTCGGTACGAATCCGCTATTCCAGCGCCGCTTCGCCGGGGCGCTCACCTCGCTCCGCAACGTGGGAACAGCCGAGACCCTGACCCGATATCTGGAAGGCAAACTCGACTGAACGAGACGGCATGACGACAGCGACATCGAAGACCCCCCTGATCATCTTCGATTGCGACGGCGTTCTCGTTGACAGCGAACCGATTTCGCTCGCCGTGCTCGTCGAGGCCCTGGCCGAAGCCGGCGCGCCGATGGACGAAACGCGCGCCCGCGAGCTCTTTCTGGGTCGCAGTCTCGCCTCGATGATCGCCACGGCGCGTGACGAGTATGGCCTTTCGATCGACGACGCTTTCCTGAGTGCGATGCGCCTGAAACTCTACGACCGCTTTCAGGAAGAATTGCAGGCGATTGAGGGTATCGCCGATGCGCTGGGCGCCCTCACCACCGCCGGAATCGACTGGTGCGTCGCCTCGTCCTCGCAGCCGGAGCGGATCGAGCTTTCACTGACCGTCACGGGCATCCTGCCGCGCTTTGCCCCGCGTATTTTTTCTGCCAGCATGGTCGATCATGGCAAACCCGCACCCGACCTGTTTCTTTTTGCCGCACGGTCGATGGACCGCAACCCGGCCGATTGCATAGTGATCGAGGATAGTCCAGCCGGAATCGCTGCGGCAAAGGCCGCGGGAATGAAGGTTTTCGCCTTCCTCGGCGGCTCTCACGCAAGAGATCCTGCCTTCGGCGACGCGATCAGAGCGCTTCATGCCGACGCCGTGTTTGACGCCATGGGTGATTTGCTCCACCTTGTCTCCAAAAATATGAGCAGGGATGGAAATAAGCCGTAATGCGCGATCACGTGATTGCCGTCGATGTCGGAACGGGCAGTGCGCGCGCGGGCGTCGTCAGCGCGAGCGGACGACTGCTGAGTCGCCGCGAACATCCGATTCATATGCGCCACGACGGCGACCATGTGGCGGAATACTCCTCCGAGCAGATCTGGAGCGCCACGTCCCTCGCGGTCCGCGACGCGCTTTCGGCCGCTCAACTGACGGCCGATCGTATCGCGGCGATCGCCTTTGACGCGACCTGCTCGCTGGTGCTGCGAGACAGCGGCGGCGGTCCTCTCGTTCTGAAAGAACAGGATGGCCTCGCCTTCGACACCATCGCCTGGCTCGACCATCGCGCGGTATCGGAAGCCGAAGAGATAAACGCTAGCGGCCATCCCCTGCTTGCCCATTCCGGTGAGATGCTCTCGCCCGAGATGCAGATGCCGAAGCTGATGTGGCTGAAGCGCAACCGGCCCGAGCTGTGGGAAAAATCCGGCCATTTCTTCGATCTTTCTGACTTCCTGACCTGGAAATCGACAGGCAGCACCGCGCGATCGCTCTGCACCCTGACCTCGAAATGGAACTTCGCAGCGCATGAACAGGAAGGCTGGAGCCGCAGCTTCCTCCGAAGCATGGACCTGGAAGATCTGACCACGCGGGGGTCTCTGCCCGCTGAAGGCGTCCTTGTCGGAGAACCGATCGGACAGTTGTCCGAAACCGCCGCCGCCGCGCTCGGCCTCGATGCCGGCATCGCGGTTGCGCCCGGCATGATCGACGCCTATGCCGGCGCGCTCGGAGTGCTCGGTGCTTCCGCCCGTAGCCGCGAGACGCTCCGCCGTCAGGCGGCGCTGATCGGTGGCACCTCAAGCTGCCTGATCTGCTTCTCATCTGTCCCGAATTTCGGTCGCAGCCTGTGGGGACCTTTCCGGGACACGGTTTTTGCCGGACAATGGCTCGTCGAAGCCGGACAGTCGGCGACCGGCGGACTTCTCAACCACCTGATCCGCGTGCATTCCGCCGGCGGCGAGCCGACCACGGAACGCCATCAGCAGGTGATCGCCCGCATCCAGGAACTGCGCGCCACCGAAGGAGACGGTTTTGCCGGGCAGGTCAACATCCTGCCGGATTTTCACGGCAACCGCTCACCCTTCGCCGATCCAACACTGACAGGTGTGATCTCCGGCCTCACTCTCGACAGTTCCTTCGACGGGCTCTGCCGCATCTACTGGCGGGCCTGCGTGGCGATCGCGCTCGGCCTGCGCCAGATCCTCGACTACATGCACAACAGAGACTTCCACCCTCAGCAATTGCTCGTCACGGGCGGGCACGTGAAAAACCCGCTGCTTGTCGAACTCTATGGCGATGTCACGGGCTGTGACCTGCTGATCCCGGAAACAGACGACGCGGTGCTGGTCGGAACCGCGATCAACGCCGCGACCGCTGCAAGGCTGCACCCGGATCTCGCCTCGGCCGGAAGCGCAATGATTGCCGGCGGTCGCACACGCCCGGCCGATCCGGAACGGCGACGACACTACGACATCGACTTCGCCCGGTTCGTGCTGATGCAGAAACACCGCGCCGAGCTGACGGCACTCTGATCAGCCCCAAAGACGCGGAGATGGCGGATACATGATCGCGCCATCATAGCGGATCGCGTCGTCCCGGTCCGCGGCAAGCAGCAGCGGCCCGTCGAGATCGACGTAATCCGCCCCCTGCGCGGCATAGAAAGCCGGTGCCATGGCGAGCGACGTGCCGAGCATGCAGCCCACCATGATCGAAAAGCCCTCGGCCCGCGCGGCGCTCAAGAGCTCCAGCGCCTCCGTCAGTCCACCCGTCTTGTCGAGCTTGATGTTGACCGCGTCGTAGCGGCCCTTGAGCTTTGCGAGCGACGCCTTGTCGTGGCAGCTCTCGTCGGCGCAGACCGGCAAGGGCCGCGCTATCGTCGCCAGCGCCTGATCCTCACCGGCCGGCAGCGGTTGCTCCACGAGCGCCACGCCGAGCCGCAGGAAGGCCGGCGCCAGCGCCTGGTATTGCTCGACGCTCCATCCCTCGTTGGCATCGACGATGATCTTCGATGCGGGGGCGCCGGCCCTCACCGCCTCGATGCGCTCGAGATCGCCGTCATGCCCGAGTTTAACTTTCAACAAAGGCCGATGCGCATTCGCCTTCGCCGCCGCGTGCATCGTCTCCGGCGTCCCGAGCGAAAGCGTGTAGGTCGTTTCGAGCGTCACCGGCTCCGCAAGCCCGGCGAGCTGCCAGACCGGCTTGCTAGCCCCCTTGGCCTCGATATCCCAAAAGGCGCAATCAAGAGCATTGCGCGCTGCCCCCGGCGGCAGGCGTGACTGCAATCCGGCCCGGTCCAATCCCCGGGCGAGATCGTCCTTAAGCCCAGCGATGGTCTCAATGACGCCTTCCACCGTCTCGCCGTATCGCGCATAGGGCACGCACTCGCCGCGCCCGATGAACGTCCCGTCGGACAACGTCACCGTCACCACCCGGATCTCGGTGCGCGACCCCCGCGAGATCGTGAAAGCACCGGCAACGGGAAAGCGCTCTTCGACGACGGTAAGCGTAAGCGACGTCATCGCCGAACCTCGTGATGGCGGAAAAGAATTGGGAACATCGACGGCTCTCCTCATGAATCACCCGCAAACTCGCATGCGGCGGATGTTGAAGGAAGCGGCTTGGTGAAACAGCCCTCAAGCCCACCACGCAACTGGCTGCGGGGCCTCAAAACGCCCCTCCCCTTGCGTGCAAGCCCAATCCTTTCTATATCCGTCAACATTCAAAGGGGCGGAACAGTGCCCTCGCGCTTGACCGCCTTCCCGTCGATGACCGAACGGCCGCAACGCGCCCAGAAGAGACGATGCCCGTGAACACGCTGGATTTCGACAAGAGACCCGAGGATACCCGCGTTGTCGTCGCCATGTCCGGCGGCGTCGATTCATCCGTCGTGGCCGGTCTTCTGAAACGCGAAGGCTATGACGTCCTCGGCATCACGCTGCAGCTTTACGACCATGGCGCCGCCGTTCACCGCGCAGGCTCCTGCTGCGCCGGACAGGATATCGACGACGCCCGCCGGGTCTGCGAAACGCTCGGCATCCCGCATTACGTGCTCGACTACGAACAGCGTTTTCGCGATACGGTGATCAACCCGTTCATGGAAAGCTATATCGCCGGCGAAACGCCGATCCCGTGCGTGGCCTGCAACCAGACGGTCAAGTTCGCCGATCTGCTCGCGACGGCGAAGGAACTCGGCGCCGACGCGCTGGCGACCGGCCACTACATCCGCTCGAAATCCGTGCCGCTCGCCAACGATCCCGGCCACCGCGCCCTGTTCCGCCCGATCGACAGCGAGCGGGACCAGAGCTACTTCCTGTTCGCCACCACGCAGGAACAGATCGACTATCTGCGCTTTCCACTTGGCGGCATGTCGAAGGCGGAGGTGCGCGCGCTTGCCGAAGAGATGGGCCTCGTCGTCGCCCAGAAGGCCGACAGCCAGGACATCTGTTTCGTGCCGCAGGGCAAGTATGCCGACATCATCACCAAGCTGAAGCCGGAATCAGCGCTCGGCGGCGATATCGTCCATCTCGACGGACGCGTGCTCGGCCACCACGAGGGCATCCTGCATTACACGATCGGGCAGCGGAAGGGCCTGGGCGTCGCCACGGGCGAACCGCTCTACGTCGTCTATCTCGACGCCCGCTCCAAGCGCGTCATCGTCGGCCCCAAGGAAGCGTTAGAAACACATCGTATCTATCTGCGCGACGTCAACTGGCTGGGTGATCTGACGGTGGCCGAAGAAGCCGCCGACGGCTTTGCCTGCTACGCCAAGGTACGTTCCACCCGCCCGCCGACCCCCGCGACGCTGCATGCCGACGAAAAGGGGATCTACGTCGATCTCGCCATCGGTGAAGCCGGTGTCGCCGCCGGTCAGGCCTGCGTCATCTATTCCGCCCCGGGCGCCGACGCGCGCGTCTATGGCGGCGGCTTCATCGAACGCTCCGAACGCGCCGCGGACGCGGAAGCCGCGCTGAAGACCCTGCTCGCTAGCCCCGTCGCCGCCTGACCGCGGCGGCGCCCTAAGCCTTGCGTCCGCAAGGCAAAAACCCGGTTTTGCACTGCGCTTTTCTTTTTGCGATACCGCGCTTGACAGTCCGCCCCGCCCCGACCTATAAGCCGCTCAACCTGACGGCCGGACGCTTTCAAAGCACTTGCAAATCCCGGTCGCCGAACCCGGCGGAGTAGCTCAGTAGGTTAGAGCAGAGGAATCATAATCCTTGTGTCGGGGGTTCGAATCCCTCCTCCGCTACCAAAAATTTCCTGTCCATACCGAAGACATAGGTAACATCGTGTACCTAAGACATGGGTGACAACCTCGTGCCGAACGGGTTGTCGATGGTTTGCAAAGTCCTCTGCTCCAG
>NZ_JAGRRC010000001.1:281838-761590 GCF_018122705.1 Ciceribacter sp. L1K23 | reverse complement strand
CTGGAGCAGAGGACTTTGCAAACCATCGACAACCCGTTCGGCACGAGGTTGTCACCCATGTCTTAGGTACACGATGTTACCTATGTCTTCGGTATGGACATTTTAAGATTTGGCGCACCCGACAGGATTCGAACCTGTGACCTTTGGAATCGGAATCCAACACTCTATCCAGCTGAGCTACGGGTGCGCTGGCGGCGATTTGTAGCCGCGAGGGGTTCATAGCGCAGACCGGAGCCGGCTTCAACGGCAAAAATCCATTGGTTACCCGAAGTATGCGTTGCAGCCGCCGCTCAGTGGGATGCAGGTGCCAAAACGCGGATTCTCATTCCAATTTCCCCTATTTAAGTTGTTTTTTTTTGAACAAATGTTGCGCTGGCGGCTTGTTCTGGCAGCGCCGTCCTGTAGGCTCGCTGCTGCATTTGGTGGGATACCGAAGGGGCGGTCGATCGCACGGATGGGGGAACAAGAAGATTGAATCATGTTTGAAAACGAAATCATAGAATCGTCTGGCGCGAAAATTGATTTTTCAGCCATGGCCGAGTTTGTCGGCTATCGTCTCCGTCGTGCCCAACTCGTTGTTTACCAGGACTTCAACGAAGCATTCGCCGCAAAGGGACTGCGGCCTGCGGACTTTGCCGTTCTGCTGCTGCTCTCCAAGAATCCGGGGCTCAAACAGAGCGAAGTGGCCGAGGCTTTGGGTATCCAGCGCGCCAATTTCGTGGCGATCGTCGACGGCCTGGAGCAGAAGGGCCTGGCGGAGCGGCGCAAGTCGGAAACGGACAGACGCGTCCAGTCGCTCTACATCACGCCGGGCGGGCTCGACTATCTCGACGAGATCCAGCCGATCCTGCGCGACCACGAGGAGCGCATCATCGCTCGTCTCGGCGGACGCGAGGCGCGCGACCGCCTCAACGAGTATCTGTTGAAACTCTACGACTGACGACGCCGCGCGGCGGTGTAAGCCGTCGCGGAGGGCGGGATCTGCCGCAGCGCGTCGTCGATCAGAGCATTGGCCAGCATCATGCGCACCGTTGCCTGTGTGCGGTAGCGCGTGGGAACCCGGTCTGGATGGTTTAGGCGGGCGAATTCGCGCCGCAAGACGGTGAGCCTGGCGGCGTCGTCGCCTGGACTGATGCCCAAATCCTCCCTCACTTCCTTTTCGGTGATCCGCCTCAGATGGGGCGGCATGGGTGGTGGTGTGTCGGAAATCTCGACGGCGGCGGCGGGTCTCTCGCCTGCGACAATCGCATCCTGATAGGGATTGTGATGAAGAAGATGTTCTTCCGCCTCATCCTCAACCTGCGGAGCTGTGGCAAGAAAGCTTGCGGAAACGCCCGACCCGCGGCCTCGTCGCCTCGGGGCAATATCTTCCGTTTCAAGCTCCGGCGGCCGCTCCGCCGATAGCCGGTCGACAACGGACTGAAACAGCGATTTTCCGAACAACATGGCGCGATCCTCTCGCAGTCATTTCAGCGCGGCAACATGGTGTCAGGCTTGCGCAGCAACAGACATCAGCTCTGCGACTGGCTCTGGCTTTGGCCGGTTGCCTCGACCACGACCGACACCGAAAGGTCTTCGTCGCCCGCCCGGCCGATCCGCATGCCCGATATCGGTGCGGCATCCGCATAGGACAGACCGGTGGCCAGCCGCACGTAACGGTCGTCAGGGCATAGGTTGTTAGCCGCGTCGAAGCCGACCCAGCCCAGTCCCTGGAGATACATCTCCGCCCAGGCATGGCTGGCTGGCTGGTCGTGCGTGCCGGTCGTCAGCAGGTAGCCGGAGACATAACGTGCCGGTATGGCGAGTGCTCGGGCGACGGCGATCATCACGTGCGCATGATCCTGGCAAACGCCGGAGCCCGCTTCCAGCGCCTGTTCGGCGGTGGTTTCCGTTCCCGTGGTGCCGGGAATGTAGGATACGGCCTCGCTCACGGCCTTCATCAGCGCATGCATACGGGCCAGATCGTTGTCCTGGGGCAGGGCGCGAACGAGCTCGCGGACAAGTTTGCCCGCCTTCGTTCGCGGCGTATCGCGCAGATAAAGCCAGAGCGGCACGTAGCCCTGGTGAGGGCCGAAAACACCCGCCTTGTCATGGGTTTCCACCTCGCCGCTCGCCACGATATTGACCGTATGGGTATCACCCTCGGTCGACACCAGATGGACGTGATTGCCGAACTGGTCGTTGAAGCCGGCTTCCACGTTTGCGCCATCGACGACGATGGTCCAGCTGATGACGTTCTGCACGGGACCGGAGCAGGGCGTCAGGCGGAGACGCTGCAGCGAATAGCTGACCGGGGTGTCGTAACGGTATTCCGAGGTGTGGGTGATCTTGAGACGCATGATTTACCCTCTGCCTCAGATGTAGAAGCGGTAGCCGTCGCTGATTTCCGCGCCCAGCCGATTGTTTCGTGTCACGAAATCCTCAAGGAATTCGTGGAGGCCCTGATCCATGATCGCCTCGATTGTGGTCGACTGTAACATTTTGCGGATGGAATCGGCCGTGTCGTGGGCGGCGAGGCGCTCCCCGTATCCCTTGGCGATGTACCCGAGATTCGAAACGATCTTCTCGTAGGAATAGGCCAGAGAACGTGGCATCTGCCCGTTGAGGATCAGGAAATCGGCGATGTTGGCCGGCCGGTATTCGCCATCGTAGACCCAGCGATAGGAGCGGTGGGCCGAGACCGAGCGCAGGATAGATTCCCACTGCATGTTATCGATCGAACTGCCGACGTGGGTGATGGCAGGCAGGAGGACGTAATACTTGACGTCCAGGATGCGGCTGGTGTTGTCAGCGCGCTCGATGAAGGTGCCGATGCGAGCAAAGTTGTATATCTCGTTGCGCAGCATGGACCCATGGAAGGCGCCACGGATCAGGCCCGCCCGGCGCTTGATGGTATCGATCACCTCCGGCAGGTCAGCCGATTTCAGCTTGCGGCCGAGCACCTGTTTGAGTTCGATCCAGCATTCATTGGTCGCTTCCCAGGTTTCCCGCGTCAGCGCCGTGCGAACCATGCGGGCATTGTTGCGACCCGATTCAATGCAGGACAGCACGCTCGAGGGGTTGGAGCGGTCGCGCATCATGTAGTCGATGGCGTCTGCCGCCGGGACCTTGCCTGTGGCGTCGCAAAAGCTCTCGCGCACGCCGGCACTTTGCAGCACGCCGTCCCAATCGTCATCGGCGGCGGTGGACCGTGTCAGCGACATCCGGAGGCCGGCGTCCACCAGGCGTGCTATGTTTTCGGCCCGTTCGATATAGCGGAACATCCAGTAGAGGCCGTTTGCAGTTCTTCCAAGCATCACCATGGCCTCAGTCCTCCAGCACCCAGGTATCCTTCGTGCCGCCGCCTTGGGAGGAGTTGACGACGAGGGAGCCCTGTTTGAGCGCAACGCGGGTGAGGCCGCCGGGAATAATGCGGACTTGGTCGGAAACGAGAACATAGGGACGAAGATCGACGTGACGCGGCGCAATGCCTTTGTTGACGAAGATCGGCACCGTTGAGAGCGAGAGCGTCGGCTGTGCGATGTAGTTGCCGGGTTTCGCCCTCAGCTTCTCGGCAAAGGCGGCACGCTCCTTTTTCGTGGCCGTCGGTCCGACGAGCATGCCGTAGCCACCCGAGCCGTGCACTTCCTTCACAACGAGTTCTTCCAGATGTTCGAGCACGTATTTCAGGCTGTCGGCTTCCGAGCAACGCCAGGTCGGCACGTTTTCGAGGATCGCCTTGCGACCGGTGTAGAACTGGACGATTTCCGGCATGTAGCTGTAGATCGCCTTGTCGTCTGAAATGCCGGTGCCGGGGGCGTTGGCGATCGTGATGTGGCCGGCGCGGTAGACATCCATGATGCCGGGAATTCCGAGAGCGGAATCCGGACGGAAGGTCAGGGGGTCGAGGAAGTCGTCATCGACGCGGCGATAGAGCACATCGATCGGCTCGTAACCGCGGGTCGTGCGCATCTTCACCTTGCCGTCAACGACCCTGAGGTCGGAGCCTTCCACCAGTTCCACGCCCATCATGTCGGCGAGAAACGAGTGTTCGTAGTATGCGGAATTGTAGATGCCCGGCGTGAGGACAGCGACACGGGGTTTGCCCTTGCAGCCGGGCGGGGCGAGCGAGGCAAGCGACTGGCGCAGCAGGTAGGGATAGTCCTCGACGCGCTGCACTTTGTTCAGTTGGAAGAGCTCCGGAAACATCTGCATCATGGTTTCGCGGTTTTCCAGCATGTATGACACGCCCGAGGGTGTGCGGGCGTTGTCTTCCAGCACGTAGAACTCGTTCTCTCCCGTGCGGACGATGTCGGTGCCGACGATGTGGGTGTAGACGCCGCCCGGTGGCCGGAAACCAATCATTTCAGGAAGGAAGGCGTCGTTCTTCTCGATCAGTTCGCGCGGGATGCGGCCGGCCTTGATGATCTCCTGCTTGTGGTAGATGTCATCGAGAAAGGCATTGAGCGCGAGCACCCGCTGTTCGATTCCTTGAGCGAGCTTGCGCCATTCGCGGCCTGAGATGATGCGGGGGATGATGTCGAAGGGGATCAGTTTTTCGGAACTGTCGGCGTGTCCGTAGACCGCGAAGGTGATGCCCGTCTTCCGGAAGATGTTTTCCGCGTCACGGGATTTGGCAAGGAGGTGAGCTGGGTCCTGCCCGGAATACCAATCGAAATAGGCCTTGTAAGGGTCCCGCGGTGAGTTCTCCGCGGTCAACATTTCATCGAATGCCAATGGCGCCGTCCCCCTTTTCTTATCATTTGAGTACAACGTTCATCACAATGCAAGAAGCGTGCACAGTTCACGAGGAACATTCGCATCATTATGCGCCGGCGCAAAAGATCGTCAGAAGCCCGGCATTTTGGCAGAGGAAACGGCCTGGCGGGTGAGGTGTTCTGAATAAAGATGGCTGGCTCCATCATTATTCGCCTATTTCTGAAACAACTCGGCGAAAACTGCTTAAATTTTAGACGCGTCTGATGCACGCATGTTTCGTCAAATGAATTCACGGCAGCGATCAGCAAAAGTCCTTTGACGATCGGGCAGGAGGTCTCTAACGCCTTTAACGGGGCGCGCCATCCGATCCTCTGCCCCGTCGTGCCGGAGTTTCTCCCTTGCTTGCCCGCCTTGCCCCCGTTCTCTTCGTTTTCCTTTGGTCGACCGGTTGGGTCGTGGCGAAGTTTGCCGACCAGTTCGCCGATCCGCTCACCTTCCTCGCCCTCCGCTATGTGGTGGCCGCGGCGCTTTTCTTCCTGCTCTGCCGCTTTACGGGCGTTATCTGGCCGCGCAGCCGGGAGACGATCCTGCACGCGATTGTCTCCGGTTTCTTCCTTCACGGCTTCTATCTCGGGGCGGTGTGGTGGGCGATCGGCCAAGGCGTGCCGGCCGCGATTTCCGGCATCATCGCCGGCCTGCAGCCATTGATGACAGCGCTCGCCGCGCCCTATCTCATCGGGGAGCGGCTGACGCTCATCCAGAAGCTCGGCCTAGGCCTCGGTTTCGTCGGGATTTCGCTCGCGGTTTTGCCGAAGGTCTTTGCCGTCGATGCCTCCGCCATTCCGGCTTTCGCGATAGCAGTGAACGTGATCGGCATGGGTTTTGTCAGCTACGGCACGATCTACCAGAAGCGTTATCTGAAGGAGGGCGACATCCGGGCGGTCGCGACGCTGCAATATGTCGGTGCCTTCGCGGTGACGCTGCCGATGGCGTTTTTGTTCGAGGACATGCATATCGGCTGGAGCCTCGGGCTTGTCGCGACGCTCGGCTGGGCCGTGATCGGCATCTCCATGGGCGCGATCCTGCTTCTGCTCTACCTGATCCGCCGCGGCGATGTGGCCAAGGCCGCGTCCCTCATCTACCTGGTGCCACCGCTTGCCGCACTGGAGGCGGCGCTCGTCTTTGGCGAGGAGTTGACGCTGCCGATGATGATCGGCACGGCGATCGCGGTGACGGGTGTTTATCTGACGAACAGAAATCCGGCCCTGCGAAGGTAAAAAGGGCGCATTGCGCCCCTGCGCCCCATTTGTTCATGATCAATATCTCGCTATATCAGGCTTCGCCGCGGCGCCCGCCGGCAGCAGCCTCGCCGGCAGGGCCGCCCTTGCCGCGACCGCCACGACGGCGCTGACCCGCTGGACGAGCACCATCATTGCGGTGCTCACGACGGGGGCCGGACGGCTTGGCGCCATCGGCGCGCTTGCCTTCGCCGGCCTGGCGGTTGCCGCCGCCCGAAGCCGGCTTGCGCGCATCCTTCGCTCCGCCGGAATGGTTGCGGTTACCGCCGCCGCCATTGCCGCGACGGCCGCCGCCATTGTTGCGGACCGGACGTTCCATCTTGGCCGGAGCCTCGCCGCCGGCAACAGCGATTTCGATGCCGATCAGGCGTTCGATGTCGCGCAGCAGCTGACCTTCGTCGGGACCGCAGAAAGCGATCGCGATGCCATCGCGGCCGGCGCGTGCGGTGCGGCCGATACGGTGGACATAAGCGTCCGGAACTTCCGGAAGGTCGAAATTGTAGACATGGCTGACGGCCGGGATATCGATGCCGCGCGCGGCGACGTCGGTGGCGATCAGCGTCTTGATCTCGCCGTCACGGAAGCCTTTCAAGGCCTTCTCGCGCTGGTTCTGGCTCTTGTTGCCGTGGATGGATGCGACCGAGTAACCGGTGAGCTCCAGGTGTTTCATCAGCTTTTCCGCGCCGTGCTTGGTGCGCAGGAAGACGATGGAACGGCCGTCCGGGTTCGCCGTCAATTGCTCCTTCAAGAGATCCGTCTTGTGCTGCTGTCCACGGGCGAAATGCACGTATTGCTCGATCTTGTCGGCGGTACGGCCCGGAGGTGTTACTTCGACCTTTGCCGGATTGGTAAGGAAGCTGCCGGCGAGATCGGCGATCTGCTTCGGCATCGTGGCCGAAAACAGCATTGTCTGGCGGCGTGCCGGCACCATCTTCGAAATCTTGCGCAAGGCGTGGATGAAACCGAGGTCGAGCATCTGGTCGGCTTCGTCGAGCACCAGGTGCGTGACGTTGCGCAGGGTTACGGCGTTGCGCTCGATCAGGTCGATCAGACGGCCGGGCGTGGCGACGAGGATATCGGTGCCGCCGAGAAGCTGCTGCTGCTGCTTATTGATCGAGGCGCCGCCGACGACCTGTGTGATCTTCAGCGGGAACTTGCGGCCGAAGGCCCGCAGGTTGTCGCCGATCTGGTTTACCAGTTCGCGGGTCGGAGCAAGGATGAGGACACGGGTCGAACGCGACTGCGGCCGGTCTTCGCTCTTCATCAGCATTTCGATGATCGGCAGGCCGAAGGCGGCCGTCTTGCCGGTGCCGGTCTGGGCAAGACCGATCAGGTCGCGGCCTTCAAGAAGGACGGGAATGGCCTGGGCCTGGATGGGGGTGGGGGCGGTATAGCCGAGCTGAACGAGGGTCTTCAGAGTGTTCTTGGATAGGCCAAGCTGGTCGAAATTGGTCAAAGTCATGCCTTTCGGGGGCGCCACAGGCATAAATCGGCGCACGCAGCTTCGCGTTCCGACTGCCTGATGGCGTCAAGAACCCCGCGTGAATTGGGAACTTGTGTTGAAAAAGCTTTCCAGCGCGTCCGGCCAACATTCGCGAGGCCCGCATTCGCTGCGCGCTTGCCCTTCTTCGCGTCTCTTACTGTCGCAGGGCGCGCTCACGCGGCGGCCGGAAAGGGAAAGCTGATTTGCAAATGGGCCGTTTGCTGCCGAAAGTCAAGTTATTCTTCGCAGTGCGGCAAAACGATGGGTAGCGTTCAATCACGCGCCAAAGGTCAAAGTCACTGACAGCCCGCCGGTTTTGCGATTTTCAATGGCGACACCGATCCCGTAGATTTCGCCGATTTCCCGGACGATCGAAAGGCCAATCCCGCTTCCCGGCGTCTGCATGTCCAGCCGGACGCCCCGGTGCATGATCGCATCGATCTGCTCCGGCGGAACGCCCGGACCATCGTCCAAGATACGCAGGCGTGGTGCGCGATCATCCGTTTCCGCCTCCACGATGATCTCGTGTCGGGCCCACTTCATCGCATTCTCAAGCACATTGCCAAGCATTTCCTGAAGATCGTTGGGGTCGACCGGCACTGTCAGGTCGTCCGGTACACGGGCGATCCAGGATAGGGTTTCTCCCTGCGGCGAGCGTTTCAACGTTCTGATAATGTTGTCGATGCAGCGCGCTGGCGACGCATCGGAACGCCGCAGACCGGCATTGGCGGCAATGCGGCTGCGGGTCAGTTCGTGATCGACGTGGGCCCGCATGACATCGGCGAGATGTGCCAGTTCGTCGGCGATCTGTGTCTCGCCCTTGTCGTGCAGGGTAGCGGCATCATTGGAGAGAATGGTCAGCGGGGTTTTCAGCCCGTGCGCAAGATCCGCTGCCCGGCTGCGTGCCTTGTCGATAATCAGTTGCTGGGCGTCGAGCAGGCTGTTGACGGCACCGACGACTTCCTGAAGTTCTGCCGGATACTGTCCGGTCAGGCGCTCCGCCCGTCGTTCCCGCACGCGGTTCAGCCCTTCGCTCACCGAAGAGAGGGGGCGCAGACCGATGATGAGCTGCACCAGCGAAGCGGCAATCAGGAAGGCTGCCAAGGCCACCATATAGGGAAAGAGATCGGTCGCGAACGATGAACGCGCCTTCGCAACCGCTGCGACATCTATGCCAACGGCGATACGCACCGGATGCTGCCCGTCTGGCGCGGCAACGATAACTTTCCGCTCCTGAACGAGCACGGTCGATTGTTCGGGGCCTTCCAGATGGTATCTATGGACCTCTCCGGTTTCGTGGCTGTCCGCGGGTAGGGGAAGGGTATAGTCCCAGAGGGATGGGGAGCGGAGCTGTTCGGACGTCCGGTCGTCGACGATCTGCCAGTAGAGACCCCCGTAGGGCTCGTTGAAGCGCGCATCGACGGGGCGGTCCGGCAACGTGAGACTGCCTTCGGCAGAAAACCGGATGCCGCCGGCGATATTGGTGCCGTGATCGGCCAGCTCCTCGTCGATCCGCTTTTCGAAGGTGCGGGTGAAGAGCTCCACGAATGCGATTCCCGCAAGCGAAAGGGCCAGAACCACGGTGACTAGCGAGACCAGCAGAAACCTGCCGCGAATGGACCTGCTCAAGGCGCGGCGCCCCCCAGCCTGTAGCCGTAACCGCGCCGGGTCGCGATCACGTCCTTTCCGAGCTTGCGGCGGAGACGACCGACCAGGACCTCGATGGAGTTGCTGTCACGCTCGAAATCCTGAGCATATAATTGCTCGGTCAGTTCCGCTTGCGATACGTGGCGATTTGCGTTGAGGGCCAGATGGCTGAGGCAGCGGTATTCCAGCGGTGTCAGGTCGACAGGCAATCCGCCGACGGTTACGGTCTTGTTGCGGGTGTCGACCGCGAGGTCGCCGAACTGGAGAACCGGATTGGCCTGTCCCGAGCTGCGGCGGATAATCGCTCTCAGACGCGCCAGAAGCTCCGCCATCTGGAAAGGTTTTGTCAGATAGTCGTCAGCGCCGGCGTCGATGCCTTCGACGCGTTCCTGCCAGTTGCCCCTGGCGGTCAGGATCAGCACCGGTGTTTGCCGTCCGGCGGCGCGCCAACGCTTCAGGACCGACAGGCCGTCCATTCCGGGCAGGCCAAGGTCCAGAACGACAGCCGCGAATTCTTCCTCGTCACCCGTAAACCAGCCTGCCTCACCGTCTGTTTCGTGGACGACAACGAAGCCTGCGCGTTCCAGATGCGCGATCGTGTCTCTCGCGATGCGGGGGTCGTCCTCGACCAGGAGAATGCGCATCAGTCGTTCTCAATCTCCAAAATCGAACCGGTCGCGGCGTCGACCTCGACCTCCACCAGCCGGCCGTCGCTTCTCAGGACCCGAAACTCATAGACAGCGCGATCATCTTCCAGGTCGAACTGCGTGTCGACAATCTTTCCTTCGACGCGGTTTGCGACGATCCGTCTGAGCTCTGCCAGCGACTTCACTTCTCCGCGAGCAACCTTTTCGCGGAGCCTGTCCCTTTGCCGATCATCCTCGTCGTGGTCGTGGTCGCGGTCGTCATCATCAGCGACGGCGATGCCGGTCGACGCCAGTGCGCCGACCAGCGCGACGGATCGGATCAGAAACTCTCTGCGCGTGCGGATCATGGCCTGACCATAGCACCGCGAAACTGAAAATTCGCTGACATTCACCGTCAGCCATCGCTCAGCAGCGGTCAGCTAATTGTTTCGCCAACGGTCGAGAGCAATCCCGCCTCGTCGTTTCAAAAGGACTTTATCCGATGAAGAAGCTGATCATCCTTTCGCTTATGACGCTGTCCGCTGCTGCCGGTATCGCCCGCGCCAGCGAAAATCACGAATGCAACGTGCCGAAGGACAAGTGGATGACCGAGGACGCCATGAAGGCCAAGGCGGTCGAACTCGGCTACGACGTGCGCCAGGTCAAGGTCGAAGACGGTTGCTACGAAGTCTATGGCATCAAGGACGGCAAGAAGGTCGAGGCGATCTTCAACCCGGAAACCGGCGAGCAAATCGGCTCCGAGGGAGACGACTGATGGTCAACGCCGAGCAAGACATGCCCGGCACCGCCTCCGGCCGCATCGCGCGGCCGGACCTGGTGAAGGTCTGGGATCCACTCGTCCGCCTGTTCCACTGGTCGCTCGTGGGCTTTTTTGCATTCTCCTTCCTCACCGGAGACGAATGGAAGTCGGCCCATATCATCTCTGGCTACATTATCGCGGCGCTGATCTGCGTTCGGCTCCTCTGGGGCGTCATTGGCAGCGAACATGCGCGGTTTTCCAGCTTCGTCTACTCGCCGGTGACCGTGGCGCGTTTCCTGGCTGACTCCGTTGCGATGCGCGCGAAGCGGTATGTCGGGCACAATCCGGCGGGCGGCGTCATGGTGATCGCCCTTTTGTTGATGGTATCGGGCATCGTCACGACCGGCTACATGATGACGACAGACGCCTATTGGGGCATCGAATGGGTCGAGGATACGCACAAGACGCTCGTCTATTCGACGCTCGTCCTGATCGCACTGCATGTCGGAGGTGTGATTTTCGCCAGCATCGAGCACCGGGAAAACCTCGTCCGCTCGATGATCACAGGCTGGAAGCGCCGCCACTGACCATGCACAATCCCACTCAGCCGGCCAGCACGAGGACGACCGTGATGCGGTCGCCCTCGTGAACGGATTCGCGCTGGCGCAGCTTTGCCTTAAGGGGCAACATCAAGCTGCCACGCCGTTTGTCAGGGAACAGCGAGGTTCGAACCTCGGTTTTACCGATGCGGGCGAACACGGATATGGCGCCAAGCGCATTTGGGCGACCGAAGAAGCGGGCTTCGGCTGCGGCATCCTCCGGTAGATAGACGGCATGCCAGCCGCCCGGACCCTCGAACTTCTCGACCGTCGCCTCGAAACTGATTTCGTGTTGTTCGCCCGTCACCGTCACTCATCCCCGAGGATCAGTTCGAAATCAGCGCCAGCCACGATTCCACCATTGGCCAGAATTTCCAGCCGGTGCCGGCCGGGATAATACGTCCGGGTGGTGATCGGTCGGAAGGCATGTCGCTTTTCGATCACGACCGTTTCCCCTGAGGCGATCGACAAGCTTTTCCCCTTGAACACCTTGGGCGTCAGCGAACCGCCCTTTTTCTGATGGTGCAGGACGTAGTCCATCATCACGGTGCGCCGCTTGTCGCCGGAGTTCGTCAGCGAAACGGCGAATGCGAGTTCGCCTGGAAAGGCGACTGTGTCCGTTGCAACGGTCAGGGTGGCTACGATGTCTGAGATTGCCTCGTAGCCGAAATTCGCTAGCGCCTTGGCATGGCCCTTCTTGATCAGCGTTCTCGACGCGTGTTTCAGCATCCACATCCGCTCCGGTGAGGCGTCCTCCCGGTGACGCTCGACGAAATCGGCGACGGTGTCGGGATGATCCTTGGCGATATCGTTGAGGCTATTGGCGACGGAGCGGCGAACGTAGTCCTCGGGATCATCGAGCATCGCCTCCAAAATGGGCAAGATCGGGGTCGGGTCCCTCACAAGTTCCGGTAGCCGCATGGCCCAGGGAAGGCGAGGGCGTGTGCCTTCGCTCGCAAGACGGCGCACATGGTGGTTCGGGTCTCTCGTCCAGCCGGAAATGATCTCCAGGGCACGCACCTGTTCCGCATGGATGAAGGGGCGTATTCCGAATTCGGCGGTGAAATGCGGCGTCAGTGCTTTTAGCAGGTCGAGCGAACGTTCGAGATGTCCAAGCCCTCGAGCCGCAATGTACTGGTTGAAGGCCAGTAAGGCCCAGCCCGACAAAGAACCTCCCGAAGATGGAAGGCACTTTTCCATAAGATCGGCCGCGGCCTCGAAGTCGTCGGGCAGGCAGCTTTGCATGGCTGCACTGATCGACTGGCTGCGCTGCATCAGCTCCAGTTCGTTTAACGTCGGCAGCACCAGTTCGAGAAAGGCATCCCGGTCGAAGTCCGGCCATGCCCGCGACAAGGCGTCCGCCGTGTCGCGGGCGGTGGTGGCGGAGATCAGGTTTTTCAGCGGTTCCGGCATGGCTCAGACGATGTTCTTCGTGTCGACGTGCTGCATCACGGCGACGGTAGTGATCTGCTTCATGTAAGGGATGAAGGCCGGGTCCGTCTGCACCTTTTCGGCGGCGGCACGGGCGGCGTCGATGTTTTCCCATTCGACGATATCGGCCACCATGTCTTCATTACCATGGGCGCTCGTCGCCCGCCATGATATGAAACCGGGATAGTGGCGTACCGATTCCATCGCCGTGAGACGTGCGTGTTCGGCCATAGCTATGTCGGCAACGGCGCAAATGGCGATTTCGAGGATTTTGGTGTCGTGCATCGGGTTCTCCTGTTGCTGGTGTGCCGGCTTGACGTAGCACAGCGCAACTGACAGCCTTGTGGCCATAGACTTCACGGAGTTGCAAATGCGCCCCGCCGATCGCCTGTTCCGTATTATCCAGCTTTTGCGCGCGACCGGCCGGGCCATGACGGCTGCCGAGATCGCGGAGAAGATGGAAGTCGCGCCCCGCACCGTCTATCGCGACATGGAGCACCTTATGGCGTCAGGCGCGCCGATCGAGGGCGAGCGCGGTGTCGGCTATCTCCTGCGCGAGGCGTTCGACGCGCCACCGCTTACCTTCACGTTCGAGCAGCTGGAGGCGCTGGCTTTCGGCTTGCGGGCAGTCGAGATGCTGGGCGATCCGCGTCTCGGGCAGGCGGCGAGGGAAGCCAAGGAAAAGATGCTTGGCATGCTACCGGTTGAGCACGCGGAAAGGCTCGTCACCGCCCCAATCCGGGCTTTCCGCTCCTCGGCGCAGCCGGAGGTGCCGGACAGTTTGGGCGACGTCAGAACGGCGCTCTCAGGCAAACGGAAGGTCTGGATCGCTTATCACTCGCTTCCCGGCGAGCGCAGTCAGCGGGTCGTCTGGCCGCTTGGGCTGGCCGCTTTCGGGACGATCTGGGTGATGACCGCCTGGTGCGAGATGCGCAATGGATTTCGCGACTTCCGGCTTGACCGCGTGGAGGACTGGAAGGTTCTGACCGACCGCTTCGAGGCGGCGCCGCACCAGACCTATCAGGCCTACATTAAGCAACTCGTCTGAGAGTCAGAAATCCGTCGCCACCCCGCCTTCGGCCTTGCGTCTTGCAACGAAGGCGTCGAGTTCCTCCTCTATCGCCGGATCGATCGGCGGACGCTCGTAGCGGGCCAAAGTTTCCTTGAAGATGCGGTTGGCGTGGTCGTAGGTCGTCGGCCTGCCGGCTTCCGTCCAGGTCTCGAAGTTGCGCCAGTCGGACAAGATCGGGGAGTAGAAGGCGGTTTCATAGCGCGCAAGCGTATGGGCGGTTCCGAAATAGTGGCCGCCGGGACCGACTTCGCGGACTGCGTCGAGCGCCAGTGCATCCGGCGAAACATCGAGCGGCTTCAGGAATTCCGACACCATCTGCAGCATGTCGACGTCGAGGATGAACTTCTCGAACGAAGCCGTGAGGCCGCCCTCGGTCCAGCCGGCCGCATGCATCACGAAATTGCCGCCGCCCTGCGTCACCGCCCAGAGCGACATCGCCGACTCGTAGGCGGACTGCGCGTCGAGCGTGTTGGCGGCATTGGTGTTCGAGGTGCGGTAGGGGAAGCCGTAGCGGCGGGCGAGCTGTCCGCCGGCGATCACAGCCTTCATGTATTCCGGCGTGCCGAAGGCGGGGGCGCCGGTCTTCATGTCGACGTTGGAGGTGAAGCCGCCGTAGAGCACAGGCGCGCCCTTGCGCACCATCTGTGTGAAGGCAATACCGCAGAGCGCCTCCGCATTCTGCTGGACGAGCGCACCGGCGATCGTGACCGGCGCCATGGCACCCGCCAGCGTGAACGGCGTCATGATGACCACCTGGTTGCGCGAGGACATCTCGATAATGCCCTGCAGCATCGGGCCATCGAGGCGCAGAGGCGAGGACGAGTTGATGACGGTGAAGAGCGAGGGCTCGCGCTCCATCTGTTCGGCGCTGATGCCACGAGCGATGCGTGCGATCTCCAGGCCGTCAAGATTGCGTTGCTGGCCGAGGGAGTAGACGTGGAAAGCCTTGTCGGTCAGCTTGGCAAGATCCGACAGGCAGTCGAGATGGCGCACAGACGCATGGATGTCGATCGGCTCGACCGGGTAGCCGCCTGTGAGGTGGATCACGTCGTAGCTCTGCGCGAGTTTCACCAACTTGCGGAAATCCTCCTGGTTGCCGGCCCGACGGCCGCCTTCGCGGTCTCCGACGAACGGTGCCGAGGCGATCTGGGCGAAAACGAGATTGTTGCCACCGATCGCGACATTGCGCAGCGGATTGCGGGCGTGCAGCGTGAACTGCCGCGGAACCGAGGCGATGAGCTCCATGATAAGGCCACGGTCGAAGCGAACCCGTTCCTCGCCTTCCCGGACATCGGCGCCGGCCGCCTTCATGCGCCGGCGGGCTTCCGGCAGCATGATGTCCATGCCGACTTCCTCAAGCACCGTCAGCGAGGTGTCGTGGATTGCGTCCAGGGCCTCTTCGGAGAGCAGTTCAGTCGGCTTCAGCGTGTTGACGATGTTGAGATAGCTCCGCGCCGAACCGGTGCGGACCCGATCTCCGCCGCGCCCGCCTCCCCGGCGGCGGCGTTCGCCCGATCCGGCAGTTTCAGTCTCGGGCAAGGCAGTGGTGGCAGTCTCGCGCATCGTTTCACCGTGGCTATGTTGGACGCGTCGATTCTGGCAGAGTTGCTGCGACAAATCAGTGGCCAAATGCGACAGGGAAAGGGGTTGGCGTGTCGCGAATTTCATTGCCGGGACGATGCCTGGGTAAAGCTCTCGGGTGGTACAGCCCTTGGTTATCCCAAAGCGGATAAACGTGTTTAGATATTGCGCTGCGTGAAGCGGAAGGAATCGTTTTTTGACGGTCAGGGGCGGATTGCTGGGGCGTGCCAGTGCGAAGATCGCAGATCTCGCCGTTCCCGCATGCATCAAGGATTGCGAACTGCGCCATGTCGCGGTGAACGATGCTTATGCGCGCTTCTATGGCCGTCCTTCCGCAGAGTTCATCGGTCGCATGAGCAGCGAACTTCTGTCGCGGCCTGAAGAGCACGAACGGGAAGATCGCGAGCGGCGTGTCCTGGTTTTCGGCGAGGAGGCGACCGCGCTCTGTTACGATCCCGCCGGTCACGAGCGTCACGCGCTGAAGGTCGAGCGTTTCCTGACCGAAGACGACCTTCCATACCTCTTTGCTTTCTTTGAGACCTTGCCATTCGTAGGCGGTTCCCGTCCCTTGCTGCCATCCGTCAACGACGCCGGCGAAATCGCGACCCTGGCGGCGATGATCGAGGAACTGCCGTCGCCGATGTTCATGCGCGACGACGCGAACCGGATGATCCTCGCCAATCGGGCCTATCGCGAGATTTCCGGTCTTTCCGCCGATGCGTTGATCGGCAAGACGGAACTTGAAAGTTTTGGCCCCGCCGGCGAGGTTTTGCATCGTGAAAACCGCCGGGTGCTTGAAACCGGCGAGTCGATCGAGGTCGAGGAGATGTTCGGCGCGCCGGATCGTCGCGTGCCGGTCATCTCCCGGCGCACCCGGCTCAGCGGTGTCGACGGCCGCCACTATCTGCTGGGCAGCCTTTCCGACGTCTCGGCGCTGAAAGAGCGCGAAGCCCAGTGCATCGCCGCGCAGCAGGAGGCGCTGGAACTGCATGCGCGCCTCGAACTGCTTTTGAGGCTGCTGCCGGTGGGCGTGTTGATTCTCGACGCCGATTTCCGGATCGAATACGTCAACGACACTTTCTATGGAATGTGGCCCGTATCCGAACCTGTGAAGGTGGCGGGTTGGTCCTATCGCGACTTCGTCGCCTACAATCATCGGCGCGGCTTTTATGGCGAGGATGCGCCTCCGGCGGATGACATCTACCAGTCGCGCATCCAGCAGTTCAAGCAGATCGAGGAGCCGCCTGTCTGGCAATGGCTGATACCGAACGGGCGGGCGCTGGCGGTCTCCAGCAAGCGTCTGGGCACCGGCCGCTACATGATCACCTATTCGGACATCACGGTGTTGCGTCAGCGCGAGGAGGAAAGCCAGCTCTATCGCTCCGCCATCGAGCAGGTACCGGTTCCGGTCTTCGTGCGCGACGAGGAGCACAGGCTTGTTTTCGCCAACCTCGCTTACGAGCGGATGCATGGCGGCGATCGTCAACGGATCATCGGACTTACCGAATACGACATGTACCCGGAGCGGGCCGAGCAGTTCACTCGGGAAAACGCGCGCGTGCTTGAAGGGGAGGCGATCGAGAAGACAGAGACCTTCGAATTCGAGGGGCGGGATATCACCTCGATCACGCGTCTTGGTCGCATCGTTACGTCGGCGGGGCAACGCTACGTCGTCGGCTCTGTGACCGACGTTTCGGCGCTCAAGCTGCGCGAGCGGCAGCTCGAGGCCGCGCAGGCCAAGGCGGAGAATCTCAACGTCTACCTCGAAGGCATCATGCGCTCGATGCCGATCGGCGTCCTCATCCTCGATAGCGAACTCAGTATCGAATACGCCAACCAGCGGGTCTATGACATCTGGAACTGGCCAGGCGACCAGCAACTGATCGGGCTCGATTTCCCCACCTACGCAAAGGTCAACTACGATCGTGGCTGGCGCTGGACCGAGGAAGAGGATTTCGATTCTGACGTTCGTTGGCGCATGGAGCAGTTGCAGGCGCTTGACGGAGATCATCAGCGCGAAATGGTCATGGATGACCGTCAGGTGGTCATCACCTCCAAGCGTCTGACCGATCAGCGGGTTCTGGTGACCTATGCGGACATCTCGGAAGCCCGCCGCCGCGAGCGGGAAATCAGCGAGGCACGGGCCGAGCTGGAGCGTATCGGCCAACAGATGCGCGATGCGATCCGCGTCATGTCGCAGGGGCTTCTGGTCATTGAAGACGGTGTCATCGTCCAGAGCAACGAGGCCGCGCATATCATTCTCGATGTCCCTGCGGTGAGCCTCGAGCCAGGTCAGAGCTGGCACGTCAGTTTCGCCCACTGCGCCAAGCGGGGGGATTTCGGTGATGATCCGATGGCCCTGCTGCGGGATTGGCAACACAAGGTGGAGGACGGTCAGGGTTTTTCCGCCACTTTCCTTATCGACCGCCGCACATGGGTTCAGATGGAGGCGACGGTCAGCCGCCGCGGTCACTGGATGGTGGTGCTCAGCGACATCACGGAGATCAAGCAGCGCGAACAGGAACTGACGACCCTGCTCGAACGCGCGGAGGCGGCCGATCGCGCCAAGTCGGAGTTCCTGGCCAATATGAGCCATGAAATCCGTACGCCGATGAACGGTGTGCTCGGCATGGCGGAACTCCTGCAGAAGTCCATTCTCGATGCACGCCAGAAGACCTTCGTCGACATCATCGTCAAATCCGGCAATGCGCTGCTCACGATCATCAATGACATCCTCGATTTCTCCAAGATCGATGCGGGACAGTTAACGCTGCGCAAGGCGCCGTTCGATCCGGTGGAGGCGATCGAAGACGTGGCGACATTGCTGTCGGCCGCCGCGGCCGAAAAGGATCTCGAACTGATCATCCGGGCCGAGGCGACCCTCCGGCATCTGGTGGTCGGCGATCCCGGACGGTTCCGGCAGATCGTCACCAATCTGCTCGGCAATGCCATCAAGTTCACAGAGCGGGGCCATGTGCTGATCGAGCTCTCGGGCGAGCCGATGCCGTCCGGCGAGTTGATGGTAACGTTGCGGATTTCGGACACCGGCATCGGCATCCCGCAGGAAAAGCTGAAGGCGATTTTCGAGAAGTTCTCGCAGGTCGACTCTTCGTCTACCCGCCGTCACGAAGGCACAGGCCTGGGGCTCGCCATAACCGCCGGCCTAGTCCAGCTGTTCGGCGGCGTGATCGAAGTGGAGAGCGAAGCCGGGATGGGCTCGGTGTTCACCGTCCATCTGCCGCTCGCGGTTGCCGGTGAACGCAGGCGCCAGACGCAGTTGCCCGTCAACGTCGAAGGCGCGCGCGTCCTTGTCATCGACGACAACCCCGTCAATCGCCAGATCCTGGCAGAACAGCTGCAACAATGGGGTTTCGACGGTGCGGTCGCGGAAGACGCGGCGACCGCACTTGCGATACTCGATGCCGCCTTCCAGGCGGGAGTAAACGTCGACGCGCTGATCGTCGACTATCACATGCCCGATGTGAACGGCATCGATTTCGCCAGACGCGTGCGGGCTGACCGCCGCTTCGATCCGGTTGCCATGGTGTTTCTCACGTCGATGGACATGGGCGGTGATGAACAGGTTTTCGCGTCGCTCGACGTGCAGGCTCATCTGATGAAACCGGCTCGTGCCAATGTTCTGCGAGGCGCCATCATCGAGGCGGTCCGGTCGCGGCGGCGCGGTGCGGGGGATGTTGGACAGCGAGCGGCTACACCGACCCACGGGGTGCCCGAAACGGCGCTCTTGGAAAGGGTCCCGGCACCCGTTGCAACTCAACTTGCAAGCATCGATATCCTCGTTGCGGAGGACAACGAGGTAAACCAGATCGTCTTCACGCAGGTGCTGGAAAGCCTCGGGATGCAGTTCCACATCGTTGGAAACGGTCGGGAGGCCATCGAAGCGTCGGCGCGATTGCAGCCTCGACTTATCCTCATGGACGTCTCCATGCCTGTCATGAATGGGCTGGAGGCGACGCGGGCGATTCGCGAGCGCGAACGGGCAGCGGGAGGGGCGGATCACATCCCCATCATAGCAGTCACCGCGCATGCCATGGACGCGGACAGGGACGCCTGCCTAGCCGCCGGCATGGATGACTACCTGTCAAAGCCGATCAGTCCCGAACTGCTTGGCGGAAAGATTGCTCAGTGGATCAGCGGACCGGCTGACAGTATTCCGCAGCGGTCAGGCGGCTGAGGCGGGCTTTTCGCCCCTTAGCATTTCCCGCTTGCCGGCGAAGCCTGGCCAGCGCTCAACAGCGAAGCCTGCCGAAACAAGATTGCGCCTGACGAAGCCGGCGGCGGCGTAGGTCGCGAAGGTTCCGCCGGGTACGGTGCGGTCGAAGAGCGCACGCATGATCTCCTCACTCCACATTGCGCCATTGCGCGACGGTGCGAAGCCGTCGAGATACCAGGCGTCGAAGGGAAAATCGGTGACGCTCACGCCATCCAGGGCTTCGCCGCAGGTCACGGTCAGCGTCGTCTGGTCGTCAATTTGAATGTCGATGATGCCCTCGGGCCGGTCCGGCCACTGTGACACCAGCCTGAGCCGCTCCTCGTCTATCTCGCTCCAGCGGGAGAGCGCACGGTCGATGTCGGCGGCCCGCATCGGATAAAGTTCGAAGGACATGAAGTGCAGAAGGCCGCCTGTCCGGCGCGTCTGCTTCCACTGCCGCCACGTCTCGCACATGTTGAGGCCGGTGCCGAAGCCGAGTTCGCCGATGCGGAACGTGCCGTCTTTCTGCCAGCGAGCCGGTAGGCCGTTGCCGGTGAGGAAGACGTGGCTGCATTCGAGACGTCCGTCGCTGCGGCAATAAAAATGATCGCCAAAGGCGGTCGAATAGGGCATATCGCCGTCGTGCCAGGTGAGGGCCTCGCCGTCGCTTCCGTCTTCCGGATCGGGATTGGATACTGTCATGGACTCAGCCGATAGAGCGAAGCCGCCGGGCGGTCAATCGTCCGTCGACCTGCTCGTTGTCGGCGGCGGCATCATGGGGCTGTGGGCGACGCTGAAGGCGGGACGACGGGGATTGAAGACGCTCCTGATCGACGAGGGTAGCCTGGCCGGTGGTGCCAGCGGCGGTCTGCTCGGTGCGCTGATGTCGCACACGCCGGATAAGTGGAATGAAAAGAAGCAGTTCCAGTTCGATGCTCTTCTTCAGCTGGAAGACGAGGTTGTGCGTCTCGAGGCGGAGACCGGGCTCGCAGCCGGCTATCGGCGCTGCGGCCGTCTGATCCCTCTCCCAAAGGATCACCTCCGTCCGATCGCCCTGCGGTATGAACTCGATGCGAAGGACAGGTGGCGGAAGACGAGTCGGAGCTTCGAATGGGCTGTCAGGGACGCGGGCGACATTGCCGGCTGGCCCGACGCCGGCTTTACCAAGGCGGGGATCGTCCACGACACCTTCGCTGCCCGCGTTTCGCCCCGACGCCTGGCGGTAATGCTGGTTTCGGCCATCGGACGCGAGGCATCCGTTTCGGTTCGGGAGGATATCGGCCTTGAGAAACTCGACCCTGTGGCCGGGTTCGCCGAACTGACCGATGGGAAGCGCCTGTCCTTCGGTCACGTGATCGTTGCGGCAGGCCACAGATCGTTCCCGCTTCTGGGCGCGGGGCGAGGTCTTGAGAAACCGTTGGGCCAGCCGGTGAAGGGGCAGGCGGCGCTGATCAAGGCTGATATCGATCCGGACTGGCCGCTGCTCTATCTCGACGGGCTCTACATCGTGCCGCATGACGACGGCACCGTTGCGATCGGCTCCACCAGCGAAAACAGTTTTGGCGATCCGCTGTCGACGGACGAACAGCTCGACGCGCTGATCGCCTCGGCACGGCAACTGGCGCCTGTCCTTACTGACGGGATCGTCGTCGAGCGTTGGGCGGGCCTGAGGCCAAAGGCGATCGGACGTGATCCCATGATCGGCCCGGATCCCGAACAGCCCCGGATTGTAGCCCTGACGGGCGGCTTCAAGGTGTCCTTCGGCCTCGCCCACAAGCTTGCGGATGCGGCGCTTGATGCGGTGGAGGGAAAGGCCTTTGCCGTTCCCGAAAGCTTCCGCTTCGAAAGCCATCTCGACCTCTGTTCACGCAAAACGTGAAATTGCCGAACCTACGCGTCGTCAAACTGTTACGCAAATCACCTACCTCCTCGACTATCCCATCGATCGCTAAAGTTCGCGGCGGCGGAAAGAACGAGGTGAGACATGCGCTACGCAATCTTCTTCACGCCCCCCGCGGGCGATCCGCTGACGCTGGCAGCCGCCAGCTGGCTCGGACGCAGCGTCTATTCAGGCGAGGCCGTCGACCATCCCTCTGTCCGGGGCCTCGGCCTTCATGAAATTGCGTTCCATACGGCCCTGCCACGCCGCTATGGCTTCCATGCGGTGCTGATGGCGCCGTTCCAACTGCATCCCGATGTTACTGAGGCCGCGCTGTTGCGAGAGCTCATGCGGTTCGCCGGTACCATCGAGCCTCTTGCCATTCCGCCGCTTCACGTCGGTCGACTTGGTGACCATCTTGGGCTTGTTCCGGAAACACCTTGCCGGATGATTGATCTCCTGGCCGCCACGGTCGTGCAGCAGTTCGACAGTTTCCGGGCGCCGCTGACCGAGGCGGAGATCGAGCGTCGCGACCCGTACGCTCTGACGGCACCGCAGTTTGCCAATCTCTATCGCTGGGGCAATCCCTATGTCATGGACGAGTATCGTTTTCACATCGATCTGACGGGGCCGCTGGATGGCGACACCATGCGCCGGTTCGCCAGTGTCCTGGAGGGGTACTTCGCCCCGGTGATCGGTGATCCCGTGCCGTTTTCGAACCTGGCGCTGTTCGTGGAACGCGAGCAGGGGGCGCCCTTCCAGGTGCATTCGCTGCATCCGATGGGCCGGGTCTCGGCGCGCAGGATCGCCTGATCGACCGCAGGACCGATGCCCTCAAGGCAACGGTCCGGTCGCGCAATTGCATCTCGACAACCCCGACATCGGCGCATACCGTCTCGCCGAAAGACAGGGTGATTTGATGCACAAGAGTTCCTATCCGCGCGATCTCATCGGCTATGGCCGCTCCGCTCCCGATCCGAAATGGCCGAACGACGCGCGCATCGCGGTCCAATTCGTCATCAATTACGAGGAGGGCGGCGAGAGCTGCATTCTCGACGGCGATCCTGCGTCGGAGTGCCTCCTGTCGGAAATCGTGGGCGCCCAACCCTGGGCCGGCCAGCGCAACCTGAACATGGAATCCATCTACGAATACGGTTCGCGCGCCGGCTTTTGGCGCCTGTGGCGCATGTTTACCGAGCGCAATGTGACGGCGACCGTCTACGGCGTGACGCTTGCCATGGCCCGCAATCCGGAAGCGGTGGCGGCCATGAAGGAGGCCGGATGGGAGATCGCCAGCCACGGCTATCGATGGCTGGAGTACAAGGACTTTCCGGAGGAGGTCGAGCGCGAGCATATCCGCGAGGCCGTGCGCCTGCACAAGGAGCTCACCGGCTCCCATCCGCTCGGCATGTATCAGGGCAAGCCGTCGATGAACACGCTGAAGCTGGTCATGGAGGAGGGCGGCTTTGTCTACTCGTCCGATTCCTATGCCGACGACCTGCCATTCTGGGTGCCGGATCTGACCGGAAAGCCGTTCCTGATCATCCCCTACACGCTCGAAACCAACGATATGCGATTTGCGACACCGCAGGGCTTCAACACCGGCGACCAGTTCTTCACCTACCTGAAGGACGCGTTCGATGTGCTTTACGAGGAAGGGAAAAATGGCGCGCCTAAAATGCTGAACGTCGGCCTGCACTGCCGCCTGGTCGGGCGTCCTGGCCGCGCGGCGGCGCTGGCACGCTTCATCGACTATGTGACCGGCCACGAGAAGGTGTGGATCCCGAAGCGCATCGAGATCGCCGAACACTGGCACAAACATCACAAGCCGACCTGGTGAGGCGACGATGATGGAACGTGATGTTTTTGTTTCCTCGTATGGCGGCGTGTTCGAGCATTCGCCGTTTATCGCCGAACGCGCCTTCGATGCCGGGTTGATCGAGGAGCCGTTGACCGCTGCCGGCGTGCATGCGGCTCTGGTCAGGATGTTTCGTGCAGCCTCGCCGGACGAGCGGCTTGGCGTGCTGCGCGCCCATCCCGATCTCGCCGGGCGGCTCGCCGTGGCGGGGGAACTAACCGAAGACAGCCGCAAGGAGCAGGCGGGCGCAGGGCTGGACCGGCTGACGGCGGAGGAGTTCGCCCGCTTCACCGAGCTCAATGCCCAGTATACGCAGAAATTCGGCTTTCCCTTCATCATCGCGGTGAAGGGGCTCAACCGTCACGACATTCTCGCGGCCTTCGAGCATCGTATCGACAACGACCGTGACACGGAGTTCGAGACGGCTTGCGCACAGGTCGAGAAAATCGCAAGGCTTCGTCTTGAAAGCCTGTTACCGGAGACACTCTGACATGATCGAAACCTCCACCGTCACGCTGCCCGACTTCGCGGCCGGCGCGGTCAATCTCGCCTCCGCCCGTCTCGGCGCGAAGGGTGTGTTCACCACGGACGAGTTCTTCGCTCCGCTCGAGCGCATGCTGAACGACGAGCCGGCCTGGTTCGATCCGACGCTTTACGACGACAACGGCAAGTACATGGACGGGTGGGAAAGCCGGCGCAAGCGTGTGCCCGGCCATGACTGGTCGGTGATACGGCTCGCAATGCCGGGCCGTATCTTCGGCTTCGACGTCGATACCCGCTATTTTACCGGCAATTATCCACCGCATTGCTCGATCGAAGCCGCGTTCGTGACGGATGGCGATCCGACGGAGGCGACCGACTGGGTGGAACTGGTGTCGAAGTCGCCGCTTGGGCCGTCGGCACAGCATTTCTTCGAGAATGCCGACCGGGAAAAGGTCTGGACGCATCTGCGCCTGCATATCTACCCTGACGGCGGCGTTGCCCGTCTGCGTGTCTATGGCTCGGCCTTCTTCGACTGGTCGAAGGTAGCCGCGGACGAGGAGATCGATCTCGGCTACATCTTCCACGGCGCCAAGGCGCTCGCGTGGTCGGATGCGCATTATGGCCATCCCGACAAGATTCTGTCTCCTGGACGCGGTACCAATATGGGCGACGGCTGGGAGACCAAGCGCCGTCGCGGACCGGGGCACGACTGGGCGATCATCCGGCTTGGCCATCCGGGGCTTATCAAGCGGGTGATCATCGACACGCATTTCTACAAGGGCAATTACCCCGACACCTGCGAGCTCCTCGGGGCTCATCTTCCGTCGGCAGGCGACACGTTCAGCGATGCCGACATCGCTGCGTCCGAAACCTGGAAGCCGATAGTTGCGCGCACCAAGATGCAGATGGACGCGGAACATCTCTATGAGGGCGACAAGGTAACCAATATAGGCCCCGTCACCCATGTGCGGATCGCGATGCATCCTGATGGCGGCGTAATGCGACTGCGGCTTTTCGGAACGAAGGCCTGAAACGACAAAGCGGGCCATCAGGCCCGCTCTTCCGCACACAGCAAAGTCCCCGGCGCCACTGGTGGTTCCGGGAATTTCCGGTTTATCGCGCCTACTGTTTGCGCGTTTCCTGGTCCTCGCGGATCGCTTCCTCGTGGTACCAGCTGCCGCAGCCGCTTTCGATGATGACGCGGCCGGCCAGCGCCTGGCGCGCCTGCATTTCACGCAGTCTCTGGGCATTCCTTACCGGGAACTCGTAGATCTTCGCCGATTCCCGAACCATGTTCGTTGTCATGCTACTGCCTCTCGTTCGTCACCGATTTCTCGGTCGATGACACTTCCCTAACATAGATTTCAGCCGAATGCACATGAAAAGTGCATATTGCCTATTTTATGTGCAGTATTCCGGCAACAAAATGGATGAGTGGATTTTCATCACCCGCCCTCTGGCCGGCCTGTTCGTGCGGGAAACACGGTATGGCTGTCCTAGTTCCTTCATAATAGTCGGAAAGCCTTAATAAAACTGTCGCAATCCGGGACGATGGGCCCTGGGTGTACCCCCAATTCAGGCAGAGCGCTGGTCCCAGGCTCAAACTGGCACGCTGTGTGCTTGCACGTTGAGTGAGCCCCGGAATTCGGGGAATCACCCCTCTGTGTGCGTCCATGACGGACGCGAGACTGAAGAGAGAGAACCATGACCAAGTACAAGCTCGAGTACATCTGGCTCGATGGCTACAAGCCGGTAGCGAACCTGCGTGGCAAGACGCAGATCAAGGAATTCGACAGCTTCCCGACCCTGGAGCAGCTGCCGCTGTGGGGCTTCGACGGTTCGTCGACGATGCAGGCCGAAGGCCACTCGTCGGACTGCGTCTTGAAGCCGGTCGCCGTCTATCCCGATCCGGCGCGCACCAATGGCGTGCTCGTGATGTGCGAAGTCATGATGCCGGACGGTGTCACGCCGCACGCATCGAACACCCGCGCGACGATCCTTGACGATGAAGGCGCATGGTTCGGCTTCGAACAGGAATACTTCTTCTATGAAAACGGCCGTCCGCTCGGCTTCCCCGAGCAGGGCTACCCGGCTCCGCAGGGCCCGTACTACACAGGCGTCGGCTACAAGAACGTCGGCTCGATCGCCCGCGAAATCGTTGAAGAGCACCTCGACCTCTGCCTTGAAGCCGGCATCAATCACGAAGGCATCAACGCAGAAGTGGCCAAGGGCCAGTGGGAATTCCAGGTGTTCGGCAAGGGTTCCAAGAAGGCCGCCGACCAGATCTGGATCGCCCGCTACTTGCTGCTCCGCCTCTGCGAAAAGTACGGCATCGACGTCGAATTCCATTGCAAGCCGCTCGGCGACACCGACTGGAACGGCTCGGGCATGCACTGCAACTTCTCTACCGCGTTCATGCGCGAGACCGGCGGCAAGGAGTACTTCGAAGCACTCATGGCCGCTTTCGCCAAGAACTGGAAAGAGCACATCGACGTCTACGGTCCGGACAATCACATGCGTCTGACCGGCAAGCACGAGACGGCTCCGTGGAACAAGTTCTCCTACGGCGTTGCCGACCGCGGCGCCTCGATCCGCGTTCCGCACTCGTTCGTCAACAACGGCTACAAGGGCTACCTCGAAGACCGCCGTCCGAACTCCCAGGGCGACCCCTACGCGATCGCTTCCCAGGTCCTCAAGACCATCGCGGAAGTTCCGACCGCAGACTACGCAAAGTCTGCCGCCTGATCCGTCACGGGTTGACCGTAAGAATGCAGCGCCGGTGGTAACGCCGGCGCTGTTTTCGTTTTAGGGGTGCGGAAGTCCGGCGCTTTCTCGCGCTTCGCGTTTGTCCTATAATTGCGGTCAAGGAGGCGAGACATGAGACCGTCCGAAGTGCTGGAGAAAAACAGGCAGGCTATCCGCGATGCGACGGCGCGTCACAAGGCAGCGAACCCGCGTGTGTTCGGCTCTGTCGCGCGGGGTGAGGACGGTCCGGACAGCGATCTCGATATTTTGGTTGACGCGCTGCCGGGCATGACGCTCTTCGATCTCGGAGGACTGCAGGCAGAGATGGAAGGCCTGTTGCCTTGCAGGGTGGACATTGTCACGGCCGGCGGTCTGAAAGCGCGGATGCGCGACCGGATCCTTGCCGAGGCGAGAGCCATATGACCCCGGCAGAGCGCCTGATCGATAATCTCATTGATATGGAGGAGGCGGCACTTGAGGCCATCGGATTCCTTGATGGCGTAAGCTTCGAGGCGTTCGAGTCGGATCTCTTGCGTCAGCGCGCCGTTGCCATGACGTTCGTGCTGATTGCCGCCGCCGCAGTTCGTATCCAGACGCTGTTTCCGGATATCGCGTCAGAGCAACCGGAGATCGCCTGGGCCAAGATCAGGGGCCTGCGCAATCTCGTGGTTCACCAATACGACCGACTGGATTGGCGTATCATTTGGGATACGGTGCAGTCGGACCTTCCAAGACTGGTCCGGCAGATCCACCAGCTCCGACATCCGAATATCCAGGGAGAATGACCCCTTTGCCCCAGAACCTCATCATCCGTTCGTTAACGGCGGAGGCCTTCGCTCCGTTCGGAGACGTGATAGAAGCGCGGCCGGAGACCATGCGGCTGATCAATGGTGGCACGACGGAACGTTTCCATGCCCTTGCTACTCCCGACGTCGTGGGTGACGGCGCCCGGGTGATCATCAATATCTTCCGCGGGCAGCCGCGATCTTTCCCCTACGAGATCGGCATGATGGAGCGCCATCCTCTCGGCAGCCAGAGCTTTTCGCCGCTCAACGGAAGGCCATATCTGGTTGCCGTTTCGCCAGACGAGAGCGGCAAGCCAGGTAAGCCACAGGCGTTTCTGGCGCGCGGCGACCAGGGGGTGAATTATCACCGCAATACCTGGCATCATCCGCTGATCGCGGTTGGCGAGGTGAGCGATTTCCTGATTGTCGATCGCGACGGACCGGGTCACAATCTCGAGGAGTTCTTCTTCGATGCCCCGTTTACGATTCTGGAGCCCAGCTTATGACCGGCCTCACCACCCACGTCCTCGACACCGCCCTCGGCAAGCCAGCGAAGGGGCTGCGGATCCAGTTGGTGCGCATGGCCGGCGAAGCGCCCGAGCTGATCCGGACGGTTTTTACCAATGACGACGGGCGCGTCAACGGCGGTCCCATCCTGTCGGGTGCAGAGTTTGCGGTCGGGCAATACGAACTGATCTTCCACGCCGGCGAATACCTGAAGAACCTCGGCATTCCGCTCACCGATCCGCCGTTTCTCGACGTGATACCGATCCGTTTCGGGATTTCCGACACGACGGTGCATTATCACGTGCCGCTGCTGCTCTCGCCCTATGGCTATTCCACCTACAGGGGCAGCTGATATGCGGTTTGCGGCAATTGCTGACGTGCATGGCAATTGCCTTGCGCTGGAAGCCGTCCTTTCGGACATCGCGGATCAGCGCATCGCGTCATCTGACATCGTCAATCTTGGCGACTGCCTGTCGGGTCCGCTGGAGGCGGGTCGCACAGCCGATCTGCTGGTGTCCCTCGGCCTGCCGACGGTTTGTGGCAATCATGACCGCTACCTGATCGAACATGCCGTCGATGCCATGCACAGCTGGGAAGCGGATTCTTTCGCGCAGCTGACGCCTGCGCATCTGGAATGGCTGCGAAGCCTGCCGTTTTCCATGGTCTGGCGCGAGGAGGTGTATCTCTGCCATGCGACCCCGAAAGACGACAACACGTATTGGCTGGAGACGGTAACACCAGACGGACACGTGGTCATGCGTCGCGCTGGCGAGATTGAAGCCTGGGCCGATGGCATTCCGCAGTCGCTGATCCTGTGTGGACATACACACCTGCCTCGCATGGTCAGGCTTTCCGACGGGCGCCTCATCGTCAATCCCGGCAGTGTCGGCGGGCCAGCATACCAGGACGACACGCCGTATCCGCATAAGGTGGAGGCCGGACATGTTCACGCGAGCTACGCGATCTGCGAGAAGCAGAATGGAGCCTGGTCCGTGACCTTCCGGCAGGTGCCGTACGATCATATGGCGATGGCCGACCTCGCCGCGCGCAACGGTCGGGCGGGGTGGGCGAGCGGTCTTGCCACCGGCTTCATCGATGCGGAGGACTGAGTGCGTTTTGCTGCCATCGCCGACATCCACGGCAATCATCTGGCCCTTGAGGCGGTGCTCGAGGATATTGCAACACTCGGCGTCACCGATATCGTCAACCTCGGCGATATCTTCTCAGGTCCGATCGATGCGGGAAAGACTGCGGCGATCCTCGCGCCGCTGAATCTCCCGACGGTGAGGGGCAATCACGACCGGGCCCTGATCGAGGAGCAGCCTGACGCTCTCGGCGACTGGGAGCGGCCGGCCTATCCGCTGCTGCGCCGGGAGGACTTCGACTGGATCGGGCAATTGCCATTGACGCTCGTCTTCGCCGACGAGGTTCTGCTCTGCCATGCCACGCCGGAAAGCGACTCGGTTGCCTGGCTCGAAACGCTGACGCCCGAGGGCTATTTTCGCCTCAGCGACCGAGACTATATCGAGCGTCAGGCGGCAGGTGTCGATTATCCGCTGATCCTGTGCGGCCATACGCATGTGCAACGCGCCGTAACGCTTTCGGATGGCCGGCTGGTCGTCAATCCCGGGAGCGTCGGTTGCCCCGGGTTTGCCTATCACAAGCCCTGGGAGCACCGGCTGGAGCAGGGCGCGCCCTTTGCCTGCTATGCGATCCTGGAGAAAACGACGCGCGGCTGGCAGCCGACCTTCCGGCAGGTCGCCTACGATCACCTCGCCGCCGCTGAACTCGCACGGCAGCAAGGTTTCGACACATGGGCGCGTGTGCTTTCGACCGGCTGGGCCGGATAATCAGACGGCGAACGGGTTTTCGGCGATGATCGATCCGTCGATGGTCTTGATATCGCGCTTACCGCAAAGGGCCATCGTGATGTCCATCTCCTTCCGGATGATCTCAAGCGCCGTCGTGACGCCCTGCTTGCCGCCGGCACCGAGGCCATAGAGGAAGGGACGTCCGATATAGGTGCCCTTTGCGCCAAGGGCGACGGCCTTCAGCACATCCTGACCGGAGCGGATGCCGCCATCCATATGGACTTCGATCTTGTCGCCGACCGCGTCGACGATGCGCGGTAGCATGGCGATCGAAGAATGGGCTCCGTCCAGTTGGCGGCCTCCATGGTTGGAGACGATGATCGCGTCCGCGCCGGTGGAGAGCGCCATCCTGGCATCTTCCGGATCGAGAATACCCTTGAGGATCAGCGGACCGCCCCAGCGTTCCTTGATCCAGGCGACGTCGTTCCACGACAATTTCGGATCGAACTGCTCCGCCGTCCAGGCAGACAGCGAGGAGAGGTCGGTGACGCTCTTGGCGTGGCCGACGATGTTGCGGAAGGTGCGGCGTTGCGTGCCCAGCATCTTCAGGCACCAGCCGGGTCGGGTCGCCATCTGCCAGATGTGCTTCGGCGTGAACTTCGGCGGCGCGGAGAGGCCGTTGCGGATGTCCTTGTGCCGCTGGCCGAGGATCTGCAAATCAAGCGTCAGTACCAGCGCAGAACACTTCGCCGCCTTGGCGCGGTCGATCAGGTTGATGACGAAATCCCGGTCCTTCATCACATAGAGCTGGAACCAGAAGGGCTTGGTCGTCACCGAGGCGACGTCCTCGATCGAGCAGATGCTCATGGTCGAGAGCGTGAAGGGAACGCCGGCTTCTTCCGCCGCCTGTGCCGCCAGCATCTCGCCATCGGCATGCTGCATGCCCGTGAGGCCGGTCGGCGACAGGGCGACCGGCATCGAGACAGGCTGGCCGATCATTTCGGAGGCAAGCGAGCGGTTGGTCATGTCGACGAGAATGCGCTGACGCAGCTTGATCCTGGAAAAGTCAGTCTCGTTGGCCCGGTAGGTGCCTTCGGTCCAGGCGCCGCTGTCGGCATAATCGAAGAACATCTTCGGCACGCGCCGGCGCGCCAGCTTCTTCAGGTCGGCAATCTCCAGGTTCGCGCCCATTATCCACTCCTCGGCCAGGTTCCCCATCGCCCATATCACGACAGGCGGCGCGCTGGAAACAGGAAGGGACTTAAGAGGTAAAAATATTTTACCTCCGCTCTTTTCGGCCGAGAGATGCTCAAAAATGCTCGCCGGACCGGAACGGGCCGACGCGGATGCCGGCCGCGACGAGGTAGGCCGTGGACCAGCCGATCAGCAAAAAGCCGTCGACGCCTTCCATGCCGGCCAAGAGGCGCCATTCGGGGTGCGGGATGACGTCGCCGTATCCAATGGTCGAGAAGGTGACGGTCGAGAAGTAGAGGGCGACCTCGAAACTGTCGAAGAAACCGATCAGCCAATAACAGATCGCCCACAGCCAGACTTCTGTGGTGAGGACTCCAAAAACCCCCAGCACAACGGTGTTCATCGCGATCAGGCGACTGCGATGACGGTGAAGGCGGATGCGATCGCTGATCGAACTCATCGCCTGGGTCACACCCATCAGGCCGAATGTGTGAATCACGATCGTCAGGGAGATCATGAGCGTGCCAAGGGCCAGATTGAGGAGCATGTTCATTGCGGTGTCCGTGACGTCAACCCAGGCTTCCGCGCTGGTCCTTGCGAAAAACGAATTTCAGGCCCGACCATATATCCGTGACCGCGCATACCTTTATGTCGACGAGACCGATCGGCAGGAATATCGCCCGCAGAACATCCTCGGTTATCGTGGTCTCGACCTTGGAGGCCTTTTTCGGCCAGGAAATCCAAAGCATGCCGGTGGGCTTCAGCATGCCTTTCAGCCGTTCCGCATTGTCCTCCAGTGCTGTGCGCTCTGTTTCGAAGACGTGCAGATAATCAAGACGGACACTCACGCCTTCCGGTATTGACGGCTTAATCCTCGCTCCAGGCAGTTCGTTGGTCAGGTGGCGAAGACCGTCCGGCAGTGCGACGAACAGCGCGGACAGGCCCGGCTTCAATCCGAGCTTCCGGGGAAGGGGCGTGCCGGAATAGCCGCTGTCGCTCATTGTCCCTCACATCGTCGCGACCGGTTTCATTGGCCTACCGGAGACATAGGTCTCGACCACCGACCTGTCGTCGCCCAGGGTCTGCAGCAGGAAGAGTTCCTCCGCCAGCGTTTTCACGACCTCCATCTTGAGCGCCATCGCGGGTGTCGCACTGGCATCCATGACAATGAAGTCGGCATCGGTCCCCGGCTCAAGCGTGCCGATACGGTCTTCAAGCGACAATGCCTCTGCGTTGCCGCGTGTCATCAGATAGAAGCTTTCAAGCGGATTCAGCCGCTCGCCCAGCAATTGCTGGATCTTGTAGGCCTCATCCATGGTTCTCAGCATGGAGTAGCTGGATCCTCCGCCGATATCGGTGGCGACCGCGATCCGGACCGGCTTGTCACGCTTCTGGTACTTCTTCATCGGGAACAGGCCCGAGCCGAGGAAGAGGTTTGACGTCGGGCAATGGACGGCGATCGCGCCCGCCTCGCTGATCGCGTCGGCCTCGCGGTCGGAAAGATGGATGGCGTGGCCCAGCAGGGTCTTGCGGCCCAGCAGTCCATAACGCGAGTAGATGTCGGTGTAGTCGATCGCTTCAGGATAGAGCGAGCAGGTATAGTCGATCTCGGCGAGGTTTTCCGACAGATGCGTCTGGATGTGAAGGTCCGGGAATTCCCGCGCCAAAGCCTGCGTTGCCTCCATCTGGGCCGGGGTCGAGGTGATGGCGAAACGGGGCGTGATGGCGACATGGTTGCGGCCCTTGCCGTGCCATTGCGCGATGACGGCGCGGGTCTCCTCATAGCCGAGCTGCGGTGAGTCCAGCAGGCCCTGCGGCGCGTTGCGGTCCATCATCACCTTGCCGGCGATCATCAGGCTGCCGCGGCGCAGGTTCTCGGCGAAGAAGGCGTCGGCCGAAGCCTTGTGGACCGAGAGGTAGGCCACGGCGGTGGTCGTCCCCTGGCGGAAGAACTCGTCGAAGAAATGCGTCGCGATGCGTTCGGCATGGGCCGTCTCGACGAAGCGACATTCCTCGGGAAAGGTGTAGGTATCCAGCCATTCCAGCAGGTTGGCGGCATAGGAGCCGATCACCTGCATCTGCGGGAAATGCACGTGCGTATCGATCAGCCCCGGCAGGATCAGGTGAGGGCGGTGATCCACGACCTCGATGTCATCCGGGCTCGCGCTCCTAACGGCAGTGAAGTCACCGCATGCGACGATCCGGCCATGTTCCACCAGCAGGGCGCCGTCCGCTTCATAAAGATAGCTATCGTTGTCGTCGACCGAGAGCGGTGCGCGATAGAAGGAGAGCAGCCGTCCCCGGTAGAGCACCGCGCTCATGGCGTGGCGGTCCCGCTGACGGCGCTTTCGTACCAGGCAGCCAGCAAGGCGCGGTCCTGTTCTTCAATCTCTGTGATGTTGCCGGGCGGCATGGCGTGGCTGCGGGCAGCCTGGATGTAGATCTCGCGCGCATGGCTGGCGATTTCCGCGTCGGTTTCCAGCTTCACGCCCTTTGGCGCACGAGCGATGCCTTCCCAAACGGGCTCGGCGGCGTGGCACATGGAGCAACGGCCCTGCACGATGTCACGGGCCGCCTCGTAGTGGGCGTTCTCGACGAAGCGAAGATTGGCGGGAGCGACGGAGAGTTCCGTCTCCGGCGCCGGCTTCTGCACCGTCGACAGCCAGGCAATGACGATGAAGATGATCACCGTCGCCGCCCAGGTCCATGTCGGGCGGCCTTTGCGGGCATGGGTGGTGTTGAACCAGTGCCTTATCGTCACGCCCATCAGGAAGACCAGCGCCGCGATGATCCAGTTATAAGCAGTGGCAAAGGCCAGCGGATAGTGGTTCGACAGCATGAAGAAGATGACGGGCAGCGTCAGGTAATTGTTGTGGAGCGAGCGCTGCTTGGCGATGATCCCGTATTTCGGATCGGGCGTGCGACCGGCGATCAGGTCGGCGACGACGATCTTCTGGTTCGGGATGATGATGAAGAAGACATTGGCCGACATGATGGTGGCGGTGAACGCGCCGAGATGCAGGAAGGCGGCGCGGCCGGTGAAGACCTGGGTATAGCCCCAGGCCATGGCGACCAGCACGATGTAGAGCAGGATCATCAGGCCCCAGGTGTTGCGGCCGAGCGGCGACTTGCAGAGCAGGTCGTAGATCAGCCAGCCGACAGCGAGCGAGGCGAGCGACAGACAGATCGCCTGCCACGGCTCGATGTCGAGCACATGCCTGTCGATCAGGAAAAGATCGGCGCCACCATAATAGACCACGCAGAGCATGGCGAAACCCGAGAGCCAGGTGAAATAGCTCTCCCACTTGAACCAGGTCAGATGCTCCGGCATCGAGGCCGGTGCCACGAGATATTTCTGCACATGGTAGAAGCCGCCTCCATGGACCTGCCATTCCTCGCCGTAAACGCCTGCTGGCATGCCCGGTCGCTTCACAAGTCCGAGGTCGAGCGCGATGAAGTAGAACGACGATCCGATCCATGCGACCGCGGTGATCACATGCAGCCAGCGGACGGCAAACGACAGCCATTCCCAGGCTATGGCGAACTCATACATGCAGCATCCCTTTCTTCCTCCCGACCGGTTACCTTGTCGAAAAAGGCCGGGATTGGAAAGGGAAATCACGGATGAAGGCCAAGCTTTCCTCAGGCTATGGTGCGTTGCGAAAACGCACCCCTGAGAACGTGCATTGGTCCTCATATTTGCGAACTGTTATATTTCTGTCGCAATTCCGCCGGGGAGGTGGTTTGCGTTGGTACCGGCGGAAGGTCTTCAACGGAGAAACCGCCAATGCGCACAATAGCGATGACCTTCGGTGTATTGTTTGCGTTCGATGTTTCGGCTCATGACGCCCATTCCGGATGGCGCTACGATGCCTTCTGCTGCAACGGCAATGAACATTCCGGGGATTGCCAGCAGATTCCGGCGAGCAGCGTCCGCATCATCCAAGGCGGATACCAGCTGACGCTGGCGCCCGGTGACCACAGGCTGGTTACCAGAAGCCACACGTTCAAGTTTGCGCAAGACAGCGCGCGGCGGTCGAAGGACAGCGAGTATCATCTCTGTCTGTTCCCCGACGAAAATACGCCACGCTGCCTCTATGCGCCGGATATGTCGTTCTGAGCCGGAGATCGACGGCTGTGTCGATATTTGTCAACGCTGCCATGCCTCCATGATCCACGCTTTGAAATCGCGGATTTTGGGGATGTTCCGCCGGTTCTCGGGGTAGGCAAGCCAGTAGTCGCAGTCCTCGCTGCACACCAGCGGGAACGGTTGGACGAGCTGGCCTGACGCGAGTTCGGGGCCGTAGAAGGCAGGCGTCAGAATGGCCACGCCCTTTCCGGCGATCGCGACCTGCGCTTCGATGGATTGCGCTCCGAGTTTGCTGCGTGGCCTGCTGTCGAGGTCCGGGTCTGTCACTCCGGCGGCGGTCAGCCATATTCTCCACCAGGGATCGCCCGGATCGATCAGCCTCAGCTTCAAAAGGTCGGCCGGCGAGGAGAGGCCGCCTATGCTTTGCACCAATTGCGGGCTCAGCATGGGCGTGAAGTCTATCTTCATCAGGCGCTGCCGTTCGAGGCCGGGCCAAGGAGCCTTTCCCGCCCGGATTGCCACGTCGGCTTCCGTTTTCTGGAAATCGATCATGTCCTGCGATGTCTCCAGCCTGACCGCGATCTTCGGGTGCCTCAGCTGAAAGTCACCGATATGGTGCGCAAGCCACTGATGCGCGAATGTCGCGGTGGAGTGGATCGTCAGCGTTGTCTGTGTCTTTTCACCCAGGTTCGCCAACGCTTCCTGCATGATGGAAAAGGCTTCGCCCAGCTTCGGCGCCAGCCGCTCGCCCGCCTCCGTCAGCCTCACCTGTCGCGGGCGGCGGAGGAACAGCGGCTCGCCGAGCAGATCTTCCAGCAGCTTGATTTGATAGCTGACCGCCGTCTGGGTCATTCCGAGTTCTTCGCCGGCCCTGGTGAAGCTCAGGTGCCGGGCGGCTGCCTCAAAGACCTTCAGCGCGTTCAGAGGCAGGTTGCGGGAGAGTTTCATGGATGAGTTCTCTTGATCCATCAATACGGATATTCGGTTGGTCTACAATCATTATCCGCACTATTTCCTCTCTCATAGATCAACTGAACAGCATCTTTGTCAACGAGGAACGGCCATGAGCTTCATTGCGCCGAGGCGAATTCTGCGTCTTCTCAAACGGCTTCTTGCTCCTTCGCTGACCCGGCGCAGGAGCGGGCTTCTGTCCGAAGAGATGCTGCGCGACATCGGAGAACGCGAGGCACGTGCGGACCGCCGGGAGGCGCTCTCAAACCGTGACGTCTGGAGACTGGTTGACGGTCCGCCGCGCTTCCTCTGAGGCCTGTATCGCGGTTTCGATCCAGTGATGGAAGGCGCGGATCTTGTGCTGGTTGCGCTTGGCCTTGGGGTAGACGAGGCGGATTGGGTCTCGGGCCTGCAGCGCAAGGTCGAAGGGTTGGATCAGTCGTCCTGATGCCAGCTCGTCGGGAAAGAAGAAGGGACTGACGATCGCAACGCCTTGGCCGGCCAGGGCTGCACTGGCCTCGAGGTCCTGGGATTCGAAAATGTTCTGGCGGGTGGCCGGAAGCTTAGGATCGCTCAGCCCGGCGGCCTGAAACCATTGCAGCCACCAGGAATCGTTCGGGCTGATCAGCGGCAGTTTCAAAAGGTCGGCAGGCGTTTCGATCCCACCGATAGTTGCAGCCAGCTTTGGCGACAGCAGTGGGGAGTAGAAGGGGCGGAGAAGGTCGACGTAGACAAGGTCGTCCCGCTGCTCCCCGCCCCAGAAGATCGACACATCCGCCGTCGTGTTACGGAAGTCCGTGAATTTGGCAATGCGCAGCAACCGCACGGCCACCTCCGGGTGAGCCAGCTGGAAATTGCCCAGATTGCGGGCCAGCCACTGCGAGGCGAAGGTCGGGATCGTGTGAATTTCGAGCGTTTCGCCCCCCGCCTTCTGGGCGCTGGACACTGCCTCGGCCAAAAGGTTGAAGGCGTCGGACACCTTGGGAAGCAGGCGCTCGCCAGCCGGTGTCAGTTGCAGTGCTCGCGGTTTGCGGATGAAGACCGGTTCGCCGAGATGTTCCTCCAAAAGCTTGATCTGGTAACTGACGGCCGTCTGCGTCATGCCGAGTTCCTCGCCAGCGCGGGTGAAGTTTTCGAGACGGGCGACCGTCTCGAAAACGCGCAGCGCATTCAGGGGGAACTGGCGGGCCAATTTCATCTATAAGCTCTCTTGATCGTCGATCACCGTAATTGAATTGGATTTACGCTGCAATCGGCGCGATCAAGGAAGAATGACAATCAGTTTTATTCATCGAGGTGGAGCAGCCGTGCTGTCCGCAAACGCCCTTTCCATGCCTTTGACCCGGCGGCTCTTCGGTCTGTTGAAGGCGCTATTCGTACGATCCGCCGCCCCGTCGAAGGTTACGGCTGACGAGGCTCTCGATGCGCCTCATGATGATATCGGTCTTCCAAACCCCGAGCCGCTCGGGCGCGTCGAGCAATTCTGGGAGCAGCGTCGGCGCGGGCATATGCGCGACCTGCCGTTCTGATGTCACGTCCTGCCGTCAAGCAGGACGCGGCACAGTTCCGCCGCCACCATGGCGGCTATGACGGGCGGTCGCTTGTCGCGAACGGTATCGCCGCCGATCGGCAGCGTCAGCCTGGCGAAGTCATTCGTTTCGCCGCCCTCGCGCTCCAGCCAGTGGCGGAAGGTGGCGCGCTTGGTGGCCGAGCCGATCATGCCGACATAGGCGAGGTCTCTCCGGGCGAGCGCCTGGCGAGCGATCAGGAAATCGAGGGCGTGGTCGTGGGTGAGGATCAGCACCGCTCCGCCCGGTCGGATCGCTGCTATCTCCGCTTCCGGCATGGCGACACGTTTCGCTATGATGTTTCGGGGCAGGGCGGTTTCATCGATTGACCGTGTCTCGATCACCGAAACGTTGAAGGGCAGGGAAGACAGTGCCGATGCCAGCGCCAGGCCGACGTGGCCGGCACCAAAGATCATCACGTCCGGGTCGGCGGCTCGCCGCTCATCCTCTCGGCGTAGCAGGTTTTCGCGCACCGCTTCATCCACGACGATGAATCCGATCCGCGTGCGCCCGCCACAGCACTGGCCGATTTCGGGGCCAAGGGGCACGTCCAGCTCGGCGTCGACATTGTCCCCCGCCAGCAGCCGGCGGGCATGGTCTATCGTCATGAATTCGAGATAGCCGCCGCCGATCGTGCCGGATGTCCCTTCCGTTGCCACAAGCATGAAGGCACCTGCCTCGCGCGGGGTCGAACCCTTGGCTTCAAGAACCTCGACGAGAATCAGGCGCGGATGAGCGGCTAGGAATTCGGAATAGTCTGAGAACGGCATGACAGGCATACTAACATCGAGACGGCGGAACTGGACAGCGTCGCTAGCAGTTTCTTGCGATAGTTTTTGAGGGCATCCGGGCGTCAACGTTCGACATGTGGTTTCATCGTCCCACTGCTGAGGAGCGCATATGACCAGGACCAACGGCACGATCATCTGGCTCAGCGTCGCGACGTTCGCGGTGGCCATTTTCTTTATCAACCCGCTTGCGGATGTTGCTGCCCGATTCAGCCGTGAAGTGATGATCGGCAGTGGCGCGCTTTACGGCACGCTGCGGATCGCGAACTCGCTGATGAGCGTTGCCCGCGATGCCGATATCACCGGTGGCGTCGGCGTGGCGTCGGTTACGGCCAGTCCGGGGCAGTTGCTGCAGCCGGTGATCAATACGATCGAGCGCATGGTCGATCTGTTGTTCTACCTGGCGATCGTGTCCGGCATCCTGTCGCTGGTGCTCGTGCCGGTCGCAAAGGTCGCGGCGGCGGGCCTCGCCGTCTTCGCGTTGGTCTGCGCTGCTCTGACCTCATCGGCACGCCGCGTGCCGCCCTTGCTCGACCGCCTCGCCCGATCCTTCGCGGTCCTGGGACTTCTCGGTGCGGTGCTGCTTCCCGCGTCATATGCAATCGCCTTCTATGCCGGCGACGCCATCACGGACGAAGCCTGGACCAATGCGACGCAGGTTTTCGAACGGGTGAACATGGATGGCGAGGTAGCGGCGGTGGAGCAGCAGGTCGATGCACTGGCCAAGGATCCGCCGGCGGACGCTGATCCCCTGGCGGAACGCGGTGTGTTCGACAGGCTCGGTTCCGCCTTTTCCGGCACGTTGCAGGCGGCGTCCGACATGTCGGAGTCGGTGGCGACCAATGCACAGGTTATCAATGACGGGGTGGCATTGGCGTCCGACCTTTTCAACGCATCGATCGGCATCGCCGTTGCCTATCTGGTCAAGCTGTTGATCCTGCCGATCCTGATCTTGTCCGCCTTCCTCTATCTGCTGCGGACAGCTCTTCGATAAGGGGTGTCTGTCGAGGCTTTACAGTGTCTTCAACCGCTCCACTGCCATCAGCACACGCTCGGGCGTCGCCGGGGCGTCCAGCTTCGGGCACACCTTGTAATCGGCTACCGAGGCCACGGCCATCGAGAGCGCCTCCAGCACGGAGATCGCCAGCATGAAGGGCGGTTCGCCGACGGCCTTGGAGCGGCCGATCGTCGGTTCGGCGTTCGCCGACCATTCGGCGAGCCTTGTGTTGAAGATTTTCGGACGGTCGGAGGCGAGCGGGATCTTGTAGGTCGACGGTGCGTGCGTGCGCAGCCGGCCCTTGTCGTCCCACCAGAGTTCCTCGGTCGTCAGCCAGCCCATGCCCTGCACGAAGGCGCCCTCGATCTGGCCGATGTCGATCGCCGGATTGAGCGACTTGCCGACGTCGTGGAGGATGTCGGTGCGGTCCATCAGGTACTCGCCGGTCAGCGTGTCGATCGATACTTCCGAGCAAGCCGCGCCATACGCGAAATAGTAGAACGGCGTGCCGCGTCCGGCGGCACGGTCCCAGTGGATTTTCGGCGTCTTGTAGAAGCCGGCGGCGGAGAGCTGCACGCGGGCGAAATAGGCCTGCTTGACGAAATCGGGGAAGGGGATTTCCTGGTCGCCGACCCGCACTCTGTTGGGCAGGAACACGACCTCGTCGACCGGCACGCCGAACTTTTCGACCGCGAAGGCGACGAGCCGATCCTTGATCTGGCGGGCGGCATCGTAGGCGGCCATACCGTTGAGGTCGGAGCCGGAGGAGGCAGCCGTGGCCGAAGTGTTCGGCACCTTGGCTGTGGTGGTCGCCGTGATCTTGACGCGCTCGATATCCACCTGGAAGGCATCGGCCAGCACCTGGGCCACCTTGGTGTAGAGCCCCTGGCCCATTTCCGTGCCGCCGTGGTTCAGGTGGATCGAGCCGTCCTGATAGACATGGACGAGCGCGCCGGCCTGGTTGAAGGCGGTCATGGTGAAGGAGATGCCGAACTTGACCGGGGTCAGCGCGATGCCCTTCTTGATCACCGGGCTCGTCTTGTTGAACTCGATGATCGCCTTGCGCCGCGCCTGGTAGTCGCAGGAGGTTTCCAGTTCCTCGACGACGCGGGCGACGATGTTGTCCTCGATCTCCTGATGATAGGGCGTGACGTTGCGGCCCGAGCCGACATCGCCGTAGAAGTTCAGCTTGCGGACCTCGAGCGGGTCCTTGCCGACCGCATAGGCGATTTCCTCGATGATGCGCTCGCCGCCCAGCATGCCCTGCGGTCCGCCGAAGCCGCGATAGGCGGTGTTTGAGACGGTGTGGGTCTTCAGCGGCTCCGATGCCAGCCGGACATGCGGATAAAAGTAGCTCGAATCGGCGTGGAAGAGTGCGCGATCGGTGACCGGTCCAGAGAGGTCGGCGGAGTAGCCGCAACGGGCGGCGAATATTGCGTCGACGGCATGCAACCGGCCCTCGTCATCGAAGGCGACGTCATAGTCGACGATGAAGTCGTGACGCTTGCCAGTGACCACCATGTCTTCGTCGCGGTCGGGGCGGAATTTTACCGCGCGGTTCAGCTTTTTGGCGCCGATGGCAGCCAGTGCGGCGAACAGGTTGCCCTGCGTTTCCTTGCCGCCGAAGCCGCCGCCCATGCGTCGCACGTTGACGGTAACCGCGTTCGAGGGGATGGCCAACACGTGGCCGACAATGTGCTGCACCTCGGATGGATGCTGGGTCGAGGACCAGACGGTCACCTCGTCGTCCTCGCCGGGGATCGCCATGGCGATATGGCTTTCGAGGTAGAAGTGTTCCTGCCCGCCGATTTCCATCCGGCCTTTCAGTCGGCGCGGCGCCTTGTCCAGTTCGTTTTCCGGCTCGCCTCGCTTCAGCACCATGCCGGGCGTCACCAGCGGAGCGGCATTGTCCCGGGCGGTATCGACCGTCAGCCAGTGGGGGAGATCGCGGTATTCGATCTTCGCCAGTCGTGCGGCGCGTCGGGCGGCATCGCGTGTTTCGGCGATGACGGCGAAGATCACCTGGCCGTGGAATTCGACCTTGGTCTCTGCGAACAGCGGTTCGTCGTGGTGCGAGCCGGAGGCGATGTCGTTGTCGCCCGGCACGTCCTTGGCCGTCAGCACGCAGACGACGCCGGGATAGGCTTTCACCTCTGACAGGTCGACGGAAACGATCTCCGCATGCGCCCTATCGGCCATGCCGAGCGCGCCGTGCAGGAGGCCAGCGGGTTCGGGAATATCGTCGATATATTCGGCACTTCCGCTGACATGCTTGTGCGCTGAATCATGCTTGAGCGGCGCATGCATCGGGCCGTTGATGTATTTGTAGAGCTCGTGATCGGCTTTCTTCAGCATGGAATCAAACCTCCTCCACCGCGAAACGCTTCAGTTCCTGCGGCGTGCCCGAGGTTTCCAGGAAGAAGCGGGTCAGCAGGTTCTTTGCCGTCAACTGGCGATACTCGGCGGTGGCGCGCCAGTCGGTCAGCGGCTTGTAATCCTCGTCGAAGGCGGTACGGGCGTCGGCCACCGTCGCCTCGGTCCAGGGCTTGCCGAACAAGGCTGCCTCGACCGCACGGGCGCGTTTCGGTGTCGCTGCCATGCCGCCGAAGGCGATGCGGATGGTGTCGACCTTGCCGTCGGCATTAAGGCCGAGCAGGAAGGCACCGCAGAGCGCCGAGATGTCCTCTTCCCGCCGCTTCGATATCTTGTAGACGGCGTACTGAAGATCTGCCGCGGGGCGGGGCACGAAGATGCTCTCGACGAACTCGCCGGGCTTTCTGTCCTGCTTGCCGTAGGCGATGAAATAATCCTCTAGCGGCAGCTCTCGGGTGCCGCTGGCCGAGCGGAGCGTGAGTTTGGCGCCGAGCGCGATCAAGGCGGGCGGAGTGTCGCCGATCGGGGAGCCGTTGGCGATGTTGCCGCCGATCGTGCCCATGTTCCGCACCTGCTGACCGCCGATACGATCGATCAGCGCGCCGAAGGCCGGGATTTCGTCGGAGAGGGTATCGAAGGCGCGCGCATAGGTAACGCCGGCACCGATGGTGACGCCGGCGTCCGAAACATCGATCGATTGCAGTTCGCTCAGATGGTTGATGAAGATCACCGGGTCGAGGTCGCGCATCTGCTTGGTCACCCAGAGGCCGACATCGGTGGCGCCGGCGACGATGGTGGCCTTCGGTTCCTCCGCCAGAAGGTCGGCGAGCGCCGCGACGGACGGCGGCACGATCAGGCGGCGCCCTTCTGTCGACAACACGATCGTATCGCCGGTCTGCAGCGCGAAGAGGCGGGCGCAGATGTCCTGCCGCTCGCGCTCCAGCGGGTCGAACAGGGCGGAAGGTCTGCTACGGCTCGCAAGTTCCGCGGCCTTGACGATCGGCTCGTAGCCCGTGCAACGACAGAGATTGCCCTGAAGGGCGCGTTCGATGGCGGGCCGGCTTGGGTTGTCGTTGGTCATCCAGAGACCGTAGAGCGACATGACGATGCCGGGCGTGCAGAAGCCGCATTGAGAGCCATGACAGTCGACCATGGCCTGCTGCACCGGATGCAGCGTGCCGTCGGCCGCTGCGAGATGTTCGACGGTGACGACATGCGTCCCGTGCAGCGAACCGACGAAGCGAATGCAGGCATTGACCGTTTCGTAAACCAGTTCACCGGCGACCAACCGCCCGACCAGAACCGTGCAGGCGCCGCAGTCGCCCTCGGCGCAGCCTTCCTTGGTGCCGGTCAGCCGCCGTTTCAGCCTCAGGAAATCGAGAAGCGTTTCCGTCGGCTGCACGTCGCGGAGCGACACGTCCTCGCCGTTCAGGATGAAACGGATGCTGTCGGTCATCAAAAGCCTTCTTCAGTCTTCCCCGTCTCGGGGCGGTTTGAGCAAAACAGGTTACTGCGCGGTCCAGCCGCCATCAATCGAGATATGGGTGCCGGTGATCTGGCGGGCGGCGTCGCTGGCGAGGAAGAGGGCGGTGGCCGCCACCTCCTCGATCGCGACGAATTCCTTGGTGGCCTGCAGACGCAGCATCACATCAGTCTTGACCTCGGCCTCAGAGATGCCGCGCGCCTTGGCGGTATCCGGAATCTGCTTTTCCACCAGCGGCGTCAGCACGTAGCCGGGGCAGATCGCGTTCACCGTCACGCCGAATTCGGCAAGTTCGAGCGCCGCGCTCTTGGTGAGGCCGAGAATGCCGTGCTTGGCGGCGACATAGGCCGCCTTGAAGGGCGAGGCGACGAGGGCGTGGGCGGAGGCGACGTTGATGATGCGGCCGGCCTTCTTCGCCTTCATCGCCGGGATCGCAGCCTTCATCGTATGGAAGGAACTCGTCAGGTTTATGGCGATGATCCGGTCCCACTTGTCTGTCGGGAAATCCTCGACAGGGGATACGTGCTGGATGCCGGCATTGTTGACGAGCACGTCGACCATGCCGAATTCGCCTGCCGCCATCGCCATCATCTCGGCGATCTCGTCGGGCTTGGTCATGTCCGCGCCGTGATAGAGAGCCTTGCCGCCTGCCTGTTCCAGTTCCTTGCGGATCGCCTCGATCTCGTCTGCGTCGCCGAAACCGTTGATGACGAGGTTGGCGCCATCCCTGGCGAAAGCGCGGGCGATCCCGAGCCCGATCCCGCTGGTGGAGCCTGTAACGACGACGGTTCTCTTCATGCTCTCTCTCCCGAACCAAAACCGGCGTTCTGTTGCGCCGCAAAAGCAAGGTTAGTCGCAAAGCGCTCCGGCTGGCAATCGGCTAATTCGAGAGCGGAGCGTTGCCTTTTGGGCAATGGCCGGCATCGTGTATCGACGTTTATTGGTACGCCTGACGAGACGGACTGTTTCCGTGCGGTGACTTGGAGGCGGGCGCCAATCGGCCTATGTGTCGGTGACACGAAACAGCGGACAAGGAAACAGTCACGATGGAACTCGGTCTCTACACATTCGCTGACGTCGATCCGGCCGCCGCCCGCAAGGGCGCGGAGGCCAAGCGCCGCATGGACGAGTTGATGGCCGAGATCGAGCTCGCCGACCAGGTGGGTCTCGACGTCTTCGGCCTCGGCGAACATCATCGGCCGGACTACATGGCTTCCTCTCCCTCGACGATCCTCGCTGCCGCGGCCGTCAAGACGAAGAACATCCGCCTGACGAGCGCTGTGACCGTTCTCTCCTCCGAGGACCCGGTCCGTGTGTTCCAGCAATACGCCACCATCGACCTGCTTTCCGGCGGAAGGGCCGAGATCATGGCCGGTCGCGGTTCCTTCATCGAGAGCTTCCCGCTGTTCGGCTATGATCTCGATGACTACGACAAGCTGTTCGACGAGAAGCTGCAGCTGCTGATGACGATTCGCGACAACGAGGTCGTCACCTGGAAAGGCGAGACGCGGGCGCCGATCGACGGCAGGCCGGTCTATCCGCGGCCCATGCAGGATCCTCTGCCGCTCTGGGTCGCCGTTGGCGGTACGCCGAACTCCGTAGCGCGCGCCGCTTATTTCGGTCTGCCACTGGCGCTTGCCATCATCGGCGGCGAGCCGCGCCGGTTCGCGCCGCTGTTCCAGCTCTATCGCGAGACGGCCAAGAAGGTCGGCCGCGATCCGGCGCAGCTCAAGACCTCGATCAACGTGCACGGCTTCGTCGCCGATACGACCGAGCAGGCGGCGGACATTTTCTACGGTCCGCAGAAGGCGGTCATGGACCGGATCGGTCGCGAGCGCGGCTGGGGTCCGGGAACGCGCGCCCAGTATGACGCGATGCGCGGACCGACCGGGGCGCTGTTCGTCGGCGACCCGGAAACGCTTGCCGAAAAGATCGTCGCGCATCACGCGATCTTCAAGAACGACCGCTTCCTGATCCAGATGGCGATCGGCTTGATGCCGCATAAGGAACTGATGCGCGCCATCGAACTGTTCGGCACGAAAGTGGCGCCGCTGGTCAGAAAGGCGTTGACGTCGGCGGGCGACGGGGTCAAAGCGGGCGCAACCGACGAAAAGAAGGCTGTTTAGGCCTGAAACGTGCATTGGATGCCGGATGATCGTAAGCACTGACGAGGAACTGCTTCGGCTGAAGGAGATCGGCCGGCTCTGCGGGATTGCCATCAAGACGATGAGCGAAGCGCTGGAGCCGGGTATCACGACGCGGGAACTGGACCTGATCGGGCGCAAGGTGCTCGAGGACAGTGACGCGCGTTCGGCGCCGGAGCTCTGCTACCAGTTTCCGGGCGCCACCTGCATCAGCGTCAACGAGGAGGTCGCGCACGGTATTCCGGGCGACCGGATCATCAAGGCGGGCGATCTCGTCAATATAGACGTGTCGGCCGAGAAGAACGGCTATTTCGCCGATGCGGGCGCGAGCTTCATCGTGCCGCCCGGCACGGCCAAGCTCGACCGTCTTGTTCGCGACGGCAAGCGGGCGCTGTGGGTCGGCCTCAACCAGGTGAAGACGGGCGCGAAGATGGCGAGCATCGGCAATGCGATCGGCACGTTCGCGAAGAAGAACCGCTACACGCTGATCCAGAACCTTGCGAGCCACGGCGTCGGCCATTCCCTGCACGAGGAGCCGAAGGAACTTTCGACCTGGCCGGACCCGGACGAGACCCGGATCATGGAGGAGGGTCTGGTGTTCACCATCGAACCCTTCCTCTCGCTCGGCGGCGTCTGGGCCGAGGATGGCGACGATCCGTGGACGCTCTACGCCGAGCCGAAGGCACCGACGGTGCAGTTCGAGCACACCGTTGTCGTGACGAAGAACGGGCCTGTTATCGTCACGCTGGTCGACTGAGCGTCGGCTCGTCGCCGCTTTATTTCGTGAAGCTGACCGCCACGCCCTTCTTGCGGAAATAGGACTGCATCATCTTGCGTCCCTGGCGGTTGTTCTGCGCCAGTTTGCCGGGCTCGAACACCGCTTCCTTCACACCCTCCTTCGCCATGGCGGCTTTCAGCGCGGCGATATGGCTGTCGATGTCCTCGTTGTCGTTGTTGATCGAGGCGTAGATGTTGTCGATGGCCTGCTGCAGGCTGAGGTCGCTCATGGGGGCACTCCGTGATTGTTTGTCCTGAACTAGCGATTTTTGACGGCAGGGCAAGCCGGCAGGTGAGTGCCGCGGTCGCCGCAAGCGATTTCGTTGAGCGCGATTCCAATGCTTTTTGGATGTTGGGCGTTGTCGAATGCACGATTCGCGGCGCAAAAGCCCCATCCCAGCGATCCGCGACTGGTGCTTCGCTGCCGCGAAAGCCGCAAGACGCCACACGGTCGCTTTCCATTCCTCTGTGAATACCAGCATTACAATACCGTCACGTTACCCGTGCTCCATTGCTGGCGACACGGTTCTGCCCTAGTTTCGAGCCAACGACTGTTCCTCACGTCACAGCCTCCGACAGGAAAGCAAGCCATACCGTGTTCCATTCCTTCTTTCCGCGCCCCAAACTGTTCTTCACATCCGCAGTAATATGGACCGCCGTCTGTATCTTCGTGTGGTATACCATCGGCCCGCAGATGGGAGCCGCACTCGGCATGCCGCCTCTGGCCGAAGGGGAGCAGGCGCCGCTCGGACTGGCCTTTTTCGTCAGCCCCGATAATATCTGGTTCTATCTCTACTTCACGATCTTCGTGCTGATCTTCGGCGGGGCCTGGAAACTCATCGATCGCGACCATCCCTGGTCGAACTGGTCGATCTGGGGCTCGGCCTTCATCATCTTCATCGCCTATTTCGTGGTACAGATTTCGGTGGCGATCAACAACTGGCGCGGTCCCTTCTTCGACCTGTTCCAGGCTGCGCTTGAAAAGCAGCCAGGCATCACCGCCGGGCAGTTCTACGAGTTGCAGCTGCGGTTTCTTGAAATCGGCATGGTCAGCGTGGCGATGAATGTCGTGATTGCCTTCTTCACCAGCCACTACGTATTTCGCTGGCGTACGGCGATGAACGACTTCTACCTGTCGAAGTGGGACAAGCTCCGCCACATCGAAGGCGCCTCGCAGCGTGTTCAGGAAGATACGATGCGGTTCGCCTCGATCGTCGAAGGACTGGGCGTCGTCCTGATCAACTCGGTGATGACGCTGGTGGTCTTCCTGCCGCTGCTGTTCCAGATGTCGTCCAACGTCAGCGAACTGCCGATCCTCGGAGCGATCCCGCATTCGCTGTTCTGGCTGGCCCTGCTGTGGTCGCTGTTCGGAACCGTTCTGCTTGCCGTCGTCGGTATCAGGCTACCGGGCCTGCAGTTCCGCAACCAGCGCGTCGAGGCGGCTTTCCGTAAGGAACTCGTCTATGGCGAGGATAATCCCGACCGTGCGCGGCCGCCGACCATGGTGGAGCTGTTCGCCAATGTCCGGAAAAACTATTTCCGCATGTACTGGCACTACACCTACTTCAACGTCGCCCGCTACACCTATGGCCAGCTCGATGCCCTCATCCTGACCTTCATGCTGATCCCGACGATCGTGGCGGGCCGGATCACGATGGGTGTCTGGCAGCAGATTGCGACCGCCTTCGGTCAGGTGAGCGACAGCCTCCAGTATCTCGTCAGTTCCTGGTCCACGATCATCGAGCTTCTTTCGATCCACAAGCGTCTGAAGGCCTTCGAGGCGGCGATCGATGACGAGCCGCTGCCGGAGATCGACCAGCGCTATCTGCAGCGTGAGGCGCAGTTCGGGGAAATCGCGGCCGACAAGCCGTACTGAACGGACAGGAAGAAACGAAACCCGGCCGCGCCTTTCGAGGCGCGGCTTTGTTTTAGCGCTGTTATTGGCTCGGGCCGAACGTTGTCTCGTCGTCCCGTTTCGCCTGCCTCGCCTCCGAGGCCTTCACCACCTCCGCATAAGTCACACAGGCGACGTCCTCCCGCTGACAAACCTCTCCGAGCAGGCGATCAATCGCGCGCCAGTAGGCGCCGTCGTTCATCTGCGGGAAATGCAGTCCGATCTGCAGCGGATTGCGATCGCCGTCGTATTCGCGGTCGAAGGCAGAGCGGAAGGCCTTGTAGGCGCGATCCTCGAATTCGGCCGAGCGGGACGGATTGTTGACCGCCATCGAATGGCGGACGAAGAGGTTGTAATCCATGGCGACGATCTTGCGGGCGCTCGGTCCTTCCGGGATGAGCGGCAGGCCGAAGAGATAAACGCCGCCATCCTCGTCCGGCCATTCCGGTCCGCGTGCAACCGGGCTCGCATCATAGCGGTAGCCGTGCTTGCGTTCGGCCTCGATCAGCGCCGGACCGGTGGAGAGGTAGGGCGCGCGAAAGCCGGTGATCTCGTTCGTGACGAAATCCTGCCAATCCGCAGGCTCGCGGTCGCCGATCCCGGCGTCTTTCCAGGCGTTCTTCAACACGCGGTCGAAGCTCGCCATTTCCGTCAGCCAGTCCTCTCTCGTCCAGTCAGCGCCGTCGAAATGGCCACAGCCGTGGCTGGCGATTTCGTGGCCTTCGGCGCGGGCGTTCCAAATGTGGTCGAGCCGGACGCGGACATCCGCCGTCGTCGGGGCAAAGCCGACATTGGAGCGGCCGGCCTTCCTGCCGGGCGCCTTGTAGCTGTCTGCCCGGGGTCGATCGATGAGATTGGTGCAGGAGAGGAAATAGGTGAAGCGGGCGCCGGTGCGCTTTGCCATCTCGCGGCTTTTCATCCACATCCGGTTCTCGCCCGCGCCATCGAAGGAGACGACCAGCATTTGCGGCGCCTTCGGTCCGGCATGGGCCGGCAGGGTGGCGATCATCGCCAGCAGACAGGCGGCGCTAAGGCTTTGACGCAAGACGGGGACCTCCGGCCGATACGGGGACCATTCAACGGGCTGGCCGGGGTGACACCCAAATACGGCGAAGCTTTGAACGCACTGGTAATTTTGGCGCGATGGCTCTATTCCAGACGGGACATTTCAGCATCCGGCGGGGACATCCATGGCCATTCTCATTCTCGGCATCATTCTGTTCATCGGTACGCATTCGATCCGCGTCGTCGCGCCCGGTCTGCGCACGAGCATGATCGAGAAGCTCGGCCCGCAGGGCTGGCGCGGGGTCTATTCGCTGTTGTCGATCCTCTCGATCGTGGTTCTGGTGTGGGGTTATGCAACCGCGCCGGTGATCAATGTCTGGTTTCCGCCGACCTGGACGGCTCATCTAGCCGTGACGCTGATGCTGCTGGCCATGATCTGTCTTGCCGCCAGTTCGCTGCCGGCCGGACACATCGCGACGAAGACCAAGCACCCGATGGTTCTGTCGGTGAAGATCTGGGCGCTTGCTCACCTGCTCGCCAACGGCGATCTGGCCTCGATCCTGCTGTTCGGTACCTTTCTGGCCTGGGGCGTGGTTGTCCGCATCTCGCTTAAGCGCCGGGAACGCGCCGGTGAACCGGTGCTGCGGTCTTTCGTCTCCGCCCGCAACGACCTGCTTGCCGTTGTCATCGGTGTTGCGGTCTGGCTCGCCTTCCTCTTGAAGCTGCACGAGTGGCTGATCGGCGTGGCCCCCATCCCGGCCATGAGCCTTTGACAGGGATTTGAGGCCAGACCCCTTACAACGGCGGGCAAATGCGGCTAGAAGGCCGTCGAACAGCATTTTCTGATGGCCCCAGGGGCCGGGGAACGACATGGCGAACGAAAACGACAGCTTTATCCGCGAGGTCAACGAGGAACTGCGCTCCGACCAGTTCAAGGGCATATGGCGGAGCTTCGGCCCCTATATCATCGCGCTCGCGGTTCTTATCGTTCTCGGCACCGCCGGCTATCGCGCCTACGAATACTGGCACGACAACCGGGCGTCCGCTTCGGGTGACAAGTTTCTTGCCGCCCTGACGCTTGCCCGCGAAGGCAAGAACGAGGAGGCGCTTGCTGCGCTTTCCGAGCTTGAGAAGGACGGCTATGGTTCTTATCCCGTGCTGGCGCGCATGCGCGCTGCGACCGTTCAGGCCGCCAATGGCGATACGGCTGCTGCCGCCGCGACCTTCTCCGCGCTCGGCAAGGACACGTCCGTACCCGAGGTGATCCGCGACGCGGCGCGCGTGCGGGCCGCCTGGCTGCTGATCGATACGGCGGACTACAATGCAGTCTCGGCCGAGGTCGAGGTTCTGGCCACGCCCGGCAACGCATTGCGCCATTCGGCACGCGAGGCGCTGGGTCTTTCCGCTTACAAGGGCGGCGACATGGGCCGTGCCCGCGAGTGGTTCGAGCAGATCGTCGAGGATACCGACGCGCCGCGCAATGTCGCCAACCGGGCACAGATCATGCTCGACAACATCACGGCGGCCGGCGGCAATTCGTAACCGCGCCGGAGCCTTCAGGAAGACGGGTTCATGAGCTTCACCATCGCCATCGTCGGCCGCCCCAATGTGGGCAAGTCCACGCTCTTCAACCGTCTGGTCGGAAAGAAGCTGGCGCTCGTCGACGACACGCCGGGCGTGACCCGCGACCGTCGCCCGGGTGAGGCCAAGCTCATCGACCTGCGCTTCCGCATCGTCGACACGCCCGGCCTCGAGAAGGCCGCGCCCGACACGCTGCAGGGCCGCATGCGCGCCCAGACCGAACTCGCTATCGATGAGGCCGACCTGACGCTGTTCGTCATCGATGCGAAGGCGGGGCTGACGCCCGTCGACCGGGAAATGGGCGAAATGATCCGCCGCAAGGGAAAGCCGGTCGTTCTCGTCGCCAACAAGTCGGAGGCGCGCGGGTCCGACAGCGGTTTCTATGACGCCTTCACGCTTGGGCTCGGCGATCCGTGTCCGATCTCGGCCGAACATGGTGAAGGCATGCTCGATCTGCGCGACGCGATCGTCGAGGCAATCGGCGAGGACAGGGCCTTTCCGCCGAAAGACCGGGATGAAGACGAGGCCGTCACTGACGTCGTCCTGCCCCAGACCGGGGAGGACGACGAGAACGAGGAGTCGGTCTACGACGAAACCAAGCCGCTGCGTGTGGCAATCGTCGGCCGTCCGAACGCCGGCAAGTCGACGCTCATCAACCGCTTTCTTGGCGAGGACCGGCTGTTGACCGGCCCGGAAGCCGGCATCACCCGCGACTCGATCTCGGTCGAATGGGACTGGCGCGGCCGCACCATCAAGATGTTCGACACCGCGGGCATGCGCCGTAAGGCCAAGGTCACTGAAAAGCTCGAAAAGCTTTCGGTCGCCGATGCGCTGCGCGCCATCCGTTTCGCCGAGACCGTTGTGATCGTGTTCGATGCGACGATCCCCTTCGAGAAGCAGGACCTGCAGATCGTCGATCTGGTGCTGCGCGAGGGCAGGGCAGCCGTGCTCGCGTTCAACAAGTGGGACCTTGTCGAGGATCCGCAGGCGGTGCTCGCCGATCTGCGCGAAAAGACCGAGCGGCTTCTGCCGCAGGCGCGCGGCATCCGCGCGGTCCCGATCTCCGGCCAGACCGGCTACGGTCTGGACAAGCTCATGCAGTCGATCGTCGACACAGACCGGGTCTGGAACAAGCGTATCTCCACCGCGCGGCTCAATCGCTGGCTGGAGCAGACGCAGGTCCAGCATCCGCCACCGGCGGTTTCCGGTCGTCGTCTGAAACTGAAATACATGACGCAGGTAAAGGCTCGTCCGCCGGCCTTCATGATTTCCTGCACCCGTCCCGAGGCGCTGCCGGAGAGCTATGTTCGTTACCTCACGAATGGCCTTCGCGGCGATTTCGAGATGCCGGGCGTGCCGATCCGCATCCACTTCAAGTCCGGTGACAACCCCTTCGCAAATCGGGCGAAGAGGCGCTGATAACCTTCTGTTGGTGAATCACTTTCGGCGCCGTGCCACCGCGCGGGCCGACATCACGTTGTCAAGAAACTGCCGGGTCGCCGCGCGCCAGGAAAAGGTCTGGGCCAGCGATCTGGCAGCGGAGCGCGAGCAGTCCAGCGCCGCGATGCAGGCTTCCCTCAGATCGTTCCGCAACACGCCGGCCCTGCTCTCCGCCGGGATGATGTCGACCGGTCCGGTCACAGGGTAGGCTGCGACCGGAACGCCGGAGGCGAGCGCTTCCAGGATGGTGTTGCCGAAGGTGTCCGTCTTGGACGGGAAGACGAAGACGTCGGCCTGGGCATAGGCTGCGGCGAGGTCCTCGCCGAACTTCACGCCGGTGAACAGCACGTCGGGATACTTTGCAGTGAGCTCGGCCAGCGCCGGCCCGTCACCGACCACCACCTTCGACCCCTCCAAATCGAGGTCGAGGAAGGCGGGCAGGTTCTTCTCCAGGGCGACCCGGCCGACTGTCATGAAGATCGGACGCTTGAGGCCGAAGGGTTCCGGTTCCGCCGGGCGCGGACGGAAGAGGGCGGTGTCGATGCCGCGGCTCCAGAGGCGCAGATTGTGCATCCCGCGCTCGGCGAGCTCGCGTCTGAGGCTTTCGGTCGCCACCATGCAGGCGCCGCCGCGATTGTGGAACCAGCGAACATAGGCGTAGAGCCAGCGGATCGGGATCGGCACGCGGGCGGCGACATATTCCGGAAAGCGCGTGTGATAGCTGGTCGAGAACGGCATGTTGTGGCGGATGCACCAACGTCGCGCCCAAAGACCGAGCGGTCCTTCCGTGGCGATGTGGATGTAGTCCGGCCGCCGTTCTTCGATCGCGCGGGCCACCTGACGGTAGCGGGCCAGTGAGAGCCGGATCTCGCGATAGGTCGGCATCGGTACGCTGCGATAATGCTCCGGCGTGATCATCGAGACGGTGACGCCCATGGCAGCGAGTTCGCGGTTGGTGGTCTCGATCGAGCGGACCACGCCATTGACCTGCGGATGCCAGGCGTCGGTGACGATGGTCAGGCGAGTGCCTTCGTTGGGGGCTTCTGCCGCGGAACTTTCATCCCCCGTTGCAACTTCCTCGGCGATCTTTCGTCTGCTTTCCGTCACTCGGGGCCACCAGCGTCATTGGCGGCTTTATGTGATGGAAATATTACAAGTTGATGTCAGTGGCGGTTGATCGCGAGCATGCGGAACAATCTTGGTGCTTCCGGATTTGCAATTCCGACTCCGGAACGCTTCGCCTATAGTCCGGAGGCTGCAGCCGCCACCCCGATTCCGCCCTTCAGGACCCGCCGATGACCAAAGCTCCGAAAGCCGCGCCTTCCTCTGTCAATCCGGACTGGTGGCGGGGGGCGGTGATCTACCAGGTCTATCCGCGCTCTTTTCAGGACACGGACGGCGACGGGATCGGCGACCTCAAGGGCGTGACGCGGCATCTGCGCTACATCGCTTCGCTCGGCGTCGACGCGATCTGGCTGTCGCCGTTCTTCACCTCTCCGATGGCCGACATGGGTTATGACGTGTCGGACTATTGCGACGTGGACCCGATGTTCGGCACGCTGGCCGATTTCGACGAGATGATGACGGAGGCCCATCTTCTTGGCCTGAAGGTCATCATCGACCAGGTGATCTCGCACAGTTCCGACCAGCACCCCTGGTTCGTTGAAAGCCGGTCGAGCCGCGACAATCCCAAGGCCGACTGGTATGTCTGGGCGAACGCCAAGCCCGACGGGACGGCGCCGACCAACTGGCTGTCGGTCTTCGGCGGTCCGGCCTGGGAGTGGGACGGGGTGCGCAAGCAGTATTACATGCACAACTTCCTGAGTTCGCAGCCCGATCTCAACTTTCACAACAGGGAAGTCCAGGACGCGCTGCTCGATACGCTACGCTTCTGGCTCGACCGGGGCGTCGACGGCTTCCGCCTCGACACCGTGAACTATTATTTTCACGACAAGCAACTCAGGGACAACCCACCGCACATGCCCGACAGCGAGGATGCCGGCCTCGATGCGCCCGATGTGAATCCCTACGGCATGCAGAACCACCTGCACGACAAGACGCAGCCGGAGAACGTCGCCTTCCTGACACGGCTGCGCGCCGTGCTCGACGAATATCCTGACAGGACCACGGTCGGCGAGGTCGGCGACGGCGCGCGCTCGCTGAAGACAGTGGCTGATTATACGAGCGGCGGCGACAAGCTGCACATGTGCTACACCTTCGATCTGCTCGGTCCGCAGTTCACGCCGCAGCATATCAGGGGCTGCGTCACCGCCTTCGAGATGGCTGTCGCCGATGGCTGGGTGTGCTGGGCGTTTTCCAACCACGACGTCAACCGCCATGTCAGTCGCTTCATCCATGGCGAGCACGAGCGCGAGACCGTCGCGAAGCTTGCCATCAGCGTGCTCGCGACACTTAGAGGTTCGATCTGCCTTTACCAGGGCGAGGAACTGGGATTGCCGGAGGCGGAGCTTTCCTTCGCCGACTTGCGCGATCCCTACGGCATCCGCTTCTGGCCCGCCTTCAAGGGCCGTGACGGGTGCCGCACGCCGATGCCTTGGGAGTTCGGCCGCGATCATGCGGGTTTCTCAACGGCCAAACCGTGGTTGCCGGTGCCTGCCGAGCACCGGGCGCTCGCCGTCGACGGGCAGGATGGGCACGCCCATTCGGTGCTCACCCACTATCGCCACACGCTTGCCTTCCGCAAGGCGCATCCGGCCTTGCGCGCCGGTGCTATGACCTTCCTTCCGACCAACGGAAACATTCTCGCCTTTACCCGTGAGGTGGAGGATGAGAAATTGCTTTTCGTCTTCAATCTCAGTCGCGAGGAGCAGGAACTGACGCTACCCGACGATTGTAACGTTTGGAGTGCCATCGAAATGCCCGGCCTCACCGGCACGCATTCCGGCCGGACGGTGACTGTCCCGGCGCTCGACGGGTTCTGCGGCCGGCTCTGACCCTTATGTCTCGGCGTAGCGTTCCGGCTGGGCGCGAAGGCGGTCGATGTCTTTCAGCGGCGGTGCGCCGAACTGGCGACGGTATTCGCGACTGAACTGCGAGGGGCTGTCATAGCCGACCCGACGGCCGGCGGTCGCCGCATCCATCGCCTGCAACAGGATCAGGCGGCGCGCCTCCTGGAGCCTGAGCTGCTTCTGGTATTGCAGCGGGCTCATGTTGGTTACCTGACGGAAGTGCTCGTGCAGCGACGAGGTGCTCATGCGGGCCTCGGTCGCCAACTGTTCGATGCTGAAAGAGCGGGTGTAATTGTCCTTGATCCAGTTGATCGCACGGTTGACGTTCTGCAGCCGGTTGTTCGGCGTCAGCAATTGGCGCAGCACGCCGGCCTGCTCGCCGCGGAGCAGACGATAGAGGATTTCGCGTTCGATGACGGGTGCCAGGATCGCGATGTCATCAGGCGTGTCCAGAAGCCGGACCAGCCTCGCCGCGGCGTCGAGCAGGGCATCGGGTGTCTCACCGAGTCCCACCGCGCGACAGGCGTTCGCCTGGTCGTCAAACCAGTTCATCGCCAGCACGAGTTCGCCAAGCAGTGAAAGATCAAGGTCGAGCTTCACGCAGAGATAGGGCTCGTCCTCCGTCGCCTCGATCACCTGGCCGACCAGCGGCACGTCGACAGAGACGATCAGGTGCCGACCCGGGCCATAGTCGATTACCTTCTCCTCGCAGAGTACAAGTTTCTTGCGTCCCTGGGCGATAATGCAGATGGAGGCGGAATGCACGCCGTGCGTGGGCTCGGTCGGTTTTGACATCCGGACCAGGGAGAGGCGCGGAATTTGCGTTGCATGAACGCCGTCTTCCGCGGCGTGTTGTGCAATCTTTTCGGCAATTTCGCGATATCTGCTCATCGTCTTTCCATGATTATCTGCCTGAATGACCTGTAGATAGGCAGTCCTGCCAAAAATACGATACCCCGGAGTTTTGGACAATCGTGCAATCATTCCGGGCGACTGTTCTATCACTCGCCGAGACGAAGCACCCATATGGGTCTCACCCGCCGATCAGGGGCGGGCGGAGAGATGGAGAATAGTCATGGCAGCATTTCAATGCATGTTGGAAAGTCCGTTTCGCTGGGCGTTCAATCTCGGGTCCGAACTCGTACATCGGGTTGAGGACACGGTCAGCCGCCGCCGCGAGGCATCCTTGCGCAGGTACGAGCCGAATGGCTAGGCGTGCGGCCAACCTCGCCGCACTCGTTGCCACGATTGCGGCGTTTATGTTTGTGTTTGCGATAATTCTGGCCAGCGGTTGATCTGCCGGCTTGATGTTCCAGATACTGATTTGCAAGCGAGGGAGGGATTTATGACCTCAGCCATTGCCACAACGATGTCGCACGTCGGCCTCTGGGCCAGCGAGGACGGGTATATCCGTCAACAGCTTTTTCCCAACGGACGCTATGTGGAGGCGCGGGGCGCACGCGAAGGCGTCTATCGCGGCCGCTACCGGATTGCGGGTGACCATATCGACTATATCGACGACAGCGGTGTTACGGTCTCCGGCGATCTTCGCGGCGGAGCCATACATCATGCCGGTTCGGTGCTTTATCCCGACTGATGCGGGACACGACATCCGGCGAGGGGATCAGAGCCCCTCGTCGGGAATGTTCAGGATATGGCCGCACGCCTTGCAGTGGACGGCATCGGCATCATGCCTCTGGAGGCCGCATTCCGGGCAGGGGAAGGTCACCTTGTAGGGCCTGACGATTGCCTGCGCGAGCCGCACGAACAGCGATATGCCGATGATCATTGTGATGATCGATGTCAGCTTGCCGAATGTGCCCGGCAGCGTGATGTCTCCGAAGCCGGTCGTCGTGACCGTCGCGACGGTGAAATAGAAGGCATCGATGAAACCGGTGCCGGCATCTTCCCGGTAGAAAAAGAAGGTGTAGACGAAGCCCGTCACCAGGAACAGGAAGACGAAGAGGTTGATGAAGGCGGTAACGACGTCGGAATGCTCCTTCAGTCCGAGCCGTCGCAGCATGACATCGAAAATCGGACGCTGTGCCACAGCCCAGATGCGGGCGACCCGCAGGAAGGCGAAGTTGAAGAGCCATTGCGGGAAGAGCAGCGTGCAGAGCACGAAGATATCCACCCAGGTCATCGGTTTCATCAGCATGCGTCGCTTGGACGGCGCCGCCGACCATTGCGCGAAGAGTTCCAGCGCCACCCAGACGGCGATTGCATAGTCGAGGATGAGATAGCTCGGCCTGTCACGCAGATAAGGACCGGCAAGAAAGAAGCCGATGATCGCAAGGTCGACCGCCATCAACGCGAACTGGAACCGGATCGCCGCGGTGTCGCGGCCATAGTAGAGGCGGATGAGGCGCTGCCGAAGGGTCTTGGATGGACGGCTTTCAGTCTGGGTCGCCATGAGGCCTCGTCAGTAATGGTAGCGGCTGCGACCAAGCCGCGTCTCAAACCTATCCGAGCCGATCCAGCGATGGAGGCCGTGAGGGAGCTTGCAGTGCCGGCCGGTTACGTTCGGAATTTTCGGCTCGGAGCTACAGGTCATTCCGCCGCAATGGATGCAGGCTTTGTCTGGTCCCCGCGACCCGACAGCAGTCCAGCGATGGAGATATCTTCATCGAGATCTTCCCAATGAATACCCGTTGAACTTAGTTCGTATTTCAGCAGAGCCGCAGGCCGGGCAGCAAGGAGTCTCGGAAACCATGCAAGCGGCACCCCCAGTATGCGCCCGTCCGAAAGCGAAACCCACATGGTCGCATCTTCGAACCGAACATCAGTTGCCGAAATGCTCATGCCACGCCCTTTCAATCTCGGAGCGGTTCTCGTTCACGATGCGCACAATATCAGAGAGCTCGCGACTGTTGAACCCGTTGCTTTCGGCCAGCGCGATCTGGGGCTCCAACCAGATTTTGGCGTCATCGCCCGCACGGAAGACATGTATGTGAACAGGTTCGCGCGGGGAACCTTCATTCGAATAGAAAAGAAAACGATATCCGTGCTTGCGAAAAACGACCGGCATTGATCTTGCTCCAGTTGCGTGGCTGGGCTCGATTCTAAGTTTTGCCAGGATGCGTTCAGTGCGATCGCATTCGGTTCGGTATTATATTTCCTTATGAGATGGCATTCGGCGGGATGCAGGAAAAGGAACGGCCTTCGTTAGAACAACCTTCGTGGAAAAGTCACATGGTTGACTCCGAAGATCGGTTCACACTGAACTCAGGGCCGGCCTCCATCCTCACCCCATCAGCCTGAACTGATCCACATCCACCATGCCTTTATCCGAAATCTTCAAATGCGGGATCACCGGCAATGGCAGGAAGGCGACCTGGAGGAAGGGTTCTTCCAGAGTCGTTCCAAGAGCATAGGCCGCTTTTCTCAAGTGATGCAGCGTGTCGCGCACGCTCTCGTAGGGCTCGAGGCTCATCAGGCCGGCGACGGGGAGCGGGATTTCGCCGGTGACCTTGCCGTCCTCGACCACGACGAAGCCACCCTTGATCTCGCCCAGCCGGTTGGCCGCGAGTGTCATGTCTTCCTCGGAGACGCCGACGACGCAGATGTTGTGGCTGTCATGGCCGACGGTCGAGGCGATCGCACCCTTCTTCAGGCCGAAACCCTGGACGAAGCCGTTGGCATGGTTGCCGTTCTTGCCGTGCCGCTCGATGACGGCGACCTTGATCACGTCGTTTGCGAGATCGACGGAGGTCTGGTTGCCGGAGGTCGGCAGGCGGTAGCGGCGGTGTTCGGTGATGATCTTGCCGGGCATCACGCCGATCACGGGCGTTTCGCCTTCTGCAACCGGCACGCCGAAATCTGCGGCCTTCACCTCGCGCGCCTTGACGCTGTCGAGGCCGACGGGGGCCACCTCCTTGCGGGTGGCAAAGAGTTCGTCGGTCACGCGCCGGCCTGCGGCAAAGACAATCTCGGCCTTGCAGTTTTCCAGGCTGTCGACGACGACGAGATCGGCCCGCCAGCCGGGAGCAACGAGGCCTCGGTCCCTCAGCCCGAAGGCGCGGGCGGCGGAAATCGAGGCGGCGCGGTAGACGGCGAGCGGTTCGACGCCGTTTCTGATCGCTTCGCGGATCATGTAGTCGAGATGGCCCTGTTCGGCGATGTCGAGCGGGTTGCGGTCGTCGGTGCAGAGCGCCAGGAAAGGCGACAGCCGCTCGGTCAGGATCGGCATCAGCGCGTGCAGGTCCTTCGACACCGAGCCTTCGCGCACCAGGATATGCATGCCCTTGCGGATCTTCTCCATCGCCTCTGCGGCGGTGGTGCATTCATGGTCGGTGCGGATGCGGGCGGAGAGATAGCCGTTCAGATCGCGACCTGAGAGCAGCGGCGAATGGCCATCGATATGGCCGTCCTGAAAGGCTTCGAGCTTGGCCATGCAGATCGGATCCTTGTGGATCACGCCGGGGAAATTCATGAATTCGGCAAGGCCGATCACCTTGGGATGGTTGCGGAAGGGCAACAAACGCTCGATCGGCAGATCGGCGCCGGAGGTTTCCAGATGCGTCGCCGGCACGCAGGAGGAGAGCTGGACGCGGATGTCCATGATCGTCTGCTCGGCGGAGTCGAGGAAGAACTGGATGCCCTCGGTGCCGAGCACGTTGGCGATCTCATGCGGATCGCAGATCACCGTCGTCACCCCATAGGGCAGGACGCAGCGGTCGAATTCATGCGGCGTGACCAGCGAGCTCTCGATATGCAGGTGCGTGTCGATGAAGCCCGGCACCACGATCTTGCCGGTAATGTCGATCACCTCGCTGCCCTCGTAGTCCTCGACCGCACCGATGATGGTGTCGCCGCAGAGGGCGATGTCCGACGCGACCAGTTCGCCGGTGACCAGATCGAAGAACCGCCCACCCTTCAACACGATGTCCGCCGGCTCGCGGCCGGTGCCCTGGTCGATGCGGCGTGCGAGGTCTGTCATGAGGTTACTCCGATTCCGTCTGCGGGATCAGTCTAGCGGCAAGGCCCGCACAGCGAAACTGCAGTTCCGTTTCTTGTAACGCCTGCTCATGGGAGCCTTGACAGTTTGTTTCGCGGAATATATTTAACAGAAATGTTAATTAACAAAAATGCTAAATATCATGGACCGACTGATCGAGACTTTCGCAGCTTTATCTGACCCGACGCGGCTCGCCATCTTCATGCGGCTCGCGGAAGGGGAGGCCACGGTCAACGAGTTGGCCGAGCCGTTCGATATCAGCCTGCCGGCGATCTCGCGGCATCTGAAGGTGTTGGAGGCGGCGCAGCTCATCTCGCGGGGGCGGGAGGGGCAGCATCGTCCGTGCCGGATAGAAGCGGCGCCGCTCAGGGACATTGCCGACTGGGTGGCGAAGTACCGCCTGTTCTGGGACCAGAGCTTCGACAGGCTGGACGCCTATCTTTCTCAAGCCAAAGAGGCAGACGATGACAACGATAACCGCTGAAAAGAAGCCGCTCTACGAACTGCGGATTACCCGTGTGTTCGCGGCGGCGCGCGAGACCGTCTTCAAGGCGTGGACCGATCCGGCAAGGATGGCGCAGTGGGGCGGTCCGGCCGACTTCACGGTTCTTGGCGATCAGATGGATGTGCGGCCGGGCGGGCGTCATCGCGCCTGTCTGGTTGCGCCCAATGGCGACGAGCACTGGGTCAGCGGCGAGTATCTGGAGGTATCTCCGCCGGAGAGGCTCGTCTTCACCCATGCATGGGAACTCTCGGATGGGCAGCGCTCGCCGGAGACGGTGGTCACCGTCGAACTTACGGAAAAGGATGGCGGCACGCTGATGATGTTTCACCAGGCATTCTTCGAGAGCCCAGCCGGGCGCGATGGTCATGAAAGCGGCTGGAGCGAGGCGTTCGAGCGGCTCGCCACGTTGCTCAGTACGGGCAGGGATGCGGACCCGTCATGACCGCCATGAAGCTCTACTATTGCGAGACACTCAATCCGAGAAAGGCATGTGCGGCGGCGCGTTATCTTGATGCCAACGTGGAATTCGTGCGCGTCGATCTGGCGACGGGCGAGCAGCGGACGCTCGGCTTTCTGGCGCTCAACCCCAATGGCAAGGTGCCGGTTCTGCAACACGGCGAGGGGGAAAGTCTATGGGAAGCCAACGCCATCATGTGTTTTCTGTCGGATGCTGTGGGCTCGGATTTCTGGCCGAGGGATGAGCGGCAGGCTGACGTCATACGGTGGCTCAGCTGGGATGCCAGCCATTTCACCCTGCACGGCGCGACACTGTGGTTCGAGAACGAAGTCAAGCCGCTGTTCGGGCAGGGGCCAGATCATGGTATTGTCGCGGAAGCCGAGCGGCAACTCCGGCAGTTTGCCGAGGTGCTGGACGACCATCTGTCACGCAGGACTTTTGTCGTGGCGGATCGCCTGTCTGTCGCCGATTTCGCGCTGGGCGCTGCCTTGCCCTACTGGCGGACGTCCCGATTGCCGCTTGATGGTTTCGAGCATATCGCCCGCTGGAATGACCGGCTGACGACGTTGCCGGCATGGCGCGAGCCGTTTCCGATCGTAGCTTGATACGGGGTTTCGAAGTTCTGCCTAGGGACATCGCGGGATGGGCAATAGCGTCTAACCGAGGGTTAACCCTCTCCGTTCACGGGAATTTCGGAGGATTAAAGTAGCGTCCGGCGAAACATCCAAGGGGATCGCCATGATCGAAGTTCCAGTCACGTCGCGCATCATCAAGTCGGTCTATTTCAGCCAGGAAGACGGGCAGCTGCGCATCTGCTTCAAGAATGGCGAGGAGCGGCGGTTCGAAGGCGTGGCGCAAGCCAAGGTCGCCGAGATGTGCTCGGCGGAGTCGCCCGGTCAGTATTATATCGAGCATATCCGCCGCCAGTTCCGGCGCATCGCTGCCTGAGGCGACGACGCTTCAGGTCGGATCGCGAACATTGCCGCCGCAGAGGATGGTCGCGACCTTCAGGCCGAACATATCCGCTTTCCGAAGCATGATCCCCGCAAGACCGGCGGCGCCGGCTTCCTCCACCACCAGGCCGTAGTGCCGCAGGCAGAATCGTCGCGCCGCCGCGATCGTTTCCTCGTCCACCTCCCAGACCTCGTCAACCGTCGTGTTCATGTTCTCCAGCGCGTAGGGCACGCATTCGCGAACCGCGATGCCATCGGCAGCGGTGGCAGCCGTTTCGGTGGACACCAGAGTGCCGCTCTCGAAGGAGCGCTTCATCGCGGGCGCGGCTGAAGCGACGACGCCGATCACCCGGCATTCCGGCGCGTGCGCCCTGATCCAGGTTCCGACGCCGGTCAGCAGCGCGCCATTGCCGAGCGGCACGACGATCGCATCCAGCCGGATATTTCTCTCCTCCAATTGCCCGGTGATTTCGTGTGCGATGGTTCCGGCGCCCTCGGCGATTTCCTTGAGCGCGCCGTCCTCGACGAAGGCATAGCCGTTGGCCTCGGCGAAGCTGCGGGCGACCGCCTTGGCTGCGTCGAAATCTTCTCCTTCCAGCCGCACCTCGGCGCCGAGCCTCCGCATCGCCTCTATCTTTCCCGGATTGGCGGTGGTGGCGGCGTAGATGATGACGGGGCGCCGGTGCTTGCGGCCGGCATAGGCGAGCCCTTGGCCGAAATTGCCGGCGGAGGCAGAGACGATGGGATCGGTGCTCGCGCGTTGGTTCTGTATCCACCAGTCGGTGCCGCGGCCCTTGAAGGAGCGGATCGGGTTTAGCGTCTCGACCTTGGCGAAAAGCCTGAGCCCCAAAGCGTCGTTGGCGCGCTGCTGCTCGATCAGTGGGCTGTTGGCGAAAAGCCTGTCGATGCTGCCGGAGGCAGTGGCGATGGCGGCGGCGGTAGGAAAGGATTGCTGTGTCATGGCCGACATCATGGCGGCGTCTTTGCGATTGAAGTTCCCGATTTTTGCGCCAGTATGGATAATTATCCCGACCACAGCCTATCAGCCGAGAAAATTCCATGTCAGTCGATAAACCCGACCGTGCCATCCTGCGCGAGATGCAACGCGATGCGACGCTGACGATCGCCGAGCTTGCCGATCGTGTCGGACTCTCTCCTTCGGCCACGCAACGTCGCCTGCAGAAACTGCGGGACGACAAGGTGATCCTTCGGGACGTTTCTGTCATCGATGGCAAGAAGGTCGGCTCCGGCGTCGCGATGCTGGTGGAGCTGGAGCTGGAGCGCGACCGTCCGGAACTCCTGCCGCCGCTTCTCCGCTGGATATCAGAGACACCGGAAGTCCAGCAGGCCTGGTGTGTTACAGGCAGGGGTGATTATACGCTGGTGGTCGTGGCCGGGTCTGTCGAGCATTTCGATGCCTTCGCCGACCGCATGATGGAACGCAATCCGAACATCCGCAAATTCACGACCAGTGTCGTCCTGAAGACGCTGAAACAGACGCTCGCCGTCCACCTGGACCCACCGGCGGGCGAGCGTTAGAGGATCGCCACCCGCGAGCCGAAGGGGGTCTCGTCGTCGAAGTTCTGGGTGCCGATACGCCGGCTCTCGCCAGACAGCGTCTGCTGGTCCGGTTCGCTCTCGGCCTCCTCCCAATCGGGGAGCGGCTCTCCCCATTGCCGGGCATGGGCCTGATCCTCGTCCGTCGCTGTCTCGCCCTCCGCCTGGCGGCGTTCCAGCTCCTCGCGGGCGGCGTTCTCAAGGTCCAGAAGATCGGCGTTGATCTGTGCCTGCCGCGCGGCGATCCAGGCGTTGTAGGCCTCTGAACCGATCGCGAGCGTGCTGCCGACATTCGTCGGGATCGAGGCTTCGCTGGGGGATACGCGTGTCACCGGGTCGACCATGGACTTCTCCTCATGGGGACCTGCCAGCCTATCCGGCGCCGGTTGACCTGATGTCAGCGGCATCTGGGCTGCTGGCTGCTTTCGCGATCGACCGGTCCAGATGCTGTCATCCGCCTCTGGCGCTGGCCGTGCTCATACCCCTACAAGATAGGGCGAACGGGGGTTTTGCGCAAGGAGAGTGGAGTCCGGCGCAGGAGTTGAGGGTTTCAAGCGCCGTCACTCGCCCCTGGTGCTATCGAATCTGTCATCCACCGGAACGCCCAGCGCTGTCGCCAGCGCATTGGTCTGGCTCGCCATGGCGATCACCGCCAGCAGTTCCGCATGCATCTGCGGCGTCATGCCCTTCGCCTTCGCCGAGGCCGTGTGAGAATGTACGCAATAGCCGCAGCCATTGGCCGTGGACACCGCGACGTAGATCAGTTCTTTGACCAGCGGATCGAGCGCGCCGGGGGCCATGACCTTCTGGATGTTCTCCCAGACGGCGCGAAGCTGCGCCGGATCGTGCGCCACAGCGCGCCAGAAATTGTTGACGTAGTCTGTGCCGCGTTTTTCGCGGATGTCGTTGAAGACGGCGAGCGCTTCCGCGCTCGCCTCCTCATCATCAAGGAGTGGAAGGACGGCCATCGTTCGGACCTCAGACCAGGGCCAGAACGCGGGCCGGGCCTCCGGTGCCACCCTTGTGCTTCGGCGCGCCGACGACGATGGTCGCGCCCTTGACCGGCAGTTCCTCCAGGTTGTTGAGGCATTCGATGCCGTAACGGCCGGCCGGAAGCCAGCTGTTGTGCACGGCGAAGTCGGCCGAATTGCCGGGGTCGAGCGACAGCGTATCGACGCCGATGGCGGCAACATCCAGCGTCGCAAGCAGATCGGTCGCCGATTTGCCGAAGCCGGGGAAGGCAAACTTTCCTTCGCCGTCGTTGCGGAACGAGGGGTCCGTTACCTTCTTCGCCCAGCCCGAGCGCAAGGCGACGACGGCGCCGGCGGGGATCTCGCCATTGGCACTGACCCAGGCTTCGACATCGGCGGCCTCCACGGTGGCGTTGGCCTCTTCCTTGGCACGGTCGGTGATGTCGATGATGGCGAGCGGCGCAACGAGCTTTTCCGGCTCGATCTGGTCGACGCTGGTGCCGTCGGCGCTGAAATGGAACGGCGCATCGATATGGGTGCCAGTATGCTCGAAGATGGTCAGCTTGTGCAACTGGTAGCCATTGCCGGCGTACTCCACCGCCCATTCGTATTCAATGCCCGGCTTGCCGTCGAAGGTCGGGAAGGAACCGTCATAGGCATGGGTGAGGTCGACGACCTTGCCCGGGTTCGCCTGCGCCAGCACCGGCGTCGCCGTTCCGCCTGCCACGACCGCAGCACTGGCGACCGCCATTCCCTTGAACAGGGAGCGGCGCGACAGCATGTTCCGTTTCACGTTCTCGATTACGCAGTGATTGCACATCGGTTCACCCTCTTGGTTTTGATTTTTACGCGAAGAGAGTACCGAATGTGGCCACGTCGGCAAGGGGTATGCAGTGCCGGCGTGCGCCCCGCCTCAGTCCACGATCTCGACGCTGAAGCCGAACCGCATCTCCTCGCCCGGCGCCAGCGCCACGGTATAGGGTCGCTCCACCAATTCGGCGGTGCCATCGGCATGCGCCGCCATGCCGTGCCAGGGCTCGATGCAGATGAAGGGGGCGCCGGGCTTCTGCCACAGCGCGAGGTTGGGCAAGTTGTCGAAGCGGAAGCGCAGGGCAGGGCCGCCATCCGCGCCGTAGCTCAGGCCCGCGCCGGCGCCTTCGGGAAAGATCATCGCATCCGCCTCGAACAGTGACGCGTCGAGCACAAGCTTCCCCTGCTTGAACGGCGACGGGCGGCGATCGGGTGAAACGAGACCGTTCTCCAGCCGAATGAGGTCGGGTTCGGCGCTATTGTCGAGCGCGACCGCGTGCGCCTTACCCGCTGCTCCCGGAAGCGGCCAGAGGAAGGCAGGGTGGAAGCCGAGTCCGAACGGCATGGCCGAGGCGCCGGTGTTCCTGACCGTTGCGGTTACGCTGAGGGTCTTGGCCGCGACGCGATGTTCGAGTTCCAGCAGGAAATCGAACGGATAGACCGCCCGCGTCTCGTTGGTCGCGGTCAATTGATGGCGGCAGAAGTCTTCGCCACTGTTGACCACGACGAATTCGCTGCGGCGGGCAAAGCCGTGCTGCTTCATCGGATAGGGCTTGCCCGCAATCAGCAGCGTATCATCGGGCGCCTTCCCGACGATCGGAAACAGGATCGGCGAGCGCCCGGACCACCATGTCGCTTCGCCTTTCCACAGCCAGTCGCGGCCATCGGCGGACTTCAGCGACTGCATCTCCGCCCCCAGCGAGGCGACCTCGACGGTAAGGCTATCGTTCGCGATGCGGATCGTGTCGGTCATGGTCGTCTCCTTCGGCCCTTGTCTTGCGTCGCACCATAAACGTTCGAGAGGGGATTTTCGCCAGGCGGGAAATGAAATTCCGCAACCTCTTGTTCACAGGTCAGACGTTGGCAGTTTGATCTCCTTCAGCACATCGATAAAGGCGCGGAGCGCCGGCGGCACTCTGCGGTGGCCGGGATAATATAGATAGAGGCCGGGGAAGGGCGGGCACCAATCGAGCAGGACCGGTGTCAGCCGGCCGTCCGCGAGCGCCTCGCGGGCGGACTGCTCGGAGACATAGGCGATGCCGAGGCCGGCGATTGCGGCGTCGGTCATCAACGCCTGGTCGTCGAGCGTCAGCCGGCCCGGCACGTCGACCGCCAATTCCTGGCCGTGCCGCTCGAACTCCCAGCGATAGAGCTTGCCGCTCGGCATGCGGTGGCGGATGCAGTCGTGGGCGGCGAGGTCTTCAGGTGTCGCGGGCGTGCTGGCGCGGGCGAGATAGTCCGGCGAGGCAACGCAGATGAACCGCGCCTCGGGTCCGAACCGAATGGCGACCATGTCGCGCGGTACGGTCTCGCCGAGCCTGACGCCCGCATCGAATCCGCCTTCGACAATATCCACCAGCCGCCCTTCGCTGACGATATCGACGGAGACCTGCGGGTGGCGTTTCAGGACTTCCGGCACGACATGGCGCACGAGCAGGCCCACCACGCCGGCGGCGGCGTTGATACGGACGGTGCCGGCCGGTGTCGAGCGATAAGGGTCGACCTCGTCCAGCGCCGAGGCGAGGTCGATCAGCACCGGCGAGAGGCGTGCCAGCAGGCGTTCGCCGGCTTCGGTGACGGCGACGCTGCGCGTGGTGCGGTTCAGGAGTCGTACACCCAAGTCTGTTTCAAGTGACCGCATCGTGTGGCTGAGCGTGGAGGGCGAAACGCCCATCTCGTCGGCGGCCTTGCGGAAGCTGCGATGCGTGGCAACGGCCACGAAGACCTTGAGGTCGCTGAGGGATGGCTCTGTCATTGCTGGTGATTATTCAGCAAGTCATGCGATATTCAAGGGATAATTGCAACAAAGAGCAGCTGCTATCTATCTGGTCAGGACGTCGACACAAGGAGATGAACGTCATGAAGACCTGGATGATCACCGGCGCCAATTCCGGATTTGGCCGTATCCTCACCGAAAAGCTTCTGGAGCGCGGCGACCGCGTGGCGGCGACTGTGCGCCGACCCGAAACGCTTGCCGATCTTTCCGCCGCTCATGGCGACCGGCTTCTCATCGTCACGCTCGACCTGCGCGACGGCGCGGCGATCGAGGCCGCCGTGTCGAAGAGCTTCGACGCTTTCGGCCGTGTCGATTTTGCGGTCAGCAATGCGGGTTACGGCGTTTTCGGTGCGGCCGAGGAGGCATCGGATGTCGAGATGAAAGAGATCATCGACACAAATCTGATCGGCTCTATCCGGTTGATCAAGGCGCTGCTGCCGCGGCTCAGGGCGCAGGGCGGCGGGCGCATTCTGCAGGTCGCATCCGAGGGTGGCCAGATCGCCTATCCGGGCTTCAGCCTCTACCACGCCACCAAATGGGGCATAGAGGGGTTCGTCGAAAGCGTGGCGCAGGAGGTGAGGGGATTCGGCATTCAGTTCACGATCGTCGAGCCTGGCGCAACGCGCACCAACTTCGGCGCCGGTATTGTGATGTCCGAACCAATGGACGCCTATGACGGCACGCCGCCCCGCGCACTCATCGCGGCCGCCCAGAGCGGTGACTGGGTGATCGCCGGCGACCCGGTCCGCATGGTCGACGCGATCATCGCCTCGACGGAACGCGAGGACGCGCCGCTTCGGCTTACGCTTGGCGTCGACGCCTACCATCATGTGCGGGATGGATTGACGGCGCGGCTCGCGGCGCTGGAGGCGCAAAAGGACATCGCGCTTGCGTCTGATTACACGGCGGACGAACTGGCGCGCCTCTAGGATGCGGCCGGGCATCCCATGGAAATGAAGAAGCGGCCATTTCCGGCCGCTTCCTTAGTTGGCACGATGTTCGTCGGTCTCAGTCGACCGAGACGGTCTTGCCGTCTTCCCACTTGTAGACGGCGAAGCTCTGCGAGGTGAGGTCGCCGGTTTCGCCGTAGGTCACGGCGCCGATCGCGGTCGGGATGGCTTCGCCCGACTTCAGCGCTGCGGCAACGGCTTCGGCATCCTCGGCGGAGCCAGCCTTGGCAATGCCGGCGGCGATCACTTCGACGGCGGCATAGGCGTTCAGCGTGAAGGCCTCGGCCGGAATGCCCTTGGCGGTCAGCGCGTCGGCTGCGGCCTTGCTGTCGGCGCTCTTAAGGGCGTCCGCGGCATTGGTGTAGATCGTGCCATTGGCGGCATCGCCGCCGGTGGTGACGTATTCGCTGTTCGACAGGCCGTCGCCGGCGATCAGCTGCACGCTCATTCCAGCATCCTTCATCTGGCGGGCCAGCAGGCCGGCTTCGGGATGATAGCCGCCGAAATAGAGAACTTCTACGCCTTCCGACTTCAGGCGGGTGACGAGCGCTCCGAAGTCCTTGTCTCCGGCGTTGAGCGCGTCGTTGAACACTTCCGTGACGCCACCTGCGTTCAGCGATACCTTGAAGGCATCGGCGAGGCCCTTGCCGTACTGACCCTTGTCGTTGAGAATCGCGACCTTCTTGTCCTTGTAGGTGTCGAGCACGTATTTCGCGGCAACCTCACCCTGCTGGTCGTCGCGACCGCAGGTACGGAATACGGTCGAGAAGCCCTGGGCGGTCAGTTCCGGCGAGGTGGCTGTCGGGGTGACCATCAGCACGCCGTTTTCGGCGAAGACGGCGGACGCCGGGACCGATACGCCCGAGGTCACCGGGCCGACGACGAAGCGGATGCCTTCGCCAACCAGCTGGTTGGCGGCCGATACGCCCTGCTTCGGCTCGCCGGCATCGTCGGTGACCTTCAGCACGAGCTGCTCGCCGTTGACGCCGCCCTTCTTGTTGATTTCCTCGATGGCCGTCTCGGTGCCGTTCTTGATCTGCGCGCCGATGGCGGCGAGCGGTCCGGTGAGCGGCGCGACCATACCGATGGTGATGTCGGCATAAGCGGCGGGTGTGGCGGCGAAAAGCGCGACAGCGGCCGCGCCGGCGAGAAGGTGAAATTTCATGTCCGTCTCCTTGGGTCGGCGCGACCGATCTCTGCCGGTTCTGGCGCCATTTGGGTTATTTTGTTGCTCCCCATCATTGCTTTAGACAAAAACGAAGCATGAAAAAAGGCCGCTGGAGAGCGGCCTTCTGTCTCGGGACGGCGATGTCCTCAGATATTCGCCATCAGCACCTTGCGGAGCTTGTCGAAGAGTTCGTCGATCTGCTCGGTGGTGATGATCAGCGGCGGCGAGAGCGCGATGATGTCGCCGGTTGTGCGGATCAAGAGGCCGGATTCATAGGCCTTCAGGAAGGCGTTGAAAGCGCGCTTGGTCGGTTCGCCGTCGATCGGTTTCAGCTCGATCGCACCGATCAGGCCGAGGTTCCTGATGTCGATGACATTCGGGCAGTCCCGCAGCGAATGCAGCTTCTCTTCCCAGTACGGCGCGATGTCGGCGGCGCGGGTCAGCAGGCCCTCTTCCTTGTAGGTGTCGAGCGTGCCGAGTGCGGCGGCCGAGGCGATCGGGTTGCCGGAATAGGTATAGCCGTGGAAGAACTCGATCATGTGTTCCGGGCCGGTCATGAAGGCGTCGTGGATTTCGGCTGTCACGAAGACCGCGCCCATCGGGATGACGCCGTTGGTCAGGCCCTTGGCGGTCGTGATGATGTCGGGCTTGACGTCGAAATACTGGGCCGCGAAGGGCGCGCCGAGACGGCCGAAGCCGGTGATGACCTCGTCGAAGATCAGCAGGATGCCGTGCTTGGTGCAGAGTTCGCGCAGGCGCTGCAGATAGCCTTTCGGCGGGATCAGCACGCCGGTGGAGCCGGCAACGGGTTCGACGATGACGGCGGCGATGGTCGAGGCGTCATGCAGGGTGACGATGCGCTCCAGTTCGTCGGCGAGATCGCCGCCATGCTCGGGCATGCCCTTGGAGAACGCGTTCTTGCCCGGCTGGTGGGTGTGCGGCATGTGGTCGACGCCGGTCAAAAGCGTACCGAACATCTTGCGGTTGGAGACGATGCCGCCGACCGAGATGCCGCCGAAGTTGACGCCGTGATAGCCGCGCTCGCGGCCGATGAGGCGGGTGCGTGAGCCCTGGCCCTTCACGCGCTGGTAGGCGAGCGCCACCTTGAGCGCCGTCTCGACCGATTCCGAGCCGGAATTGGTGTAGAGCACATGCGCCATGTTGTCGGGGGCGAGGTCGATCAGGCGGTTCGCCAGCTCGAAGGCCTTCGGATGGCCGAGCTGGAAGGCCGGCGCGTAGTCGAGTTCGCCAGCCTGCTCGCGGATCGCCTCGGTGATCATGGGGCGGCAGTGGCCGGCGTTCACGCACCAGAGGCCGGCGGTGCCGTCGAGCACCTGACGGCCGTCATGGGTGGTGTAATGCATATCCTTGGCGCCGACGAAAAGGCGCGGCTCCTTCTTGAACTGCCGGTTCGCGGTGAACGGCATCCAGAAGGCGCGCAGGTCGTTGGGCGTGGACGTAAGACGGTTGGACATCGAAATCTCTCCAGGCCATTTGCGTGACGGGCGGCCGAACCCCGGTTGTTGGCGGCAAATCATGCCTGATATTTTGAGCGCTTGCTCAAATTATCAGGGCGCTTGGGGCCGTCAAGGCGGCATCAGCAAACGTCATGGATTGCCTGTCTGGCGGTGATGATCATGCGCCGGCAACTCGTACCGGTCGAGTCCAAAAAGGGTAACCGTGGTGCCCTGTCATCGGCCCTTCTTGGAGGAGGCGTACGCCTTGGGGCGCACGTGCATTCCCTCATTCATTCCTTGATATCAGTCAATTTTCGGAGGCATCATGTCAGACCGCCAGAAGACGCGCGCGCGTCCCAATCCGCGCCGCCAGATTGCAGAAAGCTACTGTTCCATCCTCAACGAGGGCATCCGCCGCCGTTCCGTGCTCAAGGGCCTCGTCGCCGGCCTCGGCGGTGTCGCGCTTGCACCGCTGCTCTCCTCGCAGCCGGCTGCCGCGGCGGCTGCGGGTTCGCTGTCCTTCAAGGAATTGGAGCGCGTGCGTGACGATCGCGATCACTGGCCGGAGGGCTACGACCGGCAGGTGCTGATCCGCTGGGGCGACGCGCTCTTCCCCGACAGCCCGGCCTTCGATCTCGCCACCCTCGACGGCAAGGCGGCCGAGCGCCAGTTCGGCTACAACAACGACTTCACCTATTTCATGCCGCTGCCGCATGGTGCTGCGACGGCCGACAACGGCCTGATGATCGTCAGCCATGAATATGCCTCGCCCTTCCTGATGTTTCCCGGCCTCACCGATGAGGACTACCGCGACACGCTGACGGACGACCAAATCCGCGCCATCATGGCGAGCGTCGGCCTCAGCATTTTCGAGGTCCGCCGCACCGACGGCAAATGGGCCGTGGTGCTCGACAGTTCCTACAACCGCCGCATCCACATGGGCACCGACATGGCGATCTCGGGACCGGCGGCCGGCGATGACCGGCTGAAGACCAAGGCCGATCCGACAGGCCGGGCCGTGTTCGGCACCATCTCCAACTGCAATGGCGGGATCACCCCCTGGGGCACGATGCTGTCGGGCGAAGAGGGTGCGATGGACGTCTTCGCCGGCGACTACACCGTCCTGCCGAACCAGGAACTGGTTGAGCGACAGGGCTGGGACGAGGAGGACAACGACATTTATGCCGCCGGCCGCCTGGAATCGCGGCTGCGCTTCGAGGACGAGCCGAACGAGTGGATGCGGTTCGACTGGGTGGTCGAGATCGATCCGCTCGATCCATCGGCAAAGCCGGTCAAACGCACGGCGCTCGGACGCTTCACCCATGAGGGCGCGCAATGCGCCGTAGCCCCGGATGGACGCGTCGTCGTGTTCATGGGCGACGACGACGACTTCGAATATCTCTACCGCTTCGTCACCCGCGATCCGTGGAACCCGACCGACCGCGCAGCCAACCGCGACCTGCTGGATGAGGGCACGTTGTCGGTGGCGAAATTCGAGAGCGATGGCACGATGCGCTGGCTGCCGCTCATCGCCGGCGAAGGGCCGCTGACGGCCGAGGCGGGCTTTGCAAGCCAGGCCGACGTGGTGCTCAACACGCGCGCGGCTGCCGACCTCTTGGGTGCGACGCCGATGGATGCGCCGGAGGGGTTCGTCGTGCATCCGCAGACGGGCAAGCTCTATGTGGCGATGACCGAGAACGAGGACCGGCTGGCGGCCGGCGAGGGCGATGAAGCTGAGCAGGTTAATGCCGCCAATCCGCGCGGGCCGAACCCGCACGGCCACCTCCTCGAACTGGTGCCGCCGGATGTAGGCGACAAACCCGACTATGCCGCCGAGACCTTCCGCTGGGACGTCTTCGTGCTCTGCGGCGATCCCGCGGTGGCGGAGGACGGCGCGATGTTCCACGCATCGACGACCGCCAACGGCTGGTTCACCGATCCCGACAATCTGGCGGTCGACCCGGCCGGGCGCCTTTGGGTCGCGACCGACGGTCCGCCGCCGGAAGGCATTGCCGATGCGCTCTACGTGATGGAGACGGAGGGCGAGGGGCGGGCACTGCCGAAGCTCTTCTACATCCCGCCGGTCGGGTCCGAATGCTGCTCGCCGACCTTTACGCCCGACGGCACGTCGGTGTTCATCTCGATCCAGCATCCCGGTGAGCTGCGGATGGATGACAACGAGGATGCCACGTCGATCGCCGACATCGGCACGCTCTGGCCGGACTTTGCCGACGGTATGCCGGCCCGGCCCTCGCTCATCGTTCTCAGCCGCAACGACCAGGCCGTCGTCGGCAGTTGAGCTTCGGCAACGAAAAAGCCGGCGGATCGAGGATCCGCCGGCCAGTCTCTCTTGCATATAACGTCATCCAAAAAGCCGCGACACCATTGGCCTGGTAGTCTTGGACCGCTCTTCCGCCTGCTGTCTGCCTTTATGGCAGCGCTATCATCAGGCGGCGGAACGGCTGGCCTCTGTCTGGCAATAAATGTCTTCCAGCGTCTCAAGAACCTTGATGACGGACTCCGAATTGCTGGAATAATAAATTGTCTGCGCGTCGCGACGCGTCTTGACGAGTTTCTGGGCCCTGAGCTTCGACAGGTGCTGGGAGAGCGCCGACTGGCTGAGGCCGACCTGCTGTGCGAGAACGCCGACCGGCACCTCGCCCTTGACCAGGCTGCACAGGATCATAAGCCGCTTGGGGTTTGCCATCGCCGAAAGAAGGCCGGCAGCGGCTGCCGACTGTTCGGTCAAAGTCTTGGTGTTCATAAGCTCATTCTTCCCTAAAAACCGGTTGCCCACGCGGGCGAACCGCTTGCAATCAGCGTAGTACGAATGCCCGAAAGTGTACCAAGCGGCTAAAAATTGTATATGCCTAAATTTAAGGTATCGGGTATGCTGATTTAGATAAGTCTAATTTAATGTCCCTAAGGTTGTGGCAGGGGGCGCTAAACTCCCACCGGAGGGCAAAATCCCCGGAAATCAGGTCGATTCCGGCCATATCAAGGCCGCAGACCTGCCATTTCAGCGCGTTGTCGCCACCAAGGTGCCCTGCCAGTACTGCCGGGAGATCGGGTAGGTCCCCCATTAATTCTTGCAGTGTCTCGGCCTCCCCACCGGCAAATTCCGCCTGTCCAAAGTTTGCAATGATCAAGTCGTCGGCGGGCAAAATGTATGCACGGCCAAAGCCGCCGTTCAGACTTGCGCCCTGCGGGACCAACCGGAAGAAGCGAAAGTCTGGGAAGTCGATGTAGAGCTTCGACTTGGGGTGGCGGGCAAGAAAGCGGGCGCGAAGACGTGCGTGTACGTCGCTGTCACGGTCCACCGGTTCGGCAAGGCACTGGACGGTCAGTCTGGGATAGGCGAGGGGATCACCCTTGCCGGGTTCTCCGGCCAGCAGCGAGCAGCGGCTGTCGGCTGAGAGCGCGCGTGTGTGGGCCGACAGGTTCGATACGAGAATGACCGGCACGCCGTCGCTGTCTGTTGCGACCAGCACGCGGCTGACGGAGGGAAAATGCGTTTCCGGATCGACGACTGCGAGCGCCACGTAACGCGCCGCCCGCACCAATGTTCGCGCCAGGCGCCTCGCGTCCTCGTCCGTTTCGCGAATCACGGAAGGTTTGTCAGCCATCATCCTGTTCCCGGCCACCCGGCACAGAAGTGCGCGGAACCGGTCTCAGACCGGTTCCTTGCGCCTGTGCCGCGTCAGCCCTGCTATCACTTCATTGGCGCTGATCGTGCCGATGATCGATCCGTTGTCAACAACGCCGATCGTGCCGGGTTGCCGCGCCAGCACGTCGAGGATGTCGACCAGCGGTGTTTGCGGTTTCGCGGTGCCGCTGACGGCGCCCTGGGTGGCGGCGCCCGGTGTCATCACGTCGCTCGCGGTCAGCATGTTGATCGGGTTCATGTTCTGCACGAAGTCGGCGACATACTGGTTGATCGGGTTGCTGACGATCTCCTGCGGTGTGCCGCACTGGATGATGCGGCCGCCTTCCATGATGGCGATGCGGTTGCCGATCCGGAAGGCCTCGTCCAGATCGTGGCTGACGAAGAGGATCGTCTTCTTCAGGCGCGACTGGAATTCCAGAAGCTCGTCCTGGAGGCGCGTGCGGATCAGCGGGTCGAGGGCCGAGAACGGTTCGTCCATCAAAAGGATCGGCGCGCCGGTGGCGAAGGCGCGGGCGAGCCCGACGCGCTGCTGCATGCCGCCCGACAGTTCGTTGACCTTGCGGTCGGCCCATTGCGAGAGGTTCACCAGATGAAGCTGCTCGTCGACCGTCTTCCGGCGCTCCGCCTCGCGAACACCCGCCAGTTCCAAGCCAAAACCGACGTTTTCGGCAACCGTCCGCCAGGGCAGGAGACCGAACTGCTGGAAGACCATCGAGACGGTGTGCATGCGCAGGTCGCGCAGCTTGGCAGCGGAGCATGTGTAGGGATCGACATGTCCGCCCGTCGTCCTGACGGTGACATTGCCGCGAACGACGGGCGCAAGACCGTTCACAGCGCGCAGCAGCGTCGACTTGCCGGAACCCGAGAGGCCCATCAGCACGAGGATTTCCCCTTCGTGCACCGTCAGGGAGGCGCCGGCAACGCCGAGCACCAGTCCCGTCTCGGCACCGATCTCGTCGCGGGTGCGCCCTTGGTCGATCAGTTCGATTGCTTTTTGCGGATTGTCGCCGAATACGATGTCGACGTTGGAGAAAATGACGGCTTCGGTCATGTGTCTTCTCCGGGAATGCGGAAGATCCGGTCGAGGATGATGGCGAGAATGACGATGCAGAGACCTGCCTCGAATCCCCGGGCGATGTTGACGGTGTTCAGCGCGCGGACGACCGGAACGCCGAGACCGCTGGCGCCGACGAGCGCGGCGATCACGACCATCGACAGCGACAGCATGATGGTCTGGGTGAGGCCGGCCATGATCTGCGGCGTCGCAAAGGGCAGTTCCACCTTGCGCAGCACCTGCGTGGGCGTGGCACCGAACGCCACAGCGGCTTCGACCAGCGACGGCGGGGTGGAGATGATGCCGAGACGGGTCAGGCGGATCGGCGCGGGGATCGCGAAGATCACGGTGGCGATCAGGCCAGGCACCATGCCGAGGCCGAAAAGGATCAGCGCCGGGATCAGGTAGACGAAGGTCGGGATGGTCTGCATTAGGTCGAGCACGGGCCGAACGCCGGCATAGAGCCAGGGTCGGCGCGCGCAGGCAATGCCGATCGGCACACCGACGACCATCGACACACCTGTGGCTGCCAGTACCAGCGCCAGCGTTTCCATCGTCTCCTTCCAGTAGCCCTGATTATAGATCAGGAGCAGGCCGATCAGCGTGAACAGCGTCACGCCGAGCGAACGGCGTACCAGCCAGGCGATGGCCGTGAAGATGGCGATCATCAGAAGCGGATAGAGCGCCTCGAGCGGGCTGCCCTTGAGATACGGCGCCTGCAGAACGAAGAGCATCGCGTCGATCGACGCGTCGAGAATGGTCGCGATGAAATCGAAGAAAATTTTGAGATTTGTGGTCAGCCAGTCGACCAAAAGTTTCGACGTCGCCCCGATCGGGATCTTGTAGTCGGTGAGAAAATTCATGCGTGTCCCCGAAATTGGCGCAGAGCAAATGGCTCAGCACCCGCGCGGGAGGACGATCCTTCCGCGCGGGGCCATTTCGTTCGCTCGATCAGAGGCCGAGCGCCGACTTGACGGCTGCGAGGCCTTCGGCGCCGTCCTTGGTCGTCACGCCTGCAAGCCAGGGTTCAACGGCCGACGGGTTGGCCTTCAGCCACTCGGTGGCAGCAGCTTCGGCATCCTCACCGTCGTTCAGGATCTTGCCCATGATCTCGTTTTCCATGGCCAGCGAGAACTTAAGGTTGGTCACGAACTTGCCGACATTCGGGCATTCGGTGGTGTAGCCGGCACGGGTGTTGGTGTAGATCGTCGCGCCACCGAAGTCGGGGCCGAAGACGTCATCGCCGCCAGACAGGTAGGTCAGCTTGAAGTTGGCGTTCATCGGATGCGGTTCCCAGCCGAGGAAAACGATCGGCGTGCCATCCTGTTCGGCGCGGGCGACCTGCGCGAGCATGCCCTGCTCGGAGGATTCGACCACTTCGAAGCTGCCGAGCTCGAACTTGTTGCCGTCGATCATGTCGATGATCAGGCGGTTGCCGTCATTGCCCGGCTCGATGCCGTAGATCTTGCCTTCCAGCGCATCGGCATGCTTGGCGATGTCGGCGAAGTCCTTGATGCCGAGTTCGGCGCCCTTGGCATTGGTGGCGAGCGTGTACTTGGCGCCCTCGAGGTTCGGACCGAAGGTCTCGACCGACTTTTCCTCGCGATAGGGCGCGATATCTGCTTCCATGGTCGGCATCCAGTTGCCGAGGAAGACATCGATGTCCTTGTTCTTCAGCGACGAGTAGGTCACCGGAACGGAGAGCACGGTGGTGGTCGGCTCGTAACCGAGAGCCTTCAGAATCACCGAGGCCGTCGCGGTGGTCGCGGTGATGTCGGTCCAGCCGACGTCGGAGAAGCGGACGGTCGAGCAGCTTTCAGCCTCCGCAGCCCAGACGGGCGCGGCGGACAGCATCAGTGTCGAGGCCAGGGCTGCAAGCGATAGTCGACGGAAAGAGGCATTGGTCATTGAGAGGGCTCCCTTGTTTTTGCTGTTCCCAAGTCAACACCTATAGACAAGATTTGCAAGCGCGACAGGCGCAAATGCGGCGAAATTGCGGTGCGGTTTGCGACGCTTCAGCGGCATTCCCCGCCGCTTTCCGGGCGGAAATCACCAGAGTTGATCATGATCAAGGTCGGGGCCGAGGCTGTCTGCTAGACCGCGTCAAGTCGTCCAATGGAGCCCGATCCTGAATTCCTCCAGAGTGGCGTCGTAACGCCCTCCAATCGGGAGGGATGCAATCGTGTGAGGAAAACGCATGAAACTGCACTGTCTCATTCTCGCCGCGTCGCTGATCCTGCCGGCGGGCGTGGCTCTTGCCGATGGCGACGCGGTCGCCGGAGCGGCCGTCTTCAAGAAGAACTGCATGGCCTGCCATACCGCAACCGAGGCCAAGAACAAGGTCGGCCCGAGCCTCATGGGTGTCGTCGACCGTCCGGTCGCCAGTGTCGAGGGCTTCAAATATTCCAAGGCAATGACGGAGTTCGGCGCGGACGGCAAGGTCTGGAGCGCGGAGGAGCTGGCGCTCTACCTGCCGAAGCCGCGGGATCTGGTCAAGGGAACCACGATGTCCTTTGCCGGGCTGAAGAAGCCCGAAGATATCGCGAACATCATCGCCTATCTCAAGGATCCAGCTGCCGCTGGCCAGTAAGGGTTCCTTTCGCTTCCCGACACGGCAACGGTGGTATCCCGGTGCCGTGTTTTCGCGTGTACCACCTTGTGCGATGGCGCTGCCCTCCATATCTGCAATGTGATCCTCCGCTTTGGCGAGGCGCGGCGCTGTTCAAAGTGCCGAATTGGGATAAGGTCGCCGTGGATTTTCAAATCCTGCGGTTGCGGACAGGGTTCAGGGAGACGAGCGCATGGCTTCACTACAGTCCTTCGACAGCGAAATCGAGAAAACCCGCGGCATCGTCGACGATATGAAGACGAAGCTGGCCCAGTCCGGCCAGGTGCTCGACCAGTTCGCCAAGGCCGACACCAAGCTCGGCGACACGAATTTCGACATCGAGAATGCCCGTATCCAGGATGTGCTTAACCAGCAGAAGGTGATGGAGGCGAACATCGCCGACCTCATCATCGGCCTGGAGGACGCCACCAACGTGTTCGGCTCCGAGTTCGAGAGCATGAAGACCTATTCCGGCTATGAGAAGTTCATCGGCATCTTCTCCAAGCAGCGGGCGCAGCGCATGCGCACCGAGCGCGTCCGCAACATGTCGCTTGCCGGCAACCTGCAGGAACTGCTCGCCAAGTCCGACACGATCGTCGGTATTCTCAAGGATCAGCGTGCCGTTCTCGACCAGCGCTACAAGACCTCCGAAGCGAGCCTGATCCAGGTGATCGAGCGTCGCAAGGGTACGATCGCGAGCCTCGAGGCGACGCAGAAGAAGATCGAGACGCTCAATCCGCAACTGCTCGACATCGAAAACAAGATCGCTGCGTCCACCGACCAGTCGGAGCGCACCGAGCTCGAAGCCCAGCGCTCGAAACTCGCGACCGACTACAACGAGGCGCAGGCCAAGGAGCAGGAGCTTCTCGCCGAGAGCCAGACGCTGGAACGCTACACCTCGATGTTCCAGACCTTTGTCGATTCGCTCAACAACCAGATCGCCGCGCAGAACACGCTGATCAACAAGCTGACGATCGATACCGAACAGCGCATCGTGCTCTACAAGGCGCTTGAGGATTCGTTGAAGACCGCCGCCCAGCAGGAGGTCGCGCACCGGATCAACACGCTCGGCAGCCAGGTGGATACGGCGGCGGAAGAAACCATGGCGGGCATCGGTGCCGCCGCGCAGCGCCATATCGGCGACCTCTTGGAACTGCACGAGAAGAACATGCTCTCGACGCAGGACATCCAGCGCCGCAAGAAGCTCGCCGACGACGCGTTTGCCCGCCGCTTCCAGACGGTCATCGACAAGCACAATTCGGCGAACTACGTGAAGACGTGATGGGCTCGCGGTTGTCAATCGCTGAGGTGGAAGCCAGCCCCTCATCCGGCTGCCGCCACCTTCTCCCCGCAGGCGGGGAGAAGGGATGTGTGGCAAGGCGGTGCTCCATCCCCCTTCTCCCCGTCGAGACGGGGAGAAGGTCCCGGCAGGGGGATGAGGGGCAACGCGCGGGGAGCGCTCCATGAACGCCCCTAACGCCAATCCCGCCGTCACCCACTATTTCAACGCCATCCGCTCGGCCCTCGGCGGGCTCGAAATCTATCTCTCCAATCCGGATGTCACGCTTCCGGCGATGGGATCGGCGGGCGGACTGGTGCTGCCTTATGTCGAGCGGCTCAAAAACTCCTTCGCCTGCTGGGAAAACCGGATCGGCTTCACCGACCAGTTCCGGATTTCCCGCGCCGAAAGCGGGTTTCCGATTTTCCAGAACGTGCTGGAGCTGGAAAACGATCGCGGCAGCGCGCCGAAACGGCTGGCTGCGATCCCCGACGCCAATGCGCTCAGGGCCGAAATCGTTGACTTCATCCTGCGGCAGAAGGAATTTCCGACCGCGCTGCAGACGCAGATGGCTGAACGGCTCTATCTAGAACAGATCGGTCGCGGTGAAATCTTCTCGCCGTTCGTGATGCCGGAGACGGTGCGCGTCACCGTCAACGAGAAGACCCGGCGACCCTACTATGTCGTCACGTGGGCCGTGTTCGACGGGACCAACACGTTGCCGATGATCTACGCGGCGGGCATTGAGGACTCGTCCGACAATGTCGCGAAGCTGCTCGTGACGCCGGACGGCAAACTCAATCCTGACGTTGATATACCGCTGCCTGTCGGCGGACTGCTCAATCCGGAACTGGCCGCCCGCTTCGACGATTTCGCCGCGAAGAACGGCGCCTATTCGCTGACACCGGCGACCGTCATCGGCAACATGGACAAGGATTTCGAGACGCTGCACCCCAAGCAGATGAATCGCGTGGTGCTCGGTCCCTTCTATGCGGCGGGTATCACCGAGAACAACGGTCGCGTCACCGACATCCTCACACGAGTCAGGAAGCCGGAAAACGCCTGGGTACTCACCTGGACGATGCAGGAAATCTTCTCCAAGGCAGAGCGGCCGGCGCAGAAGGGCTTCTTCTCCTCCACGCCGGCGATCCAGGAGTTCCACATCGAGACCGGCGATCTCGAAGCGGCGCGCATGGGTGTCTCGGCTTACCAGAAGCACGCCCTGGTGCCGCATGATGCCTACCAGGCGCTTTATGCCTCGGGCGACGCATCGTCGATCTTCGCCGGCTACAAGGTCCATGTGGTTTCCGGCAGCAATGTCGTGAGCGAGGTCTGAGCATGAACGGATTGAACGCGGGGCTGACGACCATCCACGAGGACGAGATCGCCAAGCACCTCGCGGTCGCGCAAGGGCTGGTAACCCGAACCCTCGTTCTCGATCCCGGCGACGGGCAGGGCGCGACGCTGGCCGGCACCGGGCGACGCTTCGTGCCAACGGTCTCTACAGGGTCGGTCAAGCGCACCCGCGAGATCGAATTGCAAAAGACGATCCAGTCGGTCCGCCCCGCTGATCCGCTCTTGTCGCCGCAGCAGCATGCCGTACTTTACCGCGCCAGGCGCGGCGCGCAGGTGGCGCTCGCGGTGTCCGACGTCTTCGCCCGCCAGACCAACCTCGAACAATTGCAGGCGCGCAATCTTGCCGCACCGCTGGCCGGCGCCGAGGCCGAACAATTCAAGGCGCTGCTGTCGGCGTCCGCCTATGTTGCGGCATTCACCTTCGCCGCCTACCTGCTCTCGACCCTGACCGGCGAGAGCGAGCCCGCGAACGATACCAAAGAGCCGGATTTCCTGTTCGACACGCCGCAGGATGCTCTGAAGAGCCTGATCGCGGGTCTTGATATGGCGCTTTCCGGTGCTCCAGATGATACCGGCCTTTTGATACGGGCTCGCGCCTTGGCCAGGGTGGCGATCGACGGTCTGATCGCCCGCAAGGCGCGCTTCACGGGATTGTCCGCCTTCGAAAACACCCATATCCGCATCGAGTCGGACGACTTCACCCTCGACGGGTTCGATGTCGCACCCGGCGCGCGGCGCAAGCCGCTGTCGATGACGTTTCGCAAGCCGGAGGAGGTGGTCGGCAATCACATCGCCAAATACCAGTCGATCAAGCTCGCCAAGATGCTGATGGCCTATGACTTCGAGCGGCAGATGAACCCGTTCGTGGAGCTCGGCGGCTTTCTCTTCACCTTCATCGGCGACGGCATGCCGGGCACCGGCAAGACGACGCTGATCCAGATGATCGCCGGGCTGCTGCACGATTACTGTCAGGTGGCGGGTTATGCCTTCCACTACGAGAATTTCGGCGTCGACCAGATTTCTTCCTATCAGGGCAAGTCTGGGCAGAACGCCAAGGAATTCGTCACCAACGTGCTGAACCCGAAGGTGATCGGCTTCGGCACGATCGACGATGTCGACCAAGTCACCGCCAAGCGCTCCGACGACCGGGCCTCGTCCGGTCAGCACGAGGTGACGGCGGTGCTGATGGAGAGTTTTGCTGGCGCCTCCACCGTCGTACGCGGCAATGCAAGCTTCGGCATGTTCTCGAACTTTCCAGAAAACGTCGACGACGCGCTGCGCCAGCGCGCCGGCGCCCGCTGGCTGGTCGACGGGCCGCAGACGCAGAACGACTATGTCGATATCTTCGCGCTGCTGATCGGCAAGAACCACAAGATCCCGCTCGGCGAGCACGCGCTCTTTGCCGACCAGGAGATCAAGCGCGCGGTCGCCACCTCCTACGGCCAGCACGATCGTCCGAAGGAAGAGGGGCTCGCCGCCGTCTGGCAGCGCTTCGAAAAGGCGAGGGGCAGGATTGCAACGCTCGCCGACATCGGCGCCTACCTGCACGAGATCAAGCTCGCCGAACCCCGCTTTACCGGCCGCGCGATCAAGAACATCACCGATGCGATCAAGATGCGGGCGATGGACATGGAGCTGCCGGACGACTGGTTCGAAACGCCCGAGGCCTTCCTCCACAAGTCCTACGACGAGAAGAAGGCGATGATCGAGGAACTGCGCGGCCCGATCACGATGGAGATGGTGCTGCAGGAGATCAACCGCTACGCCGACAGCGAATTCCGCTATGCTGACAAGTCCGATGACGCGGCCGTGACAGAGATCGTCAGGCGCGAGAAGCAGAGGGAGAGGGCGGTATCGCAGATAGAGGCGATGAAGCGGGAAGGGCGCTGGTGACAGGACTGAGTGTGGCGTAATTCGCTCCGAGCGAATTGTTGTTGCGACTGACGCGGGGACGGCTTAACATGAAACAAGTCATCTACAGCACGCAGGCGCAGCGAAAACTGGCGCGCATTCCGGCCAACGAGGCCCGGAGGATTCGGTCGAAGGTCCAGCAATATGCTCTCGATCCCCGGTCGTTGGCGAACAATGTGAAGAGGCTTGAGGGCTTGAACTATCTCCGGCTTCGTGTCGGCGACTGGCGGGTGATCTTCCGCGAAGACGGTGTCATCGTCGATGTCGTCAGAATTGCGGCCCGTGGCGAGGCATATGAAGGGATGTGACAATGAACACAGCGACGCCTTTCACGACACCGAGCGGCGAGGAACTGGTCGTTCTCAGCCGCAAGGACTACGACGCACTGATGAAGCTGGTCGAGCGTCTCGAGGACCTTGAGGATTCCCTGGCGATCAAAGCCTTCGAGGAAAAGCTCGCCAGGGGCGAGGAAGAACTGATCCCGGCCGAATTCGTCTACCGGATGATGGATGGCGAAAGCCCCGTGCGCGTCTGGCGCGATTTCCGGGGGCTTTCGGCCAAGGACCTTGCCGCCACCGCCGGCATCAGCGCGACCTATCTGTCGGAGATCGAATCGAAGAAGAAGGAAGGTAGCATTTCGTCGCTGAAGAAGATCGCCCGAGCGCTGAAGGTCGATCTCGAGGATCTTGTCGCCTGGAGCGGCAACGACGAACCCGAGACCAGCGCGTGACGAGAGCCCCTGTCTTATGAACCGCCTGCTTGAAGCTGAACTGATCTACGGCCGGCTGCTTCCGGTCACGGAGCCGCATCTCGTCGACCGCTACAACAAGGCGCTGACGCGTTTCGGCCTGCCGCCGACGGCGCTCACGGAATTCGACATCGACATGACCGGCTTTTCGCCTCAGGTGGCGGACGAACTCGGCGACAAGGACTATCTCGACCCGAAGCGCGTCAATCGCCGCTTCATCGTCATGACGCCCGAGCAGGAGAACCTGCCGGTGGTGCACACGAGCTTTTCCAACACGGCCGGATTGATGCACGAGTTCTTCACCGCCAATGCGCGGTCGATCAACGCGATCACCATCAAGGATGCGATCTACGGCGAGATCGAGGACAGCGTTGCCGAGGTGCGCACCCTTGAAGATCTGCTGTCGATCAACGAGGTGCAATTCCGGGTGCTCTCGGCCGAGGATGTGCTGGGCAAGGCAACGGAGCTTCGGCGGCTCGCCGATCGCGTGGAGACCGAGGCGGATGCCTGGCGCGACGATGCTTTGCTGAACCGCATGGTGGAACTGGCGAAACTCACCGGCGACATCCGCCAGAACGAGCTGGTGCCGGACAAGCTGGTCTTCCGCCACGATGCCTTCTGGGCCAATCATTTCGGCGGTGTCTACGTTTTCGTCGACGACCGGACGACGACTGTCATCTGCGATCCCTCGGCGCCGGGGTTCCGGCGGTCGCGACCGTGGCAGGTCAGCTACATCTCGATCAACGACCGGGAAAAGATCTTCGATTTTCTGGCAAGCACCGGCCGCATCGAGATGCCGCGCGCAAGCTGGGTCGAGCAGTCCGGCCTCTATCGTCACCGGGCCGAAATGGCGCTGATCGCGCTCGTTCGAGATCTCGACCCCGAGGCCGATCTATCGCTGGTGGACACCGTCTGGCTCCAGGCGTTCGCGCAGCGCAATGCCGCACGGATCGCCGAAGACGGCACCTATCCATTCCTCCAGGAAATGATCCGGCAGCTGGCGGCGACGGGCAGCATCCGTCTTGCCCAGGTGCCGGCGGAGCGTCGTTTCCTGCTCGTCAGGCCCAAGCCCGGTCATCCGGACCAATGGCTGACCGGGCGGCTGATCGCGCAGTTCAACCCCAGCGACTTCGTGTCCCGTTTCGTTTTCGACAAGCAGGGTTTCTACTTGGCCTATGAAGGCTTCGGCGAAAGATTCAGGGACTATGTTGTATCGCGCCTGAGCTCCACGTATCTGCAGGACAAGAGAGGCTTCAGGCAACGCCTCTATGCCATAGGAGACGACACAAATGCTTGACCCGGTCATCGCGTTCTTCCAGCGCGTCTTCGCCGCCTTCGGGCGCGGCGTCGGTCTCGTCGTCGCCTGGCTTCTCTGGCCGTTCATGGCCGCCCACGGCTGGTATCAGCGCCGCAACTGGCTGATCAAGGGACCGATCATCCTCGTGCTTCTGGTTCTCGTGATCTTCTACGGACTGCTGTTCTGGCGCACCCAGGTCTGGTACGGCTTCAACCCGGAAATGGCGTCAGGGTATAATCTCAATGAACGCACGGTCGCCGCGGGCGAACCCGTCGCGGGGCAGGCGGGTGTGTGCCAGAATTCGGCGATCGTCACGTTGGCTGCCGATCTGACCGACATGAACGTCAACCAGAACGTCTGGATTTCCTCGACGCTACTCTACAAGACGGGCCTGTTCGGGATGGACTGGGACAATACCCCGTTCTTCGACAACAAGGCCTCCTTCCAGCGTGGTGTGAACCAGGTCGTGCGGCGCGTCGGCATCGAGCTTGCCGACAATCTTGGACGTGTGCGCGGCACCTCCGGCATCAACAACGATCTCCAGGATGCGCGCGGCAACATCCAGTTTGACGAGGGAACCTGGTATTTCGGCACCAATCCGTTCGGCTTCAAGACACCCACGCCGAGCTTTTACCGTGCTGCAGTCAACAGCTGGCGCAAGTTCAACTCCGATCTGGAGCTCTGCAATGCGGTCTTCGACGCGCGCGCGGACAACCTGATGCAACTGCTCGACCGGATGGCGAGCGATCTCGGCAATACCTCGGACATTCTGCGGCGCCGGTCGGAGGAATATAACGCCGGCTGGTTCGATACCCGCGCCGATGACCGTTTCTGGTTCGCCTACGGGCAGCTCTATGCCCAGTATGCGATCCTGCAGGCGGCGAAGGCGGACTTCAGGGACGTCATCCGCGAGCGCAACCTGACCTCGATCTGGGTTGAGATGGAGAAGCAGTTGCAGGCGTCGCTGCGCATTCAGCCGGCGATCATCTCGAATGGCTCGGAAGATGGCTGGATCATGCCGACCCATCTTGCGACCATGGGCTTCTATATCCTGCGGGTACGGTCGAACATGGTGGAGCTGCGGGCGGTGCTCGACCGCTAAGGGCGGTCAGGGCTCGTCGAATTCCGATGCGAAAGCGATCGTGCGAAGGCGCTCGAAAAACTCGTAGGTGATGCCGACGAGCTCGCCGGGCGTGCCTTCTTTTTCCCTAAACTTTCCAACGGTGCGGACGAAGCGGTAGGCGCCTTCCGGACGCTTCACCCTGTATATGTTGTGATATATCTCCTTATGCGTGCTGGCACGTTCGAAGGAGGTCATCAACAGTGGCAGGTCATCGGGGTGGATGTGGTCGCGGAACTCCAGCAGGTTCATCGGACCCGTTTGGTACTCCATGCCGAAGATCGTGTAGACGTCGGGCGTCGCGAAGAAGTGGCCGGTCTCGAGATCGATGCGGAAGAAGCCGTACAGCCTGAAGGCGGTCACGAGTTCGATGATATCACGTGGGGTGATCCCGACGGCGCTGCCGTCCTGAAACGTCTTGCTGTCGATCTGGTCGTAGCGGATCGGCAAGGCACGACCTCTTCCTCTGGTTCATCGTGACGAGGGCTACATGCTTTACTTTAAGCTTTAGTTAATTAGCTTGAGGCGAATAGCCTTGGCAACCAGTTGTGTACGGTTGACGCAATCGAGCTTGCGGATCGCATTCGTCATGTAGGCGTTGACCGTGTGGTCCGAGAGCGAGAGGATTTGCCCGATCTCGACCGAGGTCTTGCCCTGTGCTGTCCAGCGAACGACTTCCAGTTCCCGTGCCGACAGCGCCACCGGAATGGCGATCTCGGACCTGCGCATGCGGTCGAACATGTCGAAGGCATGGATTGTGATCATCGAGAGTTCGTTGATCTCCTGCTGGCATAGGTCGCACCGATTTCCGTCGTAGCGCACCAGGAAACGCGTGGAATCGATCGAGTTCAGCGGGAAGACCATGCCCATCTCGATGCCGAAGCGGCGCCACAGATCGGCCATTTCCGGCGGGCAGTCGTAGGAGAGGGCCGGATCGCGCGATCCGATGCGCCAGCCCTGCGGCAGGATCGAATTGCTCATTCGCGGCAGCAGAGGGCAGGAGCGTAGGAAGTGGTTGCGATCGAACTCCCTGACAAAGGCGCCCGGGATGGTGCTTTCGTGCACAAGCGGCGACAGAAGTATGTCGTTCGGACCCGGAGCCGTGAGGATGCTCGCGTATTCGAAGCCGAATTCGCGCACAACCCGCCCCATGACCTGCATCAGCGCCGCTCGTGTCTCGGTTTTCGAGATGTCGGCGCTTAGCAGCGTTTGTCGCTCGTCGATGATCATCCGCAAAATCTAAGTTGACCAATGGAGAAGTGTTTAAGCCTACAAATATATCAATGACAAGGGACTGCCGGAATTTTTCGCACGATCAGCGGGATGGCAGACCGTCCACATTTGACACGTGGTAAAGAGGCCGCAAATTTCCGCCTCCGGCTGGAATTGCCTACAACTCATGGTGGCGTTTTTCGTGAGGTCCGCCATTCTGCAATCTCACTGGGATAAGAGGCCGAGAATCGCTGCGCTGAGGTCTTCTCCGTAGCGTAGTCTCCCTGATACAAATCGCCTGCTTGTGGAGCGGCAAGCAGAGACTGTGCCGCCGAGAGCCGCATGCCAAACGGCAAACGCCGCGCCCTTTTCCAGCGCGGCGTCCTTCTGCGGATGGATGTCGGTTCAGAATGTCTTCGAGATCGAGACCTTGAAGGTACGGCCCGGTTCGCTGAAGTAGTCGGCCGATGCCGTCGTGGTGCCATCCGGCACGCTCAGGGCATCCCAGTACTTCTTGTCGAACAGGTTGAATACACCGGCCTGAACCCTGAGGCCGGATACATCGACATCGGCAATGCGTTCGGGCGTCCACCAGATGGTGGCGTCGACCACGCCGTAGCCCGGTGCGACGAAGCCGTCGGTGACCTTGTCGCGCTCCGATGCCATCGTCACCGACACGTCGGTGCCCCAGGTCTCCGTGAAGTAGCCGAGGCCGACGATCGCCCGCATCGGCGCAATCGAGTCAAGGTAAGCGCCGGTGTCGCGATCCTCGCCATAGGTCCAGGCGAACGAACCCCAGGTGCGCCAATTCGGCTGGAAAACCCATTCGCCGGCGATTTCGACGCCGTAGATCTGGACGTTGTTGAGGTTCTCGTAGCCGGTGACGCCGCCGACCGGATATTCGCCGCCCGGAGGGGCGAGCATGACGGTATCGATGAAGTTCTTGTAGTAGTTGTTGAACACCGTCGCGCCGATGCGGTAGTCGCCGCCATCATACTTGGCGCCGATCTCGAAGCCATTGCTGGTTTCGGTATCCAGGTCGGGATTGCCGATGCGGGCGTAGGAGCCCGGCGCGCCGAAGTTCTGGTAGAGCTCCTGGGCAGTCGGCGCGCGGAAGCCGCGGGCGTACTGGGCGAAGACCTCCAGTTCCGGCGTCACCTGGTAGGCGAGGCGCAGTTTCGGCGAGAGGCCCATGTCGTCGGTGGATTCGAGGAAGGCCGGGTCGTAGTTCGGATTGTCCTCGTAGGCCGACGTGGACTTCGGATTATGGCTGTACCAGTCGAAACGCAGGCCTGGCGTCACCGTGAGGCGGTCATCCATCAGCTTGATGTCGTCCTCGACGTAAAGGCCGAAGATGTAGCTGTCGACGTCAGGCATGTCTGACGCGTTCGAGTGCAGCATGCGGCATGTCTGCGGTCCGAAGAACTGCGGGATGGTCGTCCAGTCGACGTCGGGGCAATTGTCCTCGCCGGCGGAATACTGGTGCGTCTGCTGCCAGACGAACTCGCCGCCGAAGCGGAACTCGTTGCTGACGCCGCCGATATCGACCTGTTTGGCGGCATTGCCGGTGATGCCGTAGCTCGTCTGCTCGATCATGTTGTCGCGTGAATAGGCGCCCGACGGATAGCCGTAGAAGAACGGGTCGCCCGGAATGATGAAGCCACGCGCGTCGGGAAGGCGGATGCCGCTCGTTGTGTTGTTGATCCTTTCCTTCTGCCAGTAGGCAATCAGGCTCGCGGTATCGACGATCGAGCTGTTGTCAGGCGCGACGTAGTCGTAGGAGGCCGAGATCCGCTTGCGGTCGGTTTCCTCGCCGCCCTTCAGCGTGCCTTCCTCATAGTTGGTCGCGGTGGTGCCGCGCATGTTGTCGAAGTCTTCGTCGCGGTTGAAGATTTCGCCGGTCAGGCCGATGCGGTGGCCGCCTTCCAGATACTGGTGGAACTTGACGAGCAGGTTCTTCTGCACGAAGTCGCCTGGATTGGCCTCGGTGCGTGTGGAGTTGTAGCCGCCGACATCGCCTGATGTCTCGGTCTCGTGACCCTTGGTGTAGCCCCCCTGGACCATGAACCAGGTATCGCCGGAGCGTGCCGCCGCCGCTGCGTTGCCGCCGGTGCTGTCGTTGGCGCTGTCATAGGTCGTCTTCGTCAGGGCGCCGAAATTCTTGCCGTCCTCGATCAGGTCCTCGGGGTTCAGTGTCCGCAGTTCAACGACGCCGCCGAGGGCGCCCGAGCCGTAGCGGCTGGAGTCCGCGCCCTTGGTAATGTCGACCGACGACAGGCTGTCGAAATCGAAGGCGTCGCCGCCGCCCACGGCTGACTCGCGCGGGTCGGTCAGCCACGGCAGGCGAATGCCGTCGATCGTGGTCAAGACGCGGTTGTCCTGCAGGCCGCGCAGGTTGACACTGCCGCTGGCGCTGTCGAAGTTCACGCCCGCATCGATACGGCGGGCAAAATCCTTGTAATCGGTGACCATCTTCTGCTGCACGACGGCGCGGTCCGTGGTCTGGGTTTGCGGTGCCGTTGCGCTGGTGCCCGTTTGCGCCTGACCGTCCACGGTGATGGTATCCAGAACCGTTCCCCCGGCCTGCTGCGCATCCTGCGCGTATGCCGATCCGGTGAACGCGACGACGAGCGCGACCGCTGTTCCATTGAGCAGCCGCGCGCGCGGTGAAAGTCCCCACTTCATACTGATGTCCTCAAAAAAGAGCGCCCTTCGCCCAGGGGCGGGATGCGCCTGATTTCGATGTGCCCCCTGCTGCGTTGCAGCGGTCGGAAACCAGAGTTATTAAATCATGTCAAAAAGAGTCAAGTTTAAAGATGATAAAAATAGTCAACATTTCAGCCTGTGCCTTTTTGGTCACATTGACGCCATGGTTCACAGTTCCCACGACAGACCGGTTTGGCTATCAATGGCGGGTGTGTTGGAGGAAAAGCACCCATGGACATCAAATCGGATATCGAGATTGCCCGTGTCGCCAAAAAGAAGCCGATCACCGAGATCGGCCAACGGCTCGGCATCTCTCATACGGATCTCATCCCCTACGGCCACGACAAGGCCAAGATCAGCCAGGAGTTCATCGCCGGGCTGAAGGACCGGCCGGACGGCAAGCTGATCCTTGTCACGGCGATCAACCCGACGCCGGCGGGTGAGGGCAAGACGACCACGACGGTCGGTCTCGGCGACGGACTGAACCGGATCGGCAAGAAGGCGATCGTCTGCATCCGCGAGGCCTCGCTCGGGCCATGTTTCGGGGTAAAGGGCGGGGCGGCCGGCGGCGGTTATGCGCAGGTGGTGCCGATGGAGGACATCAACCTTCACTTCACCGGCGATTTCCACGCCATCACCTCGGCCCACAACCTTCTGTCAGCGCTAGTCGACAATCACATCTACTGGGGCAACGAGCTCGGCATCGATACGCGCCGCGTGACCTGGCGGCGGGTGATGGACATGAACGATCGGGCGCTGCGCGAGATTGTCTGCGCGCTCGGCGGCCCGGCCAACGGCTTTCCGCGCGAGGCGGGCTTCGACATCACGGTTGCTTCGGAGGTCATGGCGATCCTCTGTCTGGCGCGCGACCTCAAGGATCTCGAAAAGCGGCTCGGCGACATCATCGTTGGTTATCGCCGCGACAAGAGCCCCGTCTTCGCCCGCGACCTCAAGGCCGACGGCGCGATGGCGGTGCTGCTCAAGGATGCCGTGCTGCCGAACCTCGTGCAGACGCTCGAGAACAACCCGGCCTTCGTGCATGGCGGACCGTTCGCCAACATCGCCCATGGCTGCAATTCCGTCGTCGCCACGACGACGGCGCTCAAGCTCGCCGATTACGTGGTGACCGAGGCCGGCTTCGGCGCCGATCTCGGGGCGGAGAAATTCTTCGACATCAAGTGCCGCAAGGCGGGGCTGAAGCCCGCTGCGGCGGTCATCGTCGCCACCGTGCGGGCGCTGAAGATGAACGGCGGCGTCAAGAAGGAGGATCTCGGCACGCCCAATGTCGAGGCGTTGACCAAGGGCTGTGCCAATCTCGGCCGCCACGTCGCCAATGTCCGCAAGTTCGGCGTGCCGGTGGTCGTCGCGATCAACCACTTCATATCCGACACCGAGGCCGAGATCGCCGCCGTGAAGGAGTATGTCGCGCGTCTCGGCTCTGATGCCATTCTCTGCCGCCACTGGGCGGAGGGTTCGGCAGGCATCGAGGAACTCGCCCTCAAGGTGGCCGAACTCGCCGACAGCGGCCAGTCTGATTTCCGCCCGCTTTATCCGGATGCCTTGTCCCTGATGGAGAAGATCGAGACCGTGGCCTCGAAGATCTACCACGCCGGCGAGGTGACGGCCGACAAGGCGGTGCGCGATCAGCTGAAAGCCTGGGAGGCGCAGGGTTACGGCGACCTGCCGGTCTGCATGGCCAAGACGCAGTACTCCTTCTCCACCGACCCCAACCTGCGCGGGGCTCCGGAAGGCCACTCGGTCCATGTCCGTGAAGTCCGGCTGTCGGCCGGCGCCGGCTTCGTCGTCGCGATCACCGGCGAGATCATGACGATGCCCGGCCTGCCGCGCTCGCCGTCTTCGGAGCGAATTTTCCTGAATTCCGACGGAGAGGTTGAAGGCCTGTTCTGAGGCGGTTTCCGTCTCTTCTTCCCTTCGAGATTACCGGGGGCATGCGGCCTTGCTGCACGTGCCCCTGGAACCATTCGTCGGGCGATCGGTTAACGGCAGGGACAAATCTGCAATTCCGACCGCACGAGGACTTCATGAAAACCGACCTGACGATCAACGGCGTTCGGCGATCTCTCACCGCCGACGCCCGCACGTCGCTGCTTGATGCACTGCGGCATCATCTCGGCCTGACCGGCACGAAAAAAGGCTGCGACCACGGCCAGTGCGGCGCCTGCACGGTCATCGTCAACGGCCGGCGTATCAATTCCTGTCTGACGCTCGCCTGCATGCATGACGGCGACGAAATCACCACGATCGAGGGCCTTGGAAGCACTGGCGACCTGTCGCCCCTGCAAACGGCCTTCGTCGAGCATGACGGTTTCCAGTGCGGCTATTGCACCCCAGGCCAGATCTGTTCCGCCACGGCGATGATCGAGGAAGCGAAGGCCGGCTGGCCGAGCCATGTGACCGAGGACATCGCCGCCGAACCGGAGCTTTCCGACGCCGAGATTTCCGAACGCATGAGCGGCAATCTCTGCCGCTGCGCCGCCTATCCCAACATTGTCGATGCTATCAGAGGCGTGGCGAAGGGAGGCGACGCATGAGGCCGTTCGACTACCAGCGGGCGGCGGCCCCGTCCGACCTTTCGTCCGCCGATGCCGCTACCTCGATCATCGCCGGCGGCACCAATCTTCTCGACCTGATGAAGCTCGAGGTGATGACGCCGGAGCGGCTGATCGACATCAACCGGCTCCACCTCAAGTCCATCGAAGAGACGGAAGACGGCGGCCTCAGGATCGGCGCGCTCGTCACCAACAGCGATCTTGCCGCCGACATGCGCGTGCGCCGCCGCTGGCCGGTGCTGTCGCGGGCATTGCTTGCTGGCGCCAGCGGCCAGCTGCGCAACAAGGCGACGACGGGCGGCAATCTGCTGCAGCGGACGCGCTGCTACTATTTCTACGACACCGCCATGCCGTGCAACAAGCGCGAGCCCGGCTCCGGCTGCGGCGCGATCGGCGGGGTCAACCGCATTCATGCGATCCTTGGCGCCAGCGACCACTGCATCGCCACGCATCCGAGCGACATGGCGGTCGCCATGCGGGCGCTCGGTGCCGAGGTCGAGATCCGCGGCCGCGACGGCGAGAGCCGACGCCTGCCGCTTGGCGAGCTCTACCTGCTGCCCGGCGCCACACCCGAACGGGAGACCGTGCTTCAGCCAAGCGACCTGATCACATCCGTCATCCTGCCTGGCCCCGTCACCGGCCGGCAGGTCTATCGAAAGGTGCGCGATCGCGCCTCCTATGCCTTCGCGCTGGTCTCCGTCGCGGCCATCGTCAACGTGAAAGACGGAAAGATCGCGCGGGCCGACATCGCCTTCGGCGGCCTTGCGCCGATGCCGTGGCGGGATGCCGCCGTCGAACAGGCGCTTGTCGGCCAGGCGCCGTCTGAGGCGGCGTTCGACGCGGCGGCCGATGCGCTGCTCGCCGACGCCAAAGGGCAGGGCGGGAACGATTTCAAGATCCCGCTCGCCCGACGCACCCTCAAAGCCGTTCTTCAGGAGGCTACCCGATGACCCGTCACATGAAGATGGACGTCCCCGACACGCGCCGCCGGCTCGATGATATGGCGCAGGGTGCGCTGGGCCTGCCGCTCGATCGCCCCGAGGGGCCTTTGAAGGTGTCGGGTGCCGCGCCGTACGCTGGCGAATGGCAGGACCCTGATCTCTGCCATGGCGTGCTGGTGCGCGCCCCGGCCACGAAGGGTCGGCTCACCGGTCTCGAAGCCGCCGCGGTCGAGGCGATGCCGGGCATTCTGGCCGTCATCAGCGACAAGCGCATGCTGCGCAATCCGGCCCAGGGTATGGCCAACGAGGCGCCGGTCCAGGGACCGGAGGAGATCGCCTATTTCGGCCAGCCGGTGGCGCTGGTCGTCGCCGAGACCTTCGAACAGGCCCGCCACGGCGCCCAGGCGCTGACGCTGACGATCGAGCGGGCGGCGGACGCCGCCGTCGATCCTGATGCGGTCGAGCCCGAAGTTCCGGAGAAGAAGCAGTCGTCGATGGGCGATCTCGATACGGCCATGCGCGAGGCTGCCCACAGCCTCGACGTCACCTACACCACGCCCGGCCATTCCAGCGCGCCGATGGAGCCGCATGCCTCGATCGCCGAATGGCATGGCGACCGGCTGACGCTGCGCGGCAGCTACCAGATGCTGAAGTACAACCGCAATGAACTGGCCGACAGCCTCGGCATCGAGCCCGCGAAGGTCCGCATCCTGTCGCCCTATGTCGGCGGCGGTTTCGGCTCCAAGCTCGGCATCGCGCCGGAGGCGGTGGCGGCGGCGCTTGCGGCGCAGAAGCTCGGTCGCCCGGTGTCGGTGACGATGACCCGGCCGCAGGTGTTCGAGACGACCATGCGCCGGTCGGAAACCCGCCAGCGCGTGCGGCTCGCCGCCGATGCCGAGGGGCGCCTGACCGGCATCGGCCACGAGACGCTGGTGTCCAGCCTGTTCGACGAGAGCTTTTCCGAGCCGGTTACCCAGGCAACGCCCTTCATGTATCGCGGCGAAAACCGCGTGATCGGCCACCGCATAGCCCGGCTCAACCGCACCTGCGCCGGCTCGGTGCGGGCGCCGGGCGAGGCCGTCGGCGTAACGGTCTTCGAAAACGCCATGGACGAGCTCGCCCACACGGCCGGCATCGATCCGGTGGAACTGCGCCTGCGCAACATTCCCGACGAGGACCCGTCGAAGCACATCCCGTTTTCCTCCCACAAGCTTGCCGAGGCGCTCAGCGAGGGCGCCCGCGCATTCGGCTGGAACAGGCGCAAGGCCACTCCCGGCCAGGTGCGCGATGGCGAATGGCTTGTCGGCATGGGCATGGCCTCGGCCTTCCGCGTCAACATGCTGCAGGAGGCCGAGGCGCGCGTGCGGCTCAATCCCGATGGCACCGCCGAGGTCGAGACCGACCAGACCGATATCGGCACCGGCACCTATGCGGTGCTGACCCAGATCGCCTGCGAGATGCTCGGCCTGCAGCCGAAGCAGGTGACCGTCCGGCTCGGCGATACCGACCTGCCGCCCGGTTCCGGCTCCGGCGGCTCGTTCGGCGCAGCGTCGAGCGGCACCGCCGTGTTCCTCGCCTGCGAGGACATCCGCGAAAAGCTTGCCGCAGCAGCCGGCTGCGCCGAAGCGGACCTGACGCTCAAGGACGGCAGGGCGATCTTCGGCAACCGCCAGCGCCCGATCGCCGAACTGCTGGCCGGCCTGCCGCTGGAGGCAAAGGGCCATATCGAACCCGGCGACATCGCCTCCAAGGCCCGCCAGGCGACCTACGGCGCCTATTTCGCCGAGGTCGCCGTCAATGCCGTGACAGGCGAAACCCGCGTGCGGCGCATGACCGGCGCGTTCGCCGCCGGCCGCATCCTCAACGCCAAGACCGCCCGCTCTCAATGCCTCGGCGGCATGATCTGGGGCATCGGCATGGCGCTGACGGAGGAACTTGCCCACGACCCGCGCGACGGCCACATCGTCAACCACGACCTCGCCGAATACCACATCCCCGTCAACGCCGACGTGCCGCAGATCGAGGTGATCCTCCTCGACGAACGCGACGACCACGCCAACCCCCTCCAGGCCAAGGGCCTCGGCGAACTTGGCATCTGCGGCGCGGCGGCCGCGGTGACGAACGCGATCTTCAACGCGACGGGGGTGCGGGTGCGGGAGTATCCGGCGACGCTGGAGAAGGTGATCAAGGGGATGTGAGGTGGGCCAACGCCCACTCAAAACAGCGCAAAGTGCGGAAGCAATCCCCTTTTAAAAGCGCGTTCATCCTTCTCGCTTGATTGGAGGTCGCTTTACTTTGGCTTCCAGCATGGCGACGAAGGCGGTTACCTTTGGTGGGCGAAACCGGGCGGCGGGGTAGACCGCGTGAATGCCGCCTGATGGCAGGGACCAGTCGGGCAGGATCCTAACGAGTGTGCCGCGCTGCAGCGGCTCCGCAATGAGATAATCCGGCAGTACCGACAGCCCCCCTCCGGCCAGCGTCGCGGCAAGCACGGCCGGCGTCGTGTTGATTGTCATCGCCGATCGCATGCGGACGGTGCGACGGTCGAAGTCGGTGCGCGAAAAATGCCAGACCAGCGGCTCGCGCAAGGCGCCGTTGGCGATGAACGGCTGCTGGTCGAGGTCCTCGGGGCTATCAACGGAAAGCGTCCGGGCGAAATCCGGTGCGGCAACGAGAAACTGGCGGAATGCGCCGATCCGGCGGGCCTGCTGGCTGGAATCGTCGAGCCAACCGACCCGGATCGACACGTCGATGTGATGGGTGATGAGGTCAACCTTGGCGTCCGACAGGACGAGGTCGACCGTGCAGGCTGGGTAAGTCCGGCAGAACTCCGCGACCAGCGGCGCGACGGTCGATGTTCCGAAGTCGTTCGGAGCAGCTATCCGCAAGGTTCCGATCGGGCTCGCCGTGACCTCGGCGATCTCTCCGAAGGCATCCTCGGCTTCGCGCAGGATGATAACGGACCGAGCGTGCAGCAAACGGCCTGCCTCCGTCGGTTCGACGCGGCGGGTCGTTCGAAGGAGAAGGCTGGTCCGCAAATCCGCCTCCAGCCGGGCCACCTGCTGGCTGACGACCGTCTTGGTGATGCCCAGCCTCTCGGCGGCCCGCGTGAACGAGCCGGCGTCGACGACCGCGACGAAATAGGCGAGCCGATTGAGATTCATCGCTTCCATGTGTGAACCCAAATTGTAAGCCAAAGGCATACAGTGAGTATAATTGGTCGCTATAGTCAGCGCAATCGCGATCGCATATCTGTTGAGCCACACAACAAGGGACAACCGTTATGCAGATTACCTATCTTGTCGATCCTCTTTGCGGCTGGTGCTACGGCGCCGGTCCGGCGTTGGAAAAGCTGGCGGACATCGACGGCGTGACACTCAGTCTGGCACCGACCGGCCTGTTCGCGGGTGAGGCGTCGCGTCCGATGGACCGGCAGTTCGCCGCCTACGCCTGGCAGAATGACCAGCGCATTGCCCGGCTGACGGGCCAGCCTTTTACAGACGCTTATCGCGAGAATGTTCTGGGCGCAGTGGACGGCCTGTTTGACTCCGCGCCGGCAACACTCGGCCTCGTCGCGGTCGGTCTGACGGAGCCGGCACGCGAGCTTGAAGCTCTGAAGGCGCTGCAGCGTGTCCGTTATCAGGATGGTCGCGACAATTCTGACCTCGCTGTGGTTGTCGAAACCCTCGATGCAGCCGGCTTCGCCGAAGCCGCCCGGCGCGTTCGCAACCCGGACGAGGGTTTGCTTGGCGCTTATCGTGACCGGATTTCCGCGGCGCGCGCCGAGATGGCCCGCTTCGGCGTCCAAGGCGTTCCTGCCCTCATTGTCGACGACGGCGCGTCTGGCCCGCGGCTCGTCCATACGAGCGTCCTGTTCGGTTCTTTCGATGCGCTGGCCGCCCAGTTGCGCGCTGCCTGAGGCGTCGCTGATCTCTGATCCCAAACTTCAACAGACCCCTGACACATTCCACTTTATGGAGAGCAAAAATGCCTAGCAATACGTCCTCGAAACTGACCTGGAAACATTTCCCCGCCGGCCAGACCGGCTTCTTCCGCGCCCCTGTGCTGCTGGAAGGGCCGACCGAAGCGCTGCTTATCGATGGCGGCTTCACCTATCCGGACGGGCGCGCGCTCGCCGAGGCAATCAAGGCGACGGGCAAGACGCTGACGACCATCTACGTCAGCCAGTCCGACCCGGACTACTATTTCAGCCTGAAACCGGTCCGCGAGGCCTTCCCGAACGCCAGGGTGATCGCCGCCGCCGAAACAGTTGCCGCCATCAACGGCAATGTCGAGAAGAAGCTGGCTGTCTGGGGGCCGCAGCTCAAGGAAAATGGTCCGCAGACGCTCGCCGATATCGTGCTGCCCGAGGCCTTCGACAGTTCCGACCTCACGGTTGACGGTGAAACGGTTGAAATCGTCAGCGCGGAAGGGCTCGCGAACCGGCGCTATCTGCGCGTTCCCTCGCTCAATGCCGTATTCGGTGGCGTGCTGATCTTCTCCGGCGTTCATGTGTGGACGGCCGACACGCAGAGCAAGGAAGCCCGCGCCGCCTGGGTCGCCAACCTTGACAGGATCGCCGACCTGAAGCCATCGGTCGTGGTGCCCGGCCATCTCGAGCCGCAGGCCGCCATCGACCTCTCCGCCGTCGCGCACACGAAGGCCTATCTTCTCGCGTTCGAAGAGGAACTGGGCAAGGCCGCCGACTCTGCCGCGCTGAAGGCAGCGATGGAAGCCCGCTTCCCCGGTCTCGGCATGGGCGTTGCGCTCGACATCGGATCGAAGGTTGCTAACGGCGAGATGAAGTGGGGCTGATATGATCAGCAATGTTGACCTGATCCGTGCGACCTACGAAGGCTCGTCGGAAGAGAACGGCCGAAACCTGATGGCCGTTCTTCATCCCGATGTAGAGTGGACGGAGGCGGAAGGTTTTCCGTATGCCGGCACCTATGTCGGCATCGATGCCTTGATGGCGGGCGTCTTCGCCCGCCTCGGCAGCGAGTGGATAGACTACCGCGCCGACGTCCAAACGTACCTTGCCGATGGTGACCGCGTTGCCGCCTTCGGCGTCTACTCCGGCACCTACAAGGCGACCGGCAAGTCGATGCGTGCGGCCTTTGCGCATCTCTACGATATCGAGGATGGCAAGATCCGGCGCATGACTCAGTATGTCGATAGCGTCATGGTGGCGAAGGCGCTTTCCTGACCTCAACCAACTCCCCCCATCACCGGCAATACCGATACCCACCCCGCCGCTCCATCACATCCAGATGCATGTGGTCCTGGTGCGTGGTGTCGCTGCCGGGGGAGAGGACGGTCGTAAAATACAGGCATGCAAACGCGTTGAAGGCGCGCTGGAAGGCGGAGGCGAGGTCGGAGTCCTCGGGCTTGGCGATCTCCATGGCGACCGAGCCCTTCTCGAAGTCGAGCCCGGCGATGTCGACGGCGTTGCCGCGGGCGTGTTCGGAAATCTTGCCGGTCTCGGCGCTGTTACGCTTGCGGCAGACATAGCCGGAGGCCTGGCGTACGGTTTTCAGCTCGCCCATGTCGGCGAGGCCGAGGCCGGCCGCGGGTTCGACGAAATCGCGGGTCATGCGGGCGAGCTGCAGCACGGTTTCGCAGCGCGCGGTCAGCTCCGGCTCGACCGTCACGTCCGATGACAGCGTCGTCGCTGCGATCGGTTTGTCGATGCCGCAGCCGTCGCCATCGTCGATGCGCGGCAGTTCCTTGAACGTCACCCCCAGCGTCTTCAGTTCGCCGATGCAGGCGCGGTATGCCTCTTCGTCCTCCTTCGCAACCGGCGGCGCCGGGGGCGGTGCGGGCGGCTTCGGCGGCCCCTGCATCTCGGCCGGCGGTTCGCTCCCGGGCTCCTCGTTCGGCTTCTTATCCGCGTCCGTCGCCGGCGTCGCGGCCGCGTCGTCGTCCGCCTCAGTCCCGGCAGGCGCGGTCTCAGGCGCTTCCTCCGGCTTCTCGGTTGGCACGGGCACCTCCGCCGGCGCCGGTGCTTCCGCCTCGACAGGCTCGGCCTCCACGGGCCTGGGCTCCATGGGTTTAGGAAGGGGCACCGGCGGCTCGGCGGGGATGGTGTCGGGAGCGGCCAGCGCGGGAAGGGCGAAAAGGGCTGCGGCCAGCGCAAGACGTTTTAGCAAAGGTCCGGTCTCCGTTTCGGGCCTGCCGACAACGGGCGAGGGTGGGGTTTGGTTTCAGCGGGGTATCGTCGGGCTGCCGCCCCTCATCCGCCTGCCGGCACCTTCTCCCCGTTTTGACGGGGAGAAGGGAGATGGAGCGCCGGGGGTGCCACGGGTCCCTTCTCCCCGATCGCGGGGAGAAGGTGGCGGCAGCCGGATGAGGGGCAAACCTCCGGGCAAACCCGCAGACGGTGACGCGGAACGCCGCCGCACGGATTGTTCCCACCCTCCCGCGCAAGACATCTTGCGCCCAAACCCGCTTGCGGTTATGACTTCCGCCATGACGACGTTTTTGAACATTGGCAACTGGTGGTGGGCTCGCTGACGCGGCCTTGACCAGTCATGTCCATGAAAACGTGACCCAAAGCCGCCCGGAGACTTCCTGAGGCGGCTTTTTTGTATTCAGGCGCCAGGGAAACCAGGCCCTGAACATGGAGACGGAACGAGCATGGCCACGATCATAGCGGACGACGGTTCGGAGACCTACGAGACCCGCGGCGGCATCAAGGTGACGCGGGCGCGGCGTCCGACCACCTATGCCGACGCGATCTCCACCTATGTCGACAAGCTCGACGAGCGGCGCGGTGCGGTGTTTTCCTCCAACTACGAATATCCGGGCCGCTACACCCGCTGGGATACCGCGATCGTCGATCCGCCGCTCGGTCTTTCCTCCTTCGGTCGCAAGGTCTGGATCGAGGCCTATAACGGGCGCGGCGAGGTGCTGCTCTCGTTCATCGCGGAAAAGCTCAAGACCGTCGCCGACCTGACGATCGGCGCGTCGTCCGCCACCCGCCTCGATTTGACCGTCAACGAGCCGGACCGGGTGTTCACCGAGGAAGAGCGCTCAAAGATGCCGACGGTGTTCACGGTGCTGCGCGCGATCACCGATCTCTTCTATTCGGAGGCCGACAGCGCCATCGGCCTGTTCGGCGCCTTCGGCTATGATCTCGCCTTCCAGTTCGACGCGATCAAGCTGTCGCTGGTGCGCCCGGAAGACCAGCGCGACATGGTGCTGTTCCTGCCCGACGAGATCCTCGTCGTCGACCACTATTCGGCCAAGGCCTGGATCGACCGCTACGATTTCGAGAAGGACGGCGTGACGACCGACGGAAAATCGGAAGAGATCGCGCCGGAGCCGTTTACGCACACCGACACGATCCCGCCGCGCGGCGATCATCGTCCGGGCGAATATGCCGAGCTGGTCGTCAAAGCCAAGGAGAGCTTCCGCCGGGGGGACCTGTTCGAGGTCGTGCCGGGGCAGAAGTTCATGGAGCGCTGTGAATCGAAGCCTTCGCAGATTTCGAAGCGGCTCAAGGAAATCAATCCGTCGCCCTATTCCTTCTTCATCAATCTCGGCCATCAGGAATATCTCGTCGGCGCCTCGCCGGAAATGTTCGTCCGGGTCAACGGCCGGCGCATCGAGACCTGCCCGATCTCGGGCACGATCAAACGCGGCGACGATCCGATCGCCGACTCGGAACAGATCCTGAAGCTGCTCAATTCCAAGAAGGACGAGAGCGAGCTCACCATGTGCTCGGACGTCGACCGCAACGACAAGAGCCGCGTCTGCGAGCCGGGCTCGGTCAAGGTCATCGGCCGACGCCAGATCGAGATGTATTCGCGCCTGATCCACACCGTCGACCACATCGAAGGGCGCCTGCGCGACGACATGGACGCCTTCGACGGCTTCCTGTCCCACGCCTGGGCCGTGACGGTGACCGGCGCGCCAAAACTCTGGGCCATGCGCTTCATCGAGCAGCACGAAAAGAGCCCGCGCGCCTGGTATGGCGGGGCGATCGGCATGGTCGGCTTCAATGGCGACATGAACACCGGCCTGACGCTCCGCACCGTGCGCATCAAGGACGGCATCGCCGAGGTGCGGGCCGGTGCGACGCTTCTGAACGACAGCATTCCGGAAGAGGAAGAGGCCGAAACCGAACTGAAGGCATCCGCCATGATCGCAGCCATAAGAGACGCGAAGACCGGCAATGACGGCAAGGCCAAGCGCGGCGTCGCCAAGGTGGGCCAAGGCGTCAACATCCTGCTCGTCGACCACGAGGACTCGTTCGTCCACACGCTCGCCAACTATTTCCGCCAGACGGGGGCGACGGTGAACACCGTGCGCACGCCGGTGCCGGAAGAAGTGTTCGAGCGGCTGAACCCGGATCTCGTGGTCCTGTCGCCCGGCCCCGGCTCGCCGTCCGATTTCGACTGCAAGGCGACGATCAAGAAGGCCCGAGCCCGGCAGCTGCCGATCTTCGGCGTCTGCCTCGGCCTGCAGGCGCTCGCGGAAGCCTATGGCGGGGAACTGCGCCAGCTCGCGATCCCCATGCACGGCAAGCCGTCCCGCATCCGCGTGCTGGAGCCCGGCATCGTCTTCTCGGGGCTTTCAAAGGAAGTCACCGTCGGCCGCTACCACTCGATCTTCGCCGACCCCGCCACCCTGCACCGTGATTTCACGATCACGGCGGAAAGCGAGGACGGCACGATCATGGGCATCGAGCACACCAAGGAGCCGGTCGCGGCGGTGCAGTTCCACCCGGAATCGATCATGACGCTCGGCCAGGATGCCGGCATGCGGATGATCGAGAACGTGGTGGCGCATCTCGCCAAGCGGGCGAAGGTGAAGGCGGCTTGAGTCGCCATTCACGCCAGCATTCAGGAGGGCGGCTTTGTTGCCGCCCTTTTTAATGGCCCGTTTTACGCCGCGTGTGGTTGGATCGCTGAAAGATCGTCCTTGATCTCGCGCCGCCTCTGCATCAGGTCATAGTCCGCCTGCAGGCCGAGGAAGAACCCTTCCGACATCCCGAAATATCGCGCCAGGCGCAGATCCGTGTCGGCCGTCATCGACCGCTTGCCCAGCACGATCTCGTTGATCCGTCGCGGCGGCACATGAACGGCGCGGGCAAGCGCGTTCTGGCTCAGCCCCATCGGCTTCAGAAAATCCTCCAGCAGGATGTCGCCGGGGTGGGGGTTCGGCAGCATTTCAGTCATGGTAGTCGACGATCCCGACATCGCTCGGTCCTCCGTCTTTCCATTTAAAACATATCCGCCACTGGTCGTTGATGCGGATGCTGTATTGTCCGGAGCGCTCCCCTTTGAGTGCCTCCAGCCGGTTTCCCGGTGGAACACGCAAATCCTGGAGGCCGCGCGCATTGTTGATGAGACGCAGCTTGCGCAGCGCGACCGCCTCGATATCCGGCGGAAGTCGTCGACTCCTCTCGCCAGTCCAGATGCGCTCCGTTTCTGGATCGGCGAAGCTCCGGATCATGCGATAGTATAACGCGACGCGTTATGAATGGCAATCTGACTCATCCTCCTATGCCGATCCAAAGGGCAGGTGGTGAGGACTTATTCCGAGGATGGAACCAGAACTGCGCCCAAGTCTTTCTCCGTATTCCCGTCAAAGGAGGCTGACGATGACGGCCGCGCAAATCCTGCTTTTTCTCCCCGCTGCCATGATTGTCGCCGCCTCGCCCGGCGCAAACAATCTTCTGTCGTTCGCGAATGGCAGCCGTCACGGCTTCGGCCCGTCGGTGATCGCCTTGCTCGGACGTGGCCTTGCGTTCGCGACCATGATCGCTCTGGTCGTCGTCGGTCTCGGCGCCCTGCTGCAAGCCTCGGAACTCGCTTTCCAGATTGTGAAGTGGGCGGGTGTGGCTTATCTCGCCTATCTCGGGTTCAAGATGATCGTCCACGCTGACCCGCCGCCCGTCGAGGCGAGCGTGGAGACCCGCAGCGCCTACGCGTTGGCGCGGCGGGAGTTTCTTGTCGCCATGACCAATCCCAAGGCGGTTCTGCTCTTTACCGCGTTCGTTCCCCAGTTCGTCAGCCCGGGCGGTGGCGGCTCCGTCACGACACAGCTTGTGGTGCTGGGCGCGATTTATATCGCCGTGGAGTTTTTCGCCGCGATAGGATGGATTCTGGCCGGCAGCGCCATTCACGCTCTGCGACCTTCAGCGCGCCGGATGCTTCTGGTTAACCGGACAACGGGTGCGTTCATGCTCGGCGCGGCCGGAATGCTGGCGTTTACAAGGCGAGCCTAGCGCTACCCGCATTTACGTCGTCCTCGGCCAGCCTCAACTATCCAGCCCGATCGCCTTTTCGAAGGCTTCCCAGGTCTCGTCCATCGCATAGGCGCCGAGGAAGGGCAGGTTCAGGTGGCCGAAGAGGGGGGTGAGCTGCAGTTCGGCGGTTTCCTCGTCGACGCCGGCGATCTGCTGCAGGTAGAGGACGGAGGCAAATCCGGTGCGGTCGGCGCCGCCCTGGCAGTGGACGAGAATGGGGCCCTTGGCATCGCGCATCAGGGCGACGAGTCTGAAGCTTTCTTCCGTCGTCAGTTCGCGTTTCGCCGACATGCGGAAATTGAGATAGACCGCGCCGCGATCCTCTACCGCCTTCATCTCGTCGCGATACCACTGGTCCTGCGGATTTTCGCCGCGCAGGTTGATGACGGTGGCAATGCCGTAGCGGTCGATATAGCCCGCCAGCGCCTCGGGGGAGAGTTGCGCCGACCGGTAGAACTTGCCCGGCAGAACCTCATGGAAATTGCCGCTGAACTGCAGATAGCCGAGCCAGGCGCCCAGACCGAGCACCACGACAAGCGTTCCGAGTCCCGCGCGCTTCAGCAGTCTTTTCCATCTCATATTGGGGTCCCCAGCGTCTGCTGGCCGATGCGGCCGCCGAAATTCGCGATGAAAGCGCATATTATGGTTTTTATATGTACGAAAACGTTATCGATCCACTGATAAAGTCGCACCCATCCGGAGCCGGCATTGACGCTGCCGGGGACTTGTCCTATTGGGCGGCAACTCTCTGAAACCGCCCGCCACCCGTGGGCGGTTTCGTCGTTTCTGGAATTGCTTCTGCAATTCGCTTGCAACAGCAAAGGGGCCGGTTATGGCGACCCAGACTGATACTCTCGTCCAGCGTCTCGCCTTCTGGGGCATTCCGCTGTCCTTCGGCGTCATGGGGCTGAAGCTCGTCGCGTGGTGGGTGACGGGATCGGTGGCGCTGCTCTCGGACGGGCTGGAATCGACGGTCAACGTCGTTGCCGCCTTCATCGCCTATTTCGTGATCCGCTATGCGCAGAAGCCCGCCGACCGCGACCACCCCTATGGTCACCACAAGGCGGAATATCTCTCGGCGGTTCTGGAAGGCGTTCTGATCGTGGTGGCGGCGCTGCTGATCATCCGGGAGGCCGGTGCGGCGCTCAGGTCTCCTGAAATGCTGGATGCACCCGTTCTCGGTCTGGCGATCAACGCGGCCGCCGCCGTCATCAATCTCGTCTGGGCACGGCTTCTGATCAGGGTCGGCAAGAGCCATCGCTCGCCGGCGCTGTCGGCCGACGGCCATCACATCATGTCCGACGTCGTGACATCGGCCGGCGTTCTAGTCGGCCTAGGTCTCGTCATTGCGACCGGCTATGCGATCCTCGATCCGATTCTTGCCATCGTGGTTGCGTGCAACATCATCTGGCAGGGCTGGAAGGTGATTTCGCATTCGGTCGACGGCCTGATGGACAAGGCCGTGGAGCCGGAGGAGGAAGAGGCGATCCGCCAGGCGATCAAGGCGAACTCCGAGGGGTCTCTCGGCGTGCACTATCTGCGGTCGCGGCGCGCCGGTGCCGCCACCTTCGTCGCCTTCGATCTCGTCGTTCCCGCGCGCATGTCGGTCGGCGACGCGCATGTCATCTGCGACCGGCTGGAACTTGCCGTGCACAATGCCGTGCCTGGCACGCGGGTCACCATCCATGTCGAACCCGAAAACGAGATGGCGCACGGCGCCGACGTCGAACTCGGACACTGAACGAAGAGGATTTTCGCAATGAGCAAGACCGATGTGTCCGGGCTGACCCAGCTCGGCCAGAGCGTGGAAGCGCCCGTCAGTCCGGAAACGGCCGTCATGGAACGCGTGCCGAACGGCAATGCCGGCACCGATTATGTCGTGCGCTTCACCGCGCCGGAGTTCACCTCGCTCTGCCCGATGACCGGCCAGCCGGATTTCGCCCATATCGTCATTGATTACATCCCCGGCGACTGGCTGGTGGAATCGAAGTCGCTGAAGCTCTTCCTGTTCTCCTTCCGCAATCACGGCGCCTTCCACGAGGATTGCTCGATCTATATCGCCAAGCGGATTGTCGAGCTTCTCGATCCGAAGTGGCTCAGGATCGGCGCCTACTGGTATCCCCGCGGCGGAATCCCCATCGATGTGTTCTGGCAGACGGGCGAGGCGCCACAGGGTGTCTGGCTGCCGGAGCAGGGCGTTGCGACCTATCGCGGTCGCGGCTAACGCTCTGGATGAAGTTTAGCGATCGCGAAGCTAGGAGTCTTTTCAAGGCTCTATGGTGCGCTGCACACAAAGTGATTCAATGGGTGCGGTATCTCGGCCTCGCGCCGCTATGGATGGCTGCCGCTAAAGCGTCTGCGCCGCGCTGATCGAGGACACGAAGCGCTGGGTGCGCTCGCGCCTGGGTGACTGGAAGATCGCCTCGGCGCTACCGGTCTCCACCACTTCTCCGGCTTCCAGGAACACCACGTTGTTGGCGATCTTCGAGGCGAGCCGGAGATCGTGCGTTGCCATCACCATGGTCGTGCCTTCGCTCGCCAGCGTGCCCAGCACGTCCACGACTTCGCCGGCGAGTTCCGGATCGAGTGCCGAGGTCGGCTCGTCGCAGAGCAGGACCTTGGGCGATGGGGCGAGAGCCCGGGCGATCGCAACGCGCTGTTGCTGGCCGCCGGAGAGGTTGGCCGGCCAGGCGTCGGCCTTGTGCGCCATGCCGACCTTGGTCAAGAGTTCCATGGCGCGGGCATGGGCCTTGTCCTTCGACCATTTCTGCACGGTGAGCAGTCCTTCCACGACGTTCTCGATCGCGGTGCGATGCGGGAAGAGCTGGAAGTTCTGGAACACCATGCCGGTCTCGCAGCGGATTTTCTGGATATCGGCGAAGGGGACCTTGCGGCCGGAGGCGAAGTCGACGCGATTTTCCCCTACCTGCACGCTGCCCTTGCTCGGCAGTTCGAGCAGGTTGATGGTTCGAAGCAGCGTGCTTTTGCCGCCGCCGGAGGGGCCGACCAGCGCGGTTACGCTGCCTTCCGGGAAGGACAGCGAGATGTCCTTGAGGATGACAGCCTCGCCGAAGCGCTTTTCGATATGGGATAGCTCGATCATCGGTTTGCCTGCAGCATGCCGCCATAGCGGGCGAAGCGCGTTTCGAGCCTGGACTGCAGCGCCGACAGGACGGAGCTCATCGCGAGATAGATAAAGGCCGCCTCGATGTAGAGGATCAGTGGCTCGTAGGTCGTCGCAACGATGCGCTGGGCGGACTGGAAGAGTTCCGGCACGGTGATCGCGGCGGCGAGCGACGTGTCCTTAACCAGCGAGATGAAGGTATTCGACAGCGGCGGCACCGCAACGCGGCCGGCCTGCGGCAGGATCGTTCGCCTCATGGCCTGCCGCCAGGTCATGCCGGTCGAATAGGCGGCCTCCCACTGTCCCTTGGGCACCGAGGAAATCGCCGCGCGGATGATCTCCGAGGAATAGGCGCCGACATTGAGCGTGAAGCCGATGACGGCGGCGGGAAAGGCATCGAGCAGGATGCCGATGCTCGGCAGGCCGTAGAAAATGACGAAAAGCTGCACGAGCAGCGGCGTGCCCCTGAAGATCCAAACATAGAAGCGGGCCAGCAGTTCCAGCGGCTTCGGTGCAAAGAGCCGCGTCACCGCCGTCACCAGACCGAGCGACAGTCCCAGCACGAAGGAGATCAGCGTCAGCGGAATCGTGAATTTCAGCCCGGCCCACAAAAGCGTCGGAAGCGAGTCGAGCATCAGTTGCAGCCAGTGCGGCACGGCGGTGGTCCTCGTGGATGGTCAGGAGTAGATAGCCCTCCCGGCCTTTCGAGGGAAGGTGGCAGGTGCGGCAAACCCTTTCTCCCCACCTATGGCGAGAAAGGGTGCTCACATCTTACTTGGAGACGTCGGCGCCGAAATACTTCTGCGAGATCGCCTCGTAGGTGCCGTCGGCCTTGATGGCGGCCAGCGCCTCGTTGATCGCGGCGACCAGATCGGCATCGCCCTTGCGGACGATGATGCCCGAATAGTCGGCGTCGGCTTTCTCGGCCACAACCTTTACCGGCGCGTCCGGCTTCTGCTTCTTGAAGTCGAGGAAGGAGAGGCTGTCGTTGATCGTCGCATCGGCGCGGCCGGTCAGGACGAGCTGGATCGACTGGTCGAAGCCGTCGGTGCCGACGAGTTCAGCGCCGGCCTCCTCGGCCAGCTTGCCGAAGTTGCTGGTCAGCGACTGGGCGGACTTCTTGCCATTGAGGTCTTCGAAGCCCTTGATGTCTTCGTTGTCCTGCTCGACGATCAGTACGGCCTTCGAGGCGATGTAGGGATCGGAGAAGTCGTACTTCTGCTTGCGCGCCTCGGTGATGCCGACCTGGTTGATCACGGCGTCATAGCGGTTGGCGTCGAGACCGGCGATCAGGCCGTCCCACTTGCCTTCGACGAACTCGGCTTTCACGCCAAGCTTTTCGGCGACGGCGCGGCCGATCTCGACGTCGAAGCCGACGAGGTCGTTCGCTGCGTCATGATAGGTGAACGGGGCGTAGGTGCCTTCCGTGCCGATCTTGATGACGCCCGACGACTTGATCTGGTCGAGGTTTTCGCCGGCGAACGCCGGGGTGAGCACAAGTGCCTGCAGGGCAGCCGCTGCGGCGAGGGTCTTGAGCCAGCTCATGGGGTATTCCTTTCACACTGCTGTTCGATGGCCCGTAGATAGGAGCAGATGGTCGGCTTTGCGTGAGAGGAAAATGCAAACAAATTCAGCAAATGAGAATATTTTGCTCATTTGCGCGCGCGGCCGGATCTCCCGAGGTACCAGGCCACTCAAACAGAAAACCGCCGCGAAGGTTCCCGGTACAGGTCCGGTCCTTGCGGCGGTCGAAGTGTGCGGGCGGTCTTGGCCGCCCGGATCGATGGATCAGCCGAGGATCAGGGCCGCGCCGCCGAGGGCCGTCAGCGCGCCGAGAACGCGGGTGACGACCGGGCCGAGACGCGACAGGCCGAGTCCGGCGGCGACGCCGACGGCATGGAGTGCGGCGGTGGCGATCAGGAAGCCGAGGCCGAACTGCAGCGCGCCGGCGGCACCCAGTTCGCCGCCATGGGCATGGCCGTGGAAAAGGGCGAAGACGCCGACGACGGCAGCGGATACGGCGACTGGCAGGCGCACGGCGGTGGCGACCAGAAGGCCAAGACCGATGACGGAGGCAAGGATCGCCGGTTCGACGAAAGGCAGGCCGACGCCCGCGACAGCAAGCGCGAAGCCGAGCGCCATGGTGCCGACGAAGGCAGCAGGAACGGCGATCAGCGCGCGGCCGCCGATCTGCGAGGCCCAGAGGCCGACGGCGATCATCGCCAGGATATGATCTGCGCCGAACAGCGGGTGGGAGACGCCGGCCATGAACGAGCCGTGCTCTGCCGGATCAAGGTGGGCAAAGGCGGGGGCGGCGGCTGCTGCGAAAAAGGTGGCGGTCAGTGAAATGCGCTTGAACATTGTTGTCCCTCTGTTTGGTCGACATGGCGCCCGGACATCGGTCGCGCCAGCCCCGTCTATAGATCGTCGGAAAGACTAGCGTAAGCCTTCAATCGCTGTAAACGGCAAAAGCTTTCGATCCGCAGAATGCGCTTGGCTGGGTCGCCACGCCTGCGAAAACGCGCCGCGCCGATGGCGCCTTCACGACATCGGCCGGCTTTTTTCTGCGCATGAATGTCAGGCCGACGTCTGGCGCCCGGCGCAGCGCAGGTGGATTTCCTTTGCCAGCCGGTCGGGATCGTAGGGTTTGGAAAACACAAGCGCGTTCGATTCGTCGCTGACGCTGCCGGGGTCGCCGGTCGTGAAGACCACGAGGGCATCGGGCCGCATCGTCCGGCATCGCGCTGCGAGCTCGCGGCCCGACACGCGCGGCAGGTTGACATCCGTGACCAGCGCGTCGACATCCGTGCTCTCCAGCACGGTCAGGGCTTCCTGCCCGTCGGCGGCTTCCATCACCTGGAAACCCGCTTCCTGGAAAGCATCGGCCGTGCTCATGCGGATCAATCCGTCGTCCTCGACCAGCAGCACCGTGAACCGGGCAGGGGCCTCGGCCGTCGGGGGTAGTTCCATCGACGTCGGCTGCGGCTCCCGGTTCGGTTGCTGCAGCGCCTCGGTCGCGGCGGGCCGCGCGGTTGCGGTCCTCTGCGCGGTGTTGGCGAGAACATGGCGGATTTTCCGGGCCAGCGCCTCGCGGGTATAGGGCTTCGACAGCAGTTCGACGCCGGGATCCAGCCTGCCGCCGTGGACGATGGAGTTTTCAGTGTAGCCGGAGGTGAAGAGGACCGCGAGGTTGGGCAGCCGCTCCTTGGCCTTGCGCGCCATCTCAGGGCTTTTCAGCTTGCCGGGCATCACCACGTCGGTGAACAGAAGGTCGATCGGAATGCCGCTTTCGATCACGATCAGCGCGCTTGCGGCATCCACCGCCTGCAGCACACGGTAGCCGAGATCGGCAAGCATCGCCACGACCGTCTCGCGCACCGGCGGATCGTCCTCGACAACGAGCACGGTTTCCGAACCGCCGGTGACCGGGCCGTTATTTGTGATAACGGCCACGTCTTCCGATTCGTGGGCGCGCGGCAGGTAGAGCTTGATGGTCGTTCCGTGGCCGACTTCCGAGTAGATCTTGACGTGTCCGCCCGACTGCTTGACGAAGCCGTAGACCATTGAAAGACCTAGGCCCGAGCCCTTGCCTTCCGCCTTGGTGGAGAAAAACGGCTCGAACACCTTGTCGATGATCTCGGGTGGCATGCCGCAGCCCGTGTCGGTCACCGCCATCATCACATACTGGCCCGGCGTCACGTCATCATGGCTCAGCGAATAGTCGTCATCGAGGCGCGTATTGGCGAGCTCGATCGTCAGCTTGCCCTGGCCGTCCATGGCGTCGCGGGCGTTGATCGCCAGGTTGAGGAGGGCATTCTCGATCTGGTTCGGGTCGATGAAGCTGTTCCAGAGACCGCCGCCGACCACGGTTTCCACCTCGATCGCCTCGCCGATCGCGCGGCGGATCATGTCGTCCATGTCGCGGACGAAGCGGCTGATGTTGACGACCTTCGGTTCGAGCGCCTGCCGCCGCCCAAAGGCGAGCAGCTGGCTGGCAAGCTTGGAGCCGCGCGCCACGCCCGCGAGCGCGTTGGCGATCCGGGCCTCGACCCGCTCGTTTCCTTCGGCATCGCGCGCCAGTAGCTGCAGGTTGCCGGAGACGACCTGCAGGATGTTGTTGAAGTCGTGCGCCACGCCGCCGGTCAGCTTGCCGATGGTTTCCATCTTCTGGGCCTGGGCGAGCTTGGCTTCGGCCTGCCGGCGCTCCTCGATTTCGGCGATGACGCGGGCTTCCAGCGTCTCGTTCAGCTGGCGCAGAGCCTCTTCGGCCGCGCGCTGATGAGTGATGTCGGTGTGGACGCCCACCCATTCGAGGATATCTCCGTCCGGGCCAATGATCGGCAGGGCCCGCACGGCAAAACGGCGCCACTCGCCGTCATGTCGGCAAACCCGGTGTTCGTAGACGAAAATGCTCTTGGTGGCGACCGACCTCTGCCACGCTTCGACGGTCCCCGCGCGATCCTCCGGATGGATTGCGTTTGCCCAGCCGTAGCCGCTGTATTGCTCTTCGGTCTGGCCTGTGAGAGCCATCCAGCCGGCCTGGTCACCCAGCATCCGGCCGTCGGCGCTATTGGTCCAGAGCACGCCGTGTATTGCCTGCATCGCGGCACGGAAGCGGCTATTGCTGGCAGCCAGCTCGGCCTCGCGGTCAGCCCGCTCGCCGATGTCGATGCCGAGGATGTAGACGCCGGGGATCGATCCATCAGGCTCGACGCGCGGAATGTATCGGATTTCCAGGCGCAACGGCTTGCCGCTTCTCACGCCGAGATTGGCCTCGTCGGTAAAGCTTTCTCCTGCCAGTGCCCGGTCGATAGCGGAGCGTCGATTGGCATAGACGGTCTCGCCGATCGTGTCTCGGACGTGACGCCCAATGACGTTTTCGAGATCGACGCCGAACCACTCCGCATAGGTGGCGTTGGCAAAGCGGTAGATATGGTCGCGGTCGACATAGGAAATCAGCATCGGCACCGCATCGGTGACGTGGCGAAGCTCGGCCTCGCTTGCAGCCAGCCGTTTTTCCATCTCCGCCCGGTCGCTGTTGTCGACGACGGTGCACAGCACCCCGCCGACGGAGCCGTCCTCCTCGTAGACCGGGGTGTAGAACAGATCGAAGATGAAAGTCTTCGACACGCCGTTGCGGACGAGAACCAGAGGCTGGTCGCGGTAGGAGCGGAGCTCGCCGCGGAAGCCGGCTTCCAGCATCTCGCGGTTCCAGTCCCAGATCTCCGGCCATATCCCCGGCACGGTGCCGCCAAGCGCGGCCGGATGATTGGCGCCGGCGATATCGATATAAGGATCGTTGTAGATCATCACATGATCGGGACCCCACATCAGCACCTTGGCGACCGGGGAATTGGCGACGTTCGCAACTGTCGTGCGCAGTGTCAGCGACCATGTGTCGGAAGGCCCGAGCGCAGTCTCGCTCCAGTCCTTTTCACGGATAAGCCTGCCGCAGATGCCGCCACCGATCAGCCATTCTCCGGAAGGTCGGCCCGCGCGCTCCTTCATCGCCCGCAGGGCGGCGCTGATGACATCGTCAGCGCCGGAATAACCGCCGGACGCAACGCTCTCGTTTATGAAGGCCTCTAGCTCCGGAGAGAGCACGATGCCAAGCGGCTGACGATCTTCCATTCAAGCCTCGTGGCAGAAGGAATTTCCCCTGTCAACGTATGCGGCATACCAAGCGCGTCAGCCGTCGATTTTTCCGGCGCGTGTGTTGTTTGGGGCCGCCTCTTTACGGTTTCCGCGATGGTTCTGTGCCGCTGTCTCCTGTCTTGGCCGGTGATACCTGCACGGGATCGGCATCACCGGGAAGGAGTGGCGCAAACGCCGGGCAATTGCGGTCAGCCTGCCTTTGCCAGCGCCTCGGCATCCGCGCCGGCGGGAATGCTGAGCGGAGCGGTCGGGTCGGTCACGGCGCGCCAGACGGCCCCGGTTACGTCCTCGATGGTCGTCACCGGACCGGTATCCTCGGCCCAGCCGGCGAAGACGCGCTGGACGAGATCGCCATAGGCCTCTGGGAAAGGATTGCCCTCCGGCAGGCGTGCCCGGGCATTGGCGCCGAAGCTCGTCTCCGGCGCCCGTCCCGGCAGGACCAGATGGGTGCGCACGCCGAAGGGTTCGAGTTCCAGTGCCAGTACTTCGGTAAAGGCGTTCACCGCCGCCTTGCTGGCGGTATAGACCGAGAGCAGGGGCAGCGGCTTCAGCGTCACCGACGAGCTGACGTTGACGATGACGCCCGCCCGCCGCTCGCGAAGCTGCGGCAGCACGGCCTGCGTCATCGCGATCGTGCCGAGCGTATTTGTCTTGAAGAGGTCGCGGGCGATTTCCAGCGGGGTGCCTTCCAGCGCGTTCAGCCAGCCGATACCGGCATTGTTGACCAGCGCGTCGATCGGGCCCGCCGCCGCGACCGCCGAGGCGATGCTGGCCGGATCGGTGACATCGAGCGGCAGGATGGTCAGGCGGTCGGAGGCCGGCAGCACATCGGCGCGGGGCGTGCGCATCGTCGCGACGACCTTCCAGCCATGCCCGAGGAAATGCCGGGCGATATCGGCGCCGAACCCCGAGGAGCAGCCGGTGATCAGGATTGTGTTCATGGGAGACGTCCTTCGTTCGTTTCGATGAACCTATCCTAGACGGGAGATGTCGGACTGTTTATGATCAGAAATCCGCAATGCATTCGAATGAGTCCTGTTTTGACAGATCCGGTGTCCGATATCTTCAACCTGCTGCAGCCCAGCGCGCTGCGCTCTAAGATCGCGAGCGGCGCCGGCGCCTGGCGTGTGCGGCGGCAGGAAAGCGGCGGGCCGTTCTATTGCGTGCTGATGGAAGGCACCGCCCGGCTTGCCGTCGACGGGCGTGCACCCGTCGATCTGAAGGCCGGCGATTTCGTGCTGGTCCCCGCCGCCTTCGGTTTCACGATGTCAAGCACCGGACCGGCCGCCGCCGGCGAGACCGATCCCGACGTGGTGACGCTGCTTCCTGGCGAGACCCGGCACGGCGACCCGGATGCGCCGGCCGATGCCCGCATGCTGATCGGCCATTTCTCCTTCGGCTCTCCGGATGCCGACCTGCTGGTACCGCTCCTGCCCGATGTCGTGCATGTGAGCGGCGACCGGCGGCTGTCGATGATCGTCGAGCTCGTTACCGAAGAGGCGAGGGCGGAGCGACCGGCCCGCGAGGTCGTGCTGGAGCGGCTTCTGGAGGTCATGCTGATCGAGGCGCTGCGCTCCTCGTCCGGCCCCACCGCCGCGCCCGGCCTTCTGCGCGGGCTGTCCGACGCAAGGCTGTCTGAAGCGCTTCGCCTGATGCACGCCGAGCCCGGCCGCAGCTGGACGGTCGCCGCCCTCGCCCGCGAGGCCGCTCTCTCCCGCTCCGCCTTCTTCGACCGCTTCACCCGCGCGGTCGGCGTCACGCCTATGGACTACCTGCTTTCCTGGCGCATGGCGCTCGCCAAGACTTTCCTCACCCGCGGCGAGGGCGCGCTGACAGACATCGCCGAACGCCTCGGCTACAGCTCGGCCAGCGCGTTTTCGGTGGCGTTCACAAGGACCGTGGGCGTGCCGCCGTCGGTGTATGCGCGGAGGATAGAGTGATTGTGCTGTCCTGCGGATAACCGCGGAGCCAGAGACTACAGGTCGAGCAGCAGCGGGCAGTGATCGGAAACCTCGGGATCCCTGACTACATCGAAGTCTTTGACCGCTGCTTCTCGACTGACAAGCATGTAATCCGCGAACCGGCCCGGCTTCGTGTAATGCGAGCTTCGGGTCCCGTCGAAGCCACGTCCGGTGACCAGCTCGGTCAGTCCATCCCCGGACAATATCGCAAGCGTCTCGCTTCCGGGCTCGACATTGAAGTCGCCGCAGACCACGACCAGATCTTGCGGCGTGGAGAGCATCCTGGACATGCCGAGCAGCTTCCTTCCCTGCTCGGCGCGTTCCGGTGTGTCGGCCTTGCCATTCAGATCGCGCAGTCCATGCATATGCGTGACGCTGACCGGCCGATTTGCGACGGGGTCGTAAACCCGAACTCCGTGCGCGGTGCGGGATCGCGGATGTTCACCGTATCCGTCGGGGGAATAGTCCTTGTGAACGAACCCTTGTACCTGCCCGATGATCGGCAGGGACCGATGCACGAAGGTCGCCAGTCCCCATTGCGACGGAATGGACCGGTCCCCATCCCACAGAACGCCCTGGGCCGCCGGGCAGAAGATCGCGAGGTGATCGGGCAGGGCACGGGAGACGTCGCGAAAGAAGTTCGCGCGCTGCGGCAGAATGTGGTCGCCATCGCGATAGGTCAGCCAGTCCTTCTCGGAGGCCGGACTGTGAATGACCTCCTGCAGGCATAGGATGTCAGGCGCGGTGGCTTCGACATAGGGAAGCAATGCGTCATGCAGCCTCCCGCCCCAGCCATTCAGGCACATTATCCTCACGGGCCCACCTCTCGAACATCGCAGGCCGGATATTGGCGAGTTCGAAGGCGGTCGGCAATACGGCCTCGTCGGACTCCTCTGGCGGGGGCAGCGAATGGCCGAAGGTAGCCTTCACCGACGTGGCCGATGCCTTCTCGGCGAGCGCGTGTCGGTGGCGGTCACGAGACGGGTGGGAGTGCCGCCGTCAGCCTTTTTTGGCGCGGGTATCCTCGGCGAGATAGGCCGCGAGGCTTTCCAGCAGTGCCCGCCATCCGTGTTCGCGGCCTTCGGCGCCGTCGCTGGGCGGGATCACGCAGAGCTGTTCCACATAGGTGAGCTTCGTTCCGCCGCCATGGTCGGCAAACAGCACCGTTGCCAGCGACACCGTGTGGATGCGTCCGTTCAGCGCCATGGAATAGGCGAAGACGATGCGTGTCTTGGCGCTGATCTCGAAGTAACGGGTCTCGTTGGCATGCGTGCCCATGTCGGTGTCGAAACCGCTCCGCTCGACGCCGCCCTCGCGGAAGTCGAAGTCCTTCAGCCCTTCGCCAAACCAGGCCCGCTTCTTTTCGGCGATCGACCATGCGGCCCAGACATGGTCGACGCAGTTCGGGTAGATGCGTTCGACGGTAATGGTCCTGTGTTCCTGCGCGGCTGGCGTCATGATTATTGCTCCTGATCGAGAAAAACACCCAGCCGGTCGAGGCTGGCTTCCAGGCGCGCCCGGTGATGCCGGACCCAGTGGTCGACCCAGGACAGCGTTTCCGGCACGATCCCCACCGTCCGCACCCGCCCGGCCTTGGCGGAGACGACGAGGCCGGCTTCCTCCAGCACCTTCAGATGCTTGAGAAAGGACGGCCCCGCCATCTCGAACGGAGCGGCCAGCGCGCTGACCGAGGCCGGCCCGTCGAGCAGCCGGTCGATCACCGCAAGCCGCGTCGGGTCGGAGAGCGCGCCGAAGATGCGCGGAAGGTCTTGTCGATAGGTATCCATATGGCTACCTATAGGCTTGTGGCAGACAATCGTCAAGACAGGTAGCCGTACGGCTATCTATTTACCCACCAAGGACGCGCGCCGCAGCCGCCATGCCGGCTAGAGCGTCATGGACTCGGCCCGGTCCGTTGCCCGGTTGCGGCAGAAGGCGGCGAAGTCCTCAAGGAATCGCTCGGCGGCCTGCCGGTTTTCCGGTGTGTCGAGACGCGCGCGGATCGCCTCCGGCGTCTCCTTCATCACCGGCAGCCGGAAGAACAGGGTCTCATTGAAGCCGGAACTGACGGTCGACAGCACGGTGCGCAGCGCCGTCAGCATGTCGTCGCCGCGATGCGAGGCATGGGCGAGGGCGATCGGTTTGCCGACGATCTCGTCGCCGGAGACCAGCCAGTCGATCGCATTCTTCAGCCCGCCGGGAATGCTCCTGACATATTCGGGGCTGGAGATCAGGATGCCGTCGCTCTCTGCAATCCGCCTTTGAAACGCCTGCACGCCCGCCGGCCGCTCCGGCCCCTCCAGATCGGGCGAAAACACCGGAAGATCGCCTATGCCGTTGAACACGTCGACAACCATGCCCTTGGGCGCGACCGCGGCCAGGGCCCGCAAAAGCCCCGTATTGCTCGATCCCCGCCGCGCGCTGCCCGATATCGCCAGTATCCTCATCGCCCGACCGTATCGCGCCGGACGACCGCCGGCAATCGGCCGGGCGGGGGAGGGCGGGATGGTAAACATCCGTGTGCCTCTATCGCTTTGTTTACCTTCGCACGAGCGTGGTGCAACCGCTGCTAGTGGTCTCCGACCTTTGCGGCTATCGTCCGGGTCAGGAACTTACGCGTGCCACGGGAGCCTCTATTGTTAATGATGAAATTTGGCCTCAGGGCCGTCGTCACACTCCAGTTTCTGAGTTTTGCGGTCTTTGGGTCGATCGCGCTGGCCTATTACTGCGTGATGATGTTTCTCGGTCGCATTGAGGAGGCACGGCCTATCCCGCTTTACCTGTTGGCGTTCTTCGGCCTCAGCCTCGCTTTTTCCGCCCACGAGTTGATCAGCAACAGGGTGAAGTACGCCACGTATCTTGATGAAAAAACCAGTGTGGTGCTGCGAAATCGGCGATACCTGTTGGCTGCCGGCTTCCTTGTGGGTTTGTCGCTCGTGCATCGATTTTCCACTGCCTTCTCCCCCTTGAGCCCGGCTGACGTACTGGCGAGTTTCATCGGGTTGGTCCTGGCCTACGGGCTGTTCATCGATCTCGTGTCGTTTCGGTTTCTCGAGTGGCCGCAACCCGTCTCCGCATCAACAAACGAAGCGGTGGCCGATACGTCGGAGGAAGCCGCCAACCTGAAGCTGCGCTCGGCGCTGCTCTACGAAATCCGCAAGGCGGTCCTGGCCTGGAACCTGCCGCCGGAGGAGGCCGCCAGACGCCTCGGGCTGTCTCCCGCCCGCGCCGACGACCTGCTCGCCGGCAAGCTCGCCGAATTCACCCTCGACACGCTCGTCAACATCGCGGCGGCGGCGCACCTGGAGATCGAAGTCAAGGTTCGGGATGCGGCGTGAGGTGGGCTCCGCCTAGTCGTCCAGGCTTGTCAGAACCTGTCGATAAAGCCGGCCCTCTGCGTTCTCAGCGGTAGACGTTTCCACCCATTCCCGGTCCAGGACCAGCTTTCCCGCCGGGACCAGGTGCCGGGCGATCTCGGGCGGTGTGGTCTCGTCGCTCGTTCCGTTCTCCCAGTCGTGAAAGGCTGTCGAGTATCGGACGACCGCGCCGCTGACCGGCAGATCGAGCAGGCCGCCCTCGGCGAAAAACGTGAAGCCGTCGCCCATCTCTTCGCCGATGACTGTGAGCCGATCTCCCAGCCAATGCCTGAGGATGGCGACAAACACGACCGCGGCGGAAAACGTGAATTTGTCGACGAGCACGGCGAACCGCCGGCTTTGGTCTTCACAGATGGCGTCGACCAGCGGCAGCGTTTTGAGGAAGTCGCCGCCGGTGTTGCCGCGAACGTCGATCAGAAGGTTCCTGCTCGGTCCGGTCCTGACATGCTTCGCCGCGCCCGCGATCGCTTCCGGCAGCGCACGCCGATCCGGATCGAAGAAACTCGGCAACACGATCGAAAGCCCGAGCCCAAGCCAGTCGGTGATCTCCGCCAAACTCCCGGGTTTCCAGGCCGGATCGGCCCTGCCATGCTCGCTTCTCGGGTAGAGCATCGATGCGGGAACCGTCCGCCCGTTCTCCACCGTCAGATCGGTGATCCGCCCGTTGTCGTCTCTCAGGCGATACTCCGTCGTGTCCCGGTTCGAGGAAAAACCGAGGCGCGCCAGGGCATGCGGCCATGCGAGAAGGATCGGCCCGATGACCCGCTTTCGCTGAGGCGTTCCCGCCAGAAATGTCGCGGCGGCCGCTTCGATTTCGTCCACGGGCGTGCCGTTGACCGCGACCAGCTCGCCCCGTGGTGCCTCGGTTTCCAGCGCCGTCGCCATCAGCCGCACCGCCGTCCCGAGGCTCACGAACCTGAGCGGCAGCACCTGGATGCCATCGTTCGGTATCAGCCGCGTGTGCCCGTTGCCGGGAAGCGCCAGCAGCCGCATCGCGGCCAACAGAAAGGCCTCCTTCGAGCCTTCCGAAGCCCATCGTCTGGCATCACGGATGCGATCGTCCATCACCGCTGGCTCGATCCGCCGAAAGCTCGGATCGCCTGGCAGGACGGCGTCCAGAATTTTGTCGAGGTCTTGCGTGAGGGACATGGGGCCACGGTGCGCAGAGTTGGGCGGCGATGTCCAGATCGCAGTGCCGGAGTTTGAGATGCGGGCGAGGGCGGCTTTGCGCCTTCATTCCGGACTTCCAAGATTAACCGTGTTTCGCCCAAAAACTGCTGTTTGTTCAGGCTGAACACAGATTCGGCACGGGCGGAAAGCTATCATTTACCGGTTCTTCGCACGAGAAGGACGGCAATCTCACCCCGACTTGAGCGATTGAAGCTGTTCGAGGAGAAACGTCCTGACGGCGGCGTCCTCGGTCAACGAAATCGCGACCGACAGGGCTTCCGCTGCGAGATCCGTCTGCCCCGCGAGAGACGCACACCGACTCCGCGCTACCCACCAGGGCTGATACCTTTTTACTCGCTCCATGGGCAAAACTGCGAGTTCGTCCAGCGCGTCAGCGACCTGTCCCTGTTCAGCGAGAACAACTGCGCGACTGATCCGTGCGCCGATACTGTCGGATTTGGATACCAGTAGGTCGTACAGCGCTCGAAGAGCACTCAGGTTCAAGTGTCCGGTGATCGGCCGTTGGATGTGGACCGACTGGATGGCCGCCTCGCATTGATAGCGGCCGAAGCGGCCGGCGCGTGCTGCGGCCGTGAGAAGCCCCTCGGCTTCGATGATGCGGGTGCGGTCCCACAGACCGGCATCCTGCCGGTCGAGCGGCACGAAGCGTCCGTTCGCGTCCCGGCGCGCCCGGCGTCGTGCGCTGCAATAGAGCATCAGCGCCAAGAGGCCCTTCGGCTCTGGTTCCTCCGCCATCTGCTCCGCAACCAGCCGTGCGAGCCAGATGGCTTCCCCCGTCAACGCGTCCGGCGCGTCGGGGGTATCGAGACTGTCCCAGCCTTGCCCGAAGGCCGCATAGATCGCGTCCAGCACCGCTCCGAGGCGTTCCGGCAGATCGGCAGGCTCGGGGATCGCGAAGCGGAGCCCGGCGTCCCGGATACGCGACTTGGCACGAACGAGGCGTTGCGACATCGCGGCGGGTTCAACCAGGAAGGCCTTGCCGATGGTTCCCGCATCGATCCCCAGTACGGTCTGCAAGATAAGGGGAGCACGCGCTGCGGGGTCGATCGCAGGATGTGCACAAACGAACATCAGTTTGAGGCGATCGTCGCCGACTGGCGCATCGTCATGGGACGTGTCGAACCGCCGGATCAAATCTGGCTCCGCAGCCCGCCGAACGGACTGCGCCCGCGCATCATTCTTTCGCCGGTTTCTGGCTGTCGTCAGCAGCCAGCCTTCCGGATTCAAGGGGACCCCGGTCTCCGGCCAGACCCGAAGGGCGACAAGAAGAGCCTCGGACAATGCATCTTCGGCAGCCGCAATATCACGGTCTCGCGCTGCAAGAACGGACAGCAACCTGCCATAGCTCCAGCGGGCCGCCTGTTCGGCGGCCCACTGCGCGTCTTTTGGATCCAGTTGGCCTGTCATTGCCCTGGCGTAGGCATCGGCGGCAGCACGGGCCGCACCTCGACCGAGGCCGTCAAGGCAGAGGGCGCCTTCGCCGCCCAGTCCAACGCATCATCAAGGTCCGGCACCTCGATGATGAAGTAGCCGGCAAGCTGCTCTTTGGTATCAGCGAACGGGCCGTCCTCGACGACCCGCTTGCCATCCCGGACACGCAGGGTCGTTGCAGTATGGGGCGCATGGAGGCCGTCACCCTTGACGACAACCCCCGCCTGCGCCATCGCGTTGATAAAGGCTGTCCATCCGCCCCAGTAGTCGTTTGCCTGTGTGGGATCATTGCGACGGGCGAAGTCGTCTGACGTCTCGTTCAGAATGAGCATGAATTGCATTGAGAGGTCTCCTTTTGCTTTAGGTTATCACGGACGAAGAGAGAAAATCAGGCCCTTGCGGCCGGGTGCCGGCTGAGGGCGAACAGCACGGCCGCGATGGCCACGACAGTGGTTAGGATGACGATCTGCGGCATGCCCATCGCTGCGAAAACACCGTGGAGGGCATCCCCGATCCAAAGCGCAACATAGGCAGCCAGAGAGATGGCGAGCACCGGCTTGGCGATGTTCAGGCGGAAAAGCAGAAGCACGCTGCCTGCAAGGCCGCCGAAGACCCCGAGGGCGAAGGCAAGGGTCATCCAGCCGGGATAGCCAGTCATGACCGCCGCCTGATTGGCGGTCAGTCCTGAAGCGATCAGGCTCTCTTCGGTTGCGACGAAGGATCCCGCAAGCTGGACTAAGCCAAAGATGTTCCATGCGATGCCGCCCACACTGGCCGCAAGAAACCAGACGGGTGCGCGTGGCGACGATACGGTTGGGAGAATGCTGTTGGACATGGGTGCCTCCATCTGTCTGAAGCGTCCGGGACGGAGGCTTCTGAACGGATGACACGCAACAACAGTCGATTTCGACAGACTAGGTAGATATTTTCTACCCTTCCGAAAATAAGAAGCGGATAGGGATGGCGGACGTAAGCCCGGAAACGAAGACCGTGCTTCCAACAAACCGCCGGTCCGCTTCCCGCCCCGTGAGCTAAGCGGAAGATGCGCGTTTTCTCTTTGGCCAATGGTGGCCAGAGGAAAACTGAAATGGGTATCTCACAATGTGATCCTAGTGCACAGGGTCGACCGGCTTGGAACGCGGGCAAACAAGTTGGCGTCAAGAAACCCCTGAAGCAGCATCAGATCTGGGCAATTCGCTTCTTTGTGGACCGTGACGGAAGGATGCGGACTGAGATTTGACGCGCGTCCCAGATCTGATGCGTCCGCTTCTGTTCTTGGCACGACGGAAGCGGACCGTCATCTATCGACCCATTATCTTCCGTCGCAGCGGATCACCATCTCACCCCCCAGAGGCCGTCCCCACGACGGCCCCCGCCGTTTTCCCAAACCTCACACCCTCACTTCTGCGGATGCGCGTTCAAAACCTCCGCGCACCGCGAAAAGCTCAGTCCTTCCCCGTCCGTATCGTTCGTCGCGCGGATGGCGATGATGCGGCTTGTCGTGTCGGCGGTGATCTGCAGTTCGCAGAACAGGTCCTCGTAGCGCGGCGGCGAGATCATTTGCGGCTGCTGCGGCACGACGACCGTGGTGGTCGTGGTGGTCTCGGTGACCTTCTTGTCCTTATTTTTCTTCTTGTCCTTGTCTTTCTTGTTTTTCTTGCCCGTTTCCGTTGTCGTCTTGGTGGTGGTCTTCTTGATCACCTGTTCGCTTTCCGCCGGGGTTGCGTAGGTCGGGGCGATGTAGCGGGTCGTGTCGCCGCCGCGCCAGCTGTAGATCGTGGCGCCGCTCGCCATCGGATATTCGGCATAGGGCGGGCCGTACTGCGTGAAGAAGACTTCCACCGGCTGGCCGATCCAGCGTGACTGGATGACCTGCTGGGCCTCCTCGGTGGTGGTGCAGCCGGCAAGGATCGCGCCTGCGATCGCAACGATCGCCGCAAGACGGAATTTCATGATCATACCCCCAAAGTAACTGTGCAACGCCGCGTTGTTCGCGCGCGACACTACTGTCCCCGGCGAAACTGCGACAGGTGCCCATGCCGATCAACCCAAATTTGGCCTTGATCGTCCCCAGGCGACAACACGGTTGTGGATCATGCTTGTCCCGTCCGGGTTAGACGCCATATTGGGGGCAAGGACGGCCAGACGGACGAGGCCGGCGAAAGGCAAAACCCATGCGCATATCCTTCGACAACAGCTACATGCGGCTGCCCGACCGGCTCTACCGGCTGGTGCGCCCGGCGGTGGCGCCGCAGCCGAAGCTGATCCGCTTCAACCATGCGCTGGCCGAGGAACTCCGCATCGATGTCGAGGGGCTGTCGGACGACGATCTCGCGGCGCTCTTCGGCGGCGCGCGGGTGCCTGATGGCGCCGCCCCCATCGCCATGGCCTATGCCGGCCACCAGTTCGGCCATTTCAATCCGCAGCTTGGCGATGGCCGGGCGCTGCTGCTGGGCGAGGTGGTGGATCGTGAGGGCCGCCGCCGCGACATTCATCTCAAAGGCTCGGGCGAGACGCCGTTTTCGCGCGCCGGCGACGGCAAGGCCGCACTCGGTCCCGTCATCCGCGAATATATCGTGTCGGAGGCGATGCACGCGCTCGGCATTCCGACGACGCGGGCGCTCGCCGCGGTGCTTACCGGCGAGCCTGTCATCCGCGAAACCGTCCTGCCGGGTGCCGTCTTCACCCGCGTCGCGTCGAGCCATATCCGCATCGGCACCTTCCAGTATTTCGCCGCGCGCGAGGACCACGAGGCGGTCAAGGCGCTCGCCGACCATGCCATCGCCCGCCACTATCCGGAGCTTGCGGGTTCTGAAAGCCCCTATCTCGGCCTGCTCAGGGGCGTGGCCGACAGGCAGGCGCGGCTCATCGCGCGCTGGATGTCGGTCGGCTTCATCCATGGCGTTATGAACACCGACAACATGACGATCTCAGGCGAAACCATCGATTTCGGCCCTTGCGCCTTCATGGATGCCTTCGATCCGATGAAGGTGTTTTCCTCCATCGACCGGCAGGGCCGCTATGCCTATTCCAACCAGCCGGGCATCGGCCAGTGGAACCTGGCGCGTCTTGCCGAAGCGTTGCTGCCGCTGCTGGACGCGGATCAGGACAGAGCGGTCGAGGCGGCCAACGCCATGTTGGTGGATTATGGCCGGGTCTTCCAGCAGGCCTGGCTCGATGCCTTCCGCCTGAAGCTCGGGTTGACGGGTGCCGAGGAGGGCGATCTTGACCTCGTCAACGACCTGCTGACGCTGATGCACCAGGGCGAGGCCGATTTCACGCTCGCCTTCCGGGCGCTCGGCAAGCTCGCCGGCGGCGCGGAGGAGGGCGGTTTCACCGCTCTTCTGTCCGCCCCCGCCGATCCCGCCCCGTGGCTCGCCCGCTGGCACATGAGGCGCGGCGCGACGTCTTCCGAAGTGCAGGCCGCGATGGAGGCCGTCAACCCCGCCGTCATCCCGCGCAACCACCGCATCGAGGAAGCGATCCAGGCCGCCACCTATGACGACTTCTCCTTCTTCGAGCGCCTGCACGCGGCGCTCGCCGAACCCTATGCGGAGAAGCCGGAATACGCGGACTATCGGACACCGCCGACGCCGGAGCAGGTGGTGACGCGTACGTTCTGCGGGACGTGAGGCCGCAGGAGATTTCAGGCGTGGCGCATGGCCGCGAGGTCGTCTAGCAAGGAGGGGCCGGAGGGGGTCCAGCCCAACTGAGCCTGCGTCCACGCGGATGATGCCACCATGTCGAGAACCGCAAAGTGCGCCATCGCGCCGAATTCGTCGGCGGCTTCGTCGGGCGCGATCGATCTGACGGGCAGGTCGAGGCTCTTCCCGATCGCTTCGGCGATCTCCCGCATGCGGATGCCTTCTTCGTGTACGGCATTGTAGCGCGCGCCGGATGTCGCCTTCTCGGCTGCAAGTCGATAGAGGCGGGCGGCATCAGCGACATGGCAGGCCGACCAGCGGGCGTCTCCCCCGCCGACATAGGCCGCTTGTCCGCGCCCGCGGGCGATGTCGAGGAGAAAACTGACAAGGCCCTGGCGCCGGGTGTCGTGAATCTGCGACAGGCGGATGGCCGTGACATTGACGCCGCGCTCCAGCAGATCCTGTCCGGCCCTCTCCGTCGCCGTGCGCGGATTTCTCTGATCAAGGTTCAAGACGTCTTCACGGGCAATCTCGCCGGGCGCGCGGGTTCCCATGCCGACGGCCGAGGTGATCAGCAGCGGTCGGTCCGATCCGATCAGCGGCACGCCGAGAGCCGCGATCGCTGCCGCGTCCTTCCGGCAGTTGGCGGGAAAATCCGAGAAGTCGTGGTCAAAGGCGAGGTGGATGACGGCATCGGCCTGTTCCGCGCCCCGCGTCAGCGTTTCCGGTTCTTCGAGCGTGCCCCGATGCACCTCGACCCCTTGCGCCCTCAATTTGGCTGCGCCCTCTTCGGATCGGGTGAGGCCGACAACCTGATGGCCGGCGGCCTTGAGTTCCGGGATGAGGGCCGAGCCGATGAAGCCTGTCGCGCCGGTAACGAAAATACGCATGTGCTTTTCCTTTGGAGTTGTGACGGGACAAGCAATGACAGATCTGATATACTGTTAAAGTAGTGACTTTATCCTAGTATAATTTCTTCCAGGATCGCGATGACCGTCATGCCCGCCGCCACGCTTGCCACGTTTCTCCGCGATCGCCGGACGCGGCTCGATCCCGCCACCTTCGGGCTTGCCGGCCGCCGGCGTACGCCGGGTCTCCGGCGCGAGGAGGTAGCCCAGCGCGCCAATATCAGCCCCACCTGGTACACTTGGCTGGAACAGGCGCGCGGCGGCGCGCCGTCTGCCGATGTGCTGAACCGCATCGCCCGCGCCATGCTGCTCACCGAAGCCGAGCGCGAGCACATGTTCATGCTGGGTCTCGGCCGTCCTCCCGAGGCGCGCTATGCCTCGGTGGAGGGCGTCAGTCCGCGCCTCCAGCGCTTTATCGATCGGCTGGAGACCTGCCCCGCCGTGGTCAAGACAGCCACCTGGGAGGTGGTCGCCTGGAACCGGGCCGCCACTCTTGTTCTGTCCGACTATGGCAAGCTGCCGCCCGGCGAGCGCAACATGCTGCGCTTCGTCTTCTGCAATCCGGAGGTGCGCGCCAAGCAGCATGACTGGGAGACGATCGCCCGCTTCTGCATCGCCGCCTTCCGGGCCGATGCCGCGCGCGCCGGTGCCGTGTCGCAGATCGGAGCCCTGGTGGAGGAACTCTGCGAGAAGAGCGAGGATTTTCGCCGCATCTGGAATGATAACGAGATCAGCGTTCCTGGCGAAGGGGCGAAGCGTCTGGTGCATCCGATCTTCGGGACCATCGATCTCGAATTTTCCACCTTCGCCGTCGATGGCCGCGTCGACCTCAACCTGATGGTCTACACGCCCGTCGACCCTACAGTAGCGGACCACATTCGTCGTCTGGTGGTGAACGGCCTATGAATTTCGCCCCGGGAACCGTGCGGGTCTTGCGGCGCGCTGGCCTTCCGGCTCGATATGTCATTTCTTCGGCAACGCCCGTCCGGCGGAACAAATCCCGTCCGCCAGCCTTATCCCCGGCCAACCCCAGCCGGAGGATACCCGATGACGCTGACGCTGCCCGACCTTGCGAAGAAGATGGAGAAGATCGATTTCTGCATGATGCTGACGAAGTCGGGCGAGGGCGCGATCGCCAGCCGGCCGATGAGCAACAATGGCGATGTCGCCTATGACGGCGACAGCTTCTTCTTTTCCTACGAAGACACCAACAAGATCCGGCAGATCACTGCCGACCCGACCGTGTCGCTCACCTTCACCGCGCCGCCGAGCTTTCTCGGCAAGCCCGGCATCTTCGTCGCCGTCGAGGGCAGGGCCAGCCTGATCGCCGACCGGGCGGTGTTCGAGGCGCACTGGGTAAAGGACCTCGACCGCTGGTTCCCGCAAGGCGTGGACACGCCCGGCATCATCTTGATCAAGGTCCACGCCGACCGTGTTCACTACTGGGACGGCGAGGACAACGGCACGATCCGGGTTTAATGGCCGCAGGCCGGGCGGACGTCGCTGCGCCTCAGCTATCCAGTCCGAGGAAGCGCCGGCGCGGCGCTTCGAGAATCGGCGTCGCGGGCGAGCCTTCCATGTCCCGCCCGGCCTCGCGCACCTCGCTCGGGGCATAGCCGAACATGGCCTTGAACTGCCGGTTGAAATGCGTGCCCTCGCTGAAGCCGTATTTTTCGGCGATGTCCCGCAATCGTGTGTGCCGTTCGAGATCGAGAAGCTCGACCCGGCAGGCGTTCAGCCGCTGGGCGCGGACATAGTTCATCACCCCGCCATGGGCTGAAAACAGCTTGTGCATCTGCCGGCGCGATACGCCGAGCGCCGCCTGGATGGTTTCCATGCTGAGTTCCGGATTGGCAAGATTGTGCCGGATGAAGCTTTTGGCGAGCTCCTGCTGCGCGGACAGGATGGGGCGTTCGGCGGCTGCGATCGCGTCCGGCGTCAAGGTGATGCAGGCGCGGATCATGTCGATCGTCGCCTGGCGGATGACAGAAGCCTCCGAGTGGCGGATGGTCGGCGCGGCCTTGACGAGAGACAGAAGATAGCCCGGCAGCAAAGCGTGATAGCGGCCGGCAAGATCATCGCGCGAAAGCCGGTCGAGCAGCGGCGCGATGTCGTCGAAATCCTGCCGCGACAGCGGCACGATCATCTGCGTGCTGTTGCCGATCGCGGTATGCGCGTCCCTCATGTTGCGAAGCTCAAGCCCGCCTTTGGGAACGATGATTTCCCGGTCGTCGAGGACCGTTCTCGCGCTGCCATTCAAAAGGCCTGTCAGCATCCAGTAGTCGTCGCCAAAGACGCTGCCGGTGCGTCGATGACGCGTGAGGATCGAGTCCTCGGTCGTCACCGTGCCGATCGGCAGGTCGCCCAGCGCATAGACGGTCATTTCCGCGTAAAAGCCGGTTTTGTGCGCGTCGCGTTTCGGGCTGGTCGCTTCCCCCATGACCGAGGCGACCGTGCGAAACGCGTCCAGCTGTTCATCCGGCGCCAGATAGGCGGTGTGAAACATGAAGGCGGGATTAAGGGTAGGATCCGGATCGGTGGCCGACCCCGTTGCTTCGGTATTCATGTCTATTAGCCCCCTAGTATATGTGGAAATTCTTAAATAGTATTGTCGTCCGTTCTCTTGAGTCTTGCTTTGTTAGACATTGGCGATGCTTGTACATCGACAAGTATTTGAACATCAGACTGAAGATTTTGAAAGGGAATTTCTGCACCGATCCACAGATGTCATGTGTTTTTTACAGTTGGATATGCTGCAGTGCACGCTCGGTCGCGCTGCGATGGCGCAAACGGCAACCGGAGCGGCCGGCCCGCCGACGTGCGCACATAGGTCCCATCACCGGGGAGCGCACCCGATGCGCGCGGCCTGCGGCTTGGTCGCCGGTCCCCTGAAGAATGTCGCAGACAGGCTGCAAATGTGTCATCTTCGCCCCTAATATCCGGGCAGATTTTCCAACACGGTTCGCAGGCAGGGTTTTCAGGGTCATGGCAGAGTTTCCGACCAAGGCAAAAGTCGTCATCATCGGTCTCGGAGGCATTGTCGGCGCCTCCATCGCGCATCACCTGATCGAGCGTGGCTGGGACGACATCGTCGGCATCGACAAGTCGGGCATACCGACCGACATCGGCTCCACCGCCCATGCCTCGGACTTCTGCTACACCACGTCCCACGACTATCTCTCGGTCTGGACCACGCAATACTCCATCGATTTTTACGAGAAGATGGGCCACTACGCCCGCATCGGCGGCCTTGAAGTTGCCCGCACCGGCGACGACACCTGGATGGAAGAGATCAAGCGCAAGCTTTCCTCGGCCCGCGCCTTCGGCACCCGCGCCCACTACGTCTCTCCCGCCGAGATCAAGGAAAAATTCCCGCTGATCGAGGAAGACCAGGTCATGGGCGGCCTGTTCGATCCCGACGCCGGCCTCGTCATTCCGCGCTCCCAGACCGTCGCCGGAAAGCTCGTCGATGCCGCCGAAAAGACCGGCAAGCTCAAGATGTTCGGCAATACGCCGGCCAAGTCCCTGATCGTCGAAGGCGGCCGCATCAAGGGCGTCGTCACCCATCGCGGCACGATCATGGCCGACCACGTCATCGTCTGCGCCGGCATCTGGGGCCGCCTGATCGCCGAAATGGTCGGCGAGGACCTGCCGGTCATGCCGGTCGACCATCCGCTTACCTTCTTCGGCCCCTACAACGAATTCGAAGGCACCGGCAAGGAGATCGGCTATCCGCTTTTGCGCGACCAGGGCAATTCCGCCTATATGCGCGACACCGGCGATCCGAAGACCACCGAGGGCGGCCAGATCGAGTGGGGTTATTACGAGACCACCAATCCGCGCCTCTGCCATCCGCGCGAGATCCTCGAAAAGCACGAGTCGCGCCTGTCGCCCTCGCAGCGCGACCTCGAGATGGAGCAGATTCTCGAGCCGCTCGAACGCGCCATGGAGCTCACCCCGATCCTCGGCGAGCTCGGCTATAACGAGAGCCATTCCTTCAACGGCCTGCTGCAGGTCTCCGCCGCCGGCGGTCCCTCCTGTGGCGAAAGCCAGAAGGTGCGCGGCCTCTGGTACTGCGTCGCCATCTGGGTCAAGGACGGCCCCGGCTACGGCAAGCTGATCGCCGACTGGATGACGGATGGCCGCACGGAAATCGATCATGCCTCGATCGATTACGCCCGTTTCTATCCGCATCAGCTGGAAGAGAAGTTCATCGAGGGCCGCACCTACGAGGCCGCCCAGAAGATCTACTTCCCGGCCGTGCACACCCGCGAGCCCTATGCCACCGGCCGCAATATCAAGCGCTCGCCGATGTACGAGCGCGAGGTCGAGCTCGGCGGCTATTTCATGGAACTCGGCGGCTGGGAGCGCGCCCACGGCTACAAGGCCAACGAACACCTTCTGGAGAAATATGGCGACCGCGTACCGGTTCGTGAAAACGAATGGGATAACAGACACTTCTGGCGCGTTTCGAATGCCGAACATCTGGCGATGAGCGAGGATTGCGGCATCGTCAACCTCAGCCACTTCCACATGGTCGACATCGAAGGTCCTGACCATGTCGAGCTGCTCGAATGGCTGTGCGCCGCCAAGATCGGCGGCGACGCGAATATCGGCAAGGGCATCTACACCCACTTCCTCGACGACGAGGGCATGGTGCGCGCCGACTTCACCGTCTTCCGCATGGCCGACCGCTGCCGCCTCGTCAACGGCGCGGACGCCGGCCCGCGCGACTTCCACTACATGAAACGCGTCGCCCAGGATCGCGGGCTTGACGTCACCATCACCGACACCTCGGAAAAATACATCACCATCGGCATCTGGGGCCCGAACGCGCGGACAACGCTCAAAAAAGCCGTCGCCGATCCCGCTGGTCTCGATCCGGAAAACTTCCCCTTCGCCGCGATCAAGCCGATCGAGATTGCCGGCAAGCCTGTCACCGCATTCCGCATCTCCTATGTCGGCGAGCAGGGCTGGGAACTGCACATGAAATACGAGGACGGCCTCGCCGTCTGGGATGCGCTGCGCGCCACCGGCGTCATGGCCTTCGGCGTCGAGACCTATGCCAACTCCCGCCGCATGGAAAAGAGCCTGCGCCTGCAGAACGCCGATCTTCTGACCCAGTACAACCTCATCGAGGCGGATCTGGCGCGTCCCAAGGTCAAGGACGCCGATTTCCGCGGCAAGGCCAAGCATCTCGAGTACAAGGCGCGCGACAAGCAGCCCGCCATGCTCTGCACGCTTGTCATGACGGACAATGTCGACAGCAAGGGCGTCGCCCGCTACCCCGTCGGCTCCATGCCAGTGGTCGACCCCGCCACCGGCGAAGTCCTGATCGACTCGCTCGGCCGCCGCTCCTACACGACCTCCGTCGCCTTCGGCCCGACCATCGGCAAGAACATCGCACTCGCCTATCTGCCGGCGGAGTATTGCGAGGTGGGACGGAAGCTGAACGTGGAGTATTTCGCCGAGACGTACCCGGTGGAGGTCGCGGCTGTGGGGTACAAGCCGCTGTACGATCCGGAGAACTTGAAGCCGCGCAGCTGATGATGATCAAGAAAAGTCAAGCAACCCGCTGGTGCAATTGTCAGCGGGCTGCTTAAATGTGTTGGCTAGCGTTCCAGTTGAAATGGGGTTGGAGATGCGTGCCAAGGCAAGTGGAATTCGACTTACTGATCAAGATGCCGCGATCGCTAAAGCAATGCTTGCCCGTGGCGATAGGCAGCATGATATCGCGGCTTGGTTTGGCGTGAATGGTGGGCGGATAGGGGAAATAGCGACAGGCGAGAGTTTTGCGCATATCAAGCCGGCTGACAAAGCGAACCTTCCTCCGCCTGGTCCATACCCAAGCGGTAGAGATGCAATGGTAGCGTTGGAAGCATTGGTTGCGGCCAAAAGCGCTCTTGTTTCCGCCGAGCGAGTTATTCGTCAGTATTGCAAATGACTGATGCGCCGCAGTCGCAGGAATAGCGCGGAGTTAAGTCGAGGCTCCAGATGACGTGGATGTGGACGTGAGCGCCAAGGCGGATCAACTGACAATTCTTCGATATCTGTATGATCGGCTAGTTGGTGGAAACACTAGATACTGTACAATTCCTACGATAAAGAAAAACACCGGGCTTAATCGGTCAAATCAATACATTCTCGCGTTAACCGATGATCTGGAGTCCGTGGGTTTAGTGATAACTCGTCAGGCATACCAGATGTCAGGGGGGAGGCTTTTTCAGATAACGGCGTCAGGCCTTGACGCTATCGAAAGCAACGGTGTGTCGGTCGCCATCGACAGTTCCGCATGGACCGGGCGTTTTGATTTATCAGAACATCAGAAAAGCGAAGTTCGGGCGATTCTGAACCAAATGAAATCGGCGATTTTAAACGCTAAGCTCTCAAATGCTCACACGGCCAATGCGATGGCATTAATTGAGGCCGCTGAGAAGCTTATAGAGACTCCGGATCCGTTATGGCCGGAGATAATGCGCCTACTGCGTTCTCCCGTGCTCGGGGGAGTTGTTGGCATAGCTGGTTTATTGCTGGGTTTAGTCCAGATAGTCATGGCTGCCGCAGCGGGTTGAGAGCAGGAACCGCTCCTCGATTCGAACTTTTATTCCCGTTGCGATCACATTGTCCGTAGTTGTCGTGTTGTGGAAAGACATGGAAACCGCGAAACGACTGGCAAGTGAATTGAAGGATTGGCCCAATGACCTCCATTAAGGACATGCCCCGCTTCACCGCCGCTGAGTATCTCGGCACGGCGGAAGCACGCGCCGATTACATGGCTGCGGCGCTTGAGGGGGCGACGCCGTCGAAATCCGCCGGGCACTCAACACTGTCGCCCGCTCGGCATGACCGCCATCGACGAGGAGGTTGGGACGGGAGAGCCCAGACAAAGGGTAGGGCCGCCGGCGGTAGCCGCCCCACCTCCCCCCTTGCGGGGGAGGACGGAAAATCGAAGGCTTAGGCGAGCGCAAGCCGCCTAAACTTCAGATTTTCCTGGAGAGGGGCACAGTTCCCGTGGCACACCCCTCACCGAGCCCCTCTCTGGCGAAATCTGAGGTTTGGCCCTGATCGGGCCAATTCCTCGATTTCGCTTTCTCCCCCGCAAGGGGGGAGATGGCCCGGCGGCGTGCCTCCCGAAAAATTATCTCCCAACAAAATCATAAACTTAAAAGAAAAATCCTCCCGCCCTCGAAAAAATTTCACCGCTGCTTTCCCCCTTCTTTTCCACGCCCGTATCCTTGTTCCCGTTCCGTCGCGGATACACCACAAGGCGTTGTGGCGAGGCGGTCACCATCTCGAGAGCCGTCTGTTCGGGAGCAGGTTTCTTCAACATGTCCCAGTGAATCATAAACCCCCGGATGTAGCCAGGGGTTTGTCAGCAGTCTGACCCTCCCCTTGAGCAAAAGGGGAGGGTTCTTGACGATCGACACTATCCACCGAAACCGAAGCCGACCGGCATGTCCGTCAGGGTGATGCCAAAGGGCTCAAGGCTCTTCAAAATCCAGGTTTGGTTGTTGCCGATGCGGCGGTTGTATTCCGCCCATGCGGATACGAAGCTCTTGAAGGTTTCGTCCGCACCGTAGTTAAGGGCGACGACAGACGGGGTCGACAGAACAGGCGTCGGCACCTTGACCGCGCCGATGGTCGGGGCCTTCTTGGCGATGACCAGGCCATTCAGCATCGTGTTGACAAGCGCGTCGGCCTTGCCGGTCGTGACGGCAACGATCGCTTCGTCGCGGGTCTTGAAACGAAGCACGTTGGCCTTGGGCAGATACTGTTGCGTGATCAGGTCCTGCGCCGAGCCGAGATCGACGGCGAAGGTGTATTTCGGATCATTGAGGTCCGTCCACGCCTTGCCTGACAGCTCTTCCTTGGCGGAAACGAGGACAAAGCTGTTGTAATAGGTGGGGTCCGAAAAGGAGACCGACATGGCGCGTACCGGCGTTGCGGTCACAGCGAAAGCCATGTCGACCTTGCCGCTTTGCACGTCGAGAATTGCGTTGGCCCAGCTCGACTCCACCACTTCCAGTTTTACATCCAGGGTTTTGGCAATGTCGTTGGCCATATCGACGACGAAACCCTGCCACTCGCCGGTGCGCGGATCCTTGTTGAAGTAAGGCGTCTCGTTCAGGATCGCCGGGATGCGCAGGACCCCACGGCTGCGGATGTCGTCAATGGTACCGGCGATGGCGGCACTGCCAACAAACAGCGACAGTGCCATAGCCGCGCCGCTACAAATCTTTAAAAACAATGTCATGGTTTGCTTCTCCGTTGTTCCCCAATATTTCCTTGTCGCCCGTCTCCCGCGTCCGGGCCCTGGCTCGCGGTTTTTCGGTCGGAAACGAGCCTATCGGCGAATTGGCCGGGAACAATGCTAGAGAGTCCGTCGCACTTATCGGCTTTTTTGTATGTCAGCATTACAGCGACGGAAGGGAAAGCTCACTGCTGCGCGGCGGATCCAGTATGGGGCCTACCAATTCGCGTCGGCAATCCTCAAATAGCTGCTGCACCATCGGATGCTTCTGCAGAAAGCCCGCATTGCCAAAGTAAACCCGCACTTCGGGGAGATTGGTCAGTTTCGCGCTGCTGATCGTTCGGTCTTCGGGACCGACGCACCAGGACGGAATGATGGAAAACCCGAGCCCCTCCTCGACGCAGCGCTTTACGCTCGAGCTTCCGGAGGTCGAGACGGCTGGCTGGACGATAGCCCCATCGCGGCCGAGGAAATCAACAGCCAGGTTTCTCAGCGTCTGACCCGGCTCATAGGTGATGAACGGGCGACCTTCCGCCCAGCGCGGGATATCATGTTGTTGAGGCGGCTCACCCCAGTCTTGAGGGTAGACCAGGCTCAGCCGATAGCTTCCCAGCAGTCGCTGCGGAACAACGGGGTCTCCGAAGTAACGTTCGGATATGCAGACGTCGAGACTGCCGTTCTTCACCAGCTCCGCCAGCACCGTGTCGCGCTCATAAACCGCGAACTCCATCTCGGGGAAAGCTTCTCGAAATCGCGCCAAAAGTCGCGGGAACAGATAGAAGAAGATCGCTTGCGGCATGCCGACGCGCAACGATGAGCGCTGGTTCTCGATGAGCTTCGTCAGTCGTTCAAGCATGATGTCGAGTTCGGGATGAAGCAGGCTGTAAAGCGCGCGTCCGCGCGGTGTGAGCGAGATGCGCTTGGCTCCCTGCTCGGAATCGATCAGTTTTCCCTGCAGAATCTGTTCCAGCCGACGAACGTGGTTCGCCGCTGACTGGTAGCTCAGGTTGAGGTCGCGTGCTGCCCCGGAAAACGATCCGTGGCGGGCAACCTGATAGAAGGTCTGGATGAGCGTAAGGCTGATCTTTGCCATGAAGTCGGTCCCCCTCCTTCCCTGTTAAGGGGTGGGGACTTTGTATCGGATACAAATTTCGTGAACAAGCAAGGCCGTCATCTTGTATCGACGGGCAAGCCCCGCCGCCGCCAATATTGGTTCGTCACCAACAAGGCCGGCCTGAACCTATGCTATCCCGTCCACCGTCCAGCGTCATCGTCGTCGGCTCCGGCATTGTCGGAGCGGCGACCGCCTATTTCCTGGCAGAGCGGGGAATTGACGTCAGGCTCCTTGATACTTCGGCGCCCGCGGCCGAGGCGACGGGTGCGGCGGATGGTGCCGTCTCTGTTGCCAGCAAGCGCCCGGGCCCCATGATGACAGCCGCCCTCAAAGGCGTCGCCCTTTACGGTGACCTCGCAGACAAGGGCCTTTTTGCCGGCGCCTTCAAGCGTCGTTCGACCTTCATCGTCGCCATTTCCGAGGAGGAGTGCGCGGTCCTCGATGCCCATTCCGCCGCACTGGCGAGCGCTGGCGTCAAGGTTGAGATCCTACATGGTGTGGCTCTGAGCCGAAAATTTCCAGCGCTGTCGCCTCGGGCAAGGATGGCGGTCGAGGTTTATGGGGAAGGTCATGCGATAGGCTACCAGATCGTCCACCGGCTGCTGAGTGCATCCGGTATCGTTGTCGATCGGAATACGTCCGTTGAGGGACTATCGCTCGTCAACGGCGGCAAACGGATCGGAGCGGTTGTGACGAGCCGAGGCGAGCTTCGTGCGGATGCCGTCGTTATCGCCGCGGGCAACGGTTCCGCACGACTGCTTGGCCTCAAAGACGCCCTGACTCAGCGTAAGGGGCAGCTTCTAGTGACGGAACGGGCCCCTGCTCTCAATGGCTCCTTGCCGGGCGCGATCATGTCCGGTCGGTACCTGTTGAGCAAGGGTAGCCAGAAGTCCACCCATACTCCTCCTCTGCGGGGTCTGGGCCTCGTGATTGATCCGCTTGTGACAGGCCAGTTCCTGATCGGTGGAACACGTGAAGATTCCGGGTCTCGCGAGACGACAGACATCGATGCTGTCTCGCGCATGCTGGCCGATGCGGTTGATCTTGTTCCGGGACTCTCCGGGGTACGGCTCCTCAGGAGCTTTGCGGGTGTCCGAACGGCCGTCGCCGACGGTCTGCCAATCGTGGGGCGAATTCCTGGTCTCGAAAACGGCTTTGTCGCGACTGGGTTCGAAGGCGATGGCATCTGTCTTGGACCGATCGCCGGCAAAAGTCTCGTCCAGTTGATTTGCGGCGACGAACCGGACCTCAGGCTCTCGTCTTTCGATCCTGGTCGATTTGCCGACTGTGGAGTTGCCGCATGACAGTCCAGGCCTTCGACTGGATGGGAACAAGCATTCCCTTTCGTGCGGGCGAAAGCATCGCAGCTGCGCTGGACGCTGCCGGCATCCGGACCTTCGGTGCCGACACGTCTGGCCAGGAGACCCGCTATTTCTGCGGAATCGGTGCGTGCCAGTGCTGCGTGGTTCGCGTTGATGGTGTGGTGCGAGAAGCATGCGTGACGACCGCCATTGCAGGAATGCGGGTCGAAGCCTTGGAGAAATGCCGTGGCTGATCCGGAAGTTCTCGTCATCGGTGGCGGCCCAGCGGGACTGGCTGCGGCGATCGAAGTTGGCCGGTCAGGCTACAGCGTGTGCGTGGTGGAGCAGAGAGATACCCTTGGCGGCGCAATCTACAGGCAGCCGATCAAAGGCGCCGAGCCAATGGCGCAAGGAGCCGCACCACTGGCTCAATGGCGGGCTCTTTCGGAAGCGTTTCGCCACGCGGCTATTCCCGTGCGGTTCAATTCTGTCTGCGTAGGCGTGGACGGTGACGGGCTGGTCCTGGTCGAAGACCGCAATGCCGGACGAATTGAGCAGGTGAAGGCGAAGGCCGTCATTATCGCCACCGGTGCCGTTGAACGGGTTCTTCCCCGGCTTGGCTGGCAAATGGCCGGCGTTGCGACCGCAGGTGGCCTGCAGGTAAGGATGAAGGAGACAGGGCGGGCGCCCGAGGGACGTGTCCTGCTTGCCGGCAGCGGTCCGCTACTCGTTGCGGTCGCGGCGCAGATGGCACGGCTTGGAAATCCGCCTGTCGCGATTGTCGAGGCTGGCGATCCATTCCGGCGGTTTAGGTCTGGTCTGGCCATGCTTGGGCACCTGCGGCTTTTGAAAGAAGCCGGCGGCTATCTTGTAGGCACTTTCCTGAAACGCGTGCCTTGGATACGTGGCGCGACATTGGTTGCAATCGAACGTGAAGGAAGGAGCCTCAAGGCGACCATCCGCCGCCGCTGCGGACAACTGCAGCGGTTAGACGTCGATCGCATCGGTCTCCACGACGGCATACGCCCGAACAGTTTTGGTTTTCCGACGCAGGCGAGCAGTCCCACCAACGGCCCAATCATCCTTCATGCCGGCGATTGCCGGGAAGCACTGGGCGCCCTTGCCGCTTCGGATGATGGACAGCGGGCAGGCCGCGCCGTGGCGGGCCTTCTTTCCGGCAGACCAAAGAGTAGGGGACTTGACCGGACGATCGACCGTGCACGCGCAGCGCAGGCGACGTTGGCGGCACTCTTTGCCCCCGTCGATGCTACGTCGCCCTTTGCTCAACTTCCGGACGAGACGGTCCTTTGCCGATGTGAAGGCAAGACTGTCGGTGAACTGCGTCAACTCTGCCAACGGAAGGACCGACTGTCTGGGCGCGAAGTGAAGCACAACGGTCGCTTCGCCATGGGGTCCTGCCAGGGACGCTTCTGCGCGGACAACACAGCGGCCCTCATGGCCGAAATCAATCCGGACATTGCCCCACCTTCGGTGGAGGACCTCACCGGTCGCCGCTGGCCCATACGTCCGATCTCCATAGCGGCGTTGACCGGTGTCATCACCACGAACAAAGAAGCGAACAAGGATTGACGAAATGATGCAAGCCCAGCGATTGGCCCAGAAAACGAGCAACGCGATTGTCGTCCGCAATCCCTTCGATGGCGCCCGTGTCGGCGAAGTTGCATCGAACACCGTTGGCGAAATTGTTGATGCTGTTATCCGTGCGAAGACAGCGCAGTTGGAGTTTCGGCGCTCGACACCTGCGATACGCCGAGCCATGCTCAATGGCCTCGCGGCGGAGATCGCTACGGACGCCGAAAATCTGGCACGGATCGTTTCAAGCGAGATGGGCAAGACCATCCGCGAGGCTCGCAACGAGGTGCGCCGCGCTCAGAACACGCTGAAACTGTCGGGAGATGCGGCGACGTTCCTGGATGGCGAGGCCTTGCATTGCGCGATCGTGGAAGGCGGTGCCGATCGGCTGGCGACCATCACCTATGAGCCCGTCGGTGTCGTCGGTGCGATCACCCCCTTCAACTATCCGCTCAATCTGCTCTGCCACAAACTGGGCCCCGCAATCGCGGCGGGCAACGCCGTCGTGGCGAAGCCGTCTCCGAAGGCGCCGCTCGCCGCTGCGAGACTTTGCGAACTGGCGCTGAAAGCCGGTTGGCCGCCGGAACTCTTCCAGGTCGTCCACGGCGCGGCAGAGGCTGCCGTTTCGCTTGCGAGATCACCGATCGACCTGCTGTCTTTCACCGGAGGGCCGACAGCCGGGCTTGCGCTCAAGAATGCCAGCGGGCTGATCCGTTGCCTGATGGAGCTCGGCGGCAATGATCCGCTGTTCGTGCTGCCTGATGCTGATCTCGACAAAGCGGTCGCCACTGCAATCGGGCACCGTTTCGAGATTGCTGGACAAAGCTGTGCCGCGGTCAAGAAGCTTTACCTCCACGAGGACATCGAAAAACAATTCACCGAAAAACTGCTGGCCGCTGTCGACGCCGTCGAATTCGGTGACCCATCCGAAGACGATACCGACATGGGCACAGTGATCGACCTCGCTGCAGCCAAAGCCGTAGCCGAACGCGTCAATGCGAGCATTGCGGGCGGCGCAGCCAGACTGCTGACCGGCGGCACGCACGATGGGACCGTCTTCGCGCCGACAGTCCTGGCTGACGTGACTGTCGACGCGCCGGTGATCGCCGACGAGACGTTCGGACCCGTTATAGCAATCCGCTCGTTCACCGATCCGCGTGAGGCCATCGCAGAGGTCAATGCGGGTGCATACGGACTTCAGGCGGGTGTCTTCACCAACGATCACGCCCTGATCAAGACCTTCTCCCGTGATCTCGTCGTCGGCGGCGTCATGATCAATGAGGGTCCGGACTTTCGGGCCGAGCACGTCCCCTTCGGAGGGGTCAAGCGCTCAGGCCTCGGCCGCGAGGGTGTCCGTATCGCACTGCGCGAGATGTCCGAGCCGAAGGTCGTCATCGACTGATGAGGGGAGAAATTACGCGCGTCGCTGTCATGGGGGCAGGGGAGACCGGTTGGCAGGCAGCTCTTCGATTTGATGCTACCAATCCGGGGTGGGCTTCCCGCTGCTTTCGCCTCGTTGCCTAAACCAGACGGATACGTTGAACGACTGACTACAACAGAGGGAATTAAGATGCAGGATATAAGCCATCGCTTCAACGGGGTCTTCACCGCCCTTATTACGCCTTTCAAGAACGGCGCCATCGATCTGGCAGCCTTTGACGCTCTGGTCGACCGCCAGCTCGAAGCAGGTGTTGCAGGCCTTGTTCCCGTCGGGACGACGGGCGAGGCCGCGACACTCTCCGAAGAGGAAGCGGCGGAACTGATCGAGCGCACCGTAAAACGCGCAGCCGGGCGAGCCGTCGTCATGGCGGGAGCGGGGGCCAACGACACGAGAAAGACCATCGAAAAGGTCAAGCGTGCAGAGGCGGCGGGTGCCGACGCTCTCCTGATAGTGACCCCGTACTACAACAAACCAACCCAGGAAGGCCTTGTTGGCCATTACCGTGCAGCGGCGGAGGCCAGTTCCTTGCCGACCATGCTATATTCTGTTCCCGGTCGCTGTGGGGTGGAGATTGCGCCGGAAACCTGTGCGCTTCTGCTGGAGCGGCACGAAAACATCATTGGCATAAAAGAAGCCGGTGGCTCGGCGGCTCGGGTGACGCAGCTGCGCATTGCGTGTGGCGAACGGCTAATCATCCATTCCGGCGACGACGGGCTGACCTTGCCTTTCCTTTCGCTCGGAGCCGTCGGGGTCACCAGTGTCGTTGCCAATGTCGCGCCGCGTGAAATGGTGGAACTGGTGGACGCCTGGAAAAACGGTGACACCGTGCGTGCGCTGGCCCTACATGAACTGATCGCGGAACTGACGGATGGCATGTTCATCGAATCCAATCCGGGACCGGTGAAAGCGGCTCTTGCGCTGGCGAACCTTGCCGGGCCGGAAATGAGGCTGCCCATGGTCCCGGTCTCGGCGGAAAACCGGGAAAAACTCGCCGGCATTCTCGGACGGTTTGCCTCTGCTGCCGCCTCCTTCCAAGAAATGCGGTAAGTGGCGGCATCAGCTTTGCATTGTCCGTTGGGAACGGACGTAGGACTATCGATCGCTGGCGTCGCATCGGTGGCGGGCGGCACAATAAGCAAGGGAACAGGAATGACAAACGGGATTGATCAGAAGGCTGAGACCCATTGCGGGAAAGGCCGGTCTCGGACGTCGATCAGCACTGTCGGAGGTGACCGGTGAACTACACATGGGACTTCCATTCGGTATGGCAGTACTGGGATCTTTTCCTATGGGGCCTTTGGATCACGGTCGTCTACACGTTCGGCTCGATTGCTTTTGGCATTCTGATCGGGTTCGTCACGTGTGCAGCGCGGTTGTCAGGCTGGAAAGTTCTTTCAGGCGTAGCAAGGGTCTACCAGGAAATATTCCGCTGTACGCCGCTCCTCGTCCAGCTTCTCTGGTTCTATTACGCATTCCCGCTCCTCATTGGCGGGTCGATCGACAACCGCATTGCGGCAATGCTGACTCTGTCACTTTACGTGGGCGCCTTCTACGCGGAGATCTTCCGCGGTGGGATCGTATCGATCGACCGCGGACAGCGCGAGGCGGCGGCGGCGATCGGAATGAGCTCATGGCAGTCGATGCGGCGGATCATCCTGCCGCAGGCCATGAAAAGGGTACTGCCATCCTTCATCAACCAGTCGGTCATTCAGTTCAAGAACACCTCGCTGGTGTCGGTCATTTCAGTCGCCGACCTCGCCTACATGGCGGCGGTCGTCAACGGACAAACCTACCGGCCGCTGGAATCCTACACCCTGATGGCGGGCCTCTATATTGCCATGCTCCTGCCTCTGACCCAGGCCGCGGACTGGATCGAGCGGCGTCTGAGGGTCAGCGACTAACGGAACGGATTGACGGACATGACAAACAAACCAGCAGCCAGTGCGACGGTCATCGAAGCGGTCGGCTTGCGCAAGAGCTATGGGACGCACGAAGTTCTCAAGGGTATCGATCTTGGTCTTCACCGAGGTGAAGTGGTCGCTTTGATCGGCCCGTCAGGGTCGGGAAAGTCGACCTTCATCCGATGCTTCAACATGATGGAAACGCCGACCGGAGGAAAGATCCGCTTCCGCGAGAAATCTGTCGGCGAGAGCTTTCGCGACAAGGGCGACAAAATCGGTATTGGTACGCTTCGCCGCCATGTCGGAATGGTGTTCCAGCATTTCAATCTCTTCCCGCACAAGACGGTTCTCCAGAACGTCACGGAGGGACCTATCGTTGTTTGCAAGCGACCGAAGCGGGAGGCGGAAGCCCTGGCGATGGATCTGCTTTCTCAGGTCGGACTGGCTGACAAGCATGCCGCCTATCCGGCCCACCTGTCCGGCGGCCAGAAACAGCGGGTAGCAATCGCCCGGGCCCTTGCCATGGAGCCCGAAGTGCTGCTGCTCGATGAAGTCACGAGCGCGCTCGATCCAGAACTTGTGGGAGAAGTCCTTGCGGTCATTCGCAGGCTTGCGGAGAACGGCATGACGATGGCGATCGTCACGCACGAAATGGCATTTGCAGCCGAGGTCGCGAACCGTGTGATCTTTCTGGATGGCGGCATGATCGCAGAGGCCGGAACGGCAGAGGAGGTCATCCTGAACCCGAAAAATCCGAGGCTGCAGGGTTTCGTTACCCGGTTCCGGGGACAGACCCTATGACGAGCCTTAAAGTCAGCATCTTCGGCGCTGGCGAGATGGGCAGGGCGTTGGCCGAAGTGTTGTCGAAGAGTGGCAAGTTTTCGGTACATGTCATCGATCGCTCCGAGGATGCGCTCGACCGTTTGCGATCGATGGACCTCGACGTGACATTGAAGTCCCTCGGTCATTCCGATGATCTGCGGGGGCTTCTCTTGAACCAGGATGTCGCGGTCGCTGCCGTTCCTGAGACGGCTACGAGCGACATTGCGCATGCCGCCGCCAACGCAAAGGTCCATTATCTGGACTTCAACTGCCCCAATCCAAAGACGCGGGCGATCCTAGACGATCTCTCCAAACATCGCGCTGTCTTCAGCGGATGCGGGGTCTCGCCGGGCCTCATTGGCAACATCGCCTGCGGACTGCTGGACGACGTCTCAAATGTTTCGGATCTGACGATCCGCGTCGGAGCGATACCACGCTATCCGACCAATCGTCTTGGCTATGGCCAGATATGGAACATTGATGGATTGATCGATGAGTACACTCGGCCGAGCGCCGCCATTCGTGATGGCGAACCTGTCATGTTGTCTCCGCTCGAGGGGTGCGAGCGGCTAAGTATCGACGGTGTCGGTTATGAGGAATTCGTGACCTCCGGTGGGGTCCAGGACCTGTCGATCTTTTCGCACGCTGCACCAAAAAACGTAACGTTCAAGACAATCCGCTATCCGGGGCATTTGGACTATATTCGCTTCCTGTTTGACGATCTCAACCTTCGCCATCGGCGGGATATGTTGCGATCGCTGTTCTATAACGGGCTTCCGGTCGTGGAAGAGGATCAGCTACTCCTTGTGGTTACCGCGCGGGGCTACCGTGGCAGGCAGCCGACCGAGCGGACGTGCTGTCATCGTTTCGTGCCGAGCCGTCAACTGCGGCCATTCAATGCGCTGATTTCCACTGCCACCGGTTATGCGGCGACGCTTTTATCGATGCTGAGCCACGGAACCCTTGCGTCCAAAGGATACGTCGCGCATCATCGCATCGACACCAATGCCTTGCTGTCCGGGCCTTTCCTTAGGCCACTTTTGGCATCCTTAGCGTCTGTTTGAGTAACTGAGGAAAAATCCAGCTGAGACGGCACGACATACCCCCGTTCAAGGCGTTGCCCTGTGTCAGCCAGCGATCCGTGTACGCGTATTGTTGAAGCCTAGCTTCTCTGAAATCTCGTTGGCGGCCTTGAGAAGGTTGTCGAGGTAGGTGTCCCGATTGCGCAGCCCGTCTTCGCGCGGTGTGACGAGGCATAGCGTGGCGATGCAGGCGCCGTCCGCCTGGAAGATCGGCACGGCAAAACAGTGGGTGAAGTTCTCCACCTCGCTGTTGAACGTGAAGAAGCCGTCGCGGCTTGCCTGCCGCACCTGTGCGATGAAGTCCTGCGGATCCATGCGTCGGCCGCTCGGAAGCACAAAATCCTCCGGCGGGATGAGGTCGAGGATTTGCTGATCGCTCAGATGAGAGACGAGGAGGCGTCCTGACGCTGTCCAGACGATGGACACGAGTTCGCCGACATTGGACGAGATACGGAACGGCCGGATGCCCTCGCGCATCATCGCGACCGTATACTTCCGGCCCTCAAGCAGACACATCTGCGCCGTCTCGCGGGTTTCTTCGGCAAGCCGCACCAGCATGCGGTCGCATTCCCGCATCAGGTCGAACTGCTCCGCATAGGCAGTTCCGAGGAAATAGAGACGGCGGCCGAGATAGACGCGGCCGTCGCCTCCCTGATAGTCGAGCATGCCGTGGCGAAGCAGCAGGTTGACCAGTTCGTAGACGGTGGAACGAGGCGCGCCGATCTCTGAGGCGATCTCGTTCGGCCGCATGGGCTGACGCTTCACGCGCAGGAACTCGAGGATCTCGAACGCGCGATCCAGTCCCCTTGTGCGTCGCGATACCATGTCGGCTGCCGCCTCGGTCATTCTTCTCTCCAAATCGCCTCAGGCACGATCCGCGCGATACGCCACGCAGTCGACTTCAACTTTACAATCGACCATCATACGCGACTGAACACAAGCGCGGGCTGGCGGATTGGCGCCAAAGTATTCGGCATAAACGCCGTTGAAGCTCCAGAAGTCACGCGGATCGTCGAGCCAGACGCCGACACGGACCACGTCCTCGACGCCGTAACCGGCCTCATGCAGAATGGCAATCAGGTTTTCGATCGCCTTGCGCGTCTCGGCCACGATGCCGCCGCGGACGATTTCGCCGTTTTCCATCGGGACCTGGCCGGAGACATGCAGCCATCCATTGGCTTCGACGGCGCGGGCAAAGGGGAGGGGCTGTCCGCCAGCACCGGTTTCGCCGCCGCCGTAACGTTTGATCGTCATCAGATTCTCTCTTTTCTTCTAGTTGAAGCTTGATGTTTTCAGGAATTCCGCCAGGCGCTCGGTCTTCGGGCTGACGAACATTTCCTTCGGGTCGCCCTCTTCGCAGATGACGCCCTGGTTCATGAAGATCACCCGTGACGACACCTCGTAAGCGAAGCGCATCTCGTGGGTGACCAGCAGCATGGTCATGCCGTCCGCTGCCAACCCCTTGATGACCTGTAGCACCTCGCCCACCAGTTCGGGGTCGAGTGCGGATGTCACTTCATCGAACAGCATCAGTCGCGGGTTCATGGCGATGGCGCGGGCGATCGCCACGCGCTGCTGTTGGCCGCCGGAGAGCTGGCCGGGATAGTGGTCCGCCCGGGCACCAAGCCCGACCCGCTCGAGCCAGCTCTCGGCGATGGTCCGGGCTTGTTTGCGACCCATCTTCTTGACCTTCACGAGGCCCAGCATGACGTTCTCGGCCGCAGACATGTGCGGAAAGAGGTTGAATTGCTGGAAAGCCATGCCGGTCAGCGCGCGCTGACGGGCGATCTCCTTCTCGCTCTTGCGCCGACGCTGAGACCCCTCGGCGTGATAACCGATCTCCTCGCCGTCGAGCCGGATGGTCCCGCCCTGGAATTCCTCCAGCATGTTGATGCAGCGGAGCATCGTCGTCTTACCCGAGCCGGAGGAGCCGATGATCGAGATCACTTCTCCTTCCTTGACCGTGCAGTCCACGCCCTTGAGCACTTCGAGCGGTCCGTAGGTTTTGTGCAGGCCGGCGATTTCGAGAATTGTCTTTGCCATCGGTTTCAAACCCTCAGGTCGGTACGGCGGTCTTGCGTTCGACGTATTTGCCGAAGCGCTCGATGCTGAAATTGACGACGAAATAGAGCAGGCCAGCGAAGAAGTAGAACTGGAGGCTCATGAAGTTGCGGGAGATGATTTCCTGCGTTCGCAGGAGAAGTTCGGCCACGCCGATAACGGACAGAAGCGTCGACGCCTTGACCATCTCGGCTGCTGTGTTGACCCAGGCCGGCAGAAACTGGCGCAGCGCCTGCGGCCACAGCACATAGGAAAAGGTCTGCGTGAACGTCAGCCCGATCGCCTTTGCCGCTTCGCTCTGGCCGATCGGGATAGCCTGCAGGCCGCCTCGGACGATCTCGCCCACATGCGAGGAGCAAAAGATGGCGAGCGCCAGGACGCCGGCCGAGAAAGGTCCAAGATCAAGGCCGGCCGCGGCAGACACATAATAGCTGGCGAGAACGAGCACCAGGACAGGCGTACCGCGGACGATGTCTGTATAGGCACGCACCAGGAGACGTAGCGGTGTCGCCCCGTAGACCAGCGCCAGACCGACCAGAACGCCAAAGGCCGAACCGGCTAGAATTGCAAGTAGCGAAATTGAAACCGTAATGCCAAGCCCGTTCAGGATAACGTATCGGGCGATCCACAGCTGATCCAGGAAAGCTTGAAAATCCGTCATGTTTACCTCGGTACGCTCAGGCGTCGCTCGGCCAGCCGCATCAGAGCCGCGAGCAAGGTGCAGGTTGCGACATAAAGGCCTGAGACGACGATCCAGGTCTCGATCACGCGGAAGGTCTCGACGTTGATCTTGCGGGCCTCGAAGGTCAGTTCGGGTACCGCGATCGCTGCGGCGAGCGAGGTGTCCTTGAACAGCGAGATGATGGTCGACGATAGGGACGGCAGCACATTGCGGAACATCAGCGGCATGACGATTGAGAGCCGGATCTGCATCGGCGTGAGCCCGATCGCCAGTCCTGCTTCGGGCAGGCCCTTGGGGATGGACAGCAGTCCCGCGCGAAATACCTCGGCGAGATAGGCGCCTGAATAGATCGCCAGCACGGCGACGAAGCTCTCGATCTTGCCGAGCCGGACGCCCATCTGCGGCAAAGCGAAATAGGCGAAGAGAACCAGGACCAAGATTGGGAGGTTGCGGATAATCGTGACGTAGAGGGTTGCCGGCCATCTGGCGACCCGATGCCGGGATGTCAGGGCAAACGCCACCACAAGGCCGATCACAACGCCGATCAGGATGGAGCCGACCGCAAGTCCGAGGCTTAGCGCCAGGCCGGCCAGCAACTGGTCAAAACTGCGCCAGACCGCCGCGAAATTCAGTGTATATCCCATGACAATCCGTCGCTGCAGGAAGGGAGCGGGGGCGAACCCCCGCGCCATTGTTGCTTACTTGTATTCGACCGGGAAGCCGATCTGCGGCGGAGCGAGTTCCTTGCCGAACCAGGTCTTGAACGAGGTCGCGTAGAAATCGAACTCGACGCCGGTCATGGCTTCATGGAGCGCGGTGTTGACGAAGTTCAGCCAGTCCTGATCGCCACGCTTGACGGCGCAGGCGTAGGTCTGCGGGTTCCAGCCGTATCCGGCGTCCTTGTAGCGGCCCGGATTCTGGGTCATGTACCAGGCAAGCGATGACTGGTCGGTGGCGGCGGCGTCAGCGCGCCCGGATTCGAGAGCCTGGTAGATCAGGTCGACGGAATCGTACTGGTCTACAGTGGCTTCCGGCAGTGCCGCGTGCACCATGTCCTCGGCATAAACGTTCTGCAGCACCGAAACCGTGACGGACGACCCAGCAGCCTTCAGCGCCTCATAGTCCGCATACTGCCCACCATCCTTGAGCATCAGGCCAACGCCTTCACGGTAGTAGGGGATGGTGAAGGCGACCTGCTGGGCGCGTTCGCCGGTGACCGTCATGAACTGGCACGTAAGGTCGACCTTGTCGGTGGTGATGTTCGGAATGCGGGCATCAGACGACTGGTTCACGTATTCGATCTTGTCCGGATCGCCGAACAGCGCCTTCGCGACAATGCGGCCCATGTCGACGTCGAAACCCTGCAGCTTGTCGTCGGCGCTCTTGAAGTGCCAGGGCGCGTTGGTCGAGCCGGTGCCAAGCACCAGATGGCCGCGAGCCAGAACTTCATCCAGCTTGCTGCCCTGCTGGGCGAGAGCTGGCACGGAAATCAGGAAGGTTGCCGCTGCCAGCGAGAGCGTGGCGGCGCGTAAGGAAATGGTCATGGCGTTCCCCTTGAAACTGAGCGCTTCTATTAATCCAATATACCGGACATATGTCTGTTTTATCGGATTGACATATCAAGTCGTATGGACGATGTCTTGTCAATAGCCACTGCCGAGAATTGATGGAGCCCCGCGCGGCGACGTCATTTGCGGCAACAAAGCCGTGATCAACAGCGGGGACACCATGCCGTTTTCGTCAGCTGATATCGCCGTGCTCAATACGCCAGCCGTATTGATCGACCTCGACATCGCCAGGGCAAACATCGCGCGATTTCAGGCCTATGCGGATCAACACGGTCTGCACGTGCGGCCTCATATCAAGACGCACAAGCTGCCTGCCATCGCCGAAATGCAGCTTGCCGCCGGTGCTGTCGGCATAACCTGCCAGAAGGTGTCGGAAGCTGAGGCAATGATCGCTGGGAGCAGTGCGATCACAGACGTTCTCATCACCTACAATATCATCGGCGAGGAGAAACTTGAGCGTCTGAAAGCGGTCTCCCGGAAAGTGCGGCTGTCGGTGGTGGCCGACAGCGAGGTCGTCGTCAACGGTCTATCTGTCGCGTTTCAAGGCGAGGCCACGCCGCTTTCCGTATTGGTGGAGTGCGATACGGGTGCACACCGGTGCGGCGTTTCTTCGCCGGAAGCTGCGGTGGCTCTTGCCCGAACCATCCACGCGGCGCCGGGGCTCGTGTTCGGCGGGTTGATGACCTATCCTCCGGCCGGCGCGGAAGAGGGTGTCGAGCGTTTCATGACAGCGGCGAAAGCCGGGATCGAGGCATCAGGGACACCGGTCCCGGTCGTCACCTCCGGCGGCACACCCTCCATGATGCACGCAGCCGAAGCGCCGATCACCACGGAGTACCGTCCAGGGACTTATGTCTACAATGACCGCTCGCTGGTTGCTCGCGGAGTATGTGAGTACACCAACTGCGCCTTGACCGTGCTTGCGACCGTTGTTTCGGTACCTGCCGAAAACCGAGCCATCATCGACGCCGGTTCGAAGACGCTGACGTCGGACCTGTTAGGACTGACCGGATATGGACACGTCCTCGGCCGTGACGATATTGCCATCGATCAACTTTCGGAAGAACACGGTCGGCTCGTCAGCAGCGGTCCTGTCGGCCTTGCGGTCGGGGACAAGGTACGGATTGTTCCCAACCACGCCTGCGTAGTTACCAACATGGTCGATGCCGTCTTTGTTTTCGGCGAAGGCATGGAGGCTCCGGAAGTCTGGCCAGTTGCCGCGCGTGGGAAGATCGTCTGATCGAGGTGTCGATGGTCTGCTGTCAGTTCGACGAGATCAAATCCATCATCCTCTGTCCGAGCTGGCCTTGGGGATCGGCAAGATCAAGAACGACGTTCATGTGATTGAGACCCTGCAGGGTCAGCAATTGTGCGGGCTCGCCTGCCATGGTCAGGCGCGATTGCAGAGACGCCGCCTGTGAGTGGAACGGCTCGGTTTCGTCCGCTCCGACGGCGATGATGCGCGAAGGGCAGGGCAGTTGTCTTGATGTCAGCGGCGACCATGATGCGGCTTCCGCCTCTGTCATCCTGGCTTCGTCACGCAGGAAACTTCCGGGAATGCCGGACAGGTCGTAAATGCCGCTGACAAGCAGGAGGCCACGGATTGCGGGCAATGAAGGCCGGTTTTGCTCATCAGGTCCGCATGCAGCAAGAAAGGATGAGAGATGGGCTCCCGCCGAATGGCCGCTGACGGTAATGCGAAGAGGATCGGCGCCAAACCTTCCTGCATTCGACTGAAGCCAGAGCACGGCGCGCCGAACCTGATCGACCAGCAGATCGAGTCGAGATTGCGGCATGAGGTCGTACTCGATGATCGCGGCGACAGCGCCGGCCGCGACGATCGGCTCGGCAACCAGGCGATAGTTTTCCTTTTCGCCTGAACGCCAATAGCCGCCATGAACGAAGACATGAAGCGGCGCGCCAGCCTTCACGTTATTCGGCAGGACGATATCCATGACCTCGCGAGCGCGGTCGCCGTAGCGAATGTCGGAAAGCACGTTCGCGCTTGCCGTCAGGGCCTGACTGCGTGTCGTGAACTCGGCCGAAATCGCATCGAAATCCGGAACGAAATCGCGGATCCTGTAAAGATCTTGATGTGACACCGATTCCTCCCGCTCAGTAATCGACTGCGTAGTACTTTGCCTCCATGAAATCCAGGATGCCAGTGACTCCACCCTCCCTGCCCAGACCGCTCTGCTTGACGCCGCCAAACGGTGCGGCCGGATCCGACATCAGCCCTCTGTTGATGCCAAGCATTCCGGCCTCCAGCCGCTTGCCGATCTGAAGGGCGCGTTTCAGGTCGCGGCTGTAAACATAGGCAGCAAGGCCATATTCCGTTTCGTTGGCCAGCCTTACCGCGTCGTCGTCGCTTTCGAACTTGTAGACGGGAGCGACCGGTCCGAAGATTTCTTCCCGAGCGATCGCAGCGTCGGCAGGCACGTTTTCGAGCACGGTCGGGGGGTAAAAATAGCCGTCCTGACCAAGTGGTTTGCCGCCCGTTACCGCGCGGGCGCCAGACGCCATGGCATCGGAGACGAGGCGGTCGATTTTCCGAACGGCCGCTTTGGTGATCATCGGCCCGCATTGCGTCGATGGATCATATCCCGGGCCGATTTTCAGCGCAGCCATACGGGCGGCGAGGCCAGAAACGAACGCGTCGTGTATTCCCGACTGGACATAGAACCGGTTGGCGGCGGTGCAGGCTTCGCCTGCGTTGCGCATCTTGGCGATCATGGCGCCATCAAGTGCCGCGTCGAGATCGGCATCGTCAAAGACGATGAAGGGGGCGTTGCCGCCGAGCTCCATCGAGCAACTGACCACCGACTTGGCGGCCTCGGCCAGAAGGGTGCGGCCGACACCGGTCGAGCCCGTGAACGAAAGCTTGCGCACTCGCGGATCGGCGAGCATGGCGTTCGTCACCTCCGCTGGTTTGCTCGTTGTGAGAACGTTGACCACGCCGGGTGGCACGCCTGCCTCTTCGCCGAGTCGAGCCATCGCATACGCCGTGAGCGGCGTCTCCGAGGCGGGCTTCAGGATAACCGTGCAGCCAGCGGCAAGAGCCGGGCCGATCTTGCGCGTTGCCATTGCCGCCGGGAAATTCCAGGGCGTGATCAAAACCGCGATCCCGATCGGTTCATGATCAACGAGAATGTGGTGCGAACCGGACGGTGTGTGCCGGAACTCGCCGGGGATGCGTGTTGCTTCCTCGGCGTACCATCGGAAGAACTCGGCGGCATAGGCGACCTCTCCGCGTGCATCAGGTAGGGCTTTTCCGTTTTCCAGGGCGATGAGGGTTGCAAGCTCTTCGGCGCGCGCGCTCATCAGTTCGAACCAGCGCCGGAGGATCTCCGAACGCTTGCGCGATGGCGTTGCGCGCCATCCGGCGGCCCCTGCCTCAGCCGCATCCACAGCGCGGAGCGCGTCCTCGACAGAGGCGTCCGCGACTTCGGCAAGGGGCTCGTCCCTCGACGGGTTCATGACGGTGATACCGCCGGCTTTCAGCCATTTGCCGCCGATATAGAGGCCTTCGGCATGAAGGGCCGGATCTGCATATCCGTTGATCTTGGCGTGAAACGTCATCTCAGAGATCCTTTGAGCTCAGGCTGGACCGGTCGCCTCTATGGGCAGCGGCGACGAGGTTGTACATGTCTTGTTGGGTGAAAGGCCGGGGATTGTTCTGGATGAGGCGTGAGATGCCCATGCTTTGTTCCGCCACCCATCCGATCCTACTTTCTTCGAGGCCGAGCTCGGAAAGCGTCGATGGAATTCCGATCCGCGCAAAAAGCGATGCGAGTTCGGGAATGACCTCTTCGCGACCATCGAGCCCCGCCGCTTGAGCTATTCTTGCAAGCTCATTGCCAATGACAGGCGCGTTCCATGTCATGACATAGGGCATGAGGCAGGCGACCCCGAGGCCGTGGGCGGTATGGGTGAGCGCGCCCACCGGATACTGGATGGCGTGGGCCGCCGCCGTGCCGGCGACGCCGAATGCAAGACCCGCAAGCGTTGCGCCGAGCATGACCTTTTCCCGCGCGGCCCGGTCTCCGCCGTTCCGGCAGGCAGGCTCAAGTCCCTGCCAAAGAAGCGTTATGGCACGCAGTGCGAACTGGTCGGACAATGCGTTCTTGCCGATAAACACACGCTGCCGCGTGATGCCCGGAACGGGATCGCGACGAATTGCCGTGAAGGCCTCTATTGCATGGGTCAGGGCATCAGCCCCGGCAATCGCGGTAAGCATGGGTGGGCAGGACTGCGTCAGTTCGGGATCGCATATGGAGACTGTCGGAATCAGGTGCGGGCTGGAGATGCCGACCTTCAGGCTGCGTTCGGAATCCGAAAGAACGGCGACCGGTGTGACCTCTGAGCCCGTGCCTGCCGTGGTCGGAACGGCGATTATCGGCAACACCGGTCCCGGTACATTGTTCTCGCCGTAGTAGTTCTGCGGGCGCCCGCCATGCGCCAGCAGCAGCGCCACGCATTTGGCCATGTCGAGGCAAGATCCACCTCCGATTCCGATAACCAGATCCGGAGCAAAAGAGCGGGCCTCTTTCGCGCTGGCCGCCGCCGCTTCGACCGGTACATCGGGGAGCGTGGAACTATCGACGAGGACGGCGAGGCCGGCGTCTCTGACTTTTCCGACCATGGCGACGAAATCGTCATCGGCGGCTAATCTCGCGTCTGTGACGATCAAAGCCCTTTGTCCGAGCGCGGCGGCAATGCCGCCCAGTGCGTGACGTTGCCCGGCGCCGAACAACAATTCCTGCGGCGCCCTCAACGTGCCGAAAAGGTTCATTCCCTATCTCCTCCGATTATTGTTTAGGCGGCCTCAAGGGCCAAGAGTTGTTCCAGAAGCGGTTGGGGCAATTCGATCCCGATGCCCTCCGCCGTAGCCCTGCGATCGCGCGCTCCGTCACCTGGAATCGCGACGGGACGTGCCGGATCCGCCGGTCGTGAAGTCCGCAAGCGTTCCAGATAAGCCGAAACCGCCGGTACGCTGCCCGCACCGGCAGCTTTGTCGATCAAGATCACGAGGTCGCCCTTGTTGGCGGCATGAAGGTCGTCGAGCGTCCCGCGTACGTCGGGCGCGATGTCCGAGCCGGCCAGCATCGCCACCAGCAACTCGACCGCGAGGCCCAATCCATAACCCTTCGCGCCGCCGAACGGGCCAATGGCCCCAGCTTTCGCGGCCTTCGGATCCGTCGTCGGTCGACCGGCGGTATCCACCGCCCAGCCTTCGGGGATCGGCTCATTACGCAAGGCATGACTATGAATCTTTCCCATGGAAACCACGCTCGTTGCCAAATCCAGCACAAAAGGTCTGTCATCCATGGGGATACCGATGGCGATGGGATTTGTGCCCAGCATCGCTCGTGTTCCACCAAACGGGTGGACGAGCGCCTCGCTCGTGGACATGACGATAGCAATTTTCTCGTCTCTGGCTGCCGCCTCCGCGTAGTAGGCGAGCATGCCGATGTGGTTGGCATTGCGGATTGCTGCAATTGCGATTCCGTTCTGGTCGACCGCGTGTTGCAAAGCGTCGATCGCATGCATCATGACGACCGGGCCCAACCCCCGGTCGCCGTCGATCGCAAGAAACGACTTTCCACGCCAAGTGCCGCGGCCCTTAACGGTCCCGTCGGACAGACCCTTTTCAAGCCGCGAAAGGATAAGCGGCAATCTCAGCAGGCCGTGTGATGGCGCACCTTTCAGTTCCGCCTCGATCAACACCTCCGCCTGGAGGCGCGCGTTGGCAATCGATACGCCTTTTGCCTCCAGAAGGTTGGTCGCGAGATCTCTCAGGCGAGTGACGGGAAGCCTCATTTCGAAATCCTATATCGGATCGTATACGATATTGTATTTGACATACGATATCTTATTTGCAAGGAATGCATCTCTGTCAAGGCGCTGTTTCGGGAGAATGCGAACGTGGTGATTGCGGTTGAACGGGAAGGCAGGTCGGCGATTGCACGACCCAGCAGCGTCGTCGACGGAGTTTACGACAGCATCTATCACCGCCTGATGTCGCTGGAGATCGCGCCCGGTGCGCGGATTCCGATCGATGTGCTGGCTCGCGAACTCAATGTGTCGCAAACGCCGGTTCGCGAGGCGTTGAGCCGATTGGAGCGCGAAGGTCTGGTGCGCAAGGAGCACCTTATCGGCTACAGCGCCGCACCGCTTTGGACCCGGAAACAATTCGAGGACCTCTATGCCTTTCGTCTTCTGGTGGAGCCGGAAGGTGCGCGCCTTGCGGCCGTCAACATGACGCCCGAGGCGCTCGAGCGGCTCGAAACTTCGGCTGCGGACATGGGCAACGGCGAAGCGCCGGTCGATCGCAACACGCGTTATTCGCGCTTTGCCCGCGCCGATGCGCAGTTTCACGATGCCATTCTCAAGATCGGTGGAAACGAAGTGATCCGCAGCGTGCTGTCCAACCAGCACGTTCACCTTCATATCTTCCGTCTCATGTTCCATACGCGTGTCACGCAGGAGGCGCTGGAGGAACATGAAAATCTGCTCGCGGCTTTTCGAGCGAGGGATCCGCAGGCGGCATTCGACGCCATGCGTATCCATATCGAGCGTTCTCGCGATCGACTGCTTTCGGCCTTCGAATGAACGCGGCTCTCTCGAGAAACGTCGCCGGTCAGCCGCTCGCTCCTCTCGCGGTCGCGTTGAGAGCTGAGGCTATCGGAAAGACCTATGGGCCGATCACCGTCCTGACGGATGTCACCCTGGACGTCCGCGCCGGGGAAGTGCATGCGATCATTGGTGAAAACGGCGCGGGCAAGTCCACGCTGATGAAACTCCTGTCGGGCCATGTCCAGCCGACCGCGGGACGGCTCCTGATGGCAGGCGAACCGGTGTCTTTTCGCAATGCCGTGGAAGCTGAGGAGGCGGGGGTCGTCCTCGTCCACCAGGAAATCCTCCTTGCCCCTCATCTGACCGTCACGCAAAACCTGTTTCTCGGTCGGGAGCTCGGGACCGGGCTGATGGTGAACGATCGGGCGATGAATGCCCGGACCGCCGAATTGCTCTCCCGGGTGGGCTCCGTCGCCAGGCCGCGTGACCGGGTCGGCGACCTGCCGCTGGCGCAGCGGCAACTGGTGCAAATCGCCCGCGCACTTCTGAACGATCACAAGATCATTATCCTCGACGAGCCGACGGCCGTTTTGGCAAATGACGAGGTCACGGCGCTTCTCGATATCGTCCGAAGCCTACGAGCAAACGGCGTTGCCGTTCTCTATATCTCCCATCGCCTCGACGAGGTTCAGGCACTCGCCGACCGGATCACGGTGCTCCGTGACGGACAAATGGTCGGTACCTGGCCGGCAGCTGATCTTGGGCAGCGCGAAATGGCCGAACTCATGGTCGGTCGAAAGCTTGAAATGCTCTATCCGCACAAGCGGCCGGTGCCGACAGCGGAGCCTATCCTTGCTGTCAGCGACCTTGCCGTCGATCACGGTTCGGAGACCTGCTCGTTCAGTGTCCGCCCCGGGGAAGTCCTCGGCATCGGCGGCATGATCGGCGCCGGCCGTACCGAATTGATGGAGGGATTGATGGGCCTTCGCCCGTCAACGGCCGTCAGCGTCGAGCTCAACGGCGCGGCCGTCGGTGACAGGTCCGTGCAAAGTCTCATGAAATCCGGCCTCGTCTACCTTACCGAGGACCGTAAGGGCAAAGGGTTGCTGCTTGACGAAAAGCTCGCGCCCAATCTGACATTGCAGGCGCTGGATGAGGTGAATCCGAGCCCTTACCTCGATCGGAAGGGCGAGCTCGCACGACTTCGGGCCGCAGTGGACGGCTACGACATCCGTGTTCGCTCATTGTCGCTGGAAGCAGGGAAGCTGTCGGGAGGAAACCAGCAGAAACTGCTTCTGGCCAAGGTGATGATGGCCGATCCGTCGGTGGTCATCATTGATGAGCCGACGCGTGGCATCGACATCGGAAACAAGAGCCAGATCTACGACTTCATCGACGCGATGGTGCGTGCCGGCAAGGCCTGCATCGTCATCTCGTCTGAAATGCAGGAACTCGTCGGTCTTGCCGACAGGGTTCTCGTGATGCGCGCAGGGAGGATCGTTGCCGAGCTTATCGGTGACGAGATCAATGAGGAGAACGTCGTCTACGCCGCGACCACGGGCGGATTGGCGCATGTTGAGGAGGACAGACATGAACACAGCGACAATCGCCGCCGCGACGGTTGACGAGGGACCACGAATTCGATGGGCTGATCTCGCGCCTTTTATAGCGCTAGCGTTGATCGTGCTGTTCGGCGCTCTGGTGAATTCCAATTTTATCGCATCGGCGAACCTGATCAACGTGATCACGCGCAGTGCCTTCATTGCGATCATCGCCGTCGGCGCAACATTTGTGATCTCCTCCGGCGGCCTCGATCTTTCCGTCGGCTCGATGATGGCATTCGTCACCGGCATCATGATCATGACGATGAACTATCTGGCGCCCAGTTTCGGGAACCTGGCAATTCCGATGGGCGCAGGCGTCGCCATTGTCGTCGGTTGCCTGTGCGGTCTGTTCAACGGTCTGATCGTCACCCTCGGTCGGATCGAGCCTTTCATCGTCACGCTAGGGACCATGGGCATCTTCCGCGCCTTCATCACCTTCATGACGGATGGCGGCTCCCTGCCTATCGACCGCGGACTGCGGGAAGCGTACCGGCCCGTGTATTTCGGGAGCGTGTTCGGGATTCCTTATCCGGTGCTCATCACCTTCGTCGTTGTCTTGGCGGGCGCCTTTCTTCTCTACAAGACCAAGTATGGCCGACGTCTGACATCGACAGGGTCCAATGTCGAGGTTGCGCGGTTCTCAGGTGTCAACGTCGCTGCCGTGCGCACCATGGCCTACGTCATTCAGGGATTTTGCGTCGCGATCGCCGCGATCTGCTATGTGCCACGCCTTGGCGCCGCTACCCCCACGACAGGTCAGCTTTGGGAACTTCAGGTGATCACTGCCGTGGTGATCGGCGGCACTCTTTTGCGCGGCGGACGCGGTCGCATCGGGGGGACGATTGCCGGCGCGCTGATTCTCGAGGTCATCGCCAATGTCATGGTCCTGTCGGACATGGTCTCGGAATACCTGGTAGCCGCCGTCCAAGGCGCAATCATCATCATCGCCATGCTGGCGCACCGTTTCACTGCCAACCGCTGAAAACAGCACAGACTTCAAAAGGAGGAGAAAATGAAGTCGATTATCCAGAAAACAGGACTTTTGATGTCCACGACCGTCATGGTCTTGACCGTTGCGTTGGGAGGCGCCTCGGCTCAGGACAGGAATGTCACGATCGCTGTATCCATACCGGCAGCAACGCACGGATGGACGGGTGGCGTCGTCTATCACGCAGAGCAGGCGGAGAAGGAAGTCGAGGCGGCCTATCCGAACATCGATGTCGTTCTTTCGACCGCGTCGTCCGCGCCCGCCCAGGTTTCCGCGCTCGAGGATCTCGCGGCGAGCCGCAAGCTCGATGCACTTGTCATTCTTCCGTTCACATCGGAGGAACTCACAGGCCCCGTCGAGCAGATCAAGCAGAACGGCACCTTCATTTCAGTGGTGGACCGTGGCCTCACGGATCCGAGCGTGCAGGATCTCTATGTAGCCGGCGATAACATCGCCGTGGGCGCCAACACTGCTCACTGGCTCGTCGACAAGCTTGGAGGCGAGGGTGAGATCGTCGTGTTGCGTGGCATCCCGACGGTCATCGACGACGAGCGTATCAAGGGCTTTTCGGACGTCATCGCAAAGTCCAACATCAAAATTCTCGATATCCAGTATGCCAACTGGAATCAGGACGAGGCTTTCAGCCTGATGCAGGACTATCTCGCCAAGTATCCGAAGATCGACGCGGTGTGGGCGAACGACGATGACATGTTGCTCGGCGTTCTTGAGGCGGTCGACAATGCGGGCCGGACAGACATCAAGTATGCGCTCGGCGGAAACGGGATGAAACAGGTTATCGAGATGGTGAAGGAAGGAAACGAGCGCACGCCCGTTTCCACACCCTATCCGCCATCAATGATCAAGTCTGCAGTCTACATGACGGCGGCGCAGTTCGCGGGGCAGGCGCCCATGCGGGGATCCTTCCTGCTTGGTGCTCCGCTGATCACGCCTGAAAATGCCGACCAGTTCTACTTCCCGGACTCCCCCTTTTGATTTCAAATGGCGCCCGGTCCTGGCCGGGCGCCGCATCCAGTTCAAGACCATAGGAGATGTGACATGAGCGGCAAGAAGATCCTCATGCTGACCGGCGAATTCACCGAAGAATATGAAATCTACGTATTTCAGCAGGGGATGGAGGCGGTCGGACATACCGTTCACGTCGTTTGCCCTGACAAGAAGGCGGGGGACCGGATAAAGACGTCACTGCATGATTTCGAGGGCGATCAGACCTACACTGAAAAGCTTGGCCACTATGCCGATATCAACAAGACGTTTTCAGAGGTGCGCGTCGAGGAATACGATGCCGTCTACGCGGCCGGTGGGCGTGGCCCGGAATACATCCGAACCGACAAGCGCATTCAAGACATGGTTCGTCACTTCCATGACACCGGCAAACCGATTTTTACCATCTGCCACGGTGTGCAGATACTTATGGCGGTGCCGGGCGTGCTTAAGGGCAAGAAAGTCGCCGGCCTCGGCGCCTGCGAGCCGGAAGTGACGGCGGTTGGCGGGGTCTATATCGATGTGAAACCGACCGAAGCCTATGTCGACGGGAACATGGTTTCTGCCAAGGGTTGGACAGGGCTTGCCGCCTTCATGCGCGAGTGCCTGAACGTTCTGGGCACGAAGATAACGCACACCTGAGGCGATCTTCCAGTTGCATATGCCCCCATGTGTCCACGTGGGGGCATTTTCTATCCGGGAACGTTGGCGATCCATGTGCCGTCTAGAGCCGCAGACTCCGGAGCTATCCTGCTCGGAATAGCTTTTCACGGCCCGATATTCGAATTCATGCCGACTGGCGTTCGACAAGCCGGCACTCGACTTTCAGCTGATCATGCGAGCTGTTCAGGCCGCCGGCAATGTCTGCCAGCATTTCGACGGCCATCGATCCCATCTCGAACATCGGAAGATGGAAGGTCGTCAGTGGCGGCATGGTGAACTGGGCGATGTCGCGATTGTCGAAGCCCACGACCGCGACGTCGGTCGGGATCGACTTGCCGAGCTCCTTGAGCGCCTCGATGCAGCCGAGCGCCATCAGGTCGTTGGCACAGAAAATGCCGTCCGGCGGGTTCGGCAACTTCATCAATGCATGCGTCTTTTCGTAGCCCGACGATGGTTCCCAGTTGCCGTAGTGGACGAGTTCCGGATCATAGGCAAGGTCGTTGCTGGCTAGCGCCTGCTTGTAGCCACGCAACCGGTCGCGTGGATTATCGAGGCCTTCCTGGCCGTTGATCAGCGCGATGCGCCGGCAGCCGGAGGCGATCAATCGTTCCGCCGCTGCTCTTCCTCCCGCAACGTCTCCGGGGACGATCGACGGAAGGCGCCGCTCGTGGTCGTAGCAATTGACCAGTACGGACGGGACCTTGAAAAGAGGCTCGGGCGGATCGATTTTCCGCGTCAGAATAGTCCCGAAGATATACCCGAGCAGGGACTGACTTTCGCAAACGGAGAAGATGCCTCCCTCAGGGTCCTCGTCCTTCCGGAAGACCCCGAGAGTGACCATGATGCCGAGTTCCAGCGCCTTTTCCCGCGCGCCTTCGAAGGCCATCGACATCCAGGGATCCGTGGTCAACTCGTCGACGACGAAAACGACCACCTTGGTACTGGAATTTGCAGGGGCCGCCGCCGATCGGTTGGACAGGCGGTAGCCGAGCTCTTGTGCCGCATCAAGAACGCGCTTCCTTGTGGCTTCGCTGAAGCGTGCACCTGAACTGCCATTGAGAATGAGAGAGACAGTCGCCTGCGATACGCGCGCAAGCGCGGCAACATCCATCATTGTCGGTTTCAACGCATTCTCCCTGGCGAGCACCATGATTTCCGGCGCTACGCTCCGGCCCTTCAGGATCTGAAGTGCCGGACGCGATCGAATGCGACGGCGACCACAATGAAGGTACCTATGAACATTCCTTGCCAGAATGTCGAGATGCCGAGCAGGATCAGGGAGTTGCGAATGACCTCTATCAACAATGCTCCGATCACGGCACCGAGCGCATTGCCTTCGCCGCCGGCGAGGTTTGCGCCACCGATGACAGCCGCCGCAATCACCGTCAACTCCATCGACTGACCGAGGTTGGTCGTCACGCTGCCCAGCCAGCCTGCCATCAGAATTCCCGCAAGCCCCGCAGTGAAGGCGGAGAACATGTAGATGCTGACTTTCATTTGCCGCACCGGTATTCCCGTCAGGAGGGCCGCGTTCTCGTTGCCGCCGATCGCGAAGAGGTGCTGTCCCCAGCGTGTCCACTTGAAGATGCATGACATCACCACCGTCAGTGCCGCAAGCACGAACAGGGGATGAGGAATGCCTATCGTGGATCCGCCGCCGGCCCAAAGCAGGAGATCATGATCGGGGCCGAAGTCCCAGATCATCTTGTTGTCGGAAAGGACCATGGCCAGCGAGCGGGCAGCCGACAAGGTCCCTAACGTGACCACGAATGGTGGCATGCCGGCATAGGCGACGAGCAGTCCGTTCAGCAGCCCAACGAGGAGCGCGGCACCAAGCGCCAGCGGTACTGCCAGCCAGAACGGGGCGCCAGCGGCCATGGTGATGCTAATGATCATGGCACTGAGTACGACGCTCGATCCGACCGACAGGTCGATGCCGCCAGAGGCGATCACGGCGGTCATCCCGATTGCTATGATTGCCACAAAGGCGAAGTTGCGCGCGACGTTGAACAGATTTCTCTCGCTCGCGAACGAGTCAGTGAGCAGAGTCAGCGCAATGCAGGCGGCTACGGCCGCGATAAATACCCAGAACGACTGCAGGCCTGTGATCCTTGACAGCCAGTTCTTGTGCTCGGTTCGTGAAATGACATCGTCGAGTGTGGTCATCGGTTCTTCCTCCCTCACGCTGTTTCGATCGCGCCGGTAATGAGACCGGTGACTTCTTCAGGTGACGACTGATCGGCCTTCTTGTTGGCCACCAGTTCGCCACGTCGAAGAACGGCGATCCTGTCAGAGACGCCAAAGACATCGGGCATGCGGTGGCTGATCAAGATGACGCTGATGCCGTGGTCTCTCAGACGACGAATGACATCGAGGACCTCTGCCACTTGCCGCACCGATATCGCAGCCGTTGGCTCGTCCATCATCACGATCTTCGGTTCGGACAGCAGCGTCCGGGCAATCGCCACCGCCTGTCTTTGGCCTCCCGACATGCGGCGGACGAGATCGCGAGGGCGCGTCTCCGACTTCAGGCGGCGGAAGAGCTCTGCGGCAACCCGGTTCATGTGCGCGTAATTAACATAGCCGAACGGACCGATCCGCTTCACGGGTTCGCGGCCGAGAAAAACATTGGATGCCGCGGTCAGGTTGTTACAGAGCGCCAGGTCCTGGTAGACGACCTCTATCCCTTCCCGCTGAGCGTCGCGTGGATTGTGAAACACGACTGGTTGGTCATCGATCCGTAGTTCGCCCGCAGACGGCGGAAAATTGCCGGCGATGATCTTCACGAGCGTGCTCTTTCCGGCTCCATTGTCTCCCATCAGACCGAGAACCTCTCCGGGTTCGATCGACAGAGACACCCCCTGAAGAGCTTGTATGGCGCCATAATGCTTTGAAATTCCATTAAGTCTTAATCGCGTCACCGCGCACCTCCCGTTTTTCCTCCCGAGCAGACGCAATTTGTGGCGTCCGTCTTTCACCAGAGCGGCCCAATCCTATTAATCGCGTCTTGACTTAATATTATTACTAAATATTAATTGCTTCAATGATGAATGTGGAGGGAGGAAGAAATGAAGCTGCTTGTGACAGGTGCTTCCGGAAAGGTGGGCCAGGCCTTCCTGCCCGCATTCCTTACCGAGCAGCGATTTTCGAGCTGGGAGATGGTGGCGCTCTGCCACAACCGTCTCGTGGAGCCTTCTGAAAGATTGTCGGTCGTGCAGGGATCGATTGCCGATCCTCAGGTCGTGTCGCGGGCTCTGGAAGGGGTCACGCACGTTCTCCACCTTGCCGCGGTGAAGGAGAGCCCGGATCATGTGATCGATGTGGCACTGAAGGGGCTTTTTCTGCTGCTCGAACGTTTTCGACGGATCGCTGATGCCAGGCAGTTCATCCTGCTGAGTGGCGACTGCGTCGTCGGTCACATCTTCCAGAAATACGCCGATCCTATTACCGAGCAATCGCCTCGCCGAGCTTATGAGGGCAGCTACGCTCTCACGAAGGTCCTGGAAGAGGTGATGCTCGAGCAATTCGGTATCCAGTATGGGCTCAACTGGACCACGCTTCGGGCGCCCTGGATCATGGAGAAGGATGATTTCCGATATGCGTTCGATCTCTCCGATGCCCAATTCGGAGGCCCGCCGTGGGACAGCCTGGTCGGCGCGCGGCAGCTCGAACAGATGCGAGACCGGCGAGCTTTTCCGACAATGCGAGACGCGGAGGGGCGGCCTCTCCGTCGCAATTTCATTCACGTCGACGATCTGGTTCGCGCGATCCTGACGAGCATCGACAACGAGAGCGCCTTCGGCCAGCTTTTCAATATCGCCATGAACGAACCTGTCGACTACGGCACGGCGGCGGAGCTTGTCCGTCGGGCCGGAGGGTTAGTGCCATCCGAAATCGACACCCCGTTTCACAGCAACTGGCTCGACAACTCCAAGGCTCGCAAGGTGCTCGGTTGGGAACCCGAGATCGACCTCGCAGGCCTTGTTGATCGGGCATGGAGTTATCGACGCGCCGAGGATGATCCGCGCATCGTTTGGTATCCCGGCTGAGCAGGAGGGCTTTCGCCGGAGACTTGGAGGAGGAGAAAGGCAATGAAATTCAAATATTTGGCATTCACTGCACTACCGGTTCTCATGCTTCTGGCCGGCGAGACGGTCGCGCAGGAGAAGAAGACCCTTGCCATCGTCGTCAAGGGACTCGACAACCCGTTCTTCGAGCAGATCAATCTTGGCTGCAAGAAATGGCTGTCCGAAAATCCGGACAGCGAATACGAATGCCTCTACACCGGCCCTGCCTCGTCAGCCGATGAGGCTGGCGAGGTTCAGATCGTCGATGATCTGCTTACCCGCGGCGTTGCTGCTATCGCCATATCGCCCTCGAACGCACCGGCCATGGCCAACCGGATCCGCGAAATCGCCCCGACCGTGCCAGTGATGACGGTCGATGCTGACTTCCTGGAGAAGGACCACGATCTCCGAAAAACGTATCTCGGCACCGACAACTATCTTATGGGCGTGAAGATGGCTGAGGAGGCCAAGAAGCTCAAGGCGGAGGGCGGCTCGGTCTGCCTGCAGCTCGGCAACGTGGCGGCCGCCAACATCAATGCCCGTGCACAGGGCTTTCGCGACACGATCGCGGGCGCCAAGGATATCGAACGTCTGACGGGCCAGAACGGTTGGACGGAAATCGAGGGTTGCCCGGTCTACACGAATGACCAGGCTGACCTTGCAAACCAGCAGATGTCCGACGTCTTTACTGCCAACCCCGATCTCGATGCCTTCATTCTCGTCGGTGGCTGGGCCCAGTTCGCCCCACAGGCCTACACCCAGGTCACTGACCAGGTGATGGACAAGTTGAAGTCGAGGGATCTGATCATCGTCGCCGGCGACACGCTGCCGCCCCAGACCCAGGCCTTCCGCGAAGGACGCAGTCACGCTCAGGTCGGTCAGCGACCGTTCGAAATGGGCTACAAAGCGCCCGACGTAATGATCCAGTTGATCAAGGGGGAGAGCGTTGAGGACCCGTTGTTTACCGGCCTCGACGTCTGCAACACGGAAGATCCGGGCTTCTGCAAGGACAATTAACGGATGCGGGGGAGAAGCGACCCTCTTCCCCGTCCCAACCAGTAGCGTCCTCCGGATGGCCGAGACGGTCTCCGGATTTCCCTTGAAACAAAGGCGGCCCTGATGAGAGGGCTGCGGGAGGAACATATGAAACGACTTTCAATCACGGCGCTCGCGGCCATTATGGCCATGGCCACGACACCAGTCCTGGCTCAGGAAAAACAGGCACTTGCGTTCGTCGTCAACGCGGCATCGGATTTCTGGAAGCTTGCGGAGGCAGGCGTCAAAGCGGCGCAGGCGGAGCTTCCTGATTTCGATCTGCAGTTCCGCTATCCGGCGCAAGGCACGGCTGCGCTCCAGAACGCGCTGATGGACGATCTCGTTGCGGCGGGCACCGATGCCATCATGATCTCGTCCGTCGATCCGAAGAGTTCGGTTGACGCGTTCAACCGGATCGCCGCACAGGTGCCGCTCTTCACCACCGACAGCGACGCACCTCAGTCAAGACGCATCGCCTATCTTGGCTCCTCGAATACATTGGCGGGGGTCCAGGCCGGTGAAATCGCCGTCAAGGCCCTGCCCAATGGTGGGAAATGCATGGGCTTCGTCGGTTTCCTCGGGGCCGATAACGCCAAGGAACGTATCGACGGCTTCCGCAAGGCCGTTGAAGGCAAGGGCATCGAACTCGTCGATGTCCGCGGCGACGATGTCGATTTTGCCCGCGCCCGCTCGAATGTCGATGACGTGCTCGCAGCAAACCCCGAGATTGACTGCATGGTCGGCTTCTACTCGTACAATCCGCCAAAGATCTACGAGGCGTTGCAGGCTGCCGGCAAGCTCGGCGCGATCACGGTGATAGCCTTCGACGAGGACCCGATCACTCTCGGCGCCGTCCGCGAGGGATCGTTTGCCGGGACAGTCGTGCAGGACCCTTATCAGTGGGGCTATCAGGGGATGAAACTGATGGCGGCCTACCTCAAGGGCGACAAGTCCCAGATACCGGCCGATGGTCTGATCATCGTTCCGACGCAGGTTATCGACAAGGCGAACGTCGATGCGTTCGAAAAGCAGCTGAAGGAACGTGTCGGCGGCTGACCCCGTGTAAAGTCCGGGCCTGCGTGGACGCAAAGCCACGCAGGTCGCTTGTGTGAAACGGGGGTGCGTATGGATCATCGACCAGATACGCCGATCAAGCTCGACCTGCTCGGCATAACCAAGATCTATCCGGGGGTAGTCGCGCTTAACTCCGTCTCCCTTTCGATAAAAGGTGGCGAGGTTGTCGCGCTGATTGGAGAAAATGGTGCTGGCAAGTCCACCCTGATGAAGGTCTTGGGGGGCGCCATAAACCCGGACGAAGGGGAAATCGTGATCGATGACCGCAGGCTATCTGGGCTTACGCCAGCGGACGCTGCCGGTTACGGGATCGCTTTCGTTCATCAGGAGCTCAATCCACTGACCAATCTCGACGTTGCCGGCAATATTCTGCTTGGTCGCGAGATACGTAAACGCCCGTTCGGTCTCATCGACCAGAGCGCCATGGAACACAGGGTTCAACCGTTGCTCGAGCTGCTCGGCGCGCGGTTCTCGCCCTCCACAGCAGTGGACGAACTGTCGCTCGCCGATCTTCAATTGCTGGAGATCGCCAAGGCGCTTTCGATCAATGTCCGGCTCCTCATTCTTGATGAGCCAACGTCGAGCCTTACACTTTCTGAAACTCAACGCCTGCTGGGTGTTGTCCGCAGGCTTCGTGACGACGGGGTCGCCGTCCTCTTCATCACCCATCGCCTATCGGAAGTGGAGCAGGTTGCCGATCGGGTCGTTGCTCTTCGCGACGGAAAAAACGCCGGGGAATTGCCTCGTGACGCCATCGACAGGGACGCGATGGTTCGCCTGATGATCGGACGCGACATCAAGCAGTTCTACGAGAGGCCCAATCTGGAGAAGGGGCCTGTCGTGCTTTGTGCAAAAGGTTTGAGGACCCGAACGTATCCAGAGGCGGAGGTTGATCTCGTGGTGCGGGCAGGGGAGATCGTTGGTCTCGCCGGCCTCATCGGTGCCGGAAGAACCGAGCTTGCAAGGACTATCTTCGGTATCGCGGCACCAGAGGCGGGTGTTGTCGAGGTAAACGGCAAACCCGTTGCTCCAGGGTCTGTTCCCGACGCCATCGGAGCGGGGATTTGTCTCGTTCCGGAGGACCGGAAAAGAGAAGGGCTCTTCCTCGACTTCTCGATCTCCGAAAACGTCGTCATGCCGAACCTCTTCGCCGTTTCGCGAAGGGGTTTCGTCGACCGTCGGGAAGAGCAGGCCCTTGCTGAAGGGTTCAAGAGGCGACTGTCGATCAAGGCGCGTCGTCTCGACCGACCGGCGGGAGAACTATCCGGCGGCAATCAACAAAAGGTGGTCCTTGCGAAGTGGCTGGCGATGCAGCCTGGTCTCGTTATCCTCGACGAGCCAACGCGCGGGATCGATGTCGGCGCCAAGGCCGAGGTCTATCTGCTGATGCGCGACCTCGCAGAGCAGGGCGTCGCGATTTTGATGATCTCGTCCGACATGGAGGAAATCATCGGGATATCGAGCAGGGTCGCGGTCATGTGCCGTGGCAGGATCGTCGGGACACTGGATCGCGACAACCTCTCCGAAGAAGCCATTCTCAAGCTAGCCGTGGAATGAAGGGGCATCAGATGCAGAAGAAGGACATCGGCCTCGGCCTGCTCGTCATCACCGTCGGGGCGGTCGTCGCTCTCGTCAATCCCAGGTTTCTGTCGCCGATCAATCTGGCAAACACCGCCAACCTTATCGGGCTCTTTGGTCTCTTCTCGATCGCCGAGGCCTTCGTCATCGTCACGGCCGGGATTGAGCTTTCCATCGGCTCGGTCATCGCCTTGCTCGGCGTGATCTTCATCGATCTGATCGCGTCGCATGGCGTTCCCTGGCCGATCGCGCTTGTCATCGTGCTGGCGTTGTCGATCGTCATCGGCCTTCTGCACGGCTGGCTCATCACCCGGCTGAAGCTCCAACCCTTCGTCGTCACGTTGTGCGGGCTTCTCATCTATCGGGGCATTGCCCGCTTTTACACGAAGGATGGGACCGCCGGGTTCACATTTGGAACCGACCTTCCTATGCTCGACTATGTGTTTGTCGGGCGCAGCGCCGGGGTACCGCATTCCGTCATCGCCTTCGGCATATTCGCCGTCGCCGCCTGGGTGCTCCTGCATCGCACCGTGTTCGGCCGCCACCTCTTGGCAGTGGGCAAGAACGAGGAGGCGGCTCGCTACTCCGGAATAAACACGAAAAGGGTCATCGTGACCGCCTATGTGCTTTGCATGTTCCTGACCGGCGTCTCCGCCGTGTTTTTCGCCATGTACACGAAGTCCGTGCAGCCGTCCTCGCATGGAAACTTCTATGAACTCTATGGCATAGCTGCCGCCGTGCTCGGTGGATTCTCACTGCGCGGCGGCGAGGGCTCGATTATTGGCGTTGTTCTGGGCGTGGTTCTCCTGCAGATGCTGCAGAACCTCGTAAATCTGCTGGGTATCCCATCATCCCTTAATTTCGCGGTGATGGGGACAGTGATCCTCTTTGGTGTGATTGCCGATACCCAGTTTCGAAGCTATCGCGAAAGACGTCGCCAGGCGACCGCCCGGTCGGCGTTGACGGAGAACAGTGCCGCACCATCGGGCATATCCGCTTGATGCCTTGATTAAAGAATGTGGCTCGACCGGGTTCTCCCGTCAGGCAAAGCGCATGAACCCGGCTGGCCGCGTTACACTGTGCTCTTTGCGTGCGGAATTACGCGCCATTTTCGGTATAGTTGTCCGGAGGCATAACCAGGCTTGGCGGAGGCTCTCTGTTGGCAGCGGTGCCCCCCACATAGCTTTCGATAAAGGCGAGGGCGTTGTTAAGGCCGTTCATCGTGTAGGGCTTTTCGATTGCGCCCAATGCCCCGGCGAAATCCTCCGGTATTCGTTTCAGATTTCCGGACACGAAAACGTAGGGAATGCCGCGCTTGGACAGCTGACGACCAACATCGATGCCGGAGGGACCGTCGCGCAGCGTGATGTCGACGAAGGCGAAATCGGGCGTGGAGGCGTTTATCATCTCCAGAGCACTCTTGCTATCGGCTGCAATGCCCACCACGTCGTGACCCGCCGCATCGATTTCGCTTTCGAGCTCCATCGCCAGCAGCATTTCGTCCTCTATAATCAAGACTCTCACTGTTTCTTCCTTAATCTTTGACGAGCAGGGTCACACGCACATCCGTGGAATGTCCTTCCACCTTGCGTTCGAGTGTCGCCTTCAGCTGGGTTACGCAGGCCTCAAGCATCTTCCGGCTGAAGGCGTCCTCCTCCTCGTCAACCTTTACGGGGGTGACGGTGTCAACGACGCGTATCAGGAAGTGTCCATTGAGACGTCTGACCTCCACGTGAATTTGGCCACCGCCGTCACTCAAACCTCGCCGAACCGCGTCTCCTATGAGCTCGTTTACAATCAGCGCGAGGGGAGAAGCCTTCGTTGCGGGGACCACCACTTCATGCAAATCCGTGGTCATTACGATATCCGTCCGCTTGAGTGCCCCCACGACATCCATCACCAGCGTCTTGGCGAAATCCGCGACGTCGAAATGGCCAACGTCCTCGTCATTGAGCAGCTTGCGTTGAACAGTGCTCAGCGCTTCAACCCTGTTGAGGACTGACATGAGCGTGCGCTCGACTACGTCGCTGCGCGTCATCCGTGCCTGGAGCTTCACGATGGAGGCGATCGTGAGGAGATTGTTTTTCACGCGATGATCGACCTCGTGAACAAGGCTTGTCTTCGCCTTCAGCGCTTCCGATAGCGCCGCCGTTCTCAAGGCCACTTCCTCCTCAGCAAGGTGGCGTGCCCGCGCAAGCTCGGCCTCCTTGCTTTTTATGTTGGTGAAGTCGAGTTGTGACGCGAAGAAATAGATCACATCGCCGGCCTCATCGCGAACAGGGCTGACGAAAAGTGCATTCCAGAATTTTGACCCGTCTTTTCTGTAGTTGAGGATATCCACCGCTATGTCGCGTTCCGCCGCGATCGCGTCACGAAGCTTATCCACGGCCCGCCGATCCGTCTCCGGTCCCTGCAACAGCCGGCAGTTTTCGCCGACAAGTTCTTCAGAGGTGTAACCGGTGAGATCGCAAAAGGCCCTGTTGCAGAAGATGATGGGGTTGTCAGCCTGATGCGGGTCGGTGATCAACATGGGCATTCGCGTTGCCTTGAAGGCAGCTGCAAACGGGTCTTCAGACGCGTGACTGGACACCAGCCGCTGTCCGGCCGTCCGAGCATCTCGTCTGGAAGTGTTGTTTTCAGCCATCTGTTGCCCCAAATGCAGCTTCGTAAGAATGGGCCAGGTCAATCTTTGTTCCCGTTCGCTCCTGGTTATTGGTCAACGCATGTAGTGCTTAAAACCAAGTGAAGAAGGGTGTTCGGGGCGCGGAACGCGGGGCACGTTGGATGCAGGTTATCACACAATGAAGACCAGCCGCGCCAGCTCCGGCCGGATCTCCGTAGTTTGGAGATCACTGCTGCCGTGGGTGACAAATGAGAACTTCGAAATGGTTCCATAATACATATTATGAAATCATTACGTGTAGCGGGGGCGAGTTCAATGATGAAGTGCGACAACGCCTTTGCTAATGCTCCAATCAAAGTCGTGTCCCCCTAGTCGCCGATCGGAAAGGAGAAACCTGCCTTTACGCGATCCATAACAACCATGGTCTTGAAACCCTTGATATCGTGGTTTTCGTAGAAGAACCGACGAGTGAAGGCTTCGTAGTCCTCCATGTCCTTTGCCGTGATCACAAGGATGAAGTCGGCGTCGCCGGTGACATAGTAGCCGATCATAACTTCCTTCGTGCTCCGTATCGCTGCCTTGAACCGATCAACGATGTCGGCGCGTTCGCGCTCCAGTGACACCAGAACGATCATCGTGATCCCGCGTCCGACGGCCTTGGGCGACACGATCGCGACGTCGGCTTCTATCACCCCCTCCTCGCGCAAGCGCTTCAGTCGTCGTTGGCAGGCGGTTGGCGAGAGATTGACCAGCCGAGCAAGTTCTTCCGACGTGAGGCGATTGTTTTTCTGGACGGCATCAAGTAACGCCCGGTCGGCTCGATCAAGGGTGGTCATGCAGAAATACTGCGCAAAAGAGTGAATCTAAGACTGATTTCTGCATAGATTCAATTCCATTCGCAGTCAAATGATTGCTCCCAGCCGCTAGACTGCGGTAAATGATAAGAGGAGTGACGTATGAAAGGTATCGCCAGCACCGCGCTCAAGTCCTTGCGGCGGCCCGATCTGCTCGAGCGCCGGGCCTTTCTCAATGGGACCTGGATTGAGCGGGGCAACATGATATGCGTCACCGACCCCGCAACTGGAGAAAATCTTCTCGACGTCGCGGCCTGTTCGGTCGAAGATGCCGATGGTGCAGTCGAGGCTGCTGGACGAGCGTTCCTGGAGTGGCGCGACATTCTACCCGTGGAACGCGGCCGGATTTTGCGCGCCTGGGCGAAGCTGATGCGTGACCACGCACGAGACCTAGCCGTCATCATGACCGCGGAACAGGGAAAACCGCTGGCGGAGTCCGAAGGCGAGATTTCGTATGCCGCAAATTTCCTCGATTGGTTCGCCGCCGAGGGTGAGCGTGCCTACGGCGAAACGCTTCCGAGCCACCTGCCCGGTGGGCGGATCGCCGTGCAGATGCAGCCGGTGGGTGTCACGGTCGCGATTACGCCATGGAATTTCCCCTCCGCGATGATCACCCGCAAGGCTGGCGCGGCGCTTGCCGCCGGCTGCACCATGATCGTCAAGCCGGCGCCCGAAACACCACTCTCTGCCCTTGCCCTAGCGAAACTCGCCGAGGAAGCCGGCATGCCGGCAGGCGTGTTCCAGGTTTTGACCGGCGAGGCCGCGCCGCTTGCAGGTCGTCTGCTGGAGCACACGCAAGTGCGGGCTTTCTCCTTCACCGGCTCCACCGAGGTTGGACGAATTCTGCTGACCCAGTCGGCCGCGACGATAAAGAAAGCCTCGCTTGAACTCGGCGGCCATGCGCCCTTCATTCTATTCGACGATGCTGACCTGACGTCAGCGGTGAAAGGCTGCATCGGTGCGAAGTTCGCGACGTCGGGGCAGGACTGCCTCGCGGCCAACCGCATCTATGTGCAGCGCGGACTCTATGAGCGTTTTGTTGACGCTTTCGCCAACGCTACTTCTGAACTCAAAGTCGGTCATGGCCTTGAGCCTGGCGTCGACATCGGGCCGATGACGCGCCCTTCTGTTGCCGAAAAATGCCGGCAGCAGATTTCTCAGGCCCTGTCGGCCGGAGCGCGCCTCGTGTGCGGTGGCCAGGACAGTCCCTTGGGCGGCGGTTTCGTCATGCCGACGGTGCTGGCCGATGTCAGCGACGACATGTTGATCGCAAGGGAGGAAACGTTTGGTCCCGTCGCGGCGATATTGCCTTTCGAGGACGAGCGGGAGGTTCTTGCTCGCGCAAACGATACCGAAATGGGCCTGGCGGCTTATCTCTATACCAATGATCTAGGACGAGCCATGCGCCTCACGTACAGGCTCGAATATGGCATGGTGGCCGTCAATACGCCAAAATTCACCGGCGCTCCGATACCCTTCGGGGGGTGGAAACAATCTGGCCTCGGTCGCGAAGGCTCTCGTCACGGCCTCCTGGAATATCTCGAAGCAAAATACGTCTGCTTCGGCAATCTTGCTGCTTGAAAGGATTTTCTCTCATGAACGTCAATCTGACCCAAATCGCCGAGATGGACCGGAACGCCGTCCTGCATCCCTTCACAAATCTCAAGGATTTCGCCAGCGGCAAGATCGGTGATCCCACCATCGTCGAGACCGGCAAGGGCATCCGGATTCAGGATGCCCACGGCAACCAACTGATCGATGGTTTTGCAGGCCTTTATTGCGTCAACGTCGGATATGGCCGGACCGAGGTCGCGGAGGCCATCTCTCGACAGGCCTATCGTCTTGCCTACTACCACTCATACGCCGCCCATACGACGGATGAACTTGCAATCCTGTCGGACCGCCTGGTCAAGATGGCGCCCGGAAAGATGAGCAAGGTCTTCTACGGCATGTCTGGGTCTGATGCGAACGAGACACAGGCCAAGCTGGTCTGGTACTACAATAATCTTCGCGGCAAGCCGAACAAGAAGAAGATCATCTCCCGCGAGCGCGGCTATCACGGCTGCAGTGTCGTCTCCGGCTCGATGACCGGGATGAGTTTTTACCACGACCACATGGACCTGCCGCGAGCGGGTATTCTTCATACCGGCGCGCCGCACCATTATTGGGGCGCCGAAGCGGGCGAGACGGAACTCGAATTCTCCAGACGGCGCGCGGACGAACTTGAAGCGCTGATCCTGCGTGAAGACCCCGATACGATCGGAGGCTTTATCGTCGAACCTGTTTTGGGGACCGGTGGCATCACGCCGCCGCCTGAGGGTTACTGGGAGGAAGTCCAGAAAGTTCTCCGGAAGTACGATATCCTTCTGATCGCTGATGAAGTCATCACCGGCTTCGGCCGCACCGGCTCCATGTTCGGATCGGAGCACTACGGAATCGAGCCGGACCTCATCACTGTGGCCAAGGGCCTGACATCGGCCTACTTCCCTCTCTCTGGCGCAATCGTCGGCGAGAAGGTCTACAAGGTCATGGAGGATGGCGCCGACCGCGTCGGCGCCTTCTCGCACGGTTACACCTATTCCGGTCATCCGATCGGCGCGGCGGCCGCGAATGCGGTTCTCGACATCGTCGAAAAGGAAGACCTCCCGGGCAACGCCCGCGAGGTCGGCGCTTATTTCCAGGCGCAACTGAAGGAGAAGTTTGCCCAGCTTCCCATCGTCGGCGAGGTTCGCGGCGTCGGGTTGATGGGCGCGATCGAGTTCGTCGCGGACCGTGAGAGGAAAACGCGTTTTGCCCCGTCGTTGACGGTTGGCGCGCGCGTCTCGAAGGCAGCCCGCAGCCGCGGTTTGATTGCAAGAGCCATGCCCCATGGCGACATCCTGGGCTTTGCCCCTCCCCTTGTCACGACGAAGGAGGACGTCGACGAAATCGTCGCCATCGCCGAATCTGCCGTTCGCTCCGTCATGGACGAATTGGCGCGGGATGGGGAGAGCATCTGACGCAGTGCCAATCTGGCGGAGGATGCCAATCCCGGTCTGCTGTGGCATACCCCCCGTGGAAGAGCGGTAGCTGTGATTATTTGTAAGGCAATTGCGGCTTAGGATGCTTATCGCTTCATCTTTTGATATGAAGCGTGCATAATGTCATGAAATTATCGTCCGTAGAACGGGACAATTTCATGCGCCGCGAAGCCAATCCTCCGATCCGCGATATCCTTACCGTCGCCAAGCCAGTGGTTTGGCGGCCTGTTCTTGCCAAGCAAAAGGGCGAGACGAAGCATGCCGCGCTGACGGAGCGCCTTATCGCGGATATCGATGCGGGTGTTCTCAAGCCGATGGACCGTCTCCCGACGCATCGTGATCTGGCGCGCGATCTTGGGCTATCGGTCCAAACCGTCAGTCTGTCCTACAAGGAGGCTGAACGTCTCGGCTATCTCAGCGGCGAGATCGGTCGCGGTACCTTCGTAAAGGCGCGCGTGACAGATCGCGCCGGGCGCATGATGCTGGATCATAGCGCCAATGAGGTGCTCGATCTTTCCATCATTCGCGGTGTCTATCTCGACGCGCACGAGAGTGCGTCGCGCGACATCCTTCGCGAACTTTCTGATGGTGACAATGCGGAATTCATGAGGCCCTGCCGTCCCATCGCGGGTCTTGATCGTCATCGGGAAACGGCCCGCACCTGGTTGCGAACACTGAACGTCGATGCCAATGCCGAACGGATCCTTGTCACCAACGGGGCGGCTCACGGCATCTTCCTCGCCTTGAGTTGCATCATACGTTCTGGTGACGTCGTCCTCTGCGAAAATTTGACCGATCACGGCATCATCGGTCTTTCCAACGTCCTTGGTTTCAGCCTCAAGGGGTTGCCCACCGACGATGAAGGTATCGTGCCGGATGCGCTGTCTGCCGCCTGTGCGGCGGGCGGGGTCAGGGCTCTGGTGCTCATTCCGACGCTGAACAATCCGACCGGCCACGTGGCGGGCGCGGAGCGTCGGCGCGAGATCGCCGCGATCGCCGAACGATATGGTGTTTTCGTTGTCGAGGACGAAGTCTATCGACCGATGATCGAGGAGGATCTACCTTCGATCACGGACATGATTCCCGATCTCGGCTTCTTTGTCACCAGCTTCACCAAGGCCGTCCTCACAGGGGTGCGTGTTGGTTATCTGGTCGTGCCGCGTGCCTATTCCATCCGGGCGGCCTCCATTCTGCGCGTCACGAGCTGGAGCGGTACCTATCTCAGCGGCGAGATCGCGACGCGCTGGGTCGAGAACGGCACGGCAAAGCGGTTGGTCGAAATCCAGCGTGAAGAAGCGCGCAAGCGCCAGCAGGTGGCAATGGATATCCTGGGGGATCATGTCGCCTCCAGCCATCCGCTCTCGCTTTGCGCCTGGCTTAGGGTTCCCCCTCACTGGACCGAAGAGAGCCTTGTTCGTTCGCTCGCCAACCAGAACGTTGCAGTCACGCCCTCCGAGCCCTTCATCGCCGGACCCGGTCACGGCGGCGGCATTCGCATTTGCCTCGGCGGGCGTCTTAATGATGCCAGCCTTGTCAAGGCATTGACGACCGTTCGCCAGGCATTCGAACAGTTGCCGCCGGTCTACGACATAGGCTCAATTGGCTGATGAGAATCAGACAATGATTGAATCATTACAATATAATAATTGACATGATTTTACTTCGCTCTCAACATGACAATCATGAAGAGCGAGAACCTCCACCGATTGACTGACACGGACATTCTGCCGGTGACCCTGGCGGACGTCCGACGGGCGTCGCAGAGAATTGAAGGTCGCGTCGTCCGCACCCCTCTCGTTCACTCCCGCTCCCTCTCCGACCTTTCCGGTCAACCGGTGCATCTGAAGCTCGAAACCCGTCAGCCTATCGGCGCTTTCAAGCTGCGCGGCGCTATGAACGCCATTCTTGCTCTTGACGACAAATCCCGCCGACGGGGCCTCGTGACGGCATCGACCGGCAATCACGGACGTGCGGTCGCGTATGCGGCGAGCGAGCTTGGCGTGCCGGCAACCATCTGCATGTCTTCCCTCGTTCCTGCCAACAAGGTCGATGCGATCCGCGCCCTTGGCGCGGAGGTCCGGATCGTCGGTGTCTCGCAGGACGACGCTCAGGAAGAGGTCGAGCGCCTCGTGGAGGAGCGAGGCCTGACCGCCATTCCGCCTTTCGACAACGTTGACGTTGTCGCGGGTCAGGGCACGATCGGTCTCGAAATCCTGGAGGAAATCCCGGATGTCGACGCCGTGCTGGTTCCGCTGTCGGGTGGCGGTCTGGCCGGCGGAATTGCCGTTGCGATCAAAGAATTGCAGCCAAAGGTGCGCCTCACCGGCATTTCCATGGAGCGCGGCGCCGCCATGAATGCATCCATCGCTGCCGGACGGCCGGTGGCGGTTCGAGAAGAGGAAACACTCGCGGATTCCCTGGGCGGCGGGATTGGTCTCAAGAATAAGGTCACCTTTGCGCTGTGCCGCAATCTGCTCGATGACATCGTCCTCCTGACTGAAAGCGAAATTGCAGCCGGTATCCGCCATGCCTGGCATGACGAAGGTCTGTCCGTCGAAGGTGCTGGGGCAGTCGGCATCGTGGCCATTCTGGCGAAGAAGGTTAAGCTGCCAGGTCCAACTGCGGTCATCGTGTCGGGTGCGAATATCGATCCGAAGCTTCATCAAAGGATTTTGGAAGGAGCCGAGGCATGAGCCGCATCACGATCCTGACGGAAAGCGATCTCCGGTCGGTCGTTCAACTGGACGTCACTGCGGTCGATTGTGTCGAGCAGGCGTTTGCGGCGCTTGCGACCCAGGCCGTGGCCATGCCACCTATCCTGCGGCTCGACATCCCCGAGTTTCGCGGAGAGGTCGACGTCAAGACGGCCTATGTCCCTGGTTTCGACGGTTTTGCGATCAAGGTCAGCCCCGGCTTCTTCGACAACCCGAAGCTTGGTCTCCCCAGCCTCAATGGGTTGATGATCCTCTTCAGCGCCAGAACAGGTTTGGTGGAAGCGCTTCTGCTGGACAACGGCTACCTCACGGACGTGCGCACCGCTGCGGCCGGAGCGGTCGCCGCGCGGCATCTCTCGCGGCACGACGCTTCTGTGGCGGCTATTTTCGGTGCCGGCATGCAGGCACGCCTGCAGTTTCAGGCCCTGATGCTGGTTCGCTCGGTCAAATCAGCGCGCATATGGGCACGCGATCGCGCAAAGGCAGGCAAACTGGCAGCGGATCTTGCCAGGGAGTACGGGATTGAAGTGGATGCAGTCGCCGACCCGCGTGAAGCTGTAAGACACGCGGACGTCATCGTCACGACAACGCCTGCCGAAAAGCCCGTCCTGATGGCAGCCTGGTTGGAACCCGGTCAGCATCTGACGGCGATGGGATCCGACGCTGAGCACAAGAACGAAATCGATCCAGCCGTCTTTGCAAAGGCCAAATACATCGCCGACCGCCTCAGCCAGACGCGCCTTCTGGGCGAACTGCATCACGCGATCGAGGCTGCTGCAGTCAGCCCACACCAGCACTTCGACGAACTCGGCGCGGTCATCGCTGGAAAGGCGCCAGGCAGAACGAGCGGCGAAGAAATCACCTTCGCCGACCTGACGGGCACGGGGGTTCAGGACACCGCAATTGCCAATCTGGCCGTCAGCCGGGCGCGGGATGCCGGATACGGACAGACAATCGTTAACAAAATAGCCAAGGGAGACGCCGCGTGAGCGTGACGCTGAACTTTACGCGCGAGGAATACGCCGAGCGCCTTTCGAAAACCCGGCATGCCATGGAGGCACAGGGAATCGATCTTTTAATTGTCACCGATCCTTCGAACATGCATTGGCTGACGGGATATGACGGCTGGTCCTTCTATGTTCACCAGTGCGTGCTCGTTCCGCCGAGCGGTGGACCGATCTGGTATGGCCGCAAGCAGGACGCCAATGGCGCCAAGCGCACCGCTTATCTCGATCATGCGAACATCATCGGCTACCCGGATCACTACGTGCAGTCGACCGAGCGTCACCCGATGGATCTCCTGTCGGAGATCATCGACGACCGCAAATGGTCGAGCCTTACGGTCGGCGTCGAGATGGACAACTACTACTTCTCGGCGGCAGCCTTCGCGTCATTGCAAAAGCACCTGCCAAATGCCCGCTTCAAGGACGCATCCGGCCTCGTCAACTGGCAGCGCTCCGTCAAGAGCCCGACCGAGCTCGATTACATGCGCAAGGCCGGCAAGATCGTCGAACTGATGCACAAGCGGATTGTCGATGTCGTGGAACCCGGCATGCGCAAGTGCGATCTGGTTGCCGAGATCTACGATGCCGGCATTCGCGGCACTTCCGAATTCGGCGGAGACTACCCGGCCATCGTGCCGCTCCTCCCGTCCGGCGCCGATGCCTCTGCGCCCCATTTGACATGGGACGACAAACCCATGCGTCTGGACGAAGGGACATTCTTCGAGATTGCCGGCGCCTACAAACGCTACCATTGCCCCCTCTCCCGTACGGTCTTTCTGGGCAAGCCGACACAGGCCTTTCTCGATGCCGAAAAGGCAACCCTCGAAGGCATGGAGGCGGGACTTGCGGCTGCCAGACCCGGCAACACCTGCGAAGACATCGCCAACGCCTTCTTTGCCGTGCTCAAAAAGTACGGGATCATCAAGGACAATCGCACCGGCTACCCCATCGGCCTCTCCTACCCGCCGGATTGGGGCGAACGAACCATGAGCCTGCGCCCCGGCGATAGAACCGAGCTCAAGCCCGGCATGACCTTCCACTTCATGACCGGCCTCTGGTTGGAGGATATGGGGCTGGAGATCACCGAGAGCATCGCGATTACGGAGAGCGGTGTCGAATGCCTTTCGAATGTTCCGCGGCAGCTGTTCGTGAAGGGCTGACATCATGTTGACCGCCCTTCCCCGCCCCTCGCCGATCACCCCTTCCGTCGACTTCAACGCGAAGGGCGTACAGCACGGACATCTGCGCCTGCCCTACAGTCGCGACGACAGCGCCTGGGGCTCAGTGATGATCCCGATCTGCATCATTGCCAACGGGGAAGGTCCGACTGCTCTTCTCACCGGGGCCAATCACGGTGACGAATACGAGGGACCGGCGGCCCTCTTCGAACTGGCACAAACGCTTGATCCGGCTGAGGTAAACGGTCGTGTCGTTATTGTTCCGGCGCTCAACTATCCGGCCTTCCGTGCCGGCACCCGCACCTCGCCGATTGATCGCGGAAATCTCAACCGCAGCTTTCCGGGTCGCCCCGACGGATCGGTGACGGAGAAGATCGCCGACTATGTAACACGGTATCTCGTCCCGCTTGCCGACTTCGTACTCGATTTCCATTCAGGCGGAAAAACGCTCGATTTCCTGCCCTATGCGGCGGCCCATGAGCTGGCCGACAAGACCCAGGAGGCACGCTGTTTCGACGCCGTTGCGGCCTTTGCAGCACCCTATTCGATGAAGATGCTGGAAATTGATGCCGTTGGAATGCTCGACACGACCGTCGAAGAGATGGGCAAGGTCTTCGTCACCACGGAACTGGGCGGTGCCGGCACAGCAAGTGCCGCTTCCATCCAGATTGCCCGGAAGGGCAGTCTCAACCTTCTACGCCATGCGGGAATATTACCCGGCGCTCCCGACGTTCAGCCGACCCAGTGGTTGGACATGCCGTCGAGCGACTGCTTTGCCTTCGCCGAGGACGACGGTCTCGTCGCCTTTGTGCGTGACCTTGGCGAACAGGTCAAAGCTGGCGAAACCGTTGCCCGCGTCTATCCCGTGGGCAAGACCGGCCTTGCGCCGATCGACTATCGAGCCGCCATCGATGGCGTGCTCGCGGCACGTCACGTGCCCGGCCTGATCAAGGCCGGCGACTGCCTTTCCGTCATCGCCACGGTGACGGGAGAACCTGGCCGGTGAAACGGCACAAGATCCGAAATGGACACACAAAAACAATGAACCAGAGGAGAATTCAAATGCATTACACAAAGATAACCGGGCTTTCCGCCCTTGCACTCATCGCCTCGATCACATCGGCAGGCGCTCTCACTCTCGACGAGGTCAAGGAGCAGGGTTATATCCGTGCGGCGACTGCGAACGAAGTGCCCTACTCCTATATGCAGCCGGACGGCACCTCCGCTGGCATTGGACCCGATGTCGCCAACGCAGTTCTGAAAAAGATCGGGATTGAAGAGGTCAACTGGACGGTCACTCCGTTCGGCACGCTCATTCCGGGCTTGAAGGCCCGCCGTTTCGACTTCGCGGCAGCCGAACAGAACATTTCGCCCGAGCGCTGCAAGCAGGTTTCCTTCACCGAACCGAATTCCTCCTATGGCGAGGGCCTTCTGGTGAAGAAGGGCAACCCCAAGGGCCTGACGACCTATGCCGACATCGCCAAGGATCCGTCGCTGAAGGTCGCAGTCGTGTCGGGTGCGAACAATGTCGATTTCCTTCGGGCGGTTGGGGTGAAGGACGACCAGATCGTCTTCATCCCTGCCAATGCCGATGCGATCCCGACGGTGGAGAACCGCGTCGATGCTTATGCCGCGACGGAGCTGACCGTCTCGGAGCTCGCCAAGGATCAGGAGAATGTCGAACAGGTTTCGCCCTTCGAAGACCCGGTCGTCGATGGTGCACCGGTTCGCAACTACGGCGGCTTCGCGTTCCGGCCAGAAGACCAGGAACTGCGCGATGCCTTCAACGTCGCACTGGTGGAGTTCCGCAAGACGGATGACTACAAAGCCATCCTGGCGAAATACGGCGTTTCCGAAGCCAGCATCGCGGCGGCTGCCGAAAAGAACGTGGCCGATCTCTGCGCCGGAAAATAGCGGCAGCTGGCGCCCGGTACTATCGGGCGCCATTCGACTTGAACCCGAGGGATTTTGCAGATGGACTGGAAAGCCTACCTGCCTATGCTCTGGCAAGGCGCCGTCGTGACGATGACGATCACGCTGGCGTCGATTGTCGTGGGAGCGGCGCTCGCCTTCTTCTTCGGCATTCTGCGCGTCGAAGGCGGCCCGATTCTATCGGCTGTCGCTCTGTGCTATACGGAGGTTTTTCGAGGCACCTCTCTGCTTGTCCAGCTCTTCTGGTTCTACTATGCGCTGCCTTTGGTGGGGCTCAGCTTCGAACCCATCACGACCGGTATCCTGGTTCTAGCAGCGCATGTTGGCGGTTACGGCGCCGAGATCGTAAGAGGCGCGCTTTTTTCAGTATCAACACAACAGTTGGAAGCCGCGCGCGCTCTGAACTTCAACCGCTTCCAGACGCTGTTTCGGATTTCACTTCCCCAAGCGGTGGTGGAGATGATGCCCGCCTTCGGCAATCTCGCCATCGAAACCTTGAAACTGTCCTCGCTCGTCTCCCTCATTTCCATTGCCGACCTGACTTTTTCGGCCCAGTCGATCCGAAACCTGACCCTCGACAGCACGAGCATCTATTCGATCACGCTTGTCTGCTATTTCGCGATGTCGCTGATGCTGATGGTGGCAATCAAGGTGATCGAACGCTTCGTGCGACGCGGCGACGTCCTGTCGCGCGCGGGCCATTCATGAGGATCCTGCCGCCATGATGTATGGTTACGAATGGGATACGACGACCTGGCTCACTTACACGATCTCAATTCTTCCGATCCTGCTGATCGGATTGACCGTGACGTTGAAAGCAGCAGCAGCCGGCTTCGCAATTGCGCTCTCCCTCGGCCTGGTGTTCGCCTTGCTGCGCCGTAGCCGCGTGAAGGCGATTTCCTGGACGACCGCATTCATTGTCGAGTTTCTGCGCGATACGCCGCTCCTGGTGCAGCTGTTCTTTCTCTATTATGTGCTGCCCGAAATCGGGATCGTCCTGCCCGCCTTCCTCACAGGCGCGCTGGCACTCGGACTGCAATACGCCGCCTATACCTCCGAGGTCTATCGCGGCGGGATCGAGGCCGTGCATCATGGCCAATGGGAAGCGGCGACCGCGCTCAATTTGACCCGCATGCAGACCTATCGCGACATCATTATTCCCCAGGCCATTCCACGCATCGTGCCGGCGATGGGCAACTATCTGGTCGCGATGATCAAGGAAACACCCGTGCTTTCCGTGGTCACCGTTCTCGAGATGATGGGCCTTGCCAACATGATCGGCGAACGCACGTTCGAATATCTCGTGCCGCTGACGCTGGTGGGCGTCATCTTCCTTCTCCTGACACTGATCTGCTCGGCAGGCCTCCATCGCCTGCAGAAAGCGCTCCCAAAAGCAGGGATTCCCATGCGATGACTGACAAAGTTGATAGCCCGATTATCGAATTCTCCAACGTCACGAAGCGCTTCGGCATTCTGACCGTGCTCGACCAGTTCAATTTCAGCGTTGCGAAGGGCGAGAAGGTGACCCTGATCGGGCCGTCCGGTTCCGGCAAATCAACGGTTCTGCGCATTCTAATGACGCTGGAGCCTTTCCAGGAGGGTAGCCTGACGCTCGCCGACATGTCCTACCATGAACAGCGCGGCAAAGGGCCGTTCCATGCGTCGGAAAAACATCTGCGCGAGATCCGCAAACATGTCGGCATGGTCTTCCAGAGCTTCAATCTTTTCCCGCACATGACGGTCATGCGCAATGTCGTCGAAGCACCTGTGCGGGTACTGGGTATGGCGCGGGCGGAAGCGGAGGCGCGAGCGATCGAGTTGCTTCAGATGGTGGGACTGGCGGACAAGAAAGATCACTACCCTGTGCAGCTGTCCGGCGGGCAGCAGCAACGCGTCGCGATTGCCCGCGCCCTTGCCATGCGGCCGCGTGTTCTCCTTTTCGATGAGCCGACTTCGGCGCTTGATCCGCAATTGGTGGGTGAAGTGCTGGCCGTTATTCGCGGTTTGGCGCACGAACACGATCTGACCATGCTGCTCGTTACCCACGAGATGCGTTTTGCGCGTGAAGTTTCCGACCGCGTCTGCTTCTTCGACAAGGGTCGCATTTGCGAACAAGGGTCGCCGGACGAGATCTTTGGAGAGCCCAAGCACGAGCGAACGCGGGAGTTTCTTTCTTCGGTTTTGTGATCGCGTCACGAAACCCCTGCGGATTTGCCTCACCCCTGATGTTCAGAGGGAAGAGACGCGGTCAAAACCCAGCGATTGGTCCTTTAAGTCCAGCATACTGTTCATAAGAATCTTCGACCGTCAGAATGTGCTTGCGCATGCTTGATGAGGCCAGTTCGCGGTTGCCCTGGAGGATCGCGACAAGAATTGCGTCGTGTTCCGCATAGGACTTCGCAAGGCGTCCGGCGCTGAGAAACTGCGCGCGGCGGAAGGGCGAGAGACGTTGACGCGTGGCCAACGTGACCTCCACCAGGTAGGCATTGCGGCTTCCAGCATAGATGGCGGCGTGAAAACGTTCGTTGAGCAGATGATATTCGCTCGGATCATTGGCCTTCAGCAAGGCCGCTAGCCCGGCATGGATTTCCTCCAGTTCCCGGCGCTCGGCCGGACCCATGTTGACGGCTGCAAGCCCGGCGCACAGCGCTTCCAGTTCCGCCATCACGTCGAACATCTGGCGCAGTGTTTCCTGCGACGGACGGGTAACGATCGCGCTGCGGTGCGGTCGCGTTTTCACAAGCCCCATTGCGGCGAGATCGCGGATGGCCTCCCGTATCGGTGTTCGCGACACGCCGTAGCTATTGGCGATCGCGGTCTCGTCCAGCGCCATTCCCGGAGCCAGCCGCCCGTCGACGATGTCGTCGGCGAGACGGGCGCGAACCTCCTCGCTACGGGTCAGCTTTCTCGGTGTCCCGCTTCCCTCTTCGGTGTCGGAGGCGACTGGAATGGATGACTGCAATCTCATGCTTTAACCTTGGTTGTATTTTTCACTGAACACACCGATCGTCTCTTATTATGGCAGGGGCGAAGCAAGAGCAATCATCACGCTGCCTCAACCGCAGACGGGATCGTGAGCGACAGGCCGGCGTCCGTGGTCAGTCGCCTCCAGCGCATTAGCAGAAGCGCGCCGACACCTGTTATGCCGATGAGAATGCCGATCCATATACCGATCGCCCCCAAGCCGAAAGAAAATGCCAGGAGTACGGCGACCGGCACGGCGAGAAGCCAGTAGCCGCCCAGTCCGATCAGCATCGGCAAGCGCGTGTCCCTCAGTCCCCTCAGCGCACCGTTGGCCACCGACTGGAGGCCGTCAAAGACAAGAAAGGCCGCCAGGATCAAGAGCAAATGGTGGGTCAGGGTTTCCACGGCGGCGTATTCTGCCGCGTTGCGATCCAGAAAGACCGGAACGATGTGGCCGGCGCCGACGAATATGAGGAGGCCGAGACCAGCCATGAGGCCGACCGCCAACGAAAGCGCCAAATTGCCGGCTTTGCGTGCCGCCACCGGCTGCCCGGCGCCCGCATGATAGGCAACGCGAACGGTCGCCGCCTGGCCAAGCGCGACAACAGGGTTGAAGGCAATGCTGTTGATCGTATGAGCGATCTGGTTGGCGATGATCGCGACCGTGCCGAATTTGCTGACCAGCAGCGTCATCGCCACCGTAAGCCCCAGTTCCGCTGCGTAGATAAGTGCGATCGGCCAGCCGATGCTCCAGACTTGCGGCAGGGTGCGCAGGGCTCCCCGTTTTGCGTCGCGGAGCATGGCGACTGGCAGGAAGCCTGAAAACAGCGATGCAAGCGTCAGTCCAACGGCGATCGCCCACCAAGATATAGCGAAGGCCTGTCCCGCGCCGGCAATTCCCCGCGGGGCAATACCAGCACCGCCAAAGACGAGCAGGTTCAGAAGGCCGAGATAAAGACATGCGCCGACGGCGATCGCTGTCATGACAACCCAGGCTCGACCGCAAACGGAAAAATAAAACCGGATCGGTATGATCCAGAAGATCGCGGGGATGGCGAAAGTCCCTGCCCGAAGGAAGTCGTCCACCCCTCGCATGACAGCCGCTTCGAGCGGGAAGACGCCCAGCAGCGTCGGCAGCTGGGAAAGCAGTGCGGTGGCGACGATCGCGCAAATCGCGGCGGTGGCCACACCGCCGCCAAAAGAGCGGGCCATTCCGCCGTCACCATCACCATCAACGGTCGCGTCGCGACGGCCACGGGCCGCGGCCATCAGCGGGTGCGCGCCCGAGATGAAGCCCTGCGAGACGACGGTGAGCAATTGGATAACGATCGCGCACAGGCCCCCAGCGGCCAAGGCCGCGCCGTCTATCCTTCCAAGAACAAAGCTTGCGGCCAACCCCATCACGAGCTGGCTAAGCTGGGTAACCGCAAGCGGCGCGGCGATGCCGGCAATAGCCGATAGTTCCTTGCGGTTATCATCCATCGTTCTGTCGGATCACCGGCCGCCGGCGTATTGTGCGAAGGCGTCAATTACCTCCTGCGCCTGACGACGAGCGCCAGCCTGCAGGTACTCCATGGCGATCAGCGATGCATCATGTGCTGCCTCGCTGGACCCTGACACGCAGTCCTCGATCACGCGGCAGTAATAGTCGCCCTGATGGGCGTCGGCGAAGCTGTAGTGAACGCAGACATCCGTGAAGCCTCCGACGAAGAAGAGGGTTTCGGCTTTGACGGCCTTCAACAGGATTTCCATCTCGGTGCCATAGAACACCGAGTATCGACGCTTCGTGATCTTGAGGTCGTCTGGCCTCATCTCCAGTTCCTCGATCGGGAACGGCGTGCCGGGCGAGCTTTCGAGGCAATGAACGCTTTCCGATCCATCCAGCTCGCGGCCGAAATCTATCAGGCTATCGCGATGGGCCTCCTGAACGAAGATGATGGGAATTCCGGCTTTGCGCGCGGCATCGATGACCGTCTTGGCTCGATAGTTGCGCTCGATATGGTCTCCCATGAAGGCCAGGCGCGATGTTGCTGGCCGCGGCATGAAACCGCTCTTTTGAATATCGACGACCACAAGGGTGGGTTTGCCGACGATCATCGGCTTCGGCACTATCGGATTTTCAGCAGTCATCAGGAAAAGGCTTTCTTTGGAAGAGGCGGGCGCTTCATCCATCCGGTCGAAGTGGACGGCTGCTGTCGGCACGCCTTGGGCGGAGAAAAAGCGACCCGGCAGCCCGGTTCGCGAGGCCCATTATACATCGCAGAATTCGGTATGCAATATTGTATACAATAAGATTAATTAGTGTGCAAATGCTTCTGGCGTGGCGCTTTTCCCTCCGGACGCCTAACCGGTGTCAGACTTAAGAAATACCATAAGTGATTGTATTAAAGTCATTTTTCTAACTGGCATGCCGATTGCTAGATTTTTGATCGTCAAAGGCCGTGGCCGTCGAGTTTCAACAGGAGAGCAGCATGACATCGAACGAAACGCCCAAGGGCGCAGGTTTGCAGGTTTCCGGAGTTTCCCGCAGAACAGTTCTTAAGGCGATCGGCGGCATAGGCGCCGCGTCTGTGCTGGGCGCCCCCTTTATCAAATCGGCCTATGCCGCCGCGCCGCTGCGGATTTCGAACTTCGGCGGCTTCTTCGAGCAGGCCTTTGCTGAGCACGTGTATCCCGCGTTCACCAAGGCGACGGGCATTGAAGTGCAGTCGATCCCGCAGTCGGGGAGCGCGCAGTTCCTGATCCAGCTTGGACAGGCTGTTCAGTCCGGCCAGGCGCCAATGGACGTCTGCTGCGCCGGGCAGGCGGACGTCATCCGCGGTCGTGACCGCGGCCTTTGGGCGACGGTTGAAAAATCGCGTCTGAAGAATATGGACAATATCATGCCCGGCTTCGTCTACAGCGACGGCGATGCGATCGATGGCGTCGGTGCGATGGCCTGGTACATCACTCTCGTCGCAAATCCCGCCGAGTTCGAAACCCTTCCCGACAGCTGGACGGAGATGTGGAAACCACGGGAATCCGCCTGGGGCATCCAGGGTGGTGGTTCCTCGGTCCTGCTCGACATCGTGGCGTCCGTCTATTTCGAAGGTCCGTCGGTCCTCGACACCGAGGCTGGTATCGACAAGGTCATCGCCAAGATCGCCGAACTCAAGCCGAACGCCAAGCTGTGGTGGACGGACGAAGGTTCGATGCAGAGCGCTTACCAGAACGACGAAATCGTTGGCGGCATGTATTTTCATGACGTGTCGATGATCATGAAGAACGAAGGCACCGACATCGCTTCGATCTTCCCGAAGGAAGGTGCGGTGCTCGGCTACAATGCCTGGTGCCTCCCGAAAGTCGGAACGCCCTCGGATGAGGCGATCGCCTTCCTTGACTGGAGCGCAACGCCTGAGTGCCATGAACTGATCGCGCGCCACGTTGGCGCGGCTCCCCTCATCGAGCGCTCGAAACTAAGCCTGACGGACGAGGAATTCGCCGCCGTCTCCTCGCAGGGCGAGCCTATCGTCGTGGCGTCGGACGCGAAGGTCAAGCATGCCGACTACATCTCCGCGCAGATGTTGAAGATGCTGGGCCAGTAAAGCGGACACATGTGATGCAAGGACTGGAAATAGCCAATCTGACCAAATCGTTCGGCAGCAATACGGTCGTCTCTGACGTATCGCTGCATATCGAGCAGGGGAAATTCGTTTGCTTTCTCGGGCCCTCGGGATGCGGCAAGACAACCTTGATGCGCATCATCGCAGGCCTTGAAGAGCCAACGAGCGGGGATGTGTTGTTCGACGGGCGAAACATAACGTCGCTCCCAACATTTCAGCGCAATTTCGGCATGGTCTTCCAGGCCCTTGCATTGTTTCCTCATCTGAACGTGGCCGAGAACGTAGGGTACAGCCTGCGTTTCCGGACCATGGACAAGCGGCACAAGGCGGACCGGATCGACGAGTTGCTGAGGCTCGTCGATCTGCCCGGCACGCAGACGCGCCGGGTCGATCAGCTTTCCGGCGGCCAGCGGCAGCGCATCGCGATCGCCCGCGCTTTGGCGCAGGAACCCCTGCTCTTCCTCATGGATGAACCGCTGTCAGCACTCGACGCGAAGCTGCGCGACCATATGCAGGTCGAGCTGAAGCAGTTGCAGCGTCGATTGAAGATCACGACGATCTTCGTCACCCATGATCAGCGCGAAGCGATGACGATCGCCGACGAGATCGTCGTTATGGCCAATGGCAGGGTTCAACAGGTCGGCTCGCCGATCGACATCTATCGCCGGCCGGCCAATCGTTTCGTGGCCGACTTCATCGGCCAGAGCAATCTGGCCGAAGGTATTCTTCTTGATCGGACGCATGTCCAGCTTGATGGTCGTACCATCGAGGTGCGATCGGCTCCGTCACAGCTTGCGATCGGCCAGAAAGTGACCGTCTGTGTCCGCCCGGAAGGCACGCTGCTTTCCAGGACGGAAATGTCGAAAGATCTGCCGACAGCCAAGGTGACCTTCGTCCGAGACGTGGGGTCGACAGTGGAGGTGCACCTGGACCGCGCCGGGCAGCAGATGCTGTCGTTCATGTCGCCAGCTGCCTGGGATCTGCTTTCGGATCAGGACGAGTTGGCGATATCGTTCGCGCCGGGTGCGGCGACGGTGCTGGAGGATTGATCATGTCGGCCGCCGCAACAATCTCCTCCAGAGGAAACACAGCCGGCACGGGCGCAACGATAATCGGCCTGCTCTGGCCGTTCTTCATGATCGTTGCCTTTTTCGGCGTGCCGTTCGCATTGCTTCTGCGAGTCAGTCTCGCGCGGCTTGATCCAGCCTATTACCAGGGCAGCGGCTGGACGCTGGACGCCTTTGGAACGCTGTTCCAATCCATGGTGCTGAACGGATTTGTCTCTTCGTTGCAACTGGCATTCACCGTCGCGACACTTGGTATCATCATCGCCTTCCCGGCGACGTATTTCATCACCCGCATGAGCCGGAAGGCGCAGGTCGTTTGGCTGGTCGGCCTTCTGGTCACGCTTGCGTTGTCAGAAGTGCTGATTACCTTTTCCTGGCAGATCATTCTTTCAAAGCGCGTCGGTATATCCAATGTCGCTGTCTTCCTGGGACTGCTTGAAAAACCGGTGTCCCTGACGCCAAGTTTCCTCGGGGTCGTCGGCTGCCTCGTCTATGTCGTCGTGCCCTTCAACGTCATGACGCTTTATCCCGGCCTTTCGCGTCTCGACGCCTCCTATATGGAGGCGGCGGCCACAATGGGGGCACGTCCCTCGCGCGCGTTTTTCGACATACTCGTGCCGCTCATGCGGAAACCGGTGGCGACGGCCTACCTGACGACGGTCGTCATGACGATCGGGGCGTATGTCGCGCCACTCGTGCTCGGCGGTCCGGCCAACTGGACGATCGGGGTCATCATCAGCGAGGTCGCGATCTCGGCCCAGAACCTGCCGAGTGCCGCGGCGATCGCCGTTCTGTTGATGGTGATAACCGGGCTGATGATCCTCATCATCAATCGCATCGGCGGGAAAGGATACGCGTCATGACCCGATCTTTCGCAGCCATGTCCCGTTTGGCCTTCCTGCTCTGTCTCGCCCTGTTTCTCGCGACACCGCTGACGATTGTCGCCGGGGTGAGTTTCAATAGCACCGCGCAGATGACCTTCCCACCGCAAGACATCAGCCTGCGCTGGTACTCCACCTTCTTCTCGGATCCTACCTGGGTATCGGCGCTGACGAGATCGATCCTCATCGCTCTGGCAGCCTCACTCCTGGCGACGAGCATCGCCTTCCCGATTGCCTATATGCAGTGGAAGACGAATTCTCCGCTGGCAAAGATCGTCGCTGGCATGGCGGGCGTTCCGTTCATCCTGCCGCCGGTCGTCATCGCCGTGCTGTTCCTCCTTTTCTGGGGTACCGTCCGGCATGTCGGGAATATCGAGAACATCGTCATCAGCCATGCGATCACGTTCATAGCCGTGCCGCTGGTGATGATCACACTGGGGTTCGCGTCGATCGACAAATCGCTAGTTGAGGCGGCCCGGACAATGGGCGCGCGTGACGGCGATGTCCTGCGTTCCGTCGCACTGCCGATGGTCATGCCATTTGTCGTGTCGAGCTTCGTGTTCGTCGCGATATTCAGCCTCAATGAATATGTCATCGCCTTCATGGTGGCGGGCTTCACCGCCGAAACCATGCCCGTGAAAATCTTCACGAACATGCGAACCGGTTTCTCGCCCACGATGTGCGTCGGCGCGGTTCTTTTCATGCTGATCGGCCTGGCCGGCTTTGTCGCCATCGCCCGGTTCGGCAACCTTCCCAAACTGCTCGGCGCGCGCGCCTGAAAGGAGAATTCTGATGAAGAAGAAGCAGAACCCCATGATCGTTGGCCAGCCGGTCCTTATCGTCGTCGATATCCAGAAGTCAGCCTTCGAAGATGATGGCGCCATTCCTCTGATGCCTGGCATGATCGAACGCATGCGGCGTGCCCGCGCGGTCATCGACGCGGCTCGGGCCGGCGGTATTCCGATCATCTTCCTGCAGGAGAGCCATCGGAAAACGGGCGTGGACTACGGTCGCGAAATGGATGGCGATGAGGACGAGCATCTGCGCGAAGACTGGGAAGGTACCAAGATCGCCGCCGAAGAAGTTGGCCTGCGCGACGACGATTATGTCATCGTGAAGCGACGCTATTCCGGCTTCATTGGCACCGACCTCTCGATTCTCTTGCGCGGCCTGAAAGCGGAAACGCTGATCATGATCGGCGGTCTCACCAATATCTGCGTTCACTACACCTTCGCGGACGGCCACCAGAATGACTATCACTGCCGTGTCGTCGAGGACTGTGTCGCAGGGTCGTCGATCGCTGCTCACGATGCCGCGCTCGCCAATATGGAGTACCTCCAGCATGGCGCTCGCCGCACGTCCGATGAGGTCATAGCGGCCTTCCTCGGCCAGTCCGGACACAAGGCTGCCTGATATGCACACGCAGTATCGGGACCGGGTCCGGGAGATATGGCGTTCCATCGCGCCTGAAATCGAGAGCCTTTTTGCCGAGATGTGGCGGGTGCCGGAGCTTCCAGCCATGGAATACAAGTCGTCGGCTATCCTCTGCGACTTCATCGAACGGCAGGGTTTCGAGGTGGAAAAGGCGGCGGGCGGTGTCCCGACCGCCTTCATCGCACGGATCGGAAGCGGCGCCGGTCCACGGATCGGTATTCTCGTCGAATACGATGCGCTGCCGACGCTCTACAATGACGCCGTTCCCTACAGACAGGGGAACTGGCGGCTGCCGGGTCATGGCTGCGGGCATAACCATATCGGCCCGGCCAATACCGGAGCGGGTATCGCGGCCGGCAAGGCCCTGCTCGAGCTTGGTCTCGCTGGGGAAATTGTGATCGCCGGGTGCCCGGCTGAGGAAATTGGTTGGGGCAAGCTCGCCCTGCAGGCCGCCGGTGTCTTCGACGGTCTCGATGTCGTCCTGACCTCTCACGGGGATTACCAGAACGGTTCCCTCGCCCGCCCGTGCCATGCCATGGCAAGCGGTGAGTTCCGGTTCAATGGTGAAAGTGCGCATGGCGGTAAGGTCGCGCAGCGCAACGCGCTTGAAACAGCCGAAGCGGCGTTTGCCGCCTTCGACCGCATTAGGAGCGAGATTCCGGGCCTTCAGCTGAAGCATGTCTATCGCTCCGCCGGCATCACGCCCGGTGTGACGCCGGAGGAGGTCCGTCTTTGGTCGTCGGTTCGCCATCACGACTTCGAGATGGTCGAACGCGGCTACGCCCTGATGACGGAGACCTATCGCCGGGTTGCCGAGGAGAGAGGCGTCGGCTTTGTCGCGGAGCAGATTGCTGCGTGTCGCGGTTATCTTGGCAATGATACGGTCGGTCGGGTGCTCGATACCTGCCTTAGGGAAATCGGACCGCCGAGGTGGAGTGAGGCCGACCTCAATTGGATGAAGGAGCTATCGGCCGCCTGCGATCCCGGGAATTCCTTCGACCTCCATCGCGAGATCGAGTATTTTGACACAGGTATCGATTATTACGGGCAGGACGACGGTGACATCAGTTGGCAGATCCCGCTTGGACGCGTCAACTGGGCCTATCCGAACAACGTTCCCATCCATCACTGGGCCTGGACCGCTCTCTCCGGCCACTCTTCGAGCAGTCCCGGCCCGCTGATGGCGTCCGAAGCTCTGGCGCTTGGCGCAATCGCTCTGGTTCTGGCCCCCGATCTCGTGAAGGATGCGCAGGACGAGTTGAAGAAACGCACCGGTGGCCGTCCGATCCCAGGGCCTCAGCCGACGATCACGGATATTCTTGCTACCGATCCGCAGGGCTTCTGGGCGGCGACCTGGAGTAGATAATGCGTCGACCATTGTCGTCCCGATCGCGGATTGCGTCGGTGTTGAAGGAAGAAAACCATGACTGATATGATTGAACACCTGCGTATCCTTCAGCCCTATCCGGGCATCTTTGCCTATTATGACGGTCGTATCGCCGGCAAACGGCTTCACGGTCGCGAACCGAACTGGCTGGACGACGGCGCCTTCAAGCTCGGCATTGCGTCGTTCGCGATCGTCAGCGGGGACGAAGCCCTCGTCTATGACACCCATATCTCGCTCGATCATGCCCGTGCGATCCGCGGGCACCTGGAAGGCTTGGGCGTGAAAGAACTGACCGTCGTGCTCAGCCACTTTCACAACGATCACATCGCCGGAAACGAAGTCTTCGCTGATTGTGAGTTCATCGCCAACACCGAGACGGCTCGCCTCCTGGAAGCGGAAAGACCCCGGATTGCGCAGCGCGCACCCATCATTGATCCGGTCATTCCGCCAACAACGCTTTTTGCCGGGACGACCGTGGTGATGGTCGGGGACCTTCGTGTGGAACTGCACCACTTTGATATTCACAGCCCCGACGCCACAGTTCTGTGGCTTCCTGATCGTGGCCTTCTATTCGCTGGCGACACGCTAGAGGATACGGCAACCTATGTGACGGATGCCGACAATCTCGAAGTTCATCTGGGTGAGCTGCAACGCATGGCCAAATGGCCGATCGTGAAAATCCTTCCCTGCCACGGCGACCCAGACCGCATCGCCGCCGGTGGCTATGAGCCGTCTTTCATCAAGGCCACCGAGATCTACGTCAAGCGGCTCATGAGCCTCGAGATAGGCGAGAAGCCGGCATTGAAGGACATGATGGCGGACGAAATCGAGGCGGGAAGCCTGATTTATCTGCCAGACTATGAGGAGGTGCACGAAGAGAACCTAGCGGCGTTCTTCGCCACGAAGGCTTAGCTCTTTCACTTCATCGAAGTAGAATCTCTGTGCTCCGCCGCTGCGCAAGTGGTACGCTGATCGTTTTCATATCTTGACTTCCGATACGTATCGGGAAAGATGATGGAAAACGTCAGGGAGGAGAACGACGATGGCCGAGATCCGGCTGCACAACGTATCGAAGAGCTTCGGAGCCGTTTCCGTCATTCGCGACATATCTTTGACGGTCAATTCCGGCGAGCTGGTGGTATTCCTGGGTCCATCCGGGTCGGGCAAGTCGACACTTCTGCGCATGATCGCCGGGCTTGAGAGCATCGATAGCGGTACCCTCACAATAGGCGGTGTCGAAAGCCAGAACCTGGCGCCGGGGCAGCGCAATGTAGCGATGGTATTCCAGAACTACGCGCTCTATCCGCACATGACTGTGCGCGAGAACATGGCCTTCGGTCTGCGCAATATCGGTCTGCCCAACTCCGAGATCGAAGCGCGTGTCCAGACAGCGGCCCGTATGCTGGAAATGGAGGAACTGCTTGCCCGGCGTCCTGCCCAGCTCTCTGGCGGCCAGCGGCAGCGGGTCGCTATAGGCCGTGCGATCGTCAAGGAGCCAAAGGCTTTCCTATTCGACGAGCCGCTGTCGAACCTCGATGCCGCTCTTCGGGTGCGCACACGCGTCGAACTTGCCCAGCTTCATCAGCGCATGAAGGCGACGATGATCTACGTTACCCATGATCAGACCGAGGCGATGACGCTGGCCGACCGGATCGTCGTCCTCAACCAGTGCCGCATCGAGCAGATCGGCTCGCCGATGGATGTCTATCTCAAGCCCGCCTCTCGTTTTGTCGCAAGCTTCATTGGCAGTCCGGGGATGAACTTCCTGCCCGTCGAGGTGCTTGGGCGCGGGCGTACGCCGGTACGGTTTCGCAATGGCTTCGAGTTCGAGATTGATGCACCCGTTCCCCATCCCGGCCCGTTCGATCTCGGCATCCGTCCCGAAGCCGTGCATGTCGTCACGGACGGTGACGTTCCGGCGGGCAAGGCGACCGACGCCAAGGTAGGCGTCGTCGAGCGCCTGGGAGAACGCACACTCGCCTATTGCACCTTGGAGGATGGAACGCAGCTTGTCGCTCAAGACACGGGCCGTTCCGGCATCCGGCCCGGTGACAGCGTCCGCATCAGCTTCGATCCGACCGCAATTCATCTTTTCGATGCGTCGGGCAAATCCTACCAGGTACAGTGACTGATCAATCGTCGAATTGTCACGGGCCTTGCAATCTTTCGATCGAAGGCCCGTGACAAAAGGCTAAGACGCGGGAGGTGGGCGCCCTAGCCCTTGATGCCGGCGGAAAGCGTGATTGCCTCGGTGACGCGCCGCTGGAAGATCAGATAGGCCAGTGCGACGGGAAGCCCGGCCAGGACGGCGGCGCTCAATTCCCGCGCGTAGTAAACGCCGAACGCGTCGTTGACCTGGGTGATGCCGACGGTGATCGTCATCATGTCGGTGCGGGTGACCGCAAGGAACGGCCACAGGAACGAATTCCAGGACCATATGAAACAGACGATGGCGAGCGCCGTCGTCACGCCCCAGTTCATCGGAATGTAGATGCGTGTCAGGATCCGCCATTCCGAGGCATTGTCCATCACCGCCGCCTCGCGGAAATCCTTCGGCACGCCGTCGAAGAACTGCTTGTAGACGATGATGATGACGGGATGGATGAGCTGCGGAAGTACGATGCCGGCCCAGGTATTGATCAGTCCGAGGTTGGCGACGAGTTCGAAGTGATTGACGATCAGCGTCGGCATAGGGACCATGAAGCTCGCGAGGATCAGCCACCACAACAGTTTCCGGAACGGGAAATGCAGCTGCGAGATTGCGTAGCCGCATAGGAGCGACGACGATACGGTCAGGATCGTCACTGACAAGGCAGTGACGATCGAGTTCAGATACCACCGGCCGATTTCGGTTTCCGTGAGCGCGAAGACGTAGTGAGAAATCGTGAAAGTGTCGGGCCACAGCTCAATGTAGGGCCGGACCACTTCATCCTCGGGTTTCAATGACGACACGACGCCCCAGTAGAGGGGAAAGGCCCAGAGGACCGCCGCGAAAACCGTCAACAGCGTTATGACCAGCCCAGCAATGTTCAGTAGTCTTGCCGTCTGTGCGGTCATCGGTTGCGTCCTCCCGAGAGTCTCGTCAGCTGGAAGTTTAGAACCGAAACGATGATGACGATGAGGAAAAGGACCACGGCAGCCGCGGCCGCCCGTCCACCCTGGTCCGACTGAAACGCTCTAAGGAAGATGTAGTAGACGAGGACGAGGTTGTCGTTCGGTCGCCCGCCGGTCGAAAAGAGGTAAACCTGATCGAAGATTTTCAATTGCGAGATCAGCTGGATGGTCAGGACCAGTGCCGTGATCGGCCACATCAGGGGCCAGGTGATCCGCGAGAAGCTTGCCCATCTGCCCGCATTGTCGAGTGCCGCCGCTTCGTAAATCTCGGCCGGTATCGCCCTTAGTCCCGCCAGGAACAAAAGGATCGAAAACCCCGCGGTCCACCAGATTGTGATGATGCCGACCGCCGGCATGAACCACGCGGTGGATTTGAACACCGGGATGCGCGGAATGCCAAAGAGGTCGAAGAGATACATACCGATGCCGAACTGGAAGTTCAGCGTCCAGTCCCAGATGAGGTAGACGACCGAGACGGGCAGGATGTAGGGCAGGAAGGAGAGGGCCAGGATTGCCGCCTGCAGGCGACCCGAGAGGCGATTGACGCCGAGTGCGATGGCGTAGGCGATCATCGTGCCCGGAACGACCGTCAGAGCAACGAAATAGGCGGTATTCCATAGGGCGGTCGCGAACCGGCGGTCGCCGACGAGCCGGGTGTAGTTTTCAAGGCCGACATAGCTGCCCTCCCCGATCAGCGGCGCGTCGGTGAAGCTGATGCCGAACAGCTTGATCGTCGGGTAGACAAACACCAGTCCGTAGATCGCCACGAACGGCGCCACCAGCGCGAGGGCGAACAACGCCTCGCTGCGTCTGTTCCTGAGCATTCTCTCCCGGGCCTCCTCGAATTTCGCCGGCTGGGATGCCTGCAAATCCAAGCCCGGGCCGCGAACGGCCCGGGCCTGTTGTTTCAGAGGTCTTCAAGGCCGAGCTTGATCTCTTCCACCGCTTCGGCTGGTTCCATCTCGCCATTGAGCGTGGGGACGAAATAGGTCGACATGACATCGAAGATCGGTCCGGCAATGCCGGCGAGTGGCGTCTTCGGATCGAAGATCATGTTGGCTGTCAGCGAGGAATAGGTCGCGTTCGGCTCCATCGCCTTGTATTCGGCGGAATTGGTCACGGGGCCATAGGCCGGAATGTGGCCGGCGGTCGCCCAGAGCAGCGAATTCTTCGAGATCCAACCGATGACTTCCAGCACCGCAGCCCGCTTCTCGGGCGTCATCTCCTTGCCCTTGTTGGCGGGGATGGCGAAGGCGTGGCTGTCGGCATAGGTCGAGGGATGATCGAAGATAACAGGCAGTTCAACGGCACCCCATTCGAAGAGCTTGCCCTCCTTCTGCAGGTCGGTCATCGTCGGGACTTCCCAGACGCCATTGATCATCATGGCGGCTTCGCCGGAGGTGAAGAGTGCGACGGTGGCGGGGTAGTCGGTATAGGTCGACTGCAGACCCTCGGTGGTCCACTCCTGCAGGACCGAAAGCGCATTCTCGAGCTTCGTCGCATTGTCGCCGGCGAGGAATTCGTCGCCGGTCATCAGTTCGCCGTCCTGCTGTCCCATCAGCGAATAGATGGTGCGGAACATGAAATTGCCATCCGCCGTCACGGACCCGAGCGGAAATTTGACGCCAGCGTCCTTGAGTGCTTTCAAGGTCGCGGTGAAGTTCTCACGGGAATCCAGCCCTTTGGGCTTGCCGCTTTCGTCCAGGAGACCGGCTTTGCCGAGTACATCCTTGTTGTAGTAAAGCACGATCGGATGCGTATCTAGGGGAACCGCATACTGCTTGCCGTCGACCGTCACCGCGTCCCAAGTGGCCGGAGCGTAATCGGCCTGCGCCAGACCCATTGTCGTCCAGTCGTCGGCGGTAATCTCCTGCAGGATGCCCTGCTTCACGGCCAGCGGAATGCGGCTGGCGTGATAGGTCATGATATCCGGAGCCTCACCGACGGCTACTGATGTTTGCACCTTCGAGTAGAAGGGCGTGCCCCACTCCAGCGTGGTGGCATCGATCTTGATCTTCCCCTGATGCGCCGCGTTGAAGTCGCTTATAAGCTGCTTCATGCGCACCCCGTCGCCGCCGCTTAGAAAATCCCACCACAGGACTGTTTCTTCAGCGTGCGCCGCCGACGTCATCAACCCCGTCGCAAGCACGAGGGCCTTCGTCATTCTCAACCAATTCTGCATCTCATTCTCCTCCCTGAAAGACAGGCAGCCTCCCCGCCGCCTGTGATTGCACCTAGAGCGTGATCCTGATCATTGAATATGAGTAAGGGGGCACCGAGACACGCACCATATTTCCCTCGATGATGGCGCCTTCTGCCTTGCGTGGCTTCACGTTTTCAGGGTTGTCCCTGGTATTCTTAGCCTCAAGGTCATCATGTTTGATGACAGTATGCTCGACACTTTTGACGGTGCCGAAATGTTCCGTCGCCATCTTGAGGTCGATGTTCTCCTGACCGTTGCGATTGATCGCGAAGAAGCTCAGCGTACCGGTATCGCTGTCATGGACGCCGGCAATGTCGAGATAGGAAACCCGATCGGCGCTATCGGCGGTGTAGTGCTGGCAATCGACATCGAGCTGAAGGGCCGTACCGCGACCATATCGCGACGCAAGATGGAAGGGATGGTAGATCGTCTGCCGCCAGGCAGCGCCACCCGGCTCGGTCATGATGGGTGCGATGACGTTCACCAACTGTGCGATGCAGGCGATCCGTACCCGGTCCGCGCGGCGAATGAAGGTGTTGAGAATGCAGCCGACCTGCAGGACGTCCTCGAAGTTATAGATATCCTCCAGCAGGACAGGTGCATGCGGCCAGTCCCACTCCTTCATGCGCTTGGCGTCGCTTTTGCGCTCGTGATACCAGACGTTCCATTCATCGAAGGAAATCTTCACGTCGCGCTTGGAGCGCTTCTTGCCTTTCACGAAATCGATGACGCCGCCGACCGTTCCGATGTAGCGATCCAGCTTTTCCGGGAGCGCGAGATACTCGGCGGTGTTCTTCTCGTAGTTCTCGAAATACATATGCAGAGATATGTAATCGATCTGGTCGTATGTCTCTTCGAGAACGGTGGCTTCCCATTGCGGGTAAGTCGGCATTTCGGAGTGGGACGACCCGCACACGACAAGTTCCAGGCTGTCGTCGAAAGCCCGTATCGCTTTGGCGGTCTCGTTGGCCAAATGCCCATATTCCGCCGCGCTCTTGTGGCCGACCTGCCACGGACCGTCCATCTCGTTGCCGAGGCACCAGAGTTTGACGTTCCAGGGATCGGTACGGCCGTTCTTACGGCGCAGGTCCGACCAGTGGCTGCCACCGGGATGATTGACGTATTCGACGAAGTTCCGCGCGGCGTCGAGCCCCCGCGATCCGAGATTGACGGCGAGCATCATCTCGGTTCCCGCGGCTTCCGCCCACTCGGCGAACTCGTGGATGCCGACCTGGTTCGACTCGGCCGTGCGCCAGGCCAGATCCAGACGCGTTGGCCTGTCTTCTTTCGGACCGATGCCGTCTTCCCAATTGTAGGCGGAGACGAAGTTGCCGCCGGGATAGCGGCAGATGGGCGTATCGAGATCCCGCACCAGATCGATCACGTCGCGACGCATGCCGTTCGGCAGAGCTGTTGGATGGCCGGGCTCATAGATACCCGTGTAGACGGCGCGACCGAGATGCTCCAGGAATGAACCATAAAGTCGCTTGTCAATGTCCGCGATAGAATAGCGCGCGTGCGCGGTGACCCGAGCGTCCATGTTCCTCCCACCTTTTATATCCAAATTTGCGGTTTGTATCCGTCTTATTGGTAAATAAAGCGCAGGGCCGTCGCGGCGTCAAGCCTTGGTATGACTTTTCAGATATGGATACGCAGCACGATGTCCTGCGCATAGTTTCCGAAACCGCTGCCGAAGATGTTGATTCCACCTGGGTGTTCGGCATCGTCTTTCACCCCGACGCGCATGCGTATAGATCTGTGCTGATCGAGGCCGAGATCATCGAGAGTGACGCTCGATATTCGCACGCCGTCGACAAAGCTTCCCTGCTCGTTGATCCGCCAGTTCTTCAGTTTTCCATATTGCGAGCCTGACAGCTTCCACCAGTCGGGCGTGTAGACGCCGCGCTTGTCGCCGAAGTCACCCGGAGACGTCCACGTGCCGACATCGGTTCCGTTGACCTGCAGGAAGATGTCCGAGGGCCAGTTCGCCGCCGTTCCCGGCACCTCCGAACTGAGTTCCATGGAAAACTCCAGCTCCCGTGGTTTTGCCTTCTTGAGCAGGGTGTTGTTTGGGAACTGATACTCGACGAATCCCCTGGTAAACCATAGCAAACCCGCCTTCATGCGATCGGGATCGAGAAAGGTATCCGGCACGTCTAGAAGCCCGATGACCCCCTCTTTCGAGCAGAGCCCGCACGGTCCCGTCACGTCGAACTGGGTATAGAGGCCGAGCGGCATGGACACCTCGATCATGTTGTCCAAGCTGTCGGTGACCGGGTCGGCAAAGGAGATCAGAATCTCCTGGAAAGCCGAGTGGCACAGCTTTTGGCTTCCCTTGCGGGCCCTCTGGCTTTCGGTATTGATGAGGCCGCAATCCTCAAGAATCTTCAGGTTTATCGACACGGTCGATTGCGGCAGCGCCAGTTCCTCCGCGATCTGGTTGACGTTCTTTGGCCCGCCCGTTCGCAGAAGCTTGAGTATACCGACGCGCACCTCGCTCGCGAGTCCGCGAATAAGGTCCTGCCGTTCGATCGGGTCGATTACCAATACGTTGCCTGTCATTTCCTACCCTCAGCTTGCATGCTTCATATCAAAATTATCGATATGAAAGCAATGACCCGTCATTTGGGTGGTCACGGCAGCTGGGCCCCATCACGACAGAGGTTAGGCGCGATATCGCCATCTCGGTCATGTTGCAGTGTGCACTTATAGTCAAGCGTCACGCACCCACAGTCATTTCAGAACAAATATTGTGGAACTAAGGTGTTCGACAACGCTCCTGATAGTATTTCGTTTAAGGGAGACAGGGAAAAATGTCTGACAAGCGTCACGATGGCGAGAGTGGAGATTTGCTCGATGCCGAACGTTACGAAACATCTGGAACACCGGTGGCCATGGGGCTGGCCGCCATTTCCGGATGTATAGCGTCTATGCTGGCGCACGGCTCTTTTCTTGAGGTGGTTATTGTCATCGGCGCGGGCGCTCTATGTGGATACGCCGGATGGTGGTTCAGGGGAGAAGAAAACTGAAATGAAGCTGAGAGGTATACCATTTGGGCGGAAGCGGAATTCAGCGGTCACTGGAGCTGACGGACACCCCCCGAAGCCGTCCATGCATGACAGATTGTCGAATATCGCGGCAGAGTTGACGTACCTCGCGGGCGAGTCATGCAAACTGGAAATGACATTTGAGAAACGGGTAGCATATCTTTCGGTGCTGTTGTCCGATAAGCCATTCATCACTGTGTCGGCGGAGCCGGAAACGGCTTTTTTTCGGCTTCGGGAATTCGGCGACGCGAGCGACAACATCTTCATGACGACGGATCGGAACCGGATCGTTGATTATGTCGTTCGTCGCCTCTGCAACAGGTCGGATCCCTTGGTCCATAACAGATCAGATCTCCACATCGAACGGCTTGTCGGACTTAGTCTCAACGATGTCGAGCGTCGCCTGGTGGCCCACACGCTCATGCGCTTTTCGGGCCGACGCGACATGGCGGCAGAAACGCTCGGCCTTTCACTGGGCGAATTGGAGAGCAAGCTCCGTTCCTATCTTGCTATCGTGCGTTCAAATCCGAACGGGGACGTCCATCCGTCCATGTTGAGTGAGGTCGATTGACCAATTGCGGCGGCCCGGGGCGCTGAAGCGGGTGCAAATGCGGTCGTTTCGGCGCCCTCGCGGCGTATGCAGTTTCAATGCCTTGCTGCCTGTAGTCAAAAGTGCCTCCTCTGCACGTTTCTGCAAGCTTCGTACACTGCGCGACATTCTGCGAATCTCTCGGGCAAAATAAAAATTAATCAGATTTTTACTTGCACGAGTGGCTCGCATTAATAGCAACACCGAAGCGTAATAAATATTTTTCTTCGACAAATCGGTGAATTTTGTGCGCAAAGCAATTTGCGCAAGTGTATTGCTGCGTCTTCGCTGTGCCATTCGTTCCGGAGAGAACGATGGTTCAGCCCGTATACGTGTTCGATAGCAATAAATATTCAGAAGAAGAGCAGTTCTCTAGTTTTTGTAAAGAAATTTCACTAGGCGATATCTACATTTTGGCCCGGGCTCCCGGTGACCAGAAGAGGTTTAATGCGAATGTTGTCGGATATGATCTGGGAACTCTTAAGGTTGTCGTGAGCCAGTCCGAGGCTTTCCGATTTTCCCCGCAACCTCGCCTAGGTCGGCTGCCGGGCTTTGACTTCTGGCTTATACTTTTGCGCCTGACTGGGCATGCCACCATCGATGGTCCTCACGGACAGATGCGTTATGAGGGCAAGCGTCTCGAAATTCGTAAAGCAGGCGTGGCGCAATCCGGTGAGGTTTCAGCCAATACCACCGTCGGTGTTTATCTTCCACGGAACCAGTTCAGCGGCATGGAAGCCGTTCTGGACCAGCTTGCCCGCAACCCCAACCCTGATGACGGCCTCCATCCGTTGCTTTCGAACTACTTGTCCGCCCTGGTGACGGTTTTGCCTGATGCAGCGCAGAAGGAGATTTTCATGATAGCGGAGACCACGATCTCCATGATCCGCTCCTGCATTTCGGTGCGAGAGAGGGGGCAACTGCTTCAGGCTCCTCTGACGGTTGCTCGGTTGGAGGTCGCCAAAAGGCTCATCTCGTCGAACCTCACATCATCCGTTGATCTCACTCCTGAAACTCTCAGCAGCAAGCTCAATATGTCGCGGCGACAACTTTACAAGCTGTTTGAAAGCGAGGGCGGCGTGGAGCACTACGTTCGGTCACGACGCCTTAACGCATGTTATGAGTCGATTATCAAAGCCGGGCACCTCCGTCCGAGCAGTGCGATCGCGGAAGAATACGGATTTCACGATGCCCCGACATTCAGCCGGCAATTTCGTTTGCAGTTCGGGTGCAGCCCGAGCGAACTCAAGCAATTTTCAAAGGAGCGGCTGCAGGAAACCGCGTTCTCAAGATGGTTGAGGAAAGGCTTGAGCAGCGACCTCAGAGACGCAGGTACCGATACTTTGGAGTAGGCCTTCGGGTTTATAAAACTATTATCGCCGCGCCTGGCTGGACCCGGGCGGCAAGATCGATGACATCCTGGTTGAGCATTCTGATACAGCCGGATGAGGCCTGCCGTCCGATGCTCCACCACTCCGGGGTACCGTGAACACGATAGAGCGTATCCCTACCATTGCGGTGTATGTAGAGTGCGCGCGCTCCCAAAGGGTTTTCCGGGCCGCCGGGCATGCCGCTTCGGTAGCGTTCAAGTTCCGGAAGTCTCGCTCGCATTTCCATGGTGGGCGTCCATTTTGGCCAGGTCGCTATCCGGGCAATTTCACCATTTCCCGACCATCTGTAGCCATCCTTACCAATAGCGATGCCGTATCGTATCGCGGTACCGTCGCCGATAACGAAGTAAAGAAACCGCTCCGCAAGACTGACGAAGACAGTGCCTTCAGTGGCTCCGGTCAGGTCGATTACACGCCTGCGCCAAAATCTTGGGTCAAGCTTCCTGTATCGGACGGAAGGAACATTAAAACCATTATCTTCAAGCGCGACATAAAGCCGTTCGGGATCTGCGGCTTGTATATCATGCGTGCCATTCGGCCGTGTGCCTCCTTGTGCAGCTTGCGACGAGGCGCCAAGGAGTAGCGCGGACAACAGCAGCGCCCGTCGATTCAGGACGACACCATTCGCCAATACACTCTCCATTCCGGGCTCTCCGCCACCACGGTACAGGCGCTTCATCAGTATTTCCCAACGACGTTGAGGAAGACACCTTTGTCATCGAGTGTGAGGTCTCTGAGGTCGTCGGTGAATCGACCGAAATTGTATCCGACGCCCACCTTGAAGTCCTCGCCGACATGCCGATACAGGGCCACCAGGAGTCCGTAGTCGGTCGAGCTTGTCTCTGGAAGGCTGAGAACTCGTCCCTCCACCAGCGCATCCCAGCTTTTCACAAGATGAAGATCGAGACGGCCGGTACCCAGATATGCGGTAGAGACCGCCCATTCGGATCCGTCCGATCCGTCGCGACGATCGCCAAAACGAAGTGCCTGCTTGGTCCCTATCGTCAGCCAAGGCATAAGGTCATAGGAAAGGTCGGCAGACACAATGTGGCTGCGTTGCTCGACGGCCCCTTCGGACACAGCCGTTGACCTTAGATCCTTGAGATCGAGAAGATAGCTGTATTGAAACAGCGCATTAAGCTTATCATTGTCCACTGGACGGTACGCAAAGCCGAGCGATGTTTCCAGATAGTCCCTGTTTTGGACCGATGCGGACTCGCCATGTGCCTGGACGAGATCCAACCCGGCAAGTAGGCGCCAGTCCTCGCTGGTTTTTACGGCGAAGTTTGAGGCAAGAACGTAGGTCGTCGAGTCGCGCGTGTCGTCGGTCGAGTCGTCGTATCTCGCCTCCCCCTTGACGCGGCCTTTCAAACCGTAATCCTCATCGTCGTAATTGACTGCAACGGAAACCGCCTTGCGATCGTAGTCCGAGCGTTCAAGCTTGGTGGAAGGATCGATGGTCTCGTCGCGGATCGATCCCGTCGTCAAGGCCGTATCAACGCTCCACAACGCGTCGGGCGTGTATTCGATGCCATAGGTCTGGGCCAGCGACTTTCGAAGCCCGAACATGTCGTAGGTGCTTTCGGCAAAGGCGGACGTAGAGTCCGAGATTTTCTTCCGAGACCCTGCGGTGATGACACCCCTGTCTGTTCCCGACAGCTCGTTCGTGCTCTCGATCGACGCGGCTCTGTCCGGATCGAGACGATAACCGACATAGTATTTGTCGTCGGCCGTCGGAGCATATTCGGCACCGATTGCCCCTCCCACGCCGGTGGCGCCATGCGAGATTTCCGCGTTGGCTTCCACCTTCTCGGTCAGGCGCGTCTTTCCGCCAACGCCGATCCGATCATTTCGACGTATATCGCCAGATTGCTGGACCGTTCCCTGAGCGAATCCGTATATCGATCTGTCGTCATTTATCTCGTAGTCTGCTCGCAGCCCGCCATCGATGCGCGAGCCGTTATAGCCGCTCTTTCCTGCCGCAAGGGCTGATGCGGACTGCAGCTCCGTACGTGCCGCGCCGACCGTGATCTTTGTGCTGTCGTTGAGCTGCACCGCCACATCGGCGGATGTCTCGACGCTTTTCTTGTTCTCGTCGGTCTTGAGTTGCTCATGCCCGATCGTCACTGAGGTGTTCTCGCCCAGTTCCAAAGCGGTGCCAACGCTCCAGCGCTCCAGTCCGACATCGGAATTGCCGCCGGCAATCGAAAAGCCGTTGCCTCTGTTCTCATAGCTGCCTTTAATGGTGCCCTTGAGATTTTCTATGCCTATGTCAGCCAGATCCAGCTGACCCTTGAGTTTCCAGGCGTTGGCGTCGTCGCTCACCGAGCCCAGTTTCTGCGTCGTTGAGGTGGATAAGCCGCCGTCGGTCGACGTATAACTTGAAGACGAAGCTCCTTTCGAACGCGCCACTTCGACGTCAAGCGAGGTGGTGTCGGAATGACGAAGGCGCAAATCCGCGCTGACAACCTGGTGGTCGCTTGGGCCGGTATTGTCGGTCACTTCCGAGGCGCCGACGCGGACCTTGTCGTTGATCCAGCGTTCAACGCGGGCGCCGTGCGCATAGCCGTCGACATCTGAGGCAAGCGGAGTGTACTCGTATTGAACGATGACGTAGGCGTTGGTGCTGCCTTGCGAGGAAGACCGAACCGCCTCGCCAGGCGCACTCAAGACTGAAGCCGGCCTGCGGAGCAGAAGCAGGCCCTGGAAATAATCGAGTGTATAGTCCTCGTCCGCCACCAGTGTTTTCTCGGTGACAACCGCGCCCGTTACGACGCTCCGGTATTCGATCGAGACGGTCTCGGAACCTTCAGTTACATCCTGTCGCGAAAGAAAGTAGGACGAGCCGCCTGTTGCCAGGAATTCATCGCGCCGCGCCAGGCTGTCCGGTTGTGCCGCATAGACGGCAGCAACGGTTCGCTTCTCGCCAAATGATGTCACATCGTCTGGCGCATACTGAGCGGCTGCCCCGTAGAGAGAGCGTTCTGACTGAGCAAACTCCGTTCCCACGACGCGTGTCTTGAAATTTCCCCAAACGACATGGCTGTCGCCCTTCTCGAGGCGGATATAGAGTTTCCCCCGTGTCGGCGCGTCTTCAACAGTGGTCGATGAGTCGCCGTAGACGGGGTAATACTGGTCGGGATCAATTCTCCGCAGGATCTCGGAGCTCGACTGAGAGTTCAATCCTCGAAAGAGATTTTTCACGTCATCCTCGCCGGTGTCGGCTGATGCCGTAAGGAGATACTCGCCCTTGATCTTGCCCTTCAGATAGAAGGCAAGCCGACCCTTGGAATAAACCCTGTCGTACTCCCCTTCGCGGGCGATTTCGATGCCGTCATCACCCGATTTTCGGCCGACGGTCAGATCTGCAAGCGCAACATAGAACCATTCGTTCTGGGGTATATTGATTTCGCGTATGAAATTGAGGCCGCCTGATTTGGAGACGCCGGCGAGTGAAACGTCGACCTCGTGATCGCCGGGCGGCAGAATTCGCTGGACCACGAAGGACCGTTGTGCGTCGAGCGGGACCTGTGATCCGAGTGCGGTTATCGAATATCCTGGAGGAACATTCCGACCGTAGACAGTCACAGCCCCGCCATGAACGGGAATGTGCCGGACTGCGGTACGATCTTCGGCCACACCAGGTGCCGGCGCCGGAGTCGCGCTGGCGGGCTCAAACACCGCATCGGTCCGCGACAGCATCAATGGTTCGGTTTCGTTGAAGCGTCCCTTGTCATCATAGACGCGCAAAACATAGTCGAAGTCCCGCGTCTCGCTCTCCGGCATGATCCACCGCGCGGTTCCGTTCGGTTCGATCGGCACCACGAACTGCGGCCTGAAGGTGGATCCTCTGTAGGAATCCCCGATTCTGATTTCTGCCTTGGTTATGAACGCCGGGTAGTTCGAGTAGGCTTGGAAAACGACGTCTTCGCCGGCCTGATAGGTTCTTCGAACCGGACTGGTGGACACGTTGAGCATTGTCTTCACATCGAGTCCGTCGAATTTGACCTGGATGTCGACCGCGCTCAGATCCAAATCCGCCTTGCGCTGCCGATCCGCCATTTTGACAGCTGACTTGTCGCCGAGGGGCGCAGAAACGACCTGCATGCTTTCATCGACAACCTGCCCATCCACGCTGATCGAAAAAGGGACTGCGTCCCCTTGCGCAGCGCCTTTTTCGGTGTTCTCTCCCACCACCAGCGTTCGGCTTGATCCGTCGTCCAGCATTTTTCCGCGGATGACGGACGAACATTCCTCATTGACGCACCCGTCAATGTCGAAGCCGCTTTGTGGGAATGCCTGATGTGAAACCCCTATGGAAAGCAGCAAAGCGGTGCCGGCTTTCAGTGTGAGGTGCCTTGATTTCCTGTCGGGGGACTGGTCCCACGTGCGCACGCTGTCGAACAAGGTTGTCATTGGTTTACCTCCACGCGCTTCTCGATTTCGAGGCGATAGGTCCCGCCATAATCGGCCCACAGCTGGGCGATGGTTTTCTGCATTTCGGTCAACCGCCTTGCAGCCAGCTGCGGCTCGGCCTTGCTGTCCACGTAGGAGAGGCGAATGAGGGAGTAGTCCTGCTTGAGCACCTCAAGGAGGCGGATGATCTGGTCGTACCATTGCGCCTTCAGTCGAAGACTTCCGGCTTCGAAGGCATCGTCCGTGAGGTCGATACGGACCAGTCTTCCGATAGAGGCGCCGAAGTTCATCTTCGACATGTTTCCGGCCGTGAGCCGCATGACCCGGGGATTCTCGGTCGTCAGGCGGTAGCCCGTCGGAAGCGTTCTCGTGTCGAGCTTGAGAATGAAGTTCGAGCCGATGCGTTGATCCGGCAGAGCGGCGCAGGGAAGACTGTAGCGCCCATGTTCGTCAGTCGTGATGAGAACACCATTGACGGTTGCCAGACGGACCCCGGGCAATCCGGGCTCGCCATCATCCGGATAGCCGTTCCGGTTGACGTCATCGAACACGCGACCGATGACAGTCGAGCAGTCGAACATCGCCTCGGCAACCACGACGACCGTCGCTGTGCCCGGGGGTGTTGGAATGTCCTTTACCGTGGCGTAGTTCGTGTATCGGCCGGGGACGACGGAGCTGAGAACCACGAGCTTCAACTCGATCTCGATCGCGCTATCCGGAGGGATATCGAGGTCGGCGAACTCGATGTCCCTGCCCTTCACGCTTGGCGTCACCGCAACGCCATCCACCTTCGCCGACCCTTCGATGAAGCGGAACCCGGCGGGAATGCGATCGATCACGGTGACCTGCGCCGGAATGGATGGCGAATTGTTTGCAACCATGATCCGGTAGGGCACCGTGTCACCCCTGCGTACCTCCTTCACATCCGCCACCTTGGTGACGGTGATGTCGGTGGAGGTTGCCGGAGGCGCAAGCGGCGTTACGACACAATACGCGGGAGGATTTTCCGGATCGCAGGGTGGCGAGGTAAAATCCGGGTCTTCGGGTGTTTCGAATGTGAGATTGGTGACCTCTGTCAGACCTTCGGGCAGCTCATCCTTCAGTGTCACAGCGACATGTCGGGTGATTTTCTTGCCGGGAGGCAGAGTATCGATCGTCCAGGTGGTATAGCCGGTTACGGGATCGTAGGTGCCATTCTCCCGTGGTTCTACCTTCTTGACCGCTTCGAGGTCCACGAACTGGTCTGTTACGGAGTAGTCCTCAATCGCCGTACCTCCGGTGTTGATCAGTGTCACTTCGTAGACCAGTGTCTCTCCCGGCTCACCGAGGCCTTCCCTCGTGCCACCGATTTCCTCGATCAGCGTCTTGGTGGGAGAGACCTGTCCTTCGGTCGGATGATCGACGTCGCAGACCAGGATTGCAGTCGGAATGCAGTCCAGGACGATGTTTCTGACACGCTTCAATCCCTGGGGCAGCGGATCGACCAACGTGATGTCGACGGTCCGCGTGACGGTCTCGCCGATTTCAAGGCTGTCGATCACCCATGTCGTTCGACCTGTCGTGGGATTGTACGTCCCATTATCGGAGGCAACCGCCGAGGCGACGGCGTCCGCCGGTTTGAACACCTCGAAAACCTTGACGTCATTGGCATCGCGACCACCATTGTTGGTGACGGTGATCTCGTAGCGCAGGGTTTCCCCGGCTTGAGCAATGCCATTGTTCTCAATACTCTCATTGATGAGCTTCTTCGATCTGTTGATCGATGACGGCGTTGGAAGGACCACCCGGCAAGGAGCGCCGGTTGCTGTGTTCGTGACGGTGCAGTCCTTGACCAGGCGGTTCGTCACCTGCGTGGTACCTGCGGGCAGTGGGTCCTTGAGCGTGAACTTCACCGTATAGTTGACCGGCGTGCCCCGTGCGATTGTCTGGTTTCGCCAGATCACCCTTCCGGTTGCAGGGTCCCATTGTCCACCCTTGTCGGCCTCCACTAGCTCCGCTGTCGCCGGTGGTTCGAAGAAGTCTTCGATGTCATAGCCCATGACAGTCGAGCCGCCCGTATTGGTGACTGTCACGCGGTAGGTGAGCATTTCACCCGGCTCCGCGATACGGTTGTTCGGCACATAGCTTTCGGCCACCAGCGACTTGACCTGATGGATATCGGATTCGGTCGGCGTGACGACCTCACAGGAGCCGGCGAAAAGCTCTTTGCACTCAAGAACCCGGTTCCTGACGGAGGCCAGGCTTGTGGGCAAGGGATCATTGAGCTTGATATCGACCGTGCGTGTTACTTCTCCGCCGAGCTTTCCGATCGAGGGAATGATCCATTCGATGGTCACGGTATTCGCGCCGGGATCGGTCGTTACCGTGCCCCCATCAGCATCAATGTCGGCGACCGAGACCGCAGTGAGGGGGGTGAATTCGTCCCTGAGGACGTAGTTCTCTGCATCCGCATTGCCGATGTTGCGCGCGGTGATCTCGTAGCGCAGGGTTTCGCCGGCCTCGGCAACACCGGTAATGTCGCCCCCATCTTCAACTTTGAGCACCTTGGCATGCTTGACATTCGGAGCCCTAGGCAAATCCGGGCCGCACGTCCGCCCCGGAATGACGACGCAATTCAGGACTTCATTCTTTACGTTCAGAATATCGTCCGGCAGCGGGTCCTTCAGCTTGATCGCGACCCGCAATTTGATGGTGCGGGTGCCGGTCGAAGGTACGGTCAGATTGGTCCATGTAACGATGCCGGTGTTTTCGTCATAGGAGTACGTGTTCCCATCGAGGACCGTCACTTCATCGATCGCGTCCAGGGGTGTGAACTGATCTTGAATCGACACGCCCGTTGCATCGGATCCACCTAAATTCATGACCGTGATTTCATAGGTCAGGGTTTCACCGGGCTCGGCATAGGCATCGTTGTCTTCGGCGCCGCCCGACTGATCCACCAGTTCCTTGGCCTGTTGCAGCAGCGGTCCGGTTGGGGTGTCCACATCGCAGGACTCGCCATCGATCGGCAGGCAATCGAGCAGTCTGTTCGTCACGCCCTGGAGCCCGTCGGGGAGCGGGTCGGCAAAACGGTACTTGATCGTGACTTCCTGGGGCGTTCCCCCAAGGGCGAGCGGCACAAGTGGCCCAATGGTTCTCGTTGCAGTGTTCGTTGCGGCGTTCCAGCTCCAGTCGGCCGGCGTAGGGTCACCATCGAGAAGGCCGGGAACGCCCACCGGATCGAGCTGGTCCTTGACCACAACCGTATTGGCGACGGCGCCACCAACGTTGATCACCCTGATGGTGTAGGTAAGTTCCTCTCCCGGCTGGAGCTTCCGGTCGTTGTTGATGCTGTCGATGGTCAGGACCTTGGACTGCCTGATAATCGGCTCCGGGGGGATAACGGGGTCGCAGATCTTGCCGACGATGATGTTTTCGCAGGTCAAGATATTGGTCAGCTCGGTTAGTCCCTCGGGCAATGGATCGATCAAGGTGATGTCGAGCGTTCTGGTGACAGTTGTTCCTTTTGGCAGCGACGCTATGGTCCATGTGGTCGTGCCATTGACATAGCTTCCGCCGTCCGAGGCGACCGCACTATCAACCACCTCCGGATTGCTGAAGGTGTCCACGACCTGATAGTCGCTGAGGTCGGTGCCACCGGCATTGGTGACGGTGATCGTATACCTCAGAGTCTCGCCGCCTTCGGCATAGGCATCGTTGTCTTCAGCGCCACCGCTCTGGTCGGTCAGTTCCTTGGACTTCTGCACATCGGCGGCGGTCGGTGTCACGACGGTGCAGGAAAAGCCCGGGATGACTTCGACACACGGGGTGACGGCATTCGTCACTTCTTCGGTATTTGGCGGCAGGCTTGGCTGGAGTGTGACGGTGATATCCCAGGTGACCGGCACGTTTGGCTTCAGTTCCGGGATTGTCCATGTGGCAGTTCCGGTGGCGGCATCCGCCGAGCCCTTGCCGGCTTCCGTCGACATGGCCGCAATGGTGTTGACCGGGAGAAACTGGTCTGTGAGCGTGTGGTTGAACGCCGACTGCCCCCCTACGTTCTCCACCGTGATACGGTAGGTCAGCGTTTCGCCTGGCTCCGCGATATTCGGCGCTGAACCGCCCTGCTCTGGGAGAAGAACCTTGGCCGTTCTGATGCGCGGTTGCGTAGGCGTTTTAATGTCGCACGGTTCGCCGGTCACGGCATTGGTGATGACACAATTGTTCGGGAGAAAGTTGCGCACCCACTCCACGCCCGCCGGCAGCGGATTGGCCAGAGTGACGGTCACGGTATAGGTCTTGCTGGTACCAGCCGGAATGTCCTGGCCGGTCCACAAGCTCGTGCCAGTCGCCGCATTGTAGCTGGAATTGAGCGGCGGGTCGAGGACGACGCTTTGAACGGCGGTCTGAGGGCTGGAAAGCCCTTCCGCGGAAAAGACATCCCGGACGGTGTAGCCGAAAGCGTCCGTGCCGCCATTGTTGGTGGCAACGACAGTGTACATGAGCGTTTCACCGGGTTCCGCCACTCCCGTCAATCCTGAAGGTGCAACCGAACTTTCGCTCGTCAGTTGTTTTGCAGTATTGACGGCGGAGGGAGTGGACGTGACGACCACGCACGGTTCCTCGGTTGCGACGTTTGTCGGCACGCAGTCCTTGATGACGCTGTTCCTGACTTCGGCGAGGCCGGGGGTCAGCGGGTTGGTGAGGGTTATGGCGACGGTTCGTTTCACGATGCCGGGCTGGGTCTCGCTGGTTGCGGCCGGAATGGTGACTGCGGGCCATGTGGTGGTGATCTGGTTGGCCGCGACGGCATAGGTGCCTGCATCGCTTGCCACGACGCCGGAGACGATGTCGACGGTATCGGCGGGCTCGAAGACATCCTGAATGTCGTAGTTGGTCATCGGCGTGCCGCCGGTATTGGTCACGGTGACCTCGTATTCGAGGGTCTCGCCGGGTTCTGCTGTGTTGGCGAGGGTGCCACCGGTCTCCGGGAGCAGCCTTTTCGACTGGCTGACCTTCGCGGCGGTCGGCAGGATGACGCCGCAGGGCGCGAGCGTGACGGGGTCGGTCACGACGCAGTCGGTGGTGACGCGGTTGATGACCTGGGTCCATGGCTGGTCGAAGACCGGCTTGAGTGTCACCTCGATCGGGACGGTGATGCTGCCATTGGCGGGAATGGAGAGGTTCGTCCAGGTGGTGACGCCATTGCCCTGGTAGGTGCCGCCGGGAATGGTGGTGCTTCCGACAACGGTGGATGGTGCATTGACCGAAGCGATGATCCCGGCGGGCGTGAATGTGTCCGTCAGGGTGTAGCCGCTTCTGGCCGTGCCGCCGCTATTGGTGATGGTCAGCGCATAGGTGATGGTCTCGCCAGGCTCGGCAACACCCAGCATGCCGGCAGGCGCGACAAGGCTTTCCACCGTCTTCACCTTGCTCGTTGTGATCTTCGACGCCGTGGGCGTCTTCACCACGCACGGTTCCCCGGTTGCTACGTTTGTCGGCACGCAGTCCTTGATGACGCTGTTCCTGACTTCGGCGAGGCCGGGGGTCAGCGGGTTGGTGAGGGTTATTTTGACGGTTCGCTTCACAATGCCGGGCTGGGTCTCGCTGGTTGCGGCCGGAATGGTGACTGCGGGCCATGTGGTGGTGATCTGGTTGGTCGCGACGGCATAGGTGCCTGCATCGCTTGCCACGACGCCGGAGACGATGTCGACGGTATCGGCGGGCTCGAAGACATCCTGAATGTCGTAGTTGGTCATCGGCGTGCCGCCGGTATTGGTCACGGTGACCTCGTATTCGAGGGTCTCGCCGGGTTCTGCTGTGTTGGCGAGGGTGCCACCGGTCTCCGGGAGCAGCCTTTTCGACTGGCTGACCTTCGCGGCGGTCGGCAGGATGACGCCGCAGGGCGCGAGCGTGACGGGGTCGGTCACGACGCAGTCGGTGGTGACGCGGTTGATGACCTGGGTCCATGGCTGGTCGAAGACCGGCTTGAGTGTCACCTCGATCGGGACGGTGATGCTGCCATTGGCGGGAATGGAGAGGTTCGTCCAGGTGGTGACGCCATTGCCCTGGTAGGTGCCGCCGGGAATGGTGGTGCTTCCGACAACGGTGGATGGTGCATTGACCGAAGCGATGATCCCGGCGGGCGTGAATGTGTCCGTCAGGGTGTAGCCGCTTCTGGCCGTGCCGCCGCTATTGGTGATGGTCAGCGCATAGGTGATGGTCTCGCCAGGCTCGGCAACACCCAGCATGCCGGCAGGCGCGACAAGGCTTTCCACCGTCTTCACCTTGCTCGTTGTGATCTTCGACGCCGTGGGCGTCTTCACCACGCAATTGGCAGGGTCCTCGACGGCGCAGGCAGGCAGGCTGTTGATCACTTCGAGGAGACTCGAAGGCAGGTCCGCGACGAGCTTCAATCTGACCGTCCGCGTGATCACCCCGCCGGCACCCAGATTGCTTATCGGCCATGTGGTGGTGACAGCGGTCGGCGTGATCACGGACGTCCCGCCATTACTGACATTCACCACTTCGGCCACCGCACTGCCCGGCGTGAATTCGTCCACCACGTCACCGGACCAGGGCAGGCCGCCGGTATTGGTGATAGTGACGGTGTAGGTCAGGACTTTTCCGGCTTCGGCAATATTGGGCAGCGACTCATCCGCAAGGACTTTCTTCAGCTTTATGCGGGCCTGCGTCGGCGTTTTGACCTGGCAGGGATAGCCGGTACCGGCGTCTTCGATCACGCATTCGCTGTTGGTGACGAGGTTGATGATCTCGGCGATATTGTCGGGGATAGGGTCCTTGAGCGTGACGAACAGCGTTCCGACGAACTCTGCCCCGGGCGCGAGGTCGACGGCGGGCCACTGCGAAACGTAGGAGGTCGTGTCTGGCTGGATATCGACGCCCGTATCAGGCGAGGTGATCGACTGGATGGCCTGAAGCGGCGAGGTTTCGTCCGTCAGTACGAAGCCGGTACGGGTCGTGCCGCCATTGTTCTTCACGACGATCCGGTACTCAAGCGTTTCGCCATCGGAAGCGATGCCGTCGGCATTGTTTACGATCGTCTTGATGATCGAGAGCTTCGCCGGCGTCGGTGTATAGACGCAATGGTCGGTATCGGTCCCAACCGGCAGGCAGTCCGGCTCCGTGTCTCCGGTCTCGAAGACCTTGTTCAGCACTTCGCTGACGCCATCGGGAATCGGGTTCGCAACCCGGGCCTGGAGCGTCACTTCGAGGTAGCCGGGATCTTCGATTCTGGGGTTGGGATAGCCTTCCTCCCCTTCACCCGGCTTACCGGCCGGCACGTTGAGACCGCTGATGGCAATGACCTGACGGCCTGCATCGGTGGTGATCGATATCTGTCCTGCAGGAATGACCACCCCGTCGGCCCTGGCGCTTCCCGCCACATAGGTGAGGTTCGGATCGAGGATATCGGTTAGCTTGTAGTTTGTGTCGGGCGCGCCACCGATATTCTTCAACGAAATCTTGTAAGTCAGGATCTCGCCCGCAACAGCGATGTCATCCCTGGCGATGCTTTCCGCCGACAGTATCTTCTTGAAGGAGATGTTCGGCACGGTAATTATCTCATCAGGGCACTTGATGTCCGGGGGAAAGCAGGGGAAGTCGCCGGCGATGTTGCCGACCTCGCCGATGCCGATGATCGTGCCACTGTCGATCTCGAGCGGATCGACGAGTGTGATATTGATGAAGCGATCGACAGCCTCACCCGCGGCGATCGACGGGATCGTCCACACGGTCTCTCCCGTCAAGGCCCCTGTGTCGTCCGTTATGTTGGTTCCGGGGGGACTATTATTCGGGAACGTGATCGACGCGATCGCTTCCTTCGGAAAGAAGAAGTCGCGCAGGACATAGTCGGTGATTGCCGAACCGCCGATGTTATCGACGGTCAGCTTGTAGCGCAATGTCTCGCCCGGCTCCGCCAGCGGAGAGTTACCGTCGCCGCTTAGGAAGACCTTGGGGGTCAGGACCTGCAAAGTCGGTGTGATCACGCAAAGGGTGCCGTTACGGTCTGCGCCCCCCATCTCGCAGTCGGGTTCCGGGTTTTCGGTCTTGTGAACGGCGTTGATGACTTCCTTGATGCCGATCAGTTTGTCGGCGACCCGCGCATCGACATCGATGGTCAAGGTGCCGGGCGTGTTGGGGTCGGATGTTCCCGGGATCGTCAGGTTCTGCCAGCGGATCACGGTTTTCTGAGTGACCGGGTCATATGTCGGCGCATTGGACGGGGGAAGGGTCGACGAGGAATAGGTCAGGTTGTCGCCGAGAACATCGGTCAGATTATAACCTGTGAAGTCAGCGGTCCCGGTATTCGACAGCGTGATCCGGTATGTCAGGAATTCGCCTTCCTCGGCGACCGCGGGCGTCTGCGGCTTTGTCTGCTGAAAGAGCTGCTTGCGGATGGTGATGGGAGGAAGGTCATCATCCGTGCTCGTGTTGTTGCTGTCGTCGCTGTCATCGAGATCCTCGGTCGTCGGCTCGGCACTGGCCGTGTTGACGAGATTGCCCTTGTAATCTGCGGGAACGGGCAGATTCAGCGTGAAAATCACCGAGGTTGGAGAGATCCCGCCGGAGACGACGTTCACCGGCAGGGAAACCATGTCGTCTATCGGGCCGGACCTGGGGTCTGCGCTTGTCGGCGTTGCCTTGGTGCTGCCGGGCGGGCACACCGGCTTGAGCGTGTCGGACGCACCAAGACCCGCTTTGCAGGACCAGGTGGCAGCTGCTTTCTGCGATGCGGTGAAATTCGCCGGCAGGAGATCCTGCACCCGAACGGCATTGGCGCCGTAGGGTCCGGTGTTTTTCACCTCGATCTCGTAGGTCGTCGTCTGTCCCGGGACATAGTGGTCGGTGGGGAGATCGACAGGCCCCTGCGCCGGCGTATTGGTCTTGGTGACGCTGATGTCGACGGGGAAGGTGATGGTCGCATTGATATCCGACGCGCCGTCGTTCACAACGGTGGCGGCCGTATCACCCATCTTGAAGACGGTTCCATTGGCAAGATCGAACTTGTAGAAACCTGTGCCGTCGTTATCGGCCCCATAGATGCCGAAGCAAGTGCTCTGGAGTGCACCGAAGTTTGCTAGGGGTGATCCTGTCGGGTTTAGACCTTTGGTGCCGTCAGTCACCCCATACATCCTGACCACCGGCCAGGCGGAGACGTCAAAATAGACGAGCCTTGCCATCGTTTTGCCTATTGGGGGCAACACAGAATAGAGCTTGCCATCCTGGGCAAAGGCGAAATCGGCCACCTGCAGTCCCGGATTCGTGACGTCTTGTAAGGTGTCGTTCAGCTTTATTGCGTTGGAGACCTCCGCGGTGAGCGTTCCGCTAAAGGTTCCCGCCTTGAGTTGTGTTACTTTCGTTTGAAAGTCGGTGATTCTCCTGAGGCTGACGGTGCCCTTGGCCTCGGCGATGTAGTAGTCGCCGTTTGCGTCGAAAGCACCGGAAATCATATTAATTTTATTGGGTGCAAGGCCGGCCGGAAGCTGGATGCCGGCAACCTGGTTGTTGGCGTCGATGATGGTCACAGCCCCGGTATTCGGGTCGATTTCGAGCAGTTGGCCTGTTTCGGGATCCTGCACAGAGGCGCCATTTTTGGTGTTGCGAAGAGCGTAAATCTTGCCCAGGGCTGAGTGATAGGCCGTGGCGTTGTAGGGAAAGTCAGCTTGGCCGCCTATAGGCGTGAAAACGACCGGGTTCTGCGTCGTATCTGCCTGCAGAAGCGTCACACGGCCATCGGGTGAGCCTGGAAGGTTTTGCGATAGAAACAGCTTGTTGGACGTCGCGGTGCCGTTGCAGACCGCCTGTGCTTTCGCCGCCTGCTTCTCCGGCTGCAGAATGGGCGGCGCTAGAAGCACGGCAAGCGAGACCGAAGTGGAGAGCGCCAGTGTGGCGAATACAGTTCTCAGCTTTTCGGCGTATCGCGCAGTCATATTGGCAGTCATCTGTCAAATCCCTCGTGGCCATGACCGCATCGGAATTTGTCAGACAGCTAACCCAACCACTTGAGACAACAGTTCCAAAAGTTAAATTTGTGTAAAACTTCTGAACTGACTATCGGGTGCGTCGATATTCAATATAATGCGGACCAGTATCATTCTTATCTTTGCGTTTTACTGATTCGCGGAATGACCGTAGGTGCACGCGCCTTGTGCAATTGTGCACGCGCGACGGATTTGAGGCGGCTCGTCAGGATGTCGCTTGCAAAGAAAAACCGGGTTTCTGGAACGCTTTCTTGTCTTCGGGCTTAATCCCGGAACTGCATCAGCCATTCCCGCAAAGTCGCCGGTCTTTGTTGCAGCGGCCGGTATCCATAGTGCCGAAAATCCCTGGCTTCGGTCGGGCTGTATCCGAACTCCGACAGGAAATTCCGGCTGAACTGCGGGGCGTTCGTGAAGCCATAGTCGTAGGCGATGGTGCTGATGAGGCGGTGATCGGCGGCATCGACGATGGCGTCGTGGCACGCGATCAGGCGACGGCGCCGGATGTATGTGGCAACGCCGCCCAGCTTTTCGAAGACGTAGTAGAGTTGTCGACGAGAGATGCCGATCGCCTTGCAGACCTCGCCTGGCCCAAGATCCGCCGATCGCAGGTTTGCATGGATATAACGCCTTGCCCTCTCAAGAAGGCTTGTCGCTATTGGGGCCGCGGCTTCCTCCAGCGTTTCGCGGCTAAGCTCCAGCGCGGCGCGCAACAGGGTCGTGACCGAGTTCACGATGACAGGCACATCCTCCAGCGTTGCGCTTTCCATCCGTTCGTCGAGAGAAAACAGGAATTCGCGAATGATCCCCTGCATGCTGCCGGTTAGCGGGCGATTGTTCGCCGCATCAAGGCATGAGGCGAGCGAGGCGAAGTTGTCGCGGCTGAGGAACAGCATGATCGAGCGACTTCTGCTGGTCGAAGCCGAAAACGGAGCGGCCAGCGATCTGATGTCGAGCGTTCCGGCCGTGCTCTCCAGCTGCGAACCATCATATCGGGTGACCTCAGTGCCCGACCGCCGGAGCGTCAGAACCCAGTGGTCGATGTCCGATCCCTGGATCAGGCTCGCGCTTCTTTGATACTGGAGGGCGCTCGTGCTGAGAGACACGTGATGCAACCGACCCAGATCATAGGCTCTCGCGCATGCCTTGAAATCGGGTCGCGACGTTCTTTCGATTTCCACGACCGGCGATAGTAAGTCGGCCCAGTAATCGATAGGCGTCAGGTCCGATCGCGCAATGGTGCTGACGAATTCCCCTCGCAGCAAATCCGACCTGGGGGACGTTACCGCTTTTGCGGTCTTGTGACTGTCACTCATCAAGCGCAGGTATCCGATTATGGACGCGCCTGAACAAACTTCTCTTCAATCTCCCATCTCCCCCAAATTTATAAAGTGCCGTATTGTGCTTCTCGACCACAGCGGAAAGTGTAATCCCCGTCTTGGCGCGCCTGTCCGTCGACAAAAGCCGTTTCCGTAACGACTACGTTGCTCTTCCCGCCGCTGTCGAAAGATCAGCCATCGCGGCGTTGCGCCGGTCTTTCTCCGCTTCAACTTGAGCATGAACTCACTTAGGAAATGAGAAAATAATGTATACAATCTGATAAAACTCAACGACAATCTTCTGTTTGACCTGGTGAGGAATCGCTCGGGTAGGCCACGGGGTCTAACTTGTCCGGGTGTCGGTCCGACTAGGCATCAAGACCTCCGGTAAGCCATTTGACAAACCATGCATCCGATGAGAACCCATAACTGGAACGACGCACGTCGCTCGGTCGGCATCCGAACACCGAACTGAATTGTTTGTTGAAATTTGTCCCGCTTTCAAAGCCTGATTGCCGGGCGATTGTGTCGATCGGGGTGGCGCCATCGGATCGGCGAATTCGGTCGAAGCATATCTCCAGACGACGCGTGCGAATAAACCGATCGATTCCGCCCTGCGGTTCGAACAACTTGTAAAGATAGCGCTTCGAGACGTTGAGAAGACGGCAGAGATGGTCGGTGTCGACATTCCTCGTCCACAGATTGTCCTCGACATACTGGCTTGCGATTTCATATTTTGCCGCGGCAATAGGGGAACTGGCAGCCTCGATCGCATCACCAGACTGGACAGCGCAGGCCCGAAGCATGGCGAGTGTCGCCTCCGAGACCGTGTCGCTCTCCTGCACATCTACATTCGCGGCGTTCTTGAAGAGACCCACGAGGTAACGGCCCAGCAGAGGGTGAAGACGGGCGCTCCCTCGCATATTCTTGATGGTATCGAGCAGCCAGTTGATGTCGCTCAGCCTGTCCCTCGAGATAAAGCAATAGAGAACCGTACTGTCAGCCTGGGAAACATTGCGCGGCTCGGCCAGCGAACGCAATTCCAGGCTCCCTTCTTGAACGCGCACCGTTTGGCCGGAAACGTCGACGTCGGCGTGCCCGCGCACCCACACCCCCACAGCCCAGACGCCCCTGATGTCAGGCATTCTCCTGTGTTTCTCGGGTAGCGATACATAGCCTTCGGACTTTACGAGAGCCATTTTTGCCGAGCCAAAGCTGTGCCCGGAAACAGAGATATCAAACCCCTCGTTTTCCTCCTTGCCGTCAACACGGCAACGGTAGCCGATATCGGCCATTCCTCTGTTGAATTCTTTCAACTGCTCGCCCGGCGGCAGCAATTTGTAGTCCGGAAAATCGATTTTCATGAAGTTGAGCCCCCGCTTCAACTTCATGAACTGTATTTTCGCAAACCGTTAAAACAAGGCAGTAATCGTCATAACTCACCGTTATTTCGCAGTGGTTCAGTCAAGACGGTGCATTTAACTCCGTGTTGGACTCGTCGAAGCGCTGCTCCGGCGAAAGTGCCCTTGACGGGGCTTTATCCCAGCCAGATCGCCCGTCGTTTTGTATGCCGCTCCAGCCTGCGCGATTTCCTACCAGTCCCCTTCGAGGGCTAGGTGTAAAGATTGGCATAGGTGTCGCGAAGGACATTCTTTTGCACTTTCCCCATCGTGTTCCGCGGCAGGTCGTCCACGAAGATCACGCGCTTCGGCTGCTTGTAGCGCGCCAGCCTGTCCTTCAGTCCATCCAGGATGATCCGTTCATCGATTGAGGCTCCAGGCTTTTTGACAACGACGGCGGTCACACCCTCGCCGAAATCCGGATGCGGCACGCCGATGACCGCCGTCTCCACAACGCCCGGCATCTGGTCGATCTCCGTTTCGACCTCCTTCGGATAGATGTTGTATCCACCCGAAATGACGAGGTCCTTGCCGCGCCCGACGATGTGCACATAGCCTCGCTCGTCGATCTTGCCGAGGTCGCCGGTGATGAAGAAGCCGTCAGCGCGGAATTCCGCCGCCGTCTTTTCCGGCATACGCCAATAGCCCTTGAAAACGTTCGGGCCCTTCACCTCGATCATCCCGGTTTCGCCATCGGCGACAGGAGCCCCCGTCTCCGGTTCGGTCACCCTCAGCGAAACGCCCGGCAACGGAAAGCCCACCGTTCCCGCAATCCGGTCACCGTCGTAGGGGTTGGAGGTGTTCATGTTGGTTTCGGTCATGCCATAGCGTTCGAGGATAGCGTGGCCTGTCTTTTCTTCGAAGCTACGGTGGGTTTCAGCCAGAAGCGGTGCCGATCCGGAGACGAAGAGGCGCATGCCGGCAGCGGTCTCGCGGGTCAGGCCCGGATGCTGGGCCAGACGCACATAGAAGGTCGGGACACCCATCATTGCGGTCGCCGTCTTCATCAGGCGAAGCACTTCGTCAGCATCAAATTTCGGCAGGAAGTACATTGATGCGCCTGACAGCAGGATGACGTTCGATGCGACGAACAGTCCATGCGTGTGGAAGATCGGCAGGGCATGAATCAGCCTGTCGGCGGCTGTAAAGCGCCAATGGTCGCGGAGTGTCGCGGCATTGGAGAGCAGATTGTCATGGGTGAGCATCGCCCCCTTCGACCGGCCGGTCGTGCCTGAGGTGTAAAGGATTGCGGCGAGATCGTCCGGTCCGCGTTCTACATCGAGGAAATCGCTCCCTCCGTCTCTGGCAAGATCCACCAGCGAGCCGCCACCGCTGTCGTCGAGCGTCTCGACATGGGCGTGATGGTTCGCCGCGAGTTTCGCCATTCCGTCTTTTGCTGCGGGGGTGCAGACAACAAGACGCGGTTCCGCGTCACCGATAAAATAGTCGAGTTCCGCCAGCGTGTAGCCGGTATTGAGCGGCAGGTAGACGGCACCTGCGCGAACGCAGCCAAGATAAAGCATCAGGGCTTCAGGGCTTTTCTCAACCTGCACGGCCACCCGGTCTCCAGGCTGCACACCGAGCGTCTTGAGTACCGAGGCGAAGCGGCCCGACTGCTCGAGCATGTCTCCATAGGTCCACGAACGGCCGTCCGCGCCCAGGATGAAAGGCGAGTCCGGACGCACGGCGTGGCGGATGGCGTCGAACAGATGGTTGCTCATGGCGTGAACTCCTTGCGGCCGTTCTTCAAATCGTTGGCGGCTTCGGTCTTGGGGGTGGGAAGGTTGGTGGCGGGGACCAGACTGCGGACAGCCTTGTCGGCCGGTACGAGGCGACGGATCGACTGCGCCGCAACGACCTCGCCGCGACCGGCGAAGGCTTCATGGTTCGCCTCGATGTCGTCGAGCTTATATAGGTAATTCACCATCAGGCCGTGAGCCTGGCGCAGGGCCTTCGGCGACAGGTCACCGAGGAAGTTGATTCGTTCCAGGCGCGCGCCATTGCCGAGGTGAAAACGGGCGACAGGATCAATCACCCGGCCTTTGGGATTACGTGCCTTCAGGAAATACCATGCCGCAGCGGACATCATGACCGGCTGAACGGTGGCGACGGCATCGGCGCGTTCGGTCCAATCCTGATCGTCGATCACGGCAAGCTTTGCCTTGTCGGCTGGCGTCAGCACGTCGGAACTTTCCGCCTTGCGTTCGCGCGAGAGCCAGCCGGCGAAGCCAGGGACAGGAGACAGCGTCACAAAAGTATCGAGCTTCGGCAGTTCGCGGCGCAGGTCTTCCACCACCTGCTTGATCAGGAAATTGCCGAACGAAATGCCACGCAGACCTTCCTGACAATTGGAAATCGAATAGAAGACGGCGGTTGTCGCTTCGTCGGCTTTGATCTGTGCACGATCCTCTTTGAGGAGATCCGCGATGTTGGAGGGAATCTCGCGCGTCAACGCCACCTCGACGAAAATGAGCGGGTCGTCAATCAGCTGCGGATGGAAAAACGCGAAGCATCGCCGGTCGTCCGGGGCCAGGCGCCGCCGCAGTTCGTCCCAGCCGCCGATGTGATGCACCGCCTCGTAGCGGATGATCTTCTCCAGAATGTCGGCAGGCGTTGACCAACTGACCGGCCGTAGAACGAGGAACCCCCTGTTGAACCAGGAGCCGAAGAGATGCGCGAAATCGGAGTCGACGGCCTCCAGATCCGGATCCTCGACCTTCAGTTCCAGCAGTTTCTCGCGCATGCGCACGAGCGTCGCAATGCCGTTGGGCGCAAGATTGAGGCGGCGTATCAGCTCCTGCCGCCGGGGCTCCGCGGCCACATGCAGTTCAAGGAGTGCCGCAGGGGTCGGATCGGCTTGATAGCTTCCGATGGCCTTTTCCAGACGTTCCGTCTTGGGGCCGAAGCGCCGCAGGAGCATCACCATGAACTCGCGCTGCATGGCCGGATCGAACCGCTGCCAGCGATCGAGGAGATCCTTGGCCATGGCCATGCCGGAGGCTTCGCCCCGGCTGGATAGCAGCGCCTCGCACAAGGTCTCGATGTGATCGAGCGGATTTGTGCCCTCCTCCCGCGGACCCAGCGACAGGAAGCGTCGTCCTCGCTCGGTTATGGTCTGAAGCATATCGCCGAAGAAGGAGGTGGTGTTCATTGCGCAACTCCGAGCATCTGGTTGGGCAACCATGTGGCGATCTGCGGGAAGATGCAAAGCAGCAGGATCGCCAGGAACATCACCAGGACGTAAGGCAGCGCCCCCCACAAGATGTCCTTGGTCCGTACGGTCGGCGCGATCGCGTTGATGACGAACAGGTTGAGACCGATCGGCGGGGTAATAAGCCCGACCTCCATGTTGATCGTCAGAACGATCGCAAACCAGTAGGGGTCGAAACCGGCCTGGGTGACGATCGGAAAGAGCATGGGCGCGGTCATGACGATCACGGCCACGGGCGGCAAAAACATTCCGCAGACCAGCAGGAAGACGTTGATGACGCCCATCAGAACCCAGCGGTTCACATCCATATCGGCAATCGCCGTGGCAACCGTCTGCGTTATGAAAAGCGAGGACAGCGCAAAGGCGAAAAGCTCCGCCGCGGCCATGATCATCATGATCATCACGCTTTCGCGCATGGCCGACCCGAAGATATTGGCCACCGGACGGAACCTGAACAGCCCGTAGGCGATGACCACTACGAGTAGCGTCAGAAGCGCGCCGGCGCCCGCCGCTTCCGAAGGTGTGGCGATGCCGCCATAGAGAACGTAGAGCGTTCCGGCGATGATCAAGAGGAAAGGCAGGATGCGCGGCAGGCCAGCGAGCTTTTCCTTGATTGTATAGCGGATGGCGCGCGCACCGAATTCGTACCCCTTTCGTTTGCAGTCGATGATTGCCCAGATCATGAACATGATCGTCAGCATGATGCCGGGGAGGACGCCGGCCATGAACAGGCGGCCGATGGAAGTCTCGGTGGCAATTCCGTACACGATCAGCGTCACGGACGGCGGGATCAGGATGCCGAGCGTGCCGCCAGCGGCAATCGAACCGGTTGCAACGGAGGTGGGATAGCCCCGCCGTAGCATTTCGGGAATGCCCATCTTGCCGATCGCTGCGCATGTCGCGGGCGATGAGCCGGTCATTCCGGAAAAGATCGCGCAGGCACCGATATTGGAAAGGACCAGTCCGCCCGGAACCCGGTTCAGCCAACGGTCGAGCGACGTATAGAGATCCGATCCGGCTGGGGAAGAAGCCACCGCCGCCCCCATCAGAACGAACATTGGTATGGAGACATAGGCGAGGTTGGCGATGCCGGAAAACATCGTGTCACCCAGAATGTAGAATATGTCGAGGCCGCTTTGCAGGTAGAGTGCGGCAAAGGCGGCCAGCCCGAGGGCAAAAGCGATCGGCATGCCTGTACCGAGCAGAACGAAGAGGGCCGCGATGATCAGCAGGCCGGAGACTGTCGGGCTCATCGGGTCGATCCCTTCATGGAAGTACCGTCGTCGTGTGTTGGGGTTGGTTGCACTGACGCCGCGGCATCATGAACGCCGGTTTCGACCCCCGCACCGTAGAGCTCTGCCAGGATCTGCGCGACGTACTGAAGACACAACATCGCGAAGCCGATCGGCAGTGAGAGCAAGGGGACCCAGAGCGGCGGTGCCCATACACTGGAGTGCTTCCAGTTTCCGAGCCAGGCTTCATGAAACTGGATCCAGGTCGCGGCCAGCATCAGCACGCAAAAAAGCAGGCCGAGGAAACTGCCGACGAGACGCAGACGGGCACGAGCGCGGTCGGCAAGCAGCATCTCGACAACGTCAACGCCGACATGCCCACCTTTGAGGAGAACATAGGGCGCGCCGATGAACATGGCGGACGTGGCCGAGAAGACCACGAAGTCCGTCTGCCAGATGGTCGGCAATCGAAAGACATAGCGTAGGAGGATCATCTGACACACCACAAGCATGGCAGCTATGATCATTGCGGTCGACACGACCGCCAGGGCACGCGACATATTGCCGACAACCCGAATAAAGGCGTTCACCATTGAGGTAGTCCCTGGTGTTGAAAGAAGATGGTGGCGGGCATAATGCCCGCCACGGCCGCGTTGCGGCTTCATTCGACAGCAAGAGCCTTTTCGATCAGCTTATCGCCGTCCGGCACGTTGGCGGCGAAGTTCTTGTAGGAGGACTCCTTGGCGACGGCGAGCCAGGCGTCGTAGTCTTCCTTCGACATTTCTACGACCTCGACACCTGCCTTCTTGTAGGTGTCGATCATCAACTGGTCGCCCTTGCGGACCTCTTCGTTGAAGTAGGCTTCCGCCTTCTCGCCCGCATCAAGGATTGCCTTTTGCTGTTCCGGCGTCAGGCCCTCGAAGACCTTTTTGGACATCAGCACCGGCTCGTACATGAACCACAAAGCGTTTTCACCTGGCGCGGTGAGGCATTTGGCATGCTCGAACAGGCGGTAGGATACGAAGCTCGCCGACGACGTGTTGGCCGCATCCAGAACGCCGGTCTGCATGCCGCTGTAGATTTCCGACGATGGCATCGACGCGATGGAAGCGCCGGCCGCGACCAGCATCTCCTCAAATGCCGGACCGGCCGCGCGGATGACCTGTCCTTTCATCGTCTCGGGCGAGGTGATGCAAGCCTTCTTCGATGCAAAGGCGCCGGAGAGCCATGCATCGGAGATCACCATCGCGCCGGCATCCTCGATGACTTTCTTGATTTCCTGCATGAACTCGGAGTCATTCAGTCGCATCGCCCGGTCGAAATTGCCGACTAGACCAGGCATGAGTGTTGCCGAGAAGATCGGATGACGGCCGGAAGCATAGTCGAGCGGAAAAGACGTGAGGTCGAGCAGTCCGCGCGTGACAGCGTTCCATTGATCGTTCGGTTTGAACAGCGACGAACCTGGAAATACCTGGATTTCCAGGTCCACATTGGCCGCCGCAACGTCGCGGGCGATCATCTGCACCATTTCGTCGCGAATGTCCCCCTTTCCGCCTGGAAACTGATGCGATGCTTTGAGCACTGTCTGCGCGTGCGCACCGGAGACGGCAAGCCCGCTTACGGCGGCAAGCGCTAAGGCGAGCCTTTTCCATCGAAACTTCGTCATTTTTTCCTCCCTGGTATTCCGGCCCTCCTGCCGGTCTGGTATAATACTGATGTCTTCTTGTGCGCAATGTCAATGCTCTCGTATACAAGAATGACACGGGCCTTCAGCGGGTGGGTAATGAGCGAGAATATTTTCTTCAAGCTGCGCGACGAGATCGAGAATGGCATTGTCACGGGAGAGTTTGCGCCTGGTGAGCGTTTGGACGAGACGCAACTCGCCACGCGTTTCGGGGTTTCCCGCACGCCAATCCGTGAAGCACTGATGCAGTTGAGCGCAATCGGGCTCGTGGAAATCAGGCCACGGCGAGGTGCTGTCGTCGCTGATCCGCCAGCTCAACGCGTCTTCGAGATGTTCGAGGTGATGGCAGAACTGGAGGGCATGGCAGGCGCCTTGGCGGCCCGCAGACACACGGACAGCGATCGTACCGCTCTGCTTGCTGCGCATGAAAGATGCCGTGACGCATCCGAAAGCGAGGAGACCGATCGCTACTATTACGAAAACGAGGTTTTCCATCGCGCGATCTATGCCGCGACCGGAAGTGCCTTTCTCGAGGAGCAGTGCGTCGCTCTGCACCGTCGTCTAAGGCCGTATCGGCGTCTGCAGTTGCGCGTTCGAAACCGTATGAAGGTATCGTTCAAGGAGCATGGCGACGTCATCGACGCCATTCTGGCGGGTGACGCGGACGCTGCGCGTGAGCATCTTCGCGGCCACGTCGCCGTGCAAGGCAACCGCTTCGGCGATCTTGTGGCGAACCTCGCCAACCGCGACCGGCGGGCGCGCAAGGAAGCGTAGCACGCTCTGCCTGCCGTCTCCCGCCGCTAGACGCTGCTCAAGATTTCCCGCGTCTTGGGCATCCGTCTCAGCGAGTTTTCGAGGTGCTGGCGCCAGCGCGGCCCTACGTCCATGGCTGTGGCATGTGCGGTGCGGAGGTCATCGGGCCGGTCCTCTGCGAGAGCTTCGATCAGAAACGCCGCCTGCTCGCGGTCTTTGGAGGATTTCAGCGTACCGGCGCCCTCACGCCGCCGGTCGGCTACGATGAGCTTGTGGATCGCGTACCTCTCTGGTCGGGGCACTTGAACCAGAACACCGGATCGATAGATGGCGGCTGCCTGGATGGGTTCGGATATCAGGAAGTTTAGGTAGTTGAGGGCCTGCGCGCTGACTCCCAGCGCCGGCAGCTCTCGAATGGTTTCCTCGCCGAAGGTCGGGGTGAGAAACTCCACCAACTGGCCACTGCCACCCTGCGCCCACCGCCAAGTGCGTGCGGGGTCCAGCCCGGCAGTGGCGTGAATTCGAGCGCCGAGAACGTCTCCGCGAGCCCCGGATCGACATGATCCTCCAGAGCCAGGCTCAGTTTCGAACTGCGCGTTGTCGATTTCGTCTGTGTTGGCGATGGCGCCGATAGGTAGCCGGATCCCAAGTTCGGCGTCGTACAGGCGAAATGCGTTGGTGCCGACGATGGTGCCGCCGAGGCGAAATGTCCCCGCTTGCATCATGGCAGACAGGATCGAACCGGTAGCCCGGTCCGTTGGGGTCATGCCCTCTGCCGCAGCAGACGAACCAACCGCGCCCGTTCAGCCTGCCGCTCCTTCGCCGTCGCCCGCAAAGCCTCGATTTGATCGATGCGGTCGCGCGTTTCGTCACCGTCTTCGCCAATATAGAAGAAGCGCATCTCCGACCCGACGCGGCGCGCGGAATACCAGTACGCCTTGTCTCCGCGATGTTTCAGGGCCGGTTTGCCAGGAATGCCGGAGACGGCATCGTCGTTCAGAAGCCGCACGAGGTCGGTGTAGGCGCTGAGCGCGATGCCACTGAGCGGTGTCATGCCTATCACTTTCAGTTTTTGCTATGCCTACCAAAAAATGAAATTGCTAGGCACATTCCCAAGTGCGTTCCGATTGTTCCCCGATCACGTGGCAGAGCCCGCCCTGATGGTTCAGAGCGGGCCCTTGTTACATTTCGACTGGTCGGAGACTCAGTTCTCGACGGTATCCTCGAGGAAGAAGCGACCGAGCGGGTTCTGGTAGAAATTCTCGATGTTCTTCCGGGATACGTTGATGAACGGGCTGTAGTACAGGTCGATCCAGTGCACGTCGTCCTTCGACATCTTCTGGATATCGACATACATCTGCTCGCGCTTGGCGGGGTCCATTTCCAGACGGGCGGCGGCGACGAGATCCTTCACCGCGTCGTTCTTGTAACGGGTCATGTAGTTCATGTTGGCATCATGACCGACCACGAACGTCGTCTTCTGGTCGGGGTCGAGAATGTCGTTGGTCCAGTACATGACGGAAAGGTCATACTCACCTGCGACCAGCATATCCCAGGTCTGGCTCGGATCCATCTTCTGCAGGTTTACCGTGATGTCGGCTTTCTGCAACTGCTGCTGCAACAGGACGGCGATCTGCTCGTCGACCTCGTTGCCTGCATTGACGAGATAATCGAGCGTCAGCCCGCTGACACCGGCGGCCGCCAGCAGTTCCTTGGCCTTCTCCGGATCGTAGGGACGCTGAAGATTGTCCGCATAGTGGTAGAGAGCGCCCTTGGGGATAAAGGAGTTTGCGACTTCACCGAAGCCGAAGGTAACGGTGTCGACGATCGCTTTCTTGTCGATGGCGTAGTCGAGCGCCTCGCGCACCTCCTTCTTGGCGAGATCGCCATGCTCATGGTTGATGAGCAGGTGGTCTTCGCGGGTGGAGGTGTCGAGATGAACCGTCAGGTTCTCGTCCTTCTTCAGCTCTTCCACGCGGGAGAAGGGCACGAAGATCGCGGCGTCGAGCTGGCCGGCCTGGACGTTCAGCATGCGAGTATTGTCGTCGGGAACCGAAATCCATTCCACGCCGTCAAGCGACACGCGATCGGCTTCCCAGAAATTCGGGTTTTTCTCCAGAATGACCCGATCACCGCGCCGCCATTCCTTGACGGTGAAGGCGCCGGACGCCACCGGCGCTTCCGCATACGTGTCCTCGCCCAGGGATTCCATTCCGGCCTTGGAGATGATCGAAGCGCCCGGCATCGCAAGCGTCGACAGGAAGGGTGCGGAGGGGCCGGAAAGCTTGATCACCAGCGTCTTCGGATCGCTTGCTTCCGCGGTCTCGATCACCTTGTAGGAATCGCTCCAGAGCGAACCCTCGTTGTCGCGGATACGCAGTAGGCTGAAGGCGGCATCGTCAGCGGTGATCGCGCTGCCGTCGGAGAATTTGGCGTCGCGCATCGTGAAGGTATAGATCAGGCCGTCATCGGAGACCGTCCAGCTTTCAGCCAGGCCCGGTTCCAGCTTGGTGCCGGTTCTGTCAACGCGCACGAGCACGTCATAGACGTTGGAGAATACCCAGAAGTCGATGTTTTGCGCGGTCTTGATTGGATCAAAGGTTGTCGAATCCTCACGCCGACCAATGGTGAGCACGCCAGCCGCTTCCGCAAGACTTGCGCCAAGCGACAACGAGGTCAGCACGGTGACCATGCCGATTTTCATCCATTTCTTTAGCATTTTTCATTCCCCTTTTTGTTGACGGTTTCCGTGTCAGGCTGCAGTGGGCGCCGCGATCGTTTTCGGCGCGCGAAGCTTCTTGTCGGGATCGATGTCCGGGACCGCCTCGATAAGGGCGGCGGTGTAGGCTTGTCTGGGCCGTGCGAAGACATCGGCAGACCGCCCCTCCTCGACGACTTCACCGTGGTACATGACAAGCACCCGGTCGCAGAGATTACGGACGATCGCGAGGTCGTGTGCGATGAACAGCAGCGTCAGGTTCATGCGCGTCTTCAACTCGGCGAAGAGATCGACGATCTGTTTCTGGATCGTCACGTCAAGCGCGGCCACGCATTCGTCGGCAATGATCATCCGTGGATTGACCGCAAGCGCCCTTGCAATGCCGACGCGCTGGCACTGACCGCCGCTCATGCTGCGCGGGCGCCGGTCTTTGAACTCTTGGCCAAGGTGGACCAGATCGAGCAGTTCCTCGATGCGGTGAGGGATTTTCGCAACCGGCATACCCTGCACCTTAAGAACCTCGCCAAGCGTTTCACCGACGGTCATACGCGGATTGAGAGCATTGAGCGGATCCTGGAACACCATCGCCGTTTCCCGCCGAAGCTTGGCGAGTGCGTGCTTTGGCTGTTGGGCGAGATCCACACCGTCAAAGGTGACATGCCCCGAGGAGATCGGCGTCAGGCCCAGAATGGCGCGGGCAAGTGTGCTCTTGCCGCTGCCGGATTCCCCGACGATCCCGACGGTATCACCCGGCATGACCTGGAAGCTGACATTCTTCACGGCGGCGACGGTTTTCCGTCCGGAGCTAAAGAGAGAGCCGCCCACATCGAAACGTACGTTGAGGTCGTCGACTTCGAGGAGGGGTCTGATCGCTTTTTCGCTGGCGTCGGAAGCGACTGTCGCCGGCGCGCTTGCGGTCGGCAGTGATGGATGGCTGCCGATCAACATCTGCGTATACTCGTGTTGCGGACGCCCCAGTATCTGGCGCTTCGCACCCTGTTCCACCAGTCGGCCGTTGCGCATGACAGCGATCCGGTCGCAGGTCTGCGCGACGATGCCGAGATCGTGGGTGATCAGGATCACGGACAGCCCGAAGCGATCGCGCAGATCAAGCAGAAGCTCCAAAATTTGTGCCTGGATCGTCACGTCGAGCGCCGTCGTCGGTTCGTCCGCGATCAGGATCTTCGGTTTGCACGACAGTGCGGCGGCGATCATCGCTCTTTGCCGCATGCCGCCGGAGAACTCGTGCGGATAGTTATCGTACTGCCGCGCCGGATCGGGAAAGCCGACCTGCGCCAGCATCTCGATCGCTTCCGTCCGGGCCTGTCTGGAGGTCATGCCCTGGTGAAAACGGATGCCTTCGGCGATCTGGTGGCCGATCTTCATGACAGGATCGAGGTGGCTGGTCGGGTTCTGGAAGATCATCCCGATCTCGCGCCCCCGTACGGCAAGTATGTCGTCGGGCGTCGCCGTCACGAGGTCGCGGCCGTCGAGCTCGACGGAACCGGCGTCGATCGACAGTCTACGGGATGGCAGCAGTCGCATCACGGCGCGGCAGAGCAGGCTTTTGCCCGAGCCGCTCTCACCGACAAGCCCGAGCACCTCGCCCTTGGCGAGATCGAAGGAAACGTGGTCGATCAGCGTTCGCGGTGGGTCTTCTCCGTGAAAATTGACCACAAGATCGCGGATCGAAAGGATGGGTTCGTTCATTCCTGCACCCCCAGCATATCGCCCAGGGCATCGCCGAGCAGACTGAAGGCAAACGCCAGGAAGACGATCGAGAGGCCTGGGAAAAGCGTGATCCACCAGGCGGTCGTCACGAAGGGCTGGCCTTCCGCGACCATGATGCCCCATTCCGCAGTCGGTGGCTGCACGCCGAGCCCGAGATAGCTGATGGCGGCTCCGTTCAGGAGCACCAGAACGGCGTCCGACATCACGAATACCAGCGATCCGGCCACGGCGTTGGGAAGGAGGTGGCGGAACATGATGCGGGTCCGGCTGAAGCCGAGACTCACCGCCGCGACCGCATAGTCGCTGTTCTTCAGGACGAGGATCTGGGCCCGCACCAGACGCGCATAGGAAACCCAGCCGACAAGTGCCATGGCGATATAAAAACTCGTCAGCCCCGGTCCCAGGATGGCGATGATGGACAGCATTAGCACGAGGAAGGGGAAGGCCAGAATGATGTCGATGATCCGCATGAAGATGGTGTCGATGATTCCACCGAAGAAGCCCGCGATCGTGCCGACGAGCGTCCCGATGATGAAAGGGAAGATCACGCCGATGAAGGCGATCTGCAGGTCAATCCTCGTGCCCCAGATGACGCGCGAAAGGATGTCGCGTCCGAAGTTGTCCGTACCAAACGGGTGGCTGAAGGAGGGCGGCTGCAGGCGCGCATCCGCCATCTGCACGACCGGATCGTAGGGTGCGACGACAGGCGCGGCGATCGCGATCAGCACAAAGAAACCCAGTAGCCCTGCCCCCAAGGCAAATGCCAGGTTCTGTCCCAGCCAGCGGCTGAGCCCGATAGAAGACGTAAGCGGCTTCGCGGGGGCGCTCATAGCTTCACCCGCGGGTCGGCGGTCACCGTGATAATGTCGGCCAGGAAGTTGACGAGCACCGTGGCACAGGCAAAAACCATGGCCACGCCCTGAACGACCATGTAGTCGCGGGAAAAGATTGCCCGCACGAGCAACTGCCCCATGCCGGGCAACGCAAAGACGCTTTCCACGACCACGCTTCCCCCGATCAGCCAGCCGATGTTGACGGCGAGCAAGTTGATGGTCGGAACGATCGAATTCGGCAGGACATGGCGCCAGAAAACGATGTTTTCCGGCATGCCGCGTGCGCGCGCCGCCGTTGCGACATCCGAGTGCAACGACTGGATCATGGCCGCCCGAAGGCTGCGCGTGAGAACCGCTGATAGCGACAAGGCAATAGTCAGGCTCGGCAAAGCGAGGTGCCAGAGCTTTTCCGTGAAGGTGTTGTCGTAGCCTGAAACCGGAAAAAGATCGAGTTGAACACTGAAAAAGATGATCAGCATCAATGCCAGCCAGAAGGGCGGGAAGCCGATGCCCATTGTGGAGACGACCCGCACTGCGTGGTCCGCGAGCCGGCCCTGACGCCGGGCCGCGAGTGCCGACATCGGGACGGCAATAAGGATGGAGAGAATGACGCTCGTCAGCACCAGCATCACGGTCGGCTCAATCCTGGCAGCGATCAGCCTCAGCACGTCGATCTTGTAGAGAATCGACTTGCCCATTTCGCCGCGACCGAGATTCTCGATGAAGTAGAAGTATTGAAGCCATATCGGCTCATCCAGCCCATATTGCTCGCGAATACGGGCGATCGCCGTCGGCGTCGCCCGCGTGCCGAGAAGGACTCGGGCGGGGTCCCCCGGAATGAGTCGAACGAGAACAAACGTGATGATGCTGATCCCGAAAAGAACGGGCAGAAGCTGTAGCGGCCGGTAGAGAACGAACCTGTATCGGTGCATGTGTTCTGTTATCGTCTTTGGCTAAAGGTGGCGCGGCGTGCCGGTCGAGGTCATGATCGGTGCCGGGCCAGGAAGTCGATCAGCGCAGGATAATACGCTTCGGCATTCTCGTAGAACGGCATGTGGCTTGCATTTCGGAACACGTGCAACTGAGCATTGGGCAGAGCGTTCTTCATCCGCATCGCACAGGCGGGCGTGAGTTCGTCATGCTCTCCGACCGTGATAAGCACGGGTAAGTCCAGCCCGGGCAGGTCCGGTATGCGGTTCCAGTCTTTCAGGTTGCCGGTATAAAGAAATTCGTTCGGCCCCTGCATGGTCATGTAAGGGCCCATATTCCAGTCATCGAGCGAGCGACGGACGGGTGCCGGCCATTCGGGCAGGCGGCAGACATGGCGGTAGTTGAGGATGGTCACCGCCGCCAGATATTCGGGGTGGCCGAGTGTCCCTTGCGCTTCGTGCTTTTGCATCATTGCGACTGTCTCGGAGCCGAGCGCGGCTCGAAGCCGTTCAAGCTCCGACACCAGATGCGGCATGTCCGCGACGGTGTCTTCCAGGATCAGTGTCTTTAGATTCTCTTTGTATTTAAGCGCGTAGTCGATCGCCAGCCAGCCGCCCCAGGAGTGTCCGAGGAGATGCACCTTGCCGAGGTCGAGCGCCTTTCGGACCGTCTCGGTCTCCTCGACATAGCGATCGATGGTCCAGAGTCCCTCCTCCGTCGGACGATCGGAGGATCCGGTTCCGAGCTGGTCGAAGGCCACCACCCGGTAACCCTGATCCACGAGACAGGAATGGGCGTCGCGGAGATAGTCACACGGCAATCCCGGTCCGCCGTTCAGGCAAAAGACGGTCTCGTCGCCGCTTCCGAAGCTGTAGGCGACAACCTTGAACCCGTCGACCTCGACTTCGATGCGTTCATCCGGAGTGATCTCACGCCACATGTCGCCCTGCCCTCTCGAATTGACTTGACCAAAATTTGAGCATGGCTAACTTTATCGCATCGCGTTATGCGTACCAGCTATTACAAGTGATAGGTGGGCTGCGAACGTCATGCCGGAGTAAGGGATGTTCGACGAAATCAGTGTTCTTGCGGATCGCCTGTCCAGTCGGGAGACGCTTGACGATAGGATCGACGAAGCTTTCAGCGCGATGCGACAGCTTGGCTTCGAGGCGCTGATCTATGACTACACACCCACGCCTTGTGACATCGCAGGACAGGTGGAAATCCCGACGCTCCTGAAGCTGCGGAATGTCGCCGGCGACATGTACGATTATTGGTGCAATCGCGAGTACTTCCGCATTGACCCCGTCCAGCGCCTTGCGATGCAGACATCGGTACCATTCTTCTGGAACTACGATCCCGACGTCGAAACAAAGATCAGCCGCTTCCTTACGGACGATACCAAGCCGGTCTGCGATTTTCTGCGCGAGCATGACATGCTTGCAGGGATAACGGTGCCGGTTCACATGCCGCGCGGCGACTATGCGACCGTAACAGGGGTGCGCTATGGTGCCCGGCGAGACTTCAGTCGGGATGCCATGCGCGTCATCGCCGATTTCAGCCTGCTGGCGCATGTCTTCCACGAGGCCGCCTACGAGCTCTTCGACGACAAGGTGCTGAATGCATCCGGTGTACGCCTCACCGAACGGGAGCGCGAATGTCTGACTTACTCGTCCTATGGGCTGTCGGCGAAGGAGATCTCGCGCATCATCGATCGGTCGGTTCCAACTGTTGTCATGCACTTGAATTCGGCTACCCGCAAACTCGGCGCGAAGAACAGGACGCAGGCCGTTGTCCGGGCAACCCAGTGCCGTTTGCTCTCAAGCGTTCCGGCCTATAAGTTATGATAGCTGCCACCGGTGCCTGAGCATCGCTAAGGTCTTCTCCTGCCCATGAGATCAAGGAGAATGACGTGACCGCCATATCGTCGAGTGAAGGTTATGCGCCTTTCCGGGACTACCGGACCTGGTATCGGATCACGGGTTCCCTTTCCTCCGATCGCCTGCCTCTGGTCGTCGCGCATGGCGGTCCCGGCTGCACCCATGACTACGTCGATGCCTTCAAGGACATTGCTGCGCTGGATGGCCGCGCCGTCATCCACTACGACCAGCTTGGTAACGGCAACTCGACGCGCCTTCCCGACAAGGGCCCTGATTTCTGGACCGTCGAACTCTTTCTGGACGAACTCGACAACCTGCTAAATCACCTCGGCATCCAGGACCGCTATGCATATCTCGGCCAGTCCTGGGGCGGCATGCTCGGCTCGGAGCATGCGGTGCGTCGCCCCGCCGGACTGAAGGCATTCGTCATCGCCAATTCGCCGGCCAACATGCGGACCTGGGTCGCCGAGGCGAACCGGCTTCGCCGGGAACTTCCGGATGACGTCCAGGCGACGCTCCTGCGTCACGAAGAAGCCGGAACGATCACCGATCCCGACTACATTGCTGCCTCCAGGGTTTTCTACGATCGCCATGTGTGCCGTGTGACGCCGTGGCCGGAGGAAGTCGCGCGCACCTTCGCGATCATGGACGAGGACAACACCGTCTATCGCAACATGAACGGTCCCACCGAATTCCATGTCATAGGAACGCTGAAGGACTGGACCATCGAGGACCGTCTTCACCGTATCGCCGCCCCTACCCTGCTCATCTCGGGGCGCCATGACGAAGCAACGCCGCTGGTCGTGAAGCCTTATGTCGACAACGTACCCGGATGCCGCTGGGTGGTATTCGAAAACTCGAGCCACATGCCGCATGTCGAGGAAAAGGCGCTTTGCCTGAGCACTGTGTCGGATTTCCTCAAGCAGTTCGACTAACAGCTGAACAGCGAGATGCGAACGAGGCGTTTGGCCGCTTGACAAAAGGCGAATGGGCATATTTTAATCATGCTCATCATCTGAGCAGAGCGCTCGGACTTCTTACATCGGCGACATCCGTCAACGGGCAATAGAGCCCCACAACGCCCCTATAACAGGGATCCGCGTTGTGGGATTTTTTGCGTTTGGAATTCTCAATGCTGGACCCAGTGAAAATCGGCATCCTCTATTCGACGACAGGGCCTTACGGCGCCATGGGCCGTGACGCCTTCGACGGCGTGGAATTTGCGTTTCACGAATATGCGAAAGCTGGTGGCACACGGGTGCAGCCGGTGTTCTTCGATCCCCACGCCGATCTCTCTGCTTATCTCGAAGGTGCGCGAAGCCTGATCCGCGACAGTGGCTGCCGCCACATCATCGGCACGATCACGTCCGCTGCCCGCAAGGAGGTGCTGCCGCTCGTCGAAAAACATGACGGCCTCTTGTGGTACATGTGCCCCTACGAAGGATTCGAAGCGAACGAAAACGTCATTTATATCGGGGGCTGCCCGAACCAGCATCTGATCCCGCTATTCGAGCATCTCGTTCCCCGCCATGGTGCGCGACCCTACCTCGTCGGCGCCAACTATGTCTGGGGCTGGGAGATGAACCGCCTGGCCCGTGAACTCGTCGCAAATGCCGGCGGAACCGTGCTCGGTGAGCGTTACCTGCCTCTCGAAGAAACGGCGGTCGAACGCATCATCGCCGATATCGCCGAGAAGCGCCCGAGCTTTGTCCTCAACAATCTCATCGGTCCGTCAAGCTACGCCTTCCTCAAGGCCATGCACGAGCTTGGTCAACGTGATCCCGCGTTTCTGCCGGAGAACTGCCCGGTCGCAAGTTGCGATCTGCAGGAAAGCGAACTCGATGAAATCGAGGATGGCGCCGCGATCGGCCAGCTTTGCGCCGCCTCCTATTTCGACACACTCGACACGGCGGAAAACCGCGATTTCAAGACCCGGCTGCGAGCCTTCAAGCCGACGGCCCGCAGGGTCTCCAGTATCTTTGCCAGCGCCTATACCGCCGTGAGCATCTGCATCGGCGCGATCGAGGCGTCCGGCGACGGCGACCCGACGACCGTGCGTCGACAGGTTCATGCCGCCACCTGGCCGGGTCTTTTTGGCGACATGGTCGTCGACCGGGTCACCAACCACGCCGCCCTCCCTTTCCTCCTCGGTCGTATCAATGCCGCGCGTGGTTTCGATGTCATCGCCGCTCGCCCTCCGCTGGCTGCTGATCCTTATCTGACCGGCGGAAGTACGCGGAGCGAGCCTCGATTGAGGGTCGTATCATGATGTCGCGGACACCGAATTTTACGGGATGGCGCGTGGTTATCCTCGCGGAGGAGGACAGCAATACCGAGAAGCTGTGCCGCCAACTCGCTCTCCTGGGTGTCAGCTCATCCCTGCAATGGTTGCCGTTGGCGGACGATGCCTTGCCGGATCTGGTTATCGTCGATGCCGATCGTGGCTGGGATGAGCTCCTGCCGTGGGCACGCCGCAAGCCGGCTCGCCCGGTTGCTGCCTTGCTCGGCTCTGAAGCGCCCGGCCGCATCGCGTGGGCGATCGATTGCGGCGCCGCGTCGTTTATTCCGAAGCCGGTATCGGCTTCGACAGTCTATCCAGCGCTGGTTCTTGCGGTCAGTACTCACGAACAGCGCTTGGAGGACGAGGCGCGCATAGATCGGCTCGAGGAACGCCTGAAGCTGCGTCCTGTCGTCTTTGCGGCGGTCGACCGGCTGAAGGTCGAACGGCAGATCGACGACGAACGCGCCTACGGCCTGCTTCGAAACTGCGCGATGCGGCGGCGCATGCCGATCGAACAGCTGGCGGCGCTCGTCGTCGGCGGCATCGAGACCCTGCGAGAGGTTGGCTGATGCGTGTCCTCAAGGAAATCGGGCGACAGCCCGCTGCGCTGTTCGGCCTTCTTGTCATCATGGTCGTTCTCGTCGCGGCGCTAGGGGCGCCGTTGTTTGCACCCTTCGATCCGGACGAGCAGATGTTCGATGGCCTCACGCTGGAAGGCGCTCCGATGCCGCCGGGCGGCCCTTTCCTCCTCGGCACCGACACGCTCGGCCGTGACCTGCTGTCGCGTATGCTTTTCGGCGCGCGCACCTCGCTTATCATCGGCCTGGTTGCCAATGGTGTTGCCGTCGCGATCGGACTGCTTGTCGGGATCACGGCCGGCTACATGCGCGGCTGGGCTGGCAATCTCATGATGCGGTTCACCGATCTGATGATGGCCTTTCCGGCCCTGCTGCTCGCCATCGTGCTGGCGGCACTCCTCAAACCGAGCCTGTGGATCGTGGCGATGGTGATCGCTCTGGTCAATTGGGTACAGGTTGCACGTATCGTCTACACGGAAACCAGGGGGCTGGTGGAGCGGGACTTCATTCTTGCCGAACGTTCCCTCGGCGCTGGCCACGCCCGCATCCTGTTCCTCCACATTCTGCCGCACCTCATCCCGACAGCGATTGTCTGGGGTACGCTCGGTATCGCCACGACGGTGCTTCTCGAGGCGACGCTGTCCTTCCTGGGCATCGGCGTGCAACCGCCGGATCCATCCTGGGGAAACATCATCTTCGAGAGCCAGAGCTATTTTCAGGCAGCACCATGGCTCGTCTTCTTCCCCGGAGCCGTCATCCTGCTGACGGCGCTTGCCTTCAACCTGGTGGGTGACGCGCTGCGCGACATTCTCGATCCCACCCAGCGGGGGAGAGGCTGATGCTGGCATTGCTCGGAAAACGGCTGCTCCAGTCCGTGCTCATCCTGTTCGGTGTGGCAGCGATTACCTTCATGCTGCTCTACGCCCTCCCGGCAGATCCGGCGCGCATGCTCGCGGGTCGTAGCGCCACCGCCCAGACGGTGGAAAACATCCGGCGCGAGCTCGGCCTCGACCAGCCGCTCGCCGTTCAGTTCGCCCACTATGTCGGTGGTCTGGTCCAGGGCGATCTTGGGCGTTCCTATGCGCAGAAGACCGAGGTCGTGACACTGATCGCAGCACGCTTGCCGGCAACGCTCACTCTCATGGCGGCTGGCATCTTTCTCGAAGTGCTGCTCGGCGTGATCCTTGGCTCGATCGCCGCCCTCAATCGCGGCGGGCTGGTGGACAGAACTGTGATGATGTCGGCTTTTGTCGGCGTATCGGCGCCGCAGTTCGTGGTGGCCCTCCTGCTGCTATACGTCTTCGCCGCCACGCTCGGATGGTTCCCGATGTCCGGATACGGCACGGCCGCCCATGTCGTCCTGCCCGCCGCGACGCTCGGACTACTCGGCGCAGGCTGGTACGCCCGGATGGTGCGATCGGCGATGATCGACGTGCTGAACCAGGATTACATCCGCACCGCGCGCGCCAAGGGGCTTTCGGGAGCGCGTGTCATCCTTCGCCATGTCCTACCCAATGCCATCCTGCCCATAATCGCGATGATCGGCATCGACATCGGCCAGTTCATGGGCGGCGTGGTCGTGGTCGAGGCGGTCTACGGTTGGCCCGGCATCGGGCAACTTGCCTGGCAGGCCATCCAGCAGGTCGACATCCCGATCATCATGGGCGTCACGCTCACCTCCGCCCTTGCCATCATCACCGGCAACTTGGTTGCCGACCTGATTGCGCCGGTCATCGACCCGCGTATCCGTTCACACTGAAGCCTAACGACAAAGGGGAACTTCAAAATGTTCAGACGTCTGCTTCTCAACTCCACGGCGGCGGCCCTCATGGCGCTGATGCCGCTGTCGGTCCATGCCCAGGAAACTCCCAGCCAGGGCGGAGACATCGTCGTCACCTACAAGGACGACATCACCACACTCGATCCGGCCATCGGCTATGACTGGGTCAACTGGTCGATGATCAAGAGCCTGTTCTCGCGCCTGGTCGACTATGAGCCCGGCACGGCGAATATCGTGCCCTCTCTCGCAGAGAGTTTCGAGGTGGCACCCGACGGCCTTACCTACACATTCAAGCTGCGCAAGGGTGTGAAATTCTCCAATGGCCGCGATGTCGTTGCCTCCGACGTCAAGTATTCGATCGAACGCGCCGTCAATCCGAAGACCCAAGGACCGGGTGCCGGGTTCTTCGGCGCCATCGCCGGCTTTGACGACATGATGGGCGGTTCAACGGAAACGCTTTCGGGTATCGAGACGCCAGATGACGGCACCGTGATCTTCAAGCTGTCGCGTCCTGATGCCACCTTCCTGCACGTGCTTGCGATCAACTTCGCCTCGATCGTACCGAAAGAAGCCGTCGATGCAGCCGCTGGCGACTTCGGCAAGAAGCCGGTCGGTTCCGGCACCTTCATCCTGAAGGACTGGACCATTGGCCAGAAACTCGTGTTTGACCGCAACCCCGACTATTTCATCGATGGCATGCCGTATATCGATAAGGTCACAGTCGAAGTCGGCCAGGAGCCGCTGGTGGCGCTTTTGCGTCTCCAGAAGGGAGAAGTCGACATCGCCGGCGACGGCATACCCCCGGCCAAATTCCTCGAGATCAAGAACTCGCCTGAAGGCGCGCAGATGATCGTCGACGGCGAGCAGTTGCATACCGGCTACCTGACGCTCAACACCAAGATCAAGCCGCTGGATGACGTCAAGGTGCGCCAGGCGATTAACATGGCGGTCAACAAGGAGCGCATCACGCGCATCTTGAACGGTCGCGCGACACCTGCAAATCAGCCGCTTCCGCCGCTGATGCCCGGCTACGACAAGGAGTTCACCGGCTACGCCTTCGACGTCGAGAAGGCCAAGGCACTGCTGGCAGAGGCCGGTTATGCCGACGGCTTCGAGACCGTTCTTTACTCGACCAACACCGATCCGCAGCCCCGCATCGCCCAGGCGATCCAGCAGGACCTGGCGGCCATTGGCGTAAAGGCCGAAGTGCGGGCTCTGGCCCAAGGTAATGTCATCGCAGCCGGCGGCACCGAAGGCGAAGCACCGATGATCTGGTCCGGCGGCATGGCCTGGATCGCGGACTTCCCGGATCCGTCCAACTTCTATGGCCCGATCCTCGGCTGCGCCGGCGCGGTGCAGGGCGGCTGGAACTGGTCGTGGTACTGCAACGAAGCGCTCGACAAGCGCGCGGTCGAGGCAGATTCCATGTCCGATCCGGCCAAGGCTGCCGAGCGTCAGGCGCTTTGGAGCAAGATCTACACCGACATCATGGCCGATGCGCCTTGGGTGCCAGTCATCAACGAACGTCGCGTCGTTGCCAAGTCGCTACGCATGGGCGGACCTGACAACATCTACATCGATCCGACCCGCGTCATCAATTACGATGCGATTTTCGTGAAGCAGTGATCGACCTGCCATTGCTCCTCCCTTCCCGGCGGGGGGAGGAGCTTTTCGAGGAAACACCACAACACTCCTGAGGCCTCATCATGTGCGTCGCCTGCAACCACACCATTCATCGCGCCCAGCACAATTTCGGCTGGAACAAGGACTTCCCTCCGGCCCTGACCGCCAAACCTGGCGAGACGATCCTGTTCGAGTGCCTGGACTCTTCCGGCGGGCAACTGGGTCCCGATGCAACGCTCGAGACGCTTGCCAATCTCGATTTCGGCAAGATCAATCCTGTCTCTGGTCCGGTATATGTGGAAGGCGCAAAACCGGGCGACGCGCTGAAGGTGACGATCCGCAAGTTCCATCCGTGCGGGTATGGCTGGACAGCGAACATTCCCGGATTCGGCCTTCTCGCCGACCAGTTCAAGGACCCGGCGCTGCATGTCTGGTCCTACGACACCGCCTCGATGGCTCCCGCCGCCTATGGCCCCGGCGGAAAGGTGCCGCTGAAGCCGTTCACGGGCACCATCGGCGTCGCGCCGGCCGAAGCCGGCCTGCATTCCGTCGTCCCGCCCCGTCGCGTCGGCGGCAACATGGACATCCGCGACCTGACATCGGGCGTGACACTCTATCTGCCGATCGAAGTTGAGGGCGCGCTTTTCTCCGTCGGCGACACCCATGCCGCGCAGGGTGACGGCGAAGTCTGCGGAACCGCGATCGAAAGCCAGATGAACGTCGAGCTGACACTCGACCTCGTGAAAGGTGCCAACCTCAAGACGCCTCGTTTCACCACAACCGAACCGGTGACCCGTCATCTTGACGGGGCCGGCTACGAAGTGACCACCGGCATCGGTCCCGACCTTATGACGGGAGCGCAGGAGGCGGTCATGCGGATGATCGACCTGCTGTGCGCCGAGCACGGCATGAACGCGGTCGATGCCTACATGCTCTGCTCGGTCTGCGGCGATCTCAGGATCAGCGAGATCGTCGACATGCCGAACTGGGTTGTCTCCTTCTACTTCCCAAGGATCGTTCTTTCGTGACAGAGCAACGTCAGGGGCCGGCCCCGGTCCTTTCCGTCCAGCGGCTTTCGGTCGATGCACGCACACCGGGCGGCCTAAAGCGCATCCTCGATCATGTCTCCTTCGATCTTGCGGCCGGCGAGACTTTGTGTCTCGCCGGGGAATCCGGTTCGGGCAAATCGGTCACTTCGCTCGCGATCATGGGACTGCTGCAGAAGGCGTCGTTGCGTATCAGTTCCGGTGAAATCAGGTTGGGTGACAAGGACCTCACGCGAATATCGGAGCGCGCTATGCGGCGTATCCGGGGCGGCGAGATCGCGATGATCTTCCAGGAACCGATGACATCGCTCAATCCCGTCATGACCGTTGGAGCCCAGCTGACGGAGGCGATCCGGGAGCATCGCGACAATCTCGTCGAAAGCCCGGAAACGGTTGCCAGGCAGATGCTGGACGCTGTGCATATGACCGACCCCGCGCGTCGGCTGACCCAGTATCCGCATGAGCTCTCCGGCGGCATGCGCCAGCGCGTGATGATCGCCATGGCTTTGTCGTGTCGTCCGAAGGTGCTGATCGCCGATGAGCCGACGACGGCGCTCGACGTCACAGTGCAGGCGCAGATCCTCAAGCTGATGCGCGAGCTGCGTCACGAATTCAGAACGTCCATCCTGATGATCACCCACGACATGGGGGTGGTTGCCGAAATGGCCGATCGCGTGGCGATCATGCAGTCGGGTCAGATCGTGGAGCAAGGTACCGCGCTTGATATCTTCGAGCGTCCCGCCGAACCCTATACACGGCAATTGCTGGCAGCCGTACCGCGGCTTGGGGCGCTTGCAGGGACCGACGCGCCGCCAAGGGTGACGGCAGCGCCAGCGGCGCCCCTTGCCCCGATCCCTGTTCTCGAGGTTGCCGACCTCCGCGTCACCTATGGACGCAAGACGGGTTGGCTCAACCGCGGGCCGCGGCCGGAACCGACGGTCAAGGACGTCAGCTTCGTCTTGAAGGCAGGTGAAACGCTGGGCCTGGTCGGCGAGAGCGGCTCCGGCAAGTCCACCACCGGCAAGGCTGTACTGGGCCTCATACCCTTTGACGGCAGCGTGCGGATCTCCGGTCAGGAGGTTTTCCCCTCGTCCCACGCGATCATGAGGCCGATCCGTCGCGCCGCCCAGATGATCTTTCAGGATCCCTATGCGTCACTCGATCCGCGCATGAATGTCGGCGCGGCCATCGCTGAGCCTCTGGTCATTCATGATATCGGAAATATCGCTGAACGCAGGGATCGTGTGGCGGCTCTGCTGAAGCGGGTCGGTCTGACGCCGGACGCTGCCGAGCGCTATCCACACGAATTCTCGGGCGGTCAGCGGCAGCGGATCTGCATCGCCCGCGCTCTCGCGCTTGAGCCGAAACTGATCGTCGCCGACGAAAGCGTCGCAGCACTAGACGTCTCTGTCCGGGCCCGTGTGCTCGACTTGATGCTAGAACTGCAGGAACAGATGGGGCTCGCCTATCTCTTCATTTCCCACGACATGGCGGTCATCGAGAAGATGTCCCACCATGTCGCCGTGATGCGAGGCGGCCGGATCGTCGAAATGGGCGCGCGCCGACAGGTATTCGAGAACCCTCAGGACGATTACACTCGCAATCTGATGGAAGCGGTTCCCATGCCCGATCCCAGGCGAAATGGCAAGGCGAGCCGAAGCTAATGTGCGGCCGGTCAACCACGTCCGGTGCGCAATCTGACCCGCGCGTTGTTTCTAACTTTTCTTACTGGCGTCGGTTCAACACAGGCGGCAGTCGTCTCCCGGTCAATAAGTCTAATGCGAAACTTCGAGGATTTTCGAAATATTATTGCTAAGGTTTATACTTTCAGGTGTTTCCTGTAGGACAGCGAATCTGCAGTTTTTGCAAAGACCGCCTTTTTCATCAAAGCCAACAAGTCCCGTTCGCCACTTTGCCAACTTGTTGCTGGTATACACTTCAAAAATATCGGAATCTTTGTCTATTTTTCTAATGACAGCACTTTTATGTTCCGGAACATCAGAGCGAAAATTGCAGCACGGCAATACACTTCCATCGTGATCAATATACATGGCCATGAAGGGCTGTAAACACGGCGAAGTCCGGATATAGTCCGATGCAATGTCTACGGTTCCTCCACGGTTTGTTCCGTTCACATCAAAATTTCTGGCTCGAAGGCCTACGTTCAATCCCTTCAGACTGGCCTTGTATTCGATCCATTCGTCCCTCACATCTTTGACCAGTTCAAAGCTGAGTTTCGTCTTCTCGATCAGCAAGGAAGCACGTTCTTGCATCTTGTCATGATCGTATTTCTCAAAATTCTTCAGGTAAACCTGAATTGTAATGCTGCTAAGTCCCGCCTCTTCCAACTCACAGAGGTAGTCGTGGGTAACGTAATCACCGTTGGTGTTTGTATGCAGCTTCGCATCCGGCAATTTCGCGCGAGCCTCCCGAATGCGATCCAAGATGATGCGGTCGTATAGCGGCTCGTTGTATCGGCTGTACGTGACGGTCTTGTCATATCCTATCGATGCTAGCTGATCGATAATTGATGTATACAGTTCAGGGTCCATCCTGACGTTTTCCTGACGTCGGGAGCCGTCCTTGTTTGGGCAAAACCAGCATACGCGATTGCAATAGGAAAAGGTCTCGATTTCAAAGAGGCGGACAGAATTTTTAAAGATCGCCCTCGCGTCGCTCGACGCAATGCCGCCTTCGAAGTGGAATATATCGACGTTGTTCCAATCTGACATGTATGCACCTCGATAACCAAATACGAAAGTCGGACAATACCGGCGAGGATCACTAGGATAAACCCCGCGACTTGTGCAGTCCACCGACTACGGCGCCGGAACCCTAGTCTTGTTTGCTCCCAGGATCGGGCGCAAGAATGGCATTCGCATTACCACCAGTCGGGCCCACGCTTTTCGATTGGTTGTCATCTTCAGGCACGCGGCTTGCTGCAATTCGCTTGCCTTCTTGCGGTCGCCCGCGCGCCAATACGCCTCCGCTGCATAGCACAGCAGCAGCGGTTCTTCGGGGTTCTCCGCTGCAGCCTCCATGAATGACCGTGCCGCTTCGACATATCTACGAGCTTTGAATTCGCTTTTGGCATGGACTTCCGGGACGATAACTGAACGGAGTTCGATGGCCTGTGGAAATCTAACGTTTGCAGCATGAACGTTTACTTCGTGTAGAATCCATCGGCCCATTGCGGATTTGGTCTTACGTTTGGGCAAATCGCAGGTAACGATGAATTCGTTGTTCCAAGACGAGAACGAAAGATGCAATCGCTCCCCTTTGATCTTCACCTGTGATTTTACCTGTCCGTCGATGTCATAGACGTTGAAATGCGAGCCGACATCAGGGTCCTTGAGGCCCAATGACAACGATATCTCAATTCGAGGCGAAACTCGAAAGGGAGTCACCGCGAATGAGACCGATGATCGATCTGCGAATAGAACCTCGTGACGTATTCCCTTCTTATTTACATTCCTCAATGCCGTGGCAAAGCCTCCAAGCAGAATTACGCCGCTCCCGATGTGTCGCCCTATGACCGTTCCTTCACCACGAGTGAGTTTGTGCGCTTGACGTGCCGCCATTGGCATCTGTCGGAAACATATCTCGCTAATTCGTCTTCGAGCTTCATCTGCGGAAAAGAGGCCGCTTGCGACAGCACGGGGTTCTTCCTTTTTCGCGACCAATTCAAGCCATGCTTTTGAAAGTGACTGCGCAACCGTTGCCGCTGAAAACCACTTTTCAACAAGTTCGATACCTCTTTGGCCAGCTGCTTCTCGCTTGTCTGCCTCCAAAGTATGGCTGAGAACTTCGGCCCATTCTTCCACGTCATCGGTGTGGGTGAAAAAGCCGTCTTTATTGTCCTCCAAATGCTCGGCAAATCCTGTCTTAAACGTGAAGATGGGTTTTCCGAATATCATTCCCTTTACGAGCCTGGATGAGAGCCTGAATTTATTAAACGTGTCATTTATTCCAGGCGCGCAGATAACATCGCTCAGTTTAATAATCTGATTGTAAGCTTTGTCTCCAAGGCGACCAAGATTTATTATTTTGATGTCGTTGTCATTGTCCGACTGTACGTCGGAGCATACAAGAAGAACTATCGATTTCCCGCTCTTTCTCTGCAGAGAGTTCAGGGCTTCGATAAAAATCTGGAACTCTTTGGAATACGTATATATCGTGCCGTTTATGAAATAGACGATAGAGGCGTCCTCAATTCCCAGTTCTCGCCGCAAGTCTTGCTTATCAGCAGCGCTTAAGGGAGTCCTGTCGAAATGCTCAAGGCGCACGACGGGTGGAAGGATTTCCGCTTTTTTTCCGAACCGTTCTTCAAGTCGCTCTGCCATTGGATGCCATATCGCTGAATATCCAGAGGCAGAGTGATAGAGGGTTGACCGTAGTACCGGTTCGACCCATCGATCGAATCCAGGATCGCTGAGAACGTTTGTCAGATGTTCAAGATCGATCGCATTCGTAAGCTTAACGAGGTCGCCTGGGAAAACGACGCTGTTGTCAAGTGTTTCCAGCAGCGACATGTCTGGCTTCGGATATTTGCTTTGGAATGGGACGAACTCATCATCTTCGGCCTGTACGACAAGAACACATTTGTGGGCCACGCAAAGTTCCAGCGCGGCGCGCATCGGTTTTGTTCGTACCCCAACTTGCAGCACAAGGTTCGGTTTAAAGGTGTCGGTGAACTCACGAGTCGATCGGCTTAAAAGAGGACCCTCGAAGTCGAGTGCGTGCCAGCGTATTCCAGTGTCATAGGGAGCAAACGAACCCTCGGCGAGTATGGCGACGTGATGCCCGAGCTTCTGTAGTTCGACAGCAATATCTTGAAGATAGAAACCTGAGCCTGCCCAACTCGGCGAGGGGTGCGTGATGATAATTCGCAGAGAGGTTGGATCTTGCGGTTTCCTGTCATCCTGGAGCAAAGGGTCTGGGCGGCGCGAGGGCATAGTAATTCCAGCAATCCTGGCGCGTAACTGTCTCGCAGTATGCAGGGGTGATGCGCTGACGTCGATCAACTGACTATTACGGAGTCTGTACACATATGCGTCAGTAAATCGCCGCTCGGCCTCATCCATCGGCCGCGCTCGATAGAGAGCCTGAATTTGCGTCTCTGCTTCGCCAGCGCTTGCCAGCATCTCGCACAGCCCGGCTTCGGCATAAAAAGCGCGGCCTAGACAGAGTACTCGTTTTCCTTTGGATAGCATTTCCAAGCCGGACTGCGAGTTTATCGTCACGCCCGCCCTTGCCACGTCCATCAGGCAATAGACGTTTTCGTCAACGTCCTTTCCAACATAGATTATCCCTTGCTTCCCCTCACAATATTCCCGAATCGTCGTATGGTACTGTTCCTTGTCTCCAGGATGTGTTTTGACAATCAATGGTATCGCGTTACGTTCGCATATATCTATTACTGAAAAATACGCGCTAAGACTTGTATCGAAGTTGGGGTTGTCGTAGGTGATAACTGTATCGATAAAGCACTGGCACAACAGAAGTAGCGGGGCGCCTGAGAGGCTTGCGAGATACTCTTTAAATCGCTCAGAAAGAACAGGCTCTGGCTGGGTCTTGGCTTTTCCCTTGTAGTTGCTCTCCACCCACTTCCGTTGGTTCGCGCTTTGAGCCTCGTTTAGAGCAATACGTTGGCTGTACTTGAAAATCCGATTGAACGAAAATTCATTTCCTATCCGACCGTCGGCGTCGAAATGAATACGTGTAGTGTCAAAGGAGAATTCCGTGGCAAACACTGGAACGCCGTGACGTTTGCAAATCAACGTCATGATCCTTGGCTCCAAGAGCATTCCGCCCCACACAACGACACCAGCTGGCCGGTTGTTTTTGATGACCGCTTCAAAAAAGTCGATGAAGTTGATCGCTCGCTCAAATAGTGGCCCAAGCAAATGATTGTACGTTTGGCTGGGCTCAACGGGTGTGGTTTCGGTATTGAGATATCCAGCCTGCCCTCTGCATACATCCCAGAGGTTTATGCCCCTGTACTCGATGAATTCGATACCGGTCTCGGGCAGTTGATACCCTGTCGGCGGTTCATCGGTGCGATAGGGTATATGATGCCGGCCTATTAGTTTTTCGCCCAAGGAACAGATTTCGTAACCTAGAGCTCGAAGTGCGTGGCAGATTTCCAGTTTGACGGCTGCCCCAGGTGCAATCGTGTTGTCAATGATGATGACGCCGCTGCCGTCAGTCGCGAGATTCCTGCGGCGATCCCGCATCAGGAGAGAAATTGCGTCCGCAGCACTGGCTAACTTGCCAAGGTGGGGAGAGATTTGCTCGCTGTAGTCGTCTAGACCCGCCTCTCTGAACGCACGCTGTAGCGCTACAAGCGCCTCCCTCGTCTGTTGATGATGAGAGATCAGCGCCTCAGTTAAATCGATAGCGGCCTCGTAGTTTTCTGTGTCCACGGCCATGACCGCGAGTTTTGCAAGGTCGTTTATGTGTAATTCGTATCCCTGCAATCTTGACGGGTTCTGCGGCGCCTCGCATGGTTGTTCGGCGAGGCGAGTGATAACGTCCCGCCGGAGATACCAACTTGCCGGGCTGGTGTATCGGCCTAGGACACGAACGTAGCCTGCATCTTCGATTTTTGCCAAACGATCAGGGCGTACCTGCAGCCCGTCCTCACCGTCTGCGGCATCTGCCGATGCGTATATCGCGATCGGCTTCGTGCGCTCGAATGGAAACTTGTCCAGGATGTCGTTTCCTATCCCGCCCAGGTTCACCGCCAGGAAATCGATCTCGTCAAGTTGTTCGATTGCAGTTTCTACCAAATCTCCAATCGCGACGGTTTCCACGGTCGCGAGACGGAAGGGAAGAGACCGCAACGATTTCGTTCTGTCTATGCGTGAGGCGTCCAGGTTGAGGACCGACAGCTCCGGACGAGTGTCATAGATGCGTAGCAGGGATTTACTCGCATATCTGCTGGCGGTCACGGCCTTCGCAATATGTCGCACGTTTTGTATCGACGCAAAGGTCATACCATAGTCAGGATGAGGATCTACTACTACGCCGTGCCACCCATTGGTCGCGAGAAGGTGAGTGCTACTCTGTCGATTGGGTGGGCCGGCTCCGATTTCTAAGTAAGTCCCAGGCCTACCGCACTTGGAAAATAGTGCGAACACATCTTGGGCAAGAGATGACGTAATTGAAATATTATCCAATACAAATTTCGCGACTAACTTTTCGACGCGTTCTGTATCATTATTGTCTTCAATTTTAGCCATCATTCTCCCCCTTACGCCTCAGTAATTTTACGTTTTAAAGCACAGACGGTGCATTTCAACGGTTCGGGGGAGTTAGAAAAGTCCCTCGACGCGTAGAGAGAAGGCTGTACCCGGATTCACTTATCTGCAGCACGTGTTGTCCTACCTTGTTACAAGAAAGCCTTGTTGAACTTCTATTTTTCAAACCACAAATTGGCTCCGCATACGAAATTGAGGAAAACGAGCACGCTCCCTTTGGGCAACGCAGAGGCCAACGATTGCGGAAGCGGTGAACTGGGGTTCCAATGCGGAGGACGCTCGATGTTAACGCCTGGACGTATGTTCTTCAGCAAGAAACGCGGCATAGGCATCTCGCAGGCCGTCTTCCAGTGCTATCTTTGGCCTCCATCCCAATGAATGGAGTGTGTCAGTACTCATCAGCTTGCGTGGCGTTCCATCCGGCTTTGAGAGATCGTGAACGATTTCGCCGTCGTATCCCACGATCTTGCACACCAACTTGGTGAGATCCAGAATGGATATCTCCTTACCGGAGCCCACATTCACATGCTGAAAATCTGAATAGTTCTTCAGCAAGAAAACGAGCGCATCTGCGCAATCGTCAGCATGAAGGAACTCGCGCAAGGGTGTGCCTGTCCCCCAGACGACAACCTTTTTTGACGCATTTGCCTTTGCTTCGTGTGCCTTGCGGATCAGTGCCGGTATCACGTGGCTTGACGTTAGATTGTAGTTGTCTCCCGGGCCGTAAAGATTCGTCGGCATGGCGGATATATAGTCGCTGCCGTATTGCTTGCGGTAGGCTTGGGCGAGCTTTATCCCGGCGATCTTGGCAATCGCGTACCATTCATTGGTGGGTTCAAGAGCGCCTGTCAGCAGGAACTCTTCCCGGATCGGTTGTTCTGCGAACTTCGGATATACACATGACGAACCAAGGAAGAGAAGCTTTTGCGTGCCGGCTCGGTGCGCGGCCTCGATGATATTCGCCTCGATCATCAAGTTATCGTAGATAAAGTCGGCGGGGAAAGTGTCATTGGCTACAATCCCGCCCACTTTTGCAGCGGCCAACACAACTGCGTCTGGTTGTACGTCTTTAAAGAAAGCTTCGACGTCGACCTGGCGTCGTAGATCGACGGTCTCGCGTCCAGCAGTTACAATCTCGCAGTTTTCCGAGGTGAGACGGCGTACTACGGCTGATCCAACCATGCCGCGGTGACCGGCAACCCAAATTCGCTTCCCCGACAAATCAAATGACACGTTCAGCTCTCCAGACTCATTGGAAGGTGGAGGCCATGCTGCTTAAGGAGTGCCACACGCCGGGCTGCTTTGTGGTCTTCCGCAACCATTTCGGCGCACATTTCCCGGGCGGTTATTTCAGGGATCCAGCCAAGGTCGCGCTTCGCCTTGCTTGCGTCGCCGAGAAGCGTTTCCACCTCCGCAGGACGGAAGTACCGAGGGTCTATACGAACAATGACATCGCCGGGCTTCAGGGCAGGTGCCATTTCACCCTCTATGGCGTCCACAGTTCCTATTTCGTCGATCCCTGATCCAGAAAATCGAATCGTTATCCCCAATTCGCTTGCGGCCCATCGAATGAACTCGCGCACTGAATATTGAACGCCCGTGGCTATGACGTAATCTTCGGGCTTTTCCTGCTGAAGCATTAGCCATTGCATTCGTACGTAATCTTTTGCGTGGCCCCAGTCGCGTAGCGAATCGATGTTGCCCATGTAAAGGCACGGCTCCAGGCCCATGGCCAAATTGGCCAGGCCACGGGTAATTTTCCGTGTTACAAATGTCTCACCTCGACGAGGTGACTCGTGATTGAACAATATGCCGTTGCAAGCATAAATTCCGTATGCTTCGCGATAATTGACTGTTATCCAATAAGCATACAGCTTGGCCACAGCGTATGGAGACCGCGGATAAAAGGCTGTCGTTTCCTTTTGAGGCGTTTCCTGAACCAATCCATAGAGTTCAGACGTGGAAGCCTGATAGAATCGCGTTTTCTTTTCCAATCCGAGGAAACGAATTGCCTCTAGTAATCGCAATGTCCCGATTGCATCTACGTCAGCTGTGTATTCCGGAGCCTCGAAGCTGACAGCGACATGGGATTGAGCACCCAAGTTGTAAACTTCATCTGGTTCAATATCCCGGATAAGGCGCGTCAAGTTGGATGTGTCAGTCAAGTCTCCGTAGTGAAGTCTGAAGCGCGCGTTCTTGCTGTGCTGATCCTCGTATATGTGGTCAATGCGTGCAGTGTTAAAAAGCGAAGCGCGCCGCTTTATCCCGTGAACTTCATAACCTTTTTCGAGAAGGAACTCCGCAAGATAAGAACCGTCTTGTCCTGTGATGCCTGTAATAAGCGCAACTTTTTGTTCTGAGGGACGGTCAATTTGCATCTTGCTGTCTCATATTCTAGGTATCGTCCCGCTAGCTGTGAACAACCCAACGGGCTTGTAGCAGCCGGTTTATGCGGCATTCCCTTTAGTTGCAAGCACCTTGGCTCCTGTCATCCACGTCATCCGCGCTGAACGGAATTTTAATCGAAGAGCGTGCGGATGGGGCTGTGTGGATGGAAGAAGCGACGGGCAACCGGTTTTTCTATCGGCACGGGTGGAATTCACCCAGGACGGCAATGATCTTCCGCATTACGTCTAGTAGATCCTTAAGGACGCTAGAAGACTTACCTCGTCGGTCCGAATACAAGGAGTGCTTTCGTAAGTGCCGGCAAATAGCTGGTTGCTCATTCCGAGTCCTGGCAACTCGTTGCGTTGCGTAAATTCATTGCGAAAGCCTCTTGAGGCAGACCTCAGCTGTCGCAGGCGAGGTCAAACTGGCATCCCCGCAAACGCTAAGTGGACCGCGACAATACCTGATTTGCCGCTTATCAAATATCCATTCTCAACATGCTTCGGGGTGAATGGTCCATCATGGCGACCGAACAGGTTTTTGATTTCGTAATCGTCGGCGCCGGATCGGCGGGCTGCGTTCTTGCCAACCGGCTCAGCGCCGATCCGAACACCAGAGTTCTTCTGATCGAAGCAGGCGGCAGCGACTTCAATTTCTGGGTCCGCATGCCGATTGGTTATGGAAAGACCTTCTATCACCCGCGGCTCAACTGGCGCTACCAGACCGAAGCCGAAAGCGGGCTGGGAGGTCGGCAGGCCTATTGGCCGCGCGGCCGCGTGATTGGTGGATCCAGTTCCATCAACGCCATGGTCTACGTGCGCGGACAATATCAGGATTTCGACGCCTGGGCGGCGCTCGGCAATCGCGGCTGGTCGGCCGCCGATGTTCTTCCGGTGTACAAGAGGATGGAGGACAACCTGGAAGGCGCCGACGAATGGCGCGGCAAAGGCGGGCCGCTGACGATCACCAGCATGAAGGACGCGGTTCACCCGCTCGCGAATGACTACCTCAAGTCAGCCGAAGCGGCGGGCATCGCGATCAACGAAGACTACAACGGGGCGAGCCAGGAGGGGGCGGCGATCTATCAGGTCACGACGCGCGGTGGCTTCCGGTGCTCGTCCGCGGATGCCTATCTGCGCCCCGCCCGCAAGCGCTCCAACCTGGAGATCATGACCAATACGCATGTCACGCGTATCGTGATGGAAGGCACGCGCGCGGTCGGCGTGGAGTACCTGCGCGATGGCATTCGCGAGACGGTTCGGACGGCAAGGGAGGTCATCCTCTCTGCCGGCGCGGTCAACTCCCCGCAGATCATGATGCTCTCGGGCATCGGAGATGCGAAGCGGCTGTCCTCGCTCGGCGTTCCCCTCGTACATCACGCTCCAATGGTGGGAAAAAACCTGCAGGATCATCTCGGTTTTGACTATATCTACGAAGCGACCCGTCCGACCCTCAACGATGTCTTGCGGCCCTGGTGGAGCCGGTTGGCTGTCGGCCTTCAATATGTGCTGACGCGAAAGGGACCGCTGTCGCTGAGCGTCAATCAGGCCGGTGGGTTCGTCCGCAGTCGTTCCGATCGGTCTCGCCCGAATATCCAGCTCTATTTCTCGCCGCTCAGCTATACGCGGGCTGTTCCCGGAAAACGCGCGCTGATGCGCACCGACCTCTTCTCCGGCTTCATGCTTGGTATTTCCAATTGCCACCCACGCAGTCGCGGCGAGATCGATCTGAAGTCGGTTGACCCTTTTGCCGCGCCACTCATCCGGCCCAACTACCTCTCCGATGCCGCCGATCTTGAGGAAATGGTGGACGCGGCACGCATCTTGCGGCGGATCGCGGCGGAACAGCCGCTGGCGGGGCTGATCAAGCGCGAGATCGTGCCTGGCCCCGATATCGATAGCGACGAGGAGATCGCAGCCGATATCCGCGCGAGAAGCGGTTCGGTCTTCCACGCCTGCGGCACATGCGCAATGGGTCCGGAGCCCGGCCAATCGGTCGTCGATGCTCGTCTGAAGGTTCACGGCATCGAGGGTTTGCGCGTCGTCGACGCCTCGATCTTCCCGCTGATCCCCTCGGGCAATATAAACGCCCCCTCGATCATGGTCGGCGAAAAAGGAGCGGACTTCATCCTTGAAGACTGGCGTAGGTAGCTCTCCCGCCTTTATTTACGTGATGTCGCCCCCTGCCTCGTTTCTCGGCCGCCATAAGCAGCGGAGCTTTCCCGCCCATCAGACTGGCCTTCCCAATTATTCAAATTGGATATCGTGAGCATTCCACTTTCTTCTTAGGGTGGTGCTTGAAAGCCAGCATGGCGATGCAATCGGAAATTTCAGAAATTGCTGGAGGGTTGGAAATGCAGATACTGGACCGGATCGAACTCTATGTCGTGAACGCACCGCTCGCCGCACCGTTCGCCCCGTCATGGATGCCGGGCACCATCCGCCACAATGTGTCTTTCACACTCGCGCGATTGATCACGGACGATGGGGTTGAAGGCTGGAGCGCATTTTCGGGAGGTGGACGCGATCGCGCCGGCATCGGCGATACGATGGCCAACTTGTTTCTCGGCCAGGACCCCGAAGATATCGAGAGGGTTTCAGAGCGAATCCAGATCATGGCCGTAGGCGGCAATTTTAATTGGTGGCTCGAACCGGCCTTCTGGGACATCAAGGCGAAGAATGCCGGCGTACCGCTCTACAAGCTGCTTGGTGGCACACATGATCGCATCAAGCTCTACGCATCCGCTGGCGAAATCAAGGAGCCGGCGGCGCGGCGCGAGGAAGCTGAGGCGCGGCTTGAAGACGGCTTCGACACGATGAAGATTCGCATCCATGATTTCGACGAACGGGTCGATATCGCGCATATCTCCGATGCCGCAACCTACATGCAGGGTCGGATGAAGATTTCGGTGGACTGCAATCAGGCATTTCGCCTGACGCAGAACGGCGCTGCGCCGCTCTGGTCGCTCGACCGTGCGAAGCGTTTCGTCGATGCGGCGGCCGATGTCGGACTGGCGTGGGTGGAAGAGCCGTTGTTCGGCGAGTGGCACGAGGAGATCGCGCGGTTGACGGCCTATTCCCGGGTTCCGATCGCCGGCGGCGAGCTGCATTTGATGGGCTACAACGAACTCGCCCGCATGGCCAAAATGGGCTGCTACAACATCTTCCAGCCCGATGCGATGTGGGCGGGCGGGGTCAAGCAGGGCATGGATCTGAGCAGGCTCTGCCGCGAGCGCGGCCTGAAGTTTACGCCGCATTGCTGGTCGAATGGTTTCGGTTTCATCGTTAACGCTCACGTCTTCGCCGCGAGCGGCTTTGCCGACGAGATGCTCTACGAGTATCCGTTCGCTCCACCGGGCTGGGTTCCGGAGGGGCGGGATGCGATCATCGGGCAACCCTTCGCGCACAACCGCGGCTGGTTCGACATGCCGCAGACGCCGGGCCTCGGATTCGAGATCGATCACCGCGCCCTCGAGAAGCACGGGCGCTGCTTCTTCAAGGCGAGCCGGAAGGAGCGGCACTGGATGCCGGAAGCACTGGCTGACATCCGTTAGGCCTGCCGACCGCTTCTTTGGCAACGGCAATTTGGCGAGGGAGGCCCGGCGACTGCGCGTCGGCCTCGCTTGCTATTTTCACCCGCGCATCTCCCGCAACAGGTCGGCGAGGTCCTGGACGGCCGAAACGGTTGCGCGCGGTGAGACCGCGCTGAAGCCGAGGATCAGGCCCTTTTGCGCCGGTGCGAGCGAAAACCGGCTGAGCGGCGAAACGATGATGCCGCGCTCAAGCGCCTTTGCCGCCACCGCATCCTCATCGATTTCCGACAGAAAGCGTCCGACTGTCTGAAAGCCGGTCGTCGTCGGTTGCACGTCGAGAAGACCGCCCAGGTGCTCCTCCGCCGACGTGATCAACGCGGCCTGCCGTTCCGCGTAAATGCGGCGCATACGTCTCAGATGGGCGTTGAAATGGCCCTGCTCCATGAAGTTCGCCATGATGGCCTGGAGGCTGGAAGGGGCTCCTTGCATGGTGGCGCCGGCCACGCGACGGAACATTTTTGCAAGCTCCGGCGGGGCCACGATGTAGCCGAGCCTGAGTGCCGCGAACATCACCTTCGAGAATGTACCGACATAGATCACGCGTCCGGCCGTATCGACGCTTTTCAGCGTCGGCGCGGGATGGCCGGAATAATAGAACTCGCCATCATAATCGTCCTCGACGATCCAGGCGCCGCAGCGTCCGGCGGCGGAGAGCAGTTCCAGCCGCCGGCCAAGCGACATGGTCACACCGAGAGGGTGCTGGCGCGCCGGCGTCACGAAGGCCATGCGGAACTCCGGGCATGTTTTCAATCCGGCTGCGACATCGATGCCCTGATCATCGACAGGCACCGGGACAAGGCTGGCGCCGCTCGACACGAGACTGTTGCGTGCGCCGATCGGTCCCGGATTTTCAAACCACACCTTGTCTCCCGGATTGAGCAGCATCTGGCCGATCCGGTTGAAGGCGTCCTGAGCGCCATTGAAGATGAAGACGTCGTCGGGTTCGCAGGCGACGCCGCGGTTGGCCTTGAGATGGTTGCAGATCGCCTTGCGAAGTTCATAGAGGCCGACGGGGTCGGGATAACCCAGCACCAGATGGCGCGACTGCCTCCAATACTGGGCCGATAGCCGGGCCCAGAGCGCCATCGGGAACTCGTCATTGGCTGGCATGCCGGTGACGAAAGGTCGTGGCACTGGCGGATGCGACAGGCGAGGGAAATATTGCTCGGAAGCTTCCAGACTGAGACGCGCTAGCCTTGGCGGCGTCGTATCGGCCGGCTCTTGAACCGGCTCCGCCTTCTGCGGACGCTCCTGATCCAGTGTCTCGCTCACATAGGCACCTGCGCCGACGCGGGAATAGATCAGCTCCTCTGCCATCAACTGCTCGTAAACGGTGACCGCCGTCGTGCGCGAAACGCCCTGGTCTTTGGCCAGAGTGCGACTCGAAGGCAATCGCTCGCCCGCGGCCAGCCTTCCCGACAGGATGAGCTCGCGCAGGCCACTGGCCAATTGCGCGGTCACGGAGCTTTCGTCGTCCCTGTCGATCCTGATCGGCGGTATCAGTGCGCCGCCGGCATATTTTACCATTTCCGTCCGTCCGGAAGACTCGATTTTCGATTATTGGCATGAAAACTATTCCAAAATGGACCTTAGTCAAAGGCCAGTTTAGGCACACAGTGAGGCCAATCCATCTTGGCTTTTTGCCCGACGCGAGGTTCGGCAATGAAACTGAAGTCTATCGAAACCTTCTCGACCCGCTATGTCGGCTTCGTTCGCGTGACCGACGAGACGGGTGCCCAGGGGTGGGGTCAGTTGTCGACCTACAATTCCGACATTTCGGCGCTGGTGCTGCATCGGCAGGTCGCACCCTGGACGCTTGGCGTGGAAATCGTCGATCTCGACGATCATCTCGATCTTATCGCGGAACGCGAGCACAAGTTCCCGGGCTCCTATCTGCGTCGCGCCATGGGTGGACTCGATACCGCGATATGGGACCTCAGGGGCAAGCAGGCGGGAAAGCCGGTGGTGTCGCTGCTCGGTGGAACGCCTGGACCCTTGCGGGCCTATGCCTCGTCGATGAAGCGAGACATCACCCCGAAGGATGAGGTGGAGCGCTTCAAGCGTCTGCGCCAGGAGTTCGGTTTCGATGCCTTCAAGTTTCGTGTTGGCGCCGAGGTCGGTCGCAATACGGACGAATGGCCTGGTCGCACCGAGGAGATCATTGCGGCCGTGACCCGGGCGCTTGGAGCGGAGGCGGACCTCCTTGCGGATGCCAACTCCTGCTATTCTCCTCACAAGGCGATCGAGGTCGGGCGCATGATGGAGGACCACGGCATGGTCCACTATGAAGAGCCCTGCCCCTATTGGGAGTTGGAGCAGACCAAGGAGGTCGCCGACGCCCTCGACATCGCCGTAACGGGTGGCGAGCAGGATTGTGACCTGACGATCTGGCGGCGCATGATCGACATGCGGGCGGTCGATATCGTGCAGCCCGACGTCCTCTATCTCGGCGGGATAAGCCGGACGTTGCGGGTTGCCCGCATGGCTGAGGCGGCGCATCTTCCCGTTACCCCCCACTGTGCGAACCTGTCGCTAGTCACGCTCTTCACCATGCATGTGCTCCGAGCCATTCCGAACGCCGGTGACTACCTGGAGTTCTCCATCGAGGAAGCAGATTACTACCCGTGGCAATATGGTCTTTTCCGTAAGGATCCCTACCAGGTCAACGATGGGAAGATAGCGATCGATGATACGCCCGGTTGGGGGGTGGAACTCGACCCGGAATGGCTCGCGAAATCGGCGTACCAAATCAGCGAGCTCGATTGAGCTGATGCCTCTAAAACGCGATTTCGCGCGATCGCGTGACGGAAGGGCCATGTTGCGCCGTAGCCCTATTCCTGCATCATGAGCTGACAGGTCCAGACAGAGAGGCGTGAATGGAGACCATCTTTACTGCCGACGCGAAGATGACGCCCTACTGGTGGGAAAAGTCTCCGCCAAAAAAAATCGAGGAAGCCGCACTTCCGCGCAGTGTCGACGTGATCATCGTCGGGTCGGGATATACGGGCTTGCATGCGGCGATCGAACTCGCCCGCGGCGGCAGGACGGTTCTGGTCTGCGATTCCGGGCCGATCGGTTTCGGTTGCTCGACACGAAATGGCGGTCAGATCAGCACATCTGTAAAGCCGGGTTTCGATAGCCTCGCCAAAGCCCATGGGGAAGCGACCGCACGGCGAATATTCGAGGACGGTCGCCACTCCCTTGCATGGACCGAAGAGTTTATCCGTGCGGAAGGAATTTCCTGTGACTTCTCCGTCGTCGGCCGCTTTCATGTCGCCCATGACCGGAGATCGTTCGAGACGCTGGCGGCGTCGATCATGACACAGCCGAAGGGCCTGGAAATGCCGGCGCATGTCATCCCTCGGGCTGAGCAACGCTCCGAACTCGGTACGGACGTCTACTATGGCGGTGTCGTCTTCGAAAAACATGCCTCGCTCGATCCCGGTCTTTATCATGCCGCTCTCGTGAGCCTGGCGCGACAGGCGTGTGTTGAATTTGCGCCAGATTGCGAGGTCACCGCCATCAGGCGCGAGGGGCGGATGTTCTCCGCTGCCACTGCGCGCGGACAAACCCAGGCTCGTAATGTCGTCCTCGCGACCAACGGCTATTCCGGCGCCCTCTCGCGTTGGCATCGTCGCCGCATCATTCCGATCGGCAGCTACATCATCGCGACCGAGGAATTGCCCGAAGCCCTCGTTGACGAATTGATCCCGAAAAACCGCGTGGTCTCCGATACGAGGCGCGTTCTTTACTACTTCCGGGCCTCGCCCGACCGGCGGCGCATTCTGTTCGGCGGACGTGTCAGCATGGGCGAGACAGACCCGACGAAGAGCGGGCCTCTGCTCTATCGGGAAATGGTGAGGCTCTTCCCCCAGCTTGCGGGCTGTAAGGTCACGCATTCGTGGATGGGCTATGTCGGCTACACCTTCGACACGCTTGCACACACTGGCGAACAGGACGGCATTCACTATGCCATGGGCTACTGCGGTTCGGGTGTCGGAATGGCCGGCTATCTCGGCATGCGCGTCGGACAGACCATTCTCGGCAAGTCTGAGGGCCGAACCGGTTATGGCGAAACGGAATTCCCGTCACGCTCCTACTATTTCGGCAGGCCGTGGTTCCTGGCGCCGGCCGTACATGTCTACCGGCTCCGGGATCGGCTCGGCCTTTGACCGCTAGGACAGCCACGTCAAAGTGGTCTTTAACAATCGAAAGAATGGATATTTGATGGTGACCAGTTTGCGCCTTCAATGCGCAAATGGCGCACGTGGAAAATCCCCGCGCTCGGGGAGCTTCACATGCCGGTCAAGGAACGCCGGTAGCCAGGAAAAGACAACGACGAAAAACAAAGAACGATTGTCACTGAGAGGAGAGAACAATGGGAAAACTGGGAAATCGACTGCTCTGCGCGACCGCTTTTGTACTGATGGCGACCGCTTCGGCCGCCAATGCCGAGACATTGCGCATCCTGACCTGGGGCGGCTATGCGCCTGACGAATTGATCAAGAAGTTCGAGGCCGAGAACCCCGATATCAAGGTGGAGGTGACGCTCTCGAACAACGAGGAGATGGTGGCCAAGCTCCGTGCCACCGGCGGCACCGGCTACGATCTCGCCCAGCCGAGTCACGACCGCATCTACGCTGCGCAACTCGAATACAACATCTACAAGCCGCTTGATCTGTCGAAGATTAATGTCGGTCAGATGGCGCCTAACCTCGTCGATGGCGTGAAGCAGAACACCACGATCGAAGGTCAGGTCTACGCCGTTCCGCACCAGTGGGGTACGTCCGGCATCATGGCGAACAAGAAGGAGGCCCCCGACGCTAAGAGCTGGGCCGATCTCTGCGATCCGAAATACAAGGGCCGCACGTCCATGCGCCTCCGCCGCACGATCCTTCTCGGCACTGCCTTTTCAATGGGGATGAATCCGTTTGATCTCTATGCCGATACCGCTGCCTACAAGGACATGCTCGACAAGGTCACCGACAAGCTGATCGCGTGCAAAGATAACATCAAGACCTACTGGACCGGGGGTGACGATCTTTCAGCGCTGATGCTGTCGGGTGAGGTTATCCTGTCGGAAACCTGGGATTCGACCGCCTTCAAACTTTATTCGCAGAACCAGGACATCGTCTTCGTTCCGCCGGAGACCGGTGCGCTGGCCTGGATCGATACATTCGCCATTCCGCGCGGCGGCGAGGCTGACGATGCCGCCTACAAGTGGATCAACTTCGTGATCCAGCCCGAGAATGTGAAGATTATGTCGGCCTCGACCGGCGCGCTTGCTGCCGTTCCCAATGCCGCGGATCTTCTTCCCGACGACAAGAAGGCGGCCGTACAGGCAGCGTTCACCCAGGCCGACATCGAGAACCTGAAGTTCTTTGCCAACATCCCTCCGGGGATCGAGGATATGGAAGGTATCGCGCTCGAACGCATCAAGGCGGCTTCGAACTGAAGCCTGCTTCAGCGACCACGAAGAGCAGCCGGGGCGTGTTATCGCCCCGGCGGGTTCAAGAAATGGATAGTGCGCGATGTATGACTTGAGCTGTTCCAGCGTTACGAAGAAGTTCGGAGCGTTCACTGCTGTATCGGAGGTGTCGCTCGACATTCCCTCCGGTTCCTTCTTCTCAATCCTCGGCCCCTCCGGCTGCGGCAAGACAACCTTGATGCGAATGATCGCTGGCTTCGAGACGCCGACCTCCGGCGACATACGGATCAAGGGTGAGAGCGTGGTGAAGGTCCCACCGAACCGCCGCAACGTGAAGATGGTCTTCCAGCATCTGGCGCTTTTCCCGATGATGAATGTCGGTGAAAACACTGCCTACGGCCTGCGCTGCCGGGGAGAGGCAAAGGCGGATATCCCGCGCAAGGTTGCGCGAGTCCTGGAGCGTGTCGGTCTGCCCGGTGTCGAGGAAAAACGCATCAGCCAGCTCTCGGGTGGCCAGAAACAGCGCATCGCGATTGCCCGCTGCATGGTGCTGGAGCCAGACGTGCTGCTGCTTGATGAACCGCTCGGCGCGCTCGATCTTAAGCTTCGTGAGCACATGAAGATCGAGCTGAAACAGTTGCAGCACCAGTTCGAGACGACCTTCCTGTACATCACTCACGACCAGTCCGAAGCGCTGGTCATGTCAGACACCGTTGCGGTGATGAATGGCGGACGCTTCGAGCAGATCGGCAGCCCGCGTGAGCTCTACGATGCCCCGGTGTCCGGCTTTGTCGCGGGTTTTGTCGGCGATTCCAACTGCCTGTCGGGGCGGTTGGTGGAGACGCGCGGCGACCTCGCCAGCGTCGATCTCCACGGCGGCGGTCGCGTGGTCGGACGCTTGTCGGGTGCAGGCAGACCGGGCGACGCCGTCGAAATTTTCCTCCGGCCGGAGGCGTTGGCCATCGGGCCGGGCGCGGCGGATGCCGAACTCGTAGGCATTGTAGATAGTCTGCTATTCAACGGTGCGAATTCCCGCATCCTCGTGATGACGGTCCATGGCCAGCTTGTGGAGGTGGCCGACCCCTCCGCCGCATCGACTGTGGCCAAAGGCGATGCCGTGAAGCTCTCCTGGAAGCCGGAACTGGCACGCGTCTTCCCGAGGAGGGCAGGCTGATGGGGCGTGATGCCGGGCGCCTGTCGCTGATCCTGCTGATGGCGCCGTTCGTGTTGTGGATCGGCTTGTTGATCGTGCTGCCGCAGATCGGTATCGGCTACGTGTCCCTGCGGGAGAAAGTGGGCTTCAACCAGTACGAATACGGCTTCGCAAACTACGCGGCCTTTTTCGGGGAGCCAATCTACCGCAACACATTGCTGCGGACCGCTTGGATATCGATCCTCGTGACGGTGATTGCGTTGGTGATGGGATTTCCCGTGGCCTATTACATCGCCAAGATGGCGAGGGAGCGGAGCCGTGCGGCGCTGTTCCTGATGTGCCTCATTCCGCTTTGGGTGAGCGATCTCGTTCGCGCCTATGGCTGGATCGTACTGCTTCGCGAGACTGGCGTAGTCTCGAACGCTCTGGTCAATCTCGGCCTGATCGACCAGCCCGTCGAGATGCTCTACAACGATGTGACCGTGGTGATGGGCCTCGTCTACACGGTCATCCTGTTCATGATCGTCCCGCTCGTTTCCACCCTACAGGGTATGGATGATTCATTGCTCGAAGCGGGCTACAATCTCGGCGGATCGCGTTTCACGGTCTTTCGTCGCATCATCGTGCCCTATGCGATGCCTGGCATCGTCTCCGGCTGCATCATTACCTTCATGCTGGCGGCCGGCAGTTATCTGACGCCCATCCTGCTCGGCGGCAAGAATTCCAGCTGGTTCACCGAGCAAATCTACAACCAGTTCATCACCCGCTACAATTGGGAAGCCGGTGCCACGTTTGGCGTGCTGCTCCTCGCCTTCACCTCCCTCGTCGTCTGGGCGGGCCTTCGGCTGACAGGCCAAAGCCTCGCCACCACTGTCGCGAAGGATTGAGAACATGCGGACCCCTGCTCATCTCCTGTTCGTCTATCGCGCCTATGTGGTGATCTTCTTCCTCTATCTGGTAGCTCCGCTTCTGGCGGCGGGAGCCTTTGCGTTCAACGATTCTCTCTTTCCGTCTCTGCCCTGGCAGGGCTTCACGCTCGACTGGTTCTTCTCATCGACGGAACCCAAGCTCGGCTTCCTGCACGACGAGCGCCTGCTGCGCGGCCTTGGAAACTCCGTCTATATCGGCCTGATCGTGGCAGCACTTTCGGTCGTCGCCGGCACCTGCAACGCGTTTCTCTTCGTGCGCAAGGAGTTTCCGTTCAAGTCCCTACTCTACATCCTGATGGTGGTGCCGCTGGTGATCCCCGGCGTCATCCTCGGCATCTCCATTCTCGTCTTCGCATCCATGATCGCGAACTTCGCCGATCGTGAACTCGGTCTATTCCTCACATGGCTGAGGCCCGGCATTCCCCTGGTCGTGCTTGGACAGTTCTCGTTCCTGACGACGATCACGTCGCTCGTTATCGCGGCGCGTCTGCAGAAGTTCGACATAGCGCTGGAAGAAGCCGCGTTGAACCTCGGCGCCACAAGGCTTCGGGTGCTTTCGACGGTCACGCTTCCCTTCCTCTTTCCAGCGCTGTTCTCCGCCTTCGTCGTCGCCTTCCTGGTCTCGTTCGAAAACTTCAATACCACGCTCATGCTCGTCGGCTCGGACGCGCCGCTGACGGTTACGATGTATGACCGCATGGTGAAAGCTGGTTCGACGCCCGTCCTGAACGCGGTCTCGGTGGTTCTGATGCTGGGATCGGGGCTATTGGCACTGCTGAGCGTGGTGGTGCAGCGCGAAAGGCAACAGCAATAACCCGGGATATGCAGGCGCAAGCGCCGCCGTCACGCTTTCGGCATACCCTTCGGGCGAAGGTGACGACGTAGCGCGGCGATCCGGAAGATGGCATTGGGCGCGCCATAGCCGCCGTAACCGCGCCGTTCGACAATCTCGAAGAAGAAACCTTCGCCGTAGGTGGGTGAGTAGAGCTGGAAATACTCGCCCCCATCGTCGCGGTCGTAGAGGATGTTGGCCGATTTCATCTTTTCGACGAGACCGGAATCCAGCCCGAAACGCGCTTCAAGGTCATCGTAGTAGTTCGGGGATATGGCGAGTGCCTTGAAGCCCCTTGTGGCGAGCATCCTGGCAGTGGCAAAAATGTCGTGCGTTTCGAACGCGATATGCTGGATCCCGGAGCCGAAGGTTTCGGCGATGAACCGTCCCGCCAGTGTGTTGCGGTTTTCGGCGCCGTTGAGCGTGATCCTTAGGTTTCCGCCCGCCGTTTCGACCACTTGGCTGCGCACCAACCCTGCGGGATCGACGATATCGACCATCGGCGTCTTCCGTGTCGCCAGTTGCGACGTGTAAAAGAGCAGCCAGGTCAGCATTTCCTCGTAGCGCGTCGTCTGAGCAAGATGGTCGATGCGCGTAAGACCCACCTCACCCGGCGCATCCATGTCAGGAGCCACAGGGGTGAAATCGACTTCCCAGATTCGGGAAAGCTCGCTCGTCTGATCGAGGAAGTAGACGATGCCGCCACCGACCCCTCGGATCGCGGGGATCTGCAGTTCTCCTTCTTCGACCGATTGCTGGAAGTCCTCCGCCCCGAGAGTTATTGCACGCGCATGCGCCTTCGCGGCGTCATCGACCATAAGAGCGAAGGCATATGCATTTGCCCCGTGCACCAGATATGAGGCGTTCGCGAACCCCCTGGCCTCTCTGTTGAGAATAAGGCGGATATCACCCTGCTGCAGCAGTTTGACCGCTTTCGAGCGATGATGTGCCACAGTCCTGAAGCCAAGCGAGCTCATCAGAGCTTCGAGTTGACGGCCGTCATCATCGCCGACGGCGAACTCGACGAAAGCAATACCGGTTACCTCGGCACGTGGAGGCATCGAGGGTACCGGTATCCGGATATCAGGCTCGTTGTTCCTGACCTGGTCCATGAGATAGACGAGCGAACGCTGCCCGTCCTTCGAAATCGCTTGCGGCGAACCACCACGAAACTGGTCGTTGAAGATTTCGAGTGACAGAAATCCGTCATAACCGGTCGCCGACACCGCTTGCATGAAGGCCGTGACAGGGAGATCGCCTTCTCCTGGCATGTTGCGGAAATGGCGCGACCAGTAAAGTAGGTCCATCTCGATCAACGGTGCGTCGGCAAGCTGGACGATGAAGATCCTGTCACCGGGAATGGCGCGGATTGAGTTGACGTCGATCTTTCGCGCAAGAGTGTGGAAGCTGTCGAGGATAAGGCCAATACTTGGGTGATCGGCGCGCCGTACGATTTCCCAGGCATCACGATGGTCGTTGATATGCCTTCCCCACGCAAGGGCTTCGTATCCAACGCGAAGTCCACGTTTTGCCGCCCGCTCGCCAAGCTCGCGAAAGTCATCGGCGGCACGATCTATGCCGCCGAGCGATACCGGCGAGGCGTTGGAGCAGATCAGCATGAGATCGGTGCCAAGCTCTGCCATCAGATCGAACTTGCGCTCAGCGCGATCGAAGTTGCGGCTCCGGAAGGGTTCTGGCATGCCCTCGAAATCGCGAAAGGGTTGGAAAAGGGAAACCGTCAGGCCTTGGTCGCGAACCATTTTGCCGACGTCGGCCGGAGAGCGGTCAAAGGCCAGGAAATCGTTCTCGAAAATCTCGATCCCATCGAAGCCGGCGCCGGCGATCGCGGAGAGTTTTTCTTCGAATTCACCGCTGATGGAGACGGTCGCTATCGAGGTTTTCATCCCGGTTCTCCCAAATGACCGCAGAAGTCGGACTGCTTCAGCGCTTTCCCTCCTCGACGAGCAGCTTCAAGGCCCGGACGGCGTGCGGATAGCCGGCCGCCCCGAGACCTGCCATGACAGCGGTTGCCGTCATCGAAACCAATGACTTGTGATAGATCGACTCGCGGCGGTGAACATTGCTGATATGGAACTCAATGATCGGTCCCTTGAACATCTTGAGGGCATCGAGGAGTGCGAGAGAGGTGAAGGTGAAGGCCGCGGGATTGATCAGGATGCCCGCGCCCTCGTCGATCGCCTCGTGCACGTCCTCGATAAGCTTCTCCTCACTGTTGGTCTGCCGGAAGATCACGGGCCATTCACCGGCGGCCTCCCGGCACCAGAGTTCGACATCGGCGAGGGTGTGGTGTCCGTAGATCTCCGGCTCGCGCCGGCCAAGCCGGTTGAGGTTCGGGCCATTGAGGATGTAGAGCGGCTTGCGTTCTGTCATGGTTTCTCCATCAGCCCTGGTAGCCAAGAAGACGTGGCAGCCAGAGCACGGCGTCGGGGACAAAGGTGATCACGCCAAGGCACATCACCATCCAGAAAAGGAAGGGGGCGGCGTCGCGGACGATGTCGCGAAGTGGTGCTCCGGAAATCTTGGCAACGATGAAGAGCAACAGTCCGTAGGGTGGTGTCACAAGGCCCAGCATGATGTTCACGACAACCACAACTCCGAAGTGGACGAGGTCGATGCCGAGCGCCTGGGCCGTGGGAATGAAGACGGGAACGATGATCAACAGGATCGCCGTTCCTTCGAGGACGCAGCCGAGCAGTAGCAGAACGATGTTCACGAAGACAAGGAACATGACCGGCGACATGTCCCAGCCGATGAGCACGGTCTTGATGCTTTCGGGAATATTCTCGATGGTCACCACATAGTTGAAGACCAGGGCGCCAGCGATGAGCATTCCGATGGATGCGGATGTCTTCGCACTCGAAAATACTGCCCTGTAGAACGCGATCCAGCTTATGCTTCGATAGACGACCACGGAGATGAAAAGCGCGTAGGCGGCGGCCAATGCCGCGGCCTCCGTCGGGGTGGTGATGCCAGAATAGATACATCCGAGTAGCAGGACCGGCATGAACAAAGCCGGTGCTGCTCTCCAGGTGATGCCCGGGATATCCTTCAGCGGAACCGGCGCTTCGACCGGAAAATTCTTGCGGCGTGCGGTGATCGCCACCTGCGTCATCTGCAAGCTCGCCATGAGCAGTCCCGGCACCATGCCGGCCAGAAAGAGATAGCCGATCGACGCATCCGAGACGAGCGAGTAGATCACCATTGGAATGGACGGCGGAATGATGGGGCCGATGACGGCGGTCACGGCCGTCAGCGCAGCGGCGAAACTCGGCGTATAGCGGCCGCCCTGCGTCATCAGCTTCTGCATCATGCTGCCGGTACCGGCAGCATCGGCGATCGCCGAACCGGACATGCCGGCGAAGATTATGCTTTGCACGACGTTGACCTGCGCAAGCCCGCCGCGGAAACGACCGACCAGCACGTTGCAGAACGACAGCAGCCGTTCGGTCATCGAGCCGATATTCATCAGTTCGGCGGCAAGAATGAAAAGAGGCACGGCCAGAATGACGTAGTTCGAGTACATGCCGTTGAGAAACTGCTCGGCGACGATCCCCATGTCTGCGCCGACGAGCGCCAGATAGAGAATGGAGCCGCAGATCATCGACAGGCCGATCGGCAGGCCGAGGAACGCCAGAGCCGTGATGGCAACGATCGAAAGAGAGAAGGGACTTGTGAGGTTCATACGCCGGAGCTCGCTTTGGTCGGGTCAAAGCCTTCCGGCGCCTTCCCTCTGAAGGCGAGCAGGCAAAGCCAGAGATGGCGGATGATCATGGCGATCGCGAAGACAACGTAAATGGAATAGAGGACGTCGAAACGGATCTTGAGGTAGGCCGTGCTTTCGACCTGCATGAAGCTCACATAATCGATCACGGCGGGCAGCGACCAGATGAAAAGCGCCACCAGCGAGACGGAGCTGATGATCTGCATGATGCGCAGTCCGCCAGCGCTCGCCGCCCCCCAGAACAGATCAAAACGGATTTCGTCCACTTCCCGAACAACAAACGCCGAGCCGAAGAGAACCATCCAGATCCAGAGCGCGACGCTCGCCTCGTGGGTCCAGCCGATCGACAGATTCAACACGTAGCGGAACGTGATCTGAAGCAGGAAGATCACGAACATGGCGAGCAGCATCATCGCCAGCAGATTTTCAGCGCGGCGCCTGAGCCAGAGGCCCCAGTTGGCAAGGCGGTTATTCATGGACGTCGACTTTCTGGTTGTCGGACGAGCCGGCGCAAGGCCGGCTCGCTGGTATCTCGCGCACGCTCAGAGAGCAGCGACCTTCTCCAGAATGCCTTCGGGCCAGGATTGCGCCAGATCCGATGCGAGATATTTTTCCTGGGCAAACGACCGGAAGGCAGCGATGTCCGGCTCGTAGATCTGCAGGCCGGCTGCCTTGAATTCATCGACCAGCGTCTTCTCCTGAGCCAGGTGCTGCTCTTCACTCCACTGCATCGCCTTGTCGGCCGCCGCCTGCACCTTCGCCTGCTGTTCGGGTGAAAGGCTTTTCCACGTCTCCGCCGAAATGGTCAGAAGGTCATAGCCGATCAGGTGCGAAGTCATGACGATCTGCGACATGACTTCATAGAATTTCATGTTTTTGACATTGGGTAGCGGATTGTCCTGACCGTCGATCGCGCCGGTCTGCAGCCCGGTATACACCTCGGCATAGGCCATCGGGACGGGGTTGGCGCCCAATGCCTCACCCAGGAATTGCCAGGCGTCGCCGCCCGGCATGCGAAGCTTCACACCTGAAAGGTCCGCCGGTGTGTTAATCTTCTTGTCGGATTTCAGTCCGACCTGACGGGCGCCGAAATAGGTTGGGCCGAGAATGTAAACGCCGGCCTTGTCTTCGGCCATCTTCTTGAACTCCGCGCCCACATCGCTTGCGAAGAAGGCCCGAACGTGAGCGGCATCGCGGAACAGATAGGCTGAGGTCAGGACCGACCATTCCGGGACCTGCTTTGCGATGTCCTGCGGAGCGATATTGCCCATCTGCAGATTGCCCCGCTGGAGCGCGACAAGCTCGGTACCCTGTTTGAACAGGGTGCCGCCATAGAACGGCTCCACCTTGAACCCGTCCTGGAGTTCCTCTGCGAACATCTTGACCATGCCGGCACGAATGTCCTGCTCGGAAAAGACCGCCGAAAGCTTCAGCGTGACGGGTTCCTGAGCAAGGGCCGGGATCGATACCGTGCTCAGGGCGGCGCCCAGGGCGGCCGAACCCGCCAGAAGCGTGCGGCGTGAAATTTTAAACGTCATGTCTTCCTCCTCTCGTCCTGCCCCTCCTCGGGCTTCGGACCTTCTTCTCCCTGACCGGCCGGGCGGCCGATCGACTAAAACTCTTGTTCTGCTCTAGCCTTTATCGACCTTCGTTCAGGCCATACGTGCAACACTCCTGGTGTCGTATCCGGTGAGTGTTTTGAAGTGCTCAACCATCCTGTCGGCGTCGGGCTGCAGGCCGGTGAATAACGAGAATGCACCGACGGCTTGGAAAACCGCCATGCCGCCACCGTTCGCAACCCGGCAGCCACGGCGACGAGCCGCCTGCAAAAGCGCCGTTTCGAGCGGAAAGTAGACGATCTCTGCGACCCAGAGTGGCGGGTTGAGCAATTCCGCCGGCAAGGGAAGGCCGGGATGCTTGTCCATGCCCATGGGCGTCGCATGCACCAGTCCCGTCGCGCCCGCCATGGCCTGCGCCAGATCATCGCCTGCCTTGATTTTGGCGTCCGGGAAAAGTCTTGTCAGAAGGGCTGTGAGGTCAAGCGCCCGCATGTTGTCGAGATCGAAAATCGTCAAGACGCGTGCGCCCATCTGGAGCATCGCAAAGGCCGTCGCCGCACCGGCACCTCCGGCACCTATCTGTACAACGGAGCCGAGGTCTGCGCCGGGTAGCTGCCGCCGTATTCCCTCGGCGAAACCCCACCAGTCAGTGTTATGACCTATGCGTCTTCCGTCCTGCAATACGACCGTGTTGACCGCGCTGAGCTTTCGCGCATCCTCGGACATCTCGGTGAGCAGCGGTACGATCCTCTGTTTGCAAGGATAGGTGATGTTGAGGCCGCAGAATCCCCTCTCCTCCGCATCGATCACGAGGCTTTCCAATGCGTCCGGCGTCAGATTCCGCTCGTTGAGGTCGATCAGTTCGTACCCGTATTCGATACCCTGGGCCTCGCCCTCTCGCATGTGCATCGCTGGGGTCAGCGAGCGCTGTATGCCAAAACCTATGAGCCCTGCTCGTTTCATATCCCGCCTTCGGCGTTTGTTCGACGCATTCGTTTTGAGAGAGTTCTTGGATGCTTCGTCTCTCGCCCTGGCTTCATCGGTAATGTACTAACTAGTTAGTGTCAATATATGACCCGTTGATACCAGTCTGTTGCGGTACTATGAACGGGATCAGGACTGGATTAGAGCCGCTAAAGATGGCCCGTTCCGCTCGGGGGTGGAGGAACATGACAAAGACGACCGGGGATACGCGGAGGAACGATCCAGAGAAGACGCGGGAAAATATCCTTGACGTTGCGACCCAGGAGTTTGTGGAATTTGGCCTTTCAGGTGCGCGCGTCGATTCCATTGCCGAGAAGACGCGCACGTCCAAACGGATGATCTATTACTATTATGGAAGCAAGGAAGGCCTCTATCTCGCCGTGCTCGAGCGGGCCTACCGCAAGATCCGTTCGCTTGAGGCCGATCTTCAACTGTCCGAGCTGAAGCCTGACGAGGCGCTGCGCCAGCTCATCAGCACGACCTTTGACCACGACGAGCAGAACCCGGATTTCGTCCGCCTCGTCAGCATCGAGAATATCCATCACGCGATGCACATGAAGCGATCGAGCGAAATCGCCGACTTGAACATCTCCGTTATCCGAACGATCCAGGACATTATCGACCGAGGCCTCGACGAGGGCGTCTTTCGCCGCAAGGCGGACGCCATCGACCTTCACATGCTGATCAGCGCGTTCTGCTTCTTCCGTGTGTCCAACCGCTACACGTTCGGAATGATCTTTCAGCGAGACCTCTCGGAACCATCGCTTTACGCGCGCCACAAATCGATGATCGCAGAGGCAGTGCTGGGATATCTCACAGGCGCGGATTAATCAAAGAATCTTCACCGGCCGCGTCCATTGGATCAGCACGACACAGCCTTCTTCCGAGGTCACCGAATGCGAGCTGCCGGCGGCATTTGCAACGAATGAGCCGGCGCTGTAGTGGCCGTATTCGTCGCTTTGCGAACCTGACAGCACCAGAATGGTTTCCAGTCCCTGATGCAGGTGCCGTGGCACCGAGGCGCCAGGTGCATAGCGCAGCAGAGCGACTTCCGGCTCTCCGGTGACGAGACGGCAGATTTCCACGCCCTCACGGAAATATTCGAACCGGCAATGCTGCCAGCCGCCACCGAGAAAGTCGACGAAGCTCAGTGGCTCACCCATCGAGCGCCTCCACGATCTGATCGACGGTTGCCGCCCAGCCGACGATGGCGCCTTGCGCGGTGATCATGTCGATGGCCGCCTTCTTGAGGTCGGGGAAATAGCTCTCTGTGGCGTCGGTCGCGAGCAGGCATTCGAAGCCACGGTCATTGGCCTCACGCATGGTGGTCTGTACGCAGACTTCGGTGGTGACGCCGGCGAAGACCAGTTGGCGGATCTTCCGCTCGGCCAGGATCTCTCCAAGCGGTGTGGCGTAGAAGGCGCCCTTGCCGGGCTTGTCGAGCACGATTTCGCCCTCGACCGGATAGAGTTCTGGAATGATGTCGGCGCCGGGTTCGCCGCAAATGAGGATGCGGCCCATGGGACCGGGATCGCCGATGCGCAGAGAGGGCTTGCCGCGGTCGCGCTTGGCGGGCGGGCAATCGGACAGGTCGGGACGATGGCATTCGCGCGTGTGGATGACAGGCAGTCCGGCAGCGCGGAAGGCGGCAAGCAGCCTTGCCGTCGCCGGAATGATTGTCTGCAGGAGCGCGACCTTGTTGCCCAGTGTTTCGCCGAAACCGCCGGGCTCGACGAAGTCGCGCTGCATGTCGATAATGATAAGGGCCGCATGGTCCCGATCGAGGTCGAAGTCGAAAGGGCGCGCCTGGATGATTGCCATCAGTGATGTCCTGCCATGTGCCGGCCGATCTCGCCGATATCGGCGTTTGCGGCTGGGGTCTCGTAAGCGATGTGTCCTTCCGACATGACCAGGATCCGGTCGGAGAGTTGGAGAATTTCGTCTAGGTCTTCAGAGATCAGGAGCACGGCGGCGCCTGCATTTCTTGCGGCCATGATGCGGGCGCGGATTTCGGCAACGGCCGAGAAATCGAGGCCGAAGCAGGGATTGGTGATGATCAAGAGATCGACGTCGCCGGTGAGTTCGCGGGCGAGAACCGCGCGCTGGACATTGCCGCCGGAGAGCGAGGCGATCGGAGACTGGAGCGAGGCCGTCTTCACCTTGTACTCGCCGACCAGATGGCCCGCCTGTTCGAGCATGCGGCTGCCATCGAGCCAGAACTGGGCGCGGCCTGAACTGAAGTCAAAGTCGCGGAAGAAGATATTCTCGGCCACCGTCATGCGCGGCGCACAGGCGTTCTTCAAGGGCTCCTCGGGCAGATAGCGGACGTTGAGCTTGCGGGCCTCGCCGCGTCGTGCGTGATAGGGCTCCGCCTTGACCCGGATCTCGCCCTTTTCCAGCGGCCGCTGGCCGGTCAGGATCTCCATCAGTTCCATCTGGCCATTGCCGGAAATCCCGGCGATGCCGACGATCTCGCCGGACTTTACGGTGAGATCGGCGATGTCGATGGTCTTCAGGCCGGAGCGATCCGGGGCCCTGACGCCGAACACAGAGAGGACGGGCACGCCCTCGTAGGCGACGCGGGCGGCCGGCTTAACCAGCTCCTTTTCACCGATCATCATCGCCGCCATATCGGAGGTCGAGAGGTCGGAGACCTTTCCGCCGCCGACATATTCGCCGCGTCTCAGGACCGAGACTTCGTCGGCAAAGGCCGTCACTTCGCGGAATTTGTGGCTGATCATCAGGCAGGTGAGTTCACCCGCACTCGTCAAACCCCGGACCATGCCGAGCAATTCGTCGGCTTCCGCCGGTGTCAGCACAGAGGTGGGCTCGTCGAGGATCAGGAAACGGCGGCCGAGATAAAGCTGCTTCAGGAGTTCCAGCTTCTGCTTCTCGCCTGCGGCGAGCCGGCCGACGGGGATGTCGAGCGGCACGGAGAAGGGCATCCGGTCCATGAAGGCGGCGAGCGCCTGGCGCTCCTTCTTCCAGTCGATCAGCGCCGGCGCATCGGCCCGGCTGATGACGAGGTTTTCGGCTGCGGTCAGCGAGGGAACGAGCGTGAAATGCTGATAGACCATGCCGAGCCCAATATCATGGGCGACGCGGGGGGCGGGGATCTCGACTTCGAGGTCTTCGACCATCATCTGACCCGAGGTCGGCTTGTAAAATCCCATCATACACTTGACGAGGGTCGACTTTCCAGCACCGTTCTCACCGAGCAGCACGTGAAAGGAGCCGGCGGCGACACGGATCGAGACTTCGTTCAGCGCCGTGAAGCTGCCGAAGCGCATGGTCATGCCGACGGTTTCCACCGACATGGCGTGATCGGGTGTTTTGAATTCGTCGGCCGGGACCCTCATGGCAGCGCACTCACGAGTTTCTCACTGTCCGAGACGGAGCCGAAGACGCCACCCTGCATCTTCACCATCTTGATCGCGGCAGCATGGTTGCCGGGATCGGTGGCGCCGCAGCAGTCCTCGAGGATGACGCATTCGAAGCCACGGTCATTCGCCTCGCGCATCGTCGTGTGCACGCAGACATCCGTGGTGATGCCTGTTAGCACGATGTTTTCGATGCCACGCGTGCGCAGGATGAGTTCGAGATCGGTGGCGCAGAAGGAGCCCTTGCCCGGCTTGTCGATGATCGCCTCGCCCGGCAACGGGGCCAGTTCGTCGATGATTTCCCAGCCCGGTTCGCCGCGCACCAGAATACGACCACAGGGACCGGCATCGCCGATGCCGGCTCCGATCTGCTGCGAGCGCCAGCGCTTGTTCGGCGGCAGGTCGGAGAGATCGGGGCGATGGCCCTCGCGGGTGTGGATGATGTGGTAGCCCCTGGCGCGCATGGCGGAGAGCACCTTCTTGATCGGCTCGATCGGCGCGCGGGTGAGCGAAAGGTCGTAGCCCATCTTGTCGACGTAGCCGCCGACGCCGCAGAAGTCGGTCTGCATGTCGATGATGATAAGCGCGGTGTTCTCAGGACGAAGATCGCCGTTATAGGGCCAGAGATAGGGGTCTGCCTTAATGGTCGTCATTCCGCCGGCTCCTTGTTGACCACGCCCTCGGGCGACTTGTTGAGACCGCCAAGTCCGTTCATGGATCCTGCTCCTATTTGGTGATGCTGAGTTCGCCAGGCGCCGAGACCATGGCCCGGGTGCGCGAGCTGATCGCGATCAGGAGGCCAAGGGTGAGCACATAGGGTGCGGCGTAGAAGAGGTAGTAGCCCTGGGTGACGCCGACCGACTGAAGTGCGGGGCCGAGAGCGCCCGCGCCGCCGAAAAGCAGCGAGGCATAGAGGCAATGGATCGGGTTCCAGCGAGCGAAGATGACGAGGGCAACCGCCATCATGCCCTGGCCTGAGGAAATGCCTTCGTTCCAGCTGCCGGGATAATAAAGCGAGAGATAGGCGCCGCCGACGCCAGCCAGCGCACCACCCACGGCCGTCGACAAGAGGCGCACACGGTTGACGTTGATGCCAAGCGCCCGCGCCGCATCGGCACTGTCACCCGCGACGCGGATGGTCAGGCCGACTCGGGTGTTTTTCAGAACCCAGGCGGCGAGGAAGGCGAGCGCGATGCCAACGAGGAAGAGGACGTTGACGTTGAGGGCCGCCTGGACCTGCGGGATATCCGACCAGAAACCGAGTGGGATCGAGGGCAGATCGGGGGCGACGGGCTGGACGTAGGGCTTGCCGAAAAAGAAGGCGAGGCCCGAGCCGAAGATCATCAGGGCGATGCCGATCGCGATGTCATTGACCTTGGGAAATTTGCAGATCCATCCGTGCAGGAGGCCGAAAAGAAGACCGCAGAGGGCCGCCGCGAGCGTGCCCGCCCAGGCGGAGCCGGTATGATAGGCGACGGCATAGCCGCTCATCGCACCGAAGACGAGCGTGCCTTCGAGGCCGAGATTGATGCGACCCGAGCGTTCCGTCAGGCATTCGCCGATGCTGACGAAGATGAAAGGGGTGGAGACACGGATGGCGCCGCCGAGGATGGCAAGGGGCACGCCCCAGAGACCGATATCCGTCATGCGCGCTTCCCCTTCAGCAGAAGGCCATCCAGCGTGATGCGATCACGGAACGCGTCGGACAAGAGGATGGCGATGAAGATCATTCCCTGGAAGACCACGATGGTCGCATCCGGCAGGTCGAGCCTTCGCTGGACGAGGCCACTCGACGCCTCGAAGCCGGCAAAGAGCAGGGTGGCGGGAATGATCGCCAGGCAGTTATGACGGGCGAGGAAGGCGATGAGAATGCCCGTATAACCATAGCCGCCAGCAAGTGAGGCATTGGCCGAGCCATGGACGGCCGCCACTTCGAAAGCGCCGGCAAGTCCGGCGAGAGAGCCGCCGAGCGCTGTAAAGCCGATCATCAACAGGCCGGCCGGCAGACCCTGGATCTGGGCGGCTCTGATGTTGCCGCCGACAATGCGGGCCGCAAATCCGAAGGTCGTCTTTTCGATCAGCGCCCAGCAAAGGATGCAGGCGATGATGCCGGCCGCGAGGCCCCAGTGCACACCGATGCCGGGGATTTCACCGATACGGTAGAGTTCCGGCAGGGGTGCCGTGGAGGGTTTGTTGAGGCTGGCAGGATCGCGGAGCGGTCCTTCCACCAGATGGTTCATGAGCGCGATCGCGATATAGGCCAGCAGCAGGCTGGAGATTGTCTCGTTCACTCCGCGGAAATGCCTGAGAGCCCCGATGCCGCCGATCCAGATGGCGCCGACCAAGGCACCTGCGATCATCATGGCGAGAATCCCGACCGGACCCGGCAAACCCGGGGCCAGCATGGCGACTGCACCGGCGCCGACACCCCCCAGCACGATCGCCCCCTCCCCTCCGATGACCACGAGACCAAGCCGGGCCGGCAGGGCGACGCAGAGGGCGGCGAGAAGGAGGGGTGCCGCGCGGGCAAGCGTGTTGGTCCAGGAGAAGGACGTGCCGAAGCCCGCCTTGTAGACGAGGGTGTAGAACTCGATCGGCGAGGTGCCGATCAGGAGCAGAAAGACGGCGAAGAGGAGCATGCCGGCAAGCAGCGCTGCCAGTGGCAGGAAGAGCGGGTCGAGCCAGCGCAGAATGGTCGCAAGCGAGACACTGCGTCTGGCCAGACCCTGCTGGCTTGCAAAATCCGCCGGTGCACTCATGGCATGCCCCTCCCGTCCGTTTTAAGAGGTGGACCCGACGACGCCCTCGACCAGGTAACTCATGCTTTCAAGCGCGACATCGGTTTCCGCGAAGGCCTGGCCCTCGGCGGCGATGACATTGCCCTTGTTGTCCTTGAGCGGTCCCTTGATGACCGAGAAGCCGCCCTTCATGATTTCGGCAAGCGTCGCATCGAACTGCTTGCGCGCCGGTTCGGTGACGGCCGGTCCGAGCGGGCTCATCTTGACGAAGCCCTCAGCAAGACCGCCGCGGACGAAGTTGTCGATGGTGCCGCCTGAAAGCGTCGTGTTGACCATGTCGGTATAGACCTTGGACCAGTTCCACTCGGCGCCGGTGAGATATTTCTCAGGCGCCAGCGGGCTCTGGTTGGCGTGGTAGCCGCAGAGGAACATGCCGCGACCGGCGCCGGTTTCCATCACGACCTTCGGGCCGTCGACATGGCAGGTAACGACATCCACACCCTGATCGGCCAGCGCATTGGTGGCTTCCGCTTCCTTGACGGCGAGCGACCATTCACCGGTGAAGATCACCTGGCAGGTGATCGTGGGATCGACGGCACGGGCGCCGAGCAGGAAGGAGTTGATGTTGAGCAGGACCTGCGGAATGGGCTTTGCCGCAACGAAGCCGATCTTCTTGGTCTTGGTCATGTGACCGGCAACGATGCCGTTCAGATACTGGCCCATACCGATATAGCCGAAATAGGAGCCGGTATTGGCGGGCTTGTCCGGGGTCCAGAGGCCGCCGCAATGCTCGAAGCGGACATTAGGATATTTCGGCGCCATGGTCAGGATGTGGGGGTCGAAATATCCGAAGGAGGTCGGGAAGAGCAGCGTGGCGCCGTCGAAATTGATCATGCTCTCCATGGTTTTCTGGACATCGACCGTTTCCGGTACCTGCTCTTCCTCGACCACGGTCACGCCATCGATCGCCTTGATTGCGGCCGCCCCTTCGGCATGCGCCTGGTTATAGCCGTAGTCGTCCTTCGGGCCGACATAGATAAAGCCGACGGTCAGGCCAGCCGCGTGGGCTATGTTGAACGGCAGGGCGCTGCTGGCGGCAGCAAGGCCCGCGAGACCGGCTGACTGGCGCAGAAACTGTCGGCGGTTCGGCATAAGAAACTGGCTCATGAAGGATCTCCCGGATCAGGATGAACAGTGGATGCTCGGGCGGGCGCTGGTTCCCCAGGTTGTCTATTGCGCTCCGCGTTCACCTTTGAGTAACCCATATGGCGCTGCTTCTGTCTTGTGCTAAGTTTTGGTCAAGCCGCTGCAAATTTTGCATCACCGGGAGAGCCCTCACATGCGTCATCTGACTTCGCTTCGTTACATCGACGCCGTGGCCAAGGCTGGCTCGATTCGCGGTGCAGCGGAATCTCTCGCAATTACATCCACGGCGCTCAACCGTCGCATCCTAGCGCTTGAGGAGGAACTCGGCGTCCCGGTTTTCGAGCGGCTCCCGCATGGGGTGCGACTATCGAGCGCCGGGGAGATCCTTATTCACCACATCCGAAACCAGCTTTCGGACATGGAGCGGGTGAGGTCGCAGATCGCCGACCTCTCCGGCGTGCGGCGAGGCCATGTCTCGATCGCCTGCAGCCAGGCGCTCCTGCCATACTTCCTGCCACAACAGATAGCCATTTACCGCAAGGATCATCCCGCGGTGACGTTCGGTGTCCATCTGCGGGATCGACAGGCGGCGGAGCAGGCGCTGATCGATCACGCCGCGGATATCGCGCTGGTATTCGAGCCGGTCCGAATGGCGGATTTCATGACATTGATGCGGGTTTACCAACCCGTTCATGTGGTCATGGCCTCGCATCATCCACTTGCTCGTAAGGACACGATCAGGCTCGGCGACTGTCTCGCCTACCCCTATTCGCTGCCGACGGCGCCCTTCGGCGTGCGGCATTTGATGGACATGGCTGCCCAGAAATCCTCCTATCGTCTCGAACCGGTGATCGAATCGGACAGTTTCGAGTTCTTGCGAAACCATGCCGTCACGGAAAACATCATCACCTTCCAGATTCCGATCGGTCTCTCGGAGCAAACGGCGGGCGGGGATATGGTGAGCCGACCCCTGGCGAAGAAGGACGTTCCGGCCGGTGTTCTCTACATGGGGCAGTTGAAGGGTAGGACGCTGCCGGTGGCAGCAGCCCGTTTCGCAGCGCAGCTCTCCACCACACTCGCCGCAAAATTCGAGGTATCCTGAGACGGATCGTCAAAATCTGGAATGCCGACGGATCCGCTGGACGAACTGTGTAAATCCAGGCTGGAATGGCTGGCGCCGGCCGGGAGATCGTGGCTATCATCCGCACCACTGGGCAAAGAAACGGGTATCTGCGGGGGACGTCTACACATGCGGAATTTCGAAAGGCCGACACGCTCGGTGGCCGTGGCAAGAAACGCCATGGCGGCGACCTCCCATCCTTACGCAACGCTTGCGGCCGTCAACATCCTGCAGGCTGGCGGCAACGCCATGGACGCGGCCATCGCGGCCTGTGCCGTCCAGTGTGTCGTGGAACCGGGATCGACCGGGATCGGCGGAGACTGCTTCGCGCTCTATGCGCCGAAGGGCGGCGACAAGGTCATCGCCTACAACGGATCGGGGCGGACACCAGCCGCCTTGACGGTCGACTGGTTCGAGGAGCGCGGTCTGACCGAGGTGCCCCGGCAATCGCCGTCCGCTGTGACGATACCCGGCGCTATCGATGCCTGGACGCGGCTCCACGCCGATCACGGCCGCCTACCCTTCGCTCGTATCCTGGCGCCGGCAATCGACTACGCGAAAAACGGCTATGCAATCACACCACGGGTCCATCGGGACTGGAGCCTCGAAGAGAAACTGCTATCCGCCGACAAGACGGCGGCAGAGATTTTCCTCCCTCATGGTTGTGCGCCGCGGATCGGCGAGGTTCATTCGCAGCCTCGCCTTGCTCGAACACTGGAACGCATCGCAGCGGAGGGTCGTGACGCCTTCTACAAGGGATCGATCGCAGCCGATATGGTCGATCGTCTCCGCTCGCTTGGCGGCCTGCACACAGTGGAAGACTTTGCGTCTGCCGGAGGCGAATATGTAACGCCTGTTGCGACAGACTTCCGCGGCTATCGCATCCACGAATGCCCTCCGAACGGACAAGGCATCATCGCGCTGGTAATCCTGAATATTCTGTCGCACTTCGAGGTGGTCGCGGATCCGCAGTCGCCGGACCGGCTTCATCTCGAGATCGAGGCGACGCGCCTTGCCTATGCGGCGCGCGACGCCTGGGTCGCCGACCCCGAGAAGGCGGAGGTGCCCGTCGAGGAGATGTTGTCGCCTGAATTTGCCGCGCGCCTCGCCGGCATGATCGACCTCAAGCACGCGGCGACGGATCTTCCGGACTTCGAGATGCCGCTTCATCGCGACACCGTCTACATCTCGATCGTCGATTCCGAACGCAACGCCGTCAGTTTCATCAACTCGATCTTCGACAGTTTTGGTTCCGGCATCGTCGCGCCTAACTCGGGCATCATCCTGCACAATCGCGGGCAGAGCTTCTCGCTGAAACGGGGGCACCTCAATATGATCGGGCCGGAAAAGCGTCCGTTGCACACGATCATTCCCGGCATGGTGACCCGTCACGGCAAGACGGAGATGTCGTTCGGCGTCATGGGCGGCTACTATCAGGCCATGGGCCATGCCCACCTGATTTCCAAAGTCTTTGATTACGGCATGGATCTGCAGGATGCGATCGATCTGCCGCGCCTGATACCGGTCGGCGGCAAGAACCCGCGCGTCGAGGCGGAGCGAACGGTGCCGGCCAAAACGGTGGCGGAGCTGACACGCCGCGGCTTCGAGATCGTGCCGGCGGAAGACCCGATCGGCGGGGCGCAGGTCGTCAGGATCGATTGGGAAAACGGAACGCTGACGGGCGCATCTGAGTCCCGCAAGGACGGAATGGCGCTTGGCTTCTGAGGTTAACCCAAACTGATTTGGGAAACGATGCCGCCTTCCTTGCCTTTGCGCCGGTACTATTAGTGCCTATATCACGCAACACACTGACGTTGCCCAGACCCAAGCACGCGAGTTCGCGCAATCGGGTCCGCTTCATTCGAAGCGGTTATCGCAACGCATGCTGCGACACCAATCGTCGCCTGCGGCCCCTTGGCTGTTTGCTGCCTGTGCGCTAACCAAGGCGGCGACGATTTAAAAAACGCCGAACCGAAGCCAGTGACGAGGAGAGACCATGATCGAGAAACGTGAATTCTACATCGGTGGCGCTTGGGTGCCCCCGTCAGTTGCGCGCGATCACGCGGTTATCAATCCGACGACCGAGGAACCCTGCGCAGTCATCTCTCTGGGTGACAAGGCCGACACGGACGCTGCCGTCGCTGCCGCCAAGGCTGCCTTTCCCCGATGGGCGGCGACGCCTCCTAAAGAGCGGGCGGGCCTCGTCGCCGGCATACTGGTGCAATACGAAAAGCGACTGCAGGAGTTTGCCGAGGCAATCTCCATGGAAATGGGCGCGCCGATCGACTTTGCGCTCGCCGAGCAGGCGCCGTGCCTGCCCTGGCACACCACGAATTTCTTGAAGGCCTTCGAAGAGATCGAATGGGTACGGCCGCTTGGCGATCACGCGCCGGGTGCCGCCGTTGCGATGGAGCCGATCGGCGTCGTTGGCCTGATTACCCCATGGAATTGGCCGGTGAACCAGATCGCGCTGAAGGCCATACCGGCGATGCTGGCCGGCTGCACCTGCGTCCTGAAGCCTTCGGAAGAAGCCCCGCTCAACGCGATGCTCTTTGCGGAGTTCTGCCATGACGCAGGGATTCCGGCCGGCGTCTTCAATCTCGTCAACGGTGACGGGGCCGGTGTCGGCAGCCAGTTGACTACGCATCCGGATGTCGAGGCGATCTCCTTCACCGGCTCTACACGCGCCGGTATCGCCATCTCGAAGGCAGCTGCCGACAGCCTGAAGCGGGTCATGCTCGAACTGGGCGGCAAGGGTGCGAACCTCGTCTTTGCCGATGCCGACGACAAGGCCATCGAGCGTTCAGTGCGTCGGATGATGGAAAACTCCGGTCAGTCCTGCAATGCGCCCTCGCGCATGCTCGTTGAGCGCAGCATCTATGAAGATGCGGTCGAAAAGGCTGCTGCCGTGGCGAATTCCATCAAGGTCGGCCCCGCCGGAAATCCCGGCGATCACATCGGTCCGGTGGTAAACAAGAGCCAGTGGGAGAAAATCCAGGGCTACATCCACAAGGGAATCGAAGAAGGTGGCCGCCTCGTCGCCGGCGGACCTGGCCTGCCGGAGGAGTTCAATCGCGGATTTTACGTCAAGCCGACGATCTTCGCGGACGTGAAGCCTGGCATGACGATCGAAAAGGAAGAAATCTTCGGACCCGTCATGGCGATGATCCCGTTCGACAGCGAGGAGGAAGCCCTGACGATTGCCAATGACACGGTCTACGGTCTCACAAATTACGTGCAGACCACCGATGCCGAGAGGGCGAACCGGCTGTCGCTGAAGCTCAAGGCCGGCATGATCGAGATGAACGGGAAGTCCCGCGGGGCAGGCTCGTTCTTCGGTGGCGTAAAGCAATCCGGCCGCGCCCGCGAAGGTGGCGTTTGGGGTATTGAGGAATTTCTCGAATCCAAGGCGATTTCCGGCTACGACTTCTCGATCGCGGCGGAGTAGGAAAGGACATTTGTCCTCATCAACGAACTTGGAAACCTCTCGGCCGGAAAATCTGGTCGGGAGGTTTTGTGTTTCGGCGGCGAGCTCGAGGTTGCTTATAGCGGTCCGTCAGTGGCGCTGACGTTGTCGCCCCCGAAGTTCAGCGACCCGATTTGACACGGATCAAGGATCGGGCGCTCCGCCGCCTTTAGCTTCTCCTCCATTGGTTGCCCCTATCGGCAACATTTCCGCGGAGGTTAGCATCATGACCAGTTCTCCCGTTGTCTGGTTCGAACAGCTCCGGCGTGCAGACGTCGCCAAGGTGGGCGGAAAGAATTCGTCCCTGGGCGAGATGATCCAGACCCTTGGCCAGAAGGGTGTGGATGTACCCGCCGGTTTCGCCACCACGGCGGATGCCTACTGGAACTATGTCGAGGAGAACGGGATTCGCGAAGTGATGGGAGAGCTCGTCGCCGACTGGATCGACGGCAGGACCAGTCTTGCCGAAACGGGGGCGGCGGTGCGCAAGCTCTTTCTACGGGGCAGCTGGCCGCAGGCGACAGCCGATGCGATCGTGGCGGCCTATCGGGAGCTGTCGAAACGGGCCGGCCATGATGAGGTCAGTGTCGCGGTTCGCTCGAGCGCAACGGCCGAGGATTTGCCGGATGCCAGCTTCGCGGGGCAGCAGGAGACTTTCCTCAATATTGCCGGCGAGAAGGCGCTGCTCGATGCCTGCCGGCGTTGCTACGCGTCCCTCTTCACGGATCGCGCGATTTCCTATCGCCAGGCCAAGGGCTTCGACCACATGAAGGTGGCGCTGTCGATCGGTGTGCAACAAATGGTCCGCTCGGATATCGGCGGTTCCGGGGTCATGTTCTCGATCGACACCGAGACCGGGTTCGACAAGGTCGTCCTGATCAACGCCGCCTGGGGTCTTGGGGAAAACGTCGTCCAGGGCGCCGTCGATCCCGATGAATATCAGGTTTACAAGCCGCTCCTCGAGGATATGTCGCTGAAGCCTATCATCTCAAGGAAGCGCGGCGCGAAGGCGATCAAGATGATCTACGGCAAGGGCGACCAGCCGACGCGAAATGTTCCGACCTCGAAGGCGGAACGGGCGGCCCTCGTTCTCTCCGATAAGGAGATACTGGTTCTTGCGCGGTGGGCCACGATCATCGAGAAACACTATGGCTGCGCCATGGACATGGAATGGGCCCGCGACGGCGAGACCGGCAGGCTTTACATAGTCCAGGCCCGTCCGGAGACGGTCCAGTCGAACCGGCAGGATGCCCTCTTCAAGACCTACCACATCAGCAAAAAGGGCAAGATGCTGGTCGATGGCCTGTCGATCGGCGACGCTATCGTGTCGGGTCAGGTCTGTCTGATCGAGACCGCGAAGGACATAGACCAGTTCGTCGATGGATCGGTCCTCGTCACCTCCACCACCGACCCTGATTGGGTGCCGATCATGAAACGGGCAGCCGCGATCGTCACCGATCACGGTGGACGGACCTCCCATGCGGCTATCGTCAGCCGGGAACTCGGGCTTCCTGCTGTTGTCGGGACGGGCAATGCGACGGAAATCCTTCATACCGGCCAGGAGATCACTGTTTCCTGCGCCGAGGGGGACGAGGGACGGGTCTATGAAGGTGTGGCGGAATTCCGGATCGAGACGTCCAACATGGCGGACGTGCCGGCGACTCGGACCAAAGTCATGCTCAATTTGGGCAATCCAGGTGCAGCCTATCGCTGGTGGAAGCTGCCGGCCGATGGCGTCGGTCTGGCACGCATGGAGTTCGTCATCTCCAATGCCATACGCATCCATCCGATGGCGCTCGTCCATTTCGACCGGCTGAAGGACGAGGTGGCGAAGGAGGAAATCGCAGCGCTGACTGCGGGCTATGACGACAAGTCGCAATACTTCGTCGACAACCTTGCGGAAGGTTTGGCGCGCATTGCCGCGACGCTCTATCCGAAGCCGGTGATCGTCCGCATGAGCGATTTCAAGACCAACGAATATGCCGGTCTGATCGGCGGCGCGGACTTCGAGCCGAAGGAGGAAAACCCTATGATCGGCTTCCGCGGCGCCTCCCGCTATTATTCGCCGCGGTACCGCGAGGGTTTTGCGCTTGAATGCCGGGCGATCCACAAGCTTCGGGTCGAGATGGGGTTCCGCAACGTGGTGGTGATGATCCCCTTCTGCCGGTCGATCGGCGAGGCTGAAAAGGTGCTCGCGGTGATGGCCGAGAATGGCCTGAAGCGGGGACAGGAGGGACTGCAGGTCTATGTGATGTGCGAGATTCCCTCCAACGTCATCCTGGCTGAGCAGTTCGCCCGCTATTTCGATGGCTTCTCGATCGGATCGAACGATCTGACGCAACTGACGCTCGGCGTGGACCGGGATTCGGGCGAACTCGCCGATCTTTTCGATGAACAGGACGATGCCGTTAAGTGGATGATCGGGAGTGTGATAAAGGAAGCAGGAAAGGCCGGCGCAAAGATTGGTATCTGCGGTCAAGCGCCGAGCGATCATCCGGAGTTTGCGAAATTCCTCGTTGATTGCGGCATCGACAGCATCTCCGTCAGCCCCGACAGTTTCGTCGCGGTGAAGCAGAAAGTGGCGGAGGCGGAGAAGACGGCCAAAGGATGAGCGGGTGCTCTCCGGGCGCCAGCCTTCAAGGCTGGCAGCCAGCGATCGACGACTATTGGGGAAAGGCAGCGGACATGACGGATCAGGCATCCGCGGCTCTTGAAGCCCGCCACCTGAAGAAGATCTACCGCATGGGCGACGTGTCGGTGACGGCGCTCGATGATGTGGATATCGATCTCTTCCAAGGTGAACTCGTGGTCTTGCTTGGGCCCTCGGGCAGCGGCAAGTCCACCCTTCTCAACATCCTCGGCGGCCTCGACCAGCCGACGAGCGGTGAGGTCCGCTTCCGCGATCATGACCTGACACGGGCGAGCGACCGGCTTTTGACGAATTACCGGCGTGATCATGTCGGCTTCGTTTTCCAGTTCTATAACCTCATCCCGAGCCTGACCGCGCGGGAGAACGTGGCGCTCGTCACCGAGATCGCCCGCAATCCCATGCGACCGGAAGAGGCTCTGGCACTTGTTGGTCTGGCCGAACGTCAGAACCACTTTCCGGCCCAGCTGTCCGGCGGCGAGCAGCAGCGCGTTGCGATCGCGCGGGCGATCGCCAAACGTCCGGACCTCCTGCTCTGTGACGAGCCGACCGGCGCGCTCGACAGCAAGACCGGTGTTCTCGTGCTCGACGCGATCCTGCGCATCAACCGGGAACTGGGGACGACGACCGCTCTCATCACGCACAATGCCGGAATCGCGGATGTCGCCGATCGGGTCGTGCTGTTCGCCGACGGGCGTATTGTCGAGACGCGGGTGAACAAGGTCCGTCGCTCGACCGCCGAACTGACGTGGTGAGGCGCCATGCGAAGCCTGGACAAGAAGCTCCTGCGGGACATCTGGCGTCTCAAGATGCAGGTGCTGGCGATCGCACTTGTGATTGCCTCCGGCGCCGCACTTCTCGTCATGGCGTTGACAACGGTGCAGGCTCTTCAGGAAACCACGACCGCCTACTACGAGCGGTCGCGCTTCGCCGATGTCTTCGCCGACGCCAAGCGCGTCCCGCAGCAGGTGTTGCGGGACATTGCCGCCATACCGGGCGTGGCTGTTGCCGAGAGCCGTATCGTCAAGGGTGCCATTCTCGACATCGCGGATTTCGATGAACCCGCGCTCGGGCAAGTGATGTCGCTTCCCTCGCACGGACCTCAACTGCAGAACGTCCTCGTCGTTCGCTCCGGACGTCTGCCTGAACCCGGCAAGATCGACGAGGTGGCCTTAAGCGAATCCTTCGCGGAAGCTCACCAACTGGTTCCCGGCGATACGTTCGCGGCGATCCTCGGATCGCAGAAACGGACACTGCACGTTGTGGGGACAGTACTGAGCCCGGAATTCGTCTATGCCATAGCGCCGGGCGGCATGATGCCTGATGACGAACGGTTCGGCCTCATGTGGATGGATCGCGGGGTGCTGGAGGCTTCGTTCGACATGAAGCAGGCCTTCAACAGCGTGACGCTGACACTGCTGCGCGGCGCGGATTCACGCGATGTCGTCGCGAGGCTCAACACGCTGCTTGGCCCCTACGGCGGCAGCGGTGCCTATGCTCGAGAAGATCAGATTTCCAACTGGTTCCTGCAGAGCGAGATCGAGCAGCAGATCAATATGTCGCGGATCATGCCGACGACTTTCCTCGCCGTGGCGGCCTTCCTCACGAACATGGTGATGGCCCGGCTGATCCAGACAGAGCGCCGTGAGATTGGGCTTCTCAAGGCCTTCGGCTACAGCAACGGTGCGATTGGCTGGCACTATGCAAAAATGACACTGACGATCGCCGTGATCGGGGTCGTCATGGGTTGGGCCCTCGGTGCCTGGCTCGGCCACTGGAACACGACCCTCTACGCCAGTATCTATCGCTTCCCCTTCCTGCTCTATCGTCCCGGTCCGCAAGCCTTCCTGATCGCCGGCGGAGTGAGCCTCGCGGCGGCTCTCGTCGGTTCGCTGACGATGGTGATGCGGGCCGTGCGGCTGCCACCGGCGGAAGCGATGCTGCCTCCCAGCCCGCCGGCCTACAGCCGGTCATCGGCCGCTTTCCGGATGCTCGACGAGCCGACGCGGATTATTCTGCGGCGTATCACCCGCTGGCCGATGCGGGCCGGACTGACGACCCTGGGTCTGGCGATGTCGATCGCAGTACTCGTGCTCGCCCTGCAATGGGCCGACTCGATCACTTATCTCGCCCGTTCCGTCTTCGAGACATCCCAGCGTCAGGACGCGACGATCATCTTCGGCGACGCCGAGCATGTACGCGTTGAAACCGATGTCCGGCATCTTCCGGCCGTCCTCTCGACCGAGCCGTTCCGGAGTGTGGCGGCGGAGATCTCCAACGGTAACCGCGTCGAGCGTCAGGGTATTGTCGGCCTTCCCACAAATGCTGTGCTCAGCCCGATTTACGACAACGAGCGCGGCGTCCTGCCGCCTGCCGGCGAAGGGCTCGTGATGTCCAGTGCCCTGGCGGACCTGCTGGATGTCGGGATTGGCGATCGCGTGAGAATAAGGGTGCTGGAAGGTCGGCGGGCGACGCTCGATCTTCCCGTGATCCAGACCTTCGAAACCTTCATCGGCACGCCCGTTTACATGGAGATCAACGCGCTTAACCGCCTGATGGGAGACGGCCATGTCCTCACCGGCGTTCACGTATTGCTCGATGATGTGCAGCGCCAGGAATTGCTGTCACGACTGAAGGACCTTCCAGGCATAACGGCGATCCTTTTCCGGCAGGCGGCGCTCGACACCTTCTTCAAGACCATGGGCGAGACCATCTTTATCTTCATCGGCTTCTTTGTCGTCTTCTCGATCATCCTCTCGTTCGGGGTCAGCTACAACTCTATCCGGATCGCGCTTTCAGAGCGATCCCGCGAACTGGCAACCCTGGCGGTGCTCGGCTTCAGCCGATGGGAGATATCCTACATCCTGCTGGGCGAGATCGGATTGCTCGCCATAGCCTCGATCCCGCTCGGCGGCGCCATCGGCTATCTGCTGTCGTGGTACATGGCGTCGGCCTTCGAGACGGAGCTCTATCGGATACCGCTGGTGATACAGCCTTCGACCTTTGGTCAGGCCGCCCTCATCGGACTTGCGAGCGTGATCGCCTGTGCGGCGGTGGTTCGGCGAAGACTTGATCGCCTTGATCTCATCGGCGTCTTGAAAACGAGGGAATGATATCGTGAACGTGCTCGGCAGACGTATCATCATCTGGGGCGGCCTGTTCGCCGTTCTCACCGGCGGCATCGTCTACTCCTTCCGGCCACAGCCGGTTGCGGTGGATCTTGCGACGGTTCGCACGGCGCCGCTGCGTGTGGCGATCACGGAAGAAGGCAAGACGCGGGTTAGCGAGGTCTACACTTTACATGCGCCCTTGCGCGGCAATCTCGACAGGCTCACCGTCGAGCCGGGCGACGCGGTTTTGGCCAATGACACCGTTCTCGCCAATATCACGCCGGCGGTACCGGAATTCCTCGACAGTCGTTCCGAGGCTGCGCAGCGCGCCGTGGTCGAGGCGGCTGTGGCGGCTCGGGCGCTGGCGCTGGCCGAACTTGACGGTGCGAAAGTCAATCTTGACTTTGCGCGCGCCGAACTCGATCGCGCGCAGGCGCAAAGCCGACACGAGGCGATTTCCAAGCGTGCGCTGGATGAGGCCGAACGGGCCTTCAAAGTCGCAGAGACTTCCCTTGCCACGGCCCGCGCGGCTCTCGATGTCCGGGAATTTGAGCTCGCGAGGGCCCGTTCGCAGCTCCTGCCTCGCGATGTCATCGACGAACGCGGCGTTGCTTGTGACTGCGTACGTGTCAAATCCCCTGTGAGCGGTGTCGTCCTGCAGGTGCTCAGGCGAAGCGAAGGCGTGGTCGAGGCAGGCTCTGCCTTGCTCGAGATCGGAGATTCCCGGAAGTTGGAGGTGGCCGTCGATCTTCTGTCCGAGGAGGCCGTGACCGTGACGCCGGGCCAGCGCGCGGTTATCCGGGACTGGGGCGGTCCCCAACTGGAGGGTCGGGTCAGGCGCGTCGAGCCTTATGGTGAAACAAAGGTGTCGGCGCTTGGTATCGAGGAGCAGCGCGTCACCGTCGTTCTCGACCTTCTCTCACCGCCGGACGAGTGGAAGTCACTTGGTCACGGCTTTAGGGTCGACGTGGATCTGATCCAGTTCGAGGCGGAGGTGCCGCAACTGCCGCTTGGGGCCTTCTTCCGCGATGGAGAGGACTGGGCCGTGTTCGTTGTCGAGGATGGTCGTGCCAAAGCGCGAAAGGTCAGGATCGGTCATCGGAATACGCTCGCCGTTGAGATCGCCGACGGCGTCGCGGATGGAGACCAGGTGGTCCTTTACCCTGGAAGCCAGATCAACGACGGCCTTTCCGTCGAGCAACGGGAGACTTCTGGGCGGTAATCGCTAGGTGGCGGTGTCGAACATGCCGGCGGATCGGGTGACGTCGGCGACGAGCTTGAACATCAGCGTCTGGATCGAGGTCGGGCGCCAGTTCCGGCGATAGGTGAGGCCGATCGGTCTCATCAGATGGTCGGTCGGATGATCGATTGTGATGAGCATTCCATTGTCGCATTCCGGCTGCGACTGGTGCCGCGACAGGCAGCCGAGATGATCGCTTTCGTTCAGTAGTCCCCGCATCAGGAGAAGCGATCCGGACTCAATGACCCGCGATGGCGGCGACTTGCCTGCGCCGGTGAACAGCGTTTCGAACTGCTCCCGCGTTGGCGTTCCCTGGCGCGGCACCACCCACGGATAGCCGATGAGATCGTCGAGGCTGACATCCTGCTTGCTGGTCAGCGGATGCCTGGGACCTGCCAACAGAGCCAGACGATCATCGAACAGTGCTTCCTGCACGATGTCACCGATCGGTGCCGGATCGCGCAAGGCGCCGATCAGGAAGTCGATCGTCCCGCGTCTCAACCCCCCGAGAAGTTCGTCATAGGGACCGTCCAGGATTTTCACCGGATAGGTGGATTTTAACTCGCGAAACTGGGCAAGCGCCCGGGGCAGGATGGTGGAACGGGCAAGCGGCATGGCGCCGATCACGATCCGGCCGGCTTCCCCGCCGTTGATGCCTGCAAGTTCCGCGTCCGCCTGATCGAATTCGTAGATGGCCAGCCGTGCCGCCTCGATCAGGGCCTGGCACAGCCGGGTCGGCAGAATACCGAACGAGGTGCGCTCGAAGAGGCTGCGTACCGCCTCCTGTTCGACTTGCGTTACCGCACGGTGAACCGTCGGTTGCGCAAGTCCGAGCCGGCGTGCGGCGAGCGTAAAGTTCTCGCTCTCCGCCACGGCGATCACGGCCTGCAGTTGCGAATAGCTGAGCGTAATCTTCAGGCGCGGAGAAATGTCGGCGAGCACCGGGTCGAGAAGCGCGAAGGCGCTCGTCACGCGGTGCTGCAGAACCTCGCCACGATCGGTGAGAAAGAAGCCGTTGGGAGACCGTTCGAACAGTGGGCCTCCGGTTTCGCGCTCCAGCTTGTTGATTGCCTGGGTCACCGCCGGTTGCGAGATATGCCAGTGTTCCGACGCGGCGGTCAGCGTCTTGAGTTCCGCCACCGACGCAAACAGCCGCAGATGTCTGAGGTTGCGCGGGATCATAGCCTGTCCAGCACCCTATCGGAGCGCGAGGCCAAGTCATCCGGGCCGGGGTCAAGATGCAGGTCTGCGAGGCGTCTTTGCCAGCCAACCGTGGCGCGGCTTATCGCGTCCGGCAGGTCGAATGCCGTGAGTGTGGCGCAGACTTCCTCCATCTCGGCGGCGCGGCGGGCTCCATGGACCATCATGCGCTCCAGATTGTAGGTCGCCCGGCTGCGCCAGTCGATGCCGGGATCGGATGCCTGCAGAGATGCGAGGACGGCATCTTCGACGCCCGCCCGACGGGCCGCGAGCAGACATTCCGTTGTTAAAGCCTCGAACCCCTTGATCATCACCGACCGCAGCATCTTGATGCTGGAAGCATCCCCTACGCGCGAGCCGGCGACCTCGGGTCGCATCCCGAGCCGGACGAGGAACTGCATTGCCGCTTCGGCATGCGGACCGGACATCAGCACCGGAACCTCGTGTCGTTTTGGATAGACGGGAGCCATGATCGCGACGTCGACATAGCGACCGCCCGCCGCCTCGATGACGGCTGCCGCCTCGATCTTTGTGTGCGGAGAGCATGAGTTGCCGTCGAGCCAAAGGCAGTCTGCGCTGATGAACGGCGCGCAGTCGCGTGCGGCCTGAAGCACCTGATCGGCGGTAACGAGCGAAAACACCAGTCCGGCAGTCCCAACGGCGTCTGCGGGATCGGTGCAGAGTACGACGTTTGCCTCCTTGCCGCGATGTTGCAGTTGGTCGATGTCAATTCCCTGCCGGAGCTTCATGTCATAGGCGAAAACGTCACTCGGCGGCCGTGTCCAATGCCCGGCGATCGCATGGGCTGCTTCTCCGAAACCAACAAAACCGATCGCCGGGAAGTCGTTTTTTCTCGCCGCCATGGATGTCTCCTTAACCTTCGTCCGAATGTTGCAAAGACGGCGTCGCGTTTCCAGTCACTATAGCTTCATCTTATGGGCCGTCCCGGCGTTTCGATTTGCGTCCAGGACATCTCCAGAGCATGGCTTTGGCAACAACAAACGAGGAGGAAAAGCTATGTCCGGTGAGAAAGGGGCGGTAAAGACCGCGCTTGTCATCAGCGCGCATGCTGCGGATTTCGTTTGGCGATGCGGCGGGGCAATCGCGTTGCACGCGCAAAAGGGTTATGCCGTTACCGTGGTTTGCCTCTCGTTTGGTGAGCGCGGCGAATCTGCCAAGCTCTGGAAGCAGCCGGGCATGACGCTGGACAAGGTGAAGACGGCGCGCCGCGTTGAAGCCGAAAAGGCAGCCGAAGCTCTCGGCGTTTCCAGTCTGATCAGCTTCGACCTCGGGGACTATCCGCTGCGCCTGACGGACGAGGACAAGTACCGGCTGGTCGATGTCATCCGTGATGTCCAGCCGGATTTCATGCTGAGCCATTCGCAGTATGACCCCTACAATACCGATCATATGTACGCGACACAGGTTGCGCTCGAAACGAGGATGATCGCGCAGGCATGGGGTCATAAGCCAGGGGAAAAGGTGCTTGGCGCCCCGCAGCTCTATCTCTTCGAACCGCACCAGACGGAGCAGATGGGCTGGAAGCCGGACGTGTTCCTGGACGTGACGCCGGTCTGGGACAGGAAGCGTGCGGCGATCGAATGCATGGAAGGCCAAGAGCATCTGTGGGAATATTACACCCGCGTCGCCGAAAACCGCGCCAACCACTTCATGCGCAATTCCGGCGGTCAGTCGGGCGGACGAAACGCCAAATATGCCGAAGGCTTCCAGTCGGTCTTTCCGCGCACCGTGGATGAGCTTTGATCGACTGAGCGCCTTTCGGAGAAGGAGAAGACATGTCGCGACCGACCAACCCGTCCTTCGACATCGCGCACCTCGCGCATGTCGAGATGCTCACCGACAAATTCGAGGAGAGCCTGGACTTCTTCACGCGTATTTATGGTCTGAAGCTCTCAGGTCAGGACGAGACGTCGGCCTATCTGCGCGCCTGGGACGACTATGAGCACTGCACGCTGAAGCTGACGCGATCCCATACGACAGGCGTCGGCCACATTGCCTATCGCGCCGCGAGCCCCGAGGCTCTGGAGCGGCGGGTGGAGGCGATCCAGGCATCCGGCTACAAGGTGCTGGGCTGGATCGATGGCGACCAGAGCCATGGCCGTGCGTTCCGGTTCGAGGACCCATTCGGCCACGTCTTCGAAATCTATTGGGAGACGCGCTGGTATGCGCCGGAAGAGGAAAACGAAAGAGCCGCACTCAAGAACACCGCGTCGGCCTTCACCGGTGCAGCGCCGCGTCGGCTCGATCACCTCAATCTCTTGAGTTCCGACGTAACCGAATTCCGTCGTTTTATGGAAACCTGTCTGGGATCGCGGGTGACCGAAATGATCCGCCTCGACAATGGCCGGATCGGCGGGTGCTGGTTCACCATCAACAACAAGACCTATGACCTTGCCTGCACCGAGGAGCATGGCGGTGGTGTCGGCCGCCTGCATCACGTCACCTATGCGACGGACCAGCGCGAGGACATCCTGAGAGCGGCGGACATCTTCCTGCAGAACGGGGTTCACATCGAGACCGGCCCCCACAAGCATGCCATCCAGGGAACATTCTTCCTGTATGTATGGGAGCCGGCGGGCAACCGCGTGGAACTCGCCAATGCCGGCGCTCGCCTCATCCTCGCGCCGGATTGGGAGCCGGTGGTGTGGACGGAGAACGAGCGGAGAAGAGGCCAGGCCTGGGGCCTGAAGACAATCGAGACCTTCCATACGCACGGAACGCCTCCGGTCAAGAAGGAGCATTGATCATGGGGATCGTGGTCCAGAACATCGAGCGAGCATCGGCAGGAGTGATCGCGGGACTGTCTGCCGCCGGTGTGGCGACGGTGCATGAAGCACAGGGTCGCAAGGGCATGCTGGGCAGTTACATGCGCCCGATCTACACTGGTGCCCAGATCGCGGGTTCCGCCGTCACCATTTCCGCGCCGCCTGGCGATAACTGGATGCTGCATGTGGCGATCGAGCAGCTGCGGGACGGCGATATCCTCGTGCTCGCGCCGACAAGCCCCTGTGATAACGGCTACTTTGGCGATCTATTAGCGACGTCCGCCATGGCACGGGGCTGTCGCGGCCTGGTGATCGATGCGGGTGTCCGCGACATTCGCGACCTCACGGCGATGGGCTTCCCGGTCTGGTCGAAGGCGATCTCGGCGCAGGGCACCGTCAAGGCGACGCTCGGTTCAGTCAACGTTCCGATCGTCTGCGCTGGCGCTCATATCGAGGCCGGCGATGTCATCGTGGCGGATGACGACGGCGTCTGTGTCGTCAGGCGCGCGGAAGCGGAAAGCGTGCTGGCAGCGGCCGAGAAACGTCTGGCAAATGAAGAGGTAAAGCGAAAGCGGCTGGCTGCCGGCGAACTCGGTCTCGACATCTACAGCATGCGCGAGGCGCTCGCCGCCAAGGGGCTCAAATATGTCTGAGGGCGGAATTCGCTGCCTGTGGATGCGCGGCGGCACATCCAAGGGTGCGTATTTCCTGAAGGAGGATCTGCCGGTGGACCCCGCTATCCGTGATGATCTGTTGTTGCGGATCATGGGTTCGCCCGATCCGCGCCAGATCGACGGTATCGGCGGGGCAGATCCCCTCACCTCCAAGGTCGCAGTGCTGTCGCGTTCGATGCGCGAGGATGCCGATGTCGACTATCTGTTTCTGCAGGTGTTCGTCGACCAGGCGCTGGTGAGCGACGCGCAGGGCTGCGGCAACATCCTTGCCGGCGTCGGTCCCGCCGCAATCGAACGCGGACTCGTCGCCGCTATGGACGGCGAGACACCCGTGCGCATTCACATGGTGAACACTGGTGAGGTGGCGGTGGCGCGCGTCATGACGCCCGGTGGTCACGTGACCTACCATGGAGGCACCGAAATTGCGGGCGTACCGGGTACGCACGCTGCCATTCCATTGCTCTTCATGAACATCGCCGGATCCATGTGTGGCAGCCTGCTGCCGACCGGAAACGCGGTCGATGTGATCGACGGCGTGGAGGCCACGCTCATCGATAATGGCATGCCCTGCGTCATCATGCGTGCCACCGATTTTGGGCTGACGGGGTGGGAGACGCGCGAGGAGATTGAAGCCGATACGGCTCTCAAGAACCGGATCGAAGCGATCCGTCTCCAAGCCGGCCCCATGATGAACCTCGGCGACGTAACGGCGGCGTCCGTTCCGAAAATGACGCTTGTCTCAGCGCCGACCGAGGGTGGCGCGATCTCGACGCGCAGCTTCATTCCCCATCGTGTCCACGCGTCCGTCGGTGTCTTTGCCGCGATCACTGTGGCCACCGCGACCCGATTGGAAACGGGGCCGGCCCGCGGCCTCGCCGTCCAGCCCGCCGATGGCCGCTATCTTATCGAGCATCCGACCGGCGCGATGGAGGTTTTCCTCGATATCGGTACAGATGGCGAAATCAAGGGCGCCGGTTCGGTGCGGACGGCACGCAAATTGTTCGATGGGCTGGTGTTCGCGCGATAACAAATTCGCTCGGCTGATTTATCCTGAAATTATGGGTGTTCCGCTGGTCAACCCGTGGGGAGCCAAGCAGCATTGTCCCTAAGGGCTTACGAGTACAGCACGGAAATCGTTGACGTTCGTCAACGTCGGACCGGTGACGACCTGCCGGTCGATGGCCTCAAAAAAGCTATGCGCGTCGTTGTCCGCAAGCATCCGCAGAGCATCGATGCCGGCCTCTTTTGCCGCCTTCAGCGTATCTGGCGAAACAATTGCTCCCGCCACTTCCGCCGAGCCATCCACACCATCCGTGTCGCAGGCAATGGCGTGAATGCCATCCGCGCCGTCGAGCGCCATCGCCAGAGCGAGGCAGAATTCTGCATTCGGGCCGCCGACCCCCTGCCCGCGACGCGTCACGGTGAGTTCGCCGCCGGACAGGAGAAGAACCGGGTGATCGCCCGGCCGCAGGCTTGCCTTGATCTTCAGCGCTTGGTTTGCCTGAGCTTTCGCGACGTCGCGCGCCTCCCCTTCCAGATTGTCGCCGAGCATTTTGACCATGCAACCAGCCTCATTCGCCAGATTGGCGGCGGCTTCCAGCGACTGACGCGGTGCGGCAACAATCAGGTTCTCGACCCTCGACAGCCTGGTATCGTCAGGGGCGACAACGCCTGTGGCGCTCTGAAGCGCGCGCCACACGCTTGCGTGAACATCGACCTTCCAGCGGCGAAGGACCTCGGCCGCTTCCTCCCGTGTCGACCGATCCCCGACTGTGGGGCCGGAGCCGATGAAGGCCGGATCGTCGCCGGGCACGTCCGAGATCATCAGTGCTAGCATGCGCGCCGGATAGGCGGCCGCTGCAAGCTGCCCACCCTTGACCCTGCTGAGGTGTTTTCTCACCGTGTTCATACGGTCGATGGGCGCGCCCGAGGCTAGAAGCGCGGCATTGACTGCCCGTTTCTCGTCCAGCGTTACGCCATCCGCCGGCTGCACCAAGAGGGCCGAGGCGCCGCCGGAAATGAGTGCCAGCACGAAATCGTCCTCCGTCGCCGAGCGCAGCAGATCGAGCATCCTTCCGGTTGCCGTCAGTCCTGCCTCATCGGGCACGGGATGAGCCGCCTCGACGATTTCGATTCCCTGGCACGGTCTTGCGTAGCCGTAGCGCGTGATGATCAGCCCCTCGCAAGGACCCCAGGCGGCCTCGACGGCCTCGGCCATGCGCGCGCTCGCCTTGCCGGCGCCGGTGACGATCACGCGGCCTTTGGGCTTCGGCGGAAGGAACCGACCCAACGATCGCATCGGATCGGCCACCTCGACCGCCCGATCGAAGAGCCGTCGCAGAAAGATCTCCGGTTTTTCGATCATGCTCGCTTGCCTCGTCCGCTCGTCTCGCGGACCACCAGTTCGACAGCGCTTAGAGCTTCCGGTGCCGGGGCGCGCTGCTCTTCCAGCCAGCCAAGAATCGTTGTGGCGATTTGTTTTCCGAATTCGGCGATACCGCAATGGACGGTCGAAAGCGTCGGATAGACCTGGCTGCATTCCTCGATGTCGTCGAATCCGACGATGCGAAAATCCTGCCCGACCATACGACCCATCTTCGTAAAGCCGGACACCATGCCGAGCGCCACGAGATCGTTGAAACAGACGGCGGCATCCACATCAGGGTGTTCGCGCGACAGGATTTCCGCGGCTTCGCGTCCGAAGGCGCGGCTGCTTCTCCCCGCAAGGACCAGCGGTTCCATGCCTGCTTCCGTCAAAGCATGCAGATAACCCGACATGCGCTCTTGCGTTACAGCACGTCCCTCAAGCCCGCCGACGAAGGCAATGCGGCGGGCGGAAAGGTCGAGGAGATGCTTTGTGGCAATCAGGCTTCCCGACCGGTAATCGGGGGCTGCAAAAGGAAAGAGGTCGATACGCGGGTCGACCTTGCGCAGCACCTGCATCGTGGGGATGCCGGCCCTGGCGATGAGATCGAAGGTGGCCATTTCTTCGCCGTACGCGGGTGAAATGACAAGAGCCGATACCCCGTGCTCGATAATGGCGGAGACGACCTGTGCCTGGATCGCCGGGTCCTCGTCGGTGTTTGCGAGCACTGTCGCATAGCCACGTTCTGAGAGCGCCATTTGCAGCGACGTCGCGAACTCGGTGAAGAACGGGTTGCGCAGATCGTTGAGGACGAGGCCGATCAGGCCGACATTGGACGAGCGAAGATTGGCGGCCGAGCGGTTGTAGACGTAGCCGATCTTGTCCATCGTCTCGCGCACGAGCCGTCGCGTCTCCTCGCGCACGAGCGGGCTGTTCTGCAGGACGAGGCTGACGGTCGATTTGGACACGCCAGCCACGCGCGCCACGTCCACGATTGTCGGCCTGCGCTCCATGGCTGCTATTCTATCCCGTTCATCTCAAGCAAGAGACGCATCCTTCTCACGGCAAGCTCGGGATCGGCAAGAAGATTTGCCTGATCTGCAAGACGAAAGACCTCGCTATAGTGAACGATGTCGCGGCTCGACTGGAAACCGGCCGGCATGATGAAGTGCCGCTGGTAGCCGTTGAGCCAGGCAAGAAAAGCGATGCCCGCCTTGTAGAACCGCGTCGGTGCCCGGAAGATTTCACGGCTGAGCGGCACGGTTGGTGCGAGAAGCCGGTGATAGGTCTCAAGGTCGCCACCCGCCAGCGCGTCCAGTGCCTGCGAGGCCGCGGGGGCTATGGCCGCGAAAATGCCGAGTAGCGCGTGCGAATAATGCCGGCCGTCTCCGGCTATAAGGTCGGCATAGTTGAAGTCGTCGCCTGTATAAAGCCTGACCCCTTCCGGAAGACGGGCACGGAAGGCCTCTTCATGTGCCTGATCGAGCAGCGAGATCTTGATACCGTCGACTTTGGACGGGTTCTCCTCGATCAGCGTGAGGACGAAGTCGCTAGCCGTAGCAACGTCGTCACTACCCCAATAGCCTTTGAGCGCCGGGTCGAACATGTCGCCGAGCCAGTGCAGGATGACCGGCTTCGCCGCGCCATCGATGAGGCGCCGGTAGACCGTATGATAAATCTCCGGTCCGGCATTGATGGCGGGAAAGGCGCGCGACGCCATGAGGATCAACTGTCCGCCGGCCGCTTCGATCGCCTCGGCCTGATGGTGATAGGCTGCGAGAACCGCATCAGCACTTCGAAGATTTTGTATCGCCACGTGATCCGTGCCGGCGCCGCAGGCAACGCGCGGTTTCATCGGATGGGCTTTGGCGGCAGCCATCGTCCTTTCGATCAATTCAAGCGCCGTCTGCCAGTCGACTCCCATACCGCGCTGGGCCGTATCCATCGCTTCGGCAAGGCCGAGACCCTGGTTCCAGAGGTTCTCGCGAAAGGCAAGGGTGGCGTCCCAGTCGACGGCCGGCCGGCTGTCCCAAGGATTACGCTCGCGCAGCGGATCGGAGACGACGTGCGCGGCGGCGAAGGCGGTACGCGTCAAGGGGCGCGTCGGAGCACGCGGGACGAGCGGCGTGCCTTGCAGCACATAGTCCGCGATACGGTTATTCTGTGTCGGCAAACGTATCATGGCTCATGCTCCGTGATCGGCGCGGATCATGTCGGCGGCCTTTTCGGCAATCATGATCGTGGCTGCATTGGTATTGGAGGAAACGACGGTCGGCATAATCGAGGCGTCGACGACCCGTAAGCCCGCAATGCCGTTGAAGCGCAGTCGGGGATCGACGACCGCAGCCGGGTCAGAGCCCATGCGGCATGTGCCGGCCGGATGGTGGTCTGTCTTTGAGTGCGTGCAGGCGTAGTTGAAGTAGTCTTCGTCGGTCTGGACATCGGGACCTGGCAGGCGCTCCGCCTTCACGAAGGGCTTCAGCGCATCCTGCCGCATGATGTCGCGGGCTATCTTCAGGCCGCGGATCGACATTTCGCGATCGTACGGATCGGCCCAGTAGTTCGGGTCGATCAGGGGCGCGGCCGCAGGATCGGATGAGCCGAGCCGCACGGTGCCGCGAGAGCGAGGGCGAAGATAGGCGGAATTGAGCGTCACGCCGCCGTTTTCCATCGCGGCGACGCCGGCCTCGATGCCCGAGCCGAGCCCCAGGTGAAACTGGATGTCGGGCGAACGAGCCTCCGGATCGGCATACCAGAAGCCACCGGTCTCGAAGAGGCTGGAGGCGACCGGCCCGGTGCGCGAGAGCAGATACTGGAGGCCGGCGAGCACCGAAAGGTGCGGCTTGGCATAACGATCATAGGTATGCGGGCCAGTGCATTCGGCGATCACGAACAGATCCAGGTGATCCTGCAAATTGGAGCCGACGCCGGGCTGGTCGAAGACGACAGGTACGCCGGTGGCTTTCAGATGGTCGGCCGGACCGATCCCCGAAAGCATCAGAAGCCGTGGGCTGCCGATTGCACCGGAGGAAAGGATGACTTCGCGGTCGGCATGGACGATGCCCTCGCCGGCAAGCTCGACGCCTGTCGCGCGACCGTTTTCAGTGACGATCCTCAGGACCTGCGCACCGGTTCGAATGGTCAGGTTCTTCCGATTCCTGGCGGGGTGGAGATAGGCGATCGACGCCGACGAGCGCCGCACGTTGCGTTGGGTGAGTTGATAGTAGCCGACACCATCCTGCTCTTCGCCGGTCATGTCCGGATTGAAGGGGATGCCGAGTTCTCCGGCCGCCTTGAAATACGCCTCGCAGATCGGCAGCGGCGCGGCGGGCTTGCTGACGCCGAGCGGGCCGCCTTTGCCATGATAGCGATTGTCGAACGTATCGTTGTCCTCGGCTTTGCGGAAGTAGGGCAGAACATCGTCGTAGGCCCAGCCCTCGCAGCCCATCTGCCGCCAGCCGTCATAGTCGAGCGCGTTGCCGCGAGTATAAATCTGCGCGTTGATGCTCGATCCGCCTCCCAGCACCTTCGCCTGCGTATAGCGGATCACCATGTCCTTCATGTGCCGCTGCGGTACCGTGTGCCAACCCCAGCTGCCGATGCCCTTGGTCATTTTGGCAAAGCCAGCCGGCAGGTGATAAAAGGGGTGCCAGTCGCGCCCGCCGGCCTCCAGAAGCAGGACTTGGAGGTTCGGGTCTTCCGAAAGGCGTGCCGCCAGCACCGACCCGGCGGACCCTCCCCCGACGATGATGAAATCATAGGACGTTTGCATGCTATGCTCCTAGAGACGCGGGATCGACAGACCGCCGTCGACCGGAATGACAGCACCGGTGGCGAACGCGAGATCGCCCTTGGCCAGCGGCACGACGATCCGGCCGATGTCTTCGGGTTCGCCCCAACGCCGGGCCGGCACGAGGCCATCTTCAATGCGCGCCGTATATTTGTCCTTCACTCCGGCGGTCATGGCAGTTGCGATGATGCCGGGCCTGAGTTCGAAGGTACCGATGCCGTGGGCTGCAAGACGGACCGCAAAGAGCTCCGCCATCATCGCGGCGCCAGCCTTCGAGATGCAGTATTCGGCCCGCTCGACCGACGCCATCGTGGCGCTGACGGACGTGACGAAGATGAGGGAACGGTACGTTTCCGACGGTCTGTCCACCATCCGCCGCGCGACCTCCTGGGCCAGGAAGAAGGTGCCGCGCAGATTGATGCCGAGAACATGGTCGAAGCTGTCGGGCGCCAGCTCCAGCATGTCGCCCCGTATCTTGGCCGGCACGCCCGCGTTGGAGACCAGCGTGGTGACAGGCCCCATCTGATCCTCGATACGGTCGAGCAAGGAGGATACCTTGTCGATCTCCTGCAGGTCGTGCCTGATATAGCGAGCCTTGTCCCCCAGCGTCCCAAGCGCGGCGATGACCTCGGGCGCCTCGGCGTCGAGATGGGCGGCGAGCACGACTTGAAAGCCTGCTCCGACAAGCGCCTCGGCGATCCCAAAGCCGATGCCCTGCTGTCCACCGGTGATCAGCGCAAGCGGAGTCACGATGCGAACTCCGTCTCGTTGATGTGTTTTGCGGCCCTTAGCGCCAGAGCCGCGATAGTGAGGGCCGGATTGACAGCAGCCGACGTCGGCAGGATAGAGGCGTCGACGATGAAGAGATTGTCGTGGTCGTGACTGCGGCCAAAACTGTCGACAACGCTGGTCCGTGGATCGGAGCCCATGCGGGCCGTGCCGCACTGGTGGGAGGGGGTGCGTCGATCGAAGGCGCGCGAGAGTACGATCGGGTAGCCCGCCCGGCGAAGCAGTGCCTTCAGCTTCTCCACCAGTGAAAGATGCGCTTCCCAGTTGGACCGCTTCCAGTCGAGCACGATCTGCCCGTTCTTCAGCGTCACGCGGCTTTCCGGATTGGGCAGATCCTCGGACATGGCGTAGAGATCGAGCGAGCGATTGGCGATCCAGTGCGCAAGCGGACGCGGGAGGGGAGAACTTGCAGCGAGGATCGGGCCGGTGATCTTGCCGAGCAGCTGGATGTTGCCGAGCGGCTCGCCGCCCGGACCGCCGGTCAGGTAGAAGTCGTTCATCATCAGGGTCTTCTGGTAGACCGATGTATTCCGACGCAGGGGATGAAGTGCAAGCACGGCGGAACAGTTGTGATTCATGAAATTTCGGCCGACCTGATCCGACCGGTTGGCGAGGCCGCTCGGATGTTCATCATCCACCGATGCCAGCAAAAGCGCTGCTGATCGCACTGCACCTGTCGAAAGGACAACAAGTGGCGTTTCAATGACGAGGCGCCGGCCGTTTTCCTCGACTTCAACGCCGGTCACACGACCTTGTCGGGCGATCAGGCGTTTCGCTTCGCAGCCGGTTCGAAGGGTGACGTTCGGATGTTTGAGCGCTTGTGCCAGCCCGACAGACTCCGCATCCTTCTTGCCACCACAGGTGTCGGGAAAAGCGTCCCAGGTCGTGCGTCCGTGGGCAAGCCAGCGATCGATGTCGACCCCGAGAGGCAGCGATGCTGGATGCAGGCCAAGCTTTCTCAGTCGGTCGCGCAGATCGGCGATAACCGGCTCGTCCGGAACGGGCGCATGGGAATAATTGCCGGAATGCAAAGGCTCGGTCGGATCTTCGCCCAGAACGCCGCGAACCTGAAACAGGTTTTCAGCCTGCTGGTAGAACGGCTCCATCGCCTCGTAGCCGATAGGCCAGCCGGGCGTCGTGCCACCCATGTGACGGAGTGGTGCGAAGTCTTCTTTCCGGTAGCGTAGCAGCACGGCGCCATAGAACTTGGAGTTCCCACCGACATAGTAGTAGTTGCCGGGATTGAACGGCTGACCGTCTCCGTCAAGCCATTCCTCCTTCGGCCGGAACTTCGCCCTGGCGAAGATTGCCTCTGGATCGCGATCGGCTTCTGATGGCTTCAGCCTCTCGCCCTTTTCAAGGATCAGGATGTTGCGGCCAGACGGCGCCAGTGCCGCTGCAAGCGTCGACCCGCCCATGCCTGAGCCGATGATGATGACGTCTGGCGCGGTCATGGACGGATACGCTCCTCCGTCTTGGGGTCGAAGGCGACGGCCTTTTCCATATTGACGGCAAAGTCGAAGCTCTGGCCGGCGCGGATGTCGATATCGGCGCGCATTCGGGCGATGACGTCTTTCCCGCCCAGGGTCATCGTGATGAACGTGTCGGACCCTGCCGGCTCGGTGATCACGACGCGGTTTTTGAGGCTTACGACGTTTTGCGATTTCCGGTCGGCGCCTTCCGGGTCGGTAATCGCTTCCGGCCGGATACCGAGGAGAATGTCCTTGCCGTCCCATTGGGCGAGGTTTTGCTGGCTGAAGCGCAGAGCCTGTTCGCCGCCCTCGCCATCGCTGACCAACGCATGAGGAACGCCCTCCCGCACGACGACGCGCGCCGGCAGCACGTTCATCGCCGGGCTTCCCATAAACGTCGCCACGAAGACATTGGCGGGCTTGTCGTAGATTTCCTTCGGCGTGCCGAGCTGCTGGATATAGCCCTTGTTCATCACCGCGATGCGGGTCGAGAGCGTCATCGCCTCGATCTGGTCGTGGGTGACATAGACGATCGTCGTCTTCAGCTTCTCGTGCAGCTTCTTAATCTCGGTCCGCATGTCGACGCGCAGCTTGGCATCAAGGTTGGAGAGCGGCTCGTCGAAAAGGAAGACGTCGGGATCACGCACGAGCGCACGGCCCATGGCGACCCGCTGGCGTTGACCGCCCGAAAGCTGGCCGGGTTTCCTGTCGACCAGATGATCGATCTGGAGGAGTTTGGCCACCTCGGCGAGCGCCCTGTCGCGCTCCGGCTTGGCAACACCATGCATTTCGAGGCCGAAGGTGATGTTCTGGCCTACCGTCATGTTCGGGTAGAGCGCGTAGGACTGGAAGACCATGGCGATGTTGCGCTTGGACGGATGGACGCCATTGACGACCCGTCCCTTGATAGAAATTTCTCCCGAGGAGATGTTTTCAAGCCCGGCGATCATGCCGAGAAGCGTGGACTTGCCGCAGCCAGACGGGCCGACGAGAACCAGGAATTCGCCCTCCTCGACCGAGATATCGACGCGGTGGAGCACCTCGAGCTGTCCATAGGACTTGGTGACGTTGGAGATGTCGAGAAAGCCCATCTTGTTATCCTTTGACCGAGCCCGCCATCAGCCCGCGCACGAAATAGCGGCCGGCGACGATGTAGACGAAGAGAGTGGGAAGTGCGGCGATGATCGCGCCGGCGAAGTGGACGTTGTATTCCTTCACGCCGGTCGATGACTGCACGAGATTGTTGAGCGCGGCCGTCATCGGCTGGCTTGTGCCGCCGAAAGAGACACCGAACAGGAAGTCGTTCCAGATATTGGTGAACTGCCAGATGACCGAGACGACAGTGATCGGGCCGGAGATTGGCAGGAGAATCCGCCAGAAGATCCGGAAGAAGCCGGCGCCGTCGATCTGCGCCGCCTTGACGAGTTCCGTCGGGAAGGTGGCGTAGTAATTGCGGTAGTAGAGAGTCGTGAACCCGATGCCGTAGACGACGTGCACAAGGATCAGGCCCGGGACTGAACCCGCGAGGCCAAGCTTGCCAAGAACGAGCGCCATCGGGATCAACACGATCTGGAATGGGATAAAGCAGGAGAACAGCATCAATCCGAAGATGATCGTGTCGTAGCGGAAGCGCCACTTGGTCAGGATATAGCCGTTGAGCGCGCCAAGGATAGTGGAGATGGCGACGGCCGGAACGACCATCAGGATCGAGTTCAGGAAATACGGTCTCAACCCTGTCGGTGAAACCCCGATCTGAGCGGTCGACCAGGCGGATTTCCAGGCCTCAAGTGTCCAGCTCTGCGGCAGCGCCATCATGTTTCCGCCGGTGATTTCCGACAGCGGCTTCAGCGAGTTCACGCCCATGACATAGAGCGGCAGAAGGTAGAAGAGCGCGAAGAGAAGCAGCACGAGATAGATGAAGACCCGTGTGACCCTGCCGGTCCTGACGGCTGTATCCTGGGTGACGGCGGACATCAGTTTTTCTCCTTCAGCTCGGCATAGAGGTAGGGCACCATGATCGCGGCGATCGTCATCAGCATGATCACGGCGGATGCAGCGCCTATACCCATTTGGTTGCGGGTGAAGGTGTAGGAATACATGAAGGTGGCCGGCATCTCGGTTGCACGGCCAGGCCCTCCGCCCGTCAAAGCGATAACGAGGTCGTAGGACTTGATCGCGAGGTGGCTCAGAATGACGAAGGCCGAGAGGAAAGCGGGCCGCAGCATCGGGATGACGATCCGGCGATAGAGCTGGAAGCTCGAGGCGCCGTCGATCTGTGCGGCCTTCAGTATCTCGTTGTCGATGCCGCGAAGGCCGGCGAGGAACATGGCCATGACGAAGCCGCTTGTCTGCCATACGGCGGCGATCACGATCGTGTAGATCGCCATGTCGTTGTCCTTGATCCAGGTGAAAGTGAAACTTTCCCAACCCCAGAGCCGCATGATTCGTTCAAGTCCGATGCCTGGGTCGAGGAACCATTTCCATGCCGTGCCGGTCACGATGAAAGAAAGGGCCATCGGGTAAAGATAAATTGGTCTGAGGACACCCTCTCCGCGGATTTTCTGGTCGAGAAAGATTGCCAGCATCAGGCCAAGGGCAGTGCAGATGACGATGTAGAGGGTGGCAAAGATGGCGATGTTGTAAATGGCGATATGCCAGTTCTGCAGCGCCCAGAGCTTCGTGTAGTTCTCGAAGCCGACCCATTTGTAGAGCGGCAGCATCTTCGAACCCGTGAAGGACAGGAAGACTGTGAAGATGATGAAGCCGTAGACAAACAACAGCGTGGTCGCCAGAGATGGAGCAAGCACGAGCTTTGGCAGCCAATCCTGCATGCGCGTGCGGAAATCGGCTCCGGGTGAGCTGGACATTTGGTTTCTCCCATGGGCGGCGCATGGGCCGCCGATACTGCCCTGGATACGACCTGTGGCAGGTGGAAACGGGCGGCGGCTGAGGACGCCGCCCGAGACGGTTGCCTTACTGGGCGGCTGCTACGGCTTCGGCAAGCGCCGCAGCCGCTTCCGCGCCGTCCTTGTAGCCACCGTTGAACGCCTTGGTTACGACGTCGTAGACGGCGTTCTTGACGGATGCCGGAGCAGCGTGGCCGTGGGCCATGGACCCAAACAGCGAGCCGCTGGTGTTGGCCTCCGCCAGATCTTTCATGCCCTTCTTGCCGCAATCATCGAAGTCGGTATCCGGCACGTCGGTGCGTGCGGGAACCGAACCCTTGACCACGTTGAACGCGGACTGGAACTTCGGGCTTTCGATGGAGGATGCCATTTCCATCTGTGCTTTGACCTTGTCGTCGCCCGAAACGTTGAACATCGCGAACTGATCCGAGTTGAACGTTACCGACCCCTGGGTGCCCGGGAACCGGATGCAGACGAAATCCGCGCCGGGTTTCTGGCCAGCCTTCAGAAACTCACCCTTTGCCCAGTCGCCCATCATCTGCATGCCCGCCTTGCCCTCGATCACCATAGCGGAGGCGAGGTTCCAGTCGCGGCCGGAGAAGTTGTCATCGACATAGGTTCTGAGCTTCATCAGGCGGTCGAACGCATCGGCCATGTCGGCACCGCCGAGCGTATCGGGGTCGAGATCGATGAAGGCCTTCTTGTAGAAGTCGTTGCCCTTGGAGAGAACGACACCGTCGAAGACGGTCGCGTCCTGCCAGGGCTGGCCGCCATGGGCGAGCGGCGTAATGCCGTTTGCCTTCATCTTGTCGAGCATGGCAACGAGTTCGTCCCAGCTTTCCGGTGCCTTGCCGCCAGCGGCATCGAGCGCTGCTTTGTTGATCCAGACCCAGTTTGTCGAGTGCACGTTGACGGGCGCGGCGATCCAGTGTCCGTCATATTTGGAGAACTTCTGAAGCGCTTCGGGTACCACCTTGTCCCAGCCTTCGGCGGCGGCAACCTCATCGAGGTTACCCAGTGCACCCTGCTCGGCCCAGTCGAGAATGTCGAAGCCGAGCATCTGAACGGCGGTCGGCGGATCGCCAGCGGTGACGCGGGCGCGCAGTGCGGTCATCGCGGCTTCGCCGCCGCCACCTGCCACCGGCATGTCGACCCAGCCGATTCCCTTGCTTTGCAGATCTTCTTTTAGGACGTTGAGGGCGGCGGCTTCGCCACCCGAGGTCCACCAGTGCAGCACCTCGACGTCGGTTGCCTTCGCGGCACCCGCCATCATCGTGAGTGCGATTGCTGTCGTTGTCAGAAACTTGCTCATTAAATCCTCCATTCGCAAGTTGGCGAGTCTCCCACCCGCATCCCCGGCGCCGTCGAGCCTCACTTGCGACGTCGGGCATTTCCGCACCTAAGGTGCATACCAATTTAAAACGTTACAAACCTGACAGAGTCAAGAACCTCTCCCAATTACTCGTCATCGGATCATATGCTGCATTGCAGAGCCTGATTGGCTCGTGCAAGTACGGTTGGATATCGACGATGGTTTTTTGGAAACGTTTTAAATTTCTGTCCTGAATGCTTGCCCTCGTTTGGGTGAGACGCTACCCTTGCTTGTTGTTCACGAGCCGAAGACCCTGAAGAGTGCGTAGAACCAGGAACCAGACCGACAAGGCAAATGGGCAATTGCCGCCGGGCAAGCCCACGCTGAAGACCGTTGCGGAAGCTGCGGGCCTTGCGATCACGACCGTGTCGAGAGCGCTTGCGGACGATCCGTTGATCAGCAGCGCCACCCGGGAGCGTGTTCGCGATCTCGCCCGCAGCATGGGTTATGTTCCCGATCGCGCCGCGCAACGCCTGAAGACTGGTCGAACAAACGTCATAGGCGTGCTGCTTGACCCACATGAGGAAATTCTCGGCTTCGGGACGTCGCTGCTCTATGGCGTCACGAAATCGCTCAAGGGGACCCCCTACCACCTGATCGTGATGCCGAATTTCCTCGACACCTCGAATATCGAGGCGGTCGAGCATATCGTCCGAAACAACCTCGCAGATGGCCTCATCTTCACCCGGACGGAAGTGCTCGACCCCCGTGTGCGCCTGCTGATCGAGAAGAATTTTCCCTTCGTCAGCCATGGCCGGACCGAGTTCTCGACGGCCCATCCTTTCGTTGACTACGACAACTACGCTTTCGCCTATGAAGCAGCGCGACGGCTGATCGCCAAGGGACGCCACAAGCTGACGATCATTCTGCCGCCGAGGCATCTGACTTTCAGCCAGCACATGCTGCATGGCTTCATGACGGCTGTCAGGGAGGCCGGTATTGCCTTCGAGCTGGCTGACGGGATCAGTCACGATTCCAAGGCCGGCATGGTGCGCGACTATTTCCGCCAGCGACTTCAACGTTCCGATCCGCCCGACGCACTGATCTGTCCGGGCGAAGTCTCCGCCATGGCTTCTATCACGGGCCTTGCTGATGGCGGCTGGTCGCTCGGGCGCGAATACGACATCGTCGCCAAGCAGACCTCGCAGCTTCTGTCGGATATCCAGCCGGGCGTCGACACGATCTATGAAGACCTGACGGAGGCTGGTGAACATCTGGGCAGTCTGCTCCTCAAGCGGATCGGTGGCGCCGATATTGAGGGCCTGCAGACGATCCTCACCTGACGGTCCGGGATCGGCTTCAAGGCGCTGGCGTTGAACGTGATCGCGCAACATTGTTTCTCAATCCCTGACCCAATTGCCCCGGGTGCGCCCGATCCGCATCACGACGGACTTGATCTCCAGGAACTCCTCAAGACCGTAGGGGCCGTTTTCGCGACCCTGTCCGCTCTGCTTGAAGCCGCCAAAGGTCACCTCGGGAAAGCCGTCCATCCAGGTATTTGTCCAGACGGTACCGGCCTGCGCCCTACGGGCAAAAGCGAGGCAGGTGTGGACGTTTTCGCTCCATACCCCCGCGGACAGGCCGTAAGACGCATCGTTTGTGAGCGAAATCGCTTGCTCGAGTGTCTTGAATGTCAGCACGGACAAAACAGGGCCGAAGACCTCCTCGCGGGCGATTGCCATCTCGGCGGTCACGTCTGCCACGACAGTGGGGCCGAAGAACTGCCCCGGAAGGCCTGGAACCGACACTGGAGTCCCGCCAAGCTTCAGGCTCGCTCCGGCCGCAAGCGCATCCTTGATATAGCCCGCGATCTTGCCCTGATGGGCCGTCGATATGATCGCGCCGACCTGGGTTTCCGGATTGAGCGGATCGCCGAAGGCAACCTTTCTCGACAGCGCCACGACCTTGTCGACGACGGCATCGGCAACGTCCTCATGGACGATGATACGGCTACCGGAATTGCAGCATTCGCCGGCGTTGAAGTAGACGCCGAAGGTGATCGCGTCCGCCGCGCTGTCGAGATCGGCATCCGGGAAGATCACCTGCGGGTTCTTGCCGCCGAGTTCGAGTGCCACCTTCTTCAGCGTTTTGGAAGCTGCCGCCGTGATCGCCTTGCCGACGGCGGTCGATCCGGTGAAACTCACCATGTCGACGTCCGCATGTTCGGCCATCAGCGCGCCCACCGGGTCGCCGTATCCGAGGACGATATTGACCACGCCTGCCGGCAGTCCGGCTTCCATCAAGAGTTCGCCCAGCATTACCGTCGTTGACGGTGTCATCTCGGACGGCTTTATGATGCAGGTGCAGCCCGCCGCGAGCGCGAAGGGCAGCTTCTGGCTGAGGATCCAGAACGGGAAGTTCCAGGGCGTGATGATCGAGACGACCCCGATGGGCTCCTTCAGAACCATCGCGAGCATATCTTCGCCGAGCGAGTTATGGCTGTCGCCATGCTGCGTGCGGGCAAGTGCCGCGGCGTAGCGCCAGAGATCGGCCGCGCCCGATACCTCGCCACGCGCCTGACTGATCGGCTTGCCGCTTTCGAGTGTTTCGATCAGTGCCATGCGTTCGACATTGGCCTTGATCAGATCGGCGACCTTCAGAAGAAATGTCGATCGTTCCTTGCCGGAGATCCGGCTCCAGATGCCGCTGTCAAAGCTATTTCTCGCGGCCGCGATCGCGGCTTCCGTGTCGGCCTTGCTTCCCTTGGCGGAACGGCTGACGAGAATGCCATGCGAAGGCGACAGGCGATCGAAAGTCTGTCCGTCGGCGCTGCCGCGCCACTCGCCATCGATCAGGTGGCGACCCTCAAATGGCGCCTGCGGGAGGGCAGCCTCGACTGCTGGGCTGATGGTCATGTCATTCATCGTTATTGTCCCGAAAAAGCCGGTTTACGTTTGTCCCTGAAAGCCGAGACCCCTTCGTTTCGATCCGCGCTGGCGGCGATCGCCGCACTGCCGAGCGCTTCGACCATCGCCGCCTGATCCTCGCCTCGCCCGGCATGGATCATGAATTTGCCGATCTCGACGGCTCTGGGCGACAGCTCCGTCGTCTTCATCGCGATCGCCTCGGCGACCTCGCGCGGATCGTCCGCCACTTCAGCGACGAAGCCCAGTTGCAGAGCCCGCTCGGCGCCGATGCGGCGGCCGAACAAGGCCATTTCCTTGATCACGGCCTCGGGCAAAAGGCGGGCAAGTCGCTGTGTGCCCGACCAGCCCGGCACAATGCCAACCTGCGCTTCCGGCAGCGCGATCGTCGCCCTCGGCGCCATGACGCGAATGTCGCAGGCGGCCGCAAGTTCGAGGCCTCCGCCAAAGGCATGGCCATTCAGAACCGCGATGGTTGGTTTCGACAGGCGGGCCAGGCGGTCGAAGATCCGGTGGCCGTCACGGACCCAGTGACGGGCAAATTCCGCCGGCGACAGGTCCCCCCATCCGTTGATATCGGCGCCGGCGCAGAAGGCACGTTCGCCTTCGGCGGCTACCAGCACACAGGTGATCGCCCCCAGCCGCTCGACAGTGTCCAGATGTGTGGCAAGCTGTCCGAGCATCTCCACCGTGAAGGCGTTCAGCTTGGCGGGATTGTCGAGCCTGATTTCCGCGATGCGGTCCCTGATTTCAAGATGAACGGCACTCATGGCGTCCACCCCATCGCTTTCTCCGAAAGCAGGCGGCGATCGACTGTGATGGCATCGGCTGCGAGCTTGACCCGACCGGCGGACGCTTTGACGATATCCTGCTGTGGCTCAATGCCCGGCATGATCTCCGTTGCTATGAGCCCTTCGTCCGTCAACCGCATCACGCACCGCTCGGTGATGTAGAGGACATCCTGCCCCTGGGCGCGCGCGCGTTTTCCGGAAAATGTCACATGCTCGACGGCCTCGACCATCTTCGTGAACTTGCCGGGTTTTTCGACCCTAATCCCGTCTTCGCTCAGCCGCACATCCGCGCCGGCCTCGAACCAGCCGGAAAAGACGATCTTCTTGGCATGCGCCGTGATATCGACGAAGCCGCCGCATCCGGCCGTGAGGTAAGGCTTTTTCCCGAGCTTGGAGACGTTGACATTGCCCTCGACGTCGACCTCAAGGAAGGAGAGGAAGGAGACGTCAAAGCCGCCGCCCTGGAAGTAGATGAATTGCTGCGGCGAAGGGACAAAACCGTCGGCGTTCGAGGCGCAGCCGAAGGCGAAGTCGGTGAGCGGCATGCCTCCGACGGCACCCTGCTCGATCGCCCAGGTGACGGCGTCGGGATGTCCCTCTTCAAGCAGGATGCGCGGTACCTGTGCGCTGATGCCGAACCCGAGATTGGCTGTCATGCCGCGTTTCAGTTCGCGTGCGGCCCGCCGTGCAATGACCTTTTCAACACCGTGGTCCGCTAGCTTGAAGCTCGACCAGGGTCGCATGATCTGGCCGGAAATAGCCGGATCATAGGGAGTCTCGCAGGTCTGCTTCTGGTTCGGATCGATGACGACGAGATCGACGAGATGGCCGGGTACTCGAACGTCGTGCGGCCTGAGGCTTCCGGCGGCCGTCATCCGTTGGACCTGCGCGATCACCAGTCCGCCGTGATTGCGAACAGCAATCGCCTGTTCCAGCCCTCCGAGATAGGCTCCTTCGTGTTCGTAGGTGAGATTGCCGCGCTCATCCGCGGTGGTGGCGCGCAGGATACAGACGTTCGGCACGATGTTGGGGAAGTGAAGCCAGGTCTCGCCGGCGAATTCGACCCGCGCGACGATCGGTTCGGCAGAGGCGCGTGCGTTCATCGCGCAGCCTTCGCGCTTTGGATCGACGAAGGTGTCGAGACCGATCCGGGTCAGGACGCCAGGCCGCTTTGCAGCGGTTTCACGATGCATGTCAAACATGATGCCGGACGGCACATTGTAGGCCTCGATGCGATCCTCGACGATCATTTTCCAGATCTCCGGCATCGGCAGGCTCGATGGACCGGAGGGATAGGAGCCTGCGAGGATTCGGCTGATCAGGCCATCCTTGGCGATGTGATCTATACCCTTCACACCGTACATGTCGCCGGCCGCGATCGGGTGCAGCATCGTGAGATTGCGCGGGTGCGCTTCCGCGTCGAACCGCTTGCCGATCGCTTCGAGGACAAGGTCCGGGCATCCAAGCGCCGATGACGAGGATACCGTCACGACCGCGTTGTCCTTGATACGGGCAGCCGCCTCGGCGGCCGTGGCGAGCTGGCTCACTTCACATCTCCATAATGAACATCGACGCGGGCGCCGGTGGCAGCTGCCTCGCGAACGGCCAGAGCCACAGCGAGGGACTTTACGCCGTCCCAGCCTGTCGCCGCCGGTTCGCCTCGGCCTGCAGCTGCCTCATGGAAGCACCGCACAGCCTCCCCATAGAGATCGTATGGCTCATAACCCACGCGTTCGCGACCAGCCGCCGTCACCAGTTCGATCTCTCCGATCGGGTTCTGCGTCATGACGTTCCGCGCAAAGATCGAGCCTTCGGTGCCGTGCACTTCAAGGCCACTGCCGGCAAACGGATGGGTGAAGCTCTCGTGGCTCATGACCATCGTGCCCGACGGCATCGTCCACACCGACATGGCGGAATCCTCGACCCCCTGCCCCAGGCCGGACGACGTCATCTGCGCCACGACCGATTTTGGATCTTCGTCGAGCAGAAAACGGGCGACATCGGCATCGTGCACGGTGATGTCAGGTATCACTCCACCACCTTCGGCCGGTGAATTGATCCGCCACCCTTGGAGGTTGGCCGGCAGATGAACGGCATGATGCAGCCGGAGTGACAGGACACGCCCGATACGACCGTCCCGGACAAGCTGGCGGACGGCGCGATGACTGCCGGAGCAGCGAAGATGATGATTGGTCGCAAACACCACGCCTTTCTGTTCGGCGGCTCGCACCATGGAAGCAGCGTCGGCGACCGACATGGCGAGCGGCTTCTCGCAGAGGACATGCTTCCCTGCCGCGATCGCGGCAAGTGCCTGGGGGAGGTGCTTCTCGTTGGTGGTCGAGATGTAAACCGCATCGACGTCAGCGTCTGAGACGGCTTCCTGGACATCGGTCCCCGGCCGGGGGATTCCATGCTTTACTGCGAAGTCGGCGCCGCGCTCCGACGAGCTGCTGACCACGGTGATGATCTCGCCGCCATGGGCTCGCAGCGCGGGGATCATGTATTGCGCGGCGATCGTACTCGCCCCGATCAATACCCAGCGCATTTTTTCCTCCCGATTTAGATCGTTCCAATTTTATATGGAACGTTCCAAAATTTGTCAATGGTATTCTTTGCCCATTGAAGGTCAGCCCGACAAAGGTGAGCTGGACGGCGCGCGAGATTCCCTGCGACAGGGCGAGCCAGCCCCGAGCGTTGTCCGGTATCGCCACTTCCCCGAATGCTGTTTGATCGCGTTTAAACGTGCAGAATGAAGTCACGCAGCTTTGGCAAGACGAAACCGAGCACTGCCTCGTCTACCAGATGGCCATCCGAGACTTTCTGATTGGCGAGCGGGATCACGATTTCCGGGCAGACATAGACGTTCGCCAGCATGCCGTTCAGTATGTATTTCAGGTGAGCCTGGGCACGGACGCCGCCGAGCGCGCCGCCTGATATGCTGACGATGAAGCAGGGCTTTCCTTTGAACACCGACTCCAAAGCCGGTCTGGAGGCCCAGTCTATGGCGTTTTTCAACACTCCTGGGATGCTGTAATTGTACTCCGGCGTCACGAAAACCAGGCCGTCGGCCTCGGCGATCTGATCGCAAAACTCTTTTACATGCAGATTGTCTGTGAGATCGGCGTTGTAGTGCGGCAGGTTTCCGGGATCGGCGATCGTGCAGGCGGCCTCCCCTTCGACCTTGGAGACGAGGGTGCGCACCGTCGCTCTCGACGCCGATGCCGTGCGCAGACTGCCGGGAATGAAGAGCAGCTTTTTCATGGGTTCACCTTAAAGACGTGCGAGCCAGGTTGCGATCGACGGGAACGCGACGATCAGGGCGATGGATACGAGCATGGCCATGACGAAGGGCCACGTCCCTCTGAAGATCTCTCCCACCTTGAGGTCGGGATCGTCCATGGCCGATTTGATCACATAGACCGACAGGCCGAACGGTGGGGTCAGCAGCCCGACTTCGACGGCCACGACCGTCAATACGCCAAACCAGATCAGATCGAAGCCCGCAGCTTCTGCGATCGGCAAGGCGATTGGCAGCAGGATCAGCATGATGGAAATAGAATCGATTAGGCAGCCGAGGGCTATGATCAGCAAGATGTAGAGCAGCAGGAAGCCGTAGGGGCCGATCGGACCGGCGAGGAAGAGTTCGGCCAGCCCTCTGGGAACGCCTGATAGCGCCAGCATCCGGCTGAAGAAAGTTGCAGCGAGGATGAGGAAAAGGACCGAGACGGTTATCTGACCGGTTTCGACCAGAAGCTTCCAGAAGGTCCGGCCATCCAGCGATCGCCGGAGGATCGCGATGACGAGGGCACCAAGCGCGCCGGCCGCCCCCGCCTCGGTCGGGTTCAGGAAGCCGCCATAGAGCCCTCCGAGGACGACGAGCATGAGCGATACGATCGGAACGGATTTCGTCAATACCTCGCGCGCGCCCATCGCAGGCGGCGTCGCGAAGTCGTCGGCGCTTGCGAACACGAAGTCTTTTCGAAAACGCGCCAGCAGAACGATCGTCACGCAGAATGCCAGCGCCAGCAGCAGACCGGGTCCGAGGCCGGCAAGAAACATGCGGCCGACCGACTCTTCCGCCAGGACGGCATAGACGATCATCAGCAGCGATGGCGGGATCAGCATGCCGAGAACCGACGATCCGGCGACGACCCCGGTCGCAAATTTCCGCGTGTAACCGTGGCGGATCATCTCCGGTACGGCCACCCGGCTGAAGACCGTTGCCGATGCTATCGATATGCCGGTGATCGCGGCAAAAACGGCATTGGCGAAAACGGTCGCGATGCCGAGGCCGGCTGCGATGCGTCCGAAGAGATTTTGGAAGACGTCGAACGTGTCCTTGCCGACCTTCGAGACCGTTACGAGAAGACCCATCAGCACGAACAGTGGCACGACGGCGAAAAGATACTCGCGCAGAGAGTCGTTGGCGACCGCTCCCATCATCCTCATCGACACGCCCTCGCCTCTGATCGCGGCGACGGCGGCGAATGACACGGCAAGCATGGTGATGCCGATCGGCATGCCGAGATAGATGAGGACGAGAAGTGCCGCGATCGCGACGGAGCCGATTTCAATCGGAGACATGTCAGCGCCCTGTCTTGAAGCTGGTCCGGAGCTCGACGATTGCTCCGACGAGAAACTGGATGGATGAGACGGTGAGACCGATGAAAATCAGGGCGCGGAACGGCCATGTCGGGAGCGTTGCGATCCCAGTCACGCCGATGAACTCGCCGCTTGAGAAATCTTTTTGCAGGATAGACCAGCTGGCCCAGGCTATCATTGCAAGGACACCGGCGCCGACCAGGCTGAAGACCGATGACAACAAAGCACCCGATTTCGGGCGCCTTTCCCGAAAGGGGACGAAGAATACCTCCGTCCGTGCGAGGCGGTCGGCTCTCACCGTCGCCGGTAGCTGGAGGCAGACGATCATCACCAGCAGCAACGCCCCCAGTTCCGAGACAAGAGGGAGAGACGCTCCCATTGCGTTGCGGGCGATGATGTCAGCGCAGATGATGATCATCAGAATGCAGATCATCGTCGTTCCGAGCACCGCGAGGCCGTCGACGAATATCGTCCATATCCGGACGAGAGAACCGGGAGCAGGCGTCGGTCCCTTCGAAGCCTGCTCCTCCTCATGTTGCACGCCTGTCGCCACCGCTCATTCGCCCCAGTTGCGCATCGGCTTTTCGCCGCGATCGCGAAGGCCCTGCATGTAGGCCTTCAGGAAGTCGCCTGCGGGAAGACCTTTCGCATCGAGGTCGGCGGCCCACTCGCCGGCGATATCGGGCAGTTTGTCCACCCATGCCTGGCGTTGTTCATCCGACATCTTGATGATGGTGACCTGCGGGTTTTGACCCGCGCCCAGTTCGACCATCTTGTTCAACGCGATCTCGTGGCGTTCAAGCAGGTCCTTGCCATGAGCTTCGGTGTAGTATTTGCCCGCGTCGATCATGGCTTGCTGCACTTCCTCCGGAAGCCCGTCCCAGCTGTCACGATTGATGGCGACCGCGCCGGAGAAAGCCACGCCAGCGTCGAAGCGGTTGATGTAGGGCGCAACTTCGTAGAGCTTTGCCGGCAGCGCGCCGAGAGCCAGGGACAGAACGCCGTCCGAAATGCCGGTCTGGATATCGGTGTAGAAGCTGGTCAGCGAGCCGTCGACGGCGTTCGCGCCCGTGCCCCGTAGCCAGGTGCCAAGCACGCCGGGAGCCGAGAGCTTCATGCCGTCGATGTCGTCTATGCTCTTCAACGGGGTCTTGGTGTAGATGTCGTACATGTCGGTGCTGGTCAGGCCGAGGACCTTCAGATTGTACTGCTCCCACTCCTCCCGCAGCGCCTCATTGTTCTCCATGAGATTCTGCATGACCTCAAGTTGAAGCGGTGGGTTCACCGTCGCGAACGGGGCGTAGCTCGATGCCTGGCTGAGCGGCAGCTTCGCCGGTTCGAGGAACGAAAACACCCAGCCGATATCGGTTATGCCCTGCTCCACCGAGGTCAGTGTGGCATTGGCCTTGTAAAGCTGGCCGCCGAAGGCCTCGTTCCATTCGATCTTGTAGTTGCCATTCTTGGCAAGGATTTCGTCTGTCCGCGCCATGAAGTGGGTCTGCATCATTCCAACCCAGGGAATGACGGTGGGATGACTCGATGCAATGGTCAGGTTGATTGTCTCCTGGGCCGTTGCGACGGAGGCAGGAAGGGCAATCAAGCCCGCCGTGAAAAGTCCGACTAGAATACGCATTGGTCTCCTCCCAAAGTACTGCGCTCAAGTTATTGAAAATGTCTGGCTCGAATAATCGAGCCGGACGGTCACCGTTCCTTCGTTGATCAGCCAGGGCCGGACGCGGAATGTGCGCGCGCCGGCCTTGTGCATTGGGTCACGCTCGGCGATTTCGATCGCCGCCTGGCGGGAGGCGGCGCGCACGATCACCAATCCCTCTCCCTCCCAGCGTTCGCCGTCATCCGTCCACATCGGCCCAGCAGCGAACAGCAGGCCTTCCGTTTCCAGGCCGACCTGGAAGTCGAGATGCTCCCGCATATTGGCGAACACAGGCCCAAGTCCGTTTACCGGCGTGGTGAAGATTGCGTAGAGCTGCTTTTGCAGCATTGCCTTGCTCGCTTCCAAAACCGCCCCTACCGGAACGGCTTGGGGATTTTCCTCCTCGGTCATCCGCGTTCTCCTCCCCGCCGGCTCAGCTTGCGCGACGCCGTTTCAATTCCTCGCGAATTTCATCGCCGTGTTGGTCCAGTGTCGGCGGCGCCGAGACCTCGAATTCGGGTGCGCCATCAAAGCTGTACGGTGCCCGAACCGTTGTCGATTGGCCCTTTTCCGGATGCGTGATCGGCACCGCCAGCCGAAGATGTCGGGCCTGAGGATCCTCAAGCGCTTCATTTGCGTCGTAGGCTGGCGAGTGCGGTACTTCTTCCTTCAGGAGACGCTCGCACCAGACGTCACGGCTTTCGGACTTGAAAACGGGGGTGAGGATTTCGATCAGATCATCCTGATGTTTGATCCGCTGCAATCGCTCCGCAAAGCGTGGATCGGCCGCGAGCGTCTGTTGTCCCGCTGCGTTCAGCAGTCCTTCCCAGAATTTTGGCGGCGACGACATGTGGATTGCGATCCATTTTCCGTCGCTGCATTCGAAGGTGTAGCTCTGTGACACGACCGGGCGCGACAGCGGTCCCATGATCTCGCCGACGGCGTAGTAGTGGGTGAAACTGTCGAGATTGAAATGCGCCATGGCCTCCAGCATGGAGATATCCAGGCGTCGTCCCTTCCCTGTCCGTGATCTTTCGAGCAGAGCCGCCATGATGCCCATCGCCGCGTATTGCCCGGTGATGGCATCTGCGATCGCCGGACCGATGACGCGCGGATTTGTCGGGGGTGTCACGAGACGCAGAAAGCCGCTGGCCGCCTGTGCAACGGTGTCGAACGCCGGCCGGTCGCGCGAGGGGCCGCTTTGCCCGAAGCCGGAGATGGCGCAGTAGATCAGCGAGGGGCTGACCTTGCGCAGGTCTTCCTCTCCGCATCCGAGTTTCTCGGCCACGCCCGGGCGGAAATTCTGGATGAAAACATCTGCTGTGGCAACCAGATCCCGAAAGATCGCGAGATCGTCCGCTTTCGTCGTGTCGAGTGCGATCGAGCGCTTGTTGCGGTTGTAGGTCTGGTAGTGAGGCGAATAGAGGCCTCCTTTGAACGCCCGGAAGGGATCTCCCGTTTCCGGCCTCTCGACCTTGATCACGTCAGCTCCGAGATCTGCCAGGTGCATGCTGGCGGCGGGACCGGTGATATAGGTTCCGAGCTCGACAACCCTGATATCCTTTAAGATTTTGACCATTGTTATCGTCCCTTGTTTTTGTCGGCTGCCCTTGACGCCTGCGGACCGTCATAGGTGATCGCAAGGTCGGCATGATGGGACATGATGAAGCCGATCGATCTCAGGGATTCCTCATAGAGATGCGCGGCAAGCCCGGCCGTGCGGGCCAGAAGCGGGACTGCCTTCAGCGCCTCCAGAGGCCAACCGGCATCCAGCATGACGGCGGGAATTGCGCCCGATACGTTGATGGGGAGCGGGCGCTCCATGATGACCGGCGCGTGCTTGGCCAGCGTACGCAGGGTTTCAACATGGCGGCCGCTAATGCCAAGACTGTCGGACAGCTCAAGCAGGCGATTGGCTCTGGGGTCACCAGCGCTATGTTGCGGGTGTCCGAGCCCTGCAACCTTTTCGCGAGAAGCCTTGAGGCGTTTCAGGCTGCTTATCGCGGCGTCCTCGATCGTCGTTTCGTTCGCATCGGCCTCCGAAATAATCCTTGCAAGATAACGTCCAGCCGATTCGGAACTCCCGGCAACGACACTGCCCATTCCGAGCAGACCGGCGGCGACCGCGCCCTGCCATGCTTCGGGCCCAGCGGCAAGCGTCATGCGTGCCGCCTGGACACTGGGGACCAGGCCATGTTCGGCGATCGCAACAAGGCAGGCGTCGAGTATCTGACGCTGCGCATCGCTCGGGCGTTTTCCGATCACGAGCAGCCAGAAGTAGTCCGTAAATCCGATCTGGCCGATCAGTTCGTTGCACAGGTCCAATCCGCGAACGGTGATTGTTTCAGCATCCGAAGTGGCGATTGCGGTGTGGGCGTTGTCTTGTTTTCCTATTCGCATTGCGCTCCTCATTTTCGCTGTGCGAAATAATTTCCTCTTGCCGAAAACGTTAGCAGCATTTATTTTGCCGTCAAGTCACGATCTCGGTTCCGGGTCTGGAGGCCGGACCGGGAGCGCTGCAGGGGGGAGATGAGCCTTACATGATCGAATTTCACGATCGCGTCGTTTGCCTGAGGGGGAAACAACACTCCGCAAAGTGCCGTGCGCTTTTCGTCGAACGCTCGTATGAACGGGGCTGATCGACGTGCAGGAGGCAACGACAATGATCTCGGGGGATACGGAGCGACCGGCGGAATTCGTCGAAGCGCTGGCCAAGGGAATTGCAATTCTGGAATGTTTTGACGTCTCTCACCCGGAGATGACGCTCAGCGAAGTTGCAAAGCGGGTGGGTCTTTCTCCAGCCGCGGCGCGGAGGAGCCTTCTGACGCTACAGGCGCTTGGCTATGTGCAGCAGACCGGCAAGCGTTTTCACCTTCGGCCGAAGATCATGACGCTTGGGTCCTCGTTCTATTTCTCGGCCCGCATAGAGGAGGTTCTGCAGCCCGATCTTCGCGAACTCGTGGAGAAGTTCGGTGACGCGTCGTCGGCCGGGACGCTTGACGGTGAGGATGTGATCTACGTGGCGCACGTATCGGTGCAACGCGCTCGCCGTGCCGCAGCCGTGATGGGCGCGCGCTATCCGGCCTATGCCACGTCTCTCGGACGTGTCCTGCTCGCTGGGCTGACGGATGACGGTCTCGATCGATATCTGGACAAGGTTCGGCCTAAGGCACTGACGTCGCGCACCATCACCGACACGGACGCCTTGCGCCGCGAGATCCTCGTCGTTCGCGAGACCGGTTACGCTACGACAGTCGATCAGCTCGACTACGGGATTACCGCGCTTGCGGTCCCCATCCGCAACATGGAAGGTCGCACGATCGCGGCGCTGAATACCTCTGGCTACACGGGGATGGTGACGCCGGAGGCATTGGTCGCCGAGCGGCTCCCAGCCCTGCGACAGGCGGCATCCCACATCGCGCACGCGATCACACGATATCCGGTCCTGCAATCCATCATAGGGACCTGACGACGAAAGAAGGCAACACGGCGAGGGAGGAAGAGCCATGTGCAGACTTTGTAGAAATGAAAACCAGTCGCCCTGCCCTACGCGCTTTGAGGCCAGCGCAGCGGAGGGATCGTCGAAATCGGCCGCTGCCCAGGCCGCAGCGGAGGCCAGTCTGCCAAAAGGTATCGGGCAGCCTGGTCGCAGAACATTGATCAAGGGTGGTGTAGTCCTGTCGATGGACGAGCAGATCGGCAATTTCGAACGCGCCGATATCCTTCTTGAGGGCTCGAAAATTGTCGCGGTGGGCCCGGCCCTTGCATCCGACGATGCCGCTGTGATCGACGCGGGCGGCAAGATCGTCATGCCTGGCTTCGTCGATACCCACCATCATCAATTCGAAACGGCACTCCGCGGCCATCTCGCCAATGGCATCCTGATCAATGACGGACGACCGGAGTCCCGCTCAAATTATTACGAGACGATTCTGCAGAAGTTCTCGATGGTCTATCGTCCGGACGACGTCTACATCAACGAGCTCTTCGGCTCGCTGTCGCAGCTCGACGCCGGTGTGACGACGGTGATGGATGTCAGCCAGATTCATCATTCCCCCGAGCACTCCGACGCCGCGATCGAGGGACTGCGCGATGCCGGCCGTCGTGCGGTGTTCGGCTACTTCGAGGGTTGGGGTGAGAAATCCGCCTATCCGGGCGACGCAAGGCGCATCCGCGAAACGTATTTTTCGTCGGACAACCAGCTGCTGACCATGGTCATGGGCGGTGAGATCTATATCCCAGGCTATGAGGAGGCCTGGCGGATCGGCCGAGAGTTGGGCATCCCGATTGCGCTTCATGTCGTCGGCACGTTCGGTATGCAGCCCACTTTCGACGAACTGGGTGCCAAGGGATTGTTCGGGCCGGACAACATCTTCATCCACATGACGGGCATGTCCGAGCAAGGCTGGAAATATGCGGCCGACGCAGGGTCTCACGTATCGCTTTCTGTGCCGATCGAGATGCAGATGCGTCACGGCACCCCGCCGCTGCAGACCTCGATCGATCTCGGGATGAGCATTTCGCTCTCCACCGACGTCGAATGCACGATGACGGCCGATTTTTTCACGCAGATGCGCAGCTTCGTGACGCTTCAGCGCATGGAAGCGAATGCGAAAGCGCTCGCTGGTCAGGAGTATCCGAGGCTTGCCACCGCAAACGATGCGCTGCGCACGGCGACGATCGGTGGTGCGCGCGGCCTCAAGCTCGACCACAAGATCGGATCGCTGACGCCCGGCAAGGAAGCCGACATCATTTTGCTGAGTGCGGACGCACTCAATGTCGCACCCCTCAACAGTGCCGCCGGAGCCGTCGTCACCTTGATGGAGCGCTCGAACGTCGACGCCGTGCTGGTCGCCGGCAAGGTGAAGAAGTGGGACGGACAGTTGCTCGGCTTCGACATCGACCGATTGCGGCATGAGATCGAGAAGAGCCGGGACTACCTGTTCGAAACGGCAGGTATCGAACGCGACCTCTTCGCAGACTGACTGACAGCCGTCGCGCGACCCAGCGCGCGCCGGCATTCGAAAGGCGCGAGGAGCGCCATCATCTTGAGGGAGAAGAACCTTGGCAAAACTCGTTGCGACGCTCGCGTCGACCCACCATCCGTTTTACCTGAAGGCGACCACCGCGCCGCCGGAGCAGCAAATGCCGCAGGCGCCCGAATGGAAGCGCAAGATCGAGGCCTATCGAGAAACGCTGGCAAAAACGGAGCCGGACATCCTGGTGATGGTGGGGTCTGACCATTTCCACCAGATATTCCTCGACAATTGCCCGCAGTTCCTGATCGGCAAGGCCCCGCGCTACGACGCCACCTTCTACAACGAAGAGCGGGAGTTCGGCATTCCGAAATACGTGCTTGATGGCGACGAGGATATGTCTCGCTTCATGCATCAGTCCCTGATGGACCAGAATTTCGATTTCGCCTTTTCCAACGAGTTGAAGATCGATCACTCGATCATCTGCCCGATCATCACCGTTCGTCCGCAGAACGATCTGCCGGTCGTGCCGATCTACACCAATATCTTCGCGCCGCCTCTGCATTCGCCGCGCCGTTTCTACGATCTGGGACGCGCGATCCGCAAGGCGATCGATGACTATCCGTCCGACAAGCGCGTGGCGGCAATCGGCACCGGGCATCTCTCGCTGGAACTCGGCGGTCCCCGCCAGTTCATGGAAACGGGACCGGATCCGGCCTTCGACCGACAGGCCATCGAATGGCTGCGCGCCGGCGATATCGATTCCATTCTGGCCAATGTTACGCACAAGAGCATGGAAGAGAGCGGCAACGCCACGCATGGCTTCCTCAACTTCATCCTCATGCTCGGCATAGCCGGTCCGGAAGGGGCTGATTACGTCGACAATCTCGACCTTTTCCACACGATGGAAGCCTATTTCACCTGGTATCCGAAGGAGCAGGCGGCATGAGCAAATACTACGTCAACAAGTTCCTTTACACGGTCGATCGCGATCCGGAGTACCTGAAGCGCTACACCGAGGACCCGAAGAGCTTCGTGGCCACCTGGGAGCAGTCGATCGGGCCGAAACTTCTTGGCAACGAGGTGGAGGCATCCACCGTGCATCTCCTCACGGACAAGGAACGGGACGCTCTCGTCAACCACGACTTCGTCGCTTTGTTCGAGATGGGTGCGCATTTCTTCCTGAACCTGACGATCTTCATCGGCATCTATGACGAGCCCTATTTCAAGAAGGCGGGGCCCCTCGCCTTCCAGCGGGAATTTGCCGCCAAGCTGCAACACTGGCGCGACCGGCCGTACCCGTCCGTCGAAACCTGACTCGGCATCCAGCGCACGCACGGCGATCCCGCATCGCCTTGCGTGCGTCGTCTCAGCCGTGCGGTACTCGTTCTCACGGCTCTCACGCTCAAGCCACCCTCACGCCTCCGATCCAGCGCCTATAGCTTATGGCCAAAATCCCGTTGCCGGCCGTGCCGCACACTGTGCCATTGGCGTCGCCAGTTTATTTTTCTTGTCACGAATCGGGAATCGGGCGAGTGTCACGATAATTCTGTATTTTGATAGAAATTATCGTGACTGGGCCCGGAGCTCCTGATGAACGTGAAAACGGCCACTTCCGACAAAGTATCGAGCTTTGCCGATACGATACTGGACCAGGGCAGCGACATCTCCTCGAAACTGGATATGCTGCGGCAGGTCAAGTTTCCTCCCAATGCCCAGAAGACCCTGCGTCAGTTCTCGCTGGCCGAGGTTGCGGAGTTCGTGGGCGTTTCGCAAAGCTATCTTAAGAAACTGCATCTGCAAGGCAAGGGCGTGGAGCCTACGACGACTTCAACGGGGCGCCGCTATTACACCGCTTCACAAATCGATGAGTTGCGCGCGCTGCTTGATCGTGTGCCTCGGCGCCAGGCGCACGAGAAACTGCAGGTCATTGCTGTCGTGAACTTCAAAGGCGGGTCTGGGAAGACGACCACGTCGGCCCACCTTGCCCAGTACCTCGCGCTCCGGGGATTTCGCACGCTTGCCGTTGATCTCGACCCACAGGCATCGCTGACGGCGCTTTACGGCATTCAGCCGGAGCTCGACAACAAACCGTCCTTTTACGAGTCGTTGCGCTACGACGAGAACCGTAAGTCGATCGTCGACATCATCCAGCCAACGAACTTCCCCAACCTGGACGTGGTGCCGGCAAACCTGGAACTCCAGGAATACGAATACGAGACGCCGATCGCCATGCAGCGCAAGGATTCAAGCGCCGGCAAGCTGTTCTACACGCGGATCGGCCAGGCGCTGGAGGAGGTCGACGATCGCTACGACGTCGTGGTCGTGGATTGCCCTCCGCAGCTTGGCTATCTGACGCTGACCGCGCTGACGGCGGCGACCTCGGTGTTGATCACCGTTCATCCGCAGATGCTGGATATCATGTCGATGTCGCAGTTCCTGCTGATGCTCGGAGATATCCTGAAAAGCGTCGAGCAGGTCGGTGTCAATGTGTCGCTCGACTGGTTCCGGTATCTGATCACACGTTACGAGCCAACCGACATCCCGCAGCAGCAGATGGTGGGCTTCATGCAGTCCATGTTCGCGCAGCAGATGATGAAGAACCACATGGTCAAGTCGACCGCCGTATCCGACGCCGGGCTGACCAAGCAAAGTCTCTATGAAGTCGAGAAGTCCCAGTTTACGGCCTCGACATACGATCGCGCCCGCGAGTCCATGGACGCCGTGAACGCCGAAGTCGTGGATCTGATGAATGCTGCTTGGGGAAGACGCAATGGCTAACTTCGCCAAGTCCGCCAGAGTCCAGCCGGTTAGCACCGAGAATGAGGTATCCCGTGGCTCGTAAGGATGTATTTGCCAATATTACCGCACCGCCGGGGACGTCACCCGAGCGTCGCGCAACGCCCGGTTATGCGACCAGGGGCGCATCCCGGTCCATGATCAGTTCGCTGAACGAGTTGGCTGAAAAGGCCGCGCTCGCTGAGCAGAACCTGGTTGGCGAAGCGGTGGTCGAACTCGACACGGCCGTTGTGGAGAATTCCTTCGTTTCCGACCGCATGGGAGACGACGCGGCCGCCTACAGCGACCTGCTCGAGGCAATCCGTGAGCGCGGGCAGGACAGCCCCATACTCGTCAGGCCGCATCCGCAAAAAGAGGGTCACTACCAGATCGTCTTCGGTCACCGTCGCGCCAGAGCCGCCCGCGATCTCGGGCGGCCGGTGCGGGCTGTCGTCAAGTCGGTCACCGATGCTGATCACGTCATCGCACAGGGTCAGGAAAACTCGGCCCGCGAAAACCTCTCCTTCATTGAACGGGCGACATTTGCGCAGAAGCTTCTTGAACTCGGGCATGACAAGAAGACGATCCAGTCCGCTCTGTCTGTCGATGCCCCTATGCTGACGCGCATGCTTTTCGTCACGGGACGGGTGCCGGCGCCCATCGTCGCTGCGATTGGCCCGGCGAAATCCGTCGGTCGTGACCGATGGATCGAGTTTGCGCAACAGGTCGAAAGACCGCCGGTACTTTCCCTGGTCAGCGACGTCGTGGCCGGGAACGCATTCAAGGCTCTCGAGTCAGACGGCCGCTTCGACCTCTTGACGGCGGAGCTCAAGAGAGCTGCCCGTCCGGCCAGGAAACCAAGAGCGGTTGCCGAATGGCAGTCCGAGGATGCCAGCGTCCGCGCCGAATTCAAAGGTAGCGGCCGTGCTTATTCAATCACCTTGAAATCGACCGATGCGGCGCGCTTCGGTCGGTTCATTTCCGAGAATCTCGAGCGTCTCCACAAGGAGTTCGTCAACGCATCAAAAGCTGAAGGAACATAGGACCGCAAAAGAAAAGGCCCCCAGACGATGCCGTCGTGGAAGCCTCTCTCATGTTCGCACCCTGAGACTCGCATTTCCACGAATCACAGTCAAGAGTTAATGGCACCGTTCCGGTGATCGATCTTCTTTTGCCCTTTGAGAGGGTAAAGAAATGCAAAGTGGAAATGTAACGACGCCCTTCGGGCGGCGGCGGATGACGCTTGCGCTGGTGAAAAATCAGTTCGATACATCCGACATCAGGAAGGGAAAGACGGCCGACAAGTGGCGGGTGTACCGGGATGCCTGTGACGCAAGATCATTGCTTGGCATCAGGGATCGCGCGCTTGCCGTCCTGAATGCTCTGCTGACGTTCTATCCCGAGAGCGAGTTGAGCGAGGAAGCCAACCTCATCGTCTTTCCGTCGAACGCTCAACTGAGCGCGAGAGCCAATGGGATAGCCGGAACGACATTGCGTGAGAATCTCGCGATCCTCGTCCAAGCGGGGCTCATTCAGCGCCACGACAGTCCGAACGGTAAGCGCTATGTGAGGAAAGGGCGGAACGGAGCGATCGAAACCGCCTATGGCTTCAGTCTTGCTCCTCTCCTCGCGCGCTCCGAGGAACTCGCATTGCTGGCTCAGCAGGTGGCCGAAGACAATCGGCAACTGAAGTTCATCAAGGAGCGCATAACGATTACGCGCAGGGATATCCGCAAGCTTATTTCGGCTGCCATGGATGAAGGTGCCTCGGGCGATTGGGAGGGTTTGGAGCAGCGGTACGTCGAGACCGTCATGCGGCTGCGGCTCGCAAAGGGCCTGAACGACCTCACCCGGATGCTTGAAGAGTTGACCGCGCTCAGAGAAGCCGTACTCAAGGCATTGGAAAATCAGTTCTTTTCACAAAAATCCGACGCCAATGATGCCGTATACCGTCAGCACAAACAGAATTCAAAAACCGAATCCATTAATGAACTTGAACCTAGCTCTCGAAAAGAGCAGGGCGAGCCGGCGGAACCAGAACCTCAGCCAAAGCAACCAGACGTGAGGGCATTCCCATTGGGGATGGTTCTGAGGGGGTGCCCGCAGATGGCGGACTATGGGCCGGGCGGCGCCATTGCGTCCTGGCGCGACCTGATGTCTGCGGCTGTTGTGGTTCGATCCATGTTGGGGATCAGTCCGTCGGCTTATCAGGACGCCTGTGAGATCATGGGGCCGGAAAATGCAGCGATCGCCGTTGCCTGCATGCTCGAGCGCGCGGGTCACATCAATTCGCCCGGCGGGTATCTGCGGGATCTGACCCGTAAGGCTGAGCGTGGGGAGTTTTCATTGGGGCCGATGTTGATGGCGCTTCACCGGCAGAATGCAGATGTCAGAAGTACCGGCTGATGGAGGGGATGCTTATGAGCCCCCTCCCCTGTGTGCCGGCATGGGATCAAAGATCGACTTTGTCACTTCCAAACTCTCTTCTCGCCAGTTGGTTACAGAGAAGCCTTCGGCAACAGCGCACCGGGGTTCAACAGACCTTCAGGGTCCAGAGCCTGCTTGATGCGGGACATGACGTCCAGGCGGACCGGATCAAGCAGTCGCTGCATCTCCCCGGTCAGTTTGCGACCAATCCCGTGTTCAGCGGAAAAGCTGCCGCCATGGGCGGCACATACGTCGTGGATTGCTTCTTCGACTTCGAGTTCCTTTGCCATCTTGTCAGGGTATGACGACCAGACATCATGCGGGAACATCACGATATAATGAACATTGCCGTCGGCCAGGTGTGCAACGATGGCGCGCTCAGCTTCCGGGAAACGCTCGGCTGTCACGCGGTCGGCATGCGCCACGAAATCCGGAATGGCGGATGGACGCACCGACGTGTCGAGAACGACACCAATTCCGTTTATCTTGTTGGCCTCGGTGACCGAGTGTCGGAAATGCCAGATATCATGCGCCTGCTTTTCGCTCTTTGCGATCACAGCATCCACGATCAGTGCATCATCCATTGCAGACGCCATCACATTTTCAAGCTGGGTCGTCAGGTCCTCCCCGACCCCAGGTGACGCGATCTCGATCATCAGCGAATAGGGTGGAAGCTCTGAAAGGGGCATGCGAACATCGGGGATGTGTCTCACCACGTAGCTCGCCTCGGCGCGGTCCACGAGTTCAAGAGCTTCAACCTGGGCGCCAAATGCCTCGCGCAACCGTTTTCCAACCTCAAGTGCTGCCTCGATCGTGTCGAGACCGAGCCAAGCATGAGCGCGACTGCTCATGCGCGGGGCAAGCCTCAATACCGCGCCAGTGACGATACCAAGCGTTCCTTCGGCACCGGCCACAAGTTGGGTGATGGAATAGCCGGTATTATTCTTGCGCAGACCCGCCATCTCGTTCAGCACCTTGCCATCGGCAAGCACCACCTCGACGCCTGCGATGAGGTCGCGCATGGAGCCGTAGCGCAGGACGCCGGTACCACCGGCATTGGTGGAAATTAGGCCGCCGATCTGGGCCGTGCCTTCTGAACCGAGATAAAGGGGAAACTGCATTCCGAGTTTTTCGGCCTGTCGATGCACTTCCGCGAGCGTCACTCCGGCATCGACACTCAGCAGCCCGGATCGACCGTCGGCCTCGCGCAGCGACCGCATTCGCTTCAGTCCCAGAACAACGCCGTCCGTCGGGACCGCGCCATAGCATAAGCCCGTGTTTCCGCCTTGCGGGAAGATCGGGATCTTACGCGAAGTTACCGCGCGCACGGCAAGGGATGCTTCTTGCGTGGTCGCGGGTAGCAACACCGCGAGCGCCCTCCCCGTCCGCCGATTGCGAAAATCGGTCACGAAAGGTGCCATGTCGTCCGGGTCGGTCAACAGACCTTTCGGCCCGAGTATCTCCGACAGTTCGTTCAAGAGACCTTCGGCAATCATCGTCTTCAGGCAGCCTTGTTTTGATCGAAGCTTGAAAGCACGCTTTCCAGCATGGCCCTCGTTTCCTCCGTGGGGCCGGTTAGCGGAAGGCGGACGCCACCCATTGCCTGTCCGGCGAGGTTCATGAAGAACTTGAGTGGACCTGGGTTGGTCTCGCGATAGATGGCCGAAAGTACCGGATCGATCTGGTTCTGCAATGCCAGCGCAGCCTTCAGGTCGCCATTTGACGCCAGTTTGAACACCTTGATCCAAAACTCGGGATAGATCGAGGCTGAGGCCAGGACGCCGCCGACCGCTCCTTGCGCGATATGCGTGGCAAACAGGGGCTCCTCACCCGATAGGATCGCCAGCTTGTCCCCGGCCTCACGCAGCACGGCCAGGAATTCCGGCATGTCGTAGTTCGAATATTTCATGCCGATAATCGCACCGTCGTCGGCCAACTGGGCGTAAGTCGCCGCCGAAAGTGCCGCATTGGTGCGACGGGGAATTTCATATGCCAGAATGGGCAGGTCGATTGCAGCGCGGTAAGCGTTGAAATAACGTCGCATACCTTCCTGGGGGCCAACAGCGTAGTAAGGCGTGACTAACATAAGGCCTGCCGCTCCGGCTTCCTTGAAATCTCGGCCAGCATCAATGGCGTCATGGTAGCCGGTCGACAAAACCCCCGGCATCACGGGCGCACCGTCGGCGGCGTCGACGCATGCAGCAACGATGTCTGCGCGCTCCTTGCGCGACAGAGCCGGGTATTCACCCGTGCCGCCAATCGGTACGATGCCCGTGGCGCCAGCGGCCAACTGGCGCTTGACGAGAGCCTTCAGGGTATCGAAATCGACCGACATGTCCGGAGCGAAGGGCGTTACGATCGCAGTGAAGAGTCCGGAAAGATCAGCTTTCGTGAGAGACATTTTTGTAGTCCTTTTGGGAGAAGTCTGGATCAGATGAAACCGAAAAGCCTCGGCAAAGTTAGCGAAATCTCTGGGATGTACGTGACCAGCAAGAGCACGACGAGGTTGGTGAACAGGAACGGCAAGGACGCAACGACGATCCGCCCGAGCGGAACGCCTGAAATTGACGCTCCGAGATAAAGCGCAAGCCCGTATGGAGGTGTCATCAGGCCGATCATCACGTTCAGCACCATGATCACCCCGAAATGGACGGGGTCTACACCCATGGCCGCGAGGATCGGCGTGAACAGCGGCGCAAACAGCAGTAACTGAACAGAGTCACCGATCCACAGACCGTTGATCAGGAAGAACAGGTTGAGGCAGAGCAGCAGCAACCAGGGCTGCAGATTGTAGTGCAACACAAGGTCCTGCAACTGGTTGGGAAGACGTTCATTGGCCAGCACCCAGGATATGATGGTTGCAAAGCCGACGATCAGGTAGACTGACGCCGATGTACGGGCGGAACGATCCAGAATGGACCAGAGCGCTTTCAGAGTCAGGTTTCTATAGGCAAGGAAACCTACCAGAAGCGCATAGACCACGGCGATCGAGGCAGCCTCGGTTGCCGTAAACACGCCTGAAATGATGCCGCCTATGATAATGAGCGGCATCAGGATCGCGAAGAATGCATTGTAGAGGATGTGCAGTGCCATCTCGAGGTTCAGACCTGCGATCGGATTTGCCTTGAACCCCCGGCGGCGAGCAAGAAAGAAGATCATCGCCATCTGGCCAAGACCAAGCATCATGCCCGGCACTGCACCCGCCAGAAACAGCGCCGCAACAGACGTATTGGTCAGCGCCGAGAACATGATAAGCGGTATTGATGGGGGAATGATCGGCCCTTGGATAGCGGAACTGACGGTCAGTGCTGCTGCGAAATCCTTATCGTAACCGTCCTTTTCCATCATCTCCATCTCGACGGGACCAAGTGCGGAGATATCCGCAAGCGCCGATCCGGAGACGCCTGAAAATAGCATCGAGCCGACAACGTTTACATAGGCCAGGCCGCCCCGCAGCCGCCCGACCATCAGGCGTGACAGATTGACAAGCCTCTCGGTCATGCCGATGGCGCTCATGATCTCGCCGGCGATAACGAACAGAGGAATGGACAACCAGATGAAGACGTCCATGCCCGTGAAGAACTTATGGGCATAGACGTCGAGCATGGCCGACATACCGGGCTTAACGAAGAAATAGGCCAGACCGGCAAAGCCGATAGCGAAGATGACCGGGCTACCGAGCAGCATCAGGAAGAGCAGCAGACCAATGACAACGAGAAGCGGCTGATCCACGGCTCATATCTCCGATTTGAGGATTGATGGGCCTTTGTCCACCGGGTCGCGGAGGATGTCTCTAAAGGCCAGAACCAGCATCTGGAACATCATCAAGCCAGCGCCGACGGGAACCGCGAGATAAATCCAGAAGAATGAAAGGCCGATCGTGACCGACTGTCGGCGTAAGCCGAACAAGGAGTTGTCCAATCCCTTCCAAACGAGGACGGCAAGGAGGCAGACCAGCAACAGGCGGAAAAAGGCGTTGCGATAGCCGATTAGCCAGGTCGGCCAGAAGACGTCAAAAAAGTCGACGCGCACGAGTTGCTCGTCCTTCACAAGCAAGCTTCCGGCGAGCATGACGACCCAGATCATCAGATAACGGGACACCTCTTCCGGCCAAGGCAAGGAGAAGCCGAAGCCGTAACGCAACAACACCTGCGTGAACAAAACAGCGGCGATTATGATCAGGAGGACGCGCGCGACAGCAGAGGCGATGGAGGCCAAGGCGTTTGCGATGCGTTCGAGAACGTTGAGCATAAGAACCCCGCAAAGCAGTGAGCGAATGGACGGGCCCTAGAGAAGAAGGCCCGCCGATCTCATTTATCCAACCGAGGTTCACTCGCCCTTCTGGGCAGCGGCTACGGCAGCCTTGAGCTGATCGATGATATCCTGACCCACGTCCTTGGCCAGAAGCTCTGCGACCGGCTTTTGCGCGGCATCGACGAATTCCTGGAACTCTGCCGGAGTGGGCTGATAAACTTCGACGCCAGCGGCACGGATCTTTGTCAAGTCCTGAGATTCCTTAGCTGTGATCACACCAAGCATAGCGAACGTCGCTTCCGAGGCAGCGTAGTCGAAAGCTTTCTTGTCCTCGTCGGGCAGCGATTGCCAATACTCCTCGTTGATGGTGATGAGCGGCATGTTGATCAGGTGATGATCCAGGGTGTAATATTTCTGAACTTCCTGAAGATTGGCCATCAACATCGTGTAAGGGGCGTTTTCCTGCCCGTCGACAACGCCGGTCTGCAAGGCGCTATAAAGTTCGGCCCAGGCAATTGGGGTCGGCGATGCGCCGAGCGCCTTTACCATCTCGACATGTATCGGCACCTGCTGTGTGCGCATCTTCATGCCCACCATATCGGCTGGCGACTTTATCAGCTTGGTCGACGACGAGAAATTGCGGAAGGCCGAAGGCAGATATGAAAGAATTCGAACGCCGGACGTTTCAGCGATCTTGTCCGACAGCGACGTTCCAAACGGCCCGTTGAGCACAGTGCGGGCAATTGCGGTTGATGGGAACGTATAGGGTAACTCAAGAACAGATGCGATCGGTGCATAGGCAGCAATATGCCCGGCGTTGAGCCCGCCGACCATTTGCAAGGATCCGCGCACGTTCTGTTCGGCAAGCGATTCCAGATCGCCCATCTGTCCGTTGGGAAAGACTTCAAGCTGGTACTTGCCGTTTGTCTGCGTGCTGAGCGTGGATGAGAAAACCTCTGTCCATGTCCAGTAGGTGTTGTTGAGAAGGTCGCCCTCGCCATCAACATGAGCAAAACGAACAGTATCAGCCTGCGCTGTCGCAACACCGACCAGAAGGGCGAGCGAAGCCGTTGCGCCAAGGCGCATTTTTCGCATGAAATTCATGATAGTTCCCTACTTTTTTCGTTGCAGGACGTCGTGTCCAGCTGCCTCTGAAGATTGAGCCAAACATACACATTCGTCAACAATTTTTATTATACGAAAAAAATTACACCATCCATGTGTCCCCTGCCCTATCGAGTTAACCCGCTTCCGTCGCGTTAAGACGCGGGAATTTTCGTGCCGTATGCACGTCAAGGATGACGGGAAATCGGAGAGCATGTAAAAGCTGTCTTTCTTATCGTAGAATTTTTGTCGTATACTGGTAATGGAATGGGTTAGGGAACGATATGAACGAGCAAACGACATTGCTGACTGGCCAAGTTCTGATGGCCCAGAAAGACGCACTGGTCAGTGTTCCGGACGCATCCAGCGAGTCCGTCGCGGAACGGATCGTGCAATTGCGCAAGGAGCGCAAGCTGACCCTGCAGGAGTGCGCGCGACTGACAGGCGTTGCCGCCTCCACGTTATCGAAGATCGAACGCCGGGAGCTGTCGCCGACCATTTCGACACTGCAGAAGATTGCCGAGGGCCTGACCGTTGAACTGACAGAGCTGATTACGCAGACCCGTCCCGTCTATGCCCCTGGCAGACGCGCCGTCAGCCGGGCGGGTGAAGGTAAGAAGCATACGTCCTTATCCTGCGCCAACCTTCTGCTCTGCGGAGATCTGAAGGACAAGCGCATGATCCCCGTACGCACCCGCGTCACCGCACGCAGCCTGGACGATTACCCGGTTTGGGCCCGCTCCGACACGGAGATATTCCTGTGGGTCGTTTCGGGCCGCATGCTTTTGCATTCCAAGGTCTACGAGCCTCTCGAAATGGGCCCAGGGGACTCCGTTTATTACGATGGGAACGGCGAACATTGCTGGACGTCCATCGGTGACGAAGACGCCGAGGTCATTTGGGTCATGAGCGCCTGAACGTGTCTGGCTTCCTCTCGTTCGAGCAGGCACGTCGCGCGGCGCAACGCAAATTGCCACGCGGACTGTTCGACTATATCGATCGTGGTGTGGGCGAAGAGGCATCCCTTCGCGCTTTGCGCACCCGACTTGACGCAACCCAAATTGTACCGCGCGTGCTTTCCGGTGCCGCTCCTCAAACGGATACCATTCTCTTTGGGGAGAGTTTTTCTGCTCCCCTAATTATCGCCCCGACGGCCATGGCCGGACTTGTCCATGGTGGCGGAGAAGAGGCCCTCGCCCGTGCGGCTGCGCAAAGCAGCCTCCCTTTTTGTCTTTCGACACAGTCCCTCAGCAGCGTCGACGAGATCGCGCGGGCCGCTCCGGATCTGACGATATGGATGCAAATCTATCTCTGGGCAGATCTCAATTTTTCCGAGGCGATGTTGCGCCGTGCCTGGGACGCTGGCGCGCGCGTCGCTGTCATGACCGTCGACACACCCGCGGGCTCCCGTAAGGAATGGAACCTGAGGAGTGGCTTCAACATGCCTTACAAGGTGACATCACGCGGCATCATGGATCTGGCATTGCGGCCCAACTGGCTGGTTGGCGTTGCTTTGAACAGAACGATCCGTCGAGGTATGCCGGCTATGAACAACTATCCCGCGGGCCTAAGACCGAAGCTGATCGGCGCAACAATTGACCCGCGGCTGTCTTTGATGAAGGACCTCAACTGGGACCATGTTGGCTGGCTGCGCGATAAATGGCCGGGCAAACTCGTCCTCAAGGGCATACTTTCATGTGAGGATGCGGAAAAGTCTGCGTCCGCAGGCGCTGATGGTATCGTGGTATCTTCCCACGGGGCGAGAAATTTCGATGCCTCTCCGGCGCCGATCGACGTGCTTTCGGACATCGCGGCCGTTTGCGGCCATCGTCTCACCGTGATGGCCGATAGCGGTATTCGACGCGGCCTGGACGTTCTACGCTATCGAAGCCGCGGCGCCACCGCCGTTATGCTTGGACGTTATCCGCTTTGGGCGCTCGCCGCCGAAGGGGAGCCCGGCGTCGTAAAGGCGCTTTCGATCCTGAAGGAAGAATACATAGAGGGGCTGCGATACACGTCAGTATAGTATGCCAAACAGACAGGCGCCCGAGGGATTGCTCAGATTCGATCTGTGAGAGGCTGATCCGGCCACCATTGAATCCGACTTGGGGAGCCGGGGCCGGCATGATGGAGGTGACCGCCGTCATGAACTGGGCCACGCTCAGTCGACTTTCCCATGGTCCAATACTGGAACTGGAAGCGTAGAGGCGTCACCCAAGCAGAGCCCATTGCCGGCTCTTCTACGACCGTCATCCGGCTTATCACCGTTGGCGCCCTCCCCGCCTCGACACAACTGATCGAGGCGAACAACAAGCGGAGCACCTATCGGCGGTCGACTGTCGACGCAAAGACGGGGCTGCCGCTTCGACAGTGCCTGAGTGCATTAATCGGTCCTACGTTATAAATGAGCTGATGTAGCTCCGTGCTCTGACGTGCGGTAAATATCACACAAATATAAACGCGGGTTCTGCGTGCTGTTAATCATCTTAGCGACCGCGTTATTTCGGGCTGCAACTGCCCAGCGCATTCGGCCAAGGGTATACCGACACGTTCTTGCGTCGAGCGCGGTTGCCGCGGAAAGCAGAAGCCGCACGGGCTGCATCTGGATGCGCGATTGTCAGCCGTACAAACTGCCTTTTATTCTCGTAATCACAAAGGGATAGGCGCTTTCTCTTGTAGACAAACATTGTTCTGCGGCGGTGGTTGCGGTTACTGTCTAGCCGGGGACCGGCCCAGCACCATCTAAACGCGCTAGTGTCGCTTTCGCCTGGCAGCCATTTCGATGCTTCCGGAGCATCGTGGTCTTTCATTCGAAGGCGCGACGATCGCTATATGCGCAAGGCATCGCCCGTACCACGCTGAGACGGCATCTGGCGGCGCCTTCGAAGCAGGGCTTGTCGTGAGTGGCGACAGTCGGAACAGCGAGGGAGGCGTCTCGCAGCCGGGAGAGAACAGGCAGGTCTTCGGTTGCGTTCTGGCGCGTCTTCTTCGTCCACAGAAGAGATTCGGCAACGCCTCAGGACATCCTGTCTAAAAGTTTGCGGTTGTTGGAGCAGGGAAGGTTGGCGATCTGCTGAGTAACGTGCGAAAGCTGATCTTGATGGCCACCCTGGAAGTGGTGAAGTGATTGGGGAGTCTTGTGAGAATCTAGAGAACTTCATGGTGCGCATGACACCCCATCGGCATCGTAGAACCTGACAGATTGCTTTGTGTCCTCCGGCCGTGGTTCTGAGGGCTGTCAGGAAACTACCGATTACGGCTTGGGCGTGTGACTTCCCACCGGCGCGAGTTGATGGGCCAAAAAACGTCGCGATGGCGGGCCCAATCCTTCAAAAGTAGGCCAGATCAAACGTCTGGCGGCTATCTTCCCGATATAGCGGGGACGCAGGGGTAGATGACTTCGGTTACGGCCCCATATTGTAATGGCCCAGATGCCGGCGTATGCCCGCAGCGAATGGCAATCGCTTTGAGTTCCGGGGGGGGGGGCGAATGTCGCATCCTCAGGCATCAGTCGAGTATGCGCGAGGCTTGGCTGCCGCGGCGCTGGGCATAGTTGTAGTATTCCGATGCCTGCTGGACGGATCGATGCCGAGACTGTTCCATTGCTTCCGGCAGGGGAATGCCGCGGTTTGCCGCTTCCGTCAGATAGCCGGAGCGCAGGCCATGGGCGGAAAACTCCGCCGGATCGAGTCCGGCCATGGCGGCACGCTGCTTGACGATGTCGTTGATGGCCTGTGGCTCTAGCGGCCAGCGCGAAACATTGCCCCAGCGATCAATCGCCCTGAAGACACTGCCGTTATCGATTTTTGCCGCCGCAAGCCACGCGTTCAGCGCATCGACCGGTCGACCGCTGAGGTAGACCACTTCATCACTGTCGGCGCCGCTGGACTTGGTGCGACCGAGATGAATCGAAAGAGAGGGCAGAGGATAGGCCCCATCAATCTGGATTGGTTCTTCCGGCTGCAGCTGCTCGACCCTGAGGCCCGCAATCTCGCTGCGGCGACGGCCGCCCGAGGCAAAGGCAACCATCAGGATCGCACGGTCTCGGACATCACGCAGGCTTGCCGTCGTGCAGGTTGCGATCAGTCTGGACAGAATATCCCCTGTGACGGCCTTGGCGCTTTTACGCTTCCTTGGCCGAGGTGTCGCACGCACGGCCAGTCGGATTGCTGACCTGAGGGCAGGGGAGCCGAAAAAGCCAACGAGCCCGCGCCATTTGGTCAGCGTCGACCAGGTCGCAAGCCGCCGACGCACGGTATCGGGTGCGTGCGGTCCGGGTGATCGTAGCAATCCTTGAATGCGGAGCTTCTGCTCGACGTCAGCTGGCATGCCGTGATCCGGATCCTGAGTACGCTTTTCCGCATCCCAAAGATGGTGCGCAACAAACTTGAGGAGCAGTGCCTCAGGGGCAGGCCAGGGGAGGGAGCGACCGGTGGCTGCCAGCGACCAGGCCTGCAAATAGGCCAGATCGGAGGTGAGCGCGCGCAGCGTGTTGGCACCCATGCCCTCGCTGACGAGATGACGGAGTGTCTCGACATCCTGGTTCGTCAGCAGCTCGGCGAGTTCGTCGCGCCGGCCGATCGGTAGGACGGCTGCGATCGTGTCTAGGTCTTCAGATCTGCGATCAACGATGGTTCGGCTTCCACGGGTCATGCCGTTGACGATGCTGGATGGAGCTTAAGGTCCGTCTGGCCGAAATCATGGCCTTTGAACAGAAGGGGTGCCTTGGCAACTGCAGCGACAGCGTAAGAAAAGCAGTCACCCATGTTCAGGCTAGCCGGGTGGCGTCCTTTGCCATATCGGTCTAGCGCCGCTTCAGCCTCACGATAGTGCTTCTCGTTGAAGGCGACTGGCATGATGTTCGGTGCGTCAGCGAACCTGGAGACGATGTCAGCGGGATTGGAGAAACCCTTGGCTGTCAGAACCGCTCTTGTTTCAAACAGAGTAGGCCAACCGATAACAATCTCTTCTTGCCGTAGGACTGACTTGAAGGTTTCGGCTTCCGGCTCCTCAAGGACGATTGCAACAAGAACCGAGGTATCGATCGCAATCATATCGGCAGGCCATTTTCGTCATAAAGATCATCATGCGCAGACGTGGTGCCAGCCGGAACATTGCGGCGGCCTTCGGCTGCAAGCTCCCAGACGGCATCCAGCGGATGCTTTTTATCCTGCTGCCTCAATTCGATATCATACCGTTCAAGTGCCAGTTCGACGAGGCGATTGATTGGCTGACCGGTGCGGCGCGAAAGCGCGTGCGCCAGATCTCTCGCCTTGGTGCTACGGATGGAAAGCTGTGGTTCGGACATGGGGCTCCTCCTCGAATGCTAGCGCCAACATAGTGTTTGTGGCGCGAGATGGCAAGAAGGTGAGAAGAGATGGCTGACCATCGATAAGGGTTACTTATCGAAGGTTAGAACCCCAACCGGCAATCATAGCATGTGAGGAACACTAATATTCGTATAGAGTTCCTTTAAGAGATCGTTTACCATAAAAACAATGGCTTACGATCTCACGAAAATCAGCATGAGTGCCCTGATGCAGCCGGCTTTCGACGCCGGCGTCGCGCTGACGCGTCTGGACGAGCGGATTGCGCGTTCGCCAGTCGGCGCAGGTTGGATCGAACGCACCCAATTCACCGATGCCTGCGCCTCGCTGTGGATCGACGGCGAGCTCGTCCATCTCGAAGACCTCGTCCTCCACGACGCCACGCGGGATATCCGCACCCCGACCCATGAGCTGACAATCGCCCGCGACGTCCTGCGCACTCGTCGGCGGATCGCCGGCCAATCCCCGGATTGGGCGCTCTCTGCCGACGGCATCCGCTCTCTGCGGAAAACCTCGGAGATCGGGTCGGGCGGCGGGGACGAGGCGACGACGGCCGAAGTTATTCGGCCGGCGGTCGCAACCGATCCGGAAGGGGAGGGGGAAGATGTCGACGACATCGAAAATTTCCCCGGCGTCGACTACGCCGCCATCGATGCGGTGCTCGTCCGATCAGAGGCGGCGATCGAGAACGCAACCCGGCCCGGCCGCGGAGGTGGCCAAGACAAAGATCCGATGATCTACGATCTCGACTGGGACGAAGACGCGCGGCTGGACGAATGGCGCGCTGTGTTGCATCAGGCAAATGATCTGCCGGCGGTGCTGCAGGCCATCGTCGCCCTCGACGCCTGGAACGAACTTTGCGTGCTACAGCACGCCCCGTGGCTTGGCCGGCTGTTGGCCGCTTCGATTCTGTGCCAGGCCGGCATCACCACGCAAAATCATCTGGCCGCCATCAATCTTGGCCTGAAAACCATTCCCGTCGATCGGCGACGGCATCGCGATCGGGAGACGCGGCTGCTTGCCATTGCTCACGGCCTGATCGCGGCCGCCGAGCTCGGTCTGAAAGAGCATGACCGGTTGGCGTTGGCGCGCACGATGTTTGTGCGAAAGCTGGAACGGCGCCGGACGTCGTCAAAACTGCCGGAACTGGTCGATCTGGTGATGGCGAGACCGCTCGTGTCAGCCGGCATGGTGGCGAAGACGCTGGATGTCACGCCGCAGGCGGCGCGGCGGATCGTTTTGGAACTCGGCCTCAGAGAGATGACGGGGAGGGGGAGGTTTCGAGCGTGGGGTGTTGTATGAAGACGACTCAGTTTGAGCAGTGAGGTGCTATGGCTGACAAAAACATTGCCAACGTATCGGCAGCATCGGCGCGGCTTTTCCGTGCATACTTTAGCCACTGCACGGCTCCTGATCTTGATACCCTGTTTCAACTTCTTGGATCGATACACAGTCTTAATGATAGGGTTACGAAAGGGCTGCACTTTAATTTTCTCAACGTACCCGAGTTTCTTGCGCTGAAATGCTTAAGGAATTTTTTCCACCACCACGACGAACTGAAGCATACCGTTCGATTGATTCCGATCACTAACCTGCCAATCGTATCGGATCTGGTTTACATGTGTTTGACCCGACGCGAATTGGTGGAAGAGGCTATTAAGCAAACTGCGCCGCGCCATGAGGTACAGACACGGGCAGCCTGCCAACAAACTTTTCATTGGTACGGGACGGCCGTGAACATCAATCCGTGTCTGTTCAACTTCGTCGTCCGCGCGTACGAGCGTTTGGCCGCGGCCGGAATACAGATCACGGGTGGCGAGGCCGAAGAATTTAGACGAAGTTACGAATTCGAGAGCGAGATGGGGCATTCCCATTACGTAGACGGTCGCCTTTCCACCCCCGTTGGAAACGTCAATGATCTTCTTTCCGAAATTATGGACAGTTCAGGGTAGGCATTCAGACGTTGCTGCAATCGAGATAACGTCGCCGATGGCGCTCAGAAAGATCGAAGCATTCAGGCCGCGAACTGATGGACAACGGAAACTCTCCGGTGGCTTTAATTCAGTTTAGACCTTTATCTTTGGTCTGCTTCTTTGCTCCTCTGCGTAGTAGAGTCCTAGCGCGAATCAACTGTTAAATAGACTACTGCTCGAATTCGCATTTACCCCTGTCTTCGTGCCTTGCCCCCATTCATTTATCTTTAGGCAAATAGCCAGAGGTTTTTTTGCGATCCCCCCGATGAAGATGGAGCAGGTCCGCAGTCCGTGGCTAAGGTGTGAGTATGCAGCAGGTTCTTTATCATCCGCCACATGTGACGGCGGCTCTCGATCAACTTGACGGCTTGGCCGATGCAGAGCTTCGCAAGTTTATAGCGGCAGGACGCACGCCTGATGGCTTGAAAATGTCAGGTGAGGTTCTCGTCCGTTTAATCCGTCGCGCACAGATAGACGGAGAACGGTTGACCGAGCATGCTGCCTGGAAGCGCCTCTTGGCTGATCTCAAGGTCTGGGCGCGAAAGGCCTACTCGACGCTAGCCGAGGAGGATCGAGAGCAGATCGTGGGCGCCTTGCTTGAGAAGATTGCAAGTGATGTGCAAAAGTCAAGGAAGATAGACTTCTGGGAGATTACCTTTGCCAGAAAACGTGACCGTGCAGCGGCTGACCAATACCAGGAGTATTACGCTGATCGCTACCGGATTGGCCACGTCGAATACGACACCGATGTTCACGGACGAAGCGATGACGGGTCAGAGGTGCGGGACCTGATGGAAACTACCCTGATCGAGGGTTTCGCATCATCCGTGCTGTCGCAGGAAGAGATGCGATATTTTCAACCGCTGATGCTTTCGGACATTCCGCTCTGTAGCCCGGAGGCAAGCATCGATCTTGTCCGTGCACTCGGAAAGCCGGAAGGGACTCTGCGTGAAATCAAAACGAAAATTAAGGCAAAGCTCAAGAGAGCGCTGGAGCGAACGACATGAGTAACGACCTCAGACAGAGGGCGATTGCAGCGGCAGATGAAGTCTTCGAAAACGGATCTCGCACGGACGATATTCGCGCTGCGCTCGCTCAAATTGGAGATGGAAGGAAAACATTCTTTGATCGGCTTGCCGTCCGAGCCATGCTGGAGGCAAGCGTCGACGCCGACGCAAGCGACGGCGAGCAACCGGACGTGAGCGAAGCTGACGTGGAGGGTCTTCTCGCGAAGACCGGTTCTTCTACATCCGCTCCAAGCTTACGCGACCCAAAGACCTGGATGGGCGCAAAATCCTTCTTTGGCAATGATACGCCGTTCATAATGAAACTCTTCGCGGCAAAGGTGTCCACACCCACACCTCGATTTCTACGCGACGCCGCCGACGCGATGGGAGTGGCACTCAGCAGCCTTAAAGTCCACTTTACTGCCGGTGGGACTCCAATGGCCGCCGGTATCGAAAGAAAAGCTTCCGGCAAACAGACTGGACCCGAGGTGGAATCCTTCTCGGACGCAGTGTCGGCTTCGAATTTACCTGACGCGCTGAAAAAGCGCTGGCTATCGGAGTAGCCCTGTGGACGCGTTCGCGCTGGCGAAGTCTAAAGCGCGAACACTTCGCGCAACCATTGGCAAGGGGCTGGTCTCCAGCTTCGACGTGGTCCGGCAGGCGCTTGGAAACAACGGCTACGAAATCAACGCGGTTGACAAGAACGGGGTCCTGCTTCGCGGCGACGATGCCCAGCTCAATCGAGACTTCTCGCAAGTCCTGGTGAGAGATGACGTCTCGGATGAGCAAAAGGCCCTACTGGCGGCTCATGAGCTTGGTCATCTTATCTTGCACAGGCCGCATGATAAATGCGATCTTGGAGACGGGGACCAAGGTGATAAGTCACGGGTGGTTTCTCGAGTGGAAACATATGGTCCACGTGAGAGGCGAGAGCTTCAAGCGAACGTCTTCGCGCGGGAGTTTCTCCTGCCTCGCGACATCGCAAGGCAGCTGTTCCTGGTGGAAAATCTCACGGCCTCGGAGATATCGAAGCGCATCGGAATGCCGCTTCCCCAGGTCCGGCGACAACTTCTCGATGCCATTCTCATCCCTGATATTTCCGTGGGGCATGACGATAGTGGCGCCGGCGCAATCAAGCTCGACTCAAGCCAACAAAAAGCTGTCGACTTCAACGGGCGTGCTTTGCTCGTCGAGGCCGGGCCGGGGTCCGGCAAAACGCGCACCCTCGTCGCGCGCATCGAGCGTCGGCTTAATGACGGTGTCCACCCATCGCGGATTCTTGCCTTGACCTTCTCTAATAAGGCTGCGGGTGAATTGTCGGACCGTATTTCTGCGCGAAGACCGGATGACGCGGTTGAGGTCTGGACGGGGACTTTCCACGCCTTCGGCCTGGAAGTGATGCGACTTCACTATGAAAAGCTCGGACTAGGCGCAAACATCCGCCTTTTATCGCCTTCTCAGGCTGTTGAGATGCTCGAGGAAAGACTTCCTCTCTTGGGCTTGCGGCACTTTCACGACCTTCGAAATCCCGGCAGCAAGTTGAAAGAGATCCTCAAGCCTATCGGGCGAGCGAAGGATGAGCTCGTCAGCCCTCCCGGGTTCCGAAAACTTGCCGAAGATGCGTTTGCTTCCGCACAACGCAGCCTTTCCGGTGCTATTGGGAAGGCTCGAACTAGTGCAGAAAAGGCTGTCTTGACCGCGGAAAAGACGCTGGAGGCGGCGACCGTTTATGAAGTATATGAAGCGCTCCTACGGGAGAACAAGTGCATAGATTTTGCCGATCTGGTTATGCGCGCCACACTGCTCATTGAAAGCGACGAGGATGTCAGGCGATCATTTTTGGAACGGTATGACGAGATTCTGGTCGATGAGTACCAGGACGTTAATAGAGCATGCGCGCGCCTGCTGAAGGCTCTTCACGGGCCAAACGTGACGTTGTGGGTCGTAGGGGACTCGCGACAATCCATCTACCGATTCCGAGGTGCCTCGGCCGTCAATATGGCTCGCTTCACATCCGAATTCGAAGATGCTGAGAGCACGCCTCTGGAATGGAACTACAGATCGAGCGAGCATATCACACAGCTTTCGCAAAGACTTGCGGACGCGATGGATAGGCGCCAAGCGCACGGGGGTACGCCGTACACACCAAGGTCAGCCTATCGGGCGGCTGCCAAGAGGGGCAATGTCGGTTCCAAGACAAGAGTCCTGGTCGGCTTGAATGATGAGATCGAGGCCGACCTCGTCGCGGCCGAAATCAATGCATTGCAGAAAGAAGGGGTCCCATTTTCCCAGCAAACTATTCTGGCGCGAGCCAATGGCCGGCTCGATGAGCTCGCTGAGCAGCTGGCGACAAGGGGAATTCCTACTCTTCATCTCGGCAGTTTCTTCGAGCGAGAGGAAGTACGAGATCTGCTGTCGCTACTGGCGATGATCGCGGAACCGAACGGCGCAGCGCTTGTGCGACTGGCAACCATAGAGGAGTTCAGAGCGCTGGGCTCCGATGCCTCGACTGTGATATCTCACGCCCGAGAAAAAGACGTTGCGCTTGCCGAAGTGTTGGTCGGTGCGACCACTCTTGCAGGAGTAAGTAAAGTTGGGGCCGCGAATTTGGCTCGTCTTGGGCGCTCGATTGCCGGCATGAGTTTGAACATGGCCGCTTTCGACCTCGTCACGGAATGGTTGTTCGAACGCTGCGACTATCTGCGCAGGGTGGCGGAGACGCCCGGCATCGAAGGCGATTTGTCTCGCGCAGCTATCTACCAACTGCTGGAATTCCTGGACCAAACGGATCTGGATGGAAAGCCATTGAATGCAAGAGAAATTCTGAAACGCGTGCGCACGGTCATCTTGATGTCGGATGATAGGGATTTGCGTGATCCCGGGCTCGGGGTCGGTGCGGACGCGGTGAGGCTTATGACCGTGCATGCTGCGAAGGGGCTCGAATTCAAGGCGACGCACATCGTTGGACTACATGAGAACGGATTTCCGTTGCAGTTTCGCAGTCCCATCTGTCAGGTACCGCCCGGCATCGAAGACGGGCGCGATCCTCGCGCGGCTCACGCAGAAGAAGAAGACTGCGCAATGTTTGTCGCGGTAAGTAGGGCAGAAGATCATCTGCGTCTTTATCATACTGAAAAAGCGGTTGTACAAGCCAGAAGCCCGTCGCGCTTCCTATCGGACCTAGCCTTAGCCCCAGAAAAAGGCCCGACTCGCAGCCATGACGCCAATGCTCCCGTGAACGACGGAAGCCGTCCAATCGCGATCGACACGCTGACGCTTTTCGATATTTCGGACTTCGAAAGCTGTCCGCTGAAGATCGCCTATCGTCACCGGCTGTCGATCCGAAGTCGGCGCCATGAGGGACCCTACCTGCAAGCCTCCGGTGTGCTTTACGAGGTTTTGGATAAGGTCGGCACGCTTGCGGACATGCCGGATGCTGACCGCGACACTCTCGTTGAACAGATTTGGTCAGATCGTGGTCCCACCAAGCACAGCCTTGGGTCCGAGTATCGCAAGTTGGTTGACAATAGTCTGTCCAATCTCGATCGGATGCTGCACGGCTTCCGGCGTGCGGCAGACAGCATGGTCGAGATCCCTATCAGTGGGGGACATGTCGTGCTGCCAGCGCCCCTCGTTTCCGCTGACGGGTCGGTTGCTCGATATGTCGATTTACGCACCGTGGACCCGAAGAAAATGCGGGCCGGGATGCTACACGCTGCAGCAAAGATTGCGGTCGGTGAGGATGTAGCGGTCGAAGTTGCGCAGCTGTCGAGCGGAGACATTGTGAAGGTTCGCAGAACGCCGCAAGAGGCGCTTGCGGACAGAGATCAAGCGTCAAACATACTTAAGGCGGTGCGATCTGGCGCACTCAAGCCCCGCCGCGAGATGCGTACTTGCATGCGATGCGCGCACTTCTTCTCTTGCCCGGCCGAGGGTGCAGAGAGAGACTGATAGAAAAATTTAGATTGGTGATGAAGGCGCCAGAGGTTTTTTCGACAGTCGGCCGATGAACTCCTTGAACGGGCCAATCAAGGCCAGAAAGGAGTTCAAAAAATGAGCAAGATCATCGAAATTTTCGTCCGTCAGGAAGGTCAGCGCGATCCGATCCTTCGCGAGACTCACGACGGTGCCACGATCGCGGCGCTCAAGGCGCAGCTTGGGAATGAGGACACATCTTTCTTCCTTTTTGAGGAAGATGCTGATGAGCCGCTTCTCGATGACTACCTTATCCGCCACAATGACGATGGTTTAAAAGTCATTCACCGTCACCGTTGCAAGTCGGTTGACGTCAGCGTTCGTTATGCAGGGCGGCAGGTCTCCCGTGAGTTCGGTCCGGGCTCCACTCTTGACCGCATCAAGCGCTGGGCCGAGCGCAAGCTCAAGATCGATGACGTCGATGCCGCGGAAATGTCCTTGCAGATCAGCGGTTCGGTCGATCGCCCCGACGGTTCCACTCACGTCGGTTCGCTCGTCAGTTGCCCTGGCTGCAAGATCGATTTTGACCTCGTTCCGACCGATCGCGTCAACGGGGGCCAGTAATGACTCCGGACCGCGTGGCACTCGAGCGCGACTTGAGCGCGGCTCCCTTCAAAGAGGGGGTCGCGCGGGGGCGGTGGCGTCTCGTCGACGTTGACTGGCCTTATTTGTTGGTCGCAATCATGGCGAGGGATGCACGAGAGTTTGTCCTTCGACTCGACTGTTGCGGCTTTCCGGCGCAACCCCCGACGGGCGGCTTCTGGGATATCAGTGATAAGCGTTATCTGCTCGAGAACGAGTGGCCAAAAGGCGATGACGTCTTTCAAAGCGTAATACGTTGGGACTGGCGCCAGGGCGCGGCACTCTATTTCCCGCTCGATCGCGTCTCCCGAACGGGGCACCCCGACTGGATCAGCACTCATCCGCACCTCACATGGGATCCAGCGATGGGGTTGATTCAACATATCTCGGAGGTTCATCGTCTCCTCAACTCAAGAGGCTATCGTGGCTAACTCAGACCCAGAGCTCATCATAACCTTCTGGCTCTGGTGGGGCCTTTTCAGCGAGCTCCGCCGGCGTGGCCGTGGTCGCGGGGAATCCGGTGCCTTTATCCTGGGGCGTCGGGACGGCACCAAGCTGCGTGCATCGCGGATCCTCTATTATGACGATATCGACCCCAATGCTCTGAAGACCGGCATTGTTCGCCTTTCGGGATCCGCGATGTCGGCGGTTTGGGAAGTTTGTGAAAGCGAGCAACTCGAGGTGCTTGCAGATGTCCATACTCACCCTGGCAGCTCCGAGCAGAGCAGGTCTGACCAGCAGTATCCGATGATCGCGACCAGCGGCCATATTGCAATGATCATCCCGCGGTTTGCGCGAAGTATGTTCGACCTGTCGGGTGTCGGTCACTTTCGCTACCGCGGCGCTAAAAGGTGGCATGCGATGTCCCCGCCGTCGGTTGGATTTTTCACGCTAAAGTTTGGAGGTCACTCGTGAACTACAACGATCCCGTGGAACTGAAGGAATTCCTCAATCGTACCGCGAAACTGGATGTCGACGGCGGTTCAGTTGCAGATTTTGAACAAGCTGTCCGGCGGTTGGAGACTCATCGTGTTCAGGTGCGTGTGGGTTCCGAAGTTGCTAGGAGCGCTTCACATCAGGCTGCCTTGCTGACCGTTGTAAACATTGCGCATCGTTTTGCCCTCGGCGGCGTTTTCATCGAGGGCGATCTCAGTGCTGCAAGTCTCATCGGCGCAGATATGGGCCTGCCGCTAGGAGAGGCCGTGCGGAAGCTTGGAGGTACTGACGGCAAGTTCGAGCCCGGTTTACCCACGATCGTCATCGGAACGGTGTCCGACCAGTCAGAGCCCGCGATTATCGTGACCTTCGAAGGCTGGAGGGGAGGGGTCGTCCGCCGCAGCTCTGCGCGGTTGAGCGAACTGACAAGCGTGATGCCAGCAGCGGTCCTTGCTGGAGCTATCGCAACCGCCGAGGCCTTTTCTATGTTGCGAGGCAATGTTGAGGCAGGCAGGCGTGCCGTTGGTCTATCTCTTTGGCGCCCCGATGCTTCAGGTGATTGGCTAGGATCGATGAGTAATGGCCCCGAGCTCGTGGCGCTTCCCGATCATCTATGGGTGCTCGGGCTTGGCCATCTTGGTCAGGCGTTTCTCTGGACTTTGATGCTCTGTGATTTCCCTGAGCCTCAGAAGGTACGCCTTACCCTGCAGGACATGGATAGAGTCAGCATTTCAACGCAAAGCACCTCTATCCTGTCGTGGCCGGGCAGGGTCGGAGAGCGAAAAACACGCGACGTGGGTTCTATTCTCGAAGCTCGTGGGTTTCAGACGACGTTGATCGAGCGCCCTTTCGATGGCAACTTCAGGCATGACGGGACAATGGATCCGGCCGTACTTGTATGCGGCGTGGATAATGCTCTGGCGAGGGCCCGACTCGAGACCCCTGGCTTCCCGTTTATTGTTGAAGCCGGCATTGGGCACACTTCAATGGACTTCAGCGCACTCCGCGTTCACACCTTTCCCTCATCGGGTAAGAGCGCTGCTGAACTTTGGAGCGAGCGCGAAGCTCGGCGTATCGCGAATCTGGATAAGCCGGCCTATAAGCGCCTCGCGGACGGAGCACGCAATGTCTGCGGACTGGAACGACTCGCGGAGACGGCGGTGGGCGTGCCGTTTGTCGGCACGGTTGGCGGCTGTATTATGCTTGCAGAGGTCCTACGTCTGCTCAGCGGAGATCAGCCTGACAAGCTCGTAGACCTTGATCTGCGATCGATGAAAAGTCGGCGGGCCTTTGTAAACTCCTTCGATTTTGCAGTGGTGCCCAGTTTTCAGGCTCTGCCCGAGGTTCCGATCGGTGCACAGGTGTAGGTATACACCAAACCGGTTTCCGGACATGATAACGCTTAGCTACGCGCTTGCGTATCGTAAGTGACGGAGAGCGAGGGGCGGCGATGGAAGAGACGATTTCACAGTACATGCTCAGGATGGGAAAATTCGAATTCTTCCTGGTCAGCATGGATATCGAACTTGCGCATGTCAGTGGTGTGAACCAGGCCGTCATGGGGGTGAACTGGACACGTCTCGCCCAGCGGGTCGAAAACCGCTACCCGTTCGCACAGTTCGATTTTGATCATCCTCCCATCCGGATGTTCAAGGAAACGGCGCCCCAGTTTCTGGTGAAGTCCGATCGGGGGGGCCTTAAATGGGATAGCGACGACGCGGCCATCGACTCGTGGGATCGGCTTTTTTCGAGGAGCTTTGCGCAATTGAGGAACAATATCGCGCATGGCAACAAGGCCTTGATGCCTGCGGCCTTTACCCATGAAAGGACAGAACAGTTCATCGCAGCTGGCCATGCGCTTATGGATTTCGTCGGGCAGGCGATATTCCATTGTGGGGACTGGGACGGCCCGATCGCATTCAGATGATCCAACAACAAGATTTGAATAGTAGCATGGAAATGTTCTCTGCCCTTAGCCAGTGGATAGACCGTAAGGTGCCGCAACCGCCGTTTCGCGATATTGCCAACATCGAACTCGATGCAGATATCGGATGCAACGTGGCGCTCGACACGTGGCTTCCTCTCCACCGTGTCCATACCATCAAGGCCCAAAGTCTTCAGGCTTCCTGGCAGGAAGTGCGCTCCTACGTGCAGCATGCCTGTGAGGTGATCGGAGCTGACGAGCCTCTCTTCATCGACAAAGAGGAGAGGGGAATGATCCTCAATCAATGCGGAGATCCACCCCTTCAGTCCTGCCCGCTCTATTTTATCACGGTGCAGCAGGATCAGGAACCCGAAACCATCGTCTATATCGGCAAGACCTCGTCGAGGTCGAAGCGTTTTTCCGGCGGTCATGCAGCGATATCAAAGCTGCATGATCCCAAATTCACTGCGGCTGAAAAGCGCCTCTATCTTGGCTGCGTAACATTTCTGGACAAAGCCGGCGACTATGTACCCCTCGAAATGATCCAGCCCTTGGGGGCGGCAAGGAAGCTGCTTGGCGACCTTGAAATGCAGCTCATTTACCACTTCCAGCCGGAGCTGAACACGGATGGCAAAAGCCAGCGCCGGTGCAAACTCGAGCAGATTGTTCACATCCAGGGGCTGGAAAACTGGAATAAGGACCATTTCCTCTATCCAGGTGAACGATATGCGTTCGATAAACCCTGAATGTCCGGGTGCGGACGCGCGCAAAGCCGTGCCTTTGCCGAGCCGATCGGTGCGGCGGAGACGATCAACAAATATACCGGCCGCCTGATCGTGGCGCTGATCGAAGAACTGCAAAGGCGCGGCCTCAGTGTGCGTCGCGCCGACCTGATCGTCGAGAAAGTCGATGGCACGAAACAGGCGATCCGTGCCGGCACGGTGAAGCCGGTTCGCGATATTGCCTGGCTCACCAAGCTGTTCCGCGACCGGACCGAGAAGATCGAGCCTGGCTTCGGGATCGAGAAGCTGACCCTGGTCGCGGTGATGGCCGAGCCGCTCGAGGAACGGCAGAGATGCTAGTCGCTCGTCGAGGACGAGGTCATCGACGTCACCCCGCTCATCGACATCTTTGGCAACCGAGGTCAGAAGGTCTACCGCTTGGCTCCGGTCGCGTCCGATGTCCCGGAGCGTTCGGTTCAGCGGATCAAGGCTGCGGCAGATCCGATTGAGGTGTCATGGACCAGCCATTGGCGGCGGTCGGTCCGGTTATTGACGCATCCGGAGCCGATCGAGGCCATCGCTTCGCTGCCGGACGGGCCGCCGGTCTCGATCGTCTGGCGCGGCAAGCGCAGAAAGTTCCGGCGGGCAGACGGTCCAGAGCGGATTTTCGCGGAGTGGTGGCAGCTCGATTCCGAGATGGGTCTTGAGACAGGGTCGCATCGCTGGTTCATGCACGGTATATGGCCGGTCTGGTTTTGGTGCGGCAAGAGCCTGGATCGGCGAAGGGGGTGATGTTCATCACCATCGAGGATGAGACTGGCCCCGCGAACCTTGTCGTCTGGCCGACGCTATCCTACAAGCGCCAGAGCGTCGTGCTCGGCGCGTCGATGATACCGATCAACGGACGGATACAGCGTGAAGGTGAGGTGGTCCATCTCGTCGCGCAACAGTTCTTTGATTTGTCGGAAGACCTTGTAGCGCTTGCCGATCGCGATGAAGAGTTCAAGCTGCCCACCAGCCGTGGCGATGAGTTTGCCCATAGTGGCGGGCCTGATCCACGCGATTCACCGAGACAGGTAGCACGACCAAGGGACATGTTTGTGCCTGACCTTCATATCGATACGCTGAAGGTGAAGAGCAGGAATTTTAAATGAAACTCGGTTGGCAGAATAACGGGTCGTTGATACGAGTCCCTTCAACTGCAAATGATTGTGAAATAGCCTGGCATCCAGTTCGTCTTCTTTCACGGGATACTGTTTGCCGCTTCTTTATTCGTTTGCTCCACGAGCGCGGACCAAAAGCGTGAGTGCACAGAACCCAAGTGCCGCAGTTGCGGGCAAAACCATTCAAAAAGTTATTCTGGTCCTAATATTAGTCTTCTTAAAGTTGAGAAACGTCGCTAATCTCCCGCTAGGGGGATATGACGATGCAGTTTTCAGAAATGAGTGGCACGGAGAACCAAGAGGTCAGTAAGCCCGACAATCCTGCCATTGTTGCCGATATTGCCGCATGCTTCACCTATGCGTCCTACCAGAACGCAATCCCGGTCATCCGATCGATCTCGGTCGAGAACAATACGGACAGACACTTCGAGAACTGCCGCATAGAGCTGACGGCGTCGCCAGCTTTCCTGCGGCCGAAGTCATGGATCGTTGATCGCCTGGTGCCGGGGGATCGGCTTGTGCTCGCAGATCGAAAAGTGGAATTCGATCCAGGGTATCTCTCGGGGCTGAACGAAGCAGAGCGCGGCGAGATCACACTTCGCATTGCATCCGGCGGACAAACTCTGGACGAGCGGCGCCTTCCCGTCAGACTGCTTGCACGCGACGAATGGGGAGGAGTGGCCGACATGGTGCAGCTGCTCCCGGCCTTCGTTATGCCCAACGATCCTGGTGTGGCCACCGTTTTGCGAATGGCTGCGGAAAGGCTCAATGCTCATGGCCATTCAGGCGGACTGGATGGGTACCAGTCAAACAATCCCCAGCGCGCCTATATGCTGGCTGCGGCAGTCTACTCAGCGATTGCCGGGACCGGGTTGCACTATGCCGAGCCGCCTGCAAGCTTCGAGAATCGCGGCCAGAAGATCCGGCGTCCGAGCACGGTCGCTGAGGAGCGGCTCGCCACCTGCCTCGATACCACGCTTCTTTTCGCCGCCGGGTTGGAAGCCGCTGGGTTGAACCCCGTGATCTTGATGTTCGAGGGGCATGCTGCCGTTGGTGTGTGGCTTGCGAAGAGAACCTTCGCTCATGCCGTAGAACCGGACCAGATGGAGGTTCGCAAGGCCTTGGCGTCGCGCGAGTTGATCGTCTTTGAAACGACCGGCGTGACACATCGGCCTGCCATGACGTTTGAAAGCGCGCTTCGGGCACTGGACGGCCGGCTTGGAGTGGACGAGGCCCATGCTTTTGTGGCCGCCATTGATGTCAGGCGATCGCGTAGCGGCGGTATCATGCCGCTTGCCTCACATGAGCCTATCCGCCGCAATGTTCAGGAGGATGACTCGGCCCTTGTGGCCGACTTGCCGCTTCCCTCCGCCCCCAGTTTTGCTGAGATGCCTGCTGAAACCGTTGAGGTAAAACCAACCAACGCTGCCGGTCGCATCGACAGATGGCAGAAAAAACTGCTCGATCTCACACTTCGCAATCGACTTCTCAATTTCCCGGATTCCAAGAAAACGATCCCATTTCTCTGCACGGACGTGGCTTATCTCGAAGATCGGCTGGCGAACGGCGCAGCAATACGCATCATATCCTTGCCTGAGCAGAACCCGCTCGGTGAACGGGATGCAGCACTTTATCGGGATGTCCATGGCCGGGATCTCCAACGTGGCTTCGCGGCGGAAGCATTGCTTCGGGACGAGTTGCCCTCGCCCCTCGACGTGCGCCAGCTCGAAGCTCGGTTGATCGATCTCTATCGGCAGGTTCGCAACGATTTTGCCGAGGGTGGCGCCAACACTCTTTTTCTGGCAGTCGGATTCCTCAGGTGGAAGAAGAAGCTGGAAGACGAGCGCAGCTATCGTGCGCCGCTCCTACTTGTCCCAGTCAAACTTGAGCGCCGCAGCGCCAGTTCACGCTTCACCATCCGCTTCCATGAAGATGAGCCGCGTTTCAATGCGACTCTTCTACAGTTTCTGGAACGGGATTTTGACCTGTCCCTCCCACAATTCCACGGCGACCTGCCGCTCGACGACAATGGGATAGACGTGCCGCGCGTATTCTCATTGATGCGCCAGGCAATCCGCGATGTTCCGGGGATGGAGGTTGTGGACGAAACGGCCCTGTCGACCTTCTCCTTCGCAAAATTCCTGATGTGGAAGGATCTCGTCGAACGCACCGACGCCTTGCGCGAGAACAGGGTCGTTCGGCACTTGATCGACACGCCTGAGCAGGCCTTTCATGAAGGAAGCGGAGAAACGACGTTCCGCGACGAGCGCGAGCTCGATCAGGCTTATGCGCCAGCGGACATCATCTGTCTTCTTCCATCAGACTCGTCGCAAACGGCGGCAAGCTTGGCCGCAGCCGAAGGGCGGGATTTTGTCATCGTTGGCCCGCCCGGCACGGGTAAGAGCCAGACGATCGCCAACATGATCGCCAACTGTCTTGCCGTTGGAAAGACGGTGCTGTTCGTCGCTGAAAAGACGGCCGCGCTCGACGTGGTTTATCGCCGCTTGCGGACACATGGTCTTGGAGATCATTGCGTCGAACTGCACTCGAACAAGGCTGATCGCCGCCATTTCCTGGGTCAACTGAAAGCGGCTTGGGAGCATGGTGGACGGAATGATGCGTCCCAATGGATCGCGATCAACGAGCGCCTTCGGTTGCGTCGCGACGAGCTGAACGCCTATGTCGGCGCACTGCACAGACGCTACTCAAACGGATGGACGCCGTATCTCGCGTTGGGCATCGCTCTCAAAGCTGCGGAGGCGCCTGCACCAGGCTTGTCGTGGTTGGAACGCGACGCACATGACTCACAGACGTTACGCGAGCTCGAAGAGCTCGCCAGCGAACTCGGTCTCGTCTTCGGTTCGGTTGAACGTCAGCCGGCACTCGACCTCATCAATGTCAACGAATGGAGTTCCGGCTGGCAGGATGGCGTAATTGCGGCAGCACAGTCGCTGCTGAATGCGATCGAACTGCTGGTTGACTCGGCGAATGGATTTGTCGCCCGCCTTGGCCTCAAACCGCAGGAGCGGCTGTCACGAATTGAGCTGCAGGCACTGTTAAGCTTGGCAGGGGTGCTGCAGAAATCGCGGGGCTATGACGTATCGATCGTCTTTGATCGGGATTTTCCCCGATGCGCGGAAGCGCTGCAAAGTCTCGCCAACTCCATCAATGCCTATCGAGAAGCAGAGCGCGGGGCTGCTGCTTCCTACAGTGCCGCCGCCGTCCGCGACCTCGAGGCTGACGTCCTGGATCGTCAGTGGCGTGAGGCCAGTGCTTCATTCTGGCCGAATGCGATGCTGGGCAAGCGTAAGGTTCAGAAGCTGCTCCAGGGCCATGCCGAGCAGGGTTCCGTGGATCCGGAACGGGATCTTCCCCTTTTGCGGCGCATGAAGGATTGCCTTTCAGCGATCGATCAGAATCTCTTGAACGGCAAGCCTCTGCCGGTCGATGGTCTGGCGACAGAGGTTGGTGCCGTTGCGGCGGTGCTGGACATCGCGCGGGAGCTACGTGCGATAATCCCGTTACCGGGCCGCGATCAGGAAGAGACCCGGACGACGCTCCGCGCTCTTGCGCCGTGTCTTCGTGCGGTGGTCCAAGACGATGTGGTCCGGCATGCAGGCGGCAGGTTGCTGGCGGCGGTCGACGGCATGAAGGAGGCGCAAACGCGCTTCAGCACGATAGCCGGGCGCGACAGTCTTTTTGGGAAGGATGGTGCCGACCTCGCGACGCTGAGGGACAAACTCGATGCCCTTATCGGCGCAAGGCACCTGCTTCGTGATTGGTCAGCCTGGTGCCGGATCAGAAATCAGGCGGTGCAGGCGAATCTGTCATCGCTGGTCGAACAGCTCGAAACAGGCGCCATCCGATCTGATGAAACACGGGCTGCGTTTCGCCTGGCCTATGCCAGGTGGTGGCTTCCAAAGGTCCTCGATGCCGACCCGATTTTGCGAAACTTTAGGCGTTTTCAGCACGAGAACGCGATCAGTGAATTCCGCGACATCGACGATCTCGTGCGCTCACATGCGACCTCGCGCGTCATCAGTGCGATCGCCCACGGATTGCCGCCCGTGCAAAGCGTTCCCCGCAATTCAGAGCTCGGGCTGCTGCGCTATCAGATGGAATTGCAGCGACCGAGCCAGTCCATACGGGACATGATCAGCAAGATGCCGCAGAACTTTTCCAAGCTCGCGCCCTGCATGCTGATGTCACCCTTGTCGATCGCTCAGTATCTACCACCGAACCAGGCGTTGTTCGATGTTGTGATTTTCGATGAGGCGTCGCAGATTACGACCTGGGATGCGGTGGGCGCGATCGCGCGGGCCCGTCAGACGATCATCGTCGGCGATCCAAAGCAGCTGCCGCCGACGAACTTCTTCGGACGCAACGAGGAAGAGGAGGACGTCGCTGACCACGAGAAGGACCTAGAAAGCATTCTCGACGAAGCGAAGGCTGCCGGTATCCCGACGCGCGATCTGCGATGGCACTATCGCAGCCGAAGCGAGTCCCTGATCGCCTTCTCCAATCATCATTACTATCAGAACCGGTTGGTGACTTTTCCGTCGCCGGTCGTCGAAGACCGTGCCGTGCATCTGCGGAAAGTCCCAACGGGGGTCTATGACCGCGGTAAGAGCCGCACCAATCGACCAGAAGCGGATGCTGTCGCAAGAGAAGCCGTTTCTCGAATGAAGGCATGGCTGAAGCTGCCGGAAACCGATCGCCCGACGTTGGGAGTGATCACCTTCAACGGGCAGCAGCAATCGCTGATTCTTGATCTTCTTGACGCCGCGCGCCGCGAGGAGCCGGAACTTGAGTGGTTTTTTGCCGAAGAACGGGTGGAGCCCACCATCGTCAAGAACTTGGAGAACGTTCAGGGCGATGAGCGTGACGTCATTCTTTTCTCGATCACCTTCTGGAAGGATACCGCAGGCAAGCTGACGATGGACTTCGGTGCGCTGAACCGCGATGGAGGCGAACGTCGCCTGAACGTCGCAGTCACACGTGCCCGGCAGGAACTTGTCGTGTTCTCGGGATTCACGGCCGACCAGATCGACCCGACACGCACCAAAGCACTGGCCGTGCATCACCTCAAGACTTTCCTCGACTATGCCGAGCGCGGTCCGGTCGCCCTGCCGGCTGCCGATATCGGCTCTGTCGGCGGTTTCGAGTCTCCTTTTGAAGAGGCGGTGGCAGCGCAACTGGAACGGCGTGGCTGGCGCATTGTGCCGCAGGTCGGCATCTCCGGATTCCGGATTGATTTCGGCATCCGCCACCCGGACCTAGCTGGCACTTTCCTTGCGGGCATCGAATGCGACGGTGCGACGTATCACCGATCAGCCACCGCCAGAGACCGCGACAAGGTCCGTGAACAGGTGTTGAGAGGTCTCGGTTGGAATATACTCCGCGTCTGGTCGACCGATTGGTGGTTCGATGCCACAGGCTGCGCCGAGCGGCTTCATAACAGCCTGGAGGCCCTATTGGAGGAGAGCCGGGCACGTCGTACTGCAGAAACAGAAAGCGCTGTGACCCATTGGGATATGGGACACGAGGTTGAAGGGACGGAAGAAAATCGTATCGACGATACTACGATGTCCGTTCAGCCGATCGAGTTGCCGTCGGTCGCCTTCGAGACCGAAAGCGTTTCTGCGCAGGCGCGGCCACTGTCCGGTAAGCCCCAAACTCCGGAGATGCCACCCACTCCCACCTTGGCCGGCGACAAAACTTCGAACGAGCGGGGATACAAGGTCACCGATCTTTCCAGTTTCCGAGCCGAGCCAGATCAGTTTTTTGAATTTGGCTATCGCGATACCCTGCGTAGGATGATCGAGGCAGTCATCGAAACCGAAAGTCCGTTGCGCGCAGACATTCTTGCCCAGCGTATATCCCGGGCGCATGGCTGGTTGCGCACGGGCGGGCGGATCCGGGAGCGGATAGATCTCCACCTCCGCGGTTATGACAAAACAAAGGAGTCGAGCGGCGAATTCATATGGAAGGCGGGCACCGTTTCAAAGATCATGCCCTATCGGCAGCCGACCAGCGAGGAAGCGCGCAGGTCGATCGCAGATATACCGCTTGCGGAACTCGCCTCCGTCGTCTCCGACAATCCAGATCTGCTGGATCAGCCAGATCCGGCGCGTGATCTGGCTCGGCTGCTTGGTGTCGAGCGCCTCGCCGCCGTTTCCCGCACAAGGCTGGACGAAGCAATTGCAGTGGCGCGGTCGCACGCGTCAATCATCCAAACACCTGAGTAGTCATGTTTCGACTCATCCATTCTAGCGATCTTCATCTTGGAAAGCGTTTCGGCAACTTCGAGGGTGACTTGCCCAGCCGCTTGCGGGAAGCAAGACACTCTGTAATCACGCGGCTGGCTGCACATGCCCGCGAGCAAAACGCAACAACGGTGCTTCTCGCAGGAGACACCTTCGATACCGAGACGCCTGCTTCGCACGTGCGACGCCAGGCTTTTGCCGAGATGGCGCACGATCCCGCGATCAGATGGGTCATCTTGCCCGGAAATCACGATTCCCTGCAGGCCTCCCAACTCTGGACGACGCTGAAGGCAGAAGTGCCTGAAAACGTCGTGCTCGCGGTCGAGCCCTGGCCGATCGAATTGGCGAGCGATGTCGCCCTGTTGCCCGCACCGTGCACCACCCGTCGCCCCGGCCGAGACCTTACGGAATGGATGGATGGTCAAGCCACGCCCGATGGGACGCTGCGAATTGGGCTTGCCCATGGCGCCATTCGCAGTTTTTCAGAAGAGGGAGCCTCTTCCGAGGTGATTGCACCAGACCGGGCAAGACGCGCAGGGCTTGATTATCTCGCGCTTGGCGATTGGCACGGCATGGTCAGTGTAGACCCGCGGACTCATTATTGCGGGACACCAGAGCCGGACCGCTTCAAGCATGACGTGCCGGGTACGGCTCTTCTGGTCACGATTGCCGGCTCGTCGAGCGTCCCAGATGTTCAGGCGTTGCCCACCGCGACGTTCACCTGGCGTAACCTTGATCTTCATCTGCTCGAAAGCGACGCTCTAGAGCCTGCACTCAATTCTGTGCTGCCGGCTTTGCGGGAACGCAGAAACTCCCTCATCCGGGTGGTGGCATCTGGGCACACTCGCCTCGCAGCGCGCGCGGATCTTGTCGCCGCCGTTGAAAGGGCAGGTCCGGATTTCGCTTTTCTTGAACTAGATCAGGATGGGTTGATCACAGAATGCGAGCTGGAAGACCTTAACCAGATCGACCGCGGCGGCGCCCTCCGTGAAGCTGCCAACGCGCTGCTTGCCGAGTCTACAGATGAACGTCGACCTATGTCCGAGCGCGAGATCGCGCGAGGGGCCTTGATGCGCCTCTATTCCTACACACAGGCGATTTCGCCATGAAGATCTCAGCCCTTCGCCTTTTCAACGTCAAACGGTTTGCCGGTCGCGGTGTTGCCATCGAAGGCATTGGAGATGGTGTGAACGTGCTTTGCGCCGCCAATGAGTTCGGCAAATCGACGAGCTTCGAGGCCCTGCATGCACTCTTCTTCCAACCCCATTCCGGCACCCCTGGCGATGTTCAGAGACTGCGCCCCTATGGTGGTGGGAACCCGTTGGTCGAAGCCGATATCACGACCGGCGAGGGCAGCTTCCGAATTACCAAGCAGTACTATGGTGGGCGGTCAGCCCGTGTGGTGCATCTTGGATCCGGCCGTCTCGTCGCTCAGGCTGATGAGGCAGAGAACTTCATCAGCAGCCTCATCAGGGGAGGTACCTCCGGACCTGCGGGTCTCCTCTGGGTGCGTCAGGGTATCACCGGCATGGAGAAGCGAAGCCGGACCGAGGAGGAGGGGGAGAAACAGGTCCGTCAAGGTCTGCTCGAATCCGTCCAGGGCGAGGTGGAAGCCGTCACCGGCGGGCGCCGGATGGCCGAGATCATGGCGGCCGTGAAAGAAGCCCTGTCAGACATGGTCACGGCGACCGGGAGACCAAAAACTGGCGGTCGCTATGCGGCTGCGATCGAGGAACGGGATCGGCTTGCCGCGGATGAGGCGCGGCTGGCAGCCGAGGTGACCCGATTGCGCCAAGCGCTGGATCAACGCGCGACCGCAGCAGCGAGGCTTGTCGAACTCGACAGTCCTGCGGAAAGAGAAGAGCGCAGGACGGCCATTCAGGCAGCCCAGAGCAGGTTTGATGCCGCCAAGGCGCAGAACGAAAAACTGAAGACGGCAGAAGCGGAACTAAAGCTTGTCCGTGAAAGGCGAAACGCAGCAGAGCGGGAATTCAGGGCGTACACCGAAGCTCGGGAAAAGGCAGCTCTTCTTCACGGCAGTCTATCTTCTGCAGAGAGCAAGAGAGCCGAAGCGATCAAGCGGCGTCGAGAAGCGACTGATGCGATCGAAATGGCACGTGAGAACGTGGATCTCGCGGAGGCTGAGGAGCAGAAGGTCCGCGAGCGGCTAACCCACTTTGAGGCGGCAACAAAGGCACGTGAGGCGTTCGAGCGCCTGGCTGACCTGAAGCAGCGATTGGCCGAGGCGGAGAAGGTCCGTCAGAACATTGAAGAGGGTGAGGCTCAACTCGCACTCATGCAAATCCCGACAAAATCCATCGAAGAGCTGCAGGCATGCGAAGTCGAAATCGCCAAGTTGCGTGCTATCGATGAGGCAGTTCGCCCATCAGTCTCAATCCATTACGAGGCAGATGCGGCCGGAACGGTGACCCTCGACGGCAAGATTTTGGCAGATGGGGAAGACCGGACCTATGACGGACAGGCTCGTCTTGACGTCGCAGGAATTGGGACAATCACCCTGCGTTCGAACCGCCCCGGCCGGAACCACAATCAAATAGTGCAGGCAGAAGCGGTACGAACCGCTCTTCTTGCCTCAATGGGCGTCGATAGCCTCTCTGCAGCGCGAGACAGGCAGGCCAAGGCACAGCAGGCCGATGCTGACTTACGGGGGTTGAAAGACCGGCTGTCCTTCATTGCTCCAGAGGGCTTGGCGAAACTGAGAGAGGAAGTCGAAGCAGGTAACACCATCAGCCTTGAGGGTCTCGACTTGGATGAGGATCCGGCGCTCCTACGCACTGCGCTTGCACAAGCAGAAGAACGCCGCAAGCAGGCACGCCTCGCCCTGCGTGAAGTCGAGCCAGACCAGTCTCGTGCCGATGACGCGTTCGTCGTCGCTGAAACAACGCTGGCGTCTCTGATTTCCGATCAGGCGCAGTTTGCTGCGATCCTCGGGCCTGAAGAAGCGCGTGCTGAGCGTGGGCGCTCGTTGTTGGCTACGCTCATCGATCTGGATCAATCGCTTTCGGAGGCTGAGGCCCATGCCCTCAAACTCGGCACAGATGCCGGTGATCTCGCGTCAATCGAGGCGGCGCTGACGCGCGCTCGCTCGGTCGAAGCTGCGGTCGACAAGGAGATCAATGCGCTTCGGGAGACCATGGCCGGACTGAACGCAGAGATACGGGCACAATCAGAAGAGGCCGTGGAAGAGAAGTGGCGGGAGACTTCGGAGGCACTCACTGCTGCGAACGCGCGGATGGCTGCATATGAGAAGGAGGTGGCTGTCCTCCAGCGCGTGACCACCGCCTTGGAAAATGCCAGGTCCGAGGCTCGGGAGCTCTACCTCAAACCTGTTATGGCTGAGCTCGGACCGCTGCTTCGACTGCTCTTCGACGATGTTGCGATCACCTTCGACGACAAGACGCTTCTACCCCAGACCATCCTGCGCAATGGGCAGGAAGAGGATGTCGATCGCCTGAGCGGTGGGATGCGGGAGCAGTTGTCCGTCCTGACGCGGCTGGCTTTCGCCCGGCTTCTCGCCCGCGACGGCCGCCCCGCACCCGTTATCCTCGATGATGCGCTGGTGTATTCGGACGACGACCGCATCGAGAAGATGTTCGACGCACTCCACAGGCAGTCTCGAGACCAGCAGATTATCGTGTTCTCCTGTCGCCAGCGGGCGTTTCAGAAGCTCGGAGGAAATGTGTTACACATGACAGATTGGCAGCCGTAGAGCTGCTTCGACAGCATTTGTTTGTCGAACGGATTCAGCTCATTATTGCCGATGAATTGGCCAAGCATTTGAAAAGACATATTTCTACTGCCTCTCGCAGGTGGTGGGTTCTCGGTTCGAATCCGTTCAGGGCGAAAGACGAGGACGCTCGGCTCAGATACAACAGGTCCTGAGTACCCGAGCCGAGCATCTCATTCGATCCTACGCAGCTTCCCAAACCTGATTGAGGATCTTTGCGGCCAGCGCGGCTTTGTCTTGCGGAAGGAAGCGACCGTAGTGCTGCTGAACTACATCGGGTGTATCCTGAATTGCGTAGCTCGCCTGCTCGTAGGATCCGGTCTGCTTCAGAATATGCGTCGCGAGAATATCCCGCAGGTTATGGGGGCTATGCGGCAACAAGCCTTTGATGGCACCCCGCCCGGTGTAAGGGTTGTAAATTCCATAGCGTTGGATGACTGTCCTCCAAGCTTCGTAGAACGTGGTCGAGTTGTAAGCTGCATCGGTGCTGTTGGTCTTCACCGTTTTGACGAACAGTGTTCCCGGGTCTCTGGCGCCTCCAAGAAGGACACCACGATGACGGTCGATATAGGCATCGAGATATTGGTAGAGGTCGAGCAGGTCCGGCAATATCAGCCGAAATGGTTTCTGTCCGAAGAAGGATGAACCGGAGTTTTTGAATGCGACCGACGGGATAAGGACCTCCCACCCTTGGTCGCGATCACTCCAGCGCAGCTCACCGCATTTCAAATCCTCCAGTCGGCGCTCTGACGTCGGATAGTGTCCGCGGGGGCAGACACGAAGTTGGCGAAGGTTCTTTTGCCGGAGCCCAAGGTGCAGGCCCAGGCGAAGCAACAGGAATGATCTAACGGCCTCGGCGGCCGGTCGAGGATATCTGGCCTCATCCGGCATACGTCTCACGATCTCGTCCGTGATTTTGCGATATTCCGCCAGCGGGCTGTCCGCTTCAAGTACGCACATGATCGGTTCAAATGGATCGCGATGCACGCGCGCCACTCGTTGGATCTCTTTGGAACGGTTAGCGGCATGTCGATGAAACGCATCACAGGCGCCATTCCAGTCGCGAGCTGCGAAATCGATTTCTTCCTGCTCAATCAAGCCGGCAATGGGCCTGACATTTCGAAGCAGCTCCGGATGCTGCCGGATCCAGCCGACGTCCGCGCGAGATAGGGCTTGGGCGACCATCAGCATGTCCTCTTCCCACTTGGTGTAGAAGCCACGTCGCTGCTCTCGCCACTGCAGATACCACTCCCAAACACCGGGAAAGACGAGAAGGCCGAAGCTCAACCGGCTGAGTGGCACACCAAAACCCTTCACGACACCGTTGGGCGATGCGGCAAGGGCACCAAACATCAAGCCGAGGTGCTCAATCTTCTGGGACGCCGTTTCTTCACCCCAGACGCCGCTCCGTTGGAATCCAATCGCCGTGAGCGTCGACGTTTTGAAGCGGATGAGATCGGCCATTTCCATGGCAAGTCTCGGTGGTGCATCGACAACGCCGGAGAGCAGATCAGGATCATCAAGTTCTTCGGCAACGTTCTGATTGGTGCCGGCCGCCGCGGCCAACGACCGAGAGGACAGAAAGCTGCTGCCATAGGTGACGCCGGGAAAGCGGATGGCATATCGCTGTTTGCTGGCCGCCGCCTGATAGCGGCGATATTCCGTAGAGCCGGAAATGATCACCCGGCGCACCCAATCTAGGATCTCCTCGCGCTTGGTAAAGGGAAGGCTGTTGAAGTCCTCGGGTAGGTGTAATGAAATCCGTCGACGCTCAGATGGGCTGATGTCTCCGAGATCGTGACCATAAAGCGAGCGCGCCTGATGCGGCAGTTTCTCTTTGAAATATCCTTCTGCAAGTCGATAGCGTCCCTCGATGCGGCGGAGAATATTGAAACTGGCAACGGATCGGGGCACACGCTCTCCCTGGATCCAGGATAGCAGCGTCTTATTGTCGAAGGTTTCATTCAGATGAACAACGGCGCGGTAAAGCTGCCAATAGGTTTCGCCGAACCGACGCATATGATAGACCAATGCATCTTGAAAGCTTACCGGGTCCTCTGTCGCGTCGAATAGTGGTTCCGGGAAAGGGCTGATCGGTTTTGGAGCAGGCCCACCTGGCGCCGGTTCAGATGGAAGAACCATGCCATCGGCCGTTGCACGTCGCGGCTTTCTGGTTGAAGGCGCGGAGGCTGCTTTTTTGGTGGGCGCCATTTTGTCCGGGCTAGCGGTCGAATTTGGTGGTCGTTGTTCTTCGACTGCTAGCGGTCCTTCTAGCCAACGGATGATTGCGTCCAGGCCTGGCTGGAGCTGCTTTTTCAGTCCTGCAGTCAGCTCAGCTTCGACATCGCAGGCCTGGCCTATAGCCGTCCAGTCGAGTTGGCCGCTCCTGAGCGGGGGCGATCTCCGATAGATGATCAAGCTCATCAGGAAGGGCCGGATGTTCTCCAGCACCCGTTTGGATGTGATCGGCGCGATACGCAGTTCGCAGAATTGGGATATTTTTCGCTGAAAATGACGTGATGAAAGATCGTGTTTGGGCATGCTCATTCCGTTTCCCTAGGCGATAGTGCCGAGGGCGAGCGGAAATATGAGGCGAGCTTTAACAAAGCATGTATAGGGCGTGTCACTTCTGATGGCGCTTGTCGTGTTATCTCCGATGTCGCCCGGATCAAAGCTCTGGAGTTCGACGTCGGCGTTAATTAAGCGCGCTTATCTAAGTCTGTCGATTAATTAAATGAAATGCGCCTTGCTTAAATAAGGCGCGGGGCTGATACTGGGTTATGTCTGATCCCCTATCCAAAAACCGCCAGGGTCGTTTCGTCGAGACAGTCGCCGCCAGTGAAACGGTGCGTGCGTTCGTGCCCCCACCATTGCCGCCCGAACCGGCGATTGATGTGCTTTCATTGTTAGAGCGCCTTAGCTTGGCTGAACGCGCGCTCGGACGCCTGGATGGTATCACAATGCTGCTGCCGAGACAGGAGCTGTTTCTATATATGTATGTGAGAAAGGAAGCTGTTCTTTCCTCGCAGATTGAAGGCACGCAGTCCACGCTTTCCGATCTCTTGCGGTTTGAGACCGAAGCCCAAGCCGGACAGCCGGTTGATGATATCCGTGAGGTATCCAACTACGTAGACGCCATGATGTATGGTTTAGAGCGGCTGGAAACGCTGCGCATGTCGTTGCGTCTGATCCGTGAGATCCACGCTAGGCTCCTACAGAGTGGGCGAGGAGGCACCAAGGATCCTGGAGAGTTCCGCCGCTCGCAAAATTGGATTGGTGGGACGCGCCCCGGTAACGCACTCTTTGTACCGCCACCCGTCAATGAAATGGCCGGTTGCCTAGATGCGTTCGAGCGCTTCATGCATGACGATCAATCGCGGTTACCGGCGCTAATCAAAGCCGGCCTGTTGCATGTGCAGTTTGAAACGATCCATCCGTTTCTCGATGGAAATGGTCGTATCGGTCGTCTGCTGGTGACCCTGTATCTCTGCATCAACGGCGTTTTGCGAAAGCCGCTTCTCTACCTCAGTCTTTATCTGAAGTCTCATCGGAGAGAATATTATCGATTGTTGCAAGAGGTCCGTGAACATGGAAACTGGGAAGCCTGGCTGGACTTCTTCCTGGCCGGCGTCGCGGACACCGCCAAACAAGCGTTTGAGGCTGCCACTCAGATCGTTGATCTTTTCAAGGAAGATCGGGAGCGGATCACGATGGAGAGTGATAGAGCGGGGTCGGCCCTTCGCATTCACGAGCTGTTCCAACAGAATCCTTTTCACACAGCGAACCAGATTGTTCAGATAACAGGTCTGTCCGCGCCAACCGTAAACGCCGCGCTGGCCGATCTAGAGCGATTGGGCATCGTTGGTGAGGTGACCGGCCGCAAACGCGGCCGCGTGTTCAGCTACCAACGATATCTCGCAATTCTGAGCAAAGGCACCGATCCCTTGCCCCTCGGTTAATGAGCAATAGATGGACCGAAGGTTCGATTCCCATCAAGGCCTTTCGATGATCCAGCCATATGGGCGACGGTTGTGTTTGGGAGGGCGGTATGACTGGCTGCCGCCCATGGGGCGAACCCTTGGTCATGATGAAGGAAGACGTAGCGTCCGTTCCATGCTAGCGCCAAGCTGCAGTAGCACCGCTATCGCTCCGACGGCGACCAGCGCGAGCCAGCCTATCGAATAAGTGCCGCTGATCTGGTAACTCAGCCCGCCAAGCCAAGCGCCGAGAAAGGCGCCGATCTGATGGCTGAGGAACATCACGCCGAAGAGGGTGCCGAAGTTGGCGGGCCCGAACAGGCTATTGATGATCCCGCTGACCGGAGGCACGACGCTGAGCCACAGAAAGCCCATCGCGGCAGCGAAGATGAGCGTGGTCTCGACCGTGACAGGCATGGCGAAGAACACCGCGATCGACAGGGTGCGCAAGAGATAGATCATTGCCAGTACAAGCCCGTTTCCCCAGCGCTGGCAAAGATACCCCCGCAAGCAGCGTGCCGAAAGCGTTGCATATGCCGATCAGGGCTAGCGCATTGGCGCCGACGGTGGGGGGTAGGCCGCAGATAGCGATGAAGTTTGGCAGATGAGTAGCAATGAAGATTAGCTGGAACCCGCAGGCGAAGAAGGCCAGGGTCGTGATGACAAAGCTGCGGTTCGACAGGGCTTGGCCAATCGCGCGGCGAGCATTAGGGCGGGGCGGCCCAGCGGCGGCGCGTGGCGCACTGTGGCGAAACAGCAGGGCTATCGTCGTCATCGAGGCCGCCAACAGCGCGAGCCCCGCCAGCGCGCTTTGCCAGCTCCACTGCTCGATCATCACTTGCGCCGCCGGGGCCACGACAAAGGTGCCAAGCGATCCGACCGCGGCAAGTATCGATACAGCCGTGGCCCGGATCATGGGGGAGGCGAGCCGCGAAATTATCCCGACCAGCACGCCGTGCGATGTCGCGGCCACCGCAAGTCCGATCAGAAGCCCTCCGCCGATATAAAGGCCGAGTACACCGCCCGAGATCATCATCGCGAGGCCCGCGCAGTAGAGGAAAGCGGCACAGGCAACGACAAGTCGCCCGCCATACCGATCGCAAAGCGCGCCCATGAAGGGTTGGCCGATCCCCCAGGCCAGGTTCTGAATCGCCATCGCGAATCCAAAGGTCGCTACAGTGACCGCACCGCCGCGCACCATCGGATCCATAAAAAGGCCAAGACTCTGACGAAGCCCCATAGATAGCGATAGGATAGATCCTGCAGCGACCAGCGAGATGACGAGCGCCGGCGTCCAATTTTTGCGCGTCTGTTGTGACATCTGTATTCCCCTTGCAAGAAGAAGCCAACATTAGGCATCGGCAGGGGAAGAAGACATTCACTAGTCGGTAAACTGGTGCCCGCAGGCCTTCAATCGACCTGAGGCAGATAAGCGGCTCTGGCCGCGTGAAGACGCGGCCCGTTCATATCGCTTGCGACAAGACTGGCAGCGGCCTCTCCGGCAGACAGGGCATAGGATGTATCCCCGTGGATGAGCATATAGGCGATCGCGCCTTCGATCATCATGGCGAGATGCAGCGCCAGAGTCCGCGGGTCGCTTGCTCCGCCGGCACCTAGTTCCTGTTCCAGCCAGGCGACAAAGCGCTTCTTGTGCCGCGCGGCCATCAGCACTGCCGGATGTCCCGGCTGACCGGCCAGTTCGACCGCCGCGCGGGTGAAACCGCAGCCGCGCCATCTGGGGTTCCGGGCATGTTCGGCAAGGGCCGCGAACATGGCCTCCACGCGCTCGGGCAACGGTCGGGTAGGACCGCCGAGCCAGGTGCGGTAGCGTTCCACCGTCGCGCTATCGCGCGCCTCCAGATAGGCCGTGATCAAGGCGTCCTTGCTCTGAAAATGGTTATAGAGCGTGCGTTTCGTTACGCCTGCACGCTCGGCAATCGCATCGACACCTACGCTGCGCAGCCCGTGTTCATAGAACAGTGTCTCTGCCGCTGCGATGATGCGGGCTGCCGTTGTTTCGGTCATGTCGATCTGTCCTCCGGGTAATCCAACCGCGTCCTGAAATCCGCATGGTTATGCCCGCAGCGGGAAAGGAAGACGATCTTGCCGCGATCCACCCTGCATCTTCAACCCTGCAACTTGCAGCCACGGTACTCTGATCCTAACCTGTCGCCTTGTCTGTCAAGTGGAGAATATGCTTATGACGTTCACGGGATCGCTGTCGCTTTTCCTGGCCATGATCGCTCTGGCCGCTTTGCCCAGTTCAAGTGTGGCGCTCGTTGTCGTTCGCTCGGCAACCCATGGCGTGCGCCATGGCATTGCAGCCTCGCTGGGGATCGCCATGGGGGACCTGGTCTTTGTCGCTCTGGCCGTCGCCGGGCTGGCCGCGATGGCCGAGGCAATGGGAACATTCTTTACAATGCTGCGCTATGCCGCCGCAGCCTATCTTGTCTGGTTCGGGTTCAGCTTGATCCGGAGCGAGCCTGCCGCGTTGAGAGGCTCCGCCGCGGCGGGCGGGCCGGGCGGTCTGTGGATCAGCTTCGCCGCCGGGATCGGGCTGACACTCGGTGATGTAAAGGCGATCCTGTTTTATGCGGCGCTGCTCCCCGTCTTCGTCGACCTGACCGCTTTGACGATAACCGATATCGCCTTGATTGCGGCCATCACCGTGATTGCAGTAGCGGGCGTGAAGATCGGCTATGCGGTGACCGCGACCAAGCTCGCAAGAGCTTCGCAGGGATGGCCCTACCGCCGCGCAGCGCAACGGGCTGCAGGTGGCGCGATGATCGCTGCGGCCGGGGCTTTGGCCTTGAAATCCTAGAGCCTGCTGCAATCATCCCGCTGTGAAACTGATGGCTTAGGGCCTGTTGACAATCTCGGTCGTGATTTAGAACTGTACGGTCTGCTGGACGACGGTCACACGAGTTCGAATATTATGTCCTGTGACGAGAGCTCCAATTTTCAGCTTTACTAGATCGCAGCCGCGGAGCTTGCTGTCGATGGCAAGATCGAAAAGCGCTCGATCTCGCATCCTTCCTTCACGGTCGAGGAAGAAGCAGACTGCCCAGATCTGGCGCTGCTTGAGAGGCTTCTTAACACCAACTTGTTTACCCGCGTTCCAAGCTGGTCGCCCCAGTGCGGCAGGATCATATTGTGATATACCCATATCAGTTCTCCTTCGGCCACCATTGGCCAAGGGAGAAACGTACAATGCCAGTTCTCTAAACCGCGCTCGTCTGCTATTTCAGTTTGAAGGCAGATTTCTCCTTTGAGTGAAGTAGCAGGAACTGCCCCATGCACCCCGACACCATGCTTTGCCGCGAGTGGCATTCGATGCGACGCGAGAAGTTCGACGTCAATCCTGCTCCGCCATCCGATAGCCTACACCCGGTTCCGTGCGCACGATCCGTGGCTGGGTCGGATCACGCTCAATCTTCTGGCGGAGCTGGCCGATGAAGACGCGCAGATAATGCAGGTCGTCGCCGTGGGCGGGGCCCCAGACGGATGTCAGAAGGGTGCGGTGGGTGACGACCCGGCCGGCATGGCGGGAGAGAAGCAGAAGAAGATCGTACTCCTTCGGCGTCAGGTGCACGGTCTCGCCCTCCCGTGAAACGTTCCGCTTGATCGGGTCGATCGTTAGTCCGTCGATCTCAATGACGGTCGGGATCGCATCGTCCCGCCCGCGATGACGCAGCGCAGTTCGGATGCGAGCCGTCAGTTCGCCGATACCGAAGGGCTTCTCCACATAGTCGTCGGCGCCGAGGTCGAGGGCCGCGATCTTCTCGCTTTCCCGGTCTCGGGCGGAGAGGATGACGATCGGGATATCCGACCATCCGCGCAGACTGGCAATGACCTCCTTGCCATCCATGTCAGGCAGGCCGAGATCGAGGATGACGAGGTCAGGTGCCTGTGTGGCGACCGCCTTCAACGCTTCCGAGCCTGTGCTCGCCTCGATGACGTCGTAGCCTGCCGCCGTGAGCGAGGGCTTGAGGAAACGCTGGATCTGCGGCTCGTCATCGACGACCAGAATGCGGGACTGGTTCATTTGACGTCACCCATCGTTTCATTGCGTGCGGGAAAGCGCATGACGACCCGCGTGCCTCTCTTTTTCAAGGCCGGGCTCTCCGCATGGATCCTGCCGCCCATGGACTCGACGAAGCCTCGGGCGATGGAAAGGCCGAGCCCCGTTCCCGGCGCGCGCCCGTCCGGCTTTCCCCTGCGATAGAATTTTTCAAAGATACGGTCCAGATCCTCTGGCGGAATGCCCTTACCCTGATCGGTCACCGAGATCAGCACGTCCTTGCCGTCCCGACGGGCATAGACATTGATCGGCTCGTCGCCACCGTACTTCACGGCATTGTCCAGAAGGTTGAATAGAACCTGGCCGATCAGCACGCTGTCGCCACGGATCAGGGGGAGGTCGGCGGCGATGCCCGTTTCGACGATCCGTCCTGGAGCATGCTTGCGGGTGCGCTCGACGGCGGACTGCACGACGTCGGCGACATCCACCCAGTCCTGTTTCGGCTTTAGCGTCCCGGCCTCGATGCGTGTCATGTCGAGCAGGTTGGCGACAAAGCGGCTCATGCGGCCGCTTTCCTCCTCGATCGACTGCAACAGATCGTCGCGGTTTTCCGGCGTCATGCGCTCCCCGAGCTGGCGCAGACCTGTGACGGCACCAGTGATCGTCGCGAGCGGCGTGCGCAAATCATGGGAGATGGAGGACAACAGCGCCTCGCGATACCGCTCGCCTTCCAGCCTTGCCGCCTGCTCGACCGTCTCGTCGGCGAGGCGAGCCCGGTCGAGCGCGATCGCCGTCTGGTCCAGGATGGCGGTCAACGAACGCTCGGCATTGAGGTCGAGCCGCTCGCCGGTGTGTTCGATGCCGCAGACGCCGACAATGCCGTGGGGCCCAAGCAGTGGCCGGAACTCGAAGCGGCTGTTCGGCAACGTGCCGGTGCCATGGCCGGCGGGCTCGCGTTTGTCATGGCTCCACCGGGCGGCAGTCATGTCTGTGACGTCGAGTTCAGTATCCGGTGGCCAGGCGGCCGCGACACCCAAGTCGCCCTTGCGCGGGACGAGCAGCACGACCTTGCGCTTGAGGCTCGCCTGCAGTTGCGAGACGGCGAGCCAGATCGCGTCGTCGCCCTTGGCCGTGCTCGCGAGCTTGCGGGAGAAATCGTAGAGCGATTGCAACGCCGTCGCCCTTATCCTAGCCACTTCCGCCTGTTCGCGGATGCGCGAGGCAAAACCGCCGGCGATCATCGCCACGGCGAGGAAGGCGAAGAGCGCGAAGACCTCATGGGGCGCGGCGATCGTGAAAGTGTGGCGGGGGTCGATGAAGAAGAAGTTGTAGGCGAGCGCCGACAGGAGTGCTGCCAGGAATGCCGCGGCGTAGCCGCCGACGACGGAGGCGCCGAGCACGGCAAGCAGGAAGAGTAGCGATATGTTCGGCAGCTCGATAAACAGATCTATCGCCTTGCCCAGCAGCGTCGTCACGGCGACGAAGCCAAGCGCCCAAACGGCAGATTGTCTGAGTGCCGCCGCTCTGGGCAGGTTCAGGGATGGACGCGTGCGTTCGGCCGTCGTTCCATCCGGCGTCACGATGTAAACGCCCAGACCCGAAGCCTTGCGCGCGAGCGCATCCGGCAACGACTGGGTGATGAGTTTCTGCCAGCGGCTGCGCTTGCGGGTGCCGATGACGATCTGGGTCACATGCTCGCGGCGGGCGAGCTTCAGGATCTCCTCGACAAAGTCATTGCCGATGATGCGTCGCGTTTCAGCGCCGAGTTGTTCGGCAAGGCGGAAGAGGGTTTCGATGCGCTGCAGGCGCTCGGGCGTCTCGACCTCCCGGTCGGCCCGCTCGATCGAGACGACGAGCCAGGGCGCATTGAGCCCGGAGGCAAGCCGGCTCGCCACCCGCACGACCTTTTCCGAGAGTGCGTCAGAGCCGACACAGACCAAAAGCCGCTCGCCCGTCGCCCAAGGGCCGTCGATCGCGTTCTGCTTCAGGTAGTCGACCATCTGGTCGTCGACGCGGTCCGCAGTGCGGCGCAGCGCCAGTTCGCGCAACGCCGTCAGATTGCCGAGACGGAAGAAGCGGTCAACGGCGCGGCTCGCGCTTTCGGGCAGGTAGACCTTGCCTTCCTTCAGCCGTTCGATCAGTTCAGAGGGAGAGAGGTCGACGAGCAGCATGTCGTCGGCCCGTTTCAACACCACGTCGGGCACGCGCTCGCGCACGGTGACGCCGGTGATCTGCGCGACCAGATCGGCCAGGCTTTCGAGATGCTGGATGTTGAGTGCCGTCCAGACATCGATCCCGGCTGCGATCAGTTCGTCGATGTCCTGGTAGCGCTTGGGATGGCGGCTATCCTCCGGATTGGTGTGGGCGAGCTCATCGACGATGACGATGCGAGGGCTTCGCTCGAGCGCCGCATCGAGATCGAACTCCTCCAGCATGCGTCCGCGATGGGCTACGTGCCTGCGGGGCAGGATCTCCAGCCCCTCCAGCAGTGCCGCCGTCTCGCTCCGCCCATGGGTTTCGACCAGCCCCACCACGACATCCAGCCCGTCCGCCTTGAGGCGTCGGGCACGCGACAGCATGGCATAGGTCTTGCCGACCCCTGGAGCTGCGCCCAGGAAGACGGTCAGCTTGCCCCGGCGGTCTTTCTCCGCCAGGGCAAGCAGGGCATCGGGATCGGGACGTCTTTCGTCCCTGCGGTCGTCGTCCGCCATCAAGTTCTCATCTGTTCAGGGCATCAAGCGCCAGATTGAGCTCTAGCACATTGACCCTTGCTTCGCCGATAACGCCGAAGTCCGGCCTTTCGATCAACCGACCAACCAGATTGGCGACTTCCGTGGGCGGGAGCCCCCTCGCCTGCGCGACACGATCAACCTGCGCCGCGGCAAAGGCTGGCGAGACATGCGGGTCAAGGCCGGAGCCCGAGGTTGTCACAGCGTCGCCCGGGACGGGTGCCACAAGCCCGGTTGCCTTCAGTCGATCGATGTCGGCGACCACCCGTTCCTTGAGCTTGACCGAGGTCGTGCCGAGGTTCGAGCCCGACGAGGCTGAAGCGTTGTAGGGGTCCGGGCCGGTTGCCGAAGGACGCGGCCAGAAGTAGCGGTCCGAGGTGAAGTTCTGCCCGATCTGGGCCGAGCCGATGATCTGGCCGTCGCGTTCGATGAGGCTGCCATTGGCGTTTGCGGGCATCACCGCCTGGGCAATGCCGTTAATCGCCAGCGGATAGGCCAGGCCGGTGAGCAGGGTCATGATCACGACGAGGGTGAGTGCGGGTCTGAGATGGTTGAGCATGATTACACCAGATGAAGAGCGCTGACGGCGATGTCGATGACCTTGATCCCGGCGAAGGGAAGGATCAGGCCGCCGACGCCATAAACGAGCAAGTTGCGGCGCAGCAGCGCTGCCGCGCCGGAGGGGCGGTAGGCGACGCCCTTCAAGGCGAGCGGGATCAGGGCGACGATGATCAACGCATTGAAGATGACGGCAGACAGGATGGCCGATTGCGGCGACGTCAGCCCCATGATGTTAAGGGCCTCAAGCGCCGGATAGGTGGCGACGAACAGCGCCGGGATGATGGCGAAGTATTTGGCCACGTCGTTGGCGATCGAGAAGGTGGTCAGCGAGCCGCGCGTCATCAGGAGCTGTTTGCCGATCTCGACGATCTCGATGAGCTTGGTCGGGCTTGAATCGAGGTCGACCATGTTGGCTGCCTCGCGGGCGGCCTGGGTGCCGGTCTGCATGGCGACGCCGACGTCGGCCTGGGCAAGGGCCGGTGCATCATTGGTGCCGTCGCCGCACATGGCAATCAGCCGGCCACCCTGCTGCTCGCGCCTGATATAGGCGAGCTTGTCTTCCGGGGTGGCCTGGGCGAGGAAGTCATCGACACCGGCTTCCGAAGCGATTGCCGCGGCCGTGACCGGATTGTCGCCCGTGACCATGACCGTGCGGATGCCCATGGCACGGAGCGCCGCGAAACGCTCCTTGATGCCGGGTTTGACGACGTCCTTGAGGTGGATGACGCCGAGCAGGCGGTCTCCGTCTGCCACGCCGAGCGGCGTGCCGCCCGTACGCGCGACCTGGTCGACGGCGCGGCGGAATTCAGCCGGTGCATCCTGATCGGTGAGACCGGCGAACTTCAGGACCGCATCGACGGCACCCTTGCGCAGGCGGCGCTGACCGATGTCGACGCCGGAAAGGCGGGTTTCGGCGGTGAAGCCGATGACAGCATCGAACTCGGCCTTCGGCATGGGCACACCGAACTCGCCTGTCGCAAGCGCCACGACCGAGCGTCCTTCCGGCGTTTCGTCGGAGAGCGAGGCGATGAGGGCCGCTTCCGCGAGTTCCGCCGGGGTGACACCTGGCGCGGCCAGAAAGTCGCTTGCCATGCGGTTGCCGAAGGTGATCGTGCCCGTCTTGTCGAGAAGCAACGTATCCACGTCGCCGGCAGCCTCGACCGCGCGGCCGGAGGTGGCGATGACGTTGAAGCGGACCAGACGATCCATGCCGGCGATGCCGATGGCCGAGAGAAGACCCCCGATCGTGGTCGGGATCAGGGTCACCAGCAGGGCCGCCAGCACCGTCACCGAGAGCACCGTGCCGGAGTAGCCGGCGAGGCCCCAGATCGCGACGCAGACGAAGAGGAAGATCAAGGTCAGGCCCGTCAGCAGGATCGACAGCGCGATCTCGTTCGGCGTCTTCTGGCGCTGGGCGCCCTCGATCAGCGCGATCATGCGATCGACGAAGGAGGAGCCGGGCTGGACGGTGATCCTGATCTTGATCTCGTCGGAGAGCACTTGCGTGCCGCCCGTGACGGCCGAACGGTCGCCACCGGATTCGCGGATGACGGGGGCAGATTCGCCGGTGATCGCGCTTTCGTTGACCGAGGCGACACCCTCGATCACCTCGCCGTCGCCGGGGATGAGTTCACTCGCCGCGACCAGCACGATGTCGCCGACCTTGAGGCTGGAGGCCGGGATGGTTTCGGTCTGACCGCCTGCGGCGAGCCGGCGGGCAACAAGCTCGGACTTGGTCTTCTTCAGGCTGTCGGCCTGGGCGCGACCCCGGCCCTCGGCCACGGCTTCGGCGAAGGTGGCGAAGAGCACGGTGAACCAGAGCCAGGCGGCGATCTGGCCGGAGAAGCCCGCGCCGCCGGACTGGCTGACGAGATCGCGGATGAAGAGGATCGTGACGACGACGGCAACGATCTCGGTCACGAAGATGACCGGGTTGCGGAGGAGCTTTCGCGGATCGAGCTTGACGACGGCATCGCGCATCGCCGGAAACAGGATCGCCGGGTCCAGAAGATCGGAGGCTTTTTGGTCTTTTGACATGATAGGTCCTTTAGAAGGTCTGGCCGGCGAGCATGGCGAAGTGTTCGACGATCGGGCCGAGCACCAGCGCGGGCAGAAACTGCAGGCCGCCGAGGATGAGGATGATGCCGATCAGCAGGCCAACGAAGAGAGGTCCGTCGGTCGGGAAGGTGCCGGCGGAGGCCGGAGACTTGACCTTGGCGGCAAGCGATCCAGCGATTGCCATGACCGGCACGACATAGGCGAAGCGGCCGAGCAGCATCGCGACGCCAAGCGTCGTGTTGTACCAGACGGTGTTGCCAGTCAGCCCTCCGAAGGCCGAGCCATTGTTGCCGGCAGCTGAGGTATAGGCATAGAGGATTTCCGACAGGCCGTGCGGACCCGCAGTGCCGACGCTCGCCACTGCGAAGGGCAGCATGGCCGAGACGGCGGTAAAGCCGAGGATGACCAGCGGCAGGATCAGGACCGCCAGCATGGCAAACTTCATCTCGCGGCCCTCGATCTTCTTGCCGAGGAATTCCGGCGTGCGACCGACCATGAGACCGGCGACAAAGACGGAGAGCATGGCAAAGACCAGCATGCCGTAAAGACCGGAGCCGACACCGCCCGGCAGCACTTCGCCGAGCTGGATCAGGAACATCGGCACCAGACCGCCTAACCCCGTGAACGAGCCGTGCATGCCGTTGACACCGCCGTCCGAGAGGCCGGTCGTGACCGCCGCATAGAGCGCCGTCATGGCCTGGCCGAAGCGGATTTCCTTGCCTTCCATGTTGCCGAGTGCGGGATCGACGCCGATCGAAGTCAGAATGGTGTTGCCCTGGGCTTCGGCCCAATAGGTGACGGCAACGCCCGTGATGAGGAGAACCGCCATGGCCGAGATCAGCGCCCAGCCCTGTCGGCGGTTTCCGACCATCTGGCCGAAAGTGTAGACGAGCGACGCCGAGATCGACAGCATGGCGAAGATGTTGAGGTAGTTCGACCAGGCCGTCGGGTTTTCGAAAGGATGGGCCGCGTTGACGTTGAAGAAGCCGCCGCCATTGGTGCCAAGCTGCTTGATCGCTTCCTGCGATGCGACGGGGCCCAGCGAAATGACCTGATTGGCGCCTTCGAGCGTCGTGGCGGTCACGGAGCCCTGGAGCGTCTGCGGCAGACCGAGCGCCACGAAGGCAAGCGCGACGACGATCGCCATCGGCAGGAGCACATACAGGGTCGCTCTGGTCACATCGACCCAAAAATTGCCGAGCGTCGAAACCTTCGAGCGGGCAAGCGCGCGGGTGACGGCGACGGCAATCGCCATGCCGGTGGCCGCGGACAGGAAGTTCTGCACCGTCAGGCCTGCCATCTGGCTGAAATGGCTGAGCGTGGTCTCGCCGCCATAGTTTTGCCAGTTGGTGTTCGTGACGAAGGAGACGGCCGTGTTGAAGGCGAGATCCGACGGCATGCCGGCAAAGCCCTGCGGATTGAGCGGCAGATAGGCCTGCAGCCGCAGCATGGCATAGAGCACCAGGAAGCCGGCGAGCGAAAAGGCGAGCATGGCAAGCGTGTAGCCGAGCCAGCTCTGCTCCTTTTCAGGCGTGATGCCGCTCACGCGGTAGAGATCATGCTCGACGCGGCCGAGAATGGGCGAAAGAAAGGTCCGCTCACCGGAAAACACCCGGGCCATGTAGAGACCGAGTGGCTTGATGGCGATGAGAACGGCAAGGAAGAGAAGGCTGATCTGCAGCCATCCGATGGTTGTCATGGAACTGCTCCAGATCAGAAACGCTCGGGACGCAAAAGCGTCACGACGAGATAGGCGCCGAGGGCCAGCGCGACGAAAAGGCCGAAGAGAGGTTCAAGCATCTGCAACCCTTCCTCAAAGCCGGTCGAGTGCGCGGGCGTAAACTGCCAGCACAAGAAGCGTGCTGGCGCCGAGCGCGATGAAGATGAAGTCGGACATATCCCGTGTCTCCTGTTGGTACACGGACAGGATTAAGGGCATCCCGCGTCAGGCTTCGATTGGGAAGAGCGGCGGGCGGAATAAAGAAAAGATAAGGATGGATCAGCAGGGCTAGCTGGAGATCCATGACCGCTGGTGCTCAGAGCACAGGGCAGTCCACTGTCCCTGCGAGCGAGATGTCCGCTATTGAGTACTTCATGCGGTGCCCTCTAGGTCCGACATGAAGGCGCCAAGCTGCCCTCCGGCATCTGGCTACTATGATCGGTTTGGGCCGAATGCGGTCTCCACTTTCGGTCTGCGCCACGAGCGGTCATCGGCAAATGTAAAGTGCCGATCAGAGGCTGTTCAGAAAGTCGGCGACGTCAGATCGGCTCGTCAACCTATATTGTTGCTCGGGTGTTGCTCGTAGAACCGGGGGCGCGCCTCAAAGGAGTTCAGGTGGTTCTTTCGGAGACGGTAGCCACGAGAGCCGGTGGTCTCTCTCGCGCCAGAAGCGGTCACGGATGCCTAAGCAATCGGGCCTCGCCGCGATCAGGTTCGCTGCGACAGATTTCAAACCTAAACCCCATGTGCATCCTTCAAAGGTTCGGCTAGTCTCACCAATACCGAGGGGTGCCCCGCCAAAGGGCTGAGATACTGTTGGGCGAAAGCAGCGCAGTGACCCTTTGAACCTGATCCGGATCATGCCGGCGAAGGGACGGGTGAGACCCCTCTCTCTTTTGCCGGCCTCGTAAAAGGGGCCGCAATGACATTACATAGCCAACTTGGACGGCTGAGCGCACAAGGTCCGTCTAAACTTGTGACGTTGACCCTTCTATGCGCCCTTTCGGTGCTACCACTGAACATCTTCCCGCCGTCGCTGGCGCACATCGCGAGACCATTCGCTCTTGATGTTAAATACGTCCATCCATATTATGCGTGAATGCCGAAACCATCCAACAACATTATCGAGGCGGGCCTGCAGGTGCTGTTTCGCAAAGGTTATCATGGCGGGGTGTGCGTGACGTGGTTGCCTGCCACCTAGTACGACGTCGTAAGAAGATCATTTTTTGACTTGATGGGAGGTGATGATGCGTATCGAAAATTCGCGGCGCGTCCGAATGTATATCCCATTGACATATCCCATGTGGAGCGTTAAGCACATCATATAGAAGGTGATGCAATCCGGAGGGACGTAGGGTGGAACAGGGTGCCGTATTCCAGAGCAATCGAAGCCAAGCTATCCGTCTTCCAAAGGCAGTCGCTTTGCCTGATGATGTAAAGCGCGTCGATATCGTTGCCGTCGGACGTACTCGTATTATAGCACCTGCTGGCGAGGTCTGGGACAGCTGGTTCGAAGGAGCGGCGGCCACATCCGACTTTATGAGTGAGCGTGATCAGGCCGGCTCCCAGGAGCGCGAGGCATTTTAATGCTGAAGTACATGCTGGATACCAATATTTGCATTTTCACGATCAAAAATCGACCACAGCAGGTGCGCGAGGCATTCAATCGTTTCCATGATCAATTGTGCATCAGTTCGGTAAGTTTGATGGAACTGATTTACGGAGCTGAAAAGTCAGCTAGTCCTGAAAAGAACCTTCCCGTTGTGGAGGGCTTCGCGGCGCGCCTCGAAGTGTTGTCGTTCGATGAACCGGCAGCAACCCATACCGGTCAATTGCGGGCCGAACTGGCACGCAGTGGAACTCCAATCGGTCCACATGATCAATTGATTGCAGGACATGCTCGCTCGCGTGGGCTGATTATGGTTACGAACAATCGAAAGGAATTTGATCGCGTTCCCGGCTTACGGGTGGAAGACTGGACGGGTTAGTTTCACATAGCTGTTGAAACCCAGGATGACGTCTCTCCGCAGACACCTACTGCCGGGTCGCAGGTTCGTATTGATTCAACACGACGGATGCCCTGGCGAACTGCAGCTAGGGGTGCTCAAGTTGTTGAGAAGACTTCGCTGTTTTCCTGTCAGAAATAGTAGCTGATTTTGAGCGAAAAACGGCCGAAAAAGGCCTGCCCGGAGTTTTCCTGTCGCGAGCGACCGTGGATGCGATCTTTGCGCCCTGGCTTGGGTGCGACGTCAACATGGCGGGAGAGCGGCAATTATTTCCGCTCGGGCGCAACAGAACTCTTTTCCAGTCAGCAGCCCGCGCTTAAGTCGACACCGCGACGCAAGGCGCTGAGCTTCTTCTCTCGCGACCGTTATCAATCCTCCGGCAGCCCATAAGCGATGATGGTGTCGCTGATGGGGGTCTCCATGAAGTGGTGGCCGCCGGGGTAGATGATCACGAACTGCCGGCCTGCAACCTCAACGACCAGCGGGTTTGCCTGACCGCCTCCGGGAAGTTCATCACTCCACAGCGTCTCGCCGGTTTCAATGTCGATTGCGCGGATCAGATTGTCGGTGGTTGCGGCAATGAAGATCAGTCCGCCGGCGGTGACAGCAGGGCCGCCATTGTTGGGTGTGCCAATCGTGATCGGCAGCATGGAGGGTATACCGAAGGGGCCGTTGTTGCGCGCCGAGCCGAAGGCGTGATCCCAGACCGTTTCGCCTGTCTCAAGCTCGATAGCGCGGATGCCGCCATAGGGCGGCTCCTTGCAGAGGAGCCCGGTATAGGGAACGCGCCAGCCGGCGTTGACGTCGATGGCGTAAGGTGCGCCGATCTGGGGTCCGGCTTCGCCGAGGGGACTTTCCCCCTCGGCCGGTGGCTCGTAGATCGCGCGCAGGCCCGCTTCATCTGCCTCTGCACGGGGTACGAGACGGTTGTGATTGGGCATGTTGTTGTAGTTCGCGATCAGAAGGCCGCGCTCGTGGTCGACTGCGACGGAGCCCCAGTCGTTGCCGCCGTTATAGCCCGGATACTGGATCCAGTGCTGGTCGGTGGTCGGCGGCGTATAGATGCCGTCGTAATGCGAGCGGCGGAACTGAATGCGGCACCAGAGCTGATCGATCGGTGACATGCCCCACATGTTCTTTTCCTCAAGGCGCGGAAAAGCCAACGTGTGATAGGTGGAGAAGGGCTGCGTGGCCGAGATGTAGTCCGGTTCCACGCCGCCCTGAGGCACAGGCCGCTCCTCGACCGGGAAGAGGGATTCACCGGTTTCGCGGTTCAGAATGTAGATGTCGCCCTGCTTGGATGCGAGAATGATGGCGGGGACAGTGCCATTGTCGGTCGGGAAGTCGACCAGTGTCGGCTGGCTGCCGAGGTCGTAGTCCCAGACGTCGCGATGGACCGTCTGAAAATGCCAGGCAGGCTGTCCGGTGGTCACGTCGAGGGCCACAAGCGACGTGGAGAATTCATTCTCCTGCTCGCTGCGGTTCGAACCGTAATAGTCGACGGCCGAGTTTCCGAGTGGCAGGAAGACATACCCCAGGTCTTCATCGCCGGCGGCAACCGTCCACATATTGGGCGTTCCCCGCGTATAGATCTCATCCGGACCGGCCTGGCTGGTGTCGCCAGGACGCCCCATATCCCAGGCCCATTCGAAATCGCCGGTGACGGCGTCGAAGCCGCGGATGACGCCGGAGGGGGAATTCTCCGCATTGCCATCTGTCACCTGGGCACCGACGACCACCACGCCGCGTACGATTGTCGGCGGGGAGGACATGGCGTACCAGCCTGGCACCGTCTCCCCCAGACCATGTTCGAGATAGACCATGCCATTGTCGCCGAACTCGCTGCACAGGCGGCCCGTTTCGGCATCGATGGCGATCAGACGCGCATCGAGCGTGCCCCAGATGATGCGGGTGGCGCAGGGATCATAGGGTTCCGCATCCGGCACCTCGAAATAGGACACGCCGCGGCAGGTGGCGCCATAGGGGATGGCATCCTCCGGCACCTGCGGATCGAAGTGCCATTCTTCCTTGCCCGACTGCGCGTCGATCGAAATGATGCGGCCCATCGGAGTGCAGGTGAAAAGCTTCTCGCCGATCTTCAGCGGGGTGTTTTCCGGCGAGTATTTCCCCTCGGCCTCAGGTGAAGGCAGATCGCCCGTGTGGAACTCCCAGATGCGCTCAAGTTGTCCGACATTTTCTGGCGTGATCTGATCCAATGGCGAGTATTTGGTGCCGTGCAGGTTGCCGCCCCAGGCGGGCCAGTCGGAACCTGTTTCGCGCATCGCCAGGGCCGGCCGTCGGTCCTCTGCCGCCTGACCTTCCGGCGCGGGGTCGCGGGGCGTTTCCAGATTGATGACCGCGTCGCTCTGGCTATCGGGGGAGGGTGCGCCCTGCTGGTCCTGTTCGAGGATCAGGTCGGAGGGGTCGATGGGCGGGTTAATGCTCGGGTCAGCCGGTGGCTGAGCCGTATCGCCTGGTGCAGGTGCAGTCTCGTCCCCTTCCGCCTGCGCGAGAACCCGAGGGGGCTCGATCCAGGGCGCTGCAATCAAGCCAATCCCCAGGACGGCCAGCAACGCGGTCGCGATCGCCGTCCCGCGGCGGTGCGACGCTTGGGCCTGTCGATCGGAACGACGAAGACCGGGGATCGCGAGCAGGACCAGCAGCAGGATGACGGTCGGGGCCACGAGTCGGGGAACGAGGGGCCACCCTTGCAGCCCGACTTCCCACAGCGCCCAGACAATCGTGAAGACATAGGTGGCGACATAGAAGAGCACGCCCGAGTAGCGCCCGAGCATCATCAATGCGCCGGATGCGATCAGGCCGAGCCCGGCGATCGCATAATACCATGAACCGCCAAGCGCGATGAGCCAGACACCGCCAGCTCCAATGACGAGACCGAGCGCAACAAGAAGTATCCCCACAAGAAGCGGATACCAGCCGGCTTTGTTGCGTCGCGAGGTGTGGTGATTTTGGGCTTGATCGGTCAAGGGTCGTCTCCTCCTGAGCCTGGTGTCGACCTTTCCGGAACAAGGCAAAATCAAGATTGTTCCTGACCTATTGCGATCAAAATCGAGCCTTTGGTCGCCTCAGCTTCTCAGGCAAAATTCTGTGATCCCAATTGGAACAATGTCCGCGCCGCCCGGTTCGGAGCGCGAATGAAGTCATCATCTGCACTGATCCCTTCAGCATCCGCGAACGGATTTAGGGGCGGTCTCGCCGGCCTTCGGAATGACCGACGATCGTTTTGAGGGGGCAGTCAGTCCCCCGTCTTTGGTGCGCCCAGCCTGTTTCTCTGACGGCCCGCAGGTCATCGATTTGGGGTTAGGCGGGTAGCATGGGGCAGAACCGAAATCAGAGGGAGACCAGCGTGCCGTGTCAGCGGATCACGATAGGCTTGAAGACGAGAACTCGGCGTCGCTCGTCTTCACTCCTTCCTTCTCCCCGGCGGATCGCCTTGTTTGCTTCCATATCCATGTTGTCTGGCTGCCAAGGGCTGCAAAACGTCCTTGATCCAGCAAGCCGGGATGCCCGGCTGGTGGCGGAACTCTCCTGGTGGATGTTTGCCTCTGCCGTCTTCATCTACATCGTGACGATCGGCTTGCTTGGCGTCGGGGCCGGGATCTTCCGCGGGCGCAACCGGCTCTCCTTCCGCGTAGGGACGACCCTTGTGGTCCTAGGCGGCGTATTAGCGCCGATCGTTGCCATCGTCGCAATTGGCTTCTCGGGCGTCGCCATCGGTGACGAGACCGAAGGTCCAGATGACGGCTCTGCCAAGCTGACGGTGGAGGTGGTGGGAAAGCAATGGTGGTGGGAGCTACGCTATCTCGATGCGGCGGGGGATGTCGTCGCTGTCGCCGCCAATGAACTGCATCTGCCTGTCGGGGAACGGGCGCGCCTCGAACTGCTATCCGACAATGTCATCCACAGTTTCTGGGCGCCGAACCTTCAGGGCAAGACCGACGCCATCCCGGGGCGTCGCAACCTTCTTTACGCGGAGCCAGAGGTGGAGGGCGTATGGCGGGGGCAATGCGCGGAGTTTTGCGGCAAACAGCACACGCTGATGGGGTTCATGGTGATCGCGGAGCCGCGGGAAGATTTCGATCGCTGGCTGGCGCACCAGGCAAGCGATGCGCGCGCCACTGAAGGTCCGGGCCTCGACGTTTTCCTAAAGCTCGGTTGCGGTGACTGCCACACCATCCGCGGCACATCGGCCGCCGGACAAATGGGCCCGGACCTGACACATCTCGCCTCGCGCCGGACGCTTGCCGCCGCAACACTTCAGAACAGCCGCGGCAATCTCGGGGGCTGGATCACCGACACGCACGAGGTCAAACCGGGAGTGCTGATGCCCTCATTCACGCCTGAGCCGCAGGATCTGCACGATCTTCTCGACTATCTGGAGGCGCTGAAATGACGGCCTCGGACCGCGCAACAGAGGGGCGGGACCATGCGCTTGGGCCTTCGAGCTACGACCATCAGGCGGCCGTCGGTCATGACTCCTTCGAGCAGATCGAGAAGACATGGCGCTCGCCGTCAGGCTTCTTCGGCTGGTTCACGCAGGTAAACCACTCGGCCATCGGCCTGCGGTTCATCATCACGGCCTTTGTCTTTTTCATCCTGTCCGGCCTTCTGGCGCTGGCCATGCGGCTGCAACTGGCCATGCCGCTCAACCAGATGCTGTCGCCCGAGACCTATAATCAGGTCATGACGGTGCATGGCACGGCGATGATGTTTCTCTTCGCCATTCCTGCGATGGAAGGCTTTGCCATCTACATCGCGCCGTTGATGGTCGGGGCCCGGGACATGGCTTTCCCGCGGCTCAACGCATTCGGCTACTATGTCTATCTGATCGGCGGATCAGCCTTCTTCCTCTCGCTCGCCTTCGGCATGGCGCCGGATGCCGGCTGGTTCAACTATGTGCCGCTTGCCAACAAGAACTTCTCGGAAGGCTATGGCGTGGACATCTGGACCACGATGATAACTTTTATCGAGCTATCGGCTCTCACCGCTGCCGTGGAACTCATCGTAACCATCATGAAGCTGCGGGCGCCGGGCATGTCGCTCGACCGCATGCCGATCTTCGTCTGGGCTGTGCTGGTCATGTCCTTCATGATCCTCTTCGCCATGCCGTCGGTCATGGTGGCGAGCGCTTTCCTGATGATGGACCGGCTGGTCGATACCCAGTTCTTCATCGTCGAGAACGGTGGTTCGCCGCTTCTGTGGCAGCACCTTTTCTGGTTTTTCGGCCATCCGGAAGTCTACATCATCCTCGTCCCGGCACTCGGGATCGTCACCTCCATCGTCGTCACATTCTCCGGCCGTCCCCTGTTCGGCTATACGGCACTGGTGCTGGCGATCACCGGCATCGGCATGGTCAGCTTCGGGCTCTGGGTGCATCACATGTACGCCACGGGCCTGCCCTTCATGGGCCGCTCCTTCTTCATGGCCGCGTCCTCGATGATTGCCATTCCGAGCGGCGTGCAAGTCTATTGCTGGATCGCGACGCTTTGGGGCGGCAAGGTCCGTTTCGCCACTCCCATGCTGTGGGTTCTCGCTTTCTTCGGCGTCTTTATCGCCGGCGGCCTCACGGGCGTGATGGTCGCCTCCGTCCCCTTCGACCGCCAGGTGCATGACAGCTATTTCGTCGTCGCCCATTTCCACTACGTGCTGATGGGTGGTGCCGTCTTCCCGCTGATGGGAGCGGTCTATTACTGGTTCCCCAAGGCGACCGGGCGCATGCTCTCGGAGCGTCTCGGCGTCTGGAGCTGCCTGACTGTCTTCATCGGCTTCAACATCACGTTTTTCCCCATGCATATCCTCGGACTGCAGGGCATGCCGCGGCGGATCTATACCTATCTCGACGGCCTGGGCTGGGGCGACTTGAACCTGCTCGCGACAGCCGGTGCCTTCCTTCTGGCCTTCGGCTTCGCGCTGACGCTGTTCAACGTCATCCGCAGCGTCCGCCATGGCGCAGCAGCCCCGGACAACCCATGGGGCGGATCGACCCTCGAATGGGCGACCGCTTCGCCACCGCTCAACTGCAACTTCATTCAGCAACCTGTGGTCGAAAGCCGACGCCCCATGTGGGACTGGCGCGAGGCAGATACGCGCACAGTGGTGGCGGGGCTGCGGGAGGACCGCCGGGAGACCATGGTCACCACGCTGCTCGATGCACGACCCCAGTCCGTGATGGTCCTTCCGGGACCGACGCCCTGGCCCTTCGTATCCGCGGTGGCCGCCTCGGCCGGCTTTATCGGTCTGATCTTCAGTCCCTGGTTCTTCCCCATCGGTTTCTTCGCGGTCTTTGCCACCATGGTGCTGTGGTTCTGGCCCCGTCACCCCTGGCGAAAGGAGTGAATGCCCATGCAAACTCGCATCATGGTCGACGCAAGCGAGATCGATCGCTTTGCCCCCCATACCCATCCGCTGTGGTGGGGTGTACTCGGCGCCGTGGCCATCGAGGCGGCGGTGGTCGCGACGCTGCTCACGAGCTATTTCTATCTTGCGGCTCAAAATCCCGACTGGCCACCCCGAGGTGTGGCGCCGCCGGATCTCTTCTGGCCGACGGTGGTGCTGGTACTCCTGCCAATGTCCAGCTTCACCATGTGGTGGGCGGGCAAGGGGTCTGATCGCGGTGACAAACGCCAGCTCTCGATCGGCGTGACCGCGAGCGTGCTGCTGGCCATGCTGGCACTGGCGGCCCGCTCGGTCCAGATCGCCGAGTTTGACGCCTCCTGGAACAACCACGCCTATGGCTCGATACTCTGGGTCATCACCGGATTTCACTACACCCACGTCGTTTCCGCCGTCTGCGGCACCGCCGTCGTCAGCGTGCTGGCCTGGCGGGGTTATTTCACGCCGGAGCGACAGCTCGGTGTCGTAGTGGACACGATCTACTGGTACTTTGTGGCAGGCGTTTTCCTGCCGATCTATCTCGTACTCTACATCGCGCCACGACTGTTGTGAGGAGCGTGGCTGATGTCGAAGATGGACCACTCCCGAAATGCCGACCGCGCCGTAAAGGACACCAAGGATGGTGAGCTGGAACTGGCGCGCCAGGAAGGCTTCGAGGCGTTCACCCCCTGGTTCGGCTGGGGGCTGGCTCCGGCTGCCTGGGCGCTGCATCAGGGCGTCGGTTACGCCATGGTGGAGTGGCTCTGTGGTCTGGGAGAACGCTGGCCCTATCACGCGCTCACGGTGTTTGCCGTCTGTCTCTGCGCCGCGGGCATCGCTGCGGCCATACACGCCCTTAGGCGTTCGCGTCACATTCGTCCGGAGCGCTCGGCCGCCCGCATGCGGATGATGGCACTTGTCGGTCTGATGCTGAGTGCAGCCGCACTGGGCGGAATTACCGTCGAATATGTGCCGACCTTCTGGATCGACACCTGCAAAGGGATCGTATGATGTCCAGATACGCTCTTCTCGTTTTCACACTTGCGGTCGCGCCGATCCCCGCCCTAGCGCACTCCGCCAAGCATACCGTGCCTGGATCCTGGAGCCTGGAGCTGCTCGCCCTTCTCCCCATCATGCTTGCCGGGATTTTCTATCTGCTGGGCCTTGCACGCCTGCGGATCCGGACCGGAACTCTGGCAGCAGCCGGTCCGATAAGGGTGACGCTCTTTGCGTTCGGGCTGCTGCTGTCGGTGGTCCTTCTCGTCTCTCCGCTCGACGGATGGGCGGAACGCTTCCTGTCGGCCCATATGGTGCAGCACTTCGGCCTGATGCTGATTGCGGCACCCCTCCTTGCACTCGGGCGACCCGGCATCGTCTACCTCTGGGCTCTGCCGCAGTCCTGGCGGCAGGATTTCGCCCGCTTCCGCAGCGGCAAGCTCGGCCGCGCGAGCCGCGCGCTGTTTACGCCGTTTGGGGCTTGGCTTACCTATTTTCTCGTGCTTTGGCTCTGGCATTCACCGCCACTCTTCGCCCGCGCCCTGCAGCACGAGGCGGTGCATGCCCTGCAGCATCTCTGCTTCCTGGGGGCAGCACTTTTGTTCTGGAGCGTCGTGATCCAGGGCCCGCGCGGCGAGGGCAGGGCGGCCATGCTCGTCGTCATCTTCACGACAGCCGTCCAGTCGTGTGCGCTTGCAGCGCTGATGACCATGTCGAGCATCCAGTGGTACCCCTTCTACAGTGAGGGGCCGTTCGGCCTTTCGGCGCTCGAGGATCAGCAACTCTCAGGGTTGATCATGTGGGTGCCCTGCTGCGCGATCATGATCGGGGCAGGGGTTGCAACCATGGCAACGCTCTTGCGTGACATCGAAACCCGCATGCAGCAGGCGAGGCGCCGATGAAGTGGGTCATCGCATTCTCCTGCCTCTTAATGGTTGCCGGCTGCAGTGAGGAACCGCCCCGGGATGTTCAGGCGCTCGTCGACGCCCATGGCTGCGGCAGCTGTCACATCATGCCCGGTATCCCCGGAGCCACGGGGCGGACGGGCCCTCCGCTGAAGGAATACCATCGTCAGGTCTATGTCGCGGGCATCCTGCCGAACACGAGAGAGACCCTGGCCCGGTTCATTGAGGATCCGCAGGCGATCGATCCGCGCTCGGCCATGCCTGACGTGGGCGTGACCGCAGAGGAAGCAACCGTCTTGGCCGATTATCTGAGGTCAGAACCATGAGGCGCTTCAGACGATATGCACTGGTCTCCGCCCTCACGCTGGTCGTGGCCGGGACGGCCCTTTTCGGCTTCGGAGAGTTCTGGAGCCTCGGCGCCATCAGCCAGCATCCCTTCTGGCTTTACAAATCGATTGTCCTGGTGCGCGATGCAGTGACCGGGATCGACGCCAAAAACGTCGGACTGCCTGAAGGATTTGCCCCGGTCGCCGATAGAGGCACGGCCTTGCTCTATCGGGAGAACTGCGCCCCCTGCCATGGCGGCCCGGGCGTCGCTCCGGAAGACTTCGCGCTCGGCATGATGCCCGTTCCGCCACCGCTGGCCGGAATTGCAGGCGAGCGTTCGGCGAAAGAGATCTTCTGGTTCATCCGCAATGGCTTGAAGATGAGCGGTATGCCGGCCTGGGAGGGCCGGCTCAGCCGGGCCGAGATGCTCGATCTGACCGCCTTTGTCGAAGCGCTCCCGACGCTGACGCCCGCGGACTATCGCAGATTGATCGGAGAGCTTGAAGCCGCGCCCCGGCAGGATGGTGCCGGCGAGACGTCCATCATCGCCGACACTTCCGCAGCAGATGCGGAGCGTGGCCGGCTGCTGATGAGGCTGCATGCCTGCCGGAGCTGCCACGAAATTCCGGGGCTGGTCGGAGCGAACGTGCATGTCGGTCCTGATCTGAGCGAGGCGGGCAGCCGCCGCTACATCGCCGGCGTGCTGAAGAACACGCCTCAGAACATGGTCCGGTGGATCATCGATCCTCCCGCGGTCGATCCGCTGACGGCCATGCCCGACCTCGGCGTCACGCCGGCACAAGCCGCCGACATGGCCGCCTACCTCTACCAACTGGCACCCCCGCCGAACTCTCGCGCGGGGAAAGACGAGCGGGATCAGGGACAAGAGGTCGAAGACCGCGGGCGATGAGGCAGGGCAGATGGAGCAGGAACCATGGAACAGCTTGATATCGCGCTCGCCTGCATCGGCCTGACCGTTATCCTGGTCGGCCTCCTGTCTGCTGCGATCAAGAAGAGCCTCGTCCAGGAGCCGATGATTGCCGTGTTCGTGGGGATCGCGGTGGGGCCCTTCGGCCTCGGCTGGCTCGACATCGGTCGCTGGGGCGAAGAAACCGCCGTTCTGGAACAGGCTGCCCGACTGACGCTCGCCATCGGTCTCATGGGCGTGGCGCTGCGCATCGACAAGAAGAGCGTTCAGAACCTCTGGCGACCGGTGACGGTCCTGCTTACCCTTGCCATGCTCGGCATGTGGCTGATATCCGCAGCTCTCGTAGCCTGGTGTCTCGCTGTGCCTTTCTGGCTCGCCCTGCTCATCGCCGCTGTCGTGACACCGACGGACCCGGTGGTCGCAAGCTCCATCGTTTCCGGCCCATTTGCCATTAAGCATCTGCCCCTTCGCGTCAGGGACGCGATCTCGCTGGAATCAGGAGCAAATGACGGGCTCGCCTACATCTTCGTCATGCTGCCGATGCTCATGCTGCAACATCCAGTCTCAGAGGCATGGGAGAGGTGGCTGGTGCATTCCTTGCTGATTGGCGTCGTGTCGGCGGCAATCATCGGTATCGTCATTGGTTACGCGGCGGCCAAGGCGATCGCCTATGCAGAACAGCGCGGCTTGGTCGAACAGCAATCGCTGCTGGGCTACACGGTCGCCTTCTCGCTCGTCACCCTGGGCGCTGCCGAACTTATGGGTGCGGATGCTCTGCTTTCTGTCTTCCTCTCGGGTTTCGTCTTCAACCTGGCGACCGACCGACAGGACAAGCAGAACGAGGAGAACATCCAGGAGGCCGTGGCGAAGCTCTTCACGCTCCCGATGTTCGTCATCTTCGGCATCGCGCTGCCGATCGGCGCGTGGCTGGACCTCGGCTGGCCGCTGCTGATCGCAGCGATTTACATTCTCCTGCTGCGCCGTCCGCCGGTCTTGCTTATATTTTACCCGCTCTTGCGCAGGCCGCTAAAGGGAATGGATATCGCCTATATCGGATGGTTCGGCCCAATCGGCGTTGCTGCGATCTACTATGCGAGCCTTGCAAGATCACAACTGCATGACCCCCTGGTCTGGTACGCCGCAAGCGCGATTATCTTCGCCTCGATCATGTTACACGGTATGACCGCGGCGCCGTTTACCCGGGGGTATGCTCGCCATAGATTCCGGCGTGGTGACCTGCTCCCCTGAGATGTTTTCAATTTTTGGGTTAGCCTCTTCCTCAACGAAGGAGACGGGCAATGGAGCGATCACGGTTCTCCGAAGAACAAATCATCGGAATATTGAAGGAGCATCGGACCGGGAAGCCGGCGGGCGATCTGTGCCGCAAGCAATGCTTCAGCGATTCGACCTATTACAGGTGCCGCAAATAGTCGGCGGCATGGAAGTGTCGGAAGCCAGTCGGCTGGAGGCGCTGGAAGAAAAGAACCCGAAGCTGAAGCAGCTTCCGGCGGAGCAGATGATGGATGTCGCCGAACTCCGCGAGATGCTCGGAAAAAACTTCTGGCTCCCGGTTCGAGGAGAAATGCCGTGAACTGGGCTATTGAAGCGAAGAGCTACTCACAGCGCAGATCCATCTGCACAGATGGCATAGTACCACGTGTCTATCCGCCATAGGTCGTCGGCGACAATGGCACCGAGCTAGATCGACCGCCATGTCACCTGGCTACAAGGTTGGGGTGAATGGCAATACATCGCCTCGGGCAGATCCAAGCATGATGGCGTCGTGGAATTGTTCAACGGTCGACTGCGTGAAGACCGTCTCAACGAACATCTGTTCCGCAGCTACCGGCAGCGCGCGAGATCATCGAGGAATGGCGCATCGACTGCAATCCGCACCCCAACACGAGCCTTGGCAGGTTGCACCAAATCAGTTTGCTACCCGGTCCAAGAGTTTGCTTGGAGACCGGTGTGGCTTCTCCAGCAGGCCTACTTTTCATAGGTTTTGGAAATCGCGGGTCTATGCGGCGACCAAAGGACCTAATGAAGGTCAATGAGCGATCAGAGGCTGCGCAGAGCGCAGCCTCGTCAGGTTGTGAAGTTTCTTTACTTTGCAGCGCTTTTGATGATGCCAACCGCCTTTTCGGCCCATTCAGCTCCACCAATCTGTCCATAGAACTGAGGCCAGAGAGCTTGTGCAGAACTCTGCCATTTTTCTTCATCCTTAGGCGCCCCATGAAGGTTGACGCCGCGCTTGGTCAACTCTGCGATCGCTTCATCCGTCTTTTCAGCCGATACTTGGCGGCCATAGTCAACCGCTTCCTTGCCCGCCTTCACGACGACCTGTTGAATGTCTTCGGGATAAGACTGGAAGACGCGCTCGCTGATGATCAGCGGTCCAGTCCATATCATATAGTGAATTTCAGTGATGTCGGACTGCACTTCATAAAAGCGCGATGAAATAGCTGTGGTGTACGGGTTTTCCTGGCCGTCGATCACGCGCTGCTGAAGCGCAGGAAACACCTCGGCCCAGTCCATCGGAATAGGCTCGATTCCCCAGCTCTTGAAGGTCTGGATCGCGATATCGTTCGGTGACACGCGGATCTTCAGTCCCTGGAGATCGTCCAGCGTTTCTACCGGCTTATTGGTGGTGAGAACACGGAACCCCTTTTCCATGAGGCCGAGAGCGCGTACGCCGGCTTCCTGGATGATGCGCTCGTTCAAGGGCTCGAGCAAAGCGTCCATGGCTTTATGTGCCTGGCTGGTGCTGTTGTAGGCATAGGGCAGCATCAGGACGCCCGACGATGGCGCGAGCGGCATGAGGTTGCCGGTATAAAGGATCTCCGCGTCGATCGACCCCATTCGCAGGGCCTGAGCCACTTCGGACTCGCCGCCCAGAGAGTTGTTTGGATAGATTTGAACCTCGACCTTGCCGTCCGAGTACTGTTCGACAAGCTCCTTGAATTTGACGGCGGTCAGATGAGTCGGATTGGTCTCGTTGTCGCCGTGGGACAAGCGAATGGTGTAGTCGGCGGACCAGACGAACTGGCTGCTGGCCAATACCATAGCGGTAGCGGCAATAATGGATTTAAACACGGGCAGTCTCCTCCTTCATTGATATCGATTAGTAGATGAACCCGAGCAACCGCGGCAGGAACAGCGAAAGCTGGGGAACAAAGGTGACGAGCAGCAGCACGCCAATTTCTGCAAGGATAAGCGGAATTGCAGCCTTGCTTACCTCCTCTACCGACGCATTGCTGATTTCGCTTGCGACGAAGAGGTTTACTCCTAGCGGAGGTGTCGAATAGCCAATCTCACAGGCGATGACGAACATGATGCCAAACTGGATTGGGTCGATTCCGGCACTGACGGCGACCGGCAGCAGTAAGGGCGTCAGGATGATGAGCTGTGTGAGCGTTTCCATCCACATGCCGACGAAGATCAGCAAGACAATGATTAAGAGGATCAGCACCACCGGGTTGTCGAAGGTGTTGATCATCAAGTTCGAGAAATTCTGCGGAACCTGGAAAATGGTGAGAATACGCCCGAGAAGTCGGCCGCTGACCAGGACGAACAGGACCACACCGGTCAATCGCACGGCATAGGACATGCTGTCGATGAAGTTGTCCACCGTCACCGAGCGGTAGATGAAAATGCCGACGAATAGCGCATAGAGTACCGATACCACGGAGGCTTCGGTCACGGTGAAGAGACCGGTATAGATACCGCCGAGGATGATGATAGGGGCGAGGATCGCCCAGCGGGCCTCCCAGGCGGCGGCGCCGATCGCCTTGAGACTGCGGCCGTCGGGGTTCGCAACGGCATAGCCGCGACGCTTCGAGATAAGACGTGATGTGGCGGTCAGGGCAAAAGCCAGCAGAAGCCCGGGAATGACGCCGGCAACGAAAAGGCCGGTAATGGATACTTCTGCCGTGATGCCGTAGATGATCATCGGAATGGAGGGTGGGATCACGACGCCGATCCCACCCGCATTCGAAGTGATCGCCGCGGCAAAGGATTTGTGATAACCCTCCTTGATCATCGTCGGGATCATGATTGACCCGATCGCAGCCGCCGTTGCAGGACCGGAGCCGGAGATTGCCGCGAAGAAGGTGCAGGCAACGATAGTCACGGTGGCGAGGCCGCCCGGTGTGGGGCCGACCAGCGAGCGCGAAAACGCGATCAACCTGGATGTAAGTCCGCCCTTCTCCATCAACACGCCAGCAAGCACGAACATTGGCACGGCGATGATCAGGAAGTCGTTGACGGCGGAATAAGCTGCCTGCACGACAAACGATAGTGGGATATTGGCCACAACCATGCCGGCGATGGCTGCCAAGCCGATCGATACTGCGACAGGTACGCCGAGCATGAGAAAGACAAAAAAGGCAAGTGTGAGAATAATTGGTGCGCTCATGATACTGCCTCAGTCGTCCAGCCGTGTGTCGATGACGGTGGGTTCGGCATCAGTCCACCGACGGATCATGACTTGGATGATGCGGATGCTCATTAGCGCGAAGCCAAGCGGGACGATAAGTTGTACCCACACAAGGTTGATGCCCGTGGTTTGCGAAATCAGCGGAAATTGAAACATGTCGGCGATGTAGATCGTGCCGAACCAGATGACTATACCGTTGAAAATCAGCCAAACCAGGTCGGCGATCGTCAACATCACTTTTTGGCCCATTGGTGCCAGCATCATGATCTGAACAGAGACCCGTATGTGACGGTCTTTCGCGGCGGCGATGATAAATCCGAAATAAACAGCCCAGACGAAAAAGAAGCGTGAGACTTCCTCAATCCAGGCAAAAGACCAGCCAAGAACATAGCGGCCAATTACCTGCATGCTCAGCAGCACAAGGACGAGGGTCATCAAGAATGCACCGATCCATTCCTCGATGGACCGCTTTCTCATGAAATTCAGCATATGGTGTCCTCCCCGCGATCAGCGGATGTACGGGCAATCAAGGCGCGCGGCGTTTCGCTCTTGAGAGAGCTCAGCATCGACACAACCCTTGCAAGGAAACCTCGATGCCTGCGAAGCGGTCCTGCGAAGAGATCGAGGGCAAGAAAGCCCTCTGCAAGCTGAGTGGAATCGCCGTTGGCGCCGGCTGTGATCTCAGCAAAACGAGCGGCAAGCGGATCATCGATCGGGATCGCCCGCCCGGCCGCGTCGCGACCTGTGTTGTATTGAATCCACGCCGCAATGATCAGCGCGTAGAGGTCCCGGTGGTCGGCATGGTCGAGATGGCAAACAGCAGCCTCGACAATCCGTTGACCAAGTTTGAACGAACTGTCGGTCCCGATCTGGGTTAGCCTGTGGCGAATATGCGGATTTCTCAACCGTGCCAGCGTCAGCCGGGCATAGGCCTCCAGATCTTCTCCGGCCGGGCATATGAGTGTTTCAGCCTGGGCGAACACGAAGTGGGATAGCCACTTGGCAAGAACGGGGTCAGCAGCCGCCTCCGCAGAGGTGGAAAATCCTGAAAGCACCCCGATATGTGCCAGCGCTGTCTGCGCGCCGTTGAGGATGCGGTGTTTCATCAACTCGTAGGGCGCTACGTCTTCGACTATCTGAACCCCCACGGTTTCGAGCGGGGGGATGGGGCCGGCCAATCGCCTTTCGAGAACCCATTGGCTGAAAGGTTCGGCAGCCACTCCCAGCGCGTCCGGCTGACCGACCAGGGCCGCGATCGCGGCACCGGCTTCTTCATCAACGCGGGGAACGATACGGTCTACCATCGAAACCGGGAATGTGACGTTTTGCGTCATCCAGTCCGAGAGCTCCGGACGGGTGCGCGCAACGAACTCACGCATCACCGCCTCAAGCAGACGTCCGTTGGCAGGAACGTTATCGCAACTGGCAAGTGTGATGCCGGGCAAGCCGGCGCGGCGGCGACGATCCAGGGCAAGCGCGAGCCAACCGATTGCGCTGACGGGTGAATCAGGCGTTGCCAGATCGCCGGAGATTGCGTCGTCGTCCAAGCGCTGCGTGCCCGGAACATGACAGTAGCCCTTTTCTGTCAAGGTCATGGTCACCAATTGCAAGGCCGGATCGCACAGCATATCGTCCGTCGCCGTATCAAGCACCTCGTAGAGGCTTTCCACCTGATGCAATCGCTCTCCCGACTCTTCGCGTAACAAAACATGGTAGCGACCATCCTGTGCAGCATGGGTCGCTGACAGATGAGGAGGGAACAGGCAGATGGCGCGGATACCGGCCTCTGGATGACCGGCGCGTATCATCGCGTCGGCATAGAGCGCCTGATGAGCGCGGTGGAAAGCGCCTGGACCAATATGCAGGATCGAGGGTGCCTTGTTAGGTTGGGATCGTTCCGACGTCATGATCAGCGCCTCAAGTGTCGAAGTGCAGCAGAACCTTGACGTTTCTGCTGCGGTCGGCCGCGGCGACAAAAGCCTCTTCGACCTGGCCCATCGAGTAACGACCGGTAATGAAGGAGGAAAGATCGACGGCGTTGTTGGTGATCTGCTCGACAGCCAGGTCGAATTCTTCCAGAAAGCGATAGGCGCCGAGCAAGCTAATCTCGCGGGTCAGAAGTCCGGCAAGAGACAATGGCGCCGCAGGAGGAAGAAAGCCAACCTGAACAATCTTTCCGCGCGGTCGCGTGAGACGGATCGCCATATCCAGGGCGTTGGCCGAGCCAGCGCACTCCAGCGTCACATCGACCTCGCCAATGACCGCCTCGGCCTCTGCACTCAATTCAGCGCTTCCAACCTGAAAGGTTTCGGCGCCGGTAACCTTTGCTATCCGGGTCAAGGCGGGTTCAGCTATGTCGGTAACAATCAGACGACCAGCTCCTGCGTTTCTCGCGGCGACAGCCACGAGGCTGCCGATCGTGCCGGCACCGGTTACCAGTACGGTGGCTCCCGGCGGAATTTCACCCAGCGCCACGGCATGGAGTGCAACGGCGAAGGGTTCACACAGCGAGGCCACCGCGAGATCAAATCCCTTGGGCAAAACCCGGCATTGGCTGGCAAGAACCACCGGGCGCTCGCTGAAGCCGCCGTTGGTGTGAGGCTGGTGGGCGGCACTGCCCATATAGCGCATGGACCGGCATAAATGGGTCAGGCCTGAACCACATTGATCGCACGTGTTGCATGGGCGCGAAGGATTGACGACAACAGGCTGTCCTATGGACAGCCCTGTTACATCATCACCAGCTTCACAAACTATGCCGCTGAATTCGTGGCCCAGAATCATTGGTTCGCGAACGATCGAGTTGGCAACGCGGCCATGCTGGTAGTAGTGAAGGTCAGACCCGCAAATGCCGCCCCACGCAAAGTCCAGGCGGACCTCGTCCTTACGCAAAGGGGTCTCAGGCCATTGCTCAATCGCTATGTGTCCAGCGGACTTTATCACGCAGGCTCTCATAATTCCTCCCAAGGCCAGCATCGCGTCACCAGCCACGGCGAGGACAATAGAATGAATATTCTTTTTTTTGCAAGCGTAAAATGTACGTTGCATTTTTCATCGCATGCCAATTTCGTTCGTCACGCAGCAACAAGCTGAGAATGGGCCTATACGCAACGTTCCGTGAGAGATAATTTGGAATGAAAATTCCATCGAACGAGGGGAGAGTTTCGCAAATGACCAGTAGCCCCGAGCGGCCTGCCAGTTTTGACGAATTGTGCGAACGACTTGCTCGCGATCGCCACGCCATGCCCAAGCGTCTTTCTCAGACTGCAATCTACATGGTCGGGCACCCGGACGAGGTAGCATTCGGTACGGCAGCCACAATTGCAGAGGCGGCCGGTGTTCAGCCGTCGACACTCGTGCGCTTTGCCAAATCTATAGGGTTTGACGGATTCTCGGATCTGCAAACTTTGTTCCGGGAGCGGCTTCGCGATCGTAATCAGAGCTACGAGGCCCGGTTAAATGCCTTAGACCACAGCAGCGAGGGGGACGAAGGCCGCCAGTTGTTGAAAGGGTTGATCGCAGCAGGTCAAGATTCGCTCGCACGCCTTGAGCAGGACTTTGATAGCCTTGCCTTCGAGCGGGCAAGTACTCTCCTGGCCAATGCCGGGACCATCTACTTGTGTGCACGCCGGCGCGCGTTTCCCCCTCTCATTCAAATGCGTTACGCCTTTGCGAAACTGGGGATAAGAAGCGAAATCTGCGGCTCGATAAACGGGATCGACGAGGATCTCCTTTTAATGGCCACTCCAAGCGATGCCGCTATTGTCGTGAGCTTCCTGCCGTATTCCGACCAGACGATCGCGATGGCCCGGCAGCTAAAGGATCAGGGGGTGCCCATCGCCGCCATTACGGACTCCCCACTTTCTCCGCTCGTCCCCCTGTCGGAAGTTTGCTTCCAGTTGACCGAGGCTGATTTTGCAGGATTTCGGACGCTGGCGGCTGCTATCACACTCGCCATGGCACTCACGGTCTCGGTGGCGGACAGAAGGCGCCGTCTCAGTCGCTAACGCAGCCGTGGTGAAGGAAGCGCAACTGCCATCAGGCTACAAGATGGAACATATATTCCGTATTGACTTGGATTTGGAATTGTAGTTTCACCTACTCCAGTAGACATTCGCCGAATGCCTCGTCGCATTTGGCAAGATCAATTGGGAGGGTGCCTGGATGAGCGCTTCAGCGGGTAACGTGACACAGCAGTTTTCTAAGAAGCCCGCAGATGATCGGGCACTCGACGTGATCACGATCGGACGCTCTTCAGTTGATCTCTATGGGCAACAGATAGGATCCCGGCTTGAGGATATTTCGAGCTTCGCCAAGTCGGTGGGCGGATGCCCGACCAATATCGCCGTGGGGACCGCAAGATTGGGGCTGCGCTCGGGCCTGATTTCCAGGGTTGGCGCCGAACAGATGGGCCGGTTCATTTGTGAACAGCTCGAACGTGAGGGCGTCGATACCAGCGGCGTTCGCACGGATCCAGACAGGCTTACGGCGCTTGTGCTGTTGTCGGTGGAGAACGACCGAAGCTTTCCTTTGATTTTCTATCGTGAAAACTGTGCCGACATGGCGCTGGACGTAGAAGATATCGATCCAGGCCAGATTGCGTCATCCGCATCCGTGCTGGTAACCGGCACTCATTTTTCTCGTGAAAACACCTACGCGGCACAGATGCGGGCCATAGAGATTGCCCGCAGCCATAATCGTAAGGTCGTCTTCGACATCGACTATCGGCCCAATCTATGGGGCCTTGCTGGCCACGCCGCAGGAGACCAGCGTTACATCGCGTCTGGCGAGGTCTCGGCAAAATTGCGCGAGATCCTGCCATTATGCGATCTGATCGTCGGCACGGAAGAAGAGATCCTCATCGCGTCCGGCGAAAATGACTGCCTGGCTGCAGTGCGGGCGATCCGGGCTTTGAGCAATGCCGTGATCGTTCTTAAGCGCGGGCCTATGGGTTGCATAGTCTACGAAGAGGGGGACATCGACGCACTTGAGGATGGCATTGTCGGTCAGGGTTTCCCTATCGAAGTGTATAACGTCCTCGGCGCAGGCGACGCCTTCATGTCCGGATTCCTGCGCGGCTGGCTACGCGGCGAGAGGCTGGAGACCTGTGCCACCTGGGCCAATGCCTGCGGAGCATTTGCCGTTTCCCGGCTGCTCTGTGCGCCCGAAATACCGACATGGCCGGAACTGCAGCATTTCCTTGAACATGGCAGTCCGCATCGCGCTTTGCGGAAGGATGTCGAGCTGAACCATATCCATACTGCCACCACCCGCCGGGCGGATCTGCCACAGGTCATGGCCTTTGCGATCGATCACCGGTCTCAACTTGTGGAGATGGCGGAAAAGGCTGGCGCTTCGCTCGAACGGATAGAAACACTTAAAGTTCTGGCGGTCGAGGCTACGGCAAAGGTCGCGCAGGGACGTCGCGGCTTTGGGATGCTGCTTGATGAGCGTTTTGGACGACAAGCCCTCGCAAGAGCCAGCGAAGTGGGGCTTGATTGGATTGGTCGCCCGGTTGAGGAGCCCGGTTCGAGGCCAGTGAGATTTGAATACGGCCAGGATATTGGAGCGCAATTGGTGGCGTGGCCCGTCACCCATTGCATCAAGGCGCTGACGTTCTACCATCCGGGCGACCCGGAGCCGCTAAAGTCTGAGCAAATCAGCACTCTGCAGCAGCTATGCGCGGCAGCACGATCCGTCGGCCGTGAACTGCTGATTGAGATAATTGCTTCCAAGTCCGGTGAGGTGGACGCCGACACCGTGGCCACTGTTATCCGCGATATCTATTCTGCCGGCATCCGGCCGGACTGGTGGAAACTCGAGCCCCAAGCCGATGCATTTGCATGGCGGAATATTGAAGCTGCGATCGCCGAACATGATCCCTGGTGCCGCGGAGTGCTGCTCCTTGGGCTCGACGCGCCGATCGAAGAAATACGAGAAGCCTTCGCAGTCGCCGCGCAGTCGCCGATCGTCAAGGGCTTTGCCGTCGGACGTACGCTCTTTGGTGCTACCGCGGCGGACTGGCTGGCAGGACGCATCGACGATGAGACCGCGGTCGGGCAAATGGCTGATCGTTTCCAGGTCCTCGTTGACGACTGGCTTTCGTTGCGCTGAACGAGGACTTTGGAGGTCACACCCTGCCTCGAAACGTCGCGGGGCTTCCGGCGACGGCTAGACCGCAAGCGCAATCATCAATCCTTGTGTGGAGATCTCCGCACGATCCTTATCCTGACCTTGGAATGATCGGCTATTTGATCTTCCAAGTCTGTCTGGCGCCTTGCGATCGAAGCACACAGCGGCGCCTCGGTTCGATGGCAGCTCCCTTCGTGCTCTCGCTTGGCCAGCGAGGCTTCGCAGCGGCGCAGGAATTTTGTATTGTCCGCCAGCTACTTGAATTCCCCGGCAGAGCGTCGTCAGACAAACTCCGAAGATTGTAACCGGGGCGGTTAATCGGGCATGCCCGTTGAAGTCTACATCGAAACAGAAGAGCGAAGCGTCATCTGTTACCTTGCGAAACCATTCATGGACCAAGCCATCAAGGGGTTCCGGGAGGATTGAGGGATTGGGCGGCTGAGGAGCCGCCCAGTGTTGATCGCCTTTTAAGAGTTACTTCGCCAAGCTAGCCTTGATTTCGGCCACTGTCTCGGACTCCATCTGGCCGATTGTCGTTACTTCTCCGTCGGTGATCTTCCACAGCCTGAAGGGGCCGGTGATGTCGCCGTACTGGTCGAAACTCACAGGGCCGATGACGCCTTCGTACTTGATCGGCTTGCCGTCCTTGAGCAGGCCGAGCGCCTTCTCGAATTCGGCCTTGCCGGCGTAGATCGGCGTGCCGCCGGGTGCTGTGACTTCCGGAATCGCCGCCTTGATCGCGTCCTTGTCGGCCTTGCCTGCCTTGGCGATCGCGAGAGCGACAATCGCACCGGCATCATAGGAGCGGTCTGCGGCCGGCGCCGATGGCTCGATCCCGCCGGAGAAATCCGCGTAATTCGCGTTGAAGTACTCGGTCGATGCAGTTGGCGTGGTACCGGATGATGTGCCGTAGGCCTCATTCAGATATTGCGGGCCGACGCTGGCGATGAAGTCCTTGGAGTTCATGCCATCATTGAACAGGAATTTCTGGACGCCGCCGCCGGAAACCCAGGCGCGGGCAATCGTGGCTCCGTCCACCGGCGTGGAGATGAGATAAAGCGCATCCGGTTCACCTTCCATGGCAACCGACGCTTCTGATGAGTAGCTGGCCTGCTTCTCGTTATAGGGTGTCGTCGAGGTAATCGTGCCGCCGAGCTTGGTATAGGCAGCGGTGAACTCCTGCATCAGGTTGTTGCCGAAGTCGTTGTTGACGTGAATGATCGCGATCTTCTTCATGCCCTGGTCGAGGGCGTATTTCGCTGCCGCCGTTCCCTGCAGGGCGTCAGATGTGATGGTGCGGAAGAACACGCCATTGGTCTTGCCTTCGCGCCCGAGGGCCGTCAGCGTCGGGGATGAGGATGCCGGCGAGACCTGCACCACACCGGCAGGTGCGGTGACGGAGGTGAGAATCGGGATCGAAACCGAGGAAATGATGCCGCCGATGATGACCGGCACCTTCTTGATGTTGACGAGCTGTGTTGCCTGATCCACGGCGACATTGCCCTGGCTCTGGCTGTCGCGCGTATCCATCACGAGCTTGCAGCCATCAACGCCGCCCGCTTCGTTGAAGTCACGGAAGGCCATCTCGACGGATTTGGCGCCCGCCTTGCCGTATTCGCCTGCGGGGCCGGTGAGCTCCATGACCACACCGACGGTGATGTCGCATTGCTGCGCGAAGGCCGGTGCAGCACCGACGGCAAGGCCGGCAAGCATGGTTGACGTCAGAACGAGGCGTTTCAGTTGATTTCCCTTACTCATGTCATTTCCCTTTGTTGAGATTATATTTCATGATGCTGCCGTGGCGCCCGGTGCGGTCCCGCTCCAGCGTATAGACGTCGCCTTCCAGTTCGCGCGCACCCGCCATGGCGGTCTCGATCTCCGCCAGGTCGGTGTCCGACAGGACGACATCGGAGATGGCGAGGTTGGAGGCGAGGTGATCGCGATTGCGCGCGCCGACGATCACCGCCGTCACGCCTGGCCGGCGGAGCATGGCGGCACTGGCGATCGTGGCGATGTCGGTCGCATGACGGTCCGCCACCTTGCGAAGGGTTGCAAGCAATGCCTGGAACAGATCCCAGCCACCGAGATCGTCGATGATCAGCTTGTATTTGGTCAGCGAACGGTTCTCGAGCGGATGCTCTGGCTCCGTCTTGCCAAGCCAGCGATCGGAGAGGAAGCCACCGGCGACCGTGCCGTAGCAGAACAGCGCGAAATCGTGGCGAGCCGCCAGGTCGACCATGCGCTTTTCCGGGCGCCGGTCGAGCAGCGAATACTGCAGTTGCAGCGAGGTCAGCGGGATCCCGGCATCGAGGATCGCCGTGACATGGTCGGTGTCGAAATTGGTGGCGCTGATCTTGTCGATGCGCCCATCGGATTGCAGCTCCTTCAGCCAGCCAAGCGTGTCCAGCCAGGCTGGCATCTCGTAGTCCCACCAGTGGAACTGGACAAGATCGAGCCGCTCCATGTTCAGTCGCTTGAGCGACGTGTCGATCACACCTTCCACATAGGATCTGGTGATTGTCGGGAGAACGCCGAGATCGGGTACGAATTTGGTGTGAACGCGAATGCGATCGAGTCCGGCCTGGCCGTGCAGGTCGCGGTAGCGCAACCGGAAGCGCCCGATCAGGTCTTCCACGCCGGTGTAGATGTCTGCGCAGTCGAAGGTGGTGATGCCCGCATCGGCAAAGGCCACCATGTCTTCGATGGCCGTCTCCTCATCAATGGCGCCATGGCCACCGGCAAGTTGCCATCCGCCGCGGATGACGCGGGAGATTTCGTAACCGGGGGCGATGGAGATGCGCTGCATGTTACTCTTTTCCTTCGAGGGGCACGGCTGTCGTGGCGGCATGGCTGAACTGGCGAAGCCCGGTGCGCCGAATTCGCAATCGGGTGGAGCAGTTGGGATCCGGACAGGCGATCTCCGCGTCCGTTGTCATCCAGTCATGCGCATGGGTGGGACGTTGCTTGGCGGCGAGAAGGGGGAGCACGGAGGCGAGGGAGTAAATCGAGATGCCCTGTCCTGGCGGGAGATAAAGCATCTCGCCCTGCAGCTCGAAATAATCGCCTGGCTTGGCGCCGCAGTAGACGGCTCCAACTTCGGGGATCACCACCTCGACACGCAGATCAAAGAGCTCGAAGGTATCGTCTTTAGCGCCCATCGATTTCCCTCACGCTGCTTCGTCGCCGGCGTCGAGGCGCCCTCGCACGAGATCGAAGGAGCGTCCGATGTCGTTGGAAAGCGCGTCCACGGCAGCCTCCTCATCGCGTGCTTCGAGAGCTGCGATCAGCGTCCAGTGGTGGTTCGTCGCGGCAAGGCCACCTTGTTCGTCATGGATATGAGCAGCGGCCCGGACCACCGGGCCGGACTGGAGCCAAAGGCTCTCGACCATCGGGATCAGCACACGCGAAGAGGCAGCGCGATAGATGTGGAAATGGAAGCGATGATTGATTTCAGAGGTGACGGGGCCGACGTCCTGGCCATGCCGCTTAAAGGCCGCCTCGCAATCCCGGTTAATCTGTTTCAGGCTTTTGATGTCTTCCGCCGTCAGTCGATTACAGGCGAGCGCCACCAGACGCCCCTCGATCAGGATGCGGGCGCGCTCCAGGTCATCGAGACGGTCACGGGTGATCAGAGGGACCCTGACGGTGCGATTGGGCAGAGCCTCCAGCGCCTGTTCGGAGACAAGGCGACCCAGCGCTTCGCGTACCGGCATGGTGCTGGTCTTCAGGCGGTCCGCCATGTCGACGATCCGCAGCATGTCGCCTGCTGCAAAGCCGCCATTGATCAGGGTGCGGCGCAACTGCTCGTAGACGCGATCCTGTAGCGTCTCTCGCCCGACAGGCGTCAGCAGATCATCCGACTGGGCGACCGTATCCGTCATTCCGCCTCAACTCCCCGGAAATATCGGTTGATTTTCGCGTCTGCGTCAAGTTTGATCAAACATCACGGATCAAATCAAGGCTCATTTTGGAAGCGACAGTCGTGCAGCCCCCATCACCCGCGTCCCTTCCGACGGCCTCGTCATCGCCAGCCATCGAAGCGCGGCAAGTCACGAAGCATTTTGACGGGCTGACCGTGGTTTCCGACATGTCGCTGCAGCTCGCCAAGGGAGAGATTCTCGGCCTGATCGGTCCGAATGGTGCGGGTAAGACCACCATGTTCAATCTGTTAGCTGGTAGCCTCAAGCCCAGCGCCGGCCGGATCTTCATCGAGGGGCAGGACGTTTCCAGCCAAGCGCCCGAGCAGCGCATCGCGCATGGGGTCGCACGGACCTTCCAGATCCCACGCCCATTCTCCGAAATGAGCGTGCTGGAAAACGTACTGGTCGGCGCTCAGAAGCAGACGGGAGAACGGCTGTTTTCCAATTTTCTCCGGCCAAGCCTGGTGCGCCGCGAAGAGAAGGCGGCGCTTGAAAAGGCGCATGTCATGCTCGAGTTCGTCACGCTATCGCGGCTTGCCCACGAGCCCGCCCGCGTCTTGTCCGGTGGCCAACGCAAGCTTCTGGAACTGGCGCGCGTCCTGATGGCCGACCCGCAAGTGATCCTGCTCGATGAACCGGCCGCCGGCGTAAACCCCGCCTTGCTCGAGGTGATCATGGATCGTGTGCTGGCGCTGAACGCGGAGGGCAAGTCCATACTGCTCATCGAACACAACATGGACATGGTATCCAGGCTCTGCTCGCGCGTCATCGCCATGGCGCTCGGCAAGCTGCTGGCCGAGGGATCACCGGCGGACGTTTCCGCCAATCCCGCAGTCATCGAAGCCTATCTCGGTGGTGGTGCATGACAGACGCCGTTCTTGCAACCTCGGCGCTGGTCGCAGGCTACGAACCGGATCTTCCCATCGTTCGCGGCGTCGATCTTGCGGTCGCACGGGGCGAACTCGTCGTGCTTCTTGGCCCGAACGGTGCGGGCAAGTCCACCTTCGTCAAGGCGATCGCCGGCATGGTGCCTGTGCATTCGGGCCGGATCCACCTTGCCGGGCGGGACATTACGGACGTCGCGCCCCATCGGAAAGTGGCGGAAGGCCTGGCCTTCGTGCCGCAGACGGACAATGTCTTTGCCAGCATGAGCATTCTGGAGAACCTGCAAATCGCGGTTTCCCTGCTGCCGAAAAACGCGCGCCGCCTTGCCATCGAGACGATGTTGACCCGTTTTCCCGATCTCGCAATCCAGCCGAAACGCCTTGCCGGGGCGCTCTCCGGTGGTCAGCGGCAGATGCTGGCCGTGGCGCGGGCACTGACCCTTGATCCGCCGGTGCTGATCCTCGATGAACCATCTGCCGGTCTTTCCCCCAAAATCGTCGGCGAAGTCTTTTCCATGCTCAAGCGTATCAATGGCGAGGGCGTGACGATCATTCTGGTCGAGCAGAACGTGAAGGCGGCCATGGCGATTGCCGACCGTGCCGTGATCCTCGCCGAGGGCGTTATTCGGCACGAGGGCACACCGGCGGAGCTCGCCGATGATCCGCTGATCGGGCAGATCTATCTCGGTACCACGGGCCGTGCAGCCAAGGGAGTGTCGAGATGAACCCGCAATTCCTGATGGACGGGCTGATTGCAGGCGCAATCATCGGGCTGGGGGCCGTCGGCGTTACCCTGACTTACTCGATCCTCCGCTTTGCCAATTTCGCCCATGGCGAGCTCTTATCCTGGGGCGCCTATCTCGCACTCGGCATCAGCAGTGCCCTCGGCGTGCTCGGGGCCGGGATGACGACGCCGCTCGGGCCGTTCTCATTTGGTTGGTCGCTTCCGATCGCAGCGCTCCTCGCCATCGCACTGACGGGGCTTCTTGCGCGGGCGGTGGATGCGGCACTGTTCTCGAGCTTCCGGCGACGCGGCAGCGCCATCATCATCATGGTGATGGCAAGCTTCGGTGCATCGCTTGCACTGCGCAGTCTGCTCGAATTCCTGTTTACCTCGAAACCCGCCTATTTCAGCCAGGCGCTGCAGATCGCCATGAAGCTCGGCCTGGGCCTCAGAGCGACGCCGGACCAGTTGGCCATGCTGGCCGTGGCGCTGATTTCGGTCGTCACCGTTCACCTCGTCATGACGCGAACCGATATCGGTCGGGCGATGCGCGCTGTCAGCGAGAACCCGGGCCTTGCCGGTATTGCCGGAATCGATGTCCGCCGGGTCATCCGGACCGCCTGGTTTCTTGGTGCAGCACTGGCCTGTATCGCCGGTATCATGAGCGGGCTGATCATCCAGATCCGCCCCTATCTCGGGCATGACCTGCTGCTGCCCTTGTTTGCAGCCGCGATCCTCGGCGGTATCGGTTCGGTCCCCGGTGCCATGATCGCCGGCCTGCTGATCGGCCTCGCCGAGGCCTTCACGGTCCAGCTCATTGGCGCAGAATGGCGTGCGGCAGTCTCCTTTGCCATCCTGATTGCGGTCCTTCTCGTCCGGCCCCGCGGCCTTTTTGGAAAAGCGGCATGAGCATCGATCTAATCGCCTATGGCGCCTTCTTCCTCACCATGGCATTGACCTATGCGATCATTTGCCTGGGGCTGAATATCCAGTGGGGCATGACAGGCCTGTTCAATGTCGGCATCGCGGCCTTCGTCGCGGTCGGGGCCTATACGTCGGCCATCCTCACCACTCCTGATACTGCGGAACGATTTGGCGGTTTCGGACTGCCGATTGCTGTTGGCTGGCTTGGGGCCGCCATCGTCGCGGGAGCGCTGTCTTGGGCTGTCGGTGCGCTGACGATCCGGCTGAGATCCGATTATCTCGCAATCGCTACCTTCGGCGTCGCCGTTACTGTACAGCTCTGCATGCTCAATCTTCAGAGCGTGACCGGCGGAGCCTTCGGGATTGGCTTCATTCCGCGTCCCTTTGCCGATCTGCAGGGCGATGCGCTGCTTTTCAGTCTCGCCAACTGCGCTCTCATGGCGCTCGTTGTGCTGGTGCTCTATCTCGGTCTGCAGCACTTGTCGCGCAGCCCCTGGGGACGCGTCTTGCGGGCGATCCGCGAAGACGAGACGGCCGCTCAGGCGCTTGGCAAGCGACCCGTTCGCTTCCGCCTGCAAGCCTTTACCCTCGGCGGTGCGATCATGGGCCTTGCTGGCGCTGCCCAGGCCCATTTCATCGGCTTTATCGCACCCGACAACTATATGCCGGTGCTCACCTTCCAGGTCTGGGCCATGCTGATCGTCGGCGGCTCGGGCAACAATCGCGGAGCGATTGCCGGCGCCATTCTGGTCTGGGGGCTCTGGGCTCTGACGGCCGCTGCCGTCTCCGCCTTCGTGCCGCCCGAGGAGCAGGCGCGCGCTGCCGCCTTGCAGATCGTCGCAATCGGCCTGGGGCTCTGCCTGATGCTGTTGCTTCGCCCGCGCGGCCTGTTCGGCGAGGTGAGCCCGCTTGCGCGCCTCAGCCGCACCAAACAACCCTGATCACCAAGGAATCACGCCGTGTCCCAGCATCCCGAACGTATCGCGCTCACGCCTGACCTGTCGATCAGCCGTCTCGTCTGCGGCCTCTGGCAAGTTGCCGATATCGAAAAGAACGGCGCCACGGTCGATCCGGAAGAAGGGGCCAATGCCCTGCAGGCTTATACGGAGGCGGGGTTCGACAGTTTCGACATGGCCGATCATTACGGATCGGCAGAGATCATCACCGGCCATCTCCTGAAGCGCTATGCCACGGGCGAGAAGCGGCCGGTGGCGTTTACCAAATGGTGCCCCGAGCCTGGTCCGATGACGCGCGACGTGGTGCGACGGGGCGTGGAGGACCGACTTGCCCGCCTTGGCGTCGACAAGGTCGATCTTCTGCAGTTCCACTGGTGGACATTCGAACATCCGGCCTGGCTTGATGCCCTGCATGAAATGCAGGCGATGAAAGAAGAAGGCCTGATCGGCGCTCTTGGCCTAACGAATTTCGACGCAGCGCATCTCAATCTTGCACTGTCTGACGGGATCGAGATCGCCAGCAATCAGGTCTCATTCTCCCTGATCGACAGGCGCGCCGCTGGCGATCTATCGACGCTGTGCCTCAAGCGTGGGGTGAAGCTCCTGGCCTATGGTACCCTCTGCGGCGGCTTCCTGTCGGAGAAATGGCTCAATCAGCCTAAGCCGGAAACGATCTCCGACTGGAGCCGTTCGAAATACAAGCGCTTCATCGATACGGCCGGCGGATGGAGCGTCTATCAGGGTATTCTCAGGGCGGCATCCACGATCGCCCGCAAACACGGGGTCTCGATCTCGAATGTCGCCAGCCGCTGGGTTCTCGAACACCCGGCGGTTGCCGCCACGATCATCGGGGCCCGGCTCGGTGAAAACGAGCATCGCAACGACAACCTGAAGGTCTTTGGCTTTGAACTGGACACGGAGGACCGGGACCTGCTCGACAGTGCCTTCGCCAAAGCCACGCCGATTCCCGGCGATTGCGGCGATGAATATCGCAAGCCGCCCTTCTTGACCGCATCCGGCGACCTCAGCCATCACCTCGACGCGATCCCGTCCGTCTACACGGCAGTTCCGGTGCCGGGGCGCGAGGATCGCCTCCGGGTTTCCTCCGGAAGCATATGGGAGCCGCTTGCCGGTTACAGCCGGGCTGTGCGGGTCGGGGACAGGATCCTGGTATCGGGGACCACGGCAACCCATGGCAGCAACCGTTGTGTGGCGCCTGGTGATCCGGGCGCGCAGGCGACCTATATTCTCGACAAGATAGCGGCTTCCATCTCTGGTCTCGGCGGGAAGATGGAGGACGTCGTCCGCACGCGCATCTATCTCAAGGATGCGTCACAGTGGGAGCCGGTCTCGCGAGCGCATGGGCGCTTCTTCGCCGACGTGCTTCCGGCGAACACTCTGATCGAGGCCGGCGCTTTGGTCGGCGATTACGAAGTCGAGATTGAAGCGGAAGCGATGGTTTAGATTTTGTGGGGCTGCAGCGGAGCGGCGCAGACCAGATATCAAGGGCTTAATGAGGCAACCGCAGTGGTGTCCGCAATCAAGTTCGAGCGCTTGCGGCTCTGGTACTGTCCTTGCCCGGCGTCCACGACAGCGCCGCGTTCCATGATCGTCTGGCCTCGAACCAGCAGGCGCACGGGCCAGCCGGTGATCTCCAGCCCCTCGTAAGGGGTGTAGTCGGCGCCGTGCTGGAGGATCTCGTTGGTCAGGGTGACCTTCTTTCTCGGATCCCAAAGCGCGATGTCAGCGTCCGATCCGATCGCGATCGTGCCCTTCTGCGGATACATGCCGTAGAGCTTCGCATGGTTGGTCGATGTGACCGCGACGAAATGGTTGATGTCGATCCGGCCTTTCATCACGCCTTCGGAAAAGAGGATCGGCAGACGGGTTCCCACGCCGGGAATGCCGTTCGGGATCCAGCGGAAATGACGCTTGCCCTTCTCGTTCAGCTTGCCTTGCGGATCATCGAAGCGGAAGGGGCAGTGATCGGAGGAAAAGAGGTCGAAAACGCCCTGTTCGATCCCCTCCCAGCAGGCGTCCTGGCTCGCCTTGTCACGCGGCGGCGGTGAGCAAACGTATTTCGCGCCATCCAGGCCTTCGAGGTCCAGATCATCTGCAGTCAGCATCAAGTATTGCGGGCAGGTCTCGCCGGCGATTTTCTGGCCGCGCTGACGGGCCCGGCGAATTTCTTCCATCGCTTCGCGATTGGAGACATGCACGATGACGATCGGGACATCGACGATTTCGGCAAGCGAGAGTGCGCGGTGGGTCGCCTCGCGTTCTGCCGCGACGGGCCGGGTCGTGGCGTGGTACTTCGGCGCGAGTCTCCCCTCTTCCTCGTGGCGGCCGATGAGATAGCGGATGGCGTCTTCGTTCTCGCAGTGGACCATGACCAGAGCCCCGGTGCGGCGTGCGGTGTCCAGCGTTGCCAGGATCTCGTCATCGCGCAGGCGCAGGCCCTCATAGGTCATGAAGACCTTGAGCGACGTATAGCCATCCTCCACCAGTGCCGGCAGTTCCTGGCCGAGCACGTCCGCCGTGGGATCCGTGATCACCAGGTGGAAGGAGACGTCGATATGACACTTGCCCTCGGCCTTGGCGTGATAAACCTTGAGTGCCTCGCGCAGGGACTGCCCCTTTTCCTGCATGCAAAAGGCAAGCACCGTGCTGTTGCCGCCGATGGCGGCCGAGCGTGTGCCACTGTCGAAGTCATCGGCCATGACAATGCCCTCGCCGGAGGGTTGGTCGAGATGGACGTGGCTGTCGATGCCGCCGGGGAGCACGAAGAGGCCGGTGGCGTCGATGACGTCATCGGCCTCTGTCAGACCGTTCGCGAGCGCCGTGATCCGGCCGTCCTTGATGCCGACATCGCTGACGAAGGTATCGCTCGCTGTCACCACCGTTCCGTTGCGGATCACCGTATCGAAGCGCATCCCATCCATCCTTTCGTGTTGGCCCTCAGCTGGCCTTTGCCATGCCCGCTTCTCCAGCCAGAATGCGGTCGAGAGCAGCCGTGAAGCGATCGACTTCCTCGATCGTGTTGTAGTGGACCATGGAGACGCGCAGCATGCCGCCGTGGTCGGTGAGGCCGAGATATTCGGCTAGCCGGCGAGAGTGAAAGTCGCCGAAGCGCATGGCGATCTTTTCCGCGTCCATCGCCTTGCAGAGGTCGGCCGCCTCGCGTCCATCGAAGCGGAAGGCGATGGTCGGTACGCGCTGGCTCTCCCTGTTCACGGATTGGCCGACGATCATGCAGTCGTTGCGTGACCGCAGATAGGTGAGCAGGCGCTCAGTCAGCGCGTCTTCCTGAAAGGTGATCGCGCCATAGGCCGCTTCGATCTTCTGCCGGATCGTTCCAGTTTCGCCGGCCTGTTCGCCGAGTGAAACGAGATAGTCGAAGATCCCGCAGGTCGAATAGGCGAGCTCGTAGTTCGGGTTACCGGGCTCGAGCTTGCCGGGGACTTTGTCGTAACCGTAGAAGTAGTGATAGAGCGGGTCGAGCGCGAGGAGCAGATCGTACTTGCCGTACATCAGCGCGTAATGCGGCCCATAGGTCTTGTAGAGGCTGAAGACATAGTAATCCACGTCGAAGGCCTGAACGTCGACGGCGCGATGCGGGGCATAGGCGACGGCATCGACGCAGATCTTTGCCCCACGGGCATGTACGAAATCGGCGATCTCGCGGATCGGATTGATCGAGCCCAGAAGGTTCGAGCAATGGGTGACACAGACCAGCCTGGTTTTCTCGGTCATGAGGGCGCCGAGATCAGCAAGGTCGAGCGTCAGGGTCTCCTTGTTGAGGGGCCAGATCTTCAGCACCACGCCGCGTTCCTGCAGGCGATCCCAGGGACCGATATTGGATTCATGATCCGAGACCGTGATGATGATTTCGTCCCCCGGTGACAGCTGGCTGTGCATGGCGCGCGCCAGGTTCTGCAGGAGTGCGGTCGTCGAATTGCCGAAGACGATTTCTTCAGGCCGGTTGGCATTGACGAGATGCATGGCGGCCGTGCGGGCCTCGTAAAGGGCTGCCGCTGCCGCTTGCGAAACCTCGTAGGAGCCGCCGATCTGGACATTCTTTTCATAGAGGAACGTGTTCATGCGTTCGACGGCGCTTTTGAGGATCTGCGACCCACCGGCATTGTCGAAGAAGGTCCATCCACGGGAAAGCCCCGGGAATTGGCTTCGCACATAATCGAGATCGAGCGCCTTCTGGTCTTGGGTCGCCATGGCGGGGTGTCCTCCGGTCTTGTTCTTGTTCAATGGTTGAGGACTGCGCGCAGGAAGCCGCGCGTCCGTTCGTGTTTGGGGCTGTCGAAGATGTCTTCCGGCGGTCCGCTTTCGACCAGACGGCCGCCATCCATGAAGACCACCCGGTCGGCAACCTGACGGGCAAAGCCCATTTCATGCGTCACGACGATCATGGTGACGCCGGATCCTGCAAGCTTGCGCATCACGTCGAGCACTTCGCCGACCATTTCCGGATCGAGTGCCGATGTCGGCTCGTCGAAAAGCAGCACCCGCGGCTCCATGGCGAGCGCCCGCGCAATGGCAACCCGTTGCTGCTGACCGCCGGAGAGCTGGCCGGGGAACTTCTCCGCCTGCTCTGAAATCCCGACGCGGGCGAGAAGCTCGCGCGCCTTGCGCTCGGCTTCCTTTTCCGGCGTGCCGCGCACCCGCATGGGAGCGAGCATGACGTTTTTCAGAACCGTCATGTGGGGAAAGAGATTGAAGGACTGGAAGACCATGCCCACTTCGGCACGGACCTTGGCGAGGCTCGGGCCCGGCTCGACGGTGATGCCATCGACCGTGATGCGGCTTTCCGGCGCGAAGGCTTCCAGATGATTGATGCAGCGGATGAGCGTCGACTTGCCCGAACCCGAGGGGCCGATGACGCAGACGACTTCTCCCTCGGCGATGTCGAGGTCTATCCCATGCAGGACGGTGAAGGTGCCATAGGCCTTGGTGAGGCCGCGGATGGAGATGAGCGGCGCGTTGGTAGCAGTCATCAGCGTTTCCCCCGGCTGAAGTGTTTTTCAAGGCGCGAGACGACCGCGACCATCGGCCAGAGAAGGGCGATATAGATGAGAGCGGCGCCGATCAGCGGGGTCGGATTGGCGGCAAGAGCCTGGGCCTGGATGGCCTGCTTCAAGAGATCCGGCATGGCAACGACGGAGGCAAGGGCCGTGTCCTTCATGACGTTGATGCAGTTGTTCGTCAGTGGCGGAATGACGATGCGAATTGCCTGGGGCAGGATCACGTCCACCATGGTGTGGCGGTTGGAAAGGCCAAGTGCTGCCGACGCCTCGAATTGTCCGTGCGGGATGGCTTCGATGCCGGCACGGAAGATTTCTGCCGTATAGGCCGCCGAGACCAGCGAGAGCGCCGTGACCGCCGACAGGAAGGGCGAGAGGCGAATGCCGACAAAGGGAAGCGCGTAGTAGACGACGATCAAAAGCACCAGCAGGGGGATCGAGCGGAAGATGTCGATATAGATCCGGATGAGGAGCTTGATGAAGGCGGGCGCATAGAGGCGGGTGACCGCGAGAAGGAGACCGCCTGCCAGGCCGACGAGAATGCTGGTGACGCCGATCTGGAGGGTGACCACGAGACCCCAGAGAAGAGCCGGAAGGCTGTTCATGAGGACGTCGAGATTGAAGAAGGTATTGATGAGTGTCATGCCGGACCGGCTCCCATGGCAGGCCGGCGGAACTCTTGCGTTCCGCCGGTTGCGTTTCGAGCTTACATGGCCTTGGGCATGTCGAGGACGGTGACGGTCGAGGTCGTGTCCTCAGCCTTGGCGCCGAACCAGGTCTCGTGCAGCTTTGCGATGAAGCCTTCCTGCTTCAGCGTGGTGATGACAGTGTTCACCTCGGCTGCGAGCGGATCATCCTTGTTGAACATGATCGAGTATTTCTCGCCGGTCGGGATGCGCTCGACCACCTTCAATTCCGGCTTGTCCTTGACGTAATAGAGAAGGGCCGGGATGTCGGAGATGTAGCCATCGATGCGGCCGGCGACGAGATCGAGCATGGCCGGCTGGAGGCCTTCGAAGCGGCGGATCTCGCCAAGCTTGTACTCGCCCTTGTTGGCTTCGGCCCACATGTCGCCGGTCGAGCCGGTGTCGACGCCGACAACCTTGTCGCCCATGTCCTTCAGACCCGTGATGCCGGAGGCGGCAGTGACCGTGAGCGACTGGTCGCTGTCATAATAGGGCTGGGCGAAGGAGACCGATTCGAGACGTTTCTCGGTGATGGTGATCGAGGAGATCGCCATGTTGATGCGGCCTGACTGAACGGCCGGGAAAAGGCCGTTGAAGGGCGTGTTGACGAATTCGACCGTCTTGCCGAGGCGCTTGGCGATTTCGTTGACGAGGTCGACCTCGAAGCCGGTGACCTTGCCGCTGGCGTCTTCGAATTCCCATGGGACATTGCCGATATTGGCACCGACCGTCAGGTCGGCGGCATGGGCGCTGGTCGAGAATGCGGCGAGAAGCCCGGCAAGGAGCGTCGCCTTGACTGTGGTGGAGCGTGTCATGAGAGTTCCCCTTGTTTTTTGAACGTGACTCAATCTACATTGGTCTAACTGGTCAGACCAGTCAGGCCAAACAAGCATGCTGCTTTCCGCTTGGCAAGGGGTGGCCGGAAAAAATACACTTGCCGCTTCGAGACAGTCCGCCGGGGAAGGGACCGCATGTTCAACAAGACGCTCGTGCCGCAATCGGTGGCACGCGAGATCCAGGGCATGATCCAGTCCGGGCAGTTGAAGCCGGGCGAAAAGATCCCGTCGCAGCGGGAGTTTTCCCAGAAATTCGGGATCAGTCGGGCATCCCTGCGTGAAGCGCTGCTGACGCTGGAAACCTTAGGGCTCCTGAAGACGGAGGCGGGCAGGGGGACCTTTGTCGCAAGCCCGTCTGTCTCCGACGCAGGCGTGAGCGGGCATATGGCGCCCTGGCGCTATTCGGACAGCTATTCCGTCTTCGACGTCTTCCAGACGCGCATCCTGCTGGAGGGGGAAATCGCCAGGCTGTCCGCCGGGCGCCTCACGCAATTGCAGCTCGACAAGATGGAGCGGGCGACGCAGACGATGGAGGACTGCTGGGCAAACCAGGATCTGCTCGCCAATGTCGAGGCAGATCTGGAATTCCATGGCGTGATCGTGTCGGCCTGCTCCAATGCCATGTTGAAGGCGCTCTATCAGACCGTGCGCGACCAGGTGACCGAGACGCAACGTCAGCCGATCCCGATCACCGATCCCGAGCGCATGCGCGAATCGATCGGCGAGCACCGCAAGATCATCGCGGCCCTCAGCGCCAATGATGGCTCACGGGCAAAGCACGAAATGGAAACCCATATCCGCAACACCGCGCGCTGCGCCGGGCTGGAGCCGTAAGACAGGTCTGTTGGGCGAGCAGTTAGCGATCTTATGGCTCCGCCATCCACCCTGATCTTGCTCGTCGTAACATATATGGCTTTCTCGGTGGTCGAGAATACGGCCACCGCGGCAAATTCATCCGGCCGGCCATAACGTCCGACCGGCATGGCGGCTGCGGAGTCCGCCGCTACATCCTCGACACTCCTTCAAGTCTTAGCGGTCCGGATATGGGCGCTGCCAATCCTCCGCGCCAGTAGGGCGCTTTCCCCTCCATCGCAATGCCCAGTAGGCCGACCATTCGGCGAACACGTACGTCTCTCGACGCGGAATATCGAGGACTAGCTGTTTACGGCGGCCCAGTAGGCGGCATCGACAATCAGCAGCTTGCGTGCGTGGGCGCGTGCATATTCGGCGTAGAAGTCGGCTGAAATCCAGATTCTCGAATAGCCTCTTGGCCCGGACCACCCGATTCCGCCGATGGATTCGGCGGCGGAGAGTTTGCGGCTGGTGTGGGCTCGCGACAGGCCGAAATTGCGCGCGAGGTAGGAGATCGAAGAGACGTCCGTCAGGTATCCACCATGCGACGGACGAACCTGCCAGTCGATGCCGGATATTAGCCGGTCCATCAAAAGGCCGCCGATATCAGACCATGTGAAGATGGTGTAGAGCGGACCTGGAGCCCTGATGTCCGGATTGGACACGAGGCCTCCGGCGACCTCAGGACCCATGCGGGACAGCAGAGCCAGCGGCTCGGCTTGAAAGTGGACGGCACGCCCCCCGTCGTCAAAGAGATCAAGGGCGTGAAGGTGAATCTCGTACCATTGGGAGAGCAGGGCGAGCGTCTGGGGTGTGGGTGCGGCACTATCGCCGTCCGCCGTCGTGCTTATCATTCCGTATTTCAGGGCTTCATCAAAGAACGCATAGGCGGTGTTACGGCTGGCGATGGCGTTACGAAGCGCGAGATTGCCGAAGCCGGTGCGGGTAATGCCGGCCTTGCCCGCCGCGAGACTGCGAAAGTACTCGCCCAGCGCCACGTGCGACAAAAGCCACCGTTGTTGGGTCGCGAAGATCGCCGACTGTCTCGGTGCGTTCATATGCGTCGTGACGAAGCTGTTCGCAAGATAATCTATCACACCACGAAATACGGGATCGCGGACCATTTCGTCGATGCTTGCCCTAATGGGTTCCCCTCGACTTCGCTCGATCTGCGGCGTCCGCGAAGATGCCATGACGTATTTCCACCAGTTCCTAGATCTGCCTTGCGATCTGCCGAGCAAAAGGGTCTTGATCGGCCGATGCTAGAGGCACCTCCATCCGGCGCTAAGGCAATGGTACGGGGCTGAGATTTTCTGAAGTTTTCTGATGGCTGCCTGTTCAGCCGTTGGCCGTGCTGTCGGTTGACGGCATCCCTGCCGTCTCACTATTGTGGCCGCTCATGGCTGGAGGGGCTCGGGGTCGGTGTTGTTTTTTGCGGGTTTCGTTCTCGATCCGGACCGCATGGAACTGCGTCGCGACGATGGCGCGCTCGTCAGACTTCGACCCAAAGCGTTCGAACTGCTCAAGCTGCTTGCGTCGAACAGTCACCGTATCCTGACCAAGGACGAGATTCTTGCGGCCGTCTGGAAGGATATCCATGTCGGCGAGGACAGTCTCTTCCAGTGCATACGCGAAATCCGGATCGCGCTCGAAGACACGGACCGGCAGATCGTCAAGGTGGTCTCGGGGCGTGGCTATCTGTTCGCGGCGAACGTTTCGGCGGGGCGGCCTGACGAGACGGCCTTTCGCGCTCCAACACGAGCTGTTCGATTGCCGAAGGCGTGGGCTGCTGCCCTTCTCGCGGCCATCGCGGGCCTGCCCGTCGCATGGTTCGCGCTTCCGCTCCCGAGCCTGTTGCCTGATCTCTTTCCGGCGCCCAGACCGGCTCTGATGATCTTGCCGATAGCGGCCCCAGCGGACGACTCGACATCGGAAACACTCGCTTCGGGCATTGCGAGCGAGCTTCTGAGCGGGCTTTCCACCATCCGGTCCGTTGACCTGGTATCCGCCGATACGGCTCGAGAAGTCGGCCCCGCCACGCATGAGGTGCGGCTGGACCTGCACCGCAATGGCGAAAACTGGCACCTCCAGGCGCAGGTTATCTCTGTCGAGGGCCGCCAGGTCGATACGGTTGTCGACACCATATCGGATGCAAGCGATGGCGACGGACGCCAGCTCAGGGCGCGGCTGGCCGCCGGTGTCGGCTATGCTTTGGCCAAGCGCTTCGACGCCTGGGACGAGGCCGAAGGCAGGCGACGCTCGGGGGCCACGGCAAGCGATCTTGCCATCGTGCAAGCAATCGCATCGATCAACCAGACGACGCGCGAGCGATTCACGACGGCGGTTGCGATCCTCACCAAGCAACTTTCGGCCGATCCCGACAATGTGGACCTCAAGATCGCCCTCGCGGCGCTGCAATTGCGAGGCCTGCAACTGAACTGGTACGACACCGAGGCCGGCGCTGAGGCTGAGCGCGACGCGCGGGCCTTGCTTGAGCAGGCGCTCCGAGAGCGGCCGCAGTCCATGGCGGTGCTGGGAGCCTATTGTCGCCTCCTGACGGTCACCAACGAGTTCGCCGACAGTCTGGTCGCCTGCGCGCAGGCGCTTGCGGTCAATCCATGGGATGGAGCCGCGCTTTACAATCTGGGACTGACGCAGACGCAGCTCGGCCGATTCGATGATGCCCTCTCGACGTTTTTGAAAGCCGAGCTGTTCGACACGCCTGACGAGGCCCGATGGACCTGGCTGCTGGGCGCGGGACTGGCCAATCTGCTCCTCGATCGCAACGAGGAGGCGCTCGACTATCTCAATCGCTCGATCGCGATAACCCCCGGTTCCGGTCGCTCCTACCTGCTGGTGGCGGCCGCCCACTGGAGACTGGGTCGCGAACAGGAGGCTCGTGCTGCGCTGGCGAAGGGTATGGCGCTTCGTCCCGGCGCCACCGTGGAGAATGTTGCCCTGCCGACCAAGAACGCGAGTCCCGCATTTCTCGACGCCAGTAGCCGCGTCATGCGGACCCTTGCCGAGATCGGTCTGCCGGCAGGCCCGATCCCGGACGGTGGCGCGGCGGGACAATAACCTGGTCGCAGCGTCCTCTCGCTTTCCCTTGTCCTGACCTGTTGCAGTCTTCGCTGTTCAGCCTATCAGAAATGGACGGCGACACCTCCACCCAGCGCGGCTAGCTATCGCCTGACACGCGACGTTGCGGACTTGAGGAGGGCGAGATGACGACCACAATCGACACGGACTGGTTCGGCACCGGCGCGTACATCGAAACCGAGGCGGGCGATCACTATGTCATCGCCGCCGGTGTCTCGGTGCAATCGCGCGACATCCCCGTCTATATGCAGGGCACGCGGAGCCGTCTCGACGTCAGTGGGTGGCTGATCGGACAGCAGGGCATAAGTCAGGCGGATGGCCAGACGCTTGATGCCGATATCGACATCAGTGGCTCGGTCACGGCGTATTCCGGTTACGGCATCTCCCTAAAAGCCGGCAATCATAATATCTCGATCAGCGGCAGCGTGACGGGATGGCACTGCATTGTAATCGCAGGGTATACGATTGGCGATCCGCCGGTCACGATGACGATCACCAATTCGGGTTATCTGACATCGCTGGGGTCGGCGATCTTCGTCGATTCGGTGCCTGAGGGCAGCGTACTGGAAATCTTCAACAGCCGTGTTATCGAAGGTGGAAACCATATGGCCGTCAGCGGCTTGTACGGATCGGGAGTGATTCGCCTTGTCAACACTGGCTTCTTAGTGGGTCAAGTGTGGTTCGGAGGCGGGGATGATAAATATGATGGCCGTTCCGGCACCGTCACCGGCAGAGTGATCGGCGGTAGCGGCAACGATACGCTCCTCGGCGGCGACGGCGACGAAACCTTTTGGGGCGGACCGGGCAACGACCACCTGGATGGCGGCGCCGGCAATGATGTCCTCAACGGGAATTCGGGCGCCGACATGATGATCGGCGGCATGGGCGACGATACCTTTCATGTCGACAACGCAGATGACGTCGTCGTCGAGGAGCCGGGCAGCGGCAACGATATCGTCATGGCGTCGATCTCCTACGCGCTGACCGAGACCGTGGAAAATCTGGTGCTGACCGGCACCGCCGATATCGCTGGCACCGGCAATGGCCGCTCCAACATCATCACGGGCAATTCCGGGAACAACCGGCTGTTCGGCATGGCCGGAAACGACACGCTTCATGGCGGCGCCGGCGACGATACACTGGAGGGCGGCATCGGCGGAGACCGCATGGTCGGCGGGCTGGGCGATGATACCTTTATTGTCGATGACGTCAGGGACGTGATCGAGGAAGAGGCGGGCGAAGGGACGGACACGATACGCTCAAGCCTTTCCTACGTGCTGGACGACAATGTCGAGAACCTCGTGCTGACAGGGTCAGCCGGTCTCTCCGGCACGGGAAACAACCTCGCCAACGTCATCACCGGCAACGGCGGCCACAACCGGCTGAGCGGCGGTGCGGGACACGATACCCTGCTAGGCGGCGCCGGCAACGACAGCCTTGATGGAGGCACCGGCGCCGACCGGATGGACGGCGGCACAGGTAATGACACCTTTTATGTCGATCATACCGGCGATGTCGTGGTGGAGGCTGCGAACGGCGGCACCGATACCGTCAATGCCTCCCGCTCCTACGCCCTGACCGGCAATGTCGAAAACCTGATACTGACCGGCGCGGGCAACCTGTCCGGCATAGGCAACGCTCTCGACAACACGCTATCGGGAAATGCCGGTAGGAATGCCCTGAGCGGCGGGGCCGGCAACGATGTGCTATCAGGCGGAGGCGGCAACGATACCCTTCGGGGCGATGCCGGCAACGATCGTCTCCTCGGAGGTTCGGGCACCGACAAGCTCTACGGCGGAGCGGGCGCCGACCGCTTAGTTTTCAAGACACTGTCGGACTCGACCGTTGCCTCCGTCGGCCGCGACATGATCTACGACTTCAACCGCAGCCAGGGCGACCGCATCGACCTCTCCGCCATCGACGCCTCGACCAAGAGTTCCGGCAACCAGGCCTTCACCTTCATCGGCGAGGCATCCTATTCCGGCATGGCCGGCGAACTTCGCTACGTCAACAAGAACGGCGATACCTTCGTCTACGCCGACGTCAACGGCGACAAGGTCTCGGACTTCGCGATCCGCGTCGATACCACCATCGATTTCATAAAGGGCGATTTCATCCTCTAAGGCCGAAGGTGGCGCCGCTTCCCGCTCATGCCGACGCCGGCCGAAGAATTCGGCGCTGCCACGATCAAAAATGGACGGCGACTCCGCTTTGCCGTCCCGCTAGCCTCCACGCCAATGACAGGCCGCATCCGAGCCGTATGAGGACGCTCCTTCCCGGGCGTGCCCCATTCGGCTCGCCCGCCTGTCCCAGAAAAACTGCGCAGGAGGCGGAAGGATCATGACGGCAAGAGCAACCGGCGGCAGCGAGACCATCGTTCGTCAAACCAGCGACTATATGGGACAAAGGTCGGTCACCCTGCTGTCGGATGGCGGCTGGATCGTGAACTGGATGGAGTCCGTTCAGTCAGGCGACGTCGACTACGATGACATCTACATGCAGCGTTTCGGCGCCGACGGCGCGGCGATCGGCGAGGCGGTTCAGTTCAATACGACCTTGGGGGGCGAGCAATTCGGCACCGTGGTGACTGCGCTCGACGATGGTGGGTGGGTCATCGCCTGGACGCACTACGATGGTGAGACCGACGACTATGACGTGTACCAGCAGCGGTTCGATGCCGACGGAACGGCGGTGGGCGTCGAGTCGCGTGTCCACACCTCGACCGACGGCTACCAGTACGATGTCTCCCTCACGCCGCTCGCCGACGGCGGCTGGATCGCCACCTGGTTCTCCAATCAAGGAGGCTTCTACCAGCAGCGCTTCGCCGCCGATGGCACGGCGAGCGGTCTGGAAACCCGGGTCGGCGGTTCGGACCCGTACGGCACAAAGGTCGCCACGCTGGCCGATGGCGGCTGGGTCGTGATCTGGACCTTCAGTGGCGAGTACGGAGTTCGAGATATTGGCCAGCAGCGCTTCGCAGCGGATGGCTCGATGGTGGGCGAGGAGCAGAGCGTCGGTGCCTACACATTCTTCGAGCCGTCCGTCACTGGTTTGTCCGATGGCGGCTGGGTGGTGATGTGGCGTTCCAACGACGAGGACGGCGATGTCATCTACCAGCAACGCTTTCGTGCCGACGGCAGCGCTGACGGCGCCGAGCAACGCGTCAACACAACGCCGGTCGACGATCCGACTTTCGCGGTGACGGCGCTTGCCGATGGAGGCTGGGTCACCGTCTGGAACACCGAGCGCGATGACGACTTGCTCATCTACCAGCAGCGCTACGATGCGGCAGGCAATGCTGTGGGAACGGAGACGCTTGTGAATGGCGAAACCGAGGGCTATCAGCTGGCGCCGGCCGTGACGGCGCTGCCCGGCGGCGGCTGGGTCGTGACATGGCGAACGTCGGACGAGCGCGGCTACGGCATACACCAGCGCGTCTTCGCCACCGACATCGACGGCACGGCGCGGGCCGACACGCTGGAAGGCACGGCCTTCGACGAGACTATCCGCGGCTACGGCGGCAACGACATACTCGAGGGCCAAGGCGGCAACGACATCATGCTCGGCGGCTTCGGCAATGACACCTACATCGTCGATAGCGCCGGCGACCAGGTGCAGGAGATGGCTGCCCAGGGCACCGACACCGTCCGCGCCTCGATCAGCTACACCCTCGGCGGCTCGGTGGAGAACCTCGTGCTGACAGGCAGCGCCAACCTCACCGGCACCGGCAACAGCCTCGCCAACGTCATCGCAGGAAACTCCGGCAACAACACGCTCTTCGGTCTCGGGGGTAACGACCGGATCGATGGCGGTGCTGGCGATGACCGGCTCGACGGCGGCACCGGCTCCGACCGCATGGAAGGCGGTTCCGGCAATGATACCTATTACGTCGACAACTCCGGCGATGTGGTCATCGAGGCGGCGAATGCCGGTACCGACACGGTCCGCTCGACGATCAGCCACACGCTGGCAACCAATGTAGAGAACCTGATCCTTTCCGGCTCAGGCAACCTCAATGGCAACGGCAACGCCTCGGCCAACGTGCTCACCGGCAACTCCGGCAACAACTTCCTTAAAGGTCTCGCCGGAAACGACACCCTCAAGGGCGAGGCCGGCAACGACCAGCTCACCGGCGGGGCAGGAGCCGACAAGCTCTACGGCGGAGCGGGCGCCGACCGCTTCATATTCACCGCGACCTCTGACTCCACCGTCTCCTCCACCAGCCGCGACATGATCTACGACTTCTCCCGCAGCCAGGGCGACAAGATCGACCTCTCGGCCATCGACGCCAGCACCAAAAGCTCCGGCAACCAGGCCTTCACCTTCATCGGCGAGAAGGCCTATTCCGGCAAGGCGGGCGAACTGCGCTACGTCAATTCCGGCGGCGATACCTATGTCTACGCCGACGTCAACGGCGACAAGGCGTCCGACTTCGCCATCCGCATCGACGCAAACATCGACCTCGTGAAGGGCGATTTCATCCTCTAGGTGAGCAAAATATCGGCACCGGGCCGTCCGTTAACGCCCCCCGTCGGGAGGCCTGCCGGCGACGGTGCTGTGGTGCCAGGCGTTCGCAGGCGCTGTTCGCCCACGGCGCGCAGAGCTCCTGGCACCTCCTCCCGCACCTTCCCCCCGCAGATCAAAAATGGACGGCGACAGCATGCCGTCGTCGCTCTAGCGTCCACCACAAACGGCCTTTCGCCACCGGTTCGGGGCGTTCGCCGGAAACGGAACCAACCAGGGGAGCACCCGATCATGACAGCAAACGCGACCGGTGGCAGCGAGGCCATCGTCAACCAGACCACCGACAACCGGCAGTCAATATCCAAGATCACGACGCTCGCCGATGGCGGCTGGTTGGTGACATGGATGAGCGAGAACGACGTTGCCAGCGACATCTACATGCAGCGTTTCGGCGCCGATGGCGCCGCGATCGGCGGGGAGGTTCAGGTCACGAGTTCGCCGACGGTATATGAGGAGGACCCGGATGTCACGGCATTGTCCGATGGCGGCTGGGTCGTCGCCTGGAAGCAGTACGCCGACCAGACCAGCCCACCGAACGCCTACCAGCAACGCTTCGATGCCGACGGCGTGGCGGTCGGCGGCGCGGTCCGGACAGGCACCTCCACCGGTGCGTCTGAGCTTAGCGTGTCTCTCGCTGCGCTCTCTGATGGCGGCTGGGTCGCGACCTGGTTCGGCTATGACGGCAATGACGAGTTCATTTGCCAACAGCGCTTCGCGGCGGATGGTTCTGCCAGCGGTGCCGAGACCCGGCTCGGCGTAACGGCATCCAGCGAGGTGTCCTTCCCGCGGGTCGCAGCGCTCTCTGATGGCGGTTGGGTCGTGGCCTGGACCTTCGAGAACGAGGATACCGGCCATTATGACATCTGCCAGCTGCGCTTCGCGGCCGACGGCACGGTCGTGGGCCAGATACAGCGTGTCAATACCTCCTCGACCGACGTGCAGTCCCAGTCATTTGTGACTGGCCTCTCCGATGGTGGCTGGGTTGTAACGTGGCGTTCCGACGACGGGGACGGCGATAACATTTACCAGCAGCGCTTTCAGGCCGATGGAAGCGCTGCGGGCGGCGAGCAACAAGTGGCTACCACGACGGCGGACCAAGACATCTGGCCGGCGGTGGCCGCCCTCGCGGACGGCGGCTGGGTCACTGTCTGGATATCCGAGCGTGGTGGAGAATACGATATCTACCAGCAGCGCTACGACGCGAGCGGCAACGCGGTGGGAACCGAAACGCTGGTGAACGCCGTGACCGGTGGCGCCCAATACTATCCCTCCGTGACGGCGCTGCCCGGCGGTGGCTGGGTTGTGATATGGGCGACGCCGGACGGGAGCGATTCCGGCATCGCCCAGCGTGTCTTCGCCGCCGACATCGAGGGCACCGCTCTGGCCGAGACGCTTGAAGGCACCGCCTTCGACGAGACCATCCGCGGCTATGGCGGCAACGACACGCTCGACGGGCCGGCGGCAACGACATCATGCTCGGCGGCTTCGGCAACGATACCTACATCGTCGACTCGGCCGGCGACCAGGTCCAGGAAATGGCCGCCCAGGGCACCGACACCGTCCGCGCCTCGATCTCCTACACCCTCGGCGGCTCGGTGGAAAACCTCGTGCTGACAGGCAGCGGAAACCTTACCGGCACAGGCAACAGCCTCGCCAATGTCATCACCGGCAATTCGGGCAACAACACGCTCCTCGGCCTCGGCGGCAACGACCGGCTCGATGGCGGTGCGGGCAATGATATGCTCGACGGTGGCGCGGGCGCCGACACGCTGATCGGCGGCGACGGCAATGACAGCCTTGACGGTAGCGCCGGCGTCGACCGCATGGAAGGCGGTTCCGGCAATGACACCTATTACGTCGACAACTCCGGCGATGTTGTCATCGAGGCGGCGAATGCCGGCACCGACACGGTCCGCTCCACGCTCAGCCTGACGCTCGCCACCAATATCGAGAACCTGATCCTCCTGGGCTCGGCCAATCTCAACGGCACCGGCAATGCGCTGGCCAATGTCATCACCGGCAATACCGGCAACAACACGCTCTCCGGCCTTGACGGCAACGACACCCTGAAAGGCGAGGCCGGCAACGATATCCTGACCGGCGGCACGGGCGCCGACAAGCTCTATGGCGGGGCGGGTGCCGACCGCTTCGTCTTCACAGCGCTGTCGGACTCGACCACGGCTTCCTCCGGCCAGGACATGATCTACGATTTCTCGCGCACCCAGGCCGACAAGATCGATCTCTCCGCCATCGACGCATCGACGAAATCCTCCGGCAACCAGGCCTTCACCTTCATCGGCGAGAAAACCGCCTTTACCGGCAAGGCCGGCGAACTCCGCTACGTCAATTCCGGCGGCGACACCTACGTCTACGCCGACGTCAACGGCGACAAGGTCTCGGACTTCGCGATCCGCGTCGATACCACCATCGATTTCATAAAGGGCGATTTCATCCTCTAAGGCCGAAGGTGGCGCCGCTTCCCCGCCATCGTCCTCTTGATCAAAAATGGACGGCGACTCGCTGTCGCCGTGCCGCCAAAACGGCTTTTGTCCCGCGTTTCGAGGGCATCTGCCGGGCAGGTAGGAGTGGACATTTAACAAATGGTATTGCCGCAGCGGAGAGCATTTGGGGCCAGGCTGAGACCCTTATTTCAAATGAAGCATCAAGTGCCTCATGGTAAAGGTTGCAGATGGGATTCGGGGTTTTCATTCACCGGTCAGATTCGATTTACGACGATAGCCCGGCTGAACAATACCAGTTCCCGGGCCAGTATCTCGGTCGTGTCCAGGCTTGTGTGGGTGATTGGATCATCTACTACGAGCCTCGGAAAGTCGCAGCGACCCGCGGCTATTTTGCTGTCGCCAAGGTTGAACGGGTTATTCCTGATCCGAAGGCCCCCGACATGTATCTGGCGCTGATCGAACACGGCAGCTATCTCGACTTCATCAATCCCGTTCCGTTCAGTGGACCAGACGGTGTAATAGAGCGGGGCGTGCTGAATGAAGAGGGCCGTATTTCCGGCAGGGCACAGGCTGCGGTCCGGCCGATGTCCGCAGCTGATTTCAACCGTATCGTATCGATTGGCATAGACGAGCATGAGCCTGAACTGACTCGGCTGGATGAGCCGGGGGTAACGCATGCGGTCGATGGATTTGCAGATGAAGCTCAAGCGCCGTTCATGTTCGAGCAGGAGCGCGACCGGGTCATGCAACTCTCGTCGCGGATCGTTCGAAATCGGCTGTTTCGCCGGCTCGTTCTTCACGCCTATGACAAACGATGCGCCATCACGGGATTGAAGCTCATCAACGGTGGTGGCCGGGCGGAGGTCGACGCCGCACATATCCGGCCGGTGGAAGCGAGCGGGCCTGACATTCTTTCCAACGGAATTGCTCTTTCGGGTACCGCACACTGGATGTTTGATCGCGGTCTGATTGGTCTTTCGGACGATCTTGATATCCTGATATCGCGTCAGGCGAATGATCCTGACAGCATTCAAGGACTCCTCAACAAGACCGGGAAGGCGATCGTGCCTAGTAGGGTCTTAGAGCGGCCACATCCCCTGTTCCTGAGATGGCACCGTGAGAACTGGTTCAAGCAGTGAGCGCCAGGGTAAGTCTGGCGTTGTAGTTTCATCCCGAGCGGGTCTATTTCGGTCGGTCGGCGCCAGTAATGAGAAAATCATCCCGATCGGTTCTTTTGTCTTCCTTTTGCATCATCTGACGATATAATCATCCCGATAGGGGTGATTATGGAAAAGATCAAAGATACAAAAAGCCTCGGCATGCTGATCCGTCACGAGCGCAAACAGCAAGGGTTAACCCAGGAGCAACTCGCCGGGGTGATTGGTGTCGGCGTACGGTTTCTGCGTGAACTCGAGGCCGGAAAAGAGAGCTGCCAGATTGGCCGTGCGATGCAAGTCCTGGCTGGTTTGGGCCTCGTTGTTTCGGTCGGGCGTCGCCAGGGCCCGCGATCATGACCCGCGTCTTGGACGTCTATTTTCGCGACACCAAGGCGGGCGTACTCGGCCAGCTTGACGACGGCCTGCTGACCTTTGCCTATGATGGCGCATATCTCCTGGACCAACGATCGCGTGCGATCTCGTTCTCGATGCCCCTGCAAGAGAAACCATTTGGTGATCAGGTGGTGCGCCCGTTTTTCTCCGGCCTCTTGCCGGACGAAGGCCCGCGGCAACGCCTGGCTGGCGCGCTCGGCCTTTCGGCAGGCAATGCCTTCGGGCTCCTGGAAGTTATCGGGGGCGAATGTGCAGGGGCATTGTCACTCTATCCCACCGGCACGGCGCCCGAACCTCCCGGCCAGTCCCAAGCCGAAATTCTCACTTCGGTACGTCTGGATGAAATTCTCAGCAGGCTGCGGACCCGGCCTTTGCTTGGCGGAGATGAGGGCATTCGCCTATCGCTCGCCGGCGCGCAGGATAAACTGGCGGTCATTGTCGACGGAGATTCCATTGCCTTGGCAAAAGACGGCAGACCAACGACCCATATCTTGAAACCAGTCATCCAGGCGTTGGAAGGCACGGTGGAGAACGAGTATTTTTGTATGCGGCTGGCTGCCCGACTCAAGCTGCCGGTACCTCATGTCGAGATACGCCTAGACGGGGCGACTGCCTTTCTCCTGGTTGAGCGTTATGATCGGACGAAAGCTGCAGACGGCATCATTGAGCGCCTGCACCAGGAAGACTTCTGCCAGGCCCTTGGCGTGCCGCCGGAGCTGAAGTATGAGGCTGAGGGCGGTCCTGGAACAGAACGATCTCTCGGGCTGATCGACCAGGCCTGCGCGAGACCTGTCGCGGATCGGTTGCAGTTCATTCGCATGCTGATCTTCCATTATCTCGTGGGCAACGCCGATGCCCACGGCAAGAACTACGCCCTGCTTTATGGCCCCGATGAGCCGGATCTGGCGCCGATCTACGATGTCGTTTGCACGGCAGTGTATCCCAGCTTGTCAAAGAGGCTCGCCATGAAGATTGGCGGCCGCGATGTGCCCGACACGATCCAACTGCAGCATTGGGCGACATTGGTGCCCGGAACCAAATCTTCTCAGCGCATCCTTGTTCGCGACCTTGCCCAAATGGCGGAAAGGGTTGTGAGCGAGGCCGATGCCCTTGTTGCAGAACTGGCCGATGAGGGTATCACGCACCCCATCCTGAGTGCAATTTGCAAGGTCATCTCAAGTCGGGCTGGTTTGCTACACAGAGCCGCGGAGCAGGTGTCCTAAGCAGTTAAAGGTCGCGGCTCCAACCTCTTCGGTGGCAAAACAGCGATGGCGCAACGGTTCGCTGAGGGTCGTTGGGTGGATGGAATAACTGGTGTTCCGGTGCTGGCTTCAGCTTTGGTTAGTTTCGAGTGCGAGATCACCCGTGCCTTTGATGAGGGGACACACCGGGTTTTGTTCGGACGGGTTCTTGATATCCAAAGTAGTGAAAATGATAGCGCGCTTTTGTATCGTTCTCGGCGCTACATTCTTAATGACGGTGAGGTCGCTTCTGCCTGATCGCGAAATTGCGCTTCCCCTTGAATTTGCGGATTGGGAATAGCTCTCGCCCCGCTGTCGGCGAGGGCAGCGGGGCGATTCTTTCTAAGCAGTTGTTCGGCATAAGTCGGCTGGACTTGCAGCCCGATCGCCCAGTCCATTGAACCGATAGCGGAGGCTGCTAACAGGCATTCCCTTAGTGCAAAGATGAAATCCGTGATGCTGACCTGTGGCTGGACTGCGGATTGATTGCGTTGATCAATGAAAGTGGTGGCGCTGCGCCATTTAATATTCCCATTTCCCCGACCTAAACGTCGAAATTGGTCGGCAAGACGATCATGTCCCGGATCGTGACGTTCCGCGGTCGGGTCAACATGAAGATGATTGCATCGGAGACTTCAGTGGGCTCGATCAGGCTTCCGTTAGCCTTGGCTTTTTCGAGATTCTCCGCAGGCCAATCGGCAAGCAGAGCCGAAACGACGGGGCCGGGTGAGACCTGACCAACTCTGATGCCGTGATTTTTCAATTGCCGACGCATGATCTGGACGAAACTGGTGATTGCCCACTTGGAACTGGAATAGACTGGCTCCCATTGGATCGGCGCATGGCCGGCGACGGAGCAGGTGACCAGGATGTCCCCCGTTCCGCGCTCGATCATGTGCGGAGCGATGTCGCGGACGTTCTTCATGACGGCGTTCACGTTGAGATTGAGCATTCGATCCATTGTCGCCGTATCGGTATCGATGAGATCTCCGCCGATATAGGACCCCGCATTGCAGTGCAGGATGTCGATGTGATCGACCTTTGCAAGTATTTCCGGCACCATGGCCGCGCAACTTGCCGAATCCAGAAGGTCGGTGACCTGCGTGACGACGGCTTCGCCGAATTCCTCGGCGTAAGTCTCGAGCGCGTGCCTGTTGTAGTCTACCATCACGACCGTCGCGCCCGCATCGACCAGCGCTCGGGTCGTTGCCAGCCCGATACCGGATGCTGCACCAGTGACGGCAGCGATTTTTCCTTCAAGTGGTTTGCTCATCTTCTCGTTTCGCCTCTTGGTTTTCAAACAGAAAGGAAGCCGCCGTCGACGGGCAGGACGGCGCCAGTTATCATCGGCGCGTCCTCTGAAACGAGCAGTGCAATCGACCGTGCGACATCCTCGACCTCTGCAAAGCGTCCGAGCGGGTGACGAACCATCATGGGGTCGCGTTTCGAGGGCTCGGACCATGCCTTGGCAGCAAGTTCCGTCATGGTGACCGTCGGCGCCACTGCATTCACTCGTATGCCATAGGCGCCGAGTTCCTTGGCCATGACGCGTGTTGCGCCTTCCAGTCCCGCCTTCGAAGCGGCATAGGCCACGTGATCTACGAAACCACGATGTCCTGCGATCGAAGTCACGTTCACGATCGCGCCGCCGCCGCCCTCTGTGATGCGGGCGCGTGCAAACTCCTGCGCACAGATCAGCGCGGCCCGGAGATTGATGCCGAGAACCTGTTCATACCCCTCCTCGGTCATGTCGAGGACGCTTTCGAGCACGTTCGTTCCCGCGCAATTGATCAGCGCGTCGGCAAGGCCGGCCTTCTTCATCGCCTCGCGTGCTGCGCCATTATTGGCGAGATCCACGGAGATGACAGTCGCGCCAAATGTCTGCGCCAAATCATCGAGATCGGCCTGCGAGCGCGCCATGGCTACGATCCGCGCGCCACGATGGGTGAACAATTCGACACAGGCCCGGCCGATACCCTTGCCGGCCCCTGTGACGATGATGGTTTTCCCGGTAAAGTCTGACATGGGTGATCCCTCCGATGACTCTTGCTCAGGGCGAGATTCGTTGCTCGGTCTGCTTGTCGAACACATGCGCTGCTGACGGATCGACGGCGAGCCGTATCGTGTCGCGCGGCTTCAGTGCGTGGCGTTCGCGAAAGGCGCAGAGAATCCGCTGGCCTGCCAATTGTGCTGCAAGGAGAATTTCCGCCCCTGTCGGCTCGATCAATTCGACAGTTGCCGATGCGCCCTGGTCGCCATGCGCCAATATCCATTGGTCGGGACGGACCCCGTAAATCACGTCCTGGCCGTCCCGCGCCCGCGTGCCTTGCGGGAGGGGAAAGCTCGACCCATCCGCCAACCGTGCCATGTTCGATGAAAGATCGACCTTGGCCGGCAGCATGTTCATCGCCGGCGATCCGATGAATCCTGCGACAAAAGTATTTGCCGGTCTGTCGTAAAGCTCCAGCGGCGCCCCGATCTGCTCCACCTTGCCGTCGCGCAGGACAACAATGCGGTCCGCCATCGTCATGGCTTCGATCTGGTCGTGCGTGACATAGACGGAGGTGGCGCCGAGGCGCTGGTGGAGAGCCTTGATTTCCGAACGCATGTCGACGCGGAGCGCGGCGTCCAGGTTTGAGAGCGGTTCGTCGAAAAAGAACGCTTTAGGGTTGCGAACCATGGCGCGGCCCATAGCGACGCGCTGACGCTGGCCGCCGGATAGTGCCTTGGGATACCGATCGAGATAGGGCGTCAGCCGCAGCATCTCGGCAGCCTTGTCTACCTTGACGTTGCGGTCGGCCAGAGTGTCGCCGCGCAGCTTCAGCGCGAATGCCATGTTCTCCCGCACCGTCATGTGCGGATAGAGCGCATAGTTCTGGAACACCATCGCCACGTCACGGTCTTTCGCGGCGATATTGTCCACCCGTCGCCCACCCAGCTTGATCGTGCCACCGGTGATCTCCTCAAGACCGGCAAGCGTTCGCAGCAATGTGGATTTGCCGCAACCCGAGGGGCCGACAAGCACGACGAACTCACCGTCAGCTATATCGAACGAGATTTTGCGCAATGCGTGATAGGAGCCGTAATGCTTGTCGACCTGGTCGAGTTCGATCGTCGCCATATCTCAATCCTCAGTCAGTTGTGGCGGCAAGGCCGCCGATCCATTCGGGACGGGTGCTCGGGCAGCTTCACCATGAGGTGTACCCCGCATCCGCAACGACGATGCTTCCGGTCATCAGACTGGCAGCATCGGAAGCCAGGAACAGGACGACAGACGCGATTTCCTCGACTGAGCCCATGCGTTTCATCGGCGTCATGTCCATCCAGGCCTTGTCCCAACCGGTCCCTTCGATAGCGGCCTTCGTCATGTCGGTCGCGATATAGGTGGGTGCGATGGCGTTGACGCGGACGCCCCGATCGGCCCATTCGACAGCAAGCGATTTTGTCAGCATGTGAACGGCGCCCTTCGAGGCGTTGTACCCAGCTTGCGGCTGCGGCCGGTTGGCGATGATGCCGGACATCGACCCGATGTTGACGATCGAGCCCTTGCCCGCCTTCAGCATCATGTTTCCGAAGGCGCGATTGCTCCAGAACACGCCGTTGACGTTGACGTTTGCAACCCTCAGCCAGTCCGCATCCGCCATCTCTTCCGCCGGGCTCTGTGCTGAAATGCCGGCATTGGCGACCAGAATGTCCACGCGTCCAAGCTTGGAGGCGATCGCTTTTGCGACACGGTCGGTTTCGCCGGAATCGGTCACGTCGAGGCGCACGAACTCGGCGAGACGCCCCATTCCGGCAAGCTTCGAGACCGCGGACCGACCGAGCTCCTCGTCGAGATCGGTCAGCACCACATGCGCGCCGGCTTCAGACAGCGCATCGGCGCAGGCGTAACCGATGTTTCGCCCCGCACCGGTGACGACGGCCACTCTTCCGCTCAGATCCAACTTCTGCAGGTACATCCTATTTCCCAAGCTCTATCTGGATCTTCACGGACGACGGCCTTGGCTTCACGGCGTAATCGAACGCTTCGATCGAGTCCTCGAAAGCGTAGGTGTCGGTGATCAGTGCATCGACGTTGATCTGGTTCGATCCCAGGAGCGCCACGATGCGCGGATAGACATGGGCGTAGCGGAATACGTGCTCGATGCGCAGTTCCTTTGTCTGGGCGATGACGATATCGAGCGGGACCGGCTTCAGGGGCATGCCGACAAAAACGACGGACCCGCCGGGGCAAGCATGGTTCAAAGTGTCTGCGATCACGTCGGCCGCACCCGAGCATTCGAACACGACATCGACGCCCCAGCCGTCGGTTTCGCGGGCTGTGACAGCCTTCAGATCCTGCGAGCGGACGTTGACGGTCATGATCGCCGGCCCGAGCTTGCGCGCCACTGCGAGCTTCTCATCGACGACGTCGGTGACGATGACTTTGGCGCAGCCAGCCGACAGTGCCGCGATCGCGGTCACCATGCCGATCGGCCCGGCGCCCGTGACGAGAGCGACCGCGCCGGGCGTCAGCCTCGCCTTGGAGACGGCCTGGAAGCCGACGGCCAGCGGCTCGACCATTGCGCCCGCGGCGTAGGAAACATTGTCAGGAAGCTTGAAGGTATAGGCCGCGGGATGGACCACGCTTGGTCTCAGCACCCCATGCACCGGGGGCGTCGCCCAAAAGCGCACCGCGGGATCGAGATTGTAGAGACCCAGCCGCGACGCGCGACTTTGTGGATCGGGAATGCCGGGCTCCATGCAGACGCGGTCGCCCACTTTCAGGTTCTGGACCGCGCTGCCGACTTCCTCGACGATGCCGGCTGCTTCGTGGCCGAGGATCATCGGTTCGCGTACGACGAAAGGACCGATGGCGCCATGGGTGTAGTAGTGAACGTCCGAGCCGCAGACACCGACGGTCTTGATCGCAATGCGCACGTCGGTGGGACCAAGCACCTCTTTCGGGTCCAGGTCGCGAATGCGCAGTTCGTGTTTTCGTTCGAGGACGAGCGATTTCATGTTTTCAGCCTTTTCGGATAATGAACACGGCCAGCGCCAGGCAGAGCACCGTCGCCACCCACAGGGGCAACACGCTCTCCAGGAAGCGCATCCACAGAAGATGCACCAGGATCAGCAGCACCACGGAGATGAAGCCCCTGTCGAAACCGTTGGTTCGGATCGGTAGGAACCCGTCGCGTTCGGTTTTCTGGGGTTGAATGCCAGCCATCATGTTACCCTTTCAAAGCGCCGAACGTCAGACCTGTCACGATGTGCTTCTGGACGAAGCCGAGCACGACCAGGGCCGGCAGCGTGGTGAGGAAGGCCATAGCCGCCATCTCGCCCCAGTTCGTACCGGTGACCGAGACATATTCCGCGAGCGCTGTCGTCACGGTCCGGGCGTCGGCCGAGGACGTGAGCGTGGCGGCAAACAGGTACTCGTTCCAGGCGAAGATCCAGGTCAGGATGAAGGTGACGGCCAGGCCAGGCCGAGCCAGCGGCAGGATGACGTGGGACAACACCTGGCCGGTCGTTGCGCCATCCACCCGCGCCGCTTCGTCAAGCTCCAGCGGGATGCCGTCCAGCATGCCTTTCAGAAGCCAGATGGCGAAAGGCAGGTTGAAGACGCAATAGAGCAGGATCAGGCCGATCTTCGTGTCGAACAGCATGAAATCGCCAAACACGAACCACTTGGTGAACAATAGGAAGAGCGGCAGGAGAAACACGGCTGGCGGCGCCATGCGGTTGGTGATCAGCCAGAAGAACATGTTGTCGCCACCGCTGATCTTGTAACGCGACAGCCCGAATGCGGCGAGCAGCCCCAGCACGCATACCAGTGCGGCATTCGATGTCGCCACGATCAGTGAGTTCCAGAGATATTGCAGGAAGGTCGAGCTGTTCAGCACGGCCAGGAAATTATCCCAGTAGAGATCGTCGATGAGGACCGACTTGGAATAAAGCTTGACGCGCGGACGCATCGAAACGACCAGCATCCACCAGACCGGAAGCAAAGTCAGAAAGGTCAGACATATCCAAAGGACGAAAGAGGCTAGACCCGAGCGTCTCATTGTGCGCCTCCCTTGCGGCCGGTCATGGCGACGAACAGCAGCCAGCTCAAAACGATGGTGACGTAAAGCGTGAGAAGGGACATGGCCGCGCCGTAACCGTAGTCCGTCTTCGGAAAGACGTTGATCCAGATATGGAGGCCGATGAACCGGGTCGCCTCGGCCGGGCCACCCTTGGTCAGCATCCAGATTTCATCGACCGAGCGCAGCGCGTCCATCAGTCGTATGAAAACGGTTGTCAGCAGCACTGGCTTCAACATCGGCACGATCACGTACCAGAAGATCTGCAGCTTGTTGCCGCCGTCGATCTGCGCCTGTTCCAGCGGTTCCTTCGGCAGAGCGGTCAGTCCCGCCATGAGCGATAGCGTGACAAACGGCGTCCAGTGCCAGAGGTCCATGATGATCGCCGTGCCAAAGGCGTGATAGGCATTGGTCGAGATGTTGTAGTCGATGCCGAACCACAGCTTCAGGTAATAGGGCACAATGCCGAAGCCGGGAACGCAAAGCAGCCGCCAGGTTGCGCCGACGGCAATCGGCGCGACAACGATCGGCAGAGTGTGGATCGTGCGAAAGAACTGCCGGCCCCACAACCGGTCCGCCATCAGCGCCCGGGCCAGGACATAGCCCAGCAACAGCTCACTCACGACGACGAAGAAGGCAAAGACCAGTGTACGCGCAAGCGAGTTGAGGAAGGTCGTATCAAAAACAAGGCTGCGGTAATTCTGGAGACCGGCCCAGCGCAAGCTCGGATCGACGGCGTTGGTGTTCCAGTCGAAAAAGCCGACATAGACGATGTAGATGAAGGGAATGAACCCGACGACAAACAGAATTAGCGTCGCTGGTGCTAGAAACAGCCATCCGATATTGGATTGTCTCATCCTGCGCTCCGTCAGATAGTGCCTGGTTCTTGTTCACCCGGCCAGCCGCGTTGGGCTCAGGCCGGAAAGCCGCAGTCGGTGAAGTGACGGCCGCCTTGCTGAAGGCGACCGCCACCCGCCGGGAGGTGTGGGTGTTATTTGCGGTAGCCGAGCTTCACCAGTTCAGCCTCGGCTGCGGCTGCGGCCTGGTCCAGCGCATCGTCCGGCTTGATCTCGCCGATGATCGCCTTGTAGATGAACGGCGCCACGGCTTGCAGGACTTGCGAGTGGAAGGGATACGGCGGAGCGCCGGCAAACAGCTTTCCATCATCGCGCATCAGCGTGTAGTAGCCGTTCATCTTCTTGTCCTGATCGACGATTTTCGGATCGTCGTAGGTCGAGTTCATGACGATGCGGGAGCCGGCGAGCGCCCAGTCAGTCTGAACGGAAGCCTGCCCGATATACTGTAGGAAGAGAAGCGACGCGTCCTTGTTCTTCGACGAATGCGGGATGCCGAAGGCACCACCATCATAGTAGCCGATATAGCCCTTGCCGGCTTCTGCGGCTTCCATGACGCCTGCCTCAACCGGAGGCAATGCCACGCCCACCTTGCCGACGACGGTCGATTTGCTTTCGTCGGTCGCAATCCAGGCAGCGTTTTCACCATAGACCAGGCCCTGGGCCGCACGGCCGGCTGCAAATGTGCCTGCAACTTCGTCCCATGTGGACGACGTTGATTCCGGCGGCGCGTATTGCAGCAGGTCCACCCAGTAGTTCAGCGCCTTCTTGGCGGCGGCGGAGTTCATCTGGCCGCCATTGGCCTCGGCGGCCGCGAACGTCGTGCCATCGATGCCCCAGTTGTACACGCCGAAGGTGGGCGCGACCGACTCGAAGAACTCATAAAAGGCGGCAGGGTGGCTCGACGAGGCCTGAACGGTCGTTCCCCAGAGTTCCTTGTCTGCGCCGTATTCGGTGAAGAACTTGGCGATCTGGGTATATTCCTCATGCGTCGTCGCGGGTTTCAGATCCGCACCGGTCGAATCCTTGTAGGCTTTCTGGATCGCCGGATCCTCGAAGAGATCCTTGCGGTAGAGGTAGGGCTTGATGAAGGCTTCCATGGGAACGCCCATGACATTGCCCGACTTCGGATCCTTGAAATAGTTCAGGAACGTGGTGAAATCCTCCGGCTTGAAATCCGGCGAAGCGATCTTTGCGTTGTCAGCGAGCGACTTTGTGATGTCGACCAGGAAGTTCCGGGCCAGATACGTGTAAACGATGTCCTGCTCGATATAGACGAAGTCGTAGATGCCGGTATTGGCCTCCATGTCCTTGATCGCCTTGTCGTACATCTGGTCCCAGGATGTCGCCTCGAATTCGACCTTGATGCCGGTCTGCTCGGTGAACTTCGGACCGAGGACCTGCTCGACATATTTCGAGGCCGGAGTCGATTCCGAGATGCCCCGGATGGTCGCGCCCTGATAGGGCTCGGCGGCAGTCTTCCACCAGGAGTCCTGCGCAAGAGCAGTTGAGCTCCAAAGGCCAAGCGAGATGAAGCCGACGCCCACGGCTTTTGCAAAATTGATCATGTTCTCCTCCATTGGGATCGCGAAAAAATCGGTCCGGCTGTGCGTGCAACTCTCCTCCGACACGCTCAACGGACCTCGATACTTGTGGAAAGACGGGGTGGACACAAGCGTGGCCGTTGCGCCATACTGATACTCTCATGCGTGAAATGGCGGAAATATCCATGAAATCTTGTGTGCGTTGCACAATCTAATATCGATTGCCGACGAAACGCGAAGGCTGGGAAGCACGGGAGGAGGTTTGCGATGTCGGTTATTTCTCCAACGGTCGCGAGATTCGAATACGTCCTGACAGGCGCTGACGAGACATTCCTCTGGCGCCGTGACGACTATCCGTGGGAACGCAATGTGTGGAATTTCCACCCGGAGGTGGAGATCCACTACATTCCCAATGCCAGCGGCGTTTTGCTCGCGGGCGATCACGTCGGCGCCTTCACGCCGGGCCATATCTCGCTCATCGGCAGCAACCTGCCGCACGACTGGGTGACGCCGCTGGGACCGGATGAGCGTATTCCGGGACGCGACATCGTCATCCAGTTTCACCCGTCCAAACTGGAGCAGGCATCCACCTTCCTCCCGGAACTGGCGGGGCTGCGCGACTTTTTGATCCGTGCGCAGCGTGGGCTTTCTTTCAAGGGGCGAGCGCGGGACAAGGCGGAGGCGTTGATACTCGACATGGAGTTTCAGACCGGCTCCCAGCGCCTTTCGACCTTTCTGTCCCTGCTCTCACTGCTGCGGGACACCGACGAGGTCGATGTGCTGTCGTCAGAGGCCCATGTGCCGGACTTGAGCTATGGTTCTATCGAAGCCTTGCAGCAGGTCTTTGCATACATTTTTGCGAACCTCTCGGATGATATCCGGTTGCCCGACATGGCCCGAATGGTCGGCATGAGCGACAGTTCCTTTTCGCGTTTCTTCAAGAAGAACAGCGGCAACAGCTTCACCGACCACCTCAACAAGCTTCGCATTTGGAAGGCGGGTCAACTGTTGACCGATACCTCCATGCCGATAACGGACATCTGTTTTGAAGTGGGGTACCGCAATCTTTCGAATTTTAACCGAGTTTTTCTCCGACACCACAATTTGACGCCGAGCAGATACCGGAAACTGTCCACCAACCGCAGAACTGTGCCCCTACCTCAGACAGGGAACGTACACGTTTCGCGTTAAGGTCAGCGATCATGCGTCGACCTCAAAGGATGATTTTTGCCAGAAAGCGCCCAGTGCTTAGCTATCCGGGCGCATCAAAAATGCGATCGGCTCATCGACTTCGACGATCTGACCTTGTTTCACAAAGATGACCCGATCTGCGACGTTGATGAAGGCTTGCGATCTTTTTGGCCTTCCGATGTTGTATCCGAGCCGTCCGGGGATTCAGCTAAGTGCGGCACCAATTTTGAATTATCGCTCCGGGAAAAAGTTTCCGGAGTTGAATCGTGGGTTGAGCCGTTTCAGCAATCGCTTGCACATTTGCCAGAAGATCAGCGCCCTTGGGCCCAGATAATTAGAGGGTCCCTACGATCAGCACTGGCCGGGAGCAGGCTTCCGGCCAGTATGCTGTGGCGTCGGCCATTAGGTGAAAGTGGCACCTAGCAGACCCGGCAGGACCTGGCCGAAATCACACTGGCGGATATGCATACGGATCCATTCCGCATCCATCGACTTGGTGACCGAGGTCTGATGAGGTCACGGTTGCAAAAGCCGATACGGGACCCTGGGAGGGCGAGCATGAATGACGGCGCTCCTTCTGCTTTGCGTTGACGGGGTTGTTACCAGTCGCAACGCCAGCGTTCGCCATCGAATCCGAGCCATCCCCGATGCGGACTATAGGAGTAGCAGACTTCGCGCTCGAGGAGGGGCATATCGTCTGGAAACGGAACATCGAGGTCTTCGACGTCCTTGTCCCAACCCTTGTACGTCAACAGAAGCTCGCCGAGCTGTTCGACGTGCCGGCCCTGGGCTTTGGTGTATTTGGCGTCTGGCATGATGTGAACGTGGAGAAAGAAGTCACGCGCGTTGTAGTAGCGGGGGCGTCGATCAAGCATCGAGGTCATGGCGGAGAGGCCGAGCCCGAGCGGGCTTCGTCCGCCGTAACCTTCCGGTGCTGCTGGCATCGGGAACTGGTCGATGATCTTGCCAGTGTCGCCATCGCTAACGACCACGACACCTCCATTCACTGCAGTAGTCATCCGGAACGCAAGTTGCAGCGCTGCCTTGAGCTGTTCTGCATCGACGTAAGTGTACCGCTTGTGCAGTTGCGCCAGGGATGTTGCGGGGCTGATAGTGTTTGCTTCAAGATCACAAAACAGTTGCGCGACGAGATATTTGGCGGACTGCGGGAAGCCCGCTTCTGTCGCGGCGTTTTCTGTCGCAGCGTTCCGGGCGTCCGGTGCGGACAGCTGGGGATTGGTCATGGGAGTCATCCTACGGTTCAAAAGAGATGTGAGGGCCGGCCCTGAGGCCGGAATGAGAGTGGGGCGAGGCCTCAGGCCGGCTCCGTCGCATCGTGGGGCGAAGCGGGCTGATCATCCACGTGCGACCACTCTGCGACCAGGATCGGAAAGCCGGACGTGCTCGGTGGATACCAGACGACGCCGGTCGGCAGGCCAAGGCTGATTGCGACACGTTTGCTGAGCTCCCGGCGATGCGTCAGCCTGTCAGCAGAAATCGTCAGAAAGCGCCTGGCGGCGGCGCCATCATCGCCCTTGTTCAAGAGGATGAAGGAGCCTTCGCCGGAGCGCAGGCCATCGAACGGGAAGATCTCGTAGTCGTACTTGACGTCTGAAGTCGTGCCGAGGGGACCGGTTTTGCGGGTGATGTAGGGTTCGAAGTCCATGTCATCTGGGCCGTTCTCGTGCCAGCGGCCGAGGATTGAAACCTGTTTTGCGCCCTGTCTGAACTCTTTCGCCGTTGCCTTTTGAAGGGCGTTCTTACGACGCGCAACGCATGCCGAGAATGCGTGATCAACCGGGCAGGGCGCATTGTCCAGAACTGCGCGTGTGAGCTGCGGCGTGATGACGATCGCTGCATCCTGGCCGGGCAGGAGCAGCTTGCTGCTGTACTCGATCGTCTGCTCGCGACAGCTGATCTGAGCGATGTCGAAGTCTGCCTCGAAACCTGCGGTCTTCATTGTCAACACTTGTCGTCTCCATGTCTGTTGTTGTGAGATAATGGTCATCTCGAAAAATTCGGATGGCAAGACCAAAAATGAACTTTTTTTATATTAGGAAGAGACCGGCGTTGTTTTTGCGCTCTACCGGTCCCGTCTCCATGGCGTGAATGCCTTGCGTTGCGGGCGTTTGCGAGGGCTCTTCAAAAAATCTCAATGTTGACAATGGCTTTTGGCTTGACGACGACTTTGACCTGCCGAACCATTGGCGGCATGAGGCCTGAACGGACCAAAATCTCAACTGCAGTATGTAAAGTACTGATCGAATGGAAAAAGGAATAAACGTGGGCGAGCCGAGTGTTGACAACGCATCAGAACAAAATGGAAAAGATGACTTGGAGCGGCGGTTCTCGTCGCTTTACCGCATGGTGTCCGCGTATGCGGTCCTGCTGCGCGACAAACTGTTCGACGTAGCCCTGGCGACCGACGACGATGTCGTCCATGGACGACTTCTGCCTTCGGGGTGGGACGCGGCCATCTTCCTCTATTGGGGAGAAGTGTTCTTATGGATCTGCGGCGAACCCGCCGATGACGGACATCCCATCTATGACTTCGTTGAGGAAAGACGGGAGGCAATCCTGACGGAGGTCTCGCACCTCACGTCCGATCCGATCCTGCTGACGGGGCGCTGGGTGGATTTTGATGGGGCAGACGATGGATACTTCGCGCCCTTTGTCGTCACGATCTTCTGCCAGGATGGCCCGAGAGGAACGTTGATTGCCGAAGGCACGTTCGATTGGGAACGACAGGGCGGCTTCCATACTGTGTCGCACCGCATCGAGGAGAGTGCGAGGCAGGACGTGATCATACCGCTCCGCGCTGCTGGCCGCGGAATGATCGAGGCGGCGAATGACGCGCTCTACGAGGGTGAATGGATCGATGGCATCTTGTGGCAAGTCAACACAGGTTCAAAAGGTCGGGCCATCGTCTCGACTAAGGCAGGGTAAGCTTTCGATCCGGTAACGGGGCGGGACGAGAGGCCAGCCTCTGGCAGGCGGGCGGCAAACCGATATGACCTGGACGTACCCCAGCTCTTCTTCGGTATCGTTCGCCAGATCCTTCTTCAAAGCGCATATAGGGGGGCCGCCAGATGACGGCCCCCGCCTTTGTTGGGGCCGCCGTTGTCTCCAATGTCATCGGCCTCCTGAACGTGCCGTGCTGCCCCGTAGCAGGGCCGATGGGGCCGACCGACGTTGTGGTCAGTCGGCCCCACCATCTCTCAGTCTTCGAACACCATGTCGGCCACGTCTTGTGGAACCTCCACCGGCTGATCGTCAATGAAGATCGGCTGGTTTGCCTCGCAGGCGAAGCGGACGAACGGCCTGCCTGCGATCGGGTCGAGGGCGAGTGATCTGATCAGGTCCTCGGGAGATTGCGCGATCAGTTCATCAAGCGAGGCGCAGCCATTGTTGTAGGTCGTTGCGAAGTCGTCATATGCGCGAAAGCCCCAGCTCTCGTCGACAGTGTTGCCGTGGCTGTCGAGTGAGGTGAACCTGGTGCGCTCGATGAAGAGCCTGTTGGACATGTGCTGTTCCTTTCGTTCTGGCGGCCGGTCGGGAGAGCCGCGGGGATTGCCCGACCCTAAGAGACCGGCGCGCTGGACGGCTGGAACAGGACGTGACATTGGCGATGGTACGGCAGAGTTCTGTTGCGGCATGAAACGATCTCCATGAGCCAGGATTGGCTGGCGCTCTTTTTAAAATTGGACGTCGAAAATCCGGGGCGGTCAACAGCCAAGCGGGAAGAATCCGCGCGATCGGGCTCTCTGGCCAAACATCCCGAGGATGCCTTGGGTCATGTGTTGTCCTGCACTGCGGACTGCTGATGGCCGATCCATCGCGCCAGTCAATGTGTATCCTGGATTGCATTCGCATTTGCTTGATTAAAATGCGGAACAAAAAATTTTGCCCTGTTGAATCTCTTGCGGAATTTGGAACGGGTCGGGCTGAATATCAGCTGATTTTGGCGCTTTACCGTTAAAATACAGGTATTTAGAAATCCGGGTTGTAACGGTCTGCGCAAGATCCGTGTCATCATTGTCTCACGGTCGCCTGAATGACCGTCATCAACAGGGAGACGAACACTGATGACAAACCATATACTTCAGCAGGGCATTGATACAACCGGTGCGGTAGAGGCTCAGGGGAAGGCGCGGGAACGGGAACTCCTGACGCTCCGTGCGCGGATCCGGGCTCTCGGGCGGCTCACGGCCGCGGACGTGTTCAAGCTTGGCGGCTGCCTCGTCGAGGCAAAAGCCATCCTACCGGCTGCCTCCTTCGGCCCCTGGGTGAGATCGGCCTGCGGCTTCAGCACGTCGACCGCTCTCAGCTATGTGGCGGTTTACCAGCGGCTTGCTGCTTACCGGGATAGGCTCGAAGGGGTGAGGGTGAACCCTGCCGTTCTCTTCATTGTCGCCTATGCCGAAGAGCCGCTGATCGAGCAGGTCGTCGCCGGGCTCGAAGCGGGACAGGTGCTGACGGCATCGCAGACGCGGCGCGTAACCGGTGTGACTGCCCGGCGCAAGGCCGACGTCGATACGGCCCCTTCGGCGGAAGAGCTGGAGCGCCGGAGGATCGCCGAGGAACAGCTTGTGACGATGCTCAATCGTGCCTTTGGCGGCCTCTTTGGTTCTGGAGAGCGGCCGACAAAGGCGCCGGTCAAGCGTGCGACGCGCCGGCGGGTCACGGTGAAGTGCTGACCGAATGCATTGCGGGCATCGCCAGCTTGCTTGCGGCGGGGTTAATCGCCGTTAACCATACCGGAGCTCTCTTTGTTCCGGATGTGTTCTTATCGCTTGCCGGACTGATTTGTCCGGGCTATGTCGACAAGTGACTGCGGAAAGAGAAGCATCTGCAGCCACTTAGCGGCCTCCATCGGTGCTGGTAACACCGAAGGAGGCCTGACCCGCAACCTTGATATTGAAGGACTTGGGCTATGTCGAGCCTTAACCGCTTCGCTTCCCGCGTGGAAGCATCTTCTCGTCATCCTCCCGCCGAAACCTCGCCTTGGCTTGCGGCATCGCCTCCGGGCGATTGACCGGCCGGTCCTCATCACGATCCAGCCCGTCATCCACATCGCCTGGCAACTGCCCGGACCCCTGGTCCCGCGGCGATTGCGCTGACGGCTGGCCTTTCGACAGGAGCAATAACATGACCATCACGACCGATGGCGGCGTGAGCGTGCCCGCCTACACCCATACCGCTGAGCTTGCGGTCCTTCTGCCGGCCCTCGAATGGCTTGTCGGCGACATCGTCTCGGGAGCGCTCTCGCGAGACATCTTCGGGCGGGCTCTCGACGGCGGGATGGCGCAGCTGAGCACCGTTCTGCGTGCCGTGCCGGCCGCCGAAGGCAAGCTTCTGGAGCGCGGCATCGCGCTCATCGCCGGATGCAATCCGGATCTGGTCGTCCTGACCCAGAACCTTCGCCTGCCCGTTACGAAGGCTGCAAGCGAGCTCGTCGAGATGAACGATCCCGGGCTTTACCGGTCACTCAGCCTCGACGTCGACAGCGGCGGGCGAAAAACATATACGCCCGACCTGCTGATCCTCAACCGGAAGACCGAGGTCGCGCACCTCGTCGACGTCAAGCGTAGCCTTGGCTCCTATGAGCTGTCGCGCATCGCCGATCTCAAGAACAGGATGCTGGCGGCCGCGCTCGTCGTTCCCGACCTGCTTTACAAGGAGCATCGTCGCCTGCGTGTCGGAGAGGTCCGGGTGGTCATTTTGAATGCCGAGAACCAGCGGGCCGACATCGAGGGTGGCGTCTGGCCGCTTTCGCATCTCGACCATCTTCTGGAGGTGGCGGGTGCGGCGAAGGTGATGGCGGAAATCCGTGGGCTCTTCGAACGCGAGGTCGAGTCGAACTGGTCGTCGGCGGTCGCGCGCTGGCGGGCCGAGCCGCAATCGGCGGATGATCGGGGCGGGATCGCGAAGGCCACATCGATCAATCGTACCGACACAGTCTGCCCGCGACCGGCTGCGGACAAGGGCGTGCAATCTCCTGTTCCGATCGGGTTTGCGCGTCCTCCACGGACAGCCTCTGCCTGATCTGGACCTGCTCCCTCTTCCGTTCCAATCCGTTTGACGCTGACCGGTCCCGGTCCGGCGATAAGGAGACGTCTGCGATGACGACGCAACCGAATTCCAACATTCTGTTCTTCCCGCTTGGCGGGCGCATGCCGGAGCCGGACCGACCGTCTCCTGACCCCGTCGGCAATCGGCACTTCGCCGATCCTGACGAGGCAACAGGTGTCCCGAGCGCTGCGGCATGTGACGACCATGCGATCCATGCCGCGACGGTCATGCGGGCATCGATTGCCCATGCGCGCCGCAAGGGGGTTCGTCTCGAGAGCCTTCCGCCGCAACTTCGGACATGGCTCCTCGACCTGTGCGAGGCCGGAGATCCGACATGCAGGATGATCCTGGACTGGCTCAATGGAAACAAGCACTACGACAACGAGCAGCCCCCGGAGGATCTGTGATGGAGGCGTTGAACGATCGGATCACACGCTATCTCATGAAGCGCCTTCGTCGCCACGCCGTGATGACGGCCTACGAACGCGCGGCGGGCGCCGGATTGCTGAATGCGCAATTGGCGGGGCACGTTATGGGACAAATGACGGGCGGCGACGAGCAGCACGGGCGGGTCTGGCGCGTCGGGGAACGGGCCCGCCACGAGCTCACCGGTGTGCCGGTGCTCGATCGCGCCATCGTCGAGCGTATCATGCGCAAGGGTCGGGCGTCGCTCGTCACCAGGGCAGGCCATGATGGATCGGAACGCTTCAGGGACGTCGATGCCAAGGACCGTTTTGACTTTGATCTCCCGACGGAACCGGTCCCGGCCGCGCGGCAAAGGGCGAGAGGCAAAAACGCTCGTGATCCGGATACGGCCGGAGGGGCAAATCCCACGCCGGATATCGGGTTTGCCTACATCGCCGGGCTTTTGCGTGACGAGCTTCCTCCACCAAACCCGGTTCATGTGGCTGTTTGCCTTCTCGTTTCCCGTGCCGTCGCGGCCAGTGCTTCCACATCAGCTGCGTGGAGGGCGGCATTGGCCATGCCGGCGCCATTCGTGCTGCTGAAAGCGCCGGTCGAGCGCTTCGAGATCTGTCTTGCCATGATGTTGGAAGACGGCTTGATCGTGCCGTTCCGGGCAGCCCTGGAAGACGTCCTCTACGGCAATCCGCTGTCCGGCCGCTATCGGCAACACACTGTCCCTGGCGAGCGCAGGCTCAAGACCTTGTCGGGGCGCGCCGTCACCCCCGAAAACGAAAAGTTACTGCGCCGCAAACTGCGTTATGCCCTGACGAACGAGCCGGCTCCCGTCCTTCTGATCGATGAGACCGTCCCGGCACTCACGCCGGTCGTCACGGATACCGCGGATCATGTCTTCGAATGCGCAGGGCTCGACTGCGCCATGATTGCCGAGCTCTTGCATCTTTGCGTCGGCGTCGCGCCGAAGGACAGCCTTCGCCTGATGGACGATATGGCCTTCGATCCGGAAGGGTTGTCGCTCGACGACATCGCGCTTGCGGTTCGTCCGGGACGAAGCGCACGCGATACACTGTCGGTTCTGGCGATGCTTGCGGAGCAATCGGCCCTGAATGAGGGAAACGAGGACGAGCAAGCGGTGAGCCGGGACAACAGCCACCGGAAAAGCGGGTCGACGGGTGGTGGCGAAAAGGCAAAGGCGCCTCCCGAGACTGGCGATCTCGAGCTCATCCAGCCTGTCCCGGAGGCCGGTGGTCAGGATATGAAAGCCGCTACACAAACTGCTCGATCGACCGATCGCATTTTGCGTGTCGAGACACTGTGCGGCTACGGCGCTGCCCGTGAATGGGCTCTCGACCTCAAGGCCGACCTCTCTCTTTGGAGAACCGGCGACCTCGGCTGGGACCAGATGAGCACGCGGCTCCTGTTGTCGGGCCCCCCCGGGACCGGCAAGACGACGTTTGCCCGTGCGCTTTGCAACACCTTGCACGTTCCGCTGTTGGTCACCTCGGTCGCGCACTGGCTGGAGCCCGGCTATCTTGGCGATGTGCTGAAGCGGATGTCGGCGGTCTTTACCGTCGCCGAGAAGAACGCGCCGGCAATCCTGTTCATCGACGAGATCGACAATATCGGCGGACGGCAGACGGAAGGCACCCGAAGCTACGACGACTACTGGACGTCGATGATCAATCGCCTGCTCGAGCTCCTGGACGGGACCGCGAAATCGCAAGGGGTTATCGTGGTCGGAGCGACAAACCTGGCGGACAGGATCGATCCCGCCCTTCTTCGCTCGGGGCGGCTTGAAACCCATGTGCGCATCCCTTTGCCCGATCTCGAGACCCTGATCGGCATCTTCGCCCATCACCTCGGAGCCGATCTTGAGGCCGTGCTTGCTTCGGCGCCTGCTGCGGCCGGCAAGTCGCGACTTCGCCCGCCACCTGCCCGAAACGGCAGGCCCCTTCGCCGCAAGCCACCCGTCACACCGGATACCGACCAAGGACCTCGTCATGACTGACCAATCCTCTTCTCTTGCTTCAGAAAGCCTTCGGCCCCTTGCACTGCTGGCGCTTGGGCGGACCGGTGCGGACATCGAGCGCCTTGTTCGCGATGTCCGCCGCACGCTGCGGCGCGAACGGCGCACCATGGTTTGGGCCGATCTGGAGGCGGTACTGCGATCCGGTCACACGAGAATGTCGGACGACCTTCGTTGGCGGGCAAGTGTCCATGAGGCGGGTCATGCTCTGGTCTATGCGCTGACCGGCATTGCCGAGATCAAAATGGCAAGCGTCGGGCTCCATGGTGTCGGCGTCGTTGCAACCGTGGCGAACGATCGTCTGCCCGAAACCGAAACCTGGTTAATGAACTCGATGGCGGCGTTGCTTGCGGGCCGGGCAGCCGAACTCGTGGTCCTCGGAGACGCCCTTGCAGGGGCCGGCGGTGCGGCAGAGAGCGATCTGGCACGCGCAACGGGCATGGCCCTTGCGGCAGAAACGGCGCTCGGCTTCTCCCGCCATCGTCCCTTGCTGTACCGGCCGTCCGGCATGGCGGCAAACATGCTTGGCCTCGACCAGCAGCTTGCCGGACGTGTGAACGACCGGCTGGAGGCTGCCGAGGCGATCGCACGCCAGCTGATCGAGGATCACCGCGACGTTCATAGCGACATCGCCGAAAAGCTCCGGTCGGTCGGCATCCTCTCGGGTGACGAGCTGGGGGAGATGATCGCCAATATCCGTCAGCGCTGAGCCAATGCCTTGCCGGCAGTCTGGATAAACGCGCGCGCACGGCAATAAGCCGTATCCGCACCTGCGCAGGCATCGAGACACTGTGGCGACGGATCGGTACAGGTTGCGGGCGATTTAAGGCACATCAGCTCAATTTACCCTCACGCGATTCCACGTACCGGATTTGCGTTGCATGACCGCAAAACGGCGATTCATCGGCAAACGACGTTTGCAGGAACACCGTTCGCGTATCAGGAACCTGTCGTCGTGCAAACGGCGTTTGTCGGTTGCATCGCCGGTGGCGACCATGGGCTTCCGCAACAGGAGGCAAACACATGGTCCGCAAATCGAAGAAGCAGAGAAATGCCGAGCAGCGCATTCGCCAGCAAAAGAACAGGGATATGGCACGCGAGTGCAGAAGGCCGACACGCGACGACATTGCCCGGACACTACTGTGGCAGATGATCGTCACAGCGGAGGGACGAGCAAATCGCGAGGCATTCCTGGCCAAATTGCGTGACGAGGTCGTAGCGCAGCTTGTTCGCCAGGGCTTTGATCGGAAAGAGAGCAAGACCGTGTTCGAGGCGATCGCAAGCAAATACCGCGCAGATCAGCCGCCGTTCCGTATCAAGCGACATCTCCACAACACAGTTCCTGCCGACACCGTCGACCAGTAAACCTGGTCAAACATAGAGCTGATCACCTCAACGCTCACACCGAGCTAAGCCGCAGTCAGCGCAAACGATGATCTCACATCACACCCGTATTCTCCCCATTACTTCATCAAACCACGTTTGCAAATCTGATGAAGGGGCACGATCGATGAATATGATGCTGAGCGGCATGCCCTTTCATGAGCTTATTTTGTGACGGTGAAACCGAATCTTTAGTGGCTGGAATTTCGTGCGACGTCGTCCAATTGATCCCGGCAGCACTCAAGAAAAGGAAGGGGGATCATACCCAGCCGGTTGTTCGAGACGCTAAATCCCACTTCCTGACAAGGCGTCGGGATAACTACTTCAAGCAGTGACGACTAAAATAGGCTTACGCTTTTTCTATTGTCAGCTGGAGACCTCTCCAGGGTGGTCGACCTCGCGGATTAAACCGAAGCGAGACGTCGCCAAGTTGCGGCATATTCAGTAAGGCCAGGGATCGTCTCCTCAACCAGATGGACAGAGTGTCTCGGGCGGCTTCCCGCAAGAACCGAAGCGCCTACTGAGGTGCCGGTCTGCGACCCCGACACGCTAACGGGTCTTCCCGTTAGGCTGTGTAACGCCGCAAGGAAAATCGCGTTGGCTGCAAATGGTCCTTCAACGATAATCGGGCCTTGAGAACGGATGATGTCGAGACAGGTCGTGGTCATCAGTGCCTGATAGAGACTCGCTGCAATGCGGATTTCCGCAGCGTCATCTGGCTTGAGGATCCATCGCCCCTCCATCGCCGGGAAGGGACCGCAGCCCTTGACGATGCTCGGCAGAAGCATGCTTCCTCGATCGATGACAGTTGCGAGCATCTGCCATTCGTCTTCCAACGGGCTCAATGGCAGCTCGTGGGTTATCATCTCCCATTCTCGCCCGCCCATGTAGCGGGACGAAGGCACCGGGTTTCCGAAAGCGTCGACGTTGACAAGCGTGTCCCTTGTGGAATCCAGGCTGTCCGGTCGTGCACCCGGCGCGAAGCACACAACCCAGGTGCCTGTAGACACGACTGTGCAGGGCAGGGTGCGATCCACAAGATACGGCAGTAAAGAGGCGTTGGAATCGTGAATTCCGCAATAGACAGGTACCGGCCTCGTAACTCCGATCTCACGCGCAAGGTTCGGGCGAATGTCGCCGAGAACGTCAAAGGCCGACCGAACCGGTGCCATTCTTTCGGCGAGATCAAGTTTCTCTACGAGAGGCGAGAACTGGTTTGAGTACGGCAGCCAGAGGTCGGTATGGCAGCCGAGAGACGTCCGTTCGTTCGCGGCAACACCTGTCAGACGGTAGGCCCAGTATTGCGGGTAGGTGAGGATCGTCTTCACCTTCGCGAATGCGTCGGGAAAGGCGGTCTTCTGGTAGTGCAACTGCGCCCCGATGTTCAGTCCGCCGGTGAGCAGCGGCGAGAACGTGTCGGAGAAAGCCGGCCTTAACTCTCGATAGACTACCGTTACAGTGTCGGGGTAGAGATATTCGTAGTCGAGGACCGGTAGCGCCAGTTTGCCGTCAGCGTCCAAGAGCGCCGCCGAGGCGCCATGGGTGGTGATCGACAGAGCATCGAAACCGGTATTGGCGGCAAAGTCCTTCAGCGTCTTCAGAATGAACTGCCAGAGAGCCTCAATATCATAATGCGGATAGGGCGGGCCTGACAGCACCGCGTTTGCTGTTTTGTGGACGGCAATCTCCTGACCTGTCACCGCATCGACCACAACCACCTTGGCATTGGTCTTGCCGATATCGATGACGGCAATGCGCTCGTGGGACTTTCTCATGGCATGTGGAAGACGGGTTTCAGATCGACGGCCCAGGGGGAGTTGTCCGGATTGGTCGCCATGATGTCGGCCATATGCGCCCACCAGCGCTTCATCACCGGGTGAGAGGGCAGGTCGGCCATCTTGTGCGTCTTCGTCCGCGTGAGAACGCCGATCAGCAGGTTCGTCTCCGGATCGAGATGGATCGTGTAGTCGCTGATGCCGGCCTCATGCAGGAGGTCGACGAGATCAGGCCAGATCTCGTCATGGCGCTTCCTGTATTCGGCCTCCATGCCGGGATTGAGCTTCATCTTGAAGACGTGGCGTTCTGTCTCGCTCATTGCGCGTTCCTCGCGTGCTTGATCCGGCGGGCGACGATCGGCAAGGCAATGGTGATGATCAAGAGCAGGCCGATGAAGATCGACATGACGATACCCGGCACGTTGAGCAGGCCAAGACCGAAGGTGACGAGACCCATGACGAAGGCGGCGATGACAACGCCGACAATTGTGCCCGAACCGCCGAGGATTGAAACGCCGCCGAGCACGACCATGGTGACAACTTCCAACTCCCAGCCTTGCGCGATCGAGGGTCGGGTCGAGCCGAGCCGGGAGGTGAGGCAGACGGCGGCAATGCCGCTCATCAGGCCGGTCAGAAGGAAGAGGATGAACTTCACCCGCTCGACCGGGATGCCGGAGAAGCGTGCGGCGAGCGGATTGTTGCCGATCACATAGACATGGCGGCCAAAATTCGTCCGGTGCAGGAGGATGGCGAAGAGCAATGCCATCACCAGGAAGAGGACGAATTCGAAGGAGATGACCCAGAAGACATAGCCCTGGCCGAAGAAGGCGAATTCCGGCGGGTATTTGCCGAAGGCTTGGTCGCCCAGGACCAGATAGGAGATGCCGCGGAAAAGGCTCATCGTGCCGATCGTCACGACGATCGAGGGCAGCTTCAGGGCGGCGACCAGCAGACCGTTGAAGGCGCCGCAGGCAAGGCCGGTTGTGATCCCGATTGCCACAAGGCCAGGGGCGCCCACGCCGAACTGTGCTGCATAGCCCATGGCTGTCGAGGCGAGCGCGATGATCGCGGCAACCGAGAGGTCGATCTCTCCGGCAATGATCAGAAGCGCCATGGCAAAGGCGATCAGCGCCTTTTCGGTGAAGTTGAAGGTGGCGTCCGACAGGTTCCAGGCGTTCAGGAAGTAGGGCGAGGCCAGCGAGTTGGCGATGAAGATCGCGACCGCCACGCAGAAGAGCAGGACTTCCCAGCTGCCGAGCAGTCGACGGAAGGGTGTTTCAAGCCGGTCGGGAATGACGCGTTTCGTCTGTTGAGTTGTAGTGCTCATGCGGTCACCTCCTTTCCGGCGGCGCGATCGCGCAGGATGATGCGGCCCTTCTTGGCCTCGGCGCGGGCGTTGAAGACGACGGCGAGCACGATGACGATGCCCGAGATCGCCATCTGGGCGAAGGGCGAAATGCCGATGACGGGGAGCGCATTCTTGATGACCCCGAGGAAAAGGGCGCCAAGGACCGTGCCGATCACGGTACCGATGCCACCTGCAATCGAGATGCCGCCGATGACGCAGGCCGCGACACTGTCGAGCTCGAAGCCGGCGGCGATGTCGACATAGGCGACCGCATAACGCGAAACCCAGAGGTAACCGGAGAGGCCGGCAAGCGCGCCCGAGAGCACGAAGGCGAGGAAACGGGCGCGACCGACATCAATGCCGGCATAGACGGCTGCGACGGGATTGCCGCCGGCGGCATAGGTCGAGCGACCGAAGGCCGTGCGGGCGAGAATGAAGCCGACGAGCAGGATGACCGCGATCGCGGCCCAGGAGAGGATCGGCAGTCCCAGCACCGGCAGGCGCGGCACGCCGAGAAAATCCGGCTGCATCTGGTGCGCGTTCACCCAAGCGCCGCCCGAAAGAACGAAGCTCATGCCGCGATAGATGGTCAGCGTGCCGAGTGTCACGACGATCGGCGGGATCTGCAGGGCCCAGACGAGGAAACCGTTGATCGCGCCGAGGGTGGCGCCAATGCCGATTGCAAGGAGAACGAGGAGTGCCAGCGGCAGGCCCGGATAGGCGCTGTCGAGCATGGCGACGGCCATGCCGGTGAAGGCGAGATTGGCGGCAACCGAGAGGTCGATCGACTTGGTCAGGATTACGACCATCTGGCCGAGCGCCAGGATGATCAGGATCGAGGTGTCGTTGAAGATCGTGACCAGATTGTCCGGGTTGGCGAAGTTGGGCGCGCGGGTGGTGAAGCCAAGGATCATGCCGATGATGATCAGGCCCAGCAGCATTTCCCGATTTTTCAAAAGGTTCAGCATGGTCATTCCTCACGCATTGCCAGTGGCGGCGCGCACCAGCGTCTCGGCGGTCAGCCCTTCGCGCTCGAAAATGCCGGCCTGCAGACCCTCCCGCATGACCATGACGCGATCCGACATGCCGAGGATTTCGGGCAGTTCGGACGAGACCATGATGATCGACAAGCCTTCGCTTGCGAGTTCCGAGATGAAGGCGTGGACGGCGGCCTTGGAGCCGATGTCGATGCCCTTGGTCGGTTCGTCGAGAATGATGACCTTGGGCGATGTGGCGAGCCACTTGCCGATGACGACCTTTTGCTGGTTGCCGCCCGAGAGCGTGCCGACGGGCACGGAGAGGGCTGCTGCACGCAGCTCAAGCCGTTCCGCGAAACGGCGCGCGAGCTTAAGCTCGTTCGTTGCCTTGAGAAAACCCGCGACCGAGGTGCGGATCAGCGAGGGCAGGGACATGTTCTGGTAGATCGGCAGTTCCAGCGCCAGACCATGGCGACCGCGTTCCTCTGGCACGTAGACGATGCCGGCTGAAATCGCATCGGAGGTGTTGCGGATTGTGATCTCGCGCCCTTCGAGTTCCACTGTTCCGGCTTTCGGCCGGGTGATACCAAAGATCGACTGGCAGAGTTCCGAGCGTCCGGCACCGATCAGGCCGTAGACGCCGAGGATCTCGCCCTTGCGCAGGGTGAAGCTGATGTCGCGGAACTCGGTTTCGTGGCTGTAGCCGAGGACACTGAGGACCGGAGCGCCGATGACGGCTTCCGTTTTCGGGAACACGTCGTGGACGTCGCGTCCGACCATCATCCGGACAATCTCGTCCTGGGGCGTGTCCTTGAGAACGCCGGAGCCGACCATGCGGCCATCGCGGAAGACGGCGTAGTTGTCCGCGATCTCGTAGAGTTCATCGAACTTGTGGCTGATAAAGAGGATGGCCTTGCCCTGGCGCTTCAGGCCCTCGACGATGCGGAAGAGATCGTCGATCTCCTTGCGCGACAAGGCGGCCGTCGGTTCGTCCATGATGACGATGCGGGCATCGACGGACAGCGCGCGTGCGATCGCGACCAGATGGCGCTGGGCGATCGAGAAGTCCTTGAGCTTGGTGGTCGGGTCGATGTCGCTTTCCAGCGCCTTCATCAGCTGCCGGGACCGCTCGTTGATGGTGCGCCAGTCGATCAGGCGGAAGCGGGTGCGCGGCGCGTGGCCGAGGAAGATGTTTTCGCCGACGGTGAGTTCGTCGAACAGCACGGTTTCCTGGTGGATCGCCGTGACGCCTGCATCAATGGCGTCTTGCGCATTCGAAAAACTCGCCGGCTTGCCGTCGATCAGGATCTCGCCCTCGTTCGGGCGGTAGATGCCGGTCAGGATCTTGACGAGCGTCGACTTGCCGGCGCCGTTCTCGCCGATCAGCGCGGTCACCTTGCCCGGATAGAGGGCAATATTCACCTGATCCAGGGCTTTGACACCCGGGAAGATCTGGGAAATGCCCCGCATTTCGAGAATGGGCTCGCCAGCCGGGGTCGCGCCCGCCGCGAGCTTGGCAGATTGAACGGTCATCATGTGCTTACCGAATGAGTGAAATCCCGGCGGCTTGAGCCGCCGGGTCTGGTCCGCCGAGATCAGAAGATCTTGGAGAATTCCTCGATGTTCGAGGCGTCGTAGACGAAGGGGTCAGCCATGGCGGCTTCGCCACCGTCGCCCACCTTGATCTTGCCCATGCGTCCGGCTTCGATTTCCGAGCCCGGAGCCGCATCGGTTTCGCCCTTGACGATGCGATAGGCGATCTGGGTTGCGGAATAGCCGAGGTCGATCGGGTTCCAGATGGCGAATTCCTTCGTGGCACCCGACTGGATGGCACCCGCCATTTCCGAGGGAAGGCCGAGGCCGGTGACATAGACGTCGCCGATCTTGCCGGCATCCTTGACGGCCTGCGAGGCTGCCAGAACGCCGACGGTCGTCGGGGCAACGATGACCTTGACGTTCGGCTGCGAGGACAGGAGACCGTTGGCTTCGCGGTAGCTCTTGTCGGCGAGGTCGTCACCATAAACGGTGGTCACGAGGTTCAGGCCGGGGAAGTCCTTGAGCTGCGCCTTCATTTCCTCGATCCAGATGTTCTGGTTGGTCGAGGTGGTGGTGGCAGACAGGATGGCGAAGTCACCCTTGCCTTCGGGCAGGTGATTTGCCGCGAGCTGCAGGCACATCTTGCCGATCAGGGCGTTGGACGACGGGTTCAGGTGCATGATGCGGCCTTCGGGGGCGACGCCCGAATCCCAGGAGATCACCTTGATGCCGCGGTCCATGGCCTTCTTGAGAGCCGGAACGACTGCATCCGGATCGTTTGCCGAGATCGCGATGGCATCGACGCCCTGGGCGATCAACGAGTTGATGACCTCGATCTGACCTTCGGCCGTGGTCGAGGTCGGGCCGGTGTAGATCACTTCAACGCCGCCGAGTTCCTTGGCTGCTTCCTGCGCGCCCTTGTTGGCGGCTTCGAAGAAGCCGATGCCGAGCGACTTGACCACGAGTGCGATCTTCATGTCGGCGGCCTGTGCGGCCGAGCCCATGGTTGCGAGTGCAATGGCTGCACCGGCCAGCAAGATTTTCGTCAGTTTCATGTTTTCCTCCCAGGTTGATGAACTGCCTTACTTTCCCTCCCGGTGCCTCCTCAGGCGACCGACGAGGTATCCTCCCTCGCCGCTGAAGCCATCGGCTTCACGGTCATGAGCCTTACGCCCGCGTCGGTGACCATGGCGGCCGCCTCGTCGGAAATTCCGTCATCGGTGATGATCGTCGACACCTTGTCGAGCGCACACAGGATCAGGCTCGAGCGCTTGGCGAACTTGCTGGAGTCGACCATCACAATCAGCTCCTCGGCCTGGCGCACCAGCTTCTGTTCGCTCTGAATGACGAGCGCGTCGGACTCCATTACGCCGAGGGCGTTGATGCCCTGGGCGCCGATGAAGATGCGGCGGGCGTAGAAATTGCGGATCGCGTCATTGTCGAAGGGCGACAGGATCAGGCTCTGGTCGCGATAGATCGCGCCGCCAGGAACCGAAACCGTGCATTTCGAATGCTTCACCAGATGCTCGGCGATCGCGAAGGAATTGGTCATCACCTGCAGGCGGCGCGCCGACATGAAGTGCACCATCTGGAAAGTAGTCGTGCCGCCGTTGATGATGATCGAATCGCCTTCTTCGCAGAGATCCACCGCTGCGCGCGCAATTGCGCGTTTCTTATCGATGTTGACGGATTCGGAAACGCGGAAGGGGCGGGCGGCGAGATTGCCGAGCTGCGGCGGATGGACGGCCTCTGCCCCGCCGCGGACGCGCCGGAGCTTTCCCTGCACGTGAAGCGACGCGATATCACGGCGGATCGTGGCTTCCGAAGCCTCGGTCAGCTCGGCAATATCCTGCACCGTGATCACAGGCTTTTCCTGGATCGCGCTCAGAATGATGCGATGGCGTTCGCGCTCGTGCATGGGGTCCTCCTGATCGTTGATTTATTCGTAATGTTTTTACGCTGTCAATCACAAACGATCAAAAATAATAATATTGCAGCGCACAATGAAAAGAAATGATCGAAACTGATTGACAATTGGCGGATGGCTGCGCGATACCTGCGAACAAGAAGGAGATGATCCGTCGCCGACGGTTCATGAATAATTGCAGGGAGGATGTCATGACGGGCCAAACCCGCCTTCTGGAAAACCGTTGGGATGATGCCCACGCGGCCAAGCTGGATGAGCCCGGCAAGCTTCTTTACCGCTCCAATCTTCTTGGCGCCGACAAGCGCATCACGAATTACGGCGGCGGCAACACCTCCGCCAAGGTGATGGAGATCGACCCGCTGACCGGTGAGAAGGTCAAGGTGCTCTGGGTCAAGGGTTCCGGTGGTGACGTCGGAACGATCAAGCTCGATGGCTTTGCGACGCTCTATCAGGAGAAGCTCGACGCGCTGAAGGGCATCTACAAGGGTGTGCATGACGAAGACCGCATGGTCGGCTTCCTGCCGCATTGCACCTTCAACCTCAATCCGCGCGCGGCCTCGATCGATACGCCGCTGCATGGTTTCGTGCCGTTCACGCATGTCGATCACATGCATCCGGACGCGATCATCGCGATTGCCGCCTCGAAGAATTCGAAGGAATTGACTGAAGAGATCTTCGGCTCGGAGATCGGCTGGCTGCCCTGGCGCCGTCCCGGTTTCCAGCTTGGCCTCGACCTTGAAGCCTTCGTGAAGGCCAATCCGACCGCCAAGGGCGTCGTGCTTGAAAGCCATGGGCTATTCACCTGGGCAAACGACGCCAAGGACTGCTACCTGCTGACGCTCGAGATCATCAACAAGGCGATCGCGTGGTTTGCGAAGGAGACAGAGGGAAAGACGATCTTCGGCGGTGCCGTCGCAAAGAGCCTGCCGGCAGAGGAGCGCCGTGCCATTGCCGCGCGCCTGATGCCCGAGATCCGCGGTCGCATCGGCAAGGGCGAGCGCAAGCTCGGTCATTTCGACGATCAGGAGGCCGTGCTCGAATTCGTCAATTCGAAGAACCTGCAGCCGCTGGGCAGCCTGGGTACCTCTTGCCCCGACCACTTCCTGCGCACCAAGATCCGCCCGTTGATCGTCGATTTCGATCCGGCAAAGCCGGATGTCGATGCGGTTCTTGCGGGTCTGGACAAGGCGCTCGAAGCTTATCGCGCCGACTACACCCGCTATTACGAGACCTGCAAGCACGACAATTCGCCTGCGATCCGCGATCCGAATCCGGTGATCTTCCTGGTTCCCGGCGTCGGAATGCTGTCCTTTGCCAAGGACAAGGCGACGGCGCGGATTGCAGGTGAATTCTACGTCAATGCGATCAACGTCATGCGCGGCGCCTCGACAGTCTCCGAGTATCAGGGCCTGCCGGAGCAGGAAGCCTTCGATATCGAATACTGGCTGCTCGAGGAGGCCAAGCTGCAGCGCATGCCGAAGCCGAAGAGCCTTGCCGGCCGCGTTGCCTTCGTCACCGGTGGCGCCGGCGGCATTGGCCGGGCGACCGCCGATCGGCTGATGGCGGAAGGTGCCTGCGTGGTGCTGGCGGACATCGACGCAGCGGCGCTCGAACAGACCGTCGCCGATTTCTCGAAGCGCCATGGTGCGGATGTGGTCCGCTCCGTGCAGCTCGATGTGACGCGCGAGGATGCGGTTATTCGTTCCTTCGCCGAAGCCTGTGTGGAGTTCGGTGGCGTCGATATCCTCATATCGAATGCCGGGATCGCCTCCTCGGCTCCGGTCGAAGACACGACCCTTGCCATTTGGGACAAGAATATCAGCATCCTGGCCACCGGCTATTTCCTGGTGTCGCGCGAAGCCTTCCGTCTGTTCCGGCGTCAGAAGCTCGGCGGCAACGTCGTCTTCGTCGCATCGAAGAACGGTCTTGCGTCGTCGCCGAACGCCTCCGCCTACTGCACGGCCAAGGCGGCCGAGATCCATCTCGCGCGCTGCCTGGCGCTGGAAGGGGCGGATGCCGGCATTCGCGTCAACACCGTCAATCCGGATGCGGTTCTTCGCGGCTCGAAGATCTGGAACGGCGAATGGCGCGAGCAGCGCGCGGCGTCCTCGAAGATCGAAGTAGACGATCTCGAGGAGCATTACCGCAAGCGCTCGATGCTGAAGCTCAACGTCTTCCCGGAAGACATTGCCGAAGCGATCTACTTCCTGGCGTCCGATCTATCGGCCAAATCGACCGGCAACATCATCAACGTCGATGCCGGCAACGCACAGAGTTTCACGCGATAGACATTCCCAGGGCGGGCCGCGGCGTGAATGCCGCGGCGACGACCGTTACTTGCGCAGGATCACCCAGATGGCATGGATGATGCCGGGAATGTAGCCCAGCAGCGTAAGCAGGATATTGAGCCAGAAATGCAGGCCGATGCCGACCTGCAGGAAGACGCCGACCGGCGGCAGGATAATGGCGAGCAGGATGCGGATGACGTCCATGGAAAGCCTCTTTCGTCGGATGGAATGGGACATAAACGCGGACGGACCACAAACGTTCGCGAGGCCGAGGAGGAAACCATGACGAACCCGACGATTTCGCCCGATCTGATTGCCGACCACAACCAAAGAAACGCTGGCACCTTGAAAGCGGACTACGATGCGCTCGGCGAAAAGTTGTCTCGTGGCAACGTCGATATCGAGACGATCACCAGGAAGGTCTCGGAGTTCTTTGTCGCCGTTCCCTCCTGGGGTGTCGGTACGGGTGGCACGCGCTTCGCACGATTCCCAGGTCCCGGCGAACCGCGCAACATCTTCGACAAGCTGGAAGACTGCTCCGTCATCAACGAACTGACGCGCGCAACCCCGACCGTTTCGCTGCACATTCCCTGGGACAAGGCGGACGCGAGTGAGTTGAAGGCTAAGGGCGATGCGCTGGGCATCGGCTTCGATGCGATGAATTCCAACACCTTTTCGGATGCGCCAGGGCAGGCACATTCCTATAAATACGGTTCGCTCAGCCATGTCGACGCCGCGACGCGGGCACAGGCTGTGGAGCACAATATCGAATGCATCGAGATCGGTCGCACGATCGGCTCGAAAGCTCTGACGGTCTGGATTGGCGACGGCTCGAATTTCCCCGGCCAGAGCAATTTTACAAAGGCCTTCGAACGGTATCTGTCGGCCATGGGCGATATCTACAAGGCGCTCCCGGACGACTGGCGGCTCTTCACCGAGCACAAGATGTACGAGCCGGCTTTCTATTCGACGATCGTGCAGGACTGGGGCACCAACTACCTGATCGCCAACACGCTCGGCCCGAAGGCCTACTGCCTCGTCGATCTCGGGCATCATGCGCCGAACACCAATATCGAGATGATCGTCGCCCGGCTGATCCAGTTCGGCAAGCTCGGTGGCTTCCACTTCAACGATTCGAAGTATGGCGACGACGATCTGGACGCAGGCGCGATCGAGCCCTACCGGCTGTTCCTCGTTTTCAACGAGCTCGTCGATGCCGAGCATCGCGGCGTGAAGGGTTTCCACCCCGCGCACATGATCGACCAGAGCCACAACGTCACCGATCCGATCGAAAGCCTGATTTCGAGCGCGAACGAGATCCGGCGCGCCTATGCGCAGGCTCTGCTGGTCAACCGCGTGGCGCTTGAAGGCTGCCAGTCCGACAATGACGCGCTGATGGCCTCCGAGACGCTGAAACGCGCCTATCGCACCGATGTGGAGCCGATCCTGGCCGAAGCCCGTCGACGAGCGGGTGGTGCCATCGACCCGGTCGCTGCCTATCGGACGAGCGGCTACCGCGCGAGGAAAGCTTCCGAACGTCCGGCCGTGAAGGGTGGCTCGGGCGGCATCGTGTAGCAGCCGATCATCGGCAATCCGCCGGCTCCTTGTCCAAACCGCCTCGGTCGGGGGCGCTGGCTTCCAGCCTGAACGGCTGTCCCAACAGGAGCGCGCCCCTATTTTTGACTTCAGCTGCGGACAGCGTGGCTCGGACGCAGTCGGCAGTGCGACAATGCAATACTGTCATCAAATGTTCTCGAAAGTGTCGTGCGCACGTCATCGCGCGACGCCATACGCGCTTCCACCAAGGAGGTCCGTATGTCAGCCAACTCCCTCGAAATCAGCGGTATCGGAAAAGCCTTCGGCGCGGACGATGTGCTGAAGAATATCGATGTTTCCGTCCGCCCCGGTGAGTTTCTGTCGCTTGTCGGCATGTCCGGTTGCGGCAAGTCGACGCTTCTGCGTGTCATAGCGGGACTCGAGAAGCCGGATCGCGGCCGTATCCTGATTGGCGGCACCGACGTCACCGACATCGATCCGAGCGACCGCAACCTGGCAATGGTCTTCCAGTCCTACGCCCTCTATCCGCATATGACGGTGCGTCAGAACATAGCCACGCCGCTGCGCATGCGCCGGCTGTCGCTTGGCGCCCGTATGCCGCTGATTGGCCGGATGATGTCACCGGCGAATGCTCTTCGGGATATCGAGTCGAGCGTCATACAGGCGGCCGAAACGCTGCAGATCGCGCATCTTCTGGATCGCAAGCCCGCCCAGCTTTCCGGCGGTCAGCGCCAGCGTGTGGCGCTTGCCCGCGCGCTCGTGCGGTCTCCTGCCGCCTTCCTGATGGACGAGCCGCTGTCCAACCTCGATGCGAAGCTCCGAGCGCACATGCGCGACGAACTGGCGGCTCTCCATCGCCGCCTCGGCGCCACATTCATCTATGTCACGCATGACCAGGTCGAGGCGATGACGATGTCGGATCGCATCGCGCTGATGAGCGAGGGCCGGATCGAACAGCTAGGCACTCCGGACGAGCTTTACGGCGAGCCGGCGACCCTTACCGTGGCCCGCTTCATCGGCACGCCATCGATCAATCTTCTGCCGGTCGAGATCGGTGGCGACGGCATCGTGCGCCTGTTCGGTCAGGACCTTCCGATCGCCGCTCCCGTTCGGCATGCCGGGCCCGCCATACTTGGGTTGCGCGCGGAGGATCTGACCATTGCCACTAAAGGCCTGCCGCTGCGCGTGTTCCGGACCGAGATGCATGGGGCCGACCGGTTCGTGCATGGTCATCTTCTCGCCGACGAGAGCCTGATACTGACGCTCAGGCTGTCGACGGGTGAACAGCTTGCCCCCGATGCCGACGGCATGATCCACGTGTCCTTCAACGCCGGCCGCGCGCATCTCTTCGGTGTCGACGAGGCTCGGATCGCCACATCGCTCACCGAGAGGGCGGCGGCATGACGGTGGCTGTTGAGATGGCGGCAGCCGCCGACGTCACGCGGATAAGAGGTTCCAGCACCGAACGACGCATGATGTGGCGTGCGCTCCTGTTCGTCGCGCCCGCCGTCCTACTGCTTGTCTGCATCTATATCCTCCCGGTCATCGTGCTGGCCGGCTTTTCGCTGACGGACTACCAGCTCGGGGCTCTGTCGACCGAGTTCGTCGGCATCGACAATTTCGTCAAGGCCTTCGCCGATCCCGTCTTCCTGCGCTCGCTGACCAATACGGTGGTCTACGCCGTGATCGTCATTCCGCTCGGCGTCACGTTGGCGCTCGGTGTCGCCCTTCTCGTACATGGACGCAAGCGCAGCCGCGCTTTCTGGGAGGCCGCCTATTTCTTGCCCGTGACCGCCACCCTGGTCGCCATGGCAACGGTCTGGCAATTCCTGCTGCATCCCTCGATCGGCCCGGTCAATGCCGCGATCAAGTGGTTCGGCTTCGAGCCGGTCTCCTTCCTCTCCAATCCGGCCCTCCTGATCCCCACCATGGCAGTGATCGGCGTCTGGCAGGTGCTTGGCTTCAACATGGTCCTTTTCCTGGCCGGACTGACGGCGATCCCGAAGGATCTTTACGAAGCGGCCAGGCTCGACGGGGCGAAGAACCCGATCGACCGTTTCCTGACCGTCACCTGGCCGATGCTCGGGCCGACGACGCTCTTCGTCCTCGTCACTACGTCGATCTCGGCCTTCAAGGTCTTCGAGACGGTTGCCGTGCTCACCAAGGGTCGCTCCGGTTCGGAAACGCTGTTGTTCGCGCTTTATCTCGAGGGTTTCGAATACGCGAACACCGGATATGCGGCCGCCCTGACGCTGATCTTCCTTGCCATCATCCTGGTTCTCTCGATCGGGCAGACCATCCATCTCGACCGGAAGGTGCACTACTGATGATGCGATTGCGCCAAATTCTTCCCCATCTGGTGCTCGCGACGGGGGCCTTTGTCGTCCTTCTGCCGTTCTACTGGATGTTCCTGACGTCGATCCGCTCGCCGGCCGAGATCTTCGACGTTTCGCTCTGGCCGATCCCGAGGGAGTTCGCCGCCGCCGACAACTACGGCCGGGCGGCATCCCAGGTGCCGATGGCTCGCTTCATGCTGAATGGCGTCATCGTATGCCTCGGTATCCTCGTGGTGCAGATCGCGACGGCCGTGCCGGCCGCCTATGCGCTCGCCAAACTCAAATTCCCTGGCCGGCGGCTTCTGATGACCCTGGTGATCGCGGCGCTTTGCGTGCCGATGCAGGCTCTGGCGCTGCCGCTCTTCGTCGGCCTTGCGGAGCTCAAGCTTCTCAACACCTATTTCGCGATGATGGCGCCCTTCTTCCTGTCGGTCTTCGCGATCTTTCTGTTTCACCAGTCCTTTCGCAGCTATCCCGACGAGATCATCGAGGCAGCCCGCATGGACGGGTTTTCCGAAATGGAAATCTGCTGGGGTCTCGTCCTGCGCGGCTCGCTGCCGTCGCTCGCGGCGTTCTCGGTCTTTTCGGTCGTTGCCCACTGGAACGATCTCTACTGGCCGATGATCGTCGTCAGCGACATCAACCTCGCGCCGCCGCCGCTCGGCATGCTGTTCTTTTCGGACGTCGAATCCGGCGCCAACTACGGTGCGCTGATGGCCGGCGCCGCCCTGATCACGGCGCCGATGCTCGTCTGTTTCCTTCTTGCGAGACGTCATTTCATCGCGGGCATCACGATGACCGGCGTCAAGTAAGTCCTTCCTCCCCTCCCAAGACATAACCAGGAGATCATCATGCAACTCTATCGCCGTACTCTGATGCAGGGCGTTGCCGCGACGCTTGCCATCGCGGGGCTTTCCACGCCCGCGCTGGCCGAAGAGATCACGCTCAACGTGCTCTACAACCTGCCGGGTTTCACCAAATTCCATCAGCCCCTGGCCGATGAATTCATGAAGAACAACCCGGACATCAAGATCAGCTTTCTTGCTCCAGCCGCCGGCTATAACGAAGGCCAGCAGCAGGTTCTGCGCGCAGCCGTCACCGGCGATCTTCCGGATGTCTATTTCTCGGGCTACAACCTGACGGCCGAGCTGGTTCACACGCTTGCCCCGCGCAACCAGATCACCGACCTTACGCCGTTCATCGAAGCGGAGGGCGGCCAGGCATTCCTCGACAAGAACTACTCCCCGAAGATGGCGGCCCTCGGCCAGATCGACGGCAAGCAGTACGGCCTGCCGGTCAACGCCTCGTCGCCGATCATCTACATCAATGCCGATCTCGTGACCAAGGCCGGCGGCGATCCGGACAACATGCCCAAGACCTTCGACGGTCTCATCGAGCTCGCCGCGAAGATCCATGCCATGGACTCCAAGGTTGCCGGCATGGGCTACGACATCAATGGCTGGCCGGACGACTGGCTGTGGCAGGCCCTGATCTTCCAGCAGGGCGGAAAGCTTGTAGATGAAGAGACCAAGATGGTCGCCTTCGACAACGAGATCGGCCTCAATGCGTTGAAGCTCACCCGCCGCTTCGTAACCGAAGGCGGTCAGAACCTGCTCGACTGGGACCAGTCGCGCCAGCAGTTCGGCGCAGGCCTCACCGGCTTCATCTTCTCGACGCCCGCCCATGTTCAGACCGTCCAGGGTCTGGTCGGCGACCGCTTCCCGCTGAAGACGGCGACCTTCCCGCAGGACAACGCCGAAAAGGGCGGCGTTCCGACGGGTGGCAACTCGGCTGTCATCCTCACCCAGGACAAGGCCAAGCAGGATGCTGCCTGGAAATACCTGAAATGGATCACCGGCCCGGAAGCGCAGAACACCATCGTTCGCATCACCGGCTACCTCCCGACCAACAAGCTCGCCACCGGCCCGGACTATCTCGAGCCGTACTACGTCGAAAATCCGAACGTGAAGACCGCGTCGCTGCAGGTCGATCGTTCGCTGCCGTGGGCCGGCTATCCGGGTGGTGACTCGGTCCGCATTTGGCGCACCCAGCGCGACATCATCGGCACCGTCATGCGCGGCGAAGTTTCGCCGGAAGACGGCCTGAAGCAGATCGTCGAGCAGACCAACGGCCTGATGAACTGAGCCGTCGCGGCCATGCCTTCTGATTGCGGGGTCTCTTCGACCCCGCAATTTTCATGTCGAGGAACGAAGTATCATGAAAATTATCCAGCTGACCGACACCCACCTGATGCCATCAGGCATGGTCGTCAACGGGGTTGACCCCGAACGGCAACTGCGCCGAGCCGTCGCCGACATCTGTGAAAGGCATGCCGACGCCGAACTCCTGGTGATGACCGGGGATCTCTGCAATTTCGGCGACCCGGAAGCCTATCAGCTGTTGAAGGAGATTCTCGAGCCGGTGCCGTTCGAAACGCGCCTGATGCTCGGCAATCACGATCGCCGGCCGGAATTTCGCGATGCCTTTCCCGACCAGCCGGTAGACGGCGCGGGCTATGTCCAGTCGCATATCGACATGCCTCATGGCCGCCTGCTCTTCCTCGACAGCCACGAAGCGGGCGTGATTGGCGGCATCTACGGCGAAGAGCGAATGGTATGGCTGGATCAGGCGCTGACCGAGGCTGGCGACCAACCCGTCACCGTCTTCATCCACCATCCGCCGATGGATTGCGGCATCGCCCATTTCGAACACATCGGCATGCATGACGACGGCCGGCTTCTGGCGCGTCTCAAGGCGCATCCGAAAGGCGTCCGCCACGTTGTCTTCGGCCATATCCACGTACCGCTTGCCGGAACAACAGCCGAAGGCATCGCCTTCAGCTCCGGCCAGGCTTGTTCCCATCGCTTCATCACTGATATCGACGCGCCTGATCCGATGTGGACCGGCGGGAATCCCTGCTATCGGGTGTTGATGCTCGATGAACACGGGTTCCGCGCCTATTCCGCGGAAGTCGGCGAGGTGCCGACCGAGCGCGCCGTGATATGCGAGGGCCCATAGTCGTTCTTTGTTCGTCGCAAATCATCGTGCGAAGGATTGGCGCCGCGAGCGCAACCTTCAAAGACCGAGGTTCTCCTTCAGGACGATCTCGATGCGGATCTTTTCCTGGGAGGCGATCGGCTCGCGTTGTTCTACTCTGGCCCTCATGATGCGGATGGCGCTTCTCACAGCGTGGCCGGGATTTTGAGCTATGACGGCATCAATCCGCTCGTCGAGCAAAGCCTTCTCGCTAAACGGCGTTCGCTCATGAACGATTATGGTCAAGGGACGGGGATCGACCACGGCTTCTATCGCTGACATTGGTACGCGCGCTTCCGCGCTCAGAATGTAGACGCCCGTGATGTCGCCGTTGTGCTCCAGCATGCGCGCGATGACCGTACTGGCGCGGCGCTCGTCTCCATAGGTTTCGATTGAAGGAAGTGACGTCAATTGCGGGAAGTGCTCGTTGATGATCCCATCGAAACCCAGCCGTCTCTCGATACTGTCTTGCGCCATCATCGTCTCGGCGACGACCATGATCTTTCCGGGCTCGCGCCCCAGGAAACGTCCAAGAAGTTTTCCAGCGGTGGCGCCAGCTGCAAAATTGTTTACGCCGACGAAATCCGCAGCTGGAAGTCGTTCCTGACCGGACAGGAATTGCACGACCTTGATGCCGCGCTCGACAAGGCGGGCCATCGCGTCGCGAACTTGCGGCGATTCCGGCGCCATGATCGCCACGCCGTCGATATCGTCGGTGCTCAGGCTTGAAAGGTACTTCGCGACGGCGTGGGGATCGCCGGTAGGCAGCTGCACGACATCGATATCAGTCAGATCGACCCGCAGGGCTTCGCGGGCCTCTCCGATCTGGCGCAAAATCTCCTGCATGTACTGATCGCCCGCGAGCGGCAGGACGAAGCGGAAGCGGTACACCCGATTGCGAGCGAGATTGACTGCAGCCGGATTCCGCACAAAGCCGATCCTCTCGATCGCCTCGGTTACGCGCCGAGCCGCTTTCTCGCTGACATTGGGCCGATCGTTCAGCACGCGATCCACCGTGGCCAAACTCACCCCGGCGGCTTCGGCGAGATCCTTTGCTGTTGGTCTCATAGTGTTTTTCGATCCCCTGCCACGGCTGATCAGCCGTTTCAGGGTTTTCCAACAATTTCAAATGAAACGCAAGAAATTGAGGTGCGCACCTCAAAATTAACTTGCCTTGAGGTGCGCACCTCAACTATACGATATCCAGTGTCGAAGAGAGCGGCTGGGCATCACGTGCATCTGCCGTCGACGCCATTGGATCAGGGGAGGGAAGGCCTCGGATCCGGACGGAATTTCGTATTCCAGTTTTGCCCTGGAGGGGGCGTTGCAGATGTGCCGATGGAGTTCGGGACATCAATTTGGGAGGAGAACGTGATGACATCCGCAGTCATGAAATCTTCAGTCGCGGTGGGCGCCCTGGTCTGGGTTAGCCTGTCGAGTGCCGGCGCCGTGAAAGCCGACGAATTGACCCTGTGCTGGGCCGCGTGGGATCCGGCCAATGCCCTGGTCGAATTGTCGAAAGATTTCGAGGCCAAGTCCGGCCACACCATGAAATTCGAGTTCGTGCCCTGGCCGAACTTCGCGGACCGCATGCTGAACGAACTCAATTCCGGCGGCAAGCTCTGCGACCTGATGATCGGCGACAGCCAGTGGATCGGCGGTGCGGCTGAAAACGGCTGGTATGTGAAGCTCAACGACTTCTTCGACAAGGAAGGCATCAAGATGGATGCCTTCGTGCCGGCGACCGTCACCGGCTATTCCGAATGGCCGAAGAACACTCCGAATTACTGGTCGCTTCCGGCCTTCGGTGACGTTGTGGGCTGGACCTACCGCAAGGATTGGTTTGAGCGTCCCGAAATCCAGACCGCCTTCAAGGAAAAGTTCGGTCGCGACCTGACGCCGCCGGCAACTTTCGACGAACTGAAGCAGGTCGCCGAATTCTTCCAGGGCCGGGAGATCGACGGCAAGACGGTCTACGGCGCCTCGATCTATACCGAACGTGGCTCTGAAGGCATCACGATGGGCGTGATGGACGTGCTCTACAGCTATGGCTTCAAGTACGACAATCCGGAAAAGGCCTACGAGATGGAAGGCTTCGTCAATTCGGAAGGCGCCGTCAAGGGTCTCGAATTCTACAAGTCGCTCTACGATTGCTGCGTCGCGCCGGGCACGTCCAACACGTACATGGGCGAAGGCATCGACGCCTACAAGTCGGGCCAGGTCGCCATGCAGATGAACTTCGCCTTCACTTGGCCGGGGTTCGAGGCTGATCCGAATGTCGGCGGCGGCAAGACTGGCTATCTCGTCAACCCGGCAGGCCCCGGTGGCGAAAAATTCGCTCAGCTCGGTGGTCAGGGCATTTCGATCGTCGCCAACACCGACAACATGGACGGCGCACTGGCCTACATCAAATGGTTCGCGCAGAAGGACGTACAGGACAAATGGTGGTCCATGGGCGGCTTCTCGTGCCTTCGGGCTGTGGTTGAAGACCCTAACTTTGCCAAGAGCCAGCCCTATGCCCAGACCTTCCTCGACAGCATGGCGATCGTGAAGGACTTCTGGGCCGAGCCGTCCTATGCAACGCTCCTCCAGGCTTCGCAGAAGCGGTTCCACGACTATGTCGTGGCGGGTAATGGCACCGCGAAGGAAGCGCTGGACGGTCTGATTGCCGACTGGACGGAAACCTTCGAAGACGAAGGCAAGCTCTGACCCGGCACGGCAATGGCTTCCGGACTTGCATCCGGAGCGGGCCCCTCAAGCTCTTCCCCGGCAACGCCGGGGAAGAGTCAAGAGCCAGCATTGCTGCCGGCGTCAATCTCAGAATCCCTAGAAGCCTGCCGGCACAACCGAGCCTTGCCTCGTTGCCTCATGGGGCACAGCACCGCATGCGGCTGCCCTTTTGGAAACGCCACACGGATCCAGATGATGACCGATACACCTGCAGACCGCCTCGCCCGTGCGACGCCACAACCGGTTGCCAGACGCATCCGGGGCTTGAGCGACAGAGCCATCGCCTGGATATTCGTCGCGCCGACGATCTTCCTACTCCTGTCGATCAACATTTTCCCGCTGATCTGGACGATCCGCCTGTCCTTCACGAACTTCGCCGCCAACAAGCCAAATGCGGAAGTGCAATGGGTCGGATTGCGCAATTACACGCGGATCCTGACGGACGCCGACACCTGGGCCAACATGCAGACGACTGCCCACTTCCTCATCTGGACGATCGTCTTCCAGGTGCTGATCGGCTTTTCCCTGGCCTGGTTGATCAACCGCAAGTTCAAAGGCAACGACCTCGTGACGACACTGATCGTCATTCCGATGATGCTCTCGCCCGCCGTGGTCGGCAATTTCTGGACCTTCCTCTACCAGCCGCAGATCGGCCTCGTGAACTACGCCGTCGAATTCCTGACCGGCATTCCCGCCGAGAGCTTCTCGATGCTCGGCCCCGGCGGCTGGGCACGCTGGGCGATCGTCATCGTCGACACCTGGATGTGGACGCCCTTCGTCATGCTGATCTGCCTTGCCGGCCTGCGCTCCATCCCCGACTACATCTATGAGGCAGCCGAAGTCGACCGTGCCTCGAAATGGCGGCAGTTCTGGACGATCACACTGCCAATGGCCCTGCCGTTCCTGATGTTGGCGGTGCTGTTCCGCGGCATCGAGAACTTCCGGATGTTCGACCTCGTGGTCCTTCTCACCGGTGGCGGACCGGGAGACGAGACGCTGCTCGCCTCGATCGACCTGAAGCGCGAGGCTTTCGAGAAATGGCGAACCGGCTATTCCAGCGCCTACGCCATTGTCCTGTTCGTCACGGTCTTCGGTCTCGCCTCCATCTACGTGAAGGCTCTGAACAAGGTGAAAGAACGATGAGTGCCCATTCCGTCACCGAACCGTCAACCGCCTCGAAATGGATGGCCGGCATCCTCGTTGGACTTTACGCGGTAATCACGCTGATTCCGCTGCTCTGGATCATTTCGACGAGCTTCAAGTCCGGCCCGGATTCGATCAGCTATCCGCCGAAGGTGGTCTTCCAGCCGACGCTCGAAGGTTATGTGAACCTCTTCACGACACAGTCACGCCCATCCGCACAGGACCTTGCCAAGCTGCCTGAACCTACCACCTGGTATGACAAGATCACCCGGGACAGGGGCATGATCATCTCCGGCCCGTCGCGCTTTGGACAAAGGTTTTTGAACTCGGTGATCATCGGCTTCGGCTCGACATTCCTGTCGATCTTCCTCGGGACCCTGGCCGCTTATGCCTTCAGCCGTTTCAGGGTGCCGCTCAAGGATGACCTTCTGTTCTTCATACTGTCGACCCGCATGATGCCGCCGATCGCAGTCGCCATTCCGATCTATCTGATGTTCCGCCAGCTCGGGCTCTCAGATACGCACCTCGGCATGATCCTGCTTTATACGGCGGTCAACCTGTCGCTGTCGGTCTGGCTGCTCAAGGGTTTCATCGACGAGATCCCACGGGAATACGAGGAAGCGGCCTTGATCGACGGCTATACTCGCTTCCAGGCCTTCTACAAAGTCGTGCTGCCGCAGGCAGCAACAGGTATCGCCTCGACCGCGATCTTCTGCCTGATCTTTGCCTGGAACGAATATGCCTTCGCCGTTTTGCTGACGAGCGGCAATGCTCAGACGGCGCCGCCCTTCATCCCGACCATCCTATCGGTCGGTGGCGGCATCGACTGGCCGGCGGTTGCGGCGGCCGCGACCCTGTTCCTGCTGCCCGTCGTCATCTTCACCGTGCTGCTGCGCAAGCATCTGCTCCGCGGCATTACCTTCGGAGCCGTGCGTAAATGATGAACTTCCTTGCCCGCCTGAGCCGGTTTCGCCGGTCCGAATGGGAACTGCTCGCCTCTGCACTCATCGCGCTCGGCGTCGTCATGCTCATGCAGCCGTTGTCGCTGACGCTTTTTACCCTCTCCTTTCCGGTGACGCTGATCGGAACCGTCATGTTCATCGTCGTCAGTCATTTTCCGGAGTAGGTCATGGCTCAGATTCGCGTTCAAAACCTGCGCAAGGAATTCGGTAGCTTCACCGCTGTCCAGTCCTCGACCTTCACCATTGAGGACGGCGAGTTCTTCATGTTGCTCGGCCCGTCCGGCTGCGGCAAGACAACGACGTTGCGCATGATGGCGGGGTTGGAACTGCCGACCAGCGGCGAGATCTATATCGATGGCGAGGAAGTCGGGATGAAACCGGCGAGCCAGCGCGACATCGCCTTCGTCTTCCAGATGTTCGCGCTCTATCCGCACATGAATGTCCGCCGCAACATTTCCTATCCGCTCCTGAGCCAGGGCGTGCCAAAAACCGAGGTTCGCACCCGCGTCCAGGAGGTTGCCCGCATCCTCAGGATCGAGGACATCCTTGACAAGCCGGTGGGTGGCCTCTCCGGCGGCGACCGCCAGCGCGTAGCACTCGGCCGCGCGATCGTCCGCAGGCCTAAGGCCTTCTTCATGGACGAGCCTCTCGGCGCACTCGATGCGGAGTTCCGCGAGCACATGTCCGAAGAACTGCGGGCGTTGCATGACCGCATGGGTGCGACCACCATTTACGTCACCCATGATCAGCTCGAAGCCATGCAGATGGGTGACAAGATCGTCGTGATGAACCATGGCGTCGTCGAGCAGTTCGGCCTGCCGCAGCAAATCTACGATTGGCCGGCGACCCGCTTCGTTGCGAATTTCATCGGGTCTCCCTCGATGAATTTTCTGGACTTCGACGGCATGGTCGGTATCGGCAGCGATCATGTCACTCTTGACGGTCATCGCATCGCCGTCCCGGTCTTGCGGCAGGGTGCCGAGGGGCGGCTGACGCTCGGCGTGCGGCCCGAACATGTCCGTTTTTCAGATCATTCGCCCTATCGCGGCCGGGTGCTCGCCACCGAATATCTTGGCACGACCCAGATCGTGACGCTGGCGACCGCAAACGGCGACATCAAGGCTCGCATCTCCTCGGCGGCCCCGATCAAGTCCGGCGAGAATGTCGGGCTTGAGTTCGACAGCCGGACGTTGACCGTTTTTGCCGGTGAGCGCGGTCATGCGCTGGTCTCGGCCGGCAATGAAGGAGTGTTTCGCCATGGCTGAGGTCATCCTTGCCAACGTCACCAAGCGTTTTGGTGATCATCTCGCCCTCGATAACGTCTCGATGACCGTGCCTGATGGCTCCTTCGTCGTGCTCCTCGGCCCAACCGGTGCGGGAAAGACAACGACGCTGCGCCTCATTTCCGGTCTGGAACGTCCGGACAGCGGCGAGATCCTGATCGATGGCCAGACGACGAAAGGGCTCACGCCTGCCCAGCGCAACGTCGCCATGGTGTTCCAGCAGTATTCGCTGTACCCGCATCTGACGGTACGCGAAAACCTGGAGTTCCCCCTGAAATCACCCATGCTCCGGACTCCGAAAGACGAGATCGACCGCAAGGTAAAGGCGATCGCCGACGTCCTTCAGATCGGACATAAGCTCGACAACAAGGCGACCGCGCTCTCGGGTGGCGAAATGCAGCGCGTCTCGATCGGCCGGGCCCTGGTGCGCAATCCGCAGATCTACCTGATGGACGAGCCCCTAAGTTCGCTCGACGCCAAGCTTCGCGCAGATTTGCGTATCGAGCTGAAGAACATTCAGGCCAATCTGGGCGCGACGCTGCTTTATGTTACCCACGACCAGATCGAGGCCATGACGATGGCGACCCATGTCGGGGTCTTGCATCACGGCCGCCTCGTCCAGTTCGGGTCGCCTCGGGAGGTCTATGAGGAGCCCGTCAGCATCTATGCGGCGGCACGTCTCGGCGTTCCGCGGATCAACATCGTGCCGGCGGAACTGTTTGCCGGCGCTCCGCCGCGCGCTGCTTTCATGGGATTGAGACCCGAGAACATCCAGCAGGGTAGCGGCGAGGACAGCCTCGTTCAACGCGTCGAACGGCTGGGCGACCAGACGCGCTTGCATCTGTCCTGCCGCGGCCAGTCCCTCGTTACCGTGACAGACCCTCACAGCAACCTGCAAAGCGGTGACATCATTAAGATTCAGCCGCACAATCCGCTTTATTTCGACGCGGACGGCATACGCCTCGCATAAGGGAGACTTCCGATGGCACAGTTCATTAACAAGCGGGAAGACGTTGTGGTGGAGGCGATCGAGGGCCTCCTTGCCTCGTCCGGCGTACCCCTTTCGCGGCTTGACGGTTACCCCCATATCCGTGTCGTTGTACGCGCCGACTGGGACAAGACGAAAGTCGCTCTCGTGTCGGGCGGCGGTTCCGGCCATGAGCCGGCCCATGCCGGTTTCGTGGGGGAGGGGATGCTGACCGCGGCGGTGTGCGGCGACGTCTTCGCATCTCCAAGCGTCGACGCGGTGCTCGCCGGTATTCTGGCCGTGACGGGACCGGCGGGATGTCTTCTCATCGTCAAGAACTACACCGGTGACCGGCTGAACTTCGGCCTTGCGGCCGAACGGGCCCGCGCCTTTGGCCTTAACGTTAACATGGTCATCGTCGATGACGACATCGCCTTGCCCGATCTACCACAGGCCAGAGGTGTCGCTGGCACGCTTTTCGTCCATAAGATTGCCGGTGCGCTGGCCGAGGACGGCGCTAACCTCGAGACGGTGACGGAAGCTGCACGTCGCGTCATTGCGGGCACGCGAAGCATCGGTATGTCGCTCGACACCTGCACTGTTCCCGGATCGCCGAAGGAAGACCGCATTCCCCCCGGAATGGCCGAACTTGGTCTTGGCATCCACGGGGAAGCCGGGGTCGAGCAGGTGGATTTTTCCGGCGCGCAATCCGCCATGGCCGCGGTTGCCGCAAAGCTCAAGTCTGCCATCGGCGATGGCACTTATGTCGCCCTCATCAACAATCTCGGCGGCACATCCGTTCTGGAAATGTCGGTCCTCGCCCATGAACTGATCCGTTCCGAGATCGGCGATCGCATCCGTCACCTGATTGGTCCGGCTCCCCTTATGACCTCGCTCGACATGCGCGGCTTTTCAATCTCGCTTCTGGCCGCCAGCGAGGATGACCTTGCATCTCTGGCCCGTCCGGTCGGTCCAGCAGCTTGGCCCGGCCTGTCGACGGTGAGCCCGGTATCGATCCTGTCGCTACCGGATGGCCTGACGCCGATCATGCCCTTGCCGTCTGATCACAAGCCGACGCGGGATTTTCTCGTGGCCTGCTGCAACGTCATGATTGCCGCGGAACAGGATCTCAACGCCCTTGACGCGAAATCCGGAGACGGCGATACCGGCTCGACCCTGGCTGGCGCCGCGAGAGCCCTGGTCAACGCCATGGACCGGCTGCCGCTTTCCGACCATACCCAACTGCTGCGGGCGATCGGGCTTGAGCTCAGCCAGACCATGGGGGGCTCTTCCGGCGTGCTGCTCGCCATCTTCTTCGCCGCTGCCGGTGACGGTGCCTCAAGCGGGCTACCCATGCGGGATGCCCTGAAGGCAGGGCTTGCAAGAATGCAGGAGATCGGCGGCGCGCAGGTTGGCGACCGGACGATGGTCGATGCTCTTGCACCGGCGCTGGACGGGCTGCAAAGCGGCTTGTCGGAGGCCGCGAAGGCTGCCCGGGAAGGGGCCGACCGCACCGCCAAGCTGGTGCGTGCCAAGGCCGGGCGTGCCGCCTACATTAACGCCAAACAGTTGGAGGGTCATGCGGACCCCGGAGCCGAAGCGGTTGCCCGCTTGTTCGAGTTCCTTGCTCGCTGACGTCTCTGAGCAGCCGACCTATTCTTGTTTCGGACGGAGCGAGACCTGGCGGACGACGGCCAGCGACAGCAGCGTGCAGATCGCGCCCGACAACAGATAGAGACCGGCTGCATAAAGCCCGAACCAGGTGGACAGAAGCAGTGCGCACAGCGGCGCAAAACCTGCCCCGAACATCCAGGATAGAGCCGATACGAAAGCCGAACCCGTGTAGCGGTTTCGCTGGTCGAACAGCGACGCGACGGCGCCGGATGACTGGGCGAGATTAAAGCCCAGAATGAGGAAACCAATCAGGACGTAGATGATGACGCCCGCGTGACCGGCGCTCAACAGGACAGGGGCGACGAGAGCAAACGCACCGATTGCCCAGGCGCCCCAGACGAGGATCTTCGGCCGGCCGATCCGGTCGGAGAGCCAGCCGGAGAACAGCATCGCCAGAATGCCGACGCCAGCGCCCGCAGCCTCGATCAGCAGGAACGAGCCCGGCGCCTCGTCGGTGTAAAGGAAAATCCAGGAGAGCGGGAAAACGGTCACCATGTGGAACATGGCGAAGCTCGCGAGCGGCACGAAAATCCCGAGCAGAACAGTCCGGCCATCCTGCACGATCGTCTTGCGAAGACTGGTGGGCGTCAGTTCGTTGGCTTCGAACAGATTCTTGAACTCCGGCGTTTCGACGATACGCAGGCGGGCGAAAAGCGCGACCACGTTGATGGCGAAGGCAACGAAGAAGGGATATCGCCAGCCCCAGTCCAGGAAATCTGCAGCAGACAGGGTCATGACGAGATAGGCAAACAGGACGGCCGCAACGGACAGCCCGACCACCGCGCCAAGTTGCGGAACCATCGCGTAGAAACCCCGGCGGTTTTCGGACGCGGTGATGGCGAGAAGCGGCGCAAGGCCATCCCAGGTTCCACCCAGCGCCAGGCCCTGACCGATGCGCAGCAGGGCGAGCATGGCGATGGCCCACCAGCCCGCGGCTTCGTAGGACGGCACGAGGCCCATCGCGACCGTCGAAGTGCCCAGGAGGAACAATGCGACGGTCAGCTTCACGAAACGGCCGTGTCGCCGGTCAAGCGAGGTGAAGAGCACGGTGCCGAGCGGCCGTGCCACGAAGGCGAGGGCGACGAGGACGAAGGACCACAGGGTTCCTGTCAGCGGATCGAGGAATGGAAATACCCGAGCCGGAAAGACGATGACCGAGGCGATCGCAAACACGAAGAAGTCGAAAAACTCCGAGGTGCGGCCGATGACAACCCCGACGGCGATATCGGAAGGGGACACATGATGATCGTCCTCCGCGTCACGACGGCTCTGCTGCCGATCTTCATAGGTTGTGCCGGTCATGCTCGCCATGGAACCTTACTCTCTTCTCAAACGGTAGAAGTAGGCGCGCGGCGCCAGCCGTCCACCCGAGGACTGTTTTTCGATGACAGCGATGCCGCAGCGGCGCCAAAATTGACAGGTGACAAATTGTCGTATGTGCCGCGATGCGAAATCGAACTAACTAGCTTGACGATCATCAATGGTCGCCGGTGGGTACTGGAGGGGGTCCGCCTGCGATTGAGCCATCGTCAGGGTAAGCTATGCGAAAGCGCCTCCGTCCGAAATTGTTCGCCGCTCTCGGAGCGGTTCTGTTCCTGTCCGCCTGCAAGGCGGAGGTTCTTGCTCCAACGGGAGATATCGCTGCGCAGCAGCGCGACCTTCTGGTGATCTCAACGCTATTGATGCTGATCATCATCGTGCCGGTCATGCTGCTCACCTGCTGGTTCGCCTGGCATTTCCGGTCCTCGAACGCGGCGGCCGTCTACAAGCCGAACTGGTCGCATTCGGCCAAGCTCGAGCTCATCATCTGGGCGATCCCGCTTCTCATCGTGGTCAGCCTGGGGGCGCTGACCTGGGTTGGAACCCACCTCCTCGATCCGTATCGTCCGCTATCCAGAATTTCGAAAGTCGAGCCGATCGCGCCGGACCAGAAGCCGCTGGAGGTGCAGGTGGTTGCGCTGGACTGGAAGTGGCTCTTCATCTACCCGGAATACAGGGTGGCATCCGTCAATGAGTTGCCCGTACCGGTGGATCGTCCGATCCGGTTCTCCCTGACGTCGTCGTCTGTCATGAACGCGTTCTACATCCCGTCGATGGCGGGGATGATCTACGCCATGCCCGGCATGCAGACGACGCTGCACGGCGTCTTCAACGAACCCGGCGAATACCAGGGTCTCGCCTCACATTATTCTGGCGCCGGCTTCTCCGGCATGCGCTTCAAGGCGAAGGCGACCGATGCCGCCGCTTTCGAGGACTGGGTCGAGACGGCGCGGCAGCAGGACCAGGTCCTCGATCGTCCGACCTATCTCGAGCTTGAGCGGCCGAGCGAGAACGTCCGGCCGGTCAGCTACTCCAATGTCGATCCTCAGCTCTTTGCCCGCGTCGTCAACATGTGCGTCGAAGAGGGCAAGATCTGCATGGCCGAGATGATGGCGCTCGATGCGCAGGGCGGCACGGGTCTCGCCGGTACGGTCAACATGAGCGCCCTGATCTACGACAAACACGAACGACGCGGCACGCGCGAGCCTGTGTTCGGCTGGGAGCCGTTCAAGGTCACGGGCTTCTGCTCGACGGAAGAACTCGACCGCATGCTCGCCGCCAAGCCGGCATCGGCTTCGGTCACGCCTGTCGTCTCCGGACCGCTTCGCGGACACGGCATGCCGCAGCCCATGACACCGTTTGGCGATCCTGCCGATCGCTATCTCACACTTATGCAGCCGTCCGCCGGCAGCGCGCAGCAACTTTGACAGGATCCGGCCATGGCTACGGTAGATCATTCGACCTCCCTCCTTCTGGGTCGCCTCAACTGGAGTGCAATCCCAACCGATCCGATCGTCTTGTCGACCTTCGTCGTCGTCGTGATCGGCGGCGTCGCCGCGGTTGCCGCGCTGACCTACTTCCGTCTGTGGGGTTATCTCTGGAAGGAGTGGTTTACATCTGTCGACCACAAGAAGATCGGCATCATGTATATCATCCTGGCGCTGGTCATGCTGGTGCGCGGCTTCGCCGATGCTATCATGATGCGCCTTCAGCAGGTGCTGGCGTTCAACGGATCCGAGGGCTATCTCAACGCCCACCACTACGACCAGATCTTCACCGCGCACGGCGTGATCATGATCTTCTTCGTGGCGATGCCCTTCGTCACGGGTCTGATGAACTATGTGGTGCCGCTGCAGATCGGCGCGCGTGACGTTTCCTTCCCCTTCCTCAACAACTTCTCCTTCTGGATGACCGTCGGCGGTGCCGTACTCGTCATGGCCTCTCTGTTCGTCGGCGAGTTCGCGCAGACCGGCTGGCTCGCCTTCCCGCCGCTGTCGGGGATCGGCTACAGTCCTTGGGTCGGCGTGGATTATTACATCTGGGGCCTCCAGATCGCCGGCGTGGGAACGACGCTCTCAGGCATCAACCTGCTCGTCACCATCATCAAGATGCGTGCTCCGGGCATGACGCTGATGCGCATGCCTGTCTTCACCTGGACCTCGCTTTGCACCAACGTTCTTATCGTCGCGTCCTTCCCGGTGCTGACGATGACGCTGATCCTCCTGACGCTCGATCGCTATGTGGGAACGAACTTCTTCACGAACGATCTCGGCGGCAACGCGATGATGTATATCAATCTCATCTGGATCTGGGGCCATCCGGAGGTCTACATCCTGATCCTGCCGTTGTTCGGTGTGTTCTCCGAGGTGACCTCTACCTTTTCCGGCAAGCGCCTCTTCGGCTACAGCTCGATGGTCTATGCCACGGTCTGCATCACGATCCTCAGCTATGTCGTGTGGTTGCACCACTTCTTCACGATGGGCTCGGGCGCGTCGGTAAACGCCTTCTTCGGCATCACCACGATGATCATCTCCGTGCCGACGGGTGCGAAGATCTTCAACTGGCTGTTCACGATGTACAAGGGCCGGGTCCGTTTCGAATTGCCGATGATGTGGACCGTCGCCTTCATGCTGACCTTCACGGTCGGCGGCATGACGGGCGTTCTCTTGGCTGTACCTCCGGCAGACTTCGTCCTGCACAACTCGCTGTTCCTGGTGGCACACTTCCACAATGTGATCATCGGTGGCGTGTTGTTCGGCTGCTTTGCGGCGATCGCCTACTGGTGGCCCAAGGCTTTCGGCTTCACGCTCAACGTCTTCTGGGGCAAGGTCTCGTTCTGGAGCTGGGTCGTCGGCTTCTGGCTCGCCTTCATGCCGCTCTACATCCTCGGGCTGATGGGCGTAACGCGACGCATGCGGGTCTTTGATGATCCGGATCTCAGGATCTGGTTCATCCTGGCGGCACTCGGCGCCGTTCTCATTGCCGTCGGCATCGCAGCCTTCTTCGTCCAGGTTGCCGTCTCGATCTGGAAGCGCAAGGAGAATCCCGATCTCACCGGCGATCCCTGGGGAGGCCGGACCCTGGAATGGGCAACCTCGTCTCCTCCGCCATCCTACAACTTCGCCTTCACGCCGGTCGTGCACGACCTCGATGCCTGGCATGATATGAAGGAAGCCGGTCAGAAGCGGCCCAAAGCGCCTTATCTGCCGATCCACATGCCGCGATATACGGGCACCGGCGTCATTCTCTCCGCGCTGGCGACCGTCTGCGGCTTCGCACTGGTCTGGCACATCTGGTGGCTGGCGGCGCTATCCTTCCTGGGGATCGTCGCTGTGTCCATCGCCCACACCTTCAACTATGACCGCGACTATTACGTCCCCGTCGATGAGGTCGAGAGCGTCGAAGCCGCGCGCGATCGCCAACTTGCCGGAATGGGAGCATGACCGTCATGGCTACCGTCACGCAGTCCGCCGAGCCGGCGGTTTATTGGGAAACCGAGCCGCACCATCATGAGGAAGGCGGTTCCACCCGCCTCGGTTTCTGGATCTATCTGATGAGCGACTGCCTGATGTTCGCAGTGCTCTTCGCCGTCTTCGGTGTCCTCGGGCAGAGCTATGCGGCGGGTCCCGGACCCAAGGCGCTCTTCGACCTCACCCTGATTGCGATCAACACCGGCTTCCTGCTGGTCTCCTCGATCACCTTCGGCTTCGCCATGCTTGCGATGTACGAGGGCCGGCAGACAAGGATGCAGGTCTGGCTCGCCGTGACGCTGCTCCTCGGCCTCGCCTTCCTTGCGGTCGAAATCTACGAGTTCCATCACCTGATCCATCTGGGCGCCGGACCACAGCGTTCGGCCTTCCTCTCGGCCTTCTTCGCGCTGGTCGGCACCCACGGGCTGCATGTGCTCTTCGGCTCAATCTGGCTCGTCACGCTGATGGTCCAGATGAACCGCAAGGGTCTCATTCCGGCCAATACCCGGCGAATGGAGTGCCTCAGCATGTTCTGGCACTTCCTCGACGTGATCTGGATCGGCGTCTTCACCTTCGTCTATCTCCTGGGGATGATCTGATGTCCAAACATTCCATCGAACCCCATAGCCATCGCGGCGACCACGGCGCTGCGCCACACGACAATACCGGACACGATCACGGCAGCTATCGGTCTTACCTCACCGGCTTCGTGCTCTCGGTCGTGCTTACCTTCATCCCGTTCGCCATCGTCATGAGCGGGGGGTTCGACAGTCGGGTGGTCACGGCGCTGACCGTCATCGGCTTCGCCGTGGCACAAATCCTGGTCCACATGGTCTATTTCCTCCATATGAACAGCCGTTCGGATGAAGGCTGGACCCTGCTGTCGATGATTTTCACGGTGATCGTGGTCGTCATCATGATTTCGGGGTCGCTCTGGGTCATGTACAACCTCAACACCAACATGATGCCGCAGATGGAGCATGAGAGCTTCCAGGGCTTCGGCTCCTGATCGGGGCGGGCCATGGCACGATCCCGTCGCAGATGGATATTGCTCGGGCCCGGCCTTCTGGCGGTGATGGTCCTGCTGGGCCTCGGCGTCTGGCAGGTGCAGCGCCTGCAGTGGAAGACGGCGCTGATCGAACGCGTCGAGACGGGGCTGGCCGCGGCTCCCGTCCCGGCACCCGGTCCGGCGGAATGGTCCCGGTTGTCATTCGACACGGCGGAATACCGAAGGATATCCGCGTCCGGCCGTTTCCTGCCAGCCGATGATATCTTCGTGAAGGCTGTTACCGTGCGCGGCACCGGCTTCTGGGTTATGTCGTTGTTCGAAACCGATGAAGGCTGGCGGCTCTTCATCAACCGCGGCTTCATTCCGGACAGTTTCTCGCCCGACAAGCTCTCTCGGCCCCACGGCCTCGTTGAGGTGTCCGGCCTCTTGCGCCTGACACAGCCCGATGGCGCTTTTCTCCGCTCCAACGATCCCGACGGCGGACGCTGGTTTTCCCGCGATACGGTGGCCATGGCGCGCTCCCTCGGATTTCCAGAGGTCGCCCCGTATTTTCTGGATGCGGATGCCGGAGGCGAGAACCCGCCGATTGGCGGCCTGACCGTTGTTTCGTTTCCCAACAATCATCTCGGTTACGCCATCACCTGGTTCGGGCTTGCAGCCGTGCTGACAGTCCTGCTTGTCAGAGCAAGCCGTCCGTCGAACCACGACCAGTAGCCAATGCCGGCAGCTTCGTCGGAATTCTCCGGTGGATATACTCATCACGATCATGAATCGATGAGGCCGGACCGATTCAAAACACTCGTTGGACCGATCTCGCAGGCTTTGCGATTCTGTCTCCATGACGAGAGCGTTGATCACCCATTACGCAGAACGAACCGATGTCACGCGAAACATGGCCCGTTTCTATGCGCTGGAAATCGTGCCGACATTGTTCGGCGAGACGTGCCTGACGAGACGTTGGGGCCGGATCGGGCGACGAGGACAAAGCAAGGCGCACACCTTCGAAACCGAAGAGGCCGCGGCAAACCTCTTTCGAGAGATCGTCAAACGCAAGCAAGCCCGTGGCTACAGGGTGCCCACCGGGGCGGACGTAGCCCCGGTCAAAGCGGCAAATCGCTCGAGGCCCGAAACGACCTGAACGCTCCAAGCGCCTGAAGGGAGCGTCCGTCGTCGATCGCCGCAAGATCAAGGATGACGGCGTTCGCCACCGTCATCGGCACGACGAGAGACTGGCTCTCGCCCGGCTCGCCGCGAGACACGGCGATCTGATGCTCCGGGGCCGGATCGAGGCGGGCGCAGCGGAGGTCCGTCAGAGCCAGTGTCCGAGCCCCTCGTTTCGTCGCGATCTCCAGAACCTCCCGGATTAGTGGCGGCGGCCGCCGGAAAGCCAAGACCCACACGACGTCATCCGGGGTCAGCGTCGACAGAAGCTCCTCGATCTGGTGCAACTGGCTGGACAAGTCCACGGCCTCATATCCCGACCGGTTCAGCCTGAGGGCGATGAGCGAGGTCAGCGCGGCGGAATGTCCCCGACCGAAGACAAGAATCCGGCGGCAATCGCGCAGGCTTTGCGAAAACACGCGAATATCGGCGTCCGAGACGCTGTTGCGAACCTGCTGCAGGGCGGCGATTTCACTGTCCAGGACGGAGGCGAGCAGACTGCCGTCCTCAGCGCGAACCAGGCGTGCTGCCATTCTCGCGGCCGGGCTCTCGAAATCGCCACCGCCTTCCAGCAGGCTCGACTGCAGGAAGGTCCGGAACTCCGGGTAGCCCTTGAAGCCCAGGCGACGCGCCAGCCGAACGGCGGAGGCTGGATGAACGCCTGCCCTGAACGAGACGGTCTTGCCGTTTTCCATGGCGGCGCGGATCGGGTCCTGCATCAGCACGTCAAGCAGACGTGTGTCCGCATCCGTCAATTGCGGTGAGTGACGGCTGATCAGATCGCCGAGCCGTTCGGGAAGGTCGTTCCTGCCGTTCATTCCGTGTCCAATTCGTGTTCAACCCGGTCGCCAAAGCCAATGCTACAAGCCGCGATCGGTTGCCGGAAGCTCCAGGCGATCGCCCGTCTTGTCGTCGAAGAAGACCGCCTTCTCCAGATCATAGGTGATCCAGAGGCGGTCGGCTCCACGCAATTCGGTGCTCCGTGGTCCCACCACGGTCAGGCGCCCCGCCGGGCTGTCACAATGAAGGATCGCCTCGGCGCCCGTCATCTCGGAAAGCACGACGCGGGCGGGGAGGGCATGGTCTGCGGGTTCGCTGGTCGAGACTGTCAGTGTCTCCGGGCGGAAGCCTGCTGTCAGCCCATTCCGGCCGGCCCAGCCCGGCAGGCGCTCGACGGACACGAAGTTCATCGAGGGCATGCCGAGGAAGCCCGCGACGAAACGGTTTTTCGGGCGATCGTAGATCGCTTCCGGCGTATCGAACTGCTGAAGATGACCGTCCTTCAGGACAGCAATGCGATCGGCCAGCGACAAGGCTTCCGTCTGGTCGTGTGTGACGTAGACGATGGTCGCCTTCAGCGAACGGTGAAGCTCCTTGATCTCCGTCCGCATGGCGACGCGCAGCGCGTTGTCGAGGTTCGACAGCGGCTCGTCCATCAGGAAGGTCGAGGTGTCGCGGGCCATGGCGCGGCCCATGGCGACGCGCTGGCGCTGGCCACCCGACAGGGCCCCCGGCTTGCGGTCGAGATAATCCGTCAGCTGCAACGTCGCGGCGACGGCCTCCGCCCGGGCGTGACGCTCCCGTTTCGCCATGCCGCGCAGTTCGAGGCCGAAGGCGATGTTCTGGCGCACCGTCATGTGCGGATAGAGCGCGTAGTTCTGGAAGATCATGGCGATGTCGCGGTCCTGCGGTGCCAGATCATTGGCCCGTCTGCCGCCGATGGAAAGTTTTCCGCTGTCGCATGTTTCGAGGCCGGCGATCAGCCGGAGCAGCGTTGACTTTCCGCAACCAGACGGTCCGACGATGACGACAAATTCGCCCGGTTCGATATCCATGGAGATGCCGTGCAGGATCTCCGGTCCTCCGGGATAGGATTTGCGGATGTCCTTGAGCGAAATGCCACTCATCGCGGGCTACCCCCTCTTTGCTGGTCCCGGATCGCGATCGCGAGGCTCGGACGATCGGTGGTGAAGACCTTGACCCCGAGGGCGAACGCCTTCTCGATCTGCTGTGCCGTATGCGCCGCCCAGCAACCGAAGGCGAGCCCCGCGTCGTTGACGGTCTGCTTCAGGGAGAGGGTCGCCGTGTCCACGTGGACGCTGATTTCCGGAATGTCGTGCGCCAGGGCCGTCTCGACCACTGCAGGGGCGCCGAGTTGGCCAAGCACCGGCGGACTGACAAGCCACAACAGGGGGCGATCGGTTTCCTTGCCTAGCGCGTCCAGCGAGGGAACGAGAAAGGAGGAGAATGTGGTGCGGTGAAGCATGCCTTCCCGCTCCAGCATCTCCACCACGCGCGGGACGAAATCAGGGTAGGGGATGCCACCCACACCCGGCTTGATCTCGCAGCGGAAGTCCACCTCGCTCTCCCGGAAGATCGCGCAGAGTTCGGGAAGGGAGAGCGGATGGCCGCCGGCGCCATAATCGATCACGGCGGAGCGGACGTCCGCCTCCGTCAACTCCGCGATGACACCGCACCGGTCGGTCGTGCCATCCAGCGTTGCGTCATGATGCACCATGATCGCGCCGTCGGCGGTCGGGTGCACGTCGAACTCGACTTCCTCGAGTGCCATTTGCGCCGTAGCTTTGAAACCACGGGGCGTGCTGTCGCCGAACTCGAGCGTGCCGCCGCGGTGGGATGCGATGCGTGTCATTCCAATTCCTTCGATTATTTCAAGGCGCCCATGGTGATGCCGCGCACCAGGTGCCGTTCCACCAGGAAGAAGCCGAGCAGCACGGGCAGGATGGTGATGGTCGAGGCGGCCATGACCAGCGGCCAGTCGATGAGGCCTTCCCCGGGGTTCACGCGGTAAAGGCGGGCGAGCCCGATCTGCAGCGTGTAGAGATCCTGCTTGCCGATCGCGACGAGCGGCCAGATGTAGTTGTTCCATTCGGTGATGAAGATGTAGAGCCCCATCGAGAAGATGGCGGGCCGGCTGATGGGAACGATCACCCGCCACAGAACCTGAAGCGGTGTCGCGCCATCCATGTAGGCCGCCTCGTCGAGCGCCTTCGGAATTCCGCGGATGTACTGGCGCAGGAAAAATGCGGCAAAGCCGTTGGAGATCGCCGGCAGGATGAGACCCGCGTAGGTATCGAGCAAACCCACCTTGGCCAATGTCAGATAGTTGGGGATCAGGCTGATATGGCTCGGGATCATCAGCGTCGCCACAGTCGCCCCGAACATCAGGTCGCCGCCGCGGAACCGGTAGCGCGCGAAGGCAAAGGCGGCCATCGTTGCGAAGGTGATGCCGAGGATCGTCACCAGGCCGGAGACGATCAGGCTGTTCAGCAGATAGCGGGCGAAGTTGTACTGACCGACGGCACGCGCATAGTTGTCGAGCGTGAATTCGGTCGTCCCGCGATAGTAGGCGTCCACCGTCTGGAACGACATGAAGATCGAATAGAGCACCGGGGACAGGAACAGCAGTCCGGCCACCAGCGCGAGGCCCGTCAGGAGGGGATTGTCACGCTTCATAATGGACCCTCCGGCCGATCACATAGGATTTGACGAACGCGAGCACGACCAGGAAGATGAAGAGAAGGACGGCCAGCGCCGATCCCTGGCCGATATCGAACAGCACGAAACCGATGCGATAGAGCATGTGGACGAGAAGATCGGTCGCGCCTGCCGGTCCTCCACCGGTCATGACGCTGACGATGGTGAAGACCTGGAAGGCCTCGATGACGGAAATCACCAGCAGGAAATAGGTGGTCGGCATCACCAGCGGCACCGTCACCCGGCGGAACACGTGCAGGCGACGCCCGCCGTCGACGGCCGCGGCATCATAGAGTTCCTGGGGCACCGCCTGCAGGCCTGCGATGTAGATGACGATATCGTAGCCCAACTGCTTCCAGGTGTTGACGAGGACAAGCACCCAGAGCGCGATATGCGGATCTTGAAGCCAGGGCACTTTCCCGAACCCGAGAGCGCCCAGAAGCGCATTGACCATGCCATAGTCGGTGGAAAAGACCCAGGAGAACACGACGGCGATGGAGACCGCGGAGGTCACATAAGGCAGGAAGAGCGCCCCACGGAGCAGTCGCGACGCCATGCTTTCGCGGGCGAGATAGGAGGCGATCACGAGGGCAACCGCGAGCCGCATCGGGACGGAAAAGACTGCAAACAGCGTGGTGACCCAGAGCGAGTTCCAGAAATCGCGGGACGTCAGCAATTGTTCGTAGTTCGCCAATCCGACGAACGGCATGTCGGGCGACAGGAAGTTCCAGTGCCGGACGCTGAGGTTGAGGCTGGTGGCGATCGGAACATAGGTGAAGACCGCCATGAAGAGCATCAGCGGCGCGACGAAGAGATAAGGCGTAAGCTTGCGGGGCATGGCGGAACCGGACGACCGACGGACCTCGGCTGGAGGTCCGTCGGGCATGGGTTGGAGGTATCAGTTGCTGGCGCGCTGTTCTTCCTGACGCGTCTGCGCGGCGAAGTCCGTCATGGTTTCTTCGACCGGCCGCTGTCCGAGCGCCATTGCTTCCCACATCTTGTACTCCGTCGAGCGCATCCAGGTGACGACCTCGGTGCGGGCACGGCCGTGGGCATTCGGCAGGGATTGGATGGCGACGTCGATGCCAGGCTGGGTGGCGAGCGCTTCCACCGCGACCGGCAGTTCCGCGCTCTTCTTGTTGATCGGCAGATAGCCGGTGCCGGCGAACCAGATGGCATTGGCTTCCGGCGAGGCCGCGTAGCTGACGAACTTGTAGGCCGCGTCCTGGACCTCCTTAGGTGCGGATGCCATGATGCCGATGCCGGCGCCGCCGATCGGCACGGAGCAGATCTTATTGCAGGGCATCGGACGGACGACGAGATTGTCGCCGAGTGCCTTCTTCGCGCCGACATAGTTGCCCGTCGAGTTCATCATGATGCCGACCTTGCCGGCAAGGAAGGCGTCGCGGCCGACATCCTCGTCCGTCACGCCATCGGGCGAAGCGACCTTGTGCTCGTGCACGAGCGATGCCATCCACTGGTAGGCCTCGATGGTGTTCGGCTTGTCGAGAAGGATTTCACCGCTTTTGGGCTCGATGAGCTCGCTGTCATTGGCCATGACCAGACCCCAGCGGGAGAATTGTCCGGGAGCCGCGATGCCGGAAATCCCCTCCGAGCCAAGCTTCTCGGAAATCGTCTTCGCCGCTGCGAGGATGTCGTCAAACGTCTTCAGCGGGGTGTCTTCTGCGAGACCGGCGCGCGTGAAGATGTCCTTGTTGAAATAGAGGACCGGGGTCGAGGAGTTGAAGGGTACGATGTAGTTCTTGCCGTCGATCACGCCGACTTCGCGGGCGTAGTCGTAGAGATCGTCCTTCAGCGGGTCGGCATCGACATAGGGCGTCAAGTCGGTCAGAACATTGTTTTGGGCGAACAGGCCATAGCGCGTGACTTCCAGGATGACCGCCGCCGGCCCGCGATTGGCCGGTATGGCAGCCTGCAGTTTGGCCACGATATCGTTGTAATTGCCGACGAACTCGCCCTGGATGTCGATGTCGGGATTGGCCGCTTCGAACGCGGCGATGATCTTGTCGAGCGCTTCGCCATTGGTCTTGTTGAAGCTGTGCCAGAAGGTCACGGTGGTGGCGGCTTGAGCGGGGCCGATGGCGGTCAGCAGTGTAAAGGCGCCGGCTGCCAATATGGTATGCAATCTACGTGTCATCGCGTTCTCCTTTGCAATAAAAATTGCACCGTCGTTTGCTGAGGTTTAGCGCTGCTGGACGACAGTCCGGTGAAAGCGGTGCGAAGTTTTCATGACACCGCGATCCCGCCTGGAAAGTTTCGTGCACTCGGCTTGCGGCGTCGGTCGCGCCATTCGAGGCCCTCGCTCCGCGAGGGTACCTCAGGGTGTGGCCGGTGGAGATCGCGACCCCCTCACCAACAAAATCTATGACTTAGCTGCGCTAAGATCATGATTTTGTATCCTCTCCCACAAGGGTAGAGGAGGAGTTGGCCGCGCCGGTGCCGCCCTACCTCTACCCTGGTGGGAGAGGAAGAAAAATCGGCGTCTTAGCGTCAGCTAAGTGCCAGATTTTTCAGGTGAGGGGGCGAGGCGCGGTCCGCGCAGCGGAGCAATCGATCCAGTGAATCGATTGCAGCGCCGAACGCCTTGAGCCAAAGCGAAAGGCCGGGCGGCGTTTCCTCGAAAATTATCTCCCAACAAAATCATACCCTTAAAAGAAAAATCGCCTCTCCCTCGAAAAAATCTCACCGCTGCTTTCCCCCTTCTTTTCCACGCCCGTATCCTTGTCCCGTTCCGTCGCGGATACACCACAAGGCGTTGTGGCGAGGCGGGGCCGGCGCTGGTGGTGGGGGAAGGACGCAAGAGCCTGCCACCGGGGTCCGCGGAA
>NZ_JAGRRC010000001.1:280000-281738 GCF_018122705.1 Ciceribacter sp. L1K23 | reverse complement strand
TGGTTGCGGGGGCAGGATTTGAACCTGCGGCCTTCAGGTTATGAGCCTGACGAGCTACCGGGCTGCTCCACCCCGCGCCAAGCGCATTCGGCTTTGCCGAATGTCGCGACTGCGTCACAGCTGGGCTGTGATGCCACTTGTGGAGCAAAACCGAAGGTTTTGTCTCCTGTAAGGAGGGCACCGGCCTGAGGCTGTGTTCCACCTTGCATTCTTTTTTGATCTGCTTATCCCCTTGAACGACGAAAGGCCGCTTTTGGGGCGGCCCTTTGGTTTTGGCCAGGGGCCGCAGGTTTTGTTTCGAGAAGATTGTGTTTCATCGTGTGATGACATTGCCTTTAATAGACCTGGCAGCGACCTACTCTCCCGCGTCTTGAGACGAAGTACCATTGGCGCTGGGGCGTTTCACGGCCGTGTTCGGAATGGGAACGGGTGCGGCCGCCCCGCCATGACCACCAGGTCAATTAAGGGCAATGTGATTTGAGAAGCTGGCACAGGCATTCGCCTGTTTTCTTTATTTGAACACGTCGGTTTCTTCTGTCTTCACGCTGTCGCGATCTTCGATCGCTGCGCTGCAGACGGCGCGCCAAACTGTTGGCGACGAACTATCGTTCTGCATGGGTCCCCCCGCTCAAGGTGTGAGCATGGCAGCCATACAGCGCGCTAGCGCGTCGGCCATGTTTGGCCGGCCCGTCCGGAGCGCTTTCGCGTCAGGACAGAAGAGATGGCTTTGCTCATCTTCGATGAGCACAAGCAATAAGAACGATCAAGCCAATCGAGCTATTAGTAACGGTAAGCTTCACACATTGCTGCGCTTCCACATCCGTCCTATCAACGTGGTCGTCTTCCACGGCTCTGATAGGGAATACTCGTTTTCAGGTGGGTTTCCCGCTTAGATGCCTTCAGCGGTTATCCCTTCCATATATAGCTACCCTGCTATGCCGCTGGCGCGACAACAGGTCCACCAGAGATATGTCCATCCCGGTCCTCTCGTACTAGGGACAGATCCTGTCAATATTCCTACACCCACGGCAGATAGGGACCGAACTGTCTCACGACGTTCTGAACCCAGCTCACGTACCGCTTTAATTGGCGAACAGCCAAACCCTTGGGACCTGCTCCAGCCCCAGGATGCGATGAGCCGACATCGAGGTGCCAAACAACCCCGTCGATATGGACTCTTGGGGGTCATCAGCCTGTTATCCCCGGCGTACCTTTTATCCGTTGAGCGATGGCCCTTCCACGCGGGACCACCGGATCACTATGACCGACTTTCGTCTCTGCTCGACTTGTCAGTCTCGCAGTCAGGCGGGCTTATGCCATTGCACTCGACGAGCGATTTCCGACCGCTCTGAGCCCACCATCGCGCGCCTCCGTTACTCTTTCGGAGGCGACCGCCCCAGTCAAACTACCCACCATACACTGTCCCGGACCCGGATGACGGGCCGCGGTTAGACATCCATGACGATAAGGGTGGTATTTCAAGGATGGCTCCACGAAGACTGGCGTCCCCGCTTCAAAGCCTACCACCTATCCTACACATGCCGACACGAATGCCAGTGTAAAGCTATAGTAAAGGTGCACGGGGTCTTTCCGTCTAACCGCAGGAACCCCGCATCTTCACGGGGAATTCAATTTCACTGAGTCTATGTTGGAGACAGCGGGGAAGTCGTTACGCCATTCGTGCAGGTCGGAACTTACCCGACAAGGAATTTCGCTACCTTAGGACCGTTATAGTTAC
>NZ_JAGRRC010000001.1:0-275000 GCF_018122705.1 Ciceribacter sp. L1K23 | reverse complement strand
CAGGTAGTTTTCGGCCATCACGCGGTCGCCGGAGCTCTGCGCGTCGCGGGCAAGCGCGCCGTATTTTTCGGCGATGTGCTGGGCCGTGCCACGGATCTTCACGTCGGGACCGGAGCTGTCATAGGTGCGGGTCAGCGGATTGACGCCCTTGCGGTTGAAGTTTCCACCGCCGCCGCCACCGCCGCCGCCGTTATTTCCACGCCCTCGACGCTTGTTCTGCTGTCCTGGCCTCATCTATCGCTCACCTGAATGTCTGTTTTGCTGATTTTGAACACGACGCGATAAAGCTCGGTCAGTTTGTACCGAGGGTCCGCGTGCTGCGGGCATACTGCGCCATTGCTTTTGCTGCCGCCGATGAAGTTAAATTAACTGATCACGCATCGGGTTTGCTTTCGCCCCGCGAAACCCTCCAAAGAGGGCCGAAATCGAAGTCGAGACAGTCTCGAACAATCCTAAAAGGTCATCCCCGCTGCCCGATGCGTGCCCGCAAACTATTACGCTTCCTTACGAAAACCAAGCCTTTTCTTTGCACTCACGAAATAACTTGTGCGGATGCAGCAATTTCGGCGATCCGCGCTGCGGCCTCTTGTCGTCAAACCCCTGGCGCCAGGATCAAAACCCTGTCCCTGCCGCCGAGGTCCTTCGCCGCCTCGATCAAGCCGAAGCCTTCGCGTGCAAACAGCGCCGTCACCGCCTCGTTCTGGTCATGCCCGATTTCAAGCCCGACAAACCCGTCTTCCGCAAGATGAGAAAGTGCGCCTGCCGCAATTGCGCGATAGGCGTCGAGTCCGTCGGCCCCGCCATCGAGCGCCGCCATCGGATCGTAATTCCGAACTTCCGGATCCAGCGTCCCGATCACCTCCCGCACGATATAGGGCGGGTTTGACACGATGATGTCGAAGGAACCGGAAACTGCCCCGAACCAGTCGCTCCTCACAAAGCCGGTGCGGTCGGCTATCCCGTTGATATGGGCATTCTCTTCCGCGGTTGAAAGGGCTTCGGCGGAAATATCCGTCAGAACCACCTCCGCCACCGGGCAGGCCTTGGCCAGCGAAAGCCCGATCGCGCCGGTCCCCGTGCCGAGGTCGAGGATGCGCACGCGCCCCCTTTGCTCCACCAGGGCCCGCATGTGATGCAGCACCCGGTCGACCAGAACCTCGGTATCCGGACGCGGATCGAGCGTTGCCGCCGAGATTTTGAGATCGAGCCCGTGGAAGGCGCGATGCCCGAGAATGCGATAGACCGGTTCGTGCGCGAGCCGTCGGGAAATCCCCTCGCGCACGCGCTCCGCGTCGTCCGGCGCCACCGCCCTGTCATCGGCCAGCACCATTTCCGTCGTTGAAAGCTCGAGCAGCCCGCTGACCAGGATCCGTGCTTCCAGCGCCGGATCGTCGAGATCGGCCTCTTGGAACTCCCGCCGCGCCAGCCGCAGCAGATCGCCGACGGTCTCCCCGCTCATGCCTGCTCGCCGAGCAGTGCCAGTTGCCCCGCCTGGTAGTCGGCGATCAGCGCGTCGACCAGTTCGTCGATCTCGCCCTCCATCACCTTGTCCAGCTTGTAGAGCGTCAGGTTGATGCGGTGGTCGGTCACCCGGCCCTGCGGAAAATTATAGGTGCGGATGCGCTCGGACCGGTCGCCGGACCCCACCTGGCTCTTGCGGTCGGCCGAGCGTTCGTTGTCGGCCTTCTGCCGCTCGAGGTCGTAGAGCCGCGAGCGCAAAACCTGCATCGCCTTGGCGCGATTCTGGTGTTGCGATTTCTCGGCGCTGACGACGATGATCCCGGTCGGCAGGTGGGTGATGCGCACAGCCGAGTCGGTGGTGTTGACGTGCTGCCCGCCGGCACCCGAGGCGCGCATGGTATCGATGCGGATGTCCTCGGGCTTGATGTCGATATCGATCTCCTCCGCCTCCGGCAGCACCGCCACCGTCGCCGCGGAGGTGTGGATGCGCCCCTGCGTCTCCGTGTCGGGCACGCGCTGCACCCGGTGCACGCCGGACTCGAACTTCAGCTTCGAGAACACCCCTCGCCCGCTGACAGTCGCGATGATTTCCTTGTAGCCGCCGGCCTCGCCCTCGCTGGCCGAGAGAACTTCGACCTTCCAGCCGCGGCCGCTCGCATAGCGGTCATACATGCGAAACAGGTCGCCAGCGAACAGTGCCGCCTCGTTGCCGCCGGTGCCGGCGCGGATTTCCAGGATCGCACTCTTTTCGTCGGCCGCATCCTTCGGCAGGAGCAGCACCTGCATGTCCTTTTCGAGCGCCTCGATCTTCGCCTCGACCTCGGGCAGTTCCATATCGGCAAGGTCGCGCATCTCGCGGTCCGTCGCCTTGTCGGCGAGCAGCGCCCTGAGATCCGCCTGCTCGGCCAGCGCCTTTTCGTAGTCGCGGATCGTCTTCACCACCGGCTGCAGCTCGGAATACTCCGAGGCCAGTTTGACATAGACGTCCGCCGCCGGACCGGCCGACATGCGAGCCTCGATCTCGCCGAAACGACGTTCGAGCTCGCGCATCTTTTCGACAGGAAGCTTCGCCACCCTATACTCCGCAATACTGTAATTAAACCGGGATCTCGTGATCGTTCGCGAACTGAACCAGCAGATCGCGCGGGCTCACGAGTCCCGCATCGTCGTCGAGCGCCGCGTTGAGACCGGCGGCGAGCCTGTCGACGTCGAGCGCCAGAAGCATCGCCTTGATCGGTCCGATCGCCGTCGGCGACATGGAAATCGACCGGAAGCCGATGCCCATCAACGCCATGGCCGAGAGCGGCCTGCCGGCAATCTCGCCGCAGAGCGTCACCGGGGTATTATTCCGCTCGCCCGCCCGCACGATATCGCGCAGGATGCGCAGGAACGGCTTGCCGAGCACGTCGAACCGGTCCGCCACCCGCGCATTGCCGCGATCGACCGCCATCGTGAACTGGAAAAGATCGTTGGAACCGACAGAGACGAAGTCCACCTCGTTCATCAGTGCGTCGAGCTGCCAGAGCAGCGCCGGCACTTCCAGCATCGCGCCGAACTGCAATTTCTTCGGCAACTGGTGGCCGAATTTCGAGAGGTGCTGCACTTCCTTCTGCATCAGCTCGCGCACCGCCCGGATCTCCGACACCTCGGTGACCATCGGCAGCATCATCTTCAGTTCCGCCCCGGCGGCCGCCTTGAGCAGCGCCCTCAACTGTGTCCGCAAAAGCCCGGGACGGTCGAGCGACAGGCGGATCGCCCGCCAGCCGAGTGCCGGGTTTTCTTCCTCGTGTCCGCGGAAATAGGGCAGCACCTTGTCGCCGCCTATGTCGAGCGTCCTGAAGGTCACGGGCCGGCCCTCGGCCTGCTTCAGCACGCTGCGGTAAAAGTTCTCCTGCTCGTCGGCCTTCGGCATGGTCGAGGAGATCATGAACTGGAGTTCCGTGCGGAACAGGCCGATTCCTTCAGCTCCAGATTCCGACAACTGCGGCAGATCGACCAGCAGGCCGGCATTCATCTGCAGCTTGATCCGCTTGCCGTCCTTCGTCACAGGCTCGACGTCGCGCAGCGCGCGGAACTGCTCCTGCCGGCGGGCGCGCAGGCGCACCTTTTCTTCGTAGGCCTTCACCAGATCGGCGACGGGGCGCACATGCACCTTGCCGTCATCGCCGTCGATGATCGCCGTGTCGCCGTTTTCCGCAAGCGCCACGGCACCTGCCGCCTGGCCGACGACGGCGATGCCCATGGCCTTGGCGACGATGACGATATGGCTCGTCACCGCCCCGTCCTCGAGCACCAGGCCACGCACATTGCCGCGCGGATAGTCGAGCAGTTCGGCCGCCCCCATGGCGCGCGCGAAGATGATCGCGTCTGTCGGCAGGCCTTCCGCCATGCTCTGCGATGAAAAGCCGGTCAGCTGCCGCAGCAGCCGGTTGGCCAGATCGTCGAAATCATGCATCCGCTCGCGCAGATAGGGGTCGGTCAGGCGCATCATCCGCGCCTTTGTGTCGCTCTGCACCTTCTCGACCGCCGCTTCCGCCGTCAGGCCGTTGCGGATCGCCTCTTCCATGCGCCGCACCCAGCCCTGGTCGTGGGCGAACATGCGGTAGGTCTCCAGCACTTCGCGGTGCTCGCCTTCCATGGAAATCTCGCGCCTGGACAGCATGTCGTCGATCGAGAGCCTGAGCGACCCGATTGCCTCCACCAGCTTGCGGATTTCCTTGTCGGCATCCTCGTTCAAGAGGTTGGTGACGACGATGCGCGGCTCGTGCAGCACCACATGGCCGAGCCCGATACCTTCCGAATAGCTGTCGCCCTCGATCGACACCGGCCGTGTCAGGTCGAGCTCCAGCCCCGGTCGGGTGAGTTTCTTCAGCTCGCCGGTGGCGATCATCTCGGCCAGCACCATGGCGGTCGTTTCAAGCGCCTCGACCTCGTCTTCGCGATAGTTGCGTTGCGCTTTGTTCTGGACGACGAGAACGCCCAAACTGCGGCCGGCCCGCAAGATGGGCACGCCGAGGAAGGAATGGTAGATCTCTTCTCCCGTTTCCGGCAGGTAGCGGAAGGCGGGGTGTGCCTGGGCATCGGAGAGGTTGAGCGGCTGGGCGGACGCCGCGATCGTGCCGACGAGACCCTGGCCCATTTTCAGCTGGGCAAGGTGGACGGCATCCTTGTTGAGGCCTTCGGTGGCGTAGAGTTCGAGCACCCCGTCAGAGCGCAGCACGTAGCAGGAGCAGACCTCCGCCACCATGTTGTTGGCGATCTGCCGCACGATGCGATCAAGACGCTCCTGCGGCTCCAGCGGCTCGGCCATGAGCTCGCGAAGCCGTTTCAAAAGGACGCGTGGACCCGCTGAAAGGTCTCTCATCGCCACCATGCTCCGGTATGCAAGAGTTGCGGGAGCGGGCTCGCCGCCCGCCCGGAGGCCGGTTGGCAAGCCCGCTTTATGGAATCAATTCTTATCGAGGCCGTAGCAGGAATGCAAAGTCCGAACCGCGAGCTCCGCGTACGGTCCGTCGATCAGGATCGAGATCTTGATTTCGGACGTCGTGATCGCCTTGATGTTGATACCCTTGTCGGCGAGTGCCTTGAAGGCGGTGGCGGCGACGCCCGCATGGCTGCGCATGCCGATACCGATGACCGAGACCTTCACCAGGCCCTTCTCGCTCTGCACCACGTCGAAGCCGATCTTGTCCTTGTTGTCGGACAGGACCTTGAGCGCCTTGTCGACATCACCGGAGGGAACCGTGAACGTCATGTCGGTCTTCGATCCGTCCTCGGAAATGTTCTGGACGATCATGTCGACATTGATGTGGGATTCGGCGAGCGGCCCGAAGATAGCCGCGGACACGCCCGGCCGGTCGGCCAGACGGCGCAGCGAAATCTGGGCTTCATCCTTGGCGTAGGCAATACCGGTGACGACTTCCTGTTCCACGATCTCTTCCTCGTCGCAAATCAATGTACCGGGCGGGTTCAGGAGATCGCCCATGCCCGGCGCATCGGGATCTTCGAAACTGGAGCGCACGAAGGTGCGCACCTTGTGCACCATCGCCAGCTCGACGGAGCGGACCTGCAGCACCTTGGCGCCGAGCGAGGCCATCTCGAGCATTTCCTCGAATGCGATCTTCTTCAGCCGCCGCGCCTTCGGCTCGATACGCGGATCGGTGGTGTAGACGCCGTCGACGTCGGTATAGATGTCGCAGCGATCGGCCTTGACAGCCGCCGCGATCGCCACCGCCGAGGTGTCCGAACCGCCCCGTCCGAGCGTTGCGATCCGGTTGTCCGGCCCGATGCCCTGGAAGCCGGCGACCACGGCCACTTGTCCCTCACCCATGCGGCGGATGATGTCGGAGCCGTCGATCTCCTGGATGCGTGCTGCGCCATGCGCGTTGTCGGTCTTGATCGGGATCTGCCAGCCCTGCCACGAGCGCGCGTTGATGCCGATCGACTGCAGCGCGATTGCCAGAAGACCCGACGTCACCTGCTCGCCCGACGCGACGATCGTGTCGTATTCGCGCGCATCGTAGAACGGCGAATTGGCCCCAGCCACCTTGGGCATGGTCTGGACCCAGTCCACGAGTTCGTTCGTCTTCCCCGACATGGCTGAGACGACCACGGCCACTTCATGCCCGGCATCGACTTCGCGTTTGACGTGACGGGCTACGTTGTGGATGCGTTCGAGATTGGCGACCGAGGTGCCGCCGAATTTCATCACGATGCGTGCCATGGGGCCTTACCGATAAACTGTCCGGCGCCCGTCGACGCCGCGAGGAAAACTGCAGGCCGGCGGATAGCCGGTTGGGATGAGAGCAGCGGTCTCATAGCCAAAACGACCGGCAAGTTCAATGGGTGTGGGGGAACAGCGACACAAGCGAAGGACAACAGGCCTTCCTGTCGCAATGCGGTACGCTGACGCCGACATAAAAAAGGCGCCTCACGAGGAGACGCCTTTCTTCAAGTGATTGAGATCCGTCGTTATCGGCGCTGTAGGCAGGCAAAGTCACCCGGCTCGCAAACAGGCACACGACGTTCATTTGCGTTGGAGCCGTTGCGACCGCCGTTGTTGCGCTCTGCGCCGAGCTCCCGAATGGGATTGCGATTCCGATCGCTGTTTTCACGCGTCTGCTGGCGGCGGTTCTCGCGGGTTTCCTGGCGGCGCTCCCGCTCGCGGGCGTTGTCGCGACGCTCCTCTCGGCGCTCTTCGCGCGCGTCCGGCCGGTTGTCTCGGCGCTCCTCGCGGGCGTCACGGCGATCGTCCCTGCGTTCCTCACGCCAGTCCCGACGGTCATCCCTACGGTCTTCCCGACGCTCCTCGCGCCAATCGCGGCGCTCTTCCCGGCGTTCCTGGCGCCATTCGCCGCGGTCGTCCCAGCGGTCGCGGTTGCGGTAAAAATCACGGCCGCGATAGTGGCGATCCCAATAGTTGCCGACCGAGAAGGTCACCGTGGGGATGCCGAGCGGGCGATAGTATTCCGGTGCGACATAAACTCGGCGCTGCTGGTAACCAGCCTGCAGGTAGCTGCCGGAGACCCAGCCGCGAATACCGCGAAAGCCGACATCGCACCAGTTGGCGGTGTTGAGGCAACCATAGATGTCGACGCCTGCGCCGGCTGGAATGACGGTCACGGCGGGATAGTTCGTGCTTGGCCCCGCGCGCAGATTCACATTGGCTGTCGCATAACCGTTGGCAGCCTGCGCAAGCGCCGGGAGGCTGACGGCGATCGCCAGTCCTGCTGCAAGAATTCCAAGCCTCTTCATGGCGTTATCTCCTGGTGTGTTTCCTCTGGTGCCGTTCTATCGGCCTCTGTCTGAATGCCGCTTGAACGCGCCGTTCATCGTCCTTGTTCCTTCGCCAAATTTTTTTTAACGGCGCCGCGTCCCCCAAAATCCCCGCCGTGAGACACTGCTTTCCGTCCCGCCGCGGATACACCGGAAAGCGTTGCCGGCGAGGTGGGGCCGATGCCATGGTTCGCCGCTGAAACGCGGGCGGAGGACCTTGGGCTGCCCGAACGCGATCCCCCTCCCTGAAAAGGGGCGTGCCTGCGTGGCACAGAGGACCTTCCCCGGAAGGTCGTAGAGGGAAAGGAAAAGGGCGGCAAAAATCGTCGAGACGGGGTGCCTGGCGTACCTTTGTTTTGTTTTCGTCCGGTGCGCCGGGCGCCCCGGCCGCTTCGGCGGCCACCGAGAATGCCGCAGAACACGGGTCCGTCAGGACCGCGTGGGTGCGGAGCCGTGCCCACACACAAGCGAAGAAATCCATCGGATGAGGAAGAGGAGACGGAAATGAATAATGACGCGACGCCCGAAAAGATCGTGGTAACCGAGGAAGAGCTGAGACGCATCGACGAATTTCTCTATCGAAGCGCGATGGACATGTTCTTCCTCTTCAAGCGCCAGCACGCCGACATCCCGCTCTGCCGTGTCCGCGAGTGCCGGCGACGGCGGCTGTGCTCGGGACCGATGCTGCGGTGCGACCGTCCGTTCCTCTCGGTACTGGCGCTGATGTCGGACGGCGGTTCCCGCCGCGCGGTGACCGAGCTCCCGCTGTGCCTCGCCCTCGGTTCGGATGAACTGGACGACCTTGTGCGCGACCTGGTCCCGGAATTGGTCGATGCATACAGAGATAACATCATCTTCATCGTCAGGTCCGACATCCGCCTGCGCCGCAACCGGCGCACCCGCCGCCGGCATGGGCTCGACCTCTTCGCCCGCAGGCGACCCGACGCCGCACCGCCTCACGATCCCGGCACCGATCCTTGACTTTGCGGCCCGATCGGCCGACTTGAAGGCATGTCATCTTGAGGGAGCTTTCCGATGAGCGAACAGGCTCGCACGACAATCGATCAGGCCGAGGTCGACCGTTTCTCCGCCATGGCGGCCGAGTGGTGGGATCCGACCGGCAAGTTCAAGCCGCTGCACAAGATCAATCCGGTGCGCCTCGAATACATCCGCGACATGGCGTCCGCCCATTTCGGCCGCGAGGCGCTGTCGCATCAGCCGCTATCCGGTCTGCGCGTCCTCGACATCGGCTGCGGCGGCGGCCTGCTGTCGGAGCCGATCGCCCGCATGGGCGCAGATGTGCTCGGCGCCGACGCCTCGGAGAAGAACATCGGCATCGCCTCCATCCATGCCGCCCAGACCGGCGTCAAGGTCGACTACCGCGCGATGACCGCCGAACAGCTCGCCGCCGCCGGCGAGACCTTCGACATCGTGCTCGCCATGGAGATCGTCGAACACGTGTCCGACGTCGATTTCTTCGTCACCACCTGCGCTTCCATGGTGCGCCCCGGTGGCCTTCTCCTGATGTCCACCATCAACCGCACGCTGAAGGCCGCGGCTCTGGCCATCGTCGGCGCCGAATATGTCCTGCGCTGGCTGCCACGCGGCACCCACCAGTACGAGAAGCTGGTGCGACCGGAAGAAATCGAGGCGCCGCTGGCGCGGGACGGCATGGGTATCGTCGAACGCAAGGGCGTGTTCTTCAACCCGCTGCAGAACCGCTGGAACCTCTCATCCGACATCGACGTCAACTACATGATCCTCGCCCGGAGGCCGAAAGACTGACGGACGCCAAAAGACTAACATACGAAGGATTAGACACCATGGGTACACCCGAAGCCGTTCTCGAATGCTGGATGCGTCACGGCCCGGATGCCTGGTTCTCCCGCGACGCGGCGCTTGATGCCGAAATCGCCGACAACTACGCCGACCTGCATCTCGCCGCCTCGTGCTGCGAGCTGTCTTCTTGGGAAGAAAAGCCCGAAAGCACGCTGGCGCTTCTCCTGCTGCTCGACCAGTTCCCGCGCAACCTCTTCCGCGGCAGCGGCCACTCCTACGCCACCGACGGCCTCGCCCGTGCGACAGCCCGCCGGGCGCTGGAAAAAGGCTTCGACCAGCGTGTCGAACCGATCCTGCGCCCGTTCTTCTACCTGCCCTTCGAACATTCGGAGGATATGGAAGACCAGAAGCTCAGCGTCTCCCTGTTCCAGAAGCACCGGGACGAGACCGGCGACGAGGAAACGCTCAAATGGGCCGTCATCCATCTTGAGATCATCGAACGCTTCGGCCGCTTCCCCCACCGCAACGCGGCGCTGGGCCGCGACACCACGCCGGAGGAACAGGCCTATTTGGACGAGGATGGCTTCAAGGGGTGAGGAACGAACCTCGGATGGTGTCGGGGTCAATGCCGTTTCACCACCCGTCAAACAGTGGTAGAATAGCATGAAACCAAAAGGGATAGACGATGGCCAAACAGAGAGAAGTTGTCGTCAGCCTCGAACCGGGACTTGAGGAATACGTCCGGGAACAGGCAAGGCAGGGAGACTTCGGCTCGCCCTCTGATTTCATAGCATCCGTTCTAAGAGAGCGCTTTGACGATCAGAAGGCCTACAAGGAGCTCGAGAAACAGCTTCAACGAGGTCTTGACGACCTCGACGCGGGAAGGGTGAGGTCAATCGACGACGCTTTCGATGCCGTCTATGTGGAACTCGCTCTCAAACATCGGGCCGGATGAAGGTTGATTTCACAGACGCGGCGACGGAAGACCTAGCGGAAATCGGCCGCTACATCGTTGAACATAATCCATCTCGCGCCCTGTCGTATCTCGAAGAGCTGAGGCAAGCCTGTCTTGAAATAGCCGAAATGCCGGAAGCGTTTGTAATGCTGTCTTCCGTGCGCAGTCGTCGTTTGAGAAAATGAGTATTCGGACGATATCTCATCTTCTACACAACGGAAAACCGTATCGTTACGATCGTACGGATCATGTCGGGATTACGAGACTACGAACGCATCCTTGAAAAAGGCTCAAGGACGTGAAGGATACGTCATGAGATTGCGGCGCCCGTGTCACGGCGCCATAAGCTTCGCCTGCGCCAGGAGGTCCGCCTGCCCCTCGGCATTGCCCGCCACCAGCGCCTTCAGCCTTCCCCTGTCGATAACGTAAGGCTGACCAGACGGATCGAACGGCTGCTTGAAGGTGAAGGCAAAAGGCGATGCCCCGTGATCGGCCAGATGCTCGAACCGCTCGACAGCCTCAGACCATTCCGGACGCCTGCCGGCCTCGACCCAGAAGAGCACCAGCGGCGGCCAGGCCTGTTCGACGTTCCATCGCCGCGCATGCTTCAGCGCCTCGGCGTGGATCCCGGCATAGGAAAACGCCATCAGGCTCTCGATATCCTGCCAGAGCGACAGCGATGACGGTCCTGCCTCGCGCCCGCTGCCCTCAAGAAAGCGCGGAAAGACCTGCTTGCCCCAGCTCTCCGGACCCGGCTCGCCGACATAGCCGGAACGGCCAATAAAGCCGGACGCCCGCGTCGCCGCCTCGAAGTTCAGCGGCTCGCGCTTGAAGAAACCCTCGATGGCAGGATCGCCGTAATCTGCGACATGAATGCCGAAATTGTGGATTGCGAGATGAAAGCCGGTCGACGCCATCAGTTGACGTCGTCGGGCAGCACCGGCAGCGGCGCGATCTCGATACCCTCGTCGATCAGCGACCGCACGTCGTCGGCTGACGCCTGACCGATGATGCCGCGCGCATCTGTCTCGCCGTAGTGGATCTTCCGCGCCTCCTCGGGAAAGCGCTCACCGACATCCTCGCTATTGGCGCGGATCGCGGCAACGGCTTCCTTGATCTTGGCAAAGGCATCGCGCTGCGCCGCATTGACCGTCAACGCATGCTGCGCGGCTTGCGCCTCCTTCTTCCGCGCTGTCGACACCGAAGGCGCCATCAGCGTCTTGGAGACGTGAAGCGAAGAGCAGACCGGACAGGTCAAAAAGCCCGATTCTTTCTGGCGGTCGAAATCGGCACTCTCCGAGAACCAGCCTTCGAATTCGTGACCGTTGTCGCAGATCAATCCATAGCGGATCAAACCGTTACCCCTCCCTTGGCCAGTTCGGGAACGATGTCGAGCGCGAAGTCGCGACCGTTCTTCAGGTTCGGGATCTTGGCGCGAATCGCCGCCGACATGCCAACGTCGATGTCTGCTACGACAACCGCCTCGCCGGTGCCGCCAGCAGCGGCCAACACCTTGCCCCAGGGATCGACGATCATCGAATGGCCATAGGTGACCCGACCGTCCTCATGTTGTCCCGCCTGGGCGGCGGCGATGAGGAAGGCGCCGTTCTCGATGGCACGGGCTCGCAGCAGCACCTCCCAGTGGGCCTCGCCGGTCTGCTTGGTGAAGGCCGCGGGCACAGTGAGGATCTGTGCCCCGGCCATGGCCTCGGTGCGGAAGAGATGCGGGAAGCGTACGTCGTAGCAGATCGCGAAACCGAGCTTGCCGAACGGAAGGTCGGCCACTCGCGCCTCTGCTCCAGGACGATAGGTCGCGCTCTCGCGCCAGCTCTCGCCATTGTCGAGGTCGACGTCGAACATGTGGATCTTGTCGTAGCGACAGATCATCTTGCCATCCGGTCCGAACAGGAAACCGCGGTTGGCGATCTTCCCGTCGCCGGCGGCGATCGCCGTCGAACCGATATGGACGAAGATCGAGAGGGACCTGGAGAGCTCGGCCGCCTTGCGCACGATGACGTCGTTCTCCTCGTCGCGCAGGTTGGCAAGCAGTGTCGCCCGGTCGCGCTGGAGCGCTCCGGTCATCTCGGGCGTCTGGATGTAGAGAGCGCCGCGCGCCGCCGCATCGCGCACGAGGCGCTCCATGGTCTCGGCATTGCGCCGCGGGTCGGTGCCCGAACACATCTGGATGGCGGCAACCCTGGTCGTCATCGCGTCAATCCTCAGTTCGCCAGCATCGGGTCGAGGCGCCCGGCATGCTCGAGCGCATAAAGATCGTCGCAGCCGCCGACATGTGTCTCGCCGATGAAGATCTGCGGAAAGGTCGAGCGGCCATTGGCCTTCTGGATCATCTCCTGCCGGAGCTCCGCGTTGCCCGTCGCGTCATGCTCGACATAGGCCACACCCTTCTGCTCCAGAAGAGACTTGGCCCGGGCGCAATAGCCGCAGAACTGCCGTGTGTAGATTGTCACCGGCTTCATCGTGATCTCCGTGATAACCGCTGGAAAGTCTAGGAACTTCAAGTCTATGGCTCATATAGGCCCGGAAAGCGCCCTTGCAAAGGTCAAAACCGTCACATCCGCGGCACCGGCCCGCTTCAAGACCCGCGCCGCCGCGCTGACGGTTGCGCCCGTGGTGTAGACATCATCGACCAGCACAAGCCGCCGTCCGAGCACCGTCTCGGCCATCCCGTCGGGCACGCGGAAAGCGCCGCGCACATTCGTCTCGCGCGCCGTGGCCGACAGGCCGACCTGCCGCTGGGTCCGCTTGCTCCGCACCAGCGTGGCGGCAAGGAACGGCCTGTCCGCCAGCCGCGCGACATGGCGGGCAAGTTCGGCCGACTGATTGAACCGGCGGCTGAGGAGCCGGGTCCGGTGCAACGGCACCGCGATCACGGCATCGCAGGCCGCCAGTTCGGTGGCAGCCGACCGGACCATCCACCTCGCCATCATCGGAGCGAGATCGGTGCGGTCGCGATATTTCAGCTGATGCACCAGTTGGCGCGCCGGTCCATCGTGCAGCGCTACCGAGCGCAGGCGGTTGAAAACGGGCGGTTCGGCCATTGCCTCCGGCGACACGGCACCCTCTCCTTCCTCATAGGCAAACGGCGTCCCGAGAACTTCGCAATAAGGCCGCTCGATGAACCGCATGCCGGTCCAGCAGGAAGCACAGAGGCCGCCATGCCCGGCGATCGACACACCACAATGGCAGCAGGCTGGAGGATAAAGCAGATCGCGCGCGGTACCGGCGATCAGTGCCATTCCCCCACCCCAAATGCGCCCTATGATGATCTCGCCGATGACCGTCATGGCTTGACTTTACGAGCCGCAGCGGTCCTTTGCCATCGTGGATTTGTCAGGATAGCCGCATGGAAAAGCTCTTCGATCTCGAACTCGCCGCCGCCAACCGGCGCCGCGCCTTCCGGGCGGGGGACGCAAACGCAGCCTTCCTGCTCGACATAGCTGCCCGCGAATTGGCCGAGAGGCTGTCGCTGGTCGAACGGCACTTCGACGTCGCCGTCGAGGTGAATGGCGTGACCGGCGTGGCGGCACGCGAGTGCATGGCGACCGGAAAGATCGGCCGGATGGTCAGGGTCGAGACGGATGAGTTCTACGCCGCGCCGGGAGACGACCTCATCGCCGCCCCGCTCGAAACGCTGCCGCTCGAACCACAATCGATAAACCTCGTGCTGGCGCCGATGAACCTGCATCTGACCAACGACACGCCCGGCATGCTGATCCAGATGAAGCGGGCGCTGGCAGCCGATGGCCTGCTGCTCGCAGCGATCCCGGCCGCGGGGACGCTGGCCGAACTGCGCGACGCGCTGATCTCTGCCGAGGTCGAGCTGACGGGCGGCGCAAGCCCACGCGTCATCCCCTTCGCCGACATCCGCGACATCGGCGCTCTGCTGCAGCGCGCCGGGCTGGCGCTGCCCGTCGTCGATGCACAGGACTACACAGTGCGCTATGATTCGATCTTCCCGCTGATGCGCGACCTCAAGGCCATGGGCATGGCGAACCCGCTCGTCGGCCGCTCGCGCAAACCGGCGAGCCGCGCCCTGTTTCTCCGGGCAGCGGAAATCTACGCCGAGCGCTATTCCGATCCGGACGGCCGGATCAGGGCGACGTTCTCCGTGGTCTATGTTTCAGGATGGGCCCCGCATGAAAGCCAGCAGAAACCGCTGAAGCCGGGGTCGGCAAAGATGCGGCTCGCCGACGCCCTCAATCCGGAGAAGGAGTTGCCCAAGGGCTGACGGGCGGGAGGAAGCTTACTTGGTGGTGGCGTCGCTGTAGGTCGTGCTGATCGTCGCCCAGGTGTTTTCCACGCCATCGGCCATGGAACTGTAGCCGCCGACAAGGGCGAGCGAGAGAAGAGCCGCAAGCACGCCGTATTCGACGGCGGTGGCACCCGAGGTTTCGTACAGCAGCCTAATCACGCGACGCATTGCAGTTCCCCTCGTTGATGCGTCGTCGCAAGCGCCTTCAACGGCAGCCCGCGCCGCCGTTATAGCTGTCGACGATGCAGACCGAGCCCGGCATCTCCTGCAGGATGCTCCTGCGGATCGTGTACCGCTTTGCGCCGTCGGAATTGCCGATCGATCCGGTGGTGATGTTGTCGAATTCGTCAGCGGTGTAGGCAAGGCTCTTGTTGCTGTCGCTGCCCGCAAGCATGGGCGTCAGGATGAGCGAGAGCGCGATGGCGGCTGTTCCGAACAGCAAAGCCATGTTGAGCACACCGGTCCTGTGGGATTTGGGTTCCTTCCGCTCGCCGGAGCGAACGGTGTCCCAGAAATCCTTGTCCATGTTCAAAGCCTCACGCGGGAATTACGCACCCGTGGAAAGACCTTGCCGAAAGATGATAAACTTTTTCTTAAGACTGCAGCCCGATTTTAGCCTGTCCTAAAGCAGATCCTGGAGGAACGGGATCAGCGGCTCGTCGGCCGGCGGCATCGGGTAATCGCGGAGCGCGTTGGCCCGCACCCACTTCACCGCCTGACCTTCGCGGCCGTGCGGGATGCCCTCGTAGCGTCGGCAGATATAGAGCGGCATCAGCAGGTGGAAATCGTCATAGGTATGGCTGGCGAAGGTCAGCGGCGCGAGACACGGGATCTTGGTCTGGATGCCGAGTTCTTCGTCGAGCTCGCGCACCAGCGTCTCCTCCGGCGTCTCGCCCGGCTCGACCTTGCCGCCGGGAAACTCCCAAAGACCGGCAAGCGCCTTGCCCTCCGGGCGCTGCGACAGCAGGATGCGGCCGTCGCTGTCAACGAGCGCGCAGGCCGCGACGAGCAGGATCTTGCGTTCGCTCATCCCGCTCTCCCCGGCCGCCAGTAGTGATAACGATAGGCTTCGGTGAAGCCGAACTTGGCATAGAGCGCCAGCGCAGCCGTGTTCTCCGCCTCGACCTGCAGCCAGGCGGTGCGGGCGCCGCGCAGCCGCGCCCAGCGCAGCGCCGTCGATAATATCTCGGTTCCCAGGCCCTGCCTGCGGGCGGACGAAGCGACGCAGAGCGCAAGAATACCGGCGAGGTCGTTGTCCTGCACGCAAAGCGCTGTCGCGACCGGCCCGGTCCCGGCGTCGCCGACCATGAACAGGCCACTTGGCGGCTTGATCGCGGTCAGCACCTCCGCGAGTCCAGGCTTGGCAGACGGGCTTTCGCCCGACAGCGAGAGATAGGCGTCAACGAAGCGGCCGATGTCATGACTTGGCAGATGGTCCATGGTATCGGGCAATTCGCTGGCGGCGAGATCGGCGGTCATGACGACGACGGTCTCGAACCGTTCCCAGCCCTCATGCACGATGTGATCGAGCACCGCCACCGGCGTCAGCGGCGTCTCACGCAGCAGGAGCGGACGGCCATGGGAGGCGAAGCGACGGGCGGCCTTGCCGAGACGCTGGGCGATATCGCGGCTGTCGGAGGGATCGAGCGGCACGACGCAATTAAGGCGCTTGGAGCCATAGCCGCCGTTGAGACGGATCTGCCAGCTGCCGTCATACTGGACGGCCGCCGCCGGCCAGGCCCGGAAGCCGACGGCTTCGAGCCGTCGCACCAGCGGCAGGTTCGCGCCGCGTCCGCTATCGGATGCCGGCACCATCAGCTGCGATAATCCCCGTTGATCGCCACGTATTCCTTGGTGAGGTCGCAGGTCCAGACCGTCGCCTTGCCATTGCCGAGACCGATCTCGACCTTGAGCGGAATGTCTTCCTGCTTCATCACGGCGGTTGCCGCAGCTTCCGAATAGTCCGGATCGCGCTCGCCATCGACGGCGACGCGGACGTCGCCGAACCAGATCGCCAGACGGTCGCGGTCGGCCATTTCGCCGGACTTGCCGACCGCCATGACGACGCGGCCCCAGTTGGCATCCTCGCCGGCAACGGCGGTCTTGACCAGCGGCGAATTGGCGATCGAAAGCCCGATCCGCTTGGCTGCGGCGTCGCTCTCGGCGCCCGTGACGGTGATCTCCAGCATCTTGCGGGCGCCTTCGCCATCGCGGACGACCTGCAGCGCTAAATCCTTGAGCAGGTCGGCAAGGGCAACCCGGAACGAGGCAAGCGCCGCGTCGTCGGCCGTCTCGATGCGAGACTGTCCGTCGGCCGAGGCAGCGCCGGTGGCAAACAGCATGAGCGTGTCGGAGGTGGATGTGTCGCTATCGACCGTGATCGAGTTGAATGTCGCCTCGACCGAACCGGACAGCAGCGCCTGCAGCGCGGCCGGCGCGATGTCGGCATCGGTGACCACAAAGGAGAGCATCGTGGCCATGTCGGGGGCGATCATGCCGGCACCCTTGGCGATGCCGTTGATCGTCACCTTGACGCCGCCGATCTCGGCCGAGCGCGTCGCGACCTTCGGATAGGTGTCCGTGGTCATGATCGCCTTGGCGGCTTCGAGCCAGAAATCGCCCGTGGCCGAATTTGCCATGTCCGCCAGCACGCCGGAAAACTTGGTGGCATCGAGCGGCTCGCCGATCACGCCGGTTGAGGCCAGATAGATCTCATTCTCGCCGCAGCCGAGCGCCTGCGCCGCCGACTTCGCCGTCAGCGCCGTCGACTCGCGGCCCTTCTTGCCAGTGAAGGCATTGGCATTGCCGGAATTGACGACGACGCCCCGCGCGACGCCATGCGGAAGATTGGCGCGGCAGAAGTCGACCGGTGCCGACGGGCACTTCGACTTCGTGAACACGCCGGCGACCGAGGCCGGGCGGTCGAACACCATCATCAGCACGTCGGTGCGGTTCTTGTACTTGATGCCGGCGGAGGCCGTTGACATCGATACGCCGCGAACGGCCGGCATGTCGGGATAGGACTTGGGAGCGAGGGGAGATACGGTCGCGGACATGGCTCTGGAACCTGAATGAGAAAGGACCCGCGAAACGCGGGTCCGGCAGAGTTTAGGAATGAAGCCGAAATCAGGGCTTCTTGTTGACGTCCTCGTAGCCCTTGCGCAGAGCCTCGTCGACGATCTCGATCTTGGCCTCGGCCTTGGCCTTCTCGATCAGCTCGAGATACTTGTCGCGCATCACAAGCTGACGCACCTGCTGGCCGACCTCTTCGAGGCTCGGCGGAGCGGCGGTGCGCTTGTCCTCGAGCTTGATGACGTGGAAGCCGAACTGCGACTGCACCGGCGTCTTGGTGTAGGCGCCCTTCTCGAGCGCGAAGGCTGCTTCCTCGAATTCAGGAACCATGCGGCCCCTGGTGAAATAGCCGAGGTCGCCGCCTTCCGACTTGTTCGGGTCGGTCGACTTCTCCTTGGCGATCTCGATGAAATCCTTGCCGGCGTCGAGATCGGCGATAATCGCCTTGGCCTCTTCCTCTGTCTTTACAAGGATGTGACGGGCGCGAACCTCTTCCTGCTGCGGCAGGGCGGCAACTTCCTTCTCGTAGCGCGCCTTCACGTCGGCGTCGGTGACGGCGTCGATGACGTGCTTCTTGAAGTAAGCGTTGTGCAGCTCGCGCTCGGCGATGAACTGCATGCGGCGCTGGAAATCGGCATCATCGCGCATGCCTTCCTTGTCGGCATTGCCGGCAAGCAGCTTGACATCGATGGCACCGGAAAGCGCAGCGACCTTCTTCTGTTCTTCAGGAAGCTGGGCAAGCTGCGGGTCGAGATTGGCAACGGCGAGGTCGAGCTCGGACTGGCGGATTTCCATGTCGCCCACCTTTGCGACGACCGCATCCGCGGCGTCTTCGGCAATGGCGATAACAGGAGCGCCGACGACGGCGAGGCAGGCGGTCAGGGCAAGGATATGTTGGCGCAACATTCAAACTACCTTTCGGATGAAACCATGATTTCGAACCGATCTCGTCCGGTTCAATAGTGTCAAAAGCACGACGGGACGCCACTTTCACGCCGAGTTGTGCCGTTGACATCATTCGACCCCCCTCTTATCTGTCACGCAACCTCGCGTCCAGAGAGTTTCAGGCCGCGGTATGCCCATTTGCCGGGGGCCGGACCCATCGGACCCGACCGGAACAGACTGTACGGAAGTCAGAAAGGACCACTTGATGGTCAGCCTTGGTGGTATCGCCCGCAAAATCTTCGGCTCGTCCAACGACCGCCGTATCCGGTCGTACGGCTCCCGCGTCGCGGCGATCAATGCGCTGGAACCCGAAATGAAGGCCCTCGACGACGCGGCGCTCGCCGCCAAGACCGTCGAGTTCCGCAAGCAGCTCGCCGACGGCGCCAAGCTCGACGACCTGCTTGTACCGGCTTTTGCTGTCGCCCGCGAGGGTGCCCGCCGCGCGCTCGGCCTCCGGCCTTTCGACGTGCAGCTGATGGGCGGCATGATACTGCACGAGAACTCGATCGCCGAAATGAAGACCGGCGAAGGCAAGACGCTTGTGGCGACGCTCGCCGTCTACCTCAACGCTCTCGCCGGCAAGGGCGTCCATGTGGTGACGGTCAATGACTACCTCGCCACCCGCGACTCCACCACCATGGGCAAGCTCTACGGCTTCCTCGGGCTGACCACGGGTGTCATCGTCCACGGCCTGACCGACGAGCAGCGCCGCGACGCCTATGCCTGCGACATCACCTACGCGACGAACAACGAACTCGGCTTCGACTATCTGCGCGACAACATGAAATACGAGCGCGGCCAGATGGTTCAGCGCGGCCACAACTATGCGATCGTCGACGAAGTCGACTCGATCCTGGTCGACGAGGCACGCACGCCGCTGATCATTTCCGGTCCGCTGGACGATCGCTCGGACCTCTATAACACGATCGATGCCTTCATCCCGATGCTGACGGAGGAAGATTACGAGATCGACGAAAAGCAGCGTTCGGCAAACTTCTCCGAAGTCGGCACCGAAAAGCTCGAAAACCTGCTGCGCCAGGCCGGGCTGCTGAAGGGCGAGAGCCTCTACGACGTCGAGAACGTCGCGATCGTGCACCACATCAACAACGCGCTGAAGGCCCACAAGCTGTTCTCGCGCGACAAGGACTACATCGTCCGCAACGGCGAGATCGTCATCATCGACGAATTCACCGGCCGCATGATGCCGGGCCGCCGCTATTCCGAAGGCCAGCACCAGGCTCTCGAAGCCAAGGAAAAGGTGCAGATCCAGCCGGAAAACCAGACGCTCGCCTCGATCACCTTCCAGAACTATTTCCGCATGTACGACAAGCTGGCGGGCATGACCGGCACGGCGGCGACGGAAGCGGAGGAATTTGCCAACATCTACGGCCTCGACGTGGTCGAAGTACCGACCAACCTGCCGATCAAGCGCGTCGACGAGGACGACGAGGTCTACCGGACCGCCGAGGAGAAGTTCAAGGCGATCATCGAGGAGATCAAGGACGCCCACAGCCGAGGCCAGCCGGTTCTGGTCGGCACGACCTCGATCGAGAAGTCCGAACTGCTCGCCGCCATGCTGAAGCAGACCGGTTTCGACAAGTTCCAGGTGCTGAACGCCCGCTATCACGAACAGGAAGCCTATATCGTGTCGCAGGCCGGCGTGCCGGGTGCCGTCACGATCGCCACCAATATGGCCGGCCGTGGTACCGACATCCAGCTCGGCGGCAATATCGACATGCGCCTTGAGCGCGAACTGGAAGGCATGGAGCCTGGACCAGAGCGCGATGCCAAGGTCGAGGCGATCCGCGAAGAGATCAAGAAGCTGAAGGAACAGGCGCTCGCCGCCGGCGGTCTCTACGTGATCGCCACCGAACGCCACGAAAGCCGGCGCATCGACAACCAGTTGCGTGGTCGTTCCGGCCGCCAGGGCGACCCGGGCCGCTCGAAGTTCTACCTGTCGCTCCAGGACGACCTGATGCGCATCTTCGGCTCCGACCGCATGGATGGCATGCTGCAGAAGCTTGGCCTGAAAGAAGGCGAGTCGATCATCCATCCGTGGATCAACAAGGCACTAGAGCGCGCCCAGAAGAAGGTCGAGGCCCGCAACTTCGACATCCGCAAGAACCTGCTCAAGTATGACGACGTCATCAACGACCAGCGCAAGGTGATCTTCGAGCAGCGCGTCGAACTGATGGACATGCAGGATGTCGATACCGTCGTCACCGACATGCGCCATGAGGTCATCGAGAAGATGGTGAGCCTCCACATCCCCGAGCGCGCCTATGCCGAGCAGTGGGATGTCGATGCGCTGAAGAACGCCGTCGCCACGACACTGAACCTCGACCTGCCGATCAAGGAATGGGCCGCGGAAGACGGAATCGACGAGGCGGAGCTGACGACCCGCATCCGCGATGCCGCCGACAAGTACGTGGCCGAAAAGGCAGAGCGCTTCGGCCCCGAGATCATGACCTATGTGGAGCGCTCGGTCGTTCTCCAGACCATCGACAATCTCTGGCGCGAGCACATCGTCAATCTCGATCACCTGCGCTCGGTCGTCGGTTTCCGGGGCTATGCCCAGCGCGATCCCCTGCAGGAATACAAGGCGGAGGCCTTCGAGCTCTTCCAGGCCCTGCTGGCCAACCTGCGCGAGGCCGTGACCACGCAGATGATGCGGGTGGAGATCGTTCGCGAACAGCCGGCTCCCACCCCGCCGCCGATGGAGGGCCACCACATTGATGCCACCACCGGCGAGGACGATTTCGGCGAGGGCGCACCGGAACAGCAGCCTGCCGTCGAGCGCGACGGCGCCAATCCCGAAAGCTGGGGCCGCGTCGGCCGCAACGAGCCCTGCCCCTGTGGCTCGGGCAAGAAATACAAGCATTGCCACGGCGCCTTCGAACAAGAATAGGCCGACGCACAAGATGCAAAGAAAGAAGCGGGCGTCGAAAGGCGCCCGCTTCTTTCGTTCATGCTGCTGACCTTCGAGGTGGCTTCGCCTTTCCCATTCTCCAACACAGCGCAAGCGTCGCGAAGGCTTATCGGGCTAGCTGCTGGGGTTGAGGTAAAATGTGGGTGGCCCCGGCGCTTTCGTCGGGCTGCGAGAGGCGTCGGAGCTGGAACATGGCGAAGCCGAATGTCGATCAGATCCTGTTCAAGGCGAACGCCCATGCGAGGAAGGGCGAGACGGGACCCGCACGGCAGCTCTACGAGGCCGTGCTCAGGATGGCACCAGCCAACAAACTCGCGAGACAGGGCCTCGAACGCCTGGGCGCAGCACCCGCACCCTCGATCGAGGTGACGCTGACGGCGGAACTGGCCAAGCTCTACAAGCTCGGTGAGTTCGGCGTCCTTCGGCCGAGATTGACCAAGGCGCTCCAGGCATTTCCAAACAACAGGATGCTATGGATATTGACTGCCAACGTCGAACGGGCCGAAGGCCGTTTCGACAGGGCGATTGACGCCTTCCGGCGGGTGACTGAAATCGATCCGGGTTATCCGGACGGTCACAATGATCTCGGCATCTATCTCAAGGCCGAAGGCCTTCTTGACGAGGCTGAGGTATCGATCCGGCGCGCCATCGCCCTGCGGCCGGATTACCCGGAAGCCCACAACAATCTTGGCAACGTGCTGAGGGCGCTCGGGCGGCTGGACGAGGCGCTCGAATGCTACAAACAGGCGCTTGGCCTGCGACCGGATTACATCGAAGCACACAACAACATGGGCAACCTGTTGCAGGATCAGGGCCGGGCCGGCGCCGAGGAAAGCTATCGTCGAGCCCTCGAACTCAACCCGGACTTCGGCGAAGCCCACTACAATTACGGCTCGGCGCTTGAAGACCAGGGCCGGCTCGACCAGGCGATGGAAAGCTATCGCCGGGCGCTGGAACTGAAGCCCGACTTCGACTTCGTGAAGGGCCAGCTTCTCCATCTGCGGCAGATGACCTGCGACTGGAGCGTCTGGCCGGAGATCGACGCCGCCCTGCCGACCCTCGGCATCGTCGGCGACCGCGTTCCGCCCTTCGTGACCCTGGCGATGGAGGACAACCCGGAGCGGCAGTTGCAACGCTCGATCCACTGGCGCGAGAAGAGCTATTCGGTAACGCCGACAGTGTCCGCCCTTCCCGCCGCGAAAAGCGGCAAGATCCGTATCGGCTATTTCAGCGCCGACTTTCACGACCACGCCACCCTCTACTTGATGGCGGGTCTGCTCAGGCTGCACGACCGCACCCGGTTCGAGATCTACACCTACGGCTATGGGCGAACCCAGCACGGCATCTGGCGCGACCAGATGATCGCCGAGGTCGATGCCTACACTGAGCTGCGCGGTGTGTCGGACGAGCAGGCGGCCGACCTCGTGCGCCATCATCGGCTCGACATCGCCATTGACCTCAAGGGCTATACCAAGCACACCCGCAGCGAACTCTTCGCAAGGCGCCTGGCGCCGCTGCAGATCAACTACCTCGGCTATCCCGGCAGCATGGGCGCCGATTTCATCGATTATCTCGTTGCCGACCATATCGTGGTTCCGCCGGAGGAACGCCGGCATTACTCGGAAAATGTGATCTTCCTGCCCGGCTCCTACCAGCCGAACGACGACCATCGCAGGATCGCCGACAGCCCGACAACCCGCTCGATGTTCGGTCTGCCGGACGATGCGTTCGTCTTCTGTAGCTTCAACAACAGCTACAAGATCGGCCCGCGCGAGTTCGACATCTGGATGCGCGTGCTGAAGGCCGTCGACGGCAGCGTACTTTGGCTCCTGCGCGCCAATCGCTGGGTCGAGGCGAACCTGCGGCGCGAGGCGGCCGCGCGAGGCGTCGATCCAGCTCGGCTCGTCTTTGCCGCCAACACGCCGCATGCCGAACACCTGTCTCGCCACAAGCACGCGGACCTGTTCCTCGACAGCTTTGCCGTCAACGCGCACACGACGGCGAGCGACGCGCTTTGGGCCGGACTGCCGGTGGTGACGCGCAAGGGGCGCCAGTTTGCCGCCCGGGTTGCTGCGAGCCTGCTGCACGCTCTCGATCTCGGCGATCTCGTGACCGACAGCGACGAAGCCTACGAGGCGCTGGTCCTTGATCTCGCCCACGATCCGGAACGTCTGGAAGATGTCGGGAGACGGCTTGGCAAAGGTCGCACCCGCGCGGGCTCGCTCTTCGATACCGCGACCTACACACGGCATTTCGAGTCGGCACTCGCTGAGGCCCATCGCCGTCGCCTCGAAGGGCTACCGCCCGCAGATTTTACCATCGGAGCCGACGCCTGACAGCGACACTCGCCCAATCCCGGCGAGGGAAAAGAACCGTTTCTTAACCCTGATCTGACAACACTCGCCTTTGTTTCCCAGGTTCGAGTGAGCAGTGCGTGTCGATCATGGCGGTTGTCCAGACAGCGGAAAAGATGCTGCCGGCAGGCTTGCGCCAGCTGCTCGCGCCGGTGATGCTGCGGTTGGCCGCAACCTTCCTCGCGACCGATGAAACCGCCCGCGCCCAGCGCATGGCCCTGATCGCCTTCGTCATCCGCGTCGTCAGCGCCGGCATCGCCTTCTTCTCGCAGATCATCCAGGCTCGCCTGATGGGCGAGTTCGAATACGGCATCTTCGTCTTCGTCTGGGTGCTGGTGGTCCTGTTCGGCAACCTCTCCTGCCTCGGCTTCCACACAGCCGTGATCCGCTTCCTGCCGCAATATGACGACGAGACCGAGCGCAGCGAGATCCGCGGTCTGACCGTCACGGCACGCCTGTTCGCGATGTTCTCCGCCACCATGCTGGCGCTTGTCGGCTTCGCAGCGATGCATCTTCTCGGCGACCGGATCGAAGCCTACTACATGGTGCCGCTGTTCCTCGGCCTCATCGCCCTGCCGATGATTGCGCTCGGCGACGTGCTGGACGGCACGGCGCGTGCCAACAGCTGGCCTGTCGCGGCGCTGAGCCCCACCTACATCATCCGACCGACGCTGATCCTCGCCTTCATGCTGATCGCCGTGCTGTTCGGCGCGCCGCGCACCGCAACGACGGCAATGCAGGCAGCTCTTGCCGCGACCTATGTGACGACGCTCGTGCAGTTCATCTCGATCAACCTGCGCCTGCGCCGCCGCTTCGAGCGCGGGCCGCTGAAGATCGACTTTCTCGCCTGGTTCCGGGTGGCTTTGCCGATCTTCCTGATCGAGGGCTTCGGCTTCCTGCTTACCAATTCCGACGTCGTCGTCGTCGGCCTCTACCTTGAGCCGGACCAGGTCGCCATCTACTTCGCCGCGGCGAAGACCATGGCGCTCGTCCAGTTCGTCTATTTCGCGGTGAAAGCGGCCGCCGCACCCCGCTTTTCGGCGATGATGGCCGACGGTGACATGATGGCGCTCGCCACATTCGCCGGCACCACCAGCCGCTGGAGCTTCTGGCCGTCGCTGGGGATGGGTCTTGTCGTCCTGGCACTCGGCACTTTTCTGCTGTCGCTGTTCGGCCCGGCCTTCGGCGCCGGCTACTATCTGATGGCGATCCTGTTCGCCGGCAGCCTCGCCAAGGCTCTCGTCGGCCCAGGCGAGGTGCTGCTGACCATGGCCGGGAGGCAGATGCTCTGCGTCGCGCTCTATGTCGCGGCACTCACCGTCAACATTGGCCTCAATGTAACACTCATTCCCCTCTACGGTCTGGCCGGCGCCGCGATCGCCACCGCCGCCGCCACCATGACCGAAGCGCTGCTGCTGCATATCGCGGTCAGACGTTCCCTGGGCATCGTGCTCTTCGCCTTTGCCGATCCGACCTCGCTGATGAAGAAAAGGGCGCAATGACCATGCCCAACCCACCGATCTACGACGAAAGCGTCAACAGCAACGCCAACCGCATGGTCGGCGCACTGGCGAGCGTGCCGCGCGAGCGGCCCGTCGCCGACATCGAGCTCGAGATCGGGCGGCCCGGCCGCCGGCTGTTCCTCTATCCGGCCCGGATGGGCTACGATCTGCAGGAGGAACTCCAGTTCCTGACGAACCGGGCGATGGAACCGAACATCTTCTTCGCCGCCGGATTCCTGGCGCCGGCCATGCCTCGACTTGAGGACCGGCAGGTGCGGCTGGCCCTGATCCGCGACGACCGGAACAATCGCAGCCGCATGCGCATGCTGATGCCGTTCTCCGTCGAGAAGCCCGGCTTTTCCGTCGGTCCGTCGATCATCCGCGCCTGGTCGAACCCGTTCGGTCCGCTCGGCACGCCGCTGATCGACGCCGAGGAGGCGGCCGAAACGATCGAGAACATGCTGGAAGCCTATGCGCTGCCGGCATCGAAGCTGCCGGGCGTGCTCGTGCTGCCGGATCTCAGGCTGAACGGGATCGTCGCCCAGATGATCAGGGCCCTGGCGATCAGCCGTGACCTGCCGCTGACGCTGACCAATACCTATCAGCGCCCGATGCTGAATAGCGACGAGGACGGCGAAACCTATCTCGCCGGCTCGCTTTCGAAACACCATCTGCGCGAGATGCGCCGCCAGTGGCGCCTGCTCGCCAAAGACGGCGGGCTCTCCTACAACGTCGCCCGCCAGCCGGAGGACATCCGGGTGCGTATGGAGGAATTCCTGGCGCTCGAGGCAAGCGGCTGGAAGGGCAAGAAGCGCTCTGCCATGGTCATGGACCGCTACCGAGCCGCCTTTGCGCGTGAGGCGATCACCAATCTCGCCGACATCGACGCCGTGCGTATCCATACGCTCGACCTGAATGGCCAGGCGATCGCCTCCATGGTGGTGTTCATCATGGGCGGCGAGGCTTATACTTGGAAGACCGCCTATGACGAAAGCTATGCGCGCTTCTCGCCAGGCAAGCTTTTGATGGTCGAGTTGACGAAATGGCATCTCGACGATGCCAATATCGAACGAACGGATTCCTGCGCCGTGCCGGACCATCCGATCATGAGCCGCTTCTGGCGTGAGCGGGAGGAAATGGGCACTTTGGTGATCGGCCTGGCCCGCAACAGCGACCGGGACGTGCGACAGGCGGCCAACCAGCTGCACCTCTACCGCAATACCCGAAACATGGCCCGCATCCTGCGCGACAAGATCCTCGCACGCCGCAACGACGACTGACTATTCCGCCGCAGCCGCGAGCTCCCCGTCGCGCAACAGCCGGCGGATCACCTTGCCGCTCGTCGTCATCGGCAGGGCGTCGACGAAAGTCACTTCGCGCGGATATTCGTGCATGGAAAGCCGCTGCTTGACCCAGTCGGAAATCGCGCCGGCGAGCGCATCGCCCGGCTCATGGCCCGGCGACAAAACGACGAAGGCCTTGACGATTTCGGTCCGAACTGGATCGGGCTTTCCGATGACGGCGGCGAGTTTCACCGCCGGATGGCTGAGAAGACAGTCCTCGACCTCTGCCGGACCGATGCGGTAACCGGCAGAGGTGATCACGTCGTCATCGCGGCCAAAGAATTCGACGAAGCCATCGGCGTCCTGCCGGCCGAGATCGCCGGTCTTCATCCAGTCCCCGACGAATTTTCGTTCCGTCGCGGCCTCGTCCTGCCAATAGCCGAGGAACATCACCGGATCCGGTCGGGCGATGGCCACCTGGCCGGTAACGTCCGCAGGCACGACACGCCCTTCGTCATCGATAATGGCGACACGATGACCCGGCACGGCGCGGCCGATCTTGCCGCCCTTGCTGACGCCGAGATGGGCGGCGGATGACAGCACGAAATTGCATTCGGTCTGGCCGTAGAACTCGTTGGGCACAAGCCCGAGCGCCGACCTTACCCACTCGTAGGTCTCGCGGCCAAGCGATTCTCCGGCAGACCCGATGCTGCGCAGGGAAAGATCGTAGTGGCGGCGGGGATTATCGATGGACCGCAAAAGCCTCAACGCCGTCGGCGGGATGAAAGCGTTGCGCACGCCCATCTCGGCCATGATGCGGAAGGCCATGTGCGGATCGAACTTCTGCGCCGGCGAGGAGACCACCGGAACGCCAAGCAGCAGGGAGGGCAGAAGCGCGTTGAGCAGGCCGCCGGCCCAGGCCCAGTCGGACGGCGTCCACATCCGGTCGCCATCGCGCGGGATGAAGTCGTGCGCCATCTGGAAGCCGGGAATATGGCCGGGCAGGACCCGGTGTCCATGCAGCGCGCCCTTCGGCGGACCCGTCGTACCTGAGGTGAAGATCATCAGCGCAGGATCGTCGGGACCGCTGTCGATAACCTCGAACACCGAGGGCTGTGGCTCCATCAGATCTCGGAAAGACAGGGCACCGGGAGCCTCACCGTCGACCGAGATCACATGCCGCAGCCCCTCGGGACGCGGGCTAACTTGGGCGAGGCGTGACAGGCCAAAGGCATTTGTGACGAGAACCGAAGCGCCCGCAGCACGCAGCCGGTAGTCCAGCGCCTCCGCGCCGAACAGAAGCGCCAGCGGCAGGGCGATGGCGCCGAGCTTGTAGATGGCGACATGAGCGATCACGGTCTCGAAGCACTGAGGCAGCAGGAGCGCAACCCGATCGCCGGGTTTCACGCCAAGGGCAACAAGCGCATTGGCAAACTGCGACGATCGGGCGGAAAGCTGCCCATAGGTCATCGACAGATGCTTTCCGTCGGCACTGAAGTGCTGAAGGCAGACCCGGTTGGGCTCGTTGCGGGCCCAGGCGTCGGAGACGGCCTCGCCAATGTTGAATTTTGACGGAATCTGCCACGAAAAATCGCGATAAAGCGCCTCGTAGCTGTCCCGAACGGGCAAGAACATGCCGAAATTCCCGAAAAACTCGATAGTTTCCTAGCTATCACTCCTTTCGCACCTGCACAATGGAGCGGTATTCGGTGGGTTGCCATGCTCCGCTGGACAGCGTTTCGACGTCCGTGTAGCGTCCCGCCACCGAAACCGAGACCCGGCGGTCGTGGCGATCACGACCGATAACCGGATAAGACCGAGTGACAAGAATGAACGACAACACCTCCGATTCCGGCGGAAAACGCCCGAAGACCGGCATGCTGCGCTCTGGCCAGGCTGTCAGCCTGGTGGGCGTCGACAAGACGCTGCTGCCGAAGACCCGCAGCAAGGCCAAGGGTAACGAGGACGGAGGCACGATTGCCAATGTGAAGATCGTCTCCCCGGTCGGCGCCCGCGGCGTCGCAGCACGGCAGCAGATCCAGCAGAAGGTACTGCGATCGGCGAGTGCCAGGATTGGTGGTGCCATAGAACAGGGCACGCTGTCGGCCAAGGGTGCGAAACAGTTGCTCGTCGCGCGCATGACCAAGGCGCTGGGCTCGACTGACGCGGCCGAAACCTGGTATCGCAGCCATCGCCTGGAAGCGCTCGGCGGCCGCACTCCGGCCCAGATGGTCCGCGCCGGCGAGGTGAAGGCGTTGATGGAGCATCTTCAGGCGAGCGGGGCGCAGAAGGCCTGAGGCTTTCCGAGATTTGAAGTCTTCCAAAGGAGAATGCAGCAGGGCCTCAGCACGGACACTGCGGTGCCGCCGGGATGAATTGGTGCCCCATGCCGGAATCGAACCAGCACTCCTTTCGGAACTCGATTTTGAGTCGAGCGCGTCTACCAGTTCCGCCAATGGGGCAATCCATGCGTTCCAGTCGGGTAGAACAGCGCCGGACTATACGAATGGGTATGTGCGGGTCAACTGGTATCGGACATAAAGAGACGATCTTGCGGTGATTTTCGAAAAGCTTTCGCACTGCGGCATGGATGGCATTTACTCCGGTCGAGGGCTCCAATAAAACGGCTGCCAACGTCAACGGGGTCTTCCGATGCTGCGCCGCCTGTACGACTGGACCATGTCGCTTGCCCGAACCCGCCATGCCGAAAAGGCGCTGTTCGGCGTTTCCTTCATCGAAAGCTCCTTCTTTCCCATACCGCCGGACGTGATCCTCATCCCGATGGTGATCGCCAAGCCGATGAACTGGCTCCGGATCGCGCTGATCTGCACGGTCGCGTCCGTGCTGGGCGCGTTCCTCGGCTACGCGATCGGCATGTTCCTGTATGAGACCGTCGGCCAGCCGATCCTCGCCTTCTACGGCAAGGAAGATGCCTTTACCGAGATCGCCGACTGGTACAACACCTGGGGTGGCTGGGGCGTGCTGTTTGCCGCCGTCACACCATTTCCCTACAAGGTGCTGACGATCTTCTCCGGTGCGACGGGACTGAACATCTTCATATTCACTCTTGTCAGCATCGTCGGCCGAGCCGCCCGTTTCCTCCTCGTCTCCTGGCTGCTGAAGCTTTACGGCGAACCGATCCGGCTGTTCATCGAGAAATATCTCGGCCTTCTTTTCACCCTCTTCATGGTGCTGCTGATCGGCGGCTTCTACCTCGTCAAGTTCATCTTCTGAAAGGCACGCGCCCATGGCCGCGATCACCAAAACCACAATGGCAGCCGTCGCGGCGACGATCGGCATGGCAATCGTCATCGGCTCAGCGCTCGGCTTCGAGCATATCGGCGGCTATATTCCCTGCGCGCTCTGCCTGATGCAGCGCAATCCCTATTATATCGGCATCCCGCTCGGCATTCTCGCGATCGTGTCGTCGATGCTGCGGCTGCCGGTCTGGATCACGAAGACGCTTCTCGTCGCCATCGGCCTGCTGATGGTCGTCGGCGCCGGTATGGGCGTCTATCATTCAGGCGTGGAATGGCAGTTCTGGGAAGGCCCGGCGAGCTGCAGCATTACCGCGGCCGGCGCCGGCGCCACCGGCGGCGACATCCTGGCGCAGCTGAACGAGGTCAAGGGCCCGTCGTGCACCGAGGCGACGCTCCGGGTGCTCGGTCTTTCCTTCGCAGGGTGGAACGTCCTGACGAGTATCGCACTAGCCGCGATCGCCTTCTGGGGCGCGACCCGCAAGACGGCATAAGTATCAGGGCTGCAGTTCGCTGTCCCAGTAGAGATAGTCGATCCAGCTTTCGTGCAGATAGTTCGGCGGGAACAGCCTACCGTTGTTGTGCAGGTCCTGCACCGTCGGTCGATAGGGCTTCTGTGCCGGGAACATCTGCGCCTGCCGCGGCAGCTTGCTTCCCTTGCGCAGATTGCACGGAGAACAGGCGGCAACCACGTTTTCCCAGGTCGTCTCGCCGCCATGGGCGCGCGGAATGACGTGGTCGAAGGTGAGATCCTCTGTCGAGCCGCAATACTGGCACTGGAATTTGTCGCGCAGGAAGACGTTGAAGCGCGTGAAGGCCGGATTGCGGGTCGGTTGCACATAGGTTTTCAGGCTGACGACGCTCGGCACCCTCATCGAGAATGTCGGCGAGCAGACCGAGTGCTCGTATTCAGCGATGATGTTCACCCGATCGAGAAACACGGCCTTGATCGCATCCTGCCAGGACCACAGCGACAGAGGGTAATAGCTGAGCGGCCTGTAATCGGCATTCAGCACGAGCGCCGGCAGGGAATTAGGAGAAACAGCAATCGTCAAGGGCATTCTCCTGATCGATTCGGCATCCACACTTTCTATATTAGGTCCGTTGTTACAGGATTGTGAAGTCCAATAAATCCAGTTGCTTCGAGTCCGCTGTCGTCATGCGGCAGGCGCGGCCTCGCGCCCGAGCCTCGTTGCATAAAAAGCCCAGAAAAGCCGGGCGGCGACCGAGCGCCAGGGGCTCCACGGCGCGGAGATTTGCCGCACCCTCGTGATGTCCGGGCGTTCAGGCAATTCGAACGCCCAGCCGACGGCAGCCCTCAGCGCAACGTCTCCAGCCGGAAACACGTCGGGATGTCCGCCGGAGAACATCAGGTACACCTCCGCTGTCCAAGGTCCAATTCCGGGAAGCCGCGTAAGCTCCGCCATCGCCTCATCCAAGGGAGCCAGGGTGACGGCATCGAGATCGATCGCGCCTGACACCACCGCCTCGGCAAGACCCTTCAAGGTGCGCGCCTTGGCACCGGACAGGCCGAACCCGGCGATCGGTTCTTCGGTCAGCATCAGGTAGCGCTCGGCCGAGAGCCCTTCGCCAGCGGCCAGCAGGATGCGGCCCCAGATTGCCTCGGCGCTGGCGCGCGACACCATTTGCGAGACGACGATGTGGGCGAGACCCGCAAACCCCGGCTCGGCCAGACGCAACGGCAAGGGACCAGCCCGCTCCGCGATTGTCACGAGCCGCGGGTCGATGTGAAACAATGCGGCAAGACCGGCTTCGATGTCCTCGATCGATCGGATGGGGTTCATGCGCTGTTTCGGAATGCCTCTTGGAGCAGGTTATCTTTTCGTGCCAGAAGGAAGCATGCACGCCGCCGACCCTTCGAGTCCACCCGTTTTCCGTTTTGCGCCAAGCCCCAACGGGCAGCTCCACCTCGGCCACGCGCTCTCTGCGATCCTAAATCACGACATGGCAAAGGCTGTCGGCGGACGGTTTTTGCTGCGGATAGAGGATATCGACGTCACCCGTTGCACACCGGAGTTCGAGCAGGCCGTCTACGATGATCTCACCTGGCTCGGGCTTGACTGGGAGAGCCCGGTTCGGCGGCAGTCCGAGCACATAGCGCACTATCAGTCGGCCCTAGACGGACTCATTGAAATGGGCCTCGCCTACCCCGCCTTCATGACACGCGGCGAGGTGAAGGCGGCGGTGGCGAAAGCCGAGGCGGACGGGACAGCATGGCCGCGCGACCCGGACGGGGCGCCGCTTTATCCGACAGACGATCGCCACGTTTCAGAGACCGAACGACAGACCAGGATAACGTCTGGCGCGCGCCACGCCTGGCGACTGGACATGGCGAAGGCAATCTCGATAGCCAGCGATGGATTGAGCTGGAACGAGGAGGGTGATGGCGAAAAGGGCGTGATCACAGCCGATGTATCTGCGTGGGGCGACGTGGTGCTATGGCGCTCGGACGCGCCGTCGAGCTATCACCTTTCAGTGGTGCTGGACGATGCGCTGCAGAGGGTTACGCATGTGGTGCGGGGTCTGGACCTCTTCCAGTCGACCGCCGTGCACCGTTTGCTGCAACGGCTGCTCGACCTGCCGGAGCCGCGCTATCATCACCATCGGCTGATACTCGGCGCGGACGGGCGCAAACTCTCGAAGAGCGAGGGATCGACTGGTCTCGCGACGCTTCGAGAAGAGGGAGCCTCGCCCTCAGATATCCGCCGCCTGGTCGGGATTGGCGCCGGGTGACACATCGACCCGCATGGCGGCAAACTTCATCAGCGCGGCATTGAACTCCGCGCCGATCAGGAAGATCACGCCGACCATATAGAGAAAAACGATCACGATCATGATCGAGGCGAGGCCGGCATAGGTGGCGGCGTAGTTGGCGAACGTGCCGAGATAATAGGTGAAGATCAGCGCGCCGATCATCCACAAAAGCAGCGTCAGCACCACGCCGGGTAGCACGTCGATCAACCGCCGACGCCCGGCCGGCAGGCCGAGATGAGAGAGCAGCAGACCGACGACCAGCAACGCCACGGTGCCGATGATGCGCCAGTTGGCGATCGTCGCCAGCCATTCCTGCATCCACGGAAACCAGGTCTCGGCAAAGGCATCGGCAACGGGAACGACGACGAGCAAAGCGCTGACAAGGGCGAAGACGATAACGGCGCTGAGCACGAAACCCAGACTGATCAGGCGCGTGATGTACCACGGCCGGGTTTCAGTGACGCGATAGGCGCGGTTCAGTCCGGCCCGGAGCGCCTCCACGCCGTTCGACGCGAAATAGGCGGCCGCCAGAACCGAGATCGTCAGCAGCCCCCCGCGCGGGATCGTCAGGACGTTCACCAGTTCATCCGACAAGGGCTTCGCAATCACTTCGGGCCAAGTGTCGAAGATCAGATGGATGGCGGTTTCGGAAAACTGGTCGGCGCCCAGGAAACCGGCGAGCGCGGTTCCGAAGATCAGGAAGGGAAAGACGGCCAGCAGCGCCGAAAGCGCGACATGGCTTGCCATCGCCCAGCCGTCGTCCTCGCTGAAGTGGTACACCGCATCGAACGACACCCTGTAGAGCCTGCGCAGGTATGTCGTCATGAAGTCTCCCTTGTGGCCAAGCGATTGTATCCCGCGGGGGAATATGGGAAACCCGGTCCGATTTGTACAGGATCGAGACCATGACCGACACCCGCAGCATCATCGTGACCGGCTGCTCCTCCGGCATCGGAGCCTATTGCGCGCGGGCGCTGAAGGCCGAGGGCTGGAGGGTTTTCGCCTCCGTCAGAAAACGTGAGGATCTGGCCGCGCTGGAGGCGGACGGGCTGGAGGCGCTGGTCATGGACTATACCGACGGGTCCAGCATCGCGACGCTCGTCGATACCGTAGCCGAGCGCACAGGCAGGCGAATCGACGCCCTGTTCAACAACGGCGCCTATGGCCAGCCCGGTGCAGTCGAGGATCTGTCGACGGACGTCCTGCGCCGCCAGTTCGAGACGAATTTCTTCGGCTGGCACGAGCTGACCCGTCGCGTGATCCCGATGATGCGTCGGCAAGGCCATGGCCGCATCGTGCAGTGCTCCTCGATCCTCGGTCTCGTGGCCTATCGCTATCGCGGCGCCTATACCGCGTCGAAGTTCGCACTCGAGGGTCTCAGCGTGACGTTGCGGATGGAACTGGAGGGCAGCGGCATCCATGTGAGCCTGATCGAGCCGGGGCCGATCGAAAGCCGCTTTACCGCCAATGCGCTGGCGCAGATCCGAGAGAACATCGATCTTGTGAACTCGGCCCATGCGCGCGAATACAAGCGGCAGCTTGCGCGTCTCGACGGCAGCGGACCGATCAATCGTCACAAGCTGGGTCCCGAGGCGGTCCATGAAGTCCTCAGACATGCCTTGACCGCGACACGCCCGCGCCCACATTATCTCGTGACAACTCCAGCCAAGCAGGGCGCCATGCTGAAAAGACTGCTGCCCGCCGGCCTTTTCTACAGGCTGATGCGGTCGCTGGACTGACCTCAAGCAAAAGGGCAATCCGCAATCATGTCCACATTCACATCGGTCCTGGCTTTCATCGTCATGGGACTGGTCGTCGTCGTTCTCGTGCGCGGCCTGTTCAACATGATGAAGGGTGGCGACGGCAACCTTTCCAACAAGCTGATGCAGATGCGTATTCTGCTGCAGGCGATCGCCGTGGCGCTGATCATGCTGACGCTGTGGCTGACGGGCGGCGGACGATAGGATCGGGACCATGGTCAAGCTCAACAAGATCTATACCCGCACCGGTGACGACGGAACGACGGCGCTGGTCACCGGTCCCCGCCGTCTCAAGCATGATCTGCGGGTGGACGCCTATGGTACCATCGACGAGACCAATTCCGCGATCGGCGTGGCCCGTCTGCACACGAACGCCTTGCCGGACCTCGATGCCATGCTGCTGCGGGTCCAGAACGATCTCTTCGACCTTGGCGCCGATCTCGCCGCGCCCGATACCGGCGAGCCGCTTTCCTATGAGCCTCTACGTATCATCGAGGCCCAGGTGGACCGGTTGGAGAAGGAAATCGACCAGCTGAACAGCGAACTCGATCCGCTGAAATCCTTCATCCTGCCCGGCGGTTCGCCCGCCGCCGCCTATCTCCATCTCGCCCGTACCACCTCACGGCGGGCCGAGCGGGTGATGGTGGAGCTGTCGCGGATCGACGGGGAAAACGTGCACGAACCGTGCCTGAAATATGTAAACCGACTGTCGGACTTCCTGTTCGTCGCGGCGCGATACGCCAACGACAAAGGCAAGGCTGACATTTTGTGGGTACCTGGAAAAAACCGCTGACGAGAAAGGTCCGGCGTCTTGTTCATACCGCTGCACGACAGGAACGCCCTCAAACACATTCGGCGACAATACGTCACCCTCGGCCTGATCATCCTCAATGTCGTCGGTTATGTCCTGACGGTGCTGTCAATGCCGGAAGAGATAGCGACCGCCGCAATCTTCAGCTTCGGCTTCATTCCGGCTGTCGTATTTGACTATGCCGCTCTCGATCCTTCGCTGGCACTTGTGCCGCCCGACGCCACGGTGCTCACCTATTCTTTCCTGCATGCCGACCTCATGCATCTCTGCACCAACATGCTGTTCCTCTGGGTGTTCGGCGACAATGTCGAGGACGCCCTGGGGCACCTCCGCTTCCTGATCTTCTATCTGCTCTGCGCCGCGGCGGGAGCCTATTTTCACGGCCTTGTCGGACCGCAGTCGCAGGTGCCGTTGATCGGTGCGTCGGGCGCCGTCTCCGGCGTGATCGCAGCCTACCTTCTGCTCCACCCGAAGGTGCGGGTATGGGTACTGGTACTCTTCCGTTTTCCCCTTCCTCTTCCAGCGGCCATTCCGCTGGTCTTCTGGATCGGCCAGCAGTTCGTGATGCTGGCAACCGACTTCGGCTCCAATGTCTCGTGGGGCGCACATGTCGGCGGCATATTCGCCGGCGGTCTTCTGGTTCTGGTCATGCGCCGCCGCGGCGTGCCCTTGTTCGACCGCACGATCGTCACGCCCCGTTCGGTCAAACATGAGGAGGCGTCGCCGACCGCGCCATCAATGATTGGCCGCTCCGAGCCGGCGCGCCAGGCCGTTCGCTGGGGTCGATCGGCATAGCGAGAAATTTTACGTGTACGTGAACGTAATATAATCGTTTAAACGACATTATGCCGCCGGGCGGGCCGTTGTGTTTGCGAAAAAAATGCGTATCCATGTCGCCGACTGACTATCGGAGGACCGTCCGAAAGCGCATTTTCAGGGCGGGCAATGAAGGAAGGAACTCATGAAGGTACTTGTCACCGTTAAGCGGGTCGTCGACTACAATGTGAAGATCCGCGTGAAGCCGGACGGTTCGGGCGTCGAACTCGCCAACGTCAAGATGTCGATGAACCCCTTTGACGAAATCTCCGTCGAGGAAGCGCTGCGGCTGAAGGAAGCGGGCAAGGCCGAGGAAGTCGTCGTCGTCTCGATCGGCCCGGCCAAGGCAGAGGAAACGCTGCGTACCGCTCTCGCAATGGGTGCCGACCGCGCGATCCTGGTCGAGACCGAGGATGCAGTCGAGCCGCTCGCCGTCGCCAAGATCCTGAAGGGTGTAGTCGAGGCCGAACAACCGGGTCTCGTGATCACCGGCAAGCAGGCGATCGACGACGATTCGAACCAGACCGGCCAGATGCTCGCCGCCCTGCTCGGTTGGGGCCAGGCAACCTTCGCCTCCAAGCTAGAGATCAAGGACGGCTCCGCCGACGTGACCCGTGAGGTCGATGGCGGCCTGCAGACCGTCAACGTCAAGCTCCCGGCCCTCGTCACGACGGACCTGCGTCTCAACGAGCCGCGCTACGCCTCGCTGCCGAACATCATGAAGGCAAAGAAGAAGCCGCTCGACAAGAAGAGCCCGGCCGATTTCGGCGTCGACACGGCTGCCCGCCTGAAGGTGATCAAGACCGAGGAGCCCGGTGGCCGCAAGGCTGGCGTCAAGGTCAAGACCGTCGCCGAACTGGTCGACAAGCTCAAGACCGAAGCCGGCGTGCTCTAATCGGAACGGATAGGGAGATAAAGACATGGCCATTCTTCTTCTGGCAGAACACGACAACACCACCGTATCCGACCAGACCGCCAAGGCGCTGACGGCCGCGACGCAGATCGGCGGCGATGTTCACATCCTCGTCGCCGGCTCCGGCGCCAAGGCAGCAGCGGAATCCGCTGCCAAGCTGTCAGGCGTTGCCAAGGTTCTGCTCGCCGACGACGCCTCGCTCGCCAACAACCTTGCCGAGCCGCTGGCCGCGACGATCGTCGCGCTCGCCGGCAGTTACGACGTGATCATCGCTCCGGCGACATCGGTCGGCAAGAACGTCATGCCACGCGTTGCAGCGCTGCTCGACGTCATGCAGGTCTCGGAAATCATCGAGGTCGTATCCGCAGACACCTTCAAGCGTCCGATCTATGCCGGCAACGCCATCCAGACCGTGCAGTCGACCGATGCCAAGAAAGTGATCACGGTCCGCACCGCCTCGTTCGCCGCTGCCGGCGAAGGTGGTTCGGCGTCCGTCGAGACCATCTCGGCCGGTGCCAACCCGGGCGTGTCGAGCCACGTCGCCGACGCGCTGTCGTCTTCGGATCGTCCGGAACTGACCTCCGCCAAGATCATCATCTCCGGCGGCCGCGCGCTCGGCTCCTCCGAGAAGTTCAAGGAAGTCATCCTGCCTGTTGCCGACAAGCTCGGTGCTGCCGTCGGCGCCTCGCGCGCGGCGGTCGATGCGGGCTACGCCCCCAACGACTGGCAGGTCGGCCAGACCGGCAAGGTGGTTGCCCCGCAGCTCTACATCGCCTGCGGCATCTCCGGCGCGATCCAGCACCTCGCTGGCATGAAGGACTCCAAGGTGATCGTCGCGATCAACAAGGACGAGGAGGCGCCGATCTTCCAGGTCGCCGACTACGGTCTCGTCGGTGATCTCTTCGAAATCCTGCCGGAACTCGAGAAGTCGCTTTAAACCTCGCTCTTTCGCACCTGCGAAAAGACTGGAAAAACGACCAAAGCGAGTCTATCAATCTTGCCGGGCCCTCAAGAATGGGGGTCCGGCATTTCTTTGCCAAAAACAGACTGCGTGGGGAGAGCGCGATGGACACGACGATCAGCAACGTAGGAATCATTGGCGCTGGTCAGATGGGATGCGGCATCGCTCAGGTTTGCGCGCTCGCCGGCTACAAGGTGACCCTCTACGACCTCTCCAAGGATAGAACTGAAGCAGGTCTCGCCACGATCAACGGAAACCTTGCCCGGCAGGTGAGCAACGGCAAGCTCTCCGAGGAGGACCGCAAGGCGGCAGTCGCGAAAATCTCCGGCAGCGCCGACATCAACGACCTCGCGCCGATGGATCTGGTGATCGAGGCGGCGACAGAGGACGAGAGCGTCAAGCGCAAGATCTTTGCGCAGGTTTGCCCGGTCCTGAAGCCGGAAGCGCTGCTTGCCACCAATACATCGTCGCTGTCGATCACCCGCCTTGCCGCATCAACCGACCGTCCCGAGCGTTTCATGGGCATCCACTTCATGAACCCGGTACCGGTGATGAAGCTGGTCGAACTCGTACGTGGCATCGCCACCGAGGAACTGACCTTCGCGACCGCCAAGACTTTCGTCGCCTCGCTCGACAAGACCATCACGGTCGCGGAAGATTTCCCCGCCTTTATCGTCAACCGCATCCTGCTGCCGATGATCAACGAGGCGATCTACACGCTCTATGAGGGCGTTGGCTCGGTCGAGGCGATCGACACCGCCATGAAGCTCGGTGCCAACCATCCGATGGGCCCGCTGCAGCTCGCCGATTTCATCGGTCTCGATACCTGTCTCTCGATCATGCAGGTGTTGCATGACGGCCTGTCCGACTCGAAGTATCGCCCCTGTCCGCTGCTGGTAAAGTATGTCGAGGCCGGCTGGCTTGGCCGCAAGTCCGGCCGTGGCTTCTACGACTATCGCGGCGAAGTGCCCGTCCCCACCCGCTGAGCGGACCCCCGCGCATTCCGGACAAACCTCTTACCGCGCAAAGATTTTTGCTGCGTTCATGGATCATTGGTCTGTCATTCCTCGGAAGCGCACGGATGACGCTCTAGTTTGCAGGCTCGATACTGGCCCCCGCATTCCGGAGCATCCGCATGAAACGCCTCCTCCTCGTCACCGCAGCACTTGCCGCCTTCACCGTTCCGCTGCAGGCCGTTGCCGCCGACAAGCTTCTGAACGCCTCCTACGACATCGCCCGCGAGCTGTTCGAGGCGGAGAACGAGGCATTCATCAAGGTCAATCCGGGCATCACCATCGACCAGTCGCATGGCGGCACCTCCAAGCAGGCCCGCGCGATCGTCGAGGGCCTCGAGGCTGACGTCGTGACCTTCAACCAGGTCACCGACATCGAATTCCTGGTGAAGAACGGCTTCGTTTCCGAAGACTGGCAGAGCGAATTCCCGAACAATGCCTCGCCCTTCTATTCCTTCCCGTCCTTCCTCGTGCGCGCCGGCAACCCGAAGGGCATCAAGGACTGGGACGATCTCGCCCGTGATGACGTGAAGGTGATCTTCCCGAACCCGAAGACATCAGGCAATGCCCGCTATACCTATCTCGCGGCTACAGCCTACGCGAAGGAGAAGTTCGCCGGCGACGAGGCCAAGGTGACGGAATTCGTCGACAAGATCTTCGATAACGTTCCCGTTTTCGACACGGGCGGTCGCGCCGCGACGACGACCTTTGTCGAGCGCGAGATCGGTGACGTCATCATCACCTTTGAAGCCGAGACCAAGTCGATCGCCAAGCAATACGGCGAGGATAATTACGAGCAGGTGGTCCCCTCCGTCAGCCTTCTGGCCGAATTCCCGGTCGCCATTGTCGACAAGGTCGCCGAGAAGAAGGGCAGTCAGGACCTGGCGAAGACCTATCTCGACTTCCTCTACACGCCGGAAGGCCAGACCGTCGCCGCCGAATTCGGACATCGCGTTCATGACGAGGCGGTCGCCGCCAAGTACAAGGACGAGTTCCCGGACGTGCGTCTCGTGACGGTCGAGGACGTGTTCGGCGGCTGGAGCAAGGTCTCCCAGGAGCATTTTGCCGAAGGTGGGATTCTCGACGGTATCTACGGTAGCCGCTAAGGGCAGCTGTAACCAGGCTGACGGACCGGCGGACGTTCCGCCGGTTTTCTCATGAAAGGATGACGACGTTGACACGGCGCGTATTGCCAGGCTTCCGGCTGTCCCTCGGGATCACGCTGGTTTATGCCGCGATCATCATCATGCTGCCGCTCGCCGCGCTGATCTTCAAGGCGGCCAGCCTCGGACCGGTCGACTACTGGCGCATCGTCTCCTCCGAGCGGGCCGTCGCGAGCTACATGGTGACGGTCGGCTCCGCCCTGGTGGCGACGCTCTTCAATCTCGTTTTCGGGCTCGCGCTCGCATGGGTTCTGGTGCGTTACCGTTTCCCCGGCCGCCGCATCATTGACGCGCTTGTCGACCTGCCCTTCGCGCTGCCAACAGCAGTGGCCGGGATCTCTCTGACGACGCTGTTCGCAACCAACGGATGGTTCGGCTCGGTCCTGTCGCAGATCGGCGTGAAGGTTGCCTATACCCCGCTCGGCATCATGGTCGCCATGGCGTTCACCAGCCTGCCCTTTATCGTTCGCACCGTGCAGCCGGTACTCGAAGAGCTTGATCCCGCACTCGAGGAAGCGGGCCAGACGCTGAGCGCCGGCGACTGGTCAATCTTCCGCCGGGTCATTCTGCCGCTGCTGGCGCCCGCGCTCTTGGCCGGCACCTCGCTCGCATTCGCCCGCAGCCTCGGAGAATTCGGCGCGATCATCTTCATCGCTGGCAACCAGCCGTTCGAGACCGAGATCACCGCGCTGCTCGCCTTCATCCGGCTTGAGGAATACGACTATCCGGCCGCCGCCGCGATCGCCTCGGTCATGCTGATCGCCGCCTTCGTGATGCTGGCCGTGACCAATATCCTGCAGGCACGCGCCCTGCGCTACACGGTGAAAGGCTGACGCCATGAGCCAATCGAGCCACCGCCGTCCTCCCCGCGTCGGAGATGCGCCCATCTTCAAGTACGCGCTGCTTGCCATCGTACTTTTGCTCGTCGCCTTTGTCGTCATTGCGCCGATGGTGGTGATCGGCGCCGAGGCTTTCTCGCGCGGCATTCCTTACTTCCTGGAGAGCATCAGCGAACCGGACACACGTCATGCCGTGATGCTGACTGTGATCACGGCGGCAATTGCCGTGCCCGTGAACACCCTCTTCGGGGTCGCTGCCGCCTGGGCGATCACCAAGCATGACTTTCCCGGCAAGCGGCTTCTGACCATCGTCATCGAGATCCCCTTCTCGGTATCGCCGGTTGTCGCCGGCGTCTGCTACCTCTTCGTCTATGGCCTTCAAGGCCTGTTCGGACCGACGCTGGATTCCATTGAGTTGAAGATCATGTTTGCGCTGCCGGGCATCGTGCTCGCCAGCATGTTCGTCACCGCACCGTTCGTGGCCCGCGAACTGATTCCGCTGATGCAGGCCCAGGGCCGTGATCTGGAAGAGGCTGCCACCTCGCTGGGCGCGAGCGGCTTGCGTACCTTCATGTCGGTTACGCTGCCCAATATCAAATGGGCTCTGCTGTATGGCGTGGTGCTGTGCAACGCCCGTGTGATGGGCGAGTTCGGCGCCGTGTCGATCGTCTCCGGCAACATTCGCGGCCAGACCAATACGCTGCCGCTGCATATCGAACTGCTCTACCAGGATTACAATGCCGTCGGCGCCTTCGCCGCCGCTTCGATCCTTGCTTTGCTCGCCCTCGTCACGCTCGTCGCCAAGGTCCTGCTCGAACGCCAGGGCGCAGGCCGCCGCAGCCGGCCGACAACACTGGCCGGCACACCGACTACTTCGGAGGTCCATTCGTGAAAATCAAGCTCGACTCGGTCGTCAAGACCTTCGATACGTTCCGCGCCGTGCATGGCGTGTCGCTCGACATCGAGAGCGGCGAACTGGTGGCGCTCCTCGGCCCGTCCGGCTCCGGCAAGACGACCATCCTGCGCATGGTCGCGGGTCTCGAATTCGCCGATGGCGGACATATCTATTTTGGAGACGAGGATGCGACGAACATTCCGGTCCGCGATCGCGGCGTGGGTTTCGTCTTCCAGCACTATGCGCTCTTCCCGCACATGACGGTCGCCGAGAACATCGCTTTCGGCATGAAGGTTTCCAAGCGCAAGCGCTCACCGGCCGAAATCGACAGGCGGGTCGACGAACTCCTGGCCCTGGTGCAGTTGTCCGGACTGGGCGAACGCTTTCCGGCGCAGATATCGGGAGGCCAGCGCCAGCGCGTCGCGCTCGCCCGCGCGCTGGCCGTCGATCCGAAGGTGCTGCTGCTCGACGAACCCTTCGGCGCGCTCGACGCCAATGTCCGCCGCGATCTGCGCCGCTGGCTGCGCACGATCCACGACGAACTCGGCATCACTACGCTGTTCGTCACCCACGACCAGGAGGAAGCGCTCGATCTCGCCGACCGTGTCGTGATCCTCGACAAGGGTAAGATCGTTCAACAGGGTACGCCGGAAACGGTCTGCCGCTCGCCCGACAATGCCTTCGTGATGCGCTTTTTGGGCGATGCCAACAGCCTGAAGGCTCAGGTTCGCTCAGGCAAGGCCGAGGTCGAGGGCTTCTCCTATGAGGCTCCCGGACTTTCCGACGGTCCGGCGGAAGTCCTGTTCCGCCCGACCGATGTGCGCTGGACAGACGAGAGAGGCAGCGGCATCTCCGCCCGCATCCTCCGCGTTCTTGACCGCCCCGGCTCGCGCCGCGTCATCGCGACGACGGAAGGCGGTCAAATGGTGGAGTTCGACGCGTCGGCGCAGTTTCCCCACCGTCGCGAGGAGCGCGGATTCCTCGTGGTCGATCAGCCACGCATCTACGCCCCCGGCTGAGAGAGCATCAGGTAGTCGGCGGCGACACTGCGGCCGTCACCAGCGCCTTGGCGTCGTCGCTATCCCAGGCGGCCGGGCCGTTCATCGAACCGAGCAGACAACCCTTTTCATCGACGAGAACAGTCACCGGCAGGCCGAAAGCCAGGCCTTCCTTCTTCATGGAGTTGAAGACGCCCATACTGGAGTCCCGGTAGAGGCCGAGGCTGTCGACACCAATTTCCTCCAGGAAAGCTTTCGGCTTGTCCCCGGCATTGGGCGTATCGATGTTGATCGCCAGAACCTGGAAATCCTCCCCGCCCATCGCCTTCTGCAGATTATTCAGCGCCGGCATTTCCTCCCGGCATGGCACGCACCAGGTCGCCCAGAGATTGATGAGGACCGGTTTTCCGGCAAAGGCGGCAAGGGAGGTATCAGCACCTGATGCGTCCTTGAAGGCCAGGTTGGCGATCTTTCGCGGCTCGTCGACAGGCACCAGTGCGGCGACCTCGCCTCGGATGGCGGGCGACAGTGCTTGCGCCCGTTCGACGGAGCCCGCGCACGCGGCGGCATCAGCGGACGCGACGGCATTGCCAGACCCCGCCTGCTTCACGTATACCGCAACCCCGCCGGCCAGGATGCCGGCAACCGCCGCAATCGCAACCAATCTGGCCGAAGGAAGTCCGAAGGGTCTCTTTTGGGTCATTCAAGTCTCCAGGGGCATTACATGGCTGACGGAACCAAGGACGGAAAATCCTCCAACCAGATGTGGGGCGGCCGCTTCGCGTCGGGACCGTCGGCGATCATGGAGGAGATAAATGCCTCCATCGGTTTCGACAAGAAGCTCTATGCCCAGGATATCCGCGGCTCGATGGCGCATGCGACGATGCTGGCGCATCAAGGCATCATTTCGGCCGAGGACAAAGACAAGATCCTTCACGGCCTGAACACGATCCTGTCAGAGATCGAGGGCGGTACGTTTCAGTTCTCGCGCAAGCTCGAAGATATCCACATGAACGTCGAGGCGCGTCTGGCCGACCTGATCGGCCCGGCCGCCGGCCGCCTGCACACGGCGCGCTCGCGCAACGACCAGGTTGCGCTTGATTTCCGCCTCTGGGTCAAGGAAGAACTGCAGAAGACGGAAGCAGCCTTGTCCGGCCTGATCGACGCCTTCCTCGACCGGGCGGACGAGCATGCGGACAGCGTCATGCCCGGCTTCACCCATTTGCAGACGGCACAGCCGGTGACCTTCGGCCACCACTGCATGGCCTATGTGGAGATGTTCGGCCGCGACCGCCAGCGCGTGCGCCATGCAATCGAGCATTTGGACGAGAGCCCGATCGGCGCAGCCGCACTCGCCGGCACCGGCTTCCCGATCGACCGGCACATGACGGCCAAGGCGCTTGGCTTCCGCGAGCCGACCCGCAATTCGATCGATACCGTCTCCGACCGCGACTTCGCGCTGGAATTCCTGTCGATCGCCTCGATCTGCGCCACGCACCTGTCGCGGCTGGCCGAGGAGATCGTCATCTGGTCGACCCCGCAGTTCGGTTTCATCCGGCTGTCGGACGCGTTTTCGACCGGCTCATCGATCATGCCGCAGAAGAAGAATCCTGATGCCGCCGAGCTGGTGCGCGCCAAGACGGGCCGCATCAACGGTTCGCTGATCGCGCTTCTGACGGTGATGAAGGGCCTGCCGCTCGCCTATTCCAAGGACATGCAGGAAGACAAGGAACAGGTCTTCGACGCGGCCGAAAGCCTCGAGCTGGCGATTGCCGCGATGACCGGCATGGTCACCGACATGACGATCCGCACAGACAAGATGAAGGCAGCAGCCGGTTCCGGTTATTCGACCGCCACTGACCTTGCTGACTGGCTGGTACGCGAGGCAGGACTGCCCTTCCGCGACGCTCACCATGCCACCGGCCATGCCGTGGCGCTGGCCGAGAAGAAGGGTTGCGACCTTGCCGAACTGTCGCTCGAAGAACTGCAGCAAATCAATCCCGCGATCACGGCAAGCATCTTCGACGTCCTGACGGTCGAGGCGTCGGTCGCCAGCCGCAACAGCTTTGGCGGCACCGCGCCGAGCGAGGTGAGGAAACAGATCGCCTGGTGGCGTGCGCGCAATTGATCACTTCGACGGCCTGTTCCATCACGCGAATTGGGGTGCACAAGGCACCGGTTTTCCGCTACAGGCTAGACATCGAATTCCTTTGGGCTGGATCATGACGCAGACCTTCCGACGCATGTTCGTGGTGACACTCGTTCTCGCTGCCGCTCCAATGGTGCTGGCGGGATGCGGGCGTAAGGGCGACCTCGATCCGCCGAGCATGCCGGTCGAACAGCAGAACAAGCTGTCGACACCGAACAAGCAACCGGTACCCGACGACCCGTTCGTTCTCGATCCGCTTCTCTGACAGGCCAGACCCGTGAACCATTTCGAATATCGCGACGGCATCCTCTACGCGGAGGGCGTTGCCGTGCCCGAGATCGCCAAGGCGGTCGGAACGCCCTTCTACGTCTACTCGACGGCAACGCTCGAGCGACACTACAAGGTTTTCTCCAAGGCCTTCGACGGCGTCGATGCGATGGTCTGCTACGCGATGAAGGCCAATTCCAACCAGGCGGTACTGAAAACGCTTGCGCGCCTCGGGGCTGGCGTCGACGTGGTCTCCGAAGGCGAGCTTCGCCGCGCGCTGGCGGCCGGCATCCCCGCGAACCGGATCATGTTCTCCGGTGTCGGCAAGACGGTGCGGGAGATGGATCTGGCGCTTGAGGCCGGCATCTACTGCTTCAACGTCGAATCAGAACCCGAACTCGAAGTGCTGAGTGCCCGCGCCGAAAAGCTCGGCCGGCAGGCGCACGTCTCCTTCCGCATCAATCCGGATGTCGACGCCAAGACGCACGCGAAGATTTCGACGGGCAAGAAGGAAAACAAGTTCGGCATTTCCTACGAGCGCGCCCGCGCCGTCTACGCTCGTGCCGCCACCCTGCCCGGTATCGAGGTGACCGGCATTGACATGCATATCGGCAGCCAGATCACCGAGCTTCAGCCGTTCGAGGATGCCTTCCGGCTGCTGCGCGAACTCGTCGAGACATTGCGCGCCGACGGTCACGGCATCGACCATGTGGACGTCGGCGGGGGTCTTGGCATCCCCTACAAGGACGATAACAACCCGCCGCCGGAACCGGATGCCTACGCAACGATCGTCAAGGACCAACTTGCCGGACTGAACTGCAGGATCGTCACGGAGCCCGGGCGCTTGATTGTCGGCAATGCCGGTATCCTGGTGACTGAAGTCATCTACGTGAAGGACGGCGGAGAAAAGACCTTCGTGATCGTCGACGCGGCCATGAACGACCTGATCCGTCCCACCCTCTACGAGGCCCATCACGAAATCCGCCCCGTCGTCATCTCGGCCGCAAGCGCACCGCGCATCCGCGCCGACGTGGTCGGGCCAGTCTGCGAGACAGGCGACTATCTGGCGCTCGACCGAGAGATGGCAATGCCGAAGCCGGGCGACCTTCTCGCGGTCGGTTCGGCTGGCGCCTACGGCGCGGTACAGGCCGGCACCTACAATACGCGCCTGCTGATCCCGGAAGTTCTTGTGAAGGAAAACGAATTCCGTGTGGTTCGTCCTCGCCAGAGCTATGATGACCTGATCGCGCTCGATTCCGTGCCCGACTGGCTCGGCTGAACAGGCCAATCACTTTTCGGCGAAATGGTCGGAAAAGCGCGCCCGCTCCTGTTGGCACCCTCGTCTTCGCCACAAAGAATGTTATCTTCTACACCAGTAGAGGAACGCTCGCGCCCTGATTCCCGCGACACCACGCCTCGACGGGAGACCTGATGATGAATGCACCAGGCCGTTCTGCCAGCAGAAAAGGCGCTTTCCGCAACGACGCACGGCTTGCGCGCCGCGTGGCCGTGAAACGCTCGTTCGCCCGGCTCGTTCTCTTCACCGAACGCCTTCTGCCGCTGATCCTCTTGCCTGCGGGCCTTGCCGCCGTCTTCGTGTCGCTGGCGTGGTTCGGCGTATTCCGCATGTTGCCGGATGTGTTCCGCTTTGCGCTGCTGTTCCTGCTGGTCTTCGGCTTCATCGCCTCGCTGCTGCCATTCGCGCGACTTCGCTGGCCGGATGCTGAAGACGCGGACCGCCTTTTGGAAGAACGCAACCTCCTGCCGCACCAGCCGGTCGCGGTGCAGGAGGATGAACCGGCATTCGAAACGCCGTTTGCCAGAGCGCTCTGGGAAGAGCATCAGCGGCGAATGGCCGAGCGTATCGCGGCACTCGACGCCGGACTGCCGCAGCCGGATATCGCCCGCTTCGACCGCTTCGCGCTCCGGACCATCCCCGCGCTCCTGATTGTGACCGCGTTTGCCTATTCCGGTTCAAACGGAGCAGGCTCCGTACGCGACGCCTTCCGCCTAGACGGCACCGTCAGCGAAGTTCCAGCGACCCGCATTGATGCCTGGATCACGCCACCTTCCTACACCAACCGTGCACCCGTCTTCCTGACAGGTCAGAATTCCGCCGAAGCAGCCCTTGGCAGCGTTCCGCAGTTCTCGCAGGTAACCGTCCGGATCAGCGGCGGCAATGGCGAGGAACAGGTGCGCTTCCTCGGCGATGGAGCGGAACCGATCGATATTTCCGCAGAAGGAGCAGATGCGGCTCAGGAAGCGGGATCAGCACCTGTTCCCCCGACACCTGCTCCGGCCGCGACGACGCAGGCGGCCCGCACCTTCAATTACAAGATCGAGACGGGCGGCGTCCTGCAGGCCGCTGACCGTGAGTGGCAGATCGGGGTCGTCCCCGACAAGGCGCCTGAAATCGCTTTCGACGGTATGCCGCGCCGTGCCGTCAACGGCGCACTGGAGATCGCCTTCATCGCCCGCGACGATTACGGGCTGCAACAGGCGCACGCGATCATTGAGCCGGCGGGCGACGTCGACGCAGAAGCAACTCCGCTCTACCCGCCACCGGAATACAAGCTCGACCTGCCGCGCCATAATGCGCGCGAGAGCAAGGGTGTCTCGAGCCGGAACCTGACAGAGCATCCAATGGCCGGCAAACGCGTGCGTATCACGCTCGTCGCCCGAGACGGCGCCGGACAGGAGGGTCGCAGCCAGCCATACGAAATGGTTCTGCCAAGCCGAAACTTTAGCCAGCTGCTGGCTGCCGCCGTCGCGGAACAGCGGCAGGTCTTTGCTCTCGACACACGCAAGATGCCTGAGGCGGTCGCGCTGAATGAGGCACTCACAATCCGTGCCGACGAAACCATTCCAAATCTCTCCCACTATCTCTTGATCGAATCGGCACGCTTTCGGATGAAGCAGGCCCAGTCTCCGGAGGCGATGAAGGAAACCGCGGACTACCTCTGGGAAATCGCGCTCGGCATAGAGGACGGCAACCTGTCGCTGGCCGAACGCCGCCTGCGCGATGCGCAACAGGCGCTCGCCGACGCACTGGACCGCAATGCCCCCGACGAGGAGATCAAGCGGTTGATGGACGAGCTTCGCGCCGCAATGCAGGAGTTCATGCAGGCCCTTGCGCAGCAGCAACAAGGCAACATGGCCGACAACCAGCAGCAGCCGCAAAACATGTTGCGGGCGCAGGACTTGAACAACATGCTCGACCAGATCGAGAACCTCGCGAGGTCCGGTAATCGGGATGCAGCCCAGCAGATGCTGTCGGAACTGCAGCGCATGATGAACAATCTCCAGGCCGGCCGCCCGCAGCAGGGCAACCAGCAGGAAAACAGCCAGATGCGCCAGCAGATCGACAAGCTCGGCGAACTGATGCAGCAGCAGCAGCGCCTGATGGACCAGACCTTCCAGCTGGACCAGGCCTTGCGCGACCGCATGCAGCGCGGCGATCCGGAAATGGGCGAAAACGGCCAATCCCCCGACCAGCAACAGTCAACTGACCAGATGACTGCAGAACAGTTGCGCGAGGCTCTCAAAAACCTGCAGCAGCAGCAGCAGGCGCTTGGCGAACAGTTGCAGGAATTGCAGGAAGGCCTTAAGGGCATGGGAATTCAGCCGGGCAACAACTTCGCCGAGGCGGAAAGCCAGATGCGTGGCGCCGGCGACGCGCTGGGCAGGAGCCAGGGCGAACGCGCGGTCGAGGGACAGGGCAAGGCGCTGGAGGCGCTACGCCAGGGCGCCCGCGACATGATGAACCAGATGATGCAGGCCATGCGCGGACAGCAGGGACAAGGACAGGGCCAGCAGCAGGGCATGACCGGACAGGGCAACCAGAATGGCCGCGATCCGCTCGGCCGCCCCCGTGCCACCTCCGGGCCGGACTTCGGCGAGAATGTCAGGGTTCCAGACGAGATCGACGTCCAGCGCGCGCGCGAAATCCTCGAGGCGATCCGTCGGAAGCTCGAGGAAAACAGCGGCCGTGTCGAGGAACGGCGCTACCTGGAACGCCTGCTCGATATTCAGCAATAAGGAGCTGCTGAACGGCGGTCCGTCAGGACGCCAGTGCCTGTGCCACGGCTTTGCGGATATCCGGCAGCGCAAAGGGTTTGGAGACGACGTCGACCACTTTCGTCATCAGATCCTCGGCCCGCTCCCTCTGCTCGGCATAGCCGGTCATCAACAGGATTTTCATATCCGGGTAATCCGCCGCAGCGCGATGCGCGAGCTCGATACCATCCATCACCGGCATCCGGATATCCGACAAAAGAAGGTCGAAAGACCCTTCCCCGAGTTTTTCCAGACCGGCGGCACCATCGGCCGCTTCGTGGGTTTCGTGACCATCCATGCGCAGCGCGCGGGCAACGAACATGCGAAGGGAATCTTCGTCTTCGGTGATGAGAATCCTGGCCATCCGATGCACTCCCGTCTGTTCTTATGATGGGAGCAAATCACCAGACTTTCCTTGTCGAGAAGTAAATTTCGACTTGGAGGTATCGGCAATGGTTAACAGGATGTGTCGGATTTTACGTATCTGCCGACGCGTCGCCCGTAACCACGCCGACGAACGGCAGCTCGCGGAATGCATACGCCACATCCATGCCATAACCCACGACGAAGTAGTCCGGGCATTCGAAGCCGACAAAGTCAGCCTCGAGGTTTTCCTTGCGCTTCACGCGCTTATCGAGCAGCACGGCAATGGAAACATCGGAGGCACCGCGTTCGTAGAGAAGCTCCTTGGCGAACTTCAGTGTGCGGCCAGATTCAAGGATATCATCGATTAGCAGGACACTGCGTCCCTTCACGTCGCTGTCGATATCCTTGACGATCCTCACCCCTTGCGAAACCGTTCCCGTGCCATAGGAGGATAGCGTGATGAACTCGACCTCCGGAGCCAGGCCGACATCGTGAAGCGCGCGGATCAGGTCAGCCGCGAAAATGAACGAGCCCTTGAGGATCGCGATGACCAGGAGGTCCTTGTTCGGCTGCTTGGCAATCTCCGCCGCCATCTGGTGATTGCGCTCGTCGATCTGCCGCGCGGTATAAAGCGGCTCGATGATCTTTCCTCGGACAGTGGGCATATGGCATTCCCTGCTGGTTGGCGGGCCACGGCTGGCCACGGCGTCGGTGACCGCGACTATCACACTCAGAAGACGGCGACAGCCTCGTCCATGAAAGAAAGCTGTAATTGCGGCGTTTTTCCACCGGGATGCTGCAGCTTGGCCTCCAATCCCCTGCTGTGTCCGCCGGGGAGACTTGTCACGGGCGGATGGATCACGACGCTCGAAACGATGCTGCCGTCGAGCACGAGGTCGGCACGAACCGGCGGGACCGCTTGCATTTCGTCCGCGCGGTTTTCGATAATCGCATTGACCTGCAACAGCCGCATGCCGTCGGCGTCCCTCGGCGTCAGGGAGACGTGGGTGAGATCAAGAGATACAGGCCGTGGAGCCGGACCCAATGAGCCGGTAGCCAGCATGCCGGCGAGGATGAAGACGAAGAGAAAGATGGCTCCGACCAGCGTGGCGAAGTCGCGCGGCGTCAGCCGTGCGAGAAACCGCTCCACCGAAGCAAGACTGCCAACCGGACCGGCGCCCGCTGTCTCGGGCTTTGCGCTCCGGCGATTGTCGTTGAACCGTCTCGCGTCGAAGGACCGTCTCGGAGCCTCAATGACGGTGATGAATTCCGCATCCACGATGTCGGAAGCCGTCGGGAAGCGACGGGAAGGATAGGACGGCCTGCGCTCCGGCGGCAGCAGGTCCGCGTCCGATTCTTCTATCGTCTGTCGAAAGCGGAACGCGCTCATGATGCACCTGTCCCCTCGCGGACCGCCGGGTCTCACGAAAACTTGGCATTGAATCGAATCCTTCCCAGTCGTAAATTTAAATGGTTAATGCTTCGCAAAGAGGTGCTTCGGGAGCCCTCTCGGATCCGGTGTTTACCGTCCGTTAACCGGCATCGTTAACAAGTCGCCTCGTCCCCGCTCTTTCACTGGATACCCGTGTTGATCCATTTCGAAAACGTCGGCCTGCGCTACGGAATGGGACCGGAAATTCTCCGGGATCTGACATTCGACATTCCGAACAGGTCCTTCCAGTTTCTGACGGGACCGTCCGGGGCGGGAAAGACGACGTTGCTGCGCCTACTCTTCATGTCGCTGAAGCCGACGCGCGGGTTGATCCGCAGCTTCGGCCGAGACATCGCTAAGATTCCGCGTGATGAATTGCCGATGCTGCGTCGCCGGATCGGCATCGTCTTTCAGGATTTCCAGCTTCTCGAGCACCTCACCACTTACGAGAACGTTGCGTTGCCTCTACGGGTTCGTGGGAAGGAGGAAACCAGCTACAAGCAGGATGTGATCGAACTCCTGAAATGGGTCGGCCTTGGCGAGCGGATCAACGTGCTTCCTCCGGTACTCTCCGGCGGCGAAAAGCAGCGTGTGGCGATCGCCAGAGCTCTGATCGACCGACCCGAAATCCTTCTCGCTGACGAGCCGACCGGGAATGTAGACCCGCCGATGGCCAGACGCCTTCTAAGCTTGTTTCTCGAGCTCAACCGTCTCGGTACAGCCGTGGTGATCGCCACCCATGATCTGGGGCTTATGGACCAGGTGGATGCGCGCCGGATGATTCTCTCCGAAGGGCGGCTGGACATCTATGATTAAAGCGGCCTCCAATCGTCAGCAACAGCCCGCCACCGCGCCTGCGCGTCGACCGGAGATGCGCCTGCGGCCGACCGCGCCTATCCTTCCGCCCACGAACATTCAGGGCAATGCTCTGATGGTGGTCATCGCCATCATGGCCTTCCTTGCCTGCCTGACATTCGGCGCCGTCTCCATGGTGCGCGCCACCGCCGCCGGCTGGCAAAGCCAGATCGCGCGCGAGATCACGATCCAGATCAAGCCGGAGGATGGCTTGGACATGAACCGGGCTCTCGTGCGGGCCAAAGATCTGGCTCTGAGCTTCGTCGGCACTCGTGACGGCCGCATCATGGACGATGACGCGACGGCTCGACTTCTCGAACCATGGCTGGGCACCGGACTGAATTTGGAAGACCTGCCGGTTCCGAGGCTCGTCATCATCACGATCGACGAATCGAATCCTCCGGACTTCGAGGCCATGCGCGCCCTGTTACGCAACGAGGTGCCGCAAGCCTTCCTCGACGACCACCGGACGTGGGTCAATCGCCTCGTCGCCATGGCCCGAACGACTGTGCTGATCGGCTTCGGTGTTCTGATCCTGGTCTTTACCGCAATGGTGCTGACGGTCGTTTTCGCGACCAGGGGTGCGATGTCAGGCAACCGGCACATCGTGGAGGTGCTACATTTCGTCGGCGCCGAAAGCCGGTTCGTGGCGCGCGAATTCCAGCGGCACTTCCTGAAAATCAGCCTGAAAGGTGCGGCCGCCGGCGGATTTGCGGCGGCGTGCGTCTTCGCAGCTGCAGGCTTCTGGCAGAGCCGGAGCCTCGCCACTCCGCAGAGCGATCAGGCGACAGCGCTGTTCGGCACGTTCAGCATCGGCCTTCTCGGCTATGCAGGTATCTTCGCGACGATGATCATCATCGCGCTGCTGACGACCTTGACCGTGCGGCTGACGGTGCTACGGACGATCGACGAAATCGACCTCATCAGGTCGGATCCGGCCAGGACCGATCCTCTTGCTGGCGACTGACGGGGGAGCTGTGATTCGCCTTAAAGCCGCCTGTTCGGCGCAATAAAAGGCCGCTATGCACGTGATCATGACCATGGGCCGGACGAGCAAGACAGACGATTCGCGATCGGCGGGATATCACCGTCTCGGCGACTATTTTAACGGCCGCAGAAGCCCGGTGCGCCGTGCGTTGCGTTATGCCGGCTACGTATGCCTGCTCATGGTCGCGGCAGGCTTTGGCGGCTTTCTCTATTTCGTCGACTCGGTCACGACTCTGATCCCGCCGGAAAATCCACGAGCGGAGGCCATCGTGGTGCTGACCGGCGGCTACCAGCGGATCGACCAGGCGGTGGACCTCCTCAAACACGGATCTGGTAAGCGACTACTGATTTCCGGCGTCAATCCGTCGACCACCAGCACGCAGATCCGGCGGATGACGCAGAGTTCTGCCGGACTGTTCGAATGCTGCGTCGACATGGGTTACGAAGCCCAGGACACGATCGGCAATGCCAGCGAGACGACCCGGTGGATTCACGACAAGGGCTACCGCTCGGTGCTGCTGGTGACAAGCAACTATCACATGCCGCGCAGCCTCTACGAGCTTCGCCGCATCAATCGAGATACCGACTTCATCCCCTATCCGGTCGTCAACACGGACCTTAAGCAGGCCAACTGGTATTCAGATCCCGATGCGTTGCGCACCTTGGTCTACGAATACGGAAAGATGGTCGCCGCCTATGCTCGGGACATCACCGGCTGGACGATTGACGGCAAAGGTCCTGCCTCGCAGCCCTGACGGGAAACGCGGTCGGCATCACTGACGCCTTTCTATCGCGGATTTTATCGTGTAGTCACACAGCCATCCGACAGAGGCTGCCCGTTCCATGATCGTCCTGCGTTCCATACTCTTCAATACTGCGTTCTACGCCAATCTGATCATCCGCATGATCGTCCTGTCGCCATACTATTTCGCGGTGTCGCGCAAGCAGGCGTTTCGCATTCCAAAGGCATGGGCCAAATCCTGCCATTGGCTGATGGAAAAGATCGTGGGAACCACCTTCGAGATCGAGGGCCTGGCGAATATCCCGAAGGGCGGCTACATCCTTGCCCCAAAACATCAGTCATTCTGGGACACCTACGCGCTGCTGCCCTGGCTGGACGATCCCGTCTATATTCTGAAGCGTGAACTGATGTGGATCCCGCTGTTCGGATGGTATGCCGCCAAGCAGCGGATGATCCCGGTCAACCGCGGCGCCCGCGGCAAGGTGATGGCAGCCGTCATGGAACGCGCCAAGCAGGAGATGGCGAACGGTCGCCAGTTGATCATCTATCCCGAAGGTACGCGCCGGCCACCCGGAGCAGAGCCGCTCTACAAATACGGCATTGCCCGCATATACCGTGATCTCGACGTGCCGGTGGTGCCGGTTGCCATGCACCCGGGGCTGTTCTGGCCACGCCGCAAGTTCATACGCTACCCCGGCCACTTCAAGGTTCGTATTCTCCCGCCGATCGCTCCCGGAAAGGATCCGGATGCCTTTTTCGAGGAACTGGTTGCCACACTGGAAAAGGCCAGTGACGACCTGCTGATCGAAACAGCCCGCGACAACCCGGAGCTGCCACTGCCGCCAGTGGCGGCGGCACGCATCGCGGAGCTGCAATACGTTACCACTAAGGCGCGGTAACCCCCGGCGAGAAGGCGGCGACACGACTGGCCACCTCTTCCAGCCAGTGATCGCGTATGCCCATCTCGCGCAGGTGAGCGACGGTGTTTTCGACATAAACGTGATTGGGGCCAGAGCGACCGATAGCGTCTCGGACTACGTCGGCCGCCTCCGTCACGGTGATCGCACCTGCATATTGCCTGTGGCTGCGATCGACGACGTAAGTCAGGGCACGAACGGTGGAACCGCCGGACAGCCGGACGGGAACAAAACGCTCGACGTAGACTTTCGTCACCAGTTCACGTTCCCGCAGATAGTCCACGGTAGATAACCAATGTTCCGGTGAAATCCGAAAGGCGACGCCGTGGCAGGATCCCCCACGATCAAGCCCGAGCACCAGCCCCGGTTTCTGTTCGGTACCACGATGAACCCAAGAGCGAACACAGAGCGACCGACGAAACCCGAAAGCACGCGCCTGACTGCGGACCTCGTAGTCGAAACCCGGATTCCACATCAGCGAGCCGTAGCCAAAGACCCAAAATTCGTCCATATCCCGCATCACTAAAGACGGCCCTGCCGACAGTTCCGGAGCACTTGATGGCCCCTTCGACTCCTTCCACCACCCCGCCCAGCCGCAAGATACTGCGTCTCGGCCTGGCCGTCGTGGCGGTCTGCATCGTCTATACCGGAGGCTGGCATCTGGCTGCAACCACGCTGGAACAGCGCATAGAAACCATCTTCGAAAAGCAGAATCCGCTGGGGGCCGTGGTTGAGTGCCAGAACCGCGAGCTGCGGGGCTTCCCGTTCCGAATTGGCCTGTTCTGCGAAAAGCTCGCCTTCGACGACCATCGTAACGGTATTTCCGCCTCCTTCGGCGATTTCCGCTCGGCCGCCCAGATCTACGCGCCGGGGCACATCGTGTCCGAGCTTGACGGGCCCGGCGAAATCCGTTCGACCAATGGAACGAGGGTTTCGCTGCAATGGCACATGCTGCGCTCCAGCGTGGTCACCAGTACCGCGTATCTGGAGCGAAGTTCGGCCGAATCGCAGGGGCTTCGGGCCACGGTTGTGACACCCGACGTTCCGGTTTTTGATGTCGCGACAGCGTCGTCCGAAATGCACATCCGCCGCAACGGCGAAGACCTTGATTACGCGGCGATCGGCCGTGACATTCGTATCGCGGTCCGCGACAGCCAACTGACGCTCCCCCCGTTTTCCGCGAGTGTCGACCTCACCGTCGCCGATCGCGCCGATCTGATGGATTACGACAGATCCGGCGGCGCCATTTATGGCACAAAGGGGCAGTTGCGGCGGGTAACTTTCGACTTTGGTGAAGGACGCGTCGTGATGTTGAGCGGACCGCTTGAAGTCGGCGAAGACGGCCGTCTCAACGGGAAGCTGCGGGTGGAGCTCGAAGGTATTTCGGGGCTCGCCGACACGCTGAAGGCGGTGATGCCGGATGCGGCAAACGAGATCGACACGGCTTCGAACCTGCTAACTGCTCTTTTCGGTGGCAATCAGAAAGGCGCGACCGACATCCGCATCCGCAACGGCGTGGTTACCCTTGGCCTTTTCCCGATAGGAGAGATTCCGCCCCTCTGACCTCAGGTCTTGGTATCGAGCGCGTGGCGACCGAAGTCCGGCGCGTCGACATCCTGTCCGGCTTGAATGATCGAACGGCGAACGTCGCGGGTGCGCGTAAACAGATCGAACAGCTTGTCGCCTTCGCCCCAGCGGATCGCCCTTTGAAGATAGGCGAGGTCCTCGGAGAAGCGCGCCAGCATTTCGAGGATCGCGTCCTTGTTGTGCAGGCAGACGTCGCGCCACATGGTGGGATCGGAGGCCGCGAGACGGGTGAAGTCGCGGAAACCCGAGGCCGAATACTTGATCACCTCAGACTGGGTGACCGCCTCCAGATCATCCGCCGTGCCGACGATGTTGTAGGCGATGATATGCGGAAGGTGCGAGACGATCGCCAGCACCTTGTCGTGATGCTGCGGGTCCATCTCGTCGATACGCGACCCGAGCGCCTCCCAGAAGGCCTTCAGCCGCGACAGAGCCACTGGATCGGTGTCAGGCAATGGCGTGAAAATGCACCAGCGGCCACGGAACAGTCCGGCAAAGCCCGCATCCGGGCCGGACTTCTCGGTACCGGCCAGCGGGTGGCCGGGAATGAAGTGCACGTTCGACGGCATGTGCGGCTGCATCTGGGCGATGACAGAGGCCTTGGTCGAGCCGACATCGGTGACCACGGCGCCAGGCTTCAGATGCGGCGCCATCTGCTTCGCCACGTCCTCCGACGCACCGACGGGCACCGACACGATCACCAGATCCGCATCCCGAACCGCGTCGGCGGGCGAGGATACGTAGGAGGTGCCGAGGGCGAGCTCCTGCGCCCGGCGCAACGTCTCGGCGCTGCGGGTCGATATCACCACATCCTTCGCCAATCCCAGCGCCTTCACGTCCCGGGCAATGGAGGAGCCGATCAGGCCAATGCCGATCAGTGCGATCCGGTCGAAATGTACATCCGCCATCAGGCGCGCCCCATGAATTCACCGAGCGTCTCGATCACGCCGCGATTGGCCTCCTCGGACCCGATGGTCATACGGAGCGAGTTGGCGAAGCCGTAGCCCTTCACCGCGCGGAGGATATAGCCGCGACTCGTCAGGAAGGCATCGGCATCATCGGCCCGCTTGCCGTCGACATCAGGGAAGTGGATCAGCAGGAAATTCGTGACCGAGGGCGTCACCTTCAGCCCGATCGTCTCGAACGCGTGGGTAAGCTTGTCAAGCCAGAGGCTATTGTATTGGATGGCGGTGGCGACGAAATCCTGGTCGCGGATCGCCGCGGCGCCGGCGGCGATCGCCGGGGCGTTGAGGTTGAACGGTCCCCGCACCCGGTTCACAGCATCGACGATCTCCAGCGGCGCGTACATCCAGCCAATACGAAGTGCAGCGAGACCATGGATTTTTGAGAACGTCCGAGTCATGACGACATTTCGATTGCCCGAAACGAGTTCGATCCCTGCCTCATAATCGCTCGCCGAAACATATTCGGCATAGGCGGCATCCAGAACGAGGACGACGTCCTTCGGCAGTCCGGCGTGCAGCCGGCGGATGTCGCTGACGGGAACGTAGGTACCGGTCGGGTTGCCGGGATTGGCTATGAAGACGATCTTCGTCTTTTCCGTCACGGCCGCCAGGATGGCGTCGACATCGACGCGGCAGTCCTTCTCCTTCACCACGACCGGTGTCGCGCCGCAGCCCATGATCTGGATCTTGTAAACGAGGAAACCGTGCTCGGTAATGATGCCCTCGTCGCCCGGCCCGAGATAGACATGGCAGAGCAGACCCAGCAGCTCGTCCGAACCGTTGCCGCACAGAATGTTGGCGGCGTTGAGACCGTGCACGCCAGCGATTGCCTCGCGCAGCGCAACAGCCTGTCCATCCGGGTAAAGCTCAAGATGACCGGCACTCTGGCGAAAAGCCTCAAGGGCTTTCGGGCTGGCGCCGAGGGGAGTTTCATTCGAGGAGAGCTTAAAGACGCGGGCGACTCCCGGCGCGTGCTCCTTGCCAGGCACATAGGCCGCGATATCAAGGATGCCCTTGCGTGGAACCGGCTTCAAAACGTCGCTGCTCATCGAACTCACTTCCCTGAAAAAAGCCGGGAATGTCCCGGCGGCAACGGTCCTGTCGATTAGACCGGAACGCCCTTTTTGTCGAGTGAGATCAAGTCGCGCCCGGTTCGGGAAGGCAACGCGTGGAAGGAACCCCCTGCGGCGCCAGCACAGGCGCGAAGACGCGCCGAGAGGATCGGACGGCGACCGGAAGCCCCTGATAGAGCCGTTTTTGCGCCTCGACGACGATAACACCGGAAAAAACCGGCCAGAACATGCGCCCCATCCGCTCGAAGCCGCGACGCAACTTGAGAACGGCCTTGATCTTTGAGGGCGGGAAGAACAGCGCCTCCGCCGTGGCCGACGGCGTGAAATTGGTCTCCCGCAGAAGCGCCGTCAGCTGGCCGCGCGAATAGGGACGACCGGAACCGAACGGCGTGTGCTCCATGCGCGCCCAGACGCCGCGGCGGTTCGGCACGACGATCACCACCCGACCGCCGGGTGCCAGCACCCGCCATATCTCTTTCAGTGTCTCCCGCGGATTTTCGGCAAACTCCAGCGAGTGCACCATGAGCACCCGGTCAACGGCGGAATCGGGAAGCGGCAGTTCCTCGTCGAAGACGAGCGCGGTCGCCGAAGCCTCCGCCGGCGGCCAGTTCACCGCACCCTGCCCCGCCGGCATGAAAGCAAAGGTCCGCTCGGTATCGGCGCGGAAGCGATCGAGGTAGGGAACCGCATATCCGAGGCCAACGAGACGCTCCTCGGGCAGGCGCGCCCAGAGTGAGGACAATGCCATCGCGATCGACTGCTCCGCCACCCGCCCGAGAAGCGAATGATAGAACTGCCGGAGCTCGACGATATCAACATGCATGGCGCAATTGATAACAGGAGGCGGGTGGACTTCAAGTCCGCAGCCATTACATTTGGCCTCTAACGGCAAGAGGAAAGGACTATCATGCAGAACCTCGAGATGGAAGTCTTCCTGTGCCGGAGCGACAACTTCGGCGTTCTCGTCCACTGTCCGGAACGAAACCTGACGGCGTCGATAGACGCGCCCGAAGCTGGACCGATCATCGCCGCCGCCGAACGGCGCGGCTGGAAGATCACCCACATTCTGACGACACACCACCATACGGATCATGTCGAAGCGAACCTCGAACTTAAGGAGCGCTACGGCTGCGAGATCATTGGGCCGGTACATGAGGCGGTCGCCATTCCCGGTCTCGACAATGCCGTAGGCGACGGCGACAGTTTCGACTTCGGCGACCGCCGGGTCGATGTCATCGAGACGCCGGGCCATACGGCAGGGCATATCTGCTACCATTTCGCCGACAGCAAGCTGCTGTTTGCCGCCGACACCTTGTTCGCGCTCGGCTGTGGCCGACTGTTCGAGCGGCCAGCCGCCGACATGTGGCACTCGCTTCATAAGCTCGCCGCCCTTCCGGACGAGACAGCGGTCTATTTCGGCCACGAATACACACTTTCCAATGCGCGTTTTGCGGTAACGATCGACCCGGACAATGCCCGCCTGCGCGCCAGGGCAGAGGAAATCGAGGCCGCGAGACGTGAAGGCCGCTTCACGATCCCGACGATGATGGGACTGGAAAAAGAAACCAACCCATTTCTGCGCGTCTCCGATCCCGGCATCCGCCGAAACCTCCTCATGGAGGGCAAGACGGACGAGGAAGTCTTCGCAGAAATCCGCCGACGTAAGGACAATTTCTGATGACGCCTGAGGAGATTGTGACAGCGCTCGGTATGCAGCCCCACCCAGAGGGCGGCTGGTATGCCGAGACCTTCCGCGACAAGAATGGCGGGCGCCGGGGCCACTCCACCGCGATCTACTACCTATTGAAGCGCGGCGAACGTTCCCACTGGCACAAGGTGAAGGACGCCGCGGAGGTGTGGCACTTCTATTCCGGCGCGCCGCTGGCGCTCTATCGTTCCGACGAGGGAAAGCAGGTCGAGACCATCGTTCTCGGCATCGACCTGCTGCGCGGAGAACGTCCGCAGGCTGTCATTCCGGCGGGCAGCTGGCAGGCGGCGGAACCGCTGGGTGACTACACCCTGGTGGGCTGCACCGTGGCGCCCGGCTTCGATTTCGCTGCCTTCGAGATGGCACCACCCGGTTGGGCGCCCGGCTCAGAGGGTGGCATCTAGCAGAGCGAGCGTCAGCGTGAACTGGGCCAGGAAATAGCTGACCCAGACATAGATGCCGAACGGCTTCTGCAGGGGATGCCCGCGCGGAAGTACGAACGTGCGGATAGCGAGTGTCGTGTCGGACGAGACGAACATGACCGCCGCGAGGAAAACGAGCGGCGAGGGAATCGCAAGCGACAGTGCGGTCATGCCGAAAATGGCAAGGCAGTAAAATGCAACGGCCGGCGCCAGCGATCCCGCCGGCCTCCACAGAAAACCGAGGATGATCCCGCCCGCCGCGACCGTGGCGGCAAGAGCGACCAGCCGCCACGCATCATCAGGAATCTGGGTCGGCACACCGAGGATAGCGAAGAGCCCACCGTAGGCCATATGAGCCAACAGGAAGGACACAAGACCCGCGATGAACCGTCGCTCTCCAGATCCCGCAAGAAAGGCATCGCCGAGAGCACTAAGAAAAAGTGCAAGGATCAGAAGGATAGGTCCGACGGACCGCCAGGCGAACAGGGCCAATAGCAGCACGGGCAAGGTTTTGAGAAGGGTGCGCACCGGTGAAGCGGCGCGCTCGACGAGCGGCAGGTAGAGGATACCGAAGGCGATCGCGGCATAGAGCAGGATCCCTTCCCCCATCCCGCTACCTCATTCAGCCTGTTGCGTGGCTGGCTTGCGCCGAACCATGTCACGGGCTGCCAGCACTGCGCCACCGGTGATCAGAAGACAGGCCAAAGCAAGAGTGAGCGTGGTTTGCGCGAACCCAAAAATCACGAGGATGAGCGTCGACAACAGCGGTGCCGCATAGCTGCCAGCCCCGAGAATCTGGATATCGCCGTTCTTGACGCCGTAATCCCAGGCATAGAAGGCGGCACCGACGGGGAAGAGCCCGAGCCCGACCACGGCAAGCCATTCCGTAGCCGCAACCGGCCAGACCGTCGTTTCCAAAAGCAGATGGCAGAAGAGCGACAAGACGGATGTTGCGAGGCAGAAACCCGTGACCACGTCCGTGGATACTGCTTCGTGACGACGCGTCAGCAGCGAATAGCCCGACCAGGTGAAGGCGCACAGGAAGGCCATGGCATAACCAAAGGCATAGCGCGGATCGAAGGCAAAGCCGTTCTTGCCGATGATAAGCATCGTACCACAGAGGCCAGCGATCGCTCCCGCCACGTGATACCAGCGCAGCCGCTCGCCCGGAAGAAGAGCCGAACCGACGACGATAAGCAATGGCCAGAGATAGGCGATGAGGCCAGCTTCTGCCGCCGGCGCGTTGCGCAACGCCGTGAAATACAGAAAATGGTAGCCGAAAAGACCGGCGACCCCGATAAACCAGACCGACACGGACTGCTTCAGGAAGCGCAACCGCTGCGGTCGGAAGGCGAAGGTTACGAGCCCCGGAAGACTGCCGATCGCGAAACAGACGGCGGACAACTGGAAAGGTGGCATCTTACCCGACGCGGCGGTGAAGAGAGCCAGAAATGACCACATGAGGATCGCCGAAAAACCGACCAACGTCGCTTGGATACGCACGCCCTGCCCCCGATATAGCGGAAGAGTTGCCTCTTCCCTCTAGCTGCCGAACCGTACCGCTGTGACGTCCACCGGCCCGTATTGGGTCGGAATGCGGGCACGGACAGGGGCATATAAAGGGAGCGTGCCGGCCTTTGCAAACCAGATTTCCATGCCCTTGACGTTCGAAAGATACTCGATGTCCTTGCGGCCCTTTCGAAAGCCTGCGCGTGGAATGTAACGAACACCACAGACCACCGCGTCGGCCTTTACCTCACCCTGCGAATACTCCCTGACACCCTTGGCGCTAAGCACCAGATCCAGCCGGCTTTCACCGTCGAACACCGGTAGGGTCCGAGGGCAGACATCCTCCCCTTCCGCGATGAGCAGGCTGCTCAACGGATCGAGAACCGCCTTGAGATGGGCTTCCGTAACTGGAACCCAGGACTTCGGCCGCGTCTTCGGCTTCGGCGTTATCTCGGACGACACAACGTCGCCGTCGTTGAAGCGAACATCGTAGGTCTCGGTTTTTTTGCCCTTGCGGTAGACAAGCCGGTAGGAGGTCGCTTGCAGGTTCTCGTTCCTGACAACGCCAGAGACGCTGGTCTCGGCCGAGATGTCGGTAACGAGGTTGACGATGCCGTAGGATCTGAAGCTGCCGGAGATCGTGTAGCCGCGGGCCGCAAGCAACGTCAGGAAAGAAGCCTTGGCGATCGGAATACCGGCCAGCGAGATATTGTATTCGGTACGTGACTGCACGTCTTCCGCTTGCACGAAGGCAGGCGACAGCCCCGCCATTGCCAAAGTGAGATAAAGTGCGATCCGCAGCATGATGTACCGTTTACGGAAACGAACCGCTTCCGCTTTGCCTTTCCGACCTCCATCTTCCGCCAGACTTTGGCAAGAAAATAGCATGAATCGCAGGATCGCGCGGGAAAGGTCCTGGAATGGCTTGACTGGCCCGGCCAGTCTGACTATAGAACCGCAACTTTCCAATAGACGAGTTGGATTGCGGAACCGGCTTTGCCCGGCGTGACGATCCAAGACAAGAAGAATAGGTGCATCATGTCCCGCAGTTGCGAATTGACCGGCAAGGGCGTCCAGACGGGCAACAATGTCAGCCACGCCAATAACAAGACCAAGCGCAGGTTCCTGCCGAACCTCTGCGACGTCACCCTGATTTCCGACGTTCTCGGCCAGCGCTTCCGCCTGCGCGTTTCTGCTGCTGCCCTGCGTTCGGTTGAACATCGCGGTGGCCTCGACGCATTCCTCCTGAAGGCTTCGGAAAACGAACTCAGCATGCGCGCCCGCCTGCTGCGTCGCCAGATCGCCAAGAAGACGGCCGAAGCCGCCTGATACCGGCATTACAGTCTGCTCTTTGAAAAAAGGCTTGACGGACGCGGGTCCGACAAGCCTTTTGCTTTGAGCTCCATCCCTCCAACTGGTGGCATCACCCAGGATAAAAAAATGCAGATGATCCGCTATTTTATCGCCTACAGCATCGTGATGACGGCCGTCGTGGTCGCCTCGAACATCCTCGTCCAGTATCCGGTCGACGCAATGTTTGCCGGCATCAACCTGGCCGACCTGCTGACCTACGGCGCCTTCACCTATCCGATCGCCTTCCTCGTGACCGACCTGACCAATCGCCAGTTCGGCCCCTCGATCGCAAGACGCGTGGTGTTCGTCGGCTTCCTCGTCGGGGTTACGTTGTCCTTCGCAACCTCCTCGCCACGGATTGCGATTGCATCAGGAACGGCCTATCTTGCCGGACAGCTGCTCGACGTTTCAGTCTTCAACAGGCTTCGGCAACTGAGCTGGTGGAAGGCGCCGCTTCTCGGTTCCGTCTTTGGTTCCATTCTCGATACGGTGATCTTCTTCTCGCTGTCGTTTGCGCCCGCCTTCGTCATGCTCGGCGCCAATGACGACTTTGCGATCGAATGGGCCCCTATCCTCGGCGTGTTCGCAACCGAGGCACCGCGCTGGATGTCATGGGCGCTCGGTGACTTCGCCGTCAAGATGATCGTCGGACTGGTGATGTTGCTGCCCTATGGGGCGCTAATGAACTCGCTGAAGCCGATGCCGTCGAGCCAGGCGGCCTGACCTTTCGACGATAGCGATGAGATTTGGAAAAGGCCCGCCTCGGGCCTTTTCTCATTCGAGCAGTCGGAACTCGAGCATGAGATTACGCTGCAGGATCGAATGGTTGTCATCGGATACCAGGATGATGCGGATCGAACCGTCAGCGTCCTTAACGACATCGATACCTTCCATGTTGTCGATCTCGTCGCGAAGATCGGCTTCCAGCAGAATCTCGCCATTGACCACGGCTCCCGGCCTGATCGTTCTCCCGTCGATGCGGCGAATACGCATGCCGACACCGGTTGCGAGCGAAAAGCGACGCTCAAGCAACAGAAGGTCGCCATTCGGAAGGAAAGCACCGTCGGTAACATCGAACTCGTCGCGGCGAACGACCTTGAACACACCCTTCATCGGACCGTCAACGATGCCGGCGAAGAGATGCCCATCATCGTCGACGCTGCGTTCGGCGACAGCAACCAGGGCACCAGCCAGAGGACTGCCCTTCGGGGCGACCGCCAACGTCTCCAGCCCGCCGTTACCCCTCAACTCGCGAATGGAGAAGGGAAGCTGCAGCGACCGCAAGGGGCGGCTCGATACAGGCTTGTCGGCCGGATAGACGTCGATCCGGTGCCGTTGTTCGAAGCCGACCAGAACCTGCGCCTTTCGAAGCGCCAGGCTTTCGGCGTCCATGTTGGCTTTGCCGGGATTGCTGCGCCCTGCAGCGTCCGTCATGGGCGAGATTTCGGCATTTTCTATTCCGGAGATGCGCCCGTCTGAGTCACGGACGACGGTCCCGGTGAACCAGTGGCCGGTATCCAGCACTCCAATATAACTATTCCCTTCCACAAATCGGATCGAGGACCAGGCTCCGAACAACGGCTCCGCTGAGGAAAGTTCCATACCACCGACGAATTCCAGCGCACCGAGACGATTGTCGGGTACACCGGATCTAAACACGGTGATCGGAGTTGCATGTACCTGAACCGGCAAAGCCTGGGCGACACTTGCGGAGGAGAGCAAAAACGCCGAGGCGAACAACTGAAGTCTGCGTGCGAAGCAAGGCAAAGGGGCAATCCGGCTGAGAAGACAAGCGTGTGTCATACGGCAACTCGATGGGCGCGGCAACGCATGGTCAAGCCCCATGGCGACGCCCAGCCACGGACAAGGCAGAAGGGGCAGATTCGCAGGCAGCGATCACAACGCAACAGGACAACACGTCATGACCAGCATCAACGCGGTGGGCAACGCCGCCATCTCTCCCACCTTCAAGCCTGCAACCGCAAACGACTTCGACACCTGGTTCCAGGATGTCCTGCAGGGATATGCGAACAACGGCGGAGCTCCAGACAGCAATCTAATCTATGACGAATCGTCTGAGGATGGGCTTTACGGCGACACGGCTGACCCGCTCGTGCAAGACCGGCGTGATCAGTTCGCCGAGTGGGTGAACATGTCGCTCGCCGAAAAGCTCAGGGCTCAATATCTCGTAGCGAACGGTCTGACCGAAGAGAGCCTGGAGGCAATGCCGCCGGAGGAGCGGAAGGCCATCGAGGATGCAATTACGGAATACATCGAGGAAGAAATGAAGCGACAGGCAGGGGCCGACGGAAGAAGACCCGACACCGACCCGGTCGCGGATTTTGTCGCGACAAACGCCACCGACGTTTAACGCGACCGGCGGCCGGCGCCGGCCTTGTCTTCGAACAGGGCAGCGAGTTGCTCTGTCATCGCGCCAGCAAGTTCGTCGGCATCGACGATGGTCACAGCGCGGCTGTAGTAGCGCGTCACATCATGGCCGATACCGATTGCCAGAAGTTCGACCGGGGAACGGGTTTCAATTTGGTCGATCACGGCACGCAGATGCCGTTCCAGATAATTGCCCGGATTGACGGACAGCGTCGAGTCATCCACCGGCGCGCCATCGGAGATCATCATCAGTATCTTGCGCTGCTCGCGACGGGCAACCAGCCTGTTATGCGCCCACATCAGCGCTTCGCCGTCGATATTCTCCTTGAGCAGACCCTCTCGCATCATCAGGCCGAGATTGCGGCGCGAGCGGCGCCACGGGGCGTCGGCCGATTTGTAGATGATGTGACGCAGGTCGTTGAGGCGGCCCGGCGTGGCTGGCTTGCCGCCGGCCAGCCACTTCTCGCGGCTCTGTCCGCCCTTCCATGCTTTTGTGGTAAATCCGAGGATTTCCACCTTCACGCCGCAGCGCTCCAGCGTCCGCGCCAGGATGTCCGCGCAGGTCGCGGCGACCGTGATCGGCCGGCCGCGCATGGAGCCTGAATTGTCGATCACGAGCGTGACGACGGTGTCGCGGAACTGCGTGTCGCGCTCCATCTTGAACGACAGCGGCTGCATCGGATCGATGACCATACGTACGAGCCGCGCGCTGTCCAGATAACCTTCTTCCAGATCGAAGTCCCAGGACCGGTTCTGCTGCGCCATCAGGCGGCGCTGCAGACGGTTGGCGAGACGCCCGACGGCGCCCTGAAGGTGCGCGAGCTGCTTGTCGAGGAAGGCGCGCAGGCGGTCGAGTTCCGCCTCGTCGCAAAGCTCTTCCGCGGTGATGATTTCGTCGAACTCGGTTGTAAAAACCTTGTAATCGACCTTCTCGTTGAAATCGTCGAACGGGCTCGCGGGACGACGCATTTCGCCTGGTGTCTCGGATTCCTCGTCGCCCTCATCGGAAAGATCGTCGTCGGAAATCTCCGCGCCGTCCATCTCCCCATCTTCCATCTGCTCTTGCGAGGCCTCGCTCTCCTCTGCGGGCGCCTGCTCGGAGCCGGCTTCCTCCTCCGCGGAGTTCTGGTCCTCCTCGTTGGAGCGGGGCTGCTCCTCGTCGGTGGTTTCTTCCTCCTGGCTTTCCTCGGTATCGTCACCGAGGTCCTCAGCCATTTCCATGGCGCTCAGCATGTGGCGGATCGCCTTGGCGAAAGCCTGCTGGTCCTCCATGGCACCGCGAAGAGACGACAGGTCGCCGCCGCCCTTTTCCTCGATGTAGGGACGCCAGAGATCAAGGACCTGACCCGCGCTTGCCGGCGCCTTCTCGCCCGTCAGCGTCTCGCGCACCAGCATGGCAACGGCTTCGGCGAGCGGAGCGTCTTCCTGCCGAGAGATGCCTGCGAAATTCGCCTTGGCATATTTTTCGGAGTTCATGGCCGACATATTGGCGGCCATGCCGCTCATCCGCAGCGCGCCGATCGACTCGACCCGGGCCTGCTCCACCGCATCGAAGACGGCGCGTGCATCAGCGCCTTGCGGAGCAAGAGCCGCATGGACCTTCTGGTCGTGGCAGGCAAGGCGCAGCGCCATGGAATCGCCGAGGCCGCGCGTGATCGCCAGTTCCTGCGCTGTCGGCCGCTTGGAAAGTTCCGGCAGTCTTACGCGTTCACCCGCAAGACCCGGACGTTCGTTGGCGAACACAACCTCGACCTCGGCATCACCCGCGATTGACCGGACGCAGCCGGTAACGGCGCGCCGGAATGGCTCTGTATCCACCATTGTACCGGGCTTCGCCCGTGTATTGTCACCGCGGCCTGCCATGCTTGAGATTACGCTCCCAGAACGATGTTGGCAGCGCTTTCCTTGAGCTCCGTGCCGAAGACGCGCTGGTACTGCTCGGCCACCAGCGTCCGCTCGAGTTCGTCGCACTTGTTGAGGAAGGTGATCCGGAAGGCAAACGACACGTCGCCGAAGATCTCGGCATTTTCCGCCCAGGTGATCACGGTACGCGGGCTCATGACCGTCGACAGGTCGCCATTCATGAATGCGGAGCGCGTGAGATCGGCAAGGCGAACCATCTTCGAGACCGTGTCACGGCCGCCATCATTTGCCGCGAAGCTCTTCACTTTCGCCAGGATGATATCGACTTCGTGCTCATGCGGCAGGTAGTTCAGTGTGGTTACGATTGACCAGCGGTCCATCTGCGCCTGGTTGATCTGCTGCGTGCCGTGATAGAGACCCGTTGTGTCGCCAAGTCCGATCGTGTTGGCTGTCGCAAAGAGACGGAACGCCGGGTGCGGACGGATGACGCGGCTCTGGTCGAGTAGCGTCAGGCGACCGGACGATTCCAGCACGCGCTGGATGACGAACATCACGTCCGGACGACCGGCGTCATATTCGTCGAAAACCAGCGCGACATTGTGCTGGTATGCCCAGGGCAGGATGCCGTCCTTGAACTCGGTGATCTGCTTGCCATCCTTCAGGACAATCGCGTCCTTGCCGACGAGGTCGATACGGCTGACATGGCTGTCGAGGTTGACGCGCACGCAAGGCCAGTTCAGCCGGGCAGCGACCTGCTCGATATGCGTCGACTTTCCGGTGCCGTGATAGCCGGTCACCATGACGCGGCGATTGTGGGCAAACCCGGCGAGGATGGCGAGCGTGGTCTCGCGGTCGAACAAATAATCGGGATCGAGATCCGGCACATAGGCGTCGCCCTGGGAATAGGCCGGCACGCGGATGTCGCTGTCGATTCCGAAGACTTCCCGCACCGAAACCGTCGTGTCGGGAAGATTGGTGATATCAAGGTCAATTTTGCTCATCGTCACTCCACGCCGGTCGGTCCGATCGGCCGCCTGCAAAGTCCAATTTCTAGCTTTTTCGCTTAACAGAAACCAGCCTGCTTTAACAATTGATACGCCTGAATGACAGCGCGAAAACGCTCTTCCGAGCCACGATCTCCGCCATTTGCGTCAGGATGGTGTTTTTTTACCAACTCCTTGTAACGGCTCTTGATCTCGGTCGCTGTGGCGCTGCCGGCAAGCCCAAGAGTATCGAAGGCCTTCGCCTCGAGCGTCTTCAGCTTGCGCGCCTGCGGAAAACGCGGCGATGTGCCGCGACCCTGGCCGACGAAGCCGAAGGGATCCTTAACGCGGGCGTTTGACGCGGCTGATCCGGAGCGCAGCGTAGAGTGCAACGGAGAAGATTTCGCGGACTTATTCACTCCGATCGTCCACGTTGGGCGATGACCCGTGATCGCCTCCTTCTGATAACGCGCGATCTCGGTATCGGACAGGCCGGAAAAATAGTTGTAGCCTTTGTTGTATTCCTTCACGTGCTCGAAGCAGAACAGAAAGAACTGCCCCTCGGCGTGCCGGCCGACGGGAGCACGGTGGACGCCCGGCCGATCGCATCCGTCCCATTGGCACGTGGGTTCGACAGGCTCCTGTTCGCGCTCAATCTTGCGGCGCGTGCGGATTCTGTCGAAATATTTCGAGTCGAGTTTCATCTGACAATTATGGTGCTTTGCCGAAAGGCCGACAAGAATTGACAAATCGGATTTATGTCGGCTTGGTGGGACGTTTGTGAGGTAGGTTGAAACGGATGTCGATCAAGAACGCCATCGAAACAAAATTGTCTACGGCACTGGCTCCCGACCGGCTTGTCGTGATCGATGAAAGCGGTCTTCACGCAGGTCACGGTCCAGGGATGGACGGTACCGGCGAGACGCATATGCGTATCCGTATCGTATCCTCCGCCTTTGCCGGGCTTACGCGCGTCGCGCGTCACCGCGCGGTGACTGATTTGCTGAAAGCGGAATTCGATGCGGGGCTGCACGCGCTCGCCATCGAGGCGTCGGCTCCCGGGGAGCCGACGCGCTGGTAAGGACTTTTCAGACCGTTGCCTGATCCTCCAACGGCCGGATGCGAATCCGCGTAATCCGGTTCTTTTCGCGTTTCATCACGATGAATCGCTTCCCATGGAAGGTGAAAGCCTGACGCTCATCGGGAATCAGCTTTGATTCATGGATGACAAGGCCCGCGATTGTCGTTGCCTCATCGTCCGGAAGCTGCCAGTCCAGCGCCCGATTGAGGTCTCGGATCGGCACTGAACCGTCAACCACGATGGAACCGTCCGCCTCCTGGCGGACACCCTGAATCTCGATGTCGTGTTCGTCGGAAATATCACCGACGATTTCTTCGAGAATGTCTTCAAGCGTGACGATACCCTGGACTTCGCCATACTCGTCGACAACCACCGCGAAGTGCACCTTACGCCTCAGAAAGGCGTTCAGCTGGTCCTTGAGGTTCGTCGTATCGGGAACAAACCATGGTCTTTGGGCAATCTTGACGATATCGAGGTTTTGAGGTTCCACCCCGGGCTCGGCCAGAGCGCGCAGCAAATCCTTGGCATGGACCACGCCGATGATGTTGTCGGTCGAACCGCGCCAAAGCGGCATGCGCGTATAGGGACTTTCGAGCACGGCACGAACGGCCGTCTCCGGCGGATCATCAGCGTTGACGGCGCGCATCGAGGTCCGGTGGATCATGACGTCGGAGACTTCCAACTCGCCGAGATCGAGAACACCGCCGAGGCGGTCGCGATCGGCCTTCACGACGGAGCCCTCGCGATGAAGAAGATCCACCGCACCGCGCAGTTCTTCATGTGCGGTCAGCATGGATGTTTCGCGCGAGAGCGTATGGCCGAACAGCGCCAGGATCGCACGGACAATGTAGTTCACCGCCGAAGACAACGGCCCGACCACGATCACGAACATGCGAACAACAGGCGCCACGAAGAGAGCAAACCGCTCCGGCGCGGAAATCGCCCAGCTCTTCGGCAGAACCTCCGAAAAGATCACGAGAAGCACGGTCATCACGATCGTTGCGATGGCAACGCCAGAGTCGCCGAACAGACCGAGGAACAGGCTCGTCGTCAGCGAGGATGCGAGAATGTTGACCAGATTGTTGCCGATCAACAGGGCTCCAATCAGCCGGTCGCGCCGTTCGATCAAGGCGTTGACGACACCGGCTCTCACATCACCATTACTCTCGATCGTGTGCATCCGCGCGCGCGACGTCGCCGTCAGAGCGGTCTCTGATCCGGAGAAAAAGCCCGAGGCAACGATCAGCGCCAGGATGGCGACGACAATGAGCCAGTATTCGGCGACGAGCGACAAGAACCAGTCAGCTGTCATTGCGGATGTTTTTCCTCCAGGAACGTAACGACTTCGGAACACGGAACGTCGTTGGCGACGAACGATTGACCAACGCCACGCGTCAGGATGAATGTGAGCTTGCCGCCGGTGACCTTCTTGTCCTGAGCAATCGCACGCATCAGCACCTCCGGCGGCGGCAGTTCGCCTGGAATATCGGACAGGCGGGTCGGCAGGCCAACGGTCTTCAGGTGCGTTTCGACACGCTCGGCGTCGTCAGGGCTCGCGAGATTGAGGCGTGCCGAGAACTGATGCGCCAGCACCATACCGATCGCGACGCCCTCGCCATGCACGAGGCGACTGCTATCGTACTCGGTCGCCGCTTCCAGCGCATGCCCAAAGGTGTGCCCCAGATTGAGGAGCGCACGACGGCCCGTCTCGCGCTCGTCAGCGACCACGACCTCCGCCTTTGCCTGGCAACTTGTCGCGATCGCCTCAATCCGAGCCGCCCCGCCGGCGAACACGTCACGCCAGTTGCGTTCCAGCCAGACGAAGAAGTCGGGCTTGTCGATCAGGCCGTACTTGGCTACTTCGGCGTACCCCGCGCGAAACTCGCGATCGCTGAGCGTCTGCAGCACGTCCGTGTCAGCCAGCACCAGATCCGGCTGGTTAAAGACGCCAATAAGGTTTTTGCCATGTCGGGTGTTTATTCCCGTCTTGCCACCAACAGATGAATCGACCTGCGACAACAGAGAAGTCGGCATCTGCACGAAGCGCACGCCACGCCGCACGATTCCAGCGGCAAAACCGGCAAGATCGCCGATCACGCCGCCGCCGAGGGCGATGACAGTGTCGTTGCGTTCGATCCTTGCCTCCAGAAGAGCATCGCAGACGCGGGTCAGATGCTCGAAGCTTTTGGTCTTCTCACCGGCAGGCAGAATGAGTGAGGTCGCGTCGATGCCGTCGGCTTCAAGGCTGTCTATCAGCGCTTCGAGATAATGATTGGCGACATTCTCGTCGGTGACGATCGCAGCCTTGCGACCCTTGATCCGCGTCGAGATCTCTCCGCCGGCGCGGCCGATCAAACCGGGACCAATCAGGATGTCATAGGCACGGTCGCCCAGCGGCACATGGACCAGGCGCTCGGAAGTCTCGCTGCTTTTCATGTCGTCTTCATACTTTCCTTCTCGAACGCCGCCACGGCCTCGAGAACCTCGTTCACGATGACCTCCTTGCGAACATCGCGGGACTGGATCGTGATGTCCGCGAGCCCATAGACGGGATACCGCTGGTTCATCAGGTTCTCCAGCGTCTGCTTCGGGTTCTCCGTTTTCAGCAGAGGCCGATGATCGCGCTTGTTGACGCGCTCCCACAGCACATCCAGATCCGCGCGAAGCCAAAGCGAGATGCCACCCTTCTCGATCTGACGCCGCGTGTTTTCGTTGATGAACGCGCCCCCACCCGTTGAAATGACGCGAGGCCCCGACTTTAGCAAGCGTTGAATGACCCGGGTTTCAAGCGCACGAAACTCCCGTTCCCCGTAGGCCGCGAAGAGTTCACTGATCGTCATCCGCGACACGCGTTCTATTTCGGTATCGGTGTCAATGAACGGCAGCCCCATCTGGGTTGCCACCATGCGTCCGATCACGGACTTGCCAGCCCCCATAAGGCCAACGAAAACCAGGTTTCGCCGCCCGAGGGCATTCCGGGCCCTATCCCCGAGAGACAGGGCTATGGTCGAGGTCATGTCCGTCATCTGGCGTCTTTAAGTCTCCACCCGAACGGTATTGTTGTTTCCGTCCATGCCGTCAAGCCGAGGCGGTGAAAAGAGCGCGCGCCTTGCACTCGCGCACGAGGTTCTTCATATACTCCAGCACGTCCAAAAGGTGAGCCGGATGCCCACACTGTTCCGCTTTCTGTTTTTCTGTGTCACCGCGGCGGCCGCGGTCTACGGGCTGATGTTTGCGCTCGTGGTCTTTGTCGAACCACGCGAGCGTGACGTGGTCGTGCGCATACCGTCTGAGCGGGTGAATCCGCAAAACCCCTGAGCCTCAAACTTCGGAAGGATGCGACTTGAAGGATCTCGGCGGAGCGCATATCGAGTCGTTTCTCGAAATGATGAGCGCGGAACGCGGGGCTGCCGGAAATACGCTCGCAGCTTATGAGCGCGACCTGGATGATCTCAGGGATTTCCTTACATCAAGACAAACCTCAGTGACAACCGCGAGCGCTCCGGACCTGTCTGCCTATCTCGGCGATCTTGAAGGTCGCGGCTTCGAGCCGACATCGCAGGCCCGGCGTCTTTCGTCCATGCGACAGTTCTACAAGTTTCTCTACGCGGAGGGTCTCCGGGAGGACGATCCAACGGCCACACTCGACGCCCCCAGGAAACGCAGACCTCTGCCCAAGACCCTCTCTATGGAACAGGTGGATCGGTTGCTTGCCTTGGGTGCTGAAGAGGCCCGCCAGCCGGGAAAGGGTCAGTTGCAGCGGCTGCGTCTGCTGGCCTTGCTCGAACTTCTCTATGCGACCGGCATGCGTGTTAGCGAGTTGGTGGCGCTTCCAGCGACCGTATTGTCCCGGACGGAAGGCTTTCTGTTGATCAAGGGCAAGGGTAACAAGGAGCGTCTGGTGCCGCTCTCGCGTCCTGCGAAGGAGTCCCTTGCAACGTACGGCCACGCCCTGATCAACGAAGAGCCCGATCTCGCGGCGGAAAGCCCCTGGTTGTTTCCTGCCGCCAGCAAGGAAGGCTACCTACCGAGACAGGTGTTCGCGCGCGATCTCAAGGACCTCGCTGCACGCGCCGGCCTACCATCGGTCGCCGTGTCGCCGCACGTCCTGCGCCACGCCTTCGCGAGCCACCTGCTGCAGAATGGCGCTGATCTGCGCGTCGTGCAGGAACTACTGGGTCACAGCGACATTTCGACGACACAAATCTATACGCATGTACTGGAAGAAAGGCTCCGGCAGGTGGTTGAAACCCATCACCCTCTTGCCAAACAGGCCAAAAAGCAGGATTAGGACCGCCAACAGCCGGTACCACGCTCCCCGTGCAGACGGGCCAAACGATCGGAAACGGATTTAATGCACAATTATCTCGACTTCGAAAAACCCATCTCCGACCTCGAGGGGAAAATCCGCGAACTGAAAAAGCTCGCGAGCGAAGACGAAAGCATCGACACCTCCGAAGAAATCACGCGTCTCGAAACCCGTGTGCGCGAGGCGACCGAGGAAATCTATTCCAAGCTGAACGCCTGGCAGAAGACGCAGGTCGCGCGTCACCCGCAGCGCCCGCACTTCATCGACTATTCGACGCGGCTTTTCACGGAATTCACACCGATTGCGGGCGACCGGAAGTTTGCCGAGGACGCCGCCATCCAGGCGGGACTCGCGCGTTTCAACGGACAGCCGGTGGTATTGATCGGCCAGGAGAAGGGCTCCGACACGAAGACCCGCCTGAAGCACAATTTTGGCAGTCCACGTCCGGAAGGCTACCGCAAGGCCATTCGCGTCATGGAAATGGCTGATCGTTTCGGCTTGCCTGTGATCACGCTTGTCGATACGGCCGGCGCCTATCCAGGTGTCGGCGCGGAAGAGCGCGGCCAGGCGGAAGCGATCGCCCGCTCGACAGAGATGTGCCTCAGCCTGCGTGTTCCAATCATTTCCGTCGTCATCGGCGAAGGCGGCTCCGGGGGAGCGATCGCGATTGCGACGGGCAACCGCGTCTACATGCTGGAGCATGCGATCTACTCGGTCATCTCGCCAGAGGGTGCGGCATCGATCCTGTGGCGCGATTCAACACGTGCACGTGAGGCAGCCACGAACATGAAGATCACCTCAGAGGACCTGAAGTCGATGAACGTCATCGACGGCATCATCCCGGAGCCGATTGGCGGTGCGCACCGCGATCCGGAAGCGGTCATCGACCGGACCGGCGAGGTCATCGCAGGTGCTCTTAAGGAGCTCTCCGCAATTGACGGAATGAAACTGCGAAATGACCGCCGGCAGAAGTTCCTGGACATTGGACGGAACCTCTGATCGACAAGCTCAAGGTCGCCACATTCCTGCTCATTTCACGGGATAGTTGACGCAAATGTGTCCGAAGCTGGGCTGCCTTGGTTAATGATTTCTGCAGAAACCGCTCCTAATGTAGCGACAAGACACTTTGGAATGCCACTGAAGTTTGCGTAACACTGCCTGAACCGAGCATTTCTTCATGCGCTGGAAAACCTCCGCAATCCTATTGACAGCAGCCCTGGCGCTTGCCGCGTGCAATGCGAGCGAAACGCTCGAGAGCGTCGACGTGAGCAAGGTGCAGGACAAAGACGATCATCCGCTGTCGCCTGCAATCCTTGCCGACATTCGCGCACGGGGCATGGACCGCAATTCGCCGATCATGATCCGCATTCTCAAGGAAGAAGGCGTTCTTGAGATATGGAAGGCGAGACGCGATAACCGGTTTGAGAAGCTGAAGGAATACCAGATATGCGCCTGGTCGGGCCGCCTTGGACCGAAGGTCAAGGAAGGCGACAGACAGGCACCGGAAGGCTTCTACTCACTGTCGCCGTATCACCTTAATCCGCGGTCAAGCTATTACCTTGCGATCAATACCGGCTTCCCGAACCGGTTCGATGCAGCAAATCGTCGAACGGGATCGAACCTGATGATCCATGGCGCGTGTTCGTCGTCGGGTTGTTATTCGATGACGGATGCACAGATCCTCGAGATCTATGCTTTCGCCCGTGACGCTTTCAAGGGCGGGCAACAGACGATTCAGCTTCAGGCTTTGCCCTTCCGCATGACAGCCGAAAACATGGCCCGTCACCGGCTGAGCGAACATAACGAATTCTGGAAGATGCTGAAGGTCGGATACGACCAGTTCGAGATTACGAAGCGCCCGCCGGAGGTAAATGTCTGCGAGAAGAAATACGTCTTCAATCAGCAGCCGGAAGGCAACGCCAAGTTCAACCCCACAGGCGCCTGTCCGCCGATGAGCACGCCTCCGGCACTTGCCTCGGCGATGAAGTCCTACGAACTCGCCTATGCCAAGGATTACGGCAAGGCAATGAAGAAGTATGACGGCAAGATATGGTATGACCCGACCGAAGCCGAACGCAAGGCGTTGGTGGCAAAGCAGCGGAAAGCCAATGATCTGGCTTATGCGCCCACCGGTTCGGCGCTCAAGGCCGGCAAGCTGCTGAGCATAGAGGAATTCGAAAAGGCTGCGATGGCGAAGGCGGAAGCAGCCAAGGCCGCCGAAGAAGCACGTCAAGCGGCGGCCGTGCAGCCGAGCGCCGCGCAAGCCGCTTCGGTTCCGGTGCCTACTCCCAATCCTGTCAAATCCGAGACAGCCGCCGCGCCACAGCCGCCGAAGAAATCATTCTGGAACATCTTCGGAAGCGGTCGCCAGCAGGCTGCGGAACCTGCCCCTCAGCCTGCGGCTCCTGCTTCCGCCGCGCAGGCCTCGCCGCAATCCCGGCAACAGGATCAAACGCCCCAGGCGGTATCCGACGTAGCAGTACCACAGCCAAATCCGACAACAACTCCCGAGAACCTTCAGACTGCGGCGAAGAAACCGTTCTGGAAGTTCTGGGTGACCCAATGACGGACGGAACCACCACGGTCTATGATCTTAGAGGCCTGAAGTGCCCTCTTCCGGTCCTGAAGACCAAACGCCGCCTTGCCCGGATGGCGGACGGTGAACTTCTGACAGTGGAAACGTCCGACCCGCTGGCGGCAATAGACATTCCCCATTTCTGTCGGGAACATGGACATTCACTAGTACAAGAAATTACGACCGAGGGTGGCCATCGCTTCACCATCCGGCGGGGGATGAACCCGCATCAAGAAATCAGAACTTGAAACCGGCTACGGCGAGCGGATTGTCTTCCAACGCCGCACGGTCAGGATGGTCGATGACCGGCTTACCGACAAACGCATCAAAGAGATCCCGGACGTAGGCCTCTTCCAGACCATCGGTGATGAGGACCAGGCGTGTCCGTCGATCTGCCGGGTCAGGCCATGCGTCGAGACGCTCCGGCCTGTGAAACACGGATTGAACGCCGTGAAGCACCAGCGGTCTTTCCGGATGGTCCGACAGCGCCACGACCGCCTTCATGCGCAGGATCTTCTCCCCATGCGCCGAGCGGAGCAGGTCTATGAACATCTCCAACGCTTTCGGATCGATCGGCCTGTCATGCATCAGCGAATAGGACCGGATCGTATCACCATGGCGATTGATATCGTGATCATGCTCGTGATGACCGTGGTCATGATCATGATGGTGATGCCCACGATGGCCGTGATCATGAGCCGCTTCATCCTTCAGCCAGCGTCCGACATCTGCCGTCTTGGTCGCGGGATCGTAGAGACCATTCTCGAAAAGGTCGACACGACCGGCAGCCTCACCGTCGGCATCGACGAGCAATGCCTTGGGATTGAGCGCCTTGAGGCGAGTGCGAAGTGCGTCGACAGACGCTCCATCTGACATCGACAGTTTCGACAACACGATCTTGTCCGCCACAGCGACCTGTTTCAGCGCTTCGGGATAGCGCTCGATCGTAGCCAGACCGTTGACGCCGTCAACGACGGTGACCACGCCTTCAAGCTCGAAGCTTTCCGCAATGACGGGGTGTCCCATCACCGACTGCATGACGGGGGCCGGATCGGCAAGCCCCGTCGTTTCGACCACCACACGTGACAGCGTCCGCATGCCGCCGGTCTGGATCGTGTCCATGATCATCGCCAGCGTATCGACAAGCGTCCCACGGATCGTGCAGCAGAGGCAGCCGTCGGAGAGTTCGATTATGCTGTCATCGGACGCCGTGACCAAAAGATGATCGATACCGACCTCACCAAACTCGTTGATGATGATCGCGGCATCGTTCATCGCCGGATCCTTCAGCACCCGGTTGAGCAGCGTCGATTTTCCGGCCCCCAGGAAACCCGTTATGATCGACACCGCCAGTCGGTCGCGTCTTGGAGCCATCGTAGAAGTCCTTTTGGATCAGAAGGAGGGGCGCGGGATCGGGATCGGGATATTCGCCAGTTCCGGCGCCCCACCGGATTTTCCGCCCTTCGTATCCACCACTTCCGTGCCCGGCAAGAGGCCGGCAAACACGTAGTTGGGCTCGCGGGCCATCTCGCGAATATAGGGTGAGAACATCTTCATTCGCCCCGCTTCATCGCGGCCTTCGCTACGAACCTGACGCGCCTGTGGATTGCAGATTTGCGCGCTGACATCGGCGACAGTTTCACGCCCCTCGCCATAGGGTGCCAGCGCGTCGATACGAACGCCTGTCGATGGCGCGGTGGTGAGGCCCTTTTGCAGGAGATCGGCCGATCGGTCCGCTCGAGCACCGAGACTGTCCGCCCCAAGCACGATCGAAACAACCGTTCGGCCATTGCGCGTTGCCGAGGATATCTGATTGAAACCGGAAGCGCAGATATATCCCGTCTTCATGCCGTCGGCACCATCAAAACGGCCGATCAGCAGATTGTAGTTCGGGTAGCTCTTCTTTCCGGTCGTGATGCCCTCTAGCGAGAAGTAGCCCGCATATTCCGGAAATTCACGCCGAAGTGCCAGCGTCAGCACAGCCAGATCCCGGGCAGTGGTATACTGGCCCTTGCCTGGCAATCCATGAGGATTGATAAACCGCGACGACGACATGCCGAGCCTGGCCGCCTCAGCGTTCATCCGCGCCACGAACCCGTCCAACGAGCCGCCAACGGCTTCGGCAACGGCGACCGAGACATCGTTCGCCGACTTGACCATCATGATCTTCAGGGCGCTGTCGAGCGTCATCTTCGCGCCGGGCTTGAAATACATCTTGCTTGCCGGTTCCGCTGCCGCGCGCTGGCTCATGGTCACGATCGTGTCGGTCGAGACTTCACCGGCCCGTATCGCACGGAAGACCGTGTATACTGACATGAGCTTGGTGAGCGACGCCGGATACCATTTGCGGAAAGCTTCCTCGTGTTCCAGCACACGGCCGGAGCCGACATCCACCAGCATCACCGGATTGGCATTTGCGTGTGCGGCGGTCCCCGCGACGAGCGCAGGCAAAAGGGCGATTATGATGCCGATTCTCTTGATATCGGCCAACAGCCCGTTGTTCGGCCTCTGCACGATTAACCCTCCGTTGTCTGGATATGCCTCGTAATGTCGGATTATTTGTCCTAGATAGTCAACCTATCGCAAAGCAGGTCGAATGCGTCAAATATGCGGCTGGTTCAAACCCGGTCCGCCATAAAACAGGATTGTGATCATGCCGATACTGAATCGCGCCGCGGAATTGCAACGGGAAGTCACGGAGTGGCGCCGGCACCTGCACGCGAATCCGGAAATTCTCTACGATGTCGAGCAAACGGCAGCCTTCGTCGCCCAGAAACTAAAAGAATTCGGCGTAGACGAGGTCGTCACCGGTCTCGGCCGTACCGGTGTTGTCGGGGTCATCAAGGGACGTGGAGAAAGCAATCGCGCCATTGGGCTGCGGGCTGACATGGACGCGCTTCCATTGGAGGAAATCAGTGGCAAACCATGGGCGTCGCAATCGCCCGGAAAGATGCACGCCTGCGGTCATGACGGCCACACGGCTATGCTGCTGGGTGCTACGAAATACCTCTGCGAAACACGCAACTTCAACGGCTCGGTGGTCGTCATCTTCCAACCGGCAGAGGAGGGTGGTCGCGGCGCGCTGGCCATGGTCGAGGATGGCCTGATGGATCGCTTCGGCATTCAGGAAGTCTATGGCATGCACAACATGCCTGGAAAGAGTCTCGGAAGCTTCGCGATCCGCAAGGGCGGGATCATGGCGGCGCCCGACAAGTTCTCCATTACCATCACGGGTCGCGGCGGACACGCGGCCGAACCGCACAATACGGCCGACACGATCGTGATCGGCGCGCAGATCGTCAACGCGCTTCAGGTGATCGCCGCACGCAATGCCAATCCGCTGCGTTCGGTTGTTGTCTCCGTCACCCAGTTCCATGCCGGGACGACGCACAACATCATCCCTGAAGAGGCCATAATCACAGGTACGGTCAGGTCGCTCGACGAAGGCGTTCGTGATCTCGCCGAGCGCCGAATCCGCGAAATCGCCGAAGGCATCGCTGCCGCGCACGACGCGAGGATCGCCTATGACTACGAACGGGCGTGCCCGGTCACCGTCAACCACGCGGCCGAGACCGAGCATGCAGCGCGGGCCGCGATTGATATTGCGGGCACAGCCAGCGTCGACACCGACGTGGACGCCTCAATGGCCGGCGAGGACTTCGCCTTCATGTTGCAGTCGCGACCGGGCGCCTACATCATGATTGGCAATGGCGATACACCCGGCCTTCACAATCCTGCTTATGATTTCAACGACGAGGTCATCCCGTACGGCATCTCATACTGGGTTCGCCTCGCCGAACAGCGTCTCACGGACTGACCATGCCGCTTTTTCGCTTGGCGAGTCGATTTCGCTTTTGTATGGGTGAAGCCGAGTGGTCCCGTAGCTCAGCAGGATAGAGCACCAGATTCCTAATCTGGGGGTCGCGCGTTCGAATCGCGCCGGGATCACCATAGAACCTGTACTCCCATCCACAACCTGACCAAGACGCCCTTGGGAACCCGAACCTTGTCGGGACGTTGCTGCCGTTCCAGCATTCACCGGGATGAACGGGTCATGGACAGCAAACCAGGCGGAACTTCAGAACCTCGGGCTTTGGCCCGGATCGGGCTCGTCTATGTCAGCGACGAAATGCCAGGCATATCGAGGCAGCGGAAGGGCCGCGGTTTCTGCTATCGGCTGCCCGACGGCAGCCTATTGAGGGAGGAAACGCATCTCGAGCGCATCAGGAAACTGGGCCTACCGCCGGCCTATAAGAAGGTCTGGATTTGTCTAGACGAGAATGGTCACCTGCAGGCCACGGGTTTCGATGACACGGGGCGGAAGCAATACCGCTATCATCCGGAATGGTCGGAGTGGCGAAGTCGTCAGAAATACGCAGATCTGCTGGCTTTTTCACGCGCACTGCCTCGCATCAGGCGGACAATACAACGTGATCTGGAAGCCAACTCAGGGGATGCGCGATTTCTACTCGCGGCGCTCGTCGCACTCTTGGACGTTACACATCTTCGGGTGGGGAACCGGTCCTACACACTGCAAAACGGCTCTTATGGAGCGACCACGCTGCTCAAGCGGCATTTCACCTTCACCGATGACGGCATACGCCTGAGTTTTCGAGCCAAAGGCGGCAAGCGGGTGCAACGAACGCTCCGACACCCCAAACTACAACGTATCTTGGAAGCGATCGCCGATCTGCCCGGACGCGAGTTCTTCGCGTGGAAGGACGATGATGGCGTTGCTCATCGTGTCGATTCCGGGCGCCTCAACGCCTATCTCACCGAAACAGCGGACTTGGATATCTCGGCGAAAACCTTCCGGACTTGGGGCGGGACGGTCGCGGCGCTAGATGCCGCTTGCGCGGCACTACGACAGGGACGGAAACCCACGATACGAGAGATGTGCCAGGCGGCGTCAACGGAACTCTGCAACACACCGACGATTTGCCGAAAGAGCTATGTCCATCCCGCGGTACTCGAACTCGCCGCAGCGGATCCGGGCGACGATATGCCTTGGTGGAACGGAGATGGTGCCACACCCGGGCTGCGGGTCAGCGAGCGGCGCCTAGCCGCCCTTCTCGCGTCAAAGGATGATGCGTCTAGGAGTGGCGGCCGCTCGAAGCAGGCGTGAGCACCCGCAGCGCATTCAGGATCACGGTGACATCGATAAGCTCCTGCAGCAAGGCTCCTTGCACTGGTGGCAGAAAGCCGATTGCGGCAGCCACCATCGCTATCAACGAAAGCCCGATCCCGACCCACACGCTTTGCAGCGCGATCCGGCGGGTTCGTCGCGCGATACTGATAGCGTCGGCGAGCCGATTGAGATCGTCAACCAGCAGAACGACGTCCGCGACTTCGGCGGACGCCGCGACACCTCCGGCTCCGACGGCGACGCCGACATCGGCAGCCGACAGCGCCGGGGCGTCGTTGACGCCATCGCCAACCATCAACACCGGCCCATAGCGCTTTTCGTCCTGGACAATCGCGACCTTCTGGAGTGGCAAGACCTCACCGTGCGAAGCTTCGACGCCAAGCGTGCTGCCTATTGTGGCCACAATGCCGCGTTGATCGCCTGACGCCATCACCAGGCGCTGAATCCCAGAACCGCGCAGTGCCGCCAAAAGATCCTTCGCGTCGGCTCGCAACTGATCTGAGAGAAGGATGATTCCTGCGACCAGCCCATCGACCGCGACGGCAACCACGGCGGAACCCGGCGGAATGTCCCGTCCCAGTTCGTGGGGATCGCCTTCCAACGAGCGTGACCTGACGAAGTCACTGCCACCGACCACGACGCGACGGCCGTCGACAAGACCTTCGAGCCCGCTTCCCGACGTTTCCATGACATCCGATGGTGAGGAAAGGGTCAGTCCCGCCAGATGCGCGGCCGCCACCAGGCTGCGAGCACTTGCATGCCCGGACGCCTGATCCAGCGAGGCGGCCAGACGAAGAACCTCTCTGTCTTCGAACCCGGTCACGGCGCGCACCTCCATCACGCCCGCCGATCCGGTGGTCATGGTGCCTGTCTTGTCGAGCACCGCGACTTTCACGCGTGCCAGCATTTCCAGCGCGGCACCGCTCTTGATCAGCACGCCCTCGGAGGCCGCGCGCGATAGCCCGGATATCAACGCGACGGGCACGGCCAGGATAAGAGGGCATGGCGTAGCAACAACGAGGACGGCAAGCGCGCGCTGCCGGTCACCGGAGAGCCACCACGCCAAAGCCGCCGTAAGCAGGGTTGCACCCAGGAAAAACAGCGCGTACCGATCCGCGAGATGGACAATTGGCGCGCGGCTCGCTTGCGCCTGTTCAACGAGGCGAACGATACCGGCATACGTACTTTCCGCCGCAGGCCGCAATACGATGAGGTCGAATGCCGCTCCGAGTGAAACACAACCGCTCGGAACCTCCTCCCCCGGTAGACGCCGCACACTGGTAGATTCGCCTGTCAGAGCGGACATGTCCAAATCGGCAGACCCCTCTGCAAGACGACCGTCTACAGGGATAACCTCGCCGCGACGAACGAGAATTCGCTCCCCGGGAACCAGACCGTCGAGCGGCACCTCGGAGAGTTCGCCATTGTGATAGCGGAGGGCCGTGCGCGGAACCCGTCCGAGAAGGGCCGTCATCTCGCGCCGCGCCCGGCCCTCCGCGAAGCTCTCCAGCAACCGACCTCCCGCATACATCAGGGCCACGATCGCAGCTGCCAGGGATTCGTCGAAAGCGATGGCTGCGGTGATCGATAGCGCGGCGATGATGTCGACCCCCGCCTGGCCACGCGACAGCGACCGCAGTATATCCGCGACCATGACGGCAAGGACCGGCAATGCACCCAGAAGCCATGCAGTGACAGACAACGCGGGATAACCTAAGGCGTGGGCTGCGGCGCCGGCGATCAGCGCGACGAGAGCCCACGCCGCAATGATTGGCCAAGGATAGTCAACTATTCTACGCGCAACTGGCATCTATTTCATCTCCCTCGGCCGCCATCGCCTCTCGACGGTGCCAGCTTCTGACGGCCGAAAATGGCTTCCCCGGTGGAGCCTTGCTGACCGCTGCTTTCCCTTGTAGAGCCTTACGGGAGCGAAGTATCAGCCGGATTTTCGAATGTTCAAGGAAGAAACCGCCCCGCATCGCCTTACGGTTCTGGGCTCGACGGGATCGATCGGCGTCAACACGCTGGATGTGATCCGGCATCTGGGCGGCCGCGATCGTTTCGAGATCATGGCGCTGACCGGAAATGGCAACATTACGCTTCTGGCGGAGCAGGCAAGAGCGACCGGCGCCCGCATGGCGGTAACTGCGGACGAAAGCCAGTATGTTGCCTTGAAAGACGCGCTGGACGGCACCGGAACCGTGGTGGCTGCGGGCCGGTCGGGTCTTATTGAGGCGGCGACTATGAATGCCGAATGGGTCATGGCTGCCATCGTCGGCACCGCCGGACTCGCTCCGACGCTGGCTGCAGCAGCGCGCGGGGCAACGATCGCGCTCGCCAACAAGGAGTGCCTCGTCTCCGCCGGCGAACTCTTCGTCCAGGCCGTTCAAAAGGGCGGCGGTCGACTGATACCGGTCGATAGTGAGCACAGCGCGATCTTCCAGTGTCTCGAAAAAGATCAGCGGCCTAGCCTTGAGCGGATAATATTGACCGCTTCAGGTGGTCCGTTCCGCACGCACAGCCGGGAGCAGATGGCGGAAGTCACGGTACAAGCGGCGCGGACGCATCCGAACTGGTCGATGGGTCTGAAGATTTCCGTCGGCAGCGCCTCGATGTTCAACAAAGCGCTGGAGATGATCGAGGCAAAGCATCTCTTCGATGTCGGGCCTGAACAGATTGAGGTCATCGTTCACCCGCAATCCATTATCCATTCCATGGTTGGCTATTCAGATGGCTCGGTCATCGCGCAGCTCGGCGTTCCCGACATGCGCACTGCAATTGGCTATGCCCTCACCTTTCCGGCGAGGCCTCAGCTTCCCGTCGATCGACTCGATTTCGCCCGGATTGCCCGCCTGGATTTTGAAGCGCCCGACGAAACCCGCTTTCCCGCCCTCCGCCTTGCCCGCACTGCCCTGCAGCGTGGCGGCGTGCAGGGCGCGGCGATGAATGCAGCTGAAGAAACCGCGTTCGACGCTTTCGTGGACGAACGAATCGGGTTTCTCGACATGGCCGATATTGCCGAGACGGTCATGGAGGAAATGATCGCATTTGGTGGAGCGACGTCTATCAACGATGTGTTCGAGGCTGATGCAGAAGCAAGGCGCCGCGCAGTCGACGCGATCGCCCGAAAAGAAAAAGCCGCCTGAGTTCAGACGGCTTCGTTGCTGCTATGCTGAGTGTCGCTTAGGCGACCGCACGCGCGAGCGCGCAACGGGACCACAACTGGTGAAGCGCGCCGACCAAGTGTTCGATATCAGCATCGGTGTGCAGCGGCGTCGGGGTGATGCGAAGACGCTCGGTCTTCTTCGGCACCGTCGGATAGTTGATCGGCTGGACGTAGATGTTGAAGTTGTCGAGCAGGATATCGGAAATCCACTTGCACTTGGCTGCGTCACCCACCATCACGGGAACGATGTGGCTTGGGTTGGGCATGTGCGGGATACCGCGCGCATCGAGCAACGACCGAACGCGACGAACGCGCTCCTGATGGGCGAAACGTTCGATCTGGTTGGACTTGAGATGACGAATGGAGGCAACGGCGCCGGCGGCAAGCGCAGGGGGCAAGGCGGTCGTAAAAATGAAGCCTGATGCGAAGGACCGGATGAAATCGCAGAGCGCCGCGGATGCAGCGATGTAGCCGCCCATCACGCCAAACGCCTTGCCGAGGGTCCCCTCGATAATGGTCAGACGATGCATCAGGCCTTCGCGTTCCGCGACACCTCCGCCACGAGGACCGTACATGCCGACCGCATGCACTTCGTCAAGATACGTCATGGCACCATATTTGTCGGCCAGATCGCATATTTCCTTGATTGGCGAGATGTCGCCATCCATCGAATAGACGGACTCGAAAGCGATCAGCTTGGGCGCCTTTGGATCGGCGGCCGCAAGTTTGGCTTCCAGATCCTTGAGGTCGTTATGCTTCCAGATGACCCGCTCGCACTTTCCATGCTTGATGCCTTCGATCATGGAGGCATGGTTCAAGGCGTCGGAAAAGATGATCAATCCCGGAATCTTTTGGCCAAGCGTGCCAAGCGTCGCCCAGTTGGAAATATAGCCGGATGTAAAGATCAGCGCCGACTCCTTACCATGAAGGTCGGCGAGTTCGTTTTCCAGCAGCACGTGATAGTGATTGGTACCCGAGATGTTTCGGGTGCCTCCCGCACCCGCGCCACAGTTATCGATCGCGGTTTTCATCGCCTCGATGACGACCGGGTTCTCGCCCATGCCGAGATAGTCGTTCGAGCACCAGACGGTAACATCCTGGGTTCCGTTTTCGGTGTAACGCGTTGCGCGCGGAAAGTTGCCTCTCTGGCGTTCAAGATCGGCGAACACCCGGTAACGGCCTTCTTCGTGAAGGCCATCCAACTCGCTCTTGAAAAACGCGTCGAAATCCATTTCCAAACTCCAGCTTCTGCGTCTCTTTTGGTTCCGAGCGCGCCGTCGGTCAACCCTACTTTTCTGGTTTCATTCTAAACTGCGACAAATCGCGCTGCTTTTTTTGAATCCTTCCAGAAAATTGCTAACCGATCATCTCAGTCAGAAATTTGATCTGCGTCAAGCATGCGGAAAAAAGGGCGACCGAAGCCGCCCTTCCATTTCAGCTGTCAATAACATCACGCCTGGGCCACAGCGCGCTTGGCCATGACCCTGATGAGATTGGCCCTGTAGTCGGCTGTGCAATGCAGGTCCCCCATCAGGTTCGATGGATCGATAGCCACCTCTGACAGAGCATCCGGGGACCAACGGTCCGTCAGGGCCTGTTCGAGACCGGCATGGCGAAAGACGCCATCCGCGCCCGCTCCAGTCACCGCAACCTTGACCTGGCCACCCTTGTTTGCGACGAACACGCCCGTCATCGCATAGCGCGACGCGGGGTTCGCGAATTTGGCGTATCCCGCTTTCTCAGGCGCGTCGAAGACAAACGCTGTGATGATCTCGCCTTCCATCAGAGCCGTATCGAATAGCCCTTCGAAGAAGTCATCCGCCCCGATCTCGCGCTGATTCGTGACGACCGTCGCGCCGAGGGCCAGGATCGCGGCGGGATAGTCGGCAGCCGGGTCATTGTTGGCCACCGATCCTCCAATCGTGCCGATATGGCGGACATGTGGGTCCCCGATCATGCCGGCGAGATTGCAGATAGCCGGACAGACGGATCTCAGTTCGGCCGAACCCGCGACCTCAGCGTGGGTCACGCCGGCGCCAATCCGCACCGTGCGCCCGCTGACGGATATTCCTTTCATCGCCTGGATATGCCGCAGGTCAACCAGATCCGAAGGCTGAGCAAGCCGCTGCTTCATTGTTGCGATAAGGGTTTGACCGCCGGCAACGAATTTGCCGTCCTCGGCCGCAGAGAGAAGTTTTACCGCCTCTTCGACAGAGGAGGCACGGTGATAGCTGACTGAATGCATGATCCTCTCCCTCTCTCAGTGCGCTGCCTGGATGGCATTCCATACCGCAAGCGGCGTGGCGGGCATCTTGAGGCTGTTGTGGCCGATGGCATCGGTGATCGCGTTGATGAGCGCCGGCGGAGAGCCGATGGCACCCGCCTCCCCGCATCCCTTGATGCCCAACGGATTGCCGGGGCAAGGAGTGCACTGGTGCGAAACGTTGAACGACGGCAGGTCGTCAGCGCGTGGCATGGCGTAATCCATGAAGCTTGCCGTCAGAAGCTGGCCAGTTGACGAGTCGTAACGCACACCTTCCAGCAATGCCTGCCCGATACCCTGGGCCAAACCGCCATGTACTTGTCCTTCGACAATCATCGGGTTGATGATATTGCCGAAGTCGTCAGCCGCCACGAACTGGATGATGTCGGTCTTGCCTGTTTCAGGGTCGACTTCCACCTCGCAGATGTAACAACCGGCAGGGAATGTGAAGTTGGTGGGATCATAGAACGCACCTTCCTTCAAGCCCGGCTCCATGCCAGCTGGAAGATTGTGCGCGGTATAAGCGGCGAGCGCCACCTGGAACCAGGGAAGCGCCTTATCGGTCCCGGCAATCTTGAGCTCACCGTTCTCGATCACCACGTCGCTCTCGTCCGCCTCCATCAGGTGGGCGGCGATCTTTTTCGCCTTGGCTTCGACCTTGTCCAGCGCCTTGACGATTGCCGACATACCAACCGCACCGGAGCGAGATCCGTAGGTGCCCATACCCATCTGCACCTTGTCGGTGTCACCGTGGACGATCGAGATATTGTCGATCGGCAGTCCGAAGCGCTCGGCAACCAACTGCGCAAATGTGGTTTCGTGACCCTGTCCGTGACTGTGTGATCCTGTGAGAACCTCCACGGTCCCAACCGCGTTCACCCTCACCTCGGCCGACTCCCACAAACCGACACCTGCACCGAGCGATCCCACGGCTTGCGATGGAGCAATGCCGCAGGCCTCAATGTAGCAGCTCATGCCGATGCCACGCTTCGTTCCGCGTGCTTCGGCCTCCGACCGCCGTCCCGCGAAACCGTTCCAGTCGGCTGCCTTCATCGCGGCATTTAGCGACGCCTCGTAGTCCCCAGCGTCGTAACACATGATGACCGGGGTCTGGTACGGGAAGGACCTGATGAAGTTCTGCCGGCGGAGTTCTGCAGGCGAGACGCCGAGTTCGCGGGCAGCTGTCTCCATAGTCCGTTCAAGAAGATAGGTCGCCTCCGGGCGTCCAGCTCCGCGATAGGCGTCGACCGGAACCGTATTGGTGTAGACCGTGCGTACATTGCAGTGGATCGCCGGGATAACGTACTGGCCCGACAACAGTGTCGCATAGAGATAGGTCGGCACCGAGGAAGAGAACAGCGACATGTAGGCGCCCAGATTGGCAACAGTATCGACCTTCAGCGCGGTGATCCTGTTGTCGCTGTCGAAGGCCATCTTCACCTTCGACACATGGTCGCGGCCATGCGCATCCGTCAGGAAAGCCTCCGTCCTGTCCGACGTCCATTTCACCGGAACACCCGTCTTCCTCGAAGCCCAGAGACAGACGATCTCCTCCGGATAAATGTAGATTTTAGATCCGAAGCCTCCGCCGACATCGGGGGCGATGACCCGCAGCTTGTTTTCCGGCGCCACGTTGTAAAACGCACTCATGACGAGGCGCGCCACATGCGGGTTCTGGCTCGTCGTGTAGCAGGTGTAGTGATCCTCGGCCGAATCATAGATGCCGAGCGCTGCGCGCGGCTCCATCGGGTTCGGCGAAAGCCGATTGTTGTGGATCTCGATTTCGGTAACGTGTGCGGCTGCCGCGATCGCCCTATCCGCCGCGCCGGCGTCGCCGATCTCCCAGTCGTAGATCAGATTGCCAGGCGCTTCGGGGTGCAATTGCGGAGCACCGGACTGCAGTGCCTCTGTTGCATCGGTGACCACCGGCAGCTCTTCGTAATCCACTTCGACCGCCTCGGCGGCATCTCTCGCCTCACCGACACTGTCGGCAATGACGACCGCAACCGCGTCCCCGACGTAGCGAACCGTGTCGTGCGCAATTGGCCGCCAGGCGCCCATCTTCATGGGAGTGCCGTCCTTGGAATGGATCATCCAACCGCAGATCAGGTTGCCTATCCCGTCCGCCAAAAGCTGCTTGCCGTCCAGAACGTCGATAACACCGGGCATCGCCTTGGCTGCGGAAACATCGAGACTTTTGATGCGTGCATGCGCATGGGGCGAGCGCACGAAATAAGCGAACTTCATGCCCGGCACGACCATGTCGTCCGTATACCGGCCCTTTCCGGTCAGAAAGCGTTTGTCTTCCTTGCGCGCAACGCGCGCGCCAATTCCTTCAACACCCATCTTCACTCCTCCAACGAGCAGGGGTCTAAAGTTTCGGCGTCAGGCGACGGCGGCCGGCATGAAACAATCACGAGGCCGGCAGCCGCCCGCCGCCAGGTCACTCGGCAGCTTGGCGGCCGGAAGTCATCTCAGTATTGGCGGCAAGAACGGCTTTGACGATATTGTGGTAGCCCGTGCAACGACAGATATTGCCCTCCAGCTCATGCCGTACCGTCGCCTCATCCAGGTGTCCGCCATGGCGGTTGATCATGTCCACCGCCGTCATCACCATCCCAGGCGTGCAAAAGCCGCATTGCAAACCATGATGTTCCTTGAACGCCGCCTGCACGGGGTGCAATTCGCCATTTGCTGCCAGTCCTTCGATCGTCGTGATCGACGAACCGCTGGCCTGTACCGCGAGAATCGAACAGCTCTTGATTGACTTGCCGTCCATGTGAACGACGCAGGCACCGCACTGGTTGGTGTCGCACCCGACATGCGTTCCCGTGAGTCCGAGATTTTCGCGTATGAAACTGACAAGCAGCGTGCGCTCCTCGCACTCGCCGCTCACTGTACGGCCATTCACCGTCAGCGTTACTTTCGTCATCTTGTTCCTCCTCGTGCTTCTCCCGAGCACGCATGCATCATTTGCCTTTTTCTTCAGACGATCAACATATACCGACGCGCCAGACAGATTTTTCGTTTCCGCGCCGCAACATGGAATTATCCCCTGTGACCGGACTCACACAGGCACCTGGGATAGGTGGTTGATGGACAGGTCACGCGTGGACTTTCGCGTTTTCAACGATATGCTTAAGTCACAGCGCGATCTGGCGGAAAGCCGGCGCCGCTGCGAGCAGGGAGGCTCGGACGGGCTTTCCATAAAAAGGTGGAGAAGACAGATGAAGAAAATTCTGGCTCTGGTCCTGGTCGGCCTTTCGGTCGCAGGCTGCACGCAAACGGAGAAGGGCGCGGCGATCGGCGCGACCTCCGGTGCAATCATCGGCGGTATTGCGACGGGCAACGTTCGCGGCGCTGCTGTCGGCGCGGCGATCGGCGGTGTTGCAGGCGCAGTGATCGGACGCGTGTCCGAACAGCCCGGTCAGTGCTACTATCGTGATCGTTACGGTCGTCGCTACGTTGACTCCTGCCCCAGCGGCTACTGAGGCATGAAAACGGGGTAGCCTCGGCAGCGCAGTTCGAGGCTACCCCATTTTTGTATTCGGACCAGTGCGGAACCCGGGAATGATGGCGGCGTTGCCGCTTCCTCAGGGGCCTGAGCCGACCGGTGAGAGAAAAGCTGCGCATGAAGCGTGATTTGTCAGCACTAAGAACAAGCTCGGCATGTGGAAGAAGCGGTATCATGCTGACCGTTGCCGCAAGCTTGCTGGCACTGAGCCCGATGCCGGCAGTCGCATTCGAGATTTTCGGCATCAAGCTCTTTGAAAGTAAGGACGAACGTCTGGAAGTAATCAACCCGGTCGACTATTCGATCGATCTGGATATCGATAGCGGCGATGCGGCTCTGGACGATGACCTGCGGCGAAGCTCGCTTCTTCTGCAAAATGAAGGCGAACCTGTTTCGGGTGACCTGGGACTCGTGATCAGAGCCCGAGACGACCGCGACCGTCTTGTGGCGACTCTCTACGAAAATTCGCGCTACGGCGGCGTTGTCACAGTCCGAGTGGACGGGACACGGCTGGAAGAGCTGCCACCAAACCCGACATTCCGGAAGGAAGGACCTGTCCCGGTGACGATTAGCGTCGATCCCGGCCCCTCCTTTGTGCTGGGCAAGGTCACTCTGGGGGGCGATGCGGCGCGGCTCGACCCGTCGGACTATGATCTCGAACCAGGCAACGCGGCTGGGTCGGACAAAATTCTCGCGGCCGCAGAGAGGGTGGTGATCGACCTGAAGGCGCAAGGACGTCCGCTCGCCCGGCTCACCGCGCGCGACGTGATTGCGGACCACGAAAGACGTACCGTCGACGTAACCATCGCAGCCGACGGTGGACCGAAAGCACCGATTGGCGATGTCAGCGTCTCTGGCACGAAAAGCGTCGAGGCGGATTTTGTCGCCCGCTACTCCCGGGTACGCCCCGGGCAGCCGTACTCTCCGGAGCAACTTGACGCCGCGGCCAAGCGCCTGCGCGAACTGGGTGTATTCTCCAGCGTGACGATGAAGGAAGCTGATACACTGGCCGCAGATGGATCGCTGCCGATTGAAATCGAAGTCTCAGAAGGGAAGCACCGCTATTTCGGTCTTGGCGCGACTGTTTCAAGCATCGATGGTTTTGGGTTGCAGGGCTACTGGGGCCACCGCAACCTTTTCGGCCAGGCCGAGCAACTTCGGATAGAGGGTTCGATCGGGCGACTTGGCGATACCCAAGAGCTCGGCAATCTCGACTATGCGACCGGCATCTCCTTCACCAAACCTGGGGCATTTTTTCCGGCAGCGACCCTGAGTGCCAGCATACTAGGCGCTACCCGCGAAACGACCTCCTATGCCATCAATACGGTTACGGCGCAGACTAGCCTCGCGTACGAAATGACGGATAGGGATACGATCTCAGGCGGTGTAGCGGTCGAATGGGCGAATGTTGATGATGCCTTCGGTGAAAACGAGTATCTGACCGTCTATACCCCGTTCGAATATGTCCGCGACGCCCGGGACGATACGCTCAACCCCACCGAGGGCTACCGCGCCTCCTTCGCCGCATCGCCGAGTTATGAGACATTCGGCAGCACTCCCTTCATTTCTTTACAGGGAAGCGTCACCGGCTATCTGGGTCTCGGTGAGGAAGATCGTATTGTCCTCGCGGGAAAAATTGCCGGCGGGTCTGTTTTCGGGTCTGGCTCTTTGTCGGACATACCGACGAATCGCCGTTTCTTCGCAGGAGGCGGTGGATCGGTGAGGGGTTATGCCTTCGAGGAAATATCCCCCTACAACGCCGATGACGATCCCACCGGTGGACGTTCGTTTGCCACGGCGTCATTTGAAGCGCGCATCAAGATCACCGAAACGATCGGCGTTGTGCCTTTCATCGATGTCGGTACGGTCTCGGCCTCGAATTTTCCGGATTTCTCAGATATCCGTGCAGGTGCGGGTATAGGTCTCCGCTACGCGACACCATTCGGACCGATCAGGCTCGATGTCGCCATGCCTCTGGACCGCTATGATGGCGGCAGCGATTACGGAATTTATGCCGGGATCGGCCAGAGCTTCTGAAGCCTGGAGAAGGAAAAACACTGACCATGGCCTTTCTGAAGCGCCTCGCATTATGGTCCATAAGGCTTCTCGGCCTGACTGCCGGCATCGCAATCCTGCTGGGCCTTATTTTGATTGTGGCCGTCGGATTCACGTCCAGCGGGAGCCAGTTCATCGCATCTTTCGTCAGTGGGCTGATTTCCTCTCCCGGTCAAAACATCACGATCAGCAACCTGGGCTCCATCCTCACAGGGAAGCTTCGCATCGAGTCCGTCACGCTCGCTGACAGGCGCGGCACCTACGGCAGCATAAGCGGCATCGAAATTGACTGGACCCCTTCCGCTCTTCTCGGGGCAACCTTCAGAGCCGAAACGGTATCGGCCTCGTCTATGACGATAGAGCGACTGCCTGAGACAGGCGAACAGGAAGCAACCACCTCTGGAAGCGGATTCCAGCTACCCGTAAAACTGGACATCGACACGATTTCGCTTCCTTCGGTTAGGTTTGGCGAGGAGGTTGCCGGCCTGCCCTTATCCTTTTCGGCAAGCGGGTCATTGACGGCAGATGGCAACTCGATAGCCGCGTCGCTCGATGCCCAACGCCTGGACACCCCGGAAACATCTCTCGAAGCCCGCCTCGTCTACGCACCTGCCGACAACACCCTGATCCTTGACGGCAAGTACACCGAACCCAGGGAGGGACTGTTCGGCACCTTGCTCCGCATCCCGGGAGAGCCCGCGCTGACGGTGCGCGTCGATGGTCAAGGTCCTCTGTCCGACTGGGTCGCCGAACTGAGCGCCGATCTGAACGGTGAAACCGTTCTTGCCGTAGAAGCTGGGCACCGGCTTCAGCAGGACGGCGATCGTCAGATTCGGGTCACGGGTGGAGGCGAATTTGCGAGCCTGATGCCGCCATTGCTACGCGAGACTTTCTCCGGCGAGACATCCGTTGATCTTTTCGCGTCTCTCAACGGAACCGACCGACTGAGCATAGAGACGGCCCGTCTCTCCACCGGCAATCTTCTTCTTACCGCGTCAGGGACACTGGATCGTAGCGGGGAGAATAACCTGCAGGCCAATCTGGTGAGTGTCGGCGGACCGATGGATATCCGTTGGCCGCTGCAGAACGGCGATGTAGTTGCTGCCATCGAGCGGATCGACCTGACGGCTGTTGGTCCTGCGCAGTCGGCGACGATCTCAGCTGGCGCGTCTCTGGCGCGGCTGGAGGTTCCAACCGCAGAGCTGGATAAAGTTCGCTTCGACGCCCGGTCAAGCAATTTCAATCTGGCAGCGCTCTCCGGCGACGTGGATGTCAACCTCGCAGTGGGCGGAGGCGATTTTCAAAACGCCAACCTTGACCGCGCGATCCGTACACCCCTGACAATCAAGGCACCCGTCACCGTCACCGATGAAAGCGTGGCATCGGACAACATCAGCATCGAAAGCCCCGCGGTCAACGGCACGATCGCGGCTCGATATGTGTTGGCCGACGGATCGGCTGCTGGCGCCGTAAACGTGCGAATATCGCCAACCGCGCTACCGGAGACAGTCGCGGAACGGTTCGACGGCGATCTCACGATAAGCGGCGACGTCGCCTACGGGACCGATGGGACGCTAGATATCGATCAGCTCGCCGTCGACTCCAGCCTCGGCACTATCGAGGGCAACGTCACCGTTGGACAAGGCGATCTCGCAAGCGAAATCAGCGGCACGATCACCAATCTCGGAAACCTCCTTGCAAATGTTGAGGGGCAGGCATCGTTTACCGCAAATCTGTCTGGGTCCGTTGCAACGCCGAACGCAAGCGTGACGATGTCGATCGCCGACGCCATTTTCGCCGGACGCGAATTGAGCGACTTCACGCTTTCGGCGGAGGGGCTTGTTGATCCGCAGGCGCCAGCCGGCACAGTCCAGGCCCAGGGTTCGATCGACGGCCAACAGATATCCATGCGGTCCTCCGTCGAGACAAGCGATGGATTGATACGCGTGCCCACAGTGACCGTGAACGTCGGCTCCAACGAACTCAGGGGATCGCTTGCATTTGACCGTGAGCGCGTTCCCTCGGGCGAACTGACGTTTGACTTTCCGCAGATAGATTTGATCGCGGCTTTCGTCGGCCAGCAGCTTTCGGGCGACCTCGCTGGTAATGTTCGCCTATCCGCCGATGCCACGGATGTTTCGGTCAATATTGAAGCGACCGGGTCGTCCCTCGCCCGGGACGGAACGACAGTGGTCGAGCCCCGGTTTGACGTCACGATCGACGATGTTGCGGACCTGCAGATGAACGGAAGCATCAGCGCACAGTCCGTCGGTATCGGCGCAAACTCCTTAATGTCCCCAACGGTCACCTTCACCGGCAACTCTGACCAGACAGTAGTCGAGATCACCGCAGGCTATGACAACGCACCGGCCAGGGCGACCGCTACCCTCTCGCGTTCCTCGCAGGGAATTGACATTGCTATGCGGGAGTTAGCCGCAGCACCGCGCGGCATCGACATTCGCCTCGCAGATACCGCAACGATCAATATTGCGAACGGCACTGTGCGCACCGACGACCTGACGCTTGGAGTAGGAACTGGTACAGTTGCGGTTCAGGGGTCTATCGGAACAATGCTGAACGCCAACGCGACGATCAGCGGAATGCCTGCAAGCCTCGTGAACAGCGTCGCGCCATCGCTTTCAGCTTCCGGGACAGTTGCGGGAACCGTGGAGGCGCGAGGCAGCCTCAGCGAGCCTATGGTGACTTACCGGCTGAACTGGAGCGAAGCCGCTGTTGCCCAGACCCGAAGTGCCGGTGTTCCTCCCTTAAACGTCGATGCTAACGGTAACATTGCCGGCAAAAACCTGTCGATTGAGACGAGCATCACCGGCGGCGCGGGAGTATCGATCAACGCCAGCGGTACAGTTACTATCGAGGGCAACATGCCTCTCTCGCTGCGGCTCTCCGGAAACATACCTCTCGGCCTGTTTGCCGCTCAACTGTCGGCGCAAGGGCTGGTCGCAGAAGGAACCGCGACCGTCAACGCAACAATCTCGGGGCCGGCCTCGACTCCGTCGATCACAGGCAGCGCATCATTGAACGGCGGCACTCTCGTCGATGTCCGTCGCAATCTGACCATCGAGGCACTTTCGGCCAATGTCGCATTGAACGGCAATCAGGCGCAGATATCGGCTCTTTCGGGGCGCCTCTCCGGCGGCGGAAGCATCAGTGGCAACGGGACCGTTGGACTCTCTGGCAGCCTGCCCGCCGACATCACTCTCAACCTGTCAGAGGCTGCCTACGTGGACGGCACACTTGTTTCAACGTCGGCAAGCGGCGATCTTACTCTGCGCGGTCCTCTTCTCGCAGGTCCTACTCTTTCAGGTAATCTGGCGCTCGGCGAAACGGCCATCACCATACCGGAACGTCTTCCCGCGACACTCAGCGAACTGGACATTACCCACCGCAACGCACCTGCCGATGTCCAGAGGCAGGTCGCAGCATTGTCCCGGCAAGGCGGGAACGGCACGTCAAGCGGCATCAATCTCGACCTGGGCATTACGACTCCCGGAAAGATATTCGTGCGTGGTCGTGGTATCGATGCGGAACTGGGTGGTTCGCTCACCGTTCGCGGAACGAGCACGACACCGGCAGTGTCCGGCGCCTTCACGCTGACACGTGGACGGCTTTCGATCCTGACGCGTCGCCTGACATTCACCAGCGGCACGATTACTTTCGGCGGCAACTTGATACCCCTCCTCAATCTGGAAGCCTCGAGCACCGCCGGAAGCACGACGATCACGGTAAGAATATCGGGGCTTGCAAATGATCCCGCCGTCTCCTTCTCCTCGTCGCCGGCCCTTCCCGAAGATGAAATCCTGGCACAGCTGATTTTCGGCCAGTCGCTGTCCCGACTGTCGGCGGTGCAGATCGCCCAACTCGCGGACGCTGCCAGCCAACTCGCCGGCGGCCGGTCTTCCTCGCTTTTCGAAACGCTTCGCGCCGGTCTCGGTGTCGACAATCTCGACATCACGACCGACTCGGAAGGAAATGCCGCGATCAGCGCCGGGCGCTATCTGAACGATCGCACCTATCTGGAGCTCCAGCAATCGGGCAACGGTGGCGGCAAGGCGGTGATCAACCTCGACATCGGTCGTGGCGTCAAATTGCGCGGCGAAGCTGGTGGAGACGGCTCGTCGGGAGCGGGCATCTTTTACGAGCGGGAATACTAGCGAGGCGAGGTCAAAGACCCATCTTGCTCGTCTTCAGCAGGATGCTGGATTCGGTCGAGTTTATTCCCTCCACCAGCCTGATCCTTCGAAGAGTTTCATCGAAACGGGCCAGGTCTTTCGTTTCGAGTTCGGCGATAAGGTCCCACCGGCCATTCGTGCTGTGAAGCGCCTTTATCTCGGGCATACCACGAAGACTCTGGGTCACCCTATCCGCATACTTTCCGACGACTTCAATCATGACGACCGCCCGGACGCCCGTCTGCGCCAGTTCATCTCCGGTGCGTATCGTGAAGCCAGTGATCATGCCGTTATCGACCATCCGCTGAATACGCATGGTTATGGTGGCGCGGGCAGCCCCGGTCGATGCGGCCAGCGAAGCGACAGGCAATCGCGCATTTTGCCGAAGGGCGGATAGGATACTCCGATCCAGATCGTCAATGTTGGACATATTGAAAGATTGTACCTACCATAATGAGAATTACACTCCGAATTCTGACACTTTTCCGTCTTTTTGCAACGCCTACAATGCCTCAAGATCAGTGAGACAGGACGGGAGATTGGAAACGGTGACGGAAAACACGAACAAGCTGGCGCTGATTGGAGTGCCCCTTGAGGAAGGTTCAGGTCGCGGTGGCTGCGCAATGGGTCCGGCCGCACTAAGAATAGCAGGCATCGCCGATACGATGACGGAACTTGGATTCGACGTCGCGGACTTGGGAGACCTCCGACCGGTTCCGGCAGACCGCCTCACGTCTTCCGAAAAAGCCCGCCGCTTGCCTGAAGTTGCGGCGATGGCACGCGCACTTGAACAGGCGACATACGATGCGGCGACGAATGGAGCCATCCCGATCATACTGGGTGGCGACCACAGCCTCTCAATGGGAAGCGTTTCGGGTATGGCACGACGGGCGAACAATATTGGTCGGCCGCTTTTCGTTTTGTGGCTCGATGCCCACGCCGACTTCAACTCGCCCGAAACATCTCCATCCGGCAACATCCATGGAATGCCCGTGGCGTTTTTCTGCGGCAAGGCGGAATTCGCGCCAATCCTGCCGGCAGACCGGCCGTTGGTCGATCCGCGGCGCGTGTTCCAGGTTGGCATCCGCTCGGTCGATCCGATCGAGAGGCAGCTGATCGCCAAACACGGCGTCAACGTCTATGACATGCGCGCAATCGACGAAAAGGGAATGGCGGCGATTGTTCGCGAAATCATTGCTGCTGTGCGAGCCGAGCACGGTCTTCTCCACATCAGTCTCGACGTCGATTTTCTCGATCCGGACGTGGCACCGGGCGTCGGAACCACGGTGCCGGGTGGCGCCACCTTCCGCGAAGCACACCTCATCATGGAGATGATGCACGACAGTGGTCTCGTATCCTCGCTGGACCTCGTTGAATTGAACCCGTTCCTTGATGATAGGGGTAAGAGCGCCCGCGTCATGGTTGAACTGGCCGCAAGTCTTTTCGGTCGCCGTATACTCGACCGCCCCACCCGAGCCGCCTGATCGAGAGGTAACAATGTCTAACGCCGCACAACTCATCGCCACAGAACAACGCCTCGGCGCCCACAACTACAAGCCCCTCGATGTCGTTCTTTCTCGAGGCCAGGGTGTGCACGTTTGGGATACCGATGGGAAACGCTACCTCGATTGCCTTTCCGCCTATTCGGCTGTCAACCAAGGTCACTGCCATCCGAAAATCCTCTCCGCGCTGACCGAACAGGCCTCTAAGCTTACGCTTACGTCGCGCGCATTCAGGAACGATCAACTGGCGCTCTTCTACGAGGAGGTCGCCGCCTTGACTGGTTCGCACAAGGTCCTGCCCATGAATTCCGGCGCTGAAGCGGTCGAGACCGCGATCAAGGCAGTGCGCAAGTGGGGTTACGAGACCAAGGGCGTTCTGGAAAACAATGCCGAGATCATCGTATGCGGCGGCAATTTCCACGGTCGCACCCTCTCGGTGATCTCATTCTCTACCGATCCAGATGCGCGCCAGGGTTTTGGACCGTTTACACCCGGCTTCCGTGTCGTGCCGTTCGGCGACGCCGAAGCCTTTGCTATGGCCATTAGCGCTAACACCGTTGCCGCCCTCATTGAGCCAATTCAAGGCGAAGCCGGTGTTATCATTCCACCTGTGGGGTACTTTGAGCGGGTTCGCGAACTATGCACGGCCCACAACATCACACTCATTCTCGATGAAATCCAGACCGGCCTCGGGCGTACGGGGAAGCTGCTCGCGGAAGAACATGAAGGCATCGAGGCAGACGTCACACTGGTCGGCAAGGCATTGTCCGGCGGCTTCTATCCCGTTTCCGCGGTGCTCTCGAACTCGGAAGTGCTGGGCGTTCTCAAACCTGGCCAGCATGGCTCGACCTTCGGCGGAAATCCGTTGGCCTGCGCGGTCGCTCGCGCGGCACTTAAGGTGCTTGTCGAGGAAGACATGATCGGCAATGCGGAACGCATGGGTGCTTACTTCCTAGAGGGTCTTCGCCAGATCCGGTCCAACGTTGTCAAGGACGTCCGTGGACGTGGCCTGATGCTGGCGGTTGAACTGGTTCCGGAAGCAGGCGGCGCGCGCTCCTATTGCTACGCACTGAAGGATCGCGGCTTGTTGGCGAAGGACACACATGAGAACACCATTCGTCTAGCGCCACCATTGGTTATTGAGAAAGACCAGATCGACTGGGCCCTGCAGCAAATCGAGGCAGTACTCGTCGCGGCCTAGGCAATCATTTATTTTAGAAATCGTGAATTTCCGGAACGAGATTTAGATTTAAGCAACACTCTTTCGCCATAGTGTCTGGAGTTCGATCGGAAGTCCGCTTGGCCGCACGGCCCAGGTCGCCGGCTCGAAGCATTTTTCGCCGATGTAGTCCGCGACGGAAGGTCCGGTCAGCAGGGCGCAGCAAAGTTGGGAAGAAGTTTTATGGCGACGACGATCAACTCGACCAATTTCGGTGGCGATTCTCTCGAGATCATTGCATTCCGGCTGCACGATCAGGAATTCTGCGTGAAGACCACGACCATCCGAGAAATTCGCGGATGGGCACCGAGCACCCCGCTCCCGCACGCACCAAAGGACGTGATCGGTGTCATGAACCTTCGCGGCTCGGTCATTCCGATCATCGACCTTGCCTTCAAGCTCGGCATGAAGAGCACAGTCGCGAACGAGCGCTCTGCGATCGTAGTCGCCGAAGTCCACAATATGGTTATCGGCATGCTGGTCGATCGGGTGTCTGATATCCTGACCATCCCCGCCTCCCAGGTTCAGCCTGTTCCGGAAGTCTCCGCCTCCTTCGACAAATCCTTCTCCGAAGGCATTATCGCCAACGAGAACGGCATGATCTGCTTCCTGAATCTCTCCAAGATGTTCAAGGGTACAGAGATCGAGGAAATGGCGGCCTGATACCGTCGGAATCAATGGAAAAGAAACGAGAAAAGCGGCCTTGCGGCCGCTTTTCTGCTTTCACATCACTTCGGTTTCACCCGAACAGCACCAAGCTGCTCTTCAGCGTCACCCATACACCCCACAGCAAAGGAACTCCGACGACCGCCCACGCGAGCAGGGCCGGTCCTGTGAGACCACCCTTGCCGATACCGAAGGAGCCTGTAGGCCCGGCATTGGCTGCAGCCGTCTTCGCCTGCAAGGCCGCGACTTCCTCTTCCGACATGAACCATTTTTGCGGAAGCGGACGGATAAACGCGTTGGCGACGAGGCCAAGGGCGAGCATACCGGCGAGGATATACATCGTACCGGTGTAGAGTTCAGGCCCCGGAGCAACACCGGCGGAAATTTGAGCCTCGCGGATGTAGTTCACGACGACCGGACCGACAATACCCGCCGTTGCCCATGCCGTCAGCAGGCGGCCATGGATAGCCCCGACGAACTGCGTTCCGAAGATATCTGCCAGATAGGCGGGGATGGTCGCAAAACCGCCGCCGTACATAGACAGGATTATGCCGAAGGCCAGCACGAACATCGCCTTCGAACCGAGATCAGCAAGTGTCGGAGCCGCTGCATAGAGCACGATCCCGAGAATGAAGAACGTGTAATAGGTGTTCTTTCGCCCGATCTTGTCGGAGAGCGAAGCCCAGAAGAATCGCCCACCGATGTTGAAAAGCGAAAGCAAGCCTGTAAACCCGGCTGCAATCGCCGCGATCTGACCTTTCTGCGCCGTATCGAGCTGCGAGAAAGTCAGGTCTGGGAGACCGATCAGCGAACCCGCGAAAATCTCCTGCAGCATCGGCGAGGCCATGCCGATGACGCCGATGCCAGCTGAGACGTTAAGGCACAACACAGCCCATATAAGCCAGAACTGGGGTGTCTTGTGTGCGTCGCGCAGATGGACGTGACCATGGGTGATCATGGAAGACGCCTGAACCTTTGGCGTCCAACCCTCCGGGCGCCAACCAGCCGGCGGAATGCGGTAACCGAACGCTCCGCCCATCATGAAAATAAAGTAGATGATAGCCATCACGACAAAGGTCTGCCACACGCCAACAGTGAGGTCCGTGCGGAAATATCCCATGAGGATGTTGGCGAGCGGTGCTCCAATCATCGCGCCACCACCGAAGCCCATGATGGCCATGCCGGTGGCCATGCCGCGGCGGTCTGGGAACCACTTGATCAGCGTGGATACCGGCGAGATGTAGCCGAGACCGAGGCCCACACCGCCAATGACGCCAGCACCGAGCCACATCAGCCACAACTGATGTGTCATGACGCCCATCGCCGCGACGAGAATGCCGCCACACCAGCAGCAGGCGGCCACGAAGCCGGCCTTGCGCGGACCGGCACGCTCAAGCCAGCCACCCCAGATAGCAGCCGAGCAACCAAGAAGAACGAAAAACAGGGTATAGATCCAGCCGAGATCGGCCACGCGCCAGTTGCAGTCTGTCGTAAAAAGCGCTCCTACCAGTGTGAGGCTGGCGCAGCTTTCGGGTGCACTCGGCAGCGCCTTCGACAAGGGCAGCCAGAAAACGGAGAACCCATAGGCCATGCCGATGCAGAGATGGATGGCCAAAGCCGCTGGTGGCACGAGCCACCGGTTGAAACCGGGTTTCGCAATAATTCGTTCCCGGTCGAGGAGGCCGCCACCATAGCCGCCCGCCAAAGTTTCCGTGGTAACCGTCATTTACACTCTCCTTGGATACATCGCTTTGCGATGATCTTCTCCCTCTCCCGTCCCGTCACAATCTTCCCCTGACCGCAGGACGGGCCCCGCTCGGAACGGCCCTAGAAAACAAAGTCACCGTACCCCGTGAGCAGGTGAGCTGTTAAATGCAACCCATGTGCCAGTAGCGAACTAAAACTTTTTCAATAACTTCGGGGAAGGAGATCAGCTACATCGGACAAGATGTCCGGAATTTCAGGACAAATTGTCCTTTGTCAAACGCTAAGAAGCTTCCGGAAGCCAGATGGTAAAGACTGTACCCCTACTCGGCGAACTGACGACGGATAGGGAACCTCCCTGACGGTTCACCAGTGTCTGGCTGATTGAGAGACCAAGACCGGTTCCGTCCCGGCGTTTGGTCGTAAAGAAAGGATCAAAGATTTTCCCGATCACATCGTGCGGAATGCCGACACCGTCATCGACGACATCAATCGCTATTCCCCACCGTCCGGCACGTTCCTCATCTCGACTAACAAGGCGAAGCGTGCCGCCATTCGGCATCGCATGCAGGGCATTCACGATAAGATTGACCAAAACCTGCTGCAGTTCCGTTCTGTTCATCAGAATGAGTCGCGTGGCCTGATCATCACGGACGATGGCTATCTCCGCACGATTGAGGAGGTGGTGAACGAGCGGCAGGCAATCTGTAATAACCTCGGCAACCGTATGCCTTTCGACATAGCCAGCGTACTCCTCCGGTTTTGCGAATTGCAGGAGCTTCATGACGATCTGGCTGACACGATGGATCTGCTCGTCAATCAGGCGCAGTTCCGTCGCAACATCATTCGCCGCTTCGCCGATAACGCTGCGCACCACTTCCAGGTTGCCCTGCATCACCGCGATCGGATTGTTGATTTCGTGGGCGACACCCGCCGTGATCTCGCCGATGGCGGCAAGCTTTTCGGACATAATCAGTTGTTTGGTTGTCGCCTCAAGCTGCCGGTTAGCAAGCTCGAGATCCCTTGTCCGCTCCGAAACCCGGTTGTTGAGTTCGTCATTCCAGGCCCTGAGTTCCGCATCGCGCTGCTGGAGTTGATCGAGCAGGTGGTCAAGATGGGCGGCGACGATACCTATTTCATCCCGTGCCCTTCCAAGACCGGTCCTGGCGCCAAGATCGCCAGCCTCCACTTTTTCGATCGTGGCCGTCATACGTTCGAGTGGCTTAAAGATCGCTCGTGCCCAGCGCAGGAAGATGGGAACCGTCACAATGGTCACCACAAGAAACGCAACGAAGATGCCGAGAAGCGTCTCGGTCTTTGCCCTGGTGAACGGCGCCTCTAGGAAACCGACATACAGCATGCCGACGCGCCGCCCATGGCTGTCGCTGATTGGCTCGTAAGCGGAGACATACCAGTCGTTCACGACAAATGCGCTGTCGAGCCAGGTTTGGCCCTTGCCGAGAACGGCGTTGCGCACCACCTCCGACACACGGGTACCGAGAGCGCGCGTGTCTTCAAACAATCTCACATTGGTGCTGACCCGCACGTCATCGAGAAACAGGGTCGCAGTGCCGCGACTGTCTTCGGGAAGGCTGGCTTCGCGATAGACAAGATCATTGATGGTATCGATGAAAACGAGATTCCGGTTGAGCAGGATGCCACCGACGACAATGCTTTCGCCCATATCGGGGAGATACACCGGACTGGCGGAATGCACGATCATTCCCCGGTTTTCGACAGTTCTATCGGTAGGGGATGCGTTTGGTGTTGGGACAAGAGAAACCTGGGCGCGGTCCGCAAGGTCCGCGGAAATCGCCTCCAACTCGTTAGGGCCCATGACATCGATGGCTGTGCTGGCCTTGCCCGAGAACGCCGAAATTCTGACGGGCCAGTCGGTACTGACGGTCGGCCTGCCGGTCGTCAACGAAGTGCCGATCACGCGACCCTGTCTATCGATGACAAGCAGGAAATCCAGGCCCAATCGCTGCTGACTGTCGGCGAGGAAACGGGCGAGCGTGCCATTGTCAGAATTAGCTGCTTCGAGAAACGCGACCGATCCGGCCAATGACTGGAGATGCTCTCCGGTGTTTTCCAGAATTCGGGAGAGATACTGGTGGGCGATTGTCAGGTCGCCATTGACCTTTGATGTGAGCAGTGCATCAAACTTGTCTTCCCAGCGCGCGATGGTCACTAGCAAGAGGATTGGCAGGACCACGAACATCGGCAGCAGGGCGATCGCGAGCAGCCGGACACGAATTGACCCGGGACCAGACCCGCCCGTTTTCGCTTCGATCTCAGCCATTCCAAGCCGTGAGCTTTCGGTCTATGGTCTTGCGAGAAATCCCCAAAGCCTGCGCGGCGGCTTCCCGATTTCCGGCATGGCTCCGCAGGACCGAAAGAATATGCTGGCGCTCTATGTCATCGAGTGTTCCCATTGTGCGAGGCACAGGGATCGTGTCGCGTCCGAAATCATCGGGGAAGCGCCCGAGGATGAGCGACCGTTCAATCAGGTTGCGGAGCTCTCTCACATTTCCCGGCCACGAATATGCCGCAAGACCGGCTTCCACCTCCGCCGTGATGGGCACGACCGGCATTCCGAGCTGCCGTGAAAGCTTTGCCATGAACAGTTGAGCAAGCTCGATCACGTCGTTGCCCCGCTCACGCAGCGGTGGCAGCGGCAACTGCATCACGTTGATGCGATAGAAGAGGTCTGCTCTGAATCTGCCCTCCTGAACCAATTGCTCAAGCTTGGCATTGGTCGCAAAGACAAAACGCAGATCGACAGGGACCTCGCGCTCCGCGCCAACCGGCCGAACGCGGCGATCCTCGATGACACGCAGCAGCTTCGACTGCGTTGCCAACGGCATTTCACCGATCTCGTCAAGAAACAACGTCCCTCCTTGCGCATGGAGGAACAGTCCGTCGCGGCGGGCCTCCGCACCGGTGAAGGCGCCGCGCACATGACCGAACAGCTCTGACTCGATGACATCAGGCGGAATGGCAGCGCAATTGACGGGTACGAAAGGCTTGGATGCTCGGTCTGACAGCGCGTGGAGAGATCGAGCAGCGACCTCTTTTCCGGTACCGGACTCACCCGTGATGAGTACAGTGGTCGGCAAGGGAGCGACCCGGGCGATCGTCTGCCGCACGTCCTGAATGCTCGCCGACCCGCCAATCAGCTTGTCGCGCAACAGGATATGATCGGCCGCAGCCCTGAGCTCATAGCGAAGAACAAAATTTTCTCGTTGCAGCCGGACCCTGTCCAGGCAACGCGCAACCGCGTTGAGCATTTGGTTCGACCTGAACGGCTTGAGCACGAAATCCACTGCACCCGCCCTCAAGGCCTGGATGGCTGTTTCCAGGTCCGCATAAGCGGTCATCAGGATTGCGTCGGCAAAGAAGCCGATGGAACGCTGCTCGTTCAACCAATCGACGCCGTTCTTGCCAGGCATGATATTGTCGAGGATGACGACGTCGAAATGCCGCTGGTCTAGCTTGCGGGTCGCCTCCTCGGTATCTGCGGCCTCGTCGAGATGCTTGCAGCGGGGGCCGAGAGTGCGCAAGAGGAAGTTGCGCATGCCAGGTTCGTCGTCAACCACCAGAATGCTAGCCTGGGCGAGCCATGGCCCGAATTCCGGATCATGATCTGCATTCAGCTCGGCTCTTGAGGTTTCCGCCCTCACCTCGACATCCGCTCCTCGATATCTATTTTTGTTATCAATAGCAGAGACGGCGGCGAAAGCCACCATCAGCGGTTCCGCTCTCAGGCGTCGATGGGACGCTTGATCAGCCTGGCTGCATCGAGCACGAGCGGTCTCAGGCCTTCGCCACCCGCATCGATATGTTCGAAGAGATGGCGCCGCATCCGTGGTTCCCAGAACTTATTGATATGTGTCGCAACTCCATCGGCCCGTACCGCCTCCGGTTGGGACTCGAAGAAGGTGGCGATCTGGTTCGCCATACGGATCAGTTTCTCATGTGTCTGGTCATGCGACATGAGCGGATGCTCCCTCGGAAATGCGGTCGGCTCTGGTGAAAATCTCGAACTCTTCGCCCCGCACTATGCCAACCAGGGTTATGCCGGCGGTTTCCGCCGTTTCGATTGCAAGCGCGGTCGGCGCGGAGATGGCGAGCAGGATGGGCGAACCAAGTGCGGCGGTTTTCTGGACCATCTCGACCGAAAGCCGACTGGTAACAACGACGGCGCCATCGTGCCCGGCACGTCCCTGCCTGAGCACCGCACCGCTAAGCTTGTCGAGTGCGTTGTGCCGTCCGACGTCTTCCCGAACCGCGACGAACCCTTCACCCGGAATATAGAATGCGGCCCCGTGAACCGCGCGGGTCTGGCGGTTCAGCACTTGCAGATCACTGAGCATTTGCGCGGCTTCGGCAACTTGGCGAGGTGAAAGGATCAACGATGGCGAGCCGATGAGCTCAACTGAACGGGTCGCCTGCTCAATCGATTCGATGCCGCAGAGCCCACAACCCACTGGACCCGCCATCCGGCGACGGCGCGCAGTCAAAGCGTCCGCGTTGGCATCACGTAGCTCGACCTGAACATCAATACCGCCGCCCGCTTCGAGCGGTTCGACCGCCAGGATATCGCCCGCTTCCCGTATAATCCCTTCGGCAAGCGAGAACCCATATGCAAAGTCCTCGATATCAGCGGGGCTCGCCATCATCACTGCATGTGTCGTTCCGCCATAGGAAAATGCAATCGGCACCTCTTCCGGCACCATCCGACTGGCCGAACCGAAGAAGCCCGTCCGTTTCTGTACTGTCTGAACAGAGCGGCTGGTGCGCTGGTCGCTGATCACGTCTCGAACCCTAGCCTCTTCGTTTTATTCTATCACCCTGCACAAAGAGGGAGAGCTTCCCAATGCAGCACTATTCCGCAGCCTCCAGCTTTCCGACAATCCGACGCGACCGGCGTGCGAGATCGTCATAATCCTGCTGCCATTCAGTCGGACCATTGGACGGCGACACCTGGACTGCGGTCACCTTGTATTCCGGACAGTTGGTGGCCCAGTCGGAATAATCCGTCGTGATTACGTTGGCCTGCGTATCGGGATGATGGAACGTCGTATAAACGACTCCCGTTGCCACCCGGTCCGTGATGAGTGCCCTCAATGTCGTCTCGCCCGAACGACTCGCCAACTTGATCCAGTCACCGTCCTTGATGCCACGTTGTTCGGCATCATGCGGGTGGATTTCCAGTCGGTCCTCGGAGTGCCAGACAACGTTCTCGGTCCGTCGGGTCTGGGCGCCGACATTGTACTGAGACAGGATGCGGCCGGTCGTCAGCAGAAGCGGGAAACGCGGCCCCGTACGCTCGTCGGTCGCCACATATTCCGTGCGGATGAACTTGCCCTTGCCGCGCACGAAACCGTTGACGTGCATGATCGGGGAACCTTCTGGGAACTTCTCATTGCACGGCCACTGAACGGACCCCATTTTCTCAAGATAGTCATAGGATACACTGGCGAAGCTCGGCGTCGTCGCGGCGATTTCATCCATGATCTGCGACGGATGGGTATATGCCCAGTCAAGTCCCAGCGCCTGTGCCAGCTTCTGGGTCACCTCCCAGTCGGCATAGCCGTTTTTCGGGCTCATCACCTTGCGGACCCGGTTTATGCGACGTTCCGCGTTTGTGAAGGTGCCGTCCTTCTCCAAGAAGGTCGACCCTGGAAGGAAGACGTGCGCATAGTTCGCGGTTTCGTTCAGGAAGAGATCGTGAACCACGACGCATTCCATCGCAGCAAGACCGGCGGACACGTGTTTCGTATCTGGATCGGACTGAAGGATATCCTCGCCCTGAATGTAAATGCCCTTAAACGTGCCTTCGACGGCGGCATCCAGCATGTTCGGAATGCGCAGTCCCGGCTCGTTGTTGAGCTTAACGCCCCACAGCTTCTCGAAGATGTCGCGCGTCGCATCATCAGAGATATGGCGGTAGCCGGGCAATTCGTGCGGGAACGAACCCATGTCACAAGAACCCTGCACATTGTTCTGGCCGCGCAACGGATTTACGCCGACACCGGGGCGGCCGATATTGCCAGTCGCCATCGCCAGGTTCGCGATTGCCATGACAGTCGTCGAGCCCTGGCTGTGCTCGGTAACGCCGAGCCCATAGTAGATCGCGCCGTTGCCCCCAGTCGCGTAGAGACGCGCGGCACCACGAACGAGATCTGCCGGAACACCCGTGAAGCTCTCCGTAGTTTCCGGGCTATGCTGCGGATCGGCCACGAAGGCTGCCCAGTCCTCGAACTCCGACCAGTCGCAACGCTCCCGAATAAAGGCTTCGGCAAAGAGACCCTCGGTCACGATGACATGCGCCAGTGCCGTCATGACCGCAACGTTAGTACCAGGCTTCAGAGGTAAGTGATACGCGGCTTCGATATGCGGACTGCGGACAATGTCCGTGCGGCGCGGATCGATGACGATCAGCTTCGCACCCTGGCGCAACCGTTTCTTGAGGCGCGAGCCAAAGACGGGATGGCCGTCGGTAGGATTGGCGCCGATGACGACAACCACGTCCGCGTGTTCGACGGAATCGAAATCCTGCGTGCCTGCCGACGTGCCGAAAGCCTGTCCGAGACCATAACCGGTCGGGGAGTGACAGACGCGGGCGCAGGTGTCCACGTTGTTGTTGCCGAAGCCCGCACGGATCAATTTTTGGACGAGGAAAGTTTCCTCATTGGTGCAGCGTGATGAGGTAATACCGCCAACAGACTCGCGGCCATACTGGTACTGGATGCGCTTGAACTCCGACGCTACGTGCGCAAACGCTTCGTCCCAAGTCACCTCACGCCACGGATCGGATATCTTCTCGCGGATCATCGGATTGAGAATCCGCTCCTTGTGGCTTGCATAGCCATAGGCGAACCGCCCCTTGACGCAGGAGTGCCCACGATTGGCCTTGCCATCCTTGTAGGGCACCATGCGGACGAGTTCCTCGCCACGCATTTCCGCCTTGAACGAACAGCCGACACCGCAATAGGCGCATGTGGTAACGACCGAGTGCTCCGGCTGCCCGATCTGGATCACCGACTTTTCCGTAAGGGTCGCGGTGGGGCAGGCCTGAACGCAGGCACCGCAGGACACGCACTCCGATTCGAGGAAATGCTCGTGCATGCCTGGCGACACGCGGCTGTCGAAACCTCGACCCTCGATCGTCAGCGCGAACGTGCCCTGCACCTCTTCGCAGGCACGTACGCACCGGGAGCACACGATGCATTTGGAAGGGTCATAGGTGAAATACGGGTTCGACTCGTCCTTTGGCATCCAGCGAGCGTTGATCTCGCCGACACCGTCCCGCGCTTTCACATGATTGTCGCCCTCGTAGCCATAGCGCACGTCGCGCAAGCCGACCGCTCCTGCCATGTCCTGAAGTTCGCAGTCGCCATTGGCGGCACAGGTCAGACAGTCAAGCGGGTGATCGGATATATAGAGTTCCATCACGCCCTTGCGGATCTGCTTCAGCCGTTCCGTTTGAGTGTGGACAACCAGGCCGTTCGCGACCGGTGTGGTACAGGAGGCCGGAGTGCCGTTGCGTCCCTCGACCTCCACCAGACAGAGACGGCATGACCCGAAAGCATCCACCATGTCGGTGGCACAGAGCTTGGGCACCTGGATGCCGGCTTCCATTGAAGCGCGCATGATCGAGGTGCCTGCGGGCACGGAAACCTGCCGGCCGTCGATGGTCAGTGTTACAGTCTCTGAAGACTTCGAGGCAGGGGTGCCGTAATCAATTTCAGGAACGAGAGCCATTGTCTTACTCCGCCGCTTCAATGAGGGGGGTTGGGGCAAAATCTTCCGGAAAATGCGTCATCGCGCTCATCACCGGATAGGGCGTAAAGCCGCCCAACGCGCAAAGCGATCCAAACTTCATCGTATTGCAGAGATCGGCAAGCAGCGCCCTGTTTCGCTCCGGCTCGATACCCGCTGCGATCCGCTCGACGGTCTCGACGCCACGCGTCGAGCCGATACGACAGGGCGTGCACTTGCCACAACTTTCGACGGCGCAGAACTCCATGGCAAAACGCGCCTGTTTCAGCATATCCGCGGTGTCGTCGAAAACAACGACGCCCGCGTGACCAATCAGGCCATCCTTCGCGGCGAAGGCCTCATAGTCGAACACGGTGTCGAAAAGGGACGGGGGAAAATAGGCGCCGAGCGGTCCGCCGACCTGAACGGCTTTGACCGGGCGGCCCGACAGGGTCCCGCCACCAATATCGTAAATGAGTTCGCGCAGAGTCACACCAAACGCCGTTTCGTAGAGACCACCATGCTTGATGTTGCCAGCGAGCTGGATCGGTATAGTTCCGTGCGAACGGCCCACGCCGTAATCGCGATAGAACTGCGCCCCCCGGTCCATGATCACCGGAACGGAGGCAAGCGAGATGACGTTGTTGACCACGGTCGGGCGACCGAAGAGACCCTGAAGCGCGGGCAGCGGCGGTTTGGCCCGGACTATCCCGCGCTTGCCCTCAAGGCTGTTCAGCAACGAGGTCTCCTCGCCGCAGACATAGGCGCCCGCACCCATGCGCACCTCGATATCGAACGAGTAGGCCGAACCGAGGACCGATGGCCCGAGGATATGCTCGCGGCGGGCGATCTCGATTGCCGCCTGCATGGTTCGTACGGCGTGCGGATATTCCGAACGGGTGTAGATGTAGCCTTTGGTCGCCCCGGTCGCGATGCCGGCGATCGCCATTCCCTCGATCAGAACAAAGGGATCGCCTTCCATGATCATCCGGTCGGAGAACGTACCGCTGTCGCCCTCATCCGCATTGCAGACGATGTATTTCTGCGGTCCAGCAGCATCGGCGACCGTCTTCCACTTGATGCCGGTTGGAAAGCCAGCACCACCGCGTCCGCGCAGACCACTATCGGTCACTTGCTTGACGATATCGGCAGGCGTCATCGCCACAGCCTTCTCCAAGCCCTTGAGGCCCTGATAATGGCGATAGTCCGAAAGCGAGAGCGGATCTGTCACTCCACAACGGGAGAAGGTCAAACGGGTCTGTCGCGCCAGGAAAGGAATATCCTTAGTCTGGCCGCAGGACAGTACATGCTCGGCACCATCGAGGAACCCCGCTTCGAAAAGACCGGCCACGTCGGACACTTTGACAGGACCATAGGCAAGCCGCTGATGATCGGTTCTAACTTCCACCAACGGCTCAAGCCATAACATGCCACGCGAACCGTTGCGCACGATGGTGACGTCGAGACCGCGAGCCACTGCCTCTTGCTCGATCGCTTTCGCGACCTTGTCGGCGCCGACGGCGATTGCTGCAGCATCACCCGGAACAAAAACGACCACGCTCATCGGCGTACCTCGCCGGCTATGTCGGTAAGACAGTCTTCGTCAAGCCGCGCGATCGGCTGACCGTCGAGCATGCAGGCCGGCGCCATGGCGCACAAGCCGAGACAGTAGACTGGTTCTACCGTCAAGGCATTGTCGGGGGTTGTTCCATGCCAGTCGACACCAAGTCTAGCCAGAAGTGTTGCGGCAAGTTGTTCGCCACCCATCGACTGACACGCCTCGGCCCGACAGAGCTTGAGCACATGTCTACCGGTCGGCTGAGCGCGAAAGTCGTGATAGAAACTGATCACACCGTGCACTTCGGCTCGCGAAAGGTTCAACTCGCCCGCAATAATAGGCTTCGCTTCTTCGGGAATATACCCAAATGCGTCCTGAATGGCATGAAGGATTGGCAGAAGCGGGCCTTCGAGGTGACGAAGATCATCGATGATCGCACGGATCTGCGAGGAAACACTTCCCGCCGTCGTCCTGATATTCATGTCCAGCCCTCCCAAACCGACATGCGACAAGCATGGTTTTAAGAAGATATCGCAGGAGGTCGCTGGTCAATAATGCTATATCGTCAATTGATAGAAAAAATCTATCAAAAGACTTCCCGCTCCGCCACTCTGCGCGCCTCATGCAACAACGCGGAAACGAGGGGGGTATACGGCTCCCGATGTGTCGCAACCACACCAACCGTATGTTCAGCGTCGGGTTCGACAATCGGAATCATCTGTATTTGAGATGGAAAACCAAAGGCTTCCGCTACATTCCGTGGCATTATCGATGCCCATCGACCCGTCCTTATGTGCGAGAACAGAACGATCATGGAGTTCGATTCGAGTGTGGGCTTGGGTATCACCCCGGCTTCCGCCATATGCTGGTTGATAATGCGACGGTTCTGCATATCGGCGGTCAATAGACAAAGCCGAAGGTCGGACACCTCCCGCCATGTCACCGATTGTCGATCAGCCAATGGTGCGCCGGCGGCGGTTATGAGGTGATAACGTTCAGAGTAAAGGGGTACCGACGTCACGCGGCCGAGGGGTTCATTGTCTAGGTAGGTGATACCGGCATCTATCTCGAGATTTTCCAGAAGACTCAGCACCTGAAGTGACGTGCGCGAAACGACTGAAAAGGTCACCTCGGGATGCTTATCCTGAAAGGGCTCCGTCAGTCGTGGCACCATGGCAAGCGCGGTGGGAATAACCGCGAGACGAATATGCCCGGCGAGACCGGTTCGCGCCGCCCGCATTTCCTCCCGCATCGTACGGGCGTCGCCGACAATTCGTCGCGCCCATTCCAGCACCCGCTGACCTTCGGGCGTAAGTCCCTGGAACCGCGACCCGCGTTGCACCAGAATCACGCCTAGCTGGTCTTCGAGTTGGCGGATCGCGGCCGACAGCGTGGGCTGCGTGATCCCGCAGTCCTCGGCCGCACGCCCGAAATGCTTTTCCCTGGCAAGGGCGATGAAAAACTCAAGCTTGTCGATCATCCGCCTGCCCCGTTACTAAACGAATCGGCCGCAAGCGCACTCGGCAGACCTTTGCCGATCAAGGGGCAGGCTGGACGTCATTGGCCGTCATCACCCGCATCGGGGGCACAGTAAATCCGGTAAAGGACGGAAACTACCTCCGTCACATTGGGATTTGCGATGGAATAGTAGATCGAACGGCCATCTCGTCGCGTTTTGACGAGTTGCTCAAGGCGAAGACGGGCAAGCTGCTGCGAAACGACAGCCTGCTGCAAGCCGAGAATCGATTCAATCTCGCTTACGGTCTTCTCTCCCTGACTGAGGATGCAGAGAATGAGGAGCCGTGTCTCGTGTGATAGCGCTTTCAGCAATTCGCTGGCGACACGCGCTTTTGACATGAAGCCGTCTATCTGTTCAGGCATCTGCGCCAAGTCGGGCTTTGCTGGGCTCATGAGATATCCGCGTTATACATAACTATTTCCCTATGTTTACCGGATTTCTGCACTCTTGTCCAATACCGCCAGTACCGGCAAGTCGATCCCGAGACAAGACGATTGACGAGAAGTGATCGCTAAAGAGGTACGGCGTCGGCACGCTCTTTCAACAACTCCGCACTTCGCCGCAGCGCCTGCCGTTCGTCGGCGTTCATGTCCGGGACCAGATCCGACAGGACGCCCTGCGCTCCAATAATGCGCGGGATCGACAGGGCAACATCTCGCACGCCTGCAACCTCCCGCGTTACCATGGAAACGGATAACACATCGCGTTGATCCTGCGCGATTGCTTTGACGATCCGCGCGAGGCCGGAGCCGATACCGTAGTAGGTCGATCCTTTGCCGCTTATTATCTTGTAGGCGGCGTTTCGCACACCATCGTCAATCTGATTGCGGATATCGTCGGTCAGAGGCCGGCCAACCTGCGACGCGAAAGACAGCAGCGAAACCGATCCGGCGCGTGCGCTTGACCAGCCCAACACCTCGCTATCTCCATGCTCCCCGAGGACATAGGCATGAACCGATTGGGGTGAAATGCCGAGATGGCGGCCGACGAGGCTTCGAAATCTGGCCGTGTCCAATATCGTACCCGAGCCGATGACGCGGCTGGCGTCGATACCCGAAAGACGAGTAGCAACCTGTGTCATGACGTCGACCGGATTGGTAGCAATAAGCAGGATGCAGCCGGGCGCAACATCAAGAACCCTGCCAACCACCTGCCGAAACACCGCCGCATTGCGGCCCAGCAATTCAAGCCGGGTCTCACCGGGTTTCTGGCTGACGCCGGCAGCCAGGATCACCACGCCCGCACCGTCGAGGTCTGCATATTGCCCCGCCCGAACCACCGTCGCCGAGAGAAAAGGCACAGCGTGTGAAATATCCTCGGCTTGCGCTATCGCCAAGGCATCATTCATATCGACCAGAACGATCTCATGCACAATGCCCAGCATAGCAAGGGCATATCCGGCAGCGCTGCCGACCATACCAGCACCTACGATTCCGACTTTCATCATTCGCTCCTTCGAGAAGAATTCCACCAAAACGGGCGTCGGCCGGATCCTACGGCTTGAATGTGTAAGTGTGTTCATCCCACAAGGCTACCTTGGAAACCAAGTGGCGGTTAGTGGAGTGCTCTGTTTTAATAACGCACAAGAGACTTCGGGCGAGGCAATCTGAAATGACAACGAGGAGACTTCCGGCACTTTCCGCCATGAAAGTGTTCGAGGTGGTAGGGCAGACCAGAAGCTTCACCAAGGCTGCGGAGCGTTTGAACCTGACACAGAGCGCCGTCAGCCGTCAGGTACGCAACCTGGAGGATCAACTCGGCGAACTCCTGGTGATAAGGCGACACCATCACCTAGAACTAACGCCTTCCGGCCTGGAACTTCTCGCCGCGCTTCGGCAGGCTTTCCACGATGTCGAAAGGACGGTTCGAAACATCACAGAGAAAAGTAACCGCAACAGACTGCGCATCAACGTCCCCCCCACATTTGCAAAGCGATGGTTAATGCCGAGGCTCGGCAAACTGCGCGCCTTCTTGCCGGATCTAGAAATCAGCATAACGACCGACCTGCAGGACAGCCTAACTGACCGCAGCGTCCTCGACTGCGCCATCCGCTTCGGCGACGGGGAATGGCCAACCCTCAATTCAGAACTTCTGATAACCGAGCGACACATTGCTGTCTGCGCTCCCTCTCTACTTGTCGGTCTCCCCGCGGAGACATTGCCAGACTTTTCGAGGCTCACGTTCCTTCATGTTCTGGCGGCAGCGGATCAGCGTTACCTAACGTGGCAGCGCTGGCTGGACGCCGCGGGTATGGCGAACACGGACACGGCAGGCGGCTTCGAGTTTGACCTGCTCGACATGGCGATCGAGGCTGCCTGCAATGGGCTCGGGGTCACCGTCGCTGACTGCCATATGGTAGCACCTCTGATGAATGAGGGTCGACTGGTACGCGTGATGGATGTCGAGATTGAAGGACACGAGTCCTATTGGCTCGTAACTCGCGCGGGTCAACGGGATCCGCAGAATGTCGCCGCTTTCCGGAAGTGGCTTGCTTCGGAGATAAAAAGCGAACCAACGGCGGTCAAACCCTTGGCCGCACCCTGAAGCATTCGCTTTTTGAATGATCACCCTGAGAATATCTCACTTGCGCTCAAGGCAGGCCTTGTTCCCATAATCGTGCAGTCGATGCCGCGAGAGGGCGCATCGGGATCATGCAATGCCGGGAGATACCGATGAAGATCGATTCGCTTGAAACGCACATTGTCGCCGTGCCACCACCCTACATCGGCGGAATGTACTGGATATTCGTCGAACTGGAGACGGCATGCGGCATCAGGGGTGTCGGCGAGATCTATTCGACCGCCTTCCATCCGACGGGACTGGTCCCGCTGATCGAAGACGTCTTCACGCGTTATCTGGAGGGGCATGATCCCCACCGCATCGAGCGGTTCTGGCGAGCAGCCTATTCGAGCGGTTTTACCCAGCGGCCGGACCCAACCATGATGGGGATCGTATCCGGGCTGGAAATCGCATGCTGGGACATCATCGGCAAGTCAGCCGGGCGCCCGGTGGCGGATCTTCTGGGTGGCGTCGTTCACGAGAAGCTGCGAGCATACACTTATCTCTATCCGAAAAACTCCGCAGGGGACTACGACTACAACGACCCGGACCTCGCCGCCGAAGAGGCCGTGCGTATGGTCGAGATGGGTTTCACGGCACTGAAGTTCGACCCCGCAGGCCCATACACCAACTATTCGGGACACCAGCTTTCCCTCGGCGTGATGGACCGATGCGAGGAATTCTGCCGCAAAATTCGTGCGGCGATCGGAAATCGCGCGGATATCCTCTTTGGCACCCACGGACAGATGGTCCCCTCGTCTGCAATCCGGCTCGCCAAGCGGCTTGAGAAATACGACCCGCTCTGGTTCGAGGAGCCGGTTCCCCCGGGCCAGGAGGCGGCGATGGCGGAGGTCGCCCGCGCGACATCCATACCCGTGTCCACCGGCGAGCGGCTGACGACGAAGTACGAGTTTCACCGCGTTCTGCAGGAGGGCGCGGCTTCAATCCTTCAAATGAACGTCGCCCGCGTCGGCGGACTTCTGGAGGCCAAGAAGATTGCGGGCATGGCGGAGGCCTTCTACGCGCAAGTCGCGCCGCATCTCTACAACGGCCCGATCGGGGCGGCGGCCAGCATCCAACTGTCGGCGGCGACACCCAATTTCCTGATCCATGAAGCGATCAAGGACTTCGGCGATTTTCATGGAAAGGTGCTGAAGACGAAATTGCAGTTCGAGGACGGTTACCTCATCCCATCAAGGGAGCCCGGCCTAGGCGTGGAACTCGACCACGAGCTCTTACGACAGCATACGCCCTATAGAGGAGAACGGCTGCACCTGCAGATGGCCGCAGAGCCGGCGGACGTCAAAACCTTCGTCCCGGCGAAAGGCTGAGCGGCGGCGGAAATGATCTACGACTTCATCATAGTCGGGGCCGGCTCCGCAGGCTGTATCCTGGCAAACCGCCTTTCGGAGAACGGCAGATACAGTGTTGTCCTGCTCGAGGCTGGCGGGAGAGACAATTCTTTTTGGTTCAAAATCCCGGTCGGCTACGCCAAGAGTTATTACAATCCATCGGTCAACTGGATGTATTGGACCGAGCCGGAGCCGGAGCTGGCTAATCGGCGTATCTACGTCCCGCGCGGCAAGGTACAGGGCGGTTCGGGATCAATAAACGCCATGGTTTTCGTCCGCGGTGCGGCAACGGATTTCAACGATTGGGCCGCAGCGGGAAATCCGGGCTGGGACTACGACAGTATCCTGCCGTACTTCAAAAGATTGGAGACGCATGCCGAAGGTGGTTCCGAATGGCACGGTGCAGACGGACCTATTCATGTAACGCCGATGCGCGGCAGCACGCACGCCGTTAGTGATGCCTTTCTTGCAGGCTGTAAGGAACTCGGGCTGCCGCTCAACGAAGATTTCAACGGGGCGACCATCGAGGGCGCAGGTGTTTACGACATCAACACGCGTCGAGGGCAAAGATCACACTCCAGCGCCGAATATCTTCGCCCGGCGCTGAGGCGCTCCAACCTCACCCTCGAGCATCATGCACACGCCCGCAGACTGCTCGTCGACAATCAGGGAAAAGTGGAGGGCGTTGAGGTGTCGCAGCGGGGCGAAGCACGCACCTTCAAGGCCCGGCGCGAGGTTATTCTCGCCACTGGTGCAGTCGGCACCCCGCAGCTTCTGCAGCTTTCAGGCTTCGGTGATGGAGCCCTTCTGTCGCGCCACGGTATCGAGGTGCGTCGAGAACTGCCCGCCGTCGGCCGAAACCTCCAGGATCATCTCTGTGCCAGCTTCTATTACCGCGCCAACTGCCCGACCCTGAATGGAAGTTTCGCAAGTCTCTTCGGCCAAGCCAGATTCGCTCTGCAATATCTGCTGACCGGACGGGGCCCCTTCGCAATGAGCGTAAACCAGGCCGGAGGTTTCTTTCGCGGTACGGCAACAGCGGCATGGCCGAACATCCAGCTCTATTTCAATCCGCTGTCATATCGCATCCCGAACAATCCGAAGGCGGGGCTTAAGCCTGAGCCCTATCCCGGCTTTCTCATTGCCTTCAATTCGTGCCGCCCCACAAGCCGCGGTGAGATCTACATCACATCGCCGGATGCGACGGTGGCGCCGGCAATAAGACCGGACTATCTTTCGACGGATCACGATATCGACGAGGTGCTGCAAGGCAGCCATCTGGTACGAAAGATCGCAGGGACCACGGCCCTGGGTACCGTAACAGAGGAAGAGGTCTCTCCGTCACCGGCAGTCGATACCGACGAAAAACTTGTCGACTACTTCAGAGCCAACAGTGGTTCGATCTATCACCTGTGCGGAACCTGCGCGATGGGTCCTGATCCGCAAGGATCGGTCGTGGATTCAAGACTGCGTGTTCACGGCGTGCCAGGTCTTCGGATCATCGATGCCTCCATCTTCCCCAATGTCACGGCGGGCAACATAAATGCGCCGACAATGATGGTCGCCGAAAAGGGCGCCGAAATGATCCTTCAGGATTGGCGCTGACAAAGAAAAAGCCGGACCAACGGCCCGGCTCATATTCACCAGCGACACGCCTGAATCAAGCGGGAATGATGACACCGTTGAGGTGCGTCAGCTCCGCCAGATATTGCTCAAGGCGGGTCTTATGCTCGTGATTGTCCGCCTTGTCGATCTCGGCCCTGGCGGCCTCGATCCGCTTCATCAACGTCTCGCGATTGATCTCGCTGAGCGGAACGGCAGATTCCGCAAGAAGGGTACAACCGGTCGGCAGGATGTCCGCAAAGCCGCCAAAAACGACATACTTTTGGACTTGGCCGGATGCAAGCTTCACCGATACAACGCCCGGCTTGATGGTCGTCATGGTTGGGGCATGATTGGCCATGACGGTCATTTCGCCTTCCGTAGCCGGAATGACGACTTCGCTCACCTTTTCGGAAAGCAGCAAGCGCTCGGGCGAAACGAGTTCAAAATTGAAATTGTCGGCCATGACTCTTCACTTTTTTAAAGGAGAAGGAGAGGCGCGCGTACAACGCGCGCCAAGCCTGTATATTAGGCGGCTTCTGCTGCCAGCTTCTTGGCCTTCTCGATAGCCTCGTCGATAGAGCCCACCATGTAGAAGGCCGCTTCCGGCAGATGGTCGTACTCGCCGTTAACAAGTCCCTTGAAGCCCTTGATCGTGTCTTCAAGTGCAACCAGCTTGCCCGGAGAACCGGTAAAGACTTCGGCGACGAAGAACGGCTGCGACAGGAAGCGCTCGATCTTGCGGGCACGGGCAACGGTCATCTTGTCCTCTTCGGACAGTTCGTCCATGCCGAGGATGGCGATGATGTCCTGGAGCGACTTGTAGCGCTGCAGCGTCGTCTGAACCTTACGGGCCACTTCGTAGTGCTCTTCGCCGACAACCATCGGGTCGAGCATGCGCGAGGTGGAGTCGAGCGGGTCCACGGCCGGGTAGATACCTTTTTCTGCGATCGAGCGCGACAGAACGGTCGTAGCGTCCAGGTGCGCGAACGACGTCGCAGGAGCCGGGTCGGTCAAGTCGTCGGCGGGAACGTAAATGGCCTGAACCGAGGTGATCGAGCCCTTGGTCGTGGTTGTGATGCGTTCCTGCATCTGACCCATGTCGGTGGCGAGCGTCGGCTGATAACCGACGGCCGAAGGAATACGGCCGAGCAGAGCGGACACTTCCGAGCCTGCCTGGGTGAAGCGGAAGATGTTGTCGACGAAGAACAGAACGTCCTGGCCCTGGTCGCGGAAGTCTTCAGCGATCGTCAGACCTGTCAGAGCCACGCGAGCACGAGCACCCGGCGGTTCGTTCATCTGGCCGTAAACGAGAGCGGCCTTGGAGCCTTCGCCACCGCCGTGCTTGTTGACGCCCGACTCGATCATTTCGTGGTACAGGTCGTTGCCTTCGCGGGTACGTTCACCCACGCCGGCGAAGACCGAGTAACCACCGTGCGCCTTGGCGACGTTGTTGATCAGTTCCATGATCAGAACCGTCTTGCCGACGCCGGCGCCGCCGAACAGGCCGATCTTGCCGCCCTTGGCATACGGAGCCAGCAGGTCGACGACCTTGATGCCGGTAACCAGGATCTGCGCTTCTGTGGACTGCTCGACGTAAGCCGGAGCTTCCTGGTGAATCGCGCGCTTGCCGGCCGTTTCAATCGGACCGGCTTCATCGACGGGCTCACCGATGACGTTCATGATTCGGCCGAGAGTTTCCTTGCCGACCGGAACGGAGATCGGGGCGCCGGTGTCGGCCACTTCCTGACCACGCACCAGACCCTCGGTCGAGTCCATAGCAATGGTGCGAACCTGGTTTTCGCCAAGGTGCTGTGCCACTTCCAGAACCAGACGGTTGCCCTGGTTGTCGGTTTCCAGTGCGTTCAGGATCGGGGGCAGTTCGCCTTCGAACGCCACGTCCACGACAGCGCCGATGACCTGTGTCACCTTGCCGAGAGCACCGGTTGCGGTCTTTGCCGCTTTTGATTTCGGGGTAGCTGCCTTAGCCATGTATCTTACCCTCTTTTCCTTAACCTCAGAGCGCTTCCGCGCCCGAAATGATTTCGATCAGTTCCTTGGTGATCTGCGCCTGACGCTGGCGGTTGTAGTTCAGCGTCAGCTTGTGGATCATCTCACCGGCGTTGCGCGTGGCGTTGTCCATCGCACTCATCTTAGCGCCCATTTCGCCAGCGACATTCTCGAGCAAAGCCCGGAAAATCTGCACGGAAATGTTTCGCGGAATGAGGTCCTCGAGAATTGCACCGGCGTCCGGTTCGTATTCGTAGATGGCCGCAGCGGATCCCTGAGCTTCGGCAGCAACTGGCCCGGCCGTCGCTGGGATCAACTGCTGTGCCGTCGGGATTTGGCTGATGACCGACTTGAACTCCGAATAGAAGAGCGTGCAGACGTCGAACTCGCCCTTCTCGAACATGGCGATGACCTTGCGAGCGATCGCGTCGGCGTTTTCAAAGCCGACCTTCTTCACATCACGCAACTCAACCCGTTCGATAATAAGCGGTCCGAATTCGCGGCGAAGGACATCGTAACCCTTCTTGCCAACGCAGAAGATCTTCACCGTCTTGCCGGCAGCCAGAAGCTTGCGGGCATGATCGCGCGCAAACCGAGAAATCGACGAGTTGAAACCGCCGCAGAGACCGCGCTCGGCGGTGCAAACAACGAGCAGATGCACGTCGTCCTTCCCGGTACCGGTCATCAGCTTCGGAGCACTGTCATCGCCGCCCACCGCCTGAGCGATGTTGGCGAGCACGGCACCCATCCGCTGCGAGTAAGGCCTGGCGGCCTCGGCCGCCTCCTGCGCACGACGCAGTTTCGCCGCGGCAACCATCTTCATCGCCTTGGTGATCTTCTGCGTCGCCTTGACGGAGGCGATCCGGTTTTTCAGATCCTTAAGTGAAGGCATCCGTTATCCGTCCCTGGCTTGAGCCTCGTTTACGAGAACGACTTGGAGAAAGCGTCGAGAGCCGCCTTCAGCTTGCCCTTCGTGTCGTCGCTTATCGCCTTGTCGGTTCGGATTGCGTCCAGAACTGCCTTGCCTTCCGAACGAAGGTACGTCAGCAGACCCTGTTCGAACTTACCGACATCGCTGACAGGCAGCTTGTCGAGATAGCCGTTCACACCGGCGAAGATAACCGCAACCTGCTCTTCAGTCTTGAGCGGAGAGAACTGCGGCTGCTTCAGGAGTTCCGTCAAGCGGGCACCACGGTTCAGCAAACGCTGGGTCGAGGCATCAAGGTCAGAGCCGAACTGGGCGAAGGCAGCCATTTCGCGATACTGAGCCAGTTCGCCCTTGATCGAACCTGCAACCTGCTTCATCGCCTTGATCTGGGCGGACGAGCCGACGCGCGAAACGGACAGACCGACGTTAACCGCCGGGCGGATACCCTGGTAGAACAGATCGGTTTCGAGGAAGATCTGACCGTCGGTGATTGAGATAACGTTGGTCGGAATGAACGCCGACACGTCGTTACCCTGGGTCTCAATGACCGGCAGAGCCGTCAGCGAACCGGCGCCACGCTCGTCGGAGAGCTTCGCGGCGCGCTCCAGCAGACGCGAGTGCAGGTAGAAAACGTCGCCCGGATAGGCTTCGCGGCCCGGCGGGCGGCGCAGCAGCAGCGACATCTGGCGGTAGGCCACGGCCTGCTTGGAAAGGTCGTCGTAACCGATCAGCGCGTGCTGGCCGTTGTCGCGGAAGTACTCGCCCATTGCGCAACCCGCGAACGGAGCAAGATACTGCATCGGAGCTGGATCGGAAGCGGTCGCCGCAACAACGATGGAATACTTCAGGGCGCCGCGCTCTTCGAGAACCTTCACGAACTGTGCAACAGTCGAACGCTTCTGACCGATCGCCACGTACACGCAAAACAGCTTGTCCTGGTCGGGACCGTTGTCGTGGATCGGCTTCTGGTTCAGGAACGTGTCGAGGATGATCGCGGTCTTGCCGGTTTGGCGGTCGCCGATGACGAGCTCGCGCTGACCACGACCGACCGGGATGAGCGCGTCGATGGCCTTGAGGCCGGTCGACATCGGCTCATGGACCGACTTGCGCGGAATGATGCCCGGAGCCTTAACGTCGACGCGTGCGCGCTGCTTGGCATTGATCGGGCCCTTGCCGTCGATCGGATTACCGAGCGCGTCGACAACGCGGCCAAGCAGTTCCGGACCGACCGGAACGTCCACGATGGCGCCGGTCCGCTTGACGGTGTCACCTTCCTTGATGTCGCGGTCAGAACCGAAGATAACGACGCCGACATTGTCGGTTTCGAGGTTGAGCGCCATGCCGCGGATACCGCCCGGAAACTCAACCATTTCGCCAGCCTGAACATTGTCCAGACCGTAGACGCGGGCAATACCGTCACCGACGGAAAGCACCTGGCCGACTTCGGACACTTCGGCTTCCTTGCCGAAGTTTTTGATTTGATCTTTCAGAATTGCGGAAATTTCCGCGGCGCGGATATCCATCAGCCAACCTCTTTCAGTGCAAGCTTAAGGGTGGAAAGTTTCGTGCGAAGAGACGTGTCGATCTGGCGCGAACCGACCTTTACGATCAGCCCACCCAGGATCGATGGATCGACTGTGACAGACACTGCCACGTCCTTGCCGGTCACGCCCTTCAGCGCGTCCTTCAATTCTTTTTCCTGCTCCGCAGTGAGCGCATGAGCAGACGTTACTTCAGCGGCGACCTCGCCCCGGTGACGCGCAGCAATCTGCCGATAGGCGGAGATCATACCAGAAACGGCAAACAAGCGGCGATTACCAGCGACCACCTTCAGGAAGTTGGCAACCATCGCGCCAAGACCAGCCTTTTCCGCCAAGGCGGAAATCGCGTTCAGTTGATCCTCGGCGGAAAACACGGGACTCAAAACGAGACGCTTCAGATCGTCGCTGGACTGGATCATAGCCTCAAAGCGACCGAGATCGGCGCCGACAGCATCGACGGCATTGGCTTCAAGCGCGAGCTCGAAAAGCGACGAAGCGTAGCGCTCGGCAACACCGGAAATGAGCTGGGATGTGTCTGCCACGGGCAAAATTTCCCTGTTTATGATCCAAGATTTCAAGTCGCCCCGCATGGACGACTTATGAACTTGAAATCGTTTGTTTTTCCCCCAGAAGCGCAGAGGTCTCCCTCTTGCGTTTTCCGAATTTCGCGGTCCGTCTAGCATAGGAAGTCTGGACTCGCAACACGCGTAACACCGGAATAAGCCTTTAGGAGAAGGCTTATGACGCAAAATGCGGCGGTGCGACATCTGATCGCGTCAGCACTGCTGAAAAGGGTCGGCGAGGCTCAGTCAAAACAGCTGGAAAACATAACTCAACGGCAGGAAAGCCAAGGCGATTTGCACAACCAGAAGAAGGTAGTTTCGCATCTCGTTTGCTCCGTCCGACATCAGCGACAGAATGCGCGCAAAAGCGGAAAATGCAAAGGCAGCTCCCAGCGTTAGATAGATCCAGTCCTGCGCCAGCAGGATAGCGGACAGACCGCAGCCGACGTAAAAGCCACCGGTCGATCGGACTTCGCTGAATCCCTGATTTCGCGGTTCGCGCGGCTGCAGGCCGAGGAACGACATCGCCAAGCCAGGTGCGAGCATGATGAGTAGGCCAAAGACGACAGTCCCGGCCGCGCCAATAAAAGCAAGCCGTTCCCCCAGTTCCGTTGGAAAATAGAATTCCACTTCAATCCCCGACAATTTAAATGTTCTGGCGAGCAGGCAGCCATGGACTCGCACGCAACTTCGCATCGCCATTAGGGACTTGCGCTCCGTCCTGTCAACTAAAGGAAGCTCTGGGGGTCTATGTCCAGTTGAACGTGGATGGATCGCCTTTCTTTCGGCCCTCGTTCCAGCATCGCGCGAAGAAATGACTGGATGTCACTGTTGCGGCGCCCGTGGACAAGCAATCTGAAACGGTACCGCCCTCTGATAAGTGCAAGGGGTGCTTCGGCCGGCCCGAGAACGGAAATGCCGGCCTCGACAGGAGCCGCCTGGCGCAACTGTCGGGCATGCGTTTCAGCATCGGCACGATTGTCCGCCGACACAATGATAGACGCCAGCCGGCCGAACGGCGGCAACGCGGCGCGCTCGCGTTCCTGAACCTCCCGGTCATAAAAAGCTTCGGCGTCTCCCTCGACCAGGGCCTGCATCACGGGATGCTGCGGCTGGTAGGTTTGCAGAAGACCATGGCTTTTCCGCCCTGTGCGTCCGGCCCGCCCGGTCACCTGGGAGAGAAGCTGGTATGTCCTTTCCGCCGCACGGGGATCACCATTGGCAAGACCGATATCGGCATCGACGATCCCCACAAGCGTCATGAGCGGAAAATTGTGGCCTTTCGCAACCAGCTGGGTTCCGATGACGATATCGGCCTCGCCTTTCGCTACCGCTTCGAACTCCAGTCGCATCCGTTTCACACCGCCGATATCGGAGGAGAGCACAAGGGTGCGTGCATCGGGGAAATGTTTCTCGACCTCCTCGGCGATGCGCTCGACCCCAGGGCCACAGGCTACGAGGTGGTCGAGTGTGCCGCATTCAGGGCACGCGTTCGGCGTCGGTTCCGCATACCCGCACTGATGACACTGAATCTGACCGCGAAACCTGTGTTCCACCAGCCAGCTGGAGCACTGAGGACATTGGAACCGGTGACCGCAAACCCGACAGAGCGTGAGCGGTGCATAACCTCGACGATTGAGAAAGAGGAGCGATTGTTCCTTCTTCTCCAACGTCCGGCCGACGGCGCGTAGCAGGATCGGCGAGAGAAAGCCGCCGCGTTCCGGCGGATGACGCCGCATGTCTATGAGGTGGAGATCTGGCAGTGCCGCCCCAGCGTAACGGGTCGGCAGGTGAATACGGGTATAACGTCCCTGCAGGCAATTGACCTGGCTCTCGACAGATGGCGTCGCCGAAACGAGCAGGATCGGAAAACCGCCGATCCGGGCACGAACGACCGCCATGTCGCGCGCATTATAGAAGACACGGTCTTCCTGTTTGAATGCGGGATCATGCTCCTCGTCGACGACGATAAGCCCTAGATCATGAAAGGGAAGAAACAGCGCGGAGCGGGCTCCGGCTACCACTCGGACATCGCCTGTCGCGGTCTGGCGCCAGACCTTTTCGCGCGTTCGCGCCGCAAGCTCCGAATGCCACTCCGCGGGCTTTGAGCCGAACCTGTCCTGGAACCGTTCCAGGAAATCCGCCGTAAGCGCGATCTCAGGCAGAAGAATCAGGACCTGCTTCCCACGCCTCAATGTCTCGGCGATAGCCTCGAAATAGACCTCGGTCTTGCCGGATCCCGTTACCCCATCAATCAGAGTGACAGAAAAGCCATCGGCTATGGCGTCCTCGAGTATGGTATCCGCGGCGTCCTTCTGCTCTCCATCGAGACGCGATGCCGCGTAGTCCGGATCGGGTTCAGCGACAATCGGCGGAGGCGGCAGAAAGACCGTCTCGAAAACCCCCTGTCCCACGAGCCCATCGATAACGCTCAGAGAAACACCGGCCGCATGCGCGAGCCCGCTCCGCGTCCAACTCAGGCCATCGCCCGCCAGTTCCAGTACCTTTTTACGCGCCGGTGTTATCTTCTCCGGCTCGACGCCGGAGAAGCGCAGCCCCTCAAGCATTGGCTCGGGATCGAACGCGTTGGGGACGCGCAATGCCATGCGCGCAACAAGACCGGGGGGCGAGAGGGTGTAAGCCGAAACCCAATCGAGAAACGCACGCATTTTCTCATCAAGCGGCGGGCAATGGAACAAACGCTCGATCGGTTTCAGTTTCTTTTCATCGACGGGTTTCCCGCCATGGTCGTCCCAGACGACGCCAATGACCTGCCGAGCGCCCAACGGCACCTGCACGATAGTCCCGGGGCGAACCGTTGCACCGTCCGGGACACGATAGCTGTAAGGCACCGGCGCAGGCATGGGTACAAGCACCGGCACGGACAGCGGTGTTTTATCGGCGGGGAATAGCTCGGGAGAATCGTCCTTCATCAGGCGAGCAACTTGCCTTCACCCTTCGAGAAAGGAAATGAAAATCGTCACCTCGAAGCATGGTGGCGAAAGTCAGCTTCCGTTGAGGGGCCGGAAAACGCTATCACCATCGTGCGCCAAGGCATGAACCGTATGGCTCTCCAGCGCCTTAGTAACGTCGGCAAGGTCGCCTTCCAGCGCCGTCGGTTCGATCATCTGGCCGACTGTGAACTCGAAAAGGTCACCCTTCTTGTTTAGCAGTTCGTAGAAAACCGTCATATCCCGCAATTCGGTCGACCACTTCGCGAACCAGTAGAAGAGCCCGGAATTGCGAGCCTTCATATGGACGGGCAGAATCGGCAATCCATACTTGCGAGCCATACCGACGGCGGATGTTTTCCAAGGTCTTTCGTTGAGCCTGCCATCGGCCCAATACGCAATACGGCCCGAGGGGAAAAGGATTGTGGCCTTCTGCTCCTCGATCGCGCGGTTGGTGACTTGCAAGGTCTCACGCGCTTTCAGCTTGCTCTTCAGTTCCTCTCGCCACTCGACAGGAATGACGATTTCGACGAGCCTCGGATTGACGCGGATGGCATCCCGGTTGGCAAAGAACATCATGTCGGGCCGACGCTCCTTGAGCAGGTCGAAGACCGCCACTCCGTCGGCAATGCCGGTCGGGTGGTTGCTGACCATGATGAAGCCGCCCGAAGCCGGAATGCGGTTTACATTGCGAACCTGGATGTCGAGCCGCAAAACATCGCTCAAGTACTCGAATACCTGAAATCCCGACTTGTTGGAGACAGCGTCCGCGAACTCGATCGCCTTGCCGTAGCGCAGCAGACTGTAAAGGAAGGGACGCATCACCGGCCATAGCGGATGCCGGACGATCTTCTGGCCACGCTCGGCGATCAGCTCATCGACGATATGGCCTGGCTGCCCTTGAGAGACGAGGGAAATTGTTTCGGCAAACTGCCCGAACATTGTCGTCGTGTCGCGACGAGCCATGGAAAACCCCGATGGTGTGTGTTCAGACTCTATCTCAAGTCAATATGATCCGACGATGACGACGCCGGCGGATATTAGCATTTATCTAACGGTCGTGGCGCACAGTGGCCCAGCCCTAAGTCGATGTAAAGAGAGGAAGACTTGGACGAATTGGTGACCATTGCGAGTGACGATCTGCGCCTTGAGAGGCAGCAGTGGCTTCAGAGCCTTGCGGGCGAGAGGCGACTGGCGCGATTGACGCTAGATGCGTACGAGCGCGACACCCGGCAGTTTCTTCAGTTTCTGGGGCTGCATCTGGGAGGCCCTCCGGCGCTGGAGGATATTCGTCAACTGCGCCCCGCGGATCTGCGAGCATTTCTGGCGTCGCGCCGGAAAGGTGGTGCTGGTGCCCGTTCTCTGGCGCGTCACATGGCGGGTATACGATCACTGCTGCGGCACCTGGAAAAGAAGGGTCTTGTCAACGCGGCCGGGGCAAGTGCGATCCGGTCGCCGCGACAGCCAAAATCACTCCCCAAGCCTCTAACCGACGCGCAAGCCATCGCCGTCGTGGACAGTCATGTGCAACCTCACGAGGAGCCCTGGATCGCGGCCCGCGACGCTGCCGTTCTGACGCTTCTCTATGCTTGCGGACTGCGCATATCCGAGGCACTCGGCCTGAGACCCTCGGATATTCCTGACGGAACAAGCACTCTTAGAATCGTGGGAAAAGGCGGCAAGACGCGCGTCGTGCCGGTGCTTCCCATCGTCAACACCGCTATCGCCGAGTATCGGAGACTGTGTCCTTATCACTTGCCGGATGACACGCATCTATTTCGCGGCGCTAAGGGCGGTCCACTGCATGCGGCGATCGTCCAGAAGGGGATGCAGGTCCTTCGCGGCGCTCTTGGCCTGCCGGACAACGCCACGCCTCATGCTTTGCGTCACTCTTTCGCCACGCATCTCTTGGCGGGCGGCGGCGACCTTCGAACGATCCAGGAATTGCTCGGACACGCAAGCCTCTCGACAACCCAGGTCTACACGGGCGTCGATTCGAACAGGCTGCTCGAGGTCTATCGCCTCGCGCATCCGCGTGCATAGAGGAGTTAACCAATCCCGTTAAGACAACATGAGCGCCGTGGGGTGTAGTTTGCTACATCACAAAGGGATTACGGCATGATCGTCAGCACAATCGAGCAAGCGTTGAACCAAGGGACGCGTAGGGTAGCCGACGTCATTTTATGGTTCATGGCTGCGCTCCACGTCGCAATGGTCGCTAGCCTGCTGGTCGTCCTCACCTTCGCCGGTTCTGCGCGCGCCGACGACCAGACCTGTCGCGGCAGGAATCTTCTTCGGCAGCTGGAAACTGAAAACAAGGCGGCCTTTGACTCCCTGGTTGATGAAGCTGCGGAAGTCCCGAACGGGAAAGGTCTTTTCTGGCAAGTAGAGAAGCCCGGCACGCCGCCTTCCTGGCTCTTCGGGACAATGCATGTAACAGATCCACGAGTTCTCGCCATGCCCAACGCCGCGCGTGATGCCCTTATGAAGGCTTCAACAGTGGCGATAGAGTCAGACGAGATTCTCGACGAGAAAAAGGCCATGGCGGCCATGCTTATGAAGCCCGAACTGTCGATGTTCACCGACGGATCGACAATCGTCGATCATCTCGACGACACCGATGCGAAGATACTTGAGGAAGGTTTGCGAGACCGGGGCCTGTCTCTTGCGGCAGTCTCGCGGATGAAGCCTTGGATTCTGGCGGGCTTCGTTGCCCTTCCCGCTTGCGAACTCGCCCGCAAGGCGTCGGGTGCCTCGTTCCTGGACAAGAAGATCGCCGAGGATGCGGTCGCGGCAGGAAAGACGGTCAAGGGATTGGAAACCCTTGAGGAACAACTGGCGGCCATGGGCGAACTTCCACTTTCCTTCCATATCGAAGCATTGCTGGAGACACTCGCGCTCGGCGACCGTATGCAGGATGTCATGTCGACAATGACGGATCTATACGTCAGCGGAGACATCGGCATGACCATGCCGATGTTAAAAGCGGTGACGGATTCGCACTCCGGTTCCGACGGTTCCTACGCTGCGTTTGAACAGCGCATCGTGACCGACCGCAACCATGTTATGGCGAACCGGAGCATGCCGATCCTGAAGGAAGGAAATGCGTTCATCGCAGTCGGAGCACTGCATCTGCCTGGCGAAGAAGGCCTGGTCGAACTCCTACGAAAGCAGGGATTCACCGTCAGTCTGGTAAACTGAAGCGAGCTTCTCTGTGCTTTAGCCCTTGGTCATCCTCTGGGCAACCGGCGTTTTCCAAACGAACTGATGAACGAGCACCGCGCCGATGTGAGCGATGATCAGCAACCACATCAGTAGCTTAATTGGACCGCCATGCAGCCCTCCCGCTGTTTCAATCCCACCATAGTAAGCCAGCGCACCGCTGATCGGCATGACGAAGAAAAGCGCATAGAAGGTGCCGTGAGCGACCTTGGCGGCAAGTTTGCCGAGGGGCGGCTCCTCGGCAGGCGCATCGGGAGCACCGTGCGTGAACCGCAGGAGAAGACGCACCACCGCGAGGCACAGCACCGCGATGCCGACATAGGCGTGAATATTCGCCGATGCCATCACGTCTGGCGATGGGGACTGTCCCTCCTCAAGCATCTCCATCAACTCCTCCATCGCGTCGGCGAACAGAAGATTGAAGATGATGAGGGCAGCCATCAACCAGTGGATCAAACGCTGGGGAACGGAATAAGACGTTACGAGAGAGGACGCCATTTTCTTGCCTTTTATCAGCTATCTGGGGCAACTACGTCCACATAATAAAAGCCGCAGCTTATGAAGCAAGCTGCGGCTTTTATTCTAGAAGAAATAGACTTCAGAAGGTTTACATATGAATCGGCTTAAAGAAGGTCGCAAGAGCGGCCTCCTTCACAGCCTCAGACATCGTCGGATGTGCGTGGCACGTACGCCCAAGGTCCTCGGACGAGCCGCCGAATTCCATCAGCACGGCGATCTCGTGAATCATCTCGCCAGCGCCAAGACCGACAATGTGCCCACCAAGAACCCGATCGGTATCCTTGTCCGCAAGAATCTTGACGAAGCCATCGGTTGCGAGCATGGCGCGAGCGCGGCCGTTGGCGGTGAACGGGAACTTTCCGACCTTGTAGGAGATGCCCGCAGCCTTGAGTTCTTCCTCGGTTTTGCCGACGGAGGCGACTTCAGGCTGCGTGTAGACGACACCCGGAATGACGTCGTAGTTTACATGACCGTGCTGGCCGGCGAGGATTTCAGCGAGCGCAACGCCTTCGTCCTCGGCCTTATGCGCGAGCATGGGGCCTTTCACGACATCACCGATCGCGTAAATACCAGCGACGTTGGTCTTGAAGTGACCGTCGATTTCGACACGGCCGCGGTTGTCGAGCGCAACGCCAACAGCCTCGAGGCCCAGACCCTCGGTATAGGGCTTGCGACCCGTGGCAATCAGAACCACATCGGCGTCGAGCACCGTCGCATCTCCACCCTTTACAGGCTCGAACGTTACTTTCGCTCCGGACCCGGCCTTCGCAACCGCCGTGACCTTGGCACCCAGATGGAATTCCATCCCCTGCTTTGCAAGCATGCGCTGGAACTGCTTCGACACCTCCCCGTCCATGCCGCCCAGGATGTTGTCCAGGTATTCAACGACCGTCACCTTCGCGCCCAGTCGCTGCCAGACGGAACCAAGCTCAAGGCCTATCACGCCACCGCCTACGACGACCATCTTGCCGGGAACCTTGTCGAGGGAAATTCCGCCGGTAGAGGAAACGATAATCTTTTCGTCGATGTCTACCTTGACGCCCGGGATACCGGCCACATCCGAACCGGTGGCGATGACGATGTTCTTCGCTTCCAGTTCCTGAACCTTGCCATCGTCGCCGGTTATGGACACCTTGCCGGCGGCAGCGATTTTGCCCTTGCCGATAAACCCGTCGATCTTGTTCTTCTTGAACAGGAAGGCAACACCTTCGACGTTCGATTTGATCGTCGCCTCCTTGTGCGCCATCATCTTTTCGAGGTTCAGTTTCGGCGCCGCGACTTCGACGCCCAGCGCTTCCATCCCATGCGCAGCCTGATGGAACATCTCCGATGCATGAAGCAGGGCCTTTGACGGAATGCACCCGACATTGAGGCAGGTTCCGCCGTAGGTAGCCCGCTTCTCCACGACAGCGACTTTCAAGCCAAGCTGAGCGGCCTTGACCGCACAGACATAACCGCCGGGGCCGGAGCCAATTACCACTACGTCATAAGCCATGGTTCGTTCCTTTACGTGTTCTTGCATCCGCCGCGAGGCTACGATGCACAGCGTTTGAATTCGAAGACATCCCAAGGGGCAGTGTCGCGACCGGCCTCTACACGGGAGGCCATCACAGCCGGTCCGAAACCTGGCAGCAGGATCGCATCAGGCGCGTCAGCGCCCTCCGGCGGAATGAGATCGACGCGGCCAGTCGCTTGGTCGATTCCGTAGGGAATACCCTTCCAGACAGTACAAGCGTCAAGGTCCGCTCCGGTGACATCTCCTTCGGGACAGTTGTTCATCAACATACCGACCTGACGCTCTATCTCGGGATCGAACATCACATGCCCCTCAAGCTTCGCGTCACCAACGGTGCTGTTGAAGCCGTGCGTGACGGGGGTATTCTCACCGCTTGCCGCGAAGAACGTCAGCTCGATGCCGGTCTCCGCTTCGCCATAGATCGCCCTTTCAATCTTGCAATCGGCCGACTGGGCGGCAACAGGAAAGGCGAGAGCGCAGATAACAACCGACACAGCCGACGAACCCGCCATCACCCACCTCAGGATACGAGTTCCAGGAACATCAATCCCAACCCCGCCATTGAAGCGAGCCAGACGATCGAGCGGATATAGGGTACGCCCGCTAGATAAAGCGGATAATACCCAAGGCGGGCCACAAACCAGACCACAGCGCCAGTCAATCCCAGACCGTCGACCTGATCAGTGAACAGCAGTCCGGCCGCGAGGGCCACGAAAGCCGGATACGTTTCCTGAAAGTTCGCCGACGCCCGAGAGGCTCGCCCCGCGAGCTTTCCGGAGGGCTGTCTCTCGTCATCGCGGGGGCCGGCGTTCCATGCCGTTCCAAGCTCCTTGGTCGCCAGAACGCCCTGGAGCAGAATGTGCGCCAACAGAAGGACGACGCTCCACGCGAGCAGCAGAACGAGAGGTGAATCGGCAACGGAAGCCGGCTCCATCGGGGTGTCTCCCTCAGAGATCCAGAACCAGACGCTCCGGATCCTCAAGGCTTTCCTTCACGCGCACCAGGAATGTCACCGCTTCCTTGCCGTCGACGATACGGTGATCGTAGGAGAGCGCGAGATACATCATCGGACGGATGACGATCTGGCCGCCGACGACGACCGGACGCTCCTGGATCTTGTGCATGCCGAGGATACCCGACTGCGGTGCGTTCAGAATCGGCGAAGACATCAGCGAACCGTAAACACCACCGTTGGAGATGGTGAAGGTGCCACCCTGCATGTCGGCCATGGAGAGCTGACCGTCACGGGCAGCCTTGCCAAGGCGACCGATTTCCTTCTCGATCTCGGCGATCGACATCTGGTCGGCATCGCGGACGACCGGTACGACGAGTCCCTTGTCCGTGCCGACAGCAACGCCGACATGGCAGTAGTTCTTATAGATGATGTCGGTGCCGTCGATTTCGGCGTTGACGGCCGGCAGTTCCTTCAGCGCATGCGTGACGGCCTTGGTGAAGAAGCCCATGAAGCCGAGCTTCACGCCATGCTTCTTCTCGAAGATGTCCTTGTAGCGATTGCGCAGTTCCATGACGGCCTTCATGTCCACCTCGTTGTAGGTGGTGAGCATGGCAGCCGTGTTCTGGGCGTCCTTGAGGCGCTTGGCGATCGTCTGGCGCAGGCGGGTCATCTTCACGCGCTCTTCGCGCGAGGCGTCGTCGGCCGAAGAGGCAGGGCGCGGTGCGGAAGCGACCGGTGCCGGCGCGGACGATCCCTTTGCGATCGCCGCGAGGACGTCGCCCTTAAGAACCTGGCCACGCTTTCCGGAGCCATCGATGTCCGCGGTCGAAATATTATTGTCTGCAGCGACCTTGGCCGCGGCTGGAGCAGCCGGCATAGCGGACGCGACGGGCGCGGGGGCCGCCGCGGCCGGTGCAGCAGCCGGAGCCGGAGCCGCTGGAGTGGCGGCAGACGGAGCGGCAGCCGAAGCGCCGGCCCCTTCGGCGATCTGGCCGAGAAGCGCGCCAAGACCGACGGTCTCGCCATTCTGTGCAACAATCTCGGTAAGGACGCCCGAAGCAGGTGCGGGCACCTCGACGGTTACCTTGTCGGTTTCGAGCTCGACAATGGGTTCATCTGCCTTGATGGTATCGCCAACCTTCTTGAACCAGGTACCGACGGTCGCTTCGCTTACGGATTCGCCCAGGGTTGGGACGCGGATTTCAGTGGCCATTTGTCAATTCCATTGATCAGGTCAGTTGTCGATAATGATCGTGTCAGGAGGCTCCTCAGCCTCCCAGCGCGTCCTCGAGGAAAGCTTCCAGCTGGGCGATATGCTTGGACATGAGGCCCGTTGCCGGAGATGCGGCAGCCGGGCGGCCGGTATAACGGACCCGCTGATACTTCGCGTCGATGTGTGCAAGCACCCATTCCAGGTACGGATCGATAAATGACCAGGCGCCCATGTTCTTCGGCTCCTCCTGGCACCAGACCATTTCCGCATTGCGGAAACGGCTGAGCTCGTTGATCAACGCCTTGGCCGGGAACGGATAGAGCTGTTCGATGCGAAGCAGGTAGACGTCATCGATACCGCGCTTTTCGCGCTCTTCGAGAAGATCGTAGTACACCTTGCCGGAGCACATGACCACGCGCCGAATCTTCGAATCCTTCTGCAGCTTGATCGGGCCATCCTTGATGACCTCGGCGTCATCCCACAGCAGACGGTGGAAGGAGCTTTCGCCGGCAAGCTCCGAGAGGCTTGACGTCGCACGCTTATGACGCAGAAGCGACTTCGGCGTCATCAAGATGAGCGGCTTGCGGAAGTCGCGCTTCATCTGGCGGCGCAGGATGTGGAAGTAGTTGGACGGCGTGGTGCAATACGCCACCTGCATATTGTCTTCAGCGCACATCTGGAGCCAGCGCTCAAGGCGTGCCGACGAGTGTTCGGGGCCCTGACCTTCGTAGCCATGCGGAAGCAGGCAGACGAGACCCGACATGCGGAGCCACTTGCGTTCACCGGATGAAATAAACTGGTCGAAGACCACCTGCGCACCGTTCGCGAAGTCGCCAAACTGGGCTTCCCAAAGTGTCAGTGCATTAGGACGCGCGAGCGAATAGCCGTATTCGAAGCCGAGCACGGCCTCTTCCGAAAGCATCGAGTTGATGACTTCGTAACGGGCCTGATTCGGCGCGAGATTGGCGAGCGGGATGTAGCGCTCTTCGGTTTCCTGATCGTAGAGAACGGAATGACGTTGGGAGAACGTACCACGTTCGCAATCCTGACCGGAGAGGCGGATTTTGTGACCGTCTACGGCAAGCGATCCGAAAGCGAGTGCTTCGGCCATCGCCCAGTCCAGACCTTCACCGGTCTCGATCATTTGGGCACGGTTTTCCATGAAACGTTGAATGGTACGGTGCGCCTTGAAACCATCGGGAATGGTCGCGAGCTTGCGGCCGATCTCCTTCAACTGCTTCATGGGAACAGCGGTCTTGCCGCGGCGCTGCTCGTCGGCGTTGTCAGCGGTGCGCAGGCCCGACCAAACGCCGTCCAGCCAGTCGGCCTTGTTCGGCTTGTAGCTCTGTCCCGCCTCGAACTCCTGTTCGAGATGCGCGCGCCAATCAGCTTTCATCTTCTCGAATTCGCCGTCGGTGATCAGACCTTCGGCAATCAGTCGTTCGGCGTAGAGCTGGACGACTGTCTTGTGTTGGCGAATAGCCTTGTACATCTTCGGCTGAGTGAACGCGGGCTCATCGCCTTCGTTGTGACCGAAGCGACGGTAGCAGAACATATCCACGACAACCGGCTTGTGGAACTTCATCCGGTATTCGGTGGCAACCTTGGCCGCATAGACGACGGCTTCCGGATCATCACCGTTCACGTGGAAGATCGGAGCCTCGATCATCTTGGCGACATCGGACGGATAGGGCGACGAACGCGAGAACGCTGGATTTGTCGTAAAGCCGATCTGGTTGTTGATGATAAAGTGCATCGTACCGGCGACGCGATGACCGCGCAGTCCGGAGAGACCCAGAATTTCAGCCACGACGCCCTGTCCGGCAAAGGCTGCGTCACCGTGTAGCAGCAGCGGCAGAACCTTTGCGCGCTCCTTGAGCGGTATGATGTCGCCGTCCCAGACCTTTGCAAGCTGGTCCTGCTTGGCACGCGCCTTGCCCATGACGACAGGATTGACGATCTCAAGATGCGAAGGGTTCGCCGTCAGAGAAAGGTGAACCTTGTTTCCGTCGAATTCGCGGTCGGACGAAGCACCAAGATGGTACTTCACGTCCCCCGAGCCCTCCACTTCGTCCGGTTTGAAAGAACCACCCTTGAACTCGTGGAAGACGGCGCGGTGTGGCTTACCCATCACGTTCGTCAGAACGTTAAGACGGCCACGGTGCGCCATACCGAGAACAATTTCTTCCAGCCCGTCCTGACCGCCGCGCTTGATGATCTGCTCGAGCGCGGGGATGAGTGACTCGCCACCATCAAGACCGAAACGCTTGGTGCCCTTGTATTTGACATCGATGAACTGCTCGAAGCCCTCGGCTTCGATGAGCTTCGCAAGGATCGCCTTCTTGCCGTTAGGCGTGAAATCGACACCCTTGTCAGGTCCTTCAATGCGCTCCTGGATCCAATGCTTCTCATCCGGATTGGAGATGTGCATGAACTCGACCCCGATGGTCGAGCAATAGGTACGCTTCAAGATGTCAAGCATCTCCGGGATGGTCGCGTATTCCAGCCCGAGGACGTTATCGATGAAGATTTTTCGCGCGTAGTCAGCCTCGGTGAAGCCATAGGCGGCCGGCGAAAGTTCGTTGTAGTCGTCCACCGGCGCTGCGAGACCAAGAGGATCGAGGTTCGCGTGCAAATGGCCGCGCATACGATAAGCGCGGATCATCATGATTGCCCGGACGGAATCGCGAGTCGCCTGGAGAACCTCGGCTTCCGATACCGGCGCGCCGGCTGCCTCGGCCTTGGCTTTCACCTTCTTTTCGACGACCTTTTCGACTTCCGCCCAATTTCCATCGAGCGCCGAAACCAGTTCTCCCTGCGCAGGGATCGGCCAGTTCTTACGTTGCCAAGAGGGACCACTCGCGGATTTCTTGACGTCGACGGGGCTGTCGGCGAGGGCACGGAAGAAGGTCTGCCATTCCGGGGAAACCGACGAAGGATCCTCCTCGTAGCGCGCATAGAGCTGCTCGATGTAAGCCGCGTTCGATCCGTCGAGGAACGACGTGATCAGGAACTGCTCGTTGGCTTCTTGCCTACCCATGATTTTTCGCGAACCTTCGTTCGCCTCCCGACTTGAGATGAAGGCCGCTCTTCGGCCTGCCGCCTATCCCGCCACTCGCGGGGCATCATATTCAGTGCCAAAATCAGGCAAGGCGATTGTGAACCAACCTCCCTTGCCTGACGCTTTCCTTATATAGGTCAGCCCTTGAGGACTTCGACCAAGGTCTTACCCAGGCGTGCCGGCGAAGGCGAAACCTTGATGCCGGCGGCTTCCATGGCGGCGATCTTCGATTCCGCATCGCCCTTGCCACCGGAAACGACAGCACCGGCATGGCCCATGGTGCGGCCCTTCGGCGCCGTACGGCCCGCGATGAAGCCAGCCATTGGCTTCTTGCGGCCCTTCTTGGCTTCGTCGATGAGGAACTGCGCCGCATCTTCTTCAGCCGAACCGCCGATTTCGCCGATCATGATGATCGAGGTGGTTTCCGGGTCAGCCAGGAACATCTCGAGCACGTCGATGAATTCGGTACCCTTGACCGGGTCGCCACCGATACCGACGGCGGTCGTCTGGCCGAGGCCTTCGTTCGAAGTCTGGAACACCGCTTCATAGGTCAGAGTTCCCGAACGCGAGACGATACCGACCGAACCCTTGCGGAAGATCGAGCCCGGCATGATGCCGATCTTGCATTCTTCCGGCGTCAGGATGCCCGGGCAGTTGGGGCCGAGCAGCCGCGACTTGGACTTGTCGAGCTTGGCCTTGACCCGCACCATGTCCATGACCGGGATACCCTCGGTGATGCAGGTGATGAACGGAATCTCGGCGTCGATCGCCTCGATGATCGCGTCAGCAGCCCCTGCCGGCGGAACGTAGATCACGGATGCGTCCGCACCGGTCTTTTCCTTGGCTTCGGCAACGGTCGCGAAGATCGGCAGGGTTTCACCCTTGGAGCCGGTCCAGTTTTCGCCACCCTTCTTCGGATGGATACCGCCAACCATCTGCGTGCCGTAATAGGCGAGCGCCTGTTCGGTGTGGAAGGTACCGGTCTTGCCGGTCAGGCCCTGCACGAGGACCTTGGTGTTCTTGTTTACAAGAATAGACATCAGTTAGGTCCCTTGAGATTAGCCGTTGATCGCCGCGACGATCTTCTTGGCGGCGTCGTCCAGATCGTCGGCTGCGGTGATCGCCAGACCGGATTCGTTCAGGATTTTCTTGCCAAGTTCGACATTGGTGCCTTCGAGGCGCACGACGAGCGGAACCTTCAGGCCAACTTCCTGCACGGCAGCGACAACGCCTTCGGCGATGACATCGCACTTCATGATGCCGCCGAAGATGTTGACGAGGATGCCCTCGACCTTCGGGTCGGCAGTGATGATCTTGAAGGCAGCCGCGACCTTCTCCTTGCCGGCGCCACCACCGACGTCGCAGAAGTTTGCCGGCTCCTTGCCGTAAAGCTTGATGATGTCCATGGTCGCCATGGCGAGACCGGCACCATTGACCATGCAGCCGATATTGCCGTCGAGGGCAACATAAGCGAGGTCCCACTTCGAGGCTTCGATTTCCTTGGAGTCTTCTTCCGTCTCATCACGCAGGGCCCGCACGTCGTCGTGGCGGAAGAGCGCATTGCCGTCGAAGGACACCTTGGCGTCAAGAACGCGCAGGTGCCCGTCCTTCATGACGATCAGCGGGTTGATCTCGAGCAGGGCCATGTCCTTTTCGGAGAAGGCCTTGTAGAGGATCGGGAAGAGCGACTTTGCATCTTCCGCAGCAGAACCCGAGAGTTCGAGAGCCTTGACGATCTTTGCAACGTCGTCGGGCGTGACGCCCTTTTCCGGATCGATGGCGATCGTATGGATCTTTTCGGGAGTGTCGTGAGCGACGGCTTCGATGTCCATGCCGCCTTCGGTCGAGACGACGAACGCTACTTGGCCAACCGAACGGTCGACCAGGAGCGAGCAGTAGAGTTCGCGCGCGATGTCAGCACCGTCTTCGATGTAGAGGCGGTTGACCTGCTTCCCGGCCTCGCCGGTCTGGGCCGTCACGAGCGTGTTGCCGAGCATGTCCTTGGCGTGCGCCACGACTTCCTCGATCGACTTTGCCAGACGAACGCCGCCCTTGGCGTCAGGGCCGAGTTCCTTGAACTTGCCCTTGCCACGGCCGCCAGCATGGATCTGGCTCTTCACCACGTAAAGTGGACCGGGAAGCTGCTTGGCCGCAGCTTCGGCTTCCTCGACCTTGAGGATTGCTACACCTTTTGCGACCGGCGCACCGAAGTCCTTCAGGAGGGCCTTGGCTTGGTATTCATGAATATTCATCGTCGTGTCCCTATCCTGGGCCTATGGCACTTACTTGAGAGCCGGGGCGATATTGATGCACGCTTCACAGAGGCCGGCGACCGCGCCGACAGACTTCTGGAACGCTTCTTCCTCAGCCTTGTTGAGGTCGATTTCGATGATGCGCTCTACGCCACCGGCGCCGATCACGACCGGAACGCCTACATACATGTCCTTGACGCCATACTGTCCTGAGAGGAAGGCCGCGCAGGGCAGAACGCGCTTCTTGTCCTTTAGGTAAGATTCGGCCATCTCGATCGCAGACGCAGCAGGTGCGTAATAGGCCGAGCCGGTCTTGAGCAGACCAACAATCTCGGCACCGCCGTCACGAGTCCGTTGAATGATTTCCTCAAGCCGCTCCTTGGTGCACCAACCCATCTTCACAAGATCCGTCAGCGGGATGCCGGCGATAGTCGAATAACGGGCGAGCGGAACCATGGTATCGCCGTGTCCGCCGAGGACGAATGCGGTAACGTCCTGGACCGAGACGTTGAACTCCTCCGAGAGGAACAGGCGGAACCGCGCCGAATCGAGAACGCCGGCCATGCCGACGACTTTGTTTGCGGGCAGACCGGAAAACTTTTGCAACGCCCAGACCATCGCGTCGAGTGGATTGGTAATGCAGATTACGAATGCATTCGGGGCATACTTCTTGATGCCCGCTCCGACCTGCTCCATGACCTTGAGGTTGATGCCGAGAAGATCATCACGGCTCATGCCCGGCTTTCGGGCAACACCTGCGGTGACGATGCACACATCCGCACCTTCGATGGCAGCATAGTCACTCGCGCCAGTAAGCTTGGCATTGAAGCCTTCAACTGGCGACGACTGGGCGATATCAAGTCCCTTGCCCTGCGGGATACCGTCGGCGATGTCGAACAGGACGATATCGCCCAGCTCCTTCAGACCGGCCAGATGCGCCAGCGTGCCACCAATCATTCCCGAACCGATAAGTGCGATCTTTTTGCGCGCCATTGAAGTGCTTCCTCTTGGATCAAAACTCAGGCTGACAGGAGATTTGTGCCGACCTTTGTGGCAATTCGCTTACCGCTAAAGCAAGAAAATGGCAACCGATAATTTGAAAAGCTTATTTTTCAATCGGTTAGAATAAAAAATTCTTACGTAAACGTAAATTATTACGCTGGCTTATGCGACTTTGGCGGGATGCTTTGAAAGATAGTCAGCACTTCTCATCTCAAAAAGGCGCGAGATCGTCCGGTCGAATTCGAACCCCTCGACCCCCTTCCTTTGTGGAAGAAGCTGCTCTGGCATAGCCTCCGCAGAAGCGTAAAGACGCACGCCCTTGTCATAGAGTGAGTCGATTAAGATAATAAAACGCTTCGTCTGATTTCTCTTCTCAGGTCCGAGGACCGGAATCCCCTCCAGGAATATCGTGTCGTAGCGATCGGAGATCTGAAGGAAGTCAGGTGCCCCAAGAGGCCTGTCGCAAAGTTCGTCAAACGAAAACCACGCCATGCGTCCCACGACACGACGGACCGGGATCGCCCTGCCCTTGATCGGAATTTGCTCCGACCTCTCAGCCTCGCCCTCAGAGAGGGCAATCCAAGCTTCATTCATCGATGCGCGCGTGCTCTCGTCGAGAGGCGTCATGTAGACGGGCTGCCGATCCAACTTCTCCAAACGGTAATCCGTCGGCGAATCGAGCGAGACGACATCGACGTAGTTCTGCAACAAAGCAATGAAGGGCAGGAAAAGTCCGCGATTAAGGCCGTCGCTATACAGGTTGTCTGGTTTCACGTTAGAGGTGGCCACCAGAGTGCACCCGCGCGCAAACAATTCCGTGAAGAGCCGCCCGAGGATCATCGCATCGGCGATGTCCGTGACCGTGAACTCGTCGAAGCAGAGCAGGGTCGATTCAGAGAGGATAGAGGCAGCGACCGGCGGAACGGGATCAGCTTCACGCGTCTCTCCGTTCTTCAGTTTCTGCCGATGAGCATGAATTCTGCCATGCACGTCAGCCATGAATTCATGAAAATGCGCCCGACGTTTCTTCTCGGTCGGAGCCATCCTGAAGAACATGTCCATGAGCATGGTCTTGCCTCGACCAACGCTACCGTGGATGTAAAGTCCCCTGATCGGGGCGTCTGGCTTGCGGCGCTTAGCAAACATCCAGCCGAGAGCACTGGACTTCGTCGCGGGACGTCTCTCCTTGAGGGCGAGCAGGACCTTGTCCAATCGGCGGGCGACATCCATCTGTGCCGCATCCGCCCGCAACGTTCCATCCTGATTAAGACCGTTCAACTGCTCTCCGACGCTCGTCGCATAGTCGGGAACTGGCTGCATTCGACACTCCGGATCGTCGTTGCTGAAGATACCGCTGGCTATCGGCTCAGGCTGACCGGTTGCCCATCATTCGTTGTACCGTCAAATCGAGCATCCGCTGTCTTGTACAGACGACCGATGACATTGCCGCCTCGGTCCTTAAGAACCACTTGTTTGCTGGCGACCTCCCAAGACCCCATGGAAGTTAGTACGCCAGCACAGCCACGTGTGCCGCCACGTGAACCCGAACCAAGGTTGGTCAACGTCAGGAACATGTCGCATGAAGCGCCGGCATTGGTCACACGCCAGTTCCCAACCATTTGCTCCTTAGTCACGTCCAGTGCCGTAGCCGGCGCGACGTCTGTAGCACCGGGAGTTGCCGACGCCGGTGCAGCCGGGAACTGGCTTGGATCGGCAGGCGCGCCTGGGGGCGGCAATTGCCCCGACTGTACGCTCGGCACTGGTTGCGCCTGGAGTGGGGGAAGTGAATCCGATGGACTGAGACCACTATAAGAGGTGCGCTGGCATCCAGCAAGGACAACCATAATTACCACACCTGTTGCCACATAGCTGAACTTCATCGTTACACTCCCGCTTTTCCGCATCGCCAACCCCTCTCGGACAAACACGGCGAAATTTCGCCATGCTCAGCAAATCGGTAGGGTTCAAGGATAATGGGCCAGCCGTCAGCTTCAAGCCCAAGATCAAGAAATAACGCCGCCCGCCTCTGCAGGTTGCATAAGTTCTTTCGAGGTGGATCAGACGCGCCGCTCGACCATCAGCTTCTTGATCTCAGCAATCGCCTTGGCGGGGTTGAGCCCTTTCGGGCAGGTCTGAGCACAGTTCATGATCGTGTGGCAACGATAGAGGCGGAAAGGATCTTCTAGATTGTCGAGTCTCTCTCCTGTGGCTTCATCGCGGCTATCGATCAGCCAGCGATACGCCTGCAGCAAAACCGCCGGACCCAGATAGCGGTCTCCGTTCCACCAATAGCTCGGACAGGATGTCGAGCAGCAGGCACAGAGGATGCACTCGTAGAGTCCATCCAACTTGAGCCGGTCATCATGGCTTTGCCGCCATTCTTTCGCAGGCGTCGGCGAAACAGTTTTGAGCCAGGGCTCGATCGAGCGGTGCTGGGCGTAGAAGTTGGTGAGATCAGGTACTAGGTCCTTGACCACCGGCATGTGGGGTAGCGGGTATACCTTTACGGTCCCGTTTATGTCGTCCATGCCCTTGGTGCAGGCGAGAGTGTTTGTTCCGTCGATGTTCATCGCGCAGGAACCGCAAATGCCTTCGCGACAGGAACGCCGCAGTGTCAGCGTCGGGTCGATCTTGTTCTTGATGTAGAGGAGCCCGTCGAGGACCATCGGTCCGCAGTCGTCGACGTCAATATAGTAGGTGTCGATCCGCGGATTGGCGCCATCGTCGGGGTTCCAGCGATAGATGCGGTACTCCCGGACATTCTTCGCACCCTCCGGCTTGGGCCATACCTTGCCCTCGGTCATCTGTGAGTTCTTGGGAAGTGCAAGTTCAACCATGTTAGTCTTTCCTCGCGTATGAGTCGAATTCAGATGTCAGCCGGTCGGTCCGGCGGTGAATATCCGCGTGCTTCGCCACCAGTTCATGAGATTTGAACATGAACCTCTCCATTTTCAGCGTCGCGGAGTGGGCTACAAGGCAAGCTTCTCCGCCCTTCTAGGTAGGCAGAGGTAAGACGAAGGGTATCCTGGCGAGCGATTAAAGCGTCAGCGATCTGCGTCTCTCCAAAAGCGCTCAGGCTGACGGCATAGTGCTTAATTCGAGCATCCTTGACAAACGATGCGACCTTGTTTCTGTCCGTGACCGGATAGAGCAGACTTCCCGACAGGACCGACAATATGACACCGTGCAGCCGATTGGTGACCACCAGCTGGGAAGCCTTAACCTCAGAAACAAAGCCCTGCCATGTGGACGGAGCCCAATAGCCGACACCGTGTTCCAGTTGCAGTCGTTCCAGATTTTCTTTGTCCTCTATCTCGCAAGTCGTGATTGCCTCAACCCGGTAGCCGGTTGATTTCAGCGTCGAAGCAGCAGCTGCGATATTCGCATAGTTTCCCGTAACAGCGAGAAGAACACGGTTTGCATCACGTCCTTCCGCAGGCGGGATTTTGGAGACTTCTGATTCCAGCGCAAATACGCTGTCGGCACCGACCTCAGCCGCCACACCAAATTTCGCCAGGAAATCGGCGGACGTAACATCACGGACGACAAGCGGCTCGCTCAGCAAGGAGAAGAACTCCTTGATCTGCTGTGACGAATAAAGCTTCGAAAGTTTCGGCTTTATGGAAAACGGAAAACAATATACGGGAACGCCCAGTCCACGCAGAGCCCTGAGCGAGGCAAACATCAGGGCCCCGAGTCCGCGGCCGTTCCATTGCTCACCACCGGCCACATAGACGGCGCTGTATTGTGAGAAGCTACAGAAATCCTTCTTCCACTTTTCCGCCGATGTGCGAATGACGGCTGCCAGCCCACCGGGAAGCAAGCCCAGTTTCAAAGCCATCATAGTAAGCTTTCCTGGCTTCGAACCGTAAGACGGACCACAGTATTCGTACATCGGCGCGGCGAGACGAAAAGCCTCCATGCGCTTGGTGTCGTCATGTCTCATGGGATGGGAGTAGACGTGAATGGCGGTGCCAGGGTTCTTCTTCCCCAAACCAAGAAGCATGGCGTGGAGAATCGCGAAGTCGCCAAGGTTGCCCTTCATGTTTGCAAAGATAACGGCAATGGGCTGCTTGGATGTTTCGTCCATTTCCGTCATATCCGTTTATTCACCAAAGACGTTCGAACAGCGCAGGTCAGTTGATGCGTATCTGGATTGTTGAAACGGGCCTTCAAGGCGTTACTAACCAATGCATGGGTATCGCGCGGGCTATCGCGACCCGCATTCCCTCCGAGATCGTCATCGTTCGAAAGACGATAAGGAGCAAGCGTATCCGCCCGTTGATCAACTGGGCACTGAACCACGGCTTCATCGGCTCGTCTCGGAACGATCTTCTGTCCCGCATTCTTGAATATCTGCTTTACAGAGGAACAACACTCAGGCTCGAAAAGCCGGATGTCGTCATAACTGCCCTTGCGCGTTCCGAATATACGGCTGCGCTCTTCGGCGGACACCAAGGTGCCTTTACGATCCACATTGGCTGGCCGCTCAATCTCCCGCCATCCCGTTTTGACTTTCTCGCGCTGATCGCCGAAGAGAACGTCGATACAGGCTGCACGCCGCACGTCAAACTGCCCATCTACCCGACACCGGTCTTGCGTCGCGACATCGACAGCATGTCCACTAAGAACCTTGCCGACCAAAAGCGACGATGGGCGGTATTGATCGGTGGAGATGGAGCAGGATACCGATATACCAAGACGGACTGGGACCAAATAGCGAGCGGTCTGACGCAATTGGCAACGCGCCTTGACGCACGCCTTCTCGTCACGACGTCGCGTCGAACGGGCAACGACACTGAAAGGCGATTGTCCTCGGCTTTTCCGGCGTCGGTTGTCGAACAAGCTGTTTGGTATGGCAGCAACCCTGAAGCGGTTATTTCCACCTATCTTGCAAAATGCGAACTTGTCTTTTGCACGGCTGACAGCCGTTCCATGGTCGCTGACGCCATCGCCGCGGGCCGCCCCGTCTACGCGATCGATCATCCCGACGCAGCAAAGGACGCGATCCACCAAAAGTTCCTTGCCATCCATGAACAAACTCAACGCCTTCGCGCCATAGATGTTGGTCGCCTGGGGCAGATTGACGTTGATGCAGACCTTCTTCACCACTTCAAACCCCTGCCAAGCTGCTGGTCGGAAGAGTTTCTCGACGCTCTCTTCAAAACCGACTTCCCTCGACGATTCCTCACAGACAGCATGTCCTATCGCGTCGACCAGCGGCATTGAGACGAGACGGCGCAAATGTTTGGCAGCCAGTCTGCATTTGCTTCCAGACTTTGCGCAGCAACTCCATCAGTACACACGAGCCTTGGGCTCAATCTTCTTCGGATCGATGCCATCAGCGATCAAGTCGGTGTGAACCGGTCGATAATCTAGCTTGACGTCGCCCGCTTCCGAAACCCACGCCAGCGTATGCTTGCGCCAGTTGACGTCGTCGCGGCCACCCAACGGACCGGTCGCGTAATCCTCACGGGCGTGCGAGCCGCGGCTTTCCTTGCGGGCTTCAGCGCCATAGACCGTGGTAATGGCGTTCGCCATAAGGTTATGCAGTTCCAGCGTTTCGACGAGATCCGAGTTCCAGATCATCGAACGGTCGGTCACCTTTACGTCCGGCAGCTCCTTCCAAATCGCCGAAAGGCGCTTGCAACCCGATTCCAGCGACTCTTGCGTGCGGAAGACCGCGGCATCCTCCTGCATGGCCCGCTGCATCTTGTCCCGCAGCACGGCGGTAGGGGTAGAACCGCTGGCGTGCCGCAGACCGTCGAAACGCTCCATGATTTTGTCGCACGCTGTGGTGTTGAGAGCGGGAATCGGCTCCGACTTGTCAATGATCTGACCGGCGCGAATTGCAGCTGCGCGGCCGAACACGACCAAGTCGATGAGCGAGTTGGAGCCCAGTCGGTTTGCACCATGAACGGATGCACAGCCCGCCTCACCGACAGCCATCAGACCGGGAGCAATACGCTCGGGATTGGCGCTGTCGGCGTTCAACACCTCGCCCCAATAGTTCGTCGGGATGCCGCCCATGTTGTAGTGAACCGTCGGCAGGACCGGGATCGGCTCGCTCGTCACGTCGACACCCGCAAAAATTTTGGCCGATTCGGAAATTCCGGGCAGGCGCTCGTGCAAAACGGCCGGATCCAGGTGGTCGAGATGCAGGAAGATGTGGTCCTTGTTCTTGCCGACGCCGCGGCCTTCACGGATTTCCATCGTCATGCAACGCGAAACCACGTCACGCGAGGCGAGGTCTTTCGCGGAGGGCGCATAGCGCTCCATAAAGCGCTCGCCTTCGGAATTGACGAGGTAACCGCCTTCGCCGCGCGCACCCTCGGTAATCAGACAGCCAGCGCCATAGATGCCCGTCGGATGGAACTGGACGAATTCCATGTCTTGAAGCGGAAGGCCGGCGCGCGCGATCATGCCGCCGCCGTCGCCGGTGCAGGTGTGAGCCGAAGTCGCGGAGAAATAGGCGCGGCCATAGCCACCGGTCGCCAGCACCACCATCTTGGCCGCGAAACGATGGATCGTACCATCGTCAAGGTTCCAGGCGACGACGCCTGTGCAGCGACCGTCATCCGACATGATCAGATCGAGTGCGAAATACTCGATGAAGAATTCGGCATTGTTGCGCAGCGATTGGCCATAAAGCGTGTGCAGGATGGCGTGGCCAGTACGGTCGGCAGCGGCGCAGGTACGCTGTACCGGAGGGCCGTCGCCATAGTTCTGCATGTGGCCGCCGAACGGGCGCTGATAGATCTTGCCTTCCTCATTACGGGAGAAAGGAACGCCGTAATGCTCCAACTCATAGACAGCCTTCGGCGCTTCCATGGCCAAATACTGCATGGCGTCAACGTCACCAAGCCAGTCGGAACCCTTGACAGTGTCGTACAGGTGCCACTGCCAGCAATCCGGCGTCATATTGTTGAGCGATGCTGCGATGCCGCCCTGCGCCGCGACGGTATGGGAGCGGGTCGGGAAGACCTTGGTGATGCAAGCCGTCTTGAAGCCCTGTTCGGCCATGCCGAGCGTCGCGCGGAGTCCTGCGCCACCGGCACCCACCACAATAACGTCATAGGAATGATCAACGTAGGTGTACGCCTTGCCGTTGACAGCGGGAGAAGATGAGCTTGCCATGATGAATTATCCTACGAACGCGATCTTCAGGATGGCGAAAAGACAGAGGCCGCCAACCAGAAGCGCGAAGAAAGTGTTCAGCATCAAAAGCAGAACCTTGATGCCTTCAGCGTGGATATAGTCCTCGATGATAACCTGCATACCGAGCTTCATATGAATTAGACCGGAAATCAGCACGAAGGCCATGAGAACGGCCACGATCGGATTAGCGAGAGAAGCGACGACATCCTGGTAGGGTGCGCCGACATGCACGAGCAGGAAGAGGACGAAGAAGATAATGAGCGGGACATTGGCAACCGCTGTCAGTCTCTGTCGCCAGAAATGTTCCGTTCCGTCCTTTGCGGAACCGAGCCCGCGGACTTTTGAAAGGGGAGTACGCATTTCCATGAAGAACGGCCCTTTTTAGCGGATGAGATAGCCAATGACCCAGATCAGGATCGTCAGAACGACAGAACCGGCGAGTGTTGCCTTGGCAAGCCGGGTTGAGAATTCCTTTTCGAATCCGTAGCCCAGATCCCACATAAAGTGGCGAATACCGCCCAGCATGTGATGGACAAGCGCCCAAGTATACCCGAACAACACCAATCGGCCGAGGATCGTACCAAACGCCCAGTTGACCCATTCGAAATAGCTTGCTCCCGTGGAGGCAGCGATAAGCCACCAGGCAACCAGAATGGTACCAAAATACAGCGCCCCGCCTGTGATACGATGCATTATGGACATCACCATCGTGGGGATAGGCTTGTAAATTTGAAGATGCGGCGACAGGGGCCGGTTTTTTGTCACATTCGCCATCTAAACCTCGCGGCGTCTCGATGCGGTCCGAGATTTCGGACATTTCGGTAGCAAGTCACCAAGCTTTTGGTGCATCGCATCAGGGGGACGTTTAATCCCCGATCCCCTCGACGACAAGCACATTCGCTTGACGATTTCAATTTAATCGATTCGAGTGAATAGAACTTTAGCCTCACACTCCACCGACCTAATCTTTACGAAAAAACCGAGCAAGTGGATGACTTTAGCAACCATATCCTGCATGGTGGCTTAACATTTTGTTAACCCTCAGTTAGAGGTCAAATCCATGCGCCTATCTTACTTTGCCGTTCTGTCGCTGGCCGTCATGTGTTTCTTGACAGCACCAATGACCGCAATGGCTACTGAGCGGCATGGACATCTTCACCGCGACGTGGCGGGCGGCAACGGTCTGCCGTCCGTCATCAAAGGTCTCGGCACATTCTCAGGTGCTATTTCTGCGACACGGATTAAGGGCAACGGTATCTATTTCTCTGTCCAGGCCTCGCCGCCGGCGATACCGCCCGCATACCGCGCTCCAAAGGCACGAATTATCGAGGTGTCCGCAGAGGAAGGCGAAGCGGCCTGTTCATTCGAAGCCGGCGTATGCGTCATTCGTCCGGCAAACTGAACGCTCAAGACGTATTAGCAGCCTAACTGAAGCGCCATACTGTTGTCTTCTTAACCTCACTATCCTCAAGCACGCGACTGACCGGTACCTCGTATACCGCAACGGCGGCGAGTCTGGTCTTCGGTAGATAGGTACGTCCCGGATCGCCCACCAGAATCTCGACACCTTTCGCTGCGAGGTATTCGAACCATGAGACTATCCGGCCTGCCAGCGCAGCGTCGTAGAAAACATCACCGGCTAGAACAACGTCGAAATCAACATCTTTTCCCAGCAAGTCATCGCTCGAAAAGGTAACGGAAACATCGTTCAGAGAACAGTTCAGTTTTGTCGCCGATCGCGACCAAGGATCAATATCCGACGCCGTTACGTCGGAGGCGCCCGCAACTGCTGCCGCAATGGCCACAAGACCGGACCCGCTTGCAAAATCGAGTACTTTCTTTCCTCGAACCTTCTCCGGATGATCAAGAAGGTAGCGGGCCAAACCCTGGCCGCCTGCCCAGGCAAAGGCCCAGAAGGGTGGCGGAAGACCGATCGCCTCAAGGTCCTCTTCCGTTTTCTGCCAGAGATCGTGAACCTCACTGGCCAGATGAAGCTGAATTTCCGGTACATGCGAGGGCGACAGCACGCTAGTGTTACCCAGAATGAACCGCTCCGGCTCTGTTCTCATAGACAGGTCACCGCGGCGGGTTGTCGAGACCGCCCATGCGGCAAACCTCGATATACTCATCGTCCGTAACGGGTTGCACGGAAAGCCGCATGGACGTGACGAGCGACATTTTCGCAAGCTTTGGATTGGCCTTGATGTCTTTGAGGCTAACTGGCTTCGGCATGTCGCACACTGCGCGGATGTCGACACAATCCCAACGCGCGTCTCCATCGGCGGTCGAGTCGGGATGGGAAAGAGCGCACACCTCAACGATACCGACGATTTCTAGGCCCTCGTTTGAGTGGTAGAAAAAGCCTTTGTCTCCAAGCTTCATGGCCCGCATGTTGTTGCGCGCAAGATAGTTTCGCACGCCAGTCCATTCCTCGCCGGCCTCACCTTTGGCCTTCTGCATCTCCCATGACCATTTGAAGGGCTCGGATTTGTAGAGCCAGAAAGCCATCTCTTACGCCTCCGGATTGTTGAACACCCAGTTGTAGGGTTTGATCTCGACCTTGTCGAACAATCCGGCCTTGGCATAGGGATCTGCCTCCGAGATGGTCCGCGCCGCCTCAATGTTTTCAGCCGAAACGATCATGAGGCTACCACATGGTTTTCCATCCGGATCGAGGAACGGGCCGGCGATCTTTAGCGCACCAGCAGTATTCAGCGCGTTCAGCCATTCGACATGGGCCGGACGTGTGTCCATCCTGACGTTGAGATGCCCAGGTTTATCCGTGCAGAGAAAAGCAAACAGCATTCTATCTTCCTTCAACTGTATCATTCGGTCGTGATCGGTCGAGTCATCAATTGTTCAATTGCAGACGGTATATCCAATCGACCGTCGATGACGGCAGCCACGGCATCCGTAATTGGCATCGCGACTGACAGCCCGTCCGCAAGGCGCGCTGCGACCGTGGCGGTAAAAGCACCTTCGACGAGAATTCCGCTCGAGAAATCGATGGCGTCACCATGCCCGAGAGAAATGCCGAAGCGAAGATTGCGGGACTGATGGCTTGTCGCCGTCAACACAAGATCGCCCAGTCCAGACAACCCCGCGACCGTCTCCGGCCTGCCACCCTTGGCGGCGACAAATCGAGACATCTCCGCCAGCCCCCTGGCGATCAGGGCGGCACGCGCGGACTCTCCTAGACCCCTCCCCTCCACAATTCCACAGGCGATGGCGAGGACATTCTTGAGCGCTCCGCCAAGCTGCGCGCCGACGCGATCCAGTGATGCGTACAGTCGGAAGGTTCGACTTGAAAGCATCCGTGCCAGATATTCGGCTTTGCCGACGTCCGTTGCGGCGAGAACCATGGCTGTTGGAAGACCTTTGGCGATATCGGTGGCAAACCCAGGGCCGGATAACACCGCGATGTCGTGGTTGGGGACTGCCTGCTCAAGGACCTCGGTCAACAGGCGCGTCGAGGTCCGGTCGATGCCTTTGGCGCACGTGACAATGCTCGCCTTAGGCGAAAAATAGGGACCGTATTGCAATGCTGCATCCGCGTGTGCCTGGGATGGGACAGCCATCAGCACGATGTCGGCCTGTTGTAGCACGTCTGGTTCGCTGGAATACTTGAGCGAATCAGGAAGGAGGATGCCGGGCAGCGCGGCATCGTGAACGCCTTCCATTCCGAGATCCGCCATCAGCGCAGCATCGCGTCCCAAAAGCGTAACGTCTGCTTTGCCTTCCAGCGCGACAACCGTTGCAAGTGCGGTACCGAATGCTCCGGCACCGATAATAACAATTTTCGGACGTGTGCTCATGCCTTGGCTCCACGCTTGCCATGGCCAAGGACCGATGGCGTTTCCATGTCCAGCGGCCATCGCGAACGCGGCTGGGTGTCGAGTCCATCTGAGCCGATCCCGAGAGCCATGCGCTCCAGCGCAGCCCAGGCGATCATCGCCGCATTGTCCGTACAGAGACGATGCGGCGGCGCAAGGAAGCGGAAACGGTACCGATCGCAAAGGGCCTGCAAGCCGGCTCGAAGTGACTGGTTTGCCGCGACCCCCCCGGCGACAACAAGCGCTGGCGTGTTATGCATTTCAGGAAATTCCGACCTGAATCGTTCGAGGCCCCGACCAACTCTGTCGTCGAGAGTTCGTCCGATGGCCCGCTGGAAAGAAGCGCAAATGTCCGACACGTCGCTGTCGGTGATGGGCGCCAGGCTTTCGGCGGCCTGACGCACAGCTGTCTTCAAACCGGAAAAGGAAAAATCCAGGCGCTTTTCGCCAACGAGTGGGCGAGGAAGGTCGAAACGAAGTGCATTGCCGCTTGCCGCCGCCTTCTCTACTGCCGGTCCACCCGGGTACGGAAGACCGAGCAACTTGGCTGTCTTGTCGAACGCCTCTCCAAGCGCATCATCAATGGTCGTGCCCCACCGCTCATAGTCGCCAACACCTCGCACGAGCACCAGTTGGGTGTGTCCGCCCGACACCAGAAGCATGAGGAATGGGAAATGCAACTTGTCCGTCAGGCGCGCTGTCAGCGCATGTCCTTCAAGATGATTTATCGCGTAAAGAGGTTTACCGGACGCGCGCGCGATCGCCTTCCCGGTCATCAAGCCGACAATGAGTCCACCGATGAGGCCAGGCCCCGCCGTCGCAGCAACTGCGTCGATATCGCGCAATGTTGTCCCGGCCCGCTGCAGCGCTTCGTGAACAAGCGTATCGATCGCCTCAACATGAGCACGGGCGGCGATTTCCGGCACCACGCCGCCATAGGCTGAATGCTCGTCAAGCTGGCTCAGCACAACGTCGGACACGATCTCTCCACGACCGTCGGGATGACGCACCACAATGGATGCAGCCGTCTCGTCACAGCTGGTTTCGATACCCAGAACACGCAGGAAGGATGCCATTTACGCCGGTCGTCGATTGCGATGAAATTGAAAGACGTTTACGAGGACAGTCGGTAACAACGGATGAAAGCGGATGCAAACAAAACCTTTTCGCATCGGCACACGCGGCAGCCCGCTAGCGCTCGCCCAGACATACGAGACGCGGGACAGGCTGATGGCTACCCACGGGCTGCCCGCCGACTCTTTCGAAATCGTGGTTCTTTCCACTGCCGGCGACCGAATTACCGATCGCGCACTATCCGAAATAGGCGGCAAGGGATTGTTCACCCAGGAACTGGAGGAACAATTGCTGTCGGGCGAGCTAGATCTCGCGGTACACTCGTCCAAGGATATGCCGACCAAACTTCCGGATGGGCTTCACCTTTGCGCGTTCCTGCCAAGGGAAGATCCCCGCGACGCTTTTGTCGGACGCACGGCCAAAACCTTGATGGAGCTCCCGCAAGGCGCAACGATCGGATCATCCTCGCTTCGACGCCAGGCTCTTATCCGCAGGCTTCGTCCCGACATCAATGTCATCACATTTCGGGGGCTGGTCGATACTCGGCTGCGCAAGCTGGAGGAGGGTCAGGTCGATGCGACGCTTCTCGCCTATGCGGGACTGCGTAGGCTCGGCAAGCATGATGTTCCGACAGAACTGCTGGACCCGGTCGAATTTCCGCCGGCACCGGCACAAGGGGCCATATGCATCGAGAGCCGCGTCGGCGACCCCAGGGTCGAAACCCTCCTCGCGGCCATCAATCATCGAGAAACCTATGATGCGGTGAGCTGCGAGCGTGGGTTCCTGGCGAGCCTCGACGGATCTTGTCGGACGCCCATAGCCGGATTTGCAACGTGCGACGGCGAGGATATTCGATTTTCCGGGATGGTTCTGACGCCGGACGGATCGAGCCATCACAGCGTTACAGTCGAGGGACGACGCTCGTCGGCGACAGAACTTGGAGTGGAAGCGGGTCGCCAGATTCGCGAAGTGGCAGGGCCAAGCTTCTTCGCGGCGTGGGGCTGAGCTTGCGCGTGCTTGTGACCCGTCCCAAACCGGCAGCGGCCCGCACCGCAGCACGGTTGCGGGAACTGGGACACGACGCGGTGACGATGCCCCTCTCTGCCGCTAGGCATTTTCCGGAAAGCATCTCACAGGTGCTGTCGAAGCCCGCCTCCGGTCTGGTCGTAACCAGCGCTGAAGCGCTTCGTGCCATCGGTCAAACCGGAGATCTCGTCAGCATCTGGAAGAAGCTCCCCATTTTCGCCGTTGGCGCTGCTACTGCTCAGGAAGCACAAGCCCTCCAGTTTGAGAATGTCATTGCCGGGAACGGAGACGGAGCTTTACTGGCGGAAATTATATCCTCCCACGCCGCCGGCGAAGCGCTTGGTGCACCGCTTCTCTACCTCGCTGGGACCCCGCGCGCTCAGTCTCTCGAACAGGCGCTTCGGGAAGCTGCAATCCCGTTCGAAGTGTGTGAATGCTACCGGATGGACGCGGTGCAGCCATCGCTCGACGAACAGTTACGACTTCTCCGCGGCCGCCGTCCTGACGCAGTTCTTCACTACTCATCCGAAAGCCTTCGGCGCTTTATGGAGTTGCAGGCGATCGTGGAAGCACCGCAGCTGGCCCTGGACATCGTACCGTATTGCCTGAGCAGGGTCATCGCCGAGAAACTTCCGGGCGAGCTGTACGTTCGTGCCAAAATAGCGCCGAACCCGTCGGAGGAAAGCTTGCTCTCGCTTTTGTCGCCCGCTGGTTCCCGACCTCGGTCGGGCATCTCGCCGGCTTAAAATTGCGCCGAGGCCTTTTCTTCACGTTCGTCCCTGACTAGGTTCATTGCACTGCACGGAATGAGAGGTTGTTATGGCTACGGGAAAACCACCGCGCCGTCCCAAGGCGCAAAGTGAGCCGGTCACCATCGATCTGCAAGCGGAAAGCTCCGATGCAGCCGGTCCCGACCAAGGCCTGAAGCCGGAAGACTTGCATGCAGACGAAGCGACGGCGGCTGCACCAGAAGGCCCGCCCGTCGATAATCCCGATGACGCCAGCTCGTCCGATCCGCTATCAGACACCGGCGGGGAGGCTCCAGCCGAGGGCGAAACGCGTCATACTGAAGCGCAGCCTCGCGGACCTTCCACGTCAAGTCTTCTGGCGGCCGGTATCGCGGGAGGTCTCGTTTCGTTGGCCTTGGCCGCGAGCATGTTCTACGCAGGGTTCTTGCCGCTGACATCTACGACAACAGACGGCGCAATGCCGGCGGAACTATCCGACAGGTTGTCGGCGATCGAAGCTCGAGTATCGTCCCTCACCACAACGGACGCGTCATCCGAGGCAACGGACCTTCAGCCTCGCATCGCTGCGCTTGAAAAAGCGATCGACGCGGTTCGACAGGAGGCTTCCTCAGAATCAAGTGAAGCGGCTATCTCGAGCTTGCGTGGCGAATTGACTGCTCTGGCCGAGACTCTTGGTCAGCTGAAGACTGTGGTGGAGTCCAACCGACAATCTGCTAAGGCCACCGCTTCAAGGCTTGCTGAAGCGGAAAGGAAGATCGACGAGCCGCGAACAGACGTGGAAATGGCACGCGCCATCTCCGCGACCGCATTGAAAGCGGCGGTGGACCGCGGTGGCCCTTTCCTGGCGGAACTTGATACGCTCGCCGGTGTCGCTCCGGAAGATCCGGCGATAAAAGAGCTGAGACCCTACGCAGCCACCGGCGTTGCCTCACGTGCGGAGTTGGTTCGCCGCTTTCCCGATGTCGCTAATGCGATCCTGGCGGCGATCCATCAGCCTGAGGAGTCAGACGGTATCGGCGCACGCCTTCTTTCAAGCGCATTTTCCGTGATCAAGGTTAGACCAGTTGGCAATGTCGACGGCGACACCCCGGAGGCGATCGTCGCACGCATGGAAGACAAATTGCGCAACGGCGACATCAAAGGCGCTGCTTTGGAATGGGAAGCTCTGCCGGAAGCCGGCAAAACTGCGTCTAACGATTATGCCGAGCTGCTTAAGAACCGGGTGACTGTCGAAACGCTGGCCGGCTCCGCAATGAGCAACGCCGTTAACACCAATGGCTGAGGAGAAGCGGCAGTGATCAGACTTTTAACGTTTCTGCTTCTCGTTCTGGCACTGGGCTTTGGCTTCGCGTGGCTAGCCGACCGCCCAGGTCAGCTTTCGATATTATGGGACGGCCAACTTGTAGAAATGAGCCTGACAGTGGCCGCGAGCTTCGCAGTGGCATTGGTTGCCGCCGTGATGATGACATGGTGGTTGGTCAGGACTATCTGGACGTCGCCCCACTCCGTTCGTCGCTACTTCAGGGCACGCACGCGGGACCGGGGATATCAGGCGCTATCCACCGGGCTGATCGCCGCAGGCGCCGGCAACGCTATCTTGGCTCGAAAGATGAGCGCTCGCGCTCGCGGCTTGCTGCGTGCCGATCAGGAACCGCTCATCCTCATGCTGGATGCTCAAGCCGCCCTCATCGAAGGCAAACAGGATGAGGCACGACGTCTCTTTCAGCAAATGTCAGAGGACCCGGAAACCAGAGAACTCGGTCTGCGGGGCCTTTACGTCGAGGCGTCACGGCTGGGCGCGAACGAAGCCGCAAGGCAATACGCTGAGACAGCGACCGAACAAGCGCCGTATTTGCCTTGGGCTGCAAAGGCCACTCTCGAATACCGCTGCCAGAACGGTCATTGGGATGATGCAATCCGACTTCTCGACCAACAGCGAATTGCGCATGTCCTAAACCGCGCGGAAGCTGACCGTGTCAAAGCGGTGCTTCTCACCGCAAAGGCTGCAGATCAACTCGATGCGGAGCCAACAGCGGCTCGCGACAATGCCGTTGGCGCACTCAAGCTCATCAAGGATTTCGTGCCTGCCGCCCTCATCGCCGCCAAAGCTTATATGCGGGAGGAGAACCTCCGGAAGGCGAGTTCGGTTCTGGAGCAGGTTTGGAAGTTACAGCCCCACCCCGAAATCGCCGCCGCCTATGTCCGGTTGCGGAGCGGTGACAGTGCCGTTGACCGTCTCAAGCGAGCAGAGAAGCTTGAAGCTCTGAAGCCGAACAATCCCGAATCGCTGCTGGCAGTTTCCGAGGCCGCCTTGGCCGCCACGGAGTTTGGCAAGGCGCGTTCAAAAGCAGAAGCGGTTCTTCGCATGGAGCCGAGCGAGAGAGTGTTTCTCTTGCTTGCGGATATCGAGGAGGCGGAGACTGGAGATCAGGGACGAATACGGCACTGGATGGTGAGCGCGCTTAAGGCCCCGAAAGATGCGGCCTGGGTGGCTGATGGCCATGTCTCGGAGAAATGGTTGCCGGTATCGCCGGTCACCGGCCGCCTTGATGCCTTCGAGTGGAAGGTCCCTTTCGATCAAGTTGGCGACGTGTCCGACAATCACGAAAAGGCCAAGGACGCAATCGCGTCCTTGCCACCCGTCACGGTGACCGAGGAAGCCGAACCGCAAGTGACCGTCGCTCCCCGTGCGCTGTCTCCGATCGACACCGAGAGCGAAATGCACGTGGCGACCACCGCCTCCCCCGCGCCGGAAGAGACAACGGAAATAGCCCCCCCCTTCTTTGGACGGCCGCCGGATGACCCCGGTGTGCGCGATCCGGATCGTCCCGCGTCGACCAAAACACGATTGCCGTTGTTTTAGAGGAAACTCGATGTTCGAACGCCTCCAAACCTTTTTCCAGAACCTGACGACGGACGACGACAAACTCATGTTCACGCCGGATGATCCGCGAGTTGCGGTCGCGGCTCTCTGCATGCAGGTGATGGAAGCGGACGGCGTGGTGAGACAGGCGGAAAAGGACAAGCTTCGAAGTCTGTTGAAGGATAGATACAACCTCGCTGAAGCCGAACTTGACGCCCTCGTGCGGGCTGGGAAAAGAGCCGAGAATGAGGCGATTGACTACTACCGGTTCACAGCCGATCTGAAGCGTCATCTTGACGATAGCCAACGCCTGCAATTGGTGCGTGCGCTCTGGGACTTGGTTTATTCCGACGGCGAACGCAGCGAGATCGAAGATCATGTCGTATGGCGGATTGCGGATCTATTGGGCGTTTCTGATCATGATCGCGTGCGGGAGAGACTGAGCGCTGCTGCCAGAGCGGAGGGGAGCGGAGACGAAAATGCTCGATGATCCGTCCAGGCGGCCGGGCAAGGCACCCATCCTGATTGTCCTGCACCAGGAACGCTCGAGCCCGGGACGGGTCGGGCAATTGCTGGAGGAAAAAGGATATCGCCTCGATATCAGACGGCCGGTTCTTGGCGATGCCTTGCCAGATACGTTGGCTTCTCACGGCGGTGCGGTGATCTTCGGTGGGCCGATGAGTGCGAACGACCCGGACGAGTTTGTTCGTCGCGAGATAGAATGGCTGGAGGTTCCGCTCAAGGAAAACAAGCCGTATATCGGGATTTGCCTTGGAGCCCAGATGCTGGTGCGTCATCTCGGCGGCAAGGTTACGGCAAACCCGGATCAGTCTGTTGAAATAGGATGGTACCCTATAAGGCCCACCGAAAAGGGGCGGCTCATTATGCACTGGCCAAAGATGGTATACCACTTCCATCGCGAAGGCTTCGACCTGCCACGCGGCTGCCAACTGCTGGCTCAGGGGGATACCTATCCGAACCAGGCCTTCAGGTTCGGTGAGAACGCATGGGGTATCCAGTTTCACGCGGAACTCACGCGGGCGATGATGCAGCGCTGGGTGGTTCACGGAGCACATCGGTTCACGTTGCCGAACGCTCAAATGGGACGCGAGCACCTCGAGGGAAGGATGTTGTTCGATAGCCCCCTGCGGTCTTGGCTGTCTCTCTTCCTTGACCTTGTATTCGAGGGCCGCGACGTTAAGGGGAACTACCTGGAAGGCGCGTCCAATGCGTCGATATTCCGCAATTGAGGAAAACGCGCGGCCCAGATGGCTGCGACCGCGAGGGTGCCGAGACCCCCGAAGACGACCGCTGCAATCGGACCGATGACCGAAGCCATTGTACCTGCGCGAAATTCGCCGAGTTCGTTTGACGCCCCGACGAACACCATGTTGACCGCATTCACCCGGCCTCTGACGTCGTCCGGGGTCCAAAGAGCGATAAGCGTTTCACGGACATAGACAGACGCCATATCCGCTGCCCCCATCAGCATCAGCGATAGGATCGACAACCATGCGGTTTGCGACAGGCCGAAGATCACTGTGCCCGCCCCGAACAAGGCAACGCCGATGAACATGAAGGCACCGGCATGGTGTCGCAACGGAAAGGCGGCAAGCCAAATGGCGACAACTATGGCACCGACACCTGGCGCCGCCCTCAGCAGTCCCAATCCCCAAGGCCCCAGAACAAGGATGTCCCTTGCAAAAACGGGCATCAACGCAACGGCGCCACCCAATAACACCGCGAAAAGATCCAGTGAAATGGCGCCGAGAACGACCTTCTCAGAGCCTATGAAACGAAAGCCGGCCAAGATCGACCCCCAGGTCATTCCCCTTGAAATGCTCCGTTGGGCAGGCTTGGGAACCATAAAAACAAGCGTTGCCGCCGCGATGAAGAAGGCCAACGCAACGGAATAGGCAACGATTGGGCTCGCGCCATAGAGCAGACCGCCGGCGACCGGGCCAACAATCGACGCCGTTTGCCAAGACGAGGAATTCCAGGCGACAGCGTTAGGAAGATCAGGGGCTGGCACCAGATTGGGGGCCAGTGACTGAACAGCAGGCGCCATGAAAGCGCGCTCTATGCCAAACACAACCAGAACGGCAAAAACAGCAGCTGGCGCGAAGGTGCCGGTCGCGGTCAAGCCGAGCAGGGCTGCCCCACAAAGCGCGCTGACGACCAAACAGATCGCAACGATCGCGCGTCGGCTATAGCGATCCACAACCGATCCAGTGACAAGTATCAATACAAGCGATGGCAGGAACTGAGCCAGGCCGATCAAGCCAAGATAAAGCGTATTGCCCGTTACATCGTACATCTGCCAGCCGACAGAGACACTGACAATCTGCGTCGCAAACGTGGCCAGAAAGCGCGCCACAAAAAAGCGGCGGTAGGCGACATGACGAAAGGCAGCAAAACGATCGACTGGGGAAACAGGTGACATCACTGACTTTCCGAACTGCCCCCGTCATCTTTCGTGACGGTTCGTCCGCGTTAAACATGATTTGCGAACCATTGCCCGGCGCCACTTGCCCGTTCAGTCGCCAATGTCTACATCACTGTCAACAAAGAAATGGAGAAGACAATGCTCGCGCTGTTTCAGACGATCGACCTCGCCTTGACCATCTTCACCTGGATCCTCATCGCAAGCGCCATTTTCTCCTGGCTCTATGCGTTCAATGTGATCAACTCGAACAACAGTTTCGTCAACTCGCTCGGCACATTCTTTTACAACGTCACTGAACCGGTCCTTCGCCCGATCAGGCGCTTTCTGCCAAACCTCGGTGGAATAGACATCTCGCCGATCATCGTGTTGCTGATCATTTTCTTCCTGCGCTCCTTGATGTGGAACACGATCTATCCGGCCGTTGCCTGACAGGCTCTGACATGCCCTACACCAAGGCGTCGGATCACATTCGCTTGAGAGTCCGATTGACGCCTAATGGAGGGCGGGACGATCTTGACGGTCTGGAGCGCAACTCCGCCGGAGAGGCCTACATTAAGGCTCGTGTTTCAGCGGCTCCAGAAAAGGGACGGGCAAACAAGTCCCTTGTCGAACTCTTAGCAAAGCGCCTCGGCGTTCCGAAGTCGCGTATCACGATGATATCGGGCGATACATCCAGACAAAAAATCCTCCGTGTCGAGGGCGACACGGAGGAAATTTCAAGAACTCTGAACGAACTTCTTCAGGCCTGAGGCCTATTTCGTCTTGTTGTAGCGGTCGATCGCCTCAACGATGAGCTGCTTGGCAACGGTGACGTCCTGCCAGCCGCCGATCTTCACCCACTTGCCTGGCTCCAGATCCTTGTAATGCTCGAAGAAGTGCTCGATCTGCTTGAGCGTGATTTCGGGCATGTCGGTGTAGTTCTGAACCTTGTCATAGCGCTGCGTGAGCTTGTGCGATGGCACAGCGATGATCTTTTCATCCTTGCCGGAATTGTCTTCCATGACCATCACGCCGATCGGGCGCACATTGATCACGCAACCCGGAATTAGCGGCCGGGTATTGCAGATGAGGACGTCGATCGGATCACCATCTTCGGAAAGGGTGTGCGGCACGAAACCGTAGTTCCCCGGATATGTCATCGGCGTGTAAAGGAAGCGGTCGACGATCAGTGCCCCGGCGTCTTTGTCCATCTCGTACTTGATAGGATGACCGCCGACAGGAACTTCGACAATAACGTTGACATCTTCCGGCGGATTCTTGCCAATGGCGATAGCATCGATGCGCATTTTTGACCCCGTGGGCGTGTTGAATTCCCCGGTTACGTAAAGCGAAAGATGACGCAATGCAACACGGCTTTCCGTCTACGGCGACTTTGCTCTACGACGGCCGTAAACGAGAGGGGCGAATGATGGAAAAAGCGGCACGACGCATCACTCAATTCACAATCTTGGTTTTGGCAATGCTCGCAACGCCGCTGCCGGCCTCAGCGAACGATAGCACCTATACGGACCTCGATCTTGATCGGTGCGAGACGCTTGCAGCGGACGACATGGGAGCTTCCCTCAAGTGTCGGGGCTTCAAAAGCTATCCCGTCTACTTCAAGGAGGGCGACCTGCGCCAGAGCGTCTTTTACGGTTACGCTGACCAGCAATTGATCGACGGCGGCTTTGAATCGTTCGCCCCCTTCAACCGGGTGCACACGAAAATCGAGTGGCGGCTTGATGCGACCGGAAAACCTTTCGCGGCGATTCACCGCTGGTTTTTGGAAAACCCTGGACCGGATGGTTCGCCGACGGACGAAAGTACGGGTCAGGTTCTCGTTGTTTCCCGGGTAGCAAGCAAAGGAGACGGAGCCGCCTGCTTCGTGGCCTTGGTTGACGCTCTTGCCAACCCCGACGCTAACGCGTTGGCGCGCGAAGCCGCCGATGAACTTGCTCCCTCCTTTGCATGCGGAATGGAAGAGCCTATGTGGATAGGGAAACGCGGCGACAAGGCGTCTGACCGAACATTTTCTTGGCCTGAAGGATATGTCGTCGAGTAATCTGCCAGCACGTGCAGCTATTGCCAGATAAACCCAAGCTTTTTCAGCCTGACTTCATCAAAGTCCTCGTTCCCTTCAAGAGCATCAATTCCTCCGTTCGAGCGGAAGAAGCGGACAGCGTTGTCGCTATCTTCAAGGCACCAGACAACCACCCCACGGCACTCAAGGAACTTAAGGAGCCGCTTGGCCTCCGTGAAGAGTGTGTGCCCCAATCCTATCCCCTGATACTCGGGACGCATATAGAGCTCGTAGATTTCGCCCTCTTGAGGCAGGGCACGGGCCCTATTGAGGCCGACCGTCGCATAGCCAGCTATCGTTCCCGCCACGTCGGCGACAAGGACGGTCGCAGGACCGCGCACGGCTTTCCTCCACCAGGTTTCACCACGACGTTCAATCATGCGGGTAAGGGCACGATGCGGGATAATGCCCGCATATGCGTGCTGCCAGGCGAGCCGATGCGCTTCTGAAATGTTCCGAGCATCCTGCGGCTCGGCAGGACGCACATCAATGGACAACGTCGTCATAACGTCACTCTGGTCCCGCGGTGGAAAAAGAGCCATTCCGCCAACTCACGGAATCCTCTCTACCCACAGACTTCTCATTCGGGCGAAGGCAAGAAGCTTAACGCTTTTTTAAAGACTGCCGCAAGGCCGTACCAGGCGCACAAACAAAAAGGCGGCCGAAACTGCGGCCGCCTTACATTAAAAATTGGATGGATTTATCAGCCGGTGGCGGAAGCCTTGGCCTTTTCCATGCGCTTGCGGTCGTTAGCATCCAGGAACATCTTGCGCAGGCGGATCGACTTCGGCGTCACTTCGACCAGTTCGTCGTCCTGGATCCAGGAAAGCGCGCGCTCGAGCGTGAACTTGATCGGCGGGGTGAGCTTGACGGCTTCATCCTTGCCGGCGGCTCGGATGTTGGTGAGCTTCTTGCCCTTCAGGACGTTCACTTCCAGGTCGTTGTCGCGCGAGTGGATGCCGATGATCATGCCCATATAGACCTTCTCGCCGGCGTCGATGATCATCGGGCCGCGGTCTTCCAGGTTGAACAGGGCATAGGCCACGGCTTCGCCGGCTTCATTGGCGAGCAGAACGCCGTTCACGCGGCCACCGATCTCACCCTTGTAGGGCTGGTAGTCGTGAAACAGACGGTTCATCACGGCCGTGCCGCGCGTATCGGTCAAGAGTTCCGACTGATAGCCGATCAGGCCGCGGGTCGGAGCGAAGAACACCAGACGAACGCGATTGCCGCCAGACGGACGCAGCTCGACCATCTCGGCCTTGCGCTCGGACATCTTCTGGACGACGACGCCGGAATGCTCTTCGTCGACGTCGATGACGACTTCTTCGATCGGCTCCATCATCTGGCCGGTCGCTTCGTCCTTGTGCATGACGACGCGCGGACGCGACACGGCAAGCTCGAAGCCTTCGCGGCGCATGTTTTCGATGAGAACGGCGAGCTGAAGTTCACCACGACCGGAGACGAAAAACGAGTCCTTGTCAGCCGACTCTTCGATCTTCAGTGCGACGTTACCTTCGGCTTCCTTGAACAGGCGGTCGCGGATCACGCGGCTCGTGACCTTGTCGCCTTCGGTGCCAGCCAGCGGGCTATCGTTGACGATGAAGGACATCGTGACGGTCGGCGGGTCGATGGGCTGGGCCTTCATCGCTTCGGAAACAGCCGGATCGCAGAAGGTGTCGGCAACGGTGCCCTTGGAGAGGCCTGCAATGGCAACGATGTCACCGGCATGGGCTTCCTCAATCGCCGTGCGCTCGATACCGCGGAAGGCGAGAATCTTGGAGATGCGGCCCTGCTCGATGAGCTTGCCGTCCTGGCCAAGAACCTTGACCGCCTGGTTCGGCTTGATCGAACCGGCAGCGATGCGACCGGTGATGATGCGGCCGAGGAAGTTGTTGGCTTCGAGGATCGTGCCGATCATCTTGAACGGGCCTTCTTCGACCGTCGGCGCCGGAACATGCCTGACCACCAGGTCGAGCAGCGGCTTCAGGCCTTCTTCCTGCGAACCGTTTGGATCGGTGTTCATCCAGCCGGAGCGGCCCGAACCGTAGAGGATCGGGAAGTCGAGCTGTTCGTCGGTCGCGTCGAGCGCGGCGAAGAGGTCGAAGACTTCGTTGACGACTTCGTCGATACGGGCGTCCGGACGGTCGACCTTGTTGATCGCAACGATCGGGCGAAGACCGACCTTCAGCGCCTTGCCGACGACGAACTTGGTCTGCGGCATCGGGCCTTCGGCAGCATCGACGAGAACGATTGCGCCATCCACCATCGAGAGAATGCGCTCGACTTCACCGCCAAAGTCGGCGTGGCCGGGGGTGTCGACGATGTTGATACGGGTGTCCTTCCACTCGATCGACGTCGCCTTGGCGAGAATGGTAATCCCGCGCTCCTTTTCAATGTCGTTCGAGTCCATGACGCGTTCCATCACGCGCTGGTTCTCGCGGAACGAGCCGGACTGCTTGAGGAGCTCGTCGACGAGGGTCGTCTTCCCATGGTCAACGTGCGCAATGATCGCGATATTGCGGAGGTTCATATCCAAGATCTCTGATGGCTGGGGCGCAATACGGGAGAGAGGCGCCGATTTACTTTGGCGCGCTCATACCCTGTTTTTTGCGTTTGCGAAAGGGGTAAACACCCGAAACGCCGGCGATGGTTACCGCTGACGGCACATTTCAGGCGCCTGCGAACCTTAAGCCGCAAGGCCTTTCTTCTTCAGCATCGCCTCAGGGCTCGGCATTTTTCCGCGGAAGGCCTTGTAGGCATCTTCGGGATCCACCGAACCGCCGGAAGCGTAGATATGCGTTTTGAGCTTGTGGGAAGTTTCCGGGTCGAACGGATTACCGCTCTCTTCGAAAGCGGAGAAAGCGTCCGCATCCAGCACTTCCGACCACATGTAAGAGTAGTAGCCGGCCGAATAGCCATCACCTGCAAAGACGTGCTGGAAGTGCGGTGTCGCATGACGCATGGCGATGGAGGCGGGCATGCCGATCTTTTCCAAAACCTCCGCCTGCACCGCCATCGGATCTTCGACAGTTCCGCGCGTGTGAAAAGCCATGTCAACAAGCGCGGAGGAAGTAAACTCCACCGTATTGAAACCTGCATTGAACGTGCGTGCAGCGAGCAGCTTGTCAAGAAGGGCCTGCGGCATAGGCTGCCCCGTCTTGTAATGAACAGCGTAGGTCTTCAAGATTTCCGGCACAGTCAGCCAGTGCTCGTAAAGCTGCGACGGCAGTTCGACGAAATCGCGCGACACACCGGTTCCGGACACCGAGGGATAAGTGACGCTGGAGAGTATACCGTGCGCTGCGTGCCCGAATTCGTGAAACAGTGTGCGGGCATCGTCGAGCGACAGGAGCGCGGGCTTTCCGGACTCAGGTTTGGCGAAGTTGCAGACATTATAGATGATGGGTAATTCGCCCTTCAAACCGTTCTTCAAAGACAGCCGGTGCTGGGACTGGAAGCTGCTCATCCAGGCCCCCGATCGCTTCGAGGGGCGAGCGAAGTAGTCCCCCATGAAGAGGGCGACTAGGTTGTCATCGCCATCGCGGATTTCGAAGACGCGAACATCGGGATGATATGCCGCGACATTATCAAGGCGCACGGCACGTATTCCGAAAATACGCCGCGCAACATCGAAACAAGCCTCAATCACCTTTTCAAGCTGAAGGTATGGCTTCAACTCTGCTTCCGAAAAGTCATACTTCCGGGTCCGCAGCTTTTCAGCATAGTGCCGCCAGTCCCAAGGTGCGACGGCGTGGTTCCGCCCCTCGTCGGCGATCAATTGCGCCAGTTCCCGCTCCTCCTCTCTTGCCCGGGCAACCGCTTTCTCCCAGACCTGCATCAGTAGGCCGTTTACCGCCTCCGGCGTCTTGGCCATCGTGTCGTCAAGCTTGTAAGCGGCGTAACTGCTGTAACCGAGCAGCGTCGCCTTCTCCGCTCTGAGGCTCAGCGTTTCCCTGACAATTGCGCGATTGTCCGTCTGTCCGCCGTTTGCTCCACGCGAAACCCATGCGCGAAACGCCTGTTCACGAAGATCGCGCCTTTCGGAAAACGTCAAGAACGGCTCGATCACCGATCGGGAGAGGGTAACTGCATAAGGGGTATCGGCACCACGAGCCTTTGCAACGGCAGCCATCGACTCACGAAGAAAATCGGGTAAACCAACCAGATCAATCTCGTGAAGCGGCAGGATCCAGTTCGCCTCGTCAGCCAGAACATTTTGTCCAAAACGCGCACCCAGACCCGCCAATGTCTCGTTGATCGTGGCAAAACGCTCCTGCTGGACAAGTGGCAATTTTGCTCCTGAGCGTACAAAGCCTTTCCAATGCCGCTGCAGGACCCGCTCCTGCTCCACCGATAAGGATAAGGATTTACGGGCGTTCCAAAGTGCATCGATGCGCGCAAAGAGGACCGCGTTCATCCCTATCCGGGAGTAGTGCCGTGACAGCTTGGGGGCGATATCGCGTTCCAGAGCCTGGATCACGTCGTTGGTATCGGCCCCAGCCCTGTTCCAGAAGAGCGCAGATACCCTCGACAGCCCGTCCCCGGCAACTTCCAATGCCTCGATCGTGTTCTCGAATGACGGCTCGCTGGGGTTGCCTGCAATCGCATCGATCTCGGCCTGATGCTCGCGCATCGTGACCTCAAATGCGGGAGCAAAATCGGCGTCTTTCACAAGCTCGAAACGGGGAAGTCGGTGCAAGCCATCCCAGTTTGTGATGGCTGGATTCTGAATTTGTGGCGACATAAAATTTCCTCGCGGCCTGTTTCTGGCATCGCTTTCAGTATCGAAGATAGTAACCTGTAGGGTCGAGCGCAATCGTCGGCCTTCTCGGAAAGCGGTGGATAACAATAAAGAACAAGAACGGGCACTTGGCGTGGAATTGCAGCAAGACAGCGAGCATATTAGACTGTCGATGGTCATGACGACTGACGAGATAAATCCATGGAAATATACCCCCTCCGCTATACTGGCCTCCCGCTGCAACGACAGTCAGAGAAGAATGCGAAAGAGGAACTATTTTCCTACACCGAGCGAGCTGAACTGCAGGGCCTGCGGTTCACCGAACACCTCGAACAGGTCAAGATTCAATCCAATGTTCTTACCCACCGCGAATTGAAGCAGATTGCGCAATCAGGCTTTGAGAGTGGGTTGATTGAACTCGATACTTATCGGCAGTTGGCAGCCCAATTGCCATTGGAGGCAGTGGACGCTCGCGGTCAGATTGTCGATCTTTCGACAGTAACCGATGATACACCGTTCGACTTTGCTGAGTACTACAGAAATCAGATGGCAATCGCTCGAACATTGGGCGACGAGGAGTCGTACGGCGTGCTGAAAGCGGCACTCACGTTCCTTGAAGGCTAGGACGCAGACCGGGAAATAGATTGAAGGACTGCGCGACTGCACCTAAGACGAATGCGTCTTCACGCAACCCGCTCCTCCTTTTAAAAGTTGTCTTGGTCATGTCAAAATCCGCTATGAGCGAACGTCGCACGTCACTGATCGGCGCGCTTCTGACCATGATCGGCCCCATCTCCATGTCGATTTATACGCCTGCCATGCCGCAACTGGCCGACGCATTTGACACGAGTGATTCGGCCATAAAGCTAAGCCTGTCGCTTTACTTCGCAGGCTTCGCATTGGCACAATTGTTGTCCGGCCCCTGCTCCGATGCGTTTGGCCGAAAAAAAGCGACACTCGCATTTCTCGCCGTGTATCTTTCCGGGAGCCTGGTTGCCGCGTTCGCTCCTTCGGTCGAACTGCTGCTGGCCGGACGGCTTGTGCAGGGCATAGGAGCATCGGTTGGTGTGACCGTCTCACGCGCAATTGTCCGAGATCAGTTCGCAGGCTCGGAAGCCTCAAGAATTCTGAACACGATCGGCATCATGTTGGCTATCGGTCCCGCCGTGGGCCCGACACTCGGTGGCCTTGCGCTTACGGCATTCGGCTGGCAGGCCGTCTTTCTCCTGATGATTGGCTTCGGGTTGTCGAGCATAGTCGTGGTCCACTTCGCAATGCGCGAAACGGCAGTCGCGGACCCCCGGATGATCTCTCCCAGCCGACTCTTTGGCGGATACGTGACGCTCCTCTCCGATGTCCGTGTGGTTTGCCCCGCCCTGATCCTAGGTGGTTGCGTCGGTGCTCTTTACGCACAGGCAACGATGTTGCCATTCGTGCTCATAGACGAGGTAGGGCTAACTCCGGCCCAATTTGGTCTTGCGATGCTCATGCAGACCGGCGGCTATTTCGCGGGATCAGTAACATTACGCTTTGTTGCCAGTAAACTCCGGCCGGGAAATGCGCTCAGATTGGGGCTTGTCCTTGCTGGCCTTGGTGGGCTGATGATCTTTCTCTCAGCACGCCTGATTGAACCGAGCTTCCTGTCAATCATGGGACCGGTAGCAATATGCTCATTCGGGATGGCCTTCGTGATTCCCGATATAACGACCGCCGGCCTTTCTCCTCATCCTGCCATCGCAGGCTTCGCCGCGGCATTGCTGGGTTTCGTCCAGATGAGTTGCGGCTTCCTTGGAGGCCTCGCAGCGGCATGGCTTGCCGAACCACTACAAGCCTTTGGGACGATTATTCCGATCATGGAAGTGATGGCGATCCTTGCCTATCTGTTTATGGTTCGCGCGGCATCCGCTTAAGAAAAAGCCCGCCTCGGAGCAGAGGCGGGCTTTTCGTCGGCAGCAGATGCCGTTATCAGCTCATGTTGCGTTTGGCCAGCGTACGGAGGCGGAGCGCGTTGAGCTTGATAAAACCAGCGGCGTCCTTCTGGTCGTATGCCCCCTGGTCGTCCTCGAAAGTAACCAGCTTGTCGGAGTAGAGCGACTTTGGCGACTCGCGACCGATAACCATCACATTGCCCTTGTAGAGCTTGAGGGTGACCTCACCTTCGACATGCTCCTGGCTTTTGTCGATCAAGGCCTGCAACATTTCGCGCTCGGGCGAGAACCAGAAGCCATAGTAGATGAGCTCCGCGTACCGCGGCATCAGTTCGTCCTTGAGGTGCGCTGCGCCGCGGTCCAGAGTGATGGATTCGATCGCGCGGTGGGCCGAAAGCAGGATTGTACCGCCGGGAGTCTCGTAGACACCACGCGACTTCATGCCAACAAAACGGTTTTCGACAAGATCGAGACGACCTATGCCGTTGTCGCGACCATAGTCGTTGAGCGACGCCAGAAGCGCGGCAGGGCTCATACGAACGCCGTTGATGGAGACGGCATCGCCCTTTTCGAAGCCGATCTTTATGATGGTCGCTTTGTCGGGAGCGGATTCAGGCGAGATCGTGCGCATGTGCACGTACTCGGGGGCCTCCTGGGCGGGGTCCTCCAATACCTTGCCCTCGGAAGAAGAGTGAAGGAGATTGGCGTCAACGGAGAACGGCGCCTCGCCCTTCTTGTCCTTGGCGACAGGAATTTGGTTCTTTTCCGCAAACTCCAGCAAATCTGTCCGGCTCTTGAATGACCAGTCGCGCCAGGGAGCGATGATCTTGATGTCGGGGTTCAGCGCATAAGCCGACAATTCGAAACGGACCTGGTCATTGCCCTTCCCGGTCGCGCCATGTGCGATGGCGTCAGCGCCGGTCTTCTTGGCGATCTCAATCAGGTGCTTGGAGATGAGCGGGCGGGCAATGGAGGTGCCAAGCAGGTACACGCCCTCGTAGACTGCGTTCGCCCGGAACATAGGGAAGACGAAATCGCGAACAAACTCCTCGCGAACATCCTCGATAAAGATCTCCTTGATACCGAGCATCTCGGCCTTTTTCCGCGCCGGTTCGAGCTCCTCTCCCTGACCGAGATCGGCCGTAAACGTCACGACCTCCGCGCCAAGCTCGGTCTGCAACCACTTGAGGATGATTGAGGTGTCGAGACCGCCGGAATAGGCGAGGACGACTTTTTTCACGTCTTTGATGGGAGCCATGATACTGTCCGTTCAAGTCTTGGAAGCGACAAACGCCGCAAGAGAATGGGGCGCACTTTTAGCGAGATTATCGCGCCTTGCAAGGCCGTCCCCCGAAAGGTCGCCGTGCTTGGCGTCTGGGGAAGCCGACAAGCGTTTGACGGAGGAATGGTGCCCTCCTATCTCTTTCCACCAAGGCTACGTGAGGGAGATCGGGATGAGCCGGCGCGATGAAGTGTTCAAACAAGGGAAAGTGGCCGTAATCACCGGTGGAGCATCCGGGATCGGCTTTGCCGCGGCAGAAACATGCGTGGCGCATGGGATGCATGTGGTCCTTGCCGATCTTGGCGGGGAAAAGCTCACGACCGCGAGCGTCCTTCTCGCAGCCCACTCCAAACCGGGTACACGGGTCACGCCAATCGCGACGGATGTCGGACTTCCAGCCTCGATTGAGGCCCTGAAGCAGCGCGTTGGAAGTGAATTCGGTCCAGTACACTTTCTGATGAACAACGCCGGCATACAACCCGGAAGCGGGATTTTCGGCCCGACTGCGAACTGGGACAAGGTTCTTGCCGTCAACCTGCTCGGCGTAATCAACGGTTCGAGGCTCTTTGGACCCGACATGATCGCTCATGGCGAGCCCGCGATTATCGTCAACACCGGCTCGAAGCAGGGTATTACGATGCCACCGGGGGATCCCGCGTATAACGTCGCCAAGGCGGGCGTTAAAGCGTTTACTGAGGCGCTGGAACATGAACTGCGCAATCATCCGGAAGGAAAAGTGTCAGCACACCTGCTAATACCTGGCTTCGTCTTCACACCGTTAACTGCAGGCGATCGCACAGAGAAGCCCACGTCGGCATGGACGCCGCGTCAAACGGTGGATTTCATGATGGAGGGTCTCGGTCGCGGGGACTTTTATATTCTCTGTCCAGACAATGAGGTAGACCGGAGGACGGATGAATTGCGAATGAAATGGGCCGTCGGTGACATTGTCGAGAACCGGCCGCCCCTTTCGCGCTGGCATCCGGAATATCAGGAAAAGTTCGCTGCATATCTCCGGAGCGGCAAATCCTGATTGGCACGGCGGATTGCGCAGTATAAGCCACCGCGACAGCACAGACTCCGGACCTTGGCCATGGATTTCATACCCAACCTGACGACGATTGCCTCGTTCAGTGTCGCGATCCTTCTTCTTGCGATCACGCCTGGCCCTGACATGACACTCTGGATCAGCAGATCGCTGAGGGATGGAAAAGGCGTCGGCCTTATGACGCTTGCCGGAACCAGTTTCGGCATCTCCATCCACACGATGCTGGTGGCGTTTGGCATTTCCGCATTGATCGTCGCATCCCCGACCGCATTTGCGATTCTGAAAACCGGGGGCGCGGCCTATCTGTTATGGCTGGCTATACAAGCAATCAGGCACGGCTCCACGTTCGTCGTCAGCACCGACAAGCAAAAAGAAAGCAGCCTGACAGGGGCGTTCCTCAATGGCCTGGGAATCAACCTTTTGAATCCGAAGGTCATCATCTTCTTCATGACGTTTCTGCCGCAGTTCGTCACGTCCAGTGATCCTCACGTAACGGGGAAGCTGTTGTTTCTGGGGCTGTGGTCGATCGTTCTATCGCTGCCGCTCGGCATAGCGATCGTACTGGGAGCAAACTCCCTATCGACTTGGCTGCAACAGAATAGACAGTTCCTACGTGCCTTGGACTACACGTTCGCGGGCGCGTTTTCGATCTTCGCTATGAAGATTTTGACGACGCAGGCGCGATAAACAGAAGGGTGCTCAATCGTCCTCGCCATGATTTGCGATCATCATGGCCTCGAACGCAAGGCGCTCGGTCTTTCGCATCCGTTCGGATTCAGACTTCAACTGTCCGCAGGCGGCGAGAATGTCCCTACCGCGTGGCGTTCGGATGGGGGAAGCGTAGCCAGCCGCGTTGATGAAATCGGCGAACTTTTCGATCTGCGCCCAATCGGAACACTGGTAGTTGGTCCCGGGCCACGGATTGAACGGGATCAGGTTGATCTTCGCGGGCACGCCTTTAAGCAATTGGACAAGGCCTTTTGCATCTTCGAGACTATCATTGACGTCCTTCAGCATCACGTATTCGAACGTGATCCGACGCGCATTCGACAGGCCGGGATAGTTGCGGCAGGCTTCTATGAGCTCCTTCAGCGGATACTTCTTGTTGATCGGCACCAGAAGGTCGCGGAGGTCATCCCTCACCGCATGAAGGGAAATGGCAAGCATCACGCCAATCTCTTCGCCCGTGCGGTAAATCTCCGGCACGACTCCCGAGGTCGACAGTGTGATGCGGCGTTTGGAAAGCGACAAACCATCCCCGTCGGAAGCGATGAGGAGCGCTTTTTTAACCTCCTCGAAGTTGTAGAGGGGTTCGCCCATTCCCATCATGACAATATTTGTCACCTTGCGATCGCTCGAAGGGATCATGGCACCCTGCGGCACATCGCGGTCCGGAAAATCACCAAGGCGATCGCGCGCGAGGAGGAGTTGGGAGAGTATCTCTTCGGCCGTAAGGTTACGAACCAGGCGTTGTGTCCCGGTATGACAGAACGAACACGTCAAGGTGCAGCCGACCTGGCTCGAAATGCACAGCGTTCCCCGTCCTTCTTCCGGAATATAGACGCTTTCCACCTCGACCGGACGTCCAGCGCCTCGCGGAGGAAAACGTAAAAGCCATTTGCGCGTGCCGTCGTTGGAAATCTGCTCTTCCACAATCTCGGGACGCGCAATCGTGAAATGCCGTTTCAGAACATCTCTCAAATCCCGAGATACGTTTGCCATCGCATCGAAGTCGGATATTCCGCGAACATACAGCCAGTTCCATATCTGGCTTACACGCATCTTGATTTGGCGCTCCGGCACGCCGCACCCCCGCAGCGCTTCGCCCAACTGCTCGCGATCAAGACCGATCAATGATGGTAGCTCCGACAACGCAGAGCCGAGCGGCTGAGCTACTGGAGCCATCCTCGCAGCAAAGACCGTGTCTGTGGCCATCACATTTTCCTTTTTTGGATCAAATCGAATTCTTATTCTTCGGCGCAAGGCCGGAATGACAGCAGGGTACGCAACGCAGCGGACAGTTCCGTCACTTTCAGACGTATCTTGTTAGCTAACGTGGTTCCATTAGCAGCTATTGTTGGTTGGGTCACGTGGTAAGCCAAGACGAAAAAAGCAGCCATGGACCTAGCCCATGGCTGCTCTTCGTTATTGTTTTCAGCGCTTACTTGCAGCTTTCGATTTTCTGCAATGCAGCCGAGATACCCGATAGCGAGTACGTATACGAAGTGGCGGTACCGCGCGCAGACGTTGCTTTCACACTCATCGAACGCCCCGACTTCATCGCCGAGACGAGAGCCGGCTCCTCAGCCGCGTTCTCGACCCAGGCAGCCGTGTCCTTGGTGAACATAACGAAATTCTTGCCGTCGATGCTGACGTTGACTTTCGACGCTTCTTTAAGCGGATAGCCCATCATCGCCTGCGGTTCATACGAAATGTTCTGGCCAGGTCTTTGCGACACGATAAAGAAGATATCGCCATGGTTCACCGATGCCGGCTCCTTTGCTGTCGGCACAGCCAGGACGTAGCAAACGGTTCCGCCATTAGCCTTGTAGGAATAGGCGCCCCAAGCCTTGAACTGCTCTATCCGTGTCGGCGACTGGGCAATAGCCACGCCGAAGCTTGCCAGAACGATTGCGAGTGCGGTGGTGGTACGTCTTACAAACATGATTCCCTGCCGGTTGCTCTTCCGTCTGTCCGGTTTCGAATTCTCGGACCTCTCTTCGTCAAAACCGTCTTCAGCTTAGCTTAAGTTTGGTTAGCAAACTGTGAACGAGCCGAGGAAGACGATCACAGCGTCCCGTTTTGAGGTCGATGAAGTGCGAAAACGCTGGCAACTCGACTCCCTTCGAGCGACCAATCAATGACACAGGCGATGGAAACAGAAGGAATAGGGCAAGAGTTTGACCTCAACCGCCCTCAGTTAGCTCGAAAGGCTTTCCTCTGCGAGCGCACGGTCAGCGGCAGTGTAATGCTGAGCCGTCATATGACCGCGAATAAGGGCGATCGCGGTGGTAAGCACGGCGATGTCGTCGGTAAATCCAACAAGAGCAAAGACATCAGGCACCACATCAAGCGGCAACACAAAATACCCGAGAGCGGCGAGCAATATACCCCTCACGCGAAGCGGTGTCTGCGGATCGGTTGCGCAGAAGAACGCAGCAACTAGATCTCGGCCAAAGGGGATTTGCCGGAAAGCGCGTTTCAAAGTCGGCCAGAATTTCGCGCGAACATCGCGCTCGCGGCGGGTCTGGGTATCCTCATCACCCGGCAGGAGAATTTCTCCGATCTTGACATCGTCCATCAGCTAACTCCCGGTAAGAGCCTTGGATATGGTGCGAGCCCTCGAGACTTTCAATCCGCTCGCCGAGCGGCATCCGTCATCGCGGAAGCAAGCTTGATGTCGAGTTCCGTCAATCCCTTCACGACATGTGTGGTCAAACGAACGCTGACGCGTGAATACACGTTGAACCATTCCGGGTGATGGTCCAACCGTTCGGCAACAAGAGCACATCTCGTCATGAATGCGAACGCTTCGGCGAAACTGCCGAACCGGAATTCCCGAACGAGAGCATCTCCACTATCGGCCAATTGCCAACCGTGCAGTTGTGACAATGACTCCCGCAAGGCTTCAGGCGTCAAAATTGCATAAGCCATTTAAGCCTCATGACCGTTGGTCCTTGAACGTGGCAGGCGTACCACGGACGGACTATACCATACTCTTCAGAGGCTCCTCAGCTCTGCTGGAGAGGCCGAAGGTGGGAGCGGTCTCATGCAGGGGAAATACCTCCTCAGTCAGGTAAGGGCCACCGCCGACGGAATCTCGAGAGGAGAGAAGGACGAACCGTGGTACGATGAAGGGTCCGGTATGGAAATTACCGCGACCGCTGAGATACTGTACGACATCATCAAGGCGAGTATTCTTCATCCGGGCCAGCGTGACATGCGGAGAGAACTTTCGCGGATCTGGCGGCAAGCCAATACGCTGGCAGATGCGCTCTATCTCGCCCTGCAGGGCAAACATCTCAGGCGCAGGAGAAACACCAGCCCATATCGAATGAGGTTTTTTTGATCCAAACGAGCCAATCCCGGTAAGTTCCAACCTGAACTCCGGTCGCTCGATGCGATCCAACCGGTCCACAATCTCGTCAGCGGTTCGTCCGTCCACATCACCGATGAAACGAAGAGTAATGTGATAGTTTTCGACGTCGATCCATCGTGCTCCGGGAAGACCGCCCCGCAAGAGTGAAAGGCTGAGCGCCGCGTGACGCGGGATTTCGAGGGCGGTGAATAGTCTCGGCATGCGAGATCTCCCCGAATCTTATTGCAGACGCTAACAGCGAATCACGCAACGCAAATTGCCGCAAGCACTTATTTGGCCTTTTCCAAAATCTCTCCCACGAAGGTCTCCACCAGTGGCATCATCCGCTGCGTCATGACGGCGACCCCGTCGGCGTTGGGATGCATGCCGTCCTCCAGTTGAAGCTCCGGTTTGGTGACGACGCCGTCAAGGACAAAGGGATACAGAGGAAGGCCAAAAGTGCTTGCGAGTTCCGGATAGATTGCGTTGAAAGCTTCGCCGTATTGCGAACCCATGTTCGGCGGCGCTAGCATTCCGACCAGGAAAACGGACATCCCGCGTTCCTGCAGCCGTTCTATGATTGCGGTTAGATTTGCCTTCGTTTCGGCAGGTGATAGCCCACGCAAGGCGTCGTTTGCACCGAGTTCCAGGATAACACCATCCGTGCCGTCCGGTACAGACCAATCGACACGCGAGAGACCGCCTGAGGTCGTATCGCCGGATACGGCCGCGTTCGCGATTTCCACGTTTAAGCCTTTTTCCCGCAGGGACTTCTGAAGCTGTGCTGTGAGGGACTCATCCGGCGAAAGCTGGTATCCTGCCATTAGGCTGTCCCCTAGCCCAACAAGCTTGACGACACGATCTTGCGACTTCGCGGGCAGCAGCCCCGACAGCAGGCAGAACGCTATGACGCCGATTTGAAGAGCCGAAGCTTTAAAAGCCATATCCGCTTCCCTAAATTCCTTGAGCAGCAAAACGCCGCGTTTCAGGTTCAGCACGCTATATAGGACGCCCAGGTTTGAGAAAAACGATCATCGAGCTGAAAAAAGCGGATCTCACCCTCGGTACCACGGCATCTCGCGTGCACGTACTCAAGCAAATCGATTTGACGGTAGAAGAGGGGGAAGCTGTCGGAATTGTCGGTCCTTCAGGATCCGGAAAATCGACACTCCTTATGGTTTTGGCCGGCCTCGAGCGGTTGGATAGCGGGGAGATCAACATAAATGACGCACCGCTACATACATTTGGCGAGGACGAACTGGCGAACTTTAGGGGGAAGAATATCGGTATCGTTTTCCAGTCATTTCACCTCATAGCCAATATGACAGCGTTGGAGAATGTGGCTTTGCCTCTGGAGTTGGCAAACACGCGCAATGCATTCGATATTGCGCGGAAAGAGTTGGAGGCAGTGGGACTAGGACAGAGGCTGACCCACTATCCAGGGCAATTATCGGGCGGTGAGCAGCAACGCGTGGCGATCGCCCGTGCCCTCGCCCCGTCCCCGGCCGTGCTGATCGCGGATGAGCCAACCGGCAACCTTGACGGCGAGACCGGGCGACATATCGCTGATCTTTTATTCGCAAAACAGGCTGAGCGTGGCACGACGCTTGTCCTAGTCACCCATGACCCGGTCCTAGCAAACCGGTGCACGCGCCAGATCAAGGTAAGGTCGGGTAGCCTCGAAGATTCAGGAGGACGAGAGGAAGCCGTGCGGGAAATTCATCGAGCATGAGGAAATCACTCGCTCTCGTGCCCGTGTCATTTCGCATTGCGCTACGCGAAATGCGTGGTGGACTCAGCGGATTTTACATATTCTTGGCGTGTATCGCTCTGGGAACGGCGGCGATCGCCGCGGTCAACTCGGTATCCTCGGCAATTACGGCCTCAATCGCGTCCGAAGGACGAACCCTTCTTGCCGGCGACATCCGGTTTGAATTGAACAACAGAGAAGCGAGCCAATCTGAGCTGGCCTTCCTGCAGAAGTTCGGGGCTGTTTCGCAGTCCGTCGGACTTAGATCGATGGCGAGACTAGCGGATGGAACAGACCAATCACTCGTGGAGCTAAAGGCTGTCGATGAGTCATATCCACTCTATGGCGAATTGACGACCGAGCCAGCCGGTTTGGCCGCAAGCCTCTTTGCGCCGCCGGAAGAGAGCACCTACACAGCTTTGGTCGCGCCACTGCTGCTCGACAGAATGGGCCTTTCGGCAGGCGATCACCTGCTTATCGGAGATGCGCGGTTCAGGATCGCGGCAGCCGTGGTTACGGAGCCAGACGCGCTTTCAGAAGGTTTCGGTTTCGCGCCACGTCTTATGACGAGCCTTGCCGGTTTGCGGGCGACGGGCCTGCTCCAGACCGGTAGCCTGGTTGAGTACACCTATAAGATAAGGCTTTCACCCAGCGCGCCCTCGATAGAGGACATACGGGAAGCATCACAGAGGGACTTTCCGAATGCGGGTTGGTCAATCCGCAGCAGTAACCGGGCAGCACCGTCGCTAACGGAAAATGTGCAACGCTTCTCGCAGTTTCTTACTCTTGTCGGCCTCACGGCGTTGGTGGTTGGAGGCGTGGGCGTGGCCAACGCCGTACGCGCTTTTCTAGACTCAAAACGGACGGTGATAGCGACTCTAAAATGCGTTGGTGCACCCGCCGGGGCCGTGGTCATGGTCTACTTCTTCCAGATCGCGCTCATAGCGCTAGTCGGGATCGTGATTGGTTTGGTGGTTGGAGCAGCGGCGCCCATGTTGGCAATGCCTTACCTTGCTCGTTTCCTGCCAATATCCGCGGGGCCCGAACTTCATGGTCAGGCCCTAGTCTTGGCGGCTCTCTTCGGCATACTAACCACCCTTGCGTTTGCCATCATCCCCTTGGGTCACGCACGGAAGGTCCCGGCTACCGCACTGTTTAGGGAACACGGGACCCAGTCGAAAGGGCTTCCCTCTTGGTCCTACCTAACGGCAACCGCAGTTACATTGCTAGCGTTGGCCACGCTCGCGATCTGGTCAGCAGAAGACCGTTTCCTTGCGCTTCTTTTTGTTGGCTCCATGGCGGTTGTCTTTGCAGTTCTTCGCTTTGTCGCCTGGATTGTGACGGAAATCGCCAGACGCGCACCGACGACGTCCTCGGCCGCGCTACGTCTCGCTATTGGTAACATCCATCGCCCGGGAGCGCTCACCGCATCGGTCGTGCTCTCGCTTGGATTGGGCCTTTCTCTCTTGGTCACCCTTGCATTGATCGACGGGAACCTTCGTAGGGAACTGACGGGCAATCTTTCGGAGCGCGCTCCGAACTTCTTCTTTGTTGATTTGCAGCGAGACCAGCTCGATCAGTTCCGTGCTCTGATCTCGGAAAAATCGCCAACGGGCGTTCTGGCGGAAGTCCCGATGCTACGCGGCCGCATTCTCGAACTCAACGGCATGGATGTTACCAAGATCGACGTACCACCGGAGGGGCGCTGGGTTTTGCGCGGGGATCGCGGGATAACATATTCGGAGAAGCTGCCGGAAAACGCATCCCTGACGCAAGGCTCGTGGTGGCCGGAAAACTATCAGGGAGAACCTCTGGTTTCGTTTTCCGAGGAGGAGGCGACAGAGCTCGGGTTGAAGCTTGGCGATACGGTGACGGTTAACGTTCTTGGCCGAAGCTTGACGGTCAAGATTGCGAACTTTCGCAAGGTGGAGTGGGAATCGTTGTCCATCAACTTTGTGATGGTCTTTTCGCCAAACACCTTCGCAGGCGCTCCCCATGCTTGGTTGGCCACCCTCACTGATCCCACTGCGACGGCCGAACAGGAGGCAGATATCTTGCGCAGCGTTACAAACACGCTTCCAACCGTCACCACTGTCCGCGTGAAGGACGCCCTCGACACCGTCAATCGCCTCGTCGCTCAGTTGGCAATCGCGATCCGCGCGGCCGCTTCCGTCGCCCTTGTCGCATCGATTTTGGTCCTTTCAGGCGCGCTTGCTGCCGGTAACAAGGCTCGGGGGCGTGATGCCGTGATTCTGAAAACCTTGGGTGCCACCCGAGTGATGCTCATCAGGGCATTCAGCTATGAGTACCTCTTGCTGGGGGCAGCAACAGCGGCATTCGCCTTGCTCGCGGGCGGCGTTGCTGCCTGGTTTATAGTGAGCAAGATCATGAATCTTCCGGCCACGTTCCTCCCCAGTGTCGCCATCGGCACATTGCTGGTGGCAATGATCACCACGATCGTTGTCGGACTGATAGGCACGTGGCGCATATTGGGACAGAAGGCGGCCCCGGTGCTCCGTGAGCTTTGAGACGGCTTTGCAACTCGCGGAATTTTGACCGGATCGACCTTGTTTGGGAGGGGAACTGGCATCATATTGTCAGCAGGCATGCTGGAGCTTCGCAGCGGCGCCTGGGCGTTTGCCCGACACCGTAACCAAATCGAAGCTTATAAAGAGGAAAATATGTCTGATTACCGCAATTATCCCAACCGGATGGCAGGCAGCGCCGCCTCGTCGACGATGGTCGATGAAGGACTGCGCGCCTATATGCTGAAGGTTTACAACCTGATGGCTCTCGGCCTCGCGATCACGGGTGTCGCGGCTTACCTTGCCTTTCAGTTCGCATTCGCCGATGGCCAACTGACAGCTTTCGGCCAGGCGATCTATATAAGCCCGCTGAAGTGGGTGGTAATGCTGGCACCGCTGGCACTCGTATTCTTCATGAGCTTCCGCATTAATTCCATGAGCGTATCTGCCGCTCAGACAACGTTCTGGGTTTATGCAGCGTTGATGGGTCTGTCGCTGTCGTCGATCTTCCTGATCTACACCGGACAGAGCATCGTGCAGACGTTCTTCGTGACGGCAGCCGCCTTCGGTTCGCTGTCGCTTTACGGCTACACCACGCGCCGCGACCTCTCTGCAATGGGCTCCTTCCTGGTTATGGGTCTGTTCGGACTGATCATCGCTTCATTGGTAAATATCTTCCTAGCGTCGTCAGCCTTGGATTTTGCGATCTCGGTGATCGGTGTTCTCGTGTTCGCGGGTCTGACCGCATGGGACACACAGCGGATCAAGGAATCCTACTATGAAGCCGACGGCGTGGATGTTGCCGGTCGCAAAGCCATCATGGGTGCGCTTCAGCTCTACCTCGACTTCGTCAACCTGTTTTTGTTCCTCCTACGCTTCCTCGGAAATCGCGAGTAACAAAGCATATAGGTCACACGACGCAAAAGCCCCGGTCGCTCGACCGGGGCTTTTGTTTTGGAGATGATCGCGTGGCGACAAAGGTCGCTCGCCGGCGCTACAACAACTATGCGTGACGTTATTCTTGAAGAAGCTGTATCCCTCTAGCGATGCCAACTGCATCGTCCGCGATACCAACCGGCTGACGGATCATCGTCATGAACTTCACAAAGTCCACGGAAGGATGTCTGGACGCATAAATCACATCGCGGTTCTTGATAGGGAAGGTCTGGCCGATAATCAGGCTATCGGCAACCGACATGTCAAAGCGATAGACGATCGGATACTTGCCGTCTTTGTTCGGCTTCATGCCCTTAGCGACGAGATCGTGGAACCGCTCGGCGGAAAGCAGATCGGAAACAATCTCCGGTTCCTCGTAGCGAAATACGAAATAGCCCCTGGCGTCGGCACGCGCATCCGCCCCGCCACCAGCCAGCGCAATAGCTTCGAGAAGATTGACCTCGTTCGCGCCGAAGGGGATGCGACCATTCTTCCAGACCTCGCCCAGAACGGTAAACGTCCTCGGATCCCTTGATACGAAAATCTGGTCCTTTGGCTCGACGTAGATATTTTCAGACGGGTTGTCGAGCAGCGTTTGCAGCAGCACCGAGCCAGTTCTTTGTCCGCGCACGAGAGTGACATACGATTCGTAAGGCTCAGCTTCCGGACCGCCTGCTCTTGCAATTACTTCGCTGATCTTTTCCGCCGTTAGGCCGAGCGGCACGACGGAAGGGTGTCCCACGGCGCCAGCAACAGCCACCGTCCGCGAAGACGATTCCAGGGCATTGACGATAACGTCGGGTTCTACCGCCTTGTTGGCCAAAGAGCCGAGAACAGCCTGACGTGCTTCTTCCAGCGTCCGTCCAGCAAAAGTCACCATCCCGACGTAAGGAATGGCCGCCTTGCCATCAGGCTGAACGACGACCTCTATGTTGGTCTGCTTGGAGTCCGAAGTCGAGAAAAGACCATCAGCACCAGCCTCGAAGATCGTGATACGGAGTCGGTCACCAACGCCAATAACAGGCCTCGTCGCGGCACCACCCAATCCGAAGCGTCGCTTCAACATGCCCGTCGAAAACTCGGCAACCGTACGAGCAGCGGTGCTGTCTACGTCCACCACGTCGAATACTACGCCGTGGGCACGCTGGGTTTCCGTCAGCGACTTACCTGCTTGAGCATTGATGTCGGACGCCAGAGGGCCTGCACCGGGAACAGCCTCACAGCCTGCCAAGCCGGCACAAACAATCACAACTGCAATGCGCTTCAAAACCCGTCTCCCGACCTTCGTCCGCCAACCCTGTAACACGGGCACGCACGAAAACTCCACAACCCAATTACACTAAGGGCACTCAAACTAATAATTTAAGAACGGCACCGTCACCCTATTGCATCGCCTCAGGTCGAGCCTGGATGCCCTTTTGCCAAGTGAGTCTCGGCGGCGTATCAAGAAATCCACCGGGGAGATTGACCTCTCGTGCGACAATTCGCCGAACCATCTCGGCAATCGCGACGACTTTCCCCTCCCTATGATAAAAATTGCCTTTCACCTGTATGGTCGCCGCAAGCGCCTGCACGAGATCATCGACCAAAGCCGGATCGACCGGCGAAGGGTTTCGCCAGAAACTGTCGATGCCGTCCTGATGCGTAAGCCCCTCCACGTCGTAGACGGCGCAACCAAGCGCGATGGTAGGCTTGAGCGTTCTGATACTATGGATTCCAACGGTGGAATTGACGACAACGACCCCGGTCGCAGACTTGAGGATTGCGTTCAGATTTCCCTGTTCAAAAAAACGAACCCGCTCTTCCACCCCATGGCGCCGTGAGATTGAGGTGACCCTGCTACCCCATCGCTCGATGCCGTTGTCAAGGGGATGCTGCTTGATCAGGAGAGATGCATTCCTGTCGGCATATCTTGCAAACGAACCGATAACTTCGTCCAGCATGTCGGCCAAATGGACGAAACGCGAATTCGCGCGTATCTGATAATCGCTTTGCAGCTGCAGCGCCACGAGAAAATAGGGCGTGAGACCGTTCTGAAGCTCCTCGGATGCCAGATGCCGGGTCGGAAAGAATGCTCGCACGACCCACGGTAGGTAGTCCTTGAGAGCGGAGTAGTATTTGTCGTCTGAGAAGAAGGGGAAGAACGGACGTCCGAAATACGCAACCAGATTGTAGAGTACCTCGTTGAATGCCTCCTGACCGAAGGTATGCGGATAGCGCACCGTAAGGTCCGGCGCGGCCACAGATCGGGCAATTGCCGATATTTGGGCTGGGTCCACCGGGAAATGAGAAAATCGCCCCATCCCGCCACGTTCAAGAGTCAGCCAGTCAGGGCGAAGATAGCCGTGTTCGACGGCGTGACATCGTACCCCCAGCGTCTCCGCGACCTCCCAAGCCGTCCGATGATACGGAAGTTGGTCTGCATAGTAGAGGATGTCCGTCACCCCCTCCCTTTTGATCAAGGCTTCGACAAAACCCCGCCAGTGCTTTAGAGGTTTACGGAAGTTGATGGCACCTCGCTTTCGCCAGAATAATTGATCTCCCAGCGAGAAATTGACTCGCAAGGTTTTGACACCGGCCAGTTCGAAGGCATCAGCAAGCTCCCGCCAGAACACAGACGGTGGCCCCTGAAGGAACAGGATGACAGGCTTGGTTTCACGCGGCTGCTTCACAACGGACATCGTGCTTGAGATACTCTGCAATGGATTCGCAACCGGTCACCGATTCAGGATGCTTTCATGTGGAAAGAGCCGCGACTATAAGTGCCGTGTTGCCCCTGAACAAGTTGCTATGTGAGTCGAATGCGGCGTTTGTCACTACTCCTTCTGCAGGGACCTGCATCGCCCTTTCTGAAGCAGGTAGCCCACTGCGTTGAACAGCGCGGCGGCGTCGTTCACAAGATCAACTTTTGTCTCGGGGATGCCCTCTTCTGGTGGCCTCGATCAGGGGATTGGTTTCGGGGAGCGGATGGGCAATGGGCTGACTTCCTGAAGAATTACATCGCTGTGCACGGCGTAACCGACATTCTGATGCTCGGGGATGGACGTCCGAAACATGCTGAAGCACTGGATGTCGCCAGACAAATAGGGATTCGCGCCTATGTTTTTGAACACGGATATCTCCGGCCGGACTGGCTGACGCTGGAGCCGTTCGGCATGTCTAGCCAATCCTTGTTTCCAGCGGAAATCGAAGCTTTGAGAGCATTGGCGTCCATGCCTGTTCCGCAGCAGAGCCACTCGTTTAGATCGAGCTTTTTGACCTACGCTCTTTACGATCTCGCCTTTCACATTCCAAACGTTCTCTTCGGCTGGATTGCCCATCCGAACTACCGCACGCACGGCCCCGTCCACCCTTTAGTCGAGTATGCGGGATGGGTTGGAAAGGCTTTTACGCGACGCCGGCGTTCCGGCCAGGCTGCGAAGTTGGAGGCCCACTACCTTGGGGCTAGTCATCCATCGTTTTTTCTCTTTCCGCTTCAATTGCCCGGCGACTACCAGATAAGAAAGCATGCACCGATCGGCGACCATTATCGCTTGGTCAGTGCGACGATGCACTCCTTTGCCAAGAACAGCGCCCCGACGGAGCGGCTGCTTTTCAAAGTTCACCCGATCGACAACGGGCTGTCAGGTTGGCGGCGCAAGATCTTAAGCTGGGCTGCGAATTTGGGGATCGGGGACCGCGTTGACGTCATCGACGGCGGAAATCTGGAAAAGCTGATTGCTGCGAGCGTCGGCATCGTGACGATAAACTCCACTGTTGGCCTGACAGCCGTCCTAGCCCGAAAGCCGGTTATCTCGCTTGGTGCATCCATTTACGATTTGCCGGGGCTGACGTGGCAAAGGAGCCTACGTGAATTCTGGCAGGAAGCCATGCCGCCCGACAGCGAAGCGGTCGAAATTTTCGAAAAGGCATTGATGGCGACCATCCAGGTCCGCGGCGGTTTCATCGGCAAGGAAGCAATAGCCACGGGCGCTTCCAATCTAGTGGACAGACTCCTTTCGAATCCCGACTGGTTGGATCCCGAGGCCCAGCGCCGCAGAAAGTTTTTTCGCTACGAACGCGAGCTGCTCCAGACATGACAATCCGCAACCTAGACAATATGCCTGGTGCGCCTCCTGAACCACCAATACAGCATAGGCTTCACCAGGGGACCAAAACGGGCGAGCAGCGTCAGTCCAGGGCCAAAATGAATGACGTCCGCACCTCGCGACAACAGTTGCTCGATGCGTTCTGCAACCCTGCCGGCTGTCCACGGCCGAACGGTTCCCATGACCGCAATCGCCTGGGGACTACGAAGCGGCAATTCATTGGCAAACTGCGGCGTTTCCGTATCAGGCGGATAACATATGGAAACCTTTACTCCGTAAGGAGCGGACTCGACACGCAGTGCCTCCGAGAAGCCGACGAGAGCGGACTTCGACGCGCAATACGCGGTGTAGCCGTGGATGCCAATAAGAGCCGCCCCGGAGGAGATCATCAAGATACGCCCCTTTCCACGCTCCTTCATCCCGGCGTAAACGCACCGGATGGCGTTTGCCGTCCCGATCAGGTTCGTCTCTACCTGCGCTGAAAAGCGGCTGCCATCCAAGACATCAAACGCAGCCGGCTCGACGAGCCCAGCGGACGTTATCAGGATATCGCAGGGGCCCAAGGCAGCTTCCGCCTTTGCCGTTGCATCGCGAAGGGCGGGTTCGTTGTTTACGTCCGCCTCCACCGCCATCAACCGTGGCCCAAAGCCCTCATTCAGAGCCAGTAGCTCCTGTTGAGCCGCCTCAAGTCTGCTTTTGGAACGCCCTACCACTGTGACCGCCGTATCGCGCTCAAGATACCGGCGCGCCAAGGCGAGTCCGATGCCACTTGAACCGCCGGTAATGATCACATGCATGCCGAAGAACGCACCCTGTCGAGTTGGCTGAGCAAGGTTCGGTATCCCCGCTTAACGGTTCAGGCTTGGGCCAGCCGCGCCAACACCTGCATCACTTTGGCGGAACCTATGCCGAAATTTCGCTCTTTCAGTTTCGCAAGAATATCAGCAGTCAGATCGACTGCGCGCCGGATCTGTTCTTCCGAATGGGAACTGGTAATGAAAAACCGCAAGCGGGCGAGCCCCTCGGGGACGGCCGGATGTATGATCGGTAACACGTTCACCCCGGCGTCAAAGAGCTCATTCGACAGTTGCACAGCTCGCAAAGAGTCCGCCACAATAACCGGGACGACTGAATATCCCTGGCTCAGCCCGGTATCAAGCCCGCGCTCCTTTGCATACTCTAGGAACGTTTGGCTGTTCCGCCGAAGTGCGTGGACACGCGCAGGCTCGTCCTTCAGCACCGACAGGCTGGCCATCGCAGAAGCCGCAAGCACCGGCGCCAATCCCACGCTGTAAACAAAGCCGCCTGCCTGCGCCTTTAGCAACATGATAAGCGCCTCGCTGCCGGCGATATAGCCGCCGCAGCTGCAGGTCGTTTTCGATAGCGTACCCATCCAGATGTCAACTTCGGATGGCGAGACGCCAAAATGCTCGAAAATACCCCTTCCGGTATCCCCAAGAACGCCCAGCGAATGAGCCTCGTCCATCATGAGCCAGAAATTGAATTCTTGCTTCAGCCTGACGAGGCCAGGTAAGTCGGCGATATCGCCGTCCATTGAGTATATGCCTTCAGCAACAACCAGAATGCGCTCGTAGTCACTGCCAAGCGTTCGGAGCAGCCGCTCAAGATCGGCCATGTCGTTGTGCTTAAAGAAACGTCGGTTGGCGCCAGAGAGTTTTATTCCTGACAAAGCGCTGTTGTGGATGAACTCGTCGTGCAGCACGAGATCTCGCGGCCCCATGATACATCCTATTGCGGCAACGTTGGTCAGGTAACCGCTGACAAAACAGACGGCCGCTTCCGACTCGTAGTTCTGTGCGAGTGCCTGTTCGAGGGCGACATGGATGGTGCGCTCGCCCGCCACAAGACGGCTTGCGGATGCGGACACGCCGAACTGTGCAAGCGCTTCCTCTGCCCCAGCGAGCACAGCAGGATGTTTGTTGAGACCGAGATAGTCATAAGATGCGAAGTTGTCGTAGGACTTCCCGCCAATAACGGCATAGGCACCACTTGCCGCCTCGTGAGCCCGATAAAACGGATTAGCCATACCGAGTTGCTCACCAGCCATCTTCTGCACGACGACCTGCTTGTACTCGGCCAACTGGTCGAAGCTCGGCTGCTTACGCACCGCAGCCCGAACCACGGACGCCTCACCCGTACGGGATTGCCGACCTTGCTCGATCGTCTTATGAACGTTTTTCATACGATCCAAGAGATCCTGACGCTTATTTCCGGTCATTCCCATGCCTCTCCAGTCTTTCGTCGACCGGGCGCCCGGTTTATCAGGCTGACCCGGTATGTCGACGGCTCAGTTCATCAACGATCTTGGCGTCCGTAGACGTCTCTCCATCGTTGTCCCCGCCACCGCTGCGAGCACTGACCTTCTCATAAAGCCGGCGAGTGACATCACCCACAGTTGCATTATCCGACAGGCTGCTTAGCGGCATGTCGAAACCAGTATTCTGTTCGAAGTTCATTCCAAGTTCAACGGCCATAAGACTGTCGAGCCCGATCTCTTTCAAAACGCTATCTTTATTCACGCTTTCAGGCGCCACGCGAAGGATGCTGGCGATCTCATTTGCGATGACCTTGAAAAGCGCATCTTGCGCTTCCGCCGGCGATTTGCCTTCGATCATCGCGACAAGATCGATTTCTCCACCCTCCGAGCCTCCCGCATTTTGGGAGGCTTTCCGTGTCACAATCTCGAACAGAGCTTCCTTTACGACCGGAAGATTGTGGGCCATCGCCCAGTCAAACTCCGAGATCATCACCACCGATGCGTCTACGCTGTCGGGCGCGATTTCGATATACTGTTCAACCAGATGAAGGGCATCGCGTGCAGGCAGGGCGGTTTTCCCGAGCCGTCGGTCCAGGATTTGTCCCACATCGGTATTGCGGGCGAGATAACCAGCGTCCGCAATGGCTCCAAAACCCACCGCCAGCGCCGGGAGGCCCTCCTCACGGCGAGCACGGACCAGTCCTTCCATGAAGCCGTTGGCGGCAACGTAGTTGGACTGTCCAGGATTGCCAACCATTGTGGTAACCGAGGAAAACGCTATGAAATGATCCAGGTTGTCGTCCCGTGTCAGCTGGTCCATGAGCGCAAGCCCCTTGGCCTTTACGTCGATTACTGGACGATTACGTTCTTCGGTCAGATTGCCAACCAGAGCATCATCAAGAATCATCGCCGCGTGGACAACGGTCTTGAGCGGAGCGACCGTCCTCAGCTTTTCCAAGAGTTGCTGCACGGCGATTTCGCTCGTCACGTCACAAGCGTGAACGACGGCAACGACGCCATCGCGCGACCAACGCTGCATAGCCGCCTGCGTTTCCGCGTCGGGGATTCCTTTGCGGGAACACAATGCGATGTAGCGGGCGCCCTTTTCGACAAGCCAATCTGCGGCCGCAAGGCCAAACCCGCCGATGCCGCCCACCACGAGATGCATTCCGTTTGGATCAAGCTCAAGCTGGCGACGTGCCCGAACCGCAACCGGGTCCTTGCCGGGTACCGGCGGAAGCACGACAATCTTGCCTATATGACCTGAGTTTTGCATCAGCCGGAAGGCGTCACCAATCTCATCGTAGTGGAACGCACGATACGGAAGCGGCGAAAAGACGCCCTCCTCGAACAGACGACCGATCTCCGCCAAAAGACGACGCGAAAGGTCGGGCTGAAGCACAAGCAACTGATCGGCATCGATACCGAAATAGCTGATGTTTCGACGGAACGGACGCAAGCCGATTTTGCTATCGGCGTAATAGTCGCGTTTGCCGAGTTCCAGGAATCGACCAAATGGCTTTACCAATGAAAGGCTCTGCTCCATCGCCTGACCGAACAGGGAGTTGAGAACGAGATCGACACCCTCATCACCGGTAATAGCCCGCACATCGGCAACGAACCCGAGCGATCGCGAGTCGAACACATGGTGAGCACCCAGCATCTCGAGGAACCGTCGCTTTTCAGGCGTTCCGGCTGTCGCAATGACAGTGGCACCTACGTGTTTTGCGACTTGAAGTGCGGCCAGGCCAACACCGCCTGCAGCACCATGGATAAGTACCGTATCGCCTGGCCGCATACGACCCAGTTCTATCAAGGCGTAGTAAGCCGTCAGAAATACAACCGGAATTGAAGCAGCGGCAACAACATCGACGCCCTCCGGAAGCCTCGCAACGCCATCACGCTTCACCACGACGTGGGTAGAAAACGCCGAGGCAGCGATCGCCATAACCGGGTCGCCAACCGCAAGATCGGTAACATCGCTACCCACCTGGACGATTTCGCCGGAGAATTCCATACCGATGGAAGCCCCTGCAAATCCGTCTTCCAAGGCCTCCTCAGGCAGCAAGCCCATGGCCCACATGACATCACGGAAATTCAGACCGGTCGCGGCTACACGCACGACCACTTCGTCCGGACCAGCGGCCGGAGTATCGGCGCTCTCCCACCGGATAGTTGAAACCTGAGACGGCACCTGCTGACGAATGGTTGCGGCGGCGAACTGCGCTGTCGTTCGCGCAACCGTCGTTAGTGCACCAGGGACGGCTCGGACCTCTCGTAGTGCCCCGTCCGCAAAGTACCACTCGCGTACATTTCCCACATCGCCCAGTACCCGGTTCATCAGATCGGCCAACGCACCGCTCCCGCGGGTTGTTGGGTCGGCATCAAGAACGCGAATGTCGGCGTAGTCGAACTCGTTGCGAATAACCCGCAGGTAGGTCCACAGACCAGTGTTGACAGGGCTCGAAGCGGCATTGTCTTCGGTCTTGGCGAAAGGTGCGCCATTGGGAGCAAGAACCAGTAGCGGCATTCCCTTTTTCACGATCACCGTATCTCGGCAATCGGCAAACGCCATCGCAAAGGCATTGATGCCCATGACGCGTTGCAAGAGGACCTCGGAGGAATCGGAGCTGTTGTCTTCCGACACATAGACCACCGCCCGTAGATCATCGCCGTGTTCCTGCAACGCCGCGAGTATGAGTTCTCTGTCCTTAACGAGGTCCTTTCCAACGGACAAACTGGCGATCGGTACGAAGCGATCGCCAAGCCACTGCTTAACATCGGACGCTGCGATACTTCTGTCCGACAGCAGCAGAACCTTGTCAGCAGCCGGGGGTACGGTCGCTTGACCATCCAAGACGGTTTCGCGAGGCTTCACCGCCTGGACAGTGACGATGCTGCCACCCGACAACTCGCGTGCCGCGGTTCTGACCTGATCGAAACCCATTTCTTCGAAGATTTTGCCCCAGGCATCGGCAGTCTGGAACACGTTGATCTCGTCGACGAGACCGAACACAAAATCGGTAAAGACACTTGGCGAAGTGAAGGCTCCAAGAAAAGCCTGCGTACCACGCAACCATGCCGCAATACTCGCATCCGCGCGCAGTAGCGCCGAAAGAGTATCGGATGCGCTGACCACCAGATCCGCATCCCCCGCCAATGCGAACTGATCCGGCGACATCACCTTCACATGCGGATCATTCTCGAACTGCACCTCAAGATTACGCCTAGCACCGCCGTCCGCCTCACATACGACGAGCGAACCGCCTGCAGCCAGCACAGCATCGGCAATTCTCCGGCTAACATGGGCCGACACCGTTGCGACCTCGACGACTTTGACGCCTGCCGTTGCGTTTCCGATATCGCCCAAAACGCGCCGAAGCGCAACGATCAGCGTATCGGCTCGTTCCTTTGCAGTGACTGAGTGAACGGCATCGTGCGAAAGCGTTGCTTCGCTGACAAAAGCTTCGGTCCCGCGTTCAGGCACGTCGCCAACGCTGTCGCCCTTGATCAAAGCAAGCGCTTCCCGATGGCAATCGTTCAGCAATACAACGTCTACGCCACGATCAGGTGACGTCGCATAAATATCCCGGAGAAGCTCAGCCGCCAGTGGTAGCGATACGTCTTTTTCCAGCGTCCATGCACCGTCGTCGGCTTTCGCAAACCCGGCGTCGACCAACAACTGCAGACAGTTACTGAGGTATCGACGCGGCCCCAGTTCAACTGGTAGATCCGACACAGTGACCACATTGCCGCTCTTTGCGAGCTTTCCACATACCTCGTAGATCGCGCTGAACACGGCCGCTTGGAGCAGCAGGCTGTCGTTCCCAAGGCCGACTTCTTCGACATCGGAGAAGGCATCATCCACGGCGAGAACGGGACCGTGTTCCTTACGTCCATCGACTTCCGCGAGAACCGACTCGTAATGGAAGGAAAGTGCGTCAAGCGTCTTATGCTGCTTGAGGAACGTGCGCCGGAACCGGGCGTCGGCGAGAACAGCGATGCGCTTGCCGTCTGCACCAAAGATGTGGAAGTTGGCCTTTATCGACGTGTCACTAAGCCGCTCGATTTCGATAATAGCGCTGGAAACGGGCTCTCCAAGGCGTTCGATGCTGATCCGACCGAAGCGAACAGGGATGTAAGGCGCGCCGCCGCGCTCTCCGCTGAAGCGGTCGAAAAGTGCGACGAGTCCGTGGAAAATGGCATCAACGGACAGTGGGTTGAGATTGAAGCTCAGGAGCGGATGCGCGATCGGTGCGGCTTCGTTGAGCTCCACGGCAACAATACGATCGCCATAGCTTGTCGCCCTCTTCAGAAGCTGGAAACGCGGTCCGTAGTCCAAACCGAAATTGGCTGCCGTGCGATAGGCCTTGTCCGCGCCGACAGACACTGTCTCACCGACGAGCGCGGGAATAGGCGATGATCCCACTTCGACGGTCGCAAGTTTACGCATTCGTCCCACGACATGGACCGACCAGTCATCGTCGGAAAGGCGCTCTCTGGACCGTATCTGGAAATCACCGGTCTCCGGGGAGATGAGCGTCGACAGCTCGAGCATGCGATTCTGGCTGAGCTCGAGTGGACGAACGATTTCGAGGTTCGTGATCTCGATCCGTTCGCTGTCAAAAAACTGCCGACCAGCACCGATGGCGATTTCGATAAATCCGCTTCCCGGCAGGATTGAACGGTTGTCGACGACATGCTCGGCCAAATCTGGAAAGAGATGAGCATCAACATGGTTCTTCCAGGCAGTGCCATTCGGGTCCGTGCGCCAGCCGACGAGTGAATAAGGGTAACGGCCGTTGCGACCATAAATGTCGACGCGATCGGTTGTGGCTTCGGGATGGAGTTCTGTTTTGTCAAACGGCAACACTGGTAGCGCTACCGCTGCATTACGCGCGCCGAAAACCTTGGAACGATCAACCGCAGCGCCAAATGCGATGGCACGCGACATTGCTCGATCAACGGGGTCGGAAACGGCTGGAACGGTTTCTCGCGAGAGAGTCGACACAACCGTGACTGCGGCAGACCGCTGCTCGGCTACATCATTGATATAACTCGTCAGAATTGGTCGCGGGGAAACCTCGATAAAGATATTGCAACCAAGCGCGATGGCTTCTTCGACTGCATGCATGAACTTCACGGGCTGCCGGACATTCCGCCACCAATAATCGGGATTCAACGAATCCCCCGTTAGCACCTTACCCGTGACGGTCGAGATGAAGGCCTTCCCGCCGGACTTTGGATGGATCGGCGGCATATCGCCAAAAAATGCCTCTCGCGCCTGATCGATCAGGGGGTGATGGAAGGGATAGTTTATGTCCAGTGGCTGAACTGCCACCTTTCGCTTCCTTGCCTTCTCACGAAGGCTCTTGATCTGGTCCACAGCACCGGAGATTGTCACAGAATTGGGCGCGTTTATCGCCGCAACCTGCAATTCGCGCAGGTCCAGCGATCGCAACAACTCCTCTGCTGCCTGTTCACCCAGTTTGACAGCGGCCATCGTACCCTGGCCAGCAAGCACATCTTGATGGAGTGATCGCTTTGCGATGACAGTGACGGCATCCTCAAGGGTGAGGGCGCCGGCAGCATAGGCAGCTGCGACTTCGCCGACAGAGTGGCCAAATGTTGCGGCAACCTCGACGCCCATGGCGATCATTGCGTCGCTGAGGGCAACCTGAACCGCGAACAGCACAGGTTGCGCTAGTTTGGTGTCGGCGAGGCGCGTTTCGAGATCGGGATCCGCAAGAACCGACACAAGGTCGATATCGGAATACTTGGAAAAGAGTCGAGCAACTTCGTGATAACGCTCCCGGAACACGGCATTATGCTCAAGAGCGTCAACGCCCATACCTGCCCACTGCGCACCATTGCCTGAGAATACAAGGGCGACTTTGGGATCGCGCGAGATCGCCTCTCCCATTTCCGCTGCACCGGTGTCGCCTGAGGCAAGGAACCGATCAAGTGACGTCAGTATGGAGGCATCATCGCCCTTCAGGACGTACCTGTGGCGTAAAGCTGCTCGGTTCATACCGGATGCTGCGATGATCGCCGCACGGCCGGCATCATCAGCCAAGGCCAAACGATCGCGATACTGCTCCAGCAACCCTCGAAGGCTATCCGCTGTATGTGCACTGACCATAAAGAATGGCTGGATCGCTGGAGCTTCTGCGACGACCGCCGGACGTGGGTCGGCAATCACCACGTGCGCGTTAGCACCGCCGAAACCGAACGAATTGACACCTGCCAATCGCGCCTTCTCGCGTCGCTCCAACGTCATTCCGTCGCTGGCAACACGAACGTTGAGACCCTCAAAATCGATCGAATCGTTCGGAGTATCGAAATGGAGCGAAGCCGGAAGATAATCGTTCTCCAGTGCCAGCATAGCCTTCATAAGGCCAAGAAGGCCGGATGCAGGCTCCGCATGCCCGATATTGGTCTTGATAGATCCGATAACGATCGGCTGCTTGCGGCGGCGACCAATAACCTGACCCAACGACCACACTTCCGCCGGATCCCCAACTTTCGTGCCCGTACCATGCCCTTCGATGAAAGCGACGGTATTGGGGTCTATACCCCCGTCGATGTAGATCGACTTCAGAAGCGCAGCCTGGGCTTCGCGAGAAGGCAAAGAAATGCCGTTGGTCCGGCCTGCCGCGTTGGTGCCTGATGCAATAATGGTGGCATGACTGCGGTCACCTTCGGACGAGGCGCGATCACTGCGCCTTAGGACGAGAACGACACCGCCCTCGGCTCTCACGTATCCAATACCGTTATCGTCATACGCGCGGCAAAGACCGTCCTTCGACAACATGCGCGCCTGGGCAAAACCAACGAAAGGTAGAGGATGAACAAGGACATTCACTCCGCCGACGATAGCAGTGTCCACTTCGCCGGAGTTCAGCGCCTTGATGGCATGATCAAGCGCGACCAACGACGATGAACATGCCGTGTCCACTGTTAGACTCGGCCCATTCAAGCCAAATACGTGGGATATTCGGTTTGACACAATCGACAGCGTATTGCCCGTCATGAAGTGCGGCCCGGGAGCGGCAGGATCCTCGACGGATAGGTTGCCATGGTCGAGACTGGATGCGCCGACGTAAACCGCTACGTTCTGACCTTGCAGGCTCGCGGCGGGAATATTGGCGTCCTCAAGCGCACGCCACGTCAGCTCCAACAGCACCCGCTGCTGCGGATCCATATAGAGGGCCTCGCGCTTGGACATGCCGAATAGCGCCGGATCAAAACGATCCAGTTCGTCGAGCACACCGGCCGCGTACGTATAGTACTTTCCTGGAACTCCCATCTCGGGGTGCCAGTAGCGGGCCAATTCCCAACGGTCATGCGGAATCTCTGAGATCATGCACTTTCGCGCAAGCATGATCTCGAACAGTTCCTCGGGAGAGTTCGCTCCTGGTGCGGCGCATGCACGCCCGATGATCTCTACGCTCATATACCCGTTCGCAAATTTGAAATCGTCGGGCATGAAACGGCAGTAAACATAACCCGACATTAGAAGTTTCTTTCCACAAGTCACTTAGACAAGCAACTGCGGACCGTCAATTCCGTTGGCCGCGCGAAAAAGAGAAGGTTGCCTCAATGTGACGCGGCAACCGCAGGCCGCGATTGGCAAAAGATTGAGCCCCCCGCAATTCTGCCATTTTGCACCGCGAGGTGTAGAGTGATAGAGCAAGGCCTCGTAATAGTTACGCACGGACTAAAGAATGCACTGGATTACACATATCCGCATCGTGGCGGCACTTTTGATAAGGGAAATGTCGACTCGCTTTGGCAGTCGCCCCGGCGGATACATCTGGGCTCTGGTGGACCCGGCGGCTCATATTGCGCTCTTGACCATGCTTTTCCGAGTTATCGCCAAGGTTCCCGCATTGGGAACGAGTTTCCCCCTTTTCTTTGCGACCGGCTATATCGCATTTCAATTCTATCAGGCTTCAGCCACCTATGTCAGCAGCGCGCTTTCCGCAAACCGAGCTCTTTTGAATTATCCTAGTGTGGCGCCTGTCGACACACTTATAGCCCGTCTCGTCCTCCAAATCGCAACAACCGCTTTTGTCGGGGTGCTGGTGATAGGAGCCATATCCCACGGGCTTAAGACACCTTTGACGTTGAACTGGGCGGCGATATTCGAGGCGATTTTCGCCGCCGCGTTTCTGGCTCTTGGTGGAGCTCTAGCAAACACCGTTCTCTTTTTAAAATGGCCGTTCTACGAAAGTATTTATGGTATTATAATGCGCCCTCTTATGCTGCTATCCGGTGTATTTTTCCTTCCCGATTCAATACCACATCCCTATCAGGACGTACTGCTTTTGAACCCTGTTGTTCATATTGTAATCCTGTTTCGCAAAGGGTTTTATCCGGAGTATCGGGGTGAAGCGCTGAGTTTGGAGTACCTCTACGGCTTCTCGGGCATTCTGCTTCTTTTAGGAACGGCGTTGTTCACGGCGTCATCTCGCTTGTTGAGGAATGAATGATAAGGCTTGAGCACGCAACGAAGCACATGCGACACAAGGGCCATCGGAAAACCATACTCGATGGCGTTTCGCTGGTTTTGAAAAGAGGAAGCGGCATCGGCGTGCTGGGACGAAACGGCGCGGGAAAGTCTACGCTGCTCCGCTTGATTGCCGGCACGATACAACTTGATTCGGGACGCATAATTCGACGTGGCCGGATATCTTGGCCGTTGGGTTTCAATGGCAGTTTCGTCGGCAACCTCACAGGGGAGCAGAATGTCCGCTTCGTAGCCCGGATCTATGGGGTCGACACCGACGAGCTCCTAGCTTACGTAGAAGAGTTCGCCGAACTTGGCCCGTTCTTCCGGGCACCTGTCAAGACTTACTCCTCGGGAATGAAGGCACGACTGGCTTTCGGCGTAAGCATGGGTGTGAAGTTCGATTATTATCTCGTCGACGAGACGACAGCCGTCGGCGATGTCAATTTCCGAAAGAAATGCAGAGCTGTATTCACCACCAAACTGGCCGACTCGGATGTTATAATGGTCTCCCACAGCACGAGCACCATAAGAGAATATTGCAAATGCGGTATCGTCCTCGAGAAGGGTAAGGTCACCTATTTCGACGACATCGAAGAGGCGATCCACCAACACGATAAGAACATGGGACAACAATAATGGCAAACCCATCAAACCCCGTTGGAGAAAAGACCGCAAGGCCGCGGCCGGTGGCACACCCGAACGTCCGGGTGCTGGAGGGTCTCCTGCAACCCAAAAAGAAGAAAAAAACGGGCCTTCTTAAGATTCGTCATTGGGTCATGATAAGCGGCTTTTTTCTTCTCGTGCTAGTTCCTACCGCGCTATCTAGCCTTTACATGAGCGTCATTGCTGCAGATCAGTATCATAGCTCTACATCGTTCGCAGTGAGAAGTATCGACAGCGCGGCGATGACATCCGATATCCTCGGCATGTTCAGCCAATCTGCTTCCAGTAGTACTGTAGCTGACTCCTACATTCTTCAAGACTATATCCTTAGCGAAAAGATGGTATCCGAGCTTGATGCGGAGTTCGACCTGGAAACAATTTACGCCCCCCGCGGCCTCGACTTTTTCTTTGGACTGGCAAGTGATAGTCCCATTGAGGATCAGGCCAGCTACTGGAATCACATGGTTCAGGTAAACTTTGATCACGCTTCCGGAATCATACAGTTGACGGTTAAAGCGTTCGACCCTGAAACAGCTCGTAAAATTGCAGATTTTATCGTTAAGCGCTGTGAAAACCTGATCAATCAACTGTCAAATGATGCCAGGAGCGAGACCGTGAGGCTGGCGAACGAGGAAGTTCAGTTAGCCGAAAAACGGCTCGCGGGAGCGAGGCTGGAACTCCGTCGGTTCCGCGACGTATCCCAGGAGGCAGATCCTGTCGAAGGAGCAAAACTGGCGACGCAACTGGTGGCTTCGATGGAGCAGGAACTGGCGCGGCTTAATGCCGACCTCGCAACGGCACGTCAGCAGATGGCGGAAGACACTCCGCGCATACGTGTCATCAAAGCCCAGATCAACAGCCTTGAGACACAAATCCAACAGGAACGCCAGAGGCTCGGCGCTGGTGAAGTTACCGCGGGTGCATCCGGAGAAACGGGAAGACCTGGCGTTGATTCCGCGGTCTCTGAGCGGCTTCAGGTATTTGAAGAACTTGAAACGCAGCGCGAATTCGCTCAGCAGAGTTACGTCGCGGCTTTAGCAAGCCTAGAAAAAGCCCGTATAGAGGCCATCAGCAAGCAACGTTATCTTGCGACGTTTATCCAGCCCACACTGTCTGAACAGGCTCAGTATCCCAACCGCTTCTTGAACGTGTTGCTGGTGTTGCTCGGAGGCCTTTTCTTTTGGGGCGTGGGCACACTAAGCTATTATAACATCCGCGACCGTGCATAACGGTGGAACAAAAAAAGGCGTCCTGAACAGACGCCTTTTTTGTAACTCCTTGCCGGCTTTTATGCCGCCTCTTCCTGCGCGTCGTCCTCTTCGACAACCTTTCCGCGCTTCGGACCCTTGTTGAGATTGGCTTCGATAAGGCGCACCGCTTCAGTTTCCGACATTTTATTCACCGCGGCAATTTCACGAGCCATTCTGTCTAAAGCGGCCTCGTAGAGCTGCCGCTCGGAATAGGACTGCTCAGGCTGGTTTTCGGCCCTGTAGAGATCCCGGACAACCTCGGCGATCGATATCAAATCACCCGAATTGATCTTTGCATCATACTCCTGCGCGCGGCGGGACCACATGGTACGCTTTACCCGTGCCTTGCCTTGTACGACCTTGAGTGCGCGATCAACAAAATCGGTTTCCGACAGCTTGCGCATGCCAATGCTCACAGCCTTAGCGACCGGAACCTTGAGACGCATCTTGTCTTTCTCGAAATCAATGACAAAAAGCTCAAGCTTCATGCCCGCAACTTCTTGCTCCTCGATGGCCGTGATGGTACCCACCCCGTGAGCAGGATAGACGATCGATTCGCCGGTCTTGAAGCCTTGACGGATCGGGGATTTCTTCTGCTGGTTCGTCATTCGAATTACAAACTCCCTGTTATGCTTCCAGCCCAAGGCCGGCGCCGGGTCGATTCAGGCCCGGATGAGACGGGGGAAACCGTCAGGTCACACGTTGCTGATCCTATAAACAAAAGCCGACATGCCCTCGGCCCTAATCTTGACGCGACTTATGTCTGCGCAGTCGCCAAGACCTAGCCCGAAGCATGCTTGTTTTGTGAAAATTAGGGCATACCCATGCCTAAAGTGGAACAGTTTTTGTGTTGTAGCACAAAAACATGCGGAAATCAATATTTTGCTGCTTGGCTACGCTGCGCCTTGCCTGCCACTTCTTTGGACCGGGTGAGAACCGAACAGTCAGTCACCCTGACCGGGGTTTGGGGAGAAAAATTTCTCGAGCTTCCCTTCTAGGCCGTCCATCTCTTTGGCTTCCGGCAGAGCATCGCGCTTCGTGGTGATGTTAGGCCACACTTTTGCATATTCCATATTAAGCTTTAACCAAGAGTCGAGACCCGGTTCTGTGTCAGGCTTGATGGCTTCAGCCGGACACTCCGGTTCGCAAACCCCGCAATCGATGCACTCATCGGGATGTATGACGAGGAAATTTTCGCCCTCGTAAAAACAGTCGACCGGACAGACCTCCACGCAGTCGGTGTACTTGCAGCGTATGCAATTGTCTGTAACGACGTACGTCATGCGGGACTCCAAGCCTTCTAATATTTTTTCGCCGACAGTCTGACAGCAGCCAAAACCCGTCCGTTGGCCGCTCCAATTTCTGTCGGAGCCAATGAGCTATTGGCTCGGCTGCGCTATAGCAAGGATAAACCATCCTGAAAATAGCTGAAAAGGAACAGAGTTTTCTAATGGCTGTCGTCTGCGACGCTGGGACGCAAGGCTGCTATAGATCGGCGTTCACGTTTCGTGGGTCGCCCGCTTCCGGGCTTGCGGAGGGCCTGCTGTAGATGTGTAAGGCGCTGCTCGCCAGTCTTTGACGGCGTCACATCTTCATAAAGAAGCCGAGCCTCGGAATACGGACCCCGCCTGTCGGCGATTCCCTTCACAATGAGCACGCTATCCGCATGCTCGAAGGAAAGCTCTAAGCGGTCTTCAAGTGTAACCAGGCGGCTTGCATGATGAACCGCGTTGCCATTGATCTTGATATGGCCTCCGCCGATATACGCTTGCGCAAGAGACCGCGATTTCACGATGCGGGCGAAATAGAGCCACTTGTCGATACGTTGACGATGTTCCGCAGCGCGATCCATGACGCCCTATTTTTTCATCTGCTCCTTGAGCGCCGCCAGCTTCGCGAAGGGAGAGTCTGGGTCGAGGGGTCGCTCCTTGCGGGGCGGATTTGCCTCAAAACGAGCTTGCTGGGGCTTTTGCCGACGATCATCGCGCGACGATTTCGAATGCCGACCTTTGCCATCGGGAGCCGCGGCCCCGTCTTTCTTAGAGCCATGCTCCTCGCGGTTCCCGCCAGTCCTTTGCGGGCCCTTTCGGTTTTCGCCATGACGACCTTGAGAAGCTTCATCACGTCGCGGCCGCCCATCCCGCGTGGGAGCGCGCTCGCTACGTTGCTGATCATTCCGCCCGCCCGGCCGCCAAAGCAGAACTGGTTTCGGTTCAGATGAAGCCGCCTCTTCATCAACACCAACCGCCTCCTCTTCAGTAACTGCCTGGGACGTCTCGGAAGTCTCCTCCGTCACCTCAGAAGCAATGGGAGGAACCGGGGACCCAGGCACCATGTCGGCCGCGTCGGAAGTGACGGGGTTTTGCTTCTGCAAGAACTCCGCTGCTTCGGCTGCCGAGACAACATCGGCGCGATACCCAAGTCCCTTGAGGATTTCTTCTATATCATCTGGCGTCGCCCCTAGAATCGACAACATCGCAGTGGTTGCGGTGAACCGACGGCCATCATAAGCGCCCTCAGGGCGTGGGCCCTGTCCCGGCTTCCACTGCAAAAGCGGACGAATGAGGTCCGCGAGCCGCTCAAGTATGTCGATACGAACTGCGCGTTTTCCGAGAAAGCGGAAACCGGCCAGTTTGTAGAAGGTTCGCTCGAAGCCAATATCCGTGGCGACCGAGGTCCGACCTGCCGCAAGCACCGGTATCAATTCGCCATAGCCGGCCTTATCGAGACCATCATTCTTCAGGGCCCACAACAAAGTTATCAATTCGGCCGGGGCTGGCTTCAGCAACGCAGGCATGAAAACGTGATAGGCACCAAAACGTACGCCGTGACGCCGCATGGACGCACGAGCGTCCTGATCGAGAGACTTAACGTCATCGGCCACATCTCGACGGAACAGAACCCCTAGATTTTCCACCAACTGAAAAGCGAGACCTTTTGCAAGACCCTGCAAATCCTCGGCTCTCGAGAGATCATCGAGCGGCTTCAGAACGGTCGCGATATGGTGATTCACAAAGCGCTCGATACGGGCAACCACATGTTCCCTGGCGTTACCCGAAAGCTGCTCGTCCGCAAGCAGGATCACCCGAGGATGAAGGATGTGATCACTTCCCGTGAGACGACCCACCGGGTCGCCGAGCCAACGGACCAAACCGTCGGAGCTAAGCGCGAGGTCGCTGTTGCCGCAGGCATGCAGTCGAGCGGCGCGCGCTTCAAACTCGAGATGCAGCGCCTTTTGGGCAGCAGACTGGACAGCCTTCGCATCGGGGCCGTCCGTGCCGGCGACGGTCGTAAAACGAAATCCCGCCAATTGCCCCATCAGATGACCTTCCACGAAGACGTCACCATTAACACTGATTTCTGCTTCCAGCATCGCATTCTCTCTTAAGCGCTTCATGAGCACAGATGTCCTGCGATCAACAAAGCGTTTCGTCAACCGTTCATGTAACGCATCGGACAACCGATCCTCGATTTCCCGCGTCTTTTCTTGCCAGTGTGTCGGATCGGCAAGCCAATCCGGCCGATTGGAGACATAGGTCCATGTTCGGATCTGCGCAATCCTGGCGGACAGCGTGTCTATTTCACCATCTATTCGATCGGCCCTTTTGACCTGTTCCGCCATGAAGTTCTCGTTGACCGTGCCGTGACGTACGAGATCGAAAAACAGCGTGGAGATCAGATCCGCATGCTGCGCAGGTGTGATCCGGCGATAGTCAGGCAAAGCGCAGGCTTCCCAGAGCTTTTCCACTTTTTCTGCATCAGTGGCAGCATCTCTGATCTCCGGGTACCGCGCCAGATATTCAAGCGCCTGCTGATCGACGGCCGGCAAAGCCCTCGCAAGACCACCAATCTGCGGCGCCGCGTCAAGACTCCGGCGCAGTGCATCTATGGATGAATAGTCGAGACGCGCCGTGCGCCATTGCAGGACCTTGACGGGATCGAATGCATGTACCTCCAACCGTTCAACCAGTTCATCATCGAAAGGCGCCACCCGGCCCGTGACGCCGAAGGTCCCATCCCGCACATGACGTCCAGCACGACCTGCTATCTGCCCAAGCTCACCGGGATTTAGGTTCCGAAACTGATAGCCGTCAAACTTGCGATCCTGTGCAAAAGCAACATGATCGACGTCAAGATTGAGCCCCATACCGATGGCATCTGTCGCGACCAGGTACTCGACATCGCCGGATTGGTAGAGCGCCACCTGTGCATTGCGTGTGCGTGGGCTCAAGGCGCCAAGAACGACGGCTGCACCGCCACGCTGTCGCCGTATGAGTTCAGCGATGGCATAAACCTCATCGGCGGAAAAGGCCACAATAGCCGTACGCTGGGGAAGACGCGTGGTCTTTTTTTGTCCTGCATAGAGAAGCTGCGAGAGACGGGGGCGCTCGACGATTGTTATACCGGGCAGCAGCTGAAGAAGGATGGACTTCATCGTTGCCGAGCCAAGCAACAAAGTCTCGTCTCGTCCACGCAGGTGCAGTAGCCTGTCCGTAAAAATATGTCCGCGCTCGAGATCGCCAGCCAACTGTATCTCGTCGATGGCCACGAAAGACGCTTTCGTATCCCGTGGCATTGCTTCGACCGTACAGACGGAAAACCGGGCCCCTACAGGTGTTATACGCTCCTCTCCGGTGATTAAGGCGACCTGCGCAGCACCAACCTTTTCGACGAGACGGCCGTAGACTTCTCGGGCGAGCAGCCGAAGAGGCAATCCTATGATACCCGAGCCATGAGCGATCATCCTTTCGATCGCGAAATGCGTTTTCCCGGTATTGGTCGGCCCCAACACGGCAGTTACACCGCGACCGGTCAGGATCATGGGATGCGATGTCAACCTTAAACTCCACGACTAGACGCCACGTTGGCGACGTCGACAATCAAATGGCTATGAATTTTCAGAAAGGCAAGCGACGGAACTCACCGCGGCCGAAAAATGCCGATGACGGAATGAGGTCCGGGCGGTAACGCCAGGAATTGGGAAGTGCCTGCAGTGAGAAGAAGGCGCAACGGCCTGGAGCTTCCAGCACCCGACCTCGATGGGAACATTTTCGTGCCCTTTTCGTTGAAGCGCCGAGGTCAACAACATGTCCCTTCCACTTCCACCCCCCGAACAACTTTCGGCTTTCCCTGGCCACAACTTCGCGCTGATCCACGGGTTGGGAATGGCGCCAGTCTTCTGGCGGCTTTACGCACCCCAATTCATGCTTGAGCACAAGACGATTGCCTATCCCCTCCCCGGCCATGACGGATGGCCGCTTCCTGTCGCGGGTCAGCCGCTCTACACCCAGCAAATAGTTTCGGCATATGCGAATGCGATCGAACGAGATTTCCGAGGCCAGCCTGTTACGTTGGTCGGCCATTCCACCGGTGGCTTCGTGTCCCTTGCGATCGCGGCAGCCAGACCCGATCTTGTTCGTGCGATCGTGCTGATCGGGGGATTCGCCTGCGGCCGATTTGAGGGGCGTGAGCGCCTTGCTGCGCGCCTGCTGCGGATACCACACATCGGCCCAGCCCTTTTTCAGACTTTGTTCAAGAGATGGATTTCCACGCGGGAGACCTTCCGCTCAGGCTCCATTGATTGTGTCTACGATAAGTCCTGCCCTTGGGAGAGTGACGAGACACAGCAGATGATGGAAGACGTGCGGGTACGTCTTCAGTGTTGTCGTCCGGAAGACGTGGGTTCAGTCGTCCGTTGGTTCCAGCACAGCACTCTGCTCGATCATCTCGAAAAGATCACCACACCGGTTCTCAATCTTGTTGGCGCAAACGACGAGATTGTCCCCGCGCATCATCAGCTCAGATTGGCACGAAGCATGCCTAACGCGATGACGGTACTGTTTGGCCAGACAGGACACCTTCTGATGGTCGAAAGGCAGAGCGAGCTAAACAGGATTTTGTCCCGCTTTAGCGCTGCCCCCTGGATCGTGATGTCGCCGGGAAAGCCGGCACGGATAGCCAAGCCTCGGATTACCTCCGCGCAGGCGGAGGGGTGGGTAGCGACACGGGGATCTCTGATCGCCCGTTTCAAGACGGTATGGGGAACAAAAACTGCGCAGATTCATTAAGGGACAGATCGCAAAGCATCCAAAGGAGAGGTTTACATGCTCGGTACGATTTTGCTGGTGGTTCTAATCTTGTTGCTGATCGGTGCCTTGCCGAACTGGGGCTATAGTCGGTCATGGGGTTATGGCCCGTCCGGCGGACTGGGGCTGGTTCTTGTGATTGTTCTCATCCTGCTCCTCATGGGCAGAATTTAAATCAACCGTCGGAGTACCTCATGAAAAAGATTCTTCTCTCTATCGCCCTTATCGGCACGTTAGCATCTTGCACGGCGACCGAAAAAGGCGCGGCTACCGGCGCGGCCGTTGGCGGCGTCGTCGGTGGCGTCGCGACCAATTCTTGGGGTGGCGCAGCGGTCGGAGCCGCAGTTGGCGGTGTTGCTGGCGCATTAATCGGCCAAGCTCAGGACCGTCCTGGTTATTGCGTATATCGCGACCGGTACGGGCGCACTTACGAAGCACGTTGCCGCTAAAGCGCGTTTCGGCTCGAAATGAAGGGGTCGCAGTGACGCGGCCCCTTTTCTCATGGGTTCTCTTAAACGAAGAACTGCCCGCCGTTAGCCGAAATTGTCGACCCGGTTATGAAGCCCGCATCATCGGAAGCAAGAAAAGTTACGCACCGGGCAATTTCTTCCGGTTCCCCTAGCCGACCGACCGGTATCTGGGGGATGATGCGTTCGTTGAGCACTTTTTCAGGGATGGCCCGAACCATTTCGGTGCCAATATAACCCGGGCAGACGGCATTGACAGTAATGCCCTTCGCTGCTCCTTCCTGGGCAAGCGCCTTGGTGAAACCTAGATCGCCCGCTTTGGCCGCCGAATAGTTCGCTTGTCCCATCTGACCCTTCTGGCCGTTGATCGACGAGATATTGATGATGCGACCGAAGTTCCGGTCCCGCATCCCGGTCCACACAAGATGGGTCATGTTGAACAGGCCTGTGAGGTTCGTCCCGATCACCTCGTTCCATTGCTCGGGGGTCATTTTGTGGAACATGGCGTCCCGAGTGATGCCAGCATTGTTGACGAGCACTTCGACCGGGCCGATTGCCGCTTCAACATTGGCGACGCCCGCGGCACAAGCCTGATAGTCGGAAACATCCCACTTGAAGACGGCAATACCTGTTTCCGCTTCAAACGCCTTGGCCTTCTCGTCATTACCGGCGTAATTGGCGGCCACACGATACCCTTGCTGCTTGAAAGCAATGGAAATGGCCGCTCCTATGCCGCGCGTGCCGCCTGTAACCAACGCTACCCTGCCCATGTATGTCCTCCCTCATTGGACGCCACGATTGTTTTTGGATGAGCTCCTCTACGGGAGCCTTAATCGTCACCAAGGAGATTGCGTGTCGTCACAGTGCTTCAAGGCACATCGCCACACCCATTCCTCCACCGATGCATAATGTCGCTAGCCCTTTCTTTGCGCCCCTCCGTTTCATCTCAAACAGCAGGGTGTTGAGAATACGGGCCCCGGAAGCGCCCACTGGATGGCCAATGGCGATGGCGCCGCCATTGACATTCACGATTGATGTGTCCCAGCCGAGATCCTTGTTAACGGCACAGGCCTGTGCGGCAAACGCTTCGTTTGCCTCCACCAGTTCGATATCGCTGACTTTCCAGCCGGCCTTCTCCAGCGCCTTTCGAGACGCCGGGATCGGCCCGGTGCCCATGATCTTCGGGTCAACGCCAGCCGTCGCCCATGATGCGATACGAGCCATCGGAGAAATGCCGCGGCGAGCAGCTTCGGCTTCGGTCATCAGGAGGGCAGCCGCTGCACCGTCGTTGATTCCGGATGCGTTGCCAGCTGTGACGCTGCCTTCCTTGTCAAAGGCGGGTTTCAGCTTCGTCAAGCTATCTAAAGTCGCTCCGTGACGGATGTATTCATCGGCATCGACGGTGATGTCTCCCTTACGGCTTGAAACGACCACCGGAACAATTTCATCCTTGAACTTGCCCGCTTTTTGCGCCGCTTCGGCCTTGTTCTGTGACGAAAGAGCGAATGCGTCCTGCTCGTCGCGGGACAACTGCCACTGCCGGGCGACATTCTCAGCGGTTATTCCCATGTGATAACCATAAAACGCGTCGGTGAGACCGTCCTTGATCATCGTGTCGACCATCCGCATGTCGCCCATCTTGGTCCCCGCCCGCAGATGCGCGCAATGTGGTGCCATGGACATCGATTCCTGACCACCGGCGACGATAATCTTCGCATCTCCAGTCGCGATCTGCTGCATCCCAAGAGCAACCGCGCGAAGTCCCGAGCCGCAAAGCTGGTTGATACCCCAAGCCGTCGCTTCCTGCGGAATGCCGGCTTTCATCGCCGCCTGACGAGCAGGGTTTTGCCCCTCCCCAGCGGTGAGTATTTGTCCGAGAATGACTTCATCGACTTCCTCGCCGGCAACGCCGGCACGCTCCAGCACGCTACTGATCACCGTGGCGCCAAGCTCATGGGCTGGAACCGATGCGAATGCACCGTTGAACGAACCGACGGGAGTACGTGCCGCGCTTGCGACAACGATTGACGTGATGCTCATGGTGTCTCCTCGGACGTGTTTTTGCTGTGCAACGAAACTGGCAAAGCTTTATGTGAGAGTCAAATGAAACAGGGCAGCATCGCTATCGTCTTTTGGTTGTATGAACACCTGGTCATGAAGCAGGAAACAGACACAAATCCCGCATCGCACAAAGAGATTGTCAGGACGCTCCGTTTGCGATTACAGTTGTCTTGGGAGAAGGCAATAATAATCAAATCTACGGGTTAGGAGACCGACATGGCGAAGGCCGAGGGCGAGATCGTTATCAAAAAATATGCCAACCGACGGCTCTATAATACCGGCACCAGCACTTATGTGACGCTCGACGACCTGGCCAAGATGGTAAAGAAGGGGGAGGACTTCACGGTCCAGGATGCCAAGACGGGCGAGGACATTACCCATTCGGTCCTCACACAGATCATCTTTGAGCAAGAGTCCAAAACCGGCAATACATTGCTCCCGATTTCGTTCCTGCGGCAGCTTATAAGCTACTATGGGGATCAGATGCAGATGGTTGTTCCGAGCTTTCTGGAACATTCCATGAAAGCGTTTGCGGATCAGCAAAGTCAGATGCGCGATCAGATGGCGAAAGCTTTTGGCGAGATGCCTTTGTCAAAAAATCTTCACATGCCAATGCAACTGGTCGAAGAGCAGGTAAAGCGCAATACCGAACTTTTCCAGCAGGCGATGCAGATGTTTTCACCGTTCCTCGGCCCACAGACACCCAAGGAAACCAAGAAGCCTGAGGCGAAGGATATTGACGAATTGAAAGAGCAGTTGCGGTCGCTGCAGAACAAGCTCGACAGCCTTTAACAGATGCCCGGTTCTTTCAGTCGGAAACGTCAATCAACAAGGCCGGCAGGTCGGTCAACAAAACTGGTTGCGGTGCCGAAGAAGCGGTTCTGCCAAGAAGATTTTTGATTAGCGATATTGGCCGCACACCGGGTCATCTGTTTGAGATGAGGCCCCAATAGCGCCCGCAAAACAAAAGGCCGGACAAGCCGGCCTTTACGCGTTATCATGAAGAAATGATTATGCATTTTCCTTCGGCGTCAGAACCTGACGACCGCGGTACATACCGGTCTTGAGGTCGACGTGATGGGGACGGCGCAGTTCGCCGGAATTCTTGTCTTCAACGTAGGTTGGAGCCTTCAGACCATCAGCCGAGCGGCGCATACCGCGCTTGGACGGGCTTGTTTTTCTCTTCGGTACAGCCATTTCAACTACTCCACATGACGGGTAAAACATACTCGCCAGCCTTACAAAAGGGCCGGACCTCGCATGTCTCGATCTCGGAATTTGGCGGGCTTATACATGTCCCCCGCGCCTTTGACCAGTCCCTAGCGTGATTTTTTGCTATACCCCTGACCTACACCTCGTCTTCAGGGACAACCCATGACTCCTGAAGCGCAGCGTCCCGCCATTTAATCCAGGACGGATGCGCCTGCATCGTCTGCATGTACCTCAGGCTGTCGCTGTCATCGACCAGTTCGTAGATGCTGAAACGGTTCACCACAGGAGCGAACATCGCATCTGCGGCGCTAAAGTCGCCGAACAGGAACGGTCCTCCTGACTTCGCCAATAAACCGTGCCAGAGTGCCCGAATTCGCGCGACATCGTCCATGACGCCGTCAGGGAGATCTATTCGTCCCGGGCGTCGCCGGATATTCATGGGGCAGGCGTTGCGCAGCGCCCGGAAGCCCGATGCCATCTCCATGGAGATCGATCGGGCGATAGCACGGTCAGTCACATTGCAAGGCCACATCCCGGCCTCAGGATGGATCTCTGCCAAATACTGGATAATCGAAAGCGATTCCCAGATCTTCAGCGCTCCGTGCTGGAGAAGCGGCACACGACCCGTCGGAGACACCTCTTTGAGCTTTGGGTTTCCCGCGGGGAAATCGAACGGAATCAAATGCTCTTGAAACGGGATGCCACGTGCATCCATGGCAAGCCATGAACGAAAAGACCAGGACGAATAGTTCTTGTTGCCGATGTAGAGAACGAGGTCAGCCATGCCGCACTCCTGTTAAGTTGGAGCCGACTAAACAGATTTCACCTAGGATTGACCAACAAAAGTTCGTTGCATCAATCATAAAGACAAGTGATGTAGTCTCCCGATTGACGAGCCCGTCGCTCAATGACGGCTGCCAACCTGTTCATGGAGCGGCTGGGCTTGCTCGCGACACGCTCTATAGGGTTAGGCAAGGAAACGGCAAGCAGTGCGGACTGCCTCTGGCTGAGCTTCGCGGCAGAAGTGTTGAAATGATGCCGCGCAGCGGCTTCGATACCGTAGATGCCGGGCCCCCACTCCGCAATGTTCAGGTAGATCTCCATCATCCGTCGTTTCGACCACGTCAGATCCGAGACGAGAGCGAGGGGGAGTTCCAGCGCCTTCCGGATGAAAGACCGGCCGTTCCAGAGAAACAGGTTCTTCGCAGTCTGCATTGGTATAGTGCTAGCGCCACGAGTAGCCTCACCAGATAACGTATCCTCAACGACGGACCTCATCTGGGTCCAATCAACACCATAGTGTGAGCAGAATTGTCCATCCTCGGACATCATCACCGACCTGACAAGATTTGGTGAAATGTCATCAAATGCCACCCATTGGCGATCATAGCCGCTAAAAGTCGCGAGTTCCGCGATCATCAACGTGGAAACCGGCCGCACAAACGGCAACGCGTAGAGGAAGATCAACAAGTAGGGCAGGACGATTAGAAAGAGCGCGCCGCGCACGACACGGCCCAGTAAGGCACGGGGACGGGCTCTCACTTCCGCTGTCATGCGAACATCACCTGTACGATTGCCAACGACCATTCCTCTGCTTGTACTCTGACCCTGCAATCTCTTTAACGAGACCGCGGCGGCATGGCCAGTACTGTAGATGAGAGGTGCTGCATCGGCGTGCGATTCCCGTTGCCTGAGCTCGGCTGTCATGTCACATAGCGCATATGATCGACAGCGACGATGCCTTCCAAACCAGCCTTTCAGCCTATGCCGAGACGGTCGAAGCCCGCCTAGCGCTCCTTCTTGATGGCGCCACGCGCGCTGGAGAGTTGGCCCGTCCACGGCAACTGATCGAGGCTATGCATTACGGGGCATTGAACGGTGGCAAGCGCCTGCGACCGTATCTCGTCATGGAGTCGACGCGCCTGTTTGGTGGCGACGAAGAAGCCGCTTTGCAGATAGGCTGCGCGCTGGAATGCCTTCACAGCTATTCGCTCGTTCACGACGATCTGCCGGCCATGGACGATGATGACACGCGCCGTGGCAAACCGACGGTGCATGTGAAATACGACGAGGCGACCGCTATTCTTGCTGGCGACGGCCTGCTCACATATGCTTTCGACATCATAGCATCTCCGGAAACGCCAGTGCCGGATACTGCCAAGGTGGCTCTGGTCCTCGAACTCGCCCGCGCCGCAGGCATCGGCGGAATGGCTGGCGGCCAGATGCTCGATCTTGCGGCGGAGAATGCGCGGCCGGACGAGGCCGACATCATCAAGCTCCAGGCCATGAAGACCGGTGCACTTCTGCGTTTTGCGTGTGAAGCCGGCGCAATCATTGCCGAGCGTACGGTGGAGGACCGGAACCGTCTTAGGCGCTTCGGCGAGATCATCGGTCGCGCCTTTCAGCTTGCGGATGATCTTTTGGATGTCATTTCCGATCCCATCACCATGGGAAAGGCAACAGGGAAAGATGCCGCCAAGGGAAAGGCGACCCTCGTAGGTCTTCGGGGAGTAGATTGGGCGCGCAAAGAATTGGCAAGCCTCGTGAAGGATGCGAACGGTGTGCTGAACCCGTTCGGTGAGGCTGCAATCCCGTTGAAAGAAGCAGCCCGTTTCATCGCATATCGTACGAAATGAAACGCCTGCTGCGCCTGGTAACCCAGGGGCTTCATAGGGAGCTCGGAAGAAGCAAACGATGACGGAAGTCCTTCAGCACTGGCCTCAGGTGATGGGTGCATATGTCGTATATCTGGTCGCAGTGCTCAGCCCCGGACCGGCGACCCTTGCGATTGTCTCGACATCCCTGAGCCAGGGGCGACAACGCGGGATGACGATTGCCGCTGGAATTTTCTGCGGATCGATGACTTGGGCGATCCTGGCCTCGCTGGGGCTTGCAGCCATACTGCCTCATTACGCACAGGCACTGGTCTTGATGCGCATTCTGGGCGGCCTCTACTTGCTATACCTCGCTTGGCGAGCCTTCCGCTCGGCCACGAGCAGGACCGACAGGAGGAGCGTCGAGAACGTGAAGGCAAGCCTGAAGCGAGTGTTTCTAAAGGGATATGCCATACATATCACCAATCCGAAGGCCATCTTCGCGTGGCTGGCGATCATCTCTCTCGGCCTGCCTGCTGAGGCAACGCCAACCGCTGTGGGAATCGTCGTCGGGGGCTGCCTGCTCACAGGTTTCGCCGTCTTCATGAGCTATGCGATGCTTTTCTCAACACCTCGTGCGTCGCGCATCTACGATGCAGCACGCCGCTATATTGATGGAACGCTTGCCGCGCTCTTCACCCTTGCCTGCTTGAAGCTGTTGACGTCCCGATGATGGGAGAGTGCGCCGCGCGTTGCGCGACGCCCATCCTTCGACCAGCACCTTGGCTTCAGGCCTTGATTGGGGCGATCTGGATTTCTACGCGACGGTTCTGCGCCCGGCCTTCCGCGGTGGAATTGGATGCAACCGGCTGGGTCGGACCGAAACCCATGGCCGAAACGCGACGGGAGTCCACGCCCTGGCCGAACAGGTAGTTGGCAACAGACTGGGCGCGGTTCTGCGACAGTTGCTCATTGTGCTGCAGACTACCGGTCGAGTCGGTATGTCCGTTGACATCGATGAGCGTCTTGTCGAACTTCCGAAGAACGATCGCAACGGAATTGAGAGTCGGATAGAACTGCGGCATGACCGCGTATTGATCAGTCGCAAACGTGATGTTTGACGGCATGTTGAGTATAATGCGGTCGCCGTTGCGAGTAACAGAAATCCCGGTCCCCTGAAGTTGCGCGCGCAGCTCCGACTCTTGCCGATCCATGTAGTTGCCGATCATGCCGCCGGCCAAACCGCCGATGGCGGCACCAACCAGAGCGGAATCGCGCCGCCCGGTAGCCGAACCTCCGACAGCAAGGCCGCCGAGCGCGCCGGCCGCCGCACCGAGCATCGCACCGCCTGCGGTGTTCGACATCTTCTGCTCACCGGTGTAGGGATCGGTGGTGGTGCAGGCACTGAGATAAACGGCCGCAAGAGCCAGAATGGGCAGCTTCTTCAACATCGGTCATGATTCTCCATCGCGATTTGATCAGCGAGCAACATAACAATTACGGCGATATGAAGATAGCGGCCGCTCACTCAGCGGCGGATCTCTGGCCGTAGCGTTTCTCGATGTAGTCGATCACCAGGGCCTCGAAATCAGCGGCGATGTTGGGACCGCGCAGTGTCATCGCTTTTTGCCCATCGATGAACACGGGAGCGGCGGGGCTTTCTCCTGTGCCTGGAAGCGAAATACCGATATCGGCATGTTTGCTTTCGCCGGGTCCATTGACGATACAGCCCATCACGGCGACATTCAGCCCCTCAACCCCGGGATATTTCTCCCGCCAGACCGGCATATTCTTGCGAATGTCGTCCTGAATCCGCTGCGCCAGTTCCTGGAAGACCGTTGATGTCGTACGGCCGCAGCCGGGACATGCCGCAACAACCGGTATAAACTGCCTAAATCCCATGACCTGCAGGAGTTCCTGCGCCACCTGAACCTCACGGGTGCGGTCTCCATTCGGTTCGGGGGTAAGCGAAATGCGGATCGTATCGCCGATACCGTGTTGCAGGAGGTACCCCATGGACGCAGAAGAGGCGACAATCCCCTTCGACCCCATGCCCGCCTCTGTCAGTCCAAGATGGAGTGCGTGGTTCGACCGGGCCGCAAGCGTCGAATACACGGCTATCAGATCCTGAACCTGGCTCACTTTGGCCGAAAGGATGATCTTGTCCCGCGAAAGACCTATCTCCTCAGCGAGTTCTGCAGACAAAAGGGCAGACTGGACGATGGCTTCCCGTGTCACCTGTCGAGCCGACAACGGAGAGCCGGCTTCCTGATTCTTGTCCATCAGGCTGGTCAACAACTCCTGGTCAAGCGAGCCCCAGTTCACACCGATACGAACGGGCTTGTTGTAGCGGATCGCCATCTCCACGATCTCGGCGAATTGCTTGTCTTTCTTGTCCTTGAAGCCGACATTTCCGGGGTTGATGCGGTATTTCGCGAGTGCCTCGGCACAGGCCGGGTGATCCGCAAGGAGCTTGTGGCCGATGTAATGAAAGTCGCCTACCAAAGGGACGTCCAGCCCGAGCCGCAGCAACCGCTCGCGTATTTTCGGCACCGCGGCCGCACTCTCGTCACGATCGACTGTAATGCGCACGATTTCCGATCCAGCCCTGTGGAGGGCAGCGACCTGCGCGACCGTCGCGTCAACGTCGGCGGTGTCGGTATTGGTCATCGACTGGACAACGACCGGCGCCCCTCCCCCTACGCCCACGCCGCCAACATCCACAGCGACAGAAGGGCGACGGGGTTTGGGATCGAAATCGGCTATATCAGACATGGGTCCGCGTCTCCTGGAGACAGTTCTTTGCCTTTCAGGTGGCTTAAGCAATGCCCCTTGTCAACAGCCTCGGCTAGCGAACATGATCCACTGGTCGATCGGCATGTCGCGCCAGGTTAGACAATCCCAGCACCACGATATTGAGCATGGAGACACCAGTAAAGACGATCGAAAGCGAAGTGTGTTCGGCAACGAAGCCGATAAGCGATGGTGCGAAGAGAATGCCGGAATAACCAAGCGTGGTCACCACCGACAGCCCGACACCGGCCGCCATGCCGGGCGCATTGCCAGCCGCGGAAAATGCGATCGGCACCATGTTGGATATGCCTACGCCCGCAAGACCGAAACCCAGTAGCGCAACGAAGACATTCGGCGCCACACCGGCAACGACCAATCCAGAGAAGGAAAGCACCGAGCAGATGCGTAGCGTCCTCACGGCCCCAAGCCTGTCGCGCACCCAATCCCCCATAAACCGCATGATCGCCATCGTCAGCGAAAAAGCAGCGAAGGCCAGACCTGAAAGGCCGATATCGGCGGAAAGTTCGTCTCGAAGATAGATTGCCCCCCAATCGAGAATCGTACCTTCGGGTATCATGGAGAAGAGAGCGATAATTCCTATAAGCCAAGGCAAAGGAGAGATCGGCAGCCTGGCTCGCGTTGACACCTCTTCCAAGTGGGGCGCGTCTTTCAGGATCATTGGGCGAGCGATCAGGAACAAAGCAAGCGATGTCGACGACACCATCACGGCATGGAGGGAAACTCCGACGGCAGCAATAAGATAGCCGCCGATTGAGGAGCCCAAAAGTCCACCCAGACTCCAGAAAGCATGACAAGAGGACATGATGGAGCGGCCCATTCGACGCTCCACCTCCACCGCATTGGCATTCATCGACACGTCCATCGCGCCGGTAAGGCCGCCGAAGAGAAAGATTGCCATCGCACCGGTCCAAATCGAGGGTGCGAAGGTGACGCCTAGAATGGTTGGAATGAACAGAAGTGTTGCAACCTGGACCACCCGGTTTGAGCCGAGGCGGGCAATCTGAGCACCGGCCAGCGGCATCAGAAGGACCGACCCGACACCGAAAGCCAGCAACATCAATCCTAGATCTGCTTCCGACAACGCCAGTCGACCGGCGAATTCCGGTATCTTGGGCGCCCATGATCCCATCACGAAGCCGTTTAGAAGAAATAGCGTGGCCACGGCGACTCGGGGACGTGGAAAAAGACGAGCCCGGTCTTGCAGGGCTCGATCGAATGTTTGGTCGGACATTAAAGGCTCCTCAGGACCGGCGCACGCTATTTAAATCGATTGTATTCTCAAGCCACTTTCCTGCACCAAGTCGTCACGTTTTATTTCAATCGTAAACTCTGGTCGTGTTTGACAACCGGCTGAGAACGGAGAAAAAAGTTACATGACGCATGGAGTGGTCTATGCGTTTATCACTCAAGATTGAGACAGGTGCGCCGGTGGCAGGTGGTGTTGGCTTGGGCATTCTGCTGACGAGCCTTTCGTACTTCCTGTTCACCCTTCACGACGGCGTCATCAAGCTTTTGGTCGAAACGACTGCGGTTTGGCAGATTCTCTTCTTCCGCAGCGCCACCATATTAGCGGGATGCTTTCTTGCCGGAGGCGCATCCCTCGCGAAAGAGGCCGCACAATCTTCTATCATCAAGCCAATGTTGATCCGCAGTGTGCTGCTTCTCGCTGCATGGCTTTCCTATTATAACGCTGCCAGATTCATGCACTTGGCAGAACTCACCACGCTCTACTATGCGGCTCCGGTGGTTGCGACCTTGCTCGCTGTTCCAATCCTTCGCGAACAGGTGACTGTCGCGCGATGGGTCGCGGTGGCTATCGGCTTCGCCGGCGTTGTCATCGCGAGTAATCCCGTCGACCTCAAGATCAGCTGGCAGGTCTATCTGGCCCTGCAGGCCGCGTGCCTATGGGCGCTCTCGACGGTTCTACTGCGCAAGACGGCAATGGGCGCAAGATCGCTGGTCCAGATGTGCATCACCAATCTTTTCTTTCTGTTCATGACCGGGGCGATGCTGCTTCATGTCTGGCACACACCAACGGTCACCGAGGCGGCCTTGCTGGTATCTACAGGCATCATAGGCGGCCTGGCGCAGTTGGCGTTCTTCGAGGGCATGCGACGCGCGCCCGTCTCGGTCCTGGCGCCGTTCGAGTACACCTCGCTGATTTGGGCATTTCTGTTGGGTTACGTCATCTGGGCAGACGTCCCGACCGCAAATGTGTTCATCGGCGCCGCACTCATTTGTGGCGCGGGGTTCGTCATCGTCTTCAGCGAAAGGCTCAAGCTGAGGCGGTGACGGGAGTCACTGCCCCGGAAATATCACAACTACGCCATTGTAATTCCGCAGCCTTCAATATATATGTTATTTCATATGTATCTTTGGAGGTCCTCATGTCCCTTGATCGCGTCATCCTTGCCTTCGCCGGCGTGATGGTATTGCTGTCCGTCGCGCTGACAGCCTTCGTCCATCCCTACTTCGTGTGGCTGACAGTTTTTGTAGGCGTCAACCTGCTGCAATCAGCCTTCACGGGCTTCTGTCCTGCCGCAATAATTTTCCGCAAGCTTGGCATCCGTCCCGGCTCCGCCTTCTGATGGATGAAGGAGCAGTAAAATGACGAAGCACCGTCTTCCGACATTGATAGCCTGTTCTATGCTCTTGCTGTCGGCGTCTCTGAGCACGGCGGCACTCGCGGAAACCCTTCGCCTGGAAGCCACGACGATTCCCGACTGGAAGGCGGTGTATGGTCGCGTAGAGGCCCGCGACAGTGTCCCGGCACGGGCTCGCATTGGCGGCACTGTGATGGAGCTCAACGTTACGGAAGGTGACAACGTTGGCGCCGGTGATATCATTGCGACCGTCCGCGACGACAAAATCGGTTTCCAGATTGCAGCTCTCGACGCCCAGTTGAAGGGTCTGAATGCCTCGCTTGAAAACGCTTCCGCGGAACTGGCGCGGGGCGAGGAACTGATCAAACGAGGCGTGACCACCGCACAACGGCTAGACGCTCTGCGGACGCAAGTCGACGTCGTCCGCAATCAGATTGCCTCGGCAGAAGCACAACGCTCTGTCATCATTGAGCAAAGCAAGGAAGGTGCCGTCCTGGCACCGACCTCGGGCAAGGTCCTGAGCGTTCCAGTCACGCGTAATACAGTCGTCATGGCCGGCGAATCCGTCGCCGTTATAGGTGGTGGCGGCTTCTTCCTCCGCGTTGCCATCCCGGAACGGCACGCCGCCCTCCTTACCGAAAACAGTATCATTGAGATCGAGAAGGGTAATGGCAGCTCCACGTCGGGCCGACTTGCCAAGATTTACCCCGAGATCGACAGCGGCAGGGTAATAGCCGACGTCGAAGTGGATGATCTGCCCACCGAGTTCGTCAACAGGCGTCTACTCGTGCGCATCCCGGTCGGAAAACGATCGGCTTTGGTCCTACCTCAGACATCCATCGTGAGTCGCTTCGGCATCGACTACGTGACTGTCCGGACAGGGGATGGCACGGCGGAGCGTACGGTGGTCACATCACGTCCGTTCACCTTCGGCGGCGTTGAGGTGGTCGAGATACTGACCGGGCTGCAAAGCGGCGAGGAAGTGGACCTGAAATGATGAAACCCGGTCTCGGAATTGCAGGCTCGCTTACCAGGGCATTCATAACCTCGCCATTGGTCCCACTCTTCCTGCTTGCCGCCTTTGCATTGGGCCTGGTCGCCTTGACGACATTGCCGCGCGAGGAAGAGCCCCAAATCTCGGTTCCCATGGTGGACATCATCGTCCGCGCGAACGGTTTGAAGGCGGAAGACGCCGTCAAACTCGTGACGGAGCCTCTGGAAACGATCATCAAGGGCATCAACGACGTCGAGCATGTCTATTCTCAGACCGCGGACGATCAGGTCATGGTGACCGCACGTTTTGTGGTCGGCACCTCCGGAGACACGGCGGTCCTTCGTGTCCACGACAAGATTCGAGCCAATCTAGCCTCCATTCCAGTCGGTATCCCCGAGCCTCAGGTCATCGGAAGAACGATCGATGACGTCGCGATTGTGACGCTGACGCTAACACCGTCGAGAGATAAAGGAGCCGGCGTTACCGCCAACGATCTCACAAGGATCGCTCGCGAGTTAAGAGCCGAAATGTCCAAGATCGACAACGTCGGTCTGAGCTATCTCATCGGCGAAACCGGAGAGGCGATCCGAATTGAGCCGGATCCAGAAAAGCTTGCTCTCTACGGGATAACTCTAAGACAACTGTCGGACAAAGTCGCCGGCGCGAACAAGGCATTTCCGACAGGTCTGCTTCGCCAGTCAGGCCAGCAGATCGAGATGATCGCTGGTGAAACGCTGACCACGTCAACCGAAATAGCCAATCTGTTGCTGACGACCCGAGACAATCGGCCTGTTTATGTCCGCGATGTCGCAGACGTATCCTTTGTCACCGATACCGCCGAATCGAGAGTCTCGACGGTAACACTTCGGGAAGATGGTTCCCTGGATCGCGTACCGTCGGTAACTCTGGCCATAGCTAAGCGGGCGGGTTCGAACGCCGTCATTGTCTCGGAAGAAATCCGAGACCGGGTCGAGATGCTGAAGGGCACGTTGATTCCGGATTCCATGGACGTCGAACTGACGAGGGACTACGGCGAGACGGCAAGTGAAAAGGCCAACGAACTGCTATTCCACTTGGCGCTTGCCACGCTCTCGATCATTGCTTTGGTCTGGATTTCCATTGGCCGTCGCGAAGCATTTGTTGTCGCAATCGTCATTCCGGTGACGATCCTGCTGACGTTGTTCGCGGCGAACATCATGGGGTACACACTTAACCGCGTATCCCTCTTCGCCCTGATCTTCTCGATCGGCATTCTCGTCGATGACGCGATAGTTGTTATCGAGAATATTGTCCGTCACTGGGGAATGGCCGACGGAAGAGGGCGACGCGAAGCGGCAGTCGACGCTGTGGCGGAAGTCGGCAATCCGACCATCGTTGCCACGCTCACAGTCGTCGTGGCCCTGCTTCCGATGATGTTCGTCTCCGGGATGATGGGTCCCTACATGAGCCCCATCCCGGCGAACGCATCGGCGGCGATGATCTTCTCGTTCTTCGTTGCGGTCCTCGTCACACCTTGGCTGATGCTGAAGATCGCTGGCAAGGGAGTAGTTCACCAAGACGACGCGCACGCCACCGGCGGAGCACTGGGGCGTGGATATGCCGCCGTTGCTCGCCCGATCCTCGCGAGCAAGTCGCGAAGCTGGATATTCCTCGCTGTGGTGGGCGTCGCGACAATAGGCTCGCTCGCGCTGTTCTACACCCAAGAGGTGACAGTTAAGCTTCTGCCCTTCGACAACAAGTCGGAACTTCAGGTCGTGGTGGACCTGCCCGAAGGATCGTCGGTCGAGGCGACCGACGCGATTGTTCAGGCAGTGGCAAGTATTGCCTTGACCACACCCGAAGTCCGATCCGCACAGACACATGCAGGCAGTGCATCGCCTTTCGATTTCAATGGCCTTGTCAGGCATTCCTATCTCCGAGCCGCACCTCAAATGGGGGACGTCCAGATCAATCTCAGCCCAAAAAGCGAACGGTCACGGACCAGCCACGACATAGCCCTCGATCTGCGGAGACGCCTTCAGTCGGAGTTGCAATTGCCGCCGGGAGCGTCACTCAAAGTGGTGGAGCCGCCTCCGGGGCCGCCGGTCATGGCGACCCTCCTGGCTGAAATCTACGGTCCAGACGCGGAAACGCGCCGCGCTGTGGCAGAGAAGGTCAAGCAGGCATTTTTGTCCGTGCCGTTCGTGGTCGACGTCGACGATAGCTACGGCTTGCCGGCGCCGCGCTTGCGGGCCACACTTTCGACGGACGACCTGGATTTCTACGGCGTCTCCGAGGCCGATGTCTTCGACACTCTCTCGATCCTGAACGGGTCCACGGTGATCGGCTACTCGCATCGCGGCGGAAGCCGTCCGCCGATACCGATCGAGGTGGCTCGTCCGAAAGGCGAACGAGTGCTGGATGAAGCATTTCTGGCCACGCCCATTCCGGCCAACCTGCTACCAGGATCGCGGGCGGTGGTCGAACTTGGAGATGTTCTGAAGATCCGCAAAGAACAGGCCTCTTTCCCGATCTTCCGACACAACGGGCGTTACGCGGAAATGGTAACGGCGGAACTGGCGGGCGAGTTTGAAGCGCCGCTTTACGGTATGCTTGCCGTCCAGAAGGCCATCGAGACGACGGACTGGAACGGCATTCAAAAACCCGAGATATCCCTTCACGGCCAACCGGATGACGAAAGCGCTCCCGTCCTACTCTGGGATGGCGAGTGGGAAGTCACTTGGGTAACCTTCCGGGACATGGGTGCCGCGTTCATGGTTGCCATGCTGGGAATCTACATACTGGTCGTCGCACAGTTCGGATCGTTCAAGGTTCCGCTCGTGATCCTGACACCGATCCCGCTGACCTTCATCGGCATCATGATAGGACACTGGATACTTGGCGCACCTTTCACCGCAACCTCGATGATCGGCTTCATAGCCTTGGCGGGCATCATTGTGCGCAACTCGATTCTGCTCGTCGACTTCATCCGTCATGCACCTACCGGCGATCGGCAGCTGGCGGATGTTCTTCTTGAAGCGGGAGCAATCCGCTTCAAGCCCATCCTGCTGACGGCACTTGCGGCCATGATTGGAGCGGCGGTGATACTCGCCGACCCCATATTCCAGGGACTGGCTATCTCTCTCCTGTTCGGACTTGCCTCATCTACGCTTCTCACAGTTCTCGTGATCCCGGCAATTTACCGAGTTCTGCGAACCTGAAGCATCTTCCGGCTCCGTCAAATCGATAGGCGGGGCCGGCCGTCACTTGGACGACAGGTAATCTTCTACCAATTCAACCCAAAACGCCGTGCCTGTTGGCAGAATGTCGTCGTTGAAATCGAACTTCGGATGATGCAGCGGTGGATCGTTTTCCGTCTTCGCGGTCCCGAGAAAAAAGTAAGTGCCCGGCCGCTCCTGCAGCATGAAAGCGAAATCCTCACTCCCCATGATCGGCTGCGGCATGTCGACTACATTCTCCCCGCCTGCAAACCGCATCGCCAGTTGACGGACGTAATCGGTCTCCGACTTGTGATTGATCGTCGGCGGATATCCGCGTTCGTAGTCGATTTCCACGGACACGCCGTAGCTCGCGGCTTGCGCTTCTGCAATCAGGCGGATTCGCCGTTCGAGTTCGTCTCGAACGTTATCGTCCAGCGCACGAATGGTGAGTTTCATCTCTGCCCGCTCGGGAATCACGTTGCTGGCGATACCGCTGTTAAAGGCTCCGACCGTGATGACAGCCGACTGAAGCGGATGAATATTCCGAGAGATCACAGTCTGTAGCGCCATGATAATGCTGGCGCCGGCCACGATCGGGTCGGCAGCTTCCTGCGGCTCGGCTCCGTGTCCGCCACGACCAACAACGGTGATTTTGCATTCATCGGCGGACGCCATGATTGGCCCCTCGCGAAATGCGAACTGACCGAACGGCATGCTGGGATCGTTGTGAAGCGCAAAGATCGCGTCGCAGGGAAATTTGTTGAAGAGACCGTCATCCATCATGATTCTGGCGCCGCCGAAGTTTTCCTCAGCCGGCTGAAAAATCAGATGTACAGTGCCATCGAAACTTTTGCGCTCAGCAAGAATTCGTGCAGCACCCAGCAACATTGCGGTGTGACCATCATGTCCGCAAGCATGCATCACGCCCGGATGCGTGCTGGTGTACTCTGCCCCCGTTTCCTCGAGGATCGGTAGCGCATCGAAGTCCGCCCGGATGCCGACGCTGCGGCGACTCGTGCCGTTTCTCAAGGTTGCAACGACCCCCGTCTTGCCAAGCCCGCGCGCGACCTCGTATCCCATAGCAGCGAGCTGCTCAGCCACAAAATCGGAAGTCTTGAACTCGGACAATCCAATCTCCGGTATCTGGTGAAGATAACGTCGATTTGCGACGATTTCCGGCATATGATTGGAAAACTGGATAGTCATTTACACACCACGCGTTGGAATTCGGTTTTCGAAATAGCGGAAAAATGCGACGAGTGCACCCGTAAGGCAGAGATAGATGAGCGCCAGAAGAAGAAGCGGTTCGTAGGTTAGAAACGTCTCCTGCCGCACCTTGGAAATGACAGCATAGACGTCAACAACGGTAATCGTCGCAACCAGGGGCGTCGACTTGAGTTGGAGGACTGTCTCTCCGTTGAGGGTCGGAAGGGCTCGATTGATCGCACGCGGCAGCCATATTCGCCGAAACATCGTAAACCTATTCATCCCGAAGGCTCGGGCTGCCTCCAGTTCCCCCCTCGGCACTCCGGCGAAGGCACCGCGCATGACCTCTCCTTCATACGCCGCGAAGGAGAGCATTAGCGCCGCAAAACCATAAGGCCAGGCCTGCCGCAGATAGGGCCAGAGGAACGACTGCCTGATCTCGGGATATTGTGCAAAAATGGAGCCGAGACCGTAGTAGAACAACCACAGCTGCAGCAGCAGCGGGGTGCCCCTGATCAGTGTGCAGAAACCTCTTGCTAGCCAGGCCAGCGGCCTTGGTCCAGCCACTTGGACCAATCCGATCGGCACCGCAAGAAGAAAGCCTACAAACGCGGTGGAGAAAAGCAGAACGAGCGTTTCCCAAATGCCGTAAAGGAGGCGCGTCTGGTAACGAGGCAGCCAATCCCACCTCATGAACCATATCGCGCAGAATACGACCAGGGCGAAGAAGGCCATTAATAGGATGCGATGTGGCTCGAGGAGGCGACGCGCGGGAGGCGAAACATAGGCCGGTGATGTCGTGTTCACATCCGGCATCTCAGATCGGCTCCGCAATGCCGCGGCGGGCGCGGCGTTCTATGATCGAGATCACAACGTTGGAGACAAGCGTGAGCGATAGGTAAAGCACGCCGGCCGCGCAGAAAAACAACATGTACGCCTTCGTACTGCCGGCGGCCTGACGCGTAACAAGCGTCAACTCACTAAACCCGACGACCGCCAGAAGGGCCGTGTCCTTCGTTGCGATCAGCCATAGGTTCGCCAGACCCGGAAGAGCAAATGGCAGCATTGCCGGAAGCGTGATGCGCCGCATGATCTTCCAGGGAGACATACCATAGGCCCGGGCCGCTTCGATTTGTCCGGGTGGAACAGCTTTAATGGCACCTCTCAGCACCTCTGTGGAATACGCGCCCTGGACGACGCCAATGACAAAAATCCCCGCAGCCAGGCCGCTGATATCGACCATCGGCAATCCGAAGAGGGTCAATAACGCGTTCACCGCGTCCGTTCCTGCATAATACAGGAGGAGGATCAGCACGAGCTCTGGTACGGCCCTGATCAAGGTTGTGTAAACTTCCAGGAGGTCGCGCAGGATCGGCCCACCATAGAGCTTGCCGGACGCCCCCCCGATCCCGATGACGAGACCAAGCCCATACCCACCAATTGCGAGCTGAAGTGAACTTGCAAAACCGCTCAGAAGGACGCCGCCCCAGCCAGGAGGCGACAAGGCAAGCAGATCGAGATTGAGAAAGCCGGTCTCTGCGGCCATGGGCACGGATCCACGTTGGCGGGCGAGGCCGGCCCGCATCGCGCTAGGATACGGGCCGAAGCGAGGTCGAAGGCTCAGCCGCCGTAGATATCGAAGTCAAAGTACTTCTTCGAGAATGTGTCGTATGTGCCGTTTGCGCGGATCGCCTTGATGGCCGCGTTGATCTTGTCTTTCAACTCCGCGTCGCCCTTGCGCACTCCCACGCCAACGCCTGCGCCAAGGATGGCCGGATCATCCTTCACATTCCCTTTGTGCTCGCAGCAGGTGCCCGCATCCGACTTGAGGAACGCATCGAGTGCGATGGCATCAGCCTGTACCGCATCGATGCGGCCTGCGGCCAAATCCTGGTTCGCCTCATCCTGCGTCTGATATTCCTTGATCTCGGCAGCAGTCGGACCGAAATATTTCTGGGCATAGTCGGCGTGTACGGTCGATACTTGGACGCCAATGATCTTCCCGGCAAGCCCTTCCGGCGTCGCTTCGAACGCCTCTTCCTTGGGTCCGATAATCCCCGTCGGGGTGTTGTAGTACTTGTCTGAAAAATCGATCGTCTTCAGTCGCTCCTCGGTAATCGACATCGAACCGACGATCATGTCGATTTTGTTGGACGTCAGCGCCGGGATGATGCCGTCCCAAGCTACGGGTGTGATGACGCACTCGAGTTTTGCCTCGGCGCAGATCGCTTCCATGAACTCGACCTCCCAGCCGACCCACTTGCCCGCGGCGTCTGGCGACGTGAACGGCGGGTAGGGTTCGGCAGCGAAGCCTACTTTTACCTCAGCGGCAGAGGCCTGTCCGGTCATGGACACGCCGACCATCAACGAGAAGATCGCGATCTTGAGAATGTTTTTCATGTCTTTCCCCTGTTTTTCGTTGTTTATGCCGGGCTTTGCCGGCTAGTGAATCGAACGGATGAACTTTTTCAAACGCTCGGATTGCGGATCGCCGAACACCTTTGCAGGCGGTCCCTGTTCTTCGATGATGCCGTTGTGCAAAAAGACGATATGGGTCGCGACCTCGCGGGCGAATTTCATTTCGTGTGTTACCAGGATCATAGTCCGCTTCTCGCGCGCGAGATCTCCTATGACACTTAGAACCTCTCCGACGAGTTCAGGGTCGAGTGCGGATGTTGGCTCATCGAAAAGCATGACAAGAGGTTGAACGGCGAGCGCCCGAGCAATGGCGGCACGCTGCTGCTGCCCTCCGGAAAGAAATGCCGGGTAAGCGTCACGCTTGTCGTACAGCCCGACGCGCCGCAGCAAAGTTTCGGCGATCGTCACCGCCTCGTCTCGTTTCATTCCCAAGACATGGATCGGGACTTCTATGACGTTCTGCAAAACGGTCATGTGCTGCCAGAGATTGAAGCTCTGGAAAACCATGCCAAGACGACTGCGGATTTTCTGCACTTGGCGCCGGTCGGCAGGCATCAGACCACCTCGGCCGTCCTTCTTCAGCAAAATCGTCTCGCCGTGCACCGTTACTGAACCGGCCGTAGGCAGTTCCAGCATGTTGATGCAGCGAAGAAACGTCGACTTTCCGGACCCGGAGCCTCCGATCACCGCGATGACATCGCCTTGACTGGCGGAAAGTGAAACCCCCTTCAGAACCTCTAGAGGGCCAAAACGCTTACAGAGGTCGCGCACCTCAATGGCCTGCGCCGTCGTGTCCATTCACACCGCCAATGCCCCGCAACAACGGGGAAGCTGTTGCAACTGTCCCACCGGCAGTGTCTTCCTGGACTGATGCGGCGCCGGCCGTTCGCTCGATCCTTGAAGGCAGTTTTGCACTTGTGCGGTAATTATTCAACCGTATAATAACCGAAGTTCATTGGCGCCTTGAAATCATGACGGCTTGAATTCTGGAGGGGGATAACATCATGGCGCACGGTTCCCAGGAAATGTCCGGTAGACTGAGGCGCGTCCTGATGCGGCGTCCCGGACCGAGCCTCCTGACCGCAGACCCTAAAAAGTGGCACTACGGCCCCACCTTCGACGGAGGCAAGGCAGTAGAGCAGTATCGCGCATTCGTAGCGCTCGTCGAACGTAGCGGCACGGAGATCGTGTGGCTGGAGGATAGCGGCGATGGCCTTGCGGATGCAATGTTCACACATGATCCTTCGCTTGTGACACGACATGGAGCCGTAATCCTGCGAATGGGAAAGCTGCTGCGCTCGGACGAACCCGGCCTGCACGAAAATGCCTATCGCACAGCTGGTATCCCGGTTCTGGGACGGATTGAAGCGCCGGGCACGGTTGAAGGCGGCGACTGCGTCTGGATCGATGAAGAGACACTGGCGATCGGCCGTGGTGTGCGAAGCAACCAGGCTGGAATTGAACAACTCGCGGCAATTCTTGCTCCGCACGGAATAAGCGTTGTCGGATTCGATCTGCCGCTTTGGCAGGGCGAGGAAGCATGCCTTCATCTCATGTCGGTGATAAGTCCGCTGAAGCGGGATCTTGCTCTCGTCCATGCCCCACTTCTGCCCGCAGCCTTCTACTTTCTCTTGAAGGAGCGCGGAATCGGTTTGGTTGTTGCACCGGAAGACGAGTTTGCGGCTAGCAGCGGCCTTAACCTCAATGTTCTGCCAACAGCACCGGGGGAATTGATCATGATCGACGGGTTCCCGGGAACCAAGACCGCTTTGGAAGCCGCTGGCTGCTCTGTCTCGACCTTTCCCGCCGACGCGCTGTGCGTTGCATGCGAGGGCGGCCCCACTTGCCTGACGCGGCCAATCCTCCGGGATCGGTCATGAGCAGGCGAAGCTTCCATCGAGCCGGCGAGGGAGAACGGAGACAGGAACTGATTACCGCAACGCTTGACTGCGTCGCGGAGTTAGGCCTTCAGGGAGCGACCGTACGCCAGATAGCGGCAAAGGCCGGAGTGACCGGAGGGCTCATCAGGCACTACTTTGCCGGCAAGGATGAGATGATGCAGGCCGCCTATGAAGAGCTTATGGCCGGCATGACAGGCGCGGCCATCGCTGCTGCGGACCGGGGCGGCGCAACCGCCCGCGAGCGCCTTCGAGACTTTATTGTGGCCAATCTGACGCCACCCGTAACGGATGGGCGCACCCTGTCTCTTTGGGCGTCCTTTATAAGCCATGTTCGTACTGATCCGACATTCGCCAGAATTCACCGCGAGAGCTACTTGGCTTTCCTGTCGGCGCTGGAACAATTGATTGCCGCATTTCTTCGCGAATGCGACCAGCCCGCCGATCCCGTGCACTGCCGGCAACTAGCCATTGCAATCAACGGCCTGATCGACGGGCTTTGGCTTGAGGGAACGATAGCGGGAGACTTGTTCATGGAAACACCCCTCCCCGCCATCGCCCTGAATTCCGTGGAGGCTCTCCTCGGCGGCTTGAGACTGAGCGACCTGGAGTAAAGTTGAGAAAAGATGCGCTACGCCTCAATCACTGATCGTCTTGCACATCTGGGCTCAGGTAAATGGGCGGTGCATATCAAGGCTCGCCAGATGGCGGCATCTGGACAACCGGTTATCGAGTTGACGATCGGAGAACCGGACATAGCACCCGACCCGGCGCTTCTGGGCGAGGCGAGCAGGGCAATGCACGCCGGCCGTACGCGATATTCGAATGGCCGCGGTGAACCCGCCGTTGTCGCCGCACTCACCGAGAAATATCGAAAGCGGCGACCGGATGTCAGTGAGCGGAATATTCTCTGCTTCCCCGGCACTCAAACGGCTTTGTTCGCAGTTATGCTGGGGCTGGTAGAAACCGGAGACGACGTAATTGTCGGTGATCCACTCTACGCGACGTATGAAGGCGTCATCGCTGCGACCGGAGCGAGGATGGTACCGGTACCTCTGCGGCCGGAGAACCGCTTCCATATGAAAGCCGACGATCTGAAAAAAGCAGCAACGGCAAGATCGAGAGCCGTGCTTCTCAACTCCCCTCACAACCCGACGGGAGCGGTTCTCATACGCGCTGAGATCAAGGCAATCGGCAAGGTCTGCATTGAGCACGATCTGTGGATCGTCTGCGACGAGGTTTACGAGGAGCTGATCTTCGACGCACCCTTCGCCTCACCTTTCGATGATCCCGACCTGGCGTCCCGGACGATTGTCGTCTCCTCGATTTCCAAATCACATGCTGCACCTGGTTTCCGGTCTGGCTGGGCCGCCGGTCCGGTCGAGTTTTGCGACCGCCTTCTACCGGTATCGGAAACCATGCTTTTTGGTGTGCAACCCTTCATAGCCGACATGACTGCCATGGCGGTTTCGGGCTCCTTCGACACTGCCGGCCGGATGCGGGACAACTACCAGCGGAGAGCTAAGCTGGTGGAGCATCGATTGAAGGAGCACGGAAGTCTCGTACCTTTGATGCCGGAAGGCGGAATGTTTCTTCTGATTGATGTTTCCGGGACAGGATTGACCGGTGAGGAGTTCGCTGCGCGCCTTCTCGATGAAAAGCATGTGGCTGTTATGCCGGGTGGCTCGTTTGGAGACCAAGCGCGATCGTTTATCCGAGTATCGCTGACTGTCTCGGACGATCTTCTTGAGAAGGCGTCGGCACGAATAGCGGAACTGGGCGATGAATTGGTGGGGCGGGTGCGGACGAAGACATGGGCATCGTAACAAAGACGGTAGGCGAAGCGCTCATCGATATTCTTGAGGCGAACGGGGTCGACGTCGTATTTGGCATCCCCGGCGTCCACACCGTGGAACTCTATCGCGGCCTTGCAAATTCCAGAATCCGCCATGTCACACCGCGACACGAACAGGGCGCGGGTTTCATGGCGGACGGATATGCGCGCGTCAGCCGAAAGCCGGGGGTTTGTCTCGTGATTACCGGCCCCGGCCTGACCAACACGATTACGGCAATGGCGCAGGCCTACCAGGACTCCGTACCGATGCTCGTGATTTCCGGCGTCAATCCGCGTGCATCTCTCGGCCACGGGCGTGGCCGGTTACACGAACTACCCGACCAACGTGCGATGATTGCCACACTGGCACTGATGTCGCACACCCTGCTCGAACCCGAAGATTTGCCTATCGTCATGGAGCGTGCATTCGCAATATTGCGCTCGGGGAGGCCGGGGCCCGTTCATATCGAGATTCCCACCGATGTCATGGCGAAAAAAATTTCGATTGGCAAAATCGTATCGCCGGTCGTAGCAGGACCGCGAGCAGAACTTTCCCATCTGCTTGATCTCGCGGAGCGCTGCAAGAGCGCGCGCGCCCCGGTAATTCTGTGCGGCGGAGGCGCGGTATCCGCAGCACCCGGAATCGAACTGCTTGCGCAGCGACTTGACGCTCCTGTAGTCACGACTGTCAATGCGCGCGGGATGTTCTCCGGTCATGACTTGTCGGTGCCAGCCAGCCCCAGTCTGAAAGCGGTGCGAAAGCTGATCGCAGCTTCTGATCTGGTGATCGCTCTCGGAACCCAGATGGGTCAAACAGACTATGACATGTATGATGACGCAGGCTTTCCAGTCATATCCCAACTAGTGAGGGTTGATATCGATCTTCAGCAATTGGCGAGGGGACCCGCCGCCTCGCTGTCGCTCCACTCGACCGTCAACAATCTGGTCGATGACCTTCTCTCGTTACTTGAAGGCAATCCCGTCCAGCGCGACGGACGGCGGCGTGCCGGAGAGGTTACGATCGAGGCGCGCGCTGAAATCGGCGAAAAGCTGGAGCGGCAGGTCACCATTCTGGAAACCATTCGCGACACGCTTTCCAATTGCATCATCGTCGGCGACTCTACACAGCCGGTTTATGCCGGCAACCTCTTTTACGAGGCGGGACGCATACACGGGTGGTTCAATGCCGCCACCGGGTATGGTGCACTTGGATACGGGCCTCCAGCCGCCATAGGCGCCAGCTTGGCGGAGCCCACAACGCCGATTGTCTGTCTTGTCGGCGACGGGGGATTGCAGTTTTCTCTAGCAGAGATCGGTTCGGCCAAGGACTGCGGCGCGAACGTCATCTTCCTCGTCTGGAACAATGACGGTTACGGTGAGATCAAAAACTACATGCTTGACTGCGGCATCACACCGGAAGGCGTCACGCCATCCGCACCGGATTTCCAATTGATCGCGTCCGCTTATGGTCTGGCTGCCGAAAAGTTGAGTCACATCTCGGAACTACCCGCCGCACTCTTGAGGGCCGAATCCGCCGCCGGGCCATCGCTAATAGAGATCCACGAAATTCTCACTGCCGGAGTGTCGTGACGCGATGCGGCTTACCTGCCGATCGATGGCCAAGCGCTTGCAATTACGATAAGACCGCTGACAAGTCGGTGACGTGTTCCGGCGGAGTGGGATCAGTTGGCGGGAGAGGGTGAATGGCGGACACACGCCACGGGCGTAAAGCTTCGGCGGCAAAGCCAGAGACAAAGCGCGCCCCGCTGCAGCAGGACCCGCATGCAATTCGCGATCCCAAGGAAAACAATCTCGAACTCGCGATCGGCCACGAGGTGCGCTTCTTTCGCAAGAAGCTAGGTATAACAGGTGCCGACCTCGCGAATGCCACCGGCATCTCGCTAGGGATGCTGTCCAAGATTGAAAACGGCAACACATCCCCTTCGCTGACGACACTGCAATCCCTGGCCAAGGCTCTGGGTGTGCCGCTTAGCGCCTTCTTCAGGCGCTTCGAGGAGGTAAGAAACGCGGTGTATGTGCGGTCAGGCGAAGGGCTCGAATTAGAACGTCGGGGCACCCGGGCTGGACATCAGTATAACCTTCTGGGTCATCTCGATGGTGGTCCTAGCGGGCTTCAAATGGAACCATACCTGATCACATTGACCGCCAAATCAGACGTCTTTCCCACATTTCAGCACGAAGGCATGGAGTTTCTCTACATGCTCGAAGGCGAAGTGAAATACCGTCACGCTGACCGGCTATATACCATGCGACCGGGGGATAGCCTTATGTTCGACGCCGACGCCCCGCATGGACCGGAGGTTCTGGTGAAGTTGCCGATACGTTTCCTCTCCGTGATCTGCTACCAAAGCAGACTGGAAAGCTAGGCATCGCCAAATGAGCCTCTCCGCGGACATGGCACAAAAAAGCCACTATGATAGAAAAGGCACGGACGCCACAAAAGGCGGCTCTCCGACCACTGCATCCGGTCAAGGGACTACCACAGTGTGAGTGCTTACTAGACGATAAAATGGACCGCAGGAACAACAGAACGCACGACGCGTTTCCTGCCGAATGACCAACCCTCAGGAATACTCCGCTAACATGCCCCACGACGTCATGCAGCCGGCTCCCGTGCGCGAAATCGAAACCAAACAGATCGATCACAACGACTCGATCCGCGCCACCTATCTTTCAGTTGAGGAGCTGCAAGAAAAGGCCGCTGAATTGGCAGCGGAAAGCGGAACCGAACTCCCCGGATTCTTTGCCTTCGATTTCTTCGCAAGACACAAGGAAAGCGAGCAAGAAATCCTTCGGGTTTACCGGACAACGGCGGTCGATGTGGAGTCCGGAGCGACGATCACGCCAGCTGCTGAATGGCTCCTGGACAATCACTACATTATCGAAGAAGCCATTCAGGAGGTCCGGCGGGACTTTCCGCGCCGGTTCTATCGTCAACTGCCAACAATGCGCGTCGGCACGACCGAAATTCCCCGAACGTTGGCGCTTGCCTGGCTGTATGTTGCCCACACCCATAGCACGACGTCACAGGAAAGCCTGACGGCGCTCGTCGAAGGCTTTCAATCGCGACAGGTCCTGGAAATCGGTGAACTCTGGGCGCTGCCTTCGATGGTCCGGTATGTCCTGATCGAGAATCTGCGACGGATTTCTACCCGTGTGGAGCGCTCTCGTCGTATGCGGCGCCGAGCAAACGAAGTTGCCGACGAAATCATCCGTCTGGGTGACCCAGATGCGAGTGATGAGCTACTGAAGCGAATTGAGGATCTGGCAGAAGACAACACGTTCGCCACGCAATTCGTATACCGGCTCCGAAACGGCTCGCAGAACACAAGCTTTGCGGTGACATGGCTCGAGAAGAGGCTTGAGCGAGCAGGCCGGTCCGTCGAGGAAGCCCTAACAGCGGAGCAGAACCGTCTCTCGTCCGGCAATGTAACGATGGGAAACATCGTCCGGAGCCTTCGCGAGATTGACGACACAGAGTGGTCGGTGTGGGTCGAACAGGTGTGTCACGTTGACCGTGTTCTGGGAATGCACACCGACTATCGCGAACTGGATTTTGGTTCACGCAACGCCTACCGCAACACGATCGAGAAGATGGCCCGGCGTTCGGCCCTCACCGAGGTGGAAATCGCGCAAGCGGCAATCGATTTGGCGAATGAAGCAACAGAATCGCGCGAGAGCGAAAGCCTGGCGGACGTAGGAGCATTTCTTGTCGGCAGACAGCGCCGGCAACTGGAGTCGGCAATCGGCTACCGGCCTTCCCTATTGCAACTGCTTGTCCGGCTGATCACCCGCCTGAACTGGCTCGCCATTGCGCTCCCGGTGGTGGGTATCACGCTCGGGGCCCTAGCAATCGTGGCCTGGTTCCTGTTCCAAACGGAGCTCTCAACACCGGTCATCGTACTAATGCTGATGATGATCGCGCTTCCCGCTTCTGAAGGCGCGACCGGCCTTTTCAATACCCTTGTGACGTTTGTCGTGAAGCCGGCGCGTCTCGTCGGCTTCGAATTCAAGGAAGGAATCCCGGAAGCAGCACGAACACTTGTAGCGGTTCCCTGCCTGATTGCAAACAGGGACGAAGTGGACGAACTCGTTCGCAATCTGGAGGTCCACTACCTGACGAACCCGCGCGGGGAGATATACTTCGCCCTGTTGAGCGACTGGCGTGACAGTCAGGTAGAAGAAACCCAAGCAGATATCGAGGTGCTGGAATACGCAAAGCGAGAGATCGCTGAGCTAAATCTCCGATATAACGAAGATGGTAAGACTCGGTTTTACCTTCTTCATCGCCGTCGGCAGTACAATCCCGTCGAGAATTGCTGGATGGGCTGGGAGCGGAAGCGAGGCAAACTCCACGAACTGAATCTGCTGCTACGCGGCGACCGCGACACTTCCTACATCCCGGGCGCTAATGTTGCGCCAGAAAACATACAGTATGTGATGACCCTGGATGCGGATACGCGACTGATGCGCGAAGCCGTCACCAAATTGGTCGGCAAGCTCTACCACCCGATCAACCGGCCGATTGCTGATCCCAAAACCGGCAGAGTGGTCAGCGGATACGGTATTCTACAGCCGCGTGTCACCCCTTCCCTAACGACTGGCAAGGATGCCTCCGTATTCCAGCGCGTGTTTTCAATCAACCGTGGTCTGGATCCCTATGTTTTCACAGTATCTGACGTCTATCAGGACATCACGGGTGAAGGAACGTTCACCGGCAAGGGTCTTTATCATGTCGATGCGTTCGAGGCGGCAATCAAGGGACGTGTCGATGAGAACACCGTGCTTAGCCACGATCTGCTTGAAGGGTCTTTTGCGCGGTGCGCCCTCGTTACTGACGTGGAGCTGGTTGAAGACTTTCCTACCCGCTACGAGGTGGAAATCTCCCGGCAACATCGTTGGGCACGAGGCGATTGGCAGCTACTGCCTTACATTCTCGATCCACTGCGCGGCATAACCGCGCTTGGCCGATGGAAAATGGTCGACAATCTAAGACGGTCGCTCACACCGATTGCGTGGTTTCTCGCCTCCGTGCTCGGCTGGACGACAATGACACCGCTGGCGGCCGTTCTTTGGCAGATGCTTCTCATCTTCTGCCTGTTTGTCGCACCAACGCTATCGCTTCTTTCCGGACTGATACCGCGGTCCAGCGATTTTGTGCCACGCGCGCATTTTCAGTCTGTCTGGACTGAGGCTCGTGCCGCCAATGCCCAGGTGGCGCTTCGCATTGTCTTCATCGCCGACAACGCATGGATGATGGCGGATGCGATACTTCGTTCGCTCTATCGGCTCTTCTATAGCCGAAAATTTCTGCTGGAATGGAAAACGGCTGCCAGCGTTCAATCCGTCGCACAAGGTGATATCGGGTCTTATTACCATTCGATGCGCCATGCGCCTGCGCTCGCAGTGCTGGCACTGACAATCGCGAGCGTCAACGGAACGTTCGGCGTGGTGGTGAGCCTACCATTCGTAGTGCTTTGGGTGCTCTCCCCACTGGTCGCGTGGTATGTGAGCCAATCCGCGGAGACAGAGGATCGACTCGAAGTTCCACCGCAGACACTTTTCGAGCTTAGAAAGATCGCACGTCGGACTTGGCGTTTCTACGAAACCTTCGTGACAGCGGGCGACAACTACCTGCCGCCGGACAACTTCCAGGAAAAGCCAGAACCTATCGTCGCGCACCGAACGTCGCCGACAAATATCGGCGTCTATCTGTTGTCTGTCGTGTCAGCCCGGTACTTTGGCTGGATCAGCTTCGAACAAACCGTCGAGAAGCTTGAGCAGACCCTGTCGACAGTTGACAGGATGGAGAAGCATCGCGGCCACCTATTCAATTGGTATCACACGGATACGCTCAAGACCCTTGGTCCCAGATATATATCCGCCGTCGATAGCGGTAACCTCGCAGGCCACCTCATCGCAATATCTTCGGCGTGCCGAGAATGGGCTGAAGCGCCATCCGCACATCTCCAAGGCAACCTGGACGGCATTGGTGATGTAGGCAGTATACTGGAGGAAGCTCTGAAAGACCTGCCGGACGATCGAAAGATCGTTCGCCCTCTACGACGGCGCCTTGAAGAGAGAATTTCTGGCTTCAGCTCAGCTTTGGCGGCCGTCAAGCGCGAACACGAATTCGCATCCATCCGTATAGCGAATCTTGCGGTTTTGGCACGAGACATCCAGAAGCTCGCCGCCAATCTTCACCATGAGGTACGATCCGAGCAGAGTGCCGAGGTAACGCGGTGGACGGAAGCCTTGGTCTCGACGTGTGAAGCCCATATCGCAGACTCGGCTTCCGACCTCTCCAACATAGAACCCATCCGTCAGAGATTGGTCACGCTTCGCGACAAAAGTCGTGATTTGGCGTTTTCGATGAACTTCACCTTCCTGTTTCGTCCGGAACGGCGCCTGCTGTCCATCGGATACCGTGCAGACAGCCGGGAACTGGACGAGGCTTGCTACGACCTGCTCGCATCGGAATGCCGTCTGACGAGTCTCTTCGCGATCGCCAAGGGAGACTTGCCGACGGAGCACTGGTATCGCCTCGGTCGTCAAGTCGTCCCGATCGGCGCACGCGCGGCGTTGATCTCGTGGTCGGGCTCCATGTTCGAATACTTGATGCCGCCGCTCGTGATGCAGGAAAGGCAGGGCGGAATCCTTAACCAGACGAACAACCTTGTCGTCCAGGAACAGATGAATCATGGCCGTCGGCTGAATGTTCCATGGGGCATCTCCGAGGCCGCATTCAATGCGCGCGATCACGAATTGACCTATCAGTACACCAATTTCGGCGTACCGACCTTAGGCCTCAAGCGCGGCTTGGGCCAAAACGCCGTGATTGCGCCCTACGCATCTATTCTGGCCAGCCAGTACTATCCCGAAGCAGCGCTTGAAAATCTTCAACGACTGAGAAAGCTCGGAGCTTTAGGCGCCTATGGCTTTCATGACGCTGTCGATTTCACACCCACACGCGTACCGGATGGCAAGAGGTGCGCAGTTGTCTACAATTACTACGCCCATCATCACGGCATGTCGATTGCGGCGATCGCCAACGTGGCCTTCAACGGACGTCTGCGCGAACTCTTCCATGCAGATCCGGTAATTGAGGCCGCCGAACTCCTCTTGCAGGAAAAAGCACCGCGCGAAATACCCGTAATGAGCGCGAAACACGAGTCGAGTGTGCCTGGGAAGGGCCAGGCTGATCTATTGCGTCCGGAGATCAGGACGGTCACGGATCCGGCATCGAAGGACCGGGAACTGGTCTTCCTGTCGAACGGCCACTATTCGGTTGTTCTGTCGGCAACGGGATCAGGATTCTCTCGGTGGAATGGCCAAGCCGTCACCAGATGGAAAGCAGATCCAACCGAAGACCGTTCCGGTACCTTCATCTTCTTGCGGGACACGGCAAGTGGCGACTGGTGGTCTGCGACGGCCACACCCCGCCGCGCAGAGGATGAAAAAACCAAGGTCATATTTGGCGACGACAAGGCCGAATTCTTCAAGACTGTCGGTGACATATCGAGCAGCGTCGAGTGCATCGTGGCTACAGAGCACGACGCCGAAGGTCGCCGCGTGACGCTTCTGAATACGGGGCCCGAGGATCGTTACATCGAGGTCACGTCGTACTTGGAACCGGTCCTCGCAATGGATGAAGCCGACAACGCGCATCCACTATTCTCGAAGATGTTCCTTCGCACCGAGTTCGGGAAGCGAAAGGACGTGATCCGGGTTGAGCGCAACAAGCGAAGCCCTGGCGACCCGGATATGTGTCTCGCGCACTTGGTGGTCGACAATGCGGGACCCGGTCGCCCCACGGAATTTGGAACCGACCGAATGGCGTTTATCGGACGAGGCAGGACCCTGTCCGACGCCGCTGCCTTCGATCGGGACGCCACGCTCTCCGGCACCGAAGGCTTCACGCTGGATCCGATTCTCAGCCTCCGCCGTATTGTACGAGTGCCTTCGGGCAAGAAGGTCAATGTGATTTTCTGGACCATCGCGGCGCCCAACCGCGAGGAAATCGACCAGGCTATCGACCGGTACCGTCATCCGGACGCCTTCAGCCATGAACTCATCCACGCATGGACCCGAGTTCAGGTCGAAATGCGGCACATCGGCATCACATCCCAGCAGGCTGCGGCTTTCCAGCACCTTGGGCGTTACCTGGTGTATCCGGAAACGCACCTGCGCGCCGACCCGGAAACGGTACGCAATGGCCTGGCGTCTCAACGAAGCCTTTGGCCGTTGGCCATATCCGGCGACTATCCCATCTTCGCCCTGCGCATCAACGATGACATGGACATCGACATTGCACGCGAAGCATTAAGTGCACAGGAATATCTCCGGCGTCGCGGTATCGTCGCCGATCTCGTGATCGTAAACGAGCGGGCATCGTCCTACGCGCAGGATATGCAACATGCGCTGGACGCGCTGTGCGAGAACCTTCGACACACACAAGGAGACGGCGTAAAGCCGCACGTTTTCGCGGTTCGACAGGACCTGATGGAAGAGAGCACTTGGAATGCGCTTCTGGCAGCTGCGCGTGTCGTCCTCCATGCACGGAACGGCAAGATCGTCGATCAGATAAACCGCGCGGTATCGCTCTATTCTTCGCCGCGCGGCGGAGAAGGGCGTGATGCGGAATGGTACGGCCGAATACCCGCGTCTTTGCTGCCAAAATCAGACAGGGAGCTGACTACAGCCGATCTCGATCTCTGGAACGGGTTTGGCGGATTTAGCAAGGATGGAAGCGAATATATCGTTCGTCTGCAGGCCGGTGAGACAACGCCTCACCCATGGATCAATGTCATCGCCAACGAACAGTTCGGCTTTCATGTGTCGGCTGAGGGATCGGGTTTCACCTGGAGCGAGAATTCTCGCGACTACCAACTGACCCAATGGTCAAACGATCCGGTGGTCGATCGCTCCGGTGAAGCTTTCTACATCACGGACCTGGACAGCGGCGAGGTTTATTCTCCGACAGCCTCCGCCAACCTTCGTCCTGACAGTACGTTCGAGACGCGTCATGGTCTAGGCTATTCCGTTTTTGAGGCCATTCACAAGGATGTCACAACAACGCTAACCCAAACCGTAGCAAGGACGCTCCCTGTCAAGCTGAGCCGCTTGACGATCCGAAACACATCGCTCGAAAAACGACGTCTGCGTTGCTATGCGCTGGTAGAGTGGGTTCTGGGTAATAATTCGCAGAAGACGGCGCCATTCGTGTTGTCCAACTTCGACGAGGAAACTGGCAGCCTTTTCGCCACAAATCCGTACAGCATAGACTATGCTAGCCGCCATGCCTTCTTCGGAGCGTCAGTACGACCGGACAGCTTCACCACGAGCCGGCGGGAATTCGTCGGGCGAAACGGCTGCATCAAGCTTCCGCAGGCGGTAGCGCGATCCTCTGCGCTTCAAAATACCACGGAAAGCGAAGGCGACCCCTGCGCCGCCCTGGCTTTCGATATCGAGCTAGCCCCTGGCGAGACGCGGGATTTGGTCTTCAGCCTGGGAGACGGTGGTTCGAGAGACGAGGCAGGGGACGTTTTAGACAAGGTTTCCGCGATATCCTTTGACGATGTCCTCGACAAGCAGAAGAACTTCTGGCTCGACTTCACCGGCAGAGTAAAGGTGCACACGCCGGATATCGCTCTCAACAACCTGGTGAATTTTTGGCTCCCTTACCAAACCTATGGATGCCGTATGATGGCGAGAGCAGCCTTCTACCAGGCAAGCGGTGCGTATGGTTTCCGTGACCAGTTGCAGGACTCGTTGAGTCTTCTCCTTCACGATTCGGGGATTGCGAGACGGCAGATCATCGCCGCCGCTGGGCGTCAGTTTCGCGAGGGTGATGTACAACACTGGTGGCTGCCGCAGACCGGCGCAGGCGTTCGCTCATCGATATCGGACGACGTCGTTTGGCTTTCGTATGCCATCGACCGTTACATCAAGGCGACGGGCGACGCCGGTATCCTTGACGAGCGTATACCCTTCCTTGTGGGACCGGAGCTGAAGCCCGGTATCCACGATGCATTCTTTCAGCCTGAGACTTCGGAACACGATGCCGATCTCTATGAACACGCAGCATGCGCGTTGGATCTCGCCATACAAAGAACCGGTGAACATGGCCTGCCACTGATACTGGGGGGCGACTGGAACGACGGAATGAACCGGGTCGGGGAAGCCGGGCGTGGAGAAAGCGTCTGGCTTGGCTGGTTCTTGGGTCAAGCGCTACGAGACTTCATCCCTTACGCGGAGAGCCGTGGCGATCTCGTCAGAATGACGAGATGGAGGAAGCATCTGACCGAACTTACACAGTCATTGGACGTGCAGGCGTGGGACGGAAGCTACTACAGGCGCGGCTACTTTGATGACGGATCTGCGCTCGGCGCATCGGAGTCGCTTGAGTGCCGGATCGATTCGATCGCGCAGTCCTGGAGCGCGCTTTCGGACCTCGGAACACCCGACAAACAAGCGTTGGCACTCCAGGCCGCCTACGACGAACTCGTTGATCAGGAGACCGGGATCATCCGTCTCTTCACCCCACCCTTTGTGCGGAGTGAGAAAGATCCGGGCTACATTAAGGCCTATCCGCCCGGAGTCCGGGAGAACGGGGGGCAATATACGCATGCAGCCATCTGGCTCGGAATGGCTTTTGCGCGTCACGGCGACACCGGTAAGGCGTGGCAGAGTTTCTCAATACTGAACCCGGCGAACCGCACCACCACCAGGAGTGACGCGGAGACCTATCGCGTCGAGCCCTATGTCATAGCCGCTGATGTTTACGGGGCTGAACATTATGGCGGCCGCGGCGGCTGGAGCTGGTATACCGGATCGGCCGGATGGCTCCATCACTTCGCACTTAGCGGATTGCTGGGCATCGAGCGTCGTGGCGATCGATTGCATGTCTCGCCGCTTCTGCCGGACCATTGGCAGAACTTCTCCGCGGAGCTGGCGCTGGCAGGAAAGACTTTTTCAATCACAGTGGATCGCTCAGGTCAGGGATACACTGTAAGCGTAAACGGCGAAGAGCTTCCGGAACCCAGTCGGGGCATAGATATCTGATAAGAATTCAAAATGGAAAGGGCGGCAACAGCGCCGCCCTTTCTTTGTCAGCCAACATTACGCGCGCTCAGACTAGTCCGCAAAGACAACCAGAAGATCTTTGGCATCAATCTGGTCGCCGGTACGGACGAGGATTTCGGACACGATCCCGTCGCGATCGGCATGAAGCGCCGTTTCCATCTTCATCGCTTCGATCGAAAGCAACACGTCCCCGCTCTTTACGGCTTGACCGGCCACAACTGCTACTGTCGATATCACCCCCGGCATCGGCGCGCCGATATGGGCACTATTGCCCGGCTCCATCTTGCGTCGAACTGCCGAACCGGAAGCGCCGTGCGCACGATCGGGAACTTTGACGCGACGCGGCTGACCATTGAGTTCGAAGAAGACGGTAATCATGCCCTTGTCATCGGTCGCACCCATGGCCTGATTGACGATGACAAGCGTCTTGCCCTTCTCCAAATCGACGAAAAGTTCCTCGCCGACTGGCAGACCGTAGAAATACGAAGGCGTGGGCAAGACCGAGACCGGACCGTACAAATCCGCGGCCAGCGCAAAGTCGGTAAAAACCTTCGGATACATCAGGTATGACGCGAGCTCGAAGTCATTGATCTGACGGCCTAGTTTCTCCTCAAGCGCCGTTCGCTCACGCTCAAGATCTGTCTCAGGAATGAGTGACCCGGGACGAACGACGTAAGGCTCCTCACCCTTCAACGCCTTACGCTGCAGAGCCTCCGGCCAGCCCATAGGTGGCTGACCAAGATCACCCCGCAGCATGGACACCACCGATTCAGGGAAGGACACGTCCCGCGAAGGATCAACCACGTCGTCGACGGAAAGGTCCTGGCTCACCATCATAAGGGCCATGTCACCAACCACTTTCGACGATGGTGTCACCTTGACGATGTCACCGAACATCTGGTTCGCGTCGGCATATGCCTGCGCCACCTCATGCCACCGTGTCTCCAGCCCAAGCGAGCGAGCCTGCTCCTTGAGATTGGTGAACTGTCCACCCGGCATCTCATGCAGATAAACCTCCGACGCTGGGCCCTTAAGATCGCTTTCAAAGGCGGCATACTGATTTCGAACGGCCTCCCAGTAGAAGGAGAGCTTTCGGATCCATTGAGGATCAAGACCCGGATCACGCTCGGAACCCCGAAGAGCCTCGACGATGGAACCAAGGCAAGGTTGCGACGTGTTCCCGGAAAGGGCATCCATGGCAGCGTCGACAGCGTCAACGCCGGCATCCACCGCTGCGAGCACCGTTGCCGCTGCAATCCCCGACGTGTCATGCGTATGAAAGTGGATCGGAAGATCCGTCGCCTCACGAAGTGCCTTGAAAAGGATTTTGGCAGCGGCAGGCTTCAACAGCCCCGCCATATCTTTCACGGCGATGATATGAGCACCGGCCTTCTGCAACTCCTCGGCCAGGGACACGTAGTATTTCAGGTCATACTGCGGACGAGCGGAATTGAGGATGTCACCTGTGTAGCAGATGGCAGCCTCGCACAGCTTGTTCTCCTCTGCCACCGCGTCCATCGAGACGCGCATGTTCTCCACCCAGTTAAGGCAATCGAAGACACGGAAGAGATCCACCCCACCAGCCGCCGCCTGCCGCACAAAGAATTTGACGACATTGTCGGAATAGTTCTTGTACCCGACGCCATTGGCCCCGCGCAGCAACATCTGCAGGAGGAGGTTCGGAGCACCTTCCCGAACAAGAGCAAGACGCTCCCAAGGATCCTCCGTCAGAAAACGCATGGAAACGTCGAACGTCGCGCCACCCCAGCACTCCAGGGAAAGAAGTTGCGGCAACGCTCGCGCGTAAGTCGCTGCGGCACGGGCAATGTCGTATGTTCGCATGCGCGTTGCCAGCAGTGATTGGTGACCGTCGCGCATGGTCGTGTCGGTGATCAGTACACGCGTTTCGTTGCGCATCCATTCCGCAAACTTCGCCGGCCCAAGCGTATCGAGAAGTTGCTTGGTGCCATCGGGGACAGCTACGTCGATGAAGGGGACAACCGGTTCAGCAGCATCTTCGAGAGGACGGGGACGCCCCTTTGCTTCCGGATGGCCATTCACCGTCACGTCCGCAAGATAGGTCAGCAGTTTGGTGGCACGGTCCTGTCGTTTGACCTGAGCGAACAGTTCCGGCGTCGAATCGATAAACCGTGTTGTATAGCTGTTGTCGCGGAACTTTGGATGCCCGATGATCGCTTCAAGGAATGTAAGGTTGGTTGCCACGCCCCGGATACGGAACTCGCGCAAAGCCCGGTCCATGCGTTGGATTGCTTCGTGCGGCGTCGGCGCCCACGCGGTCACTTTTTCCAGCAGCGGATCGTAGTAGCGGGTTATGACCGCGCCGGAATAGGCGGTTCCTCCATCCAGACGAATGCCGAAGCCGGTTGCACCGCGATAGGCGGTTATCCTGCCATAGTCAGGGATAAAATTGTGTTCGGGATCCTCCGTAGTGATGCGGCACTGGAGGGCGTGTCCATTGAGCCGAATGTCCTGTTGCCTCGGCACGCCGGACTCCTCGTTGCCGATAGCATGCCCGTCCAGGATATGGATCTGCGCCTTGACGATATCGATTCCGGTGACGACCTCGGTGACGGTATGCTCGACCTGAATACGCGGATTGACCTCTATGAAGTAGAACTTCCCGGTATCCGAATCCATAAGGTACTCGACCGTGCCTGCGCCGACGTAGTTGGTGGCCTGCGCAATCTTGAGCGAATAGCCTGCGAGCTCCTGGCGCTGGGCATCGGTGAGATACGGCGCAGGCGCCCGTTCCACCACTTTCTGGTTCCTCCGCTGGATGGAGCAATCGCGCTCGAAGAGATGGACGACGTTTCCGTGCGTGTCTCCGAGTATTTGGCTCTCGACGTGACGAGCGCGCTCCACCAGCTTCTCTAGATAGACTTCGTCCTTGCCAAACGCAGCTTTTGCCTCTCGCTTGGCCTCGGTCACCTCCCGGATGAGGTCTTTGGGGTCACGGATCGCACGCATCCCTCGCCCGCCACCGCCCCACGATGCTTTTAACATCACCGGGTATCCAACCTCTTCGGCCAGCCGGTGAATTTCCGTCTCGTCATCGGGCAAGGGATCAGTGGCCGGCACGACGGGCACGCCAACCGAAATCGCCAGATTGCGCGCGGCGACCTTGTTGCCCAGTTGCCGCATCGTATCCGAGCGCGGACCGATGAATGTCAGCCCTGCCGCGTTGCAAGCCTCCACGAACTCCGGGCTTTCGGAAAGAAGGCCATAGCCGGGATGAATCGCATCAGCTCCTGAGAGCTTCGCAACCCGGATCACTTCGTCGATCGACAGATAGCTCTCGATAGGTCCGAGATCTCTCGAAAGATGAGGTCCTCGTCCGACCTGATAACTCTCGTCGGCCTTGAAGCGATGCAGGGACAGCTTGTCTTCCTCGGCCCAGATGGCAACCGTTTTAAGCCCCAGTTCGTTAGCCGCCCGGAACACGCGGATCGCTATTTCAGATCGATTGGCTACGAGAATCTTGGAAATTGGCAAAACGAACTCCTCCTAAGTCGGCCGCACACAATGTTGCAGTGCGAAATTCATAACCTGTTGCAGAAGGAAGTTCAATTTCCCGTCATATTGGAATCGTCACAGGCGGCGGTCTGCGGACCACGGACATTTGCCGTAGCGATTGCAGCCGCTGAAGGTCGCTCAGGTGATCAAACCGCGACGAAAGGCGAGGGCGACGACATGTTGACGGTTCTTGGCGTTGAGCTTGTCCTGGATCCCGTTCATGTACCAATCGACAGTATGGTTCGAGATTGCCAACACCTTGCTGATCTCGTTTGAGGTCATCCCATCCGCGAGGTAACTCAAGACCTCCATCTCGCGCCTCGTGAGTTTAGCCTCGACATTGCGAACGTTTTCCAGCTCAGCGGCTTTTTTCGTGACCTCAAGATATCGCCAGAATACCCGCTTCGCGACGGCATCGAACAAGGCCATTTCCATGGGAGAGAGGTCAGCGCCCTTTCCGCCAATGGACATGTTTCCGAGCAGGCCATTGCGGCTATGAATCGGAAAGATATAGCCATCTTCCAGGCCGAAACGTGCCGCATCACTCATCATCCGTTCCATCCGCGTCCGATGGGGATCCGAACGAAATGCCGATAGCGCCTCCCTCCACCGGAACCCTCGTTGGGCAACACCCAGATATCGGACCGTGGGATCGCTGACGATGTATTTCTTTGCGACATAAGTTTCGAGCCAACGTTCAGGCCAACGGCCGGCAAGAACCAGCTGCATCTGGTCGTCGAGTGGTCTCTGTTGCCGCGTCACACCGTAGTAATCGAAGCGGTAGGCCGCTAGCAGCGTCTCTAGCGCCGATGTGATATCGCTAGCAGTCCGGCATTCAGTAACCGTGGTCAAAAATTGAGTGATCTTATCAACGTTCACGATATTCCCCGACCGGCGCTGCCGAAGAATCGCACAGGGCCTCAATAGCGTCTAAAAGCGAGCACAGTACGTTAGAGACCATTTAACGTAGAGTGCCAAATCTTGCCTTCCAACATAAAATTGCGTGTGTGAGAGACCCTGTGGAAACTGGTGGAACAAGTGCTCGCGTTCAAATTGGTCGGAAATCGCAGCAGAACCTCGGGCAGGGGATTTTCGCCTCTGCCCGTGGCATATTGACTATCGTTTGGAATATGCGACATCCCGGGTGAGATCGCAAACAGTCAGGACGCATCGATTGTCTCTACTCCAGGTCTATGTTCGAGCATTGAGTTACCTGGCCGCGTACAAGGCGAAAACGACCGTGATCGTGATCGCCAATATTGTGCTGGCGGTTATCACCATTGCAGAGCCGATCTTGTTCGGTCGCATAATTGATGCGATCTCTGAAGGCGCGGACGCAAGTGGTGTTTTGTTGATTTGGGCCGGGTTTGGTGTCTTCAACACGATCGCGTACGTGCTCGTGGCCCGTGAGGCTGACCGCTTGGCGCATGGCCGAAGGGCATCGCTGTTGACCGAAGCCTTCAGTCGCATCATTTCGATGCCGCTGGCATGGCATCACATGCGCGGAACGTCGAATGCACTGCACACCCTGTTACGGGCTAGCGAGACATTGTTTGGTCTTTGGCTGGAATTCATGCGGACACACCTGGCGACGTTTGTCGCTCTGGCCTTGCTCATTCCAACCGCATTTTCGATGGATGCCCGCCTGAGCGCTGTACTGCTGGTCCTCTCGTTTCTTTATCTGATGATAGGTAAGACCGTGATGGTCAAGACGAAGGAGGGACAAGCCTCCGTCGAGGGGCACTATCACACGGTCTTTTCGCACGTGAGCGACTCCATTTCCAATGTGTCGGTTCTGCACAGCTACAATCGCGTGGAAGCGGAAACGCGCGCATTGAAAAAATACACCGACGACCTGCTGGCGGCCCAGTATCCGGTGCTGGACTGGTGGGCAATCGCGAGTGCTCTTAATCGCGTAGCCTCAACCTTGTCGATGCTGATCATACTGGTGATTGGTACGATGCTGGTTCAGGCGGGCGAATTGAAAGTTGGAGACGTCATCGCTTTTACAGGGTTTGCGGGCCTCCTGATTGGCCGACTAGACCAGATGCGCGCCTTTGCTACTCAGATTTTTGAAGCCCGGGCGAAGCTGGAAGAGTTCTACAGACTTGAAGAGTCAGTGCAAGAGCGAGAGGAGCCGGCTGGCGTTTCCGAGTTGAAAGAGGTCATGGGAGCAGTGGAATTCCAAAACGTTTCTTTCGACTTTGCCAATACAACGCAGGGCGTCCACGATCTGAGTTTTTCCGTCGGCGCGGGACAGACGATAGCGATCGTCGGTCCGACAGGAGCAGGAAAGACGACGCTGATCAATCTGCTTCAGAGGGTTTACGATCCCCATCAGGGCAGGATTCTGATCGACGGCATAGATATTTCGACCGTTAGCCGCCGGTCGCTGCGCCACGCCATCGCGACCGTGTTCCAGGATGCTGGACTCCTCAACCGCTCGATCGTCGAGAACATCCGGCTCGGCCGAGAAGATGCAACCGAACCCGAGATCATCAGCGCCGCCGAAGCCGCCGCCGCTACCGAGTTTATCGAAAGCCGCCTCAATGGTTATGACACGCTCGTCGGTGAGCGCGGAAACCGACTATCGGGCGGGGAGCGTCAAAGGATAGCGATCGCGCGGGCGATCCTCAAGAACGCACCGATCCTTGTTCTGGATGAGGCGACCAGTGCGCTCGACGTGGAAACCGAGGGCCGCGTGAAGGAGGCCATCGATCGCCTGCGGAAGGATCGCACGACGTTTATTATCGCGCACCGGCTGTCCACCATTCGTGAAGCCGATATGGTTCTGTTTCTGGATCACGGCCGGATTGTTGAAATCGGCAGCTACGAGCAACTGAGAGATAGCGGCGGCAGATTTGCCAGTCTCTTGCAGGCAAGTGGACTGACGAGTACGGAAACGTCTCCCGCGATTGCCTAACAATTAGATCTCTCAGAGAAACTCATGCGATCGACAGTCGTTGGGCAAGATCCAGTAGTTGTTCCAGAATAGCGGTTACGCTAATCCGCTCAGCGCGGTCCATACGTTCGGTAAAGGCGCAGGTAATAACGGCGACGGCATCGCCATTAGGTTCCCTTATCGGAGCCGTGATATCGACCAGTCCTCGCAGCTGCTGGCTGTCCGCTATGCGATAGCCTTGGTGACGAACAGCGAGAAGCTCGGGCTCGACGCTTCGCAGCTTTTCCAGTTTGTCAGAGCCACGCCAAATTGCCAGCGTGTCCTCCCGCCGTTGCAGGTCCTGAAAGGCGAGCAGCGTCAGACCAGAGCCGGTCGTCAGCAGATCAAGCCTTGAACCGACATTGACCCTGAATTCCCAACTATCGACCGGGCTCGCTTGGGCCACCACCAGTCCTGCACCGTTGTATGGCACCACGAGGTGGCAAGACTGCTCCACCTCTCTTGCGAACTCGTCCATAAGGGGCATGGCTTTGGAGACAAGTCTTCTGACGGGCGGATGCCGATGGGAGAGGACGAACAGTTTCATCGTCAACTCGTATCTGTCTCCTTCGGCCGAACGCGAGACATAGTGACGAGCGACAAGGCGTTCGAGCATCCGATAAATCTCCGATGGACTGCGACCCATCGCACGAACAATTTCGGCACGCGTCAGACCCTTGGGCTGCTCGGCAAGGAGTTCCAGGATATCCAGTCCCTTGTCCAGCGCTGGTGCCCTATAGCGATCGGGGGCGGTCTTTCTCTCTTCCAAAATATGCGTCCTCCGCTTTCGCTTAACGTTCCGGTCAATTCAAATAACACCCAATGGTGATTGCAAGTCCAGTTCATTTTTGAATATAATGTGCATATGTAAACGGTCACCGGTTGGCATCCTGGTCGAATTTCGGACTATGGGTGCTTTCGAGCCGCCCGCTTCGGGCGAAGGTAATGAGTTGAAATGGCCGGCAGCCCCGCGACTGCGGGACGCTTGACGCCATCAAGTGGAGGAAGGCACCAATGTCACAAGCGAGTATTCGTCTACACCCAAGCGACAATGTCGAGATTGCTCTACGGGACCTCAAAACGGGCGACTGTCTGAGCGAAAGTGGCGTTGCTGCGGCGCAGACGATTATGCGCGGCCATAAGGTAGCTTCCACCACGATAGCCGCAGGGCAGTTCATCCTGCGTTACGGGCAGGTCATCGGTGTTGCCATGAGCGACATTGCAGCCGGCGATCATGTGCATGTCCACAATATCGGGATGTCGGATCACTCACTCGACTACGCCTTCTCCACTGATGCGCGAGTGCTGCCGGCCATCGCCGAAAGCCGAACATTCCAGGGTTATCGACGCGCGGACGGCAGGTTTGGCACCCGAAACTATGTGGCAGTCCTCACATCGGTGAACTGTTCGGGCAGCGTCGCGAAATTCATCGCAGAGGCTGCGGAGCGGTCCGAGTGGTTCAACGCGTTGGAGAATGTCGACGGCATCGTGCCGATCGTTCATGGGTCCGGCTGCGGCATGTCGGGCTCGGACGAGGGATATGCAACGCTCTTTCGCACCCTTTCTGGCTACGCGCGCAATCCCAATTTCGGCGGCATTCTGCTGGTCGGCCTTGGATGCGAGGTCATGCAAGTTCCGGAACTGGTTGGCAAGGACCGCCTTCGGCCCGACGGCAATTTTCGCTACATGACCATCCAAGCGACGGGTGGCACCCGCAAGACAGTTGAAGCAGGGGTGGCCATGGTTCGCGAACTCGCGGAGGAAGCGAACAGGATAAGCCGGCAACCGGCACCCTTGTCAGAACTGATGGTGGGTCTTCAATGCGGAGGTTCGGATAGCTATTCCGGCATCACCGCAAACCCCGCTCTCGGTTATGCCTCTGATCTTCTTGTCCGCCATGGAGGCACAACAATTCTGTCGGAAACGCCTGAGGTTTACGGGGCGGAGCATCTTCTCACCCGCCGCGCGATCAGTCCGGACGTCGGGCAAAAGCTCGTGGAAAGAATCGATTGGTGGAAGGACTATACTGCCCGAAACATGGGAGAGATGAACAACAATCCCTCGCCCGGCAACAAGCGCGGCGGGTTGACAACCATACTGGAGAAATCGCTGGGCGCCGTCGCTAAAGGCGGAACAGCACCGCTTGTTGGCGTCTACAAGTTCGCCGAGCAGATCAACACGCACGGGTTTGTCTTCATGGATAGCCCTGGCTACGACCCCTGTTCGGTGACGGGCCAGATCGCTTCCGGTGCCAACCTGATAGCATTCACAACCGGCCGAGGTTCGGTATCCGGCTACAAACCCGCACCTGGGATCAAGCTCGCCACCAATTCCGAGATGTATGAGCGCTTGTCCGAGGATATGGACATCAATTGCGGCGACATCGTTGATGCTGGGGTATCGATTGAAGAGAAAGGACGCGAGATATTCGAGCTGTTCATCGCCGTTGCCTCGGGAGCAGAGACAAAAAGCGAGGCATTGGGTTTCGGCGGAGCCGAATTTGTCCCGTGGCAAATCGGTGCGGTAATGTGAGACGGCACATCACATACGTCCCCTCTCTCGAAATTCTGTCAGTACGAAGTCCTTGAGCCGTAGGGCAATCGTCGACATTCGTTTGCCCTTCAGCGTGATGAGGTGATAGGGCTCCACTTCGATGAGTTGCCGCATGTCGAGCGTCTTTAGGCCAGCGATACGGGCATCGTGACAAAGAAGGTCGGAAACCTCGCGTGACATTGGGGCAATAGCATTCGACGATGACAGCAAAGCGATCATTACCAGCAATGACGTCGTGTTGATGATATTCGGAGGGATGGGGGCGCCGTTGGCAATGAACACATTCTCCACCGCCCGTCTGACTGGCGCGCCGGGAGCTTGCATCACCCAGGGAAAATGAACGAGGTCGAACACCGAGAGGTCGGCGGTATCAGCGAAAGGATGCGTATGGTGAACAAGCAGCTTCACCTCTTCGATCCTAAGACCGATCACGTCGAAATGACGCACATCGAAACCGGACGGCAAGCGACCAAGTATGAAGTCGTGATGCCCCGCGATCAGTCCATTCACCAGTTGGTCGCTTGGCGCGACGTCCACGTGAATATCGACCGCCTCGGCTTCCTCCTTCAATGCCTGCATGGCGGGAACGACGTAACCGACCGCGCCGCCCGTAACCGCCCCCACCCTGACCGTGCCCGCATGGCCGCGCCTGATCGCCTCGATCTCCCGCGCGGCCTCCCTTATTTCTTCAAGGAGCGTTTGGGCACGTCGGGCGATCGCATGACCGACCTCGGTCGGCTCCATTCCCTTTGGCGTGCGATGAAACACTGGCACCCCCACCAGTCGCTCGATCTCCGCGAGCATGCGCGAGGCAGCCGGCTGCGTTAGCGCCAAAGCGCTTGCGGCAAGACTCAATTGCCCTTTTTCGGCAATCTCCCTGACAAGACTGAAATGTTTCGGCAGGAGCCGAGCGCCCAAAGGTTCTGACATCAGCCATATATCAAAGTTGGTATGCACAAAGTCAAATTATTCATTTGATCGGCATATGGGGCTCGATAAGAGTCGGCCCCGGAGCTGGGGGCCGCGCTTTTTCGGCCACTCGTTCTTTTCTTAGCGAGCCCAGGAGGAGCTTGGACTCGCACGGTTTGACCAGGGAGGTTACCATGAAGAAATTTGGCACCCTGATTGCCTCGTTCGCAATCAGCATCGCATCCTTTACGCCCGCTGCCTTCGCGCAGGACAAGGGCATGGTCGGTATTTCGATGCCGACGAAGACGTCCACGCGCTGGATCTCCGATGGCGAAACCATGGAGAAGCTGTTCACGGAAGCGGGCTATACACCGGATCTGCAGTTCGCAGACGATGATATTCCGAACCAGCTCGCCCAGATCGAAAACATGGTGACCAAGGGCGCCAAGGTTCTCGTGATCGGCGCCATCGACGGCACAACCCTCTCCGACATCCTGCAGAAGGCCGCAGATGCGGGCGTAAAGGTCATCGCCTACGACCGCCTGATCCGCGACTCGGGCAATGTCGACTACTATGCCACCTTCGATAACTTCCAGGTTGGTGTTCTCCAGGCAACGAGCCTCGTGGACGGCCTGAAGGAGCGTTTCCCGGACGTCAAGCCGTGGAACGTCGAACTCTTCGGCGGCTCTCCGGACGACAACAACGCCTTCTTCTTCTACGATGGCGCTATGTCAGTCCTGCAGCCCCTGATCGACAGCGGCGACATTGTTGTGAAGTCTGGCCAGATGGGCATGGAACAGGTTGGCACTCTGCGTTGGGACGGTACGGTTGCCCAGGCCCGCATGGAGAACCTTCTCTCCTCGACCTACACGGACGATCAGCTGCACGGTGCCCTTTCGCCGTATGACGGTCTCTCCATCGGCATCCTGTCGGCTCTCAAGGGCGTCGGCTATGGCTCTGGCGATATGAAGATGCCGATCGTGACCGGCCAGGACGCGGAACTTCCGTCCGTCAAGTCGATCCTTTCGGATGAGCAGTACTCCACCGTCTTCAAGGACACTCGCGAACTCGCGAAGGTTGCCGTTTCGATGGTCGAAGCCCTGATGTCTGGCGGCACGCCGGAAATCAACGACGACAAGACCTATAACAACGGCGTCAAGGTCGTACCGTCCTACCTGCTGAAGCCGGTGGCAGTCGACAAGGCCAATGTTCGCGACGTTATGGTTTCGTCCGGCTATTACACCGCGGAGCAGATCGACAACTGATACCTGTTGTCATCAAGGGGTCCGCGGCATCGTCGCGGACCCATTTTTCATGAAGGCTGAGGGAGCTTGCGTTGGGGTCCCGATGTATAGGCATCGAGCCGGCGCTGGAATTCTGCACATGAACAATATCATTCTGGAGATGCGCGGCATCACCAAGACATTTCCGGGTGTGAAGGCCTTGGACAATGTCAGCTTCAAGGTGAAGGAAGGCGAGATACACGCTCTTGTGGGCGAGAATGGCGCTGGCAAGTCCACGCTCATGAAGGTCCTCAGCGGCGTTTATCCGGCTGGAACTTACGACGGCGAGATTCACTACGACGGTAAAGTTCGTAACTTCCACAACATCGCCGACAGCGAAGAAATCGGCATTATCATTATTCACCAGGAGTTGGCGCTGGTTCCTCTGCTGTCCATCGCCGAGAACATCTTCCTTGGAAACGAGGTAGCGACCAAAGGAGTTATCCAATGGCCGCAAACCTTCGCAAAAACCAAGGAACTGCTGGCGAAGGTCGGATTGAGGGACGCCCCCACCACACGCATCACCGACATCGGCGTCGGCAAGCAACAACTGGTCGAGATCGCCAAGGCATTGTCGAAGAAGGTCAGGCTTCTGATCCTGGATGAACCGACTGCGTCGCTGAACGAGACGGATTCCGATGCGCTGCTCACACTCCTGATGGAGTTCCGCAAGCAGGGGCTCACCTCGATCATCATCTCGCACAAGCTCAACGAAATCCGGAAGGTGGCCGACCAGATAACGATTCTCAGGGACGGCGGAACAGTAGAAACGCTGGACTGTCACACGCAGGAGATAACCGAGGATCGCATTATCAAGGGAATGGTCGGTCGCGACATGGAAGATCGCTATCCGCCGCGTGACCCGAAGATCGGCGATATGCTGCTCGAGGTGAAAAACTGGAACGTGTTCCATCAAAACCATCGAGATCGGCAGTTCCTCCACGACGTGTCCTTCAACGTGCGGGCAGGAGAAGTTGTCGGCATCGCCGGGCTGATGGGCGCTGGTCGTACCGAGACCGCCATGAGCATCTTCGGCAAGTCCTGGGGTCATAAGATTACCGGCGAAGTCAAAATGCACGGTAAGCCCGTGGATGTGAGCACAATCCGAAAGGCGATTGACGCAGGCCTCGCCTATGTCACTGAGGATCGGAAGCATCTCGGGCTCGTCCTGATGAATAACATCAAGGAAAACACCACACTGGCGAACCTCAACGGTGTCTCTGCAGGCGGCATAATCGATGACCGGGCAGAGGCGCGGGTTGCTTCCGACTACCGGCAGAAACTCCGTATCCGGTCCCACTCGATCTACCAGGAGGCCGTGAACCTTTCAGGTGGCAATCAGCAGAAGGTCGTTCTGTCGAAGTGGCTCTTCACCAATCCTGAAGTTCTTATTCTCGACGAGCCGACCCGCGGTATCGACGTCGGCGCAAAGTTCGAGATCTACACCATCATCAACCAGCTTGCAGCGGAAGGTAAGGGCATCCTGATGATTTCATCGGAAATGCCTGAACTGCTCGGCACCTGCGATCGCGTCTACGTTATGAACGAGGGACGGATTGTGGCCGAACTCTCGAAACAAGAGGCAAGTCAAGAGTCCATCATGCGTGCCATCATGCGCTCTGGGGAGAAAAACTAATGGCGATCGACACAAGAACCGAAGCCCCCAAGGTATCCATCGGCGACTACCTTCGCCGAAACATTCGAGAATACGGCCTGTTGCTGGCGCTTGTCGTCATCATGGTTCTGTTTCAGGTGCTGACCGGCGGCGTGCTGTTCCGCCCAGTCAATATTACCAACCTGGTCCTCCAGAACTCGTTCATCATCATCATGGCGCTCGGCATGTTGTTGATCATCGTGGCCGGTCACATCGATCTTTCTGTGGGGTCGATCGTTGCTTTTATCGGCGGGATATCCGCCATCATGCTGGTCAAATGGGGCTGGCATCCGGCGATCGTCGTGCCATTGTGCCTGATCATCGGCGCCGCCATGGGCGCGGCTCAGGGCTACTGGGTAGCGTACCAGAAGATACCTTCCTTCATCGTCACGCTCGCCGGCATGCTGGTATTCCGCGGTATGACATACGTTGTGCTAGAAGGCCGACCTATTGGCCCCTTCCCGAAGGAATTCCAACTCCTGTCAACTGGCTTCGTCCCGGATTTCCTTGCTTTCGGAGATGCCGCAGACGGCTTGATCAAGAACTACTTTGCGTTGGTCGTCGTCATTGCACTGGTGGCTTACGCCATCTACGCTGGCATGAAGAACCGCCGCATCAATGATGCGCACGGCACCGAAAATGAGCCGTTCGCATTCTTCGTCGTCCAAATGGCGATCATAAGCGCAGTCGCACTTTTCCTCGGCTTTCAGCTGGCAACCTATCGCGGTTTCCCGAACGTCCTGGTCGTCATGGCGGTATTGATCGCTCTCTACTCTTTCGTCACAACACGGACGACGATAGGCCGCCGCATCTATGCTCTTGGAGGCAATGAAAAGGCCGCAAAACTGTCCGGCATCAACACCGAACGACTCACCTTCCTGGCCTTCGTCAACATGGGTGCGCTTGCAGCTCTGGCAGGCATGATTATTGCGGCACGACTGAACTCCGCGACCCCGAAGGCAGGTGTCGGCTTTGAGCTCGACGTGATCGCGGCATGCTTTATCGGAGGCGCATCGGCTTCAGGGGGCGTCGGCAAGATCACCGGCGCGGTGATCGGCGCTTTCATCATGGGCGTCATGAATAACGGCATGTCGATCATGGGCATTGGCATCGACTACCAGCAGTTGATCAAGGGCCTCGTGCTTCTCGCGGCTGTCTACTTCGATGTCTACAACAAGAACAAGGCAGTTTGAGGAATATCGGATGTTTCTGTCTCAATTGAAGGCCGGTGGCGTCATTTGCCGCCATGGCGAAGTGGCGACGATCGTGCCAGGCGTTTCCTCGACCTATGAACTCGCTCTGGCTGCTATCAAGGCCAACTCTTCGCTGAAAGTCGTGATCGAACAGCGCGGCAAAGGGGAAACAGTCAACCTCCCCGACCTCGCTGCGGCTGGCAAACTCGACTGCCCCGTCCGGCATCCGGACGCGGCTCACATGTACCTGACAGGCACCGGGCTCACCCATACCGGCTCTGCATCGGCTCGTGACAGCATGCATGCGGATACGACCGGTATGAGCGATTCCATGAAGATGTTCCGCATGGGCATCGAAGGGGGGAAGCCGAAAGCTGGCGAGACCGGCGTACAGCCGGAATGGTTCTACAAGGGCAACGGTGTGATGGCCGTCGCACCTGGCGACGATCTCGTGTCTCCGCCTTTTGCGCTGGATGGCGGCGAGGAGCCTGAGCTCGCGGGCTTCTATGTCATTGGCGAGGACGGGACGCCTTTCCGACTCGGTTTTTCGGTCGCCAACGAGTTTTCCGACCACGTGACGGAGAAGATCAACTATCTCTATCTGGCGCACTCGAAACTGCGGCAGGCCGCGTTCGGCCCCGAGCTATTGGTCGCTCCTCTCCCGGATCACGTCGAAGGCACATCGCGTATCCTTAGGGATGGCAAGGTCCTTTGGGAAAAGCCTTTCCTTTCAGGCGAGGATAACATGTCCCACACCATCGCCAACCTGGAGTATCACCACTTCAAATACGCGCTGTTCTGCCAGCCGGGCGACCTGCATGTGCACATGTACGGTACCGCGACGCTTTCGTTTGCCGACGGCATAAGGACCCAGGAAGGCGACGTCTTCGAAATCGACGCTCCGCAATTCGGTTTGCCACTGCGCAATCGCCTCTCGCGAGCAGCCGAGAAGCCGCTGACCGTCAAGATGCTGTGACGCCTGGCCGCTTTGGGCGGCTCTGAAACTGGACAGAGAAGAACATCATGAGTGCTTTCAAACCGGCCCCCTGGCCCCGCAAACTTAGATCTCAGCACTGGTATGGCGGAAATTCGCGCGACACGATCTACCACCGCGGCTGGCTGAAGAACCAAGGCCATCCTCACGACCTTTTCGATGGACGGCCGGTGATCGGCATCCTCAACACCTGGTCCGACCTGACACCCTGCAACGGGCATCTGCGAGAACTGGCGGAGAAGGTGAAGGCCGGTGTGTGGGAAGCAGGCGGATTTCCCGTTGAAATTCCGGTGTTCTCCGCGTCGGAAAATACGTTCCGTCCGACAGCCATGATGTACCGCAACTTGGCCGCCCTTTCGGTCGAGGAGGCCATGCGCGGCCAGCCCATTGATGGCGCCGTCCTTCTGGTTGGCTGCGATAAGACCACGCCGTCACTCGTGATGGCCGCCGCGTCCACGGACCTGCCGTCAATCGTCGTCACCGGCGGCCCGATGTTGAACGGCTACTTCCGTGGCGAGCGCGTTGGGTCGGGAACCCATCTCTGGAAGTTCTCTGAGGCCGTGAAGGCGGGCGAGATGTCTCAGGATGAGTTCCTGGAAGCGGAAGCTTCGATGTCTCGCTCCAGCGGCACCTGCAACACCATGGGCACCGCATCCACGATGGCTTCGATGGTGGAAGCGTTGGGCATGGCCCTTTCCGGTAATGCTGCCATTCCAGCCGTCGACAGCCGGCGCAAGGTAATGGCGCAACTCTCCGGCCGCAGGATTGTGCAAATGGTGAAGGACGACCTCAAGCCGTCCGACATCATGACGAAGCAGGCTTTCGAAAACGCCATTCGCGTAAACGGTGCCATTGGCGGTTCGACCAACGCAGTCGTCCATCTGCTCGCTATGGCAGGCCGTGTCGGCATAGACCTGACGTTGGACGATTGGGACCGGTTGGGTCGAGACATTCCGACTATCGTCAACCTCATGCCTTCAGGTGAATACCTGATGGAAGAGTTCTTCTATGCCGGCGGTCTACCCGTTGTCATCAAGATGCTTGGCGAGTCCGGAAAGTTGCACAAGGACGCGCTGACCGTCTCCGGCACCAGCATATGGGAAGAGGTCAAGGACGTCCGGAACTGGAACGAGGATGTCATCCGCCCGGTCGAGCGTGCGCTTACTCAGCAGGGCGGCATCGTCGTCCTGCGGGGTAACCTCGCGCCGAAGGGGTGTGTCCTGAAACCGTCGGCGGCCTCGCCACACCTGATGAAGCATCGCGGTCGCGCTGTGGTGTTCGAGGACATCGATGACTACAAGGCCAAGATCAACGACGAAACCCTCGACATCGATGAGACCTGCGTCATGGTCATGAAGAACTGCGGTCCCCGCGGTTATCCTGGTATGGCAGAGGTCGGGAACATGGGTCTCCCACCGAAGGTGCTCCGCAAAGGCATCACCGACATGGTTCGCATCTCCGACGCACGCATGTCCGGAACTGCATATGGCACGGTTCTGCTGCACACATCGCCGGAAGCAGCGCGCGGCGGTCCGCTCGCGATCGTGGCAAATGGCGACTTCATCGAAATCGACGTCGAGGCGCGGAAGGTACATCTCGATATCTCCGACGAGGAAATGCAGCGCCGCCTCGCCAACTGGCGTCCGCCGGTGGAACCGCCGGCAAGCGGTTATGCGCGCCTGTATCACGATCACGTCGAAGGCGCTGATACTGGTGCGGACTTCGATTTCCTCAAGGGATGTCGCGGCTCGGAAGTCGGCAGGGACTCTCACTAAGGAATATGACGATGAAGCCCGTTTCCCTGGCCCTGGTTGGCGTCGGCAAGATTGCGCGCGACCAGCATATTCCCTCGATCGCCGGAAATACGGCGTTCAAGCTCGATGCCGCAGTCTCGCGTCATGGACGGATCGAGGGGGTTGAGAACTTCACCGACTTCGACGAATTCCTCAAGTCTCGTCCCGACGTTACGGCGGTTTCGCTATGCACGCCGCCTGAAGTTCGCTTCGACATGGCCGCCAAGGCTATTTCCGCGGGTCGCCATGTCATGCTCGAAAAGCCTCCCGCTGCCACCATCGGCGAGGCCGAGGCGTTGTCGGAAATGGCACGGAAGTCGGGCGTCACACTGTTCGCAACGTGGCACTCCCGCTTCGCCACGGCGGTGGCACCCGCCAAGGCCTGGCTATCCGGAAAGGACATCACGGGGATCAAGATAATCTGGAAGGAAGATGTCCGCCGCTGGCATCCGGGTCAGGCGTGGATCTGGGAACCCGCCGGCTTCGGCGTCTTTGACCCCGGCATCAATGCTCTCTCCATCTTGACCGCCCTTCTTTCCGATCCGGTAATTGTGGAAAAAGCCAGGCTCGAAGTTCCGTCCAACAAGCGGCAACCCATAGGCGCAACACTGCGGATGCGCAGCGCCGCCGGAGTTCCAATCTCCGCCGATTTCGATTGGCGTCAGGAGGGCCCGCAAACCTGGGACATCGAGGTCACCACCCGCGAAGGCGTGCTCCGGCTCTCCAAGGGCGGCAGCGAAATGTATGTCGATGACAAACTGACGGGAACCGGGCCGGATCGGGAATATGCTGGAATCTACGCGCGTTTCGCCGAGCTTCTGCAAAACGGAGAGTCCGACGTTGACTTCCAGCCTCTTCGTATTGTCGCTGACGCCTTCCTTTGCGGGGAAAACGTGCTGACCGATGAGTTCTTCGATTAAGGCGTGGCCAAAATGAGTGAGCCATTTGTAGCGGCCGTCGATTGGGGAACCAGCAACTTTCGTGTCTGGCTCCTCGACGGCGATGGTATTGTGCTGGCGGAACGGCAGTCGGCCGAAGGCATGCAAGGGCTGGCGAAAGACGAGTTCGCTGGAGTCCTTGATCAACATCTCGCGGAACTCAAAGCTGGCGCCGATCTCCCCGTCGTAATCGCGGGCATGGCCGGTGCGCGCACAGGATGGATCGAGGCAGCCTATCTCGCCGTCCCTGCAAATCTAGATGCGCTCGCGCATGGGGCGGTGAGGGCGCCACACTCCGCACGGCGGGTCTACATCCTTCCCGGAGTGTGCCAAAGAGCCCCCCGTGCATACGACGTAATGCGCGGCGAGGAAACGCAATTGGCGGGCGCTTTGGCGGAGGGCCACCAGAACGGCATTTTTTGTCTGCCGGGCACACACAGTAAATGGGCGTGCCTTGAGGACGGAGTGCTCACTGGTTTCACCACTATGATGACGGGAGAACTGTTCGATCTGATCAGCCGACAGTCGATCTTGCGGCTCTCCGTCGACACCTCGTCAAACACTGGGCTCGACATGTCGGCCTTTTCCGACGCGGTAAGAGAAACGTTTGCGCAGGGATTTTCGCTGATGTCTGCGCTTTTCTCGATCCGCGCGGGTGGTCTTTTAGCTAACGTGCCACCTCCTGCAGCGACCGCGCGTTTGTCTGGTCTTCTGATCGGCAGTGAGATATCTGCGGCGCTTAAGATGTTTCCCGACAAGAACACTGTTTATCTCGTAGGCTCGGAACGCTTGAACGGGCTTTATGGTGAAGCGTTGCGGATCGCAGCGCGGCCCTCAGTGGTGTTGGATGGTGCAAAGCTGGTTCGCAGAGGACTGTTTGCGGCCGCCGAAACCCTTTTCTCCAGGTAATGAAGGTCCTCCATGTCTCAGGTAAAATGGCCAAATCTCAAGCGAAATCTTGTCGCGATCCTTCGAGGAATAAAGCCTGAAGAGACGGAAGCTGTTGTCGGCACGCTGCTGGAAGCAGGCTTTGAGGCCATAGAGATACCGCTAAATTCACCGACACCTTTCGTTTCGATCGAGAAGGCGAGGAAAATGGCGCCAGCCGAAAGATTGATTGGCGCAGGGACAGTCCTGAAGATTGAGCAGGTTCAGCAGTTGCGGGATTGCGGCGGCGACCTTGTTGTCACTCCGAACACAAATCCGGAAGTTATCCGTGCGGCATCGGCCTTCGGTATGGTCACGATGCCCGGGGCCTTCACCGCGACTGAAGCCCTTCAAGCCGCGGAGGCCGGAGCCTCGGCACTGAAGTTCTTCCCAGCGAGCGTGCTTGGTCCGGAAGGTATAAACGCGATCAAGGCAATTCTTCCGCCGGATGTTGCGCTGGGTGCGGTAGGCGGCGTGTCGGAAGTTGATTTCACCCGGTACCTGAAAGTCGGCGTGACGTGTTTCGGACTCGGATCAAGCCTCTACAGACCGGGAGACGATGCCACAATCGTCGGTCAGCGCGCTCGCAACGTGATCGCTGCCTATGATGAGGCTCTGTCAGCCTAAGCATACCAGTTCTGGCTACCGCCCGCAGAAGCCGCTGGCGACGGCGGGTGCGTTCCTCAGCGGTCCCCGTTGCTCATTGCGCCAAGCAGTTTGGGCAAGTCACCAAATCTCGCCACTAGGCCAAAGATGACAGCGGCGACCACGACGAAGAAAATCGACACCGAAGCCATCACCGGCGTGTAGCCATAGCGCAGTGCGTTGAAGATCTTGATCGGCAAAGTCTCCATCGTGAAGCCGACTGTCATGTAGGCGACAATGTATTCATTGAGCGACAATACGAAAGCAAAGGCATAGCCGGAAACAAGGTAGGGCGTGATTAAGGGCAGTATCACCGTCCGAAAGATCGTTCGATCGTCAGCACCCATGACGGATGCCGCTTCCACGAGTGAGCGATCAATCGCCGAAAAACCCAATGACAGCGTCACGAGCGGCAGCGTCACGAAGAAGATTGCGTGACTGATGACCGCCGTCCAGGGCTGACCGTAAGCTCCGGTCGCAGCCCAGAAAGTGAGCAAGCCAAGCGCAGTTATCACCGGCGGCAGCGTGAAAGGAGCGATGCCGAGCAGCTGGAATATCTGTGCCCAAGGAGCAATTCGACGCCAAAGAAACCAGGAAAGCGGCAACGCGATCGCGACCGCAAGCGCGGCCGACAGAAGCGCCAGCGTCAACGATGAAAGCAATGCGGACCGCCAACCAGAATCGGTGAAGATCGCGCCGTACCAAGACAGCGAAAAGCCCTGCGGCGGAAAGTTCAGGCTTTGCTTGGCATTTACCGACACCCCAGCGACGACAATGATGGGCGCTGCGAGGAAGATGCCGATCAGAGTGAAATAGAGGCGTGTCAGGACCGTATTCATGCTGCCTCTCCCTTGCGACCGATGAGTAGCGTCAGTGCGACCATGCCAAGCGTGACCAGCACGAGGAACAGGGCCATGGCGGCGGCGAACGGCATGTTGGACTGGTAGACCGCCTGATCGGTGATGAGCACCGACAGCGTCCAGTGCGAGGGGCGACCGAGGATCTGCGGCAGCAGATAAGAGCCGAGCGCGAAGATGAAGACCATGATCAGCGTCGCGATCAGCGTATCGCGCAGCGCCGGCACAACCACCGTAAAGAAGGCGCGGAGCGGCGAGGCTCCGAGCGTTCGCGCGGCTTCAGTGAGCGTCGGGTCGAGCCGGACGATGGCGGGATAGAGCACCAGCACCGTATAGGGCAGCGCCTGATAGGTCATGCCCGTCAGCACCGCGCCGAAATTCGGCATCAGCGCCACCGGGCTTTCCATCAAGCCGATCATGACCAGGAGGTTGGTGATGCCGGCGGTGCGCGAAAACAGCGTTGACCAGGCGAAGCCGATAATGACTTCCGACAGAGACAGGACAGAGAGCAAGACCACCAGCCAGATCACCTGCGCCTTGCGGGACATGCGTGCGAGCAGATAGGTGAAAGGCAGCGCCAGCGTCACGCAAACCACGGCAACGGCGATCGCCAGGGCCAGCGAAAAGCTGAGCACACCCCCAAAGAAGAAGGACAGGAAGCGGGCATAATTGTCGAAGACGAAATCCGGCGAGTAGAAGCCGGTCGGATCGCGCTTGAAGAAGGAAACAGCGATCATGGTCGCAAAGGGCACGACGAAAAACAAGATCAGCATGCCCGCGGGAAAGGCGAGCGGCGCATAGTCAAGCGCGGTTTTCGGAGGCTCGCGTCTCATGCCGATAACACCACCGCTGCTTCGGGGTCGATGACGATGCCGACATCCTGACCGACAGTGACGACCGGCCGTTCGCGGGGGGTCGAGACCGCGACGACTTCGGTGCCGGACACATCAAGGAAAGTTTCAATGGTGCCGCCGAGGTCGCGGATGAAGGTGACCTTGCCGGTGATGCGGCCTTCGCCTGGGGCTGCTAGCTTCACGTCTTCTGGCCGAACAGAGAGGCTCGTCGGCCCCGAACTTGATGGAGCTGAAATTCCCGCGACGCTATGGCCGAGGACAAGCGCCGTTCCGCCCTGTGCGGTCAGCGGCAGGAGATTGGTCGAGCCGATGAAGTCGGCAACGAAGCGATCGGCCGGCTTGCGGTAAATCTCGATCGGGCTCGCCGCCTGGCGGATCTTACCGCCGCTCATGACGACAACCGTATCGGCCATGGTCATCGCCTCGCGCTGGTCATGGGTGACGACGATGGTGGTGATGCCGAGCTGCTGCTGCAGCTTGCGCAGTTCCACCTGCATCGCCTCGCGCAGCTTGGCGTCGAGCGCCGACAGCGGCTCGTCGAGCAGGAGGAGTTTTGGCGAGATGGCAAGCGCCCGGGCAATCGCAACGCGCTGCCGCTGGCCGCCGGAGAGCTTGTGCACCGGTCGGTCTACATAGCCACTCAGGTGGATCAACGCCAGCAGGTCGTCGACGCGCTTCACCTGCTCCTCACGACCGACACCACGGATGCGCAGGGGATAGGCGATGTTCTCGCCGACGGTCAGATGGGGAAAGAGCGCCAGCGACTGGAAGACCATGCCCAAGTCCCGCTTGTGCGTCGGAACCTGCGTGATGTCACGGTCGTCGAGCACCACCGCACCCTCAGTCGGACTTTCGAGACCGGCAATCATCCGGAGCAGCGTGGTCTTCCCGCAGCCGGAGGGGCCAAGCAAGCAAACGAAAGTACCGTGCGGCACCGAGAGCTGCACATGGTCAACCGCCGTGAAAGGACCGAACTGTTTGGTTACGGAATTGAGGACGAGGCCAAACATCATGTCTCCGAAGTCAAGTGGTCAGGGCCCGATGCCCTTTTGGCGCGGCGATAGCATCTCACGCTCGTATTGTATTGCAAACGCCACGGTCCCGGATGGAGCATCACGCGTTGGTGGTTGGGTTTTCCCTCACCCTGCCCTCTCCCCGGCAGCGGGGAGAGGAGACGTTGGCGCTGTCTGGTCCAATCAACCGACGATCAGTTCCGTCCACTTCTGATTCAACCAGTCCGACTTGGTCTGATAGAGGTCGTAGCGGGGCGTGATCGGCTCGATGTCAGAGGAAACGGCGGCAAATTCGTCCGCCGTCAGGTCGAGCAGTTCACGCTTGACCGTCGGGGCCGTGCCGACCTTGCGCGACAGCGTCGCCTGAATGGACGGCTGGCACATGTAGTCGATGAAGATGTGTGCTTCTTCGGTTTTGGCGGACGCGCGCGACAGAGCCCAGCAACCCGAATCCTGGATGCCGCCTTCCTGCGGGAAGGTCGAGCGAACCGGCTGGCCGTCGGCAGCAGCAAGACCTGTGACGTCGTGATAGTACTGGCCCATCGGGATTTCGCCCGACTTCAGCGCCTGTTCGAACTGAGCTTCGTCACGATACCATAGGCGCACATTCGGCTTCACCTCGGCAAGCTTTTCGAAGACCTTCAGGATGCCTTCCTCGGTGTCGAGCGCATTGGTGCCGCCGAAATGGGTCTTGGCGGTCACTTCCAGAAGGAACGAGTTGGACACCAGAGCCAGCAGCCCGAGCTTGTCGGCATTGGCCGGATCCCAGAGCGCGTTCCAAGAGGTGGGCGCTTCCTTGTAGACATCGGTATTGGTGACGAGGGTGATGTACCAAGCAACGGCACCAACACCTGCGACACGACCGTCCGGGTACTTGTTGACGAAACGATCGATCAGGCCCGAGGCATTCTTGATCTTGGCCATATCGATAGGAGCCCAGAGCTCGGTAGCCTGCCCCTTCAGCATGGCGACCTGCGACATCATCGAGAGGTCGGCCGGCGCCTGGCCGGCCTTTGCGGCCTGCTCAAGCTGGACAAGCCAAGCTTCACCGGTCGGCTCGGCGATCGAATCGACGGAGATGCCGGTCTCCTTGGTGAAATCCGGAAAGATATTCGTGTCGAACGAATCCTTAAAGTAACCCCCATAGACGCCGACCTTGATCGAACGGTCTTGCGCGCGAAGGATCGATGGCATCGAGAGCGCCCCAACGGCCGCAAGCGAACCGGCGAGCAAGCCACGGCGGCTAGTGGAAATGGAAAGAATGTCTTTCATGATGATGTTCCCTCTGTTGTCCAAGGCACTTTGGCGCATTGATTTTTTTTGCCGGCACTCCGGCAATTGTGGTGGTGTCTCTCACCGTTCGGTGATTGCGGGACTGAACACCATCAAACTCAGGATCTCGAAAAGAACCTGAGCTCCCGCATGCGCTGTATTGTTCGTCGCATCATATTGCGGCGCGACCTCGACCACGTCGCCACCGACAACATTCACCCCCTTCAGTCCACGCAGCAACTCAAGCACTTCTCGCGTGGTGAGGCCACCAACCTCAGGCGTTCCGGTCCCAGGAGCAAAACTTGGGTCGAGGCTGTCGATATCAAACGAAATGTATGTAGGACCGTCGGCGACGATCGCCTTGGCTCTCTCGATGACCGCAGGCATGCCTAGGCCGCTGATGTCTTCCGCGTGGATAACGGTCATGCCGGAATCATATGTAAACTCCCAGAGATATTCCGCCGACCCTCTTATACCGATCTGGATCGTGCGGGTTGGGTCGAGGACCCCATCAAGGACGGCCTGACGGAAGGGGCCGCCATGGTGAAACTTCGTATCCTCGAAAGGTGCGCTGGTATCGCAGTGCGCATCGATATGGATAAGCCCTACCGGACCTCTCTTGCCGACCGCTTTTAGAATGGACGACGAAATCGAATGGTCGCCCCCCACGGCAAGTGGTAGCACACCGGCATCGACGATCTGATTGAAGCGGCGTTCTATATCCTCGTGGGCCGTTTCAAGCCGGTAGCGACTACGAAGGGGCACATCGCCAATGTCGGCGACCCGCAATTCGTGAACTGGCGCACAACCCAGAACATGGTTGTAGGGGCCAATGCGATCGATGGCTCGCAGGGCCCGTGGTCCGAAACGCGATCCCGGCCGATTGGTCACACCCAAATCCATCGGCACCCCGGTAATGGCCACCTGAATATCACCGAAGTCCGGGTTGTCCGCCGCGATGTCCCGGTAGGGCGCCGAGAGGAAAGTCGGCACACCGGCGAACGGCGCCGCGCGTGTCCCTTTCGAAAAAATCTTGTCTCCGACTTTTTTGAACTCCGGATCGAAAATCTCGCCGTTGCGACTCTCACCGTATTTCGCCCGGAGTGCCGCAAGCTTCGCTGCATCAAATGCCATGGCCGATTTTCCTGATTATGACGATGATCGTTTCATCTGTCTGTTTTTGCGGCAGCAACACGCGCTGCATCCATTGTAAGCAATAATCGCCGAGCTACTTGGAAAATCAATTCACGATGTTATAGCGTTGCATGTGAGAAAAATTCACGGACCGCAACCCTGTGTCAAACCGCTTGCCACCGCTGAATCCCCTACGCGCTTTTGAAGCAGCGGCGCGACGCGGTTCAATTTCCGCTGCTGCGCGGGAGCTGAACGTTACCCACGGCGCCGTTTCCCACCAGATTCGCAGCCTCGAAGAGACTTTGAAAACCAGCCTCTTCGAGCGGGGAGGAAAAAGATTGAAGCTAACGCCGCAGGCCGCACTCCTTCTGCCGGCGGTGACGCAAGCGTTCGACGGCATAGCAGCAGCGACCGCACTTATGAGCCGGCCGTCAACAAGTGGCAACCTGCGCGTCTCTTGCGTTCCGGCACTCCTGTCTCTGTGGCTCGTTCCGCGTATCGGCTCCTTTTCCGATCGGTATCCGGAAATAAGCCTGACACTGACGTCGAGCAACGACGCCAACCTTCTCCAGTCCCCAGAGATCGATGTCGCAATCCTCTATGGTCAGGGAGATTGGCGTGACTGCTGGACGCGTCTTCTCAGCAATTTTGACCTTTTTCCGGTAGCCAGTCCGACGCTTCTGAACAACAGGGCCCTTCGGTCTTTCCGTGACCTGCGTGATCATGTGCTTCTCCATGGGGACGACGGACGAGAATGGCACAGCTGGCTGGCCGCTGCCGACGAACTCGACATGCCCAAGCCGCGTCAGCATTTCATGGGTGATGCACGTTTGGCGATAGAGGCGGCGCGGTACGGTCATGGCGTGGCACTGGGAGACAGCATTACGGCTTTAAGCTTGATTACGGCGGGAGAGCTGGTGATTCCATTCGATCTCACCGTTCCGGCACCCGACGCTTTCTACGTTGCATCACGCAACGATGTCCGCTCCGCTCCAATTGCCAAAGTGTTCATCGACTGGGTGTTCGAGACGATAGAATCTGAACACAGCGGCCGCCCAAGACCAACCCAAAACAGCGGCAGAACTGGCTCCTCGCCAAGACGCCGTACTGCCAAAACGACAACAGAGCGCCCGGAATAGGACGCCTGATCCATCAAGGACCCCGCATGTCACATGCCGCTTTCAACCCTCTGGTCTCGAAACTCTCGCCTCCGCCTGTTCCTTCTGTCTTCGCGTGGGGACGCGCGTACGACGAAGCGAAGGGACCGCTCATTGATCTCAGCCAGGCTGTCCCTGGTTATCCGCCCCATCCCGATATGCTCGCTTGGCTCGCTCAGACATCTGGCTCTCGCACCTATGCGGGCTACGGACCGATTGAGGGAGAAGATTCTCTGCGAGAGGCCTACGCCGCCGAAATGAGAAAGCTATACAAGGCGCCGGTGGGATTTGAGAATATTCATATAACCTCGGGCTGTAACCAGGCCTTCATGGCGGCTGCCATGGCGATCGCCGGTAGTGGTGACGCTATCGCTTTGACCGACCCCTACTACTTCAACCAGGAAACAACTCTCGCAATGCTCGGCATACGACGCGAGCTGATTTCGTTGGAACCGAAGACGGGTTTCATCCCGAAGCTTTCGGAAATCACGCGGGTCTTGCAGACGGGCGTTCGCGCCGTCGCATTGGTATCGCCCAACAATCCGACGGGTGCAATATACCCCCCCGCGCTGCTATCAGACATCTTAGCAGCATGCCGTGATGCCGGCGCGTTCCTGATCCTCGACGAGACATACCGGGACTTTCTTCCCGGCGGAGCGCAACCGCACCAGCTGCTGTCCACTCCGGACTGGGCCGAAAACCTTATCCTTTTGTATTCCTTTTCCAAATCCTTCTGCATTCCTGGCCACCGGCTGGGCGCCGTCACGGCGGGACCCCAAGCCGTCGCGGAAATTGCCAAGGTGATGGACAACCTGCAGATATGTGCTCCTCGCGCACCACAGGCCGCAGTGGCCATGGCCATACCCAGGCTTTTTGATTGGAGAGAAGAAAACCGGAGGGAAATCCTGAACCGCGCCGATGCATTGAAGGCCGTCATGGCCCGGCTTCCCCGGTGGAAGATGGATTCCCTCGGCGCCTACTTCGCGTTCATCCGTCACCCATTCGCCAACACCTCGTCGGCTGTCGTTGCGGAAAGACTGGCCAAAAATGCGGGCGTCCTCTGCATTCCGGGAGGCTACTTCGGGGTTGGCCAAGATTCATACCTGCGTTTTGCCTTTGCAAATGCGGACAGCACCACCATAGCTGGACTAGCCGATCGGCTTGACCAGTTTGAAATAGACTAGCGCGCCCTATCGGCGCTCTGGGATCGACGAATTAAGTTGACTATAAAGGTGAACTTTATATGGTCCATCGCCAAGATCCATGCCATCCGAAATCGGACGATAGTGAAGCAAAACAAGAGATACGCCGGGCCCCGCGGCAACGCGGGGTATATCGATGTACAGGACATCCTGGATCGGCTGTTACAGCAATCGACCGGCGGGAAATACGCCTACTGTAAAGGTAAATTCGTTCTCGATGACCCTGCAAACGTGGAGCGCATCGAATGCCGGGAACTCTGCGACGCCTCACGCTTTGCCGGGATTATCGACCGCTATGCGAGCCGTTTTGGCGAAGCTGATCGAAGGGCCGTGGTTTCCATGTGGACCATGTATTACTTCAGCACTCTCGCGATCAGTGCCACCATATTCTGGTTGGAGATGCGACGATCCTTGCCTCTAGCTCTCGAGGAGGTGGCGGTCTGTTTGGACCCGGAGACGGCAGAACCCCGATGCTTCGTCCTGCAGAACGCGGGAGAAGAGGCACATCATTTGCAAATCGGCAGCGCCCTACAGCCGCTTCTGCTACGGCACGCCACGCCATTGATAGCGGCGATATCGGAAAACACCGGGGTGGCTCGGCGGCTTGTCTGGTCCAATCTCGTGGCCTACTTCGCCTGGATCGTGACCGAGATCGGAAGATTGACCGACTCTGCTCTGGAAGCGGAAGGACTGGAGCTTCTCCAGACTGCACTTTGGTCGGAGGACATACCGAACCCGATGCTAGGGCTCGTGCAAGAAATTTCAGGTAGCGGCGGCGTGACGATCAATAGACGACGTGTCTGCTGCCTGCGATATTTGCTTCCCGGTATAGCGGGATGCGGTGAGGTATGCCCATTGCCGGGCGGGCGCTGCTGACTGCGGCCATCTTTAAATGCTCTCACGTCTGCGCCGCAGCAGCAATATGAGGAACGGCGCACCGACAAGCGCCGAAACAATGCCTGCAGGCAGTTGGTAGGGGAAGACGATGTTCCGTCCGATCCAATCCGCTGCCACCATGAGTAGTCCGCCGAGCACCGCCGATACCAAGAGCTGCTCTACCGCTTTCCTCAACCCGAGCTCTCGCGCGATGTGCGGAGCCATGAGGCCCACGAAACTCAAGGGACCAACAGCAAGGGTCGCTGCCGCGCTCAGCACACCCGCGAGAACAAACAGAACGAATCTACTGGTACGCAACGGTACGCCCAGTGCTCCAGCAGCAGTGGGCCCAAGAGGCAATAGTTCAAGCCAGCGGTGGAGCCGCAGCGCCACTGCGCCGAACACGACCAGGAACCCCGTAACCGAGACAGCAGTCATCAGATCGACGTTATAGGTAGACCCGCTCATCCACCGCAGCAGGAACATGGAGCGCGGATCCCCGGTCGCCGAAAGCACGCCAACAACCGCATCAGCCATAGCACTGAGCGCGATCCCGGCAAGAAGAACCCGTTCTGGGGCAAAGCTGCCACGCGAACCATTCAGAAGTATGACGGCAAGTACAATCATCGCCCCAAGGCCAGCGAGCGCCAGTTGTCCGCCGAGGCCCGGAATCCCGATGACAAAGAGGCCGGCGGTCAATCCGAGGGTTGCCCCAGCGCTGATACCGAGCACCTCAGGGCTGGCCATTTCGTTTCCAGTAAGCCGCTGGAGAATGGTGCCTGCGATTGCAAGCATTGCACCGGCGGACATTGCTGCGAGAACGCGCGGCAACCTCAGAGCAAGGAGTTCAAAAAAATAATTCAGGTCGATGAAGGCCCAGTCTCCAACCCCTATCCGCCCGATAAAAAGTGATACGAGCACGGCAAGGACAAGCGTTGTCACGGCAAGAGCGACCACGGCAAAACGGGAAACGCGGCCGCTTCCATGCACTCCAATTGCATCCTGTGCGGCAGCCCGATGGCGGACTTTTAACCGTGGAAGTAGAAAGAGCAGAAGAGGCGATCCCAGTACAGCCGTGACCGCGCCAGTCGGCAGAAAATCCGACATCGCACCAGCCACCAATTGGACGGCGCCGTCGGCGAGCCAAAGCAACCCGCCCCCGGTGATCGCGGACCAGAGCAGAATTTCGGCGGGACGGCGAGCCCCGGCGAGCCGGATGATGATTGGGGCAACGAGACCAATGAATCCGATGACACCGACCGCGGATGTCACAAATGCAGCAAGCGCGACGGCGATCGCCACTGCGGCGATCCGAAGAGACTTAACAGGAACCCCAAGAGCTGTCGCATTGCCTTCGCCCAATTCCAGAAGACCGAGTGGGCGAACGAGGAGGCCCGCCAAAACGGCAACGATCCCCAACTTGTATGACAGGGAAACAGGGATATCCCAGCTTTGTTGCGACAGGGAACCCGATCCCCAGATGAAAAGGCTCACGAGATACCGCTCATTCAACAGCATCAAAACCGCCGATAGCGCACCGCACCAAAGGCTGATGACGAGCCCCGAAAGAACGAGCGAGAAAGGTGAGAACCCGCGTCTCGCTCCGAGCGCAAAGACGATCAGGGCGACCGCGACACTGCCGGCAAGAGCGACCAGATCGCGCCCGTAGCCGAGAAGGTCGGGCACGAAAAGGGTAACAGCCACGAGTGCGAGATTGGCCCCCGCCGAGATACCGAGGGTCGTTGGCGAGGCCAGCGGATTTCGAAGCACTTGCTGAAAGAGAGCGCCTGAGAGCCCAAGACATGCTCCGGCGAGAAGCGCTGTCGCCATCCGTGGCAACAGCGAGTGGTAGAGCAACATCGTCGGCAAATCGTAGGAAGCCGTTTGCGGCCGCATCGTCTGAAGGAGCGGAGCCATTTGCAGAACGGCGACCATGACAGCCGCGATCAGCGTGCCGATGGCGATGGAGGGCGGCGCAATCGCTGCGCGTCTGATAACACCGATCATGCCACCGTCTCCAGATGATCGGTCAGCAACCGAGCGAAGCGCATCCCATCGTTGACCATGCCGAACATCAGCGACCCCGGCATGACGGAGAAGTTGTCCGCCCGGACGAAGGGGAGCGCGTTCCACAGCGGGCTCGTGCTGAGCTTCGGTAGAACGTCGCCGGGTATCGGCTCCAGCGCAATCAGCAGCGCTGTCGGATCGCTGATCCTGGAAAGCTGCTCGATCCCGATCGTATCGAAGCCCCAGTAAGTCGATTGTCCCGTCCAGGCGTTTTGAAGACCGAGCCTTTGGAGGACGTTGTCATAAAGACCCGGAGAGCCATAGACACGAGCATGTCTTGCATCGAGAAACGAAACCAGGGCAACCGACGATATGTTCAGGGCAGCGATCCGCTCACAGCATTCATCGAAGAATAATTCCGCGCTTTGAAGGAAAGCTTCGGCTTCCTGTTCGCGTCCAACCGCCGTGCCTAGCTGTCGTGTCGCCGCAATGGCCTTCGGCAGAATGTCGCCTCCTTCATCTGAGTAGACATCTAGACGCAGAACACGTCCGAGAGCATCAAGACGGGGCTTCAGCGCATCGAGATAAGGGGTGGTCAATATAAGGTCAGGCTGCAAAGTCGTGAGGATCTCGAAATTGACTTCCCAGGAATTCCCCAGATCCATGACCGATGGTGGCATCTCTGGCTCGACGACCCAGATGTCCCAGTCCGCAAGCGAAGCAACTGCGGCCGGGACGATACCGAGAGCCATCAGCGTGGAAGCCACACCGTAGTCGAGGCTGACCACAACGCCGGGGTCAGCAGGCTGCGCCCAGGAGGAGGTTGCAGAGAACGCAGCTGTACCGGCGACAGAGAGAAGGAGATCGCGGCGGGAAATCTGGAAGGGCATAAGTTGATCAGCTGACATAGGCGAGCGGTATTTCGAGGACGGGATGTTGGGTTACGTCCATCTGCACGGCATAGATTTGCCGCAGCTTGTCACTGTTCATCAGATCCGCGGGACGGCCGCTGGCGATAAACCGTCCGTCCTTGAGCGCATGTATGCGATCACAGAACCGGGCCGCCATGTTGATGTCGTGCAGGACCACGACAACGCTAAGCCCGCGTTCGCGCGAAAGACGCCGCACAAGCGAAAGCACCTCCAGCTGATGGGCAATATCCAAAGCAGATGTTGGTTCATCGAGAAGCAGGCATTCGCTATCTTGGGCCATCATCATCGCGATCCACGCGCGCTGGCGTTCCCCTCCCGAAAGCGTTTCGACGGCTCGGTTGGCCAGCCCTTCGAGATGGGTGAGGCCTATGGCTTCGTCAACCTTCTGCCGGTCATTGTCGGTGAAGCGTCCCAGTGCGCCATGCCATGGATAGCGCCCGCACGCCACAAGCTCGCGAACAGTCATACCCGGCGCGGACGCTACGTCTTGGGAAAGATAGGCGACTTTGCGCGAAAACGCGCGCCCCTGCAGCTCGTTGAGATCCTGGCCCGCGTAGCGGATTGCCCCGCTTTCCGGATGGATCTGACGCGCGAGCAACTTCAGCAGCGTCGATTTTCCAGAACCGTTATGGCCGATCAAAGCGGTGATCTCCCCAGTGGGAAACATCATATCGATCGCATGCAGAAGCTGGCGGCCCGCTACGCTATAGTTCACACCTTCGACGGAGAAGGCGGGAACTGGCGCGCGCTCGTCAGGTGCGATGGCCAAATCACGAGTCATGGGCGGACTTCCTAAACTGTATAAAGCGGATCGAACCTGCGGCTTCAAATATGATATTTTTTATCAACTATACTCTTGAAGGTCTGGGGACAAGACCGTCGATACGTTGAGACCAAGCGGCCTCTTGACTTTTCAACCGCGGATGAACAATCGCATCGACGATTTCTCTGGCGCTCAAGGAATTGAGCCGAAATCATTGGCCTGTCGAAATGATACTTGAGCCGTGCCCTAAAGGTCTCGACTAGGACGCCACCGCAGTCTTGGCAGATTGCTGCGCGCCTGGGACGCGTCAAAGAGCACATCCTGCACTCGGACATGTCATTCACCTCCCGTGCACAAGAAGCCGGCTTCACCGAAGCCGCTGATTTCAACAGGAAGGGTGGACATATCGAATATGGCGAAGGTGCCGGATGTTTGCCTGTCTATGTAGTGCTTCGCTACAAGCGCGGTGATCACATACAAGTCAGCCTTCCTAAGGGGACGGCCCTTTGTATTGCGGATGCGTTTGCAGGATAAGTGACAGAGGGAAGGTTAAGCTATCAGTTAGGCTGATGACGCTCCTCAGCCAAGAGATTTGCTAGTTCTATCGCGTTTCTGACACCCATCTTGCTGAGGACCCGCCCGCGATGAACCTCGACCGTCCGCATCGCTATACCGAGCGTTTCGGCAATCTGCTTGTTGAGGGCGCCGGTCAGCATCAAGTGCATCACTTCCTTTTCCCGCTGCGACAGGTTCTGTCTTCGAGCCTCCACGTCACGTCGCATCGCGGCATCCGCTTCATGCACGGCGTGCGCCTCGATTGCCTTCACGACGAGATCGACAATCTGGTTGTCGCTGAACGGCTTCTCGACAAAGTCGAAGGCGCCGGCCTTCAGGGCGCGAACAGCCACCGGCACGTCGGCATGACCGGTCAGGAAAATGACCGGAGCCATGTTTGGCACGGACCGAATTCGTTCGAATACGTCCGGTCCACTGAGACCGCCCATGCGAACATCAAGGATGACGCAAGCACAGTCCTCCAGGGGCTGTGCCGCCAGGAAATCTTCTCCTGAAGGCCAGCCCCGCGTCGTCAAACCCCTTGACCCTAGAAGAAATGCGAGTGCATCGCGGATGACATCCTCATCGTCAACGATGTGGATCACTCCCGTCATGTCACCGTACCTCCCCCATCGCCCGCTTCTCACGCTGGGCGAGTGGCAACTGCACAACGAACACAGTCCCACGATTCTCACCATACCGAAACGAAAGGTGGCCACCATGCAGTTCGACGATCGATCGGCAAATGGCAAGACCCATTCCGAGACCCTGTGCCTTTGTGCTGGCGAACGCCTCGAACAGCCTGTTTTCCACGTCCGGATCAATTCCCGCGCCTTGATCGGCTATTTCAATGATTGCGTTGTCCCCACGCTCCAGAAGCTTGATCGTCAGAGTGTCACCCGTGCGCCTGTCCGCCATGGCCTCCATGCCGTTACGGATCAGGTTTATCAGCAACTGTTCCAGCAAAATGGTATCAGCGGCAACTGATCGCGCAGGCTCCATATCCGCCACGATTTTTACCCGATGCTCACGTGCGTCCGCCGCGAGAAGAGCAATCGTTTCCCTGATGACCTGGTCGATCTGGATCTCCGAGAAATGAGGTTCCCTTTTCCTCGCGAGATCCTGGACGCGCTGGATGACGAAACCCGCGCGGGCCGCCTGTTGCGCGAGCTTCTCGGTCACGCCACGGAAAAGCCCGGCATCGAAGTCATCACGATCCAGAAGATTGAGCATGCCGGTCGCATAGGACGATATCGCGGAAAGCGGCTGGTTGAGTTCGTGTGCCAGGGTTGAGGCCATTTCGCCCAAGGTTACCAGCCGTCCCGTCCGAGCCATGGCCTCGTCTTGAGCACGCGCGCGTCGGGTCGCGTTTTTAGCCTCTGTAATGTCGATGACCGACCCCATCCATCCGCGGTGAACGCCGGAGGCGTCGATCAACGGTGCCTCATAGACCTGCACGTCTATTTCACGCCCGCTCCGGTGGCGAAATCTCGTCTCAAAACTGGGGCTGAAAGCGCCGTTGGCTGTCAGCCGCTTCTGTCTTTCTTCAGCTTCACCGACCCGAGATGGATCCCAGTAAGGCATTGGCGGCAACCGGCCAACGATCTCCTCCGCCTTCCATCCGACGAGGTTGCAGAATGCCGAATTGACATACAGGATACGGCCCTCGTTGTCCTTCGCACGAAGGCCGACCGTGAGGCTCTCCTCCATGGCCTGGCGAAACGCCGTTTCTCCCCTTAGGCGCAATTCCGCGCGCCGGCGCCGCCTGGCGTTTGTATAAACGACAAGGAGGGAAAGAATCGCAAAAGTCGCTAGAGCGGCGATCGTCCCAAGCAGCAAGGCCGAACGAAAGGCCGCCGGTGTATCGTAGGCGGTGATCTGCAGGAGCATTCCGCGAAGCGGTGGGTCGAAACTGATGGCGTGCTGCGGGTTGCCCACAGCAGGCTCAAGTTTTTGACGGGCCGCGACAGTGTCTTCTGCTGCGGTGACGACCCGTACGCCGTATTGTTCGGCGATCCACCAAGGGACATGTCGCTCCAGCAGTATCGGTATGGAGATCGTCGCCGAAACAACACCTTCGGAGCCCGTCAGAGGCAAAGCGATGACAACCAGACCGTCTTCGGTAACGTCACCGTAGACTGGACGGGTCGCGCGTGCGCCTCCCTCGCGCAGCAATTCCACCAACCGGTGATCCTGCGGGGACCCGTTACCCGGCAATGCGTGGGCGATCCGACCACCGCCATCGTACCAGATGACGGACTGAACTTCAGGGTTTGTCGCAATATGAAGTTTAACACGCGGATCCACCACCGTGCGCACATCGTCACCCGGTGGTTCCAGCGCCAAACGGACGAGCAAATCCTCGTGGATCGACAGCTGGAATCGAAGTGTCTGTTCGACCCACAGAGCATCGGTCGCGATCTTAACCCTAGCCTGCTCGGACTCTCCGCGATCAACGATCCAGACCATAGCAGCGACGCCAAGGGCGAGAGCCAGGATCGCCATCAGCGGCACGAGGGAAAGGAAGTCGAGCCTCTTCCAATCTTGCGCCGGAGAGACCTGCTCCCAAGGCGCTGCTATTCCCGATTCATTGGCAGCGTCTCGGATGGTCCTGTCTTTGCGGCTCCACCTCTTCAGGAACCCCTCCTTCCACGATTTCGGGACGATCCATTGTGGTTTCCCACAATAGCGCCGCACTCTTCAAAATGGCAAGAAGATGGCTCTCGCCTGGAGGGGCGACGAAATCAGGAGGACATTTCATGCTAACTCGTCGAAACCTCGCTCGCATTGCGGGTGCAGCTGTCATCGCGTTCTGTGCGACGCTGCCTGCGCTTGCCGAGCCTCTCGTCATCAAGTTCAGCCACGTGGTGGCGCCCGACACCCCCAAGGGCAAGGGTGCGGATAAATTCAAGGAACTGGCTGAATCCTATACAAATGGCGCTGTCAAGATCGAAGTCTACCCGAACTCGCAGCTCTACAAGGACAAGGAAGAACTCGAGGCACTGCAATTGGGCGCCGTCCAGATGCTCGCTCCTTCTTTGGCCAAGTTCGGCCCTCTAGGGGTCCAGCAGTTCGAGCTCTTCGACCTGCCCTATCTGATGGGGAGCTACGATGATCTTAGGAAGATCACCGATGGCGAGGTGGGACAATCGCTTCTCGCCAAGCTTGAAGACAAGGGTATCAAGGGCCTGGCCTACTGGGATAACGGCTTCAAGATCATGTCGGCCAACTCGCCGCTGCGAACGCCCGACGATTTCCTTGGCCTGAAGATGCGGATCCAGTCGTCAAAGATCCTCGAGGCGGAAATGCAGGCCCTCGGCGCTGTGCCGCAGGTACTTGCTTTCTCGGAAGTCTACCAGGCTCTGCAAACGGGCGTCGTCGATGGAACGGAAAACCCGCCATCGAATATGTACACGCAAAAAATGCATGAGGTTCAGAAGCATGCCACGCTCTCCAACCACGGCTATCTCGGCTACGCGGTGATTGTGAACAAGGCATTCTGGGAAGGCCTCGATCCGGAGATCCGTGCAAACCTTGAAAAGGCGATGAAGGAAGCGACCGAGTACGCCAACTCGATCGCAAAACAGGAAAACGACAATGCCCTCGAGGCGATGAAGGCTGCCGGGACGACCGAGTTCCATGAACTTTCCGAGGACGAACGGGCCGAATGGGTCGAAGCACTTCGTCCGGTTCATGAGGAAATGTCGGACCGTATCGGCCCCGATCTCATCAAGCAGGCGTATGCCGCGCTCGGCATGGAATGAGTTCGCCGGGGGCGCTGTAAAGCGCCCCCTTCGCATGTTGGGGGTTTGTCATGCTGCTACGCATCCTCGACCGCTTCGAAGAAATTCTCATCTCGGTATTGATGGCCGCCGCCGTCGTATTGATCTTCGTTGCCGTCGCTCACCGTTTTTCGATCGGCCTCGCCGCCGACCTCGTCGCCGTTGGAAGGGCCAACGAGATTGCCTGGCTGCAGTCCGCTGCCCGGTCCGCCTTCAAGGCCATCAATTCCTTGCGGCTGACATGGGCGCAGGAAGCCTGCATCTACCTGTTCGTTTGGATGGCCAAGTTCGGCGCAGCCTATGGTGTGCGGGTTGGCGTTCACGTTGGCGTAGACATTCTGGTGGAGGCCCTGAATGAAAGGAACCGACGCATCTTGACGATCGTCGCAATGTCCGGCGGCATCGTCTTCACCGCGATCATTGCCTGGATCGGTGCCGATTTCGTCTATCATGTAAGGCAGGGAGGTCAGACGTCACCCGACCTCGAAATGCCGATGTGGCTCGTCTATCTCGCTGTTCCGCTCGGCTCCGCCCTCATGTGCTTCCGGTTCGCGCAGGCTCTGTATCTCTACCTGACGACGGGCTTCATCGCCCATCACGACCACGGCGCTGTCGACGGACTCGAAGAAGAGGCCGCGGATTTGAAGAAGGGAGCACGGGGATGACTGCCCTCATCATCTTCGCGATTCTCGCGGCGCTACTCGTAACCGGCATGCCCGTATCCATCGCCCTCGGGCTGACGGTATTCGTGTTTCTCTTCGCGTTCACCTCAATTCCGATGGATTCCATCGCTTTGAAGCTGTTCACGGGCATCGAGAAGTTCGAGATCATGGCAATCCCGTTCTTCATCCTGGCCGGAAACTTTCTGACACATGGTGGCGTCGCGCGGCGCATGATCCATTTTGCCACCACCATGGTCGGCCACTGGTATGGCGGCATGGGCCTGGCGGCCGTGCTGTCCTGCGCGCTGTTCGCGGCGATCTCCGGATCCAGCCCGGCGACTGTCATGGCAGTCGGCTCCATCCTTATCCCGGCGATGGTTCGCCAGGGCTATCCCGCGCAGTTCGGCGTGGGCACAGTCGCCACCGCCGGCGGCCTCGGCATCCTGATCCCGCCGTCGATCGTGATGGTCATGTATGCGGTCGCAACATCAGGCATGGTTGTCACCGGTCCGGAAGGTCAGCCCGTGATGTCCGCGTCGATCGGCACGCTCTTCATGGCCGGGGTCATCCCTGGACTGATGCTTGCCTCAATGCTCGGCGGAACGACGATCTGGCGGGCCTGGAAGAACGGGTATCCGCGCATGCGGCGCGCCTCGTGGGGAGAACGCTTCCAGGCGTTCCGCGAGAGCGTCTGGGGCCTAATGCTGATCGTCATCATCATGGGTGGCATCTATGGCGGTATCTTCACGCCGACCGAAGCTGCCGCCGTGAGCGCCGTCTACGCCTTCGTGGTCGCCGTCTGGGTCTACAAGGACATCACTCTGCGCGAAGTGCCGAAGGTGCTTTTGAGCTCAGCCGCCATGTCGGCAATGTTGCTCTACATCATCACCAATGCCGTGATGTTCGCCTTCATCCTGACGTCCGAACAGATCCCGCAGGCGCTCTCGGACTGGATCGTTAGCCTTGGTTTCGGCAAGATCGGCTTTCTCTTGATGGTGAACGTCATTCTGCTGTTCATCGGCATGGTCATGGAGCCATCGGCGATCGTGCTGATCATGGCGCCGATCCTCTACCCGGTCGCCGTCAAACTCGGCGTCGATCCGGTACATTTCGGCATTATGCTGGTAGTGAACATGGAGATCGGACTGTGCACTCCGCCGGTCGGCTTGAACCTGTACGTAGGTTCGGCCATTTCCAGACTCGGCCTGACGGAGGTGACCAAGGCAGCCACGCCCTGGCTCCTCACGGCTCTCGTCTTCCTCGGGCTGATAACCTACATCCCGGACATCACTCTGTTCGTGCCGCGCTTGCTCGGTTTGAACTGACTGACGGTAGCGCACTCGATGGCCGGGTCTCGCTCGGCCATCGTCATCTTAACGACGCATACGTCAACAACAGGGCGATCGGACATGTACGAAGCACGTCGCCTTTCACAGACTGAGTTTCCGCAGCCTTCCATCCAACAATGGCAAATGACGACATCGGAACTCGGCTGCGGTAAAGCCGGTTCACCGCATCATGGGCCACCAAGAATTTTTTCGGGAGAAGCAGACGACCAACCGCCAGCGCCACATTCACGACGGGAAGGTGATGCGCGACGCTGCGCCGGTGCGCTGTTAGCGCGCGGGAGTTGCCTGCTGGAATGGCGAGGTTATTCGTATTGCCTTCATCATCGGCGCCTTAAACGCCTTAACCGGGACGTGATTGTCTGGACTGCGGTCGCCAATGCGGGCATCTCCGGTTCTGACGCCCTGCCGCACGCCGATAGCCAGTCCCCAGTCGAACCGCATGTCAGAAGCCTTCGTCAAAAACCCTGAAACGGGATTATATCCGCATATCGGCTTTGACCGACACCTAACGGCGCTCCGGCTCATCTCCGGATGGATCGAGACTATAACGAAACCCATCCCCATTCCGCGCTCAAGATGGCTTCCCCGCAGCAGTTAATCAGGGCTAAATCAACCTGTCCGGAATAGGACGGATTGCCGCCTCTGCTGGCGACCACGGGTAAGCGTCTTGTTGGACTGGTCTCATTATTACAGATATTATCGATGTCCGACCTGAGAGATAGGTGACGTTTTGTACCGAAGACATGGGTAACACTTTTTGCCTTTTGGCGGGAGGTGTTGATGCCGTGGAGAGAGATTTCGGTC